>OY970120.1:0-2860000 GCA_963705885.1 uncultured Actinomycetota bacterium | reverse complement strand
GCGTCGTGTGGCGAGTGAAGCGGCGGGGTGACCCAGTCGTGGACGCCACACGAGTGAGAATGCAGGCATGAGTAGCGAAAGACGGGTGAGAAACCCGTCCGCCGAATGACCAAGGGTTCCAGGGCCAGGCTAATCCGCCCTGGGTAAGTCGGGACCTAAGGCGAGGCCGACAGGCGTAGTCGATGGACAACGGGTTGATATTCCCGTACCCGCGATGACACGCCCATGCCGAACCCAGTGATGCTAAGTGCCTGAAGCCGGCTCGAGTCTTCGGACGAGAGCTGGTGGAGCGCGCGACCCGAACTGGTAGTAGGCAAGCGATGGGGTGACGCAGGAAGGTAGTCCAACCGCGGCGATGGTTGACCGCGGGTAAGGGTGTAGGACGACAGATAGGCAAATCCGTCTGTCACATGTCTGAGACCTGATACCGAGCCGATCTAGGCGAAGTGGATAATCCTATGCTGCCGAGAAAAGCCTCTAGCGAGTGTCATGGCGGCCCGTACCCCAAACCGACTCAGGTGGTCAGGTAGAGAATACCAAGGCGATCGAGTGAACTATGGTTAAGGAACTCGGCAAAATGCCCCCGTAACTTCGGGAGAAGGGGGGCCGCGGACGGTGTAGGGGCTTGCCCCCGAAGCCGGCTTCGGCCGCAGAGACCAGTGGGAAGCGACTGTTTACTAAAAACACAGGTCCGTGCGAAGTCGCAAGACGATGTATACGGACTGACGCCTGCCCGGTGCTGGAACGTTAAGGGGACCGGTTAGACCTTCGGGTCGAAGCTGAGAACTTAAGCGCCAGTAAACGGCGGTGGTAACTATAACCATCCTAAGGTAGCGAAATTCCTTGTCGGGTAAGTTCCGACCTGCACGAATGGCGTAACGACTTCCCAACTGTCTCAACCATAGACTCGGCGAAATTGCACTACGAGTAAAGATGCTCGTTACGCGCAGCAGGACGGAAAGACCCCGGGACCTTTACTATAGCTTGATATTGGTGTTCGGTACGGCTTGTGTAGGATAGGTGGGAGACTGTGAAGTCGGCACGCCAGTGTCGGTGGAGTCAACGTTGAAATACCACTCTGGTCGTTCTGGATGTCTAACCTAGGTCCGTGATCCGGATCAGGGACAGTGTCTGGTGGGTAGTTTAACTGGGGCGGTTGCCTCCTAAAGAGTAACGGAGGCGCTCAAAGGTTCCCTCAGCCTGGTTGGCAATCAGGTGTCGAGTGCAAGTGCACAAGGGAGCTTGACTGTGAGACAGACATGTCGAGCAGGTGCGAAAGCAGGAACTAGTGATCCGGCGGTGGCTTGTGGAAGCGCCGTCGCTCAACGGATAAAAGGTACCCCGGGGATAACAGGCTGATCTTGCCCAAGAGTCCATATCGACGGCATGGTTTGGCACCTCGATGTCGGCTCGTCGCATCCTGGGGCTGGAGTAGGTCCCAAGGGTTGGGCTGTTCGCCCATTAAAGCGGTACGCGAGCTGGGTTTAGAACGTCGTGAGACAGTTCGGTCCCTATCCGCTGTGCGCGCAGGAGACTTGAGAAGGGCTGTCCCTAGTACGAGAGGACCGGGACGGACGAACCTCTGGTGTGCCAGTTGTTCCGCCAGGAGCACGGCTGGTTGGCTACGTTCGGAAGGGATAACCGCTGAAAGCATCTAAGCGGGAAGCTCGCTTCAAGATGAGGTCTCCCACAGGGTTAACCTGGTAAGGCCCCCAGTAGACGACTGGGTTGATAGGCCGGAGGTGGAAGTGCGGCAACGCATGGAGCTGACCGGTACTAATAGGCCGAGGACTTGACCACATAACTTTTCCCGACCTCGGTCGGGAGGTTTGCTACGCGTCCACTGTGCGGTTCCCGAGATGCGGTCGGGAACGACCTCGACATCTCCATAGAGTTTCGGCGGCCATAGCGAGAGGGAAACGCCCGGCTCCATTCCGAACCCGGAAGCTAAGCCTTTCAGCGCCGATGGTACTGCGCGGGGGACCGCGTGGGAGAGTAGGACGCCGCCGGACATTCTTTCATCAAGGGTCACTCCAGTCGGGGTGGCCCTTGATGCATGTCCGGACCGAAAGAAGGGAACCCGCCACCGTGGCAGCAGGCGAGGACCGACCGGCGCAACTCTGCGTCGGGTGACCGGGCGCGCCCGGACCGCGGTCGCGGTCGCGGCGGCTCGTCCGGCGGGAGCCGCGGCGGGTCCGGCGCCGGCGCCGGCGCCGGACAGGCCGGCGGCACTCGCGGCGGAGCGGGACGCGGGCGGAGCGGGGCCGGCAACGACCGGACGGCACGCCGACCCGGTGAGGCCTCCGTCCGCACGTCGCGGCGCGACGAGCCACCGCTGCCCGAGGACGTGACCGGCGCCGAGCTGGACCGCTCCGTGCGCGCCGAGCTGACGTCGCTGGCCGCGCTGAACGCCGCTGCCGTGTCGCGCCACCTGGTGATGGCCGGTCGGCTCCTCGACGAGGACCCCGAGGCCTCCTACGCCCACGCCCTCGCGGCCCGCGACCGGGCCGGCCGTGTGGGCGCGGTGCGGGAGGCGGCGGGGCTCGCCGCCTACCGCACGGGACGCTTCGCGGAGGCCCTGGCCGAGCTGCGGGCGGCCCGCCGGATCAGCGGCGACCAGAGCCTGCTGCCGGTCATGGCCGACTGCGAGCGCGGCCTGGGCCGGCCCGAGCGGGCCCTCGCGATGGCGACGAGCCCGCAGGCGCGCGCCCTCGACGGCGCCGCGACCGCGGAGATGCTGATCGTCGCCTCCGGTGCCCGCCGCGACCTGGGCCAGCCCGAGGCGGCCGCGCTGCTCCTGCAGGGGCCGGAGCTGCGACCCGACCGGCGCCGCGCCTGGTCGGCGCGGCTGTTCTACGCCTACGCGGAGGCGCTGGAGGGGGCGGGCCGCGCAGCAGAGGCGCGGGAGTGGCTCGCCCACGCCGCCGCGGCGGACGAGCACGGCGAGACCGATGCCGCCGAACGCCTCGCCGAGATCGAGGGTGTCGTCTTCGTCGAGGACGTCGTCGATGACCTCGTCGAGGACCCGCCCGAGGCCTGACCCGCAGGAGGCCTGACCCGCAGGAGGCCCGACCCGCCCCGAGGTCCGGCACGGTCACAGGCGTCGACCACGGACGTGTCCACAGGGAGGTGGCGTGGCGGTCGGCGTCCACAGATGGCCGCCGCGGTCGCCGGGACGCGACCTCCGGGCACCATCCTCGTCGGGGAGACGGGTGTCGGAGCCCGTGCCCGCCAGCCGAGGAGCCGCCGTGCCGTCGACCCGTCCCGCCACGACCGACCGCCGCGACAGCGCGGACGGCGTGCCTCACGAGAACGAGGTCCGCCTGGTCGGGCGGCTCGCGGCGGAGCCGGTGCCCCGCGAGCTGCCCAGCGGCGACCTGCTGGTGACCTTCCGGCTGGTGGTGGCGCGCCCGACGGCGGGGCGGGCGCCTGGCGCCGGCTCCGCCCGGTCGCCGAGCGTCGACACCATCGACTGCGCGGCCTGGCGCAAGGACGTGCAACGGGGCCTGCGACGCGCCGCCGCCGGCGACGTCCTGGAGGTCCAGGGGGCGCTGCGGCGGCGGTTCTGGCGCAGCGCGGGAGGCCCGGCCAGCCGCAGCGAGGTGGAGGTGGGGCGGCTCCGCCGGGTGCCGGCCGGCCGGTGAGGCGGCTCGACGGGTGAGGCGGCTCGACGGGTGAGGCGGCTCGACGGGTGAGGCGGCGGCAACCGCGTGGCCGTGGTCGCGGCGGCTCAGCGGTCCAGGGGACGCAGGACCAGGCCGGTGCGCGGCTTGGGGCCGAAGGACGTCGTCTTCCGCGGCATCCGCTCGCCGCGGGCCGCCAACCCCTGGACGGCCTCGACCGTGACCGGCCGCATGAGCACGGCCACCCCTCCGTCGCGCGCCGCGGCACGGACGGCGGCGGCCGCGTCGTGCACGTACGACGTGCGCAGGCTCGCGTCGTCGGCGCCCCACAGGCGGTCCAGCACGAGTGCGTGGAGGACGCTCGCGTCGAGGCTGCGCCAGGCGTCGGTGTGCTCGCCGGGCGGCAGCGCGGCGTCGACCGACCCGGGGTCCGGGTCGTCGATGACGGCGACGCCGTGCCCGTCGGTGACGACGAGCGGGTAGGCGCCCGTGTCGGCCCGCAGCGCCGCGAGCCCCGTGTCGAGGTCGCCGCCGGGCAGCCGGCGGACCCGGAACACCTGCTCGACGCGCCGCAGCGCCTCGTCGAGGTCCAGCCCTCCGACCACGCGGTGGATCGCCCGCACGTGCAGCGGGTGGCTCCGCGAGTCGACGAGCATGGCCAGGCCCAGGTCCCAGTCGCCGGCGCCGTCCCCGGCCGCCCGGTGCTCCGCCTGCAGGCGGAGGTAGGTCGCGTAGCGGTGGTGCCCGTCGGCGATGAGCGCCTGTCGCGGCGCCAGGTCGGCCGCGACCCGCCGCTGCAGCGACCGGTCGGTCACGCGCCAGACCCGCTGCAGCAGGCCGTCCTCGGCCGTCGTCTCGAGCACCGGGGGACCGGCGCAGACCTCGTCGATGACCGAGGCCGTGTCCCCGCCGCCGTCGTAGACGAGCAGGATCGGCTCCAGGTTCGCCGAGGTGGCGCGCATGAGGTCCAGCCGGTCGGCGACCGGCCCCTCCATGACGTCCTCGTGCGGCAGGATCACCCGGTCGGCGGGGTCGCGCAGCGAGACCGCGGCCAGCAGGCCGCGCTGCAGCACCCCGTCGCCGGCCTGCTCGTAGACGTAGAGCGCCGGGTCGGGGTCACGCCGCAGGACGCCGTCCGCGCGCCACCGGTCCAGCGCTGCCGCTGCCTTCGCGTAGCGGGTGCCCCCGTACGGGGCCGGCTCCCGTGGGAGGATCAGGCGCACGACGTTGTGCGGGTCGAGCTCCTCCAGCCGGGTGGCGCTGTCCGGGTCGATGACGTCGTACGGCGGGCTGGTCACCGCGGCGAGGTCGCTCACGCGCGCCGGGTCGTACCGCAGGCCGCGGAAGGGGCGCACGACCAGCCCCTGCCGCTCGTCGAGGCGGGCCGACCCCGCCGGTGTGCCCGGTCCCCGAGCAGGGGAGGGTGCAGGATCGCTCGCGGGCATGGCGGGCATGCTACGTGGCGAGAGACGGCGCGCCGGACGAGGTGGCGGGAGGACATCAGCGGTGACGGAGCACGGCACACCGGACGATTCGGGCGGCGGACCGGGCGGCGCCGACCCCGGGGACCGCAGGCCGGCCGGCGAGGTCTACGACTGGTTCGTGCGCGGCCTCGGACTGCTCGAGAGCGGGAACGCCGACGCCGCGGCGTCGCTGCTCGCCCACGCACACGAGCGGGAGCCGGAGTCCGCCAGCATCCTCGAGGCGCTGGCCCGCGCCACGTTCGACGCGGGCCGCTACGCCGAGGCCGGACGGCTCTTCGGCGAGCTGGTCGAGACCACCCCGGACAACGACTACGCCCGCTTCGGTCTGGGCCTCACCCGGATGCGCGTCGGCGACGTGCCCGGCGCCGTCGAGCAGCTCGCGCTCGCGACGGCGATGCGGCCCGCGCGGGGCGACTACCAGCGCGCGCTGCGGGAGGCGAGGGCGACGCTGCAGGCCCGGGAGGACGCCGGCCTGGCGCCGGACGAGGCCCCGGACTGGCCGGGTCGGCCGGGCGCGGCGGGCCCCCCGGGGTGACGGCGTGACCTCGCTCGCCGACGGCAGCGACGAGCCGCTCGCGAGCCGCCACGACACGGCGCTGCTCGACCTCGACGGTGTCCTGTACGTGGGGCCGGACGCCGTCGCCGGAGCGCCCGCGGCCGTCGCCGCCGTGCGGGAGGCCGGCATGTCGGTGGCGTTCGTCACCAACAACGCCAGCCGCACCCCCGCCGCGGTCGCGGCCCACCTGGCGGGACTCGGGATCGAGGCGGAGGCCGCGGACGTCGTCACGTCGGCGCAGGCTGTGGCCCGCCTCGTCGCCGATGCGGTGCCCGCCGGGGCACCGGTGCTCGCGGTGGGCGGCGATGGCCTGGTCGAGGCGCTGGCCGAGCGGGGGCTGCGTCCGGTCGGCACGGCCCGCGACGCTCCCGCGGCGGTCGTCCAGGGGTTCTCGCCGGAGGTCGGCTGGCGGGCGCTGGCCGAGGCCACCTACGCGGTGCGCGCCGGGGTCCCCTGGTTCGCCAGCAACCTGGACTCGACGCTGCCCACGCCCGACGGCCTGGCCCCCGGGAACGGCGCGCTGGTCGACGTGGTCGCCCGCGCCACGGGCAGCCGTCCGGTGGTCGCGGGCAAGCCGGAGACGCCGCTGCACGACGAGGCGGTACGCCGGACAGGCGCCCGGTCGCCCCTGGTCGTGGGGGACCGGCTCGACACGGACATCCTCGGCGCCCACCGCGCCGGGGTGCCGAGCCTGCTCGTCCTCACCGGCGTGGCGGGCCCGCGCGACCTGGTGCTGGCCGCGCCCGACCAGCGCCCGACGTACGTCGCCCGCGACCTGCGCGGCGGGCTGTGCGACGCGCACCCCGCCGTGCCGCGCGGCGACGCCGGCGGCCGCCGGTGCGGCGGCTGGGTGGTCGAGCCGGGGGAGGACGGGGTCGTGGTCGAGGGGACCGGTGACCCGGTCGACGGCCTGCGAGCGTTGTGCGTCGCGGTCTGGGAGGGGGGCCGGGTCGAGCCCGAGGGCGTGCTCGACGCGCTGGGCCGGATGGGCTGGTCGGCCGGCTAGAGCATCGAGCGCAGCTTGAGCAGGTCGCGCACGCCCGCCTCGACCTTGACGCGACCGGCCAGCCAGGCCTGGCCGAAGCTGAGGTCGCCGTCGGTCAACGCGACGAGGTCGTCGCTGGCGGCCGTCAGCCTGATCTGGGCCCGGGGCGCCGGGTCGGTGGTGATGCCGACCAGGTGACCGTCCTCGAGCGCGCCCGAGAACGTGATGTCGAGGTCGGGCACCCGGCAGCTCAAGGACCGGTCGAAGGTGTGCTTGCGCCGGTCGTCCTCGTCGACCTCGTGCAGCCTGGACGCCAGGCTCTCCAGGGCCACGAGGCACTGCTCGGTCGTCGCCATCGACGGCTCGTCCTCCGGTGTCCTATGCCGTGCCCGCCGCCGCACGCTGCGCCGGCTCGCGGGCGGGAAGTCGGCGCGACGCTACCGCAGCGCCGGTCGCGCGCGCCGCGGGGTAGCGTCTGCCGCGAGCACCCCGGCGACGCCGCCGGGGGCGGACGACGACGGGCGGAGGCGACGATGAGCACGTTGCTGGACGGGCTGCGAGGCTACCTTCAGCTGGCCAACGGCCTGACGGACGTGACGCGGGCCCGGGCCCAGGCGGCGGCCAAGGCCCTCGTGGCGCAGGGCGAGGCGAGCGTCGGCGCCGTGGTGCCGCCACCGGTGCGAGCCCAGGTCGGGGCGCTCACCGAGGACCTGCTGGCGACCAGCAAGGCCAACCGCGACCTGCTGAAGGGGCTGGTGCAGGCCGAGGTCGAGCGGTCGGTCGCCCGGCTGGGTCTGGTCTCCGCCCAGGAGCTGACGTCGGCGAACCGCCGGGCGGGCGGGCTCGAGCGCCGCGTCGAGGAGCTCGAACGTGAGCTCGCGCGGGCCCGGTCCGCGAAGCAGCCGGCGAGGAAGACGGCCGCGAAGAAGACGGCCGCGAAGCAGCCGGCGAGGAAGACGGCGAGGAAGACGGCGAAGAAGACGGCCGCGAAGAAGCCGGCCGCGAAGAAGACGGCGCAGTGAGCGAGCAGCCGGTCGAGCAGGTCGACGAGCAGCCGGTCGTGCAGGTCGACGATCAGCCGGTCGAGCAGGTCGGCGAGCAGCCGGTCGAGCAGGTCGGCGAGCAGCCGGACCTCCCGGTCGGCGCCGACCCGCGGGTGGCGGCGGCGGTCGAGCGGCTCGACACCCTGGGTGAGCTGCCGGTGGCCGAGCACGTCGAGGTCTACGAGGACGTGCACCGGGTGCTGCAGGAGAGCCTCGCCGAGGCCCAGGACGGCGGGGCGGACCGGTGAGCCCCCTGGCCCGGCCGTCTCGGTGACCCGTCGCGCCCGGCTGGACGCCGAGCTCGTCCGGCGGGGCCTTGCCCGGTCGCGGCAGCAGGCGGCGGAGCTGGTCGCCGCCGGGCAGGTGCGGGTCCCCGGGCGGGCCAGCGTCAAGCCCGCGACGCAGGTGACGACGGCCGACCCGATCGTGGTCGACGAGCCCGCGGGCGAGACGTACGTCTCCCGGGGCGGGCACAAGCTGGCGGGCGCGCTCGACGCGTTCGCCGCCCGGGGGCTCGCGGTGACCGGCCGCTCCGCGCTCGACGCCGGGGCGTCGACGGGCGGGTTCACCGACGTCCTGCTGCGGCGCGGGGCGCGCAGCGTGGTCTGCGTCGACGTCGGCTACGGACTGCTCGCCTGGTCGCTGCGGACCGACCCGCGCGTGCGCGTCCTGGACCGCACGAACGTCCGCGACCTCGACCCGGCGGCCGTCGGCGACCCCGTCGACGTCGTCGTCGCCGACCTGTCGTTCATCTCGCTGCGGCTCGTGCTTCCCTCACTGGCCGCGGCAGCCGGCGAGGGCGCCGACCTGCTGGTGATGGTCAAGCCGCAGTTCGAGGTCGGCAGGGGCGCGCTGGGTGCCGGCGGCGTGGTGCGCGACCCTGCCCAGCGCGTCGCCGCCGTGGCGGACGTCGCCGCGGCGGCGTACGACGGGCCGGGGCTCGGCGTCGCCGGTGTCACCGCGAGCCTGCTCCCGGGCCCCGCGGGGAACGTCGAGTACTTCCTCTGGCTGCGCCGCGACGCCCCCACACTGGACACCGACGACCTGTCGAGAGCCGTCGCGGAGGGACCGCCGTGAGATCCGTCCTGATCGTCGGGCACACCGGGCGCGACGAGGCGCTCAAGGCGGTGCGCACCGCCGCCGAGCGGTTCGCCGCCGCGGGTGTCGGGGTGCGCGTGCTCGCCGACCAGGCCCGCGACCTCGACGTCGACGGCGTCGAGGTCGTCGACCCGACCCCGGACGCCGCGGACGGCTGCGAGGTCGTCGTCGTGTTCGGCGGCGACGGCACCCTGCTCCGTGCGGCCGAGGTCGCGCGCGGCACCCGCACCCCGCTGCTGGGCGTGAACCTCGGACACGTCGGCTTCCTGGCCGAGGCGGAGCGCGACGCCCTCGCCGACACGGTCGACCGCGTGGTGGCCCGGGACTACGTCGTCGAGGAGCGGCTCTCCCTCGACGTGACCGTGCAGGTCGACGGCGAGGTCGTGACGCGCACGTGGGCGCTCAACGAGGCGTCGGTCGAGAAGGCCAGCCGCGAGCGGATGCTCGAGGTCGTCGTCGAGGTCGACGGCCGGCCCCTGTCCCGCTGGGGCTGCGACGGTGTCGTGCTCGCCACCCCGACCGGCTCGACGGCCTACGCCTTCTCCGCCGGCGGGCCGGTCGTCTGGCCCGAGGTCGAGGCGCTCCTGCTCGTGCCGATCAGCGCGCACGCGCTCTTCGCCCGGCCGCTCGTCGTGTCGCCGGACTCGGTGCTCGCCGTCGAGCTGCTCTCGCGCAGCGAGGGGGCGGGGGTGCTCTGGTGCGACGGGCGGCGCACCGAGGACCTGCCCGGCGGGGCGCGGATCGAGGCGCGCCGTGGCGCGGAGCCGGTCCTGCTCGCGCGGCTGCACAGGGCGCCGTTCACCGACCGGCTCGTCGCGAAGTTCGACCTGCCGGTGCAGGGCTGGCGCGGGGCGCGTCCCGCCGGGCCGTGACCGGGGCGACGCGTACGCTCGGCGGGTGCTCGAGGAGATGCGCATCCGCGGCCTCGGCGTCATCGACGACGCCGTGCTCGAGCTCGCGCCCGGCCTGACCGTCGTCTCCGGCGAGACCGGTGCGGGCAAGACGATGGTGGTGACCGGCCTGGGCCTGCTCTTCGGCGGGCGCGCCGACCCTGGCGCCGTCCGGCCGGGTGCTGCGACCGCGTCGGTCGAGGGGCGGCTGCGCGTCGACCCGGCCGGGCCGGTGGCCGCCCGGGTCGACGAGGCCGGGGGAGAGCTCGACGACGGGGTCCTCGTGCTCGCCCGCACCGTGTCCGCCGAGGGGCGCTCGCGCGCGCACCTCGGGGGCCGCGGGGTCCCCGCCGCCACGCTGGCCGAGCTGGCCGACTCCTGTGTCGCGGTCCACGGCCAGTCCGACCAGTCGCGCCTGCTGCAGCCCGCCCGCCAGCGCGACGCGCTCGACCGCTACGCCGGAGCCCCGGTCGAGGGGCCGCTCACCGCCTACCGCGCGGCGTTCGACGAGCTGCGCGCGGTCCGCGACGAGCTCGCCGAGCTGACCACGCAGGCCCGCGAGCGGGCGCAGGAGGCCGACCTCCTGCGCTTCGGGCTCGAGGAGATCGCGGCCGTCGACCCGCAGCCCGGCGAGCAGGCGTCGCTGGCCGTCGAGGAGGCCCGGCTCGGCCACGCCGACGCGCTGCGCCTCGCGTCCGACACCGCCCGGGCTGCCCTGCTGGGCGACGACGCCACCGCGGATGGGGGCGCCGACGCGACGTCCCTGGTCGCCGTGGCCGGCGCCGCGCTCGGGCAGTCGGGTGTCGACGACCCCGCCCTCGACGAGCTGGTCGGCCGCCTGCGCGAGCTCGGCTACCTGCTCGCCGACGTCGGTGCCGACCTGGCGTCCTACGCGGCCGGGGTCGAGACCGACCCCGCACGCCTGGCGGCGGTGCAGGATCGGCGCGCCGCCGTGACCCGGCTCGTCCGCAAGTACGCCGACGACCCCGGCGAGGACGCGGTCGCCGGGACGCGCGACCGCGGCGACGGCCCCGACGCCTCCGCAGGCCTCCCCGACGGAGCGGCCGCGGTCCTCGCCTGGGCCGAGCGGGCCGCGCGGCGCCTGGGGTCGCTCGACGGCGACGACGACCGCATAGCCGACCTGCGGCACCGACGCGACGGCCTGGTGGCAACCCTCACCAAGCTCGCGGCGGAGGTGTCGGCCGCCCGGTCGGCGGCCGCCGAACGCTTCTCGGCGGCGGTCACCGCCGAGCTCGCGGCGCTCGCCATGGCCAACGCCGAGGTCGAGGTGCGGGTGTCGCAGGCCGAGCACGACAGCGACCGGCCGGGTGAGGGGCTCGCGGTCGACGGCCGCCTGCTCGCCTACGGCCGGAACGGCGTCGACGACGTCGAGCTGCTGCTGCGCCCCCATGCCGGCGCGCCCAGCCGCCCGCTGCAGCGCGGGGCGTCCGGAGGCGAGCTCTCGCGGGTGATGCTCGCCGTCGAGGTCGTGTTCGCCGGGGCCGACCCCGTGCCGACGCTGGTCTTCGACGAGGTCGACGCCGGGGTCGGAGGCAAGGCCGCGGTCGAGGTCGGGCGCCGGCTCGCCGCGCTGGCCCGCTCGGCCCAGGTGGTGGTCGTCACCCACCTGCCGCAGGTCGCCGCGTTCGCCGACCAGCACCTCGTCGTGCGCAAGGCCGACGACGGCGCGGTGACCCGCAGCGGCGTGCTGGCCCTCGACGAGGCGGGCCGGCTGCAGGAGCTGTCCCGGATGCTCGCGGGCCAGGAGGAGTCCGAGACCGCCCAGGCCCACGCGCGGGAGCTGCTCGACGCGGCGACCCAGGACAAGCTCGCGCTCGTCGACTGACCGCGCACGCCGCGCACGCGGCACACGGCCCGCCGGGCCAGGTCCCACGAGTCACACCCGTCACATGGCAGCATCGGCTCCATGCGCCTCGCCACGCTCCGCCGGACCCGTCACGAGCCGCCGTTGCCCGGTGTGCACGGGACCGCCCGCGTCGACCCGCAGGTCAAGGACCTGGTGGCCCGGGCGCAGCCGGGGGACGTCGCGGTGATCTCCGCGCTCGACCTCGATGCCGGCAGCGCCAGGCTGCTCGTGGCGGCCGGTGTGGGAGCCGTGGTCAACGCCGCGCCGAGCATCAGCGGCCGCTACCCGAACCTCGGGCCGCAGGTCCTCGTCGAGTCGGGCGTGCCGGTGCTGGACCGGGTGGGCCCCGAGGTCATGCGCACGGTCGGTGACGGTGACCGGCTCCGCCTGGACGGCGACACCCTCTACCGCGGCGAGGCGGCCGTGGCCCGCGGGAACCGGCTCTCCGCGGAGTCGGTGCGGCTCGCGATGTCGCGTGCGCACGCGGGGCTCGGCACCCAGCTCACGGCCTTCGCCGGGAACACCGTCGAGCACCTGCGCATCGAGCGCGACCTGCTCCTCGACGGTGAGGGCGTGCCCGAGGTCGACACCTCCCTGGCCGGACGGCCCGTGGTCGTCGTCTGCGTGGGGCACGGGTGGCGCGAGGACCTGGCCCGCCTGCGGCCGTGGATCAGGACGGCGCGGCCGGTGCTGGTCGGCGTCGACGAGGGTGCCGACGCGCTGCGCTCGGTCGGCCTGCGTGCCGACCTCGTGGTCGGCAACCCCGACCTCGTGAGCGAGGACGTCCTGACCAGCGGCGCCGAGGTGGTCGTCCGCGGCGACCGAGACGGCCGGGCCGCCGGCCTGCACCGGGCCGAGCAGCACGGCGCGCGGACCGTCGTGTTCCCCGTCACTGGCAGCAGCGAGGACGCGGCACTGCTGCTCGCGCACTCCCACGACGCGGCACTCATCGTCGGCGTCGGGTCCCACCATGCCCTGGCCGAGTTCGTGGACCGCGGCCGGGCGGACATGGCCGGCACGTTCCTCACCCGGCTCAAGGTGGGCACGCGGCTGGTGGACGCCGGTGCCGTGGCGACCGTCTACCGGCGCCCGACGCCGGTCTGGCCGCTGTGGCTGCTCGTCGTCGTGCTGCTCGCCGGCGTCGCCGCGACCGTCGCCCTGGCCGGCGGCACCACACCGGTGGGGGAGCTGCGCGACCAGGTGGTGGACGCGGTCACCGGTCTCGTGACGGGCTCGTCGTGAGCGCGGGCCGCTACCACCTGCTCTCCCTCGCCGCCGCCGGTCTGGCGCTCGCGCTGGGGCTGGGGCTGGGCGCCGGTCCGGTCGCCGAGGGCTCGGCCGACGACGCGGCCGAGCGCACCGACCGCCTCCGGGCGCAGGTCGACCGGCTCGGGGAGCGGGTCGCGGTCCAGGACGTGCGGCTCGCTGCGGACGCGGCGGCCCTCGAGGCGATGGGCGCACCGCTGACCGACGGCGTTCTCGATGCGCGCAGCGTCCTCGTCGTGGCCACACCCGGCGCCCGGGCGGCCGACGTCGAGCGCGTCCGGGCCGGCCTGGAGGACGCGGGCGCCGCGGTCACCGGCGTCCTGTCGCTGACCAAGACGTACGTCGACCCGGAGCAGGCCGAGTCGCCGCTGGAGGACCTCGCGCTGCGGCTGGTGCCCCCCGGCGTCGAGTTCCCCGACGCCGCAACGTCCATCCAGCGGGTCGGCACGGTGCTCGCGCGCGCGACGGTCCAGCGGCCCGAGGACGGCGCCGAGCGGACGACCGGTGACGACGAGGTCGACCAGGACGGCGCCGAGGTGATCGCCGGGCTCGACGAGCTCGACGCGCTGCGCCTCGACGGCGAACCGGGGCTGCGGGCCGAGCTGGCCGTCGTGGTGGCCGGCCCCGACGACGGCGACGAGGCCGTACGCGCACTGGCCGGTCTGCTGGCCGCACTGGACGCGGGCAGCCGCGGAGCGGTGCTCGCCGGGCCCGGGCCGGCGGACGCGGGCCTGCTCCGGGCGGTCCGCGACGACGAGGGCGATGACCTGGACGGGGTGTCCACGGTGGACTCGGCCGACGGCACCGCCGGGACGGTCGCGCTCGTGCTGGCCCTCGCGGAGCAGGTGGACGACGGCGCCGGGGACTACGGGACCGGGCGCGGCGCGCCCCGCGTCCTGCCCGCGCCGGCCGACGGCGGCTGATAACCTCGAAGCCCGTGGACAGGCGGAGTCTCCTCCGCCGCACCTGAGCACCACGGGAGCCCCTCTTGGCCGCACCGGCGACCACCAAGCACATCTTCGTGACCGGGGGCGTCGCCTCCTCGATCGGCAAGGGCCTGACGGCGTCCGGTCTCGGTCAGCTGCTCCGCTCGCGGGGGCTCCGGGTGACGATGCAGAAGCTGGACCCGTACCTCAACGTCGACCCCGGGACCATGAACCCGTTCCAGCACGGCGAGGTCTTCGTCACCGACGACGGCGCGGAGACCGACCTCGACGTCGGGCACTACGAGCGCTTCCTCGACCGCGACCTGCACGGCTCGGCCAACGTGACGACCGGCCAGGTCTACTCGGCGGTCATCGCCAAGGAGCGGCGCGGCGAGTACCTCGGCGACACCGTCCAGGTCATCCCGCACATCACGAACGAGATCAAGGCGCGCATCCGGGCGATGGCCTCTCCCGAGGTGGACGTCGTGATCACCGAGATCGGCGGCACGGTCGGCGACATCGAGTCGCTGCCGTTCCTCGAGGCGGTGCGCCAGGTGCGTCACGACGTCGGCCGCGACAACGTGTTCTTCCTGCACATCTCCCTCGTGCCCTACATCGGCCCGTCCGGCGAGCTCAAGACCAAGCCGACCCAGCACTCGGTGGCCGCCCTGCGCTCGATCGGCATCCAGCCCGACGCGATCGTCTGCCGGTCCGACCGCGAGATCCCCGCCAACGTCAAGCGCAAGATCTCGCTGATGTGCGACGTCGACGAGGAGGCCGTCGTCGCCGCCAAGGACGCGCCGTCCATCTACGACATCCCCAAGGTTTTGCACGCCGAGGGCCTCGACGCGTACGTCGTGCGCCGGCTCGGGCTGGCCTTCCGCGACGTCGACTGGACCGAGTGGGACGAGCTGCTCCGACGCGTGCACCAGCCGGCGCACCAGGTGACGGTGGCCCTGGTGGGCAAGTACGTCGACCTCCCCGACGCCTACCTCTCGGTGTCCGAGGCCCTCCGGGCCGGCGGGTTCGCCAACGACTGCAAGGTGACGATCCGCTGGGTGACCTCCGACGACTGCGCGACGCCCGAGGGTGCCGCGGTGCAGCTCGACGGGGTGGACGCCGTGTGCGTCCCGGGCGGGTTCGGCGTGCGGGGCATCGAGGGCAAGGTCGGGGCCGTGCGCTGGGCGCGGGAGAACCAGGTGCCGACGCTGGGGCTGTGCCTCGGCCTGCAGTGCATGGTCATCGAGTACGCCCGCGACGTGGCCGGCCTGGCCGGTGCCGGCTCCACGGAGTTCGACGAGCGGACGCCCCACCCGGTCATCTCGACGATGGCCGACCAGCACGACGTCGTGGCCGGCGACCGCGACATGGGCGGGACGATGCGGCTGGGCCTCTACCCCGCGCAGCTCGCCGAGGGCTCCGTCGTCGCGACCGTCTACGGCGCCACGACCGTGGAGGAGCGTCACCGCCACCGCTACGAGGTGAACAACGCCTACCGCGAGCAGCTCTCCGACGCCGGGCTCGTCTTCTCGGGCACGTCCCCGGACGGGCGGCTCGTGGAGTACGTCGAGCTGCCGCGCGACGTGCACCCGTACTTCGTCGCCACCCAGGCCCACCCGGAGTTCCGGTCGCGGCCGGCGCACGCCCACCCGCTCTTCGCCGGGCTGGTCGCCGCGGGCCTCGCGCGCCGGGGCATCGCCGTGCACGCCGAGGACCTCACCGCGGCCGGCGCGACCACGGCCTGATGCGGGGGAGCTGGACCGGCCCCGTCGCCGACGAGCGGGCCGACCTCCGCGTGCACTCGTCGGAGCGGGTCTTCGACGGCATGGTGTGGGACGTCCGCCGCGACGAGGTCGACCTCGGCGACGGGCAGATGGTGACCCGTGAGGTCATCGCCCACCCGGGTGCGGTGGGGGTCGTCGTGCTCGACGACGAGGACCGCGTGCTGCTGGTGCGGCAGTACCGCCACCCGGCCCGGTCCTACCTGTGGGAGCCGCCCGCCGGGCTGCTCGACGTCCCGGGTGAGGACGCCTGGGACGCCGCGCGCCGCGAGCTGGCCGAGGAGGCGCACCTGCGCGCCGACCGGTGGTGGACGCTGGCCGACTTCTACCTGACACCCGGCGCCAGCGAAGAGTCGTTCCGCTGCTACCTGGCCCGCGGCGTGACCGAGGTGCCCCACGACGACCGGCACGAGGGCCACGGGGAGGAGCGCGACATGCCCACGGCCTGGGTGCCGCTCGACGAGGCTCGCGACCTGGTGCTGGCCGGCCGGCTGCACAACCCGTCGGCGGTCGTGGGCGTCCTCGCCGCCTGCGCGGCCCGCGACACCGGCTGGTCGGCCCTGCGCCCGGCCGACACGCCCTGGCCGGAGCGCTCACCCGGCCGCTGACCTTCGGCGGCTGACCTCCGGCTGTCGTGCCCTTGGCAGATGGCCCGGACGGGACGAGAGTGGACAAATGGCCGACCCCACCTCCGACCTCGAGTACGACCTGGCGCACGAGCTGCCCGAGCAGGGTCGTCGCCAGCCGGGCGAGCAGCACCCCGATCCCCACCCACCGGTCTACGTCGCGACCGAGACGGTGGACTACGACGGCGACTACGGCTACGACATGGCCCACGACGTGCCGGGACGCTGACCGCCGGGCCGGCAGCAGCGACTCAGGAACGGGGTCGCAGCCCGAGCGCGTCGAGCTCGAGCCGGGCAAGGCGGTCCGTCGCCACCCGGTCGCCCGCCCGCCAGCCGCCCACCACGTCGGGCCCCAGCCGCGCCAGCGCCGGCAGCGGCTGGCGGGCCAGGGCGCGCACGGCCAGCAGGTCCGACGAGGCCGCCCCGGCGCGCATGAGCCGCACCGCCGCCGAGGCCTCGACGACCCACGCCGCCCGGCGCGGCAGCCACAGGACGAGCAGCAGCACGATCGGGACACCGGCCACGAGGACGCCCGTCAGCGTGGCGACCTGGGCCACGGCGTCCTGGTAGTCCTGCGCGGTGCCCGCGAGGTCACGGCTCGTCGTGGCCAGCGCCCGGAACGGCGAGCTGAGCGCGCCCCCCACCACCGGTGCGTCGTCGAGGTCACCCGCCGCCCCGCGCATGGTCCGGCCCAGGCCGCGTGCCTTGTCCTCGGCCTCCCGCCCGGGCGTCGCCAGCGCGCCCACGCGGTCGCGCGCGCCCAGCCCCAGCCGGACCCCGAGGTAGACCAGGACCGCGACGAGGACGTCGCCCAGGACCTGGTTGATCCGGCGCAGCGGGCGGTCGGCGTAGAGCGTCATGGCCAGGCCCTTCCCGCCGGGGGCCCTGGCTAGACTCCGGACGCGCCGACAACGAGGTCGGTCTGACGCCAAGGACGTTGATAGCCGTGAAGGTCGGCATCCCCGCTGAGGTCAAGAACCACGAGTACCGCGTCGCGATCACGCCCTCCGGAGTGCACGAGCTGGTGCGCAACGGCCACGAGGTGTACGTCGAGAAGGGCGCGGGCGTCGGCTCCTCCATCCCGGACGGCGACTTCGTCGGGGCGGGCGCGCAGATCCTCGGCAGCGCGGACGACGTCTGGGGCACCAGCGACCTGGTCCTGAAGGTCAAGGAGCCGATCGAGGAGGAGTACGCGCGGATGCAGGAGGGCCAGACCCTCTTCACCTACCTGCACCTCGCGGCGTCCAAGCCGTGCACCGACGCGCTGGTCGACCGCTTGGTCACCGGCATCGCCTACGAGACCGTCGAGCTGCCCGACCGGTCGCTGCCGCTGCTCGCCCCGATGTCCGAGGTCGCGGGCCGGTTGGCGCCCCAGGTCGGCGCCCACACGCTGCTGCGCGCTCAGGGCGGCCGCGGCGTGCTCATGGGCGGCGTGTCCGGCGTCTACGCCGCGAAGGTCGTCGTCATCGGCGCCGGCGTGTCCGGCATGAACGCAGCGGCGATCGCGCTCGGCATGCAGGCCGAGGTGCTGCTGCTCGACAAGAACATCGAGCGGCTCCGGCAGGCGGACCGGATCTACCAGGGGCACCTGCAGACCGTCGCGTCGAACACCTACGAGATCGAGCGGGCCTGCCAGGACGCCGACCTGGTCATCGGCGCCGTCCTCGTGCCCGGCGCCAAGGCGCCGACACTGGTCACCAACGAGCTGGTGTCGCGGATGCGCCCCGGCTCGGTGCTCGTCGACATCAGCATCGACCAGGGCGGCTGCTTCGAGGACTCGCGTCCCACGACGCACGACGACCCGACCTACCCGGTGCACGACTCGGTCTTCTACTGCGTCGCGAACATGCCGGGCGCGGTGCCGCACACCTCCACCTACGCCCTGACCAACGTCACGCTGCCCTACGCCGTCGAGCTGGCCAACCGGGGCTGGCGCGACGCCCTGCGCCAGGACCCGGCGCTCGCGCTCGGCCTGAACACCCATGACGGCCACATCACCTACGGGCCGGTCGCCGAGGCCCACGGCGCGCAGGTCCTCGAGCTCGACGAGGTGCTGCGCTGACCCGGGACCTGCGTGCCCGCCACGGCTGAGGCGTCGACCCTGCAGGTCGCGCTCCGCAGCTACCTCGACCACCTCGCCGTCGAGCGCGGTCTGGCGCCGAACACCCTGGCGTCCTACCGGCGCGACCTGCGGCGCTACGTCCTGCACCTCGCGGGTGCCGACGTACGGGCGCCGGACGCGGTCGGTGAGGCGCACGTGGCGTCCTTCCTGGTGGCGCTGCGCGAGGGCGACGACGAGCACCCGCCGCTGGCGGCGAACTCCGCGGCCCGCGCCGTCGTCGCGGTGCGCGGGCTGCACCGCTTCCTGCTCCGCGAGGGTCTGGCCACCGACGACCCGGCCCGGTCGGTGCGGCCGCCGGCCCCGCCGAAGCGGCTGCCCAAGGCGATCTCGGTCGAGTCCGTCGAGGCGCTGCTGGAGGCGGCCGGGGCCGAGCAGACCCCCCGCGCGCTGCGCGACCGCGCGCTCCTGGAGCTGCTGTACGGCTGCGGCGCCCGCATCTCGGAGGCCGTCGGGCTCGACGTCGACGAGCTGGACACCGACCAGGGCACGGTGCGGCTGCTGGGCAAGGGCAGCAAGGAGCGCGTCGTCCCGGTCGGGTCCTTCGCGCGGCAGGCGGTCGCCGCCTACCTGGTCCGCGGCCGCCCGGCGCTCGCCGGGGCCGGCACCGGGTCGCCCGCGCTGTTCCTCAACGCGCGCGGTGGTCGCCTGTCCCGGCAGAGCGCCTGGACCGTGCTGCGCGCGGCCGCCGAGCGGGCCGGCATCACCCGCGAGGTGTCCCCGCACACGCTGCGGCACTCCTTTGCGACCCACCTGCTCGACGGCGGCGCCGACGTGCGGGTCGTCCAGGAGCTGCTCGGCCACGCCTCCGTGACGACCACGCAGGTCTACACGCTGGTGACCGTCGACCGGCTCCGCGAGGTCTACGCGACGGCGCACCCGCGCGCCCGCTGAGTCCTGACCCGGGTGCGTCAGTGCTCGGCGAAGAAGTCCGCCATCGATGCCGAGGCCGGGCCGGTGGGGCAGACCAGGTCGTGGTCGCGGGTGTCGGTCCACCACTGGGCCAGCACCGTCGGCCCGCCCTGGAACGACGGCTCGCGGCACCGGCTGAGCGCGACGGCCCTGCTGCGCGGCCCGGCCGTGTGCCACTCGGGCAGGCCCCAGCGCGCCGCCCCGACGATCGAGGACCACTGCAGGGTCGTGGAGTAGAAGCCGGTCGAGAGCCCGGCGTCCTGGTAGGCCCGGACGATGCCGCGCACGACGGCGCGGTTGTCCCGCTTGTCCCTCGTCCACGGCCGCACCGAGTAGTGCTCCACGTCGATCCAGACGTGCGGGACCGTCAGGCCGACGCGCTCCAGCCGTCGCAGGTTGTATCGGCCCTGGGCGTGGCCGACGTTGCGCAGCTGCGAGCGCCGCGAGACCCCGGCGTACGGCCCGGTCGTGCCGTGCCTCGCGAGCTGGCGGGTGGTGGGGAACGTGGCCACGGCGTAGGCCGACGCCGGCAGCGCGCGCTGCCGTGCCCAGGCGACCTGCGTGGCAAGGCACGGGTTGCGGGTGAAGGCCGGGCCGTTGGTCAGCCCCAGGACGACGAACTGCGCCCTGGCGCCGGGCAGCGGCAGGCCGAGCGATCGCCGCGTCGGGATGCCCATGCCGACGGGGCACTGCGGCCACGAGACGTCGCCGCCGCGCACGACGGCGGAGGCCGACGGGGCGACGGGTGCGGCCGCCGCGGGCGAGCCGGTCAGGGCCCCCGCGAGCAGGGCCAGGGCGGCGGCGGTCAGGGCGACGCGCGGGGTAGGAGGCACCCGGGGAGTCTCGGCAGAACCTCGGCCGGACCCAACCCCCTGGTGCCGAACCGTGCCGAGAAGTCCCGGGCCCTCGGCGTGGCGGCTTCGTCAGCGCGGCCCGCGTACCTACTGTCGACGGCGAAGGTCGGTACGGCGACAGGCCGACGAGTCGACAAAGCGAGGCCCATTGTGAGCACGCAGCCGTTCATCCCCCGCGAGGACGTCGAACCGCGCGAGCAGCGCGAGCAGCCCGGCGTCGACGACCACGTGCCGGTCCCACCGGTGGTGCTCACGACCTCGGCCGGCGCCCCGGCGGTCGCGACCACCGAGCAGCCGACCCCGGCGCCGGTCGCGAGCAGCCGGCCGATCGGGCCCACGGGCCGACCCATGCCGCTGTTCCCCGAGCCGGCGCCGCGCGAGACCCACGGCCCCGCCCGCGTCGTCGCGATGTGCAACCAGAAGGGCGGCGTCGGCAAGACGACGACCACGATCAACCTCGGGGCGGCGCTCGCGGAGTACGGCCGCAAGGTGCTGCTGGTCGACTTCGACCCGCAGGGCTCGCTGTCGGTCGGGCTCGGGGTGAACCCCTATGACATCAAGAACAGCGTCTACGACCTGCTGATGGACCGGGAGACGTCGTTCGAGGACATCGTGCTGAAGTCCGACGTCCCCGGCCTGGACCTGCTGCCCAGCAACATCGACCTCTCGGCGGCCGAGGTGCAGCTGGTGACCGAGGTCGCCCGTGAGCAGGTGCTCTCCCGGGCGCTGGCGCCGGCGGTGGCCGACTACGACTTCGTCATCATCGACTGCCAGCCGTCGCTGGGGCTGCTGACCGTCAACGCCCTCACGGCCGCCGACGGGGTCATCGTCCCGCTCGAGACCGAGTTCTTCGCGCTGCGCGGCGTCGCGATGCTCGTCGAGACGATCCAGAAGGTGCAGGACCGGCTCAACCCCGAGCTCGAGATCGACGGCCTGGTGGCCACGATGTACGACGCGCGCACGGTGCACAGCCGCGAGGTGCTGGCCCGGCTGGTCGAGGCCTTCGAGGACAAGGTGTTCCACACGGCGATCAGCCGCACGGTGCGCTTCCCCGAGACCACGGTGGCCGGCGAGCCGATCACCACGTTCGCGACGTCCTCGGGCGGCGCCTACTCCTACCGACAGCTCGCGAGGGAGGTGCTCTCGCGGTGCCCGGGCACGTGACCAGCACGCCGGAGGCCTCCGAGGCCGGCGCCGGGAGCCCCGACGACGTCGAGGGCACCGAGGGGCCGACGGCGCTCGTGCGCCGGCTGCGGCCGGCGGCCACCCGGACCTCGGGGCGCGAGCGCCACGACGAGAAGATCACCGTCTACGTGAGCCCGGAGGAGCTCGTCGCCCTCGAGCAGGCCCGGCTGGTGCTGCGGGCCGAGCACGGTGTGGCGGTCGACCGCGGGCGGCTGGTCCGCGAGGCGGTCGCCGAGATGCTCATCGACCTCGAGTCCCACGGCGAGGACAGCGTGGTCGTGCAGCGGCTGCGCGGGACCTGATCGGTTTCTCGCCGGTGCCGGTGCTGGACTACCGTGCCGGGGTGAGCGAGGGGACCGTGTCCGACGAGGCGCAGGGGCAGGCGTCCGTCGACGGGTTCCACGTGCACCTCGGAGAGCTCTTCGAGGGGCCGTTCGACCTGCTGCTCGGACTGATCTCCAAGCACAAGCTCGACGTCACCGAGGTGGCGCTGTCGAAGGTCACCGACGAGTTCATCGCCCACATCAAGGGCAAGGGCGCCGAGTGGGACCTGGGGCAGGCCACCGAGTTCCTCGTCGTCGCGGCCACCCTGCTCGACCTCAAGGCGGCCCGGCTGCTGCCCAGCGGCGAGGTGGACGACGAGGAGGACCTCGCGCTGCTCGAGGCGCGCGACCTGCTCTTCGCCCGGCTCCTGCAGTACCGCGCGTACAAGCAGGTGGCGGCGGTCTTCTCCGGACGCATGGCCGCCGAGGCGGGCCGCTTCCCGCGTGCCGTCAGCCTGGAGCCGCACCTGGCCGGCCTGCTCCCCGAGGTGCTGCTCGGTCTGGGCCCGCAGGAGTTCGCGGCCCTGGCCGCGCGAACGCTCGCGCCCAGGCCGGTGCCGACCGTGTCGATGGACCACCTGCACGCCCCGGCCGTCAGCGTCCGGGAGCAGGCGGCGATCATGGTCACGGCGCTGCGCCGGTCGCGGTCGAGCACCTTCCGCGCCCTGACCGCCGACTGCGAGGGGACGCTCGTCGTCGTCGCGCGGTTCCTCGCGCTCCTCGAGCTCTACCGCGAGGGAGCCGTCGTCTTCGACCAGGTGTCGCCGCTCGGCGAGCTCCATATCCGCTGGACCGGCACCGACGAGGGCGAGGTCGAGGTGCCCGACGAGTTCGACGAGCCCGACCCGCCCGACGACGCGACGGACGTCGCGCAGCCGGACACCGTGGATTCCGTACAGGAGAGCGACGATGACTGACCAGCCCGACGAGCCCTTCGGCCACGTCGACGACGACGGGCCGCAGCTGCGCACGGCGCTCGAGGCGATCCTCATGGTCGTCGACGAGCCGGTCAGCGAGGTGCTGCTCGCCCAGGTCACCGAACGGCCGACCGACGAGGTGCTCGCGGCGCTGGGGGAGCTGGCGGCGGACTACGACGAGTCCGGCCGGGGGTTCGAGCTGCGCCAGGTGGCCGGCGGGTGGCGCTACTACACGCGGGCGACGTGCACGGCGTACGTCGAGCGGTTCGTCCTGGACGGGCAGCAGGCGCGGCTGACCCAGGCGGCGCTCGAGACGCTCGCCGTCGTCGCCTACCGGCAGCCGGTCACCCGGGCCCGGGTGTCCGCGGTGCGCGGCGTGAACGTCGACGGCGTGATCCGCACGCTGGTCGCCCGCGGTCTGGTCCAGGAGGCCGGGCGCGACGAGGGCCTGGGCGACGGCGGGGCGATCCTCTACCGCACCACCTCCCACTTCCTGGAGCGGCTCGGGCTGCACAGCATCGACGAGCTGCCCGAGCTGGCCCCGTTCCTGCCGGACATGGACACCCTCGACGAGATGTCGTCGGCGTGAGCGATGAGCAGGGCATCCGGCTGCAGCGGGTCCTCGCGGGCGCCGGGCTCGGCAGCCGCCGCGCCTGCGAGCGCCTCATCGAGGAGGGCAGGGTCGAGGTCGACGGGTCGGTCGTGCGCGTCCAGGGCATGCGGGTCGACCCCGACACCGCCGTCATCAAGGTCGACGGCATGCGGATCGCGTCGGCCCCCGACCACGTCTACCTCGCGCTGAACAAGCCGATCGGCGTCGTGAGCACGATGAGCGACCCGGAGGGCCGACCGTCGCTCGCCGACTACGTGGCCGACCGCTCGGCGCGGCTGTTCAACGTCGGGCGGCTCGACGTCGACACCGAGGGCCTGATCCTGCTGACCAACGACGGCGACCTCGCGCATCGGCTGGCCCACCCGTCGTACGGCGTGGAGAAGACCTACCTCGCGGAGGTCGTCGGGCCGGTCGCTCGCGACGTGGGTCGCCGGCTGCGCGACGGCATCGAGCTCGAGGACGGCGTGGTGCAGGCCGACTCGTTCAAGCTGGTGAGCACGGTGGGGAACCGCGTGATGGTCGAGGTGGCGCTGCACGAGGGGCGCCGGCACGTCGTACGCCGGATGCTCGCCGAGGTCGGTCACCCGGTCTCGCGGCTGGTGCGCACGCAGGTGGGCCCGATCACGTTGGGCACCCTGAGGCCCGGGAAGCACCGGCGGCTCAGCCAGCAGGAGATCGGCGCGCTCTACGCCGCTGTGGGGCTGTGACCGGGCAGACTGCCTGCTGACGTCGCGGGGCAGTCAGCAGGGAGGAGTCGCCGGCAAGGCCGGGTCAGCGGCGCTCGGCGTGGGCCCGCTCGTGAAGGGCCATCATCGTCTCGGGCGGTGTGGCGGCGACGGCGTCGGTGACGAGGTCCAGCCGGAGGTCGTCGGCCCTTCGGAAGCGCAGGCAGCTCTTGCCCATGTCGAGCCTGCGGCCGTCCTCGGTCCAGCGGTCGCGGAACTCCGCGGCCTGCGCGCTGTCGCTGTGGAGGCCCATGAGGTAGAGCGCGTTGTGCCGCTTCTGCGCGGCCAGCGAGACGTAGCAGAGCGGCTCGCCGTTGTAGGTGTCGGGGAAGTCGGCGAGCGGGACCGACCACGTGATCATGCCCCAGGCCATGCCCTCGTCGTAGCCCTCGGGCATGGCGTCGTGGACGGCCCGGTAGACCGGCTCGATCTCGGCGCGCTGCGCGTCGTCGAGCTCGTCGAGGTACTGCTGGACGGTGCTGGCCTCGCTGCGCATGCCCCGACAGTAGGCCGGGGCGCGGACACCGGGCCAGGCTCCGGGCGCGCTGCCCAGCGGGTCCCCGCCGGTCGCCGTCCCCGGTCGCCGTCCCCGGTCGCCGTCCCCGGTCGCCGTCCCCTGTCGTCGTCCCCTGGGGACAACTCCGCGGCGGGTCGGGTCGATCTCACTAGGATCGAACACATGTTCGACACGACGTCACCCGACTCGCGGACGGCCGCGCTCGAGGGGCTCCCGCCGGGAGCCGAGCTCGCTCGCCTGCTCGCGGACCACGATCCTCGCGAGCTCTCGGGCTACGACCTCGTGTCCTACCTGGGGGCCACGGAGCGGCAGGCGTCGTGGACGGCCTCGCGCCAGATGGACGCCATTGCCGAGCTGGCGCACCGGAGGCCGACGGCGGCGTCGGAGGTCTCCGGTGCGGAGGACCGGTCGGCCGTGGGCGGGGTGTCGCGGTTCGCGGCGCACGAGGTGGCCCTCGAGCTGAAGGTCTCCCGGCGCACGGCCGAGCACCGCCTCGACCTGGCCCTCCAGCTCGAGCGGCTCCCGGGAGCTCGGGGCGCGATGGCGGCGGGCCGTGTCGACCTGCGCAAGGTGCAGGCGCTCGCGGACGCTGTGCGTGACCTCGATCCGGAGCAGGCCCGAGCCGTGGAGGACCGTGTGCTGCCACGGGCGCACGAGCAGGTGCTCGGCGGGTTCAAGGAGTCGGTGGGCCGCGCGGTGCTGCGGGTCGACGCCGCGGCGGCGCGCAGGCGGCACGAGCGTTCCGTCGCTGACCGGCGGGTCGAGCTGGTCCCGATGGCGGACGGCATGGCCGGGCTCTGGGCCTACCTCCGGGCCGACCACGCCCTGGCTGTCTACGAAGGCCTCACGGCGCTCGCCGAGCAGGCGAAGGCCCCCGACGACCCGCGCACCCTGGTCCAGCGCCGGGCCGACGTGCTCTGCGACGTCGGTGAGCTGACGCTGGCCCGCGACGACCTTCCGCGCCGGCACGGTCGCCGGCCCCACCTGCAGGTGACGGTCGCCGCGACCACCCTGCTCGGGCTCGACGACTGCCCCGGCGAGCTGGCCGGTGTCGGGCCGATCCCGGCCGAGCTCGCCCGTGAGATCGCCGGCGACGCCAACTGGACCCGCATCCTCACCGACCCACGCTCAGGCACGCTGCTGGACTACGGCACGACGACCTACCGCCCACCGCAGTCGCTCGCGGACAAGGTCGTCGCCAAGCACCAGCGGTGCCGCCAGCCCGGGTGCCGCGTGCCGGCGGCCAGGTGCCACATCGACCACACCATGCCGTTCCCGCAGGGGCCGACGGCCGAGGTCAACCTCGGTCCGATGTGCGTGCCCGACCATCTCGCCAAGCACTCGCCGGGGTGGTCCTGCGAGCAGCTCCCCGACGGTGACTACCTCTGGACGACGCCGAGCGGCCACACCTACCGCGACCGGCTGCCGCCGGTCCTCGAGCCGCCCGATGCTCCCGCCGCGGATCCGCCGCCAGGAGCGCCGCTCAAGCCCGACTCGCCGGGAGCTGACCCTCCCGTCGGCCCTCGCGATGACCCTCCGTTCTGAGCGACGCCGTCCGTGATGTCGAGAGCACCTGCTGCTGCGACTCCCGGCCGAGCTCGACCGTCCGCGCACTCGCTGCTCGCGAGCCCGACCGTCCGCGCACTCGCTGCTCGCGAGGCCGACCGTCCGCTCGGTGCATGTCGCTAGGGTCCGCTCCGTTGCCGATGCGATTTTCGAGCATCCCCGGCTCGCGGGCATCTACGACGCGCTCGATCCCGATCGGTCCGACCTGGTGGTCTACGCTCCGCGGTGCTCGCGGTGCTCGCGGTGCTCGCGGTGCTCGCGGCGCCCTGCGGCCCGGTGGCCACCTGGTGCTCGAGTCCCGCGACCCTGCGAACCGCGCCTGGTAGGAGTGGAACCGCGCGGCGTCCCACCGCAGCCGGCAGGTCCGCGGTGTCGGCAGCGTCGAGAACTGGGTCGAGCTGACGGACATCACGTGGCCGCTGGTGAGCCTCCGCTGGACTTGGATCTTCGCGTCCGACGGCGCCACCCTGACCTCGGAGTCCACTCTGCGCTTCCGTGGCCGCGAGGAGATCGAGTCAGTCTCGCGGACAACGGCTACGTCGTCGTCGACGTGCGCGACGCGCCCGACCGCCCGGGGCGCGAGATGGTCTTCTTCGCCCGAACGGTTGGCTGAGCGACAGATGGACGGTCCGGTTCCGCCGCGGCGAGACCAGGGGCCAGTTGTCGCCGCGGGAACTCGCGAGGTGGGGTTGCGGCCGGCGTCAGACGATGCCGACTCGCTCGCCGTCGACGACCAAGGCCTGGCCGTCCCGGAGCGCGACGTGCGGCACGCCGGTGGTGCGGTAGAGCTCGGCGACCACACCCATCGCCTCGGTCTCGGGGTGCCCCGGAGAGTCCAGGTGCGGCACGAACGCGTGGTCGAGGACACCCAGTCCGTCCCAGACTGGCTCGGCCCCGTGCAGGCGGGTGACCTCGGAGGCGTCGTCGCAGAGCTCCAGCCCCCGCAGGCTCGGCGCCAGGACGCAGGGGCCGGCGCTGTACCCGGCGTAGACGACCGCGTCGTGGCCGAGCGCCTCGACGATGAGGTCGTCGGCCCCCGTGACCCGCAGGGCATGCCGCAGCACGAACACGTTGCCGCCGCGCAGCCACAGCACGTCGTAGCCGTCGAGGGTGCGACCGAGCAGCTCGCGGTCGCCTGTGTGGTCGCGCAGGTCGACCTCCTCCGGGAGCAGGCCGAGCGCCGCGAGCGCCCCGGTCTCTCGCTCGACGGCCTCGCGGCGTACTTCGGCCGGGGCGCCGTCGACGGCGTTGGCGACCACGGCGACCCGGGCGCCGGGACCGGCGAGCCGCACCAGCTCCTCCGGGTGCTCGCCCATCCGGAACGACGAGAGGTAGAGGCGCACGCGTCGATGATGGCAGCGGGGCGGCGCCGCGTCGCACGCCGTCGGCCGCGTCGCACGCCGTCGGCCGCGTCGCACGCCGTCGGCCGCGTCGCCGGTCGTCACTCGTGCGGCACGGCCGGACGCTTCCCGTTGCGCTGCCCGAGCGTCACGCCGAGACTCGCGAGGCTGACGAACGCGAGGGCCACGAGCTCGCGCGGGCCCAGCCGCTGGCCGAGCACCACGAGCCCGGCGAGAGCGGCTGCTGCCGGCTCGAGGCTCATGAGGATGCCGAACACCCTCGTCGGGATGCGGCGCAGCGCGGCCAGCTCGAGGCCGTACGGGATGATCGACGACAGCAGCGCGACGCCGACGCCGGCCACGAGGACGACGGGGTCGGTGAACGCCTCCGCCGCCCCCGTCGCTCCCAGGGGGAGCGCGAGCGTCGCCGCGACCAGCAGGGCGACGGCGAGACCGGAGACCCCCGGGACGAGTCGCCCGACCCGCGCGCTCGCCAGGATGTAGCCGCCCCAGAACAGGCCCGCGAGCAGCGCGAGCGCCAGCCCGCCGAGCGGGACGTCGTCGCCGCCCTCGAGACCGAGCAGCGCCACGCCGCCGCCGGCGAGCCCGACCCAGAGGACGTCCCGCCAACGACGGGTCTGCACGAGCGCCACCAGCAGCGGCCCGATGAACTCCACCGTGACCGCCACGCCCAGCGGCACGGTGCGGATGGACAGGTAGAACGTGATGTTCATCGCGCCCATCGTCAGGCCGAGCAGCGCGGCGGCACCGAGCTGCTCGCGCGACCAGCGCCGCACGCGGGGCCGGACGACCAGGGCGAGCAGCAGGCCGGAGATCCCGAGGCGCAGCAACGTGATGCCGTTGGCCCCGGTGACGTCGAACACCGTCCGGGCGACGGCGCTGCCGAGCTGGACGGACAGGATCGAGACGAGGACCAGCAGCGGCGCGGGCACCCGCTCCGTCGGCGCTGGTCTCGTCGTCACCCGTGGAGCCTAGGTGTGGCCACTGACAGCCCGCGTCCCGCCTCGCGGACGCGAGCGACCGGCCGCGACGGGTCGCGGGATAGGTTGCCGCGCGAGGAGGTGAGGCGCGTGTCGGTACGTGCGATCCGCGGGGCCGTGCAGCTCGACGAGGACGACCGCGACCACCTCCTCGCCTCGGTCGACGAGCTGATCCGCGCGATCCTCGAGCAGAACGAGCTCTCGACCGACGACCTGATCTCGATGCTGTTCACCGCCACGCCGGACCTGCACAGCGAGTTCCCGGCACTGGCCGCGCGACATCTCGGCATCGGCGACGTCCCCCTGCTGTGCACCCAGGAGCTCGACGTCGAGGGCGCCATGCCCCGCGTGATCCGGGTGATGGTGCACGCCGAGACCGACCTCGCCAAGAGCGACGTCAGGCACGTCTACCTGCGCGGTGCGGTGGCGCTGCGCCGGGACCTCGCCCAGTGAGCAGCGACCCCCGCGGTGACGTCCGCTCCGCCCTCGTGGTGGGGACCGGGCTCATCGGCACCTCGGTGGCGCTCGCGCTGCGCCGCCACGGTGTCGAGGTGCACCTCACCGACCGCGACCCCGTGGCCGTACGACGAGCGGCGGACCTCGGGGCCGGCACGCCGGAGCCCGCGGCCGTCCAGGTGGACCTCGCCGTCGTGGCGGTCTCGCCCTCGACGACGGCCGAGGTGGTCGCCGGCCTCGTCGCCGGGAACAGCGCTGCCACGGTCGTCGACACGGCGGGGGTCAAGGCCGGTGTCGTACGCCAGGTCGCCGCGACGATCGGCCCGGCGCCGCACTTCGTCGGCACCCACCCGATGGCCGGTCGGGAGCGCTCGGGCCCCGGCGCCGCGCGCGCCGACCTGTTCGAGGGCCGGCCCTGGGTGCTCACGCCCGGTGAGGCCGACGCGGTGTCGCTGGCACGGGCACACCGGCTGGTCGAGCTCTGCGGCGGGGTCGCGGTCGAGATGGACGCCCAGGCCCACGACGTCGCGGTGGCCCTCGTCTCCCACGTCCCGCACGTCGCCGCGTCCCTCGTGGCCGCCCGGCTCGTCGAGAGCGCCGACCCGGCCCTCGCCCTCACCGGCCAGGGGCTGCGCGACGTGACCCGGGTCGCCGCGTCCGACCCGGACCTCTGGGTCGACGTGCTGTCGGCCAACGCCGAGCCGGTCGCCCGCCTCCTGGCCGAGCTCCGGCAGGACGTCGACGCCGTGGTGCACGCGCTGCAGGAGGTGGCCGACGACGCCGAGTGGGCACGCACGGCGTTGCGCGAGGTGCTGCTGCGGGGCAACGTCGGCCGGGCGCGCCTGCCGGGCAAGCACGGCGGCCGCTCCACGGCCTACGCGGTCGTCCCGGTCGTCGTGTCCGACCGTCCGGGTGAGCTGGCCCGGCTGGTCAACGACGTCGGGGCGGCCGGTGTCAACATCGAGGACCTGCGCATCGAGCACTCGCCCGGGCAGCCGTTCGGCCTCGTCGAGCTCGCCGTCACCCCCAGCGCCGAGACGGAGGTCACGCGGGCCCTGACCGGTCTCGGCTGGGTGGTTCACGCGGGAGAGGCGTAGCCTGCTCGGGTCCCCTCCCCGACCGTCCCGAGGTTCCCGCATGTCCACGCCCCGCCCCGACGCGCCCTCGGGGAGCCGGCTCGTCGTCGCCGTGGACGGCCCCTCCGGCTCCGGCAAGTCCAGCGTCTGCCGTGCCGTGGCCACCCGTCTCGGCCTGCGCTACCTGGACACCGGCGCGATGTACCGCGCCCTGACCTGGTGGGCGCTCGAGCAGGGAGTCGACCTGGCCGACCCCGCGACCCGGCCGCAGGTCGCCGAGCTCGCCCGCCGGCTGCCGCTGGGCATGGGCCGGTCGCCGGCCTCCACGACCGTGACCGTCGACGGGCAGGACGTCTCGGCCGCGATCCGCGACCCCCGCATCTCCGGGCTGGTCAGCGCTGTGGCGACCAACCTCGAGGTCCGCGAGGAGCTCGTCCGCCGACAGCGCGCGATCGTGCGCGACGACAGCGACGGAGGCATCGTCGTCGAGGGCCGCGACATCACGACCGTCGTGGCGCCCGACGCCGAAGTGCGGGTCCTGCTCACCGCCAGCGAGGAGGCGCGCCTGGCCCGGCGGGCGCTCGAGGTGCACGGCACCGACGACGCGGTGGCGAGGGACCGGACGCGCGACCACGTCGTACGCCGGGACGCCCAGGACTCGACGGTCGTCACGTTCACCGAGGCCGCCGACGGGGTGACGGTCGTCGACTCGTCCGCGCTGAGCTTCGAGGAGACCGTCGAGGCGGTCCTCGCGCTCGTGCGCGCCGACGCGGGCCGACGATGACCGAGGACCTGCAGCTGGAGGCGGGCGAGTCGGGACCGGTCCCTGTGCTCGCCGTCGTGGGCCGGCCCAACGTCGGGAAGTCGACCCTGGTCAACCGCATCCTCGGCCGGCGCGAGGCGGTCGTCGAGGACGTTCCCGGCGTGACCCGCGACCGGGTCCCCTATGACGCCTCGTGGAACGGTCGGCGCTTCACCGTCGTCGACACCGGCGGCTGGGAGCAGGACGCGAAGGGCCTGCAGGCGCAGGTCGCCGCGCAGGCCGAGCTCGCGATCGCCGCTGCCGACGCCGTGCTGTTCGTCGTCGACGCGACGGTGGGGCCCACCGACACCGACGAGGCGGTCGTGCGCGTCCTGCGGCGGGCCGGCAAGCCGGTGGTCCTGGTCGCCAACAAGGTGGACAACGCCCGGACCGAGGCGGACGCGGCGATGCTGTGGTCGCTCGGCCTCGGCGAGCCCTACACCGTGTCGGCGCTGCACGGCCGGGGGAGCGGGGACCTGCTCGACGCGGTGCTCGCCGCCCTGCCCGAGATGCCCGCCGAGCGCGACGACGACGAGGACGGACCGCGCCGGGTCGCCCTCCTCGGCCGGCCCAACGTCGGCAAGTCCTCGCTGCTGAACAAGCTGGCGGGCTCCGAGCGCGTCGTCGTCGACGCGGTCGCCGGCACCACGCGCGACCCTGTCGACGAGATGGTCGAGCTCGGCGGCCGCGAGTGGCGCTTCGTCGACACCGCCGGGATCCGCCGGCGGGCCCGCCAGTCCAGCGGCACCGACTACTACGCGACGCTGCGCACCCAGTCGGCGCTGGACCGGGCGGAGGTCGCCGTCGTCCTCGTCGACGCCAGCGAGATGCTCTCCGAGCAGGACACCCGCATCATCTCGATGGTCGTCGAGTCCGGTCGCGCGTTGGTGATCGCCTACAACAAGTGGGACCTGCTCGACGAGGAGCGCCGGTTCTACCTCGAACGCGAGATCGAGCGCGACCTCGTCCAGGTGCCCTGGGCCCCGCGCGTGAACATCTCGGCCACGACCGGCCGGCACACCGACAAGCTCGTGCCCGCCCTGGACGCCGCTCTCGCGTCGTGGGACTCCCGCGTCCCGACCGGCCGGCTCAACGGGTTCCTCGGCGAGCTCGTCGCGGCCCACCCGCACCCGATCCGCGGCGGCAAGCAGCCGCGGATCCTGTTCGCCACCCAGGCCGACACCCGCCCGCCCCGGTTCGTGCTGTTCGCGACCGGCTTCCTCGAGGCGGGATACCGCCGCTTCGTCGAACGTCGGCTGCGCGAGGAGTTCGGGTTCGTCGGCACCCCCATCGAGGTCAGCGTCAAGATGCGCGAGAAGCGCCGCCGCTGACTGCCCTCGCCGTCGCGAGCGCCGCAGCGCCCCGTCGGCCGACGTCCGCGCCCCTTTGCCACGCGACGCCTCAGTCGACCAGCACGACCGAGAGGCGCTTGTCGGAGAGCGTGCTGAACCCCTCCAGGACCCGGACCGGTCCCGGGAGGTCGCGCGCGAGTGCCTTCGCGTCGCGTCTGAGGTCGTCGTCCAGGTAGTAGACCGTCGTCGCCCGGACCGTGCCGCGGAAGTCGTCGACGCGCCCGACCCGCCACCCCGCCTCCCGGAGCAGGTCTGCGGTCTGCTCGGCCGCTCCCTGGCCGGCCGACTGGTTCAGGATGTCGACCTTCGGGCGCTCGTCGCGGCCCGACGCCGTCTCCGTGGCCTCCGGTGACGACTCGGCGCTGCTCGCGGACGGCGCGCCGGTCTTGCCGGGCGTGGTCGTGCCCGGCGTGGCCCTTCCCGGCTTGGTCTTGCTCGGGGCCGGCGTGCTGGCCGTGGTGGACGCCTCGCCGGCCGGGTCGCTGCTGGACGTCGCCGACGGCAGGCCGGTCCGCACGTCGTCGTCACCCAGCCCGAACGCCACGACGACGAGGGTGATGGCCGCGGCGATGCCGACCACGGCCGCCAGCTGCAGCCCGAAGAGCCGGGCGACGGCCGCGATGGGACCCGGCTCGTCGTCGTGCCCCGGCTCGGTCATGCGGTGCACCTCCCGGCGCGTCGTGAGCGGTCAGGCGTGTCTGCCCCTGGAGGCCATTGTCCACACGCCGTGCCGACCCCTACCGGTCGCCCAGGCCGGGCACGGTCGCCAGCTGGCCCTCGACCACCGCGCGGTCCTCGTCGTCGTCGACCGACGCGAGGGTCCTGCGCGCCTCCTCGGCCCAGCGGTCGCGCTCCTCGTCCTGCCCGGCGGCTGCGTGGGCCCGGGACAGGCCCTCCTGCGTCGACGCCAGCAGCCATGCCGGGGCGTCGTCGCCGGCAGAGACGACCCGCTCGTGGGCTGCCGCGGCGACGTCCAGCGCCAGGTCGGCGTACCCGATCCGGCTCGCGACGTGCGCCACGAGCCAGTCGCCTGCCGCCAGGTTCTCGGTCGAGCCGACCTCGTCCCAGTGCAGGCGGGAAGCGATCGCCGTGGCCAGGGCCTGCCGTTCCGCGGCCGGTTCACCGGACTCGAGCAGCTCCCACGTGCGGTTGAACAGGCGCGTCGCCAGCGCGCGCGTCGCATCGGGGGTGAGGTCCCTGGTTGCGTCCGTCATGCACCACAGGGTGCCGCAGCCGGGCCGCCGCCGTACGGTGTCGGGGTGACGCCGGACGTGAGCTCACCGAGCCGCCTCGCCGCGATGCTCGACGAGCAGGGCTATCTGGCCGACGAGGGCGTGTCGACGGCCGCCTACCTCGCGCTGGTGATGGGGCGGCCGCTGTTCTGCGAGGGCGACGCCGGAGTCGGCAAGACGGCGCTCGCGGCCGCGCTCGCCGGGGCTCTCGACGCCCCCCTGATCCGGCTGCAGTGCTACGAGGGCCTCGACGCCGCGCAGGCGCTCTACGACTGGGACTTCCCCCGCCAGCTGCTGCACCTGCGCGCCGCAGAGGCGGCCGGGGTGCACGACGCCGACCGGCTCGAAGCCGAGCTGTACGACCGGCGCTTCCTCGTCGCCCGGCCGCTGCTGCAGGCGCTGGAGGGCAGCACGGCGGGCCGGCCGGCGGTGCTTCTCGTCGACGAGGTCGACCGGGCCGACGACGAGTTCGAGGCCTTCCTGCTCGAGGTGCTCAGCGACTTCACGATCTCGGTGCCGGAGCTCGGCACGATCCGCGCCGAGACGCCGCCTGTCGTCGTCGTGACGTCCAACCGCACCCGTGAGGTCCACGACGCGCTGAAGCGGCGCTGCCTCTACCACTGGCTCGAGCACCCCGACCTCGAGCGCGAGGTGGCGATCATCCGGCGCCGTCTGCCGCAGGCCGCCGCCGAGCTGGCGGAGGCGGTCGCCCGCGTGGCCCGGGCCGCGAGGGCGGACGGCGACCTGCTCAAGCCGCCCGGCGTCGCGGAGTCGCTGGACTGGACCGAGGCGCTGATCGCCCTCGGCGTCACGGACCTGGCCGGCGACGGCCTGGACCGCGCGTGCGTCAGCCTCGGCGCGTTCCTGAAGTACCGGGAGGACCAGCAGCGGGTGTCGGGCCGGATCGCCGAGTGGGCGGCGACCGGCTGAGGTCAGCCTCGGCCGAGCGTCACCCGAGATCGGCGAAGAACTCCTGGACCTCGGGTGGGGCGGCGTCCATGAACGACCAGCGCTCGGTGACCTTGCCGCCGTCGATGTGCACGACCTCGACCGCGCGGTAGGTGACGTCGTCGCCGTTGCTCTTGCGCATGTGGGCCGTGACGAGCGCGATGGTGTGGTCGTCGTTGGCGAGGACGTCATGGACGTCGACGTCGGGGGCCAGGTCGCCCGCGGCCGTGAAGCGGGCGAGCAGCGCGTCGTGGCCGGTGATCGTCTCCGCGCTGCCGGCCTCGTGCCACCGCACATCGGGAGAGACCAGCTCCCGGGCGGCCTCGAGGTCCTGCTTGGTGAAGCAGTCGTACAAGCGTCGGTAGACGTCCGCGTTCGGGTGCGCCATGGGAACTCCTCTGGGTGGGGGCGCCTCTCACCGTGTGACGGCGCGGCGAGGCTGTCAACGGACGAACCGGACCACCTCGCCGCGCGGGCCGGTCCCAGCCCGGCCGACGCCGTACGGTGGCGCAGTGAGGACCGTTCCGCCCGACCGCGACGCGACGCCGGTCCTGGTCGGGTTCGCGAGGACGCTGCGCGCCGCGGGCGTCGACGCGTCACCTGAGCGGGTCCATCAGACCGTGGTGGCGGCCGCCGCACTCGACCCGGCCGTGCGCCGGGACCTCTACTGGGCCGGGCGGCTCACGTTGTGCTCCGGGCCCGACGACCTCGCGCGCTACGACAGGGCCTTCGCGGCGTACTTCTCGGGAGAGGTCGCACCGCCCCTGCGCCGCGTCCCGCCGGTCGAGGTGGTTCGCCCCGTAGCCGTCCCGGGGAGCGACCACGTGGACGACGCCGACCACGAGCCGGACGAGGTGCCCGCGTCCACCGCGAGCGAGCTGGAGATCCTCCGGCACCGCGACCTCGCCGCCCTGACGGCCGCCGAGCGGGACACGGTCCGGCGGCTGATCGAGGCGATCGACCCCGTCGGCGAGACCCGCCTGTCGCGGCGACACCGGCGCGCGCACCGGGGCACGGTGGATGCGCGGCGCACCGTCCGGGCGATGCTGCGCCACGGCGGCGAGCCGGTGCGCCTGCAGCGACGCGCCCGCCGGGTGCGGCCCCGGCGGCTGGTGCTGGTCGTCGACGTGAGCGGGTCGATGCAGCCCTACGCCGACCCGTTCCTGCGCCTCGCCCACGCCGCGGCTCGTCGTCGGCCGGGCACCGAGGTGTTCACGGTCGGGACGCGCCTGACCCGGGTCACCCGCGAGATGCGCGGCCGCGACCCGTCGGCCGCCCTGCTCGCCGTGTCCGGAGCCGTGCCCGACTGGAGCGGGGGCACCCGGCTGGGCGAGCTGATGAAGGCGTTCCTCGACCGCTGGGGGCAGCGGGGGCTCGCCCGCGGCGCGGTCGTGGTGGTGGCCTCCGACGGGTGGGAGCGCGGGGACGCCCGGCTGCTCGGGGAGCAGATGCACCGGCTGTCCCGGCTGGCGCACCGGGTGGTCTGGGCCAACCCGCACCGGGGCAAGCCGGGCTACGTGCCCATGACCGGTGGGATGCTGGCAGCGCTGCCGTACGTCGACGACTTCGTCGACGGGCACTCGGTGGCGGCGCTGGAACGACTCGCGGGCGTGATGTCCGGGAGCCTGCGCGACCCGGTCGAGAGGACGGTGTCCACCGGTGCATGACGTCGCGCCCGAGGTCGGGCAACTGCTGGAGGGCGGCGAGCGGTTCGCGCTCGCGACGGTCGTGGGCACGTGGAACAGCGCCCCGCGCCAGCCGGGGGCGGCGATGGTCGTGTCGACGAGCGGCGAGCCGACCGGCAGCGTCTCGGGCGGGTGCGTCGAGGGCGCGGTCTACGAGCTGGCCCAGGAGGTCATGGCCACGGGCGAGCCCGTCCTGCAGCGCTACGGCGTCAGCGACGACGACGCCTTCGCCGTCGGGCTCACCTGCGGCGGCATCATCGACGTGTTCGTCGAGCCGGTCGACCACGAGACCTACCCCGCGCTGGCGGAGGTGCTCGCGTCGGTCCGCGACCACGAGCCGGTCGCGGTGGCCACGGTCGTCGACGGGCCGGGGGACGTCGGCGCCCACCTGGCGGTCTGGCAGGACCGCGTCGCCGGCAGCCTCGGCTCGCCCCGGCTGGACCAGGCCGTCGCCGACGACGTCCGCGGCATGCTCGACCACGGCGCGACCGGCGTGCACCACGTCGGACCCGACGGCGAGCGGCGCCAGGACGAGCTCAGCGTGTTCGTCCAGTCCTTCGCCCCGCCCCCGCGGATGCTGGTCTTCGGCGCCATCGACTTCGCGGCGGCGGTGGCGCGGGTGGGCAAGTTCCTCGGCTACCGGGTGACGGTCTGCGACGCCCGGGGAGTCTTCGCGACCCCCAGGCGCTTCCCCGAGGCCGACGAGGTCGTCGTCGAGTGGCCGCACCGATACCTCGCCGCGACCGCGGTCGACGCGCGCACCGTCATCTGCGTGCTCACCCACGACCCGAAGTTCGACGTCCCGCTGCTCGAGGTGGCCCTGGGGACCGACGCGGCCTACATCGGGGCCATGGGGAGCCGGCGCACGCACGACGACCGGCTCGCCCGCCTCCGGGAGGAAGGCGTGTCCGAGCAGGCCCTGGCCCGCCTGGCCTCGCCGATCGGTCTCGACATCGGGGCGCGCACCCCCGAGGAGACCGCCGTGTCGATCGCGGCCGAGATCGTCGCAGCCCGCTGGGGCGGCACCGGTCGTCGCCTCACCGACACCGACGGCGCGATCCACCAGCACGCACCCCCCGTCCCGCGGTGATCATGCACGTGTGGTTGCGCGACGCGATCGGCGCAGGTCAGCGCCCCGCCCCACCCGCGGTGATCATGCACGTGTGGTTGCGGGCATGACCGTCGCCGGTCTGGTGCTGGCCGCCGGAGAGGGACGCCGCTTCGGGGGCCCCAAGGCGCTCGCCCGCGTGGCCGGGGAGCGGCTCGTCGACCGCGCCGTGCGCGCGCTGCGCGAGGGTGGCGTCGACTCCGTGTACGTCGTGCAGGGCGCGGTCGACCTCGACGTCCCCGGCGCCCGGGTGCTCGACAACCCCGACTGGGCCTCCGGGCTGGGGAGCTCCCTGCGGTGCGGCCTCGACGTGGTGCCCGATGACGCCGTGCTCGTCATGCTGGTCGACACGCCGGGGGTGGGCGGCGAGGTGGTCCGCCGGGTGATGGACGCCTTCCGGGCAGGCGCCCGGGTGGCGGTCGCGACCTACGGCGGGGTGCAGGGCAACCCGGCTCTCATCGCGCGCGAGCACTGGGCCGGGGTGACGGACCTCGCCGTCGGCGACGTCGGCGCTCGCGCGTTCCTCTCCCGGCACCCCGAGCTCGTCCGGCACGTCGAGTGCGGTGACGTGGGCTTCCCCGACGACCTGGACACCCCCGAGGACCTGGCCCGCGTCTCGCCCTGACGGTCACTGCACGCAGAACTCGTTGCCCTCGGGGTCGGCCATCGTGGTGTGGAACGCGCCCGGCTGGTCGACCTTCCACAGCTCACGGGCCCCCAGCCCGGTGAGCCTCGCGACCTCCGCGGCGACGCGTTCTCGCCCGACGTTGACGTCGAGGTGCATCCGGTTCTTCACCGTCTTGGGCTCCGCGACCCGCTGGAACAGCAGCCGCGCGGCGCCGCCGAGCTCCCGGATGCTGTCGTGCTCGGGGTGCCTGATCGCCTCCGCGTCGCGCCAGGCCAGCTCGCCGTCGACCTCGACGACGTCGTCGAGGGTCGCGACCCCGCGCTCGAGCAGCTCGCTGATCATGGCGGTGTGCCGTTCGACCACCCAGCCCAGTGCCGAGGCCCAGAACCGGGCCTGGCCGTGCGGGTCGTCGGAGTCGACGGTGACCTGGACGTTGAGGACGTGCGTCATGGTGCCATCGTGCCCCGGACGGCTGACAGGTCTACCCGCCGCCCGCCTCGGTCTCGGTCAGCCGCCCGGGGCGCAGCCGCGGCACCAGCGAGAGCTGGACGAGCGCGAGCCCGAGGAGCAGCACGTACGCCCCTCGGAAGCTGTCGGTGACGTCGCGCACCGCGCCGAACGCCAGCGGCCCGAGCGAGGCCAGCGAGTACGAGAACAGGAACACCAGGGCGGACAGCCTGGCCGACGCCGCCGGGGTCGGGGCATAGTCGACGAGCTTGACCAGGCCGAGCGCGAACCCGGCCCCCTGACCGAGCCCCATCAGCGACACCCAGAGCACCGGGGCCGCGGCCGGCGCCGTCACGACGCCGGTGAGACCGGCGAGGGTCAGGACGAGAGCGCCGCCCACGAGGGGGCGGCGGTCGCGCACGCGGTCCGCCAGCGCCGGCCCGCCGACCCCGGTGACCAGCTGCACGATGCTCCACAGGGCCAGCAGCAGGCCGGCGTCCGCCGCCGACCAGCCGCGCGCCTCGTACGACGGGGAGATCCAGGCGAGCTGGCTGTAGAAGCCGAAGGACTGCAGTGCCAGGTACGCCGCCAGGAGCCGGGCCGTCGGGCTGCGCCACGGCAGCGGGCCGGTGCCGGGCGGTTCGGGCGGTTCGTCGTGGTCGTTCACAGCGCGCACGACGGGCAGCCAGGTCACGAGCCCGACCAACGCGACGAGGGCCCAGGCCGCCAGCGAGAGCCGCCACGAGCCGGTCGCGTCGGCGAGCGGCACCGAGAGGGCGGCCGCGGCCGTCGCGCCGACCATCATCGCGAGCAGGTAGACCCCGGTCATCGCGCCCGACCGGCGGCGGAAGTGCTCCTTCACGATGCCGGGCAGGACGGTGCCGGACAGGGCGATCCCGATGCCGACCAGCACCGTGCTGGCCAGCAGGGCGGGCAGGACCTCGCCCGCCAGCCGGAGCAGCAGCCCCGCCAGCAGCGCGACGAGCGCCCAGGCGACCGTCGCCTCCCGGCCCACCCGGTGGGCCAGCCGCTGGGCGAGCGGGGCGAACAGGCCCATGCACAGCACGGGCAGGGTCGTCAGCAGGCCGGCCGCGGCGGCGCTGAGGTCGAGGTCGCTCTGGATGGTGCGCACCAGCGGCGGCAGCGAGGCGAGCGCGGCCCGCAGGTTCAGCGCCACGAGGAAGATCGCCACCGCGAGCAGCCGCAGCGGGACGGCCGGCGACGCATCGAGCCCGCGTTCCACGGTCGGGCCGGGAGCGCCGGCCGGGCGGGACGTATGGGACATCGTGCCCGCATGCTCTCAGGCGCGGAGACGGCCGGCACCGGCGTGTCCGACGTGGCAGCACCGCCAGCGCCCGGCTGCTGCATACGGTGTCCGGATGAACGTCGCGTACCGCACGGAGGTCGGCCACGTCCGGCAGCGCAACGAGGACGCCCTCCTGGCGCGTCCCGAGCGCGGCGTCCTGGCCGTCGCCGACGGGCTGGGGGGTCACCCGGCGGGTGACGTGGCGAGCCTGACGGCGGTCCGCAGCATCGACGACGCACCGCTGTCGGCCGACTCGACCGAGCAGGACCTCCGGGCGGCGGTCGCGGCCGCCCACGCGGCCGTGCTCGCCGCCGCCGACGCGGAGCCGGGGCGCACCGGCATGGGCACCACGGTGGTCCTGGCGGCGGTGGCCGAGGGCCGTGCCCGGGTGGTGCACGTCGGCGACAGCAGGGCCTACCTGCTGCACCCGGACGGCCGCCTGTCCCCGGTCACCCGCGACCACGGCATGCACGGCTACCTCACGCAGGCGCTCGGTCTCGACCGGGACGTCGACGCCGACGCGGCCGAGGTGGCATGTGCGCCGGGGGCGAGGCTGCTGCTGTGCACGGACGGCCTGACCAACATGGTCGAGGACGACGTGATCGCCGTGCTCCTCGGCGAGGGCGCTGCGCAGGAGGCCTGCGACGCCCTGGTGCAGACCGCCCTCGACAACGGCGGGGTCGACAACGTGACCGTCGTCGTCGTCACCTTCTGACCTTCTGCCTTCTGGCCTTCTGGCCTTCTGACGTCGGACGTTCGGCGACGCCGGGTCACGCGCGGGTGCGGCGCTCCAGCCCCCGGCCGGGGTGCCACGACTCGATGACCAGCCGGTCGCCCGCGACCCGCGTGTGCACGACCTCGGTGACGTCGACGTGAAAGGTGTGCGACCCTGCGCCCGCACCCACCTCGACGGCGCGCCCGGCGACCTTCGCCTCGCCCGCCCAGTCGCCGGGGGCCTCGTCGGGCGGGTCGACCGTCGGCGAGTGCACCGCGACCCGCGGGTCGCGCCGGAGGTCCCGCGCCTTCAGTGAGCCGGGCATGCTGCCGAGCACGAGCTGCCCGTCGGTGAACGCGACCTCCGAGCCACTGATGCGTGGCGACCCGTCGGCACGCAGCGTCGCGATCGTGGCGTGCTTGCGCACGGCGAAGCCCTTCCTGACCTCGGCCGCCAGGTCAGGCGCCTCGGCCTCGAACTCCGACCAGCTGCTCACGACCAGAGTGTGCCCGCGACGACCGACAGTTCTGCGTCAGGCCAGGGGAGGGGCCGCCTCGGCCAGCGCGGCGACGGCCTCCGGGAAGATGGACGCAGGGGGGTTGACCAGACCGGCCCCGACCTGGCCGGTCCCGGCCACGCGCCCGGCCATGCCGGTGTTGATGTGCGGCAGGATCCCGGTGCGCGTCACCAGCGTGACGTCGATGCCGGTCGGCGACCCGCGGAACCCGAGCACCGGGATCTGGTAGGTCGGGTTCTCGGCCAGCGTGATCTCGTACATCAGCTGGGTCGCCTCGATCGCGTCGGCCACCTCCCCGCCGACGAAGCGCACGATGGCCGGGGCGGCCGCCATCGCGAAGCCGCCGATGCCACCGGTCTCCGCGATCGCCGAGTCCCCGATGTCGGGGTTGGCGTCCTCGGGGCCGAACGCGCCGAGGTACAGCCCGTCGGGGGTGTTCGCCGGGCCGGTGAACCAGCGGTCGCCGGTGCCCGACACCTGGATGCCGAAGTCGGTGCCGTTGCGCGCCATCGCGACGACCAGCGACGAGCCGGGCACGTCGCGCGCGGCGTCGCCGGCCAGCTTGCAGGCCGGCATGACCAGGTTGAGGAAGAAGTGGTCGTTGCCGCCGACGAAGCGCACGGCCTCCGCCACGTCCTTGGTCGGCGCTCCCGAGTCGATGAGCGCCGGGAGCAGCTCGCGCATCAGCATCAGCGTGCCGGCCCGGTTGCGGTTGTGGCCCTCGTCGCCCATCTGCAGCATCTGGGTGGCGATGGCCTTCACGTCCACGGGTCCGGTGGCGCGCACCGCGGTCTGCAGGAGCGGCCCGAGCACCGCCGACATCCACCGCAGCCGCTCGACGACCTCGGGGCCGTACGCGCCGTAGCGCAGCACCTTGCCCAGCCCCTCGTTGAGGCTGCACCAGGCCGAGCCGCCGTGCACGGGGTCGCGCAGCTCGAACATCCACATCGACGGGCTCACGACGCCGGCCATCGGGCCGACCGCCCGGTGGTGGTGGCAGGGCTCCCAGGACAGCCCGTCGCCGGCCGCGAGCGCCGTCTCGGCGGCCTCGGGCGAGTCGGCGAGCCCCTCGAAGAGCATCGCCCCGATGAGCGCACCGCGCATCGGGCCCGACGCCCGCTCCCAGTCGACGGGAGGGCCCGCGTGCAGGAAGGACCCCGCCTCCAGGGACATCGCCTCCGACGCGGGGCGTACGTCCACGAGCTCGGCGCCCGCGGCGAGCAGGCGGCCCACCGCCGTCTCGTTCGCCGGCTCGAGCCGCGGGTCGGCCAGCACCCGCGCGAGGTCGCGTTCCGTGCCGGCGCCGCCCAGCGGCGGGCGCCAGTCGACCTGCTGCACCGGCACCGCCTGCCCCACGAGCGCGTCGGAGAACATCTGCGCCCCCACCGCGACGACGCGGGGTGCCTGGGTCAGCAGGGTGCTCATCGGGCGCCTCCCACGAGGTCCACGGCCGTGCGTGCGGCCTCGGCGTTGGACAGGTGCACCGAGGCGCCGGCCGCCTGCAGCGCCGCGGCCTGCCGGTCGAGCCCCTGCGGGTCGTCGGTCGCCGCGCACAGCGAGACCACGACGGCCAGGTCGCGACCGGCCTCGCGCGCCGCCGCGAGCGTGCCCTCGATGGCCGGGGCGAGCTCGGACGCCGGGTCGGGGTGCGCCGCGTGCCCGAGGACGACGTCCAGGAGCACCACGCCGGCCTCGGCGGACTCCTCGGCCAGGCGGTCGACACGAGTCCGCTGGTCGATCATCGGGTGCGCCCGGCCCTGGGTGAGGGCGTCGTCGCCGAAGTCGATCATCGAGTGGGCGCCCGGGGCGCGCAGGTCGGGGCCGAGCGCCCAGTCGGGCTGCAGCGGGATGTTGGACCGCACCGGGCCCAAGGCCTCGGCGGCGATGACCATCGCCTCGTCGCACAGCGTCCCGCCGGCGAACAGCCCGCGCAGCGTCGGGTAGGTCCCGCTGCGCTCGGAGCCGGCCGGCCACGAGCGGGGAGCCGTCCACGTCCCGCCGACCGCGCCGACCGCCTCGGCGGCGACCTGGGTGAGGTCTGGCCTGCCCTGGCCGAGCAGCGCCAGGTGGACGGGAGTGGCCAGCTTCTCGGCGTACGCGGTGACCTCGTCGGCGACGGCGGGGTCCGGCGGCTTGGACACCAGCACGATGAGCTCGGTCGCGGGGTCGTCGTCGAGCATCTGCAGCGCCGCCCGGGTCGAGCGGCCCGCGACGGCCGCCGAGAGGTCGCGACCACCCACCCCGAGGCAGTGCGAGACGCCGACCCCCGCGCCGTCGAGGAGGCACATCAGCTGCTGGGCGCCGGTGCCGCTCGCGGCGACCAGGCCCACCGGCCCGGGGCGGACCGCGTTGGCGAAGCCCAGCCCGGCGCCGCTGACGACGGCGGTGCCGCAGTCGGGGCCCATGACGAGCAGCCCGCGGTCGGCGGCCTCGTCCTTCAGACGCACCTCGTCCTCGACCGGGACGTTGTCGCTGAAGACGAGCACGGAGACCCCGGAACGCAGCGCGGACAGGGCTTCGGTGAACGCGTGCGCGCCGGGCACCGAGACCAGGGCCAGCGTCGGCGGCTCGCCCGAGCGCCGCACCGCCGAGGCCAGCGTGCGGGGCTCCGGCTCGTCGCCGCCGAGGCCGCCGCCCGACCCGGTCGACGCGGCGAGGGCCGACTCGAGGCGCGCCAGGGCGTCCTGGACCGCCTGGTCGCCGCCGGCGCGCACCGCGACGACGAGGTCGTTGGGCCCGACGTCCGCCGGGGCGGGAAAGCCCATGCCGGACATCAGGTCGAGGTTCAGCTCGGTGCCCATCGCCACCTGCGCGGCGGTGACGCCGTCGACGGCCGTGACGTCGCGGCTGACCTGCATCAGGGTCACCGAGTCGTGGTAGGCCCCCCGGCGCACCTCGAGGTGGGTGGTCTCGCTCACGCCACTGCCTCCTTGGGTCGCGCCCCTCCGGTGACCGTACGCGCACCGCGGAGCAGTCCGTGGGCCAGGGCAACGCCCGAGCTCGAGCCGACGGCGAGCAGCCGACCGACCACCCGCCCCACCTCGTCGGTCGGCCCGTGGCCGGCCAGCGCGTCGGCCAGGTCCACCACCGCGGGCAGTGCCCGGCCCGCGGCGGCGTGACGGAGCAGCGCGGCGCTGAGAGCCGTCGTCGTCCGCGCCGAGAGCTGGATCTCGGCAGCGTGTGCCTCGCGCTCTCGCGAGTGGTGGTGCAGGGCGACGAGCAGGCCCGCCAGGACGTCGTCCCCTGCCGGTGTGAGCCCGGGACCGAGGCCCACCAGCTCGTCGACGGGCGCGTCCACGGGCACCGGCGCGGGGTGCGCCGCCAGGAGGTCGGCGACCCGGGCGACCCGCTCGGTCGACTCGGCCGAAGCGGCCGGCCGGGGCGGGAGCGGCGGACGCGGTGCCCACCATCGTGCGACCCGCACCGTGACCGGTCCGGCGCGGACGAGCCCGTCGCCGACCGCGGCGTCGTCGCCATGTCGGACATGGCGGAAACATCCGGCAGCCCGGTCGACGCCGAGGCGGACCGCGCACGGCAGTCCGAGCCCGTCCGCCGTCTCCACCGCGACCACGTCGTCGTCGACCCGGACATAGACGCAGGCCGGGTGGACCCCGAGGACCTGCGCGTCGCGGACCGGTCCGGTCAGCAGGGCGCGCACGGCCGCCGACGCTGCGCCGGGCAGTGCCGCGGGGAGGACAGCCATGCCGAGGACCGTAGTCGCTGCTCGCCGGCGACGGGCTTTGTCTTATCCCGACAAAAGCCGCAGGTGGATGACTGTCGGTGACGGATACCCGGATCTCCCACACGTCGGCCGTCGGGTGCGCCACTCTGTGCAACGCACGACGCAGGTCACCGCGACGAGGAGGCACACATGGCGTTCAGCTGGAAGGTCGTGTACGACGGCAAGACCCCGCCGCCCGGCGAGGTCGTCAAGCCGGACGAGCGGCTGTCCTGGGGCCGGACCGCGGGCATCGGCGCGCAGCACGTCGTCGCGATGTTCGGCGCCACGTTCGTGTTCCCGCTGGTCATGGGGCTGGACCCGAACCTCGCGATCATGATGTCCGGCGTCGCGACGATCCTGTTCCTGCTCATCACGCAGGACCGGGTGCCGAGCTACCTCGGGACGAGCGCCTCCTTCGTCGGCGGCGTGTTCGCCATCCGCGCCATCCAGGACAGCACGGACGGTCTGGTCACCGGGTCGATCCTGGTGGCCGGACTGGTGCTGGCCGCCGTGGGCCTCGCGGTCAACGTCCTGGGCATGCGCGTGATCCACGCTGTCTTCCCGCCCGTGGTCACCGGTGGCGTGGTCATGCTGATCGGCTTCGGCCTGGCCTTCGTGGTGGCCGACGTCTACTGGCAGCAGGACCGCTGGGTCGCGCTCGTCACCATGACCGCGTTGTTCCTGATGACGGTGCTGCTGCGTGGCTTCTGGAGCCGCATCGCCATCCTGCTCTCGCTGGTCTTCGGCTACGCGCTGTCCTGGTTGCTGGACAAGACGTCCGGGGACATCACCGCGTTCAACGCCGGGACCGGCGAGGTGGACACGCACCCGCGCGTCAACTTCGACGCAGTGAAGGACGCGGACTGGCTCGGCTTCCCCGACCTGGTCTCGCCCGACTTCCGGTTCTCCGCGATCGTGCTCGTGCTCCCCGCCGTGATCGCGCTGATCGCGGAGAACACCGGGCACGTCAAGGCGGTCGGCGCCATGACGAAGACCGACCTCGACCCCATGATCGGGCGCGCGCTCTTCGCCGACGGCGTCGGGACCGCCGTCGCGACATCGGTCGGCGGCTCACCGACCACGACGTACGCCGAGAACATCGGCGTCATGGCGGCGACCCGCATCTACTCCACGGCCGCCTACTACGTCGCCGGAGTCGTGGCCATCACGTTCGGCCTGATCCCGAAGTTCGGTGCGCTGATCGCGGCCACCCCGGGCGGAGTCCTCGGCGGCATCACGGTCGTGCTCTACGGCATGATCGGCCTGCTCGGCGCGAAGATCTGGATCGAGAACCGGGTGGACTTCGCCAACCCCATCAACCTGGTGCCGATCGGCGCCGGCATCATCCTCGCGGTCGGGCCGGTGGGTCACCAGATCGGCGAGGACTTCACGCTCGAGGGCATCGCGCTCGGCACGATCGTCCTGCTGGGCGGCTACCACCTGCTGCGCTGGCTGGCACCCGAGCACATGCGGGCGACCCTGGACACCCCGGCCGGCTACGAGGGCGGCACCGGCATGGCGCTCGGCGAGTCCGGCCGGCACGAGGCCTCCCTCGGCGAGATCGGCTTCGAACGCGGCGCGGCCGGCGACCCACCCGCACCCGGCAGCACCCCCGGGGCCCCCGACGACCCGCAGCGCCGGCCGTAGGCCCGCCCACGGTCCGGTTCGACCACGTGAGGTAGGCGAGGGGGTACGACAACAGGCCGGGCAGCCTGTTGTCGTACCCCTGGGCCCGTTGCGGCACGGTGGGCCCGGTCGCGAGCGGTACGGTCGCGGGCCGCCCGCGAGCCGGACCGAGACCTGAGAGGATCGGACGCGTGAAGCCGTCGCCCTTCGCCTACTCGGCGCCAGCCTCGCTCGACGAGGCGCTCGAGGTGCTGGAGCAGGTCGGCGCCGACGGCAAGGTGCTCGCCGGCGGCCAGAGCCTCGTGCCGATCCTGAACATGCGGCTGGCGGCGCCGGCGCATGTCGTGGACATCAACCTGGTCGGTGGGCTCGCGCACGTCACCGTCGAGGGCGACGCCGTGGTGGTGGGCGCCCTCGCCCGGCACGCCGAGGTCGAGCGCGACGCCGCGGCCCGCGCCGTGCTGCCCCTGCTCGGGCAGGCGCTGCGGCTCGTGGCGCACCCGGTCATCCGCAACCGCGGCACCACCGTGGGGTCGCTGGCGCACGCCGACCCGAGCGGCGAGATGACGGCGGTCCTCGCCCTGACCGGTGGCTCCGTCACCGCGGCCCGCCGGGGGTCGACCCGCGACATCGCCGCCGCCGAGTTCTTCGTCGGGCCGCTCGAGTCCGCGCTCCAGCCGGGGGAGCTGGCCGTCTCGGCACGGTTCCCGACGCTGCCCGCCCGCACCGGCACGACCTTCGTCGAGGTCGCGCGGCGACACGGCGACTACGCGATGTGCGGGGTGGCCGCTGCCGTGACGCTCGACGACACCGGCACGATCACCGCCGCGCGCACGGCCTACATCTCGATGTCGCCCACTCCCGTCGTGCTGGACCTCGGCGAGGCGGTGGCGGGGCGCGCGCCCGGCGACGCCGACTGGTCCGCGGCCGCCGAGCTGGCCGTCGGGCAGCTCGAGCCCGAGGCCGACATCCACGCCACCGCGCACTACCGCAGCCACCTGGCCCGGGTGCTGACCGCCCGGGCGCTCGCCGAGGCCGCCGGGAGGGCCGCATGACCACGACCGACGGCACGGCCGCAGCCGAGACCCTGCATGCCGTACGCCTGCGGGTGAACGGTGTCTGGCACGAGGCCCGGGTTCCCGCACGCCGGCTGCTCAGCGACTTCCTGCGTCACGACCTGCGCCTGTCGGGCACCCACGTCGGCTGCGAGCACGGGGTCTGCGGCGCGTGCACGGTGCTGCTCGACGGGCAGCCGGTCCGGTCCTGCCTGATGCTCGCCGTCGGGGCGCGCGAGCACGAGGTCACGACCGTGGAGGGGCTCGGCACTCCTGAGGACATGCACCCGGTGCAGCGGGCGTTCCGCGAGTGCCACGGGCTGCAGTGCGGGTTCTGCACGCCCGGGTTCCTCACGACGGCCGCGGCGTTCATCGAGGAGAACCCCGACCCGTCCGAGGACGAGGCGCGGGAGGCGGTCAGCGGCAACCTGTGCCGCTGCACCGGCTACCAGAACATCGTCGCCTCGGTGCTGCGGGCCGCCGAGATCGCCCGCGAGAACCGCGCATGACGACGAAGCTCTTCGGTGAGCCGGTCCAGCGGGTCGAGGACGCGAAGCTCGTCACCGGCACCGGCCACTACCTCGACGACCTCGGCCACGACGCCCTCGGCGTCGCCTTCGTCCGCAGCCCCCACGCGCACGCCCGCGTCACCGACATCGACGCCTCCGGAGCGCTGGAGGTCGACGGCCTCGTGGCCGTCTACACCTACGACGACCTGCTCACCGCCGACGAGTCCGAGGGCAGCACCGTCGCCGAGCCGCTCCCGCTGCTCATCCCGCACCCCGCCCTGCACGCCCCTCGCACCGGCTACGCCCTCGTCCGCGACGAGATCAACCACGTCGGCGAGCCGATCGTGATGGTCGTCGCCCGCGACCGCTACGTCGCGGAGGACGCGGCCGAGCGGGTCGTCGTGTCCTACGACTTCCGGGACCCCGTCGTCGGCGTCGCGGCCGCGCGTGACGCAGTGAACGCGGTGCACGACGACGTGCCCGACAACGTCGCGGCGTACATGCTCCAGGAGGTCGGCGACCTCGAGGCGGCGATGGCCGCCGCGCCGCACCGGCTGAGCCTGAGCCTCGACATCGAGCGCAGCGCGTCGATGCCGATGGAGGGCAAGGGTGTCTACGCCCGCTGGGACGCGGCCGACGGGTCGATGCGCGTCTACTCCTCGACACAGACCTCGACGAGCGTCCGCGCCGCGGTGGCGGCGAGGCTGGGGCTGCCCGCGGGCAAGGTCGACTGCATCGCCCCGATGGTCGGCGGCGGGTTCGGCGTGAAGATCGTGCACCCGTGGCCCGAGGAGGTCCTGGTCCCCTGGGCGGCCAAGCGCCTCGACCGCGAGGTCAAGTGGGCCGAGGACCGTCGCGAGCACTTCGTGTCCTCGGCCCACGAGCGCCAGCAGCTGCACGAGGTCGAGGTCGGGTTCGACGACGAGGGCCGCCTGCTGGCGCTGGACGTGAGGTTCTGGCACGACAACGGCGCCTACACGCCGTACGGCATCATCGTGCCGATCATCACCTCCACCCAGCTGCTCGGCCCCTACAAGCCCGGCACATACCGCTGCGAGTGGTGGTCGCTCTACACCAACACGGTCATCGTGACGCCCTACCGCGGCGCCGGTCGACCGCAGGGCGTCTACGCGATGGAGCGCACCATGGACGCCATCGCCGACCGGCTCGGGCTCGACCGCGCCGAGGTGCGCGAGCGCAACTTCATCCAGCCCGACGAGATGCCCTACGACCATGGCCTGACCTTCCAGGACGGCCGGCCGCTCATCTACGACTCGGGCGACTTCCCGGCGTCGCTGGCCAAGCTGAAGAAGCTCGCCGACTGGGACGCGACCCTGGCCATGGCCGAGGCCGCGCGCGCCGAGGGGCGGCGGGTGGGCGTGGGCCTCGCGTGCTACGTCGAGGGCACCGGGGTCGGGCCGTACGAAGGCGCGCACGTCAAGGTCGACACCGCGGGCAAGGTGACGGTCGCCACGGGGCTCACCACGCAGGGCCAGGGACACTTCACGTCCTTCGCCCAGATCGCCGCCGACGAGCTCGGCGTGCCGCTGTCCGACGTCGAGGTCGTCACCGGCGACACCCGGCGCTTCGGCTACGCCGTGGGCACGTTCGCCTCCCGGGCGGCGGTCATGAGCGGCAACGCGATCGCGCTCGCGTCCCGCAAGGTGCGTGCCAAGGCGCTGCGCATCGCCGGCGACGCGCTGGAGGCCGACCCGGGTGACCTCGAGATCGCCGACGGCCACGTCCGCGTCAAGGGCTCGCCGGGGTCGACGATCCCGCTCGCGACGGTGGCCGTGCTGTCCAACCCGCTGCGCTACGCCTTCGACGAGGCCTCCAAGGCGGCCACCCAGTTCGCCGTCGGCGACACCAGCGGCCCGCCGATCGCCGACGACGACGAGCCGGGCCTCGAGGGCACCGACTACTACTCGCCGGTTCGGGCAACGTTCGCCAACGGCATGCACGTCGCGGTCGTCGAGACCGACCCCGAGACCGCCGAGATCCACGTCCTTCGCTACTGCGTCGTGCACGACTGCGGCCCGCTGATCAACCCGATGATCGTCGAGGGCCAGGTCCACGGCGGTGTCGCGCAGGGCGTCGGTGGCGCGCTCTACGAACGGATGCACTACGACGAGAACGGTCAGCTGCTCAACGCGTCCTTCATGGACTTCCTCATGCCGTACGCGTCCGAGGTGCCGCACATCGAGATCGACCACCTCGAGACGCCCTCGCCGCTGAACCCGCTCGGCATCAAGGGAGCCGGCGAGGCGGGGGTGATCCCGTCGGCGGCCGTCTTCGCCGCCGCGATCGAGGACGCCGAGGGCTTCCCGATCACGCGGATGCCGATCTCGCCCAGCGAGCTGTTCGACCTGCGCGCCCGCCACGCGGCCGGCGACCTGCCGTCGCTGCACCGCCGCCCGACCAGTCAGGAGATCTCGTGAAGGTCAACGGATCGGCCACCCTGCACGCCCCCCGGGAGAAGGTCTGGGAGGCGCTCAACGACCCGGCCGTCCTCGTGCGCACGATCCCCGGCTGCCAGCAGCTCGAGGAGGTCGGGCCGGACGCCTACCGGATGACGATCACCGCGGGCGTCGCCTCGATCAAGGGCACCTACCAGGGCGACGTGGCGCTCACCGACCAGCAGCAGCCGGGCGCCTTCACGCTCAAGGCCTCCGGCGCCGGTGCCCCCGGCACCGTGAGCGCGGACGTCAAGGTCACGCTCGCCGAGGCCGACGGCACGACGCGCCTGGACTACGACGCCGACGCGATCGTCGGCGGCATGATCGGCGGTGTCGGGCAGCGGGTGCTCAGCGGCGTCGCGAAGAAGACCGCGGGGGAGTTCTTCAAGGCCGTCGACGACGTCCTCACCGGGAAGGCGCCGACGGTGCCCGCGCCCCGCGAGGAGGCCGTCGGGGTCACCGCACCGGCCGGTGCACCCGGCGTCTTCACCGCGCCCGCCGCGGCGCCGAGCGGGCCGTTCGGGCGCGAGGACTTCATGTGGGGCGTCGTCCTCGGCGCGGCGGCTGCCCTCGCGGGCGCGATCGTCGGCGGTCTCGTGGCGCGCCGCCGCAGCGGGTGACCCGGGGCCGCTAGTCGGCCTGGTACTTGAAGGAGACGCTCAGCTTCGTCCGGAAGACGATGTCGTCCCCGCCGAGGTCCAGGTCCTGCTCGATCACCTCGGCGACCCGGAGCTCGCGGAGCGACTGCTTGGCGGTCTTGACCGCGGTCACCGCGGCGTCCTCCCACGACGTGCTGCTCGTGCCGACGATCTCCACGATCTTGTACACGCTCACGGTGCCTCCCACTACGGCTGGTCCCGACTTCCCGCGATCCTTGCAGTGCCCGGTGCCGCTGACCAGACCCCGACGGATCTCGCGGTCGTCGGGCTAGGGTCTCTCGCGTCGCCCGTCTCGCGGGCGACCCGACCCCGAGGACGACCATGTTGCGCACGGCCTTCGCCCGGCTGGCGCTGCGGCTGACCGGCTGGACGGCGGTCGGACGGGCTCCCGCGTCGGGCATCCTGGTCGGAGCGCCTCACACGTCCAACTGGGACTGGGTCGCCACGGTGGCGCTCACCTGGAAAGACGGTGTCCGGCCGCGGGTGCTGATCAAGCGCGAGCTGTTCCGCGGGCCCCTCGCGCCGCTGCTCAGGGCCACCGGCGGCGTCCCCCTGGACCGGCGGAACCCCGGGGAGACCGTGCGGGCGCTGCTCGAGCAGTCCCAGACGGACGACAGGTTCCTGCTCGTCCTGGCCGCCGAGGGCACTCGCGAGAAGGCCGAGTACTGGAAGCCGGGCTTCTACCGGATCGCCCAGCAGACAGGGCTGCCCATCGTCCTGGGGTTCATCGACGGGCCCACCCGGACGATGGGGTTCGGTCCCGCACTCACCCCGAGCGGTGACCTGGCCGCCGACATGGACCTCGTCCGGGAGTTCTACGCCGACAAGCGAGGCATCCGCCCGGAGAACCGGACCGAGCCGAGACTGAGGGACGAGCAGGCCGCACCCCGGGGCTGAGCGCCCGAACCCCGGCCCGTCCTGTCCCGCAGGGCCTAGTGTCAGGGTGCGAAGCCAACCAGGCTTCCGAGCAGGGAGTACCCGTGGCCGACAAGTCGCCTCGACAGCAGATGTCCAAGAAGGCCGGCAAGTCTCTGAAGGAGAAGCGCGCCGAGAAGCACGCGAAGGCCGACTCCAAGAACAAGACCGAGATCGTCCCGCCGGCCAAGAAGCGCTGAGGTCAGCCGCGGGGGACACGCAGAGCGGCGATGTCCCGCGGCGGTCGGCCGGCCCGGACGCCGCGCTGCTCGAACTTCGTGGGCGGCCGCCACGGCACGTCGGCGGTGAGCCGCAGGTCGGGGTGCCGGTCGAGGACGTCGTGCACGCGATCGGCGTAGGCCGCCACGTCGGTCGCGACGTGCAGCACGCCGCCGTCGACCAGGCGGTCGGCCACCAGGTCGAGGAACTCGCCCGTCACCAGCCGGCGCTTGGCGTGCCGTGCCTTGGGCCACGGGTCGGGGAAGAAGACGCGGACGGCGCTGAGCGACGCGCTGGGCAGCATCCGCGCGAGCACGACCCGGGCGTCGCCCGACATGGCGCGGACGTTGGTCAGCGCCTGCGCCTCGACGAGCTTGAGCAGGTTGCCGTGACCGGGCGTGTGCACGTCGACGGCCAGCACGTCACGGTGCGGCTCGGCGGCGGCCAGGGCCGCGGTCGCCTCGCCCATGCCGAACCCGATCTCGAGCACGAGCGGCGCCGTGCGGCCGAACACGGTGGCGATGTCCAGCGGCCGCTCGCCGACCGGAAGCCCCAGCCGGGGCCACAGGCGGTCGAGGGCGTCCCCCTGCGTTGACGTCACGCGGCCGGCGCGCCGCTTGAACGTCGGCACCGGGGGAGCGGGGGTCGTCGTCACGGCATCATCGTCCCAGGTGTTGCACGATGGGTCGGTGAGACGCAACGCGCTGCGTGCCCGGACCGCGGCGGTGCTGATCGTCGTGCTCGCCGTGTCCGCGTGCACGGGGGCAGGGGGGGACGAGGGGGCGGCGGCGCCCGCGACCCCGGCCGGGCCGACCACGCCGGCCGGCCCGACGGCGAGCCCGCCGGCGCCGGAGGAGAGCGGTCCGCCCGCGAGCCCGACCCTGCCGGAGGTCACCTCGCCGGTGTCGCTGCCCGCCCTCATGGCCAGGACGTACGACGGCAGGGGGCTCCGGCTGGGCCGCGTCCTCGCCCGCACGTCGGACTACGTGCGGCGTGCCGTCAGCTACCGCAGCGGGGACCTGCGGATCTCGGGGATCATCAACGTCCCCGACGGCGCCGGCCCGTTCCCCGTGGCCGTCCTGCTGCACGGCTACATCGATCCCGACATCTACGTGACCGGGCAGGGGCTCATGCGCGAGCAGGACTACCTCGCCCGGCGCGGCTACGTGGTCCTGCACGTCGACTACCGCAACCACGCCGGCTCCGACGACGACCCGGCCGCGGAACGGCGGCTGCGGCTGGGCTACACCGAGGACGTGGTGAACGCCGTGCTGGCCGTCAAGCGGTCCGACCTGCCGTTCCTCGACGGCGAGCGGGTCGGGCTCGTCGGCCGGTCCATGGGCGGGGGTGTCACCTACAACACCCTGGTCGCCCAGCCCGGCCTGGTGGACGCCGCCGTCGTGTTCGCCCCGGTCAGCTCGCGCACGTCGCAGAACTTCGACCGGTGGATCCGCGACGACCGCTCCGAGCTCGCCGCACAGATCATCGATCGCTACGGCGCACCCGAGGACGACCCGGACTTCTGGGCCCGGGCCAGCCCACGGACGTACTTCGGACGGGTGACCGAGCCGCTGCTCATCCACCACGGCACGGCTGACGACACCTGCCCGATCCGCTGGACCCGGGCGACGTACGACGCCCTGCGCGCGGAGGGCAAGGACGTCCGGCTGCGTGTCTACGACGGCGAGCAGCACGCCTTCGGCCCGCAGTGGCCGCTGTCGATGCGGCGCACCGTGCGCTTCCTCGACCGGCACCTGGCGGCCTGAGCGCACTCGAACCGCCGACGGCGCAGGGCTAGCCTGGGTGGCCAGTCCCCGGAGGTGTCCCCATGAAGGCGTTCACGGTCGCCGCTGTCCAGGTCGCGCCGCTGCCCGGCCCGCTCACCGCCGAGTCGGTCAAGGGCAACCTGGCCAAGGCCAGCGACTGGGTCACGCGCTGCGTCGAGGCGACGGGGGCCGAGCTCGTGGTGCTGCCGGAGTCGGTGACCACCGGCTTCACGCCCGGGGTCGGGCCGGAGGAGCTGTGGGACCTCGTCTCCGAGGTGCCGGGCCCGGTCGTCGAGCCTCTGCAGGAGACCGCGCGGCGGCTCGGCGTGCACGTCGTCGCCGGCACCTACGCGCGCGGCGCCGAGCGCGGTGTCGTGCTCAACACCTCGGTGCTGATGGGCCGCGACGGCGAGGTGTCGGGCGTCTACAGCAAGACCCACCCGTTCTCGACCGAGATGCGCGCCCGCGGCGGCTGGGTGACGCCCGGCGACGAGGTGAGCGTCGTGGAGACCGACCTGGGGCGCATCGGGCAGATCATCTGCTTCGACGGTGACTACCCCGAGCTGTCGCGCATCACCGCCGTGCGTGGCGCCGAGGTCATCGTGCGGCCGTCCGCGCTGCTCCGGTCGGCCGACATCTGGGAGCTCACCAACCGGGCGCGCGCCTACGACAACCACGTGTTCCTCGTCGGCGCCAACGCGACCGGCATCGACCCGGGGGGTGTCCTCTACTTCGGCAACTCGATGGTCGTCACGCCGGTGGCCGAGGTGGTCGCCCGGGCGGCGAGCCACGAGTGCTGGGTCTCCGCCCGGCTCGACCCGGCGACCGCCATGTCCTCGCTGACCCCGGGCTCCAGCGTGCCGCAGGTCTTCGACCACCTCGCCGACCGCAACCTCGACCTCATCCGCCGCTACGCCGACGACCTCCTCCGGCCGGCGGCCACGTCCTTCCCGCACGCCGAGCCGCACGGGCAGGTCGTGGACTGAGATGACGACGGAGGCCTCCGCTCCGGGGTCCGGCGGACGACGGCTGCGCATCGGCATCGACACCGGCGGCACCTTCACCGACGTCGTGGCCCTCGACGCCGGCACCGGTCGGCTCGTGACGACCAAGACGCCGTCGACCCCGGCCAACCCCGCCGACGGGTTCCTCAACGGGGTGCACAAGGTGCTCGAGATGATGGGCGCCGGCGGCGACGACCTGGTCTCGGTGAGCCACGGCACGACGGTGGCCACCAACCAGCTCCTCGAGGGCAAGGTCGGGGACCTCGGGCTCATCACCACCGAGGGCTACGAGTTCCTGCTCGAGATCGCCCGGCAGAGCGTGCCCGACGGCTACGGGAACTCCTACTTCTGGGTCAAGCCGCCCCGCATCGTCCCGGTGGACCGCGTCCGCACCGTCGGGGGGCGCCTGGACTTCCGTGGCGAGGAGGTGCGCCCCTTCGACGAGGACGGCGCCGTCTCGGTCGCGCGATGGTTCCGCGACCATGGCATCGACACGATCGGGGTCTGCTTCCTGCACTCCTACGCCGACCCGGCCCACGAGCTGCGGATGCGCGAGGTGCTAAGGCGCGAGCACCCGGACGCCGTGGTGTCGATCAGCAGCGACGTGCTGCGCGAGTACCGCGAGTACGAACGCGCCGTGACCACGCTCGTCGACGCGGCGGTCAAGCCGAAGATGGGTGCTTACGTCGCCAACATCACGTCGCGGCTGCACGACGTCGCGCCGGGCGTCCCGTGGTACGTCATGAAGTCCAACGGTGGAGTCCTCTCCGCCGAGGAGGTCGTGCACCAGCCCATCACGACCGTGCTGTCGGGCCCGGCCGCCGGCGCGCTGGGTGCCGCGCTCGTCGCCCGTGACGCGGGCTTCGACAAGGTCCTGACCTGCGACGGCGGCGGCACGTCGACCGACGTCTCGGTCGTGCTCGACGGCGAGGCCACGCTGACCACCGAGGGCACGATCGGCCAGTACCCGAGCAAGATCCCGATGATCGACATCGTCACCGTCGGCGCGGGCGGCGGATCGGTCGCCTGGGTGTCGCCCGAGGGGTCGCTCAAGGTCGGGCCCCGCTCGGCCGGTGCCGACCCGGGGCCGCTCTGCTACGGCCGCGGCGGCACCGAGCCGACGGTCACCGACGCCCACGTCGTGCTCGGCCGCATCCCGCCGCACCTGCTGGGCGGCGAGATCCCGCTCGACGTCGGGGTGGCCCGCGCGGGGCTGGCGGCCCTCGCGGAGCGGCTGGGGCTGACGCTGGAGGCCTGCGCCACCGGCATCCTGGAGATCTCGGCCTGGAACCAGGCCAACGCGCTGCGCCAGGTGACCGTCAAGCGCGGGCTGGACGTGCGCGACTTCACCATGGCGACGTTCGGGGGGTCCGGGTCGCTGCTGCTGTGCCGGCTGGTCGACGTGCTCGGCCTCGCCGGCGTGCTCGTGCCGCGCGACCCGGGCAACGTGTCGGCGTTCGGCCTGCTCACGGTCGACGTCCGCAACGACTACGTCCGCACCGCCGTCAGCCGCCACACCGACCTCGACGTCGCCACGCTGGCGGGGAACTACGACGAGCTGCAGGAGCAGGCAGCAGCCAGCCTGGACAAGGAGGGCTTCGACCGCGCCCAGCACCGCTACGTGCGCACGGCCGACCTCCGCTACGCGGGCCAGGCCTTCGAGGTGCGGGTGCCCGCGCCGGACGGGCCGGTCGACGAGTCGTTCGCCGAGCAGGTGGCCAAGGTGTTCCACGAGGCCCACGAGCAGCTCTACGGCTACGCGTTCCGCGACGACCCGAGGCAGCCTGTCGAGTGGGTCAACCTGCGCGTCTCGGGCGTCGGTCCGATCGAACGGCCGAGGTCGCGCGAGATCGACGCCCGCGAGGGCGACGAGCAGCGCGCCCGCACCGGCACCCGGCCGGTCTTCTTCGACGACTGGGTCGACACGCCGGTCTACTGGCGCCCGGACCTCGGTCCCGACGACGTTCTCGACGGACCGGCGGTCGTCGAGGAGTTCGGCTCCACCGTGCCGGTGCACCCCGGCTTCCGGGCCACGGTCGACCGCTACGGCAACCTCGTCGTGAGGAAGGTCTCATGAGCGTCGACCCCGTCCTGCTCGAGATCGTCGAGGGCTCGCTCGCGGCCATCGAGATGGAGGTCGAGACGGCCATCGGGCGCACCGCCCGCTCGCCGATGATCCGTGACGCGCACGACTTCCGGGCCGGCATCCACGACCGCAGGCTGCGCAAGCTCACCGGCCGCTCGTACTCCGCGCTGGTGCACCCCGTCGCCCGCGACTTCCCGCTCGAGACGATGCGCCCCGGTGACGTGTTCTTCCACAACGACGTCTACCTCTCCGAGGGGGGCATCGGCCACCTGCCCGACCTCTGCGTCACGGTGCCGGTCTTCGTGGACGACGCCGCGGGCGGTGCCGATGTCGTCGCCTTCGTGCAGGCCTTCGGCCACCACGACGACATCGGGGGAGCGGTGCCGGGCTCGATGCCGTCGCAGGCCACCTCGGTGTTCGAGGAGGGCCTGATGGTGCCGCCGATCCGGCTGTGGGACCAGGGCGTGCGCAACGAGGCCGCGCTGCGCATCATGACCCGCAACTCGCGGATGCCCGACTCGCTGGCCGCCGACCTCGACGCCGAGTGCTCGGCCTGCCTCATGGGCTCGCGGCGACTGTCCGAGCTGTTCGCGCGCTACGGCCGCGAGACGGTCGAAGCGTGCTTCGACGCGCTCATCGACAAGACGACCGACACCTACCGGCGCGAGATCCTCTCCAAGATCCCCGACGGCACCTACGTGTGGGAGGACTACGCCGAGCACGACGGGGTCGACGAGCCGCGGCTGCACACCCAGCGCATCACCCTGACCATGGACTCCTCGCGCGAGGCGCCGCTGGTGCTGGACTTCACCGGCACCTCGCCGCAGGCCAAGGGCCCGATCAACCACTGCGGCGACTACGCCGGGGGCAACTTCCTCAAGAAGTGGCTGGCGCCGATCCTGCGCAACCTCGCCGACACCCCCGAGCGGATGGCCGAGCTCGACGTGAACGAGGGCGTCGTGCCGCTCATCGAGATGCGCTTCCCGCCCCCGGGCACCCTGCTCACGCCGGTCTTCCCGGCGCCGACCAACGCCCGCACGTTCGTGATCCTGCGGCTGCTCGGGGTGCTGGCCGGCGTCATCGCCAAGGCCGTCGACGGCCGGATGCCGGCCGACCAGGAGACCATCCGCTACACCGGCGTCTACGGCACCGACCGCGACGGCGAGCCCTACCTCATGCGCGAGGTGCTCGGCGGCGGCTCGGGCGGGCGCTACTACGCCGACGGGGAGGACACCATCCACGTCGTGCCCGACTCGCGGAACCTGCCGACCGAGTTCACCGAGTCGCGGTTCCCGTTCCTCGTCGAGCGGCTCGGTCTGGCGGTCGACTCCGGGGGAGCGGGCCAGTTCCGCGGCGGTCTGGGCTACGAGAAGCACATCCGCATGCTGAACGACGCTCACTTCATGTCGATCGCCGACCGGTCGATCCTCGCCTGCTGGGGCGTGAAGGGCGGGAAGGCGGGCCACCCGTTCCAGGTGACCGTCGACCTCGGCGGGCCCGACCAGCGCGAGGTCGACGCGCTCGCCGACGCCGAGCCGGTGCGCGCCGGGCAGGTCATCAGGATCCGCACCACGGGCGGCGGCGGGTGGGGCGACCCCCTCGACCGCGCGGTCGAGGACGTCGTGCGCGACGTGCGGTGGGGCAAGGTGAGCGTCGAGTGCGCGCGCCGCGACTACGGCGTCGCGATGACCTACGACGGTGCCGAGCCCGTCCTCGACGCCGCTGCGACCGACGGGCTGCGCACCGACCTGCGGTCCCGTCGCACCGGCGAGGAGCCCTTCTTCGACCGGGGCCCCGGCTACGTGCGGCTCGCGGACGGACGTACGCACGCGGACGTCGACGTCCTCTGACCGTCGATGACACCATCGGACGTGCTCGCCTACTGCCTCGCGAAGCCCGGCGCGTGGCAGGACGAGCCCTGGGAGGGCGACGTCGTCGCGAAGGTCGGGCCGAAGATCTTCGCGTTCCTCGGGGACGGTGCCTCGGTCGGGGTGAAGTGCGGGCGCAGCCGCGACGAGGCCGACGAGTGGCTGGCGCGCTACCCGGAGGACGCGCACGTCATGGCCTACATCGGGCGGTCCGGGTGGAACACGCTGCGGGTCAGCGGCGGGTCGATCCCCGACGACGAGCTGCTCGAGGCCGTCGACGCGTCCTACGACGCGGTCCTCAGCAAGCTGCCCAGGAAGGACCGGCCTCCGCAGCCGTGAGCGCGCGGGTCACTCGCCCCAGGGGGTCCGGGCACCCGGGAAGTCGAGTGACCCGGTCCGCGCCCAGCGGCCGGTCTCGCCCGCGACCACACCGGCGTCGGACACCGCGTAGACCAGGCCGTCGTCGAGCAGCACGCGGGCGGTCCAGGTCTCCTGCCCGAGGCCGAGCGAGCCGGCGACACGGACCTGTCCCGACTCGTCGACCGAGATGCCGAGTGCCTGCGTGCGCTGCCCGGACACGGTCGCCGGGCCGTAGTCGGTGAACGCGAACGCCGCGAGCCGGCTGCCCGGGTCGTAGGTGAACGCGCGCGAGTCGTCCAGCGCCGGGGTCCAGCCGGGCCCGAGGTGGACGCGGTCGACCTGGGTCGGCCGGGACAGGTCGGAGATGTCGAACACCGACACCTGGGCGCCGGTGACGCTGCCGTCGCTGTCGGCGTCCTGGCCCAGGCCGAGCAGCAGGCCGTCCCCGATCGGGTGCAGGTAGGTCGAGAAGCCGGGGATCTTCAGCTCGCCCATGACCTTCGGGGTGCCCGAGAGGTCCAGGAGGTAGAGCGGGTCGGTCTGCCGGAAGGTGACGACGGCAGCGACGTCGCCGAAGTAGCGCACCGCCTTGATCTGCTCGGTGCGGCCCAGGCCCTCGACGCGGCCGGTCTCCACGAGCCGCCCGTCCCTCTCGACGAGCTTGACCACCATCGACGAGCTCTCGCCCTGCTGGTCGCCGGCCCACGGCGGCTGACGCGTGGTGGCCACGCGCAGGGCCCCGTCGTGCCGCGAGAGCGCCCAGCGGCCCATGACGTAGCCCTCGACACGCCCGGTGCCGACGTAGCGGGTCGCGGTCGCCGACGAGGTGTCGAACGCGTGCAGCTCGGTCGAGACCTCGTCGACCCGGTCGCGGCGCCCGCTGGGTGCGACCCCGCCCTCGAACGGCACGGCGGGGCCGACCGTGCCCCACCGGCTGGTGGCGACGTAGAGCCGGTCGGTCGAGGCGTAGACGAGGTCCCCGTCGGTCGTGACGGCCGTGCGGTCGGTCGGCTCGAGGCCGTCGCCGGGGCGAAGAGTCGTCACGAGCAGCGTGCTCACGCCGGCCGGGGTGCGGGCGTGGAACGTCCGGTCGCAGGCCACGGCGTGCCCGCGCTCCAGGACGGCACCGTCCGCCGACGTGCGCACGACCTGCGGCAGGACGTCGGCCAGGGTCACCTCCGACGCGCGCGCCCGGTTGGTGCGCAGCGCCTCGTCCTCGTCCCAGGACGTCCCGTCCTGCATGGCGTACGGCAGGGGCTGCGGCCGGGTCGCCGTGACGAGCCGGACCGTGCCGTCGACGAGCCGCGCGCTGACGTACTGCGCGTCGTAGGTGGCCTCCTCGACCAGGCGCGGCTGGTCACCGGAGAGGTCGAGCAGCGCCACGCGGGTGGTCGGTGTGCCGGGGTGGTAGATCATCGACCGGGCCACGTCGTCGGACAGGGTGTCGCCGCGGCGGAGGGCGCTGCGGTGGCCGGGGACGATCGCCAGGGCACGGTCCCCGTCGAGCAGCAGCTCGCCGCCGTAGGTGTCGTCCCCGCCGACGCGCAGCGAGCCGAGCAGTCGTGGCTCCGCCCCGGCGCTCAGGACGCGCACGTGGTTGCCGGTGAGCACGACGAGCCGCCCGTCCTGCAGCTTGACCAGGTCGGGCTCGTCGACGCCCTGCTCCTGCACGTTGGTGCCGGTCGGCCCGCTGCCGACCGCGTCGGGTCCGGCGGCGGACTCCCGCGCCGCCCCGCTCGCGGCCATCGGCGCGCCCGCGACGTCGTCGGCGAGGCCGAAGCCGCCCCCGACACCGAAGCCCCACGCCGTGGCCGAGCGCGTCAGCTCGGTGCGGTAGTGCGCGAGCAGCTCGTCGCACCCGTCGTAGCCGACGAGGCCGGCGGCCTGCGCGCTCGGCGCCGCCCCGGGCAGGAGCTGGGCGGCGCCGAGACCGGCGACAGCGGCCACGACGGTGCCCGCGAGGAGAGCGGAGCGGCGGGACATGGGACCTCCAGCGGATCGACTGGTGGTCTGACGCAGCGCGGCCGCGTCCGGTTTCAGTCGTCGGCCGCCAGATAGCGGTGCAGGCTCGCGCGGGCCGTCCGCCGGACCCTGCCCTGCACGGCCGGCGTCCAGCCGAGCAGCATGCCGACCGGGCCCAGAGCCTGCCGCGTCCACCGGTAGAGGTCGAACTCGTCGCGCTGGCCGGCGATCAGTCCGTCGGCGAACCGGAAGGTCGACCTGACCCGGTTCACGACTGGTCGCCCGGGTTGTCCAGGTCGCCCGGGTTGTCGGAACGTGTACCGCGCCACCCACGTCGCCGACCCCGTGCCGCCCGCCGCTGCCCGTTCCCGAACCTCGACCGAGAGGTCGTCCGACCGCTCGGTGAGCATCCGCCACATCGCGCCGGGCTCCGTGCCCGAGAGGTCGGTGAACACCGGGTCGGAGAAGGTGGCGTCAGGCGCGTAGCAGGCCGCCATCGCCACGCCGTCGCCCCGCGCGAAGGCCGCGTAGAAGCGGTCCAGCAGCTCGAGGTCCCCCTGCGTCACCCGTCCACGGTACGCACGCGTCGCCACCCCGCCCACCCCGCGGTGATCATGCACGAGTGGTCGTGCTGCCTCCGGCCAGGTCGAAGTGCGCCCGGCCCCGCGCCGCGACGGCGTGCCCGAGGCGCTCGAGGTGCCCGCGGGGGAGCTCCGGGAGGGCGTCGAGCGGGTGGTAGCCGACCTCGAGCGACTCGTCGTCGGCCACGCGCGGCACGTCACCGGGCCGCGGGGTGCAGGCGAACGCGGTCACGACGTACTGCGCCCGGTCACCGTTGGCGTAGCGGACCTCGGGGCTGAGGTAGACGCCCGTGACCCGGTCGGGCACGACCCGCACGCCGGTCTCCTCGCAGATCTCGCGCACCACGGCGTCCGCCGGCTGCTCACCCGGGTCGACGATGCCGCCCGGCAGCGCCCAGCCGCCGGTGTCCGCGCGCCGGTGGAGCAGCACCTCCCCTCGGTCGTCGACCACGACCGCGCACACCGCCGGGAGCAGGAGGAGGCGGTCGCCGACGAGCGCGCGGATCTCGGCAACGTGGGGCGGGACCGCCATCAGGGGGAGGCGATGCGGCCGAGCTGCGCGGGCAGCGTGCCCGCCGCCGCCCGGTCGAGCAGCCAGAGCGTGCGGTCGGTGCCCACCGCGGCGGCGGCCGGGACCTGGGTGACGCCGGCCCCCGAGAGCGCCATCGTCACAGCCGGCGCCTTGTCCTCGCCCGCGACGACCACCCAGACCTCACGGGACCGCTGGATCGTGGGCACGGTGAGCGAGATGCGCGTCGGCGGTGGCTTCGGCGCCCCGCGTACGGCCACGACCGCGCGGTCGTCGTAGAGGGCCGGCATGCCGGGGAAGAGCGAGGCGATGTGCCCGTCCGGCCCGACCCCGAGCAGGGTCACGTCGAAGGACGGCGACGGACCGTGGTCCTCGTGCCGGGACGCCTCGGCGAGACGGCCGGCGTAGCGGGCCGCGGCTGCCTCCGGGTCGTCGCCGTCGGGCCCGTCGGACGGTGGCATCGCGTGGACCCGGGCGGCGTCGAGCGGGACGTGGTCGAGCAGCACGTCACGTGCGAGGGTCTCGTTGCGCTCGGCGTCACCGGAGGGCAGGAAGCGTTCGTCGCCCCACCAGAGGTCCAGCCGGGTCCAGTCGACCGCGCCGCGGGCGGGTGAGTCGCGCACGACCTCGAGAACGGTGCGCGCGATGCCGCCACCGGTGAGGACCAGCGATGCCTCGCCGCGCGCCGACTGCACGTCGACCAGCCGGGTCAGCAGCCGGGCGGCGACCGCTGCGGCGAGCTCGTCGGGGTCCCGGTGGACCAGGACGGTCGGTGCGGCCATCAGGACGTCTTCCCCTTCGCCGTCGACCTCTTCGCGGTCGACTTCTTCGCCGTCGACTTCTTCGCCGTCGACTTCTTCGCCGTCGACCTCGTGCCAGCCGAGGTCTTGGAGCCGCGTCGCGAGGCAGGAGCCATCGGGTCGCGCCAGATGTGGTCGCGCTGGGCCGGGCGGCCGTGGAGGTCCTTGGCGCCGGTGGTCGCCGCGAGCGCCTCGGCGTAGGGCTGGTCGGCGTCGAGCCGCCGCAGCTCCTCGGCGATCAGGTCTCCGAGCTCCCGGCGCTTGAGGGGGAGCTGCTGGTCGGTCATCCCCGACCGGCACAGCGTCGCGAGGTAGCCGTCGGGACGGTCGATGCGCAACCTCGTCCTCCCCTGGAAGCGGACCTCCACGGCCGTGATGCCCGGCCCTTCGGAGGCCACCCGTCTCACCTTGACGCCGAGCCGGGCTCCCAGCCACCCCGCCAGCAGCGCCGCGCTCGGGTTCCCCACCTCGGCGTGGACCTCGGCCGACGTGGGCACCGACGTGAGGTCGTCGAACCCTGCCGCCAGCAGCGCCCGCCACGGCGTGGTGCGGGTCCAGGCCAGGTCGGTGTCGCCCGGGGCGTAGTCCCGGGCTCTCTGCTTGAGAGCCGCGAGCGGGTCCTCGGTGGTCGAGCTGTCGGTCACCCGGCGGGACGCCAGCACCGCGAGCGCGTCGTAGGCGAGCTTGTCCGGGGTGTCGCCGTGCCACCAGGTCACGACCGGCGCATCGGACGCGAGCAGCGGCAGGACGACGGACTCGGCATGCAGGGTGAGCCGGCCGTACATCCGCATGACCACCGACTCGTTCGTGCCCGACTGCCCGCCGACCTGCACCTCGGCGTCGAGCCGGTCGTCGGCCTCGACCTTGCGGCGTACGACCACCAGCACCCGGCAGGGGTGCGCCGCCGCCGCGGTCGTCGCCGCGGATCGCGCCGCCTCGACGTGCTGCTCGTCCGCGATCACCACGAGGGTCAGGGCCATGCCGGACGTCAGCGCGCCGGCGGCGCGGCGCTCGGCGGCGAGCGCGCGCACGATCTCGGTGCCGCTGGTGTCCCAGAGTGTCGTCGCCACCGTCAGGGCCTCCGCCACACGCGGCCGTCACGGGCCAGCATGTCGTCGGCGCACTTGGGGCCCCACTCCCCGGCGCGGTAGAGCTCGGGCTCGGACCCCGCCCAGAACTCCTCGAGCGGGTCGATGACGCTCCAGGAGAGCTCGACCTCCTCGTTGCGCGGGAACAGCGTCGCGTCGCCGATCAGCACGTCGAGCAGCAGCCGCTCGTAGGCCTCGGGGGAGGACTCGGTGAACGCCTCGCCGTAGAGGAAGTCCATCGACACGTCGCGGACCTCCATGGCCGAGCCCGGCACCTTGGATCCGATGCGCATCGTGATGCCCTCGTCGGGCTGCACCCGCACGACGAGCTGGTTGTTGCCGAGCTCCTCGGTGTCGGTCGCGTCGAACGGCAGGTGCGGCGCCTTCTTGAACACCACCGCGATCTCGGTCACCCGGCGGGGGAGGCGCTTCCCGGTGCGCAGGTAGAACGGGACGCCCGCCCAGCGACGGGTCTCGACCCCGAGACGCACGGCGGCGAACGTCTCGGTGCTCGAGGTCTTCGGGACGTTCTCCTCCTCGAGGTACGACGCGACCCGCTGGCCGCCGAGCCACCCCTGGGTGTACTGGCCGCGCACCGCGTAGTCCTCGAGGTTGCGGGGCAGCGAGATGGCGCCCAGCACCTTGGTCTTCTCGGTGCGGATCGCCTCGGCGTCGAACGCGACCGGCTCCTCCATCGCGGTCAGGGCCAGCAGCTGCAGGACGTGGTTCTGCAGCACGTCGCGGGCCGCACCGGCCGTGTCGTAGAAGCCCGCCCGGGTGCCGATGCCGACGTCCTCGGCCATCGTGATCTGCACCGAGTCGACGAAGTTGCCGTTCCACACCGGCTCGAACAGCGTGTTGGCGAACCGCAGGGCCAGCAGGTTCTGGACCGTCTCCTTGCCCAGGTAGTGGTCGATGCGGAACACGTCCTGCGGGGTGAACACCTCGTCGACGAGCTCGTTGAGCGCGCGGCCGCTCTCCAGGTCGTGCCCGAACGGCTTCTCGACCACGACCCGGCGCCACCCGCCGCGCTCGGAGTTGTCGGCCATGCGGGTGCGCCGCATCTGCTTGAGCACGACCGGGAACATCGACGGCGGGATCGAGAGGTAGAACGCCGCGTTGCCCTGGATGCCGTGCGACTCCTCCATGTCGATCAGTGTCGAGGCCAGTCGGTCGAACGCAGCGTCGTCGTCGAACGAGCCGGGGACGAAGCGGATGCTGTCGGACAGGCGCTGCCAGACGTCCTCGCGGAAGCCGGTGCGCGAGCCCTGCTCGGCCGCCTCCCGCGAGAGCTCGGCGAAGTCGCCGTCGCCCCAGTCGCGCCGGGCGAAGCCGAGCAGGGCGAACCCGGGAGGGAGCAGGCCCCGGTTGGCCAGGTCGTAGATCGCCGGGATGAGCTTCTTGCGGGCCAGGTCACCGGTGACGCCGAACACCACGAGGGCGCAGGGGCCGGGCACCCGCGGGAGCCGCCGGTCCCGGACGTCGCGCAGCGGGTTGGCCCCGCCGCCGGTGTCCGGCGACTCCGGGTAGTGCGGGATGTCCCGCAGCGGCGGGTAGCTCGCGGTCATGTCACGCGTCCCGGTCGGCGGCTGCCCCGGCGGCTGCAAGAAGCTGGGCGACGCCCTCCCGCCGGTCGGTGAGATGAAGGCGTACGACCGGACGGTCCCGGCCTTCCAGCGCCCGTTGGTCCCCCAGCGCCTGGGCCATCTCCAGCCGGCCGAACGAGAACGGCCGGCCCGGCACGTCGACGTCGTCGGCCACGGCGCCGGTGACCTGGAGGAAGACGCCGACCTGGGGGCCTCCCTTGTGGAACTGGCCGGTCGAGTGCAGGAACCTCGGGGCCCAGCCGAAGGTGACCTGCCGCGACGCTGCCGCGGCGGCCAGCCGCGGTCGCAGCCCGGCGGCGTCGTCGTCGCCCTCCCGGTCGAGGTAGGCCATCACCGCGAGGTACCCGCGCTCGGGCACCTGGGCCACCAGCGCCTGCAGGACGCCCGTCAGGTCGGCCGGGTCGCCCAGCGCCGACAGGTCGCCGTGCACCTCGACCGCGCCGTCGACGAGGGCCGCGTCGCCCTCCGGGAGGGGCCCCTCGCCGGCCTCGTCGAGGATCCGGCCGGTGTTCTCCTTGGACTCCGCGACGTTGGGCTGGTCGAACGGGTTGATGCGCAGGATGTGCCCGGCCACGGCCGTGGCGTACTCCCAGAGCAGGAACTGCGCGCCGAGCGAGCCGCTCACCGACGTGGCGTCCACGCCGGGGCGGCCGGGGCCCAGCAGCACCCGGTGCGCGTCCGGCCCGGGGTCGGCGAAGCCGGGCGCGTCGACGCCCTCCACCACGACCGGCAGGATGCCGGTGCCGTTCTTGCCCGTGGACTCGGCGACGAGCTGCTCGGCCCAGTCGCCGAACCCGACGATGCCCGAGCCGTTGTCGGCGATCACCAGCTTGTCGCGGCCGGCTCGTGCCTGCTGTCCCAGCGCACGCCCCAGGACCAGTCCCGGGTTGTCCGCGTCGCCGAGCTCGCCCGCGAGGACGCGGGCGTCGGCCAGGATGCGCTCCACGTCGGCGCCCGCCAGGTAGCTCGGCGTCAGCCCGAAGGCCGACAGGGCGCTGTAGCGGCCCCCGACGTCCGGGTCGGCGAGCACGACCGCGTAGCCGGCCGCCTCCGCGGCCTCGTGGAGCGGGGAACCGGGGTCGGTGACCACGACGATCCGCCGTGCCACCTCGCTGTCGGTCAGGCCGGCGTCACGGAAGGCCTGCTCGAAGGCGCGGCGGTGGCTGTCGGTCTCCACGGTGCTGCCGCTCTTGGACGCCACGACCAGCACGGTCCGCTCGACCCGGTCGCGCAGCGCCGCGGCGACCTGGTGCGGGTCGGTGCTGTCGAGGATCGTGAGGTCCACCCCCGCCGTGCGCGTGATGACCTCGGGCGCGAGCGAGGACCCGCCCATCCCGGCGAGCACGACGTGGTCGAGACCGTCGGTCCGCACGCGCTCGCGCAGCTCGCGCAGCTGCGGCAGCAGCGCCTCCGACGACTCGGGCAGGTCGAGCCAGCCCAGCCGGGCAGCAGCCTCGGCCTCGGCCTCGGGGCCCCAGAGCGTGGCGTCCTTCGCCACGAGGGCCGCGGCCAGCCCCGTGAGGTCGGCAGCCTCGGTCGGGACGCCGCCGGCCACGGTGACCGTGACACTCATGCGGTCGCCGGCGAGGCCAGCCGCTCGAGCTCCGAACGTGTCGACTCGACCAGCTCGCGCCACGACGCCTCGAACTTCTCGACGCCCTCGTCCTCCAGGACCTGCACGACGTCGTCCATGTCGACCCCCGCGGCCGCGAGCCGCGCCATCACGTCGGCCGCGTCGGGGTACGCCCCGCGCACCGAGTCGCCGCGCACCACACCGTGGTCGGCGACCGCGTCCAGGGTGGGCTCGGGCATCGTGTTCACGACCCCACCGGCGACGAGCTCGACGACGTACTGCGTGTCGTCGTAGGACGGGTCCTTCACGCCCGTCGAGGCCCACAGCGGCCGCTGCGGCGTGGCGCCCGCCTCGGCCAGCGCCGCCCACCGCTCACCGGCGAACACCGTCTCGTAGCGCTGGTAGGCCAGCCGCGCGTTGGCGATCGCGGCCTTGCCGCGCAGGTCGGAGGCGTCCGCGGAGCCGAGCTTCTCCAGCCGCTTGTCGACCTCGGTGTCGACGCGGCTGACGAAGAACGACGCGACCGAGCCGAGCCGGGACAGGTCGTGCCCGGCGACGCGGGCGCGCTCGACCCCGTCGAGGAACGCGTCCATGACCTCGCCGTAGCGCTCCAGCGAGAAGATCAGGGTGACGTTGACGCTGATGCCCTCGGCGAGGCACTGCGCGATCGCCGGCAGGCCCGCCCTGGTCGCGGGGATCTTGATGAACAGGTTGGGCCGGTCGACCAGCCACCACAGCTGACGCGCCTCGGCCACGGTCTTCTCGGTCTCGTGGGCCAGCCGTGGGTCGACCTCGATGGACACCCGCCCGTCGACGCCGTCGCTGGCGTCGTAGACCGGCCGGAGCACGTCGCAGGCCCACCGGACGTCGTAGGTGGTCACCATCCGCAGCGCGTCGTCGACGTCGACACCGCGGACGGCGAGGTCGTGCAGCTGGCGGTCGTAGAGGTCGCTCTCGCTGATGGCCTTCTGGAAGATGGTCGGGTTCGTCGTGACGCCGACGACGTGCCTGTCCCGGACCAGGTCGGCGAGGTTGTCGCTGACCAGCCGGCCACGGCTCATGTCGTCGAGCCAGATCGCGACGCCCTCGTCGGTGAGGCGGCGCAGGGGGTCGGACGTCTTGGGGTCGGTCATCGCGTCTCCTCGCGTCAGTTGCCGGTGGTCCCGCCGGTGATGAGGCCGACGCGCTCGAGCGCGGCGTGCGCGGCGGCCACCACGCGGTCACGGGTGAAGCCGTACTGCTCGAACAACACGGTGTGCGCGGCGCTGCTTCCGAAGTGCTCGATGCTCACGATCTCACCGGCGTCGCCGACCACGTCGCGCCAGCCCATGCCCACCGCGGCCTCGACGCTGACACGGGCCTTCACGCCCGGCGGGATCACCTGCTGCTGGTAGGCCGTGTCCTGCTCGCGGAACCACTCCAGGCACGGCATCGAGACGACGCGGGTCGGCGTGCCCTCCTCCTCGAGGACCTCGCGGGCGGCGACGGCGAGCTGCACCTCGGACCCGGTCGCGACGAGCACGACCCGGGGCTGTCCGTCGGAGGCGTCGGCGAGGACGTAGCCACCGCGGGCGGTCCCCTCGGCGGAGCCCAGGACCGACCGGTCGAACGTCGGCACGTCCTGCCGGGTCAGGCACAGGCCGGCGGGCCGGTCGGTGTGGCCGAGCACGGTGCGCCACGCCACGACGGTCTCGTTCGCGTCGGCCGGGCGGACGACGTCGAGACCGGGGATCGCCCGCAGCGCGGCCAGGTGCTCGACCGGCTGGTGGGTCGGCCCGTCCTCGCCCAGACCGATCGAGTCGTGTGTCCAGACATAGGTCACCGGCAGCCCCATGAGGGCGGCGAGGCGCACGGCCGGGCGCATGTAGTCGCTGAAGACCAGGAACGTGCCGCCGTAGACGCGGGTGCCGCCGTGCAGCGTGATGCCGTTCATGATCGAGCCCATGGCGTGCTCGCGGATGCCGAAGTGCAGCACGCGGCCGTACGGCCCGCCGGTGAAGGTCTTGGACTGCCGGTCCTCGGGCAGGAAGGACGGCTCGCCCTCGGGCGTGGTGTTGTTCGACTCGGCCAGGTCGGCGGAGCCGCCCCACAGCTCGGGCAGGACGGGCGCGATCTTCCCCAGCACCGTGCCGGAGGCCTTGCGGGTGGCCATCCCCTTGGCGTCGGCCGGGAACTCGGGCAGCGCGTCGGTCCACCCGTCGGGCAGCCGCCGGTCGGACATCCGGGCGAGGAGCGCCTCTCCCTCGGCGTTGCCCGCCGCCCATGCGTCGAAGGAGGTCTGCCACTCGGCGTGTGCCGCCCGGCCGCGGTCGACGACGGCTCGGGCGTGGGACAGGACATCGGGGTCGACGTCGAAGGTCCTCGACGGGTCGAAGCCGAGGATCTCCTTCGTCGCGGCGACCTCGTCGCCGCCGAGGGCGCTGCCGTGCGCCTTTCCGGTGTTCTGCGCGTTGGGCGCCGGCCAGGCGATGACCGTGCGCAGGGAGATGAACGAGGGCCGCTCGGTCTCGGCCAGCGCGGCGTCGTAGGCCCGGGCCAGCGCCGCGACGTTCTCGGCGTACTTCCCGCCCTCGCCGAGCCAGTCGACGCGCTGGACGTGCCAGCCGTAGGCCTCGTAGCGCGCGCAGACGTCCTCGGAGAGGGCGATGCTGGTGTCGTCCTCGATCGAGATGTGGTTGTCGTCGTAGAGCAGGACGAGGTTGCCCAGGCGCTGCGTCCCCGCGAGCGAGGAGGCCTCGCTGGACACGCCCTCCTGGATGTCACCGTCGGACGCGAAGCACCAGATGGTGTGGTCGAAGGGGCTCTCGCCGGGGGCCGCGTCGGGGTCGAGCAGGCCGCGCTCGCGCCGGGCGGCCATCGCCATGCCGACGGCGTTGCCGACCCCCTGCCCGAGGGGGCCGGTGGTGGTCTCGACACCGGCGGTGTGCCCGTGCTCGGGGTGTCCCGGGGTGAGCGACCCCCACGTCCGCAGCGCCTGCAGGTCCGTGGAGCTCGAGCCCGTAGCCGGACAGGTAGAGCTGCAGGTAGAGGGTCAGGCTGGAGTGGCCGCACGAGAGCACGAACCGGTCGCGACCGGGCCAGGCCGGGTCCGTCGGGTCGTGGCGCAGGTACCGCTGGAAGAGCAGGTACGCGGCCGGCGCCAGGCTCATCGCGGTGCCGGGGTGACCGTTGCCCGTCTTCTGCACCGCGTCCATGGCGAGGACACGCACCGTGTCGACGGCCTTCTGGTCCAGGTCCGACCATTCGAGCTTCTGCGGGGTGCTCACGGGCGCGTCAGGGCTCCTTCGCGGGGTCGGCTCGTCGGTCACGGCGTCGCGGCGCGAGCCTACTCACCGCCCCCCACCGCGCGCCCGCCCGTTCGCCTGACGGATACAGTGGACCTGCCCCGGTGCCCCGCACCGAAACGACCAGATCTCCCGCCCGGTCGGCACGCGAACGGCGGGGCCGAGCGGAACGAGAGGTGCGCGTGACGGCCGTCGACTCCCGCTCGTCGACCGGCACCGCACCGCGACCGGCCCGCACCACGCGACAGCTGGTCGGCGGCTACGTCGCCCTCACCAAGCCGCGCATCATCGAGCTGCTGCTCGTGACCACCGTGCCCACCATGCTCCTGGCCGAGGGCGGCGTCCCGTCCTGGCGCCTCGTCGCCGCCACGCTCGTCGGCGGGGCGCTGGCCGCCGGCAGCGCGAACACCCTCAACTGCTATCTCGACCGCGACATCGACCGTGTCATGCACCGCACCGAGCGGCGGCCGCTGGCCACCGGGCTGGTCGGCCCCCGCGAGGCCCTGGTCTTCGGCGCCGTCCTCGGTGCCGTGTCGGTGGCCTGGCTGTGGGTCACCACCGGGCCGCTGCCGGCCCTGCTCGCGCTGGCCGCGATCGCGTTCTACGTCGTCGTCTACACGATGACCCTCAAGCGCCGCACGCCGCAGAACATCGTGTGGGGCGGGGCCGCCGGCTGCATGCCGGTGCTCATCGGCTGGTCGGCGGTGACCGGATCGTTGTCCTGGGCTCCGGTCGTGCTGTTCGCGATCATCTTCTTCTGGACGCCCCCGCACTACTGGCCGCTGTCACTGCGGTTCCGCGACGACTACGCGGCGGCCCGCGTGCCGATGCTCCCGGTCGTGGCGGGACCGGTGACCGTCGCGCGGCAGATCCTCGCCTACAGCTGGGTCATGGTGGCCGTGTCGCTGCTGCTGTGGCCGGTGGCGGGCACCACCCCGGCCTACGCCGTGGTCGCGCTCCTCCTCGGGGGAGCGTTCCTGCGCGAGGCGCACCTGCTGCTGCGCCGGGCGCGTGCCGGCGCGGCCCTGGAGGGCAGCGCGATGCGGCTCTTCCACGGCTCCATCACCTATCTCACGCTGCTGTTCGTCGCCGTCGGGGTCGACCCGCTGCTCCCCTTCTAGCGCGACAGGCCGGCCGCCACGCCGGCGCGGTCACCTGTGGACGTCCGCTCGACCGCCCCGTCGACCGCACGCGCCGGCTCGGCCGCGAGCAGCACCCGCAGCGTCGCGACCCACACGAGGGTCGCCCCCAGGACGTGCACCGCGACCAGCGCGACGGGCAGGTCGGTGAGGTACTGCGCGTAGCCCACGGCGCCCTGCGCCAGGACGACGCCGAGCAGCACCGCGACGCGACGCGCCAGGGACGCCGGGGCGCTACTGACCCGGGCGGCGACGAGCAGCCCGATCGTGAGGCCCACGACGGCGAACACGAGGTCGGCGTGGACCTGGCTGACCGTCTCGAGGTCGAGGGGCAGGCGGTCGTCGGCGTCCTCGTCGCCGGAGTGCGGCCCGGTGCCCGTCACCACGGTGCCCGCGACGAGCGTGGCCGCCACCACGGCGGTCAGCAGGCGGGCGCCGAGGCGCAGGTCGCGGCGCACCACGCCGTGGTCGCGGTCGAGGTCGCCCCCGGCCCGGCGGTGCGCGTGCACCGCGACCGCGATGAGCACCATGGACAGCAGGAAGTGGGCCATGACGGTGAGCGGGTCCAGCCCCGTCAGGACCGTGACGGCGCCGAGCAGCGCCTGCGCGACGATGCCGAGGACGAGCGCGGCACCCAGGCGCACGAGGTCGCGGCGGCGGGCCCGCCAGGCGGTGACCAGGGCCGCCAGGACCGCCGCGGTCACCACGAACGTCAGCAGGCGGTTGCCGAACTCGATCGCGCCGTGCACCCCCATCTCGCGGGTGGCCACCATCGAGTCCTCGGTGCACCTCGGCACGGTGGGGCAGCCCAGGCCGGACGCGGTCAGCCGCACCGCGCCGCCGGTCACGACGATGCCGACGTTCGTGACCAGGGCGGCGAGGAAGGCGCGACGAAGCGTGTCGGGGGACGGCGTCCCACCGCGCCACCGGGCGAGCATGCACCCAGCGTACGGGCGGGTGGTGGGCGGCGTTCCGGTCACTCCCACCGGAACGTACGAGCGGCGAGCACCCCGGCCACGACGGCCCAGGCGAGCAGGACGGTCAGTGGCGTGCCCGGCAGGGACGCCCCGTCGCGGAGCACGTCGCGCAGCCCCTCGGCCAGCGCTCCGGCCGGCAGGGCCTCGAGGAAGGGCCGGGCGCCGTCGGGGAAGCGGTCGAGCGGCACGGCGATGCCGCCGCTGACCAGGAACAGCAGATAGACCAGGTTGGCCGCTGCCAGGGTCGCCTCGGCCCGCAGCGTGCCGGCCATCAACAGGCCCAGCCCGGCGAAGGCGGCCGTGCCGGCGAGCACGAGGAGCAGGGCCGCGACGGCGGAGCCGCTGGGCTCCCAGCCCAGGGCGAGGGCGACGACCGACAGCAGCAGGACCTGCAGGGCCTCGATCGCCAGGACGGCCAGCCCCTTGGCCGCCAGCAACCCCGCGCGGGGCAGCGGTGAGGCCCCGAGCCGCTTGAGGGCGCCGTAGCGGCGCTCGAACCCGGTGCCGATCGCCAGGCCGGTGAAGGCCGTCGAGATCACGGCGAGGGCGATCACGCCGGGCACGAGGAAGTCCATCCGCTCTGCGCGGCCGCCGAGGTCGAGCACCTCGATCGATCCGAAGACCACCAGCACCAGCACGGGGATGACGACCGTCAGCAGCAGCTGCTCGCCGTTGCGCAGCACCATGCGCACCTCGAGCCCGGTCTGCGCGCGCAGCATCGCCGGCAGGGGGGCGGCACCCGGCCGTGGAGCGTAGGAGAGGGTGCGGCCGGTCACCCGCGCAGCTCCGGGCCGGTGAGGTCGAGGAAGACGTCCTCGAGCGAGCGCCGGCCCACGGACAGCCCCTCCGGCATGACGTCGCGGGCCGCGCACCAGGCCGTGAGGTCGGCCAGCAGCCGCGGGTCCACCTGCCCCTGCACGACGTACCGGCCGGGCGAGACCTCGTCGACGCGGCAGGCGCCCGGCAGCGCCGCGGCCAGTCCGACGACGTCCAGGCCCGCATCGGCGCGGAAGCTCAGGGTGCCCTGCGCGCCGGCCGCCATGAGCTCGCGGGGGCTTCCCACCGCCACCACCCGGCCGTGGTCCACCACCACGACCTGGTCGGCCAGGCGCTCGGCCTCGTCCATGAAGTGCGTCGTGAGCACGACGGTGACGCCGTCCCGGCGCAGGTCCTCGACCATCTCCCAGGTCGCCCTTCGGGCCTGCGGGTCGAGCCCGGCCGTCGGCTCGTCCAGGAACACGACCTCCGGCCTGCCGACGACGGCCATGGCCAGCGAGAGCCGCTGCTGCTGACCACCCGACAGGCGCCGGTAGGGGGTGCCGCCCGCCGCGCCGAGCCCCAGCCGCTCGACGAGGGTGGGGACGTCGAGCGGGTGCGCGTGCAGCGACGCGACGTGGCGCAGCATCTCGACCGCCTTCACGCCGGGGTAGACGCCGCCGGCCTGCAGCATCACCCCGACCCGGGGCCGCAGCGCGCGGGCGTCGCGCCACGGGTCGAGCCCGAGCACGCGCACGCGGCCGGAGTCGGGCCGGCGGTAGCCCTCGCAGGTCTCGATCGTCGTGGTCTTCCCCGCGCCGTTGGGGCCCAGCACCGCGGTGATCCCTCCGGCGGGGAAGACGGCGGACAGTCCGTCGACGGCCACCGTCGCGCCGTACCGCTGGACGAGGTCGACGACCTCGACCGCCTCCGGCTCCGACATGGCGGGGAGTCTACGAACGCCGCCGGGGGTGTGAGGCAGCCCACGTGCGGCGTGGCGGGGCCGCGCTTGCGATGGGCTGCGAATAACGCCACACTGATGTTGTGAAATCCACGCTCGAGGACCTCGCGGGGCGCGACCGCACCCGCGACCGGGTCGCGCGCGCCATCCTGGAGAACGGCACCACCACCGCCGCCGTGCTGGCGCAGCGGCTCGGGCTCACCCCCGCCGCCGTGCGCCGCCACCTCGACGCGCTGCTGGCCGAGGGCCTCATCGAGGAGCGCGAGCCGCGCGCGACCGCCACCCGCGGCCGCGGCCGTCCGGCGCGACTGTTCGCGGTGACCGACGCCGGGCGCGACTCGTTCGACCAGGCGTACGACGACCTCGCCGCCAGCGCGCTGCGCTTCGTCGAGGAGCAGGGTGGCCGCGAGGCGGTGACCGCCTTCGCCCGCCAGCGGGTCGCCGACCTCGAGGCCCGCTACCGGCCCCAGGTCGAGGCCGCCCCCGAGGGCGGGCGCACCGAGGCGCTGGCCGAGGCCCTCTCGGCCGACGGCTACGCTGCCTCGACCCGCGGGTCCGACGTCGCCGGCGAGCAGCTCTGCCAGCACAACTGCCCGGTCGCCCACGTGGCGGAGCAGTTCCCCGAGCTGTGCGAGGCGGAGACCGAGGTCTTCGCCCGGCTGCTCGGCACGCACGTCCAGCGCCTGGCCACCATCGCCCACGGTGACGGTGTCTGCACGACCTACGTCCCGAGGACCCGAGACCTCCCCAGCCCCACCCATCGGAGGACAGCGCAGTGACCACGATCCCTGAGACCACCCATGCGGAGGTCGACTCCCTCGGCCGCTACGCGTTCGGCTGGGCCGACTCCGACGCCGCCGGCACCGCCGCCAAGCGCGGGCTGAGCGAGGACGTCGTGCGCAACATCTCGACGCTCAAGAACGAGCCGGAGTGGATGCTCAAGCTGCGGCTGAAGGGGCTGCGGCTGTTCGGCAAGAAGCCGATGCCCACCTGGGGGTCCGACCTGTCGGGCATCGACTTCGACAACATCAAGTACTTCGTCCGCTCCACCGAGAAGCAGGCGACGTCCTGGGACGAGCTGCCCGAGGACATCAAGAACACCTACGACCGGCTCGGCATCCCCGAGGCCGAGAAGCAGCGGCTGATCGCCGGCGTCGCCGCGCAGTACGAGTCCGAGGTCGTCTACCACCAGATCCGCGAGGACCTGGAGGAGAAGGGCGTCCTCTTCCTCGACACCGACACCGCGCTGCGCGAGCACGAGGACCTGTTCAAGGAGTACTTCGGCACGGTGATCCCCGTCGGCGACAACAAGTTCGCCGCGCTGAACACCGCCGTGTGGTCGGGCGGGTCGTTCATCTACGTGCCGCCGGGTGTCAAGGTCGACATCCCGCTGCAGGCCTACTTCCGCATCAACACCGAGAACATGGGCCAGTTCGAGCGCACGCTGATCATCGCCGACGAGGGGTCCTCGGTGCACTACGTCGAGGGCTGCACCGCCCCGATCTACTCCTCGGACTCGCTGCACTCCGCGGTCGTCGAGATCATCGTGAAGAAGGACGCGCACGTCCGCTACACGACGATCCAGAACTGGTCGAACAACGTCTACAACCTGGTGACCAAGCGCACCGCGGTCCAGGCCGGCGGGCGCATGGAGTGGATCGACGGCAACATCGGCTCCAAGGTGACGATGAAGTACCCCGCGTGCTACCTGCTCGGCGAGCACGCCCAGGGCGAGACGCTCTCGGTCGCGTTCGCGGGCGAGGGCCAGCACCAGGACGCCGGCGCCAAGATGGTGCACTCCGCGCCGAACACGTCCTCGACGATCATCTCCAAGTCGGTGGCCCGGGGCGGCGGGCGCACGTCCTACCGCGGGCTCGTCCAGGTGCTCGAGGGCGCCAACGGCTCGAAGTCGACGGTGAAGTGCGACGCGCTGCTCGTCGACACCGTGAGCCGCTCCGACACCTACCCCTACGTCGACGTCCGCGAGGACGACGTGACCATGGGCCACGAGGCGACCGTCTCCAAGGTCAGCGAGGACCAGCTCTTCTACCTCATGAGCCGCGGCATGACCGAGGACGAGGCGATGGCGATGATCGTGCGCGGCTTCGTCGAGCCGATCGCCAAGGAGCTCCCGATGGAGTACGCCCTCGAGCTCAACCGCCTGATCGAGCTGCAGATGGAAGGAGCCGTCGGGTGACGGTTGCGTCCGACATCCTGAGTCCGGAGACCGGGGGGTTCAGCGGCAAGCCGCACTCCCACGGCGCCGTCCCCCTCCCCGGTGACAGCCGCGGGCAGCGCGCGACGTCGTTCAGCCTCGCCGATTTCCCCGTGCCCGTCGGGCGCGAGGAGGAGTGGCGTTTCACGCCGCTGGACCGGCTGCGCCACCTCCACGAGGACGACGCACCCGGCGAGGGCACCGTGCACGTGGACGTCGACGCCGCCCCCGAGGTCGAGGTCGAGACCGTGGCGCGCGGAGACCGACGCCTCGGCCGCGCCGGCGAGCCGGCCGACCGGGTCGCCGCGCGGGCCTGGAACGTCTTCGAGAAGGCCACCGTGGTCACGGTGCCCAAGGACGCCGTGGCGAGCCGGCCGACGACCGTCTCGGTCCGCGGTGACGGTGGCACGGCGTTCGGCCACCTGCTGCTCGACGTCCACCCGTTCGCGCAGGCCGTGGTCGTGCTCGACCACACCGGCACCGCGACCTACGCCGACAACGTCGAGATCGTCGTCGGCGACGGCGCCTCCCTGACGGTCGTCGTCGTCAACGACTGGGACGACGACGCCGTGCACGTCTCGCAGCAGTCCGTGCTGGTCGGGCGCGACGCGCGCTTCCGCAGCATCGCGGTGGGCTTCGGAGCCGACCTCGCCCGCGTCTCCACCGAGGCGCGGTTCACCGCGCCCGGCGGCGACGTCGAGATGCTGGGCCTCTACTTCGCCGACGCCGACCAGCACCTCGAGCACCGGCTCTTCGTCGACCACGCCGTGCCGCACTGCAAGTCGAACGTCGTCTACAAGGGCGCCCTGCAGGGCCAGGAGGCGCACACGGTGTGGATCGGTGACGTGCTCATCCGCGCCGAGGCCGAGGGCACCGAGACCTTCGAGCTCAACCGCAACCTGGTGCTCACCGACGGCGCCCGCGCCGACTCGGTGCCCAACCTGGAGATCGAGACGGGCGAGATCGTCGGCGCGGGCCACGCCAGCGCCACCGGCCGCTTCGACGACGAGCAGCTGTTCTACCTGCAGTCCCGCGGCATCCCGGCTGACGAGGCCCGCCGACTGGTCGTCCGCGGCTTCTTCGCCGACGTCATCAACAAGATCGGCATCCCCGAGGTCCAGGAGCGCCTGCTGGCCCAGGTCGAGCAGGAGCTCGAGGGGGCGGTGCGCTAGTGGCCGACTACCACCGCGCCTGCGCCGTGGACGACGTGGAGGACGGCAGCGCCGTCCGGGTCGTCGTCGGCGGCCTGCCGATCGCGGTCGTCCGCAGCGACGGCGAGGTCTACGCGATCCACGACGTCTGCTCGCACGCCAACGTGGCGCTGTCCGAGGGCGAGGTCGAGGACCAGACGATCGAGTGCTGGCTGCACGGCTCGCGCTTCGACCTCGTCACCGGCCGCCCGACCGGCCTGCCGGCCACCAAGCCCGTACCCGTGTACCCCGTGAAGATCGACGGCGACGACATCCTGGTCTCCGTCGGAGAAGGAGAGCTGAAGTCCCCGTGAGCACCCTGGACATCCGTGACCTGCACGTCACCGTCGACACCGAGCACGGCGCGCAGGAGATCCTGCGCGGCGTCGACCTGACCGTGAAGGCGGGGGAGACCCACGCGATCATGGGCCCCAACGGCTCGGGCAAGTCGACGCTGGCCTACTCCATCGCCGGCCACCCGAAGTACACCGTCTCCGGCGGCACCGTCACGCTCGACGGCGAGGACGTCCTCGCGATGACCGTGGACGAGCGCGCGCGGGCCGGCCTGTTCCTCGCGATGCAGTACCCCGTCGAGGTCCCCGGCGTCTCGGTGACGAACTTCCTGCGCTCGGCCAAGACGGCGATCGACGGCGAGGCGCCCAAGCTGCGAACGTGGGTCAAGGACGTCAAGGAGGCGATGGCGCGGCTCTCCGTCGACCCGTCCTTCGCCGAGCGCAGCGTGAACGAGGGCTTCTCCGGCGGCGAGAAGAAGCGCCACGAGATCCTGCAGCTCGAGCTGCTCCGTCCCAGGATCGCCGTGCTCGACGAGACCGACTCGGGGCTCGACATCGACGCGCTCAAGGTCGTCTCCGAGGGCGTGAACCGGGTCCGCGAGGGCGGCGAGACCGGCGTGCTGCTCATCACCCACTACACGCGCATCCTGCGCTACATCGCGCCCGACTTCGTGCACGTCTTCGTCGACGGCCGCATCGTCGAGGAGGGCGGCCGCGAGCTGGCCGACCGGCTCGAGACCGAGGGCTACGAGCGGTTCGTGACCAAGGAGGACGCGTCGGCATGACCCCGCCCGCCGCACTCGACGTCGAGCGGGTCCGCAAGGACTTCCCGGTGCTCGAACGGCTCGTGCACGACGACCGGCCGCTGGTCTACCTCGACAACGCGGCGACCTCGCAGAAGCCGCGGCAGGTGCTCGACGCGCTCGAGGACTACTACGCCCGCCACAACGCCAACGTGCACCGCGGCATCCACGTGCTCGCGGAGGAGGCCACCGCGCTCTACGAGGGGGCACGCGACAAGGTCGCCGCGTTCGTCAACGCCGCCGGGCGCAGCGAGATCGTGTTCACCAAGAACGCCACGGAGGCGCTCAACCTCGCGGCCAACGTCGTCGCCTGGGCCGACCGCCCGCACGGCCTGCGCGCCGGCGACGAGGTCGTCATCACCGAGATGGAGCACCACTCCAACATCGTGCCCTGGCAGATGGTCACCCAGCGCACGGGCGCGACGCTGGCGTGGTTCGGCATCACCGACGAGGGCCGGCTGGACCTGTCCGACGTCGACCGCGTGATCACCGAGCGCACCAAGGTCGTCTCGTTCGTGCTCGTGTCCAACATCCTGGGCACGGTGAACCCGCCGGAGGCGATCGTGCGCCGCGCCCGCGAGGTGGGAGCGCTCGTCGTCGTCGACGCCTCGCAGGCCGCCCCGCACATGCCGCTCGACGTCCAGGCCCTGGGCGCCGACCTCGTCGCCTTCACCGGGCACAAGATGTGCGGGCCGACCGGCATCGGCGTCCTGTGGGGACGCCAGGACCTGCTCGAGGCGCTGCCGCCCTTCCTCGGCGGCGGCGAGATGATCGAGATGGTCACGATGGCCTCGTCGAGCTACGCCGCGGTGCCGCACAAGTTCGAGGCCGGCACGCCGCCGATCGCCCAGGCCGTCGGCCTCGGGGCTGCGGTGGACTACCTGACGGGTCTCGGCATGGAGACCGTGGCCGCGCACGAGCACGCGATCACCTCCTACGCGCTGGACCGCCTGCAGGCCGTCGACGGGCTGCGGGTCATCGGGCCCGCGACCGCCGAGGCCCGGGCAGCCGCGATCTCGTTCACCCTCGACGACATCCACCCCCACGACGTCGGCCAGGTGCTCGACGAGCTCGGCATCGCCGTACGCGTCGGGCACCACTGCGCGCGACCGGTGTGCCAGCGCTTCGGGGTGCCGGCAACCACGCGGGCCTCGTTCTACGTCTACTCGACGCCGGCGGAGGTCGACGCCCTCGCCGACGGGCTCGCGCACGTCAAGCGCTTCTTCGGGAGGCCGGCGTGAAGCTCGAGTCGATGTACCAGGAGATCATCCTGGACCACTACCGCAGTCCGCACCACAAGGGTCTGCGCGAGCCGTTCGACGCCGAGGTCCACCACGTGAACCCGACGTGCGGCGACGAGGTCACGCTGAGGGTGAAGCTCGCCGACGGGACCGTCGAGGACGTCTCGTACGACTCGATGGGCTGCTCGATCTCGCAGGCGTCCGTCTCGGTGATGACCGACCTCGTCGTCGGCAAGCCCCTGGCGGACGCGGAGCGGGCATACGACGCGTTCCTCACCCTGATGAGGGCCAAGGGCGACACCGAGTCGGTGACCGACGAGCTCGAGGAGGTCCTCGAGGACGCCGTGGCGTTCGAGGGCGTCTCCAAGTACCCCGCACGCATCAAGTGCGCCCTGCTGGGCTGGATGGCCTGGAAGGACGCGACAGCCCGCGCCGAGGGCGCCGGCACCACCCAGACGGAGGAGAGCGCATGAGCGAGACCGCCACGGACAGCGGCGCCCAGCCGGGCATCGCCACGGTCGAGGAGGTCGAGGAGGCGATGCGCGACGTCGTCGACCCCGAGCTCGGCATCAACGTCGTCGACCTCGGCCTGCTCTACGGCGTGCACGTCGACGACGACAACGCGGTGACGCTGGACATGACGCTGACCTCAGCCGCGTGCCCGCTGACCGACGTCATCGAGGACCAGACCAACTCGGCCCTGTCGACCCTGGTCAAGGAGACCCGCATCAACTGGGTCTGGATGCCGCCGTGGGGACCTGACAAGATCACCGACGAGGGTCGCGAGCAGCTGCGGGCACTGGGTTTCAACGTCTGAGGCGGCGGGCCCCGCGACCGGACGTGACGAGGGAGGCCGCCGCACCGTGGACTGGACCCTCGAGGTCGTGCTGCTCCCGGTGAGCGACATCGACCGCGCGATCGCGTTCTACCGCGACCAGGTCGGCTTCGGGCTCGACCACGACACGCGGACCGACCAGATGCACGTCGCCCAGCTGACCCCTCCGGGTTCGGGCTGCTCGATCGTGGTCGGCGACCTGCCGTCGCAGACCGAGATGACGCCGGGCTCGATGCGCGGGCTGCAGCTGTGTGTCGCCGACGTCGAGGTCGCGCGGTCCGAGCTGCAGGGCAGGGGCGTCGAGGTCAGCGAGATCACCGTGTTCGACGAGCGCGACGGCGGCACGTTCTTCGGGTTCAGCGACCCCGACGGCAACACCTGGGCCGTCCAGCAGCTCGCCGTGCGGGCCACCGCGCCACTCATCCCGCGGGGGAGCCCCGACCGTTCCGGCGCCGAGTAGACGGACGGCCCTCGCGCCTGAGCCGTGCAGCGGGCACGATGGGCCGGTGACCCCGTCGAGACCGCTGTCCGACAGTTCCGCGGTCGACCACCTTGCGGCCTCGCTCGCGTCGCTCTGCCTGCTCAGCATCGCCGCGCTGCACGTCGGATGGGCTCACGGCCGGAGCTGGCCCCTGCGGGACCGGGAGACACTTGCTCGCAACGTGCTCGGTGTCGAGTCGTCATCCGGTCCGCGCCGTCCGGACCCGCGTGCCACCCCGGGCATCGCGGCCTGTTACGCGGTCGCTGCCGCACTGACCACCGCTGCCGCGCTCGTCGACGGGCACCCACGGTCGCGTCCCGCGCTGAGGCAACGAGCACTGCGCACCGTGGTCGCCGTCCTCGGTGCTCGCGGGGCGCTCGGAGTGGCCGGCAGAACCCACGTCGTGGTGCCGTTCGCCACCGGCGCGACCTTCACCCGCCTGGACCGCCGGGTGTACGGACCGCTGTGCCTCAGCCTCGCGGTCCTGGCGTCGCGCGGGCTCGCACACACCGCCCCGTCCCGCGGCTAGCCCGGCAGCATGCCCACCGACCTGGGACTCAGGGCCATGAACGTGGCCCATCGCGCCCTTCTGTGGGTCAGCAGGGGCCGGGCCGGCTGGACCGCGCTGGACATGCCGGTGCTGCGGCTCACCACGACCGGTCGCCGGACCGGCCGTCGGCGGTCGGTGATGCTGACCTCACCGTTGCAGGAGGGCCGCGCCATCGTGGTCGTGGCCTCGCGAGGCGGTGACGACCGGCCCCCGGCGTGGTTCCTGAACCTGCAGGACGACCCGGACGTCGGCGTGAGCTTGCGGGGGCAGCCGGAGCAGAGGATGCGGGCCCGGGTGACGACCGCGGAGGAACGCGCCCGGTTGTGGCCGCTCGTGGTCGCCGACCAGGGCATCTATGCGGGCTACCAGGAGAGAACGGCGCGTGAGATCCCCCTGGTCCTGCTCGAACCCGTGAGCTGACCACGCGGACGAGCCGGTGTCGCCGCCGCGTCGTCCCCGAGCCGTCCCCGAGCCGTCCTCGAGCCGTCCCCGTCGGGCCTTGCCTCGCACGGGGCCCGTTGCATCTCGACTCCGTGAAACCAGGGCAGACCAAATCTCCATCAGACCCCTCGGCTCATCCGGCTGGAGCAACTGGTGGTCGAGCAGGTTGCGCAGCAACCGTCTCGAAACCACACCCCCAGGAGGGGGTCGCCGGTGCTCCTCGCACCTCGATAGGCAGAGGGATCAGATCCAGCCCATGCGTCGGGCGGCGCTGACAGCTTCGTGGCGGTTCGAGGCGGCGAGCTTGGTGGTTGCGCTGGAGAGGTAGTTGCGCACGGTGCCGGCGGCGAGGTGGGTGCGGCGGGCGATCTCGTCGACAGGGGCGCCGTCGGAGGCGGCCTCGAGCACAGCGGTCTCGCGGGCCGTGAGGGGGGAGTCGCCGAGCGCCATGGCTTCGGCAGCGAGGCCCGGGTCGACGTACCGGCCACCGGCGGCGACGGCGCGGACGGCAGCGGCAAGCGTCTGTGCGCTGGTGGTCTTGGGGAGGAAGCCGCGGACGCCGGTCGAGAGGGCGCGCTTGAGCAGCCCGGGTCGGCCATGGCTGGTGACGATCAGGCAGCCGCAACCGGGCAGGGTCTCGCCGATCCGGGCGGCGGCGGCGATGCCGTCGAGTCCGGGCATCTGGAGGTCGAGCACGGCGACGTCGGGGCGAAGAGCGCGAGCCTGGGCGACGGCCTCCGGGCCGGTGGCGGCATGACTGACGATCTCGATGTCGTCCTCGAGGTCGAGCATCTGGGCGAGCGCCACCCGGATCAGGTGCTCGTCGTCGGCCAGGAGGACGCGGATCATGGTGCGGCCGAGGCCGCGACCGCGGGCGCGAACTGGACGCGGACGACGAAGCGGTCGCCCTCGATGCCGGAGGTCACCTGAGCGCCGCGGCCGGCCAGCTGGTCGGCGAGGGTGTTGAGTCCGCTGCCGTCGCTGCCCGTGGGTCGATCGGGGACCACGCCGTCGTTGGCGACGACGAGCTCGTCCCCGGCGTACGTCAGGTCGACCATGGAGGCCCGTGAGTGGCGGAGCACGTTCGTGACGGCCTCGCGGATGACGCGGGCGACGCTCTCATGGCGTTCGAGAGGTACGTGGTGCACGTTGGCGTTCGTGGTGATGCCGGCCGAGGCGAGCAGGGACACCGCGCCGTCGACCTCCGCGGACAGGTCGAGCGGGCGGTAGCCGCGGGCGAGCTCGCGGGCCTCGCGGAGGGCCTCGTGGGCGGTAAAGCGGATCTCGAGAACCTGGTCGGTGGCCCGGAGGTCGCCTCGCGCGGCGAGGGTGGCGGCGAGCTCGGCCTGCACGGCGATGGTCGAGAGCCGCCGGCCCATCACGTCGTGGACGTCCTGGGAGAAGCGCAGCCGTTCACGTGCCACGGCCAGCGCCGCCTCGCTGTCACGGGCTCGCTCCAGCGCGGTGACCACTCCCATCAGCCACAGCGAGCTCTGCACCGAGAAGACCAGGAAGACGGCCATAGCCAGACCGAAGACCGCCAGCCCGGGGGGGCCACCGAGAGCACCGGTGATCACCGCTGACGCGACCAGGATCCCGTTGCGTACGCGGGTGTCGAGGAGTCCACCAGCACCCCACGCGAGAGCGGCGACGACGACCAGGGAAGCGCCGCCGCGGGCGTCACCGGGGAGCAGGAGGACCAGTGGCGCGGCCACGACCACCAACCCGAGCAACAACGAGAGCGACCGCCACGGCAGCGGCCCCTTGTCCGGGTACAACCGGATCGAGTCGCGGAGCACGATAGTGCCGGCCACACCCAGCACGAGGGTGCCGATCGCGGCGACAACCAGCGGGAGGGACGAGGTGATCGTGACGACGGCGTTCACGAAGGTGACGAACAGCAGGAGCCAGTAGACGGCGTACACGGAGACCAGCGTGTAGACGACGACACGCTCCACCGGGGTACGCCGCCTCCACCAGCCCCAGGTCAACACGCTGCCCATCCTGTCAGCCACGCGGCTCCCACGTGATGGCCCGGCGAGCGAGCAGCGCGGCGATGATCGTCCAGCCGAGCAGGTAGCCCAGCGCGGGCAACGCCTCGCTCCAGGTAGCCGACCACGTGACGACGTCTGTGCCGAGGACGCCGGGCTCGAGTCCGAACCATGCCACCCGGACAAGGTCTTCCAGGGCAGCACCGGGGAGAAGGTCGAGCCACTGCTGAGCTCCTTCGGGAAACGCCGCGCGGGTGGTGCCGACTGTCGCGAGCACCAGAACGGGAGCACTGGTCAGCTGGGCCGCTTCGGCATTCTTCGTCCACGCCGCCGTCCAGAGGGCCAGGGCGGCGAACGTGACGCAGCTCAGCAGCAGCCCGAGGACGAGCAGGATCGGGTTGGTGGGCAGGCCGAAGCCGAGGACTCCGGCCACGACTGCCGCGATGCCGGCTACGACGAAGACGAGGGCCACCCCGGGCAGGGCCATCGAGACGATGATCTCGGCGTCGCCGGCCTCGCCCGAGCGCAGTCGCTTGAGCACCAGCTCGTCGCGACGCGTCACGAACATGGAGAGCAGGTTGTAGTAGACCGGGAAGAGCAGGGCCATCAGCAGGACCAGGCTCAGGGGGGCCGCGCCGGCCCTGCCGGTCTTCTCGGGGGTGTACGCCAAGATGGCGAGCGGCAGGAGGGGGACGGCGACCGCATAGACGACGGTCAACAGGTTGCGTCGCATCAGCAGAGTGTTGGAGTGGGCGAGTCCGAGCACGCGAGCAGTCATCGAGCCATCTCCTCGGCGTGGTGGGTGACCTGGCCGTTGGTGGCTGCGCCGCGCCCCTCGGCGATGTCGAGGAAGATCGACTCGAGCGATGCGGCGCGCGCGGAGAGGTCGTCCAGCCGGACGTCGTACTGATCGGCCCAGGCGAGCAGCGTGGCCAGCGTCTGCTGCAGGTCGTCGGTCTCGACGATGGTGTGGCCGGCCGTGCACTCCACCCTCGTTGCCACGAGTGGAGGGGCCTCCCGGTCAGGTGTCCGGAAGGAGATGACGCAGGGCTGTCCGGCGACGATCTCCTCACGGGTGCCCGACAGGACGATGCGGCCGGCACGCATGATCGAGATCTGGTCGGCGAGCGCCTCGGCCTCCTCGAGGTAGTGCGTCGTGACGAGGACCGCAGCCCCGTCCTCGCGCAGTGACCGGATCAGGTCCCAGACGCGGTGCCGGCTCTCCGGGTCGAGGCCTGTGGTCGGCTCGTCGAGCATCAGCACCTCCGGGCGGCCGGTCAGGGTGCAGGCCAGGTCGACACGCCGCTGCTCGCCGCCGGACAGGGCTCGCATGCGTACCCCGGCGCGTCCGCCCAGGTCGAGCAGGTCGAGCGCCTCGTCGACAGGGCGGGGATCGGTCACCGTGGCGGCCCACATCGTGAGGGTCTCGCGCACCGTGAGGTCGCCTGAGAACCCGCTGCGCTGGAGCAGGACCCCGGACCGGCGGCGTACTTCCGAGCGGTCGATGATCGGGTCGAGCCCGAGCACACGCACGCTGCCGGTGGACGGGGTGGCGAGCCCTTCGATGACTTCGAGCAGGGAGGTCTTGCCGGCGCCGTTGACTCCCAGCAGGGAGTGGATGGTGCCGGGTTCAACCCGGAGGTCGACCCCGCGTACGGCTTCGAAGGCACCGCTCCCGCTGCGGTAGACCCTGTGCAGGTCGTGTACGTCGATCGCGGCGTCGCTGTCGCTGTGCATGTGACCAGCCAACCCGCGCGATGGTGCTGGCAGTAGTGCGGCGCATCACCGGTTGCGCTGACATTTGTCATGTGCCTGCGAAGGTTGTGGTCTCGAGACGGCCCGGCGGCCCTCCTCAGCCAAGCCCGCCAGCATCGTGCGCGCTCAGCGCTGGCCCAGCGTGATGGTCCCGGTCGTGCGGCAGCGCCAGGTCGATATCCAATGGCCCGAGTCTCCATCAGACCCGTCGCGATTTCACTTGCCGTGGACGACTGCTGCGGCGACAGTGGTCGCAGACCACACAGGATCGGGGACCACCATGCGCACCCGGCTCGTCGCTGCCCTGGCCGTCGCGGCCCTCCTGCTCCCCGCAGCTGCCGCCGTGGCCGACGTGGTCGACGGCACGAGCGGGGCGGACGTCCTGGTCGGGACGCCGAGATCGGACACCGTGACGGCGCGTGGCGGTGACGACGTCGTGCGGTCGCTGGCGGGCGACGACCTCGTGTCCGGCGGGTCCGGCCGCGACAGGCTCCGGGGCGGACCAGGCGAGGACGAGCTGTCCGGCGGAGCGCAGCGCGACCGGGTCTGGGGAGGTAGCGGCGACGACCTGCTCAAGGGCCGCTCCGGGCCCGACGACCTCGACGGCCGAGGTGGCGACGACACCCTGTCCGGCGGCCCCGGTCGGGACACGATCTTCGGATGGGGCGGCGCGGACACACTGTTCGGCGGCCCCGCGGACGACTCGCTCTCCGGCGGCTCGGGCGACGACCGGATCTACGGCGGGCGGGGTGAGGACGCCATCACCGACTTCGTCCCGACGTCCTTCAACGGGGCGCCCGACGACACCGACCTGGTCGTCGCGGGGCGCGGCGACGACACCATCGGCGTCCAGGACGGTGCCGACCGGGTCTTCGCGGGCAGGGGTGACGACCGGATCAAGACCAACGACGACGGCTTCGCGGACCTCATCAACTGCGGCCCGGGGGACGACGTGGTCGTCTACTTCGGGTTCGACCCGCTGGACCGGCTGCGCGGCTGCGAACGGGTGGTGGTCCGCGCCGCCGGGTGACCAGGGCCGGTCACGCGGCCGAGCGGCGCGGAAGACCGAAAGGCCACCAGACCTTGTCGTCGAGCTCGTGGACCAGCGCCGGGACCAGCAGCGAGCGCACGATGAGGGTGTCGAGCAGGACGCCGAAGGCGACGGCGAAGCCCAGCTCGGCGAAGGGCACCAGCGGCAGCACCCCGAGCGCCGAGAAGGTCGCGGCGAGCACGACACCGGCCGACGTGATGACGCCGCCGGTCACGGCCAGGCCCTTCAGGGTGCCGCGCCGGGTCCCGTGGACCTGCGCCTCCTCCCGCACCCGGGTCATCAGGAAGATGTTGTAGTCGATGCCGAGGGCGACGAGGAAGACGAACGCGAACAGCGGGAAGGACGGGTCCGCTCCGGCGAAGCCGAACACGTGGTCGAACACGAGGGCGCAGACGCCCATGGTGGCCAGGAAGGACAGCACCACCGTCCCGACGAGCAGGAGGGGCGCCACGACGGCCCGCAGCAGCAGCACGAGGACGATGAGGATCACCACGAGGATCGCCGGGATGATCACCCGGGTGTCCCGTGCCGACTCGGTCTTGATGTCGTAGACGACCGCGGTGCCGCCGCCGACGAGCACGTCGGTGCCGATCTCGTCGACCGCCGACCGCAGGTCGAGCACCGTGGCCTCGGCGCGGGGGCTGTCGGACGCCTCGGTGAGGACGGCCTCGACGAGTACCTTGCCGTCGACGACCTTGGGCGGCCCGGCCGGCGCGGTGGGCGCAGCCGGGTCACCACCGGCCGCGGGAGCGTCGGTGACCAGCCGCGCGTCGGCGACGCCGTCGACGTCCGCCACGACGTCCAGGAGCCGGTCGGCGTCCGCCTGGTCGCCGATCACGTTCACCGGCACGCCCGACCCGGCCGGGTAGTGCCGCGCCAGCACGTCCTGGCCCTTGACGGAGTCGACGTCCGTCGTGAAGGACTCGGCCGTGGTGAGCCCGTCGGCGTCCAGCTGGGTCGTGAACAGCGCCGCGCCCGTGAGCGCCAGCGCCGTGACCACCCACACCAGGCGGGCTCGGCGACCGACGAGCGAGGCGACCCCTCCCCAGACCCCGCGCTCGTGGTCCACGACGTCGTCGTGGCGTGGCACGAACGGGAAGAACCAGAAGCGCCCGAGCACCATGAGCAGGGCCGGAAGGAAGACCAGCATCGCCAGGACCGAGCACGCGATGCCGATCGCGCCGACCGGGCCCAGCGACTTGTTGCTGTTGAGGTCCGAGAGCAGCAGGCACAGCAGGCCGAGGATGACCGTGGCGCCGGAGGCGACCACCGGGGGGAACGCGCCGCGCAGCGCTCCCCGCATGGCCACGCTCCAGGAGTCCTCGCGGTGCAGCTCCTCCTTGAACCGGCTGATCAGCAGCAGGGCGTAGTCGGTGCTGGCTCCGAGCACGAGCACCGACAGAATGCCCTGGCTCTGGCCGTCGACGGTCAGCACGCCGGCCTCGGCCACCAGGTAGACCACGGCCTGGGCGAGCAGCAGGGCGATGCCGGCCGACATCAGGACGGGCAGGAAGACCGGGCTGCGGTAGATGAGCAGGAGGATCACGAGGATGACGCTCACGGTGGTGACGAGCAGACGGCCGTCGATGCCCTCGAAGGCGGCCGCGAAGTCGGCGAACTGACCGCCCGGCCCCGTCACATAGCTCGGCAGGCCCTCGGTGCGTGCTGCCGCGGCGACGTCCTCGACGATGCCGGGCAGCGTCTCGAACGCCGAGTTGTCGCCCGGCAGGGGGAGCACCACCTGCACGGCCCGGCCGTCCTCGCTCGGGATGGGCGGCGACGGCGGCCCCGCGATGCCGTCGACCTCGCCGAGCCGCTCGACGGCGGCGGCGACCGCCTGGAGGTCGCCCTCCGTGAGCCCCGCCCGGCGTTCCCACACGATGAGGGCGGGGATGTCCTGGTCACCGGCGAAGCGGGTCTCGAGCTCGAGGGACCTGGTCGACTCGGCCGAGTCGGGCAGGAACGCCGCCTGGTCGTTCTCGGTGACGCTGCTCAGCTTCCCGGACAGCGTGCCGGCCACCGGGGCGACGACGAAGAAGACGACGAGCAGCACGGCGGCGGGCAGGATGATGCGCCGCCAGCTGACGCCTCGACGTCGTGGCGGGCCCGAGCCCCCGTCGTCGCCGGGACGAGCGCCGTCCTCGACCGTCGGTTCCCTGCGCGTCATCTCGCCGTGCTCCCTCGTCCGGTCGGTGTGCCGTGCCTACTGATCGGAGCCGGGCGGAGAACTCATCGGACCCGACGCGGCAGATCCCCCGTTGCCCGGCCTTCCCGGCCGCCCGCGACGATAGATGCACTCCCCGACAGTCCCGTGCCGGGGCCCGCGCACCGGGACGGCGACCGAGAGGCCGCCACCGGTCGCCGCGCGGATCTGGCGAGCGATGGTGGCGCTGTTGCCCTGGCCACAGGTCTGAAGGTTCGGTGGGTCAGCATGCGCGGCCTCGTTGCGGCTCTGGCGGTCGCCTGCCTCGTGGCGCTCGCCCCCGCCGCGTCAGCAGACACCATCACGGGAACGAACGGGGACGACACCCTCGTCGGAACACCTACGGCGGCCCAGGGGATGACGCCATCACCGACTACCTCCCCGTGTCGGCCGTCTGGCCGAGCCCCTCGGTCCCCGACGACGGTGTCGCCGACGTCTTCGACTGCGGTCCCGGCGCCGACGTGGTGATCTACTTCGGCTTCGACCCGCTGGACCGGCTGCGCGGCTGCGAGCGGGTCGAGGTCCGCGCTGCCAGATGACTGACCGGACCCTGTTCCGGCGGCGCTGGGTGGCGGCCGAACCGGTCAGCGGAAGGTGTCGCAGGAGTTCACGTCGGCCGACTGGCGGCCGCGCAGGAACCAGGTGCGCCGCTGGTCGGCCGAGCCGTGCGTCCAGGACTCGGGGTCGACCCGGCCCTGGGTCTTCTGCTGGATGCGGTCGTCGCCGACCGCCTCGGCGGCACCGATCGCCTGGTCGACCTCGGCCTCGCCGACCGAGACGTTCCCGCGGTCGTCGGCGAGCCGGCTCCACACGCCGGCGTAGCAGTCGGCCTGCAGCTCCATGGCGACCGACAGCTCGTTCTGCTGCGACGGGCGGGCCTGCTGCGCCGCGCGGACCTTGCGCTCGGTGCCGAACAGCGTCTGCAGGTGGTGGCCCGCCTCGTGGGCCATGATGTACGCCTGCGCGTAGCGGCCCTCGGCCCCGAACTGCTGCTGCAGCTGCTCCAGGAACCCGATGTCGATGAAGATGCCCTGGTCGGGCGGGCAGTAGAACGGGCCGACCTGCGAGGAGGCCGTGCCGCAGCCGGTCTGCACGGCCTGGGTGAAGAAGGTGAGCCCCGGGCGGTCGTACGACTCACCGGCGCGGGCGAGCTCGTCGGTCCAGACCTCGTTGACCTCGTTGTAGACCTTGACCAGGAAGCAGTCGTCGTACTGCCCTATCGCGCCCTCGGTGTTGCACCGGGTCTCCAGGTCGCCCGTCCCTGCGCCCTCGCCCTGCACGGGCCCGCCCTGCGGCACGAGCCGGGTCGTGTCGATCTCGCCGCCGCCGAGCACGGAGACGAGCACGTAGATGAGCAGGCCGACGACGCCGACACCGCCGCCGCCGATCGCTGCTGCCCCGCCGCGACCGCGGCGGTCGGAGACCCCGGAGACGTCCACCGCCTGGTCGTCGAACTTGATCCCCACAGCGCGGGCTCCGTCCTCGGGTCGGGCGCACGTAGACTACGACTCGTGTCCGCGCCGTCCTCGTGAGCTGGTCTCCCGTTACCCAGGCACGCCGAGACCACCCGCACGTCGACGAACGGAATCCCCATGATCACCGCCACCGGGCTCGAGCTGCGGGCCGGCCCCCGCCTGCTGCTCGGCGACGCGACCTTCCGCATCGCGCCCGGCGACCGGGTCGGGCTGGTCGGCCGCAACGGTGCCGGGAAGACCACCCTGACGCGGGTGCTGGCCGGCGAGGGTGCCCCGGCAGCCGGCGAGGTGACGCGGTCGGGCCGCGTCGGCTACCTCCCGCAGGACCCCCGGACGGGTGACCTGCAGGTGCTCGCGCGCGACCGCATCCTGTCCGCGCGCGGGCTCGACGAGGTGCTCGCGCGGATGCGCTCGACCGAGGGCGAGATGGCCAGCGCGGACCCCGAGACCCACGACCGCGCGATGCGCCGGTACGTCCGCCTGGAGGAGGAGTTCCAGACCGCCGGCGGCTACGCGGCCGAGAGCGAGGCAGCGGCCATCTCCTCGAGCCTGGGCCTGCCCGAGCGCGTGCTCGGCCAGCCGCTCGTGACCCTCTCCGGTGGGCAGCGGCGGCGGGTCGAGCTCGCCCGGATCCTGTTCTCCTCCGGAGGGGAGGCCGCCGGCGACGCGACGCTGCTCCTCGACGAGCCGACCAACCACCTCGACGCCGACTCGATCGTGTGGCTGCGCGACTACCTCAGGGCCTACAAGGGTGGGCTGGTGGTCATCAGCCACGACGTCGGGCTGCTCGAGCACACGGTGACCAGGGTCTTCCACCTCGACGCGAACCGCGCCGAGATCGACCTCTACAACGTCGGCTGGCGGGCCTACCTCGTCCAGCGCGAGACCGACGAGCGGCGCCGTAAGCGCGAGCGCGCCAACGCCGAGAAGCAGGCGGGGGCGCTCAAGGCGCAGGCCGACCGGATGCGCTACAAGGCGACCAAGGCCAGGGCCGCGCAGAACATGGACAAGCGGGCGCAGCGACTGCTCGCCGGGCTCGACGAGGTGCGCCGGCACGACCGCGTCGCCAAGCTGCGCTTCCCCGACCCGTCGCCCTGCGGGAAGACCCCGCTGACCGCCGAGGGACTGTCGAAGTCCTACGGCTCGCTCGAGGTCTTCACCGACGTCGACCTGGCCATCGACCGGGGGAGCCGGGTCGTCATCCTCGGGCTCAACGGCGCCGGGAAGACCACGCTGATGCGCCTGCTGGCCGGCGTCGAGGAGCCCGACACCGGCGAGGTCGTGCCCGGGCACGGCCTCAAGGTCGGCTACTACGCGCAGGAGCACGAGACCCTGGACCCCGACCGCACGGTGCTCGAGAACATGCGCTCCGCCGCACCGGACACGCCCGAGGTGGAGCTGCGGCGCATCCTCGGCTCGTTCCTGTTCTCCGGCGACGACGTGGACAAGCCGGCCCGGGTGCTCAGCGGCGGGGAGAAGACCCGCCTGGCGCTGGCAACGCTGGTCGTGTCCAGTGCGAACGTCCTGATGCTCGACGAGCCGACCAACAACCTCGACCCCGCGAGCCGGGAGGAGATCCTCGGCGCGCTGCGGACGTACAAGGGGGCGGTCGTGCTCGTCACCCACGACGAGGGTGCGGTCGACGCGCTGCAGCCGGAGCGGCTGATCCTGCTGCCCGACGGCGTCGAGGACCTCTGGAACGCCGACTACGCCGACCTGGTCGCCCTCGCCTGAGCGGGCCCCGGGGCGGAAGACCGGCTCAGAGCGCCGGAGACGCCCTGTTCTGCCCCCTGGCGCGGATGCCGGGTCTGGACGATCATGGCGACGAGTCCGTCCCGACATAGGAGGCTGGCGTGGCCGAGCTCAAGAAGGGCGCACGCATCACCGGAGGCGACCGCACCAGGCTGGCGGCCGATCTCAAGCGGAAGTACTCCGGCGGGTCGAGCATCCGCGAGCTGGCGGCCGAGACCGGCCGCTCCTACGGGTTCGTGCACCGCATCCTCGCCGAGTCCGGGGTCACCCTGCGCGGACGCGGCGGTGCCACGCGCGGCAAGAAGTCCTGACCGGCTCGTCGCCGGGCGGCGCCCGCCCGCAGGACACCGACGGGGTGCGCCTGGAGCGCGAGGACGGTGTCGCCACGGTCACGCTCGCCCGGCCGGCGAACCGCAACGCCCAGACGCCCGCGACCTGGCGGGCCCTGGCCGCGGTCGGCCGCGAGCTGCTGGCCGACGACGCGACGCGGGTCGTCGTGCTGCGGGCGGAGGGCCCGTCCTTCTCCGCGGGGCTCGACCGGGCGATGTTCACCACAGGTGTCGACGGCGAGCCCGGCCTGGCCTCCCTGGCCGCGCTCGACGACGAGGCTCTCGACGTGACGATCGCCGGCTTCCAGGAGGCGTTCACCTGGTGGCGCGACGAGCGGGTCGTGACGGTGGCCGCGGTGCAGGGGCACGCCGTGGGTGCGGGCTTCCAGCTGGCCCTGGCCTGCGACCTGCGGGTGCTGGCCGACGACGCCCGGCTGGCGATGCGGGAGCCCTCGCTCGGCCTCGTGCCGGACCTGGCGGGGACCAAGCCGCTGGCCGACGCCGTCGGCTACCCGCGCGCCCTGGAGATCTGCGCGACCGGTCGATGGGTGACCGCGCAGGAGGCCGTCGACATCGGGCTGGCCTCCGTCATGGTGCCGCGCGCCGAGCTCGACGCCGCGACCCGGGACCTCGCGGCGGCCCTGCTCGCCGCGCCGGCCGGGGCGGTGCGCGCCACGAAGGCACTGCTGCGCGATGCTGGCGGCCGGACGCACGAGCAGCAGCAGGCGGCCGAGCGGGTCGCGCAGGCCCGCCGGCTGCGTGACCTGGCGGGAGACCTCTGACCGTGGACCTGAGCCTGTCCGACGACCACCAGGCCGTCCGGGCGGCGGTGCGGGAGTGGGTCGACGCCGTCGTCGTGCCCCACGCGCTGCGCAACGACCGCGAGGAGCGCTTCCCGCAGGAGGCCCTCGACGGGCTGCGGCAGACCGGGTTCGTGGGCATGACGATCCCCGAGGAGCACGGTGGCGGCGGCGCCGACCCCCTCGCGTACGTGCTGTTCATCGAGGAGCTCGGCCGCGGCGACGCCAACGTCCGCTCGATCATGTCGGTGCACCTCGGCCTGGTCGCGGGCTCGGTGCAGCGGTGGGGGACCGCCGAGCAGCAGCAGGAGTGGCTGCCGCGGATGGCCACCGGCGAGGTGCTCGGCTGCTTCGGCCTGACCGAGCCCGACCACGGCTCGGACCCGGCGGGGCTTCGGGCGAGCGCCGAGCGGCTGCCGGGCGGGGGCTGGCGGCTGAGCGGGCGCAAGGTGTTCATCACCAACGGCACCATCGCCGGGCTGGCGCTGGTGATGGCGCGCTCGGGCGGCGCCGGCGCGAAGGGCGTGTCCGCGTTCCTCGTCCCCACCGACCGGCCCGGGTTCTCCGCCGTGCCGCTGCACGGCAAGCTCGGGCTGCGGTCCTGCGACACGGCCGAGCTCGTGCTCGACGGGGTCGAGGTCGGCCCCGAGGCGCTGCTCGGGGCCGAGGGCGCGGGGCTCAAGGTCGCGCTCTCGGCGCTCGACGACGGCCGGATGTCGATCGCCGCGTCGTGCACCGGCATCGCGCAGGCCGCGCTGGACACGATGGTGGCCTACGCCGGGAGTCGAGAGCAGTTCGGGAAGCCGATCGCCGGGCACCAGCTCGTGCAGGAGATGCTGGCCGACTCGGCCGTCGACGTCGACGCCTCGCGGCTGCTCACCTGGGCGGTCGCCGACCGCAAGGCGCGCGGCGAGACCTACTCGCTGGCCGCGTCGAAGGCCAAGCTGTTCGCGACGGAGGCGTCGGTGCGGGTGGCGAACGCCTGCATCCAGGTCCACGGCGGCTACGGGTACGTCGACGAGTACCCGGCGGCGAAGTACCTGCGCGACGCGCGGGTCACGACCCTGTACGAGGGCACCAGCCAGGTGCAGAAGCTGCTCATCGGCCGCGCCCTGACCGGTGTGAGCGCCTTCTGAGCGGCGCGGCCGCGGCATGGGCCTTACAGTCGGCCGGTGACCTTCGACGTCAGCGCGGACTCGTACGCCCGGTTCATGGGGCGCTACTCCGAGCCCCTCGCGGTGGAGTTCGTGCGGCTGGCCGACCTTCGTGCCGGTCAGCGGGCGTTGGACGTCGGCTGCGGTCCCGGGGCCCTGACCGCCCGGCTGGTCGACCGACTGGGACCGGAGGCGGTCACGGCGATCGACCCGTCGGGCTCGTTCGTCTCGGCGGCCCGGGACCGCTTCCCCGGGGTGGACGTCCACACGGGATCGGCCGAGCACCTGCCCTTCCCCGAGGACGCGTTCGACGTGTCCATGGCCCAGCTCGTGGTGCACTTCATGGCCGACCCGGTCGCGGGCCTGCGGGAGATGGGGCGGGTGACCCGGCCGGGTGGCCTCGTCGCGGCCTGCGTATGGGACCACGCCGGTTTCGGCGGCCCCCTGAGCCTGTTCTGGCGAGCGGTCAACGACCTGGACCCGGGGGCGCGCGACGAGGCGGACCTGCCCGGTGCCCGCGCGGGGCACCTGGAGGAGCTGTGCGCCGCCGCCGGACTGACGCACGTCGAGCCCACGACGTTGACCGTCTCGAGCCGGTTCCACACCGTCGCCGAGTGGTGGGAGTCCTTCACGCTCGGCGTGGGGCCGGCCGGCGCGTACGTCGTGGGTCTGGGTGACGCGCAGCGCGCCCGGCTGCGGAGCCGGTGCGAGCAGCTGCTGCCCACGGCGCCCTTCGAGGTGTCCGCCACCGCCTGGTGCGTGACGGCCCGCGCCTGACCGACGACATCGGGGGACCGCTCCGCCCCGCACGATCGTCCGGCCGGTCCCGACTGTCCGGCCCCGCGCGTACCGTCGGCAGGGAAGCATCCGCGCCGGCCCGGTGTTGCGCGGAGTTGTAATCGCCATTACAGAGGTCTCGGAGGCTCCCGGTGTCCATGTCGCACAGCCCGTGGATGGCCATGCGGTCGCTCACGCGCGACGGCGAGGTCGCCAAGAAGAAGCTGGCCCCGGGCACCATCCCGCGGATCGCGCAGTTCGCCCGCCCGTACAAGCGCCAGATCAGCCTGTTCCTCGTGCTCGTCGTGCTCGACGCGATGCTCGTCGTGGCGCTGCCCCTGCTGTTCAAGGTCATCATCGACGAGGGCGTGCTCAAGGACGACAAGGGCGTCGTCGTCGCGGTCGCGCTCGTGGTCGCCGGGATCGCGGTCTTCGACGCGCTGCTCACGCTGATCCAGCGGCTGCTGTCCTCCCAGGTGGGTGAGGGCCTCATCTACGACCTGCGGACCCAGGTCTTCGGCCACGTGCAGCGGATGCCCGTCGCGTTCTTCACGCGCACGCAGACCGGCGCTCTCGTCAGCCGGCTCAACACCGACGTGATCGGTGCCCAGCAGGCGTTCACCTCGACCCTGTCGTCGGTGGTGTCCAACGTCGTCGGTCTGGTGCTGGTCCTCACGACGATGCTGATCCTGTCCTGGCAGGTCACGTTGGCGGCGCTGGTGCTCACCCCGCTCTTCCTTCTCCCGGCGCGCTGGGTGGGGCGCAGGCTGCAGGCCATCACGCGCGAGGCGATGCAGCTCAACGCCTCCATGAGCACCACGATGACCGAGCGGTTCAACGTCTCGGGCGCGCTGCTGGTCAAGCTCTTCGGCCGCCTCGACGACGAGAACACCGCGTTCGCCGACAGGGCCGCCCGGGTGCGCGACATCGGCATCAAGCAGGCGATGTACGGCCGGGTCTTCTTCACCAGCCTCACCCTCGTGGCCTCGCTCGCGACGGCCATGATCTACGGCCTCGGCGGCCTGCTCGCCGTCGCCGGCTCGCTGGGTGTCGGGACGCTGGTGGCTCTCACCGCGCTCCTCGGCCGGCTGTACGGGCCACTGACCGCCCTGTCCAACGTGCAGGTCGACGTCATGACCGCGCTGGTCAGCTTCGAGCGGGTCTTCGAGGTCCTCGACCTGCCGCCGATGATCGACGAGAAGCCCGGCGCGTCAGCGCTGCCGCGCGGTTCCACCGAGGTGGAGCTGCGCCGGGTGTCCTTCCGCTACCCGACCGCCGACGAGGTGTCGCTGGCCTCTCTGGAGTCTGTCGCCGTCCTCGACCAGGCACCCAGCGAGCAGGTCCTGCACGACGTGTCCTTCACCGTCCCGGCCGGCACGATGACCGCGCTGGTGGGGCCGTCGGGCGCCGGGAAGACCACCATCACCGCGCTGGTGGGCCGCCTCTACGACACCGTGGAGGGCGAGGTGCTGGTCGGCGGTCGGGACGTCCGCGACGTGACGCTCGAGTCGCTGCACGAGGTCATCGGCGTCGTGACGCAGGACGCGCACATGTTCCACGAGACGATCCGCACGAACCTGCTCTACGCGCGACCGGACGCCACCGACGGGCAGATGGCCGACGCGCTGCGGGCGGCCCAGATCTGGGACCTCGTGTCCGGGCTGCCCGACGGGCTCGACACCACCGTCGGCGACCGCGGCTACCGGCTCTCGGGCGGCGAGAAGCAGCGGCTGGCCCTGGCCCGTCTCCTGCTCAAGGCCCCCGACGTGGTGGTCCTCGACGAGGCGACCGCCCACCTGGACTCCGAGTCCGAGGCAGCCGTGCAGCTCGCGCTCAAGACGGCGCTGGCGGGCCGGACATCACTGGTGATCGCCCACCGGCTCTCGACCGTGCGCGACGCCGACCAGATCCTCGTCGTCGACGGCGGCCGGGTGGTCGAGAGAGGTCGGCATCCCGACCTGCTGGCCGCCGGCGGTCTCTACGCCGAGCTCTACCGCACCCAGTTCGAGCACCAGGAGCGCACGGCCCCGGTCGAGGTCGCCTGAGCCGCCACCGCGGGCTGGGTCCGGCCGAGGTCACCCCGGCCGCAGGCAGACGGAAGGCCAGGGCGCCTGACCCTGGCCTTCCGTCGAGGTGTGCTCGGGAGCGCCTTACGGCCCCTCCGGCTCGACGGGAGAGCGGTGCGGTGTGGTCACGGTCGCTGCTCCTTTCCTGGCCGGACAATCCGGACAGGACACGATATGCCGCATCTGCGCCCCGGAGTCAAGACCTGGCGCCGGCGTGTCCGGTGGTCAGGCCACGGCGCGGCCGAGCCCCGCCAGCGACTCGGCCAGCAGGGCCGGCCGGCCGTCGGTGTCGGCGTAGTCGGCCAGCGCCGCGCACAGGTTCACGGCCAGCACCCGGGCGCGGGTCTCCCGGTCGTCGGCGACGACGTCGCCGTACGCCGCGAGCAGCGCGTCGCGGGCGTCGCCGCAGAAGGCGGCATAGGCGACCGACAGGTCGACGCAGGGGTCGGCCAGGGCGACGTCCCCCCAGTCGATGACCCCGGCGGCGGCGCCCGAGTCGTCGACGAGCACGTGGCGCAGGTGCAGGTCGCCGTGGACCAGCACGGGTGGCGCCGTGCTGGGGCCCACGGACGCGGCCCCCGCGAGCAGACGGTCGACCCGGCCGTCGCCGGCCCAGGTGCCGCGGGCGCGGAGCCGGTCGAGCCGTTCGCGTGCCCTTGCGCCCCGGTGCCCTGGGTCGGCTCGGCGCATCGGGTCGACGGGCAGGTCCCCGCCGAGCTCCGCCGCGAGGCCGGGCCGGTGCAGGTCGCGCAGGAACGCGCCGAGCGCCGTCGCCAGCGGCTCGCGCTCCGCGTCGGGGAGGGTCGCGTCCGCGAGCTCGCGGCCGGGCAGCAGGCGCGCCCCGAAGAACGCCCACGGGTAGCCGTCGGCCGGCACGCCCACCCACTCGGGGTGGGGCACCGGCAGCGGCAGCGACGGGGCGAGCCGGGGGAGCAGGGCGATCTCGCGCTGCAGCCCGTCCAAGGCGATCGCCCGCCGCGGGAACCGGAAGGCCCACACGCCGTCGACCAGGTGCACGGTGTTGTCCCAGCCCTCCGCGAGGGGGGTCACCGCGGCTCCGCGCAGCCCGGGGAACTGGTTGCCGATGAGAGTCGCCGCCCGTGCCGCGTCGACCGCCTGCTCGGCCGCCCACTCGTGCGCCCGGGGTCCGCCGGTCACGCCCGGGCCGCCCCGGCCCGCCGCAGCAGGGGCGCACCGACCTCCTCGGCGTAGCGCGCCAGCAGCGGGCCGGCGACGGCCATCACCAGGACGTACGCCGTGGCCAGCGGCCCCACCCCGGCGACTCCGGCGGTCACGGCCAGGCCCGCGATGACGATGCTGAACTCGCCCCGGGCGACGAGCGCTCCGCCCGCCCGGAGCCTGCCGCGGGGACCGATGCCCGCCCGCCCGGCCGCCCACCAGCCGGTCCATGCCTTCGTCGCGATGGTGACCGCGGCCAGGGCGAGCGCCGGGACGAGCTCGGGCGCGATCGCCCCCGGGTCGGTGCGCAGCCCGAAGGTCACGAAGAAGACGGCGGCGAACAGGTCGCGAAGGGGGCTCACCAGACCGCGGGCGCTCTCGGCCGCCGGGCCCGAGATCGCGATGCCGACGAGGAACGCCCCGACGGCGGCGGACACCTGCAGCTGCTGCGCGACGCCCGCCACCAGCAGGGTCAGGCCGAGGACGCGCAGGATCATCTGCTCGCTGTCGCTGCTGAACACGAGAGCGGAGATGCGGTCGCCGAACCGGAAGGCCGCGAGCAGCACAAGGCCGACCACCGCCAGCGACACGACGACGCTGGTCGAGGTGCCGAGGACCGACATGCCGGCCAGCACGGCGGCAAGCACCGGCAGGTAGACCGCCATCACCAGGTCCTCGAAGACCAGGATCGCCAGAACCGGTGGGGTCTCCCGGTTGGCCACGCGCCCCAGGTCGCCGAGCAGCTTCGCGACGATCCCCGAGGACGAGATGTACGTGACGCCGGCCAGGGTGAGGACGCCGGCGGGCCCGAGCCCCAGCAGCAGGCCGGCGACGGCCCCGGGAGTGGCGTTGAGGGCCAGGTCGACCAGGCCGGCCCGGTAGTTGGTGCGCATGGTGCCCGACAGCTCGGCGGGGGTGTACTCGAGGCCGAGGGTGAGCAGCAGCAGCACGACGCCGATCTCGGCCCCGACCTCGACGAACTCCTCGGTGGTGTCCAGGGGCAGCACGCCGCCCTCGCCGAACGCGAGCCCGGCCAGCAGGTAGAGCGGGATGGGCGAGATGCCGAGGCGGGAGGCGAAGCGGCCGGCCACGCCGAGCCCGAGGATGATGGCCCCGAGCTCCAGCAGGACCGCGCCGGTGTCCACCCCCTCGTCCCGACGCTCAGAACTCGTGGACGCCGAGGATCTCGCCCGCGGCGCGGCACCCCTCGGGGGTGCCCACCATCACGACGACGTCCCGCGCGTGGAAGACGAAGTCCGGACGGGGCGAGGCGTGCACCTCATCACCGCGCACCACCGCGACGATCGAGCAGCCGGTGACGGTCCGGATGCGGGCGTCGCCCAGTGGGCGGTCGACGAACTCCGACGTCCCGGGCAGGGACAGCTGCTCCGTCGTGAGCCCGTCGATCTGCTTGTGCAGGTCGGTGAGCCGCTCGACCATGCGGGTGGCTCCCAGCACCTCGGCGACCGCGTCGCTCTCCTCCTCAGTGAGCTTGATGACGTCGCTGCACGCGTCGGGGTCCTTCTCGTCGTAGAGCGCGACCTCGTGGGCGCCGCCGCGGAACGCGACGATCCCGACCCGGCGGCCGCGGGCCGTCGTGATGTCGTAGCGGACGCCGATCCCCGGCAGCGCCGTCTCGTGCACCTCCATGCTGCTCCCTCCTCCGGCGTCGCAAGCAGCGGCGCGCCCGGCGCCGAGGCGACCTCATGCCTGAACGCTAGCGCGGACGATCAGCCTTCCGGCGGCCGCGCGAGGGTCACAGCGACCGGCCCAGGCCGCCGTCGACCGGGATCATGACGCCGGTGAGGTACGACGCCGCTGGTGAGAGCGCGAAGGCGGCGACGCGCCCGAACTCCTCGGGCAGGCCGTAGCGCCCGAGCGGGATGCGCTTCTCGAACTCCTCCCGCTGCTTCTTCGGCCGGCCGCTGGCCTGGTCGAGCTCACGCAGCCGGTCGGTGTCGACGCGACCGGGCAGCAGGCCGAGGACCCGGATGTTGCGCGACCCGAGCTCGTCGGCGAGCGTCTTGGCCAGCATCGCCAGGCCGGGCCGCAGCCCGTTGGACGAGGCCAGGCCGTCGACGGGCTGCTTGACGGACAGGGACAGCACGAACGCCAGCGCCCCGCCGTCCTCGCCGATCGTCGACGCGACCGCCCGGGCGATGCGCACCGGGCCGAGGAAGACCGAGTCGAACGCGTCGCGCCACTGGTCGTCGGTGAGCCCCACCGCGGGACCCGGCGGCGGGCCACCGACGCTGACGAGCGCGCCGTCGAGGCGGCCCCACCGGCCGACCGCGGCGGCGGCCAGCCGCTCACCCAGGCCGGTGTCGGACATGTCGCCGGGCAGGGCCATCGCGTGGTCGGTGCCGCCGAGCGACTCGGCCGCGGCGACGAGGGTGTCCTCGTCGCGGGCGCAGAGCACGACCCGCGCCCCGTCGGCGACCAGTGCCTGGGCACCGGCCAGGCCCAGCCCTCGGCTGCCGCCGGTCACGACGTAGACACGCTCACGCAGTCCCAGGTCCATAGGCGACATCCTGCCCGGAACGGACAGGCGACCGTCAATCCGCCGCGCCAGCCCGGCGCTACTGTGCACCGGTGCTGCGACCGCTGGACCGCCCGCGGCGCCTGGCGCGCGGTGACCGGGTCGCCGTGGTCGCCACGAGCGGTCCCCTGGACCCGCAGCGGCTCGCCCGCGGCGTCGCGACCCTGGAGTCGTGGGGCCTCGAGGTCGTGGTGGGGGAGCACGCTCTGCAGGCTCGGCGGCACCTCGCCGGCCCCGACGAGCACCGGGCCGCCGACCTGCAGCGGGCCTGGTGCGACCCGGCGGTCCGGGCGGTGCTCTGCGCGCGGGGCGGGTCGGGTGCGGCGCGCCTGGCCGACCGGCTCGACTGGGCCGCGATGCGGGAGGCGGGGCCGCGGGTCCTCGTCGGGTCCAGCGACGTGACCGTGCTGCACCAGGCGGTGGCCAACCGGCTCGGTCTCGCGACGCTGTTCGGCCCGATGGTGGCCACCGAGGTGTTCGCGGGCGGCTCGCCGGACGCGGCGACGGTCGAGCACCTGCGGGCGACCCTGTTCGAGCCGCAGCGCGTGCGCGCGCTCGCGTCCGGCGGGCTGCGCTGCGAGGTGCCGGGTCGTGCCCGTGGCGTCCTGGTCGGGGGGACGCTCGCGCTGCTGGCCAACACGGTCGGGACACCCGACGAGCGCCGGGCGGGCGGTGGCCTCCTGGTGCTCGAGGACGTCGCCGAGCCGGCGTACCGGATCGACTCGATGCTCACCCAGCTGCTGCGGACCGGGTGGTTCGACGACGTGGCCGGGGTGGTGCTCGGCTCGTGGACGGACTGCGGTGCCGCTGCCGTCGACACGGTGGTCGAGCGGCTCGCGCCGCTCGGGGTCCCCCTGGCCACCGGTCTCGCCTTCGGCCACGACGCGCCGCAGCTGACCCTGCCTCTCGGCGTCGAGGCGGAGCTCGACACCGACGCCGGCACGCTCGCCGTCCGCCAGCCCGCCCTGCGCTGACGACCGGACCGGCGGTGGCCAGGGACTACGTCACCTGCCCGCGCCGGTCAGGAGCCCTCGGAGCGCTCCTCGGCGGGTGACCGGTCGGTGGGCGAGGGCACCTCGGCCAGGTTGAGGGCGGTGTTGACCAGCGCGAGGTGGCTGTAGGCCTGCGGCACGTTGCCGAGCTGGCGCCCGGCCTCCACGTCGTACTCCTCCGCGAGCAGGCCCACGTCGTTGCACAGGCCGAGCAGACCCTCGAACCGGGCCCGACCCGCCTCGAGCTGCCCGTCGAGCACGAGCGCGTCGGCCAGCCAGAAGCTGCAGGCCAGGAAGGCGCCCTCGTCACCCGCGACGCCGTCGGCCGTGTCGCCGGTGTCGTAGCGGCGGACCAGGCCGTCGGAGCCCAGCTCCGCCTGCACGGCACGCAGCGTCCCGCGCACCCGGTCGTCGGAGGGAGGCAGGAAGCCGACCTGGGGGATGAGCAGCAGTGCGGCGTCCAGGGCGCGCGAGCCGTAGGACTGGGTGAAGGTCTGCCGGTCGGCGTCGTAGCCCTTCGCGCACACGTCGGCGTGGATCTCCTCGCGCAGGGCCCGGTAGCGCCCGACCGGCCCGTCCATGCCCATCTGCTCGACCGTGCGCACCGCCCGGTCGGCGGCCACCCAGGCGAGGATCTTGGAGTGGGTGAAGTGCCGCCGCGGGCCGCGGACCTCCCACAGCCCCTCGTCGGGCTCCTTCCACCCGCTCTCGAGCCACTCCATGAGGCAGCGCTGCATCCGCCAGGCCGACTCGTCGGGGTCCAGGCCGTGCGAGCGGGCCAGCCAGAGGGTGTCCATCACCTCGCCGTAGACGTCGAGCTGGCGCTGCCCGACGGCCCCGTTCCCGACCCGCACCGGCGCGGAGCCCTCGTAGCCCGAGAGCCAGCCCAGCTCGCGCTCCGGCGCCTGGCGCTCGCCCGCGACGCCGTAGAGGATCTGCAGCCGCTCCGGGCTGCCCGCGATTGCCCGCAGCAGCCACTCCCGCCAGTCGCACGCCTCGTCGGTGTAGCCGGTCTTCACCAGCGCCTGCAGCGTGAACGTCGCGTCGCGCAGCCAGCAGTAGCGGTAGTCCCAGTTGCGCACCCCGCCCAGCTCCTCCGGCAGCGACGTGGTGGCGGCGGCGACGATGCCGCCCGTCGGGGCGTAGGTCAGCGCCTTGAGCGTCAGCAGCGACCGGACGACGGCGCCGCGGTAGGGGCCGTCGTAGGTGCACCGGTCGGCCCAGGTCTGCCAGAACAGCTCGGTCTCGTTGAGCGCGACGTGCGGGTCGACCGGGCTCGGCCGGTGGACGTGCGACGGGTTCCACGTGAGCACGAAGCTTCGCTGCTGCCCGGCCTCCAGCCGGAACTCCGCGTAGGACGCGTAGTCGCGGCCGTGGTGGGGCACGTCGGAGGCCAGCCACACCGCGTCCGGCCCGGCCACCGCCGCGAGCATGCCGTCGAGGTGGCGCACCCACGGCACGACGTCGCCGTAGCCGAAGCGCAGCCGCAGCTCGCTCTTCATCTCGACCGCGCCCTCGAGGCACTCCACGATGCGCACCACGTCGGGCGCCTCGCCGCGCTCGGGCATGAAGTCCAGGACCCGGACGGTGCCCCCCTCGCCCGTCCACTCGGTCTCGAGGATCAGCGTGTCGCCCCGGTAGCGGCGGGACGTGCACATCCCCCCGTCACGCGGGCCCAGCCGCCAGTGCCCGTTCTCGTCGCCGCCCAGCAGGCCGGCGAAGATCGCCTCGGAGTCGAAGCGCGGGAAGCAGAGCCAGTCGATCGACCCGTCGCGGCCGACCAGCGCCGCCGACAGCCGGTCGGAGATGAGGGCGTAGTCCTCGATGAGCATCGTCGGTCGGCCTCCCTAGCCGGTCACGCTCTGCCGCCCCCGCGCGGCGTCCCTGTCGACGCCGCCGCGTCCTGCTGCCCGGTCCTGCGCCTCGCGCCGCGCCAGGAGCACGTAGCCGACCGGCGCCAGGGCGGCGAAGAGGAACCACTGGAACGCGTAGGCAAGGTGCGGTCCCTCCGACGGCTCCGGTGGCGGCAGGCGCTCGGGGGCACGGCCGGGCGCCGGGCGCTCCCTGACCAGGTCAACGTATCCGCCGTACGCCTGCAGGCGCAGCGACCGGGCGATGGCGGGCACGTCGATGCGCGTCACCTGCCCGGGCGGCGGCTCCCCGGTCGTGGAGGGGGGCTCGCTCGGGCGCAGGCGGCCGGTGACCGCCACCTCCCCGGCCGGGGGGGCCGGGGGCTCGGGAGCCGTCGCGGCGTCAGGCCCCCCGGGCACCCAGCCACGGTTGACCAGCAGCGCGGGCCCCGCGCCGGTGACGAGGGGGGTCAGCACGTAGTAGCCGACCTGACCCTCGAACGGGCGGGTGCGTACGAGCAGCTGGCCGGCCTCGTCGTAGCGGCCGGTCGCACGGACGCGGGCGTACTCGTCGCGCTCGGCGGGCTCGCGCCCGACCGTGAGCAGCCTGGTCGCGGGCTCGGGCGCGGCCGTGAGGTTGCGCTCCAGCAGCCGGTTGCGGTCGTGGCGCTGCTCGAGCCGGTCCACCTGCCACAGACCCAGGGCGACGCACCCGGCCGCGACCACCAGGGCGGCCGCGAACAGCCCGGTCCACCGCGAGGACAGCAGGAAGCCGTAGCCACCCCTCCGCCTGCTCTCGGTCACCTTTCAGACGCTAACCGGGTTGCCGTCGGGGTGCGGACGTAGGGTGAGGGGGTGCTGGTGGACACCTATGGCCGCGTCGCGACCGATCTGCGGGTCTCGCTGACCGACAAATGCAACCTGCGCTGCTCCTACTGCATGCCGCCCGAGGGGCTCGAGTGGCTGCCCGGGCCCGACCTGCTCACCGACGACGAGATCGTCCGGCTCGTGGGCGTCGCGGTGGCCGAGGGCGTGACCGAGGTGCGGTTCACGGGGGGCGAGCCGCTGCTGCGCCGCGGCCTGGTGTCGATCGTCGAGCGCGTCGGCACGCTGCGCCCACGGCCTCGCATGTCCGTCACCACCAACGGCATCGGGCTGGCCAAGGTCGCCGGCGCGCTCGCCGCGGCCGGCCTGGACCGGGTCAACGTCTCGCTGGACACGCTGGACCGCGAGCGCTTCGTGACGCTGGCCCGCCGTGACCGTCTGGCCGACGTGCTCGCCGGGCTCGCGGGGGCGGCCGACGCCGGCCTGACGCCGGTCAAGGTGAACACGGTGCTGCTGCGCGGCGTCAACGACGACGAGGCGGTGCCGCTGCTGCGCTGGGCGCTGGGTGAGGGCTACCACCTGCGCTTCATCGAGCAGATGCCGCTCGACGCCCAGCACGGCTGGGACCGGTCGACGATGGTGACGGCCGACGAGATCCTGGCGCGGCTCGGCGACGCCTTCGCGCTCGACCCGGTCGACGGCGCCACCCGGGGCAGCGCCCCCGCCGAGGAGTGGCTCGTCGACGGCGGCCCGGGGCGGGTCGGCGTCATCGGTTCGGTGACCAGGCCGTTCTGCGGGGCCTGCGACCGGGTGCGGCTCACGGCCGACGGCCAGCTGCGCAACTGCCTCTTCGCCCGGGACGAGTCCGACCTCCGGACGGCCTTGCGCTCCGGTGCCGGCGACGACGACCTGGCGGCGCGGATGCGGGCGGCCATGCTCGCCAAGCTGCCCGGTCACGGCATCGACGACCCGGGGTTCCTGCAGCCTGCCCGGCCGATGTCAGCGATCGGCGGCTGAGCCCGCCCACTCCTCGAGCGGGACGGTCTCGCGCAGGAAGCCGCGTGCGCTCAGGAAGGCGCCGAGCGATTCGCGGTGCTCCTCGCACGCTGCCCAGGCCTTGCGCCGGTCAGGCGTGTGCAGCTTGGGGTTGTTCCAGGCGTGGACCCAGCGGGCCGAGGACCGGCAGCCCTTGGCCGAGCAGATCGGCGAGGCGTCGTCCCTGCTCACCTGCTCGGGCTCCGTCGCGGCTCCGGGGCGTGCGCCCGGGGCGATGCCGGGCAGCCACGGGGGGAGCCGCCCGGCATCGCGCTCGGGGCGTCGGCGCAGACCGCTGCGCGACGCTGTGGCGGGAGTATTGCACGAAATGATGTCACGTCACGTGCCGGTCCCGCCGATCGCGCGCCGCTCGTCCGGTAGGTCCGTTTCGGGCAGGTTCACGACGCGTTCGCGGCCGCCGTTCGCGAACACCACGGACAGGTAGGGCAGCAGCACGGCGGCGGCGATGAGAACCCACCGCAGCCAGCCGTCGGTCACGACCGCGAGGACGAAGCACACGGTGCGGACGCCCATGGAGACCAGGTAGCGGCGGGTCCGGCTGTTGACGTCGTCGCGGACGCCCCGGCGCGCGGCGGTGATCTGGTAGACCGGCTCCCGCGCGCCGCCGCGATGCAGCGCGCCAGGGCGGTGCCGGGCCGTGGTCACGCGTCTCACACTAGGTCACCGACGGGGAAAGCGTCCTGCCTGATCCGGCTCGAGAAGTGGAGACCGCCATGAGCAACCGCACCTACCGGGTGTCCGAGATCGTCGGGACCTCGTCGGAGGGGGTGGACGACGCCATCCGCAACGGCATCGCCCGTGCCGCCCAGACCCTGCGTCACCTCGACTGGTTCGAGGTCACCCAGGTCCGCGGCCAGGTCGTCGACGGTGTGCCGGAGCACTTCCAGGTGGGGATGAAGATCGGGTTCCGGCTCGAGGACGCCTGAACCGCTCACACCCCCACTTCGGAGCCGACCGGCCCGGCGGATGCGGTGCCGGTCCGGTGCGGGGCAGGTGCGGTCAGCTCGCCTTGCTCACCGAGGACATGTTGAAGTCGGCGACCCGCCAGGTCGGCATCGAGGTGCGGGTGAAGTAGTCGCCGAACTCCCTGGCCAGGGTCCGTTCGGCCAGGCCCACCTCTCCGAGACGGCCCAGCAGGTCGACCGGGCTCTCGTTGAAGCGGAAGTTGTTCACCTCGGCGACGACCTCGCCGCCCTCGACGAGGTAGACCCCGTCGCGGGTCAGCCCGGTCAGCAGCAGCGTCTGCGGCTCGACCTCGCGGACGTACCAGAGGCAGGTGAGCAGCAGACCGCGCGACGTGCCGGCCATCATGTCGTCCAGGCTGCGGGTCGCGTCGCCGGAGGACATCAGCAGGTTGTCGACGCCCGGCGTGAACGGCAGCCCGGTCATCTCGGCCGAGTGCCGGGTCTGGATGAGCGCGCGGAGCTCGCCGTCGGACACCCATTCGGTCTCGCCGATCGGCAGCCCGTTGTCGAACACCGACTGCGAGGCCGCCGACGACGCCGCGAAGACGGTCGGCGCGCACTCGATGCCCGGGGCCTGCGGGTCGCTCCAGATGCGCAGCGGGGCGTCGGCGAGCCGCTCGCCGACCCGGGTGCCGCCCCCCTGGCGGCTGAACACCGTGCGGCCGTCGTCGGCCTCGCGGGCCACGGCCGTCCAGTAGAGGTAGACCAGCAGGTCGGCGACGGCGCTGGGGGGCAGGAGCGTCTCGTAGCGGCCCGCGTCGAGGTCGACCCGGCGCTGCGCCCAGCCGAGCCGCCGGCCGAGCTCGGCGTCGACCGCGGTGACGTCGACGTCGAGGAAGTCGCGGGTGCTCTGGCCGACCCACGAGGAGCGCGTCCAGTCGCCGATGCGCTTGCCGGTGACCTCGATGCGCCCGGTCGGCTGTGCGTGGCGCACCCGGACGCCCGTCGACGTGCCGAGGTAGGTCGTGGACATCTGGTGCTCGGCGAAGCCGAAGAGCTCGCGGCCCTCGGAGCGGGCCCGCGCGAAGACGTCGCCGAGGGCGGGCGCCAGGCTCGCGAAGACGCCGATGGAGGTCTGGGCGGGCACCTCGTCCCACCCGAGGCCGGAGCCGGGCACGTCGCCCGGCTCCGCGAGCGGGCGCGCGTCCTCGGCGCCGCGGCCCTCGCGGGTGCGGGCCTCCTGCTCGGCGGCGCGGACGAGGCCCTCGACCTGCGAGAGGTCGACGTTGCTGCGTGAGACCACTCCGGTGGCGACGCCCTGGGAGCCCCCGACGGTGGCGACGACGGTGAGCGACCGGCCGCGCATGACCCCGTTGGTCGTCAGGGTGTTGGCGGCCCAGCGGAGGTTCGCGTCGCTGGACTCCTCGGCGAGCACGATGCAGCCGTCGGTCCGGGAGAGCGCGAGTGCGCGCTCGACGACCTCCTGGGCCCTCACGTCGGTCAGGGCGCTCATCGGCCGGCCTCCGCCTGCGTGTTGAGGATCCGGACGTCGCGGAACAGCGTGGTCGGGCAGCCGTGGCTGACGGCGGCGACCTGCCCGGGCTGGCCCTTCCCGCAGTTGAAGGCGCCGCCGAGCACGTAGGTCTGCGGCCCGCCGACGGCCTCCAGCGACCGCCAGAAGTCCGTGGTCGTGGCCTGGTAGGCGACATCGCGCAGCTGGCCCGCGAGCCGGCCCTTGTCGATGCGGAAGAAGCGCTGGCCGGTGAACTGGAAGTTGTAGCGCTGCATGTCGATCGACCAGCTCTTGTCGCCGACGACGAAGATCCCGCGGTCGACGCGCGAGATGAGCTCCTCGGTGGACGGGCCGCCCTCGGCGGCCTGCAGCGAGACGTTGGCCATGCGCTGCATCGGCACGTGCCCGGCCGAGTCGGCGAAAGCGCAGCCGTTCGACCGCCCGAGCCCCTTGAGATGCGCCATGGCCCGGTCGAGCTGGTAGCCCACCAGGACTCCGTCCCGGACGATGTCCCACGTCTGCCCGGCCACGCCCTCGTCGTCGTAGCCGATCGTGGCCAGCCCGTGCTCGGCCGTGCGGTCACCGGTGACGTTCATCGCCGCGGAGCCGTAGTGCAGTGAGCCCAGCTGGTCGAAGGTCGCGAACGACGTGCCCGCGTAGTTGGCCTCGTAGCCGAGGGCACGGTCGAGCTCGGTGGCGTGCCCCACCGACTCGTGGATCGTCAGGAACAGGTTCGACGGGTCGATGACGAGGTCGTACGTCCCGCCCTCGACCGACGGGGCCTGCAGCTTGGCGGCGAGGTGGTCGGGCATCTCCTCGAGCTCGGCCCCCCAGTCGTAGGACCCGTCGGTGAGGTGCTCCCAGCCCCTGCCCACCGGTGGCGCGAGGGTCCGCATGGTGTCGAAGCGGCCGGACTCCTTGTCCGAGCCGACGATCTCGAGCTGCACGTTGACGCGCACCCGCTGCTGGGTCGTCGTGGTCCCGGCCAGGTCGGCGTAGAACTTGTTCTCCACCACCGCGTGGGCGTAGGCCTCGGCGTGGGCGACGACGTCGTGCGCTAGCAGTCCCGCGCTCCAGTCGGCGAGCAGCGACACCTTGTCGCCGTCCGCCACCGTGAACGGGTCGACGTCGTAGGCCGACACCCAGGTGACGTCACCGTGCGAGGGCTCGTCGGCGAGCTCGACGCGCTCCGTGGACAGCGGGCGGCTCACCTTCGCCACCTCGACGGCCTGCTCGGCCAGTCCGGCCGCGGTCTCGGGAGTCAGCACCACGTCGCTGGCGAAGCCCCAGGTGCCGTCGTGCACCACGCGCACGGCCAGGCCGACGTCCTCGCTGTCGCTGCTGCCGTCGAGACGGGCGTCGCGGAGGCTGAGGCTGCCGTCCCGTATGCGCTCCACCCGCAGGTCCGCGTGCTCCGCGCCCAGCTCCCGGGCGCGGGTGAGGGCGGCGTCGGCCAGCGTGCGCAGCGGCAGGCCGGTGAACGCCGCGTCGATCTCGGGGGGCACAGGCGTCTCCTGGCAGGTCCGGGTGGGTGGAGTCGGCACGACGATAGCCATGCGCCCCCCGGTTCGACGCCCGACATCGCCGACCTGTCTGCCACGGCTCCCGGCGGTGCCGATAGCGTCGCGACGTGCCCGACGAGCCCACCACCCCAGCGACCGGCCGGTGCGTCCTGATCACCGGCGGCAACCGCGGCATCGGCCTGGCGATCGCGCGGGCCTTCGTCGACGCCGGTGACCGGGTGGCGGTGACCTACCGGTCCGGCGAGCCGCCGGCGGGGCTGCACGGTGTGCGGTGCGACGTCACCGACCCCGCCTCGGTCGAGGCCGCGTTCACCGAGGTCGAGGGTGCGCTCGGGCCGGTCGAGGTGCTGGTCGCCAACGCCGGCATCACCCGCGACCAGCTGATCATGCGGATGTCCGAGGAGGACTTCGCCGACGTCGTCGCGACCAACCTGGCCGGCTCGTGGCGGGTCGCCAAGCGCGCGTCCAAGGGCATGCTGCGGCTGCGCCGTGGCCGGGTCGTGTTCATCTCCTCGGTGGTCGGGCTGCTCGGCTCGGCCGGGCAGAGCAACTACGCCGCGTCCAAGGCCGGGCTGGTCGGACTGGCCAGGTCGCTGGCCCGCGAGCTCGGGTCGCGCGCCATCACGTTCAACGTCGTCGCGCCGGGGTTCGTCGAGACCGACATGACCGCCGAGCTGGGCGAGGACCTGCAGAAGACCTACAAGAGCCAGATCCCGCTGGGCCGCTTCTGCTCGGCGGACGAGGTCGCCGGCGTGGTGCGGTTCCTCGCCTCGGACGAGGCGGGCTACGTCACCGGCGCCGTCGTGCCGGTCGACGGCGGCCTCGGCATGGGCCACTAGAGGAGGGGCGGGACATGGGACTGCTCGACGGCAAACGGATCCTGGTGACGGGGGTCCTCATGGACTCCTCCATCGCCTTCCACGTGGCGCGCGTGGCCCAGGAGGAGGGCGCCGAGGTGGTGCTGACCTCCTTCGGCCGCACCACGCGCATCACACAGACCATCGCCAAGAGGCTGCCGACCACGCCACCCGTGGTCGAGCTCGACGCCAGCAGCGCCGCCGACTTCGACGCGCTCGCGGAGCGGGTCCGGGAGCACGTCGACGGCCTCGACGGAGTCCTGCACTCGATCGGGTTCGCGCCCGAGGCTGCCCTGGGCGGCAACTTCCTCAACACCGGGTGGGACGACGTCGCCACGGCCGTGCAGATCTCCGCGTTCAGCCTCAAGGCGCTCGCCGTCGCCTGCCTGCCGCTGATGCCCCAGGGCGGGTCGGTGGTGGGCCTGACGTTCGACGCGACGGTCGCCTGGCCGAAGTACGACTGGATGGGTGTCGCCAAGGCGGCCTTCGAGTCGACGGCGCGCTACCTGGCCCGCGACCTCGGGCCGGCCGGGGTGCGGGTCAACCTGGTGGCGGCGGGGCCGGTGAAGACGACCGCGGCCAAGTCCATCCCCGGCTTCGAGGAGTTCGAGGACGTGTGGGCCACGCGCGCCCCGATCGGCTGGGACGTCGCCGACGCCGAGCCGCCGGCGCGGGCGTGCCTGGCGCTGATGTCCGACTGGTTCCCGCGCACCACGGGGGAGATCGTGCACGTCGACGGCGGCGTGCACGCCATGGGCGCCTAGAGGTCCCGCCGTGGCGTCACGATGACGGAGCGGCGCCCGGCCCTGGTCGAGGTCCGTGTGCTCGGCGGGGCGAACCTCTACTTCCCGCGGCCCGCGGTCAAGGTCACCCTGGACCTCTCACGCCTGCTCGACCTCGACGAGGCCGAGGCACGTCGCGTGGCCCAGCAGGTCGGCTTGACGGCTGCGAACCCCGGGGCGGCCGGGAGCGGGCTGCGGCAGCGCCTCGCGGGGCGCCTGGTCGCACGGCTGGTGCGGCGGGTCGCGCGCGAGTCGGGCACCACCCGGCTGGCCGTTCGCGTCCGCCCGACGGCCGACCTGCACGGCCTCGTGGTGGCCTACCCGTGGCGGCACCGCGGGCGGGCCGAGGCGCTCGCGCACGCGGTGGCGGGCGTCCTGGACGGGCTGCCGGGAGCGGACGTCGGGCCGGCGGTGGAGGCGGCCGCGGCGTACGTCCGCAGCGCCGACGTGGGGGAGCCGCCCCGGCTGCGGCGGCCGCACGTGCCGGTCGTGGCGGTGACCGGGACCAACGGCAAGACGACGACCTCGCGACTGGTCGCCCGGATGGCCGGCTGCGCCGGGCTGGTCGTCGGCTGGTCGTCGACCGACGGCGTGTACATCGACGGCGAGCTGGTCGAGGCCGGCGACTACTCCGGCCCGAGCGGCGCCGACCGGGTGCTCGACGACCCGCGGGTGCAGCTCGCCGTCACCGAGACCGCGCGCGGCGGCATCCTTCTCAAGGGGCTCGGCGTCGCGTACAACGACGTGTCGGTCGTGACCAACGTCAGCGCCGACCACCTGGGCATGCACGGCGTCGACACCGTCGACCAGCTCGCCGAGGTCAAGGCGGTCGTGACCCGCGTGACCCGACGGGACGGCTGGGTGGTCCTCAACGGAGACGACCCGCGGACCTTCGCGATGCGGCTCGCGGTCGACGCCAACGTGTGCGTGTTCTCGCGCGACCCGGAGTCACCCTCGCTGCGGGCCGCGCTCAACGAGGGCGGCCGCGGGGTGACGCTCATCGACGGGGCGGTCACGGTGCTCTCGCCCCGCAGCGAGCCCGAGGCGCTCGTGCCGGTCGTCGACGTGCCGGTGACGCTGTCCGGCCTGTCCCAGGTCAACGTCGAGAACGCGCTCGCCGCTGTCGGAGCCGGCCTGGGGGCGGGGCTGCCGCGCTCGGCGGTCGTCGAGGGGCTGCGGGCGTTCCGTCCGGGTCCCGACGACAACCCGGGCCGCATGAACGTCTACGAGGTCGACGAGGTGACGGTCGTCGTCGACCTGGCGCACAACGAGGCCGGCGTGCATGCCCTCCTCGAGGTGCTCGCCGGTCTGCGCGCGCCCGGGTGCTCGGTCCGGATGGTGACGGGCTCGCCGGGGGACCGCACCGACGAGATCATCCGCGGCGTCGGCGAGATCGCCGCACGGGGGGCCGACTCGGTGGTGATCGCGCACAAGGAGCACTACCTGCGCGGCCGGGAGCCCGACGAGCTGGCGTCGCTGCTGCGCGACGGGGCGGCGTCCGTGGGTGTCACCGACGTCCCGGCCTTCCCGACCGAGCTGGCCGGGCTGCAGGCCGTGCTGGCCGGGTCGCGTCGCGGGGACGCGGTCGGTGTGATGTGCCACGCCGAGCGCGCCGAGATCGCCGAGTGGCTCGCCGCGGCCGGGGCAGCCGTCGACACCCCGGAGGCGATCCGCGCCAAGGTGCTGCGTGCACGAGACGGAGCGGGGTCTCAGCCGTGACCGACGATCTCCCGTACGTCGACGAGCACGCCGTCACGGTCGCCGTCGGCCGCGACCGGGTCTGGGACGCGCTGCAGCGCTACGTCGCCGGGTCGCTCGCCTCGGGTCGCCGCCACCCCGTGGCACGGGTCCTCGGCTCGAGCCCGCCGTCGGGCTTCGAGGTCGCGCAAGCGGTCCCCGGGGAGCGGCTCGGTCTTGCCGGGCGTCATCGGTTCGCCCGCTACGCGCTGGTCTTCGAGCTCGAGAGCGCGGCAGCCGACACCACCGTCGTCCGGGCCACGACCTACGCGGCGTTCCCCGGGCTGCCCGGCCGCGCCTACCGCGCGCTCGTCATCGGGACGCGAGGTCACTCCGTCGCGACCAACCACATCCTGCGAACGGTGCGGCGCCACGCCGAGAGCCCGCGGTGAGGCGGTCTCAGTCCCCGTCGCCTCCGTCGGCGGCGTCCGGCACGTCCTGGGGTGGGTCGTGCGGCTGCTCGACGACCGTCTCGTGGCGGTCGACGTGGGAGTCGGCGGCGAACCGGTCGTAGGGCACCGCGTAGGGGCTCCTGCGCGGCGTGGGCGTCTCGGTCACGCTCTCATGATGGCCCCGGCGGGCCGCCCGCGTCTGTGCCACCCGTCGGCGATCTCGCCGGTCAGCGTCAGGAGGCGCCGAACCTGGCCGCCGGGTCGAGGCACCAGGCGTGGACCGCGGGCCACGGCCCGAAGCCGTCGTCCATCGTGACGTGCCCGGCGCCCGGAACCGTGTCGCAGTCGAGGTCCAGCGCCCGTCCGTAGACCTGCGACGCCGGGCCCTCGGGGGAGTAGATGTCGGCGTCGGAGCCCACGAGCCGCACCCGCGCCCGGCTGCTCGCCGCGACCGCGTCCCGCACCCTGTCGTCCGGCGCCACGCGGAACTCGGCGATCGCCGGGAGCCCGGACATGACCTGCGGGCTCGGCGGGGCGACGAGAGCCACCCGGTCGGCGGGCGGGACCGGCACGCCGGCGAGCGCGGCGTGCATCCAGAGCAGGCAGGACAGGCTGTGCGTGACGACGATGCGCTCGCCGTCGCCCATCTGCGTCCACTCGGCAGCGAGCACCTCCAGCCAGTCCGCGAGCCGCGGCTCGTCGGGGGAGGGCAGCTGGGGGTAGAGCACCTGCTCGCCCTCGCCGCGGAGCCGGTCGACCAGCCACCACTGCCAGTGCTCGACCGCGCGGTGGTTCTCCCACCCGTGCAGGACGAGGAACCGCCGCGCGCTCACGGGCCCGACGGTGCCGGTGCGGGCGCGCGGTCGGGGTCGCCGACGTCCTCGCCGAGGTGGGCGCCTGCCTGCGCCCGCTGCGACATGCCCTCCAGCTCGGTGAGCACCGCCCCGTGCTTGTCCACGCAGAGGACGACCAGGTCGGCGGGGTTGGCCCGGGCCATCGCCTCGTGCATCGCGGGGATCTCCTCGAGCACGATCTCGACCTGCTTGCACCGGGCTCCGTCGGCCATCCGGGCGCGAGCGCCGTCGGCGACCAGCCCGGCGACCTCACCGCGCGGACGACCGCGCAGTGCCTCGTCCTCGCGAACCACGAGCACGTCGAAGTGCTCCGCGGCCACCGACCCCAGCTCGCGCATGTCCTCGTCGCGCCGGTCGCCCGCCGTCGCGATCACGCCGATGCGCTGAGGGCGCGCCAGGTCGGTCACGGCCCCCGCGTCCTCGGCCAGCCGCTCCACGAAGTCGCCGAGCATGCGCATGCCGGGCGCGTTGTGGCAGTAGTCGACGATGACCGTGGTGCCGCCGACGTCGATCTGGTTCAGCCGCCCGGGGGACAGGTAGTAGGACGTCGTGAACGTCCGCAGCCCCTGCCGGATGTCGTGCAGGTGCGCCCCCGCCGCGAACGCCGCGGCGGCTGCCGCCAGCGAGTTCGCGACGTTCATCTTCGCCTTGCCGCCGAAGGTCGCCGGCAGCAGGTGCGTCCAGGCCAGCTGCATCGACCGCCGGCCGTGCCGGATCATGATCATCTCGCCGAGGTCGCCGCTCTCCAGCACCACGGCGCGGCCGCCGCGCCGGCAGTGGTCGTCGATCATGTCCCGTACGTCCGTGCCGGCCTCGGCCATCGAGAACCACACGACCTCGCCCGAGCAGCGGCGCCGCATGCCACGCACCAGCTCGTCGTCGGCGTTCAGCACGGCGAACCCGTCACGGGGGACGGCCTCGACGATCACCTGCTTGACGTCGGCCAGCTGCTCCAGCGTGTCGACGCCCCGCATGCCCAGGTGGTCCGGGGCGACGTTGAGGACCACGGCCACGTCGTTGCGCTGGTAGCCCAGCCCCTCGCGCAGGATGCCGCCGCGGGCCACCTCGAAGACCGCGAAGTCCACCCGTGGGTTCTGCAGCACCATGCGGGCCGACTTCGGCCCGGACGCGTCGGACCGGATGACCAGCCTCTCGTCGATGACGATGCCGTCGGTCGAGGTCATGCCGACCTTGCGGCCCATGCCCTTGAAGACGTGGGCGATCATCCGTGCCGTCGTCGTCTTCCCGTTCGTGCCGGTGACCGCGACGATCGGGATGCGGCTGGGCGACCCGGGTGGGAACAGGGAGTCCACGACCGGCTTGGCCACGAACTGCGTGTCGCCGATGGTCGGGTGGGTGTGCATGCGGAAGCCCGGCGCGGCGTTGACCTCGCAGATCGCGCCTCCGGTCTCACGGACCGGCTCGGCGATGTCGGGGCTGATGAAGTCGATGCCCGCCACGTCGAGGCCGACGACCCGCGCGGCCTCCTCGGCGATCTCGACGTTGTCGGGGTGCGCCTCGAGCGTCCGGTCGATGGAGATGCCGCCGGTCGACATGTTGCCGGTGAGGGTGAGCTTGACCATCGCCCCGGCCGGCGGGACGTCGTCCATGCCGAGCCCCTGCTCGGCCACGAGCGCGACCGCGGCGTCGTCGACCTTGATGCGGGTCAGGACCTTCTCGTGGCCCACGCCCCGCCGCGGGTCGGCGTTCGTCTCGTCGACCAGCTCGAGGACGGTGTGGACGCCGTCGCCGACGACGTGCGCGGGCACCCGCTCGGCCAGGGCCACCATGCGTCCGCCGATGACGAGGACCCGGTAGTCCTTGCCGGTGATCAGCGACTCGATGATCACCCAGCCGCGCCGTGACTCGTCCTGCGCCACCGGGAACGCCTCGCGCAGCTCGTCGGCGTCGGCGATGTCCAGGACGACACCGCGGCCGTGGTTGCCGTCCAGCGGCTTGCACACGACCGGGTAGCCGATGCGGTCGGCGACCCGCACCGCCTGCTCGACGGTGCGCACGGACTCCGACCGTGGCACCGGCAGACCGGCGGCCGAGAGCAGCCGCGTGGTCAGCTCCTTGTCGCCGGCGATGTCGACCGCGAGCGCCGAGGTGTTCGACGTCATCGTCGCGCGGATGCGCTGCTGGTGGACGCCCTGGCCCAGCTGCACGAGCGAGTGCTGGTTCAGCCGCAGCCAGGGGATGTCGCGCGAGACCGCCTCGTCGAGGATCGCCTGCGTCGAGGGCCCGAAGGCGGTGCGCTCGGCCTGGACGAGGAAGCGCTCCAGCTCGGCGTCGAAGTGGAACTCCGGGTCCGGCTCGACGAGGTGGTTCACCAGCCGCACGGCCAGTGCACCCGCCGCCAGCCCGACCTGCTCGTCGACGTAGCCGTAGATCACGTTGTACTGCCCGCGCACGCCCGTCCCGCGGGTCTTGCCGCGGCGGATCTCGTGGCCCGCCTCCTGCTGCAGCTGCAGGGCAGCGTGCTCGGCCACGTGCCCGAGCCAGGTGCCCTCCTTGAGCCGCTCGAGGAACCCTCCGCGGTGACCCCGCGAGCAGGTGTGACGGGCGATGCCGGGCAGCGCGTCGACCAGGCCGTCGACGAAGCCGGGGATCGTGTTGGAGGGGTGGTCCTCGAGGGAGCCGAGGTCGACGACGAGATGCACCGCCGGCTCGTACGACCACAGGTTGGGGCCCCGGTAGACGCGGGTCTGCAGGATCGCGAGGTCGGCCCGGGCTGCGGCGCTCACTCGTCGTCCTCCTCGGTCTGGTGCACGAGCTGGTGGGCCAGGTGGGTCTCCACGAAGGACACCAGGCGGCGCTCGACGAGGTCGAAGCGGGCGCCGGCCGGCAGCGAGTGCACGACCGCGCCCGAGACGAGCAGCGGCGCCCCGAGCTCGGCGAGGTGGGCGTCGCTGACCGCGTGGGTCGCGTCCACGACGAGCACGCAGCCGGCGCCGACGACCTCGAGGTCACGACCGCCGCGGACGACGGCCGCGGTGTCCTCGTCGATGCCGACGCCGAGCAGGCGTGGCGACCGGGCGATGATGGAGAGCAGCCGCGGGTAGCGGTCGCGCTGGGCGAAGTGCTGGTCGACGACGACGTCGGGCAGCAGCCCGAGCCCGGCCGCCGAGGCCGTCGTGCCCTGGCGAGGGGAGTCGATGTCGTCCCCGAAGGCGATCATGTGCTCGCTGACGACGCTCGCGCCGGCGGACGTGCCGCCGACGACTGCGCCGCGGTCGTAGGCCGCCAGGATGGCCGCCCCGAACGCCGTCCCGGCGACCGCGCCGGCCAGCTTGAGCTGGTTGCCGCCGGTCATGAACACGGCGTCGACGTCGCCGAGGGCCGCGGCGAGGTCCGGGTCCTCGGCGTCGGCACGGGTCTCCGGCCGCAGGCGCAGCACGTCGGCGGCGCCGAGGCTGCGGAAGGTCTCGTCGTAGGCGTCGAGGATCTCCGGCCCGAGCGACGACGCGGTGGCGAGCACGGCGACCCGGGCACCCTCGCCGCCGGCCAGGTCGAGGAACGCGCGGAGCACGACGCGGTCGCCGGAGCGGTCCTCGGCCCCGCCGATCACGCACAGGGTGCCCCGGCTGACGGCACGGACGGGTCGGCTGGCCACGGGCCGAGCCTAGGGGGCGTGGCCCTCGCACGGCACGATGTCGTCATGAGCGACGCGCCGAGCCGTCTCCTGGTCCTCGTCCGCCACGCCAAGGCGGAGTCGGGCGAGGAAGGGGCCGACCACGACCGCCGGCTCACCGGCAAGGGCCGGGCCGCCGCGGCCGAGGCCGGGCGCTGGCTCGCCGGGAACGTGCCCGCCCCGGACGTCGTGCTGTGCTCCTCGGCCACCCGCGCCCGCCAGACCTGGGACGCCATCGCCACCTCCGTGCCCTGCCCGACGGTGCGGGTCGAGCGCGGCTTCTACCTGGCGGGCGCCACCGACGTCCTGGACGAGGTCCGGGCCGCGCCCGCCGGCACCACCGTCGTCGTGGGGCACAACCCCACGATGGAGCACGTCCTCGCCCTCGCCGTCGGTCGCCTGCACGGGATGCGCCCGGGTGCCGTCGCGGTCGTCGACCTCGACGGCGGCCGGCTGGTGACCACGTGGGAGCCGCCGCGCTGACGGGCTGTCGGCGGCCGGTGGCAGGCTCGTCCCGTGACCGAGATCCCCGCCGACAACTACGCCCCGGTGCTGGCCGGCGTCGACCGCCCCGAGGTCCCGCCGACCGGCGACGAGCGCGCCGTGCTCACGGCGATGCTCGACTGGCACCGGGCGACCTTCGAGGCCAAGTGCCTCGGCGTCCCGCCCGAGCGGCTGTCCCAGCGCGGCGTCCCGCCGTCCACGCTGAGCCTGCACGGCCTCGTGCGCCATCTCGCCGGTGTCGAGCGCTGGTGGTTCAGCACCCAGCTCGCGGGTGAGGACCTGCCGATGCTCTTCTACTCCGACGACGACCCCGACCAGGACTTCGTCTTCCCCGGCGGAGATGCCGTGGCCGACCTCGACCTGTGGCGTCGCGAGTGCGAGCGGTCGCGGGCGATCGTGGCGGCCCGGTCCCTCGACGACACCGGCACCCGTCGCCGCGACGGCGCCGCGTTCTCGCTGCGATTCGCGCTCGTCCACCTCGTGGCCGAGTACGCCCGCCACAACGGCCACGCCGACCTGCTGCGCGAGCGCCTCGACGGAGCGACCGGTGCCTGAGCGGCCCGCCGGTCCCCGCGCCGGTCAGGTCGGTGGCGCGAGGACCGAGATGCCCTCCGCCGCGTCGGCCTCCTCGACCTCCTCGCGGCTGATGCCGAGCAGGAACAGGATCGCGTCGAGGTAGGGCACGTTCAGGGCCGCGTCGGCGGCCTCGCGCACCACCGGTTTGGCGTTGTAGGCGATGCCCAGGCCCGACAGGGCCAGCATGTCCAGGTCGTTGGCGCCGTCGCCGATGGCCACCGTCTGCGCCAGAGGCACCCCCGCCTCCTGCGCGAAGCGCTCCAGGGCGGCCGCCTTCCCCGCCCGGTCGAGCACCGGGCCGACGAGGTCGCCGGTCAGCCGCCCGTCGCGCACGTCGAGGGTGTTGGCGGCGCTGTAGTCGATGCCGAGGTCGGCCACCAGCCCGTCGGTCACCTGGGTGAAGCCCCCGCTCACCACCGCGAGGCGGTAGTCGAGGCGTTTGAGGGTCCGCACGAACGTCCGCGCGCCGCGGGCGAGCTCGAGGTCGCGGCGGACCGCGTCGAGGGCCGCGACGTCGACACCGGCGAGCAGCCTGACGCGGGCCCGCAGCGACTCGGCGAAGTCGATCTCGCCGCGCATCGCGCGCGCGGTCACGGCCGCGACCTCGTCGGCGCACCCGGCGTGCCCGGCGAGCATCTCGATGACCTCGCCCTGCACCAGCGTCGAGTCGACGTCCATCACGACCAGCCGCTTGGCGCGCCTGTGCAGTCCGGACCGCTCGACCGCGACGTCGACGCCGAGAGCGGACGCCGTGAGTGCGAGCTGGGAGCGCAGCACGGCCGGGTCGGCGCCCGACACCTCGAGCTGGACCGCGGTGACCGGGTAGCGCGCGATGCGCACGATGCGGTCGATGTTGCCGCCGTAGTCGGCGATGCACCCCGCGATGCCGCCGAGCGCGTCCGGGCGCAGCGGGTGGCCCAGCACGGTCACGTGGCTGCGGCCCCGGCGGTGCGACGCGTCCTCGGGCGGGCCGGCCGACACCTCGACCTCCATGCCCAGCGGCGCCAGGGCCGCCTCGAGCGCCGGGCGGACCCGCGCCTCCACGCCGGCCGACCCGTGCAGCAGGACACCGAGCACGAGCCGGCCCCTGATCACGACCTGCTCCACGTCGACGACCGCGAGCCCGCGGCCCTTGAGGGTGTCGAGCAGGGCGGACGTCACGCCGGGCCGGTCCTTCCCGGTCACCGTGACGAGGAGCTGGACGGCGCTGGGCATCAGGTCGACCCGTCTCACACGGAGACGCGCTGGCCCTTGCCGACGACGGTGATGCCGCCCTCGGAGACCACGAAACCGCGTGCCCGGTCCTCCTCCGGGTCGACGCCGACCCGGGCGTTCTCGGGGACGACGACGTTCTTGTCCAGGATGGCGTTGCGCACGACGGCGTTGCGCCCGACCGTCACGTTGTTCATGAGGACGCTGCCGGTGACCTGCGCCCACGAGTGCACGGTGACCCACGGGGAGAGGATCGAGCCCTCGACCCGGGCGCCGGACACGACGGCGCCGCTGGACACGAACGAGCTCACCGCGTGTCCGACCCGACCGGCCTCGTCGTGGACGAACTTGGCCGGCGGCAGCGGGTCGTGCGCGGTGTAGATCGGCCAGTCCTTGTTGTAGAGGTTGAAGTCCGGTTGGACCGCGATGAGGTCGGAGTGCGCGTCGTAGAACGCGTCGAGCGTCCCGACGTCGCGCCAGTAGTCCTTGTCGCGGCCGGTGGAGCCGGGAACGTCGTTGTCGCGGAAGTCGTAGACGTGGGCCTGCCCGCGCGCGACGAGCATGGGGATGATGTTGCCGCCCATGTCGTGCTTGCTCGCCGGGTCCATCGCGTCCCGGCGCAGTGCGTCGAGCAGCACGTCGGTGGAGAACACGTAGTTGCCCATGGAGGCGTAGACCTCGTCGGGCGCGTCGGAGAGCCCCACCGCGTCGGTCGGCTTCTCGCGGAAGGCTGCGACGACCCGCCGGTCGTTCGCCGTCTCGATGACGCCGAACTGGTCGGCGAGCGAGATCGGCTGGCGGATCGCCGCGACGGTGACGCCGGCGCCGGTCTCGATGTGCTGGGCGACCATCTGGCTGGGGTCCATGCGGTAGATGTGGTCCGCGCCGAAGACGATGACGTAGTCGGGCTGCTCGTCGCCGATGAGGTTGAGGCTCTGGTAGATCGCGTCCGCGGACCCGGCGAACCAGCGGGGGCCGAGGCGCTGCTGGGCGGGCACCGGCGCGATGTAGTTGCCGAGCATCGCCGACAGCCGCCACGTCGAGGCGATGTGCCGGTCGAGGCTGTGGCTCTTGTACTGCGTGAGCACGACGATCTTGCGGTATCCCGCGTTGACCAGGTTGGACAGCACGAAGTCGATGAGCCGGTAGATGCCCGCGAACGGCACAGCCGGCTTCGCCCGGTCGGCGGTCAACGGCATCAGCCGCTTGCCCTCGCCGCCGGCGAGCACGATGGACAGGATCCGCGCAGCCATGGTGCGAACCTATCGAGGGCGGCACAATCACGCTATGCGCGTCCACCTGCTCACCCGCGAGTACCCGCCTGAGGTCTACGGGGGCGCGGGAGTCCACGTCGAGTACCTCGCGAGGGAGCTGCGGCGGCTCGTCGACGTGCGCGTCCACTGCATGGGGGGACCGCGGGACGAGGCGGGCGTCACGGCGTACGACGTGCCGGCGGGTCTCGCCGGCGCCAACCCCGCGCTGGCCACGTTCGGCACGGACCTGGCCATGGCCGCCGGGTGCGAGGACGCGGACCTCGTGCACTCGCACACCTGGTACGCCAACCTCGCCGGGCACGTCGCGTCGCTGCTGCACGGGGTGCCGCACGTCGTGAGCGCCCACAGCCTCGAGCCGCTGCGGCCGTGGAAGGCCGAGCAGCTCGGCGGCGGCTACGCCCTGTCGTCCTGGGCCGAGCGCACGGCGATGGAGACCGCCGCGGCGGTCATCGCGGTGTCGGCCGGGATGCGCGACGACCTGCTGCGCTCCTACCCCGACGTCGACCCCGCGCGGGTCCACGTGGTCCACAACGGCATCGACACCCAGGAGTACCGGCCCGACCCGGGCACGGACGTCCTCGCCCGGCTGGGCATCGACCCCGACCGGCCGTCGGTGGTCTTCGTCGGGCGCATCACCCGGCAGAAGGGCCTGCCGCACCTGCTGCGCGCCGCGCTGTCGCTGGACCCGTCGGTGCAGCTGGTCCTCCTTGCCGGCGCGCCCGACACCGACGAGATCCTCGCCGAGGTGACCGTGCTGGTCGACGAGCTGCGCCGCGACCGCGACGGCGTCGTGTGGGTGGAGCAGATGATGCCCAGGCCCGACGTCGTGCAGGTCCTGACGCACGCGACGGTCTTCGCCTGCCCGTCGGTCTACGAGCCGATGGGCATCGTCAACCTCGAGGCGATGGCCTGCGAGGTGCCGGTGGTGGCCACCGCGACCGGCGGCATCCCCGAGGTGGTGGCCGACGGCGAGACCGGCCTGCTGGTGCCGGTCGAGCAGGTCACCGACGGCAGCGGCACGCCGCTGGACCCGTCGCGGTTCGAGGCCGACATCGCCGCGCGGCTCGCCGAGCTGCTCGAGGACCCGAAGCGGGCGCGGGCGATGGGCGAGGCCGGCCGGCGGCGCGCGGTGGAGGCGTTCTCCTGGCCCGCGATCGCCACCCAGACGCTCGACCTCTACCGCACGGTGCGCTGAGCCGGCTCAGCGCACCGGCGGGCTGCACGCCGCCTCGGTCGCGCGGCGCGCCGAAGCGTCGAGGTCGCGCAGCACCTGCGAGCGGGCGGCCATCTCGCCGGCGGTGACCGAGCCCCCGTCGCCTGCGCGGGCCAGCTCGACGATGGCCGTCAGCCGCAGCGCCCGCTCCAGCACCTCGTGGGCCTGCGGGGGAGCCGACCCGGGGAGCATGGCGCGTACGGACCGGGACCGGGCGGCGAGCACCTCGGCGGCGGCGGGCTCCCACCGTGCGACGTCGAGCCGGGCCAGCAGGTCGGCGGCCTCGCGGGTGGCGGCCTGCAGCGCCCGGGCTGCGTCGTGCAGCGGCAGGGGGGTGCGGGGGTCGACGTCGACGGGCTGCGCCCGCCACGTGCCGCGGGTCTCGTCGAGGATCCCGAGCGCCGGGCCGCCCACGGTCAGCACCGCCTCGCCGCGCGCGAGGGCGTGCTGGTTGAAGGCCGGCGGGCCGGGCAGCCCGGTGGCGTCGCCCGGGCGGGGGAGCACCAGGCGCAGGCCGCGGACCCCGTTCGACCCCAGCCACGCCAGCGCGAACGGCAGGTTCACCGGCTCCGGCTCGCCGGGCAGGCCCAGCACCCGGTGCGGGGCGTCGAGCGGGCCGCGCACCTCGTCGGCGGCCTCGTCGGGGCTCACGGCGCCGGTGAGCACCGCGGTGCCCCACGCCGCCAGGCGGCCGGCGCCCGAGATGTCCAGCACACGGGTCAGGGTAGGTCGCAGCGGCCTGGATAGGTTGGCGCGCATGTCCGACGTGCTGCACCTCTCCGGCGTGAGCGTGGTCCGGGACGGCGCGACGCTGCTCGACGCGGTCGACTGGGACCTGGCGGAGGGCGAGCGGTGGGTGGTGCTCGGGCCCAACGGCGCCGGCAAGACGACGCTGCTGCAGGTCGCGTCGGCCAACCTGCACCCGACCCGGGGTGTGGCCGTCGTGCTGGGCGAGACGCTCGGCGCGGTGGACGTGTTCGAGCTGAGGCCCCGCATCGGGCTGTCCAGCGCGGCCCTGGCCGAGCGGCTCCCGGCGCGCGAGACCGTGCGCGACGTGGTCGTGACCGCGTCGTACGCCGTGGTGGGGCGCTGGCGCGAGCACTACGACCAGCTCGACGCGTCGCGCGCCGACGAGCTGCTCGAGGGCCTCGGCGTGGCCCACCTCGCCGAGCGGCGGTTCGGCACCCTCTCGGAGGGCGAGCGCAAGCGCGTGCAGATCGCGCGCGCCCTGATGACCGATCCCGAGCTGATGCTCCTCGACGAGCCCGCGGCCGGGCTCGACCTCGGGGGCCGCGAGGACCTGGTGCGCCGGCTCGGCCTGGTGGCCGCCGACCCCGACGCGCCGGCGCTGGTGCTGGTCACGCACCACGTCGAGGAGATCCCGCCCGGCTTCACGCACGTGCTGCTGCTGCGCGGCGGGCGCGCCGTCGCGGCCGGCCCGCTCGCCTCCACGCTGACCTCGTCGGCGCTGACCGAGACGTTCGGCCTCCCGCTGCACCTCGAGCGCTGGGGGTCGCGCTGGGGAGCGCGCGCCGTCTGAGCCGGAACCGAACGCGGTCCCGCTGCGTTGCGCGGGGCACAGGCACGACGACTTCCATAGGATGGGTGGCGTGGACGGACTCGGGGGTTACGACTGGGCCGCGTGGCTCGGTCTGGCCGTCGTGCTCGGCATCGTCGAGGTCACGACGCTCGACCTCACCTTCGCGATGCTGGCCGTGGGTGCCCTGGCGGGCGCCGGGGCGGGGCTGTTCGTCGACAGCCTCGTCATCGAGGCGCTGGTCGCGCTCGCCGTCGCCGTCGCCGGGCTCGTCGTCGTCCGCCCGGTCGCGCTGCGCCACCTGCGCACCCCGCTCGCTATCCGCACCGGCACCGACGCCCTCACCGGGTCGACCGGCCTGGTGCTCGAGCCCGTCGACGCCAACGGCGGACGGGTCAAGGTGAGGGGCGAGATCTGGTCGGCCCGCAGCTTCGACCCGTCGGTCAGCATCGAGGCCGGCCGCAACGTCGAGATCGTGCAGATCGACGGGGCCACCGTCATCGTCTACGAATCGGAGATCTGATGGAGTCCGTTGTCGCGCTCGTCGTCGTCGGCGTGCTCGCGCTGCTGGTGCTCACCGCGCTCGCCAAGACGGTGCGCATCATCCCGCAGGCGCGAGCCGGCGTGGTCGAGCGGCTCGGGCGCTACCAGCGGACGCTGACGCCGGGGCTGACGATCCTGGTGCCGTTCGTCGACCGCCTCCGGCCGATGATCGACCTCCGCGAGCAGGTCGTGTCCTTCCCGCCGCAGCCGGTCATCACGGCCGACAACCTCGTCGTCGGCATCGACACGGTCATCTACTTCCAGGTGACCGACGCCAAGTCGGCGACCTACGAGATCGCGGACTACATCCAGGGCGTCGAGCAGCTCACCGTCACGACGTTGCGCAACGTCGTCGGCAACCTGAACCTCGAGGAGACGCTGACCTCCCGCGACCACATCAACGGCGCCCTGCGGGGGGTGCTCGACGAGGCCACCGGCAAGTGGGGCATCCGCGTCAACCGCGTCGAGATCAAGGCGATCGACCCGCCGACCTCCATCCAGGACTCGATGGAGAAGCAGATGCGCGCCGACCGCGAGAAGCGCGCCACGATCCTCACCGCCGAGGGCTTCAAGCAGTCGCAGATCCTCACCGCCGAGGGCGAGCGGCAGGCGTCGATCCTCAAGGCCGAGGGTGACGCGCAGGCGGCCGTGCTGCGGGCCGACGGCGAGGCGCAGGCGATCCAGAAGGTCTTCGAGGCGATCCACGCCGGCAACCCCGACCAGAAGCTGCTGGCCTACCAGTACCTCCAGACCCTGCCGCAGATCGCGCGGGGCGACAGCAACAAGGTCTGGATCGTGCCCAGCGAGCTGGGGGAGGCCCTCAAGGGCATCGGCGGCATGCTCGGCGGTGGCGACCAGGGGTCAGCGGACCCGGGCGGCCCGAGCCTGCCCCGCTGACCCGGCGCGGCCCGTCGTCCGCCCGCTCCTCACCTCCCCGCGCCTGGGTGACCGGCGTGCGCTCTCGTACGACACCGAATGTGCGCTCCCGCACCGGGCACGCCGCGGAGGTGGTGTGTCAGCGCAATGTTCGTGGGTGCTCAGGCGCCGTCGCGCTGGGCGTACTGGCCGGCCAGCTTGAGCACCAGCTGGACGTACCACTCGGCGTGGTTGTAGTGCCAGACCGCCCGGGCCAGGGCGTCCGGGCCGCGGCCGGCGCCGTTGCGGCACAGGTAGTTCGCCGCCGAGAACACCGCGTCGGCCGGGTCCTGGACGTCGCGGTCGCCGTCGCCGTCGCCGTCCACGCCGTACGCCGCGAAGGTGGCCGGCATGAACTGCATCGGGCCCTGGGCGCCCGCGTAGGACGTGCCCGGGTTGGCGCCGTGACCCGACTCGACCTGACCGATCGCGGCCAGCAGCGTCCACGACATGCCCCGGCAGGTGCGCGCGGCCTGGACGTAGAGCCGCTGGTACAGCGGCGGGACGGTCGCGCTGGCCCGCGCGGTCGCGACCCGCTGGGCACCCGTGGCGTCCACCGCCGCGTTGAGCGCCGCGATGCGGTCGAGCAGGCGCTGCGCCTCCTCGAGCCCACGCGCCCGCTCGCTGAGCGCATCGACCTGGGCGGTCGCGTCGCCGAGCCGGGCCACGAGCGCCTCGTAGCGGCGCTGGACCTGCGAGGCTCTGACCGCCCCGGCGTCGGCGCGTGCCTCGAGGCGGCCGGCCCGTTCGCGCAGGCGGGTCGTCTCCGCCGTACCGGCCAGCGCGTCGGCGGACCCCGAGGCCACGAGCCGCTGCACGTAGGCGACGCGCACGAGGGCGTCGGACGCGCTGGCGGCGTCCATGACGCTGGCGTAGAGCGCGGCCGTGCCCCCGGTCATGTAGAGCGCCCGTACGCGGTCGCTCGCCGCCGCCCGGCGTGCCGCCTCGACCTGGGCCGCTGCGTCGGCCGCCTGGTCGGCGACGATGCTCCGGCTGACCCCGGCGGCCAGGCTGCCGAGCGCGCGCTCGTAGGCGCGCAGCGCGCGCTCCACGCCGGGCTGCATCTCGGTCACCCGCGCGGCCGCGGCGCGTGCCGCGGCGCGGGCCTCCTGCGCGGTCTCGGCCCGGGCCGGCGAGACCGGCACGGCGCACAGCAGGACGCCCGCGACCAGCGCGGCAGCAGGCCGCAGGGTGCGAGGGCTCACCCGTCGTACGTCGGCCTGGCCGGAGGTCGCCTTGACCCGCCCGGGCCGGCCTCGCGGCCGGGGGCACCCATTTGCCTCATCGCCGGGCACCGGTGAGGATCGGCGCCGTGGCGGGCCGGCGGTGACCCTCTGGGAGGCGGCCGTCGTCGCGCTGGCCGGGTTGGCCGCGGGGACCATCAACACCGTCGTCGGGTCCGGGACGCTCGTCACGTTCCCCGCGCTGCTCGCGGCCGGCTACCCACCCGTCCTGGCGAACGTGACGAACACCGTCGGGCTGGTGCCGGGGTCGCTCAGCGGTGCGATCGGCTACCGCGCCGAGCTCGCGGGACAGGGGCGCCGGCTGGTGCGGCTGGGTGTGGCGTCGGTGCTCGGCGGCCTGACCGGCGGGGTCCTGCTGCTGACCCTGCCCGAGGCGGCGTTCCGCGCGATCGTGCCGGTGCTGATCGGGCTGGCCTGCGTGCTCGTCGTGGTCCAGCCCCGGCTGGCCGGGCGCCTGCGGGCGCGGGACGAGGGGGGACGCCGGGAGCACGGTGGCCCGCTGCTGCACGTCGCCGTCTTCGGAGCGGGGGTCTACGGCGGCTACTTCGGTGCGGCGCAGGGCGTGCTGCTCATCGCGGTGCTCGGCCTGCTGCTCGACGAGCACCTCCAGCGGGTGAACGCGGCCAAGAACGTGCTCGCGCTGCTGGTCAACGCGGTCGCCGCGCTGCTGTTCGTCGCGGTCACCGACGTCGCGTGGGAGGCGGCGGGCCTGGTCGCGGTCGGCGCGACCGTCGGCGGGCAGGTGGGCGCGCGCATCGGCCGCCGGGTGCCGCAGCCGGTGCTGCGGGGCCTCGTGGTCCTGGTGGGCCTGGTCGCGATCGCCCAGATCGTGGCTAGCTGAGGACGGGTCGCTCGGCGCGGACGGTCTCGGCGACGGCCGCCGCGCACGCGGGACGCCCGAACAGCCAGCCCTGGGCCGACTCGACGCCCATCGCGAGCAGCGCCTCGGCCTGCCGGGAGGTCTCCACGCCCTCCGCGACGACGAGGAGGTCCATCTCGTGGGCCAGGGCGACGATCGCCCGCACGATGGCCTCGGCGCCGGCGTCCTCCGCGACCCCGGCGACGAAGGACCGGTCCACCTTGAGGCTGTTCACCGGGAACCGCCGCAGGTGCGCCAGCGACGAGTAGCCGGTGCCGAAGTCGTCGACGGACACCTGGACGCCGAGCCCGCGCAGCTGGCGGACGACGGCGAGCGAGGCCGCGTCGTCGGCCAGCACCGACTCGGTGATCTCCAGGGTCAGCCGCCGCGGGTCGACGCCGAACCGGTCGAGCGCCTCGTGGACGTGGTCCACCAGGGCGGGGTCGCCGAGCTGGCGGGCGGAGACGTTGACCGCCATCGAGAGGTCGCCCCGCGACCAGGCGGTCAGCTCGGACAGCGCGGTGCTGATGACCCAGCGGCCGATGTCCTCGATGAGTCCGGTCTCCTCGGCGATGCCGACGAAGTCCAGCGGCGGCACCTGCCCCAGCTCGGGGTGGGTCCACCGCAGCAGCGCCTCGAAGCCCTCCACGCGGGCGTCGGCGAGCCGGACGACCGGCTGGTAGTGCAGGCTCAGCTCGCCGCGCTCGAGGGCCCCCCGCAGCTCCATCTCCGTCTCGAGCCGCGACCGGACGGTCTCGTGCATCGACGGGTCGAACTGCACCCACCGGTTGCGCCCGGCGACCTTGGCCCGGTGCATGGCGGTGTCCGCGTCCTGCAGCAGCCCGGTGGCGGTGACCTCCGGCGTGACGCGGGTCGCGACGACGGACCCGAGCGACGCCGTGAGGACGAAGGCGCGGCCGAACAGCGGCCACGGCCGCCGGTAGGCCTCGAGCAAGCCGGCGGCGGGCGAGATGCCCTCGTCGGCGTCCACGGCGCGGGCGAGCACGAACTGGTCGCCGTCCGTGCGGGCGAGCACCTCGTGCGGCCCGGTCAGCGCCCGGAGTCGCGATGCCGCCTCTCTGAGCAGCTGGTCACCGAGGTCGTGACCCCACGACTCGTTGACCATCTGGAAGCCGTCGAGGTCCAGGGAGACGATCTCCACACCGCCACCGCGACGCGTCGCGTCCTCCAGCAGCCCGGACACCAGCGTGACCAGGTGCGCGCGGTTGGCGAGGCCGGTGAGCGAGTCGTGCGTCGCCTGGTGGCGGAGCACGTCCTGGGCCCGGCTGTGGGCGTTCACCGCGCCCACCGCGCGCACGAGCAGGGCGGTCAGCATCACGGCCGAACCGATCGCGAGGACGGTCCGCTCCGCGGCGTGCACGTCCGGCCGGACGCGCAGCGCGGCGGGCAGCGCCACGCAGACGACCAGGACGGCGAGGCGGCCGGGGGACCAGGGCTGCACCGGTCGTCGCTGGACGGCGCTCAGCGCGGCCATCGACGGGTGCAGGGCCGCGGTGCCGAGGAAGAGGAACGCGAGCACGTAGGCGCCGTCGACGAGCGGAGGGGCGACGAGCTGCCCCTCACGGGCCGCCAGCGCGTACGCGAGGTCGCCCACCAGCATCGCGACGATCGCCCCCGCCAGCAGCCGGAACGAGGTCGCGGCGACCGCGGACGTCCAGGAGAGCATCAGGATGACGCCGATGACGGCCACGTCGATGAGCGGGTAGATGCCCTGCACAGCGGCGTACACGCGGGGGAGGTCCGTCCCGGTGAGGGTGGGGACGGTGAGCAACGCCACGGCCGCCGACGCCGCGGCCGTCATGACGATCACGCCGTCGGCGAGCTCGTGCCGGTCGCCGGCTACCGAGCCCCGGCCGCGGAGGAGGCTGCTGAACGCGTAGAGCGTCGTCGCGTAGCCGGAGAGCGACAGGACGTCGGCGAGGGGCGACAGCGGCGAGCCGCTCAGCACCACCCGGGCGACGGCGCCGGCCACGAAGATCCCCGTGGCGACCGCGAGGGCGAGCCAGGGGCGGGGCAGGGCGGGACGGTACCGCCGCACCCCGACGACGAGGGCGCCGCCGGTCCAGCCGGCGGCCACGAGCATGGCCAGCGCCGACAGCCAGTTGGCCCCGACGACCTGGGCGGTGACGACGAGACCGACGAGGAGGGGACCGAGGACGAGCAGCGCGGCGTGCAGGCCGGGCCGGGGCGGTGCGACGGGAGGGACGCCCGCAGCGGAGGCGTCGGTGGCGTCTCGCATCCGGCCCGCCTCCCCGCCGTACGTCGTCCCGCCGCGCGCCTGGGCGGAGCGGGGCGAGCGCGCCGGTCTCGCACCGGTGCTCCTCCCTGTGTCGGCAACCCGGGTCTGGAGGTGTAAGGGTGCCTATGCACCACTTGTCGCGGGACCGGTAGGGCAGCATGGCCGGGTGGGCGCGATCGTGCGGGTGTCGACCGGCGCCGACGAGCTCGGCGACTACGTGGGCCTGACCGACGTCGTGCTGCGCCGTGCCCGGGAGCCGGCCGAGGGCCTGTTCATCGCCGAGGGCGAGAAGGTCATCCGCCGGGCGGTCGCCGCGGGCTACCCGGTGCGCTCGGTCCTGCTGGAGGAGAAGTGGCTGCCGGCGCTCGCGGACCTGCTCGACACGCTGCACGCCCCGGTCTACGTGGCGTCGCGCGACGTGCTCGAGGAGGTCACCGGCTACTCCGTGCACCGCGGCGCCCTCGCGGCGATGGGCAGGCTGCCCCTGCCCGACGCGCTGGACCTCGCGGCCCGGTCCCGGCGCATCGCGGTGCTCGAGGACCTGGTCGACCACACCAACGTGGGAGCCGTCATCCGCGGCGCGGCCGGGCTCGGCATCGACGCCGTGCTGGTCAGCCCGCGCTGCGCGGACCCGCTCTACCGGCGCTCGGTCAAGGTCTCGATGGGTGCCGTCTTCGCCGTGCCCTGGTCCCGGATGGACTCGTGGCCGGATGGCCTGCACCGGTTGCGGGACCTCGGCTTCTCGGTGCTCGCGCTCACCCCCGACCCCGCCGCCACGCCGCTCGCCGAGCTCCCGCCGGGCGTGACCGACCGCTGCGCCCTCCTGCTGGGTGCGGAGGGACCCGGGCTCTCCGAGGGCGCGACGTCCACGGCTGACCATCTCGTGCGGATCCCGATGGCCGCCGGCGTGGACTCCCTCAACGTCGCGGCAGCAGCCGCGGTCGCGTTCTACGCCCTCGGTCAGAGGCGGCGGTAGCGCGCCTCGGCGACGCAGTAGGCCCCGAAGCAGACCAGGCCGAGGCCGGCCGCGACCAGCAGCGCCGGACCGAACGGTGCGTCGGCGAGCGACTTGAGCGCGACGTCGAACCCCTCGGCCTTGCCCGGCTGGTGGTCGAGCGCCGCCTTGACGACGAGCACGCCGACCAGGCCGAAGACGAGCCCGCGGGCCACGTAGCCGACCTGGCCGAGCCGGCGGACGACGGTGAACGTGGTGCTTCCCATGCGGCCGGTGTCGAGGTGCTTCTCGAAGTCGGTCTTGAGCCCGCGGACCGTCAGGGCGCCGGCGATGACGATCACGACCAGACCCGCGATGCCCACGAGCACCTGGCCCCCCGGCCACTCCAGGGCCTTCGCGGTGAGCGAGGAGCTCTCGCTGCCGGAGGATGAGGACGAGGTGACCGTGCGGAAGGCGAGGACGGCGAAGGCCAGGTAGACCAGCCCGTTGACCGCCGAGCCGAGGCGCTTCGCGGTGCGCTTGCGGTCGTCGGTCTCGTCGCGGCGACCCCAGGCCGCCTCGCTGAAGCGCCACAGCGCGTAGCCGACGAACCCGCCGACCATCAGCCACAGCACGACGGTGCCGCCGGGCCGCTCGGCGACTGCCTGCAGCGCTCCCTTCTGGTCGGCCTGCTGCGAGTCGCCCAGGGCCACCTGCACCGCCAGGACTCCGATGAGCGCGTAGACCAGGCCCTTGGCCAGGAAGCCGACACGGGCGGCCTTGTTCACGGCGTCGCTGTTGGCCGCCTGGTGGGCGGCTCCGCGACCGCTGGACAGTCGGGTGCTCATGGGCTCTCCTCGCGCAAGGGGCAGTCGTTGTCGTCTACCCCTGCCGGGCCGTCGGGAAGCCTAGGATCGGCGGGTGGTGCGTACCGGCCGGCGAGGAGGGGGGCTGTGTCGGCGCGCCCCGCTGGTCCTGCTGGCAGCCGCGCTGCTGCTCGCCGCCTGCTCGTCGGACCCGTCCGGCAGCCCAGGCAGCGACGAGCGCGCGGCGGCGGTGTTCCCCCACGACCACAGCGCGCACGACCACGGCACCACGGGCGACACCTCCGAGCAGGTCGCCGCCGCACCGGCCGCGCTGCCGCTGCGCCCCGGCGAGCGGTCCGTGACCATCCGGCTCCCCGGCGGCCCCTACACCCCCAGCGGACCCGACGGCGGGCTCGACGACTACCGGTGCTTCCTCGTCGACCCGGGGTTGACGGAGAAGGCGTTCGTCACCGGGTCCAACGTCCTGCCCGGGAACCCGGCCGTCGTGCACCACGCCATCCTCTACGTGGTGGCGCCCGACCAGGTGGCCGCCGCCGAGCGGCACGACGCGGCAACTGCTGGCCGCGGCTGGACCTGCTTCGGCGGCGGGGCGCTGCCGAACCGTTCCGGGTCCGCGGTCGGAGCCCTTGACTCAGCGCCGTGGCTGGCGGGCTGGGCCCCCGGCGGCGGCGAGACGGTCTACCGCGGCGGCGTCGGCAAGCTGCTGGAGCCGGGCAGCCGCATCGTGCTGCAGCTCCACTACAACCTGCGCGAGGGCACCGAGCCCGACGACACGGCGGTCCGGCTCCGCACCATGCCCGGCACGGCCGACCTCCAGCCGCTGCAGACGATGCTGCTCGTCGCCCCGGTCGAGCTGCCGTGCACGCCCGACGAGTCCGGGCCGATGTGCGACCGGTCGCGGTCGATGCTCGACCTGGTGAGCCGGTTCGGCGAGTCCTCGGGCCGCACCGTGTCGGGTCTTCAGCTGCTCTGCGACGGCAACCTCGTCGCGCCGCGCGCGGGTCCGACGCAGCGCTTGCGACCGCCGGGTGGACACGACGCTGGACGTGCGCGCCGTGGCCGGTCACATGCACCTGCTCGGCCGGTCGATCACCGTGGACCTCGTCCGGGACGGCGAGACGTCGCGACGGCTGCTGGACCGCCCCGTGTGGGACTTCGACGACCAGGGCGCGGACCCGCTGGACCGGCCGGTGCGGGTGCGGCCCGGTGACCGGCTGCGCGTCACGTGCACCCACGACGCGTCGCTGCGCTCGCTCGTCCCCGAGCTGGCCGACGAGCAGCCCCGCTACGTCACCTGGGGGGAGGGCACGTCCGACGAGATGTGCCTGGGCATCGTGCTCTACACACGGGCCTGACGCGACCGCCAACCGGCCAGCAGGTCGCGCTCGCGGTCCGCGGAGAGGCCGGTGCCCTCGGGCATGTCCGCATGCTGCGTCCAGGCCCACGTGTCGCGGACCGTCTCGGCGAGCGACCGGGGGGCCAGACCGGTCGCAACGGCCCGGGCCGGGTCGGCGGTCATCATCAGCACGTCAGGGTCGCCCGCGCTCCACAACGGCAGCGCGCCGTCGTCGACGCCCTCGCCGAGCAGGAAGTCCCCGTCCACCCAGCGCAGCGTGGTGCCGGCCGGTGCGACGGCGTCGCGGACCGCCGTGAGCAGCTCTCCCCAGGTGAAGGGCGGGGGCGGGCTTGCGGCGTGGAACGCGCCGGACCCGTGCCGCTCCAGCAGGCCGACCATCCACGACGCCATGTCGCGGACGTCGATCACCTGCGACGGCGCGTCGGCCGGTCCGGGGGCGAGCACCTCGCCGCCCCGTGCCATCCGGTCGACCCACCACGGGAACCGCCAGGTGTAGTCGTCGGGCCCGACGACGTAGGTCGGCCGCACGATCGTGGTGGCCCGGCCGAACCGGTCGAGGGCCGCCCGCTCGCACAGCACCTTCAGGCCGCCGTAGGTCTCGCCGGTGACCTCCTCCGTGCTCGGGTCGTCGAGCTCGGCCAGCGGCGAGTCCTCGGTGTAGCCGGCGTGCGTCGGCGGCGCGTAGGCCGAGACGCTGGACACGAGCAGGTAGCGGCCGGCTCGGTCGCCGAGCGCGTCGGCCAGCGCCTGCACCTGCCGGGGGAAGTACGCGCACGTGTCCACGGTCGCGTCCCAGCGGCCGTCGGCCAACGCGGTGAGGTCGGAGTCGCGGTCGCCGATGCGCAGGTCGACCCGGTCGTCGTCACGGAACAGGTCGCTGCCGCTGCGGCCGCGGTGGAACACGGTCACGTCGTGGCCCCTGGCGACCGCCTGGTCGACGACGTGGCGACCGATGAAACGGGTGCCGCCGATCACGAGGATGCGCATGGCGGGACGCTAGCGCAGCAGGTGGGCCGTGCCCGCGGCAGCCGTGGCCCACAGCAGGCTGGCCAGGGTGCCGATGATGAACGCCTCAGGGGCGTTGGGCTCGCGCAGCTCGGCGTAGCGGCCGACACCCTTGACGGCGAGCACGAGGGCGATGCCCTCGGGCCAGCCGGCGAGCAGCGTCGCGGCGACGGCCAGCCGCTCGAGGTAGCCGATCCAGGCGCCGCCGCGCAGCACCGTGCCGGGCTCGGCGGCCGTCGCGGGAGGAGCGTCGGAGGTCTCGGGGTCCGAGGCCCTGCGGTTGGTGCGGGCGGGGAGGAACTCGCGTCGCATGAGCCGGAACACCGAGCGGACCACGAGCCCGCCACCGGTCGTGGCCAGCGCGACGCCCAGGACGGCCGCCGCGGCCGCGCGCCAGCCCGACGCGGGGTCGACCCTGGCCGCGACGGCTGCGGCCAGGGCGAGGAGCAGCGCGGTCGCCGCGGCGACCGGGACGACCGGGTCGTCCACCACCCGCCGGACGGGGACGACCAGCAGCGGCGCGAGGGTGGCCAGCGCGAGCAGGGCGAGGGCGAGGACGGTCACGGTCAGGACACCCTGCCATCCGCGACGGACAACAGGTGGGAGGCCAGCTCGCGCCCGTCGGGCTCCACGTGCCAGTCGGCCGCCTGCAGCCGCTGGGAGACCGCCTGCTTGCTGATGCCCAGGCGCGCGGCCACCTCGATCTGGTTCAGCCCGGCCGCGGCAAGGTCCACCGCCTCCCACCCCCGCTCGCTGCGCCGGCTCACGGTGGCGGCGAGCAGCTCGAGCGCGGCCTGGGCCCGCCTCGCCTGCTCGGGCCGGTCACCGGACACGGCCAGGTCGTAGGGACGGGACTTGGCCCGCGAGACCGCGTCGCGCGCCTCGCTGAAGGCCGGCCCCGAGCCCGCACGCGTGCTCTGCGGCAGCGGCTCGTTGACCGCCCCGACCCCGACGCCGATGCTCCAGGCCCCGTCGCGCACGAGCCGGAGCACGAGGTCGACGACGGCCACCGGGTCGTCGAGGACGCCCTGGACCTCGTCGCCGGCCGTGCGCTCGAAGCCGAGCACGTAGGCGGCGGGGTCGCCGCCGAGGCTCTCGAGCAGCCCGCCGACCAGGTCGGGGGTGCGCCGGCTGTCCCGCTGGTCCACCGTGAGGACGTACATGGGGTCAAGGCTAGGGATTTGTCTGGCAGAAGTCCAGCCCTGTGCCTTGTCGGCCGGGCGAGGTCGCCGACCGCGTGCGCGGGGACCGTGCGGCGGCTACGGTCCGGGCTGTGCCGGACGCCACCAGGACCGCCTCCGCCGGGGCGAGCGAGGGGCTCGGCCGCAGGCCGTGGCGGCTGCCGATGGTCGCACGCGACGTCGACGAGTCCCACCGGGGCGCGACGCCGCTGGAGCTGCTGTTCGACCTGACGCTCGTCGTCGCCGTCGCCCAGGTGGCCCGCGAGCTGGCCCACGACATCGCGGACGACCACGTGCTCGACGGGCTGGTCGTCTACCTCATGGCGTTCTTCGCCATCTGGTGGGCGTGGATGAACTTCACGTGGTTCGCGTCGGCCTACGACTGCGACGACGTCGGCTACCGGCTGCTGACCCTCCTGCAGATGGGTGGGGTCCTCGTCCTGGCGGCGGGGGTGCCGGCGATGTTCGAGGACAAGGACTTCCGGGCCGCGACGGTCGGCTACGTCATCATGCGCGTCGCGCTCGTCGCGCAGTGGCTGCGCGCCTCCCGGGGGGACCCGGAGCGGGCGTCGACGACCCGCCGGTACGCGGTCGGGGTGGCCGTGCTGCAGGCCGCCTGGCTGGCCCGGCTCGCCCTGCCCGAGGGACCGGCCGTCGCGGGGTTCCTCGTTCTCGTCGCGATCGAGCTGGCGGTGCCGTGGTGGGCGGAGCGGCCGGGGTCGACGCACTGGCACCCGCACCACGTCGCCGAGCGCTACGGGCTGTTCACGATCATCGTGCTCGGCGAGAGCGTGCTGGCCGCCACGACGGCCGCCGAGAGCGCGGTCAGCGAGGACGGCCTCACCGTGGCGACGGTGGTCACCGGTGCGGGGAGCCTCGCGCTGCTGTTCGCCCTGTGGTGGGTCTACTTCCTCAAGGACGCCGGCGGCGGGCTGGCGCGGCACCGCGAGCTGGCCTTCCTCTGGGGCTACGGCCACTACGTCGTGTTCGCGTCGCTGGCGGCGGTCGGCGCGGGGCTCGAGGTCGCCGCCGAGGCGGTCAGCCACGAGATCCCGGCGTCGGACGCGCTCATCGTGCTCACGGTCGCCGTGCCGGTGTCACTGTTCCTGGTCGTGGTCTGGGCGCTGCACGCGCCGTTGGGCGGCACGCCGGCCCACGGGCTCGCGCGGATGGCTCCGGCTGTCGTCGCCTGCTTCGCGGTCGTCGCGCTCGTCGCCGCGGGGCTCCCGCTGGGCTGGGCCGTGGTGCTGCTCTGCGTGCCGCTCGGCGCGCTCGTCGCAGAGCACCACTGGTCGCGCGGCAGCTCCGACGTCAGCGCCCCTGCCGCGCCCGGCGCATGATGTCGGCGACGACGTCGGACTTGGCGTCGGCGTAGTCCTGCACGACGTGCCAGTCCCGGCCGGCCAGGTCGCGCTTGGTGCGCTCGTAGAGGGCGCGGTCGCCGTCGTCCGCGCGCAGGTGGTCGCGGAAGGCCACCATCCGGCCGGCCTCCTCGGCGCCCTCGCCGAACACGTGCAGGTTGACCGCCGGGTCGGTGTGCTTGAGCAGCCGGTGCTCGTGCCAGGCGGGCTCGCGGAGGTGCAGCGTGTAGCCGAGGGCCTCCAGTGCGGGCACGTAAGCGTCCTCGTCGGCCGGGTCGGGGACGGTCAGGACGAGGTCGAGCACCGGCTTGGCCGCGAGGCCGGGGACCGATGTCGAGCCCACGTGCTCGACCGGCCCGGCCCGGTCGCCCAGCGCCCGCCGTACGTCCTCGATCTGTCTGTCCGCCGCGTCCGCCCATGCGGGGTCGGGGTCGGCGAGCACGACAGGTCCGTCCAGCGGCGTCGGCGGGGTCAGGTAGATCTCGGGGGAGAAGACCGTGAGGTGCAGCCCGGCCGGCCCGTCGAGCCGGGCGTTGACCGAGCCCCAGGGCGTCAGGACCGGTTCGGCGACGACACTCGCGCCGGCGTCGGCGAGGCGCCGGGTCACCGCGTGCGGGTCGCTGACCTCGAACGCGACACGGACGTGGCCCGCGACCCGGCGGCCCACCTCGACCTCGTCGATGTGCTCGGCGTAGGCCGGCTCGGCGAGCTCCAGCGTCGCCCGCCCCGCGTGCAGGATCGTGACCCGCGACCCGTCGTGGGTGTAGGTCGCCTCCTCGGTGAGGCCGAGGACGTCGCGGTAGAACCGCAGGGCGTCCTCGTAGTCGTCCGCGGTGACGGCGAGGCGCAGCTCGCGTGGTCCGTCCGGCATGCGCGCCAGGCTAGGCGACCTACGATGGGCGCATGGCCGTCTACGACTACCGCTGCCGCGAGTGCGACCGGGTGTTCGAGGTGCGTCGCGCGATCGAGGCCGACGCCGGGACCGTGCAGTGCCCGGAGGGTCACGCCGACGTGTCGCGCATGTGGTCGGCAGTGTCGGTGGGCGGCCTCGCCACCGCGTCGGCTGGTGCTCAGTCCGGCGGCGGGTGCTGCGGGGGAGGCTGCTGCGGCTGACGCAGCTGGCTGAGCCCGCGCCTCATGCCGAGAACGATGACGACCATGAAGGCGGCGATGAGGGCCGCCGACACCCAGCTGCCGGCCGCGAGGGCCTGGCCGGTGGCGAACGTGCCGCTCACCAGCAGCAGCGCGCCGAGCCCGACCAGGACGTACGCGGACGTGCGCTGGCCCCGGTCGTGACCCGTCATCCGGCGACCGTACCGGTGGGCCGGCGGGTCAGGCGCTGGCGCGCAGGCGGCCGCGCAGGAGCGCGAGGCGCTCCTCGAGGATGACCTCGAGCTCGGGCACCGTGCGGCGCTCCATGAGGTGCTGCCACGGCGTCTTGGCGACCGGCTTGCCGCCGCGGGCGGCCACGGCCAGCGCCTCACGGGCCTGGATGGCGACGTCGGGGTCGAGCCCGTCGGCCACGGCGCCGTCGCCGCACTCGGAGCAGCTCCAGACGGCCGGGAGGTCGGCGGCCTCGGCGGAGAACGGGACGTCGGTGACGTGGGCGTCCCGGCAGACGTAGCGCGCCTGGCGCACCTGGGCGACGCTCGGCCCGTCACCGTTCTCGTAGCTCTTGCCGCCCAGGTTCGACCCGACGATCCTGCCTCGACCTGCCACGTTCACTCCCTAGTTCCTCGACGGCCGTCCACAGCACGCGGCTCCGCCGACCAGGGCCGACGGACGAGCGGTGGAAGGTACGACGGGGACTTGCGTCCCGCACGCCGCCCGGCCAGTGTAGCGGCCGGCCGGGCCTGACCGCGCCACATCGTTGCTTGGTCAATCACCGGGGTGCTTCCCAGGAACGGCATGGCGGGCGTACGTCACAACGGCGTCGTCGCGGCCGGAGTTGTGTCCAAGGTCCGTCCTAGGTTGCGACCATGAGTCCAGCGGCGCCGGCACCGACCGCAGATTCGCGGCCGGTCGACCCGCTGCCGCTCGACCAGCGGCGGGTCGATCCACGCCTGGCGCCGGAGCTCATCCGGTCGATGCTCGAGCGCGACCCTGACCCGAGCTCGCTCGCGGTGCTCCTCTCGATCGAGCCGGAGTCGCTGGGCGGCGACGCGCGCGTCGAGCTGATCGAGGCCGTCGAGCGGGTCAAGGGGATGGTCGACGGGCTGCAGCAGCGAGCGCTGTCCGCGGTGGTCGACGCGACCGAGGACGTGGGCCTCGAGGGCGACCTCGCGCGGCACGAGGTCGGCGCCGCACTCCGGTTGGCGCCGCCGACGGCAGCACACCGGACGCGGGTCGCCCACGACCTGCTTCACCTGCGCGCTGCCACGCAGCGAGCGCTGGAGACCGGCCGGATCACCTATCAGCAGGCCTCGCACCTGGTCGACGCGGTGCGCGACCTCGACGGCGAGCTGTCGGCCACCGTGGAGGTGCTCGTGCTCGCGAAGGCCCACGAGCAGACGCTGGCCGAGATGAAGCGGGCGACCGCCCGGGCGATCCTGTCCGCCGACCCGACGGCTGCGCTGCGGCGCCACCACAAGGCGGCCGCCGGGCGCACGATCGAGCGCAACCCGATGCCCGACGCGATGGAGGGCTGGTGGGTGACCCTGCCGGCCGACGTCGCCGACACCTCCTGGTCGGCCCTGAGCCGACGCGCGTCGGTCGAGCAGGGCGCGCGGCGCTCGACGGGCGCCGAGGACCCGGGCCTGGACGCTTTGCGGGTGGACGCCCTCGTGGCGGCGATCCTGGCTGCGCCGACTCCGTCACCGGCCGCTGCCGTTCCCGCAGCCGGCGGGACGACCGCAGCAGGCGGGACGCCGGGCGGGGCACCGGCCGGGACGGCGGCGTCGCCGGAGCTGCCGAGATGTCGGTGCGGGGGAGCACAGACGGTCGCCGTGGTCGTCGACCTGCCGACCGCGCTCGGGCTCGCGGACAACCCGGCCGAGCTGCCCGGCTACGGCCCGATCCCCGGCCTGCTGGCGCGACGTCTTGCCGCCGAGCGTGACTGGGTGCGCTGGACCACCGACCCGGGGACCCGTCAGGTCGTCGACCGCGGCGCCGAGACCTACCGCCCCTCCGAGGCGATGCGCGCATTCATCGCCGCCCGTGACCGGACCTGCGGTTTCCCAGGCTGCTCACGGCGCGCCCAGGACTGCGACTGTGACCACGTGCTGACCTTCCACGGCGAGGGCGGCCGGACGGTCACCATCAACCTCGGCCCGTTGTGCCGGCAGCACCACAACGCGAAGACGCACGGCCGCTGGCGCTTGCGGTACGACCCGGAGACGGGCGTACGCACGTGGACGAGTCCGCTCGGGCGCCGCTACACCACTGGGACCGACCCACCGCTGGAGTAGGCAGGGTGCCCTTCGGTTCGAGCCCCTGCGTTGTGTCTGAGTGCCGCCGGCGACGGAGCTCGACCCGGTAGGTCACGCCGGACCGAGGTCGGCCTTCACGACCCCGGGGCTCCGAGGGTCCGTCCCGACGCAGCGGCGACGGACTTCGGCACATGCCGCTGAATCGGCCTGGTTCCGTCGAGAATCGCTTCCCTGACCGCTTCGGTGACTGTGAATGGCGTCCACGCGTCAGGGCGCCTCCGTCTCCAGGACCGCCTTTATCCGGGCAAGCCTCCGACTCCAAACCTGCTGGCCCTTGCGGTTGAGAAGCGGATTGAGCAGCCTGAGCGGGCCGGGGGCATTGGAGTCTCCACGGAAAGTAACCTCAGTTCCTGACGCCGTCTCCGCGAAGGTGAGGTCGCACTTGGGTCTCATCGGGCCGATCTCGGCCTCGAACTCAATCTTGTCGTTGGGTTCGACCGCCGTGAAGCGAGTCATTGTTTCCCTCGTTCGCCCGAGGCTCTGCTGCCTGAATCGAAACGTCGTGCCGGGCCCGGTAGGCCCAGCCGGCGCCTTGAGGACAGACCCTGCAGTTGGATCGACCTTCGATGCATTCGCATCCAGGTCGAGGAAGAAGTCGAAGACCTCTTCTACCGGCCGCGCTATCACCACGCTGGACTCCATGTCGGCCATCGCGACCCACTCTCTGAGGGGAGCAGCCCAGGTCAGCATGCGACTGCCAGTCATGCGTGCAGCCCCTGGTTCGCCTTTCACGCTACGCCCGATGCGCCCTCAGGTGCCGTTCGCGAGCACTCCCCAGATCGCCGGTCCAAGGTGGCCGACGGCCCGAGGTAGAACCGATTCGCAAGGAAGCCACCGGTAGGTATCTCGAAGTCGGCGCCGGGTCGTTCGTGCGGCCGCAGAGGGTCACCGTCGAGCAGTGCGGCTGCCGGCCCTCAGCTCGCGACCGCTGCAGAGCATCAAGCTCGCCGCCCTCCCCACCCTCTACGCCCGGCTGCTCACAGCGGCAGGGCCGACCACGCCGCTGTCACCGGCCTGTCGCACCGCTCCGTCGCCTACCTCGCCACCATCGTCGGCAAGTGCCTCGAGGCCGCGGTGCGCGGGGACCTGCTCCAGGGCAATCCGGCTCGCCGGGCTGAGGTCCCGGCGTTGGGCGTAGCGGGGTCTTCGGCCGGACACCGGAATCACACGAGCCGCAGGCCGGTGACCTGCGGCTTCGCGTCGAGCAATGCGTGTCCGAGGGGGGACTTGAACCCCCATGCCCGGTAAAGGGCACTAGCACCTCAAGCTAGCGCGTCTGCCAATTCCGCCACCCGGACGAGGTGTCCTGCACGCACCCGGCCCGGCCTCGCGGCCGTCCCGAAGTGCGCAGGCAACCCTAGCAAACCCGGCGGGCCCGCCACGCATCGGCGGAAGGGCCCGTGGGGCAGGATGACCGTGTCCGACCGGCCCCCGAGGAGGCACCGTGCCCGACCCCGCCGTCCCCACGGCCGAGGCCGAGGTCGTCGACATCTGCCGCGACCTGATCCGCATCGACTCGTCGAACTACGGCGACGGCAGCGGGCCGGGGGAACGGGCGGCGGCCGAGCACGTCGCGGGCCTGCTGTCCGAGGTGGGACTGGAGCCCGAGGTCTTCGAGTCGGCCGAGCGGCGCACGAGCCTCGTCGTGCGCTGGGAGGGAGAGGACTCGTCCCGCCCCGGGCTGCTGGTCCACGGGCACCTCGACGTCGTGCCCGCCGAGGCCCGCGACTGGACCCACGACCCCTTCGCCGGCGAGGTCGTCGACGGCTGTGTCTGGGGCCGCGGTGCCGTCGACATGAAGGACATGGACGCGATGGTGCTCGCGGTCGTGCGCCAGTGGCGCCGCGAGGGCCGCCGCCCGCCGCGCGACGTCGTGCTGTGCTTCCTCGCCGACGAGGAGGCCGGCGGCAAGCTCGGCGCGCACTGGATGGTCGACAACCACCCCGGCCGGTTCGAGGGCGTGTCCGAGGCCATCAGCGAGGTCGGGGGGTTCTCGTTCTCCGTCGGTGACGAGCGGGTCTACCTGATCGAGACCGCGCAGAAGGGCATCCGCTGGCTCCGCCTGGTCGCCGAAGGCCGTGCCGGGCACGGGTCGATGGTCAACGACGACAACGCCGTGACCGCGATGGCCGAGGCGGTGGCGCGGGTCGGGCGCCACGAGTGGCCCGTGCGCATGACGCCCACCGTGCAGCGCTTCCTCGAGGAGATGTCCGACGCCCTCGGCATCGACGTGGACCTGTCGGACCCGGAGCCCGCGCTGTCCAAGCTCGGCACCCTCGCCCGCATCGTCGGCGCCACCCTGCGCAACACGGCCAACCCGACGATGCTCAAGGCGGGCTACAAGCACAACGTCATCCCGCAGTCGGCCGAGGCGTTCGTCGACTGCCGGTTCCTCCCCGGCTTCGAGGACGAGCTGCTCGCGACCATCGACGAGCTGATCGGCCCGGACGTCCGCCGCGAGGAGGTCATCACCGACATCGCCCTCGAGACGACCTTCGACGGGCCGCTCGTCGACGCGATGGTCGCAGCGCTGCAGGCCGAGGACCCCGGCTCGCGCGCCGTGCCCTACTGCCTGTCCGGCGGCACCGACAACAAGTCCTTCAGCCTGCTCGGCATCCGTGGCTTCGGCTTCGCGCCCCTGCGGCTGCCCCCGGACCTCGACTTCACTGGCATGTTCCACGGCGTCGACGAGCGCGTGCCGACCGACTCGCTGCGATTCGGTACGCGCGTCCTGGACCGCTTCCTGTCCACCTGCTGACGTACGCGCTGCCGATCGTCAGGCGGTGCGGACCACCCGGATCACCTTGCGGCGCAGCACCACGCGGCGGCTGCCGTCGGCGTGCAGGCGCAGCCGGGTGAGCTCCCAGTGGCCGTACTCGGCGTGGTCCGTCAGGAGTCGCCGCGCGGCGCCCCGGCTCGTGCCGCGCGGCAGGTAGAGGTGCTGGTACTCCCACTCCGCCATCGGTCCCAGTGTGGCCCAGTCCGCCCCGCCGACGCGGCAGGACCCGGCGAACTCACCCGTCCGGGTAGCCCGTCGGGGGAGCGGAGACCTCGTCGAGCGCGGAGCGGATCTCGGCCGGCAGGGTCAGGCCCTCGGCGTCCAGCGACGCCCGCAGCTGGGCTGCCGTGCGCGCCCCGACGATCGGCGCGGTGACACCGGCCGCGTCCCGCACCCACACCAGCGCCACCTCCAGCGGCGCCACGTCGAGCCCGTCGGCGGCCGTCGCCACCGCGTCGACGATGCGGCGGCAGCGGTCGTCGAGGAAGCGCTCGATGAACCGCGCGAAGTGCGGCGAGGCGGCGCGCGAGTCGGCCGGGGTGCCGCCGCGGTACTTCCCGGTCAGCACCCCGCACCCAGCGGCGACCACGGCAGGACGCCGAGCCCGAGCGCCGCGGCCGCGGGCAGCACCTCCCGCTCGATGCCGCGCTGGAGCAGGGAGTACTCCATCTGCGTCGAGACGATCCGCGCGCGGCCCGGCCAGGCCTCCTGCCAGGTCACCGCCTGCCCCGTCTGCCAGCCCGAGTAGTTCGAGACGCCGGCGTAGCGCGCGCGCCCCGACGTGACGGCCGCGTCGACCGCCGACAGCGTCTCCTCCAGCGGCGCGCGGTCGCTCCACGCGTGCACCTGCCACAGGTCGACGTGGTCGGTGCCGAGCCGCAGCAGCGAGCCGTCGAGCGCGTCCAGGAGCGCGCGCCGCGAGGTGTCGACGACCCGCTCGCCGGTACGACGGGAGACGCCGGCCTTGGTCGCGAGCACGACCTCCTCCCGGTCGACCTTGGAGGCGAGCAGCCCGCCGATCACCCGCTCCGACTCGCCGTCGCCGTAGCCGGCTGCCGTGTCCAGCAGCGTCCCGCCCGCCTCGAGGAACATCGAGAGCTGGTCGGCGGCCTCGTGCTCGTCGGTGTCGCGGCCCCAGGTCATGGTCCCGAGGCCGAGCCGGCTCACGGTCAGGCCCGACCGGCCGAGGCTGCGCTGCTCCATGACCGGCGAATCTATAGGGTCGACCTCCATGCGACTCGCTGTGAACCTCGGCTACTGGGGTGCCGGGAACGACCGGGACAACCTCGCCCTGGCCCAGGAGGCCGACCGGCTGGGCTACGACTCGTGCGTGGGCCGCCGAGGCCTACGGCTCCGACGCCGCGACGGTGCTTGCGTGGGTGGCGGCGCAGACCGAGCGCATCGACGTCGGGTCGGCGATCTTCCAGATCCCCGCCCGGACGCCCGCGATGACGGCCATGACCGCTGCGACGCTCGACTCGCTGTCGGGCGGCCGGTTCCGGCTCGGCCTCGGCGTGTCGGGGCCGCAGGTGTCCGAGGGCTGGCACGGCGTGCGCTTCGACAAGCCGCTGGCCCGCACCCGCGAGTACGTCGAGATCGTCCGCATGGCGCTCGCCCGTGAGAAGGTCGTGCACGAGGGCACGCACTGGACGCTGCCGCTGCCCGACGGTCCCGGCAAGGCGCTGCGGCTCACCGTGCACCCGGTCCGCGAGCACATCCCGCTCTACCTCGCGGCCGTCGGGCCCAGGAACCTCGAGCTGACCGGCGAGATCGCCGACGGGTGGCTCGCGATCTTCTTCGCCCCCGAGCACGCGAAGGAGTCGACCGACCACATCCGGGCCGGGCGCGCGACGGCCGGCAAGGACATGACCGGGTTCGACGTCGTGCCCACCGTGCCCGTCGTCGTCGGCGACGACCTGCAGGCCTGCGCCGCCCCGCTGCGCCACTACGCCGCCCTCTACGTCGGCGGCATGGGCAGCCGCGAGCAGAACTTCTACAACCGCCTGGCCGTGCGGATGGGCTACGAGGAGGCCGCCGCAACGGTGCAGGACCTCTACCTGGCCCGCCAGCACCGCGACGCCGCCGAGGCCGTGCCGTTCGAGTTCATCGACCGCACGTCGCTCATCGGGCCGCGCGAGCGCATCCGCGACCGGCTGGCGGCGTTCGCCGAGGCAGGGGTGACGACCCTCGCCGTCGCGTCGTACGCCGGGAGCCTCGACGAGCGGGTCGCCACGCTGCGGACGGTGTCCGAGGCGCTCGACGAGTCCGGCCTGGGGGACTGACCGCCCGTGTTCTCGTGGTTCGAGGCCGTCGTGCTCGGCCTCGTGCAGGGGCTGACCGAGTTCCTGCCGATCAGCAGCAGCGCGCACCTGCGCATCGTCGCCGAGCTCGCCGGCTGGGAGGACCCGGGCGCCGCGTTCACGGCCGTGACCCAGCTCGGCACCGAGGCCGCCGTCCTGCTCTACTTCCGCCGCGACATCGCGAACATCCTGCGGACGTGGAGCCTCTCGCTGTTCCGGCCCGAGCTGCGCGGCGAGCTCGACGCGCGCATGGGCTGGTACGTCATCGTCGGCACGCTGCCCATCGGCGTGCTCGGTCTGCTGTTCCAGAACACGATCGAGGACACGTTCCGCAACCTGTGGCTCATCGCCAGCACCCTCGTCGTGTTCGGCGTGGTCCTCGGCGTGGCTGACCACGTGGCGCGCAACTCCAAGCCGCTCGACCGGCTCACCTTCCAGAACGCGCTGGCCTACGGCGGCGCGCAGGCACTGGCCCTGATCCCCGGCGTCTCGCGGTCCGGCGGCACCATCACGGCCGGGTTGCTCATGGGCTACCGGCGCGAGGCAGCCGCGCGCTACTCGTTCCTCCTCGCGATCCCGGCCGTCGTCCTGTCGGGCCTGTTCGAGCTCAAGGACGTCGTGTCCGGCGAGGCCCCGGTCACCTGGGGGCCGACGCTGGTGGCCACCGTCATCGCGTTCTTCGTGGCGCTCGGCGTCATCGCCTTCTTCCTGCGCTACATCGCCACGCACACCTTCCGGCCGTTCGTCGCCTACCGCATCCTGCTCGGGCTCGTGGTCATGGCGCTGCTGGCCGGCGGCGTCATCGACGCCTGACGGTCACGGCGATCCGTGCCAGGCTCGGGGGGTCCGACCGACCTCGAGGAGGACGCATGAGCATCGCCGACGACTTCCCCGCCCCGCGCGAGGGGATCCTGCTGACCCACTTCATCGTGGTCTCCGACATCGCCCGATCCCGCGACTTCTACGCCTCCGTGCTCGGCGGTGAGGTGGTGTGGCCCGGCGACCAGGAGCAGGGCATCCCGGCGATGGTGAAGCTGGCCAACGGCTGGGTCATCATCAACATCGGCGGCGGCCCGACCGAGGACAAGCCGGAGGTGACGCTGGACGTGCCCGCCGACCCGCACCTGACCAGCGCGTTCCTCAACATCCGCGTCGCCGACATCCAGGCCGTGTTCGCGGACTGGAGCAGCAAGGGAGCGCAGTTCCTCACCCCACCGCAGGACCGCGGCGCCGAGATCCGCTGCTACGTCCGGGACCCTGACGGGCACCTCATCGAGGTCGGCCAGTCGACGGGCGCACTGGAGCAGTAGGGCGCTCTCAGCCGAGGTAGCGGGCGGGGTCGACGACCGTGCCGTCCTCGCGGACCTCGAAGTGCAGGTGCGGGCCGGTCGAGTAGCCGGTGGACCCGACGATGCCGATCGGCTGGCCCTTGCGGACGGCGTCGCCCTCGGCGACGAGGAACCGCGCCTGGTGCGCGTACGCCGTGGTGACGCGCTTGCCGTCCACGACGCCGTGGTCCACGACGGTGAAGTTGCCGTAGGCAGTGCTCACGACCGTCATGACGACGCGGCCGTCGTCGGCGGCGCGCACGGTCGGGTCACCGCCCGCGAAGTCGGTGCCGGTGTGCAGCTTGGTGTAGCGCAGGATCGGGTGCAGGCGCATGCCGAAGGGCGAGGTGACCTGACCGGCGACCGGCCGGGCGAGCTCCCCGCTGCCCTGCACGGTCGTCCCGGCCCGCTCGAGACCTGTCGACGCCGCGCGGATCTGCGCGCCGAGCTGCCCGGACTCGACGATGCGCGCCTGGTGCAGCGCCCGGTCGCCGGCGCCGGCGGCCTGCACCGCCTGCAGCGCGGCCGATCGCTGCGCGGCCAGCCTCGTCAGGCGGCGGCTGGCGTCGTCGAGCGCCTTCTTCGCCTGGCCGTAGCGGGTCGAGAGCGCCTCGAACTCGGCGCGCACCGTGTCCCGGCGGACGGTGAGGTCGCCGACGCGCAGGTCCGCCCGCGTGCTGCCGTCGACGAGCCGCTCGAGCGCCATCGCCATGCCCGTGACGGCGCCGTCGTCGGTGGTCGGCCGTCCGGTGACGTACGCCGTGCGGGCGTCGGCCGCCAGCTGGCCGCGCACCGAGTCGTAGCGCTCGTGCATCTGCTGGGCAGCGCTCGTCGCCGTGAGGACGTCGAGGTCCATCGCCCGGTAGGTGGCGGCCTTCTCGGCCGCCGCCTGCTCGAGCTGGGCCATGATCCGCTTCTGCCGGGCGATCTCGGCGATGCCCTGGTCGGCGGCCAGGAAGTCGCGGCTCGCCCTGAGCAGGGCCGGGCTGCTCTCGTCGTCGATGAGGTCCCTGGCCTGCGGCGTGCCCGCGAGCATCGGCGTCGCGTCGCGCGCCCGGCGGTCCCGAGCCCGCTCGGCCCGCGCGGACGTCGCGGACGCCTTGCCGGACCCGTCCGTCCCGGCGGAGGGGCCGCCAGGCGCGGGGTTCGTGCCGCCCGTGCCTCCCGACCCGCCGGAGCCTCCGACACCGCCGGTGCCGGGCACCGACGGGACGGGCACGGGCAGCGACGGGCTCGGCAGGGGGTCGGTCGGTTTGGTCGGCAGGGGGACCGGCACCGACACCGTCGGCAGCGGGGTGACGGCAGGGGTGGGGACGGTCAGGCCGCTCGTCGCACCGGCCGGCGACCCACCCACCAGGACGGCAGCCGCCGTCGAGGCGGCAGCGACCGCTGCCAGGCGTGTGCGCATGACCTACTCCTTTGCCACGGGACCACCGTGACAAACGAGCGAGCAGGCTCCGGGTCACGCTCACTGGCGTGCGCGGCCCACGTCCTGTCCCAGCCTGGTCGGCAGCACCGCGCCCTTGAGGAAGGGCGCGGGGTCGAACGGCTCGCCGTCGACCCTGACCTCGAAGTGCAGGTGCGGACCCGTCGAGTAGCCGGTCGACCCGATGACGCCGATCGCCTGGCCGCGCACGACCTTGTCGCCCGGCTCGACCCCGACGGCCGACTGGTGCGCGTACAGCGTGGTGACGCGCAGCCCGCCGATGCGGCCGTGGTCGACGACGGTCATGTTCCCGTACGCCACGTTGTACTCGGTGAGCAGCACGACCCCGGCGTCGGCGGCGTAGACGATGCCGTCACCGGCGCCGAAGTCGGTCCCGGTGTGCACCTTCACGTACTTCAGGATCGGGTGCAGGCGCGGCCCGAACGGCGAGGTCACGTCGCCGGTGCCCGGCAGCACGAACTCACCGGTGCCCTTCGGGACCTTGCCGGACCCGGCCAGCTCCGCGTGCAGCTCGTTGATGCGCGCGCCGAGCGCTCCGGACTGCACCACCAGCACCTGGTAGCGCCGCTTGTCCTCGACCGCGGCCTCGCGGGCGGCGTCGAAGGCCGCCTTGCGGGCCGCGACGACGGCGTCGACCTGCTTCTCCGCCGCCTCCGCGAGCATCTCCTTGGCGCGCACGGTGGCGAGTGCCGTCGCGGCGGCGGCGCGCTGGACCTCCTCCTCCGCGCGGGCGGCCGAGAGCCGGGCCTGCGCGTTGAGCAGCTCGGCCCTGTCGGCGGCCAGGTCGGCGAGGACGGCGTTGCCCGCGGCGCCGACGCTCTGCAGGAAGGCGAGGCGCTCGGCGAGCTGGTTGGGGCTGGCGGACGACAGCACGATCGCCCACTCGCCCATCGAGCCGTTGGACTGGTACGCGGTGCGGGCCAGGCGGCCGAGGTCTCCCTGTCGCATGAGGATGCGGGCCTCGACGTCGGCCAGCTCGCGGGCCGCACGCTCCTCGGCCAGCACCGCGGCGTCGAGGTCGGTCTGCGCCTGGGCGTCGAGGGCCCGCGCCGTCTCGAGGTCCTCGCGGGCCGTCGTGAGCGCCACCTGCGCGAGCGTCAGGTCGGCCTTGGCCTTCGCCAGCTCCTTCGACGCCTCGACCAGCGCGGCGGCGTCGTGCGCCGCCTCCTCGGCCAGCGCGGCGGCCTCGGCGGCCTTCGCCTCGGCCTCTGACTTGGCCTCCGCCCGGGCCTTCGCCTCGGCGGCCTCTGCCGCTCTGGCCTCGGCGCGCTCGGCCCTGGCCTTCCGGGCCTCGGCGCGCTTGGCCCGGCGCTCGGCCCTGGTCAGGCCGTCGCCGTCCGCGGTGGCGGTGGCGCTGGCGGTCGGGGTGGCGGTGGGGTCGGTGGCGCTCGCCGGAGCGCTCGTCCCGACGACGGTGACGACCAGGGCGGCCACCAGGCCGGCGGCCCAGCCTGCGCGGGGGCGCACCGTGGAACGCATGCCCACCCCCAGTCGCCGTCGGTTCCTACCGGTCTGTCCTGCCCGTGCCCTCCGGCCCCCCGGCGCACGTCAGGGCCATCGTGGCTGGCCACGGCGGTCCCTGGCTATGACTCGGCAGAAATACCTGCTGGCCGGAGGACTATTTTTCCTCCGGCCGCCGAGTCCTTCACAGCCAGCCACTCCGTTTGAACGCTCTGTAGAGCGCCGTGCAGGCGACAACCATGAGGACGAGGACCATCGGGTAGCCGTAGCGCCACGTCAGCTCGGGCATGTTCGTGAAGTTCATGCCCTCGATGCCGGCGATGGCGGTCGGGACGGCGGCGATCGCCACCCAGGCCGAGATGCGGCGCATGTCGGCGTTCTGCTGCACGCCGACCTGGGCGAGGTTCGCGCTGAGCACCGACGACAGCAGGTCGTCGAAGCCGTCGGCCTGGTCGGCCACGCGGACGGCGTGGTCCGCGACGTCGCGGAAGAACGGGTGCAGGGTCTCGTGCACCCGCGGGACGATGCCCGCCGCCAGCCGGCTCATCGGGTCGACCAGGGGACGGACGGCTCGCCGGAACTCGATCACCTCGCGCTTGAGGTTGTAGATGCGCTCGGCGTCGTTGCTGCGGTCCGGGGAGAAGACCCGCTCCTCGACCTCCTCGATGTCCTCCTCGACGGCGAGGGCGATGGCGCTGTAGTCGTCGACGACGGCGTCGCAGATCGCGTAGAGCACCGCCGACGGGCCGCAGTCGAGCAGGTGCCCCTCCGCCTCGAGGCGACGGCGGATGCCCGTGAGCGCGCGCGCCTGGCCGTGGCGCACCGAGACGACGAACGAGTCGCCGAGGAAGAGCATCACGTCCCCGAGCTCGACCTGCTGGGTCGCCTCGTCGTAGCGGACCGTCTTGAGCACCACGAACAGCGAGTCCTCGAACTCCTCGATCTTGGGCCGCTGGTGTGCCTTGACCGCGTCCTCGACCGCGAGCGGGTGCAGCGCGAACTCGGCCGCCACCTTCTCCAGCTCGTCGTGCGTCGGGTCGTGCAGGCCGATCCAGATGAAGCTGCCGCCGCGCGCCCGGGCGGCGCGGAGTGCCTCGCCCAGGTCCTCGTCGACGAGCTCGCGCACCCCGTGGTGGTAGAGCGCGCAGTCGACGATCACGCGCCCATTGTGACCGACGGAGGGGCCGCGGGGTCTCGTACTGTTGCTCCTCGTGACCACCGTCCTGCTCGTCCGCCACGGCCGCACCGCGGCGAACGGCGCGGGGGTCCTCGCCGGCTGGACCGAGGGTGTCGCCCTCGACGACACCGGCCGCGACCAGGTCGGCGCGCTCGCCGCGCGGCTGACGCCCGTGCCGCTGGCGTGCGTGGTCAGCAGCCCGCTGCAGCGCTGCCAGGAGACGACCGACCTGCTGCTCGCCGGCCGCGAGGGCGTCGAGCGCCACGCGGACGACCGGGTCGGGGAGGTGCGCTACGGCGACTGGTCGGGCCAGGAGCTCAAGCGGCTCGCCAAGGACCCGCTGTGGAAGGTCGTGCAGTCCCACCCGTCCGCGATGACCTTCCCCGGCGACGGAGGCGAGGCCATGCGTGACATGCAGTCGCGGGCGGTGCAGGCCGTGCGCGACTGGAACGCGCGGCTGGGCGACGACGCGGTCTACGCGGTCGTCTCGCACGGCGACGTCATCAAGGCGGTCCTCGCCGACGCGCTGGGGATGCACCTCGACCAGTTCCAGCGGATCCTGGTGGACCCGGCGTCGGTGAGCGTCGTGACCTACACCCCGTTGCGCCCGTTCGTCGTCCGCTCCAACGACACCGGGGGCGACCTGGGCTTCCTGGCTCCTCCGCGGCGGCGCACCCGACGGCGGAAGGCGCCGTCGTCCGACGCCCCGGTGGGGGGCGGCGCGGGCGCCGGTGGCCGGGGCTGAGCGCATAGGGTCGGCGCATGGCCCGGATCGTGTTCGAGTACGACCCGCCCGACCGTTTCGTGGCGGGCACCGTCGGCGAGCCCGGACAGCGCACCTTCTTCCTGCAGGCCTCCGGCGGTGGGCGCACGACCAGCGTGGCGCTGGAGAAGCAGCAGGTGTCGGTGCTCGCCGAGCGGGTGGAGGCACTGCTCGACGAGGTCGTGCGGCTCTCGTCCGGGGAGGCGCCCGTGCCCGCCATCACGCCGACGGACGTCGAGGACTCGGCGCCCCTGGCGAGCCCGATCGAGGAGGAGTTCCGCGTCGGCACGATGGCTCTGGCCTGGGACGAGTCCGACGAGGTTCTCGTGATCGAGGCGCAGGCGCTGACCGAGGACGACGAGGACGACGAGACCCCGCTCATCACCGGCGATGACGACGAGGGGCCGCCGCTGCTGCGCGTGCGTATCCCCGGCCCGGTCGCGCGATCGTTCGTCTCCCGTGCGCAGGCCGTGGTCTCGGCCGGGCGGCCGCCCTGCCCGTTCTGCGGGGGCCCGCTGGACGCCGAGGGGCACGTGTGCCCGCGGGCCAACGGCTACCGCCGCTGACGCCGCCGGGCCGGCCGTGAGCGAGATCGACGTCGCGACCGCGCTCGAGCTGCTGCGCCACGGCGAGGTCACCGTGCAGGGCCGTCTCGTCGAGGCCTCGAACGCGACGCTGTTCTGCAGCATCGAGCACGACGGTGTCGTCGAGCGGTGCGTCTACAAGCCGGTCGCGGGGGAGCGGCCGCTCTGGGACTTCCCCGACGGGTCGCTGGCCGGCCGCGAGGTCGCGTCGTACGTCCTCTCGGTGGCCGGCGGGTTCGACGTCGTCCCGCCGACGGTGCTGCGCGACGGACCCTTCGGCGAGGGAATGTGCCAGCTCTGGGTCGACACCGACGAGGCGGCCGGTCTGGTCGACGTGCTCGCGCCGCACGCCGTGCCCGACGGATGGCGGCACGTCCTGGACGCTCTCGGCACCGGCGGGGAGCCGGTCGTGCTGGCCCACGCAGACGACCCGCGCCTGCGCCGGATGGCCCTGCTCGACGTCGTGCTGAACAACGCCGACCGCAAGGGCGGCCACGTGCTGCCGGGGCCGGACGGCGTCGTACGCGGGGTCGACCACGGCGTGTGCCTGCACCGAGAGCCCAAGCTGCGCACGGTCCTCTGGGGCTGGGCCGGCGAGGGTCTGACCGACGTCGAGCGCGAGCTGCTGCGCGAGCTGTGCGGCCGGCTGGACGGACCACTGGGCGCCGAGCTGTCCGGGCTCGTCGCGCCGGCCGAGGTATTGGCCCTGCGGCGCCGGGTCGACCGGCTCCTCGACGCCGGCCACCTGCCGTACCCCTCGGAGGGCTGGCCGGCGATCCCGTGGCCCCCCTTCTAGGCACGTAGGATCCCCGCGTGCACGCCTGGCCCGCTCCCGCGATCCCGTCCCTGCCGGGGTCGGGGCTGTCGCTGCGCCTGTTCGACACGTCGACCGGCGAGGTGCGGCCCACCGCCCCGGGCCCGACCGCGCGCATGTACGTGTGCGGCATCACGCCCTACGACGCGACCCACATGGGTCACGCGGCGACGTACCTCGCGTTCGACCTCGTCCACCGCGTCTGGCTCGACGGCGGGCACGACGTGCACTACGTGCAGAACGTCACCGACGTCGACGACCCGCTGCTCGAGCGCGCGGTCCGTGACGGCCACGACTGGCAGGAGCTGGCCGAGCGCGAGACGGCCCTGTTCCGCGAGGACATGACCGCCCTCGGCATCCTGCCCCCGCGCGACTACGTCGGGGCGGTCGAGGCGATCCCCGAGATCGCCGTCGCCGTGCAGCGGCTGCGGGAGGCGGGCGCGACCTACGAGGTCGACGGCGACATGTACTTCTCGGTGCACAGCGACCCGCGGTTCGGCGGGGTCGGGCGGCTCGACGACGAGACGATGCTCGCGCTGGCGGCGGAGCGCGGCGGCGACCCCGAGCGGCCGGGCAAGAAGCACCCGCTGGACTGTCTGCTCTGGCAGGCGGCGCGGCCGGGGGAGCCGGCGTGGGAGGCGGGCGACGCGCTCCCTCCGGGACGGCCCGGCTGGCACCTGGAGTGCGCGGCGATCGCGCTGGAGCGGCTCGGCACGGCGATCGACGTGCAGGGCGGCGGCAGCGACCTGGTCTTCCCGCACCACGAGATGAGCGCCTCGCAGGCGCACGTGCTCACGGGGTCGTGGCCGTTCGCGCGGCACTACGTGCACGCCGGCATGGTCGGGCTCGACGGCGAGAAGATGTCGAAGTCCAGGGGGAACCTCGTGTTCGTGTCGACGCTGCGCGCGCAGGGCCACGACCCGATGGCCCTGCGGCTGGCGCTGCTCGCGCACCACTACCGCTCGGACTGGGAGTGGACCGACGAGGACCTGACCTCGGCGGAGGCCCGCCTGGCCCGCTGGCAGGCCGCGGTGTCGCGCAACGGCGGTCCGTCACCGGACGCCGTGCTCGACGCCCTCCGGCGACACCTGGCCGACGACCTCGACGCGCCGGGGGCGCTCACGGCCGTGGACCACTGGGTCACCCAGGCCGAGGCGGGGTCCGGGACCGACGAGGGTGCGCCCGGCGTCGTGTCCCGCGCCGTCAACGCCCTCCTCGGCATCCGCCTCTGACGCACCACAACCCCCCCGGCCACCCGCACCCCGCATGATCACCCACGGTTGGCCGCGCCCCGCCCTGCGCCTGCGCGCCTGCTACCGACGGTGGGGGGGGTCAGGGGCGGGGGTGGGGGCCGGGCTCGTCGCCGCGGCGGCGCAGGTAGCGCTCGAACTCCCGCGCGATCGCGTCACCGGAGGCCTCCGGCGCGTCGGTGAGGTCCTTGGCCTCCTCGAGCGAGCGGACGTAGTCGGCGACCTCGGTGTCCTCGGCCGCGAGCTCGTCGACACCGCGCTCCCAGGCGCGCGCGTCGTCGGGCAGCTCGCCGAGGGGGATCGGCACGTCGAGCAGGTCCTCGATGTGGCGCAGCAGCGCGAGCGTGGCCTTCGGGCAGGGCGGCTGGGCGACGTAGTGCGGGACCGCCGCCCAGATGGACAGGGCCGGCACGCCCGCGCGGGTGCACGCGTCCTGCACGACCCCGACGATGCCGGTCGGGCCCTCGTAGCGCGACGTCTCGAGGTGCAGCGAGGTGACGACGCCCTCGTCCGAGGACGTCCCGGTCACCGGGACCGGCCTCGTGTGCGGCGAGTCCGCGAGCAGCGCCCCCAGGGTCACCACCATCTCGACGCCGAGCTCGTGGCAGACGCCGAGGATCTCGTGGGTGTACTGCTTCCACCGCATGTTCGGCTCGATGCCGCGGATGAGCACGACGTCCCGGCCGACGTCGGGCAGCCGGGCGAACGAGACCCGGGTCGTCGGCCAGGTGACCAGTCGCCGGCCGTCCTCGCCGACCGAGACCGTCGGCCGGTTGACCTGGTAGTCGTAGTAGTCCTCGGGGTCCATCTCGGTCAGCGGGGTCGAGGACCAGACCTCCTCCAGGTGCTCGACCGCCGAGGTCGCCGCGTCGCCCGCGTCGTTCCAGCCTTCGAACGCCGCGATCAGCAGCGGGTCGACGAGCTCGGGGTAGCCGTCGAGCTCGATCACCTCGTGGTCACCTGGGCTCCTCCGCGTGGCTGGGTCTCTCATCTTCCGGTCCGACCAGCCTACGGCGTCGTCCCGGCCCTAGACTCGCCCGCGATGTCTGCCAACGCGCGCGTGTCCAACAGCCCGGCCGCCCTCCGGCACGCCCTCGGGGAGCGGGTCGTCGTCGCCGACGGCGCCATGGGGACCATGCTGCAGGACCAGGACCCGAGCCTGGAGGACTTCGAGGGCCACGAGGGCTGCAACGAGGTCCTCAACGTCACCCGCCCCGACGTCGTCCGTGCGGTCCACGAGGCCTACTTCGACGTCGGGGTCGACGCCGTCGAGACGAACACCTTCGGTGCCAACCTGGGCAACCTCGCGGAGTACGGCATCGAGAGCCGCATCGAGGAGCTCGCCGAGGCCGGCGCGCGGATCGCGCGCGAGGTGGCCGACGAGCGCACCACCGCCGACCAGCCGCGGTGGGTCATCGGCTCGGTGGGCCCCGGCACCAAGCTGCCGACGCTGGGCCACGTGCCCTACGCCACCCTCCGCGACGCGTACGAGACGCAGGTACGCGGCATGCTCGCCGGCGGGGTGCATGCCGTCCTCGTCGAGACCGCCCAGGACCTGCTGCAGGCCAAGGCGGCGGTCATCGGCGCCAAGCGGGCCATCACCGCAGCGGGTTCGGACGCGCCGCTGATGTGCCAGGTCACCGTCGAGACGACCGGCACCATGCTGCTCGGCAGCGAGATCGGCGCGGCGCTCACCGCGCTCGAGCCGCTGGGCATCGACGTGCTGGGCCTCAACTGCGCCACCGGCCCGGCGGAGATGAGCGAGCACCTGCGCCACCTGTCGCGACACGCCAGCACCATGCTGTCGTGCATGCCCAACGCGGGGCTGCCGTTGCTCGGCCGCGACGGCGCGCACTACCCGCTCACGCCCGAGGAGCTCGCCGCCGCGCACGACCACTTCACCCGCGACTTCGGGCTCAACCTCGTCGGGGGCTGCTGCGGCACGACCCCCGAGCACCTGCGCCAGGTCGTCGAGCGCGTGCAGGGCCGGGGTCTCGCCACCCGCCGGCCGCGCCGCGAGGCAGGAGTCGCGTCGCTCTACCAGCACGTGCCGTTCCGCCAGGACACGTCCTACCTGTCGATCGGCGAGCGCACGAACGCCAACGGGTCGCTCGCGTTCAAGAAGGCGATGCTCGAGGAGCGCTGGGACGACTGCATCGAGATCGCGCGCGACCAGACGCGCGACGGCGCCCACCTGCTCGACGTGTGCATCGACTACGTCGGCCGCGACGGCGTGGCCGACATGAAGGCGGTCGTGGGCCGCTTCGCCACCGCGTCGACGCTGCCGCTGGTGCTCGACTCGACCGAGCCGGCGGTCATCGAGGCCGGGCTCGAGCTGCTCGGCGGTCGCTCGGTCATCAACTCGGTCAACTACGAGGACGGCGACGGACCGGGCTCGCGGTTCGCCCGGGTGATGCCCGTGGTCAAGGAGCACGGCGCGGCAGTCGTCGCGCTGTGCATCGACGAGGAGGGTCAGGCGCGCACGGCCGAGTGGAAGGTCCGGGTGGCCTCGCGCCTCATCGAGGACCTCACCGGCACGTGGGGCATGAAGGTCGAGGACATCGTCGTCGACACGCTGACCTTCCCGATCACCACCGGTCAGGAGGAGACGCGCCGCGACGCCCTGGAGACGATCGAGGCGATCCGCCGGCTCAAGCGCGCCTACCCCACGGTCCAGACCACGCTGGGCCTGTCGAACGTCTCGTTCGGCGTCAACCCGGCCGCCCGCGTCGTGCTGAACTCGGTGTTCCTCCACGAGTGCGTGAAGGCGGGCCTGGACTCCGCGATCGTGCACGCGGCCAAGATCCTGCCGATGACCAAGATCGACGAGGAGGCGCGCGAGGTCGCGCTCGACCTCGTCTACGACCGGCGCCGCCCTGCGGCGGACGGCCAGGAGGCCTACGACCCGCTGCAGCGCTTCCTCGACCTGTTCGAGGGTGTCGACGCCGCGTCCGTGCGCGCCACGCGCGCCGAGGAGCTGGCGGCGCTGCCCCTGGGCGAGCGGCTCTCCCGGCGCATCATCGACGGCGAGCGCAACGGGCTCGACGCTGACCTGCAGACCGCCCTGGACTCCGGCAAGAGCGCCCTCGACGTCGTGAACGACCACCTGCTCGAGGGCATGAAGGTCGTCGGTGAGCTCTTCGGCCGGGGCGAGATGCAGCTGCCGTTCGTGCTGCAGTCGGCCGAGGTGATGAAGGCTGCCGTGGCCTGGCTCGAGCCGCACATGGAGCGCACCGACGAGGAGGGCAAGGGCACCATCGTCCTGGCCACCGTCAAGGGCGACGTCCACGACATCGGCAAGAACCTCGTGGACATCATCCTGACCAACAACGGCTTCAACGTCGTCAACATCGGCATCAAGCAGCCGGTCTCGGCGATCCTCGACGCCGCCGACACCCACCGCGCCGACGTGATCGGCATGTCCGGGCTGCTCGTGAAGTCCACGGTCGTGATGAAGGAGAACCTGGAGGAGATGAACAGCCGGGGCCTCGCCGCCCGGTGGCCGGTGATCCTCGGCGGCGCAGCCCTGACCCGGCCCTACGTCGAGCAGGACCTGGCCGAGGTCTACGAGGGCGAGGTCCGCTACGCCCGCGACGCGTTCGAGGGCCTGCGGCTCATGGACGCGCTCGTCGCGGTGAAGCGCGGGGTGCCGGGCGCCGAGCTGCCGGCGCTGCGGGAGCGCCGGGTCCGGACGAGCGGGCGGCCCGACATCGCGCGGCCCGAGGACATCCCGGCGCGCTCCGACGTCGCGACCGGCAACCCGGTGCCCGAGCCGCCGTTCTGGGGCAGCCGCATCGTGAAGGGCATCCTGCTCAAGGAGTACGCCTCACTGCTCGACGAGCGGGCCACCTTCATGGGCCAGTGGGGACTGAAGGCCTCGCGCGGCACCGAGGGCCCGTCCTACGAGGAGCTCGTCGAGACGGAGGGCCGGCCCCGGCTGCGGATGTGGCTGGAGCGGCTGCACGCCGAGCGGATGCTCGAGGCGGCGGTGGTCTACGGCTACTACCCCGTGGTGAGCGAGGGCGACGACCTGGTGCTGCTCGAGGAGCCGTCGGTCGACTCCCGCGAGCGCTACCGCTTCACGTTCCCGCGCCAGCGCTACGGGCGCTTCCTCTGCCTCGCCGACTTCTTCCGGCCCCGCGAGTCCGGCGAGACCGACGTGCTGGGGCTCCAGCTCGTGACGGTCGGCCCGCGCATCGCCGAGGTGACCTCGGACCTGTTCGCCAAGGACGCCTACCGCGACTACCTCGAGCTGCACGGCCTGAGCGTCCAGCTCACCGAGTCGCTCGCGGAGTACTGGCACAAGCGGATGCGCTCCGAGCTCGGCTACGCGGGGGAGGACCCCGAGAACCCCGAGGACTACTTCGACCTTCGCTACCGCGGCGCGCGGTTCTCCTTCGGCTACGGCGCCTGCCCAGACCTCGAGGACCGCGGCAAGCTCGTCGAGCTGCTCGAGCCCGAGCGCATCGGCGTCAAGCTCTCCGAGGAGTTCCAGCTCCACCCCGAGCAGTCGACCGACGCGCTCGTGCTGCACCACCCCGAGGCGACGTACTTCAACGCGAAGTGAGCAGGCTGCCTGCCGCGGTGCTGCTCGACCTCGACGGGACGCTGGTGGACACCGAGCCCTCGTGGATGGCCGAGGAGCACGCCCTCGCCCGCGCGTACGGCGGGAGCTGGTCACGTGAGCAGGCGGTCGCCAGCGTGGGCAACCCCATCCCGGTCACGGCCGCCCGCCTGCGCGACGAGGGCGGGGTCGACCTGCCCGTCGGGGAGATCGTCGACCGCCTCCTGGACGGCGTGATCGCGGCGGTAGGCGTGGCCGTGCCCTGGCAGCCGGGTGCCCGCGACCTGATCGGGGCGCTGCGGGCGGCCGACGTGCCGCTCGCCCTCGTCACCATGTCCTACCGGCGGCTGGCCGACGCCGTCCTGGCCGACCTGCCGGCCGCGACGTTCGCCGCCGTGGTGACCGGCGACGAGGTGCGCCGCGGCAAGCCGCACCCCGAGCCGTACCTGACCGCCGCCGCCCGGCTGGGCGTCGACCCCGTCGACTGCGTGGTCGTCGAGGACTCGCCGGCCGGCATCGCCTCCGGGCTCGCGGCCGGGTCGGCCGTCGTCGCGGTGCCCCACGTCGCACCGCTGCCGGACGACGACGCGGTCACGGTGGTGGCCTCGCTGGTCGAGCTCGACCCGAGGACGCTCGGCGACCTCGTGCGCGCCCACGGGGTCACTCGGTCGTGATCGCCCGCAGCACGTCCAGGCGGGCCGCGCGGCGGGCCGGCCACACTGCCGCCACGACACCGATCAGCGCGCCGACGACCAGGTAGACCACCAGCTGGCCGAACGGGATCACCAGCTGGTCGATGCCCTCGTCGTTGAGGGCGGTGACCAGCGCGGCACCGAGGGCCACGCCGAGCACGAGGCCCAGCAGCGTGCCGAAGATCGCGATGACCACCGACTCGAGACGCACCATGCGACGCACCTGACGGCGCCCCATGCCGACGGCGCGCAGCAGCCCGATCTCGCGAGTGCGCTCGATCACCGACAGCGCCAGCGTGTTGACGATGCCGAGGGCCGCGATGAGCACCGCCAGCGCGAGCAGCACGAAGATGAAGCCGAGCAGCTGGTTGATCTGGTCGCGCTGCTCCTGCTTGAACTCGCTCTGGTCGCGGATCTCGAGGTTCGAGGCGCCCGCCGCGGCCGTGATGTCCTCGCGCACGGCGTCGACGTCGGCGTCGGGCGTCACCGTCATGGCCACGACCTGGTCGAGCGTCTGGGTGTAGTTCTCCTCGTAGGTCTCGAGGCTGACGAGGTAGCTGCCGGCGATCTGGTTCTCGGCGTAGGTCCCGGCCAGCACCAGGTCCCTGGCGCCGGTCTTGCCGAACACCGCCGGGATGCTCTCACCCACCTGCCATCCCCGCTCCTCGGCGAGGTCGGCGTCGACCAGCAACCGGTCGTCCTCGGCGAGCCCCGCGAGGTCGCCGTCGACGATCTCCAGCTGCAGCGTGCGGTCGACGGTGTCGGCGGTGACGCCCTGCAGGGACACGACCTTGCCGTCGATCTCGGCCTGCCCGGCGCGGAAGGACGTGACCGCGTCGATGCCCTCGACGTCGCGCACGTCGTCGGCGACGCTGCCCGGGATGGGGAGGAAGTTGCTGGCCGACACGATGAAGTCGGCCCCGACGCTGCGGTCGATGATCGCGTTGGCGCTCTTGACCAGCGACGCCGCCAGCACGCCACCGGCCGCGACCAGCGCCAGCCCGATCATCAGGGCGGACGCGGTGGAGGCGGTGCGGCGCGGGTTGCGGCGCGCGTTCTCGCGGGCCAGCCGCCCGATCGACCCCCAGAGGCGGGGCAGCACGCTGCCGATGCCGCCCACCACGGGGCGGCTGAGGAACGGGCTGAGCATCGCCGCGCCCAGGAAGATGCCGAGCGCACCCACGCCGACCCACAGGATGCCGGCGCTGCCGACGAGGCCCGCCGCCATGCTCAGGACGCCGGCGGCGAGGACCGCGGTGCCCAGCACCGCCCGGCGCCGCAGGGAGGAGGCCGGCAGGGCGACGTCGTCGCGCAGCGCCGCGACGGGCGGGATGTGTGTCGCGCGCCGGGCGGGGGCGACGGCCGACGCGACCGTCACGACGACGCCCGTGACGTAGGCCCAGACCACGGTGTCGGCCTGGAACACGAGGCCGTCGGTGGGGAGGTCCCCGAGGAACAGCCCGACGAGGGCCTGCAGCCCCATCGACAGCAGGACCCCGAGCCCGAGCCCGATGGTGGACCCCAGCAGGCCCACGACGAGGGCCTCGACGAGCACCGCGAGGTTCACCTGCCGCCTGCTGGCTCCGAGGGCGCGCAGGAGCGCGAGCTCGCGGCTGCGCTGGGCGACCAGCATGCTGAACGTGTTGAAGATGATGAAGGACCCGACGAAGATCGAGATGACGGCGAACACGAGCAGGAAAGTGCTGAAGAAGCCGAGCGCGTCCTTGATGTCGCTGGAGTCCTCGGCGGCGAGCTGCTCACCGGTGAGCGCCTGGTAGCCGGCCGGCAGCACCTCCGCGACCCGGTCGCGGAGCTCCTCGTCGCTCACGGTGCCGTCGCCCACGGCGAGGACCTCGCTGAAGCTGCCGGGAGTTCCGATCGCGCTCTGCGCGACCCCGGGGTCGAAGAGCGTGACGGTGGCGCCCGCGAGGCTGCCGCTCTCGCCGAAGCTCACGATGCCGGTGATGGTGGCGTCCAGAGGTCCCGACTGGGTCAGCACCCCGATGATGTCGCCGACGGCGAGGTCGTTGTCGCTCGCCGTCGCCTCGTCGACGGCGACCTCGCCGGGGCCGGCCGGAGGTGCGCCGTCCTGCAGGACGTAGGGGTTGAGCGGGCTGTCGCCCAGCCACGAGCCGCCCAGCGTCGGGGCGCCGCTCGTCTCGACCACCTCGCCGTCCGGTGTCACGATCTGGGCGAAGCCTGCGGAGTCGCCCTCGGCCTCGCCGACGCCCTCGACGCCGCGGACCTGATCGAGGACGCCGACCGGCACCGGCGGCCGGGACTGGGTCGGGTCGCCACCGTCGGTGACGCTGACCTCGAACGCCGACTTGCCGCGGACGCCGACATCGGTGCCGGAGTAGGCGGTGGCGAAGAGCTTGTCGAAGGTCGAGTTCAGCGTGTCGCCGAGGACGAGGGTGCCGGACACGAAGGCGACGCCGAGCACGACGGCCAGCGCGGTGAGCAGGAGCCTGAGCTTGCGGGCGAGCAGGCTCTTGACGGTGACTCGAAGCATCGGTCAGGCCCCCGGGTGGCCGGGCATGTCGAAGCTCTTCATCCGGTCGAGCACCGCGTCGGCGGTGGGGTCGAACATCTCGTCGACCGTGCGACCGTCGGCGAGGAAGACCACCCGGTCCGAGTAGGCGGCCGCCCCGGGGTCGTGGGTGACGATGACGATCGTCTGCCCCATCTCGCGCACCGACTGCTGCAGGAAGGTCAGCACCTCGGCGCCCGACCGGGAGTCGAGGTTGCCGGTGGGCTCGTCGGCGAACACGACCTCGGGCCGGCTCACCAGCGCCCGAGCGACCGCCACGCGCTGCTGCTGGCCGCCGGAGAGCTCGCTCGGCCGGTGGTGCAGCCGGTCACCGAGCCCCACGGTGGAGATGACCCCGTCGAGCCACTCCTTGTCCGGCTTGCGCCCCGCGATGTCCATGGGGAGCGTGATGTTCTCGCGGGCCGAGAGCGTCGGCACCAGGTTGTAGGCCTGGAAGATGAAGCCGAGGCTGTCGCGGCGCAGCCGGGTCAGGCGCTTGTCGTCGAGCGAGCTCAGGTCGACGTCGCCGATGAACGCCGACCCCGACGTCGCGGTGTCCAGACCCGCGAGACAGTGCATGAGCGTCGACTTGCCGGAGCCGGAGGGGCCCATGATGGCGGTGAACCGGCTTCGCTCGAACGCGACGTTGACCGCGTCGAGAGCCACGACCCGCGTGTCGCCCTCGCCGTAGACCTTGGTCAGGTCCACGGCCCGGGCGGCCGCCGTCACGGTCGTGGCGGGTGCGGTGGGCGGAGGCGTGCTGGTCACAGTGGACTCTCCCGGAGCAGGCAGGACGGAGCAGGCCGGACTCGTGCCACGCTAGACAGCCCGGCCGCGCCCGCCTAGGCATTTACGGGACAACCCGGTGCGACATCCGGCACATCTCAGGGTCACCCCGAGGCGGCTCACACCTCGTCGGCCGGCGTGTGCGGGGTCGGGCGCTCGTCGGCCGCCAGCGCCGCGGGCACCACCGGGACCGGGAGCACCGGGAGCTCCGGCGGGGTGCCTCCGAACGCCGGGCACAGCGCCTGGTGGTCGCACCAGTCGCACAGGCGGCTGGGGCTCGGCCGCCAGTCGCCCCGCTCGGTGGCCCGCTGGATCGCCGCCCAGATGGCCTCGAGCTTGCGCTCGGTGGCGCGCAGGTCGGCCTCGTCGGGCTCGTAGCGCAGCACCTCGTTGCTGCCGAGGTAGAGCAGCTGCAGGAGACGGGGGACCTCGCCGCGCAGCCGCCAGAGCACCAGCGCGTAGAACCTCATCTGGAACATGGCCTTGGCCTCGAATCCCTCACGGGGCGCGCGGCCGGTCTTGTAGTCGACCACCCGCACCGCGCCCGTGGGCGCCACGTCGACCCGGTCGACGTAGCCGCGCAGCCGCAGGCCCGAGTCGAGGTCGTGCTCGACGAAGAGCTCTCGCTCGGCCGGCTCGAGGCGCGTGGGGTCCTCGAGGCCGAAGTAGACGTCGAGCAGGTCACGGGCCGACTGGAGCCACTCGTCGCGGCCGTCGTCGTCGGGGAACAGCTCGGCGAGCCCGGGCTCCTCCTCGAGCAGCCGCTCCCACTCGGGCGCCAGCAGGTCGCGCGCGTGCGCGGGGGTGCGGTCGGCCGCCGGCAGGTCGAACAGCCGCTCCAGCACCGAGTGGACGACCGTGCCACGCGTCGCCGCGGCGCTGGGTCGCTCGGGGAGCCGGTCGATGACGCGGAAGCGGTAGAGCAGCGGGCAGGTCATGAAGTCGCTCGCGCGGGACGGCGAGAGCGAGGCAGGCCCGCGAGACGCCTCGGACGGCGGAGGCTGCTCGGCCCCCACCGGCAGGCCGACCGCCTCGCCCGGGCCGCTCTGGACCACCTCTGCGCTCATGTCCAGCACACTAGGGGCGACCCCGGACACGGAGGCGTCGCCCACACCGGCGACGACCTAGCATCGGGGGCGTGGACGACGACCGCCGCGCGCCCCGGCGCCCCCAGCCGGCCCGCGCCGGCCGTACGTCCTCCGACGGGCGCATCGTGATCGCGCGGCCGTTCGGCGTGCCCGTCGACGTGACGCCCACCTGGTTCCTCGTGGCGGGCCTGATCACCTACGGCTTCGCACCGACCGTCGCGCGGGCCGTGCCGGGGCTGGGCGACTGGCGCTACGCGGTGTCGCTCGCCTTCGCCCTGCTGCTCTACCTGTCGGTCCTCGTCCACGAGCTCAGTCACACGGTCGTCGCCCTGCAGGCGGGTCTGCCGGTCCGGCGCATCAGCCTCCACCTGCTGGGCGGGGTGTCCGAGATCGAGCGCCCGGCCGCGACGCCCGGCCGCGAGGCGGGCATCGCCGCGGCGGGACCGGCGGTGTCCCTGGTCCTCGCAGTGGTCGGCTTCGGTGTCGCCGAGCTCCTGGAGCCGCAGACCGTGGGGCGCCTGCTCGCCCGGGCCCTCATGATCAGCAACCTGGTCGTGGGCGTCTTCAACATGCTGCCGGGGCTGCCGCTGGACGGCGGGCGGGTGCTCTCGGCCGCCGTCTGGCGGGCGACCGGCCGGCGCCACACCGGCACCGTCGTCGCGGCCTGGCTCGGCCGCGGGCTGGCGGTGCTCGTGCTGGTGGCGCCGTTCCTGCTCGCTGCCGCCACCGACCGCCAGGTCGACCTCGTCGACGTGGTCTGGGGCGGCCTCCTGGGTGCGTTCATCTGGTTCGGCGCCTCGCAGTCGCTGCAGCACGCGGTGGTCCAGGAACGGCTGCCCGGCGTCTCCGCCCGGGCGCTCACCCGCCGGGCGGTCCCGGTCGCGGCCGACCTCCCGCTCTCCGAGGCGCTGCGCCGCGCGCACGAGGCGGGGGCGTCGGCGCTGGTGGTCGTCTCGACCGGTGGCGACCCGGTGGGGCTCGTCGTCGAGGCCGCGGTGACGGCGACGCCCGCCGAGCGCCGGCCCTGGGTGCCGGTCGGCGACCTGTCCCGCCGGCTCGAGCCCGGGCACCGCCTCGGCGCCGACCTCGCCGGCGAGGAGCTGGTCCACGTGATGACCAGCGAGCCGGCGAGCGAGTACCTCGTGGTCGAGGCGACCGGGGAGATCTACGGCGTGCTGGCCACGGCCGACGTGGAACGGGCCCTGAGCCGGACGCCGGGAGGCGTCTAGACTCCCGGCCCGTGTCCGAGCCCTCGTCCCCGCCGGGGGCCGCCGCCGGCGCCCCGACCGGGGCAGCACACCGTCGCGGGCCGCTGGCCCCCGGTGACCGGGTGCAGCTGACGGACCCGAAGGGGCGGATGCACACCATCACGCTGACGGCCGGCAAGGACTTCTTCACCCACAAGGGCTCGCTGTCGCACGACGCTCTCATCGGCAGCCCCGAGGGCACGACCGTGACCACGACGGGTGGCGTCACCTACCTCGCGCTGCGACCCCTGCTCGCCGACTACGTGCTCTCGATGCCGCGCGGCGCGGCCGTCGTCTACCCCAAGGACGCCGGCCAGGTGGTGCACATGGCCGACGTCTTCCCGGGCGCCCGCGTCGTCGAGGCGGGGGTCGGGTCCGGCGCGCTCACCATGTCGCTGCTGCGGGCCGTGGGCGACGACGGCCACCTGTCGTCGTACGAGCGGCGGCAGGACTTCGCCGACATCGCGCGTGCGAACGTCGAGTCCTTCTTCGGCGGTCCGCACCCGGCGTGGCGGCTGACGGTCGGCGACCTCGCGACCTCGCTCGACGAGACCGACGTCGACCGGGTGGTGCTGGACATGCTGGCGCCGTGGGACTGCCTGGACGCGGTCTCGCGCGTGCTCGTGCCCGGGGGAGTGCTGATCTGCTACGTCGCCACCGCGACCCAGCTGTCCCGGACCGCCGAGGCGATGCGCGAGCAGGGCACCTTCACCGAGCCCGACGCGTGGGAGTCGCTGGTGCGGGGCTGGCACCTCGAGGGCCTCGCGGTGCGACCGCAGCACCGCATGGTGGGCCACACGGGGTTCCTGGTGACGACGCGGCGCCTGGCCGACGGGGTGGCACCGCCGCTGCGCCGCCGCCGGCCGGCGAAGGGCGCCTCCGCCGAGGCGACGGCCGAGTCCGGCTGACCGGCCGGTGCCCGACCCCGACCGGCCGACCCGGCAAGATCGGACGGATCGTGCGACACGCACCGCTGCAGGTCCCAACCGGACGTGCCGAAGGTAGGGTCAAGGCTGTCCGGGTCGACACGACGCCCGGACGAGCGTTTCCCCCAGGGGAGGGTGACACCGTGTCTTCCACGGACCGTCCGACAGGCGATGGCAGGCGCCGCACGTCGCGCCACGACGACGACCTGAACCCGCAGGTCAGCGCGTTGCAGGACGAGGTCGAGGCCCTCCGGGGCCGCCTCAGCGAGTCGCCGCGCCATCTGCGCGCCCTCGAGGAGCGCGTCGCCGACCTCCAGACCAACCTGGCCGCGGTCACCACGCAGAACGAGAGGCTGGTCACGACCCTCAAGGAGGCCCGCGACCAGATCGTGACCCTCAAGGAGGAGGTCGACCGCCTGGCGCAGCCCCCGGCCGGCTTCGGCGTCTTCCTCACCCGCAACGAGGACGACACGGTCGACATCTTCACGGGCGGCCGCAAGCTGCGCGTGGCGGTGAGCCCCGGTGTCGAGACCGACGACCTGGTCCGCGGCCAGGAGGTCATGCTCAACGAGGCCATGAACGTCGTGGCGGCGCTGGAGTTCGAGCAGCTCGGCGAGGTCGTGATGCTCAAGGAGGTGCTCGCCGACGGCGAGCGGGCCCTGGTCGTCGGCCACACCGACGAGGAGAAGATCGTCCGGCTGGCCGAGCCGCTGCGCCAGGAGCACCTGCGCGTGGGCGAGTCGCTGCTGCTGGAGCCGCGCTCCGGCTACGTCTACGAGCGCGTGCCCAAGTCCGAGGTCGAGGAGCTGGTCCTCGAGGAGGTCCCGGACATCGACTACACCCTCATCGGCGGGCTGGCGGCCCAGATCGAGCAGATCCGCGACGCCGTCGAGCTGCCCTACCTGCACCCCGAGCTCTTCCTGGAGCACCAGCTGCGCCCGCCGAAGGGCGTGCTGCTCTACGGCCCGCCCGGCTGCGGCAAGACGCTCATCGCGAAGGCCGTGGCCAACTCGCTGGCCAAGAAGGTCGCCGAGGTGACCGGAAAGCCCGAGGGCCGCTCCTTCTTCCTCAACATCAAGGGCCCCGAGCTGCTGAACAAGTACGTCGGCGAGACCGAGCGGCACATCCGTCTCGTCTTCTCCCGGGCCCGGGAGAAGGCGTCCGAGGGCACCCCGGTCATCGTGTTCTTCGACGAGATGGACTCGCTGTTCCGCACCCGCGGCTCGGGCGTCTCCTCCGACGTGGAGAACACGATCGTCCCGCAGCTGCTGTCCGAGATCGACGGCGTCGAGGGGCTCGAGAACGTCCTCGTCATCGGCGCGTCCAACCGCGAGGACATGATCGACCCGGCGATCCTGCGCCCGGGCCGGCTGGACGTGAAGATCAAGATCGAGCGGCCGGACGCCGAGTCGGCGCGCGACATCTTCTCCAAGTACATCAAGACCGACCTGCCGCTGCACGAGGAGGACCTGCGCGAGAACGGTGACAACCGTGACGCCACGGTCGCCGCGATGATCCAGCGGACCGTCGAGCGGATGTACTCCGAGCTCGAGGAGAACCGCTTCCTCGAGGTCACCTACGCCAACGGCGACAAGGAGGTCCTGTACTTCAAGGACTTCAACTCCGGCGCCATGATCCAGAACATCGTGGACCGGGCCAAGAAGATGGCGATCAAGGACTTCCTCGAGCTCGGCCAGAAGGGCCTGCGGATCTCCCACCTGCTCGCGGCCTGCGTCGACGAGTTCAAGGAGAACGAGGACCTGCCCAACACCACCAACCCCGACGACTGGGCGCGGATCTCGGGCAAGAAGGGCGAGCGCATCGTCTACATCCGCACGCTCATTCAGGGCAAGCAGGGCACCGAGGCCGGCCGCTCGATCGACACCGTCGCGAACACCGGCCAGTACCTCTGACGACCGCGGCCCCGGGGTGCCGCGTCGAGCGCCGCAGCGGTTCGGCGCCCGACGCGACCGAGGGGCCGGCGCAGGCTCAGGCGGCGCGGTTCTGTCGGCCCGCCGCGAGCCGGACGGCGACCGACCAGACGACGATCGCCTCGACCAGCAGGGACGCGATGCCGAGGTGCTCCAGCCACTCGCCCTTCTCGGCGCCACCCTCCGTCGGCAGGCCGACGGTGCGGCTGAGCGCGTAGCCGATGATCGTCGCCAGGCAGACCGCCCCGGCCAGGGACCAGACGCGGACGTCGTCGGACCGCACGAGCATCTCCGCCAGGACGAGGCACACGGCGATCAGCCCGATGAACAGCACGCCGATGAACCACGCCTCCTCCAGCTTCTCCTCGAGGTCGAGGAGGTGGACCATCGCGACCCCCACCAGGCCGGCGATCACCAGGCCGCGGCGGACGAGGTCAGCCTCGGGTGGTGCGGATGGTCCTGCCGTCCTCGGGCCCGGGATCCCGGTCTTCGCCTCGGTCTTCATCTGCCGACCCCTTCCTGCTCCGTGGCGCGGCCACCGTTTTGCGACCCCGCCCTGCCCCCCCAGGTCCTCGCACGGTAGGCCCGACGAGCGTCTGCACGGTCGCCGCTGACACAAGGCTCAGCAGACTGTCATCGGCCTGTCATCTGCCCCTGCCGGCGAGCCACTGCTCGACGAGCGCCCGACCGTCGGGCACGAAGCGGAAGGCGGGGTCGGCGAGCCGGCTGCACAGCTGGTCCACCGTCATCCAGCCTCCCCAGGCGACCTCCTCGGGCTGGTGGGTCACCGGACCGTCCCAGAGCGCCTCGTAGACATGGCAGAGGTGACGGGTCGACTCGTCGTCGTAGCGCGTGACGAACAGCGGCGCGAGGGGCACGCCCACCACCCCCAGCTCCTCGGCCGCCTCCCTCGCGGCGGCCGCCGCGGGCTCCTCGCCCGCCTGCAGGCACCCGGCGGCGAAGCAGTCGTGCATCCCGGGGAACACGTCCTTGGTGTCGGTGCGACGCTGCACGTAGACGCGGCCGGCCGGGTCGCGAACGAGCACGGCGACCACGACGTGCGGCAGGTTGTCGCGGCGCATGACCGACCGGGGCACCGAGCCGATCACCACCCCGGAGTCGTCGATGACGGCGACCTGCTCCTCGCCGGTCGCGGCGCGACGCGCGCTGTCCACGGGGCAGGAGTCTGGCACGCGCGCGTAGGCTTCGACGCATGAGCGTGTGGCGCGTGATGGGCACCGAGACCGAGTACGGCATCTCGGTGCCCGGCAACCCCGGCGCCAACGCGATGCTGATCTCGAGCCAGGTGGTCAACGCCCACGCGCAGCACGCGCCGGCCCGCTCGCGCCGGACGCGCTGGGACTTCGAGGAGGAGAACCCGCTGCGCGACGCGAGAGGCTTCGACCTCGCGCGCGACGTGGCAGACCAGAGCCAGCTCACCGACGAGGACGTCGGCCTCGCGAACATCATCCTGACCAACGGGGCGCGGTTCTACGTCGACCACGCGCACCCGGAGTACTCCGCGCCCGAGACGACGAACCCGCGCGACGCCCTCATCTGGGACCGGGCGGGCGAGCGCATCATCGCGGCCGCGGCCCGACGCGCGGCGCAGGTGCCGAACACCCCGCCGATCAACATCTACAAGAACAACACCGACAACAAGGGCGCGTCCTACGGGACCCACGAGAACTACCTGATGCGCCGCGAGACGCCGTTCGCCGAGATCGTCCGCCACCTCACGCCGTTCTTCGTGTCCCGTCAGGTCGTCTGCGGCTCCGGCCGCGTCGGCGTCGGGCAGGACGGGCGGGGGAAGGCCTTCCAGATCTCGCAGCGGGCCGACTTCTTCGAGGTCGAGGTCGGTCTCGAGACGACGCTCAAGCGACCGATCATCAACACCCGCGACGAGCCGCACGCGGTGGCGGAGAAGTACCGCCGGCTGCACGTCATCATCGGCGACGCCAACCTCGCCGAGGTGTCGACCTACCTCAAGCTCGGGTCCACGGCGCTCGTGCTGTCGATGATCGAGGACTCCTTCCTCTCCGTCGACCTGTCCGTCGACCGTCCGGTGTCGACGCTGCACGCGGTGTCGCACGACCCGTCGCTCAAACAGCTCGTGACGCTGCGGACCGGGCGCACGCTGACCGCGGTGCAGCTGCAGATGGAGTACGCGGAGCAGGCGCGCAAGTACGTCGAGGACCGGTTCGGCTCCGATGCCGACCCGGTGACGACCGACGTTCTCGACCGGTGGGAGTCCGTGCTCACCCGGCTCGAGACCGACCACATGTCGCTCTCGCGCGAGCTCGACTGGGTGGCGAAGCTGCAGATCCTCGAGGGCTACCGGTCGCGCGACGGGCTCGACTGGGGGTCGTCGCGGCTGGAGGCCATCGACCTGCAGTACTCCGACGTACGCCCGGAGAAGGGGCTGTTCAACAAGCTCAGCGCCAACGGCCGGTTCGAGCGGATCATCAGCGACGCCGAGGTCGCGCACGCCGTGTCCAACCCGCCGGCGGACACCCGCGCGTACTTCCGTGGGCGCTGCCTGGAGAAGTACCCGGACGAGGTCGCGGCCGCGTCGTGGGACTCGGTCATCTTCGACCTGCCGGGCCGCGACTCGCTGCAGCGCGTGCCGACCATGGAGCCGCTGCGCGGGACGAAGGACCACGTCGGGGCCCTGCTCGACCGGTGCGACACCGCCGAGGAGCTCGTCGCCGCGATCACGGGTGGCTGACCGGCCCCGACCGCCACCGGCCCCGCGGCGCTTCGAGGTGTTGACCCGGCGTCGTGTCCACCCCGGCGACTAAGGTCGTCCCTGACGGCACGGACACCCGCGGGAGGGCTGGACCGAGATGGCGAGCAAGGACACGGGCGGCCAGAAGCGCGCGAGCAAGACCAGCGAGGAGGTCGAGGAGGTCGAGGCCGAGGCGGCCTCCGACGTCGCCGAGCGCAAGGACAAGCTCGACCAGGACATCGACGCGATCCTGGACGATATCGATGACGTCCTCGAGGAGAACAGCGAGGATTTCGTTCGTTCCTTCGTCCAGAAGGGCGGGCAATAGCGGGCTTCCTGCAGAGATCCGTCGATGCGACCGGAGTCGGAGAAGCATTGCTGCCGGTGCGGCGAGGCGCCTGTCCGTCCCACGGTGGCCGGGGCCGCGGCAGTAGGGTCGGTGCCAGTCCTCATCGCCTCGATGACGGACCGACGAGGAGGACTCGCAGGTGACCCAGCACGCCGGCCCCGGGCGTCTCCCGGCTGCGTTCCTGACCCCGGGCAGCTCGTCGTTCGCCGAGTTCCTCGGTGACCATGCCCCCGAGCTGCTCCCTGGCCGACGTACGCCCCCGCTGACGGCGATGACCACCGAGGCGCCGCACGGCACGACGATCGTCGCGCTCACCTTCCCCGGCGGCGTGGTCATGGCCGGCGACCGGCGGGCCACGATGGGCAACTACATCGCCCAGCGCGACATCGAGAAGGTCTTCCACGCCGACGACTACTCCTGCGTCGGCATCGCCGGCGCGGCCGGCATCGCGATCGAGATGGTGCGCCTGTTCCAGGTCGAGCTCGAGCACTACGAGAAGATCGAGGGCGCCACCCTCTCGCTCGAGGGCAAGGCCAACCGTCTCGCGACGATGATCCGGGGCAACCTCGGCATGGCGATGCAGGGTCTTGCCGTCGTCCCGCTCTTCGCCGGCTACGACCTGGACGCCGACGACCCCGCGACCGCCGGCCGCCTCTTCTCCTACGACGTGACCGGCGGCCGCTACGAGGAGCAGAAGTTCCACTCGGTCGGGTCCGGCTCGGTGTTCGCCCGCGGGGCGCTCAAGAAGCTGTGGCGTGACGACTTCTCCGCCGACGACGCCGCGCTGTGCGCCGTGCAGTCGCTCTACGACGCCGCCGACGAGGACTCGGCAACGGGCGGCCCCGACGTCACCCGCCGCATCTTCCCGGTCGTCTCGCTCGTCACGGCCGACGGCTACCGGCGGCTGTCCGACGACGGCGTCGGCGAGGTCGTCGAGGGCGTCATCGCCGCCCGCATGGACAACCCCGGCGGTCCGCAGGCCCCGCTGCGATGACCACGACCACCACCGGCCCGCCGACGCCCACCCAGGAGTGCACCTCGTGACGATGCCCTTCGGTTACGTCTCGCCCGAGCAGGTCATGAAGGACCGCGCCGACTACGCCCGCAAGGGCATCGCGCGCGGCCGCAGCGTGGTCGTCATCGCCTACGACGGCGGCATCCTCTTCGTCGCCGAGAACCTCTCCCGGGCCCTGCACAAGATCTCCGAGATCTACGACCGCATCGCGTTCGCGGCCGTCGGGAAGTACAACGAGTTCGAGAACCTGCGCATGGCCGGCGTCCGCTACGCCGACCTGCGCGGCTACTCCTACGACCGTCAGGACGTCACCGGGCGTGGCCTGGCCAACGTGTTCGCCCAGACCCTGGGCACCATCTTCACCGTCGAGTCCAAGCCCTACGAGGTCGAGATCGTCATCGCCGAGGTCGGCGACACCCCGGACGAGGACCAGATCTACCGGCTCACCTACGACGGCTCCGTCGCCGACGAGCACGGCTTCGTCGCCATGGGCGGCTCGGGGGAGCAGATCAGCACGGCGCTGCAGGAGCGCTACCGCGACGGCATGTCGCTGCAGGAGGCGCTGCAGACCGCCGTCGAGCTGCTCGGCCGCGACATGACCACCGGCGAGCAGCGCAGCCTGACGGCAGCTCAGCTCGAGGTGGCCGTGCTCGAGCGCGACCGCCCCCGGCGTACGTTCCGCAGGCTGGGCGGGGGGGCGCTGGGCAGCATCCTCGGGACCCCGGACGGCGAGGCCCCGGCCGCCACGGCGACGGCGCCGGACGAGCGCGGCACCCCGCCCCCCACGTCCCTGGCCGGTGGCTCGCACGAGCCCCCCGGCCCGGAGCCCGACGCCGGGCAGGACGAGCAGCAGTAACCCCGTGACCGCGGCCGACGGGGCGCGCCGGGTGCAGCCCTGGCGCCTGCTCGCCGAGCGACCCCGCACCGACGGGTGGCTGCCGGTCACGACGCGCACCTACCGCATGCCCGACGGCTCGGTGTCCGACTGGGACATCCACACCACCCCGTTCACGACCGTCGCCGTCCTGGCCCTGACCCACGACGACCGGGTCGTGCTCACCCGCCAGTTCCGGCCCGGGCCGTCGGCGATCGTCCTGGACCTGCCCGGCGGCATCGTCGACCCGGGGGAGGACCTGCACGACGCCGCCGCGCGCGAGCTGCGCGAGGAGACCGGCTACTCCTGCGACTCCGTCGAGCCCGCCGGGTCGTGCTGGGCGTTCGGCGCGTCCACCTGGCGCCGCCACGTGGTCATCGCCCGGGGCTGCCGGGTGACCGGCGAGGTCGTGTCCTGGGGCGGTGACGAGTACTGCGAGCCGGTCGTCGTCGGTGTCGCCGACGTGCGCGACCTGGCCCGCAGCGGCGACTCGACCGACGTCGACCTGGTCTACCTCGCGCTGGACGCCGCGGGCCTCCTCTAGACAAGGCCACGGACCTGTTCGCGACGGGTCCGTGCTGGGGGCTTGTCCGCCGCGGAGGAACACGCCGATCGACCGCCTCGCCCCAACCGGGACGAAACGCTCGTTAGGCTGCCCGCATCCGGTGATGGCTGCCGGGCCGACATCGCCGGGACACCGGCGCACACAGACACGTCACCGGGGGCAGACCACCGTGCGTTCTCTCGATCCGAAGCGCTCCGGCCGGGCGCTGCTCGTCCTGGGTCTCGTGACCGCGCTGGGGGCCCCGGTCGTCCCGGCGGCCGCCGCGTCCGGGGACACCGGCGAGACCCGCCGCGTCAGCTACCGCGGGGTCTCGGTGACCGTGCCCTCGGCCTGGCCGGTGCACCGCCTGGACGGTGCGCCCGGATGCGTGCGCCTCGACCGGCACGCCGTCTACCTGGGTGACCCCTCCCGCAGCACCTGCCCCCCGCAGGTCGTGGGCCGGACCGGAGCCGTCCATCTCACGACCGGCGCGGCGCAGGGAGTCGTCGCCCCCGACCTCGTCGTGCGCTCCGAGGACTCCGCGGTCACCGCGGTGGTCAGCGCCGGCGACGACCCGGCGGGCGCCCGCGAGATCGCCGGCAGCGTCGCCTTCGGCAGTGACGACGGCGACGTTCTCGCACCCTCCGGCAGGTCGGCCGCGCGGTCGCTCGCGTCGGCCTCGGGCGGCCGATCGACCTCGGCGTCGGGGGAGAGGTCCGCGTCGGCCGCGGCCGGGCCGCGCTTCGCGGACACCACCTACACCGGGCTGGGCTTCGACGCCTGCACGGCACCGTCGCTGTCCCAGCTCACAGCCTGGTACAGCGCGTCGCCGTACAAGGCCGTGAACATCTACATCGGCGGCGCGAGCCGGGGCTGTCAGCAGCCGAACCTCACCGCGTCGTGGGTCGACGCCGTCGTGAACCAGGGCTGGGTGCTCATCCCGACGTACGTCGGGCTGCAGGCCTCCTGCCGCGACTACCCGAACCGCATCGACCCCGCGCAGGCGGGCGCGCAGGGCCGGGCCGGCGCCGACGACGCGATCGTGCAGCTCAACGCGCTCGGTCTCGGCGTCGGGAACCCCGTCTACTTCGACATGGAGGCCTTCTCCTACTCGAACGCGACGTGCCGGCAGGGTGTCCTGGACTTCCTCGACGCGTGGACCGCCCGGCTGCACGAGCGGGGCTACGTCTCCGGGCTCTACGGCAGCGCCGGCTCGACCATCAGGGCCGTCGTGAGCCAGCTGTCCAACCCGGCCTTCGACCAGCCCGACCAGCTGTGGATCGCCCGGTGGTGCCCGGAGCCCTACTCCACGTCGTGCGACATCAGCACGAACGACCCCGAGGTGCCGGCCGACAAGTGGGCAGACCACCAGCGCATCCGGCAGTACCGCGGGGGTCACACCGAGACGTGGGGCGGCGTGACGATCAACATCGACAACAACAACGTCGACGCGGCGGTGTCGCCGAGCACCCTGGCGGCCGAGGGCGCGTTCGTCAGCGTCGCGGGCAGCCCGCAGGTCTACCGCATCGCCGGCGGCGCGCCCGTCTACACGAGCTCGTGGGAGTCGGTGGGCCTTCCCCCGCAGCCGGTGCAGAGCCTGTCGCCGACGCAGTTCAACTCGCTGCCGTTCCGGCCGAAGACCGGCACCTTCCTCGTCGGGCACGCGGGCGGCCAGATCTACCGCGTGTCCAAGGGCGTCGCGTCGCACGTCTCGTCCTGGGCGCCCTACGGCGGGCCGCAGCCGACCGTCACCGTCGACCAGGCCGCGCTGGACAACGCCGGCACCGGCGGCGTGTGGAACCACCTGCTCAGCGGCACACCCAGCGTGCGGACCACCGGGCCCACGACACGCGGGACCACGGCCAACAGGACGCGGTTCACCTACGTCGGCGGCATCAGCTCGAGCGCCGTGCGCAACTACGACGTGCGCTGGCGCCGGGCCCGCTGGGACCGTTCCTACGAGAAGTGGAAGCGGCCCGGCACCTGGCAGCGGACGACCAACCTCGACGCGCCGCTCGGCATGCGCAAGGGCTGGACCTACTGCGTGTCCGTGCGGGCGCGCAACCGGGCCGGGCAGCTCTCCGGCTGGAGCGGTCCGCGCTGCCAGACCCGCGCCCTCGACGACCGGCGGCTCACGCCCTCGTCGGGCTGGAAGGCGCGCACGGGCGACCGCTACTACGCCGGCACGGTCCGCCACACCAAGCGCAAGAACGCGACCCTCACCCGCAGCGGGGCGAAGCTCAAGCGGGTCGGCATCGTCGCGACCACCTGCCCCCGGTGCGGCAAGGTCGCCGTGCTGGTCGACGGCCGTCGGGTCGGGCGCATCAACCTCAAGAGCGACCGCACGCGACGGCGCCAGGTCCTCGTGCTCCCCGCGTTCAAGCGGGAGAAGGGGACCGTGACCGTGCGGGTCCGGTCCAGCGGGCTCAAGGTGCAGATCGACGGGCTGGTGACCAGCCGCAGCTGAGCCGGCCGCCCGGACGGCCGCCGAGATCGCCGGAGCGTCGACGGCCCCGGCGCGCCGGTCCGGCGTACGGTGACGTGATGGACCGCCGGATCTTTGGCCTGGAGAACGAGTACGGGGTCACCTGCACGTTCCGCGGGCAGCGCCGGCTCTCGCCGGACGAGGTCGCGCGCTACCTCTTCCGGCGAGTCGTGTCCTGGGGCCGCAGCAGCAACGTGTTCCTGCGCAACGGAGCCCGCCTCTACCTCGACGTGGGCAGCCACCCGGAGTACGCCACGCCCGAGTGCGACGACATCCGCCAGCTGGTCATCCACGACAAGGCGGGGGAGCGGATCCTCGAGGGGCTCCTCGTCGACGCCGAGCGTCGCCTGCGCGAGGAGGGCATCGCCGGCGACGTCTACCTGTTCAAGAACAACACCGACTCCGCCGGCAACTCCTACGGCTGCCACGAGAACTACCTCGTCGGGCGCCACGGCGAGTTCAGCAAGCTCGCCGACGTGCTCATCCCGTTCCTCGTCAGCCGGCAGATCATCTGCGGGGCGGGCAAGGTGCTGCAGACGCCACGCGGCGCGGTCTTCTGCGTGAGCCAGCGCGCCGAGCACATCTGGGAGGGCGTGTCCTCGGCGACGACCCGGTCCCGCCCGATCATCAACACCCGCGACGAGCCGCACGCCGACGCCGAGCGCTACCGCCGCCTGCACGTCATCGTCGGCGACTCGAACATGAGCGAGACGACGACGCTGCTCAAGCTCGGGGCGACCGACCTCGTGCTGCGGATGATCGAGTCCAACGTCGTGATGCGCGACCTCACCCTCGAGAACCCGATCCGGGCCATCCGCGAGATCAGCCACGACGTCACCGGCCGCCGCAAGGTGCGTCTCGCCAACGGTCGCGAAGCCAGCGCCCTGGAGATCCAGACCGAGTACTTCACCAAGGCGCGGGACTTCGCCTCCCGGCGCGGCATCGACGAGGGCTTGGTCAAGCGGGTCCTGGACCTGTGGGAGCGGACCCTGTCGGCCGTGGACTCCGGCAACCTCGACCTCGTCGCCACCGAGATCGACTGGGTGATGAAGCACAAGCTCATCGAGCGCTACAGCGCCAGGCACGACCTGACGCTGTCCTCGCCGCGCATCGCCCAGATCGACCTGGCCTACCACGACATCTCCCGCGACAGGGGCCTGTTCTACCTGCTCCAGAACAAGGGGGCGGCCGAGCGGGTCGCCACCGACATCGAGGTCTTCCAGGCCAAGTCGGTGCCCCCGCAGACCACCCGGGCCAGGCTGCGCGGCGAGTTCATCCGCCGCGCGCAGGAGCGCCGGCGCGACTTCACCGTCGACTGGGTGCACCTCAAGCTCAACGACCAGGCGCAGCGCACCGTCCTGTGCAAGGACCCGTTCCGGGCCGTGGACGAGCGCGTCGAGAAGCTCATCGCCAGCATGTGAGCGGCGGGGGGCCGGAACGGCCTGGAGGCGGCGTTTCGGTGGTCGCCCGACGCCCGGGTTAGTGTGGGTCCATCCCACCCCCCGACTTTCCGAGGTACTCCCGTGCGCCGACTTGCCCCTCTGTTCCTCCCGGTCATGCTGGCCGGTGTGCTCGCTGCGTGCGGCGGCGCCTCGGAGTCCGCCGCCGGCGACGACCTGCCCGAGGTGAAGGGCGCCTACGGCGCCAAGCCCAAGATCACCGTGGCGGCCGACAGCACGCCGGGCAAGAAGCTCGAGAGCACGACGCTGGTGGAGGGCGACGGCCAGAAGGTCGAGAAGGGTGACCTGCTCGTCGCCGACTACCTCGGCAAGGTCTACGACGGCAAGGTCTTCGACAACTCCTACGACCGCGGGACCCCGGCCGCGTTCACGCTGAAGTCCGGCCCCGGCGGGGTCATCTCCGGCTGGGTGAAGGCGCTGAGCGGGGTCAACGTCGGCAGCCGGGTGCTGCTCGTCGCGCCCCCGAAGGACGGCTACGGCAAGCAGGGCAACCCGCAGGCCGGCATCGAGGGGACCGACTCGCTGGTCTTCGTGGTCGACGTGATCGCCGCCTACGACAGCTCGACGCCGCTGCCGGAGTCCACCCCGGTCGCCGACCTGCCGAAGGGCCTGCCGGCCGTCGCCGGGGGCGCCGACCCGAAGGTCACGGTGGCCAAGGGCACCGACCCGCCGAAGGAGCCGCGGACGGTCGTGCTCAGCACCGGCACCGGGCCCGAGATCACCCAGGGCAAGCTCGGCGTCGTGCAGTACACGGCCGTCGACTGGACCGGCGGCCCGCTGACCAGCACCTGGGCCGACGGCCCGCAGGGCGTCGGCATCGGCGGGCAGCAGCCCAGCCCGTTCGACCTCCTCGTCGGCGTGCCGGTCGGCAGCCGGGTGCTGCTCGAGCTGCCCGCCCAGGAGGGCGACGACGCCGCCACCAAGAGCGTCGCCGTCGTCATCGACGTGCTGGGCCAGCACGGCCCCGCGAAGGAGGCCTCGTGAGCGGCGCGGGGGCCGGCAAGCCCGAGGTCGACTTCCCCGAGGGCCCGCCGCCGGGCGAGCTGCAGCTCGTCGACCTCGCCGAGGGCGAGGGTGCCGAGGCCGCCCCGGGTGACACGGCGGTCGTGCACTACGTCGGCGTGGCCTACTCCACGGGCGAGGAGTTCGACGCGTCCTGGAACCGCGGGGAGCCGTTCTCGTTCCCGCTCGGCGCCGGCAACGTCATCGCCGGCTGGGACCGCGGCGTGGTCGGGATGAAGGTCGGCGGCCGCCGCCGCCTCGTGATCCCTCCGGACCTCGGCTACGGCGACCGGGGCGCGGGCGCGGTGATCGCGCCGGGGGAGACCCTGATCTTCGTGGTGGACCTCCTCGACGTGAGATAGGCCCCCGCGGGGGCGGTAGGTTGTCCCGGTGTCCGCGCAGAAGACCGAGCGGCTTCTCAACCTCGTCATCGCCCTGCTCTCGACCCGTCAGTTCCTGGCCAAGGACCAGATCCGTCGCGCCGTCCCGCAGTACGCGGAGTGCGCAACGGACGAGGCCTTCGACCGCATGTTCGAGCGCGACAAGGACGAGCTGCGGGACATGGGCGTCCCGCTGCAGACCGGCGGCAACGACGCCTGGTTCGACGACGAGGTCGGCTACCGCGTCGACCGGGCCGACTACGCGGTCCCCGAGGTGCGCTTCGAGCCCGACGAGCTGGCGGTGCTCGGGCTCGCGTCCCGCGTGTGGGCCCAGGCCAGCCTGGCCGCGCCGGCCAACCGTGCCCTGCTGAAGCTCAAGGCCGACGGCATCGAGCCCGACAGCTCCAGCCTCGTGGGCATCGAGCCGCGCGTCCGGACCAGCGAGCCGGCCTTCGAGCCGGTCTACGCGGCCGTCCGGGACCGGCGCGCCATCACCTTCCCCTACCGCCGGTCGGGGGCCAAGGAGGCGGCCCTGCGCCACCTCGAGCCCTGGGGCATCGTGTCGCGCCACGGCCGGTGGTACGTCGTCGGGCACGACCGTGACCGCGACGACACCAGGGTGTTCCGGCTCTCCCGCATGGCCGGTGCCGTGACGCCGGTCGGGCCGGCCGGCGCGGTCGTCGTGCCCGACGGCATCGACTTCCGCGCGGAGGTCGCCACGCTCGTGCCCTACCGCCCGACCGGCGAGGCGGTCCTGCACGTGCGGGCCGGGAGCGGCGTCGCGCTGCGCCGCTGGGCCACGGCCACCCGCCCCGCGGGAGACGGGTGGGACGAGCTCACGGTGCCGTTCGGCGACGCCGAGATGCTCGGGGAGCAGGTCACCGGCTTCGGCCCCGACGTCCGCGTGGTGTCGCCGTCCGAGGTGCGCGACGCGGTCGTACGACGCCTGGAGGGTGTTCTCGCCTCCGCCGCCCCGCCCGGGCCGGGGAGCGCCGCATGAGCCCCGGGGCCACCGACCGCCTGTCCCGGCTGCTCGCGATGGTGCCCTACCTCGTCGGGCGCCAGGGCATCCCGCTGGCCGAGGCCGCCGCCGAGTTCGGCATCAGCGAGCGCCAGCTCGTCAAGGACCTCGAGCTGCTGTTCGTGTGCGGGACGCCGGGCCACATGCCCGACGACCTCATCGAGGCCGAGTGGGACGACGGCCACGTCTACCTGGGCAACGTCGACGCGATCGCGCGGCCGCTGCGGCTGGCCGTCGACGAGGCCCTCGCCCTCCTGGTGGGCCTGCGCGCCCTGGCCGACGTCCCGGGGCTGCACGACCGGGGGGCGCTGGACCGGACGCTGGCCAAGCTGGAGGCCGCGGCCGGTGACGCCGCCGCCCCGAGCGCGCACGTGTCGGTGGACGTGGCCGACCGGGTCGGCCCGCTGGCCGAGGTCCGCCGGGCCCTGGTCGACGGTAGACGGCTCCACCTGACCTACTTCGTCCCCGCCCGTGACGAGACCACCGAGCGCGACGTCGACCCGATGCGGGTGCTGATGGTCGACGCGCGGTGGTACCTCGAGGCCTGGTGCCGGCGCGCCGAGGAGGTGCGGCTGTTCCGCATGGACCGGGTCGAGGCGGTCGCCGTGCTCGACGTGGCCGCCGAGGTGCCGCCCGCCGCCAGCACGCGCGACCTGCGGGAGGGCCTGTTCCGCCCCTCGCCGGAGGACACCGTGGTGACCCTCGAGCTCGACCCGCCGGCTCACTGGGTCGCCGACTACTACCCGGTCGAGTCCGTGGACCGGATGCCCGACGACCGGCTGCTCGTGCGGCTCCGCGCCGCCGACGACCGCTGGCTGAGGACGCTGGCGCTGCGCCTGGGCGGCGCCGCGCGCGTGCTGGACCCGCCCACGCTGGCCGCCGACGTGCAGCGGCGCGCCCGCGAGGCGCTCGGGGCGTACGTTCGGACGTGACCCCCTGGTCCCAACGGACCATCTCGCTCAAGCCTCCCACCGAGCCTGCCGAACAGATGGAAGTCGCCCTCACCAGGCGCCCGTCGAAGGTTCGGAAGGGAGGCGGACGGCCATGACGACCATCAAGACCTCGTGCCCCGTCTGCGGGGATGTCGAGCTCACGCCGCCGCAGATGCGTCTCGTCGTGTGCACCCGCCCCGAGTGGTCCTTCTACTCCTTCCTCTGCAGCACCTGCCGCGACGAGGTCAAGAAGCCGGCCGACCACGAGGTCGTGACGCTGCTGGTCTCCGGCGGGGTCACCGCCGAGCACTGGGTCATCCCCGCCGAGGCGCTCGAGGAGCACGACGGCTCCCCGATCACCTACGACGACGTGCTCGACTTCGCCCTCGGGCTCGACCGCGTCCACCTGCTCGCCGCGATGATCACCCCCCGCGTCGGCGCCTGACCCGAACCGGTCGGACGGACCCGCTGTAGCGTGCCCGGGTGACGTGGTGGACCTGGCTGCTGCTCTGGACGGCTCTCGTGCTCGGCGCGGGCGCGGTCCTGTTCCTCCTCGGCCGGGACGTCTGGCGCACGCTGCGCGCCCTGACCCGTGAGCTCGGCGCCACCGCGGACCGGCTCGGCGAGCTCTCCGACCGGCTCGCGGACCTCGAGGCTGCCCGTGAGGCCGTCCCGGACGGGCGGGCGAGCGTAGGATCGAGTCGTTCGGGCCCACGACCCCTGAGGTGACCATGTTCCGATCGCTGCAAGCCCCTGAGATCATCCTGATCCTCGTGGTGCTCGTCCTCCTCTTCGGCGCCAAGCGCCTGCCCGACGCGGCCCGCAGCCTCGGGCGCTCGATGCGCGTGTTCAAGTCCGAGGTCAAGGAGATGCGCAACGACGACGAGGAGAAGCCCGCTCCGCCGGCGCAGCCCCGTGAGGTCGAGGGCCGGGTCGTCGACGCGCCCCACGCCGACGAGTCGCCGCGCGTCGCGGCCCCGGAGCAGGCCGACCGCGACCGCTGACGGGTCCGGCTGACCCTCGGTGACGTCCATCGGCGAGCGACGCGTGCGGCGGCGTGACCGGTCGCCCCGGGACCCTGAGGGGCGGATGCCGCTCGGTGCTCACCTCAGCGAGCTGCGCGTCCGCGTCACCCGGGGCGTGGTGGCCATCGTCGTCGCGTCGATCGTGTCGGCGCTGTTCTACAAGCAGCTCTTCGACCTCGTCACCGACCCCTTCTACGAGATCGCCGACGACTACAAGGCCAAGGGCTACAACCTCACCCTGAACTTCCAGGGCATCGGCGACCCGTTCTCCTACGCGCTGAAGATCTGCGCGATGGCCGGCATCTTCCTGGCCAGCCCCGTGTGGATGTACAACCTGTGGGGCTTCGTCGCGCCCGGCCTGCACCAGCGCGAGCGCCGCTACGGCATCGCCTTCGTCGCCGTGAGCGTGCCGCTGTTCCTCGGCGGCGCCGTGCTGGCCTACTTCTTCCTGCCCAAGGGCTTCGACCTGCTGATCGGGTTCAACCCGGCGCCCGAGCGGGTCGCCAACATCATCGGGCTCGACAACTACCTGTCGTTCGTGCTGCGGATGTTCCTGGTCTTCGGCATCGCGTTCGTGCTGCCGGTCTTCCTCGTCGCGCTCAACCTCGCCGGGGTCGTGTCCGGGCGCCAGCTGCTGCGCGCCTGGCGCCCGGTGATCCTCGGCGGGTTCGTCTTCGCGGCCGTGGCGACGCCGTCCGGCGACCCCTACACGATGACCGCGCTGGCGGTCCCGATGCTGGTGCTCTACTACCTCGCGGCCGGTCTGGCCCTGCTGACCGACCGCCGCCGCCGGCGTCAGGGCGTCGACGGGGTCGACTACACGGGTCTCGACGACGACGAGGCGAGCCCGCTCGGCCCGCCTCCCGGTGACCAGGACCGCTAGCCTTCCCGCCGTGCTCGCACCCCGCGTCGGAGGCCCGGCGTGACCCGCCGGCTCGCGCTCGTGGTCAACCCGACGTCGGGCAACGGCCGGGGTGCGAGATGGCTCGACCAGGTCTGCGCGCGGCTGCGCCGGGACGGCACCGGCGTCGACGTCGTCGCCGGACGCGACGGCGACGAGGCCTTCGACCGGCTCCGCGACCGGGTGGCCGCCGGCGTCGACGGCGTCGTGGCCGTCGGCGGCGACGGCCTGGTCAACATCGCCCTGCAGGTGGTGGGCGGGACGGACGTCCCGCTGGGCGTCGTGCCCGCGGGCACGGGCAACGACATCGCCCGGTCGCTGGGCATCGTCCCGGGCGACCCGGCGGCGGCCGTCGACCTGGTGCGCCTCGGGAGGACCCGCCGGCTGGACCTGGGCCGGGCCAACGGCCGCTGGTTCGCCGGCGTGCTCGGCTCCGGGTTCGACTCGATGGTCAACGAGCGCGCCAACCGCATGACCTGGCCCAACGGGCGCGCCCGCTACAACCTGGCGATCCTGGCCGAGCTGCGGACGTTCCGCCCCGTGCCCTACGTCCTCGAGCTCGACGGGGTCCGCTGGGAGACCGCCGCGATGCTGGTCGCGGTCGGCAACGGTCGGTCGTACGGCGGGGGGATGCTGGTGTGCCCCGGCGCCCTCATGGACGACGGGCTGCTCGACGTCACCGTGCTGGGCCCGATCTCCAAGCCGGAGTTCCTGCGGGTGTTCCCGACGGTCTACCGCGGCACGCACGTCGAGCACCGGGCCGTCACCGTCCGGCGGGCCCGCACGGTCACGCTGCGCGCCGACGACGTCACGGCCTACGCCGACGGGGAACGGGTGTCGGTGCTGCCGGTGACCTGCGAGACGGTGCCCGCCGCCCTGCGGGTGTTCGCGCCGGAGAGCGGGACGGCGGCGACCGCGACGTAGCATCGCAGCCATGACGTCACCGGCGGAGCGGTACGCCCACGCGCGCCGGCGCCGGGAGCACTCGTCGTCCGCGCTGGGGGCCTTCGAGGCCCTCTACCCCTTCGGCCTCGACCCCTTCCAGGTGCGGGCCTGCCAGGCGCTCGAGAGCGGGAACGGCGTGCTCGTGGCGGCGCCGACCGGCGCGGGGAAGACGGTCGTGGGCGAGTTCGCGGTGCACCTCGCGCTCGCCGAGGGGCGCAAGTGCTTCTACACGACACCCATCAAGGCGCTGTCGAACCAGAAGTACGCCGACCTCGTGCGCCGTCACGGCGCCGACCGGGTCGGACTGCTCACCGGCGACAACACGGTCAACGGCGAGGCGCCGGTCGTGGTCATGACGACCGAGGTGCTGCGCAACATGCTCTACGCGGGGTCGCCCACCCTGCTGGGGCTCGGCTACGTCGTCATGGACGAGGTGCACTACCTGTCCGACCGGTTCCGCGGTGCGGTGTGGGAGGAGGTGATCATCCACCTCCCCGAGTCGGTGCGCCTGGTGTCCCTGTCGGCGACGGTCAGCAACGCCGAGGAGTTCGGTGACTGGCTGGTGACGGTGCGCGGCGACACCGTCGTCATCGTCGAGGAGCACCGGCCGGTGCCGCTGTGGCAGCACGTCATGGCCGACCACCGGCTCTACGACCTCTTCGTCGAGGACGGCGGGCGGGGCGGCGAGGACGACCGGGCGCGCACCGTGAACCCGGAGCTCACCCGGCTGGCCCGGCAGCAGGACCGCTTCGTCCGCAGCGGGGCCCGCAGGCCCACCCGGGGAGGGCAGCGACCGCGCAAGGTGTGGGCGCCCAGCCGGGTGGACGTCGTGACGCGCCTGGACGCCGAGGGGCTGCTGCCGGCCATCACGTTCATCTTCAGCCGGGCGGGCTGCGACGCCGCGGTGGCGCAGTGCCTGCGCTCGGGCGTCCGGCTGCTGCAGCCGGCCGAGCGCGACGAGGTCCGTGCGGTCGTCCAGGAGGCCGTGGCGGACATCCCCGTCGAGGACCTGGCGGTGCTCGGGTTCCACGAGTGGCTCGCGGGCCTCGAGCGGGGCGTCGCCGCGCACCACGCGGGCATGCTGCCGACGTTCAAGGAGGTCGTCGAGCAGCTGTTCGTGCGCGGCCTGGTGAAGGCGGTCTTCGCCACGGAGACCCTCGCGCTGGGCATCAACATGCCCGCCCGGTCGGTCGTGCTCGAGCGGCTGGTGAAGTGGAACGGCGAGAGCCACGCCGACGTGACACCGGGGGAGTACACCCAGCTCACCGGACGGGCCGGGCGGCGCGGTATCGACGTCGAGGGGCACGCGGTCGTCGTGTGGTCGCCCGGGTTCGAGCCGGACGCGCTGGCGGGCCTGGCCAGCACGCGCACCTACCCGCTGCGCTCCAGCTTCCGGCCCTCCTACAACATGGCGGTCAACCTCGTGCGGCAGGTCGGCCGCGAGCGGGCACGCGCGCTGCTGCAGTCGTCGTTCGCGCAGTTCCAGGCCGACCGGGCGGTCGTCGGGCTGGCCCGCCAGCTTCGGCGCAACGAGGAGGGTCTCGAGGGCTACCAGGAGGCGATGACCTGCCACCTGGGCGACTTCACCGAGTACGCGGCGCTGCGCCGGGGCCTCTCCGACCGGGAGGCCGAGCTGTCGCGCTCCGGCGCGGCCAACCGGCGGGCCGCGGCCGCCGCGTCGCTGGAGCGGCTCCGGCCCGGAGACGTCATCCACGTGCCCGCCGGCCGGCGGGGCGGCCTGGCCGTGGTCCTGGACCCGGGGCTGACCGCCGGCGGCGACGGGCCGCGCCCCACCGTCCTCACCGCCGAGCGCCAGGTGCGCCGCCTGTCGACGACCGACTTCCCGTCGCCGGTGGAGTCGCTGCGCCGCCTGCGGCTGCCGAGGTCGTTCAACGCCCGCAACCCGGCGCAGCGCCGTGACCTCGCGTCGACCCTGCGGAACACGGGCCTCGCCGTGATGCCCCCGGGGCGGCCCCGCAAGGAACGCGCCGCCGCCGCCGACGACGCGGAGCTCGCCCGCCTGCGCGCCGCGATGCGGGCGCACCCCTGCCACGGCTGCGCCGAGCGCGAGGACCACGCCCGCTGGGCGGAGCGCTACCACCGGCTGCGGCGGGAGACCGACGGCCTCAAGCAGCGGGTGCAGCACCGGACGCACACGATCTCGCGGACGTTCGACCGCATCTGCGCGCTGCTGGAGGAGCTCGGCTACCTCGACGGCGAACAGGTCGGCGAGCAGGGCCGCCGGCTCGGCGTCATCTACACCGAGCTCGACCTGCTGGCCGCGGAGTGCCTCCGGGCGGGCGTCTGGGACGGGCTGGGCCCGGCCGAGCTGGCCGCGTGCGTCTCGGCGCTGGTCTTCGAGTCGCGCCAGCCCGAGGACGCGACGACGCCCCGGCTGCCGCCCGGCCGGTCACGCCACGCGCTGGCCGAGACGGTGCGGATCTGGGCGGGGCTGGAGGACCGCGAGCGCGAGCACCGCATCGAGCGCGCCCGGGAGCCCGACCTCGGCTTCGTCTGGGCGACCTACCGGTGGGCGTCCGGCGACTCGCTCGACGCCGTGCTGCGCGACACCGACCTGCAGGCCGGCGACTTCGTGCGCTGGACCAAGCAGGTGGTGGACCTGCTCGGCCAGGTCGCCGACGCCACCCGGCCGGCGGCCGACGACGCCGCCGCGTCGGCGGTCGGCGACACGGCCCGGCGGGCTGCCGACCTGCTGCGTCGCGGCGTCGTCGCCTACTCCGCGGTGACCTGAGCCCGTTCCCGCCTCTCCCGCTTCGACCACGTGAGGTAGGCGGGGGTGGGCGAGACGGGTCAGTCCCGGGTGACGGTGCCGAAGGCGGCGAGGACCCGGTTGAGGGAGCTGTCCAGGCCCCACCGCTCGGAGAGCCGAAGCAGCCGCTCCGGGTCGTACGGGGAGGCGGACACGGCGCCGTCGTGCGCGGGGACGGGCGCGTCGGCGGCGACGGCCACGACGACCGGCGCCACGGCCAGGTAGTCGGTGGCGGCGGCGAGCTTGGTGCGCGCGCCCGCGGGCATCCCCGTGTCGCCCGACGCGAGGGCCGCGAGGATGCCCTCGAGCGAGCCGTACTTGGTGACCAGCGCCGCGGCGGTCTTCTCGCCCACGCCGGGCACCCCGGGCAGCCCGTCGCTCGGGTCGCCGCGCAGGGTCGCGAAGTCGGCGTAGGCGCGGCCCGGGATGCCGTACTTCGCGGTGACGAAGGCCTCGTCGACCACCTCGTGGCGCCCGACGCCGCGCGCGATGTAGAGGATGCGGACGCCTCGTGAGTCGTCGACGAGCTGGAACAGGTCGCGGTCGCCGGTCACCACGTCGACCGGCCGCGCCGAGTGCGTGGCGATGGTCCCGATGACGTCGTCGGCCTCGTAGCCGTCTACGCCGATCGTGGGGACGCCGAGCGCGGCGAGGACGTCCTCGATGATCGCGACCTGCACCACGAGCGGGTCGGGCACCTGCTCCTGGTCCCCCGACGCGACACGGTGCGCCTTGTAGGAGGGGATGGCCGCCACCCGGAAGGCCGGCCGCCAGTCGGCGTCCATCGCCGCGACGAGGTGCGTGGGGGAGCGGTCGGTCACCAGCCGGGCGATGAAGTCCAGCAGGCCACGCACGGCGTTGACCGGGGTGCCGTCGGGCGCCCGGATGCTGTCGGGCACGCCGAAGAAGGCCCGGAAGTACAGCGAGGGGGTGTCGAGCAGCAACAGCTTCTCTGGTCGGTCGGTCACGCGCGGAAGCCTGCCAGACGTGGCCGACGGACCGCCGCAGGCCGTTGGCTAGATTGGCCGGTATGACCCCTCGTGCCGTCTCGCCCGACCGGCTGTCACACACCCGCAAGGCGGCCGCCGACGCCGGGCTGGACGCCCTGCTGCTCACCCCGGGGCCGGACCTTCGGTGGCTCACGGGCTACGAGGCCCTGCCGCTCGAGCGGCTGACCTGCCTGGTGCTGCCGGCCGACGCCGAGCCGTTCCTCGTCGCCCCGCGGCTCGAGGTGCCGGCCGTCGAGGCCTCCGCGGTGCCCTCGCTGGGCATCGAGGTCGTGGGCTGGGGCGAGACCGAGGACCCGTACGCGCTCGTGGCGGGCCGGCTCGGCCGCTCGCCGGGGCGCGTGGGACTGGCGAACCGGATGTGGGCCGAGCAGGTGCTGCGGTTCCGGGGCGCGCTGCCAGGGGCAGAGCAGTCCCTGGCCGGGGAGGTGCTGTCGGACCTGCGGATGCGCAAGTCGCCCGACGAGGTCGACGCGCTGCGGCGCGCCGGCCAGGCGATCGACCGGGTGCACCTGCGGATGGGCGAGTTCCTGGTGCCCGGCCGCTCCGAGCGGGAGGCGGGTCGACTGATCGGCGCGGCCATCCTGGAGGAGGGCCACGAGACGGTCGACTTCGTCATCGTCGGCTCCGGGCCCAACGGCGCCTCGCCCCACCACGAGGTCGGTGACCGGGTGCTCGCGCGCGGCGACGTGGTCGTGGTGGACATCGGCGGGACGACCGCCGAGGGCTACTGCTCCGACTGCACGCGCATGTACGCCCTCGGGGAGCCGCCGCAGGAGTTCCGCGACTACTTCCCGGTGCTGCGGCGCGCTCAGGCGGCCGCGTGCGAGCACGCCCGCCCCGGTGTCACCGCGGCGTCCGTCGACTCCGCGGCCCGCTCGGTCATCGAGGAGGGCGGCTACGGCGCGGCCTTCGTGCACCGCACCGGGCACGGCATCGGCGTCGAGACCCACGAGGAGCCCTACATCGTCGAGGGCAACGACACCGTCCTCGAGCCGGGCATGGCCTTCTCGATCGAGCCCGGCATCTACCTGGCCGGCCGGCACGGGGCACGCATCGAGGACATCGTGGTCACCACCGACGACGGCGTCGAGCGGCTCAACGTGACCGATCGCGACGTCGTCGTCCTGAGCGACGGAGAGGGCTGACCGTGCCCGTCGAGAGACACCTGCCCACCGAGGAGGCCACCGAGCTGCTCGCCCTCACCCGCGAGCTGGCCCGCGAGGAGCTCGCGCCGCGCGCCGCGACCGACGAGGCCGAGAGCCGGTTCCCGCGCGAGGTCTTCCGGACCCTGGGCAAGGCCGGCCTGCTCGGCCTGCCCTACGCCGAGGAGTACGGCGGCGGAGCCCAGCCCTACGAGGTCTACCTGCAGGTCGTGGAGGAGCTGGCGACGACCTGGGCGACCGTCGCCGAGGGCGTGAGCGTCCACACGCTGGCCTGCTACCCGCTCGCCACCTTCGGCACCGACGAGCAGCGCCGCCGCTGGCTGCCGGACATGGTCGGCGGCGACCTGCTGGGCGCCTACTGCCTGTCCGAGCCCCAGTCGGGCTCCGATGCGGCTGCCCTCACCACGCGGGCGGTCCGCGAGGGCGACGCCTACGTCGTCAACGGCACGAAGGCCTGGATCACCCACGGCGGCGAGGCCGACTTCTACAGCCTGATGTGCCGTACGTCCGACGACGGGTCGCGCGGCATCTCCTGCCTGCTCGTCGACGGCACGACCGAGGGGGTCTCCGCCGGCGCGCCGGAGCGGAAGATGGGCTTCACGGGCTCGACGACCGCGCAGGTGGTCTTCGAGGACGCCTCCGTCGCGGCGGACCGGCTCGTGGGCGAGGAGGGGCAGGGGTTCAAGATCGCTCTCGCCGCCCTCGACGGTGGCCGCCTCGGCATCGCGGCGTGCGCGGTCGGCGTGGCTCAGAACGCTCTCGACGTCGCGCTCGGCTGGGCCAGGGAGCGCCGGCAGTTCGGCAAGGCCCTCATCGACTTCCAGGGCCTGGCGTTCCTGCTCTCCGACATGGCGACAGGGGTCGAGGCCGGCCGGGCGTTCTACCTGGAGGCCGCGCGCCGCCGTGACCGCGGCGAGCCCTTCGGCCGGCAGGCGGCCATGGCGAAGCTGTTCTGCACGGACATGGCGATGAGGGTCACGACCGACGCCGTCCAGGTGCTGGGCGGCTACGGCTACGTGCAGGACTTCCCGGTCGAGCGGCTGATGCGCGAGGCCAAGGCGCTGCAGATCGTCGAGGGCACCAACCAGGTGCAGCGCATGGTCATCGCCCGCCACCTCGAGCGCTCCTGACCGCCGCGCCGCCCCGTCCGCGGGGCGGTCCGGCGGTTACGGTGTGCCCGTGGAGGACATCGACCGCCAGATCGTCGGGCTCCTCGGCCGGGACGGCCGCATGAGCTACACCGACCTGGGCAAGGCCACCGGGCTGTCCACCTCGGCTGTGCACCAGCGGGTCCGCCGGCTCGAGGAACGGGGCGTCCTGCGCGGGTACGTCGCCGTGGTCGACGCGGAGGCCGTCGAGCTGCCGCTCACCGCCTTCATCTCGATCCGCCCGATCGACCCGAGCGCGCCCGACGACGCTCCCGACCGCCTGCGCCACCTCGGCGAGATCGAGGCCTGCCACTCGGTGGCCGGCGAGGAGAGCTACATCCTCAAGGTGCGGGTCCGCACCCCCTCCGACCTCGAGGTGCTCCTCGCCCGGATCCGCGCCGAGGCCAACGTGACCACGCGGACGACGATCGTTCTCAGCACGCCCTACGAGTCAAGACCCCTTCAGGTCTAACCCTCGGCCAGGTCAGGACTGGACAAAGAGGACGGCTCGGGCTTGCGGCGCGCCCGGGACATGGGGGATAACGCTGTGTGGCCGGGGGGAAACAGTCGGCCACCGGGTGGGATGCACTGTCCCCTGCCGAGAGACCTGCACCGTGCGCCTACGAGCACTCGTCCTGTCCCTGTTCGTCGCCCTTGTCCTCACCGGTGCGACCGGCCTGGTGGCCGCTCCGGTCGCCGAGGCCGGGACGTCGGCAGAGGCCCGCCTCGTCGAGAAGATCAACAAGGCGCGGGCCCGGCACGGCCTGGCGCCGCTGCGTGAGAAGGCGAGCCTGTCCGACTACGCCCGCCAGCACTCCGCCAGGATGTCCCGCCAGCGGACGCTGTTCCACACCCCCGACTTCAGCGTGATCTGCTGCTGGTCCTCCATCTCGGAGAACGTCGGCTACGCGAGCTCGGTCAAGGTGGTGCACCGCGCCCTCATGCGCTCACCCGGCCACCGCGCGAACATCCTCGACAGCGGCAAACGCGCGGTCGGCGTGGGCATCGTGCGCCGGCACGGGCAGATCTGGGTCACCGAGATCTTCCGCCGGCCCCGCTGAGGGGGCGAACGCTGCGCTCGGCTCAGCCGGCGGCCTGGTCGGCCGCCGCCGCGCGCGAGGCCGCGGCCTGCTCGACCGCCGCGTCGTGGTCGCCCGAGGGCCCGTGCTCACGCCACCAGGCCTGCCCGGCCTCCGGCAGCGTGTGGATCGGGTCGTAGTACTCGTAGCGGCGGCTGAGCGCGTCGGGGTCGGCCTTCTCGATGCCGGTGCGGTAGTTCTTGGTCCAGTACGAGACGCCGCGCTCCTCGTCGTACTCCTCGATCTGGTTCACCCAGCGCTTCCCGACGAACGGGACGTCGCAGATGATCCGCGGCGTGGCGAAGCCGGGCAGGTAGCCCATGATCGCGTGCTGGAGCCGCTGGGCCTCCTTGACCGAGACCCGCCAGTGCTCCGAGAACGGGATCATGTCGCACATGTAGAAGTAGTAGGGCATGATCCCGGCGCCGTCGAGCAGCGAGAAGCACAGGTCCAGCAGCTCGGTCGGACTGGCGTTGACGCCGTGCATGAGGACGCCCTGGTTGCGGACGTCGCGCACCCCGGCCTCCAGCATCGCCCTGGTCGCGTCGGCCACCAGCGGGGTCACCGACGCGGCGTTGTTGACGTGGGTGTGGATCGCCAGGTGCACGCCGCGGGCCCGGGCCACGGTCGCCAGACGCTCCATGCCCGCCCGCACGTCGTCCTGCAGCCAGTGCTGCGGCAGGCCCATCAGCGCCTTGGTCGCCAGGCGGATGTCGCGGATGTTCTCGATGTCGAGGAGCCGGGCGACGAACGCCTCGAGGTTCTTGAACGGCATGTTCGCGACGTCTCCACCGGAGACCACCACGTCCCGGACGCCGGGGGAGCGGCGCAGGTAGTCGATCATCGCGTCGTAGCGGTCGACGGGCTTGAGGTCGAACTTCAGCTTGTCGATCACCGGCGTCGAGTTGCCCACGAGGTCCATGCGGGTGCAGTGCCCGCAGTACTGCGGGCAGGTCGGCAGCAGCTCGGCGAGCACCTTGGTCGGGTAGCGGTGGGTGAGGCCCTCGGCCACCCACATGTCGTGCTCGTGCAGCGAGTCCCGGGTCGCGTGCGGGTGGCTCGGCCAGTCGGTGCGCCGGTCGGAGAAGACGGGGAGCATGTAGTTGCGGACGGGGTCGGCGTAGAACGCCTCGGTCCAGCTCTGCCCGGCGCGAGGGCCGGCCGGGACCATCGTGTTCATCATCTGCGGTGGCACGAGCATCGACATCGTGGCCCGCTCGGCCTGGTCGCGCTCGAGGTCGGCGTAGAACCGGTCCTCGACGAGGTCGCCCATCAGGGCGCGCAGCTGCTTGACGTTCTTGACGCAGTGCGCCCGCTGCCACTGGGTGCTCGCCCACTCCTGCTCCGTCACCTCGCGCCAGCCGGGCAGGCGCGTCCAGTCGGGCTCCACGAGCTCCTGGCGCCGGTAGGCGTAGGGCTGCTCGAGACCTGCGGAGCCGTCGGTCTCGCCGGGGCCGCCGGTGGCGGCGTCGGGACGGAGGTCGGCGGTGGCGGTCACGAGGGCTCCTCTGGGCTGCCGGGTGCGGTGGGGCGAAGACCTTGCGGTCGATCTGCCACCGTACCGGAAGACTTCCCGTTAACGAAGTCATGAACGGTCGAATCTCCCGGCGTCGCGGTGTGCCAGAATCGCTCGGGTTTGCTCCGGCGTGAGCACACTCCCCTCCTACCGCACCCACCGACATCGAGGCGTCACGTGAGCTGGATCCAGCACGGGGACCACCCCAACAGCCGGCCGGTCCTGCAGTACCGGCACCAGCAGCTCGCGCGGGCCGCGACGGTGATGTCCGGGAACCGCATCGGGACGCTCAAGCGCCACGCTCGCGGCAAGAAGGTCCTCGACCTGGGCTGCGTCTCGCACAACTTCCACTTCGCCTCCGGCGGCACGGGGCGCTGGCTGCACCAGCACATCGTCGACGCGGCCGCGGAGTGCGTCGGCGCCGACTACGACGAGGTCGGCGTGAAGCAGATGGCCGCGGCCGGCTACGACGTCGTGCAGGTCGACATCACCGGTGACCTGTCCCCGCTGCTGGAGCGGGGTCCGTTCGACGTCGTGATCGCGGGGGAGCTCATCGAGCACCTCCCGGCACCGCAGGCGCTGCTGGCCAGCAGCCGCGAGCTGCTGCGACCGGGCGGCAAGCTCGTGATCACGACGCCGAACCCCTTCGCGCCCCGCCGGGTCCGCGCCGGCGCGCTGGGCCACACCTGGGAGAACGCAGACCACGTGGTCTACGCCTTCCCGTCGGGCATCGCGGAGATGGCCGACCGCACCGGGCTCGTCCTGCGCAGGTTCGGCACCGTCGGCTGGCCGCGCCGCCGCCCCTTCCCGGCCGAGATGAGCCGGTCGGTCAGCACATGGCTGCGCGCCGCCAGGGCCCGCGCCCGCGGCCAGCGGGCGGTGCCGCGCCGCGGCCGGCTGAGCCTGCCCCTCCCCGGCCACTGGCTCTCCCCGGCCGACGTCGTCCTGCACCGGGCGCGCGGCCGGCGGGGCATGCTCGGCGAGACCGCGATCTACGTCCTGCGGCGCCCCGCGGAGCCGGACGGTCGGGACTAGCCGTGCCGACCTGGTCCGCCGTCGGCCTGCACCGCGTCGTGGAGCCCCCCGGGACGCTGCCGCAGGCCGCACAGCGGCTCGACGACAGCCCCGAGCTCGCCCCGGACGAGGTGCGGGTCCGCGTCGAGCGGCTCAACCTCGACGCCGCCTCCTTCCGCCAGCTCTCCACCAAGCACGGCGGGGACGGCGCGGCCGTGCGCCGTGAGGTGCTCGACATCGTCAGGTCGCGGGGCAAGATGCAGAACCCCGTCACCGGCTCGGGCGGCATGCTCGTCGGCACCGTCGAGGAGGTCGGCGCGGAGTCGCCGCTGGGCCTCTCGGCGGGCGACCGGATGGCGACGCTGGTGTCCCTCTCGCTCACCCCGCTGCGCCTCACCGACGGGCTGGCCCGCTGGGACGGCCTGTCCGAGCAGGTCCCGGCCGACGGGCACGCCATCCTCTTCGGCCGGTCGATCGCGGCCGTCCTGCCCGACGACCTGCCCGCCGACCTGGCCATGGCCGTCCTGGACGTGTGCGGGGCGCCCGCGCTCACCGCGCGCGTCGTGTCGGGCTACGACGCCCCCACCGTCGCGGTCGTGGGCGGGGCCGGCAAGAGCGGCTCGATGTCCCTGGCCGCCGCCCGCCGGGCCGGTGCCGCGCGGACGGTCGGCGTGGTGCCCGTCGAGGCGGAGGCGGGGCTGCTGCGATCGGCCGGGCTGGCCGACGTGGTGGCCGTCGCCGACGCCCGGGACCCGGTGGCCCTCGCCCTTGCCGTGGAGGAGGCGCTGGGTCGCCCGGCCGACGTCACCGTCGTGTGCGTCGACGTCCCCGGGTGCGAGCACGGGGCGGTGCTGTCGACGGCCGACCGCGGCACGGTGGTCTTCTTCTCGATGGCCACGTCGTTCTCCGCTGCGGCGCTGGGTGCCGAGGGCCTGGCCGCGGATGTGACCATGCTGATCGGCAACGGCTACGTCCCCGGCCACGCCGCGGCCGCCCTGGAGATCCTGCGCACCGAGCCGGGGGTGCGCTCGCTGTTCGAACGGCGGCTGGAGCACTGACCGGAGCCTGCTGAGAGACTGCCTCGATGTCCACGACGCTCTACCGCAACGGCCTGGTCCGCAGCCCCGGCGACCCTGCGGCGACGGCGATGCTGGTCCGCGGCGGGGCCGTCTCGTGGGTCGGCACCGACGCCGGCGAGCAGGTCGACGGTGCCGACGAGGTCGTCGACCTCGACGGCGCGCTGGTCACACCGGCCTTCGTGGACGCACACGTCCACACCACCTCGACCGGCCTGGCGCTGCGCGGGCTGGACCTGACCGGCAGCGGCTCGCTGGGCGAGTGCCTGAGCCGGGTCGAGGACGCGTGCCGCCGCGCGCGCGGCGGCGTCGTCCTCGGGCACGGGTGGGACGAGACGCTCTGGCCGGAGCACCGGCCGCCGACCCGCCAGGAGCTCGACCGCGCCTCCTACGGCGGGGTCGTCTACCTCTCACGCATCGACGTCCACTCCGCCGTGGTGTCCTCGGCGCTGGTGCAGGCGGTGCCCGAGGTGCGCGGCGAGCCCGGGTTCGACGAGAGCGGGCACCTGACCAGGGACGCCCACCACGTCGTACGCCGGGTGGCGCGCGAGTCGGTGACGCCGGCGCAGCGCGCCGCCGCCCAGCGGGCCACCCTGCGGCGGGCCACGGAGCTCGGCGTCGGCTGCGTGCACGAGCTGGCGGGGCCGGACATCTCCAGCCTCGACGACCTGACCGCGCTGCTGGCGCTCGTCGCCGAGGAGCCCGCCCCCGAGGTGGTCGCCTACTGGGGGGAGCCGGCCGCCGGGGGCGTGCAGCGCGCCCGCGAGCTCGGTGCCGCCGGTGCGGCCGGGGACCTGTTCGCGGACGGCTCGATCGGGTCGCACACGGCCTGGCTCCGGGAGCGCTACGCCGACGCCGACCACGCCGGCCACGGCTACCTGGGGGCCGCGGACGTGCGCGACCACGTCGTGGCGTGCACCGAGGCCGGTCTGCAGGCCGGGTTCCACGCGATCGGCGACGGCGCCCTCGACGCGGTCGCAGCGGGGCTCGGCGAGGCGGCGGACCGCCTGGGGGCGGACCGGGTGCGCGCCGCCCGGCACCGCATCGAGCACGTCGAGATGGTGTCCCCGGAGGCGATCGCGACGCTGGCCCGGCTCGGGGTCGTCGCGTCCGTGCAGCCCGCCTTCGACCGGCTCTGGGGCGGGGAGACGGGCATGTACGCCGAGCGCCTCGGGGCGAGCCGGGCGGCCGGGCTCAACCCGTTCGCCGCCATGCGCGCGGCAGGCGTCGTGCTGGCCCTGGGCTCGGACTCCCCGGTCACCCCGATCGACCCCTGGGGCACGGTGCTCGCCGCCGCCCGGCACCGCACCGAGTCGTCCCGGCTGGACGTCGCCGACGCCTTCGACGCCCACACCCGCGGGGGCTGGTGGGCCGCCGGCCGCGACGCCGACGGCGTACTGGCACCGGGTGCCCCCGCGACGTTCGCCGTCTGGTCGGCGGCCGCCGTGGACCCGGCCTCACGGCTGCCGGTGCTGGAACCCGGAGGGTCCCCGACCTGCCTGCGCACGGTCGTGCGCGGAGTCACGGTCTTCGACCGACGTTCCTGACTCCTCCGCGCCGCTGTCGACGCCCGCGGTGCTGCGACGGGCCCGGCGTCGGAGCTGGCCGGCGCGACGATGCGCATCCGTCCGCTACGGCCGGAGAGCTCGCCATCCGGCCGATGACCCGGCCATCAGCCGATCAGGGCACCGAGCCGGTCCAGGAAGACCCGCTGTCCGACCACGAGCCGCGTACGCGCAAGCTCCAGGTCGCACCACTCCACCCGGTCCAGCTCGGGGAAGCTCTGCAGCCGGCCCGACCGCGGCGGCCACTCCATCTCGAAGGTCCCGGGCACCACCGCTGCAGGGTCCAGGTCGCCCTCCACCGCCCAGACCGCGACCACCTTGCCGCCGCCCTGGCGGACCTCGCCGAGGTCGTGCAGCGTGCCGTCCGGAACGGGGAGACCCAGCTCCTCGACGAACTCGCGGCGGGCCGCGTCCAGCGCGGCCTCGTCCGGCCCGTGCTCACCCTTGGGCACCGACCAGGCGGCATCGTCCTTACGCGCCCAGAAGGGTCCGCCCGGGTGGCCGAGGAGCACCTCCCGGCTCCCGCCCACCCGGCGGAAGAGGAGGATCCCGGCGCTGCGGCGTGCGGGCACGACGCGTCAGCCCGACGCGGGCACGCGCTCGTTGTAGCCCTCCGCCCGCTCCTGGCCGGAGAGCGCGGCCACCGACTCCATGACCGCGTCCGTGATCTCGCGCCGGGCCCGGCCCGGCGCCAGGTCCGCGTAGTCCTCGGGCCGCACCGGCGGGCCGAAGGACACCCGCACCCGGTGGACCCGCGGCATCGTGGCGCCGATCGGCTGCACCCGGTCGGTCCCGACCAGCCCCACGGGCACGACCGGCGCCTCGGCCGCCAGCGCCAGCCACCCGACGCCGGTCCGCCCCCGGTAGAGGCGCCCGTCCCGGGACCGGGTGCCCTCGGGGTAGATCCCGAAGGCGTCGCCGCGGGCGAGGACCTCCTGGGCGAGGGTCAGCGAGGCCTGGGCGTCGCCCTGCTGGTCGCGCCGGACCGGGACGGCGTCGAAGGTCCGGAAGAACAGCCGCCGCGGCAGGCTCGCCAGGGACCGGCCCTCCCAGTACTCGGCCTTGGCCAGGAAGACCACCCGCCTGGGCACGGCCAGCGGGATCACGATGCTGTCGATGAACGAGAGGTGGTTGCTGGCCAGGATCAGCGGCCCGGTGGCCGGGATGTGCTCCCGGCCGACCACCACCGGCCGCCAGAGCACCCGGAACAGCACCAGGACGACCATGCGCGTCAGCGCGTAGAACATCCTGGGGCCCCCAGCAGGGTCGGAGGTGGGTCGGTCGACGCTATCGCCGGGGCGCGCGCGGGCCGCGACCACGTCCGAGGACCGGTCGCGGCCGCGCACGGCCTCCGGGTCAGGGGCTGCGGCGCTCGCCCTCGGGGCTGGCTCCCTGGGTCTGCCCGAACCAGCCGGTCTGCGCCTGGGTGAGCGGCCCGATCGGGGCGTAGCCCGCCCGGTCGATCGGCGGCATGTTGAACCGCTGGTCCCAGGCGTTGCGGCTGACGTAGAGCGCGAGCCAGCCGGCGGCCAGCTGTGACGCGGCGTACTCCTCGCGGCCGTTGTAGGTGTCCTGCGCGTTCGCGGTCGGCGGGTCGAAGCTGTAGGTGCGCCCGTCACCGGTGCCGTTCGAGGACACGAGCGCCTGCTGCCCGGAGACGTGCGCGGCCAGCGCGCTGCGGGCCGGCCAGGCGCTGGCCGTGTCGAGGCCGTAGGCGTAGGCGTGCGCGTCGAAGGAGACGAAGTGGGCCCGCCGCACGGTGCCCCAGAACGAGCCCTGCGGGTAGTAGATGTCGTTGGACCCCGGCCGGTAGAGCGTCCCGCCGGGCGCGGCGTAGGGCTGCCCGTTGACGGGGGAAGCCACCCCGGCGGGGAAGTTCAGGGTCGTGAACGCGCCGTAGACGAGGGCGGCGTTGTGGAACGCCGACTGCGGCACCGTGCGGCCCGCGAGCCCGGCGACGTCCGCAGCCCACCAGGACTGCTGGATGTTGGTCATGTAGTCGGGGTGGACGATGCGGTGGTTCTCGACGGTGCTGTCGTCGTAGGCGTTCGCACCGTCGAGCCGGTCGGCCAGGGTGTGGCCGTTGACGACGCCGCCGGAGTTGATGTCGGCGAGGCGCGCGAACGCGGCGGTCTCGAGGTCGACCGCCTTGCGGCGCCAGTTCGACGCCTGGGGGTGCTTGGGCATCATCGCCACGGCGAGCTCGAGGACCCCGGAGTTCCAGGCGTTCTCCTCGGCCTTGGTGTCGCCGGGCGTCACGATGGCGCCCGACGCGTCGGCCCAGTAGTCGACGCGCCGCATGAGCTGCCGGTCGGCCTCGTAGACGATCATCTGGGCGACGTACTCGCGGGTCTGCGGCGTGAGCCGGTCCCAGACCAGCCAGGCGGCCTGCCCGGCGAGCATCGCCCAGTGGGCGGTCTGCCACCCCGCGCCCCAGCCGCCGGGCGTGACGGCGGCGTGCTCGCAGGCGATCGAGCGCACGAGCCAGTCGGTGTAGGCGATCGCCTCGTCGCGGGTGCGCCCGACGACCGAGTCGCTGTGGGCGCGGGTGCGGGCCGCCACGGCCGTGGTCAGCGCGGCCATGGCCGGCCGGCGCACGGCGTACTCCTGCAGCTCCGGCGTCGCGCGGCTGAGGATGTCGGTGAAGCGCTGGCCGCGGCTGGAGTACCACCGCTCGAGGTACTGCGCCCCCAGCAGGTAGCGCTCGGACTCCAGCAGGACGTTGCGCAGGCCGAACTCCGGGCTGCTCGTCAGGTTGGGGTCGGCGGGGTCGTAGGGGAGCTCCTTGTCCAGCAGGGCGCTGGGGCGGACCGTCGGCCCGACCTGCGGCCGGTTCGCGACACCGGCCGACGCCGTCGGGCAGGCGGCGGCGGTCGGGCCGGTCGGGGTCGGCCACGGCGCCGGCGTCGCGGCCGGGTCGGAGGGCCGGCGGACCGTCCGCTTGACCACGGTGGGCCTCGGGCGGCGCTTGGTGGTGCTCTCGCTGCGCAGGTGCCAGACGTGGCGGCGCACGACGCCCACCGAGTCGGTGCCGTCGCCGTCCCAGTCCCCGACGACCGGGACGTCACGCCCGCGCCCGAACGCGTACTCGAAGTTCGGCTTGCCCGCCTTGGGCTTGGTGCGGAGGAAGAACTTGGCGCCCCGGCGCACGCCGATGCCGTCGCGGCCGTTGCCGTTCCAGTCGCCCGTGAGGGGCACGTCGGTCGCCCGGCCGAAGGCGATGCGGCGCCAGGTCGCACCCGCCGACGGCGACTTGCGCAGCATCCACGTGCCGCCGCGGACCACGCCGATGTCGGTGCGGCCGTCGCGGTTCCAGTCGCCGGCGACCGGCTTGTCGCCGACCGCGCCGAAGTCGAACTCGGCGGAGGCGACCGGGGTGTGGCCGATCATCGTGTTGTAGATCACCCAGTGGCCGTTGGTCACCACGGCGGGGGTGTGGGCGCCGTCGCGGTCCCAGTCGCCCCACAGCAGCGTGGACCCGGCCGGCGTCGCGATGCGGTAGCGCTTGTCCAGGCTGCCGCTCCACGGCTTCACCCGCACGGCGACCCGCGTCGTGGACGCGTAGCCGGGCACCGACCGCAGCGGGAACACGGGCGTGGTGGTCTTGCCCGGGTCCAGCGGCTTGGGCAGCGGGGCGCCCGCGGCGGTCGACCGCGGTGCCGCCTCGGCAGGCCCTGCGACCACGAGGCCCGCGGCGACGGCGGGCGCGACGAGAACGACCAGCCCGAGATGGATGCGGTGCCTGCGGGCCCTGGCCTGTCCGAGTGTGCGCATGTGCCGGTCGTCGCCCGTTCCTGTCCGTCCGCCGGCACGGTGCCGGGCGGTCCCCGATGCGGCTCGCCGCCCAGCCGGGGCAAACCGGGCGCAACCCTGCCACGTCGACGGCGGCACCGCGAGGGGTTGACCCAACAATTGCGCACGCACGCCGGACTGCGGGCCATCGACACGCGCCGCGAGACGCGGGTCCGGGGGGCCGCGGGACCGCCCCGGTGCCGCCGATGCGGCACAATGGCGGACGATCTCCCGCCGCGACCGCGGTCGGCCGCAGATCTTGCGCCCCGAAGCCGACCAGGAAGGCAGTCGTCCGTGCCTCGTGCCCGCCGGAAGGCCGCCAGCACCACCAAGCTGGACCTCGACCCGGCGACCGTACGCCGCGCCCGGGCGCTCGCCCGCCGGGCGGGACGGCCCATCGTGCGGCTGGCGCAGACCTCGACCACCGTCTCCGTCGAGCGCGCGGTCCTGCGCCTGGCCGGCGTGCAGGGCGCCGACCCCGACGGCATCCCGTGGGTCAACCGCCTGGTCGACGCGGCGCGCGAGGAGGTCGGCCTCGAGCACGGGGTCGCGCTGCCCGTCTGGGACGCGCTGGCGCGCGGCGGTCACGACGACGTCACGGCGCTGGCCCAGCGCGCCGCGTCCGGCCGGCTCGGCCTGCGGGTGCCGGAGGGCCGCGAGGCCGAGCGGGCCCGGCGCGCGGCCCGCCGCGACGTCGGCCGCGGGATCCGCACGATCGACCGCCGCCGGGCCGAGCGCGACCGGCTCGTGAAGCGCGTCGGCGACGCCCCGCGCCGGCCGTGGATCTACCTGATCGTCGCGACCGGGGACATCTACGAGGACATCCCGCAGGCCCAGGCGGCGGCCCGCGAGGGCGCCGACGTCATCGCGGTGATCCGGTCCACCGGCCAGTCCCTGCTGGACTACGTGCCCGAGGGAGCCACCCGCGAGGGCTACGCCGGGACCTACGCGACGCAGGAGAACTTCCGCCTCATGCGGGCCGCGCTCGACGAGGTGTCGCGCGAGCTCGGTCGCTACGTGCGGCTGACCAACTACGCGTCCGGCCTGTGCATGCCCGAGATCGCCACCCTCGCCGGGCTCGAGCGCCTCGACATGATGCTCAACGACTCGATGTACGGCATCCTCTTCCGCGACATCAACCCCGTGCGTACGTTCGTCGACCAGCGGTTCTCGCGCCAGGTCCACGCGCGGGCCGGGATCATCATCAACACCGGCGAGGACAACTACCTCACCACCGCCGACGCCGTCGACGAGGCACACACGGTCACCGTGAGCCAGCTGCTCAACGAGTACTTCGCCAAGGAGGCCGGCCTCGAGGAGTGGCAGCTGGGTCTGGGCCACGCCTTCGAGATCAACCCCGACGTGCCCGACTCGTTCCGGCTCGAGCTGGCCCATGCCCTGCTGGCCCGCGAGCTGTTCCCCGGCGCGCCGCTGAAGTGGATGCCGCCCACCAAGCACATGAGCGGCGACGTCTTCCGCGGCTACCTGCTCGACGGGTTCTTCAACCTCGTCGGCGCCCTCACCGGGCAGGGCATCCTGCTCGTCGGCATGATGACCGAGGCCGTCGTGACCCCCTTCCTGTCCGACCGCGACCTCGCGCTGCAGAACGTCCGCTATGTCCTGGACGCGGCGGGGAACCTGCACGAGGACTTCCGCCCGGCGCCCGGCGGCTTCATCCAGTCGCGGGCGCACCAGGTGCTCGACGAGGCGGTGACCCTGCTGGAGCGGATCGTCGACGAGCCCGGCCGCGCCCCGCTGCTGGAGGCCATCGGCGACGGGACCTTCGGCCTCATGAAGCGTCCGGCCGACCGGGGCAAGGGCGTCGACGGGGTCGTGAGCCAGGCGCCCGGCTACTTCAACCCGGCCACCGAGATCCTCGAGGGGGCCCGGTGAGCGGGAAGCGGATCGTGCGCCCCTACGGCGACACCACCGGCGACGGCATGGTGCAGGTGTCCTTCACCCTGCCGGTGCCCCACGACAAGGTGGCCGAGGGCGCGGCGCTGCAGCTGGCCAGGAAGATGGGCATGGACCCGGCGATGGTGGTGCACGCCAAGGCCATGGGCCCCGACTTCACGTTCTTCGTCGTCTACGGCTCGGTGACCCACCTCGTCGACCTCTCCGCGGTGCAGGTCGTCGAGCGGGAGTACCCCCTGCTCCCGGCGAAGGAGGTCAACGCCGCCCTCAAGGCGCGGCTGCGCCGCAAGCTGGTCGTCATCGGCGCCTGCATCGGCACCGACGCGCACACCGTCGGCATCGACGCGATCCTCAACATCAAGGGCTTCGCCGGCGAGAAGGGCCTGGAGTACTACCGGGAGATCAAGGTCGTCAACCTCGGCGCCCAGGTGCTCGTCCCCGAGCTCGTGGCCCGCGCCCGGCAGGAGAAGGCGGACGCGGTGCTGGTCTCCCAGGTCGTCACCCAGCGTGACGCCCACCTGCAGAACACCCGCGAGATGTCCGCCGCCTTCCGCGAGGCCTACCCCGCCGGGAAGGCCCCGCTGCTCGTCGTGGGAGGCCCGCGGTTCGACGAGCACGCGACCGCCGAGCTCGGGGTCGACCGCATCTTCGGCCGGGGCACGACCCCCGGCGAGGTGGCGAGCTTCCTCGTGCACGCCCTCACCCCCGACGCCGCGACCCGAGGAGAGCGATGAGCAGCGCAGCCGACATGGTCGGGCTGACCGTGACCCACCGCCGCTATGTGCCCTACGCCCACGCGCACTACGCCGGCGACCTCGTCGACGGGGCCTACGTGCTCGGGCTGTTCGGCGACGTCGCGACCGAGATGTGCATCCGCACCGACGGCGACGAGGGCCTGTTCGCCTCCTACGCCGACGTGCAGTTCCGGTCCCCGGTGCGGGCCGGCGACGTCGTCGAGGTCGACGCCCGGCTGGCCCGGGTGGGCACCCGCAGCCGGTTGCTGGAGCTCGAGGCCCGGGTGGTCTGCCGGGGCGCCGAGGGCGACGGCGGACCGTCGTCGGCGGCCGCCGTGCTCGACCCGCCGCTGGTCGCGGTCACGGCGAACGGCACCGTTGTGGTGCCCGCGCCGGGCTGAGCGAGGCCGTCGACGGGCCCGGGTCCCACGGACGCAGGGTGACGCTATGGGCCGAACGGGTGACAGTGCCGTGCGTGTCGTGCGGGACACGCCGAAACCCTTGCCGGTCAAGGAAAATTGACGCGCCGCAGCGGGCGTCGTCTACCTGCAGGTATGCGGATCGGTGCAGGTCAGGCGGCGGTTGACAAGCCGCGGCAGGGGCTCCAAAGTTGCCCCGTCCACCGCAGGACACCCGCAACGGCTTCTCTCGCGACAACCACGAGCCGGCGTCGGGCCACGGGGCGGCGCAATGCGCAAGTGCCGTCCGGGTGCCAGGTCCGATCGCCACCGTCGACGAGACGAGAGGCGGCTCTCGGGGGGTGCGACACGGGAAGGGCCCGACCGCCCAGTAGACAACGGCCCTCGGATCCGGCAGCCAGCCGGACGAGGTCGGTCCGAAGGGCGGTCCGGGCCCTGACCCGTCTCCGGGGCCGGGCCGGCAGGTGCCGGCGGCACGGAGCGCGCTGCCCGGGCGTTGTACGGTCGCACCTTCGGGCGCGCCGCCGACCTGGTTGCGCCGATCGCCCCTCCGGAAGGACAGCACCGCGGTGACCAGCACTGCCACCGGCGAGCGGAGGCCGCCGGTGCTCGGACGCGAGCCGGGGTCGCGCCGATGGGTGCAGCGCACCGGGCCCCGCCTCGCGGGCGCGGCCGGAAGCGGAGCGCTGGTCGCCGTCGCCTTCCCGCCCTACGACCTGTGGCCCCTGGCGCCGGTCGGCGTCGCCGCGCTGGTGCTCCTGACCCGCGGGGTCCGCCCCGGGCTGGGTGCCCTGCTGGGCCTGGTGCACGGCCTGGCCACGTTCCTGCCGCTGGTGTCGTGGATGACGGTCATCGGCCCCGACGCCTGGGTGATGCTGAGCCTGCTCGAGGCCTCGTTCCTCGCCCTGATGGGGGCACTCCTCCCGGGCGTCCTGCGCCTGCCCGGGTGGCCGGTCTGGGCCGCGGCCCTGTGGGTGGCGCAGGAGGCCGCCCGGGACCGGCTGCCCTTCGGCGGCTTCCCGTGGGGGCGGCTGGCCTTCGCCGAGACCGCCGCGCCGTTCACCCCGTACGCCGCGGTGGGTGGCGCGCCGCTGGTCTCGTTCGCGACCGCCCTGTGCGGCGCCCTCCTCGCGGCGGCGGTCCTCGCCGGGCGACGCGGCGGGGCGGTGCCGCGCGGCGGAGGCCTTCGCGCGCCCGCCGCGCTGGGTGTCGCGGCGCTCATCGTGCCGGTGGCGGGGCTGGTGGTCCCCACGGGCGCGGGGGAGGGGCGGGCGGCCACGGTGGCGCTCGTGCAGGGCGGGGTGCCCGGTGAGGGGCTGGACTTCCTCGGCGAGCGGGAGCAGGTGCTGCGCAACCACGTCGACGCGACCGGGAGGCTGGCGGCGCGCGTGCGCGCCGGGAGCGTGCCGGCACCGGACCTGGTGGTGTGGCCGGAGAACGCCTCCGACATCGACCCGTTCACCGACCCGTCGGCGGGGGAGCTGATCGACGGTGCCGTGCGCGACGTCGGCGTCCCCGTGCTGGTGGGCGCGGTCCTCGACGGCCCGGGCCCGGACCACGTGAGCAACACCGGCATCGTCTGGGACCCCGCGACGGGTGCGGGCGAGCGCTACGTCAAGCGTCACCCGGTGCCGTTCGGCGAGTACATCCCGTTCCGCGCCCAGCTCAGCGGGCTGATCAAGCGCCTCGACCAGATCCCGCGGGACTTCTACGCCGCCGACGAGCCCGGCAACCTCACCCTCGGCCCGGCGGCGGTCGGTGACGTCATCTGCTTCGAGGTGGCCTACGACGACCTCGTCCGCGACGTGGTGACCGGGGGCGCCGACCTGCTCGTGGTGCAGACGAACAACGCGACCTACAACGGCACGGGCCAGCCGCAGCAGCAGATGGCGATGTCGCGGCTACGCGCCGTCGAGCACGGCCGCACGGTGCTCGTGGCGGCCACGAGCGGCATCAGCGCGGTGGTCGACGCGGACGGCGAGGTCGTCGCCCGGGCGGACGAGCGCACGGTGCGCACGCTCGTCGAGGAGGTGACCCTGCACGAGGGCACCACCCTGGCGACCCGCCTCGGCGCGCTGCCGGAGTGGCTGCTGGGTGCACTGGGCCTCCTCGCGGCCGCAGCAGGCGCAGCAGGTCTGCGCCGGCTGCGCTCGGCGGGAGGCACGGCGTGAGTGCCGCGGACCCGGGCCAGGGAGCCGGGCTCACGTGGGGCCGTGGCGTCCTGGTGATCGTGCCGACCTATGACGAGCGGCTCAACATCGAGCGGACCGTGGCGCGCACGCGGGCCGCCGTCCCGCTGGCCGACGTGCTCGTCGTCGACGACGCGAGCCCCGACGGGACCGGCGAGCTCGCCGACACCCTGGCGGCCGGCGACGACCACGTCCACGTGCTGCACCGGATCGGCGAGCGCGGCCTCGGCGCGGCCTACCTGGCCGGGTTCGCCTGGGGGCTCGCGCGCGACTACGAGGTCTTGGTCGAGATGGACGCCGACGGCTCGCACCAGGCGGAGCAGCTGCCGTCGCTGCTCACGGCCGTGGAGGCCGGGGCCGACCTCGTGCTCGGGTCCCGGTGGGTCCCCGGCGGCTCCGTGGTCGACTGGCCACGGCACCGCGAGGCGCTCTCCCGGGGCGGCAACGCCTACGTCCGGCTGGCGCTCGGTCTGGGGCTGCGCGACGCGACGGGCGGGTTCCGCGCCTTCCGGCGGACCACGCTGGAGAAGCTGGACCTCGCCGACGTCGCCAGCCACGGCTACTGCTTCCAGGTCGACCTCGCCCGGCGCACGGTCGACCAGGGGTGCACCGTGGTGGAGGTGCCCATCGAGTTCGTCGAGCGCGAGCACGGCGTGTCCAAGATGAGCGGCGCCATCGTCCGCGAGGCGCTGTGGCGGGTGACGGTGTGGGGCGTGCGGCGCCGCGCCGGCCTCGACCGTCGCGTGAGCGTGAGGAGGTAGCCGGTGGTGGGTCTGGCGCTGCTGGTCGTGTTCCTCGGCATGCCGGTCCTGGAGATCTACGTGATCATCCAGGTCGGCCAGCAGATCGGCGCGCTGCCGACGGTGGTCCTGCTGCTGCTGGAGAGCGCGTTCGGGGCGTGGCTGGTCCGTCGAGAGGGGCGGCGGGCCTGGCGAGCGCTGCGGGAGGCCTTCGGCACCGGGCGGCTGCCGAGCAGGGAGCTGGCCGACGCCGCGCTCGTGCTGGTCGGCGGCACCCTGCTGCTCACGCCGGGGTTCGTCACCGACGTCGCCGGCTTCCTGCTGATCCTGCCGGTGTCCCGGCCGCTGGCCCGGCGCGGCCTGGGCTGGCTGGTGGCCCGGCGGGCGGCGGTGACCGTCCGCCGCTTCGGCGCGGGGCCGGGCACGGGCCGCCCGGGCGGCCGCGGCGCGGCCGGGGGCGGGGACGTCATCGCCGGCGAGGTCGTCGACGACGACGACCCGCCGCGCGGGACCTGACCGGCCCCGGACGCGCGAGTCCGGGCCGCGCCGCCGGGGGGAAGCGGTGCGACCCGGACGCTTGCCGGGCTCCCGTGCCGGGCGTGCCACCCGGCGCGAGGGTCAGGCGCTCTTGCGCGCCCGGCCGGAGCCGGACTTGGTCGCGGTGGGCGTGGCCCGGAGCAGCTCGAGTCGCTCGGCGAGCAGGACCTCGAGGTCCTTGATGCTGCGGCGCTCGAGGAGCATGTCCCAGTGGGTGCGGGCGGGCTTGCCCTGCTTGGGCTCCGGACGGGTCCCGTCGACGCGCAGGGCCTCGGCGCCGCAGACGGTGCACTCCCACACCTCGGGGACGTCGGCCTCGAGGGAGAAGGGGATCGTGAAGCGGTGGCTCTCGGGACAGGTGTAGGTCACGCTCTGTCGCGGCGCCATCTCGACCCCGAGATCGGTCTCGTAGCTCTGGGCACCCAGACGCGAGCCACGCAGTGCTCGCTCGGCCATGTCGTTCCTCCTGGGTCGTGTCCCCGCCGCGGCGGGGACCGCCGGTGCGCGGTGACACCGGTAGGTGTCCTACACCGGTTCGAACGATCCGCGCCCCGCCAGGATTCCCGCGGGGAGGCCCCCGCAACCGGTCGGGACCCCGTCGTGACCGGTCCGTCACCCAGACCTTCGGAGCCGGTGGGGGGTCCGGATGCGTCCGGTCGGTCCTCGCGTTCAGGCGGGCCATGCCCCTCGGGCCAGGAGGACCTCGCGCAGGGTGTCCAGCCGGTCGGTCATGATCCCGTCGACGCCGAGGTCGAGCAGTCGGTGCATGTCGGCCGCCTCGTCCACGGTCCAGACGTGCACCCGCTGCCCCCGGGCGTGGGCCACCCGCAGCAGGGCCGGTGTCACGACCCGCAGCGGGCCCAGGCGGTCGGGCACCTGGGCGCAGGGGACGTCGCGGGGGGCGAGCAGTGCGGCGGCGCGCGAGGTCGACGCCGCCCGCAGGAGGGCGACCCCGCGTGGCCCGAGCGACGTGCACAGCGCCGGCCCGAGCAGGCGGCGGACGGCGGCCAGGCGGCGCTCGGAGAACGACGCCACGCACACCCGGTCGATCGCGCGGGTCCGGCGGACCACCTCGGCCAGCGGCCCGACCGCCGAGGGGTGCTTCACGTCGATGTTGACGCGGACGTCCGGCCAGCTGCCGAGCAGGTCCTCGAGCAGCGGGATGGGCTCGCGGCCGCCGATGCGCGCCCGGGCCACCGCTCGCCACGGCAGCTCGGCGACCCGCCCGACCGCGTCGGTCACCCGGTCCAGGGTGCGGTCGTGGAAGGCGAGGACGACCCCGTCGGACGTCGCGTGCACGTCGGTCTCCAGGTAGCGGTAGCCGAGGCCGACGGCCCGAGCGAACGCGGCCAGCGAGTTCTCGGCACCGCCGGCGGCCCCGCCCCGGTGCGCGAACGCGATCGGCCCGTCGTGCTCGAGGAAGGGGAACTCCACCGGGCGATTCGACCACGCGGGGCAGGGAGGCGTACGGCGACGGGCCAGGCCTCAGCGGCCGGACGCGCCGTTCGCGATGTCGCCGATGAGCGCGGCGAGCTCCTTCGGCTTCGACCACATCGGCCAGTGGCTCGTCGGCAGGTCGACCCAGGTCAGGTCGCGCAGCTCGGCCAGCCCGGCGACGAACCCGTAGCCCTCCTTCACCGCGTCCTGGTACTGCTCGGACGTGAAACCGGTGCAGATCACCGTGCTGGGCACGTCGAGCCGAGCGTCGTCGGTCAGCTCCACGGACTCGCGCAGGGTAGCGCCCGGCTGAGGCACAGCGCGGCTGCGGAAGGTCGCCAGCTGCCCCTCGCTGATCCCGTCGAGGTTCTCGCTCTCGGCGAGCTCCTCGGCGGCGGGCAACGGCTTCTCCACGTCGGTGAAGTCCGCGTCCATCGCACCCTTCCCGGCGCCTGTGTCGACGTAGACCATCGCCGCGACCTGCTCGGGCACCCGGTCGGTCGCCGCGTAGCCGGGGAACCCGGCCCCGCTGTGCACGGCCAGGACGACGGGGCGCCCGGCGGCGGTCACCGCCGCGCAGATCGCGTCCACGTGGTCGGCGAGGGTGACCCCTGAACGGTCGGCGTCGACGGACTCGAGGCCCGGCAGGGTCAGCGCAGTCACGTCGTGCCCGTCGTCGCGCAGCGCGGCGGCCACCTCGTCCCACGCCCACGCGCCGAGCCAGAAACCAGGGACCAGGATGATCGGAGAAGACGTCATGGGGTCAACCTAGGGCTGCCCACCGACGCTGTCGTCGGCACGGCGAAGGGTGACCGGCACGCAGCCGGCGATCACCTGTCGGTGCGCTGCTGCATCTGGCACGATCGCGCCCGTGACCGCCCGACCCGACGAGCCGCAGCGGTTGCGCGACCTCGAGCGGCTGCGCCGGGTCCGCGACCGGATGGACCGGGAGTACGCCCAGCCGCTGGACGTCGAGGCGCTGGCCCGCGGCGTGCACATGTCGGCAGGGCACCTGAGCCGGGAGTTCAAGGCCGCCTTCGGTGAGTCGCCGTACAGCTACCTGATGACGCGGCGCATCGAGCGCGCCATGGCGATGCTGCGACGCGGCGACCTCAGCGTCACCGACGTGTGCTTCGCGGTCGGCTGCTCGTCGCTGGGCACCTTCAGCACCCGTTTCACCGAGCTGGTGGGTGTTCCCCCCAGCGTCTACCGCGAACGGGAGACGGTCCCGATGCCAGGGATGTCGCCGTGCGTCTCGAAGCAGGTCACCAGACCGATCAGGAATCGAGAAGCGCGCGCCACGGAGCGGGACCTAGCGTGACCGGCATGGACATCACCATCCACCAGAGCTTCCTGCCGCACACGGACAACGACGCCTCCCTCGCCTTCTACCGCGACGTGCTCGGCTTCGAGGTCCGCAACGACGTCGAGTACGAGGGCATGCACTGGCTGACGGTCGGCCCGCCCGGCCAGCCGGACACGTCCCTCGTCCTGCACCCGCCGGCAGTGGACCCCGGCATCACCGAGGACGAGCGACGCACGATCACCGAGATGATGGCCAAGGGCACCTTCGGGTCCGTCAACCTGGCCACCCCCGACCTCGACGGCGCCTTCGAGCGGCTGCAGGCGAGTGACGCCGACGTGGTCCAGGAGCCGACCGACCAGCCGTGGGGCGTGCGCGACTGCGCGCTGCGCGACCCCGCGGGCAACATGGTTCGGATCTTCGAGGTCCGATGAGCCCGGCCAAGACGCCAGCAAAGGACGCACGGGTGGAGCACGCCGCCGACAGCCATGACCTGATCCGCGTGCAAGGCGCCCGGGTGAACAACCTCAAGGACGTCAGCGTCGAGATCCCCAAGCGCCGCCTGACGGCCTTCACGGGCGTGTCGGGCTCGGGGAAGAGCTCGCTGGTGTTCGACACCATCGCCGCGGAGTCGCAGCGGCTGATCAACGAGACCTACAGCGCCTTTCTGCAGGGGTTCATGCCGAACCTGGCGCGGCCCGAGGTCGACCTGCTCGACGGGCTGACCACCGCGATCATCGTCGACCAGGAGCGGATGGGCGCCAACGCCCGCTCGACCGTCGGCACGGCGACCGACGCCAACGCGATGCTGCGCATCCTCTTCAGCCGGATCGGCAAGCCGCACATCGGTCCACCGACCGCCTTCTCCTTCAACGTCCCCAAGCGGACGGCCAGCGGCATCATGACCGCCGACAAGGGCCAGGGGGAGAAGACCGTCGTCCGCAAGGCCGTCTACCAAGGCGGCATGTGCCCGCGCTGCGAGGGGATGGGCGCGGTCACCGACTTCGACCTGTCCGCGCTCTACGACGAGACCAAGTCACTCGCCGAGGGCGCGCTGCAGGTGCCCGGCTACAGCATGGACGGCTGGTACGGCCGCATCTTCGGCGGCGCCGGCTTCGACATGGACAAGCCGATCGGCAAGTTTTCCAAGAAGGACCTGCAGAAGCTCCTGTACGGCGAGCCGGAGAAGATCAAGGTCGAGGGCATCAACCTCACGTACGAGGGTGTGATCACCAAGGTCCAGAAGTCGATGCTGTCCAAGGACGTCGACACGCTCCAGCCCCACGTCCGCGCGTTCGTCGAGCGGGTCGTGACCTTCACGACCTGCCCCGAGTGCGCCGGTACCCGGCTCAGCAAAGAGGCCCGGTCCTCGAAGATCAAGGGCAAGAACATCGCCGACCTCGCCACCATGCAGATCAGCGACCTGGCCGACTGGCTGCGCAAGCTCGACGAGCCCTCAGTGGCGCCGCTGCTCACCGGCCTGCAGCATCTCTTCGACGGGTTCGCGGAGATCGGGCTGGGCTACCTGTCGCTGGACCGGCCGTCGGGCACCCTGTCCGGGGGAGAGGCGCAGCGCACCAAGATGATCCGCCACCTCGGCTCGTCCCTCACCGACGTTACCTACGTCTTCGACGAGCCCACGATCGGGCTGCACCCGCACGACATCGCCCGGATGAACAACCTGCTGCTGCGCCTTCGCGACAAGGGCAACACCGTCCTCGTCGTCGAGCACAAGCCCGAGACGATCGCGATCGCCGACCACGTCGTCGACCTCGGGCCGGGTGCCGGCACGGAGGGCGGCACGGTCTGCTTCGAGGGACCTGTGAAGGGGCTGCGCGGGAGTGACACCGTCACCGGCCGCCACCTCGACGACCGAGCGGCTCTCAAGGACTCGGTGCGGACGTCGGCCGGCGCTCTCGAGGTCCGCCGCGCGTCCACGCACAACCTGCAGGACGTGAGTGTCGACATCCCGCTCGGCGTGCTGTGCGTGATCACCGGTGTGGCCGGCTCGGGGAAGAGCTCGCTGATCCATGGCTCCGTTGCCGGGCGCGAGGGTGTCGTCGTGGTCGACCAGGGCGCGATCCGCGGCTCGAGGCGCAGCAACCCGGCGACGTACACCGGTCTGCTCGAGCCGATCCGCAAGGCCTTCGCGAAGGCCAACGGCGTGAAGCCAGCGCTCTTCAGCTCCAACTCCGAGGGAGCCTGCCCCGCCTGCAACGGCGCCGGTGTCATCTACACCGAGCTCGGGGTGATGGCCACGGTCGAGTCGACCTGTGAGGAGTGCGAGGGGCGGCGGTTCCAGGCGTCGGTGCTCGAGCACACCTTGGGCGGCCGCAACATCGCCGAGGTGCTGGGCATGTCGGTGACCGAGGCCGAGGAGTTCTTCGGCGACGGCGAGGCGCGTACGCCCGCGGCGCACGCGGTCCTGGACCGGCTCGCCGACGTCGGGCTCGGCTACCTGCACCTCGGCCAGCCGCTCACCACGCTGTCCGGCGGGGAGCGGCAGCGGCTCAAGCTGGCCACCCAGATGGCGGAGAAGGGCGAGGTCTACGTCCTCGACGAGCCGACCACCGGCCTGCACCTCGCCGACGTGGAACAGCTGCTCGGCCTGCTTGACCGGCTCGTCGACTCCGGAAGATCGGTCGTCGTCATCGAGCACCACCAGGCGGTCATGGCGCACGCCGACTGGATCGTCGACCTCGGCCCGGGCGCCGGCCACGACGGCGGGCGGGTCGTCTTCGAGGGCACCCCCGCGGACCTCGTCGCCGACGGGAGCACGCTCACCGGCGAGCACCTCGCGGCCTACGTCGGTACCTGACGCTCCGCGGCCTACGTCAGTACCTGCCCGTAACGCCGATAAGGTACATTATGTCAGGTCGTAGTCGTGTGCGCCTGTGTCGGCGGTTCGATCCTTCTTCGCAGCGGACACGTCGACGCAGACGACTCCCCTGTTGCCGTCCTGGTCGGCGATCACGGTGAGCGACGGCGCGTCGCCGTCATCGACGACGGTCCCACCCGCGGCGAGGGCGGCGGCGATGCGTCGCTCGGCCACCTCGGGCGCCACGTAGACCTCGACGTGGAACCGCTGACGCGGGGTCTCGTGCTCGTCGGCGTCACCGAACCACAGGTTCGGTACCCGTCCCGTGGCGTCCCGGATCTCGTCGCTGGGTGACCCGTGGCCCTGGGCCTCGGAGCTCCCGGTCAGCAGGGCGGCCCACACCGGGGCGATGGTCGCGGAGTGCGCCGTGTCGAGGCCGAGCTCGATCACGCTGACCGAGGACGGGTCGGCGGCGATCTTGTGGTCGGCGGCGATCTCGGCGATCCGTCGCGCGAGGTCGACGTCCTGCTGGGTCACCCATTCGAGGACGTGTTCGGTGCCCTCGTCGTCGCGGTAGATGGCGTCGTCGCTGCTCAGCTTGAGGTCGACGTGCCCCTTGCCGATCGACACGCTCGGGTGGTGCCCGAGCGCGTCGCCCGCCTCGCTCACCGCGGCGACGAACCGTGCGCCGGTGCCGAAGTCGTCGACCAGGTAGCGGGCATGCAGTCCCTGGGCCAGCTTTCGCCAGTCGGTCAGGTTGGCCGCGGCGATCTGCTCGCCCTTCAGCATGTCCATGATCGGGGACCCTATGTGACTCCCTGGGACCGGTGGCGGGCCGAGAGCTCCCGCAGGACCCGGACGGCGTCGTCGACCCGGTCCACGGGCACCAGGAGATGGTCGTGGTGGACGCCGGCCAGCACGTTGCAGCTGATGCCGGCCCGTCCGAGCGCCCCGGCGAACGCGGCGGTCAGCCCGACCGCCTCGAGGGCGGAGTGCACGTTCAGGGTGATCCAGCCGGCCACGAAGTCGTAGGCCAGTCCCGCGGCGTCGGCGTCCTGCCTTCGCAGGACCACGCTCGTCCCTTCCGGTTCCCGCACGACGGCCTCCGCGGGCAGCGAGGCGGCCTGCTCGGCGGGCACGCAGACGTAGACGTGCTCGCCCTCCCGTACCACCGGTTCCAGCGTGCGCAGCATCTCCTCGAGGTCGGTGAGGGCGGCCACGAGCCACCTCCCCCAGTCGTCGCGAAGCTGACCTGAGCCATGAGACTCCCATCCGTGATCCTTTGGGCGCTCCGACACCAGACACGCCGCTGGGGCGGTGTGTCGGCGCAATGTCCGGGCGGCAGACGCGGGCGGCGACGCGCGCGGCGGGGTGTGCGGCCCGACGCGGGGTGCGGCCGTAGGGTTGCCCGGTGCCCGTGGAGTGCCTCGACGACACCGCGCCGGTCGTGAGCGACGACTCGGTGGTGTTCCGCTTCGCGGACCCGGACCGTGAGCTCACCGGCGTGCGGCTCTACCAGGAGGTCCGCGTCACCGGGGACCTGCTGGACTTCGCCTGGCGGGACGGGGTGTGGGAGCTGACCCTGGACCGCCCGCCCGTGGACCGCATCGAGTACCTGTTCGAGCTCGGCTCCGAGGAGGGGTCGACGACAACCACCGACCCGGCCAACCCGCTCCGGGCCCGCGGCGCCTTCGGCGACAAGTCCGTCCTCGAGATGCCCGGCTACCGCCCGCCGGCGTGGCTGGACCTGCCGGCCCCGGCCGGGTCCCGGCGCACCGTCCCGGTGCCCACGCGCTCGCTGGACGGGCCCCTCGACTGCGTCCTGTGGTCGCCCGAGGGTGTCGGCGACTCCGAGGCGCTCCCCCTGCTCGTCGCCCACGACGGCCCCGAGCTCGACGAGCTGGCCGGTCTCACGACGTACCTCGCCGCGTCGGTCGCCGCGGGGGCCCTGCCCCCGATGCGGGCCGCGCTGCTCCCGCCGGGGCCGCGCGACGACCGCTACTCCGCCGACGGCGCGTACACCCGGGCACTGTGCCTCGCGGTGCTCCCCCGGCTGAGGGCCGAGACCCCCACGACCGTCACCGTCGGCATGGGCGCGAGCCTCGGCGCGCTGGCCATGCTGCACGCGCAGCGCCAGCACCCGAACTGCCTCGACGCGCTGTTCCTGCAGTCCGGCTCGTTCTTCCACCCGCGCCACGACGCGCACGAGCGCCGGTTCTCCCGCTACGACCGGGTGGTGCGCGCCGTCGCGACCGTGCTCCGGTCCGGGGGGCACCCCTCCCCCGTGCCCACCGTCATGACCTGCGGCACCCTCGAGGAGAACCTGGCCAACAACCGCATCATGGCGCGGGCGCTGGCTGCCCAGGGCTACGACGTGTCGCTGCGCGAGGTCCGCGACGTGCACAGCTACACCGCCTGGCGGGACGCCTTCGACCCGTGGCTCACCGGGCTGCTGCGCGAGGTGGCCCGGTGAGGTCGGTCGACCTCACCGCCCCCGACAGCGGCTTCCGCGGCCAGGTCGTCGTGCACGGCCACTGGGGCCGACCGGTCCTCGTGTTCCCCTCCGAGTCGGGCAGTGCGTGGGACTACGAGAACAACGGGATGGTCGACGCCGTCCGCTGGCTGCTCGACGCGGGACGGGTGAAGCTCTACTGCGTCGACTCCGCCGACGGGTTCACCTGGTCCGACCGGTCGGTGCCGCTCGAGGACCGCGCCCGCCGCCACGACCTGTACGAGCGCTGGGTGCTCGAGCAGGTCGTGGGCTTCGTGCGCGAGGACTGCGGCGACCGCAGCGACCTGCTCGCGACCGGGTGCAGCCTCGGCGGCTACCACGCGGCCAACATCGCGCTGCGCCACGCCGACCTGTTCCCGCACGCGCTGTGCCTGTCCGGCACCTACGACCCCTCCGAGTGGGACGCCTGGGGCGAGGTCGGCGACGCGGCGTACTTCCACAACCCGATGCACTACGTCGCGAACCTGCACGGCGACCACCTCGACTGGCTCCGCACGGTGCTGCACCTGGTGCTGGTGGTCGGCCAGGGCTCCTGGGAGGTGGACCCGACCCGTGCTCTGCCGAGCACCCTCGCGTTCGCCGAGTCGCTCGCCGCCAAGGGCATCCCGCACGAGCTGGACGTCTGGGGGCACGACGTGCCCCACGACTGGCCGTCCTGGCAGCGCCAGCTCGCCCACCATCTCCCCCGTTTCTGCTGAGGCCACGAGGCGACTCGGCTCCCGTGCACGCCGCGGCCCGGTCACGCCCTAGGGTGCTTGCCACGACGGCGAAGGGGACGACGATGCCTGCCACCGCGAGCACCGACCCGACCAGCACGCGCCACCTGCTGGGGCTCCTGCTCGGCACCGAGAACGACTGGCCGCGGGTCTTCGAGCAGCTCGTGCGGCTGCTCGGCACCGTCACCGACGGCACCGGTGCCGAGCACCGCTACGACGTCGAGCGGATCACCGTCGAGCCGTTCGACCTGCGCCACGAGCCGTCCTACGACCTGGTCATCGACCGCCTCGCGTACTGGTACTACCACCCGCGCGAGTGGCTGAAGAAGGTCGCGCTGATGGACGGCGTCTACCTGCTGAACTCGCCGTTCACCTTCCAGGCGATGGAGAAGCACGCGGCCTACTGCGCCATGATGCGGCTCGGGCTGAAGGTCCCCGACACGGTCCTCGTGCCGTACAAGAACCCGCTCGACAACGCCAAGTACGCCTACACGGCAGAGCGGTACAACAGGTCGTTCGACCTCGACTCCGTCGCCGAGCGGGTCGGCTACCCCTTGTTCATGAAGCCCTACGACGGCGGCGCCTGGCGCGGGGTGTCGCGCATCCGCAACGCCGACGAGCTGCACCGAGCCTACGACGAGTCCGGCGAGATGCTCATGCACCTGCAGGCCTCGGTCGAGGGCTACGACGTGTTCGCCCGGTCGCTGTCGATCGGCGCCGAGACGATGGTGATGAAGTTCGACCCCGACCAGCCGATGCACGGCCGCTACTCGGTGTCCCACGACTTCCTCTCCCCCGACACCGGGTCCGAGGTGCTGTCCATCGGCCGGGTGGTCAACGCCTTCTTCCGCTGGGAGTTCAACTCCTGCGAGACCCTCGTCCGGGGCGTCGACGTCCACCCGATCGACTACGCGAACGCCTGTCCCGACGTCGCCATCACCTCGCTGCACTACTACTTCCCGTGGGCGATGAAGGCACTCGTGAAGTGGTCGGTGTTCTGCACCGCGACGGGCCGGACCCCCGCACCGCACGTCGACCCGGCGCCGTGGTTCGCGATCGCCGACCGGGAGGACCTGTCCTACGACGACAAGCTGGCCGCCTACCGCGGTCTCGCCGACGACTACTTCGACACCGAGCGCTACCAGGACTTCTGCGCCTCGCGTCTGGCCGGCCTGGACGAGACGGCGCTTGCCTACTTCGAGGGCGAGGAGTTCGACCGGGTGCTCGTCGACACGGTCACCTCGACGTTCCCCGCGCACGAGCACGAGCAGTTCGTCGCGCACTTCCGGGGCCTGCTGGGGCTGTGGTGCCGCGACGAGCGGACCCGGCTGGGCTGAGCCCCTCCCCTAGCCGGTGGGCCAGGTGTGCACCGGCTCGTTCGAGTGCATGTGCTCGACGTAGGCCCGCATGAGCTCGCGCTGCGCGTCGGGTCGGTCGTGGTCGGCGAAGAACCGGTGGAACGTCTGGGCCTGCCACGCGGCGCCGTTCGTCTCCTGGAGGCAGCGCGCCTCGATGATGCCGAGCAGACGGTCCTTGTCGGCGGTGTCGATTCCCCACTCCTCGAGGCCCCGGTGCGCCAGCGGCAGCAGGTGGCGCAGGACCAGCTCGCAGGCGGGCACCTCGCCGATGCCCGGCCAGTAGATGCGGGCGTCGATGCCGTGCCGGGCCCCGTTGTGGAAGTTCTCCTCCGCGGCCGCGAAGGACATCTGGGACCAGACCGGGCGGTCGGCCTCGGCGAGGACCTTGACCAGGCCGTAGTAGAAGGCCGCGTTGGCCAGCACGTCCACGACCGTGGGGCCGGCGGGCAGGCAGCGGTTCTCGACGCGCAGGTGGGGCCGCCCGCGGACCACGTCGTAGACCGGCCGGTTCCAGCGGTAGATCGTGCCGTTGTGCAGCCGCAGCTCGCCGAGCTGCGGGACGTCGCCGCGCTCGAGCACCTCGAGCGGGTCCTCGTCGTCGACGATCGGCAGCAGCGACGGGAAGTAGCGCACGTTCTCCTCGAACAGGTCGAAGATCGAGGTGATCCAGCGCTCACCGAACCAGACCCGGGGCCGCACGCCCTGCGCCTTGAGCTCGTCGGAGCGGGTGTCTGCGGCCTGCTCGAAGAGCGCGATGCGCGTCTCGCGCCACAGCTCCTTGCCGTAGAAGAACGGCGAGTTGGCGCCCATCGCCAGCTGCACGCCCCCGATGGCCTGGGAGGCGTTCCAGTGGGCGGCGAAGTTCTCCGGGTTGACCTGCAGGTGCAGCTGGACGCTCGTGCACGCGGCCTCGGGGGCGATGGTGTCCGCGGACGTGGAGAGGCGCTCCACGCCGTCGATCGCCAGGTGGATGTCCTCACCGCGCGCGGCGAACACCTGCTCGTTGAGCAGCGCGTAGCGCGGGTTGTGGCTGAACGTGTGCTCGGTGAGGTGCTCGGGGCGTACGGTCGGCAGGATCCCGATCATCACGACGTCGGTGCCGGCCTCGTTGGCCACGTCGTCGGCGTGGTTGAGGCTGGCCCGGATGTCGCGCTCGAGCTGGGCGAAGGCGCCGTCGCCCAGCAGCTGGGGCGGGATGTTGATCTCGATGTTGAACTGGGCGAGCTCGGTCTGGAAGTCGGGGTCGGCGATGAGCGCGAGCACCTTCTCGTTGACCATGGCCGGGTCGCCCTGGCCGTCGGTGAGGTTGAGCTCGATCTCCAGGCCCATGCTGCGCCGCTCGGCGTCGAAGCGGGACTCGGAGAGCATCCGCGCGAACACGTCGAGGCAGCGCTTGACCTTCTGCCGGTAGCGCTGGCGGTCCTCCCGGGTGAACTGGCGCTTCGTGACGTCCTGGCCCATGGATCGTCCCCTTCCGGGCCCCGGGCGGGCTCCCCGCGCCAAACCTCGCACATCCCCGCGACACGCCGCCACTGCCAGCACCGTTGTGTCCAGCCCCCGTCCTACGTTCTTCGCATGCGCCTGCTCCACACCTCCGACTGGCACCTCGGGCGGTCCTTCCACCGCGAGGACCTGCTCGGTGCCCAGGCGCGCTTCGTCGACTTCCTCGTCGAGACCGTGCGGTCCGAGCGGGTCGACGCCGTTCTCGTGTCCGGCGACGTCTACGACCGGGCCCTGCCGTCCGTCGACGCGGTGGCCCTGTGCAACGACGCGCTGCGCCGCCTGGCGGCCACGGGCACCCGGGTCGTCCTCGTCAGCGGCAACCACGACTCGGCCCGGCGGCTGGGCTTCGGCGCCGACCTCATCGACGCCGCCGGCATCCACCTGCGCACCGACCCGGCGGCCGTGGGCACCCCGGTCCTGCTCCCCGACCCGGCCCGCCCGGGCTCCGACGTGGCGGTCTACGGCGTCCCCTACCTCGAGCCCGACGCCGTCCTGTCCGAGCTGGGCTGCGTCGAGCGCAGCCACCAGGCGGTCGTCGACGCCGCCATGGCGCGGGTGCGGGCCGACCTGTCGACCCGGCCGGGGTGCCGCTCGGTCGTGCTGGCGCACGCGTTCGTGACCGGTGGCGAGGCCTCCGACAGCGAGCGCGACATCAGCGTGGGAGGCGTGAGCTCGGTGGCGGCGACCTCGTTCACCGGCGTCGACTACACCGCCCTGGGCCACCTGCACGGTGCCCAGGCCCCCGCGCCGGGGGTCCGCTACAGCGGCTCCCCGGTGGCCTACTCCTTCTCCGAGGCACACCACCGCAAGGGCGTGCTCCTCGTCGAGCTGGCCGGCGCGCCGGGCGGTCGTGCCCGTGTCGACCTGCTGCCGGCGCCGGTGGCCCGGCCGCTGGCGCGGGTCAGCGGCCGCCTCGACGACCTGCTGACCGGTGCGCGGTGGGCGGGCCTGACCGGCCACTACCTGCAGGTCACGGTGACCGACCCCGTCCGCCCCCGCGAGCCCATGGAGCGGCTGCGCACCCGGTTCCCCCACGTGCTCGTCCTGGGTTTCGAGCCCGACGGCGCCGCCGGGGCGGACACCCGCCCCTACGCCGCCCGCCTGACCGGCCGCAGCGACCTCGAGGTGGCCGGCGACTTCGTGGCGCACGTGCGCGGCAGTGCCGCCGACGCCGCGGAGTCGGCCCTGCTCGCCGAGGCCTTCGCGGCCGCCCGAGTGGCCGAGGCGGGCCGCTGATGCGCCTGCACCGGCTGGTCGTCACCGCCTTCGGCCCGTTCCCGGGCACCGAGCAGGTCGACTTCGACGCGCTCTCCGCCGCCGGGCTGTTCCTGTTCACCGGCCCCACCGGTGCCGGAAAGACGAGCCTCCTCGACGCGGTGTGCTTCGCGCTCTACGGCCAGGTGCCCGGCGCCCGCCAGCAGGCCCGCGGCCTGCGCAGCGACCACGCCGCCGCGGGCCGCCGGCCGGAGGTCGTCCTCGAGGTCACGCTGCGCGGGCGACGGCTGCTCGTCACCCGCTCCCCCGCCTGGCACCGGCCCAAGCTCCGCGGGAGCGGCACGGTCCTCGAGCACGCGAAGGTGCTCGTCCAGGAGGTCACCCCGGGCGGCCCCCGCACCCTCGCGACCCGTCTCGACGAGGCCGGCCTGCTGCTCGGCGACCTCACCGGCCTCTCCCTTGCCCAGTTCTGCCAGGTCGTCCTGCTGCCGCAGGGCCTGTTCGCCGAGTTCCTGCGCGCCGACGCCGACAAGCGCCGCGACCTGCTCGAGAGCCTGTTCGACACCCGGCGGTTCGCCACCGTCGAGTCCTGGCTCGTCGGCCGCCGCCAGGAGGCGCACCGGGCCCTCGACGCCGCCGACCGGCGGTTCGACGGCGTGCTGGCCCGGGTCGCCCAGGCAGCCGGTGCCGAGCCGCCCGGCGACCTGTCCCCGTCCACCGCGCCGCACTGGGTCGACCGGCTGGTCGCCGAGGCCCGCGCCGCGGCCCGGTCCGCCGCGGCCGGCTCCGCCTCGGCCGGCGAGCGCGCCGCCGCCGCTGCCGGCCGCGAGGCCGCGGCGCGCCGGGACGCGGCGCTGCGCCTCCTGCACGCCGACCTGCAGCGCCAGCTCGCCGAGCTGACTGCCGCGCAGCCCGCGATCGATGCCGCCGTCACCGAGCTGGAGGCGGCGCGGACGGTCGCACCGCTCGTCCCGCTGCTCGCCGAGGTCGCGCGGCTCCAGGGTCAGCTCGAGTCCGCCCGCGTCTCGGCGGCAACCGCCGTCGCCGCCGTCGCCGTCGGGTCGCCGGCGCTCGCCGCGACAGGCACCGAGGGCACCGCCGGTCTTCCACCGGCCCGGGTCGTCGGTGAGGCGGGCCGGGCCACCCGCGAGGAGGCCGGCGCGCTGCGCCCCTTCGTCGACCAGGAGAACGAGGCGACGGAGGTGGCCCGGGCCGCCGACGAGCTGCGGCGCCGCGAGGTCGAGGCCGCGGCCCTCGCCGCGCGGGCCGACGCGTGGCTGGCCCGCTCCCCCGCCCGGCGGGCCGAGCTGGCAGGGTGCCGCGAGGCCGCCCGGGCTGCCGCCGACGCGCTGCCCGGTCTCCTCAGCGCGCGTGAGGCCGCCGCCCACCGGGTGGCCGCGGGCCGTCGCCGTGACGAGCTCGGTGCCGACGTGGCCGCGGCCGCCGACGACCTGCGGTCCCGCACCGACGACCACCAGACCGCCCGTGAGACCGTGCAGACCCTCGCGGCGGCCCGCCTGGCCGGGATGGCCGCCGAGCTGGCCACGGGCCTGCGGCCGGGCGAGGACTGCCCGGTCTGCGGCAGCCTCGAGCATCCCCGTCCCGCCGTGGCGGTCGACGGGTCGGTCACTGCCGCCGCCGAGCAGGAGGCCCGCGATGCCGAGGCCGCCGCCGACGTGGCGCGGCAACGGGCGGCCGACCGGCTGACGGCGCTCACCGCCGCCGCCGCCGAGGCGCGTGCCGCGGCGGGCGGCACCGCCGAGGTGGGGGCCCTGGAGGCCGCGCTCGCGACCGCGCAGGCCGCCGCCGCCCGGGACGCGTCCCTCGCCTCCGGGCTGGCTGCGGCCGAGCAGGCCCTGGTGGCCTTCGACCAGGAGCACGAGGGCTGGGCCCGCGACCAGGTCGCCCGTCACGCCGAGGCGAGCAGCCTGGCGACCCGCGTGGCCGAGCAGAAGGCCCGGGCCGAGGCACTGCTGGCGGCCGTGGCGAGCGCCCGCGGCGACGACGCGTCCGTGGGCGCCCGGGTCGACCGGCTCCAGCGCGTCGCCGCTGACCTCGACGGCCTGTCCGCCCGGCTGGCCGACGTCGAGCGCCGCGAGGTCGCCGTCGCCGAGGCCCTCGACCGCGCCGAGTCAGGCATCCGCGCCCGCGGGCTGGACTCGCTGACGGCGGTCGCCGCGGCGGCTCGCGACGACGTCCGGCTGACCGAGCTCGACGACCTGCGTCGCCGGCACGAGTCGGCCCGCGCCACCGTCACGGCCCGCCTGGCCGACCCCGAGCTCGCGGGGGCTCTCGAGCGTCCCGCCGCCGACCCGGCGGCGCTCGCCGCCGACGCCGCGGACCTGGCGGCCGGGCGCGACCGGAGCGTCGCGCGCGCCGCGGAGGCGGCGGGTCGGGCCGCCGCCCTGGCCGGGTTGCGCGGGGCGCTCGCGGCTGCGCTGGACGAGCGTGACCCGCTGGCCGGAGCGCACCGCACCGTCGACGCCCTGTCCCGTCTGGCCGAGGGCAAGAGCCAGGACAACCGGCTGCGCATGAGCCTGTCCGCCTACGTCCTGGCGGCCCGGCTGGAGCAGGTCGCGGCGAGCGCGAGCGAGCGGCTGCTGCGGATGTCGTCCGGGCGCTACAGCCTGCGGCACTCCCCCGAGGGCGGCTCGGGGCGCACCCGCGGCGGTCTGGCGCTGCGTGTTCTCGACGCATGGACCGGCGTCGAGCGCGACCCGGGGAGCCTGTCCGGCGGCGAGACCTTCTCGGCGTCGCTGGCACTGGCGCTCGGCCTCGCCGACGTGGTGACGGCCGAGGCCGGCGGCGCACTGCTCGAGACCCTGTTCGTCGACGAGGGCTTCGGCTCGCTCGACGACGAGACGCTCGACGACGTCATGGGGGTTCTCGACGACCTGCGGGACGGGGGGCGGTCGGTGGGGCTGGTCAGCCATGTCGCCGACCTGCGACAGCGGGTCCCCGTGCAGCTGCGGGTCGACAAGTCGCGGCGCGGCTCGGTCGTCCGCCAGCAGGCCGCGGGAGACCGGCCCGCGCCGTAGGAAGATCGTCGTCACGCGTCCGGACCAATCCGGATGCAGCCGCGGGACGAATGCGAGCCGGACCGGTGCCGTGCCGGCCCCGGACGCCTGCGGCGGGCCGTCGGACGGAGGTGGGCCGAATGACCGGCCTTGTCCTCGCCGATGACAGACTGCCCGGCATGGCATCCCTGCGTCGGCACCGGGCGACCTCGCTCGAGCCGGGCGCTGCCACCGTCGACGACCTCGTCCGCGAGGTCGCGCTGGGCGACGGGCCGGCGTTCGAGGTGCTCTACGAGCGGGTGGCCGGCACCGTCTTCGGCGTCGTACGCCGCGTGCTGCGCGACCCGGCTCAGTCCGAGGAGGTCGCCCAGGAGGTGCTCGTGGAGGTCTGGCGCACCGCCACCCGCTTCGACCCCAGCCGTGGGAGCGCGACGACCTGGATCCACACGATGGCCCACCGGCGGGCGATCGACCGGGTGCGCGCCGCCCAGGCGTCGGTCGACCGCGACCAGCGCGCTGCCCGCCGCGACCACGTCCCCGCCTACGACGAGGTCGCCGAGCGGGTCGAGACCCGCCTCGAGCAGGAGCAGGTGCGACGCTGCGTCGACCAGCTCACCGCGCTGCAACGCGAGTCGGTCGGCCTGGCCTACTACGGCGGCTACACCTACCGGGAGGTCTCCGAGCTGCTCGACGTGCCGCTCGGCACGGTCAAGACCCGCATGCGCGACGGGCTCATCCGGCTGCGCGACTGCCTGGGGGTGACCGCGTGAGCGACCAGGACCTGCACACGTTGACCGGCGCCTACTCGCTGGACGCCCTGGACGGCCGCGAGCGCGAGGTCTTCGAGTCCCACCTGCCCACCTGCGCCGCCTGCCGAGAGGAGGTCGCCGGGCTCACCGCCGCCGCCGCCCGCCTGGCCGACGCCGCGTCCGTTCGACCGCCGGCCGAGCTGAGGGCCCGCGTCCTGGCCGAGGTGGCCGGCACCCGCCAGCTCTCCCCGCTGCCGGGGGTCACCAGCCTCGACGAGCGCCGGGCACCTCGCTGGTACACCCGGCCGGCCACGGCGGCCGCGGCCCTGCTGCTGGTCGTGACCGCAGGCTCCGCGACCTACGCGGTCACCGAGAACCGCCGGGCGGAGCGCGCCGAGCAGCGCGCTGCCCAGGTCGTGGCGATCGCCACCCATCCCCAGCGGGTGGAGGTCACCGTGGCCGCGTCCGGCGGCGGCAGCGGCACCGTCCTCGCCGCCGAGGGCTCGGCGCTGTTCCGGGCGCGAGACCTGCCCGAGCTCCCCGCCGACCGGGTCTACCAGCTCTGGCGCATCCGCGACGACGGCGCTCAGTCGGTCGGCGTCCTCGGCAAGGGCGGGGCGCTGGAGGCACTGGTCACCGACATGGCACCGACCGAGGCCCTGGGCCTCACGGTCGAGCCCGAGGGCGGCTCCGAGTCGCCGACCGGCGAGCTCGTGCTCCGGTTCCTGATGGCCTGAGCCGGCAGGCTCACCGTGCGCCGGCGACGCCAGAGCCGGGTCACCGGAGCCGGTCCGTCGGGCGCCGGCGTGACCGCCCAGGCCACCCCGAGCAGCCCGGCCGCCGCGATCGCGTCGACCCAGTAGTGGTTGGCCGTCGCCACGACCACGACCACGGTGATGAGTGGGTGGATCATCACCACCCACCGCCACGGCGTGGCCGTCGTGCGGACGACGACCAGCGCGAGCAGCAGCGCCCACCCGACGTGCAGGCTCGGCATCGCGGCGAACTGGTTCGCCAGGTCCGCGGCCTCGCCGTCGTAGGCCGAGGGCCCGAAGACCGCCATCGTGTCGAGGAAGCCGAGGCTGTTCAGCATCCGCGGCGGGGCGAGCGGCATCACGACGTGCACCACCAGCGCGAGGGCGGTGAGGATCGTGATCAGGCGACGGGCCCAGCGGTACTCCGCGGGCGGGCGGCGCCACCAGCCCCACGCGAGGAAGGCGGCCGTGATCGGGAAGTGCACCGCGACGTAGTACCAGTTGGCGGCGCGCAGCAGGTCGGGCCACTGCAGGGCCCAGTCCTGCAGCAGCTCCTCGTCGGGCAGCCCCAGGGTTCGCTCGACGCCCCAGACCCACCAGGCGTTGTCGATGGCGATGTCGTCGTTCCCGGTGATCGCCAGCCGGGCCAGGCGGTAGATCACGAAGAGTGCCGCGATGAGCGCGACCTCGCGGACGAGGCCGGGCCGGGACGGCCGGGACCGCCCCGCCGACACCGACGTCGTCTGCCGGGCGCCGGGCGCCTCGAGACCGCAAGCCATCGCGCCATGGTCCCACGGATCGGCCCGGGAGTCCCGTCGGATACCGAGCCGTGACCCTCAGCCGAGCAGGTCGACGACCCGCCCGAACACCCACGGCACCCGGACGGCCGCCGGGACGAGCAGCGCCCGCGGGCGCTGCCGTGAGGTCAGCGACAGCAGGGTCGACGTGAGCAGGCGGTAGCGGCGGGTGTCGCGGGCCCAGGCCGCCGGGTAGTCCTCGGGGCGGCCCGCCGCCAGCGCCGCGACGGCCGAGCGGGCCGTCGCCAAGCCGGTGGACAGGCCCTCGCCCGTGAGCGCGTCGACGTAGCCGGCCGCGTCGCCGACCAGCAGGACGTGCCGGGACCGGACGGCGGAGGCCTGCTGGCGCAGCGGCCCCGCGCCCCGCAGCCCGGTCACCGGCTCGGCGCCGTGCAGCCGGGCGGCCAGCGCCGGCAGGTCCCCCAGCACGGCGTCGAAGCCGACGCCCGCAGGCCCGAGCACCGCGACCCCCACCAGGTCACCGGAGACCGGCGTGACGTACGCCTCGGCCCGGTCGGTCCAGTGCACCTCCACGTGGTCCGACCACGGGGCGACCGCGAAGTGCCGGCGCAGCCCGAACCTCGCCGGACGGGACACGGGGACGTCGAGGCCGAGCTCGCGGCGCACCGGCGAGTGCAGCCCGTCCGCGGCCACCAGCCAGCGCGCGCGGAGACCGGCTGCGCCGACGCCCACGTCGTCCTGGACGACGGAGCCCACCGACCCCCGCACGCGCTCCACCCCGGCCTCGTCCGCGCGCCGCGCCAGGGCGTCGTGCAGGACCGTGCGGCGGACCCCGAGGCCCGGGCCGGCCCGGAAGCGCGACGCGACCGACCGGTCGCCGCGCACGTAGCGGATGCCCACGAAGGGAGCCCCCTCGACCTGGACACCCAGGTCGTCCAGCCGTGCGCGCGCCGTCGGCATCAGGCCCTCGCCGCAGGCCTTGTCGACCGGCCCCTCCCGCGGCTCGACCACCGTGACGGTCAGTCCCCGGCGGCGTGCCTCGAGCCCGACGGCCAGGCCGACCGGCCCGCCTCCGGCCACGAGCACGTCGACGACGCGCGCGCCGCTCACGTCCGGACCTGGCCGGGGCCGGCGATCTCGCCCAGGGCCGCCTCCTCGCAGCGGATGCGGGTCCGCAGCAGCACGGCGTTGGCCAGGGTGAACACCAGCGCCGTCAGCCACGCCGTGTGCACCAGCGGCAGCGCGAGGCCCTCGACGACCACGGCGACGTAGTTGGGGTGCCGCAGGGCGCGGTAGGGCCCGGCCCGCACGAGCGTGGTGCCCGGCACCACGACGACGCGGGTGTTCCACTGCGGGCCCAGGACGGCGATGCACCACCAGCGCAGGGCCTGCGACCCGAGGGCGAGCGCGAGCATCGGCCAGCCGAGCCACGGGAGGAACGGTCGGTCGGCCAGCAGCACCTCGGCGACCGCCCCGACGAGGAGTCCGGTGTGCAGCACGACCATGACCGGGTAGTGGCCGAGGCCCCGCTCGACGCCGCCCCGCGCCCGCGCCGCGCGGATGTTGCGCGAGCTGACCACCAGCTCCGCGACGCGCTCGACGCCGACCGCGGCGACGAGCACGACGAAGAGCGTGTCGCTGCTCACCATCGCAGCAGCACCAGCTCGCTGCAGAAGCCCGGACCCATCGCGAGCAGGACCCCGTGGGACCCCTCGGGCGGGGGCGGTGCGGCAAGCGTGTCGGCCAGGACGTGCAGCACCGACGACGACGAGAGGTTGCCCACGCGCGCCAGCGACCGCCAGGTCCGCTCGAAGGCGGCGGCCGGCAGCCCCAGCGTGCGCGCCATCGCGTGCAGCACCTTCGGCCCACCCGGGTGGGCGACCCACCGCGCGATCTCGTCGATCTTGAGGTCGTGGTCGCCGAGGAAGGTCGTGACGTCGTGCCCGAGGTGCTCCTCGACGACGTCGGCGACGCTGGCCGCCAGCACGATGCGGAACCCGCTGCCGCCGATGTCCCAGCCCATCACCCGCTCGGTGTCGGGGTAGAAGCGGCTGCGGGTGGCGACGATCCGCGGCGCCGCGGTGCGGTCCATCGCGGCCGCCCGCCGCTCCCCGACGACGACCACGGCGGCGGCACCGTCGCCGAACAGACCGCTGCCGACCAGGTTCGCGATGCTCGCGTCGTCGCGCTGGATCGTGAGCGAGCACAGCTCGACGGACAGCAGCACCGCGACCCCGTCGGGGTCGCCGGCGAGGAGGTCGTGGACCCGCGCGAGGCCGGCGGCCCCGGCGACGCAGCCCAGACCGAACACGGGCACCCGGCGTACGTCCGGACGCAGGCCCACCCGGGTGACGAGGCGGGCGTCGAGGCTCGGCGCCGCGACACCGGTCACCGACGTCGTCATGATCACGTCGACGTCAGCGGGCGCCAGCCCCGCCGCGGTCAGCGCCGCCCGCACCGCCTGCTCCCCCAGGTCCGTGCCGACCTCGATGAACGCGTCGTTGGCGGCCCCGAAGCCGTCGAGGCCCGCGTAGGCCTCGACCGGCAGCGCCAGGTGGCGGTGCGTGACCGAGGTCGCCTCGTGCAGCCGGTCCAGGACGCGGCGGTCGGCGCCCGGCGCCAGGACCACCTCGGCGAAGGCGTCGGTGAGGGTCTGCTGGTCGTAGCGGTGCGGCGGCAGCACCGGCGCCACGGCGACGACGCGGCTCACCGGGGCACCGGCACGGACCACGCCGCTGCCGTGGGCGCGACACACGCCGACGGCCAGGGGGACATGTCACGAGGATGGCCGTGGTCCATGTGTCCTCCGCCGGGCTCGTCCGTTCGGGCCATTTCCACACCGGTCGCCGACACGGGTTCAGGTGTCGTCGTTCCTGCCGACACTAGGTGGGACAGTGGCGTGACACACGTCACACCTACCGCTCGACGGAAGCCGCTCGCCATGTGCATCCACCAGCCGCAGTGCCCCAGCGCGGAAGCGCCGGACCGCGAGGCCGCCCACACGGTCGCCGCCCACCCCGAGCAGGGCTGGAGCCTGCTGTGCAACGGCATCGTCCTCTTCGACGACACCGGTGAGCTGCTGCCCGACGGCCGCGTGATCGCTCCGCACCGTCCGACCGACCCCCGGCCCGTCGCCGCCTGAGCGGCCGCGGCCGGCTTCGGCGGCCTACTGCTCGCCGTAGCTGTCCACGGGCGGGCACGCACAGACCAGGTTCCGGTCGCCGTAGGCACCGTCGACCCGCCGCACCGGCGGCCAGTACTTCGCCGTCGCCTCCACCCCGACCGGCAGCACCGCCTCCTCGCGGGAGTAGGGGTGGTCCCACTCCCCCGCGATCAGGGCCGCCGTGTGCGGCGCTCCGCGCAGCGGGTTGTCGGTGCGGTCGAACTCGCCCGAGCCGACCCGGGCGATCTCCTCGCGGATCGCGACCATCGCCGCGCAGAACCGGTCGAGCTCGGCGAGGTCCTCGGACTCGGTCGGCTCGATCATCAGCGTGCCGGCCACGGGGAAGGACATCGTCGGCGCGTGGAAGCCGTAGTCGATCAGCCGCTTCGCGACGTCGTCGACGCTCACGCCGGTCTCCTTGGTGATCGGGCGCAGGTCGACGATGCACTCGTGGGCGACCAGGCCGGACCGGCCGGTGTAGAGCACCGGGTAGTGCGGTCCGAGCCGCGCCGCGAGGTAGTTCGCGTTGAGGATCGCGACCTGGGTGGCGTGCGTGAGCCCCTCGGCACCCATCAGCCGGACGTACGCCCACGAGATCGGCAGGATGCCCGCCGACCCCCAGGGCGCCGCGGACACGGGACCGACCCCGGTCTCCGGCCCGGCCGCCGGCTGCAGCGGGTGGTTGGGCAGGTAGGGCGCCAGGTGCGCGCGCACCCCGACCGGCCCCACGCCGGGGCCGCCGCCGCCGTGCGGGATGCAGAACGTCTTGTGCAGGTTCAGGTGCGACACGTCGGCGCCGAAGTGGCCCGGGCGGGCCACGCCGACCAGCGCGTTGAGGTTGGCCCCGTCGACGTACACCTGACCGCCTGCCTCGTGCACCAGCTCGCACAGCTCGGCGATGTCCTGCTCGAAGACCCCGTGCGTCGACGGGTAGGTCACCATGACCGCGGCCAGCTCGTCGCGGTGCGCCTCGACCTTCGCCCGCAGGTCGTCCATGTCGACGTTGCCCGCGTCGTCGCAGGCCACCACCACGACCCGCAGGCCCGCCATGACGGCCGACGCGGCGTTCGTGCCGTGGGCGCTGGACGGGATGAGGCAGACCGTACGGTCCGGTCCGCCCTGTGCCCGGTGGTAGGCGCGGATGGCGAGCAGCCCCGCCAGCTCGCCCTGGGACCCGGCGTTGGGCTGCAGGGACACGGCGTCGTAGCCGGTCACCTCGCACAGCCACTGCTCGAGCTGCCCGACGAGCGTGGTGTAGCCCTCGACCTGGTCGAGCGGGGCGAAGGGGTGCACGGCCGAGAACTCGGGCCAGGTGATCGGCTCCATCTCGGTGGTCGCGTTGAGCTTCATCGTGCAGGAGCCCAGCGGGATCATCGACCGGTCCAGCGCGAGGTCACGGTCGGCGAGCCGGCGCAGGTAGCGCAGCATCGCGGTCTCGGAGCGGTGGGCATGGAACACCGGGTGCGTGAGGACCTCGTCCTCGCGCAGCTGGGCCGCGGGCAGGGTGTCCGGCGCGTCGAGCGCGTCGGGATCGAGGTCGTCGGCGCCGAAGGCGGCCCAGACGGCCCGCAGATGGTCGCGCGTCGTGGTCTCGTCGGTCGTGGCCGCTACGTGGTCGTCGTCGACGTGGCGCAGGTTGACGCCGCGTTCCGCCGCGGAGGCGACGACGTCGCCGGCGCGTCCGGGCGCGCGCAGCAGGACGGTGTCGAAGAACGCGGGGTGGACGACGTCGACGCCCTCGACCGTGGCGAGCCCGGCCGCGAGGACGGTGGCGTAGCGGTGGACCCGGCGGGCGATCGTGCGCAGGCCCTCCGGGCCGTGGTAGACGGCGTACATGCCCGCGACGACCGCGAGCAGCACCTGCGCCGTGCAGATGTTGCTGGTCGCCCTCTCGCGCCGGATGTGCTGCTCGCGGGTCTGCAGGGCGAGCCGGTAGGCAGGGTTGCCGTCGGCGTCCTTCGACACCCCGACCAGGCGGCCGGGCATCGACCGCTCGAGCCCCTTCCGCACGGACATGTAGCCGGCGTGCGGGCCGCCGAAGCCCATCGGGACACCGAACCGCTGCGTGGTGCCCACCGCGATGTCGGCGCCGAGCTCGCCCGGGGACCGCAGCAGGGTGAGGGCCAGGAGGTCGGCGGCGACGGCGACCAGCGCGCCGGACCCCTTGGCGGCCGCCACGACCGAGGACAGGTCGCGCACCGCACCTCCGTCCCCGGGGTACTGCAGGAGCACGCCGAACGCCTCGCGGTCGGGCAGGCCGTTGCGGTGCACGTCGGCGACGACCACCTCGAGCCCGAGGGGCTCGGCCCGGGTCGCGACCACGGCCAGGGTCTGCGGCAGCACGTCGGCGTCGACGACGAACACCGCGTCGTCGCCGGCCTTGCTGGTCCGCCGGGCCAGCGTCATGGCCTCCGCCGCGGCGGTCGCCTCGTCCAGCAGCGAGGCGCCGGCCACCGGCAGGCCGGTCAGGTCGGTGACGACGGTCTGGAAGTTGAGCAGCGCCTCGAGCCGACCCTGGGAGATCTCGGGCTGGTAGGGCGTGTAGGCGGTGTACCAGGCCGGGTTCTCCAGGACGTTGCGCAGGATCACGGGGGGCGTGACCGTGCCGTGGTAGCCCAGCCCGATCATCGAGGTGAGGACCCGGTTGCGCCCGGCCAGCTCGCGCAGCTCGGCGATGACCTCGTGCTCGGCCCGGCCGCGGTCCAGCGCCAGCGGCGTGTCGCTGTGCACCGAGACCGGCACCGCCGCGTCGACGAGCTCGTCCAGGCTCGAGTAGCCCAGGACCGCCAGCATCTTCGCCTGGTCGTCCGCGGAGGGGCCGACGTGGCGGCGGGCGAACGGCATCCCTGCGTCGAGCGCCGGGTCGTCGGTGGTGGCCGGGTCGGTGCTCGTCGGGGAGGAGCTCATCTTGCGGTCTCCGAAGCGTCGCGCGAGGCCGTACGACGACTGCGCCGTCCGGTCCCCCTCTGTCGCGGGCCGCTCCAGAGTTGCCTCGTCCGCGTGGTCCGGGTGCCTGAGAGGTTCCGGGGATGTTGCCCCTTCGGCGCCTCGTCACCTTCCGGCGACGAGGACTCTCCCACGCGGGATCGTGAGCGCTGGCGAGTCTAACCCGTGCGGCGGGCGCGCCGCCGCGCCGAGAGCTCGTCGTCGGTCTCCGGCGCGTCGGAGGACGGCTCCTCGCCCGCGCGCTCGCCCGGCATCTCGGCCAGCGAGCCCTCGACCTCGCGCCACACCCGGCCGACAGCGATGCCGAACACGCCCTGCCCGCCCTGGACGAGGTCGACGACCTCGTCGGCCGAGGTGCACTCGTAGACGCTGGCGCCGTCGCTCATGAGCGTGATCTGGGCGAGGTCGTCGACACCGCGCTCGCGCAGGGTGGCGACCGCGGTGCGGATGTTCTGCAGCGAGACCCCGGTGTCCAGCAGCCGTTTGACGACCTTGAGCACCAGGATGTCGCGGAAACTGTAGAGCCGCTGGCTGCCGGAGCCGGCCGCCGAGCGGATGCCGGGCTCGACCAGGCCGGTGCGCGCCCAGTAGTCGAGCTGGCGGTAGGTGATGCCGGCGGCCGAGCAGGCCGTGGGCCCGCGGTAGCCCATGTCCTCGGGCAGCACCGGCAGGTCGTCGGTGAACAGCAGCCCCTGCTGGCCCGCCTTCTGACGCGCGCGCTCCTGCGCGGCGCGGTCGGTGCCCTGCGCCGTGCCGTTGCCGGGGGTGCTGCCAGTGCTGGTCACGCCGACCTCCGTCTCGCACCCCCGGGGGAAGGGCCGGCCTCCCGTCCGCGCCGGGGCGGAGCGGATCACACGGCTGGAACTACAGCGGGGGCGTTCTGGTCCGAGACGGTACGCATCCGGCGCACCCCGGTCAACGACTCCGCCACCCGGACGGGTCGGCGTGTTGAAAAACCCTCGACCTCCGGTGGAGGTTCAGGTGACCTGCCCCCCACCGAGCGGCCGGGTCAGCCGGGTGGGCCCTGCCCGCCGAAGTCCTCCGGGGAGATCTGGTCGAGGAACTCCCGGAACTTCTCGACCTCGTCCTCCTGCTCGTCCGGGATGTTGATGCCGGCCTCCGCGAGCACCTCCTCGGCGCCGAAGATGGGGGTGCTGGTGCGCAGCGCGACCGCGATCGCGTCGGAGGGCCGGGCGCTGACCTCGAGGCCGCTCGCGAACACCATCTCGGCGTAGAAGACGCCGTCGCGCAGGGACGTGATGCGCACCTGGGTGAGCTGCTGGCCGGCGGCCTCGAGCAGGTCGCGGATGAGGTCGTGGGTCAGGGGCCGTGGCGGGACGACGCCCTGCTGGGCGAAGGCGATCGCGGTGGCCTCGCCGGCGCCGATCCAGATCGGGAGGTAGCGCTCGCCGCCGGACTCCTTGAGCAGCACGATCGGCTGGTTCGACGGCATCTCCACGCGCACGCCCACCACGTCCAGCTCGTTCACGTCGCCCACACTACCCGCGCCGGTCGACGGCGCACGGGTGGCGGCGTCGGCCCGATCCGGGCGGCGCTGCTAGTGGCCGACGACGCCGCGCAGGCGTGCCCGGACGAGTGCCGTGTGCAGCCGCAGGGACAGCGCACCCATCTCGCGGGCGGCCTCCTCGGCCCGCGCGCGGGCCTGCGGGCTGCGCTGGCGCAGCAGCGGCGCCACGACCTGCGCGACGAGGTCCGACTCGCGGTCGGCCGCGGACCGGAAGGCCCGCAGGTGGCGTGGTTCGACGCCGTAGGCACGCAGCTCGGCCACCGCTGTCGCGATGGCCAGGGCGTCGGCGTCGTAGAGCGGAGCGGCCGTCGACCCGCGGGTGGGCGCGAGCAGGCCGAAGCCTTCGATCTGCTCCAGCACGCCGGCCTCGAGGCCCGCGGCCTCGACGAGCTCGTCGCGCGAGAGCCGCAGCTCGACGCTCTCGGTGACGAGGGCACGAGGACCGGGCAGCCCGTCGTCGGCGCTTCGCGGCACCCGCGGCCGCTCCCCCGGGATCGCCGGCGGCTCGAGCCCGCGGTCGATCGCGTCGAGGTGCTCCCGGATGACGCGCAGCGGGAGGTAGTGGTCCCGCTGCGTGGCCAGGACGTAGCGCAGCCGCGCGACGTCGGCGTGGCTGAACTTGCGGTAACCCGACGGCGTGCGTGCGGGCTCCACCAGTCCCTCGGACTCCAGGAAGCGGATCTTGGAGATGGTGACGTCGGGGAACTCGGGGCGCAGCTCGCCGAGAACCTCCCCGATGCTCATGAGCGAGCCGGCGGGAAGCGCGCGGCTCATGCCGGGCTGCTCATCCCTGCGAGCCGGCCTGCTGGCTCGGGTAGTAGACGAGGCGGTACTTGCCGACCTGGACCTCGTCGCCGCCGGCCAGGGCCGACTCGTCGATGCGCTCGCGGTTGACGTAGGTGCCGTTGAGCGACCCGACGTCGCGGACGGAGAAGCCCTCACCGGTGCGGACGAACTCCGCGTGCCGTCGGGACACCGTGACGTCGTCGAGGAAGATGTCGCTGGACGGGTGGCGCCCGGCGGTCGTCGTGTCGGAGTCGAGCAGGAAGCGGCTGCCGGAGTTGGGTCCGCGCCGGACCACCAGCAGCGCCGAGCCCGGCGGCAGCGCGTCGATGGCGGACTGGTCGGCCCCGGTGAGGCCCTCGGCCTTGTCGGCGGGCTCGCTGGGCTCGATCCCGCCGCTGATGGTGATCGTCGACGTCTCGCCCGGCGAGCCGGTGGGCGCCGGACCGCTCGGCTGCAGGGCCGCCCCGCAGTTGCTGCAGAAGCGGGCGTCCTCGGCGTTGACGTGACCGCACTGCGTACAGCTCGGCATCAGGCTGGGCCTCCCCCGCCACGGGTCATCGTGGACGTCGACGGTGCGTTGGATGGGACGGGGCGACCTTACCCTCCAGCAGAGGTCGAGGTCGCGCGATGCGGCGGACGGGCGGCCCGCTCAGCCGGCCAGCCCTGCCTCGTACGCCGCGGCGTCGAGCAGGCCGGTCGTGTCCGAGGGGTCGTCCGGGCGGATGACGAGCATCCAGCCGTCGCCGTAGGGGTCGGAGTTGACCAGCTCCGGGGCGGAGTCCAGCGTCTCGTTGCGCTCGACGACGGTCCCGGTGACGGGGGCGAACACGTCGGAGACCGACTTGGTCGACTCGATCTCGCCGCAGGCCTGGCCGGCGGTGACGTGGCTGCCGACCTCGGGCAGGGTGACGAACACGATGTCGCCGAGGGACTCCTGCGCGTAGTCGGTCACGCCGACCCGCAGGGCGTCCCCGTCGCCGCCGCTCTCCTTCCGGAGCCACTCGTGGTCCTTCGTGTACTGCAGGTCCTCAGGAGTCACCGGACGTCCTCCGTGGTGGTCGGTGGGGCCGCGCGGCTCACTGCTGCTCGTCGGCCGGGCGAGCGTAACGAGGCGACGGAGGGGCCCGCAAGGACGAGATCTCCACCGAGTCGAGCTGGGTCACGACGCCCTGCGCCTCACGCTGGGTGAGGACGTCGAGAACCCCGCCCGGGATGTCCAGGGCACCCGCCAGGGTGCGGGGCTCGCCGATGACCCGGAAGCGGAACGGTGAGGTCAGCACCGTGCCGTCGACCTCGACCCCGCCCTCGACGTCGACCAACGAGGTGGTGGCGACGACCCGGACGGCCGGGCCGTCGACGGTGGACACCTCGATCGCCTCGGCCCCGGCGTCGCGCAGCTCCTGCAGCGCGTCCAGCAGGACGTCGGAGCCCACCTCCCCCGTCGGGTCGCTGATCGTCAGCTCGACGCCGGGGCCCACGGCCGGCAGCGTGCCGGCGAGGATGCCGAGGACGCGCGCCCGCTCGCGCGCCGCGGCCAGGGCACCGGCGCCGCTGTCGCCGCTGACGCTGTCGCGGGTCCGCTGCAGCTCGCGGGCCTCCGCCTGCAGCCGCGCGGCGCGTTCGGACACGTCGTCGAGGATGCGCACGAGGTCGGTCTGCCGCAGCCCCGTCAGCCCGGCGTCCTGGGTGGAACGGACCTGCACCGCGGCGGCGAAGCCGAGAAGGCCGCAGAGCAACGCCGCCACGAGCTGGGCCCGGGTCGCCCGGGGGGTGAGGGCCGAGCGGAGGCGTCTCCGACCGCGGACGACGTTCTCCTCCCCGGCCGGGGCGCCGGTGGTGCCGCCCGTGCCGTCGCCGCCCCACCCGGCGGGCAGGCTCTCCCGTGCGTGCCGGGCGACGTGCTCGCCGGACGCGCCGTCAGGCATGGAAGAGGTGGCGCCGGATGGACGCGGCGTTGGAGAAGATGCGGATGCCCAGCACGACGACGACGCCGGTCGAGAGCTGCGAGCCGACGCCGAGCTGGTCGCCCAGGTAGACGATGAGCGCGGCGACGAGGACGTTGGCGACGAAGGACACCACGAAGACCTTGTCGTCGAAGATGCCGTCGAGCAGCGCGCGGAGGCCGCCGAACACCGCGTCCAGCGCCGCGACGACGGCGATCGGCAGGTAGGGCTGGAGCCAGGTGGGCACCGTCGGCTCGAGGAACAGCCCGGCGACGATGCCCAGCACGAGGCCGATCGCGGCGATCACGGTGTGCTCTCCTCCTGCTCGGACCTGCCCGACGCACCGGAGGGTACGTCCGACGGGGTCGAGGCGTAGCGGACGGACACACCCGCCGAGGCCGGCAGCAGCAGGTCGTCGGCGTCCTGCACGGCGTAGTCGATGCCGTAGTCGCGCAGCACCTGCAGGTAGCTGCCGCCGAACCCGTCGACGAACGTGGTCCGCATCGTCGGCGGGCCCACGGCCGAGATCTCGTACGGCGGGTTGAGCGGCCGGAAGCCGACGAGGACGGCCCCACCGGCCGAGCGGATGGCGGCGGTGGCCGTCAGTCGCTGCTCGTTGACCGCGACCGCCTCGGCCCCGGCGGCCCAGATCTCGTTCACGACGGTCTGCAGGTCGCGGTCGCTGACCCGGTCGTCGCTGTCGGACCCCGTGCGCGGGTCCACGTCCGCGCCGTCGGCCTCGGCGGCCTGCTCGGTGAGCCGCACCAGCATGCCCGGCCCCTGCACCGCGCCCGCACCCGTCGCTGTCTCCAGCGCGCCCAGGGTGCGGGCCAGCCGGGCGCCCTCGGCGGTGATCCGCAGCGCGTCGCGCCGGGCGCGGGAGACGCCGGCGCGCTCCCGCTCGAGGCTGCGTTCGATGCGGTCGTTGGCGGCCTCGCGGTCCTCGATCTCGGTGGCGATCGCCGCTGTGGCCTCCTCGGCCGCCGATGCGCGCTGGCGGGTCTGGGCAACCGCCGTCGCGAGGAGCAGCCCGACCGCGAGCAGCCCGGCGGTGAGGACCCATCGGGTGCGCTGCGCCGGCGCGCCCTCGGCCCCGCGGCGGGCAGCCGCGCGGGCGTAGCCCTGGTCGAGGGAGTCCTCGACCAGGGTGGTCAGCAGCACCATCGACGCGTCGCGACGGCCGGAGGAGGCCGTGCCGTCGGCCGTGCCGCGCGCGGAGCCCGCCATGGGGCTCATCGTCGCAGACGTGCGACGGCGCGACCCGTCCGGCGCGGCCCGGTGTCAGGGCGAGGCCCGGTGTCACCGCGCGGTGCGGTCAGGGCTCGGCGCTGCCGACGACGTCCGCCCAGCCCTCGAGCAGCGCGGCGGCCGCGGACCCGTCGGAGGCCTCCGCCCACACGTGCGTGACCGGCTCCGCCGGGTCGGGCAGCACGAGAGCCCAGCTGCCGTCGGCCTCGACCACGCGCACGCCGTCGGTCGTGTCCAGCTCACGCTCGCCGGCCGCCTCGACGACGGCGCGCATGACGACGCCCTTGGCCGCCCACGGTGTCGGCACCGCACGACGGAGCAGGTGGCTGCGCGGGATGCGGGCGTCGATCTCCGACAGCTGCATCTTCGTGCGGCCGACGAGCCCCAGCAGCAGCACGAACGCGGCGATGCCGTCGAACGTGTTGCTGAACTGGGGGATGACGAACCCGCCTCGCCCGTCCCCCCCGAAGACGACGCCCGGCGCGGCGACGGCCTCGGTGAGGGCCGCGGGCGTGAGCGCGGTCCACTCGATCTCGACACCGTGGAAGGCGGCGACCCGCTCGGCGACGCGGGTCGTCGTGACGGGAAGGGCGACCTTGCCTCCGGGGCGCTCGGCCGCGACGAGGTCGAGGACCACGAGCAGGGCACGCTCGTCGTCGATGACGACACCCCGCTCGTCGACGATCGACAGACGCTCGCCCACCGGGTCGAAGTGCACGCCGAAGTGCGCCTTGGACGACGACACCAGGCGGCCGAGCCGCTGCAGGGCGGTCTGGCGTTCCTCGCGGGTCTCCGTCGGCGACGCCTCGTCGAGCCCGTTGTTGACCGTGAGGACGTCGACGCCCAGCCGGCCGAGCAGCGACGGGAGCACCAGGGAGGCGGAACCACCCCCGGTGTCGACCACGACCTTCAGGTCCGCCTCGCGCAGCCCGGCGGTGTCGACGAAGCGCAGCAGCTCGCGGGCGTAGGCCTCCATGACGCGCGGCGGGAACGAGAGGTCGCCGATCTCGCCGGGGAACGCCCTCCGGAACTCGCCGCGGGCGAAGGTCCGCTCCAGCTTGCGCTGGGCCGCCTGGGACAGGTCGGCGCCGCGGTCGTCCAGGAAGGAGATGTCGACGCTCTCGGGCTGGCCGGGTGTCGTGCGCAGGACGACGCCGCCGGCGCTGCCCTGCGCGGTCTCGAGCCGGGCGACGGGCACCGGGACGACCTCGAGGTCCACGACGTTGATCGCGCTGGAGGTGAGGGCCGAGATGACGGCGCGCTTGAGGGCGCGGGCGGCGCGGGACACGTCACGGGACGTCGTGACGGTGGTGCCCTTCTTCAGGGTGGACGCCCAGGCGGACGCCAGGCGCACCGCGAGCTCGGGGGTGATCTCGACGTTGACGATGCCCGAGACGCCGCGCGGTCCGAACAGGCTGCGCTGACCGCGTGACTCGAAGATGACGTCGGAGCTGACCACGGCGCCGGCCTCGACCGTCTTGAACGGGTAGATGCGGATGCCCGAGGAGACGATCGCCTCCTCCTCGATGACGCACTCGTCGCCGACGACGGCGCCCTCGTCGATGCGAGCCGCACGCATCACGTCGGTGTTCTTCCCGATCACGCAGGCCCGCAGGTTGGTCTGCGGCCCGATGAACACGTTGTCGTGCACCACGGCGCGGTGCAGGAAGGCCCCGCCCTTCACGACGACGTTGCTGCCGAGGACGGTGAACTCGCGCAGCTCGGCGCCGGCCTCGACCTTCGCGTAGTCGCCGATGTAGAGCGGTCCCTTGAGCACCGCGTCCGGGTGGACGTCGGCGCCCTCGGCGACCCACACCCCCGTGCTGACCTCGAACGCGTCGAGCTCGACGTCGACCCGGCCGGAGAGCACGTCTGCCTGCGCCCGGACGTAGGACTCGTGCGTGCCGACGTCCTCCCAGTAGCCCTCCGCGATGTAGCCGAAGATGGGCTTCCCGTCATCGACCAGCCGGGGGAACACGTCGGCGGACCAGTCGACGGGCTCGTCGGCCTTGACGTAGTCGAAGACCTCCGGCTCCATCACGTAGATGCCGGTGTTGACGGTGTCGGAGAACACCTGGCCCCAGGTGGGCTTCTCCAGGAAGCGCTGCACGCGGTGGTCGTCGTCGATGATCGTGATGCCGAACTCGAGCGGGTCCGGGACCCGCGTCAGGCACACCGTCACCAGGGCGCCCTTGTCGTGGTGGAACTTCACCAGCGAGGTCAGGTCGAAGTCGGTGAGCGCGTCGCCGGAGATCACGACGAACGTGTCGTCGCGCAGCAGGTGCTCGGCGTTCTTGACGCTGCCGGCCGTGCCGAGGGGGGTCTCCTCGGTGGCGTAGTGGAGCTGCATCCCGAGCTCCTCGCCGTCGCCGAAGTAGTTGCGCACCAGGCTGGCCAGGAACTGCACCGTCACGACGGTCTCGGAGAAGCCGTGCCGGTGCAGCAGCCGCAGGACGTGCTCCATGATCGGCTTGTTGACGACCGGCAGCAGCGGCTTCGGCATGCTCGCGGTCATCGGGCGCAGCCGGGTGCCCTCACCCCCCGCCATCACGACGGCCTTCACGACGCTGACCTCCCCGCGGCCGGCTCCAGCTCGGCGCGCGCGGCCGTGACGAGCCGGCGCACCTGGACGACGTACAGGACTCCTGCCCACCAGTACAGCGACGTACCCCAGATCGCGAAAGCCCACCCGAACGCGTGCGCCACGTCGTTCACGAGGCGTTCACCCTCGCCGAGCAGCAGCAGCGGGAAGCCGGCCAGCAGGTTGAACGTCGCGGCCTTGCCCAGGAAGCTCACGGGGAGCGGGCCGTAGCCGTGGCGGCGCAGCACGGGCAGCAGGGTCGCGAGGAACGCGTCGCGGCCGACGAGGGCCAGCGTGAGCCACAGCGGGATGACGTCGCGCGCCGTGAGGCCGATGAGGGTGGCCAGGATGTAGAGCCGGTCGGCGGCGGGGTCGAGGAGGGCGCCGATGCGCGACATCTGGTTCCAGCGGCGGGCGATCTTGCCGTCGAGCCAGTCGGTGGTGCCGCTGACCATGAGCACCGCGATGGCCCAGGCGTCGCGCTCGGTCAGCACCAGCCAGAGGAAGAACGGGACACCGACCAGGCGCAGGGCGCTCAGCGCGTTGGGCAGGGTGACGATGCGGTCGGCCGGGTCTCCCGGGGACTGCCGACCGGACTGCACTGGACGCTCCCTCCCGTCGCCTGGACCTCGACCCTATCCGCGCCCGGCGCGGACCGTGCGACGGTCGTCGGGCGTCCGCCGCGTGACCCCCCGCCTGTCGAGCAGCTCGAGCAGGGGCACGGCGACCCGACGGGTGGTGCCGAGCGCCGTCCGCGCCTGCGCGACCGTGAACGGGCCCTCGAGGTGCTCCAGGGTGGCCGCGGCGCGTTCCAGGGCGCCGGGCAGCAGCACGACGCCGTCGGCGACGCGCACGAGGGCGCCCGCCCGCTCCGCCGCGGCCAGCTCGCGCGGCCCGAGCCCGAGCTCGGTGAGGCGTGCCGCGTCGGGGGCGGCGAACGGCGCCTCGCCGAGGTCGGCCGCGAGGGCGTCGACGGCGCGGGACACCTCGGTCGGCAGCGAGCTGCGTCCGAGGTCGACCACGCGGCCCTCCCGCAGCGCGAGCGGGGGGTCGAGCAGCGCGCCCACCAGCGCCCGGTCCGGCAGCCCGAGAGCGTGGCGCACGGCCTCCTCCGACGGTCCCGGCTCCAGCGGCCTGCGGCGGGCGTGGTCGCCGACGAGCTCCCGGACCCGGGCCCGCAGCCACTGCGCGTGGCCCGGGTCGACGAGCCAGCCGCCCACCAGCGCCGGCACGCTCGGCGTGGCCCCCACGGCCCGCAGGTCGGCCTCCCGCATCACGCGGCGGCGCCGCAGCTCGCTCGCGCCGTCCAGGTGCTGCAGGTCCCGGCCCCGCGCCGCCGCGGCCCCGCGCCGGAGCAGGACGGGGGGCGCGCTGTCGAGCACGACGACGGGCGTGACGACCACGTGCCGGCCCGGGTCGCGCAACAGGCCCCGGTCCCCCGCCCGCAGCGGCAGCGGCGAGCGCAGGACGAGGCGGGCGCTGCCCGGGCCGAGCGGCCGGACCCGCGCGGGGACGGCCGCGGAGCCGACGTGCAGGGTCAGCAGGCTCGGGGGGCGTGCGTCGAGGTCGAGCCGCACGTCGAGCGTGGCGGTGAGGTCCCACGCGCCGGGCGTGACGAGGGCCGCCCCACGGCGTACGTCCTCGGGCTCGACACCACGCAGGTTCACGGCCACCCGGGCGACCGCGCGGGCCTGCTCGACCGGTCGCCCCAGCGACTCCAGGGCGCGCACCGTCAGGAGCCGACCGGCGACCTCCACCTCGTCGCCCGGGCGCAGCCGGCCGGCCGGGAGCGTGCCGGTCACGACGGTCCCCGCCCCGCGGACGGTGAAGGACCGGTCGACCCAGAGGCGCACCGGTGCCGCCAGGTCCGGCGCCGGCAGGCGGCGGACGAGGGCGACGAGGTAGGCCCGCAGGTCGTCGAGCCCCTCGCCGGTCTCGGCGCTGACCGCGACGCACGGGGCGCCCCGCAGCGAGGTGGCGGCCAGCCGCCGCGTCACGTCGGCGGCGACCGCCGCCGGGTCGGCGAGGTCGCTGCGCGTGACCGCCACCAGGGCGTGGCGCACGTCGAGCGCGTCCAGCGCGGACACGTGCTCCGCGGTCTGCGGCATCCAGCCGCCGTCCGCGGCGACGACCAGCAGCGCGGCCGGCACCGGCCCCACGCCGGCGAGCATGTTGGGCACGAACCGCTCGTGGCCCGGCACGTCGACGAAGGCCAGCGTCTCGCCGGCGAGGTCGGTCCACGCGAACCCGAGGTCGATCGTCATCCCCCGCCGCCGCTCCTCGGCCCACCTGTCGGGGTCGGTCCCGGTCAGGGCCCGCACCAGCGTCGACTTGCCGTGGTCGACGTGGCCCGCGGTCGCCACGACGTGCATCAGGCCCCCCGCACCGGTCAGCCGGGGGTGCCCGCGGCGGCGGCGAGAACGGCGGCGAACAGCTCGTCGTCGCGGTCGGCGGGGACGCAGCGGAGGTCGAGCAGGAGGTGACCCCGCTCCACCCGGCCCAGGACCGCCGGGTCGCCCGTGCGCACCGCTGCCGCGAGGTCCTCGGGCAGGCGGACGGCGGCGCCGGGCAGGACCCGCCCGGGTGCTCCACCTCCGCCGACCACCCCGTCGGAGGGCACCACGGAGGCGGTCAGCCCGCGCTCGACGAGCCGCGCCGCCAGGGCGCCGGCCCGCCGGGTCAGGGTCCCGGTGTCCGCGTGGAGGGCCTCGTGGGTGGGGGTCGGGGGCAGGTTGAGCGTCGCCTCGAGCGCGGCCAGCGTCAGCTTGTCGACGCGCAGCGCCCGGGCTGCGGGGTGCCGGCGAAGGCGCTCGACCAGTTCCGCGCGGCCGAGCAGCAGACCGGCCTGCGGCCCGCCGAGCAGCTTGTCGCCGCTGGCGGTCACCAGGGCGGCACCGGCCCGCAGGGCGGTGGCGGCGTCGGGCTCGCCCGGCAGCAGCGGGTCACGGGCGAGCAGCCCGGAGCCGGTGTCGACGACGAGCGGCACGGGCAGACGGGCGAGCTCCCGGACACCGGCTGACGAGGTGAAGCCGGTCACGACGAAGTTCGACGGGTGCACCTTGAGAACGAAGGCCGTGTCCGGGCCGACGGCCTCGGCATAGTCGGCCGCCGTGGTGCGGTTCGTGGTGCCGACCTCGCGCAGGCGCGCACCGGTCGAGGTCACGAGGTCGGGCAGCCGGAAGCCGTCGCCGATCTCCACCAGCTCGCCGCGGCTCACGACGATCTCCCGGTCCCGGGCCAACGCCGTCGCGGCGAGCAGCAGCGCGGCCGCCCCGTTGTTGACCACGTGGACGTCCTCGGCGTCGGGCACCGCACGGCGCAGCGCCGCGGTCGCCGACCCGCCGCGGCCGGCCCGCCGGCCGGTCCCGAGGTCGATCTCGACGTCGGTGGCACCGCTCGCGGCGACGACGGCCTCCACGGCCGCCGCCGACAGCGGTGCCCGGCCGAGGTTCGTGTGCAGCACGACGCCGGTGGCGTTCAGTACCGGCCGCATCGAGGCCGCCCGGGTCGGCAGCCGGGCCAGGACGGCCGGGACGACGTCGCCGGGGGCCGTCGCTCCGGTGCGGACCTCGGCGAGGACGTCCGCGACCTCGGACTTGACGCGCTCGCGGCCGACCCGCCGGGCCCGGGCCGCGACGCGCGGGTCGGCCAGCACGGCATCGGTGCGCGGGACGGCGCGGCGCGGGTCCGCAGGCGAGGGGTCGGCGACCACCCGCGCACTCTATGTCGGCACGCCGCCGACCGACCCACGTGCGCCGGCCGGGTTCCGTGGCGGAGGTGGACGGGAATCGAACCCGCCTGGCCGAGGTCCTCGGCCACGTCGGTGTTGAAGACCGCGGGGGCCACCAGACCCCAGACACCTCCCAGGCCTACGCCCGGCGGCCAGGCTAGCCCGACGCGGCCATATCGTCGTGGGGTGTCGACGAGCCAGGCCGTCCGCCTCACGCAGTACGCCCACGGCGGCGGCTGCGCCTGCAAGATCCCGCCGGGCGAGCTCGAGTCGGTGCTGTCCGGGCTGACCGACCTCGCGGGGGCGACCGGCCGGGCCGGGGACCTGGTCGTCGGGCTGGCCACCGGCGACGACGCGGCCGTGGTGCGGGTCGACGGCGGCCGGGCGGTCGTGGTGACGGCCGACTTCTTCACCCCGGTCGTCGACGACCCCTACGACTGGGGCCGCATCGCGGCTGCCAACGCGCTCTCCGACGTCTACGCGATGGGCGGCGAGCCGCTCGTCGCGGTGAACCTGCTGGCGTGGCCGCGCGACGTGCTGCCCTTCGACCTCGCCCGGGAGGTGCTGCGCGGTGGCCTCGACGTCGCCGCCGCGGCCGGGTGCCACGTCGGAGGTGGCCACAGCGTCGACGACCCCGAACCGAAGTACGGCATGGCGGTCACGGGTCTGGCGGACGCGGGTCGGCTGCTGCGCAACGACGCCGGCTCGCCCGGCCTCCCGCTCACCCTCACCAAGCCGCTGGGCATCGGCGTGCTCAACAGCCGGCACAAGGCGACCGGTGAGGTGTTCCCGCAGGCCGTCGAGGCGATGACGGCGCTCAACCGCGAGGCATCGCGGGCGGCGCTCGCGGCCGGCGTCGCGTGCGCGACCGACGTGACGGGCTTCGGCCTGCTCGGCCACCTGCACAAGCTGGCCCGGGCGAGCGGGGTCACGGCCGTCGTCGACAGCGCAGCGGTCCCCTACCTCGACGGGGCGCGGGATGCGCTGCGCGACGGCTACGTCAGCGGCGGCACCCGGCGCAACCTCGACTGGGTCCGGCCCGGCGCGGACCTCGGCGTCGACGAGGACGAGGCGCTCCTGCTCGCCGACGCCCAGACGTCGGGCGGGCTGCTCGTGGCCGGAGAGCTGCCGGGCTATCCCGTCGTGGGCGAGCTGGTGGCGGCCGTCGACGGGGTGACCGTCGCGGTGCGCTGACCGGCCCGCAGCCGTTCACCCTGCGGGACGACGACGTACTTCGGGTCCCTGGTGGACTCGACGCCGGCGTCGAAGACCCCGAAGCGCATCGCGACCGACCCGGCCAGCAGCGCCGCCCCGGACACCGCCGAGAGCACCCGGCTGCGCCGGCCGAGCACCGCGCCGGCGACGCCCGCGGCCGTCAGCCGCTCGGACAGGTCGAGCAGGCGACCGGCGCGGCCCTGCCGGTACGGCTCGCCGGGCAGGCCGTGGCCGTGCCGGAGCCGGTGACCCGCGAGCAGCTCGACGGCGCCCCCCGCGACGGCCATCCGCCGCGCGGGCCCGGCCTGCGGCGCGGGCGCGGCGAGCAGCCCGACGGCAGCCCCGCTCACCAGCGCGCTGCCCGCGAACACGTAGGGCAGCTCGGGGTGCCCCTCGTGCCAGGACGGGACGGCCGTGTCCGAGAGGAGCACGGCGGTGTAGGTCGCCAGCGCGGGTGCGACCGCCCCCGCCAGCAGACCCGCGGGCCGTCCGGCGCCGACGGCGAGGCGCCCGGGCCACCCCAGCCGGCCGCGCACGACCAGCGGGCGCGCGGCCTCCGAGACGGCCGCGACCCCTGCGGGCGGGCCGTACGCCGCGAGGATCCAGGCGCCCACCGACATCGGGGAGGTCGGCTTGGCGACGCGCAGCATGTGGTGGAACCGCTCCGGCCGGCCGAGGTCCTTGACCAGCAGCACCGCGCTCGTGACCAGAGCGGCCAGCGCCGTGGTCCGACCGGCGGCACGCAGGGCAGGTCGCCCCGTGAGGTCTCCCCCGGCTGCCAGCAGCGACGAGCCCGCGGCGAGCCCCCCGGTGAACAGGTAGGCGGGCACGTCGTGGGTCCAGACGGGCGCCTTGAGCACCGGGCGGCCGTAGTAGGACCGGAAGTCGGCCCGCGGGACCACGAGGTCCTCGCCGCCGCCGCGACCGCCGCGGCCCCGCCTGCTCACCGCCGGCCCCCGGCGAACGCGGCGAGGGCGCCCGCGGCCATGCCGAGCGCGGCGAGGCCGGCCTGCCGCCACATCGCCGGGAGGGCGCGGGTCGTGGAGACGGGGTCCGGCGGCAGGCCGTAGACCTCCGGCTCGTCGAGCAGCAGGAAGAACGCCCCGGCGCCGCCCACGCCGTCGTGCTCGTCGTGGCCGTAGAGCCGGGCCTCCGCGACGCCCTCGTCATGCAGGTCGGCCAGGCGCCGGTCGGCCCGCTCACGCAGGAGGTCGAGGTCGCCGTACTGGATGGACTCGGTGGGGCACGCGGTGGCGCAGGCCGGCTGGAGGTCGCCCTTGAGACGGTCGTAGCACAGGGTGCACTTCCACGCGCGGCCGTCGTCCTCGCGGCGGTCGATGACGCCGTACGGGCAGGCGGACACGCAGTAGCCGCAGCCGTTGCAGATGTCCTGCTGGACGACGACGGTGGCGAACTCGGTGCGGAACAGCGCGCCGGTCGGGCAGACGTCGAGGCAGGCGGCGCTGGTGCAGTGCTTGCACACGTCGCTGGACATCAGCCAGCGCACGTCGGCGCCACCGCGGTCCGCGTGCCCGGGCAGGGTCGGCTCGGGCATCCCGAGGAACTGCGGCTCGCCCCCCGCGGGTCCCTCGACGGCGGGCCGGCGCGGCGCCGGCTGCTCGATGAACGCGACGTGCCGCCACGTGTCGGCGCCCAGGCTGCCCGTGTTGTCGTAGGACATGCCGAGCAGGTCCAGCCCGTCCTGCGGGACGAGGTTCCACTCCTTGCACGCGACCTCGCAGGCCTTGCACCCGATGCAGACGCTCGTGTCGGTGAAGAACCCCTTGCGTGCGGTGGCCACTCAGTCCTCCTCGACCGGGTCCGTCGCCGTGACGACGGGCAGGGACCGACCGCCGCCGACGCCGGCCCGGCGCCGGTAGCCCTCGACGAAGGACAGCAGGTCGGCGCCGGTCGGGCGCCGGCCCGCCCGGACGTCGCAGGTGCCCACCTTGCTCTCCTGGATCAGGACGTTCGGGTCGAGGTTGATGCCGACCAGGTCGTTGGCCGAGTCGCCGGAGGTCAGCCCGCCCTGTCCCCAGTGGAAGGGCAGCCACACCTGGTGCACGACGCGCCCGTCGACGCGCAGCGGCGCCAGCCGGTCGGTCACCAGGACCCGGGCCTCGACCGCGGAACGTGCGGTCACGACGTGCGCCCAGCCGAGGTGGGTGAGCCCCCGCTCCGCGGCGAGCTCGGGCGACACCTCCAGGAACATCGCCGGCATCAGCTCGGCGAGGTAGTCGAGGGTGCGGCTCATGCCCCCCGCCGTGTGGTGCTCGGTCAGCCGGCTCGTGGTGAACACGATCGGGTACACGTCGGCGTGCTGCTCGGGCGGGCTCGGGTTCGTCACGTTGTCGGGTCGCTCGTAGACCGTCAGCGCCGGGTTCGCCTGCTGGCCGTACAGCGCGTTGGGCACGGGCGACTCGGCCGGCTCGTAGTGGGTCGGCAGCGGGCCGTCGAGCAGCCCCGACGGCGCGAACAGCCACCCCTTCCCGTCGCCCTGCATCACGAACGGGTCGTCGCCGGCCAGGGCGTCGACGCCGGTGGCGCCCTCGGGCGGGCGGTAGGACGGCGGCTTGTCCGGCTCGACGTCGGGCACGTCGGCACCCGTCCACCGGCCCGCGGCGGGGTCCCACCAGACGTACTTCTTCCGCTCGCTCCACGGCGCCCCCGACGGGTCCGCGGACGCGCGGTTGTAGAGGATGCGGCGGTTCGCCGGCCAGGCCCAGCCCCACTCCGCCGCGACCTGGTCCTGCTCGTGGCGCGACTTGCGGCGCGCGGCCTGGTTGACCCCGTCGGCGTAGACCCCGCTGTAGATCCAGCAGCCGCACGCCGTCGTGCCGTCGTCGGCGAGGTCGGTGTAGGACGACAGCGGCGACCGGTCCGCGACGCGGTAGCCGTTGATCTCCTCCAGGACCGTCTCGGCGCTGGGCTCGTCCAGGGGGCCGTGCGTCGGGTAGTCCCAGGCGAGGTCGAGCACGGCGCGGTCGCGCGGCAGCGGCGAGCCCGCCAGCCGCTCGCGGACGCGGCGGCCCAGCTGGTGGACGAACCACAGCTCCGAACGGCAGTCGCCCTCCGGGTCGACGGCCTTCTCGCGCCACTGCAGCAGGCGCTGGGTCTGGGTGAAGGTCCCCTCCTTCTCGACGTGGGACGCGGCGGGCAGGAAGAACACCTCCGTGCGGCACTGCTCGGTCACGACCTCGCCGGTCGCGACCTCCGGGGAGTCCTTCCAGAACGTCGCGCTCTCGACGAGGAAGAGGTCGCGCACGACGAGCCAGTCGAGGTTGGCCATGCCGAGCCGCTGCGCCTTGCCGTGCGCCGAGCCGACCGCCGGGTTCTGGCCGAGCAGGAAGTAGCCCTTGACGCTGCCGTCGATCATGTCCAGCACGGTGCGGTAGGTGCCGTGGTCGCCGGTCATCCGCGGCAGGTAGCCGTAGCCGTAGTCGTTCTCGGCGGTCGCCGCCTCGCCCCAGTAGGCCTTGAGCAGGCTCACGGCGTAGCTGCGGCCCTCGGCCCAGAAGCCCTTCTGCCCGGGCCTGCGGATCGCGTCGACCCAGTCCTGCAGCGTCGGGTGCTCGGCGGCGCTGGGCATCGGCAGGTAGCCGGGGAGCAGGTTGAACAGGGTCGGGATGTCGGTCGAGCCCTGGATGCTGGCGTGGCCGCGCAGCGCCATCACCCCGCCCCCGGGGCGGCCCACGTTGCCGAGCAGCAGCTGCAGCACCGCGCCGACCCGGATGTACTGCACCCCGACGCTGTGGTGCGTCCAGCCGACCGAGTAGACGAGCATCGTGGTGCGCTCGCGGCCGCTGTTCGCGGTCCATGCCTCGCACACCTCGCGGAACCGGTCCGGCGGCACGCCGCACACCCGCTCGACGGCCTCGGGCGTGTAGCGCGCGTAGTGGCGCTTGAGGACCTGGTAGACGCAGCGCGGGTGCTGCAGCGTCTCGTCCCGCTGGTCCCCGTCGTACGCCCAGGTGCCGGTGTCGTAGCGGCGCGACCCGCGGTCGAAGCCCGAGAACAGCCCGTCCAGGTCCTCGGTGTCGGCGAAGTCCTCGCGCAGCACCCGCGCCGCGTTGGTGTAGGCGACGACGTAGTCGCGGAAGTCGAGCCCGTGCTCGAGGACGTAGTTGACGACCCCGCCGAGGAACGCGATGTCCGTGCCGGCGCGCAGGGGGACGTACCCGTCGGCCAGCGCGCTGGTGCGCGTGAAGCGCGGGTCGACGTGCAGGACCGTCGCGCCCCGCGCCTTCGCCTCCATGACCCACTGGAAGCCGACGGGGTGCGCCTCGGCCATGTTCGAGCCCATGATGACGACGCAGTCGGCGTTGGCGATGTCCTGCTGGTAGTTGGTGGCCCCGCCACGGCCGAACGAGGTCCCCAGACCGGGGACCGTGGCGGAGTGTCAAATACGCGCCTGGTTCTCGATCTGCAGGGCACCGAGCGCGGTGAACAACTTCTTGATGAGGTAGTTCTCCTCGTTGTCCAGCGTCGCACCGCCCAGGCTTGCGATGCCCAGCGTGCGGTTGAGCGCGCGGCCGCCGGCGTCGCGGTCCTCCCACGTCTCCGCGCGGGCCGCGACGACCCGGTCGGCGATCATGTCCATCGCCGTGTCGAGGTCGAGCCGCTCCCACTCGGTGCCGTGGGGCCGGCGGTAGAGCACGTGACGCTGCCGGAGCGGGCTGGTGACCAGGCTCGTGCTGGCGCTGCCCTTGGGGCACAGCCGGCCGCGCGAGATGGGGCTGTCGGGGTCACCCTCGATCTGGGTGACCCTGCCGTCCTTGTGGAAGACCCGCTGGCCGCAGCCGACGGCGCAGTAAGGGCAGACCGACCGGGCGACACCGTCGGCCTGCTCCGTCCGCGGCGTGAGGTCGCGCGACGCGGGTGACATCGCTGCCGCCCCGCGCCCCGACGGGTCGTCGCCGGTGAGCTGCCGGTAGACCGGCCACCCCTCGATCCACGTCCGCACACCCATGCCGACCCCTGTCCACTCCCCTGGCGAGACCGACGTCGTACCCGCCTATCGTGACGCTAGTCCACCGGTCGCCCCGTCGCCGGTCGCACCGCCCGCGAGGAGGCGCGCATGGGAAGGGTCACCGCCCGCCGACGGGTGACGCGCGTGCGCCCCGGGCGACCGGCGTCGACGCGCGCGGACGTGCTGGCCGTCGAGGAGCCGTTGGAGGTGCGTCACGGCGACGGCGTCCTGACCGTGACGATGCGCACCCCCGGCGACGACGTCGACCTCGTCGCCGGCTGGCTGGTCTCCGAGGGACTGGTGCGCGACCGCGGCGACCTCGTCCGGGCGTCGTACTGCCCCGGCCTGGACGAGGCCGGGCAGCAGACCTACAACGTGGTCGAGGTGGTGCTCGCCGGTGAGGTCCCGGCGGCGCGACTGCGCCGTGCCGTCACGACGAGCGCCTGCGGCGTCTGCGGCAGTGCGTCGCTGGACGCCGTGCGCGTCACCTCGCCCTACGACGTCGCCGCCGACGCGGTCACCGTCGACGCCGAGGTGCTGGCCGCGCTGCCCGCCCGGCTGCGCACCGCCCAGGAGGTGTTCGCGCGCACCGGCGGTCTGCACGCCGCGGGGCTGTTCACCCCGACCGGTGACCTGCGCTGCGTCCGCGAGGACGTGGGGCGGCACAACGCCGTCGACAAGGTCGTCGGCTGGGCGCTGCGCGAGGGCCTGCTGCCGCTGCGCGGCCTGGTCCTGCAGGTCAGCGGGCGCGCGTCGTTCGAGCTGGTGCAGAAGGCGGCGGTGGCGGGCGTCCCGGTGCTCTCCGCGGTGTCGGCCCCGTCGAGCCTGGCCGCCGACCTGGCCGAGGAGTCGGGCCTGACGCTGGCCGGCTTCGTGCGCGACGGCGGGTTCAACCTCTACGCGCGTCCCGAGCGCGTGCGTACTGCTGCGGGTCGTTGAGGTTGGTGAACGACGCCAGCGCCGGGTCGGCCGCGGCCACCTCGGCGTCGGCCAGCAGGTCGGCGGCGTCCAGCCGCCGCACGGACAGGCCGGACACCACCGTCCGCAGCCGTCGCTCGCCCGCCCGCAGCGCGGTCTCGAGGACATCGGCGACCGCGGGGCGGTAGGCCGCTGCGAGCAGCTGCGGCTGCCCGCCCACCTCGGGGACGGCGACGTCGGCGCCGGGACTGTCGAGCAGCAGGCGCACCACGCGGCGTACGACCGACGGGTGGAGCAGCGGCAGGTCCGTGGCCGCGGCGAACGCGACGTCGGCGCGGCCCGCGACGGCCCTCAGGCCGGCCGCCACGCCCTGGACGGGGCCCAGGTCGGGGGCAGGGTCCTCGACCACCTCGACGCCGGAGGGCAGCGCCGACAGGTCCTGCCCGGCTGCCCGGACCACCACCACCGGCCCGTCGACGGCACCGACCAGCGACGAGCAGACCACGGCGAGCAGCGTGGAGCCGCCCCAGGGCAGCGCGGACTTGTCGCGACCCATGCGCGTCGAGCGGCCGCCCGCGAGGACGATGCCGGCAGCGCGCACGTCCTGATCCTCCCACCTGCGGCAGGCCGGGAAATGGGTCGCGACGGGCGGGTCGTCGGGGCTTTCATGAGGGACGTGGACCTGACCTGGCTCGACCCGGAGCACCTCGACGAGGGCGACCTCGACGGCGCGGTCGGCGTGCTCGAGGCGGCGCGTCTGGTCGACAGCCCCCACGAGCCGCTGCGCACCACGTCCTCGTACGCGGCCGAGCTCCGGCACGGCTGGGACGGCGACCCGCCCGTGGCGGCCGTCACCCGGGACGGGTCGGGACGGGTCGTCGGCGTCCTGTCGGTGGACCTCCCCCGCCGCGACAACCGGCACCTCGGCTACCTGGAGATCACCACCGACCCCGAGCACCGGCAGCGCGGCGTGGGGCGTGCGCTCTACGAGGCCGGTGTCGAGCGGGTCCGGGCCGAGGGGCGCACGCTGGTGCTCGCCGGCGGCTTCGACATCGCGCCCACGCTGGCGTTCGCCAAGGCGATGGGCGTGGACCGAGCGGCCGTGGAGGTGAAGCGCCGCCAGCACGTGCGGTGCCTCGACGGGGCGCGGCTGGACCGCGAGTTCGCCGCCGCCGAGTCGGCCGCCGCCGGTTACGAGCTGTTCCGGATGCCCGGGACCGTCCCCGAGGACCTCATGCCCGCGGTGGTCGAGATGGTCTCCGCCATCAACGACGCCCCGACGGACGACCTCGACGTCGAGGACGAGGTCTTCAGCGCGGAGCGCGTCAGCGCGTTCCTCACCGCGCAGAAGGCGCACGGGCGGCGCACCCACCAGCTGGTGGCGCGGCACCGCGGCAGCGGCGCGCTCGCCGGGCACACGGTGGTGGGGGTGGAGAGCGAGCAGCCCTGGTACGGCCACCAGTTCGACACCAGCGTGCTCCGCGAGCACCGCGGTCACCGGTTGGGGCTGCTGCTCAAGATCGGCATGCTGCGCCGCCTGGCCGAGGCGGAGCCGCAGCTGCGGGTCCTCGACACGTGGAACGCCGCGTCGAACGACCACATGATCGCGGTGAACGAGATCCTCGGCTACGAGGTCGTGGCGACCGCGACGCTGTACCAGACGCACCTCTGACCACACGGCTCAAGACCAGGAGCGCCGGGGCCGATGCCCGAGGCATCCTGGATCCGACCCATGAAGGGGCACCATGCGCAAGCTCGTACCCGTCCTCGCCGTCGCGGCGGCACTCCTCGCTGCCGGCGGAACTCCTGCTCTCGCGGCCGGCAACCCGCAGCGGCCCTCCGGACCGGTCGTCCCGGTCGCACCGTCGGACAACGGCGGTGACAACGGCTGGGGCAACTGCGGCCACAACTCGAGCGGCGGCAACCCGCACAGCGACCCGGCCGGTGGCGGCAACGGCGGCTACAAGAAGGGCGACGGCTGCGGGGCGACCGACCCGACGGACCCGACCGACCCGCCGGTCCTCGTCTGACGCACGGTCGGAGGCGGCGAGCCCCGGGGGGCGGCCGCCTCCGACCTGTGACGCGTCCGGTCGGGCTGACAGGATTTGAACCTGCGACCCCCTGACCCCCAGTCAGGTGCGCTACCAAGCTGCGCTACAGCCCGCTGCCTCGCGGGAAGCAAGCCCCTCGCCACGGCCCGAGAACCCTACCGCAGCCGGTGTGCCCGCCCGACCGCCGCCGGTCAGTGGTCGCCGTCGGTGGGGGTGCGCTCGGAGACCATGCGCGCGAACCGCTGCGCCTGCTCCTGGGCGTGGGCGCCCTCCGAGCGCTGCACGCCCATCGCCGCGAGCGACGAGCCGTCGGAGACGTCGAGCATCAGCCAGGCGTCGTCACGGGACAGCCGCACGCCCACGACCTCGGCCCACTGGAGGCGACGCCTCGTGAGCACGTTGACGACGGTCACCCCCTCGTCGTCGGTCTCGACGCGCACCGAGGCCAGACGGTGCAGGAACCACGTGCACGTGACGGCGAACGCGACGAGCGCGAGGCGCGAGCCGAGCCCCCAGGAGCTCTCGCCGGACGAGGGCATCAGGACGGCGATCCCGACGAGCACGGCGAACAGCGCCGCGGCGCAGGCGTAGACGACGACCCGTGCCCGCCGGGGCCGCAGCACCAGGCGACCGGGGCGGTCCGTCGCCACGCGGCTCACAGCCGGCAGGCGTGGATGTCGGTGACGAGGATCCCGCGCGCGCCGATCTCCCACAGCTCGTCCATGATCCGGTTCGTGTCGGCACGCGGGACCATCGCGCGCACCGCGGCCCACCCCTTGTCGTGCAACGGCGACACGGTCGGGGACTCGATGCCGGGTGTCAGCCGCACCGCGTCGTCGACGAGCTCGGCCCGGATGTCGTAGTCCATGAGCACGTAGCGCCGGGCGATGATCACGCCCTGCATGCGCCGGACGAGCTGCTCGACCGCGGCCGACGGCGCGGAGCCCGTGCGCCGCACGAGGACCGCCTCGGACTCCAGGATCGGCTCGCCCACGATCTCCAGGCCGGCCTGCCGGAGCGTCGTGCCGGTCGACACCACGTCGGCGATCACGTCGGCCACCCCCAGCCGGACCGCCGTCTCCACGGCGCCGTCGAGCCGCACGATCTCGGCGTCGACACCGCGGTCGGCGAAGTACTTGCCGAGCAGCCCGCCGTACGACGTGGCCACGCGCTGCCCGGCGAAGTCGGCCACCGACGTCGCCGCCCCGGGCCGGGCCGCGAACCGGAAGGTCGACCCCCCGAAGCCCAGGGCGAGGATCTCCTCGGCCGGCACCCCGCTGTCCAGCAGCAGGTCGCGCCCGGTGATGCCGACGTCGAGCTCGCCCGACCCGACGTACGTCGCGATGTCGCGCGGGCGCAGGAAGAAGAACTCGGTGTCGCTGTCCGGGTCGTGCAGCACGAGCTCGCGCGGGTCGGAGCGCTGCCGGTAGCCGGACTCGCGGAGCATGTCCGCGGCCGGCTCGGCGAGGGAGCCCTTGTTGGGCACGGCGACGCGCAGCACGGGCAGGGCCTTCCTGGGGTGGGTTGCCTAGAGGCGAGCGTAGACGTCCTGGAGGCCGATGCCGCGGGCGAGCATGAGGACCTGCAGGTGGTAGAGCAGCTGGGAGATCTCCTCGGCAGCGCGCTCGGGAGTCTCGTGCTCGGCGGCCATCCACACCTCGGCCGCCTCCTCGACGACCTTCTTGCCGATCGCGTGGACCCCGGCGTCGAGCGCGGCGACGGTGCCGGACCCGGCCGGGCGCGCCTGCGCCTTCTCGCTCAGCTCGGCGAACAGCTCGTCGAAGGTCTTCACCCCCGCATCGTCCCAGATCAGGTCCGCGTGGCTGCAGGTCGGCGGTTCAGCGCTCCTGCCGGTGCAGGTCGCGCAGCGTCACCGCGGTCGCGACGGCGGCGAGCGCCGCCTCGTGGCCCTTGTCCTCCCGCGAGCCGTCCAGTCCGGCCCGGTCCAGCGCCTGCGCCTCGTCGTCACAGGTCAGCACGCCGAACCCCACGGGCACCCCCGAGTCCACCGACACCCTGGTCAGGCCCTCGGTCGCCGCGCGGCAGACGTAGTCGAAGTGCGGGGTGCCGCCACGGATGACGACCCCCAGCGCCACCACCGCGTCGTGGTCGCGCGCGAGCCGCGCCGCCGCAACGGGCAGCTCGAACGACCCGGGCACCCGCACGAGCCGGGGGTTGCTCACGCCGCTCTCGGCGAGCCCGCGCAGCGCTCCCCCGACCAGCCCGTCCATCACCGTCGTGTGCCAGGACGCGGCCACGACCGCGACCCGCAGCCCGGACCCGTCGACCGTGATGTCCGGCGACCCCGCGCCGCTCATGTCGCTCTCCCCTCGTGGACGGTCTCGGTGGGCGGGCCGAGGTCGGGAAGCTCGGGGAGCCCCGGCAGGTCGTGCCCCATCCGGTCCCGCTTCGTCAGCAGGTAGGCCGTGTTCTGCTCGGTCAGGTGCACGGGCAGCGGCACCCGCTCCACGACGTCGAGCCCGTAGCCGGTCATGCCGGCGACCTTCGCGGGGTTGTTGGTCAGCAGGCGCACCGACCGGACCCCGAGGTCCGCCAGCACCTGGGCGCCGATGCCGAAGTCGCGGGCGTCGGCCGGCAGCCCGAGGTCGAGGTTGGCGTCCACGGTGTCGCGGCCCCCGTCCTGCAGGCCGTAGGCGGCCACCTTGTGCAGCAGCCCGATGCCCCGGCCCTCGTGACCGCGCAGGTAGACCACCACACCCCGCCCCTCGGCCGCGACGGCGTGCAGGGCGGCGTCGAGCTGCGGTCCGCAGTCGCAGCGCAGCGACCCCAGCACGTCGCCGGTCAGGCACTCGGAGTGCACCCGGACGAGGACGTCGGCGCCGTCGCCCAGGTCGCCCCGGACCAGCGCGAGGTGCTCCGCCGAGTCGACCGTCGAGCGGAAGCCGACGGCCCGGAAGTCGCCGTGACGCGTCGGCAGCCGGGCCTCCGCGACGCGCACCACGAGCACCTCGGTGCGGCGGCGGTACGAGACGAGGTCGGCGATCGAGACCAGGGCCAGCCCGTGCTCGTCGGCGAAGGCCCGCAGCTGCGGCAGGCGCGCCATCGAGCCGTCGTCGTTGACGATCTCGGCGATGACGCCCGCCGGGGTGAGCCCGGCCAGCCGGGCCAGGTCCACCGACGCCTCGGTGTGCCCCGGGCGTTGCAGCACGCCCCCCTCGACCGCCCGCAGCGGGAAGACGTGGCCGGGCCGGGTCAGCTCGTAGGGCTCGGTCGCCGAGTCCACCAGCACCCGCACCGTGCGGGCCCGGTCGGTGGCCGAGATGCCGGTCGAGATCCCGTCGCGGGCGTCGACCGACACGGAGTAGGCCGTGTGCTTGCGGTCCTCGTTGACGTAGGTCATCGGGGGCAGCTTGAGCCGGTCCAGCTCGGCGGCCTCCAGGGGGACGCACACGACGCCCGAGGTGTGGCGGATCATGAACGCCATCAGCTCGGGAGTCACCTTCGACGCCGCGACGACGAGGTCGCCCTCGTTCTCGCGGTCCTCGTCGTCGACCACGACCACCGGTCGGCCGGCCGCGATGTCCGCGACCGCCCGGGGGATGCTGTCCAGCAGCACGGATCCGGTCATGACGACCCGACCACGTCACCCGCGGCAACGGCGTCCGCCGTGACCAGTTCGTCCAGCCGCCGCCTGACCCTCAGCCAGGTGACGAACCCGGCGACGCAGAACGCGCCGTAGAAGCCGTACAGCACTGCGGACGGGTAGAAGCCCGCGTTGACGAGTGTCGGGACGCCGACCGCGTCGACGGCGATCCACACGAGCCAGAACTCCACCCACCCCCGCGCCATCCCGTAGGTCGCCAGGATCGACCCGGTGAGGATCCATGCCTCGGTGAGCCGGCCGTAGGACCCGATGATCCCGAACAGCCACCAGAAGAACACGGTGCCGACCGCGTAGAGCGCGACCAGCTGCGCCCGCTCGGCCCACGTCGCCCAGCGGGGCGCGATCGCGCCGCCGTCACCGGCCCCGCCCCCGTCGCGCGCCTGCTTCCAGCGGTACCAGCCCCAGACCGAGACGGCGACGAAGAAGACCTGCCGGCCCGCCTGGCCCCACAGGGTCTGCTCCTGCGGCGTGTCGAAGACGGCACCCAGGAACACGGTGAACAGCAGCACGTTGCCGGCGATGCCGACCGGCCACGCCCACACCCGGCGCCGCATCCCGCCCAGTGCCGAGGCCAGGCCGAAGGCGTTGCCGACGATCTCGCGCCAGAGGATCTCCTTGCTCCCGATGTGCAGCGTGGCGTCGAAGAGCCAGTCCAGCAGGTCCACTCAGGTCTCCTCGGTCGGCCGGGCGGCCATCAGCCGCTCGACGTACTTGGCGATGACGTCCACCTCGAGGTTGACCGGGTCGCCGGGCTGCTTGCGCCCCAGCGTCGTCAGTCCGAGGGTGGTGGGGATCAGGCTCACCGTGAAGGACCCGTCGGCCACCGACGCGACGGTCAGCGACACCCCGTCGACGGTGACCGAGCCCTTGTGCACGACGTAGCGGGCGAGGTCGCCCGGCAGCGAGATGCGCACGACGTCCCAGTGCTCCGAGCGCGTGCGCTCCTCGACGACCCCGGTGCCGTCGACGTGCCCCTGCACGAGGTGTCCCCCGAGCCTGCCGTCGAGACGCATCGGCCGCTCGAGGTTGACCGGCGACCCGGGGGCGAGGGCGCCGAGCGCACTGTGGTCGAGGGTCTCGCGCATGACGTCGGCGGTGAAGCTGCCGTCCGCGGTGTCGACGACGGTGAGGCAGACCCCGTTGACGGCGATCGAGTCGCCGTGCCGGGCGCCGGCGACGACCAGCGGGCCGTGCAGCGTCAGGCGCACGCTGTCGCCCAGGTCGGTCAGCGACCTGACCTCGCCCAGCTCCTCCACGATGCCGGTGAACACGAGCCTCAGGCCTCCTTCGGCACGGGGCGGGCGGTGAGGCGCACGTCGGGCCCGAGCCGCCGCATGTCGGTGATCTCCAGCCCGACGTGGTCGGCGAGCGTCGCGACACCGGTGCCGGCCAGGGCCGGGACCCCCGCACCGAGCAGCATGGGTGCGAGGTAGGCCACGACCCGGTCCACGAGGCCGGCCCGCAGGAACCCGCCGGCCAGGGTGGGGCCGCCCTCGAGCAGCACCAGCCGGCGCTCCTTGGCCCACAGCGCGGCGAGCAGCGCGGCGAGGTCGACCCCGCCGTGCGGCCCGCGGCCCAGCTCGTCCGCCGTCGCGACCCAGGTCGGCGCCGCGGCGTCGAGGACCCGCGCGCCGGGGGGCGTACGGCCCCGTGAGTCGACCACCACGCGCAGCGGCTGCTCGCCGGTGACCCGGCCGTGCGCGTCGCGGACGGTGAGGTGCGGGTCGTCGGCGAGCACGGTGCCGACCCCGGCGACGACGGTGTCGCACTCGGCGCGGAGGCGGTGGGTGTCCGCGCGGGACCCCGGCCCGGAGATCCACCGGCTGGTGCCGTCGGCGGCGGCGACGCGTCCGTCGAGGGTGGACGCGACCTTCCAGACCACGAACGGGCGCTGCCGGCGTACGGCGGTGAGCCAGCGCTCGTTGGCGGCCTCGGCCTCCCCGGTCAGCACGCCGCCCTCGACGGCGACCCCGCCCGCCGCCAGCCGCCGTGCCCCTCCCCCGGCCGGCGTGGGGTCGGCGACGGCGAAGACCACGCGGGCCACCCCGGCCGCCGCCAGAGCCTCGGTGCAGGGTCCCGTCCTGCCGGTGGCGTCGCAGGGCTCCAGGGTGACGACCACCGTGCCGCCGCGGGCCCGCTCGCCGGCCGCGGCCAACGCCGCCACCTCGGCGTGCGGACCGCCCGCGCGCTCGTGGCGGCCCTCGCCGGCGACGGCACCCGAGGCGTCGAGCACGACGGCGCCGACGTTCGGGTTGGGGCGGGTGGCCTCACCGACGGACCCGGCGAGCGCGACCGCGCGACGCATCGCCGCGATCTCGGTCTCGGTGGCCACCGGGCGCTCCCTGTCGTCGGGCGCGCTCCGGGGCGGTCGGCGCCCGCGAGGGTCGCCGACGGTCGGCCTGCCGCGCGTCCCGGGACGGGACGTCGGCCGACCGGCGTGCTGCCTCCCATCCGGACTCTCACCGTCGGTCCCGGAGTTCCACCGGGTCCACCGCGTCTGCCGCCGGTGGTCGCTCGGCAGGCACGGGTCGCGGACTGTCACCGCCGGCTCGGAATTTCACCGACCCCGGAGCACGCGTGCTCGTTCCTTCGCGACCAGTCTGCCACGCACGCCCGGGTCCGCGCCCCCTGGGACGCATCCGCGACCGGCGCCGGCTCCGAAGACGGGGTGACCGCACGACCGACGGGAGGATGCGACATGCTCGGTACCGCACCGCTCCCGACGGTGCCTCGCCGAGACGTGCTGCCCCGGCGAGCCGCGGACCTGCGAGGGGGGCTGCCGATGACTCGCGGGGGCGCTCCGCGTACCGACGAGCGCGACCACGCCCTCGAAGCGGCGTTCCGCTCGGGGTCCGAGCCGGGGCTGGCCGCGGCCTACACGCGGTGGTCGCCGCTGGTGTTCTCGATCGCCCTGCGCGCGCTCGGTGACCGCGACGACGCCGAGGACGTGACCCAGCAGGTCTTCGTCGCCGCCTGGCGCGGACGCGCCGGTTTCCGACCCGAGGCCGGCAGCCTGCCGGGCTGGCTGCTGGGCATCACGCGGAACAAGGTCGCCGACCGCTGGGCCGCCCGCGAGCGCGAACGCCGCTCCACCGAGGCAGCGGTGCGTGCCCTCGGCCCCGACCCCACGCCGGTGCCCTCACCCGCCGAGTCGGTCACCGCCAGGGTCCTGCTGGCCGAGGAGCTGTCCCGGCTCGACGAGCCGGCCCGGCGGATCATCACGCTGGCCTTCTACGACGACCTCACCCACACCCAGATCGCGAGCCTGCTGAGCATGCCCCTGGGAACGGTCAAGAGCCACATCCGGCGGTCGCTCGGCCGCCTGCGCCAACGTCTGGAGGTCGACGGTGCCCGGCCATAGCGACCCCGAGGACCTCGCCCTGCGCGCCCTCGGCGAGGACGTCGACGCCGCCGGGCTCGACGACCACCTGGCCACGTGCGCCCGGTGCCGCGACGAGCTCGAGCAGCTGCGCGCCGTCGTGGCGACGGGGCGTGCCGTGACCCCGGAGGACCAGCCGGTGGCCCCACCGCCCGAGGTCTGGGACCGCGTGGTCGCCGAGCTGGGCCTGTCGGCCGCGCACGTCGGCGGCGCGACCGTCACGACCACCACGGCCGCCAGCGGCCCGGCCGACGGCGGCCCGGACGTCGGCCCCCCGGTCGGCGACGACGAGCTCGCCGCCCGCCGGGAGCGGTCGGGCCGCGGCGTCACCGCGCTCGTCGCGGCGGCGGCCGCGCTGGTCGGCATCGCCCTGGGCGTCGGCGGCAGCGCCGTGCTCGGCGGCTCGGACGAGCCCGCTCAGGGCACCGTCGTCGCCCAGGCCTCGCTGAGCGCGTTGCCGGACCGCTCCGGCACCGGCGAGGCGACCGTGCAGACCGTGGACGGCGAGCGCGTCCTCTCGCTGGACGTGTCCGGGCTCACGCGGGCCGACGGGTTCTACGAGGTCTGGCTGCTGGACGAGGACGCCGAGCGGCTGGTCTCGCTCGGGCTGCTCGACGGCTCGACCGGACGGTTCGTGCTGCCGGCGCAGGTCGACGTCGGCGAGTTCCCGGTGGTGGACGTGTCGATCGAGCCGGCCGACGGCGACCCGGCCCACTCGGGCGACAGCGTCGTGCGCGGCACCCTCAGCAGCTGACCGGCGCCGATCACGGAGCCGACCACCAGGCGGACGCGGTCGACTGCTCGGCGCTCTCGCGCAGGGCCTTGACCGCCCGCGCCGGGTCGTCGGCGCCGTAGACCGCGGAGCCGGCCACGAAGACGTCGGCCCCGGCCTCGGCGCAGCGCTGCACCGTCTCGGCGTCGACGCCGCCGTCGACCTGCAGCCACAGGTCGAGCCCGCGGTCGGCGACGAGCTTGCGCGCGGCCCGGATCTTGGGCAGGACGAGGTCGAGGAACCGTTGACCGCCGAACCCCGGCTCGACGGTCATCAGCAGCAGCATGTCGAGCTCGGGGAGCAGCTCGGCGTAGGGCTCAACGGGCGTCGCCGGTCGCAGCGCCATCCCGGCGCGCACACCGGCCGCGCGAAGCGTCCGGGCCAGCCGGACCGGCGCCTGCGAGGCCTCGACGTGGAAGGTCACGCTGCGCGCGCCCGACTCGGCGTAGTCGGGCGCCCACCGGTCGGCGTCCTCGATCATGAGGTGCACGTCCAGCGGGAGCTCGCTGACCGCCGCGAGCCGTTCCACGACGGGCAGCCCGAGGGTGAGGTTGGGCACGAAGTGGTTGTCCATCACGTCGACGTGCACCCAGTCGGCCTCGGGCGCGACCCGCCCGACCTCCGCGGCCAGGTCGGTGAAGTCGGCCGACAGGATGCTCGGGGAGATCTGGACGCCCATGCGGGGCAGGGTAGCGACGCGGGGGCGGTGCTCGGCGCCCGCGGCCACCCGCGGGCGTCTGCGTCAGCGCCGGCGAGCGCTGCCGCGGCGCCGTCGCCGGATCGCCCGGCGGAGCACCAGCAGCGCCACGATCGCGACCACCTGCCCGCCGAGCACGATCCGGTTCACGTCCACGGCCGGGACCCAGCGCACGGTGCCCTCGCGGACCACGAACGCGCCCGTCACCCGCGCGTCGACGCCGTAGCCGCCCCCACCGTTGTCCTGGGCGTCGCCGCCCCCACCCCCACCGCCGAGCACCCGGGCCACGGGGATCACCGTCACCCCGTCGCGCTCCACGGCCTCGCCGTAGACCGTGCCGGGCCGCAGCGTGTGCTGCAGCCTGTCCATGAGGTCGTTGGCTCTCATGGTCCCGACGCTAGTCCGGGTCGCGCCGCAGCAGGCTGAGGAACATCGCGTCCGTGCCGTGGCGGTGCGGCCACAGCTGCACGTCGGGCCCCTCGCCGAGGTCGGGCACACCCGGGAACAGGGGCCGCGCGTCCACGCGGGTGACCCCGGAGTGCGCCCGGAGCGCGTCGGAGACGACCGCCCGGGTCTCGGCGAGGTGCGGCGAGCAGGTGACGTAGGCGACCAGGCCGCCCGGCCGCACCGACCGCAGCGCCGACGCGAGCAGCTCGCGCTGGAGCCGGGTCAGCACCGGCACGTCGCCGGGCGTCCGGCGCCAGCGGGCCTCCGGGCGGCGCCGTAGCGCTCCCAGTCCGGTGCACGGCGCGTCGACCAGGACCCGGTCGAAGGTGCCGGGCGGCCACGGCGGTGTCCGCCCGTCGGCCACGACGACGTCGGCGCCCGGGCCGGCCGCCTGCCGGACGAGCCGGGCGCGGTGCGGCGCGACCTCCGCCGCCAGCACCCGCGCACCGCGACCCGCGGCCACCGCCCCGAGCAGGGCCGCCTTGCCGCCCGGGCCGGCGCACAGGTCGAGCCACCGCTCGTCGCGGCCCGTCAGCGGCGCCGCCGCGATCGCGAGCGCGACGAGCTGGCTGCCCTCGTCCTGCACCCCGGCCCGCCCGTCGCGCACCGCGGGGACGTCGGCGGGGTCCCCGCCGTCGAGGACCGCGGCGTACGGCGACCAGGTGCCCGGCCGGGCGCCCGCGGCCAGCAGCTCCGGCAGGCCCACGCGACCGGGCCGGGCGACCAGGGTGACCGCCGGGGGCCGGTTGTCGGCGGCCAGCAGCTCGGCGGTCGCGTCGAGGTCGCCCCCGAGGGCGTCCCGCAGCGCCGACACGACCCAGCGCGGGTGCGAGCGGGTGACCGCCAGGTGGCCGAGGGGGTCGGCGTCGAGTGGTGGCGCGACCTCGCCGAGCCAGTCGTCCAGGGCGCGCCCGCCGACGCGCCGCAGCACGGCGTTGACGAAGGACCCGCGGCTCTCCCCCACCACCGCCCGGGCCAGCTCGACCGTCGCGGCGACCGCTGCGTGCCCGGGCACCCGCATCGCGAGCAGCTGGTGGGCGCCCAGTCGCAGCACGTCGAGCACCGGGGGGTCGACCCGGTCCAGCGGGCGGTCGACGCAGGCGCCCAGCACGGCGTCGTACGTCCCTCGGCCGCGCAGCGTGCCGTAGGCCAGCTCGGTCGTGAACGCGGCGTCGCGTCCCGTGAGGCCGTGCTCCCGCAGCAGCCCCGGGAGCACGAGGTTGGCGTAGGCGTCGCGCTCGTCGACGGCGCGGAGGAGGTCGAACGCCACCCGGCGCGGCAGGTCGGGCCGGGGCCGGCCGCGGCGCGGTCTGCGGGTGCCGTGCCGCCGGGCCGGGCGCTCAGTCACGGGCCCAGCACCGCTGCGTCGAGGTCGCGCAGACCCCGCGCCCACGCGTCGGCCGCCATCGGCCGTCGGCCGGCGGGACGCACCTCGCCCAGCCGCACGACGTGCCCGTCGCCGCAGCCGACGGCCACGTCGCGCCGGCCGACACGGACCTGCCCCGCGGCCAGGTCGGCCGGCCCGGCCGGCTCGACCGGCCCCAGGCCGACCCGTTCGCCCTGCCACGTGGTCCAGGCGCCCGGGGCGGGCGTGCAGGCGCGGACCTGCCGGTCGACGTGGAACGCCGGGCGGCCCCAGTCGACGCGGGCGTCCTCGACGGCGAGCTTGGGCGCGTAGGACACCCCGTCGGGCGGCTGCGGCACCGCGACGACCTCGCCGCGCTCGAGGGCGTCCAGGGTCGCGACGAGCAGCCCGGCGCCGGCGGTCGCCAACCGGTCCAGGAGGTCGCCGCTGGTGTCCCGGGGCCGCACCGGCTCGGTCATGACCCCGAAGACCGGCCCGGTGTCCATGCCCTCCTCCAGGGCGAACACGCTGGCCCCGGTCACCTCGTCGCCGTGCAGGACCGCGTGCTGGACGGGAGCCGCCCCCCGCCAGGCGGGCAGCAGCGAGAAGTGCAGGTTGACCCAGCCCAAGCGCGGCAGGGTCAGCAGCGGGGCGGGGACGAACGCGCCGTAGGCGACCACCGGCGCGCAGTCCGGGGCGAGCGCCCGCAGCCGGTCGGCCACCTCCGGCTCGGCCAGGCCGGCTGCCTTGACCGTCTCGACCCCCGCCGCCGCGGCGCGCTCGGCGACCGGCGACGGCGCGACGCGGCGCCCGCGCCCGGTGCGGGCGTCGGGGCGGGTGAGCACGGCCACCACGTCGTGGTCGGAGGCGAGCAGCGCGTCCAGGGACGGCACGGCCACCTCGGGGGTGCCGGCGAAGAGCAGGCGCATGGGGTGGCGGCGCCGGCTAGAGGGCGCGGCCGTGCATCGCGTGCGGGGACAGCTTCACCGGCGGCGCGGTCTCCCCCGCCCAGTCGGCCTCCCGGATCGCCTTGAGCGCGAGCTTGCGCTGGGCGCGGTCGAGGCGGTCGATGAACAGGATGCCGTCGAGGTGGTCGGTCTCGTGCTGCACGCACCGCGCCAGCAGCTCGCTGCCCTCGATGGTGACCGGCTCGCCGTGCATGTCCTGGCCTGAGGCGACCACGCTCCACGCCCGTTTCGTCGGGAACGTCAGCCCCGGGAAGGACAGGCAGCCCTCCTCGTCCTCCACCTCGTCGCCCGACAGGTCCAGCACCGGGTTGATCAGATGACCCAGCGTGTCGTCGACGTGGTAGGTGAACACCCGCAGCCCGACGCCGATCTGCGGGGCCGCCAGGCCGACGCCCGGTGCCTCGAGCATGGTGTCCTGCAGGTCCTTGACCAGCGTCCGGATCTCCTTGTCGAAGTCCACGACGGGCTCGGCCGGGGTGCGCAGCACCGGGTCGCCGAAGAGCCGGATGGGCTGGACGGGCACGGCGGACTCCTCGGATCGGGCGGTGGACGGCCGGGGGCCAGTCTACGAAGGTTCGACCCAGGGCCTTCCGCCGAGGCGGCGAGTGAGGTCAGATGGGGCGGTCGGCAGATCAGGAGGCCCCTCATGTCCCGCTCCCGTCCGGTCCTCACCGCGTGCTCACTGCTCGTCACCGGGGTCGTCACCGCCGCCCTGCTGAACGCACCGCCGGCGACCGCCACGGGTGGGCACGACGCCAAGGGCAAGCACGGGGTGCGCTTCTCGACGTTCAACGCCTCGCTCAACCGGTCCAACGCCGGCGACCTGGTCAGGGACCTGTCCGCACCCGGCAACGTCCAGGCCGGCAACGTCGCCGAGATCGTGCAGCGCACCCGGCCCGACGTGCTGCTCGTCAACGAGTTCGACTTCGACGCGGCAGGCGAGGCGCTGCGCCTGTTCCAGGACAACTACCTCTCGGTCTCGCGCAACGGGTCGACCCCCATCACCTACCCCTACCGCTACACCGCGCCGTCGAACACCGGCATCCCGTCGGGGTTCGACCTGAACAACAACGGCGCGGTCGGCGGGCCCGACGACGCCTTCGGCTTCGGGTTCTTCCCCGGCCAGTTCGGCATGGCGGTCTACTCGATGTTCCCGATCCAGCAGTCCCGGGTCCGGACCTTCCAGACCTTCCTCTGGAAGGACATGCCCGGCGCGCTGCTGCCGGACGACCCCGCCACCCCTGCCCCGGCCGACTGGTATTCCCCCGACGAGCTCGACGTCTTCCGCCTGTCGTCCAAGAGCCACTGGGACCTCCCCCTGCGCGTCGGGCGCAGGACGGTGCACTTCCTGGTCAGCCACCCCACCCCGCCGGTGTTCGACGGTCCCGAGGACCGCAACGGCACCCGCAACTTCGACGAGATCCGGTTCTGGGCCGACTACGTCCGGCCGGGCGCGTCGCGCTACGTCTACGACGACGACGGGCGCCGCGGCGGCCTCCGGCCGGGCGCGTTCTTCGTGGTCGCGGGCGACCAGAACAGCGACCCGCTCGACGGCGACAGCATCCCCGGCGCGGCCCAGCAGCTGCTGGAGAACCCGCGGGTCAACGCCAAGCGGACACCGTCCTCGGCCGGCGCCGCCGAGGCTGCCGCCCTGCAGGGCGGGGCCAACACCACCCACCGCAGCGACCCGCGCTTCGACACGGCCGACTTCAGCGACAGCGCACCGGGCAACCTGCGCGCCGACTACGTGCTGCCCTCGAAGGCGCTCAAGATCCTCGACGCGGGCGTCTTCTGGCCTGTCGCCGCCGACCCGCTGTCCCGGCTGACCGGCGTGTTCCCCTTCCCGAGCTCGGACCACCGGCTGGTCTGGGTCGACGTCCGGGTGCCCGGCGGCAGCGGCCACGACGGCGATGACGACGATGACGATGACGGCGATCACGACGACCGGGGCCGGGGCCACCGCGGCCACGACGGCTGAGCGGCCGTGACGGACCTCCTGGACCCCCGCGTCGAGCAGTACGCGGTCGACCACACGAGCCCCGAGCCGCCGTGGTTCGCCGCGCTCGCCGAGGAGACGCGGGCGGGGACCTCGGCCCCCGGGATGATGGTGGGAACCCTGGAGGGCCGCCTGCTCACCGCGCTGGTGGCGATGCTGCGGCCGCGCAGCGTGCTGGAGATCGGCACGTTCACCGGCTACAGCGCGCTGTCGATGGCCGAGGCGCTGCCGCCGGACGGGCGCATCGTGACGTGCGACATCAGCGAGGAGCACGTGGCGATCGCCCGGCGGCACATCGAGGCCGGCCCGTTCGCCGACCGCATCGAGATCAGGGTCGGGCCGGCGCTGGACACGATCGACACGCTGCCCGGCCCCTTCGACCTGGTGTTCATCGACGCCGACAAGCCGGCCTACGGGGCCTACTACGAGGCGACGCTGCCCAAGCTCGCGCCGGACGGCGTCATCGTGGTCGACAACGTGCTGTGGAGCGGACGCCCGCTCGACCCGGACGAGACCGACGAGAACACGGTGGCTATCCGGGAGTTCAACGACCGGCTGGCCGCCGACGACCGGGTCGAGGTCGTGATGCTGACGGTGCGCGACGGCGTCAGCCTGGTGCGGCACCGTCGAGCAGGCCCAGCCGGGTGAGGTCGGCCCGCAGGCGGACCGGGTCGGTGAACAGCAGGCCGTGCAGGCCGGCCGAGCGCGCGGCCTCGACGTTGACCTGGCGGTCGTCGACGAAGACGGTCGCGCCCGGGTCGAGCCCGTAGCGCTCGACCAGGAGGGCGTACAGCGCGAGGTCGGGCTTGGCGACCCCCTCGTGGCCGGACACCACGATGCCGTCGAACAGGTCCAGGAACGCGAACCGGTCGCGGGCCACGGGGAAGGTCTCGGCGGACCAGTTGGTCAGCGCCAGCAGCGGGACGCGCCGGGCGTGCAGGTCGTGCAGCACCGCGACCGACCCCTCGATCGGCCCGGAGAGGCTCTCACCGAAGCGCGCCGGGTAGGCCGCGATGAGCTCGCCGCGGTGGGGGAAGCGCTCGGTCAGCTCGGCGACCGCCTCGGCCCAGGTGCCGTGCCCGGCGTCCATGGTGTGGTTCCAGTGTGCGAAGCCGACCTCGTCGAGAAAGGTCTCGATCTCCTCGTCGGTGTCGAGCAGGCCGCGGTAGAGGTGCCGGGGGTCCCACTCGATGAGCACGCCTCCCAGATCGAACACGACCGTCGTCGGCCGCCCGCGGCCGGTCATGCGATGTCCAGCGGGTCGACCTGCACGCGCACGCTTCCGGCGTCCTTGTGCGCGCTGCGCACGCCCGCGGCCTCGCGCAGCGCCGCCGCGACGGCCCGGCTCTCGTGCAGGCGGGCCCGGACCAGGAACCGCTCCTGGCCCGACCCCGCGGGCACCGGCCCGAGCACCTCGGCCCCGCCGGGCAGCGTGGCCGCGGCGAGGAACCGCTGGAGCACCTCGGGCTCGCCGGTGACCGAGACCATCCGGACCGCCGGCGGCAGGCGCAGCTCGGAGCGTTCGGCCAGCTCACGCTCGGCAAAGGAGGCCGGGTCCCAGCGGACCAGCGCCTGCACGGCCGGGTGGGCGGAGTCGGCCAGCACCCGGACCTGGCCGCCGTCGGGCCGCGACCGCACCAGGGCGGCGGCGGCCGCCCAGCGACGCAGTGCCTCCTCGCCGGAGCGGAGGTCGGTCCGGGACAGCAGGGCCCAGCCGTCGAGCAGCAGCGCCGCGGCGTAGCCACCCTCGGCCACCGGCTCGGCCCCGGGTGTGGCGACCACGAGGGCAGGCTCCGGGCCGACGCCGGCCAGCACCGGCGCGCTGCCGCCCGAGATGCGGACCGGTGTGCGCGGGAAGGCCCGGCCGAGCTCCTCGGCGGTCCGCACCGAGCCCACCGCGGTCGCGCGCAGCCGGGTGCCCGCGCAGGCCGGGCACGACCAGGACGCCGCGGCGACGCCGCACCAGCGGCAGGCCGGGCTCGCGCCGCCCCCTGGCGAGCCGAGCGGACCTCCGCACGCGGCGCAGCGGGCCGCAGCGCGGCACCCGGCGCAGGCCAGTCCGGGGACGTAGCCGGCGCGGGGCACCTGCACGAGCACCGGGCCGTGCTGCAGCGCCCGTGAGGCGGTCCGCCAGGTCTCCGAGGGCAGCCGGGCACCGGGTCCGCCCGCGTCCCGAGCGTCGCCCTCCGCTCGTACGTCCGGGGCCTCCCGGCGCACGACCTCCCGCGGTGCCGCGACGGCGTGCGCCCACCCCGAGCGCAGCAGGGCCGCCCCCTCGGCGGTCCGCGAGTGGCCGCCCAGGACGAGGGCGGCGCCCTCGAGGCGGGAGCGCAGGGCGAGCACGCTGCGGACGTGCGGGTAGGGGGCCCGCGGCTCGGCGTGCAGGTCGTCGCCGTCGTCCCAGACCAGGGCCAGCCCCAGCCGGGCGACCGGGGCGAACATGGCCGCGCGCGTGCCCACGACGGCGCGCGCGGTCCCGCGGCGCACGGCGAGCCAGCGCCGGTAGCGCTCGGCGGGACCCGCTTCGGCGCTGAGCACGACGTGGTGGCCGGGGCCGAGCAGGGCCGTGAGCGCCGTGTCGACCCTGCCCAGGTCGCGGTGGTCGGGCAGGACGACGAGCGCCCCGCGGCCGGCGGAGAGCGCGGTGCCGACCAGGTCGGCGATCTCGGCGGGCCAGCCCGGGCCGGGCAGGGCCGTCCACACGGCGCGCGGGGCCGACCCGGCGTGGACGGCGTCGAGCAGCGCGGGCCCGTGCCGGTAGCGCTCCCAGGCGCCCGCCGCGGGCCGCCCGGGCGGGTCGGGGGGCGGTCGCCCCGGCTCGGCCTCGGTGCGGGCGTGCCGGGGCGGCACCGCGAGGCGCAGCACGTCGGGGACGGTGCCGGCGTAGTGGGCGGCCACTTCCCGTGCGAGGTCCAGGGTCGCGGGGGCGAGGACCGGCTCGGCCGAGACCACCCGCTGCAGGAACGCCAGACGCCCGGCGTGCTCGGACACCGCGGCGCGGTCGGTGACGAAGCCGTCCACGAGTCGACCGGCGAAGCGCACCCGCACGCGCGCCCCGCGGCGGGCCGCGTCGGCCAGGTCGGCCGGCACCAGGTAGTCGAAGGGGCGGTCGAGGTGCGCCAGCGCGACGTCGACGACGACCCGGGCGACGGGGTCGTCGGCCGCGGGCTCGGGGGTGGCCCGGCGCGGCGCGGCGCGGGCACGCCGGGCGGTCGACCGCAGCAGGGCCAGCTGCTGCGGCTCGGCAGCCGGCGCCGATGCCTCGTCGGTGCCCGGCTCGGTCATGGGCCCCATCTCACCAGCACCCTCGGTCACCCGGGCCGTCAGCAGGTCCCACCGCGACCCGGCGGTTCGGCCCGACCGCGTCAACGATCACGCCCGCGTAATCGTTTCGGGCAGTGCGGCGCTCGACGCGGCCCGGTGCGCCGCGGGTGGGCGGACCGGTCGGCCGGTCGGTCAGGCGCGGGCGGCAGCCGCGAGGGCGTCGACCCGGTCGGCGCGCTCCCAGGTGAAGTCCGGCAGCTCGCGGCCGAAGTGGCCGTAGGCGGCCGTCTGCGCGTAGATCGGGCGCAGGAGGTCCAGGTCGCGGATGATCGCGGCCGGGCGCAGGTCGAAAACCTCGGTCACCGCCTCCTGGATGCGGTCGACCGGGACGGTCTCGGTGCCGAACGTCTCGACGAACAGCCCGACCGGGTGCGCCTTGCCGATCGCGTACGCGACCTGCACCTCGCAGCGCCGCGCCAGCCCGGCGGCCACGACGTTCTTCGCGACCCAGCGCATGGCGTAGGCGGCGGAGCGGTCGACCTTGGACGGGTCCTTGCCGGAGAAGGCGCCGCCGCCGTGGCGGGCCATGCCGCCGTAGGTGTCGACGATGATCTTGCGGCCGGTGAGGCCGGCGTCGCCCATCGGGCCGCCGATCTCGAAGCGCCCGGTCGGGTTGACCAGCAGCCGGAAGCCCGCGCTGTCGATGTCGACCGCGTCCAGGACCGGCTTCACGACCTGCTCGGCGATGTCCGGGGTGAGCATCGAGTCCAGGCCGATGTCGCTCGCGTGCTGGCTGGACACCACCACGGTGTCGACGCGGACCGCGCGGTCGCCGTCGTACTCGATGGTGACCTGGGTCTTGCCGTCGGGGCGCAGGTAGGGCACGGCGCCGTCCTTGCGCACCGCCGTGAGCTGCTGGGCCAGCCGGTGCGCCAGCCAGATCGGCAACGGCATGAGCTCGGGGGTGTCGTCGCAGGCGTAGCCGAACATCAGGCCCTGGTCGCCGGCGCCCTGGCGGTCGAGCGGGTCCCCGGCGTCGGCGTCGCCGGCATCGCCGGTCCGGTGCTCGTAGGCGTCGTCGACGCCCTGGGCGATGTCGGCGGACTGCGAGCCGATGGACACCGAAACGCCGCAGGAGTGCCCGTCGAATCCCTTGGCGGAGGAGTCGTAGCCGATCTCGAGGACCCGCTCGCGCACGATCGAGGCGATGTCGGCGTAGCCCCGCGTGGTCACCTCGCCGGCGACGTGCACCTGGCCGGTGGTGATCATGGTCTCGACCGCGACCCGGCTGAGCGGGTCCTCTCTGAGCAGGGCGTCGAGGATCGAGTCGCTGATCTGGTCCGAGATCTTGTCGGGGTGACCTTCGGTGACGGACTCGGACGTGAACAAGCGGCGGGTCACGGTGCTCCTACGGTCTCGCGGATGGCGGGCGGGCCTCGCCGGCGGACGGCGGGCGGTCAGGCGTCGGCGCAGGAGTCTATCGGCCGTCAGGTCCTGGCGGGCCCCGTGGCGGTCAATCGCTGAGACACGCGGTCCCAGACCGCGTCGGCGACGGCCTCCTTGCTCGAGAGCGGCACCGGCACCTCCGAGCCGTCGTCGCCGAGCACGACCGCGGCGTTGCGGGCCCCCTCGAAGCCCGTCGGGTGCCCGGACCCGCCGACCTCGTTCACGACCAGGAGGTCGCACCCCTTGCGGGCCAGCTTCGCCCGTGCGTGCTGCAGCACGTCGGCCTCGGTGTCGCCGGTCTCCGCCGCGAACCCGACCACGACCTGCCCGGCACGGCGCCGGGGGTGCCCCGACAGCTCCGCGAGCACGTCCGGCGTCCGGACCAGGGCCACCTCGGTCGGCTCGCCCGCCCCCTTCTTGATCTTGGTCTCGGACGTGTCCCGAGGGCGGAAGTCGGCGACGGCGGCGGCCATCACCACGGCGTCCGCCTGGGGAGCCGCCGCCAGCACGGCCTCGCGCAGCTGCTCGGCGGAGACCACCGGCACCACCTTGACCCCGGCCGGGTCGGGCAGGGCCACGTTGGCGGCCACGAGGGTCACCTCCGCGCCGCGGGCCCGTGCGGTGGCCGCCAGCGCGTAGCCCTGCCGCCCCGAGGACCGGTTGCCCAGGAAGCGCACGGGGTCGAGGTGCTCGCGGGTCCCGCCCGCGCTGACGACGACGTGCCGCCCGGCGAGGTCCGGTGCCGCCGTCCCGCGGGCGAGCAGCCCGGTCACGGCCGCCAGGATCTCGGCCGGCTCCGGCAGCCGGCCCGGCCCGGTGTCCGCCCCGGTGAGCCGGCCCGACGCCGGCTCCAGGACGTCGACGCCGCGACGACGCAGCGTCGCGACGTTGTCCCGGGTCGCGGGGTGCTGCCACATCTCGGTGTGCATCGCCGGGGCCATGAGCACCGGGCAGCGCGCGGTCAGCAGGGTGCTGGTGAGCAGGTCGTCGGCCAGCCCGGCCGCGGCGCGCGCGAGCAGGTCCGCGGTCGCCGGCGCCACGACGACGAGCTCGGCCTCCTGGCCGATGCGCACGTGCGGGACGTCCTCGACGTCGTCCCAGACCTCGCTGGACACCGGGTGACCGGACAGCGCCGCCCAGGTCGCCGTGCCGACGAACTCCAGGGCGGCCCGGGTCGGCACGACGCGGACGTCGTGCCCGGACTCCGTGAGCAGCCGCAGCAGCGACGCGACCTTGTAGGCCGCGATGCCGCCCCCGACCCCGAGGACGATGCGGGACACGGCGCGGTGGGGCGGGAGGTGACCGGCCCGGTCAGGCCTGGTCGACCTTCTCCGCGGTCAGCATGCCGCCGTTGATCTCGCGCATGGCGATCGAGAGCGGCTTCTCGTGGACGTGGGTCTCGACGAGCGGGCCGACGTACTCGAGCAGGCCCTCACCGAGCTGGGAGTAGTAGGCGTTGATCTGGCGGGCGCGCTTCGCGGCGTAGATGACCAGGCTGTACTTCGAGTCGGTCGCTGCGAGCAGCTCGTCGATCGGGGGGTTGGTGATGCCCTCAGGCGCGGCGACAGTGCCGGACACGGGTGGCCTTCCGGTTGGGGTGGACGCTCGAGCACGTCACGGGGAGCGGGTCAAGGCTAGCAGGCTGTCGACCACGTCCTCGACGCTCGTGTTGACCAGGGTCGTGTCGAACTCCGGCTCCGCCGCCAGCTCCTCGCGCGCCGTCGTGAGGCGGCGCTCGATCACGTCGGGCTCCTCCGTCCCGCGACCCGTCAGCCGGCGCACCAGCTCGTCCCAGCTCGGCGGGGTGAGGAACACCAGGTGCGCCTCCGGCATCGCTGCCCGCACCTGCCGCGCGCCCTGCAGGTCGATCTCCAGCAGCACCGGTCGCCCGGCCGCGAGCTGGTCGAGCACGGGCTGGCGCGGCGTGCCGTAGAGGTTGCCGGCGAACTCCGCCCACTCCAGCAGGCCGCCCTGGTCGACCATCGCCTCGAACCCCTCGCGGGTGACGAACCGGTAGTGCACGCCGTGGACCTCACCGGGGCGCGGGAAGCGCGTCGTCGCGGACACCGACAGCCACACCTCGGGGTGCGTCTCGCGCAGTGCGCGCACCACGGTGCTCTTGCCGACGCCGGACGGCCCGGAGAGCACGATCAGGCGATGTCCCGGCGCGCCGCCGGACCCCGTCATGCGCGACCCGTGCTCGGACGGCACGTCCGGGCGCAGGGGGTGTTCAGGCCGTGCCGCCGAACTCCCGCTCGAGCGCTGCCAGCTGCTGTGTCCCGAGCCCCCGGACGCGACGGCTCTCGGAGATGCCGATCTCCTCCATGATCCTGCGGGCGCGCACCTTGCCGACACCCGGCAGCGACTCGAGCACCGACACGACCTTCATCTTCCCGACGATGTCGTTGCCGCCCTCGCGGCCGCCCTCCTTGAGCACCTCGATGAGGGACGCACCCGAGTGCTTGAGGCGGTTCTTGACCGCTGCCCGCTCCCGTCGTGCGATCGCGGCCTTCTCGAGGGCGGCCGCCCTCTGCTCAGGGGTCAAGGGGGGCAGGGCCACGTGAGGTCACCTCGGTGCGAACGGATGGTGGACGTCGGGTCGTGTGCGACAGGTCAGAAACCTAGCGACACCAACGGTCACGGGCAATGCGGGGCGGGCGTCGTCGCAAAGTTCGACCGATCGACCGATGCGACCCGGCACGCATCGCCGACGGTGCGACGCCGCGGGCACCGGGGTGTTCGGCGTAGGTACGTCCGCGCGTGTGGCCGGCTCAGCGCAGGTCGCGGGCCAGGGCCGCGGCCGCGGCGCCCGGGTCGGGAGCCGCCGTGAGCGGACGTCCCACGACGAGCAGGTCGGCGCCGTCGGCGAGCGCCTGCTGCGGGGTCGCGACCCGCGACTGGTCGCCGTGCCCGGCACCGGCCGGTCGCACCCCGGGCGTGATGAGCACGACGTGCGCCCCCACCTCCGCGCGGACGTCGGCGACCTCCAACGGCGAGCACACGAGTGCCCGCGCGCCCGCGTCGACCGCGAGCGCGGCGAGCCGGCGGACGGCGTCGCGCGGCGCGCCCGACATGCCCAGGCGCGCCAGGTCGCCCTCGGCGAGCGAGGTGAGCACCGTGACGCCGGCGACCTTCGTGGCGGGCAGCGCCTCGACGGCGGCGCGAACCATGTCGGGGCCACCGCTCGCGTGGACGGTGAGGTAGGCCGGCGCGAGCTCGGCCACCGCCCGGGCGGCACCGGCCACCGTGTTGGGGATGTCGTGCAGCTTGAGGTCGAGGAAGACCTCCCGCCCGCCGCTGGCCTCGCGCGCCTTGCGGACCGCGTCGCCGCCGTGGCGCAGGAACAGCTCGAGCCCCACCTTCACCGTGCTCACGTGGGGCCCGGTGGCCGCGGCCCACGCGACGGCGGTCTCGAGGTCGCCGGTGTCCAGCGCCACGGCGACCGGGGCGAGGTACGGCGGGCTCACGGGCGGACCTCCTGGGGCCGGTGGGCGTGGCCGACGGCGTCCCGGACGCTGGGGAAGCCGCGGTCGGCCAGGGCGTGGCGCAGCTCGCGGAGCACCCGGGCCGGGGCCCCGGGGTCGCCGAAGACGGCCGTCCCGACCGAGACGGCGGACGCGCCGGCCAGCACCAGCTCGAGAGCGTCGAGGCCGCTGCGGACGCCGCCCATGCCGATGATCGGCACCTCGGGCAGCGCCGCGTGGACCTGCCAGATGCAGCGCACGGCGACGGGCCTGACCGCGGGGCCGGACAGGCCGCCGGTGACCCCGCCGAGCACCGGCCGCATCGTGTCGGTGTCGATGGCCATGCCGAGCAGGGTGTTGATCATCGACAGGCCGTCGGCGCCGGCGTCGACGCAGGACCGGGCGATGGTGACGATGTCGGTGACGTCGGGCGACAGCTTGGCGAAGACCGGCACCGAGGGCGCGGTGTGGCGCCGGACGGCACCGACGACCTCGTGCGCTGCGCCCGGGTCGCAGGCGAAGACGAGACCGCGGTTGGAGACGTTCGGGCACGAGATGTTCACCTCGAGCGCGCAGAGCCCGGGGGCACCGCGCAGCCGCCGCGCCAGCTCGGCGTACTCCTCGACGCTCCCCCCGGCGATCGACACGACCGTGCGGGCGCCCTTCTCGTGCAGCCACGGCAGGTCGGTCTCGAGGAAGGCGTCGATGCCCGGGCCCTGCAGACCGATCGAGTTGAGCATCCCGCTCGGCGTCTCGGCCATCCGTGGCGTGGGTCGTCCGGACCGCGGGTCGAGCATGATCGACTTGGTGACGACGGCGCCGAGCGCCGCCACGTCGAAGAACTGGTCGAGCTCCCGGCCCGAGGCCGCGCAGCCGGAGGCGGTGAGCACGGGGTTGTCCAGCTCGAGACCCCCGACGACGGTGCGGAGGTCGTATCGCGGCTCGTCGGCCATCGCCGGAGCCGGGACGGTGCGGACCGCGAAGCGGGTCATGCGCTGCTCCCGACCGGGACCGCAGGGGCCCCGTGGGTGTCCGGCGGGACGGTGCCCACGTCGTCCCAGCGGACCCGCTGCCCGTCGAAGACCGGGCCCTCGACGCAGGACCGCACCATGCGGGTCACACCGTCCTCCCCCACCACGGGCAGCACGCAGGTCATGCAGACCCCGATGCCGCAGGCCATCGACTCCTCGACCGCGCACTGCACCGGAACGCCGGCGCGCTCGGCGACCGCGGTGACGGCCCGCAGCATCGCCATCGGGCCGCAGGCGTAGATGACCTCGGTGCCCGCCCGCTCGATGACGCCGGGCAGCACGTCGGTGACCAGGCCGCGGGTCCCGGTGGACCCGTCGACCGTGGTCACGGCGACCGTCGAGGCCATCCGCTTGGCGTCGAGCGCCCCGAAGAGCCGGTCGACGCTCGCGGCGCCGAGCACGAAGTCGACCCGGCAGCCGCGCCCGCGCAGCGCCTCGGCCAGGCCGAACAGCGGGGCGCTGCCGTAGCCGCCGCCGACGAGGGTCGCGCTGGCGGTGTCGCGCGGCAGCGCGAACGGCCGGCCCAGCGGCCCGACCACGTCGACCGGGGTGTGGGGGTGCAGGCCGGCCAGCCACGCCGTGCCGGCGCCGTGGACGGCGTAGACGACCTCGACCGTGCCGCCGTAGACCCCGCGCGGGCTGACCTGGTAGATCGAGAACGCGCGCCGCAGCACCATCCCGGTGCGCTCGCCGCCCACGGCCAGCGCCACGAACTGGCCCGGCCGGGTCCGCTCGGCGATGCCCGGGGCCACCAGCGTGACGTGGTGGTAGGCACCGACCCGTCGCTGCGACAGCACCTCGCCGCGTACCTGAAGCGGACCCTCGCTCACCTGCTCACCCTCCGTTGGTCCAGTCCTGGATCGAGCGCACGTCCAGCGGGCCGCGGCCGAGCGCCTCGATGCCCTGCACGGCGGCCGCGAGCTCCTGCACGGTGGTGATGATCGGGCGGTCCATCGCGACCGCCGCCGCCCGGATCTCGTAGCCGTCGGCCCGGGCGTTGCGCCCCGACGGGGTGTTGACGACCATGTCGACCTCGCCGGCCAGGATCTGGTCGACGACCGTCGGCTCGCCGTCCGGCCCTCGGCCGGCGCTGTACTTGCGCACGACCGTGGCCTCGACGCCGTTGCGGCGCAGCACGTCGGCCGTGCCCGCGGTCGCGACGATCTGGAAGCCGAGGTCGGCCAGCCGCTTGACCGGGAAGATCATGGCCCGCTTGTCCCGGTTCGCGACCGAGACGAACACCGCGCCCTTGGTGGGCAGGCCGCCGTATGCCGCCGACTGCGACTTGGCGAACGCCGTGCCGAACGACGCGTCGATGCCCATGACCTCCCCGGTCGAGCGCATCTCCGGGCCGAGCATGTGGTCGACGCCGCGACCCTCGACGGTGCGGAACCGCTTGAACGGCAGCACCGCCTCCTTCACGGCGACGTGCCTCATGGACGCCGCCCCGGTGCCGCTCGCCCCGTCGCCGACGGCCGGGAGCATGCCCTCGGACCGCAGGTCGGCGACGGTCGCCCCGAGCATGACGCGGGCGGCGGCCTTCGCCAGCGGCACGCCCGTCGCCTTGGACACGAACGGGGCCGTCCGCGACGCACGCGGGTTGGCCTCGAGCACGTGCAGCACGTCGCCCGCGAGGGCGAACTGCACGTTGAGCAGGCCGCGCACGCCGATGCCCTCGGCGAGGCGCCGCGTCTGGTCGCGCACCCGCTCGACCTCCTCGCGGCCCAGCGTCACCGGCGGCAGCACGCAGGCCGAGTCGCCGGAGTGGATGCCGGCCTCCTCGATGTGCTCCATCACGCCGCCGACGTAGAGCTCCTCGCCGTCGAAGATCGCGTCGACGTCGATCTCGATCGCGTCGTCGAGGAAGCGGTCGACGAGGACGGGACGGTCCGCGGAGACCTCCGTGGCCTCGGTCATGTACGTCGCCAGCTGGTCCTCGTCGTAGACGATCTCCATGCCGCGCCCGCCGAGGACGTACGACGGCCGCACCAGGACGGGGTAGCCGATGCCGGCCGCCACCCTGCGGGCCCCGTCGAAGGACGTGGCGGTGCCGTGGGTGGGCGCCACGAGCCCGGCGTCGGCGAGGACCTCGGAGAACGAGCCGCGGTCCTCGGCCCGGTGGGTGCCGTGTACCGAGGTGCCGAGTATCTCCACTCCTGCAGCTTCGAGCCCGGCGGCCAGCGCCAGTGGGGTCTGCCCGCCGAGCTGGACGACCACCCCGAGGACCGGCCCGGCCCGCCGCTCGGCGTGCACGACCTCGAGCACGTCCTCGAGGGTCAGCGGCTCGAAGTAGAGCCGGTCGGAGGTGTCGTAGTCGGTCGAGACGGTCTCGGGGTTGCAGTTGACCATCACCGTGCACAGCCCCTGCGCCCGCAGGGCGAAGGACGCGTGGACGCACGAGTAGTCGAACTCGATGCCTTGCCCGATGCGGTTGGGCCCGCTCCCGAGGATCAGCACGGCCGGCTGCTCGCGGGGTGCGACCTCGGTCTCCTCGTCGTAGGAGGAGTAGTGGTAGGGCGTGAGCGCGGCGAACTCGGCCGCGCACGTGTCGACGGTCTTGAACACGGGCCGGATGCCCAGGGCGTGCCGCACACCGCGCACGACGTCCTCCGGCAGCCCGCGCAGCCTGCCCAGCTGGCCGTCGGAGAAGCCGTGGCGCTTGGCCCGGCGCAGCAGGTCGCGGTCGAGCTCGGGCGCGTCGCGCACGGCGGCCGCGACGTCGTTGAGCAGCGCCACCTGGTCGAGGAACCAGGGGTCGATGCCGGTCGCCTCGTGCGCGGCCTCGACCGTCGCGCCCGCCCACAGGGCCTGCTGCACGACCCGCAGCCGTCCGTCGTGGGGCACGGCGGCCCGCGCGAGCAGCCCGTCCACGTCCTGCTCCCCGGCCGTCGCCGACCAGTCCAGCTCGGCGTCGCGCCGCTCCAGCGAGCGCAGCGCCTTCTGCAGGGCCTCGGTGAAGCAGCGGCCGATCGCCATGGCCTCGCCAACGCTCTTCATGTGGGTGGTCAGCGTCGGGTCGGCACCGGGGAACTTCTCGAACGCGAAGCGCGGCACCTTGACGACGACGTAGTCCAGCGCCGGCTCGAAGGAGGCGGGCGTCGCCCGGGTGATGTCGTTGGGGATCTCGTCGAGGGTGTAGCCCACCGCGAGCTTGGCGGCGATCTTCGCGATGGGGAACCCGGTGGCCTTCGACGCGAGCGCACTCGAGCGCGAGACACGGGGGTTCATCTCGATGACCACGACCCGGCCGTCGGCGGGGTCGACGGCGAACTGGATGTTGCAGCCCCCCGTGTCGACCCCGACCGCCCGCATGACGTCGATGCTGATGTCGCGCAGCCGCTGCAGCTCGCGGTCGGTCAGGGTCATCGCCGGCGCCACGGTGACCGAGTCGCCGGTGTGGACGCCCATCGGGTCGAGGTTCTCGATCGAGCACACGACGACGACGTTGTCGGCCCGGTCGCGCATCAGCTCGAGCTCGTACTCCTTCCAGCCGAGGAGCGACTCCTCGAGGAGCACCTCCGTGGTGGGGCTGGCCTGCAGGCCGGCCCCCGCGATGCGGCGCAGCTGGTCGGCGTCGTGCGCCAGCCCGGACCCGAGCCCACCCATGGTGAACGACGGCCGGACGACGACCGGGTAGCCGAGGTCGCCGGCCGCGGCGAGGCACTCGTCGAGGGAGCGCGCCATGACGCTGCGGGCGGACTCCGCACCGATGCGCTCGACGATCGCCTTGAACCGCTGGCGGTCCTCCCCCGCCTCGATCGCGTCGACGTCGGCACCGATGAGCTCGACGCCGAACTCCTCGAGGACGCCGGCCGCGTGCAGAGCCATGGCGGTGTTCAGCGCCGTCTGGCCGCCGAGGGTCGCGAGCAGCGCGTCGGGGCGCTCCTTCTCGATGACCTTCCGGACGATCTCGGGCGTGATCGGCTCGATGTAGGTCGCGTCGGCGAACTCGGGGTCGGTCATGATCGTCGCCGGGTTGGAGTTGACCAGGACCACCCGCAGGCCCTCCTCGCGCAGCACCCGGCAGGCCTGGGTGCCCGAGTAGTCGAACTCGCAGGCCTGCCCGATCACGATCGGCCCCGAGCCGATGACCAGGACGGAGGAGATGTCGGTGCGCCTCGGCATCAGGCGGCCTTCCGCGTGAGCAGCTCGGCGAACCGGTCGAAGAGGTAGGCCGCGTCGTGCGGCCCGGCCGCGGCCTCGGGGTGGTACTGCACCGACAGCGCCGGCACGTCACGGCAGCGCAGCCCCTCGACCACGCCGTCGTTGAGGCAGACGTGCGAGACCTCGGCGGCGCCGAACGGCGTGTCGAACGGGCGGTCCGTCGGCGCCTCGACGGCGAACCCGTGGTTGTGCGCGGTGACCTCGACGCGGCCGGTCGCGCGGTCCTGCACCGGCTGGTTGATGCCGCGGTGGCCGAAGCGCAGCTTGTAGGTCGGCAGGCCCAGCGCCCGGCCCAGCACCTGGTTGCCGAAGCAGATGCCGAACAGCGGCACCCGGCGCCGCAGCAGCTCGGCGGTCAGCGCCACCGCCCGGTCGGCGGTCGCCGGGTCGCCCGGGCCGTTGGAGAGGAACACCCCGTCGGCACCGGTCGCGAGCACCTCGTCGACCGTGCTGGCGGCCGGCAGGACGTGCACCTCGATGCCCCGCTCGGCCATCCGCAGGGGCGTCATCCGCTTGATGCCGAGGTCCAGGGCGGCGACCGTGAGGCGGTGCCCGCCGCGGGCCTCGACGACGTACGGCTCGGCGGTCGTCACCTCGCCGGTGAGGTCGGCGCCGGTCATCGGCAGCGCCTCGCGCACCCGGGCCAGGAACGACGCCTCGTCGGTGGGCTCGGACGTGATGCCGACCCGCATCGCGCCCCGCTCGCGCAGGTGGCGGGTCAGCGCGCGGGTGTCGACGCCGCTGACGCCCACGACGCCCTGCGCCGCGAGGTCGTCGCCGAGCGGCCGCAGGGACCGCCACGACGAGGGCCGTGGCGCGGGGTCCCGCACGACGTAGCCGCTGACCCAGATGCGGGCCGACTCGGCGTCCTCGTCGTTGACCCCGGTGTTGCCCACGTGCGGGGCGGTCATGACGACCACCTGCCGGTGGTAGGACGGGTCGGTCAGCGTCTCCTGGTAGCCGGTCATGCCGGTGGAGAAGACCGCCTCCCCGAACGTCTCGCCGACCGCGCCGTAGGACTCCCCGCGGAACGCCCTGCCGTCCTCGAGCACCAGCAGCGCTGCGGTCACTGGAGCTTCCCGTCGAGGACCGTCGGCCGGCCGCGCAGGAACGTCGCGACGACCGCCCCGGGCAGGGTGCGCCCGGCGTAGGGGGTGTTCCGCGACCGCGAGGCCAGCGCGAACGGGTCGATCTCCCGCCGCGCCGCCGGGTCGACGAGCACGAGGTTCGCCGGCGCCCCCACCTCCAGCGGGGTGCCGTGGTCGTCGAGCAGCCCGATGCGGGCCGGGCGGGTCGCCATGCGGTCGGCGACCCCGGCCCAGTCGAGCAGTCCGGTGTCGACCATCGCCTCCTGCACGACCGACAGCGCGGTCTCGAGCCCGAGCATCCCCATCGCGGCCGCGGACCACTCGCAGTCCTTGTCCTCGTGCGAGTGCGGCGCGTGGTCGGTGGCGACCGCGTCGATCGTGCCGTCGGCCAGGGCGGCGCGCAGCGCCTCGACGTCGTCCTCCGTCCGCAGCGGGGGGTTCACCTTGAACAGCGGGTCGTACGTCCTCGCGAGCTCGTCGGTCAGCAGCAGGTGGTGCGGGGTGACCTCGGCCGTGACGTTGCAGCCCTTCGACTTGGCCCAGCGCAGGATCTCGACCGAGCCGGCGGTGGACACGTGGCAGACGTGCAGCCGCGAGCCGACGTGCGCCGCCAGCAGCACGTCGCGGGCGATGATCGCCTCCTCGGCGACCGCCGGCCAGCCGGTGCAGGCCGAGCACGCCGGAGAGCTCGCCCTCGTTCATCTGCGCGTTCTCGGTCAGCCGGGGCTCCTGGGCGTGCTGGGCGACGACCCCGCCGAAGGCCTTGACGTACTCCAGCGCCCGGCGCATCAGCACCGCGTCGGACACGCACTTCCCGTCGTCGGAGAACACCCGCACCCGGGCGGCCGAGTCGGCCATCGCCCCCAGCTCGGCGAGCCGCCGCCCCTCGAGGCCGACCGTGACGGCGCCGACCGGGCGCACGTCGCAGTGCCCGGCCTCGCGGCCCAGCCGCCAGACCTGCTCGACGACGCCGGCGGTGTCGGCGACCGGGTCGGTGTTGGCCATCGCGTGCACGGCGGTGAACCCGCCCAGCGCCGCGGCGGCGGTGCCGGTCTCGACGGTCTCGGCGTCCTCGCGGCCGGGCTCGCGCAGGTGGGTGTGCAGGTCGACCAGGCCGGGCAGCGCCACCAGCCCGTCGGCGTCGACGACCTCCGCGCCGCCCCGGCTCAGGCCCGCGCCGGTCTCGGCGAGGACACCGTCCTCGACCACCAGGTCGGCCGGCGCCGCGCCCAGCAGCCGGGCACCCTTCAGGACGTACGTGCTCGTGCCGGTCATTCGGCGACCTCCGCGTCGGTGCTGCCGGACAGGAGCAGGTAGAGCACGGCCATCCGCACGCTCACGCCGTTCGTGACCTGCTCGACGATCGTCGAGCGGGCCGAGTCGGCCACCTCGGCGGCGATCTCGACGCCGCGGTTCATCGGTCCGGGGTGCATGACGATGGCGTGGTCCGGCAGCTGCGCCATCCGACGGGCGTCGAGCCCGTAGCGGCGGGAGTACTCGCGGGGTGTCGAGAAGAAGCCGCCGCCCTCGGGGCCCATCCGCTCGCGCTGCACCCGCAGCATCATCACGACGTCGCTCTTGGCGAGCTCGCCGTCGAGGTCGTAGGAGGTCGAGCACGGCCAGGTCTCGACGCCGACCGGGAGCAGCGTCGGGGGCGCGACCAGGGTCACCTCGGCCCCCAGCGTGTGCAGCAGCAGGACGTTGGAGCGGGCCACCCGCGAGTGGAGCACGTCGCCGACGATCGTCACGCGCCGCCCCGAGAGGTCGGTGCCGACGGTGCCGGCCGCCGCGTCGCGGGCCAGCCGGCGGCGCATGGTGAACGCGTCGAGCAGGGCCTGGGTGGGGTGCTCGTGGGTGCCGTCGCCGGCGTTGACGACCGCGCCCCGGATCCAGCCGGAGTGGGCCAGCCGGTGCGGCGCGCCGGAGGCCGAGTGGCGCACGACGACCGCGTCGGCACCCATCGCCTCCAGCGTGAGCGCGGTGTCCTTGAGGCTCTCCCCCTTGCTGACGCTGGACCCCTTGGCGGAGAACGTGATGACGTCCGCCGAGAGCCGCTTGGCGGCGGCCTCGAACGAGATGCGGGTGCGCGTCGAGTCCTCGAAGAAGAGGTTGACGACCGTGCGGCCGCGCAGGGTCGGCAGCTTCTTGATCGGCCGGTCGGCGAGGCGGGCCAGCTCCTCGGCGGTGTCGAGCACGAGCAGCGCGTCGTCGCGGGTCAGGTCGGCGGCGGAGAGCAGGTGCGGGTTCATCGGGCGCTCCCCTCCCCCGTCGACGCGGTCTCGATGAGGACGCCGTCGCTGCCGTCGCTCTCGTCGAGCAGGACCCGGACCCGCTCGCCGGTCGAGGTCGGCAGGTTCTTGCCGACGTAGTCGGCGCGGATCGGCAGCTCGCGGTGGCCACGGTCGACGAGCACGGCGAGCTGGACCCGGCTCGGGCGCCCGAGGTCGTTGAGCGCGTCGAGGGCGGCCCGGATCGTCCGGCCGGAGTAGAGGACGTCGTCGACGAGCACCACCGTGCGGCCCTCGATGCCCTCGGCCGGCACGTCGGTGCGCTCCAGCGCGCGCGCCGGGTGCAGCCGCAGGTCGTCGCGGTACATGGTCACGTCCAGCGCCCCGACGGGGACCGCGGAGCCCTCGACGGCGGCGATGCGCGCGGCCAGCCGGTGGGCGAGCGGGACCCCGCGCGACGGGATGCCGAGCAGGACGAGGTCCTCGGCGCCCTTGTTGCGCTCGAGGACCTCGTGGGCGATGCGGGTCAGGGCCCGGGCGACGTCGGCGGCCTCGAGGACCGTGCGTCGCGTGGGTTCGCGGGGTGAGCTGGGCGTGGCCGCCGCGCTCTGGGTAGGCGTCATTCGCCGACCGACCTCCTTCCCCGCCTCACCGGACGGGTCGTTAAAGGATGTCCAGGGACCGCAGGTCCCCTCGTGGTGTCGGCGCCGACCCTAGCAGCGGCCGGGCGCCGCACCGGGTCGCGTCCGGCCCGTGTCGCGGACGGTTCGCGCGCGGTGGCCACCCGCCCGGGCTACGGGGAACGGACGAGGCGCGCTCGTCCCAATGGTGGATCCTCGGGGAAAAGCACCCCCGGCCCGGTCACGCTGCGTAACGTAACTGAGCGTCACGACGATATGGACACTGTCCCGGGCCTTCTGGGGCACCAGGACTGCGAGGGTCACGACGGGTGACCGGTCAGGGGGCAGCGAGAGATGCCGACGGAGTACGCACGAGCACTCGGGGGTCGCCTGCGCGCGATCCGCACCCAGCAGGGCCTCTCGCTGCACGGTGTCGAGGAGAAGTCGGCCGGCCGCTGGAAGGCGGTCGTCGTCGGCTCGTACGAGCGGGGTGACCGGGCCGTGACGGTGCAGCGGCTGGCCGAGCTGGCCGACTTCTACGCCGTTCCCGTGTCCGAGCTGCTGCCGGACAACTCGCCGCAGGGGGCCGCCGAGCCGCCGCCGCGGCTGATCATCGACCTGGAGAAGCTGCAGGTCGTGCCGGCCGAGCGGGCCGGGCCGCTGGCGCGCTACGCCGCCACCATCCAGGCCCAGCGCGGCGACTACAACGGCCGGGTCCTGTCCATCCGCCAGGAGGACCTGCGCACGCTGGCCGTGATCTACGACGAGACGCCGAGCCAGCTCACCGAGCAGCTCATCGCCTGGGGCGTGCTCAACCCCGAGGCCCGCCGCGCCCTGGACTGACCGGAGGAGCCCTAGAGCGCGAGCATCGGCTTGAGGTCGAGCAGCCGCGCGAGCAGCCCGTTGACGAACCGGGGCGACTCGTCGGTCGACAGCGACCGCGCGAGCGACACCGCCTCGTCGATCACGACCGCGTCGGGCACGTCGTCGCGCCAGAGCAGCTCGAAGGTCGCCAGCCGCAGGATCGCCCGGTCCACGGCCGGCATGCGGTCCAGCGGCCAGTCCAGGGAGTAGGTCGTGAGCAGCTCGTCGATGCGCTCGGCGTGCGCCAGGACGCCTTCGACGAGGTCGACGGTGTAGCCCGACACGGGCGGGTCGGAGGCCGCCAGCCGCCCCGCGAGGGTCTCGAGCACCGGGGCCGAGCGCTGCTCGGACTCGAAGAGCACGTCCAGCGCGCGCTTGCGGGCCTTGCTGCGCGCGGACATCAGGAGCCCGTCACGCGCCCGAGGTAGGAGCCGTCGCGGGTGTCCACCTTGACCTTCTCGCCGGTGGTGATGAACAGCGGCACGGCGATCTCCGCGCCGGTCTCGAGCGTGGCCGGCTTCGTGCCGCCGGTGGAGCGGTCGCCCTGCATGCCGGGCTCGGTGTAGGAGATCGAGAGCTCGACCGAGGCGGGCAGCTCGACGTAGAGCGGGGTGCCCTCGTGGATGGCGACCACCGTGTCCTGGTTCTCCAGCATGTACTTCGCGCCCTCGCCGACGGTCTCGGCCGGCACGTGGATCTGGTCGTAGGACTGCGTGTCCATGAACACGAAGTCGACGCCCTCCTTGTAGAGGTACTGCATGTCCCGCTTGTCGACCGTCGCCGTCTCGACCTTCGTCCCCGCGTTGAAGGTCTTGTCGACGACCTTGCCGGAGAGCACGTTCTTGAGCTTGGTGCGCACGAAGGCGCCGCCCTTGCCGGGCTTGACGTGCTGGAACTCCACGATCGACCAGAGCTGGCCGTCGAGGTTGAGCACCAAGCCGTTCTTGAGGTCGTTCGTGGTCGCCACGGGGGAAGTCCTTCGCTCGTGCAGAGTGCCTAGAGGACCCGCAGGTCCTTGGGCGTCGTCGTCAGCAGGTCGGGCGCGCCGTCACCCACGATCAGGGTGTCCTCGATCCGGACCCCTCCGCGGCCGGGGAGGTAGACCCCCGGCTCGACGGTGACCGGCGTGCGGTCGGCGAGTCTACCGGTCGCGGTGGGGCCGAGCAGCGGAGCCTCGTGGATCTCCAGACCCACGCCGTGGCCCAGTCCGTGGGTGAACCGCGCACCGTGACCGGCCGAGACGACGACCGACCGCGCCGCCGAGTCGACCTCGCGCACGTCCGCCCCGGGGTGCAGCGCCTCCCGTCCGGCCGCCTGCGCGCGGCGTACGACGTCGTAGATCTCGGCCTGCCAGCCCTCTGGCTCGCGACCGACCACGACCGTGCGGGTGCAGTCGGCGTGGTAGCCGCGGTAGAGCGCGCCGAAGTCGACCTTGAGGAGGTCGCCGCGCTCGATCTCGCGGTCGGTGGGCCGGTGGTGGGGCACAGCGCTGTGCGGGCCGGTCGCGACGATGGTCTCGAAAGCCACGCCGTCGGCCCCGAGCTCGACCATCGCGGCCTCGAGCCGGCGGGCCACCTCGCGCTCGGTCTGGCCCGGCGCGACCCGGTCCAACGTCTCGAGAAGCGCGCGGTCGCCGATCGCGCAGGCCTCGCGCAGCAGCGCGAGCTCGTCGTCGTCCTTGACCGCGCGCAGCGACTCGACGGCCCGCCCGAGCGGCACCAGCCCCGGCGCCCCGTCGAGCGCGCTGAGGCCCGCGTGCGCCTCGACGGTGACGTGGTGGGCCTCGAAGGCCAGACGTCGCACGCCCTCCCGGCCGGCCCGCGCGACCAGCGCGGCGGCGCTCTCGCGGTCGACCACGAGCCCGACGTCCGGGCACTGGGTGCCGGCCTGGGTCGTGTAGCGGCCGTCGGTGGCCAGGACGGCGGAGGAGTCGGTCACCAGCAGCGCGCCGTTGGACCCGGTGAAGCCGGTGAGGTAGCGGACGTTCACGAGGCTGGTCACCAGGGCGGCCTCGGCCCCCGTGCCCCGGGTGACCTCGCGCAGGCGCTGGCGACGGGCGTCGTGGGTGGCAGGCACCGGGCGAGCGTACTGACCACCGGTCGGGCTCAGAGCACGCGCGTCCAGCGGGCGATCGGCTCCCCCCAGTCGTCCAGCTTGGAGAGGCCGTCGCGAGCGAAGCCACGGGAGGCGTAGAGCCGCTGAGCGCGCACGTTGTCCTCGTGCGTGTAGAGCTGCACGACGGCATAGCCCAGCGAACGCGCATGACCGAGCGCGGCGTCGACGAGCCGGCCGCCGATCCCTTCGCCCCAACGGTCCGCCGCCGCGAACACGAGCGACAGGTGGCACCGGCCAGGCACCGCTTGACCGGCTCCGTCGTCCTCAAGGGCCGGCCACCCCTGGGTGACACCCACGACCGTTCCGTCGTCATCGGCGACGAGGAGCCACACGTCCGGCCGGGCGAACCGCTCCCGCAGCCTGTCGGCCACCCCCGCGGGCGCTTCCGCCCCGCGCCGCGCGGCTTCCGATGCGGCCCACAGCGCCACGGCCGGCGAGTGGTCGTCGGAGCTGGCGAGGCGGACCCGGACCGTCACCCGGCGCTCGCCACCGCCCGGAGGGCGAGGCGGTAGGAGTCGAGGCCGAATCCGGAGACCGTGCCGGTCGCGACACCGGCGACGACCGACGTGTGCCGGAACTCCTCGCGGGATGCCGGGTTGGTCAGGTGCACCTCGACCAGCGGCCCGCTGAGCAGGGCGCAGGCGTCGCGCAGCGCGTAGGAGTAGTGGGTGAAAGCGGCGGGGTTGAGGACGACCGCCGCGCCCGTGTCGGCGGCCTCGTGCAGCCAGCCGACGAGCTCGGTCTCGTCGTCGGTCTGGCGCACGTCGACGTCGAGCCCGAGCTCGGCGGCGGTCTCCCGACAGGCCGCCGTCAGGTCCTCGAACGTGGCGCTGCCGTAGACCTCGGGCTCGCGAGAGCCGAGACGCCCGAGGTTGGGACCGTTGAGCACCAGCACACGAGTCATGCGGACACCTTGTCGTAGGTCGCGGCGAGCAGGGCCTCGTCGGGGCCCTCGAGCACTCCCGGCCGGCCGACGCCGTCCAGGACCACGAAGCGCAGCACCGCGCCACGTGCCTTCTTGTCCACCCGCATGGCGTCGAGCAGCTGCGGCCAGCGCGCGCGGTCGTAGGTCGTCGGCAGCCCGAGGGAGGACAGGACCGACCGGTGGCGCTCGACGACCGAGGCGTCGAGGTGCCGCGTCGCGGCCGAGAGCTCGGCCGCGTAGACCAGGCCCACGCTCACCGCGTCGCCGTGCCGCCAGGTGTAGCCCTCGACCTTCTCGATCGCGTGGCCGAGCGTGTGGCCGTAGTTGAGCACCTCGCGCCCGCCCGCCTCGCGCAGGTCGTCGGCCACCACCCGCGCCTTGACCCGCACCGAGCGCTCGACGAGCTCGCGCAGGCGACCGTCCACGTCGGTCGCGGCCGCCGGGTCCTGCTCGACGAGGTCGAGGATGACCGGGTCGGCGATGAAGCCTGCCTTGACCACCTCGGCCATGCCGCTCGCGAGCTCCTCGCTCGGCAGGGTCTGCAGCAACGACAGGTCGCACAGGACGCCCGCCGGCGGGTGGAAGGCGCCGACGAGGTTCTTGCCCTCGGCCGTGTCGATGGCGGTCTTGCCGCCGACCGCCGCGTCGACCATGCCCAGCAGGGTGGTCGGCACGTGCACGACCCGCACCCCCCGCAGCCAGGTGGCGGCGACGAACCCGGCGAGGTCGGTGGTGGCTCCCCCACCGACGGACACGACCGCGTCGCTGCGGGTGAACGCCGACCGTCCCAGCACCGACCACAGCTGCGCCGCGACGTCCGACGTCTTCGCCGCCTCGCCGTCGGGCACGGCGGCCAGGGTCACGGCCAGGCCGGCGGCGTCGAGGGCCGCCTGCACCGGCCGCACCTGGGCGGCGAGCGCGGGCGGGTGCACGACCAGCACCTGGCGTACGTCCGCGCCGAGCAGCCGGGGCAGCTCGGCGGCGAGGTCGCGCCCGACCACGACGTCGTAGGGCGCGTCGCCGTCCACGCGGATGAGGGTCGGCGCGGTCACGGGCCCACCAGCCGGACCACGTCGTCGGCCACGTCCTGCGCGGACCGGCCGTCGGTGTCGACCCGGGCGACCGCGACCTCCTCGTAGAGGGGTCGCCGCGCCTCCATGAGCCTGATCCACTGCGCGCGCGGGTTGCCGAGCAGCAGCGGCCGGTCGCGGTTGAGCCCGATGCGCGATGCGGCGTCCTTGATGCCGACGTCGAGGAACACGACCCGGTGGCCCCGCAGCAGCGCGCGGGTGGCCTCGTCGAGCACCGACCCTCCGCCGAGGGCGAGGACGCCGTCGTGCTCGGCCAGCGCCGTGGCGACGGCAGAGCGCTCCAGGCCCCGGAACGCCTCCTCGCCACGCGTGACGAAGATGTCGGAGATCGGCTCGCCGGCCACCCGCTCGACGTCGTCGTCGGTGTCGCGTGCCGAGACTCCGAGCCGCGCCGCGACGAGCCCGGCCGCCGTGGACTTGCCGCAGCCAGGTGGCCCGACCAGCACCACGACGGGCGCCATCACCGGACGGAGAGGCTCGACACGTACGCCGCGATGTTGCGCGCCGTCTCGACCACCGCGTCGCCGCCGAACTTCTCGAGGACCGCGTCGGCGAGGGTCAGCGCGACCATCGCCTCGGCCACGACGGCCGCGGCCGGCACCGCGCAGACGTCGCTGCGCTGGCTGATCGCCTGGGCGGAGGCACCGGTCGCCACGTCGACGGTGTCCAGCGCCCGGGGCACGGTCGAGATGGGCTTCATCGCGGCACTGACCCGCAGCGGCTCGCCCGTCGACATGCCGCCCTCGACGCCACCCGCCCGGGCGGTGCGTCGCCGCAGCGTCCCGTCCTCGCCCCGCTCGATCTCGTCGTGCGCGCCCGAGCCTCGCCGGCGGGCGGTCTCGAAGCCGTCACCGACGGCCACGCCCTTGATCGCCTGGATGCCCATGAGTGCGCCCGCCAGCCGCGAGTCGAGCCGCCGGTCCCCGTGCACATGGCTGCCGAGCCCGGGTGGCAGGCCGTAGGCCAGGACCTCCACCACCCCGCCCAGCGTGTCGCCGTCCTTGTGCGCCGCGTCGATCTCGTCGACCATCGCGGCACTGGCACCCGGGTCGAGGCACCGCACCGGGTCGGCGTCGAGACGGGCCGTGTCGTCGGGAACCGGCCAGCGCCCGTCCGGGGCCCGCGCCTCACCGATCGCCACGACGTGCGACACCAGCCGGACGCCGGCGGCCTGGTCGAGGAAGGCGGCGGCGACCGTCCCGAGGGCCACGCGGGAGGCCGTCTCACGCGCGCTGGCCCGCTCGAGCACCGGCCGGGCGTCGTCGAAGCCATACTTCTGCATGCCCGCGAGGTCGGCGTGACCGGGACGCGGTCGGGTCAGGGGGGCGTTGCGGGCGAGGTCGGCGAGCTCGTCGGGGTCCACCGGGTCGGCGCTCATGACCCGCTCCCACTTGGGCCACTCGGTGTTGCCGATGCGCACCGCCACCGGTCCGCCCTGGGTGACACCGTGCCGGACACCGCCGAGGAGCTCGACGTCGTCGCGTTCGAAGGACATCCGCGCGCCACGTCCGTGGCCGAGCCGTCGTCGCGCCAGGGCGTCGGCGATGTCGTCGGTCGTGACCCGGACCCCGGCGGGCAGCCCTTCGAGCGTGGCGAGCAGGGCGGGGCCGTGCGACTCCCCCGCCGTCAGCCAACGCAGCATGCGCATGATCCTCGCACGTCACGGCACGCGAACAGGCGCGCCGCCCGCACTGCGGGCGACGCGCCTGTCGACGCGGAGCAGGGGTCAGGCGATCGTGAGCTTCTTCTTCCCGACGACGTTGAACTTCTCCTCGCCGAACTGGAAGGAGTTCACCTCGCCGCTGATGAGCCGGACCTTGAAGAAGGTCGCGAAGACGTCGCCGGCCTTGAGGTTGCGGTAGACCTCGCCGTCGACCTTGACGGAGATCGTGCTGTTGTCCGGGGCGACGTCGACCACCTTGAAGGTGTGCGAGGTCGACTCGGCCGGAGTGGACGTACCGCTGCCGGTGGAGCCCGTGGAGCCGGTGGAGCCGGTGCTCGTGCCCGAGGACGTGGTACCTGAGGTGCTGGACCCGGCGTCCGGCGCGGTGACGACCTCCGCGACCGGCTCGACGATCAGAGCCTTGAACGGGTCGCGACCGAACGTCCGGGCGTTGAGCTTGCGCTCGCTGACCGGCTCGGCCTCCGGCTCGGCCGCGGGCCCGGCTCCCGGCGCTCCCGCCGCGGGCGGCTTCGGGGCGCCGCTGCTCGCGGGCTCCTCACCCCCGCCGGCGAAGAGCAGGAAGTAGGCCACGATGCCGAGCACCGCCACGGCGGCCACCGCCGCGAGGGCGAGCAGGGCCGTGCGGCGCCCACCCTCCTCGGCGATCGGCTCGCCCTCCGGCGCCGGCCGGTCGAGGACCGCTGTCTGCCCCTGGAAGGGGATCGTCGGCTCGCTCATCTCGATGTCTCCGGTTCTCGATCAGCTGGCGGTGGCCGGGGCGACCGGCGTGGCTGCCGCGGGCGTGGTGGCGGGTGTGGTCGTCAGGGCGCCCTCGGGCGAGAGGAAGACCCGACCCTGCAGCTCGAGCTTGAGGGCCCCGGTAGAGACAGTGGCTGCTGCGTCGGACGAGTTCTGCTCGTTGACGGCCAGGGTGAACCCGGTGACCAGGAAGGAACGCTTGAGCGCCTCGAGCTTGTTCACGAACTGCTCGAGCTCGAAGTAGCTGCCGCTCACCGTGAGGGACAGCGGCACCTGGTACAGCGACGGCGCGGGAGGAGCGACAGGCGTCGCGGGAGCCGGGGTCGTGCCCGCCTCACCCGCGGCCTCGCCCGACGACTCGGACTCGGTCGTCGTGGCCGGGGGCGCCACGGGCGCGACCTGCGGCAGGACGACGGGGGTCGGGACGGCCGGCGACATCGCGTCGATGCTCACCCCGACCTTTCGGCCGGCCGACGTCAGGTCGCGGATCAGCGTCGGCAACGCCGGGTTGTCGGGGATCTGGGTCCGCGCCACCGCGAGCTTGGCCCGCTGGGCCGGCAGCTCGGCCTGCTGCGCCTTGAGCACCGAGAGCTGCTGGAGCAGGCGCTCGTTCGCGGCCTCCTCGCTCGCCGCCTTCGTGCGCAGTGCCGCGGCCTCGCCACGCTTCGGCGAGATCAGCAGGAACCACCCCGCCGCCACGATCGCGAGCACGAGGACGGCAGCCATGAGCGACCACTTCCGTGCGATGGTCATGTCAGCTGCCCGCCTTCTGCTGCGTGAAGCGCCCGGACAGCGCCTCGTCGGTCACCGTTGCCTGGCTGCTGAAGCTCACGGAGACCTCGTCGCCGATGAGCTTCTTCTCGGAGTTGGTGAAGTACGGGTCGGTGAGCCCGCTCTGCCGGGCCAGGGCGTCCAGCCACGCCGCCACGTCGTTGTGCTTGTAGCCCATGCCCTCGAACGTCACGGTGCCGAGCCCGGTGGACAGGTAGGCCTCGTTGCCCGGAACCGTCGTCGTCACGGCAGGCGACGCGTCGACGTTCTGCGTCACCGTCATCGAGGTCAGCCACATCTTCGCCGGGGCGGTGAGGCTCAGGTCGTTCAGGAAGTACGACCAGCGGACCTCCTTGCCCATGGCCTGGCTCAGCTGGGCCTGGGCGGCCTCCACCTGGGCGTAGACCAGCGGGACCTCGGCGAACTCCGCCTGCTGTGCCTCGAGCTGGGTGCCGCGGGCCTGCGCCACGGCCAGGTCGTCCTCCGCGTCGCTCACCGCGCCGTTGGCGAGCACCGTGAGCGCGAGGACGGCGACGGCGGCCGCGGCCAGCCCGGCCCCGAGGCCTGCCTGGACCCTCCGGAACCTTCGCTGCTCCTCGATCTCGGGAGGCAGCAGGTTGACCCGGGGCATGGTCGCCACGCGAGTTGCGGTCAGGGTGCTCATGACGCCACTCCCAGGGCCAGTCCGACCGGCACGGCGGCCAGCGGCTCGACGAACGAGATCTGCTCGGGCGTGAGACCGGTGCGGCCGATCTGGATCCCCGTCATCGGGCTCCCGATGTGCACCTGGGTGCGGGTCGCCGTCTGCAGCCGCTGCGCGAGGCCGCCGAGGCGGGCACCGCCACCGGTGACGACGAGCCGGGAGATCGGCGCGGAGCCGCTCGAGGCGAGGTAGTAGTCCAGGGAGCCGCGCACCTCGTCGACGAAGGTCGCCGAGACGGCCTCGATGACGCGCTGCGCGGCCTGGACGTCCATCCCGTCGCCGGCGAGACCGGCGGCGAGCTGCTGCTTGAGGGCCTCGGCCTGGTCCTGGGGAACGCCCATGCGCTCGGCCACGGCGTCGGTGACGTCCTGGCCGCCCATGAGCAGGATGCGGACGAAGCGCGGGACGCCGCCCTGGTGGACGACGATGTTGGTGACGCGGGCACCGATGTCGACGAGTGCCTCGACGTTCGCGCCCATGCCGAGGTGGTCGGCGTCGGCCAGCGACCTGATCACCGCGAACGACGTGAGGTCCACCATCACGGCGGTCAGGCCCGCTTTCTGGACCGACTCGATGCTCGCGTTCACCATGTCGCGGGAGGCAGCGACCAGCAGGCCGCGCAGGACGCGGTTGCCGTTGTCGGCGTCGAGCTCCTCCAGCGGGTGGAAGTCCAGCACGGCCTGCTCGACCGGCATCGGCACGAAGTCCTGCACCTGGTAGCCGAGCGACTTCTTCAGCTCGCCGAGGGGCATCCACGGGAGGTCGACCTGGCGCACGATGACCTTCTGGTTCGCGACGCCGATCACGACCTTCTTGCTGCTGAACTTCGTGTGCGCCCACAGCTGCTTGATCGCCGAGGCGACGACGTCGGGGTTGACGACCTCGCCGTCACGGACGGCACCTTCGGGAAGGGCCACCTGGCCGAACTTCTCGAGGGTGATGTCCCCCTTGCCGAACGTCAGCTCGGCGGCGCGCACGCCCGAGGTCCCGATGTCGAGACCGATGGCGGATCGACCTGCCACAGCACTTCCCCTCCACTGGCGGCGTGCGCCGCGTGGTGGCCCCTTCGGGCCGTGTCAGAAGAGGGCATCGGTAGCCCGGCGGTCAGCCTTGAGCGCTGAAGTCAGCCGGGAAGCCGGTCCAGGTAAAGGTCTCCCAATGCCCCGCCCCAGAGCACGGACACCAACGTGCCCATCAGCATGAAGGGGCCGAACGGGAGCTGCGACTTGCGGCCCGCGCGCTGGGCGACCATCAGCACGACTCCGACGACACCGCCGAACAGGAAGCCCAGGAAGCCTCCGACGACGACCTCCGACCAGCCGAGCCAGCCGAGGGCCAGGCCGAGCACCCCGGCGAGCTTGACGTCGCCGAACCCCATGCCGGCCGGGTAGGCGAAGGCCAGCAGGAAGTACAGGCCGTAGAGGCCGGCCATGCCCAGCAGTGCCCGCAGCAGCGAGCCCCACTCACCCGAGGCCAGGGCGGCCACCGCGAAGAGCACGACGCACACGGCGTACGACGGGAGCACGATCACGTCGGGCAGCCGCTTCACGTCGAGGTCGATCATCGCCAGGGCCACACCGACTGCACCGAGGTAGAGGTAGGCCGGCAGGGCGGGGTCGACGCCGATCCGCAGTGTCAGCACGACGAGGACCGCCGCGGTCCCGACCTCGACGGCCGGGTAGCGGGCGCTGATCGGCGCGTCGCAGTCGCGGCAGCGTCCCCTCAGCAGGACCCAGCTGAGCACCGGCACGTTGTCCCGCGGCCGGATCTGCGTGCCGCACCCGGGGCACCGGGATCGGGGTGAGACAACCGACTCCCCGCGCGGGACCCGCCACACGACGACGTTGAGGAACGAGCCGACCAGCAGTCCCACGAGGGCGACTGCCGACAGCAGGAGAGGCATCATCGGTGCGATCGTAGAGCGGCCGCCGGCCCCCGAGCCGGCGACGCGCTCACGGCCGGTACTTCGGCGAGATCTCGCCGGTGTAGTTGGCCGCCCAGACCGCGTTGGTCCACTGCGGGAAGTACGGCGGCGACGCGTAGCGCAGCCGCTTGTCGTAGCCGTAGTCCTTCAGGTAGCCCGTGCTGCCCGTCGTGCCCACGATGCCGCGCCAGGCCTGCGCGATCGACCCACGGACGTAGAGCGAGCCGCGCTGGGTGCCCCGGTTGTAGGACTGCACCAGGAAGCTGTGCTGGAGCGTCTGGATCGACGCGGCGATCTGGATGCCGTTCGAGGGGTAGACGGTGCCGCGGTCCACGTCGACGTAGCGCTTGGGCCAGCTGTTGTCCTCGTACTCGTTGCCCCGCCAGCGCCAGGCGACCTTGCACGTGCCGTTGCTGCGCTTGTCGCTGCAGTACCAGCTGTCCATCCACGGGTGCATGACCTCGACCGAGTTCGCCGCGACCAGGCCGAGCATGTCGGTGCCACCGAGCCCGTTTGCCAGCACCAGGTCGCCGGTGAGCGTGATGGAGTTGGAGGCCGCGACCGTGGTCCGCCCCTTGAGCACGCCCTCGACGTAGACGTTGCCCTTTCCGCAGTACTGCGTCGGCTCGGTCATGTTCAGGTCGTAGGTGTAGTCCGCGGCGTTGTTGCCGGTGTAGGTGCCCAGCGGCAGCCCGTCACCGATCTCGCCGGACAGGCACTGGCGCTCCCCGGACGTGCCGGCTTGGACGTAGATGACCTGGTCGTTGGGCACGTTGACCGTGACGCCGTTCGGTGCGTTGCCGCCACAAGCCGCTGGACCGGTCGCCGTTCCCTTGCTCCACACGCGCATCGTGCCGTTGGACTGGAACTTGATCCGGGTCGAGCCCTTGTAGTGGCAGCCGGGGTAGTTGCGGAACTGGTCGCTGTTGTCCGGCAGGTACTTGGGCGCCGAGTAGGTCGGCCAGCTGCTGCCGTAGTCGCCGCCGTTACCCGTGCGGTCGCAGTTGCCGTAGGTGCCGGGGCTGCCGGGCACCGCGTTCTGGCACTTGGGGTCGCTCGTCTCCATCCCCTGGAGGAACTTCGGCTTCTTGCCGCCCCACGTCGTGTAGAGCGGGGTGTCGTTGGTGTGGACCGCACCGTCGAGGACGTCGCCGCCGATGAACGTGATCTCGACGCAGCCGGAGCCGTTGGTCCGCCGGCCGTCCCACCAGTACTTCGCGCACCGGGTGGGCATCCCGCTCGGGTAGACGACTCCGTTGTCGGGGTCGGCGTCCTCATGGTCGGTGTAGTAGAGGAACTGCGTCGACCCCCCACGTCCGACTCCGACCTGCATGCTGCGGGTGGTCTTGCCGACCTTGCCGGTGGAGGTGACCTCGATGATGCCGTGACTCTCCAGCCGAGCCGGGTCGACGTCGTAGTGGAACTGGGCGCCGCTGGGGTTGCCGGAGTCGACCGGCTTCCAGCCCGGTGCGGTCGTGCCGTTCCACCCGCAGGCGTTGGCGACTGCTCGGGGGCCCTTCAGCGCCGTGTTCGTGCAGTCGTCGGGCAGCCGGGCGTAGTTGTCGTTGCGGTTCAGGTAGCCGATGTAGTCGTCGACGCCGGCCTGGGCGGCCGACAGCGCCGCGTGGTAGTCCTGGTTGGTGCGTGAGAAGGCCTGCGTGTTCAGGGCGTACGCCAGCGAGCCCAGAGCGAACGTCGAGGCGATCATCATCGACGCCAGGACCATCACCAGCGCCATGCCGCCGTCGCCCTGGGGGCGGCGGGCCTTCACCCGGTCAACGAACACGTCAGGGTCCTTCCTCGGAGCGGATGACCGCGTCATGGTTCGGGAGCGCCACGCGGGAGACGTAGGTGCTGCCATCGCCCCCGCTGCCCGGCTGACGGACGGTCAGCGAGAGGTCGAGCGAGTCGATGTTCTCCATCTCGTCCTGCGTGAGCACCGAGCTGCTCAGCTGGGTGCCGAGGTCGTCGTAGTACCGGAAGATCGTCTCGGTGGGGTCGACGCCGCGCGCGAGCACCTTGCGCTGGACCGAGCAGCCGACCACGGTCGGGTCGCAGTAGATGTACTTGTTGTTGACCACCGGCTGGTTGGGCAGCTGCTTGGTCTCGATGAGCTCGCGGGCGGCTGTGACGGTGTAGGTCACCCTGCTCGGCCCGATGACGTTGTTGGGGTTGTCCAGGTTGGCGTAGAACCGCATGGACAGGGGCCCGGCCTCGATGAAGGCCGCGGTCTCCGACGACGAGGCGTCGTAGAGCTGGCTCGGGAGGATCGCGGTGCGCAGCGAGCGGCTCATCGCCGAGAAGGCGATGCGTCCGTCGCTGATCTCCTCGAGCCGCGACTTGGTGCCGGTCGACGTCTTGAGGCTGCTGATGTACAGCGCGGCCGTCGCGGCGACCAGGATCCCCATGATCATCATCGTGACCAGGAGCTCGGTGAGGGACAGGCCGGCGTCACCGCGCGGCGTCCGACGCAGGCGCCTCATCAGTCCACCACCGTCACGGTGACCGCGGTCGGTCCCGACGTCGAGGGCGCGAAGGGGTCGCTGTCGCCCGAGTCGCCGGAGTAGGTCGCTGTGAGGACCCAGCTGCCGAAGGGCAGCGACGCCTTGAGCCGTCCCGCGCCGTCGGCCGACCCGAGGGACACCGTGCGCTCGGGGTTCCCCGAGCAGTTCTGGCTGGTCGCGGTGACGACAGCTCCCGGTGCGGGGATGCGCACCAAGGAGGAGTCCAGCTGCTCGACGGTGATGTCCAGCGGGGCGAGCCGTGCGGTGACCGCGCCGACACCGCCGGGTGGCGCCACGACCGGCGCCGCCCGACTCCCGCTCGTGGGCGGGCCCGCCGGGTCGGAGTCGGCACACGCGCCGGACCAGGTCGAGTAGCCGTCCTTGCTCGGCCAGAGGCCGTCGACGCGGGTCACCAGGCCCGCGCTCGGCGTGGTCACCCGCACCCGGGAGAGCGCAGCGTTGAGCTTCTCGTGGTTGACCGACGGCAGTGCGGCGGGCAGCGGGTAGCCGGCGTCCGTGCTCAACGAGATGTCGAGCGAGGTGGCCCGGTCGTAGGTGGTCTGGATGCGGGCGAGCTGGCCCGACAGGGCGACCACGCTCTTCTCGCCCCGCTGGGTGCTGGTCTGGTCGACCCACCCGGCCATGTCCGTGACGATCGCGTAGCTGCCCGGCGTGCCCACCTGGAACACCGCGCAGCCCGCCGAGTCGGTGGACTGGGTGAACGCCCCGCCCGGCCCGGTGGCGTTCACCTGGACCGACTGGGCCGGCTGGCCGGCCGCGTTGAGCACCTTGACGGCGACGTAGGACAGCGTGGTGCTGCCGAGCAGGCCCTTGGGCGGGGTCAGGAGCGTGGTGCTGGTCACCGCCTTGGCGGTGCGCATGTTCGGCCAGCTGATCGCGACGTCCACCCGGAGGCTGGGGTGGTTCACGAGCGAGCCGCCGTCGCACGGGCTCTGCCCGTTCCCGGTCGGCAGCCACTGCACGCTGCGCTGGACCGTGTAGGGAACCCCGTCGACCTCGACGGTCGAGCCGCTGAGCGGGTTCGGGTTCGTCTTGGTGCCCGACGCCGCGAGCGCCAGCGCGCCCGCGTCCGAGGAGCGGAACTGGTTGCGCGCGATCTCGATCTCGCGGGACGCGAGGTTGGCGGCGGCGACCCGCTGCCGGCCGGCCTTGGACACGGCCAGCCCGTCCAGCAGGGTGATGTTGACCGCGATCGCGAGGACTGCGAGCACCGTCAGCGCGATGACCACCTCGATGAGGGTCACGCCCTCGTCCCCTTCGGCGGCCCGTCGGGCTGCCGTGCATCGGCGAGCCAGCGCGGTCAGCATGTCCCGGTACCCAGGCCGTCGGCAGCGGTGTACTTGAAGTCCTCGATCTGCCCGTCGGGGTCCGTGAGGGACACGCACCAGCCGCTCTGGTTGTTCAGGTTCGTGGACATCCCGGAGGCAGGCCGCGCCGTGCCGTTGGTCAGGTTCACCGTCGTGGAGAAGCCCAGCCCGTCGGCAAGAACCACACTCCCCGGGACGCTCGCGAAGTCCAGGGTGAGCGTGCCCGTCCCATCGACGAAGTAGGTCGCGATCTCCTTCGCGAGGTTGCTCACGTCGGACTTCGTCGACGCGTCGTGAGCCTTCTCGCGCTGGCTGAGGAAGATCGGTACCGCGATCGCGGCGAGCAGGCCGATCACGATCATGACGACGAGGAGCTCGATGAGCGTGAAGCCGTCGTCCCTCGTGCGATCTCGCATGGCGCTGGTTCTCCGCTTCGGTCCTGGCGGACGGGTTGTCGTACTGGATGACATCGGTGCGACCACGGGCCGGCTTGAGCACGGGCTCGTGGACCGAACGGGTGGTCTCGTGACAGCGATGTGGGCGGCCCCCCGAGAGGGGCCGCCCACGTCGGAGCAGAGTGCCTAGATCAGCAGGCGCCTGCGACGGAGACCTCTTCGAGGCCACCGGACGCCGAGTACCGGTAGCCGGTCACGGCCTTGTCACCCTGGGCGTTCGTCACCGAGACGCACCAGTTGCTGCCGTTGACGATGTTCTGGCCGGACAGCACGACGTTGTTGCTGGCCTTGCCCAGGTCGACAGCAGCGCCCGCCGGGGGCGTGAGCACCCAGCGATTCGCCGCAGCGGACACGACCGGCACGCCGGTGCCGTCGACGTAGTAGGTGGCGATCTCCTTGCCGATGGTGGAGACGTCGGCCTTCGCCGCGGAGTCCTGGGCCTTCTTGCGCTGGTTCAGGAACACCGGGATGGCGATGGCGGCGAGGATGCCGATGATGATCATGACGACCAGGAGCTCGATCAGGGTGAAGCCCTGGTCCTTCTCCTCCGCCGACTTGCGGATGCGAGCGAGCATGTGATGCTCCGTCCTTTCAGGACCGTTCCCGAGAGCCACGCCGCCGGTCCCTCGCGACACCCTCGCGGGTGCCGGCCGAGGCAGCTGGGCCGACCGCCGTCTCTGTCGGGCGGTTCCCTGGCTTTGCGACCCCGTCTCCCGACGGGTGTGCCGTTTCTGGCCGGTGTGGCTCGATGACTCTGTTGGTTTCGGTGATCGGGTGGGGCGGCTTGAGCGCCATCGGGCCTCGATTTTCGCCACCACCCGAAGGGGCTAGACATGCCACCGGGGGCCGCCCCTGCTCGGGCCGGCCCCCGGGCGTCGGGGTGGAGACGACCTACTCGGTGATGAGGTTGAACACCGAGAAGATCGGCATGTACAGCGCGATGATCATCGACCCGATGATGCCGCCCAGCACGGCGATCATCAGCGGCTCGATGAGGGACGTCAGCGCCTCGGTCGTCGACTCGACCTCCTGGTCGTAGAAGTCGGAGATCTTGTGCAGCATGTCGTCGAGGGCACCGGTGTCCTCGCCCACCGCCATCATCTGCACCACCATGGGCGGGAACACGCTGTGGTTGGTGAGGGGCTGGGCCAGCGACTCGCCGCTGCGGACGGACTCCTGGACGTCCTTGATGGCGCGCTCGAGGACCACGTTGCCCGTCGTCGAGGACACGATCTCCAGCGACTGCAGGATCGGGACGCCGGAGCGCATCATCGTGCCGAGGTTGCGGGCGAAGCGGCTCAGCGCGATCTTCTGGGTGAGCATCCCGAAGATGGGCAGCTTCAGCTTGAGCGGGTCGACGACGTTGCGCACGGCGTCCTTGTTCTTGACCTTCCCCCAGGTGGAGAAGAACGCGATGGTCCCGACGAGACCGATCGGCGCCATGTACTTCATGGCGTCGCTGAGGAAGACCAGCACCTTGGTGGGCGCCGGCAGCTCGCCGCCGAGGTCGGTGAACATCGAGGCGAACACCGGCACGATGAACAGCAGCATGCCGACCACGGCCAGGATGGCGATGCAGAAGACCACGACCGGGTAGGTCATCGCGGACTTCACCTTGCCGCGCAGCTTGACCTCGGCCTCGTAGTTCTCGGCGACCTGGAGCAGCACCGAGTCCAGGAAGCCGCCGACCTCACCCGCCTTGGTCATGTTGACCATCAGCGGCGGGAAGACCCTCGGGTGCTTGGCCATCGCCGACGAGAGGGCCGTGCCCACCTCGACGTCGTTGCGCACCTCCGAGAGGACCCGGGCGAGCTCCTTGTTCTCGCTCTGCTCCGCGAGGATCGTCAGCGCGCGCAGCAGCGACAGGCCGCTGTTGATCATCACCGCGAACTGCCGCGTCATGATCGCCAGGTCCTTGAGCTTGACCTTCTTGCCCATGCCGGGGATGGACAGCTCGCGGCCCATGCCGGCCTTGTGCTCGCTGATGCTGACCGGCGCGTAGCCCATCTGCTTGAGCTTGGTGGCCACCACCGCCTGGGACTCCGCCTCGAGCTTGCCCGAGACGATCTTCCCCGTGCGGTCCCGGACCGAGTAGTCGTACGTGAGTGTCGCTGCCATGGCGCTGCCTCTCAGCCTCGGCCGGTGAGCCGGTTGAAGTCCTCGACGTGGTGGCACTTCTCGAGGCCGACCTCGTAAGTGATCTTGCCCTTCATCACCAGGTCCGCGATGTGCTGGTCCATGGTGTGCATGCCGTGCTTCGCCCCGGCCTGCATCGCCGAGTAGATCTGGTGGGTCTTGCCCTCGCGGATCAGGTTGCGGATCGCCGGCGTCGCCACGAGCACCTCGGTCGCCACGGCGCGGCCGCGGCCGTCCCGGGTCTTGGCGAGGGTCTGGCACACGACGCCCTGCAGCGAGCCTGCCAGCTGGACGCGCACCTGCTGCTGCTGGTGCGGGGGGAACACGTCGATGACGCGGTCGATGGTCTGCGCGGCGTCCTGCGTGTGCAGCGTGGCGAACACCAGGTGGCCGGTCTCGGCCGCGGTCAGGGCCACCGAGATCGTCTCGAGGTCGCGCATCTCACCGACGAGGATGATGTCGGGGTCCTGGCGCAGCACGTGCTTGAGCGCGTTCTGGAACGACCAGGTGTCCTCCCCCACCTCCCGCTGGTTGATGATGCACTTCTGGTGCCGGTGGAGGAACTCGATCGGGTCCTCGACGGTCATGATGTGCTCGCTGCGGGTCCGGTTCGCCAGGTCGATCAGCGACGCCAGCGTCGTCGACTTGCCCGATCCGGTCGGACCGGTGACGAGGACGAACCCACGCGGCAGCGAGGCGAAGTTGGCGACCGAGGGCGGGACGCCGAGGTCCTCGAGCTTCTTGATCTCGAACGGGATGATGCGGAAGGCCGCACCCAGCGCGTCGCGCTGGCGGTACATGTTCACGCGGAACCGGGCCCGGCCGGGCACGCTGTAGGCGAAGTCGAGCTCGAGGTTCTCCTCGAACTTCTCCCGCTGCCGCTGGGTCAGCGCGGCGTACATCACGCGCTGGATGACGGGAGGCGTGAGGATCGGCTGGCCGTCGACCTGCACGAGCTCGCCGTTGAGCCGCAGGGCCGGCCGGGCGCCCGACGTGAGGTGCAGGTCGGAGGCGCCACGGTCGAGCACCATGATCAGCAGGTCGTTGAGGTTGATGTCGTCCTCGTCGACGCTGGTCTCGGTGGAGGAGCGCGAGTAGGCGCTCTCCTCCGCCTCGGAGTCGGCCACCTGCACCGAGTCCTCGGTCGCGTCCAGCGAGACGACCTCGCCGGTGAAGGCCGTCGCGGCGGCGAGCGGGGCGGTCGCGGGGGCGACCTGCTCGGGGACGTAGGCGGCAGGGCTGTCCTGCTCCGTCGACGGCGCCGGGGCGGGCTCGGCGCGGTGCGCCGGCGCGTACTCCCCCGGCAGGACGTCGGCGGCGATGTAGCCGTGGGCCGGTGCCGGTGACGGGGCCGCAGGCTCGAGGCCGAAGCCGCCCAGCGGGTCGGGCAGGCTGCTCTCCTGGGCACGGGGAGCCTCGGCGGGCGCGTCGAGGGCGTCGGAGTACGTCCACCCCTCGGCCGCGGGCGCCTCGGCGTCGGGCGTGGGGACGGGCATCGGCGAGAAGCCGCCCGGCTCCTCCGGGACCGGCTTGAATCCGGACGTCTCCACTGTGCTGACCCCTCTCGGCGAACAATGCCCACGCGAACCACGGGACACCTGTCTGGCGTCAGATCGGCGCGTACGAGGCTCCGCTTGAGCGGAGCAGACCACCTTGGTAAACCTTTGGCCGGCGGCGCCGGAGGTCAGACCACGACGCGCAGGATCTCGTCCAGCGAGGTCGTGCCGGCGAGGACCTTCCTCATGCCGTCCTGGCGCAGGGTCTGCATGCCGTCGGCCTTGGCCACCTGCTCGATCACCGTCGCGGAAGCGCGCTCGACCGCGAGGCGCTCGACCTCCTCGGTGATCAGCATCACCTCGTGCAGCGCCAGACGGCCCTTGTAGCCGGTCTTGGCGCACACCGAGCAGCCCACCGGCCGGAACAGCTCCGGCAGGTCCTCACCGTCCTGCCACGGGAAGTTCGAGGCCACGAGGAACTCGGGCGTCGGGGTGTAGGCCTCCTTGCACTTCTTGCACAGCCGCCGGGCCAGGCGCTGGGCCAGGACCGCATCGAGGGCCGAGCCGACGAGGAACGGCTCGATGCCCATCTCGGTGAGACGCGTGATGGCCGACGGCGCGTCGTTGGTGTGCAGGGTCGAGAGCACGAGGTGACCGGTGAGCGCCGCCTCGACGGCGATCTGGCCCGTCTCGTGGTCGCGGATCTCACCGATGAGCACGATGTCGGGGTCCGAACGCAGGATCGACCGCAGCGCCGAGGCGAAGGTGAGGCCGGCCTTGTTGTTGGTCTGCACCTGGTTGATGCCGGGCAGCCGGTACTCCACCGGGTCCTCGACCGTGATGACGTTGACCTCGGGCTTGCTGACGATGTTCAGGGTCGCGTAGAGCGTCGTCGACTTACCGGACCCGGTGGGGCCGGTCACCAGGATCATCCCGTAGGGCTTGGTGAAGCTGCGCGAGTAGCGCTCGTAGTTGTCCGCGGTGAAGCCGAGGTCGGACAGGTCGAGCATCGCCGTCGAGTTGTCCAGGATGCGCATGACGACCTTCTCGCCCCACACGGTCGGCAGGGTCGCGACGCGCAGGTCGACCTTCTTGCCGTGGGCGTTGACCGACAGGCGTCCGTCCTGGGGGATGCGCCGCTCGGCGATGTTGATGTCAGCCATGATCTTCAGCCGGCTGATGACGCCGGACTGGATCGCCTTGGGCGAGCGCATGATCTCGTGCAGGACGCCGTCGATGCGGAAGCGCACCCGCAGGTCGCTCTCGGTGGGCTCGAGGTGGATGTCGGAGGCGCGGTCCTGGATCGCCTGGGTGATGAGCAGGTTGACGTACTTGACGATCGGGGCGTCCTCGACGATCTCCTTGACCTTGGAGAGGTCGTCCTCCTCGTCCTGCGCGTCGAGGGCGCTGGTGAGGTCGTCGAGGTCGGAGTCGGCCCGGTAGTAGCGGTCGATGGCGGCGGCTACGTCCCCGCGCGTGGCGACGACGGGCTTGACGTCCATGCCGGTCAGCGAGCGGATGTCGTCGACCGCGAACACGTTGGCAGGGTCTGCCATGGCGACCAGCAGCCGGCCGTCCTCGAAGCCGATCGGGATGGCCGAGTGGCGGCGGCACACCGGCCCGGGCACCCTGCCGACGGCGGACCCGTCGACGGCGAACTCCGACAGGTCGACGAACCGCAGGCCGATCTGGGTGGCGAGGGCGGAGACCAGCTGGGACTCGGTGAGGACACCCTGCTCGATCAGGACCCGGCCGAGGGCGCGGCCGACACGCTCCTGCTCCTCGTACGCAGCCTCGAGCTGACCGGAGCTGACGAGCCCGCCTTCCAGCAGGATGTCGCCGAGCTGCTTCACTCCGTGTCCCTCCCTAGCCGGTGTCCTGAGTGACCATCGGATGACGTGGTCGCGACCTGAAGGGCGGTCCGCTCAACGGTGGGCCAGCAGCCGCGACACCTGGCCCATCGCCCGGGCGATAGGTGACTCCGCCGGCACGACGAGCTGCTCCCCCGAGGTCAGGACCAGCGTCACGACGACCGGCGGGTCGGGCTTGCGCCGGCGGCCGGCGCGGCCGGTGAGGGCGTAGAGCCCGCGTCCGGTCGACGCGCGCGTGGTCATGCCGGGCCCACCATGAACTAGGCCCGGACGGCCTCGGCCTCGACCTCGTCGAGCACCGCGTAGAGCAGGGCCAGCAGCACGTTCTTCACCGACTCCTTGTCCGTCGCGTCGCACGGGAGGATGGCGACGTCGGAGGGGATCTCCAGCCGCTGCCGGACGGCCTCGACCATGGCGTGGTCGTCGGCCCGGCCGCGGTTGATCGCCACGACGTAGGGCACGCGGGCCATCCGCCGGAACGCCTCGAGGATGCCGGCCGCCTCGTCCACCGACCCCTCCTGCGAGGCGTCGACGAGCAGCAGGTAGCCGATCATCCCCTCGCCGAGGATCTCCCACATGAAGTCGAAGCGGTCCTGGCCAGGGGTGCCGAACAGGTAGAGGACGAGGTCGCGGTCGATGGTGATGCGCCCGAAGTCCATCGCGACGGTCGTCTCGGCCTTGCGCTTGCGCGTCGAGTCGCTGACGCCGCGCTCGGTGGACAGCACGGTGATCTCGCTGATGGTCCGGATCAGGGTCGTCTTGCCCGCGGCGAAGGGGCCGGTCACGACTACCTTGACCGCCTGGCCTCCCCTGCGGCGCGTGCGTGGCGTGGCCATCTAGAGCCCCCTGACGCCGGCGATGAGGCGCAGCATGAGGCTGCGGTTGACGTTCGGGTCGCGCTCGATGACCGACGTGGCGTCGGGGTCCGGAGCGGTGACGGTGGCGCCGATGACCTCGCCGACGGTGGCCGAGGGACCGGCCTGGACCTGCACCGGGCGCACGGAGGGCGACCCGGTCTCGTCGAAGTCCGCCTGCCGCTTGGGCAGGAACGGCTCGGGCCGCGGGGGGACGACGTCCTGCGGGACGTGCGCGCCTCCGAGCATCGCGGTCGGCCCGTCCTGACCGGCCGATGCCGTGACGGGCTCGCGGTCCTCGGAGACCTCGTCCGCCGGGTCGGCCTGCGGTGCCGGCTGGCCGGCGTCGAGCCGGTCGGAGGCAACGCCGGACGTCTCCTCGGTCGCGACGGTGGCCACCGGGGTGTACGGACGGTTCTCGAGCGGCGCCAGCAGCTGCTGCCGCCGGACGACGACCGAGACGTGGTCGGGCTCGCCGTCCCCGGGCGCCGGGTCGCCCTGGACCTCGAGCAGCCCGCGCTTGACGAGAGCGGCGAGGGTGGACACGACGGCGTACTGACCGCTGCCGGTCAGGTCGACGAGGTCCTCGACGCTGCGCCGCCCGTCGACCAGGGCCAGCAGCGACCACTCCTCCCGGCTCACGGCCGGGTCGGACGGGAGCACGACGGGCATGGCCAGCACGGCTTGGGACGACGGGACGACCTGGGAGACGGTCTCCCAGGTGGCGGTGCGGGTCTCGGCGTCGGCCAGCACCGACTCGATGGTCAGTGCGATGCCGACGTCGTCGGGGTTGCTCTCCTCCACGACGAACGCGAAGTCGCCGCGCCGCCAGCGCAGCAGGTCGAAGATGGCGTCCACGGCCTGGTCGGTGGCGGCCTGGCGCAGCAGGTCGGCGTCGACGGCCTCGCTCTCGAGGAGGGCCCGCACCACTCCGAGTCCCTCCCCGCCGGTGGCCGCCTCGACGGCCGCGGCGAGGGCGTCGTCCTCGACGACGCCGCCGCCGACGAGCCGGCGGGCCAGGGGCTGGCGCGAGCCGTCCGCGGACGCGCCGGTGACGCGACCGCCGGCGAAGAACACCACCCCGTCGGCGTCATCGCCGGCCAGGTGCAGTCCGCCCGTCTTCTTGGTGAAGCTCAGCAGCTGGAACATGTCCGGCAGGCTGAAAGCGTCGAGCGTGCCCTCGAGCTTCATCTCAGCTCCAGGCGGGGGTGTCGGTGTGCTCGTCGGGCATGGGGCGACCGACGACCTGCAGCGGCGCGCTGGGGGCAGGCGGCGCGACCTCGACGGTGGGCGCGTCGTAGGCGATCTCGACGCGCAGTGCCTCGGCCACAGCCGCCGCGGCGCGCCGCACCTCGAAGAGCATCAGGCCGACCTTCGCGCCCTTGGCGGCGACGGCGACCAGCACGGCCTCGTCGTCCGCGGAGATGAGGAACACCGTGCCCTCCTCGCCCTCGACGTAGACCTGGGAGAGAGCACCGCGGCCCAGCCCCTCGGCGGCGCGCTCGCCGAGCGAGAGCAGGGCGGCGCTCATGGCGGCGACCCGGTCCTCGTCCATCTCGGCCGGGAGCGCCGACGCCATGGCCAGCCCGTCGAAGGAGACCACGGACGCCGCCTCGATCTCGGGCACCTGCCCCACGAGCTCGGCCAGGATCCGGTCCAGCCTGCTCGACCGGCTCGCGCGGGTGTCTCCGTACGCTTCGCTCATCGCCCCTACCTCGTGAGTGCTCGTCCTCACCGAGCCCATCGGCGGATCGGGGGACGTCCTTGAGCCGGGGTCACGCGTCGCGCAGGGCCCGCTCCCCCGCGGCGCGCAGCCGGGTCACGAGACCGGGAACCCCCACCTCGGCGCCGGTCATGAGCCCGACCTGGAGCAGCGCCTGGTGGGCGAGCAGGGCGAGACCGTCGACGACCGCGCCGCCCCTGGCCGACCAGGCGGCCGCGAGCGGCGACGGCCAGGGCTCGTAGAGCACCTCGAACAGCGTCCCCACCGCGCGCGGCACCACGCGGACCCAGCCGTCGGCGGCGCCCGCCGGGCTCGTGTTCACCACCAGGGGGGCGGAGAACGCCTCCGCCGCCGCGGCCCACGGCCGTACGTCCACGGTGAGCCCGACGGCGCCTGCGGTTGCCTCGAGGGCCGGGGCGCGCGCGGCGCTGCGGGAGTAGACCGTCGCGGAGGTCGTCAGCGAGGCGGCGGCGGCGAGCGCAGAGCGCGCCGTGGCCCCGCCACCCAGGACCGCCACGTGCTCCACCCGGGCCACACCCGCCTCGGCGAGGGCGCCGACCATGCCCGGGACGTCGGTGTTCTCGCCGAGCCGGCGGCCGTCGCGCAGCAGCACGGTGTTGGCGGCGCCGACCGACTCCACGACCGGCGACGTGCCGTCGAGCAGCGGCAGGACGACGGCCTTGAGCGGCATCGTGAGCGACAGGCCGGCCCACTGCGCGTCGAGCCCGTCGAGGAACCCGGCCAGGGCGTCCTCGGTCACGTCGTGGGCGTCATAGGTCCAGCCGGTCAGCCCGAGCGCCTCGTAGGCGGCCCGGTGCATGACCGGCGACAGCGAGTGGGCGACCGGCGAGCCCAGGACCGCCGCCCGGCGCGCGCCGGCCACGCTCACTGGTTGGACTTGAGCTCGGCCTTGAACCGGAGGAACTCCTGGTAGCTCGCGGTGAACTTCGTCGTGCCGGCCTCGGGGTCGGTCGTCACGAAGTAGAGCCAGTCCCCGTCGGGCGGGTTGACGGCGGCCGTCATCGCCTTGAGGCCCGGCGAGTTGATAGGTGCCGGCGGGAGGCCGGTGTTCTGGTACGTGTTGTACGGCGAGTCCTCGCCGAGGTCCTCGTAGGTGACGATCTCCTTGTCGGCGTTGAGCGCGTAGTTCACGGTCGAGTCGAACTGCAGCGGCATCCCGGCCTCGAGCCGGTTGTAGACGACGCGGGCGACCTTGCCGAAGTCCGCGTCCAGCCGGGCCTCCGCCTCGACGAGGCTCGCGATGACGACGATCTCCTCGGGGTCGCGCTTCGTGCGCTCGACACCCGCCTCCTCGGCCGCGACGGCGTAGGCGTCGAAGAGCTGGCCGAGCACGGCCGCGGCGTCGGCGCTGGGCGGCACGTCGTAGGTCGCGGGGTAGAGGAAGCCCTCCGGGTTCCCCGCGGCGTAGGCCGGGAGGCCCAGCTTCTCGGCCTTCTTCAGCGCGGCCTTGAACTCCTTGAGCGGCAACTCGGTGCCGCCCGCCAGCCGCTCCAGCGTCTCGTCCAGGCGGAGCCCCTCGGGCAGGGTCACCTTGGCCTGGACCCGCGACGCCGGGTCGAGCAGGCGGTCCAGCGCGTCGGCGGCGGGCATCTTCAGCTGGAGCGCGTAGAAGCCCGGCTGCAGCGAGGACGACTCGGGGTTGGCGTTCGCGACCTCGAAGAAGGCCTGCGTGCTCTTGATGACGTCCTGCTTCTCGAGGGTGACGCCGACCTGTGACACGGTCTGGCCCGGGGTGACCTCGATGACGACCTCACCCCGGCCGGGCCCGGCGTAGTCGGGGGCCGCCGTGGTGCTGAACGCGTCCTTGACCCGGCTGCCGATGCCGAAGACCAGCGCCGCGCCTCCCCCGACGACGGCGACCACCAGCAGCAGCGCGACGACGACCGCGGCGCCACCCCTGCGCTGCTTCTTCTTGCGCCGGTTGCGCCGGCGCGGGGGCTGGACCCCCTCGTCGGACCAGACCGACAAGTCCGTCATCGTTCGCCTTTCGCGTCGTGTGTCGGGCCCGGCGCCCCGCTCGCGCGCTCCACGACCTGTCCTGGTGCCGTCCCGGTCTGCCGCTCGGTGTCCAGGGCCGCCTGGAGGATGATGACAGCGGCAGCCTGGTCGACCACGCGACGACCCCGGCGGGTGTCTACCCCGCTCGAGCGCAGGTCACGCTGCGCACCTACGGTAGACAACCGCTCGTCCACGAGTCGAACCGGCACGGTCACGACGCCGGCGACGGCGCGGGCGAACTGCTCCGCCGCCTCAGCGGCGGGCCCGTGCCGGCCGGCGAGCGTCGTCGGGAGCCCCACGACGACCTCGATCGCCTCACGTTCGGTGACGATCCGTGACAGAGCGTGCAGATCGCCGCGCCCGCGGCGCAGGGTCTCGACCGGCGTGGCGAGCAGGCCGGCCGGGTCGCACGTCGCGACCCCGACCCGCACCGAGCCCACGTCCACGCCGACCCGCACACCCGCCCTCACCGCCCCCCACCCCCCGCCCACTCCCCCCCGGTGATCATGCGCAAGTGGTTGTGAGGCCCGCCCCGACGCGCTGACCTGCAGGAACCCACCCGACCCTCCGCGGTGATCATGCGCGAGTGGTTGCGGGGCCGGCGGGACGGCATCGGCCGGGCCCTCAGGAGCTGCCGGTGACGCGCTGGCCGACGGTGTGCTCGACCTGCTGCAGCGCCTCGTCGGCCCGGCTCGGGTCGCTGCCGCCGCCCTGGGCGACGTCGTCCTTGCCGCCGCCTCCCCCGCCGAGCGTCGTGGCGGCCACCTTCACGAGGTCGCCGGCCTTGATGCCCCACTCGCGGCCCTTCTCGTTCACGGCCACGACCACGGCCGGCCGCCCGTTCGTGACGGCGAGCCCGGCGACGGCCGCGGGGCGCTCGGCCGGGATCCGGCCGCGGATGTCGAGCACCAGGCGGCGCAGGTCGTCGGCCGACGTGCCGTCCGGCGCCCGGTGGGTCACGACGCCGACCCCGAACACGTCGGTCGGTGAGGCCGCGAGCTGCCCGGCCGCCGCGAGCACCTGGCTCGACCGCACCGCCGCCAGGTCCTTCTCGACCTCGCGCAGCCGTGAGGTCAGCGCCGCGATGCGGTCGGGGAGCTCCTCGGGCCGCACCTTGAGCGACTCGGTCAGCTGGGCCACCAGGGCGTGCTCGCGGGCGAGGAACTGGTAGGCGTCGACACCCACGAGCGCCTCCACCCGGCGCACGCCCGCGCCGATGGAGGCCTCGCCGAGGATCTTGACCAGGCCGAGCTGGCCCGACCGCAGCGCGTGGGTGCCGCCGCAGAGCTCGCTCGCCCAGTCGCCGACCGAGACGACCCGGACCTCGTCGCCGTACTTCTCCCCGAACAACGCCATGGCGCCCATGTCCCGCGCCTGATCCTGGCTCATCACGTCGGCGCGGACGTCGAGGTCGGCGGCGAGGACCTCGTTGACCTCCTGCTCGACGTCGCGCAGCACCGAGGCGGGGACGGCGCCCGGCGAGGCGAAGTCGAAGCGGAAGCGACCCGGCGCGTTCTCGGAGCCCGCCTGCGTGGCGGTCTCCCCCAGCGCCTCCCGGAACGCCTTGTGCACGATGTGGGTGGCCGTGTGGGCGCGACTGATCGCCCGGCGCCGCTCGACGTCGACCTCACCGACCACGCTCTCGCCCCCGGTGACCTCGCCGCTCACGACGCGGCCCCGGTGCACGATCAGCCCGGCGAGCGGCGACTGCACGTCGTGCACGGCGACCACCGCCCCGCCGGAGAGCAGCACCGTGCCGTGGTCGGCCAGCTGCCCGCCGCCCTCGGCGTAGAACGGCGTGCGGTCGAGGACCAGCTCGACCTCGTCGCCCTCCATGGCCGCGGCGGACGGCACCCCGTCGACCAGCAGCCCGACGACGGTGCCCTCGGTGACGACCTCGTCGTAGCCGGTGAAGGCGGTCGCCCCGCCCCGGTCCACCAGCGAGCGGTACGACGACAGGTCGGCGTGCCCGCTCTTGCGGGCCTGCGCGTCGGCCTTGCCCCGCTCGCGCTGCTCGGCGCATCAGCTGCCGGAACCCCTCCTCGTCGACCCGCACCCCCTGCTCGGCGGCCATCTCGAGGGTCAGGTCGATCGGGAACCCGTAGGTGTCGTGGAGCTGGAACGCGCGCTCGCCCGAGATCTGTGGTGACGGCCCACCGGCGACCGTGCCGACGGTCTCGGCCTGCACCTTCGCGTGCTTCACGTCGCGCACCGCGGTGTCCAGGATGGTCGTGCCGGCGGCCAGGGTGCGGCGGAACGCCTCCTCCTCGGCGTAGGCCACCGCGGAGATCCGCTCGAACTGCGCGGCGACCTCGGGGTAGCTCGGGCTCATCGCGTCGCGCGACACCGGCAGCAGCTCCGGCAGCGCCTCCCCGTCGTAGCCCAGCAGGCGCATCGAGCGCACCGCCCGCCGCAGGATGCGCCGCAGGACGTAGCCGCGTCCCTCGTTGGACGGCGTGACCCCGTCGCCGATGAGCATCAGGCCGGTGCGGACGTGGTCGGCGACGACCCGCAGGCGTACGTCGTCCTGCGCCGAGTCGCCGTACGTCGTCCCGCTGAGCGACGCGGCCCGGTCGAGGACGGGGAACACCTCGTCGATCTCGTAGAGGTTGTCGACGCCCTGCAGGATCGAGGCGATGCGCTCCAGGCCCATCCCGGTGTCGATGTTGCGGCTCGGCAGCTCGCCCCGGACGTCGAAGTCCTCCTTGCTCCGGACGGCGCTGAGCTCGTACTGCATGAAGACGAGGTTCCAGATCTCCATGAAGCGGTCCTCGTCGACCGCAGGTCCACCCTCGGGGCCGTAGTCCGGCCCGCGGTCGACGTAGATCTCGCTGCACGGTCCGCCGGGGCCGGCCACGCCCATGTGCCAGTAGTTGTCGGCGACCCCGCGCCGCACGATGCGGTCGTCGGGAATGCCGATGACGCGGCGCCAGATGTCGGCGGCCTCGTCGTCGTCGTGGAAGACCGTCACCCAGAGCTTGGACTCGTCGAGGCCGTAGCCGCCCTGCGTCTGCGGTGTCGTGACGAGCTCCCAGGCGAACTCGGCGGCGCCCTGCTTGAAGTAGTCGCCGAAGGAGAAGTTGCCGTTCATCTGGAAGAACGACCCGTGCCGGCTGGTCCTGCCGACCTCCTCGATGTCGAGGGTTCGCACCACCTTCTGGACGCTGGTGGCGCGCTTCCAGGGCGGGGTCTGCTGGCCGAGCAGGTAGGGCTTGAACGGCACCATGCCGGCATTGACGAACAGCAGGTTGGGGTCGTCGAGCAGCAGCGACGCGCTCGGGACCACCGTGTGCCCCTGCCGACCGAAGTAGTCCAACCACCGACGCTTGATCTCGGCGGTCTCCATCAGGTCCTGCCCCTCCGCGGTCGGGCCGGGTGGTCGATCAGCTCGGCGGCCTCGGCGGGGCTGAGGTCGGGGTCGTCGTCGAGCCCGAGGGCGTCGCGCAGCTCGGCCTCGCGCTCGGCCATGCCGGCGCGGACCTCCTCGGCGAACGCCTTGAGCGAGTCACCGAGGCCGCCGGCGCGCTCGGCCAGCCCCGACGCCGAGTAGGTGTGCAGCGTCCTCTGCACCTTGCGGACGGCGTAGATCCCGGCGGCCGCCCCGACGGCGACCCAGAACACCCGGCGCATCAGCCGGACTTCCGCCGGGCTGCGGCGCGGGCAGCGGCCCGCTGGGCCCGCTCCTGGTCACGCACCTTGCGCGCGGTGCGCTTGCTGGAGGAGCCGGACAGCGCGCTGCGCACGCCGTAGGAGAACGCGGCGACCTTGACCACCGGGTTGCCCAGGGTGGCCGCGAGCAGGGCCGTGAGCGCGGAGACGTTGCCGGTGGCCGCCTGGACGTTGGACGTGATCGCGTCGACCCGCACGAGCTGGGCGTTGGTCGTGGCGACGGTCGTGGTGACCTCGCTGAGCAGCGGGACGGTCTCGTCGGAAACGCCCTTGATCATGTTGCGCGACTCGTCGAGCACGCCGCCGAGCTTCACGAGCGGGACCGCGAGCGCACCCACGAGCAGCACGAATGCGATGGCGGCGATGAGCCCCGCGACGTCTCCGACCGACATGCGCCGAACCCTATCGCGGGCCCTGCGCACCGGTCAGGTCCGTTCCGCGTCCCCACCCCCAAGATCCATTGCGCGCCGACACACCGGATCACCGGCGTGTCTGGGGTGTCGGCGCAATGTCTGTGGGGCGGCGGGGGTCGGGGCGGGGTTCTCCACAGCCGGGCGATCGGCGGGCGTCGTCCACCGACCCGGGCGCCACGGTCGTACGTCCGTGAGGTGGGCCGCATCGTCGCCGCGTGCCGACGTACCCGGAGGACCTCGACCACCCGTTCAGCCGCGGCGACCTGAGTCTGCTCGGCGTGGGATGGCGCGAGATCGGAGGCCCGCTCTGGCGCTCGCCGTACCGCGGCGTGCACGTGTGGGGCACGACTGATCCCGCCGGCGCGCTGCAGCGCGCGCTCGACGCGTCCGGGCTTCTCCCGTCGGACGGGGCGCTGGGCGGGTGGGCGGCCGCGGTCGTCGGCGGGGTCACGGAGCTCGACGGCCAGTGGGAGCACGACTGGCTGCCGGTCCCCCTGTGCCTGCCGCCGGGGACGAGCCGCCGCCGCGGACGAAGAGTGGTGCCCTGGCGTTCCGAGCTCGGCGAGGGTGACGTCGCGGTGGTCGGCGGCGTGCGGGTCACGACGCCGGTGCGCACCGCGTTCGACCTCGCGCGGACCGGCACGCTGCTGCAGCGGGTCACGGCGCTCGACGTGCTCGCGCGAGGCCGGCCGGAGCTCCTCGACGAGGTCGCGGCCTACCTCGCCGCGCGACCGGGATGGCGAGGCGTCCCGCTCGCTCGGCGGGCGCTGCAGATGGCGACCTTCCGGGCGCGATCGCCGCGCGAGACAGCGTTCCGGCTGTTCTGGGTGCTCGACTGCGGCCTTCCCGTCCCCGAGGTGAACGCCACGGTCCGCGACGGCACCGGTCGGCTGCTCGGCATCGGCGACCTGCTCGAGCCGGAGTCCGGGCTGCTCGGCGAGTACGACGGCTCGGGGCACCGGGAGGAGACCCGGCATGCGCTCGACAACGCCCGCGAGGAGGGTCTCGAGGACTGCGGCCTCACGGTGGTGAGGGTGTCGAACCCGGACCTCGGGCCGTTCCAGGCTCGCACGCGGTCGAGGCTGCGCAGCGGCTGGAGCAGGGCCCGGAGGGCACCGCGCGGTGACTGGACCTGGGAGCCCGGCCCCCTGCCGCCGACCGTGCCGAGCTGGTGACGGCGGTCGACTGCCGTCCTTTCCATGATCCTTTGCGCGCTGCGACACCAGACACGCCGCCCGAGCGGTGTGTCAGCGCAATGTTGGTGACGGTCAGGTGCCGCGGATGTGGGTGCGGAGGCGGTCCCACAGCTCGGCCAGGCGCGACTCGGCACCGTGCCCGGTCGGGCGGTAGTAGGTGCGGGGCAGCACCGCGTCGGGCGGGTACTGCTGCGCCGCGACCCCGCCGGGCTCGTCGTGCGGGTAGACGTAGCCCTCGCCCGAGCCGACCGTCGCCGCGCCGCCGTAGTGGGCGTCGCGCAGGTGCGGCGGCACGGGCCCGGCCAGCCCGGCGCGTACGTCCGCCAGGGCGCTGTCCACGGCCACCACCACGGCGTTGGACTTCGGCGCCAGGCAGAGGTGGATGACCGCCTGCGCCAGGTTGATGCGCGCCTCGGGCATCCCGATCAGCGCCACCGCGTCGGCCGCCGCGACGGCCGCGAGCAGCGCGGTCGGGTCGGCCAGCCCGATGTCCTCGGACGCGGAGATGACGAGGCGCCGGGCGATGAACCGCGGGTCCTCGCCGGCCTCGACCATCCGCGCCAGGTAGTGCAGCGCCGCGTCGGCGTCGGAGCCGCGGATCGACTTGATGAACGCCGAGATGACGTCGTAGTGCTGGTCGCCGTCACGGTCGTAGCGCAGCGCCGCCCGGTCGACGGCCGCCTCCAGCGTCGCCACGTCGAGGACGTCGGACCCGACGGCCAGCGCGGCACCGGCACCCGCCTCGAGCGCGGTCAGGGCGCGGCGGGCGTCGCCTCCCGCCACCCGCAGCAGGTGGGCCAGCGCCTGGTCGGACACCTCCAGCGCACCGCCGAGGCCGCGCTCGTCGGTCACCGCCCGGCGGACGACCTGCTCGACCCCCCCGTCGTCCAACGGCGCCAGGGTCAGCAGCAGCGACCGTGACAGCAGGGGCGACACCACCGAGAAGTACGGGTTCTCGGTCGTCGCCGCGACGAGGGTCACCCAGCGGTTCTCGACGGCGGGCAGCAGGGCGTCCTGCTGGGTCTTGGAGAACCGGTGCACCTCGTCGATGAACAGCACCGTCTCGCGCCCGCTCATGGCGCTCTGCCGCCGCGCGGCCTCGACGACGGCCCGCACGTCCTTGACGCCCGCGTTCACCGCGGACAGCTCGGTGAAGGTGCGCCCGGTGGCCGACGACACGAGGTAGGCCAGCGTCGTCTTGCCGGTCCCCGGCGGCCCCCACAGGATCACCGACGCGGGCCCGGCGACACCGCCGTCGCCGTCGACCAGCCGGCGCAGCGGCGACCCGGGCACCAGCAGGTGGTCCTGGCCCACGACGTCGTCGAGGGTGCGCGGGCGCATCCGCACGGCCAGCGGCTTGCCGGCGTCCCCACGGTCGTCGGCCGCGGCCTCGAACAGGTCCACGGCCGAGACGGTAACAACGCCATCGGGCGCCACGCTCTTCAGCGCACGCTCAGGCCCGACATGGGACCGTGGACCCGTGCGGATCCTGATCGTCGAGGACGACCACGTCGTCGCCGGCGCGGTCCGTCGGGGGCTGGAGCGGGAGGGCTTCGCGGTCGACGTCGCCGCCGACGGCACCGAGGGTCTCTGGCGCGCCACCGAGACGTCGTACGACGCCGTGGTCCTCGACATCATGCTGCCCGGGCTGTCCGGCTACGAGGTCTGCGCGCGGATGCGGGCCGCGGACAACTGGTCGCCGGTGCTGATGCTCACGGCCCGCGACGGCGACGTCGACGAGGCCCGCGCGCTGGACACCGGCGCCGACGACTACCTGTCCAAGCCGTTCTCGTACGTCGTCCTGCTCGCACGGCTGCGCGCCCTGCTGCGGCGCGGGCAGCAGGAGCGGCCCGCCGTCCTCGTGGCAGGGGACCTGCGGCTGGACCCGGCGACCCACCGCGTGTGGCGCGGCGACACCCCGGTCGAGCTCACCCCGCGGCAGTTCTCCCTGCTCGAGTTCCTCATGCGCCGGCGTGGCGACGTGCTGTCCAAGTCCGAGATCCTCGAGCACGTCTGGGACTTCGCCTTCGACGGCGACCCCAACATCGTCGAGGTCTACGTCGGACAGCTGCGGCGCCGGGTCGACGAGCCGTTCGGCCGCAGCAGCCTGCGCACCGTGCGGGGCGTCGGCTACCGCCTCGACGCGGACGGTGGGTGAGGTGACCGACCGGCGCGCGCCGGCGGTCCGTCGCGTGCTGCCGCGGTCGGTCCGGGGCCGCACGACCCTGCTGGCGACCGCCGTCGTCGTCCTGGCGCTCGCGGTCGGCGCCGCCGCCCTGCTCGTCGTGCTCCGGAACGCTCTCGTCGACGGTGTCGACGACGCGGCGCGGCTGCGCGCGCTCGACCTCGCCGCGCTGGCGGCCGCCGAGGGGCTGCCGGCGACGATCACCGCGGGCAGCGAGGACGACGTGGCGCAGGTCGTCGACGACTCGGGCCGCGTCCTGGCCGGCACGGCCAACGTGGCCGGGCAGGGGCCGGTCGCCACCTTCCGCCCGACCGGCGGCGCCCCGCAGGCCCGGACCCTGGCACTCGCCGACGGTGAGGACATCGAGGACTTCCGCGTCTGGGCGGTGCGCAGCGACACCCCGTCGGGCCCGGTCACGGCCTACGTGGGCGCGAGCCTCGAGGCGGTGTCGGAGACGGTCGCGGTCGTGCAGGGCGTGCTGGCGGTCGGCCTGCCCCTGCTGCTGCTCGTCCTCGCCCTGAGCGCCTGGGTCGCGATCGGCCGGGCGCTGCGCCCCGTCGAGGGCGTCCGGCGGGAGGTCGCGGCCGTGACCGGGGCCGGCCTCGACCGGCGGGTCGGGGTCCCCGACACGTCGGACGAGGTGAGCCGGCTCGCCGTGACGATGAACGAGATGCTCGACCGTCTCGAGGCCTTCAGCCGGCGGCAGCAGGAGTTCGTCGGCGACGCGTCCCACGAGCTGCAGGGCCCGCTGGCCGGCTTCCGGGCACAGCTCGAGGTCGCCCTCGGCGACCCGGCCGGCACGGACTGGCCCGACGTCGGGCGCGACCTGCTCGCCGACACGCAGCGCATGGAGGGCATCGTGCGCGACCTGCTCTTCCTCGCCCGCGAGGACGAGGGCGCGGACCTGGGTCCGCTCGCCCCGGTGGACCTCGACGACGTCGTGCTCGAGGAGGTGACCCGGGTCCGGCCCGCGACCTCGGTCGCGCTGCGGACCTCGGACGTCTCGGCCGCCCCCGTCCGCGGCAACCGGGCCGCCCTGAGCCGGGTCGTGCGCAACCTGCTGGACAACGCGGTGCGCCACGCGGACTCGGCGGTCACCGTGCGGCTCGCCGCGCAGGACGGGTCGTGCCGGCTCGTGGTCGAGGACGACGGCCCCGGGGTCCCGCCCGACCGGCGCGAGGTGGTGTTCGACCGCTTCGTCCGCGCCGACCAGGCCCGGACCCGGCGCGACGGCGGAGCCGGGCTCGGACTGGCGATCGTCCGGTCGGTGGTCGAGCGCCACGGCGGCTCGGTCTCCGTCGGCGACGCGGAGCCCTCCGGCGCGCGCTTCGTGGTCCGGCTCCCCCTGGCGCCCGGACCCACGGGCGGCGGGCTCAGCCCGTGACCGCGTCCGCCGCCTCGGGCGACGCCCTCTTCTCCGCCGGCACGGCGTCGACGCCGGCCTCCTTGCGCTGCTCCGCGGTGATCGGCGCCGGGGCGGCCGTCAGCGGGTCGTAGCCGCCGCCGCTCTTGGGGAAGGCGATCACGTCGCGGATCGAGTCCGACCCGGCGAGCAGCGCGGCGATGCGGTCCCAGCCGAACGCGATGCCGCCGTGCGGCGGCGCGCCGAACGCGAAGGCGTCGAGCAGGAACCCGAACTTCTCCTGCGCCTCGTCCTCGGTGAGTCCCATGACCGCGAAGACCCGTTGCTGCACGTCGCGCCGGTGGATACGGATCGAGCCGCCGCCGATCTCATTGCCGTTGCACACCAGGTCATAGGCGTACGCGAGGGCGGCGCCCGGGTCCTCCTCGAACCGGTCGACCCACTCCGGCCTGGGAGAGGTGAACGCGTGGTGCACCGCGGTCCACGCGCCCGCGCCGACCGCGACGTCACCGCTCGCTCGCGCCGCCGCGCTGGGCTCGAACAGCGGCGCGTCGACCACCCAGAGGAACGCCCAGGCCGACTCGTCGACGAGACCGCACCGGCGGCCCACCTCCACCCGCGCGTGCCCCAGCAGGGCCCGCGACGGCGTGGCGGCACCCGCCGCGAAGAACACCGCGTCGCCGGCCGCCGCCCCGACATGGCCCGCCAGCCCGGCCTTCTCCTCGTCGGAGATGTTCTTGGCGACGGGGCCACCGAGCTCGCCGTCGGCGCCGACGAGCACGTACGCGAGACCGCGCGCCCCGCGCGCCTTGGCCCAGTCCTGCCAGGCGTCGAGCTCCTTACGCGACTGCGAGGCCCCGCCGGGCATGACGACCGCGCCGACGTGCTCGGCCTGGAACACCCGGAACGGCGTCTTGTCGAAGAACGCCGTGCAGTCGACGAGCTCCTGCCCGAAGCGCAGGTCGGGCTTGTCTGTGCCGAAGCGCGCCATCGCCTCCGCGTAGGTCATGCGCGGGATCGGCAGCGGGATCTCGTGGCCCACCAGGCGCCACAGGGCGGCCATCACGGCCTCGCCGACCTCGATGACGTCGTCCTGGTCGACGAAGCTCATCTCGATGTCGAGCTGGGTGAACTCGGGCTGCCGGTCGGCCCGGAAGTCCTCGTCGCGGTAGCAGCGGGCGATCTGGTAGTAGCGCTCCATCCCGGCCACCATGAGCAGCTGCTTGAACAGCTGCGGCGACTGCGGCAGGGCGTACCAGCTGCCCGGCTGCAGCCGGGCGGGCACGAGGAAGTCGCGCGCCCCCTCCGGCGTCGAGCGGGTCAGCGTCGGGGTCTCGACCTCGACGAAGTCGCGGTCGTGCAGCACCGTGCGCGCCGCCCGGCTGACCTCGCTGCGCAGGCGCAGCGCCGCCGCCGGACCGGGGCGGCGCAGGTCGAGGTAGCGGTGACGCAGCCGCACCTCCTCGCCGACCTCGACGTGCTCGTCGATCTGGAACGGCAGCGGGGCCGACTCGCTGAGCACCTCGACCTCGGCCGCCACGACCTCGACCTCGCCGGTCGGCAGGTTCGGGTTGGCGTTGCCCTCCGGCCGGAGGCTGACCTCACCCGCCACGCGCAGGCAGAACTCGTTGCGCAGGCCGGCGGCGACCTCCTCGTCGCGGACAACGACCTGCACGAAGCCGGACGCGTCGCGGAGGTCGATGAAGGCCACGCCGCCGTGGTCGCGTCGGCGGGCCACCCAGCCGGCGAGCGTGACGGACTGGCCGGCGTGCGACGCGCGCAGTGAGCCGGCGGTGTGGGTGCGGATCACGGAAGGAGCTCCTGGAGGTGTGCGACGAGGTCGTCGAGCGGGACGGCGGTCTGGTCGCCGGTGGACAGGTCCTTCACCTGCGCGACACCGGCCGCGAGATCTCGCTCGCCCACCACGACCGCGTGCGACGCGCCCGACCTGTCGGCCGCCTTCATCGCCCCCTTGAGGCCACGGCCGCCGTAGGCGAGGTCCGCGCCGACGCCGGCCCGGCGCAGCGCCGTCACGGTCAGGAACAGCACGCGCAGCGCGTCCTCGCCCAGCGGCACCGCGAAGACCCGAACCGGCGCGGCCGGCGGTGCCTCGACGCCCTCGGCGCGGAGCGCGAGCACCGTGCGGTCGACGCCGAGCGCCCAGCCGACGCCGGGCAGCCGCGGCCCGCCGATCGACTCGGACAGCCCGTCGTAGCGACCGCCCCCGCCGATGGCCGACTGCGCGCCCAGCCCGTCGTGGACGAACTCGAAGGTGGTGCGCGTGTAGTAGTCGAGCCCGCGGACCAGCCGGGGAGCGTCCTCGAAGTCGACCTCGGACGCGGTCAGCAGCGCGCGTACGTGCTCGTGGTGGCTCTTGCACGCCTCGCACAGGAAGTCGGCCGTCACCGGCACGTCGGCCAGCTGGCCGGCGACCTCGGGCCGTTTGTCGTCGAGCACCCGCAGCGGGTTGACGTCGATGCGCCGGCGGGTCTCGTCGTCGAGGTCGAGCCCGCGCAGGAACTCCTGCAACGCGGCCCGGTAGACCGGGCGGCACTCGCGGCAGCCCAGCGAGTTCAGCAGGAGCCGGACCTGGCGCAGCCCGAGCGCGCGGTAGCCGTCGACAGCCAGCACCACGAGCTCGGCGTCCAGAGCGGGGTCCTCGACGCCCAGGGCCTCGGCGCCGACCTGGGAGAAGTGCCGGTAGCGACCGGCCTGCGGGCGCTCGTAGCGGTAGAAGCTGCCGGAGTACCAGAGCTTCACCGGCAGCGGCCCACGGTGCAGGCTGTGCTCGAGGACCGCCCGCAGCACGGACGCGGTGCCCTCGGGCCGCAGCGTGATCGACCGGCCGCCCTTGTCCTCGAAGGTGTACATCTCCTTCGACACGACGTCCGTCGACTCCCCCACGCCGCGCTGGAAGAGCGCGGTGTCCTCGAACGCGGGGGTCTCGACGTAGGTGTAGCCGGCCGCCCGCGCCGGCGCCGCCATCGCCTCGCGCACGGCGAGGAAGGTCGCCGAGTCCGGCGGCACCAGGTCGAAGGTGCCCTTCGGGGCCTGGAAGGTCGACATCGGCTCAGAGCCCTCGCGCCGCGGGTGCGGCCAGCCCGCGCAGGAACGGGTTGGTCGCGCGCTCCTCGCCGACGGTCGTCTGCGGTCCGTGACCGGGTAGCACGACGACGCCGTCGTCGAGGGTCAGGACGGTGCGGGCCAGGCTGGCCATCATCTGCTCGGTGTCGCCGCCGGGCAGGTCGGTGCGCCCGATCGACCCGGCGAAGAGCAGGTCGCCCGAGAGCATGACCTCCGGACGGTCCGCGGCGTCGTCGCCCGGCAGCCGGAACGCGACGGAGCCCGGTGTGTGCCCCGGCGCGTGGTCGACCGTGATCTCCAGCCCGGCGAGGCGCAGGACATCGCCGTCGCCGAGCGGCTTCACGTCGTCGGGCTCGGTCCACTCGAGACGCCCGCCGAAGAGCGCGCCGGTCTCGGGCGAGATCCCGGCGAGCGGGTCGGCGAGCATGTGGTCGTCCCCGGGGTGCAGGTAGGCCGGGATGCCGCGCGCCCCGCAGACGGGCGTCACGGAGAAGGTGTGGTCGAGGTGCCCGTGGGTGAGCAGCACGGCGACGGGCTGCAGCCGGTGCTCGCGGAGCACCTCGTCGAGCCGGTCGACGACGTCGACGCCGGGGTCCACGACGACCGCGTGCTCGCCGGCCCCGGGCGCGACGACGTAGCAGTTCGTGCCGAAGGCGGCGGCGGGGAAGCCGGTGATGAGCACGGGCGCCTTTCGGGGGTCGGGGCGGTGGGAGGCGGGCAGGCGGCGGCCACCGAGCCTACCGGCGGCACGTCGCGACCCGCGAACGCGTTGCGCGGCCCTGGAGGCCCCTCCACCTAGACTGTGCGACCGGCGCGGCGGTCACGTCCGACCGCGCCGCCGTTCAGGAGCAGAGCGGGCGTAGCGGACCGGAGGCGACGCGTGGCGGGCAGTGCGAAGCGAGAGCGGCAGCTGGCGCGGGAGCGCTACGAGCGCCAGCAGGCGCGCCGCCAGGAGGCCGCGGCCCGCCGCCGCAAGCTCCAGCAGGGCGGCGCGGTGGCGCTGGCCGTCATCGCCGTCGTCGGTGGCGTCGTGGCCCTGGGCCTCGCTCTCGGGGGTGACGACGACTCGACCGTCGGCACGCGCGACACCTCCAGCCCGACCGCGACGGCGTCGCAGAGCCCCAGCCCGACCTCGACCCCCAGCGCTACCGAGGGCGCAGGCTGCACCTACAGCACCGACGCGCGCGAGGCGTCCAAGGACGTGGGCGTGCCGCCGTACGACGCCGACGAACCGGAGCGCTACACCCAGCCGTTCACGGCCACCCTCGTCACCGACCGGGGCGAGATCACGGTCGACATGGCAGCCGCCGACGCGCCCTGCACGACCAACAGCTTCCGGCACCTGGCGACCGAGGGCTACTTCGACGGCACCTCGTGCCACCGCCTGACGACGAGCAACATCTTCGTCCTGCAGTGCGGCGACCCGACCGGCAGCGGCAGCGGCGGCCCCGGCTACCAGTTCGCCGAGGAGAACCTCCCGGCCGACGCCGAGAACAACTACCCCGCCGGCACCGTGGCCATGGCCAACGCCGGACCGGGCACGAACGGCAGCCAGTTCTTCCTCGTCTACGACGACACCACCCTGCCGCCGAACTTCACGATCTTCGGCACGATCTCCGAGGGCCTGGACGTCGTGACGACGGTGGCCGAGGCCGGGGTCGAGGGGGGCGGCGGCGACGGGGCGCCGGCGCAGCCGGTGAGCATCGAGAGCGTGAGGATCGGGAAGGCGTGACGTGACCGAGCAGTCCCCCACCCCGCCGGAGGAGACGGCCGGACCCGCGCCTGAGCCGTCGCCCGAGGCGGCCCCCTCCCCGGCGGCGCCTGCCCCGAGCCCCGAGCCGATGCCCGAGCCGATGCCCGAGCCCATGCCCGAGCCGATGCCCGCCCCGAGCCCCGAGCCGACCCCCGAGCCGACCCCCGAGCCGATGCCCGAGCCGACCCCCGAGGCGATGCCCGAGCCGACCCCGGAACCGACAACGGACTCGATGCCCGCGGCGACCCCTGCGCCTCCGGCACCCTCCTCGCCGGCTGCCCCGACCCCCGCCCCGCCGGTCACACCGTCCCCCACGGCCGACCAGCCGGGGCCGCAGCCCCCGGCACCCGTGGTTCCCGCGTCGGACCCGGCGGAGTGGGGCCGGGTCGACGACGACGGCACGGTCTGGGTGCGCACCGCCGGCGGGGAGCGGTCGGTGGGCTCCTACCCCGGCGCCCAGCCCCCGGAGGCGCTCGCCTACTTCGGCCGCAAGTTCGACGAGCTCGCCGGTCAGGTCGACCTGCTCGAGCAGCGCGTCGCCGCCGGCGGCGTCAGCCTGGCGGACGCGACCACGTCGGTCGAGCACCTGCGGGAGTCGGTGACGGGGGCCAACGCCGTCGGCGACCTGGCGGCTCTGCTGGCCCGGCTGGACGGCCTCACCGAGGCCATCGCGCGGCGCAAGGCCCGACGCGACGCGGAGCGCGCGAAGGCCCGCGAACGTGCCGCCGTCACGAAGGAGCGCATCGTCACCGAGGCCGAGGCGCTGTCCACGTCGACGGAGTGGAAGAAGTCCGGCGACCGTCTACGGGCGCTGCTCGACGAGTGGAAGGCCGCACCCCGCCTCGACCGCAAGGCCGACGACGCGCTGTGGAAGCGCTTCAGCCATGCCCGGACGGCCTTCGACAAGCACCGCCGGGCCCACTTCGCCGAGCTGGACGAGCACCGTGGCGAGGCCGCGGCGCAGAAGGAGAAGCTGGTCAAGGAGGCCGAGGCGCTCTCGTCGTCGAAGGAGTGGGGCGAGACGGCGCGCGCCTACCGCGACCTCATGACCCGGTGGAAGGCGGTCGGTCGCGCCCGGCGCGACGTCGAGGACCAGCTCTGGACCAGGTTCCGCGCGGCGCAGGACACCTTCTTCTCCGCCCGCAACGAGGTCTTCGCGGCGCGCGACGCCGACCTGGCCGTCAACCTCGAGAAGAAGCATGCACTGCTGGTCGAGGCCGAGGCGCTGCTGCCGGTCACCGACGTGAGGTCGGCACGGAGCGCTCTGCGCGGCATCCACGAGCGGTGGGAGGCCGCCGGCCACGTCCCGCGCGCGTCGAAGGAGTCCGTCGAGAACCGGCTGCGCACGGTCGACGAGGCGGTGCGCTCGGCCGAGGACGCCGCCTGGGCCAGGTCCAACCCCGAGGCCCGCGCCCGTGCCGAGGCGACGGTGAGCCAGCTGCGGTCCAGCATCGCCGGCCTCGAGGAGGAGGCCGCGAAGGCGCGGGCCGTGGGCGAGGAGAAGAAGGCCGCCGACGCGGAGACCGCCGCCGCGACCCGCCGCACCTGGCTCGTCGAGGCCGAGAAGACCCTCGCCGAGTTCTCCTGACCGGACCCGGCCGGGCCCCTCAGTGGGCGGTCGGGAAGCCGAGGTGCGCCCCGCTGGCCTCCTGCGGCTGCGGCCAGCGGCTGGTCACCACCTTGGCCTGGGTGTAGAAGCCCACGCCCTCGGTGCCGTGCACGTGGCGGTCCCCGAACAGCGAGCTCTTCCAGCCGCCGAACGAGTAGAAGGCCATCGGCACCGGGATGGGCACGTTGACGCCGATCATGCCGACGGTCACCTTGCGCTGGAACACGCGGGCCGCCTGCCCGCTGGAGGTGAAGATCGCGGTCCCGTTGCCGTAGGGGTTGGCGTTGACCAGGTCGATGGCCTCGTCGGCCGTGCGGGCGCGGAGCACGACGAGCACCGGACCGAAGATCTCATCGGTGTAGACCTCCATGTCCGGCCGCACGTGGTCGAACAGGCAGGGCCCGACGTAGAACCCGTCCTCGTGCCCGTCGACGGACAGGCCCCGGCCGTCGACCACGAGGGTCGCGCCTGCCTCGACCCCCCCGTCGACGTAGTCCGAGATGCGGGTGCGGGCCTCCCGCGTCACGACCGGCCCCATGTCCGACGACGCGTCCCCGCCGGGCCCGACCCGCAGGTTCTCGGTCAGCGCCTTGACCTTCTCCACGAGTCGGTCGCCGGCGTCGCCGACCGCCACGACCGCCGAGATCGCCATGCACCGCTGCCCGGCCGACCCGTAGCCGGCCGCGACCAGGTGCTCGGCGGCGAAGTCGAGGTCGGCGTCGGGCAGCACGACCGCGTGGTTCTTCGCTCCACCGAGGGCCTGCACGCGCTTGCCGGCCGCGGTCCCGCGCTCGTAGACGTAGCGCGCGATCGGCGTCGAGCCGACGAAGGAGACCGCGGCGATCTCGGGGTGGTCCAGGATCGCGTCCACGGCCACCTTGTCGCCGTGCACGACGTTGTAGACGCCGTCGGGCAGCCCCGCGTCCGCGTAGAGCTGGGCGATGAACGTCGAGACCGACGGGTCGCGCTCGCTCGGCTTGAGCACGAACGTGTTGCCGGTCGCGATGGCGACCGGGTGCATCCACATCGGGACCATCGCCGGGAAGTTGAACGGCGTGATGCCCGCGACGACCCCGAGGGGCTGCCGGAAGGAGTAGGAGTCGACGTCGGTCGAGACCTGCTCGGAGAACTGCCCCTTGAGCAGGTGCGGGATGCCGCACGCGAACTCCACGACCTCCAGGCCACGGGTGACCTCGCCGAGCGCGTCCGAGACGACCTTGCCGTGCTCGGCCGAGACCAGCCGGGCCAGCTCGTCGCTGTGGCGCGCCACGAGGTCGCGGAAGGCGAACATGATGCGGGCGCGGCGCACGACGGAGACCTCGCGCCACTCCTCGAACGCCTTGCGGCCCGCCTGGACCGCGGCGTCCACGTCGGCGGGCTCGGCGAGGACCACCTCGGCCTGCTGCCGCCCCGTCGCGGGGTCCCACACCGGCGCGGTCCGGGTCGAGGACCCCGTGGTCTCGCTGCCACCGATCCAGTGTTCGATCTTTCTCATGACGGCGCTCCTCGTCGGTGTGACCCGGTCGTTCCCACGATATCCGTAGGAGGCTAGCGGAGCGTCAGGCCCCCGTCAGGGCTTGGCGCTGGTGACGCGGTAGACGTCGAACACCCCGTCCACCCCGCGGACGGCTCGCAGCACGTGGCCGAGGTGCTTGGGGTCGCCCATCTCGAAGGTGAACCGCGAGATCGCCACCCGGTCGCGGGTCGTGGTGACCGACGCCGAGAGGATGTTCACGTGCTGGTCGGACAGCACGCGGGTCACGTCCGAGAGCAGCCGCGACCGGTCGAGCGCCTCGACCTGGATGGCGACGAGGAACACCGACGACGCCGAGGGTGCCCACTCCACGTCGACCATGCGGTCGGGCTGGTTGGACAGGGCCACGGCGTTGACGCAGTCGCCGCGGTGCACCGAGACCCCGCTGCCACGGGTCACGAACCCGACGATCGTGTCGCCCGGCACCGGGGTGCAGCACCGCGCGAGCTTGACCCAGATGTCGCTGGCGCCCTTGACCACGACGCCCGGGTCGTTGGAGGTCCGCGGCCGCCGGGTCGTGGCGCCGGGGGTGGTGACCTCGGCGAGGTCCTCGGTGGCGCCGTCCGCACCGCCCAGCGACTCGACGAGCTTGTTGACGACCGACTGGGCGGACACGTGGTTCTCGCCGATGGCGGCGTAGAGAGCCGTGATGTCGGGGTAGCGGAGGTCGTGGGCGAGCGTCGTCAGCGTCTCCGAGCTGAGCAGGCGCTGGATGGGCAGGTTCTGCTTGCGCATCGCCTTGGCGATCGCGTCGCGACCGTGCTCGATGGCCTCCTCTCGGCGCTCCTTGGAGAACCAGGCCCTGATCTTGTTGCGCGCGCGCGGGCTCTTGACGAACGCCAGCCAGTCACGGCTCGGCCCGGCGCCCTGCGCCTTGGAGGTGAAGACCTCGACGACGTCGCCGTTGTCCAGGGTGCTCTCCAGCGGCACGAGGCGGCCGTTCACCCGGGCGCCGATGGTGCGGTGGCCGACCTCGGTGTGCACGGCGTAGGCGAAGTCGACCGGCGTCGCGCCCGCGGGCAGGGCGATGACGTCACCCTTGGGGGTGAAGACGAACGTCTCGGCGGACTTCAGGTCGAAGCGCAGGCTCTCGAGGAACTCCCCCGGGTCCTCGGTCTCCTTCTGCCAGTCGAGCAGCTGGCGCAGCCACGCCATGTCGTTGGCACCCGCGTCGGCCTTGTCCGGCAGCCGGCGACGCACGCCCTCGGTCGCGGCCGCGGACGGGTCCTCCTTGTACTTCCAGTGCGCCGCGACGCCGTACTCGGCGCGACGGTGCATCGCGAACGTACGGATCTGCATCTCGACGGGCTTGCCCTCCGGGCCGATCACCGTCGTGTGCAGCGACTGGTACATGTTGAACTTGGGCATCGCGATGTAGTCCTTGAACCGCCCCGGCACCGGGTTCCAGCGGGCGTGGATGCTGCCCAGCGCGGCGTAGCAGTCGCGGACCGAGTCGACGAGGACCCGGATGCCCACCAGGTCGTAGATGTCGGCGAAGTCGCGACCGCGCACGATCATCTTCTGGTAGATCGAGTAGTAGTGCTTGGGCCGACCGGTCACCAGGGCGCGGGTCTTGGCGCCCTTGAGGTCGTCGGTGACCTGGTCGATGACGAGGGTCAGGTAGTCGTCGCGGCTGGGCGCCCGGTCGGTCACCAGGCGCACGATCTCCTCGTAGACCTTGGGGTAGAGCGTCGCGAACGACAGGTCCTCGAGCTCCCACTTGATGGTGTTCATGCCGAGCCGGTGGGCGAGCGGCGCGAAGATCTCGAGGCACTCGCGCGCCTTCTGCTCCTGCTTCTCCTGGCGCAGGTAGCGGATCGTGCGCATGTTGTGGAGCCGGTCGGCCAGCTTGATGACCAGGACGCGGATGTCGCGGGCCATCGCCACGACCATCTTGCGCACGGTCTCGGCCTGTGCCGACTCGCCGTACTTGACCTTGTCGAGCTTGGTGACGCCGTCGACGAGGGCCGCGACCTCGTCGCCGAAGTCCTCGCGCAGCTGGTCGAGGGTGTAGGCGGTGTCCTCGACGGTGTCGTGCAGCAGCGACGCGCACAGGGTGGGCGGGGTCATGCCCAGCTCGGCGAGGATCGAGGTGACCGCGAGCGGGTGGGTGATGTAGGGGTCGCCGCTCTTGCGCAGCTGGCCGCGGTGGTGGAGCTCGGCCACGTCGTAGGCGCGCTCGAGCAGGCGCAGGTCGGCCTTGGGGTGGGTCTGGCGGACGATGCGGAACAGCGGGTCGAGCACCGGGTTGACGGTCGGCCGCTGCGCACCGAGGCGAGCCAGCCGGGCCCGGACCCGGCGCGAGGGGTGGGCGGGCGGCGGCAGGCCGGGCGCGGGCGCCAGCGCCTCCTCCGGTGCGCCTCCGTCGAGGTCGACCGGGGTGGAGGGAGGCGCGTCGGCCACGGGCGGCTCCAGCTCGTCGTCGGGTCCGTGCCTCCGAGTCTAGTGCCCGGCCCCCGGCGCCCGCAGCGGTCAGACCGTGAGCAGGACCAGCGGGTCCGCGACGTCCACGGCCGCGAGCGCGGCGCGACCGTCGAGGGCGCCGAGCTCGAGGAGGAACGCGACACCGACGACCTCGGCCCCGCACCGGCGCACCAGGTCGACGGTCGCGGCCGCCGTCCCTCCGGTCGCGAGGACGTCGTCGACCACGAGGACGCGGGTGCCCGGCGCGAACGCGTCGGTGGTCACCTCGAGGGTGGCGGAGCCGTACTCCAGCTCGTAGGTCGCCTCCTCGGTCGGGCCGGGGAGCTTGCCCTTCTTGCGTACGGGCGTGAAGCCGGCGGCCAGGGCCAGGGCCACGGGGGCACCCAGCACGAAGCCGCGGGCCTCGATGCCCGCCACGAGGTCGACCCGGGACTCGCGGAAGGGGGCGGCCAGACCCGCGACGGTCGCGGCGAGCGACCCGTGGTCGGCGAGCAGCGGCGTGATGTCCTTGAAGACGATGCCCGGCTTCGGGAAGTCGGGCACGTCGCGGACCCTGGCGAGCAGCCGGGACGCGAGGTCGGCGTCGTGCACCATCAGCGCCGCTTCTTCCGGCTGGAGCGGTTGCGGCTGCCGCCCTTGCCGGCCTTGCCGCTGCCGGGGCTCTTGGCGGCCCTGGCCGGCTGGGGGCGCTGGCCGCCGGACGGCCGGGCCGGCGCCGACCCCCGGGCGGCGGGGGCACCGGCGCCGACCGGCTCGGCCTCGGGCCCGGGCGGCTCCTCCTCGCCCGTCCGCGGGGTGGCGGTGCGCCCGCCCCGGCCGTCCCGCACCGCCGCGGTGGCCGGACCGGCCTGCTTGCGGCTGGCGACGCGCCGGGCGAGCGCCTGCATCGCGGGCTCGCGCTCCTTGAACCCGGCGAGCACCGCGGGAGCCACGAAGATGGACGAGTAGGCGCCGACCGCGACGCCGATGAAGAGGGCGAGCGCCAGGTCCTTGAGCGGCCCGGCGCCGAGCAGCACCACCCCGGCGAAGAGGATCGCACCGATCGGCATCAGGGCGATGATCGAGGTGTTGATCGACCGCACCAGCGTCTGGTTCACGGCGAGGTTGACCGCGCCGCTGTAGGTGCGCCGGCTGCCGCCGGCCAGCCCTTGCGTGTTCTCGCGGACCTTGTCGAACACGACGACGGTGTCGTAGAGCGAGTAGCCGAGGATGGTCAGGAAGCCGATCACGGTCGCCGGCGTGACCTCGAAGCCGATCAGCGAGTAGAGCCCGGTGGTGATCACCAGGTCGTGGAGCAGCGCGACCATCGCCGCGAGCGCCATCTTCCACTCGAAGTACAGCGACAGGAACGCGACGACCCCGAGCAGGAAGAAGACGAGGGCGCGCAGCGCCTTGGTGGAGATGTCGCGCCCCCAGCTCGGGCCGATGAACTGGGTGCTGACCTCGTCGACCGCCACGTCGAAACGCTCGGCCAGCGCTGTCTGCACCTCCTCGACCTCGCGGCTGTCCAGCTCCTCGGTCTGCGCGCGGACCGTGTTCTGCCCCACGCGCTGGACGACGATCTCGCCGCCGACGACCGACCCGACGGTGTCGCGCACCGCCTGGTCGCTGACCGAGGGGCCCTTGACGCGGAACTCGGCTCCGCCGCGGAACTCGATGCCCAGCGTCAGCCGCAGGACGAGCAGGGAGGCGATCGACACCAGCAGGAGCACCGCGGACACGCCGAACCACAGCCGGCGGTTCGCGATGAAGTCGTAGGACACCTCGCCCCGGTAGAGGCGTGCACCGACGTCGCCGAGACGGGTCATCACGCCTCCTTCGGGTTCGCCGCGGCGCGGCGAGGTGGTCGGGTGAGCATGGTGCCGCGGGTTGCTCCCAGCCGCTCGGGGTCGAGCCCCGACAGCCGGTGGCCCTGACCGAAGAACCTCGTCCCGGCCAGGATGCGCACCAGCGGATGGGTGAACAGGAAGACGACGAAGATGTCGATCAGGGTCGTGAGGCCGAGGGTGAAGGCGAAGCCCCGCACCCCACCGACCGAGAGCAGGTAGAGCACGACCGCCGCGAGGAAGGACACGAAGTCCGCGGCGAGGATCGTGCGCCGGGCCCGGGCCCAGCCCGTCTCGACGGCGACCCGCAGCGGCTTGCCCTCGCGCACCTCGTCGCGGATGCGTTCGAAGAACACCACGAACGAGTCGGCCGTGATGCCGATGGCCACGATGAGACCGGCGATGCCGGCGAGGCTGAGCCGGAAGCCGATCTGCCAGCCGAGCAGCACGACCATGCCGTAGGTGATGACGGCTGCGACGGCGAGGCTCGCGATCGTCACGATCCCCAGCCCCCGGTAGTAGAGCAGGGAGTAGATGACCACGAGGAGCAGCCCGATCACGCCGGCGACCAGGCCCGCACGCAGCTGGTCGCCGCCGAGTGTCGCGGAGATCTCCTGCACCTCGCCCGGGTCGAAGGTCAGGGGCAGGGCACCGAACTTGAGCACGTTGGCGAGGTCGGCGGCCTCGGCCTGGGTGAAGTTGCCCGAGATCTCTGCCTGGCCGTTGGTGATCACGGCGTTGGTGGTCGGTGCCGACACGACCAGCGCGTCGAGGACGATCGCGAACCGGTTGAGGTCGCCCTGCTCGGAGAACAGGCGTCGGGTGATGTCGCCGAACTTCTTCTTCCCCTCACCGGTGAAGTCGAGCTGGACGACCCAGCCGCCGGTGGAGATGCCCTGGTTGTTCTGCTGCAGCCCGGCCGACGCCCCGCTCACGTCGGTGCCGAGCACCTCGGCCGGGCCGAGGATGAACTTCTCGGCGCCGTCCTCGTCGCAGGTCACGATCGTGGCGTCGGGGTCGTCGAGGCCCGGCTCGCGCAGCGCCTGCCGGACGGCCTCGGGGTCGGAGCAGTCGAGCTCGGAGAACCGCTGCAGGATCTCCGGGGTGATCTCGCCGGGGCCGGCGGGCTGGGGTGTCGCCGGGGGTGCCGTGGGTGTCCCGCTCGGCGACGAGGACGGCGTCGCGCTCGGCGTCGGGCTGGCGGACGCGCTCGGGGTCGAGGCCGCCTGCAGCGCCTTGGGCACCGCGCGGCTCTCGGTGCTCTCCGCCGGGCTCGCGCTCCCTGACGGCGTCGCGCCCGGCGACGGCGTGCCGCTCGGTGCCGGCGACGCGGTGCCCGAGGGGGTCGGGCTCGGCGTCTGGGTGGGGATGGCGACCCCGGCGGCGGTCTGCAGCACCTGCCGGAAGCGCAGCTCGGCGGTCTGGCGCACGGTGTCGAGGATCGAGCGGTCCTGCTTGCCGGGGATCGAGATGACGATGTTGTCGCCGGCGGTCGCGACCTCGGACTCCGCGACGCCGAAGCTGTCGACGCGGTTGCGGATGATCGAGACCGCCTGGTCCAGGTTGTCCTGCGTGATCTCACCCTTCTCGCCGGGCGCGACGCGCGGCGTGAGGATGACGCTGGTCCCGCCCTCGAGGTCCAGGCCGAGGCGTGGCTGGTACTTGTCCGCGGCCGACAGACGCTCCTCGCCCAGCCGGTCGGGCGCCGCCACCCAGATCAGCCCGAAGACGAGGGCGGTGAGCACGCCGAGGACCAGGATGGTCCGGCCCGGGCGTGGGACGGTCTGTGCTGCCACGAGAGCTCTTCTCCGTTCGGCCGGCGGCACGGGCGCCGGTTGGTGCTGGGCGGGAGGCGGTCGACCTACGGGCGGTCGTCGCCCACCTCGGACTCGGCGCCGGTCTCGTCGGCGACGGTCTCGTCGTGGTCGGCCTCGTCGTGGTCGGCCTGGTCGGTGAGGATCTTGCCGACGGCGGCCTTGACGACGCGCACGGTCACGCCGGGCGAGATCTCGAGCGCGACGGCGTCCTCCTCGACGGCGACCACCCGGGCGTACATCCCCGACGTCGTCAGCACCTCGAGGTCGGGCGCGAGGCGCTGCTGGAGCTCGAGAGCGGCCCGCTGCCGGTTCCGCGCGGGGCGGATCACGAGGAAGTAGAAGCCCACCAGGAGCAGGACGGGGAAAACGAGTTCCACGGGGAGAGGAGTCCTTCCGATGCGGTGTGAGGGGCGCGGCCGATGGGTCGGGCCGGCGGACCGGGCGGGAGTCTACCTGTCGCGCCTGGTCAGTCCCTGGGAGCGCCGCCCTCGCCGGTGAAGAGGTCGGGGGCCGCGGCCGCGCGGTCCCGCGGCGGTGTCAGGCCCAGGTGCGCCCAGGCCGCCGGCGTCGCCACCCGGCCGCGCGGGGTGCGTGCCAGCAGACCGGCGCGGACCAGGAACGGCTCGGCCACCTCCTCGACGGTCTCGCGTTCCTCACCGACGGCGACCGCGAGCGTCGAGACGCCCACCGGGCCGCCGCCGAAGTGCCCGACGAGGGCGCGCAGGACGGCGCGGTCGAGTCGGTCGAGGCCGCGCTCGTCGACCTCGTAGACGAGCAGCGCGGCCCGTGCGACGTCCTCGCTGACCACACCGTCGGCGCGGACCTGGGCGTAGTCGCGCACCCGCCGCAGCAGGCGGTTGGCGATGCGGGGGGTGCCCCGCGAGCGGCCGGCTATCTCGACCGACCCGTCGGAGGTGAGGCGGACACCGAGCAGCCCCGCCGACCGGGTCAGCACCTGCTCGAGGTCCCCGGCCTCGTAGAAGTCCATGTGCGCGGTGAAGCCGAAGCGGTCGCGCAGCGGGCCGGGCAGCATCCCGGCCCGGGTGGTCGCGCCGACCAGGGTGAAGGGTGGGATCTCGAGCGGGATCGCGGTCGCGCCCGGCCCCTTGCCGACGATGACGTCGACCCGGAAGTCCTCCATCGCGAGGTAGAGCATCTCCTCGGCCGGGCGGGACATCCGGTGGATCTCGTCGAGGAACAGGACCTCGCCCTCGGCGAGGCTGGACAGGAGCGCCGCCAGGTCGCCCGCGTGCTGGATGGCGGGGCCGCTGGTGATGCGCAGCGGTGCCTGCATCTCGGCGGCGACGATCATCGCCAGGGTGGTCTTGCCCAAGCCGGGCGGCCCGCTGAGCAGGACGTGGTCGGGCACCCTGCCCCGGCCGCGCGCCGCCTCGAGCACCAGGCCCAGCTGCTCGCGCACGCGGTGCTGGCCGATGAACTCGGTCAGGGTGCGGGGCCGCAGGGCCGCCTCGACCTCGCGCTCGTCGTCGGGCGACGGCGAGACGTCCACGCCGGGGTCGACCAGCCGCTCGGCAGCGGTCGCGCTGGCCTCGCTCATGCGCGGCTCCTCATGCTCGGCTCAAGGTGCGCAGGGCGACCTTGAGCAGGGTCGCGATGTCGGGCGCCTCCCCGGCCTCCGTGGCGCGCTCCGCCTCGGGGGCGGCCGCGGCCACGGCGTCGTCGGCCTCCCGCGAGGACCAGCCCAGCCCGAGCAGGGCGCCGTGCAGCTGCTCCCGCCACCCCTGCTGCGCGGCCGGGGACCGGCGCGCCGACCCGGCCGTTCCGCGGGCGGCCCCCAGCCGGTCCTTGAGCTCGAGGACGATCCGCTGGGCCCCCTTGCGGCCGACGCCGGGAACCTGGGTGAGGGCCGCAAGGTCCTCGGTCGCGACGGCCTGGCGCAGCGCGTCGGGGGCGTGCACGGCGAGCATGGCCTGGGCGAGCCGGGGGCCGACACCGCTCGCGGTCTGGAGCAGCTCGAAGACCGTCCGCTCGTCCTCGTCGGCGAACCCGTAGAGGGTCAGCGACTCCTCGCGCACCACCATCGACGTCGAAAGGTGGGCGTGCTCGCCCAGGCGGAGCCCCGCGAGCGTGCCCGGCGTGCACTGCACCGACAGGCCGACGCCGCCGACCTCGACCACCGCGCCGTCCGGCGCGAGCTGGGCGACCCGGCCCGACACGAACGCGATCACCGGGGACCCCCTGCGGCCGTGCCGGGCCTGACGGCACCGGCCGCGGCGAGGGCGGCGGCGTAGCGGTCGGCGGCACCGCCGCGCCAGACGTGGCAGATCGCCAGCCCGAGGGCGTCGGCGGCGTCGGCCGGCCGGGGGGCGGCGTCCAGCCGCAGGATGCGGGTCACCATGGCTCCCACCTGCGCCTTGTCGGCGCGGCCGCTGCCCGTCACGGCAGCCTTCATCTCGCTCGGCGTGTGCAGCGCGACCGGCAGGCCGGCCCGGGCGGCACAGGTGATGGCGACCGCGCTGGCCTGCGCGGTGCCCATCACGGTGCGGACGTTGTGCTGGCTGAACACCCGCTCGACCGCCACCGCGTCGGGGCGGTGCTCGGCGATCCAGCGCTCGACGGCCCGCTCGATGCCGAGCAGCCGGGTGCCGATGTCCGCGCCGGGGTCGGTGCGGACCACGTCGACCGCGACGAGGTGCAGCGCGCGGCCGACCGACCCCTCGACCACACCGAGACCGCACCGGGTCAGCCCGGGGTCGACGCCCAGCACCCGCACCCTCGCACCCGCCTCTCCCGCCGACCGGCTCCCGCCGGCTCTCCCACGGACCGGCTCCTGCCGCGACGGTCCGAACACCTGTTCGGAGCAGACGCTACCGGCGCGGCCCGACCATCCCGTCGTACGCCACGCCGGTCCTCTCCTCCGGCAACCGTCAACGGAGGTTGACAGATGGCCTCTCGTCAATCTAGGTTGACGCGTATGACGGCAGCCGGGGAGACCTCGACGGCGGCGGCGCGGGCCGCGAGCACCGACCCGGACGTGGGGCTGCGCGCCGTGGCGGCGCTGCGCCGCCTGACCGAGCAGCTCGAGGCGCTGCAGGTGCGCAACGCGCGCGACCACGGCTGGTCCTGGGAGGCGATCGGCGCCGTGCTCGGGGTCAGCAGGCAGGCGGTCCACAAGAAGCATCGACAGCGGACGGGACGGTAGCCGGATGTTCGAGAGGTTCACCGAGGACGCCCGACGGGTGGTCGTCGAGGCACAGGCGCAGGCCCGCGACCTCGATCACGAGCGGATCGGGACCGAGCACCTGCTGCTCGCGGTGCTGAGCGAGGGTTCGTCGCTGCGGGAGGTGCTCGAGCCGGTCGGGCTGACCCACGACCGGGTCCGTCACGAGGTCAGCTCACGTGGCGACACCGAGGCCGCCCGAGCCGCCCTGCGGGGGCTGGGGATCGACGTCGACGACGTCCGTCGCCGGGTGGAGGCGAGCTTCGGCCCGGGCGCGCTCGCGACCACTCCCCCGGGTCGGCGCGGACTGCTCCGGCGACGGCGCCGCGCCCGAGGGCACATCCCGTTCACGGCGGAGGCCAGGAGGTCGCTGGAGTCGGCCCTGCGGCAGGCACTCGACCTGCGCAGCCGCGACATCCGGGCGGAGCACCTCGTGCTCGGCGTCCTGAGCGACGAGGGACCGGTCACGGCGATGCTGCGCCGGCTGGACGTCGCTCCCGACGCGGCACGCGCAGCGGTGCTCGAACGGCTCGGCCGCGCGGCCTGAGCAGCCGGCCGCCGCCGGGCCGGGCGAGGGACTCAGCCGACGGCTTCCATGATCTCGTCCGGGACGTCGTAGTTCGCCCAGACGTTCTGCACGTCGTCGGAGTCCTCGAGCGCCTCGATCAGCCGGAACACCTTCTTGGCGCCGTCCTCGTCGAGCGGGACGACGACCGAGGGCAGGAAGGACGCCTCGGCCGAGTCGTAGTCGAGGCCGGCGTCCTGCAGGGCGGTGCGTACGGTCACCAGGTCGGTCGCCTCGGACACCACCTCGAAGGACTCCCCCAGGTCGTTGACCTCGTCGGCGCCGGCGTCGAGCACCGCGGCGAGCACGTCGTCCTCGCCGAGGCTCTCCGACTTGGGGACGATGACCACGCCCTTGCGGTTGAACAGGTAGGACACCGAGCCCGGGTCGGCCATCGAGCCGCCGTTGCGGGTCAGCGCGATGCGCACCTCCGACGCCGCCCGGTTGCGGTTGTCGGTGAGGCACTCGACGAGCACCGCGACGCCGTTCGGGCCGTAGCCCTCGTACATGATCGTCTGGTAGTCGGCCCCGCCGGACTCGACGCCCGAGCCACGCTTGACCGCCCGCTCGATGTTGTCGTTGGGGACCGAGGTCTTCTTCGCCTTCTGGATCGCGTCGTAGAGCGTCGGGTTCCCGGCCGGGTCTCCCCCGCCGGTGCGCGCCGCGACCTCGATGTTCTTGATCAGCTTGGCGAAGGACTTGCCGCGCCGGGCGTCGACCACGGCCTTCTTGTGCTTGGTGGTCGCCCACTTGGAGTGGCCGCTCATGAACGCTCCCTCACCATCTGCAGGAACAGCCCGTGGACCCGCGTGTCGCCGGTCAGCTCGGGATGGAACGACGTCGCCAGCAGGTGCTCGTGCCTGCCGCCACGGACCGCCACGACCTTACCGTCGGCCGGACCGCCCTCGACGTGCGCGAGCGCGCGGACCCCCGGCCCCATCGACTCCACCCACGGCGCCCGGATGAACACCGCGTGCACCGGGCCGGGCGGGTCGAGGTCGGCGAAGGACACGTCGGCCTCGAAGGAGTCGACCTGACGGCCGAACGCGTTGCGGCGTACGACGACGTCGAGCCCCCCGACGGTCTGCTGCCCCTCGGCGCCGTCCTCGATCCGGTCGGCGAGCAGGATCATGCCGGCGCACGAGCCGTAGGTCGGCATGCCCTCGGCGACGCGCTTGCGCAGCGGCTCGAGCAGCTCGAAGGACGCGGCCAGCTTGGCCATCGTCGTCGACTCACCGCCCGGCAGGACCAGGCCGTCGACGCGGTCGAGCTCCTCGGGGCGCCGCACGACCACGGCCCGGGCACCCAGCCCCGTCAGGACGCGCTGGTGCTCGCGGACGTCGCCCTGCAGCGCGAAGACCCCGACGGTGGGGGCAGTCACCAGCCGCGCTCGGCCAGGCGGTGCGGCTGCGGGATCTCCTCCACGTTGATGCCGACCATGGCCTCGCCCAGACCACGCGACACCTTCGCGAGCATGTCGGGGTCGTCGAAGAACGTCGTGGCCTTGACGATCGCCTCGGCGCGCTGCGCCGGGTTGCCGGCCTTGAAGATGCCCGAGCCGACGAACACACCCTCGGCGCCGAGCTGCATCATCATCGCGGCGTCGGCGGGGGTCGCGATGCCGCCGGCGGTGAACAGCACGACGGGCAGCTTGCCGGCGACCGCGACCTCCTTGACGAGCTCGTAGGGGGCCTGCAGGTCCTTGGCGGCCACGTAGAGCTCGTCCTCGCTGAGCGAGGACAGCCGGCGGATCTCGCCGCGGATCGAGCGCATGTGCGTGGTGGCGTTCGAGACGTCACCCGTGCCGGCCTCGCCCTTGGAGCGGATCATCGCCGCGCCCTCGGTGATCCGGCGCAGGGCCTCGCCGAGGTTGGTGGCGCCACAGACGAAGGGCACGGTGAACGCCCACTTGTCGATGTGGTGGGCGTAGTCGGCCGGGGTGAGCACCTCGGACTCGTCGACGTAGTCGACCCCGAGGGCCTGCAGCACCTGTGCCTCGACGAAGTGCCCGATGCGGGCCTTGGCCATGACGGGGACGGAGACGGCCTCGATGATGCCGTCGATCATGTCGGGGTCGCTCATGCGCGAGACGCCGCCCTGGGCCCTGATGTCGGCGGGCACGCGCTCGAGGGCCATGACGGCGACGGCGCCGGCGTCCTCGGCGATCCTGGCCTGCTCGGCGGTGACGACGTCCATGATGACGCCGCCCTTGAGCATCTCGGCCATGCCGCGCTTGACGCGCGCTGTGCCGACGGCGTGCTCGGCGGACGTGCTCTCGGTGCCGGTGTTCTCGGCGGGGCTGGACACGGTGGACCTCACGGGGAAGACGGGTGGTGGCTGCCCACCCATCGTAGGCCCGGCCGAGGGTCTCGGTGACCTGCGGGGATCAGCCGATGCTGACCGGGCGGTCCCTGCCGATCAGCGCCACCCAGACCTGCCCCGGCGAGAGCACGGCCGGCCGGCCGCCGATGGTGTAGGTCGTCGGCTTCCAGGCCTTCGCCCGCTCCCAGGCGCCCTCGTAGACCTGCCCGTCCCGGAAGACCAGCGTCTTGCCCTTGCCGACCGTCTCGGTGAGCGGGGTGTTGGCGCCGTTGACGTCGCGGTAGACCGAGGGCCGCACCGTTGCGAACTGCACGACGAAGGTCGTCGGGCCGAGCCGCCCGCCCTCGGCGGCCCGGACGGGGACGCCGTCCATGGACAGCAGCCACCGCCCGTCCTTGCCCGACCACTCGCCGCTGACGCGCGCCCCGGGGTACTGCGCGGTGAATCGCTTGGCCGGCTTGCCGCCGAGCGGCGCGTCGCCGAAGGTGTAGCCGACCTCGGTCGGGGCGTCGACCTTCCCGGCGCGACCGCGGAGCCGGTCGAACGTCCCGATCACGTCATAGGGCTGCGGCCGGTCGGCGGCCCGGGTGTAGCCGCTCCAGCTCTGGTCGAACGAGACCAGCCCGAGCTTCGCGCGCACCAGGTTGTCGTGCAGCCTCGTCTGCGAGCCCGAGTAGATCAGCCCGACCCTGCCGTACTGGCGGAGCAGCTCGATGTCGGTGATGCGCGCGCTGCGGACCGGGCCGACCCGCGCCGGGTACTGGCTGGAGTAGATCGCCGCGAGACGGGTCACCCCGCCCTCCACCTGCTCGACGTACACGACGTCGGCCTTGCTCAGCCCGACCTGCGGGCGCGCGCTCGCCGTGTTGTCGATCTTGACCGCGAAGACCGGCTGGTTCTCCATGCCCATCCGCCCCGACAGCAGCGACGGCTGCGGCGGGGGTGGCGGTGTGGTCGGCGTCGCCGTCGGGTCGGGGTCCCGCCCGGTCGATCGGGTCGGCCCGTCGGAGGAGCAGGCGCCGAGCAGGAGCCCGAGGCCGAGGACGGCCACGGCGGCGGCTCGGGCGACGGAGCGGGGTGCGGTTGTCACGGCCCGAAACGGTACGTGGTCTAGCCGGGGGCCGACCGCGCCAGGGTGCCCGGCGGCGTGTCGTTGATCTCGAAGGTCTGCGGCCACTCGGCGTGGCCGGCCAGCCGCAGGTAGCGCACGACGCGCTTGCGGCGCACGACCCGGGCGGCCCGGACGACGTCGTTGAGGAAGCGCCGGGCGAGCTGGACCCGCAGGCAGGCCGCCGAGAGCTCCCGCAGCATCTCGCGGCCGACCGGGTCGTCCTCGAGGTCGGCCACCGTGGCGCGCTCGGCGAAGGCCGCGTTCAGCGCCCGGGTGAGATCGCTCTCCGCCTGCTCGCGGGCCGGCCCGTCGTCGGTGTCGGTCTCGCGCGCCTCGGAGGCCGCGTCCGCGAGGAGCAGCCCGGTGGCCGGGTCGAGCCGTCCCGCCGACGCCAGCTGCAGGGCCACCGACGCCCGCCGGACCAGCTGCGCGTCCAGAGCGCTGCGCGCCCCCTCGAGCCGGGCGTGCAGCCGGTCCAGCCGGGTCGCGCTGAACGTGAGGTACCACCCGGCGACGACCAAAACCACGAGGACCGCGCCGACGACCCACACGCTGCCCACCCCCCGAGCGTACGGCCCTCCGCCGCGGCCGAAATGATCACGTCAGCGTGATCAGTGGTGCCCGAGCGCGACGAATTCGGTGCGCTCGGCAGGCAACGATCACGCCCGCGTGATCATTTCGGCAACGGTCATCAGCGGCGCAGGCGGTCGCGCCACGGGCGTACGTCCGCCTCGCCGACTCCGCCGGCGCCTGCCGCGACGGTCTCGTACACCGCGAGCAGCTGGTCGGCGACCGTCGACCAGTCGTAGCGGCGCACCCAGCTCGACGCGTCCGAGGCCAGCCGGGCCCGCCGCGGCTCGTCGCCGAGCAGGTCCAGCAGCGAACGCGACAGCGCGTCGGTGTCCCCCGCCGGGTAGGTCACCCCGACCCGGCCGCCGTCGAGCACCCGGGCGAACGCGTCGAGGTCCGAGGCCAGCACCGGCGCGCCTGCCGACATGGCCTCGACGAGGATGATCCCGAAGCTCTCGCCGCCGAGGTTCGGGGCGACGTAGACGTCCACGGTGCGCAGCAGCCGCGCCTTGTCGGCCTCGCTGACCACGCCGAGGAACGTCACCGCCCGGAGCACGGCCGGCGGCAGGTCCTCGGCGACCTCGTCCCGGTCGCCGTGCCCGGCCACGAGCAGCCGGACGCCGGGGCGTTCGGCGACCACCCGCTCCATCGCGGCGAGCAGCGTGGGCAGCCCCTTGCGCGGCTCGTCCAGCCGCCCGATGAACCCGACCGTGCCGTCCTCGCCGCGCCACGAGGGCCGTGGCTCGGCGGCCGCGAACCGGTCGACGAAGACGCCGTTGGGGATGAGCACCGCGTCCCCGCCGACGTGCTCGACCAGGGTCCGGCGCGCGTCCTCGGACACCGCGACGCGGGCGCCGACCTTCTCCAGCGCCGGCTCGAGGAACGGCGAGGCGGCGAGCATCGCGCGCGAGCGCAGGTTGGCCGTGTGGAACGTCGCGACGATGGCGCCAGTCGCCGCCCAGCACGCGAGCAGCGACAGCGACGGGGTGGCCGGCTCGTGGATGTGCAGGACGTCGAAGCGCCCGTCGCGCAGCCAGCGCCGCACGCGGGCCGCGGAGAGCGGACCGAAGTTCACCCGCGCCACCGACCCGTTGTAGGGGACGGGCACCGCCCGGCCGGCGGGCACGACGTACGGCGGCAGGGGGGCGTCGTCGTCGGCGGGCGCCAGCACCGACACCTCGTGCCCGCGGGCGGTCAGCACCTCGGTGAGGTCGCGCACGTGGAACTGCACGCCACCGGGCACGTCCCACGCGTAGGGGCAGACGATGCCGACCCTCACGACGGCTCCCCGGCCCGGGGCACGAGATCGGCCGTCCACAGCCGCTGGAGCATGTGCCAGTCCTGGGGGTGCTCCCGGATCGCGGCCCCGAAGACGCCCGCGACCTGCTGGGTCATGGCCGTGACCTTCTCACGCGTCGCGCCTGCCGAGGGCGCCTGGACCTCGTCGTGGAACCTGATGACCAGCCGCCGTCCCGCCCGGTCCCCCACGTTCTCGTGCCAGATGCTCACGGGGTGCAGGGCCGCGCCGGTCCGCAGGGCGAGGATCGCCGGACCGGGAGGCATCCGGGCCGGCTCCCCGAGCAGGTCGACCTCGATGCCCGACGCGCGCAGGTCGCGGTCGGCCAGCAGCGGCACCAGCCGCCCCGAGCGCAGCCGGGCCGACAGGGTGTCCATGAGGTCGCCGTCGCCGCCGGTAAGGGGCAGGATCTCCATCCCGAGGCCGACCCGGTAGGCGAGGAACCGCTCGTAGAGCCGCTCGGGTCGCAGCCGCTCGGCCACGGTCACGACCGGTGCGCCGGTGAGGCTCGCCCAGGCACCGGCGTGGTCCCAGTTGCCCATGTGCATCAGCGCCGCGACCACCCCGCGGGCACCCTCCCCCACGCCGTCGCGCAGGTGGTGCTCCCCCTCGACACGCACCGTCGACACGACGCGCTCGAGGTCCCAGTCGGGCAGCCGGAACGCGTCGCACCAGTACTGCAGGTACGACCGCATCCCGTCGCGGCTGAGCCGGCGCAGGGCCGGCTCGTCGGCGGCGGGGCACGCGCGGCGCAGGTTGCGCTCCAGCTGGCGCACCGCCGGGCCGCGGCGGCGCCACGCGAGGTCGGCGACCAGGCGGAAGGCCCGCTCGGCGACCGGCTCGGGCAGCCGGCGCACCACGGCCCACGCGCCGGAGTACATCCGGTACGTCAGCGCCTCGCGCACGTCAGGGGGCTTCGGCCAGGGACTGCCGGCGCACCGCGAGGGCACGCTGCGCGATCGTGATCGTGCTGCCGATCGCGACGTACCAGAGCGCGAGCGCCTGGACGTACGGCACGCCGAGCCCGTCGAGCCCGGTCGCGACCAGGACGACCACCAGCCGGTCGGCGCGCTCGGTGACCCCCACGGCGGCGGTCATCCCGAGCCCCTCCGCCCTGGCGCGTGCGTAGGAGACGACCGCACCGGACGCCATGCCGTACAGGCACAGCGAGACGAGCAGCAGGTCGTCGCCCTCGCCGGCGTACCAGAGCGCGATGCCCCCGAAGACCGCCGCGTCACCCACCCGGTCGAGCGTCGAGTCCAGCCAGGCGCCCCACCGGCTCGAGCGCTCGGTCATCCGCGCCATCGTCCCGTCGACAAGGTCGGAGAAGACGAAGCACGTGATGACGACGGTGCCCCAGAAGAACTCACCGCGCGGGAAGAAGCCCAGCGCGCCCGCGACCACCCCGAGCGTTCCGACGAGGGTGACCAGGTCAGGGCTCACCCCACGGCGGACCAGGAACGCTGCGACAGGACGGAAGATCCGGGTGAACAGCGCACGGGCGAAGCGGTTGAGCACGGTCTCCCCGATCGGGGTCGGCGGTCGGTCGGTGCGCTGGGATCGTAGCGACCGGGCGCCGACACCCGCCCGGGGCGACCGGTGGGCCGGCTGGTCAGGGCTACCGGTGGGTCAGCTGCCCGGTGGCCGGTAGGCGACGCTGCGACCGAGCGCGTCGTCGATCTGGTCGACGGTGAGCAGCTTGATCGTGCTCGTGGTGACGGCGCCGCTCGCGCTGACCGTCAGGGCGACCGCTGCCGCGGCCTCGTCGTCGGGGAGGTCCGCGGTGACGAAGACGTCGGTGCCCCCGAACGCGAAGTAGAACGACTCCAGCGTCCCGCCCAGTCCTTCGACCATGTCGCGGACGGCGTCGAGGCGCGACTTCGCGCCCTTGCTCCGCACTCCCTGCAGTCCCTCGTGGGTGTAGTCCGCGGCGACCATGTACATGGGCATGTCGGTGACCTCCTGCTCGACGGGCCCCCTCCTGCCAAGGTAGCCAGGCCGACGTTCGCGTCAATGCCCGTGGCCGGACGCTCGAGGGCCCTTGTGCGCGGGCCGGTCGCGGGTGAAGGCTCTGGGGTCTAGCCCAGCGGTCCAGAGCGGAGGCGGTCGACATGGTCCAGTCGAGCAGCGGTGCCGGAGCCGCCGGAGGTGCACCGGCGGCCGACCAGCCCGGGTCCGTGCGCAACGTCGTGCTGGTCGGCCACTCCGGAGCCGGGAAGACGACCCTCGTGGAGGCCCTCCTGGCCGCCACCGGGACGATCCCCCGCGCCGGACGGGTGGAGGACGGCACCACCGTCAGCGACTTCGACGAGGCCGAGCAGCGCCAGCAGCGCTCGGTCTCGCTCTCGTTGGCGCCCCTGACCCACGCCGGCGTCAAGGTCAACCTGCTCGACACCCCCGGCTACGCCGACTTCGTCGGCGACCTGCGGGCCGGGCTGCGCGCGGCCGACGCGGCGCTGTTCGTCGTCTCCGCGGTCGACGGCGTCGACGGCGCGACCCGGATGCTGTGGGAGGAGTGCGCGTCGGTCGGCATGCCGCGCGCGGTCGTGGTGACCAAGCTGGACAAGGACCGGGCCGACTTCGACGAGGCGGTGGCCATCTGCCAGCGCGTCTTCGGCGACGGCGTGCTGCCGCTCTACCTCCCGCTGGCCGACGACGACGGCGCCCCCGCGGGGCTGATCGGCCTGCTGTCGCGCAGCGTCGCCGACTACTCAGGCGCCGAGCGGGTCGAGCGCGAGCCCGACGCCGAGCACCTGCCGCTGATCGACACCGCCCGCAACGCGCTCATCGAGGGCATCATCGCCGAGTCCGAGGACGAGTCGCTGATGGACCGCTACCTCGGCGGCGAGGACATCGACCTCAAGGTCCTCGTCGACGACCTGGAGACCGCGGTCGCGCGCGGGTCCTTCTACCCCGTGCTCGCGGCCGCGGCGCCGACCGGGCTGGGCACCGTCGAGCTGCTCGAGGTCATGACCCAGGCGTTCCCCTCACCGCTGGAGCACGACGTGCCGCCGGTGACCACGCCCGACGGCAAGCCGCGTGGCCCGCTGGCCTGCGACCCGGACGGACCGCTCGTCGCGGAGGTGGTCAAGACCACCACCGACCCGTACGTCGGACGCATCTCGCTCGTCCGCCTCTTCTCCGGCACGCTGCGTCCTGACTCATCGGTGCACGTGTCCGGCCACATCGGGACGTTCTTCGGGGCCGACCGCGGGCACGAGGACCACGACGTCGACGAGAAGGTCGGCGCGATCACCTCGCCGCTCGGCAAGACCCAGCGCACGGTCTCCCAGGCCATCGCCGGCGACCTGTGCGCGGTGGCGAAGCTGACGCGGGCCGAGACGGGCGACACGCTCTCGGCCAAGGACGACCCGCTGCTCATGGAGCCGTGGCTGATGCCCGAGCCGCTGCTGCCCGTGGCGGTCGTCGCGAAGTCCAAGGCCGACGAGGACAAGCTGTCGCAGGGCATCGGGCGGCTCGTGGCCGAGGACCCGACGCTTCGGCTGGAGAACAACTCCGAGACCCACCAGCTCGTCCTGTGGTGCATGGGCGAGGCGCACCTCGACGTCCTGCTCGACCGGCTGAAGAACCGCTACGGCGTCGACGTCGAGTCGGTGCCGCTGCGCGTCCAGCTGCGCGAGACGTTCGCCGGCAAGGCCGCGGCCAGGGGGCGACACGTCAAGCAGTCCGGAGGACACGGGCAGTACGCCATCTGCGACATCGAGGTCGAGCCGCTGGAGTCCGGTGCCGGCTTCGAGTTCGTCGACAAGGTCGTCGGCGGCGCCGTGCCCCGCCAGTTCATCCCGTCGGTCGAGAAGGGTGTCCGCACCCAGATGGAGCGCGGGGTCGCCGCCGGATACCCCGTCGTCGACATCCGCGTCACCCTGCTCGACGGCAAGGCGCACGCGGTCGACTCCTCCGACATGGCGTTCCAGACCGCGGGCGCGCTGGCGCTCAAGGAGGCGGCGAAGGCCACGAAGATCCACATGCTCGAGCCGGTCGACGAGCTCGTCGGTGCTCGTGTCCGACGAGTACGTCGGCGCGGTCATGAGCGACCTGTCCACCCGGCGCGGCCGGGTCACCGGCACCGAGCCGGTGGGCGCGGGCAGGTCGCTGGTCAAGGCCGACGTCCCGCAGGTGGAGATCACCCGCTACGCGGTCGACGTGCGCTCCCTCTCCCACGGCACCGGCACGTTCTCGCGCACCTACCTGCGCCACGAGCCGATGCCGTCCCAGCTGGCCGCCAAGCTCCAGGAGGGGCACGACTGACGCGCGCGCGTCGGCACCCGCCCGGCCGCCGGCCCCGCGCCGGCCCCTGCTACTCCCGTGCCCCGGGCCGGTCCTCGGGGAGCCGGGCCAGCGCGGGGGTCGCCGACGACAACCGCCCCCGCAGCAGCGCCACCAGCCGGTAGACGGCCTCCGCGACGAACGACAGCGGCGGCACCATGAGCAGCCGCCCCAGCAGCGACCACCCGCCGCCGGAGAGCACGAGCACCCGCGCCACCGCTGCGGCCCCGGACTCGACCCGCCCGGACGGGTCCACGAGCTGCACCGCCCGCGACGCCTCGGCCTCGCTCACGCCGTAGGCCCCCAGGTCGGCCGACTGCCACGGCAGCCAGGTCACCGTCGGCGGCAGCCGGTCGACGGCCAGCTCGACCGACCGGGTGCAGAACCCGCAGGCGCCGTCGTACAGGAGGACGGGTCCCCCGGGTCGCCCGCTCACGACGCCCACGCCTCGGCGAGCACGTCGCGGGTCTCGGCGAGCAGCTGCGGGATCACCTTGGTGTCGGCCAGGACGGTGATGAAGTTGGCGTCCCCGCCCCACCGCGGCACGACGTGCTGGTGCAGGTGGTCGGCCAGCGACCCGCCGGCGACCCCGCCGAGGTTGAGCCCGACGTTGAACCCGTGCGGCGACGACGCTCGCTTGATGGCCACCACCGCCTGGCGGGTCAGCTCGGCGAGCTCGTGCGTCTCCTGTGCCGTGAGCTCCTCGAGGTCGGCGACGTGCCGGTTGGTCACCACCATGAGGTGCCCGGGGTTGTACGGGTGCTTGTTGAGCACGGCGTAGGCCGTCTCGCCGCGCGCCACGACGAGGCCGGTCGCGTCGTCGAGCGACGGGATGCGGCAGAAGGGGCAGCCCTCGTCCTCGGCCGTCGACTCCTCGCCGGTCACGTAGGCCATCCGGTGCGGCGCCCACAGCCGCTGCAGTCGGTCGGTCACACCTGCACCCGGTCGGCGACCGCCCGCGCGACCTCCTCGACCGCCTCGTCGACGGGAACCCCGTTCTTCTGCTCGCCGTTGCGGTAGCGGAACGACACCGCGCCCTTCGCCACGTCCTCGTCACCGGCGAGGAGCATGAACGGGACCTTCTGCTTCTGCGCGGTCCGGATCTTCTTCTGCATCCGGTCGTCGGAGGTGTCGACCTCGACCCGGATCCCGCGCGCGCGCAGCCTGGCCGCGACGTCGTGCAGGTAGGGCACGTGCTCGTCGGTGATCGGGATGCCGACGACCTGCACCGGCGCCAGCCAGGGCGGGAACGCCCCGGCGTAGTGCTCGACCAGGACACCGAGGAAGCGCTCGATCGATCCGAACTTCGCCGAGTGGATCATCACCGGTCGCTGCCGCGACCCGTCGCCGGCCTGGTACTCCAGCTCGAAGCCCCGCGGCTGGTTGAAGTCGTACTGGATCGTCGACATCTGCCAGGTCCGGCCGATGGCGTCGCGGGCCTGCACCGAGATCTTGGGGCCGTAGTAGGCCGCACCGCCCGGGTCCGGCACCAGGTCGAGGCCTGAGTCGGCGGCGACGTCGGCCAGCACCCGGGTGGCCGACGCCCACTCCTCGTCCGAGCCGACGAACTTCTCCGGCTTGGAGTCGTCGCGGGTGGACAGCTCGAGGTAGAAGTCGTCGAGCCCGAAGTCGCGGAACAGGCTGAGACAGAAGTCGAGCAGGTGCTCGATCTCCGCGGGGGCCTGCTCCGCGGTGACGTAGGAGTGCGAGTCGTCCATGGTCAGCCCCCGCACCCGGGTGAGCCCGTGCACGACGCCGGACTTCTCGTTGCGGTAGACCCCGCCGAGCTCGAAGAGCCGCAACGGCAGCTCGCGGTAGGACCGCCCCCGCGATCGGAAGATCAGGTTGTGCATCGGGCAGTTCATGGCCTTGAGGTAGTAGCTCGCGCCCTCCATCTCCATCGGCGGGAACATGCCGTCCGCGTAGTAGGGCAGGTGGCCCGACGTCTCGAAGAGCCCCTGCTTGGAGATGTGCGGGGTGGCGACGAACTGGAAGCCCTCCTCCTCGTGCCGCTGCCGGACGTAGTCCTCCATGACGCGGCGGATGACGCCGCCCCGGGGGTGGAACACCGCCAGCCCCGAGCCGAGCTCGTCGGGGAAGGAGAACAGGTCGAGCTCGGCACCGAGCTTGCGGTGGTCGCGCTTCTCGGCCTCGGCCAGCCGGTGCAGGTGCGCCTTGAGCGCGTCGCGGGACTCCCAGGCGGTGCCGTAGATCCGCTGCAGCTGGGGGTTCTCCTCGCTCCCCCGCCAGTAGGCGGCGGCGACCCGGGTCAGCTTGAAGGCGGGGATGTGCCGGGTGGTCGGCAGGTGCGGCCCGCGGCAGAGGTCCTTCCAGGCAAGCGACCCGTCCTTGCGCAGGTTGTCGTAGATGGTCAGCTCTCCGGCGCCGACCTCGGCCTCGGCGCCGTCCGCGGCCCCGGCGCCGGCCCCCTTGAGGCCGACGAGCTCGAGCTTGTACGGCTCGCCGGCCAGCTCGTCACGGGCCTCGTCGTCGCTGACGACCCGACGGGCGAAGGACTGGCCCTCCTTGACGATCTGCTGCATCCGCTTGTCGATGCGCGACAGGTCGTCGGGATGGAACGGCTCCGGCACGTCGAAGTCGTAGTAGAAGCCGTTCTCGACCGGCGGCCCGATGCCCAGCTTGGCCTCCGGGTAGAGCTCCTGCACCGCCTGGGCCATGACGTGGGCCGCCGAGTGGCGCAGGATCGCCCGGCCGTCCTCGCTGTCGATGGCCACCGGCTCGACCGACTGGCCGTCGCGGACGGCGTGGGCCAGGTCCCTCAGCTCGCCGTCCACCCGTGCGGCGACCACCGACCGGTCCTCACCCAGAGCCTCGCCCGCCGTGGTGCCGGCGGCGACCCGGTGCTCGCTGCCGGCGACGGTGACGACCAGGTCGGACACGGTGGGACCTCTCGGGCGGTTGCGGTGCGGACGTCCGCGATGCTATCCGCCGGGCACGCCACGCCTCGCCCGCGTTTCCCGGGCGACAGCATCCGGGACGGTGCGTGCCGGGTGCATCCGGGCGGACACCTGGGGCCCAAGACCTCCCGACCGCGCGGCACCCGCCGCGCACCACCCGAAGGGAGACCATCATGAACGTCGCGAAGCGCATCGGCGCCCTGGCGACCTCGACCGCTCTGGCGCTGGGGCTCGGCCTGACCGGCGCACCCCAGGCGAGCGCCCTGCCCGCCGCCGAGACCGACGACTTCCTCGCCCAGCTGACGGCCACCTACAACGACCCGACCGGTCCCGCCGACGACAACCCCTACGACTTCGACATCGTCACCAAGGCCGTGCTCGTCACGGGCGCCGACAAGACGCTGGCCTCGCTCGACACGTTCACGCTCTTCGCCCCCAACGACCGCGCCTTCGAGGTGCTTGCCAAGCGCCTCGGGCTGCTCGACCGGAACCACCGGTTCGGCCGGACGGTCGACGAGAAGATGGTGACCGAGAAGATCGTCGCGGCCCTCGGCGTCGACGCGATCACCGAGGTCCTGCTCTACCACGTGTTCCCGGCCGCGAAGGTGACCGGCGCCGACGTGCTGGGCGGTCCGTTCTTCCAGCGCCTCACCATGGCCAACGGCCAGAAGCTCGGTGTCGTCGTGCTGTCCCGCAGCGCGCGCTTCCCGCTGGTCGCTCTGCTCGACACCGACCGCCGGTTCCTCAACGACCGCGTCGTCAAGAGCAAGATCGACGTCGTGGAGACCGAGAACACCGTGGTGCACGGCATCAGCGACGTCCTGCTGCCCCGGCTCTGACGTCACGCCGTGACGGGGTCGCCCTCCCGCAGGGTGCCCTCGACCGCCACGTCGGCGTAGACGCCGAGGCAGTGCGCCGGCCGGCGTACGACGTGGAGGCCGACCTCGCCGGTGCCGAGCGTCCGACCGACCCAGTCGGGCTCGGCACCGGCTCCGGGGCCGAGGTCCAGCACGAGGTTGGCACGCGGGGCGGTGACGTCGCAGGCGTCGCACTCCTCGGCGTGGGCCGCGTCGGCCAGCGACGCCGTGGAGACCAGGTGGACCGGGGCCACGTCCACGAAGCCTGAGCCCGCGCGGTGCTCGAGCCGCAGCGGCCGGCCGAGCCACGTCGAGAGCGCCCCGGCGGCCGCGCGCTCGTCGAGGCCCGCAGCCGCCCCCGGGACGTCGACCTCGAGCCGGTCGTCCACGACCCGCGCGACCGCCTCGCGCAGCCGCGGCTCCTGCTTGGCGGTCACGGTCTCGCCGCTCCCGGCGTCGACGACCGCCCAGGACCGGTCCCCCGCCAGCCCGCCCGTCTCGACCCGCGCCGCCGCGACGCGCGACCCGGACATCGACTTCACGGGGAACACCCACACCTCGCGGACCTGCCCCAGCACCGTCATGACGCCCTCATCTCGTACAGGCCACCCGAGTAGGTGACCGCCCACAGCTCCCGGCCTGCCCCCTCGCCGAAGCTCGTGACACCGGGCAGCCGGCCCGCGGCACGGAACTCGGTGCCGTCGAGGTGGAAGACCCGGCCCGACCCGAAGTCGCCGCCGACGTAGTGGCCGCCGAGCAGACCGGCGAAGCGCGACCCCCGGTAGACGAAGCCACCGGTGATCGACGTGCCGTAGTCGCGCCCGTAGGCCGCGACGGGGTCGTGGTAGTCGGCGCCGCGACGGCAGCGCGACGCGTCGTACGTCGTGAAGCCCTCCTTGCACGACCACCCCAGGTTGCGGCCGCCGGCACCGGCCGGGATGCGGTCGACCTCCTCGGAGGTGCCCTGCCCGACGTCGGCGACCCAGACGTCGCCGGTGGCGGGGTCGACGGAGAACCGCCAGGCGTTGCGCAGCCCGGTGGCCCAGATCGGGCCACGCCCGGGCCGCGACCCGGCGTAGGGGTTGCCGCGCGGCGTGCACCACGCCTTGCCGCACGCCTTGCGCGCGCCGAGCACCTTGAGCCGGAGCAGCTTGCCCTGCAGGGACGAGCGGTCCTGCGCCCGGTCGCCCGGGTCGCCGCCGCCACCTCCGTCACCGGTGGACATCAGCAGGAGACCCGACCGGTCGAAGGCCAGCTGCCCCGCGAAGTGGTTGGAGTGGCGCGCGGGGTGCGGGACGGTGATGACGGTGCGCCCGCTGCGGGCGCGGACGCGGTTCGCGGTGGCCGACCGGGCCGTGAAGCGCGCGACGCGCACGTCGTTGCCGCGGGTGGTGTAGGCGACCCAGACCTTCGGGTTGGCGCGGTAGCGCGGGTGGAAGGCGATGCTGAGCAGGCCGGCCTCGCCGTCGTCGCGTACCCGGTTGCGGATGTCCAGGAAGGGTCGTCGCAGCACCCGGCCGTTGCGGTAGATGCGCACCACGCCGGACTTCTCCGCGACGAAGAGCCGGCGGGTGCCGTCGGGTGCCGACGTGACGTGCGTCGGGGCGTCGAAGCCGCTCGCGCGCTCGACCCAGTCCACGGTGACGGCGGCCTGCGCGGTGTGGGAGCTCGCGACGGCGAGCGGGACGGCGAGCGCGACGGCGGCGAGGGCACTGAGGGTGGCGCGACGGCGCGGTGCGGGCATGAGGAGAGGCTACGGCGGGCGGGCGGTGGACGATACTGGACTCGAACCAGTGACCTCACGCGTGTGAAGCGTGCGCTCTAACCAACTGAGCTAATCGTCCGGGGTCGGCGGGTCGTGCGCCGCGCGACGAGACGGAAACAGTACCCGATGACGGTCAGAGGACGGGCAGCCAGCCGGGCACGCCCTGCACGGCGACGTAGAGCCAGATCGCACCGGCCACGGCCAGGAGCGACCCGAGCCCGATCAGGGCGCGGACGGCCAGGGACTGGTCGGTCACCCAGCCGGTCCACGTCATCAGCCTGCGGCGGCCGTAGTCGAGCAGGCGCCCCGCCCAGGCGAACTCGGTCGACAGGAGGGCCAGCCCGGCGAACACGATCAGCCATCCGGGACCGGGCAGGGGAACGAGCACCAGTCCCCCCAGCACGATCGCCGTGCCGAGGACGCCGACCGCGACCCGGTAGACCAGGTCGAGGGTCCGGTGCCGGCTGAAGAACGCGCGGAAGGGGTGCCGCAGGGGCGGGTCGGCACCCGGCCCGTCGGCCGCTTCCTCGGGGTTCGTCCTCACCTGTCCGCCCACGTCGTGCTCGTCCCGCACGGTCCCTCCCCGTCTGACCGTGACACCTTACGGACTCGCTCGTTGGTCAGCCCGACATGACGATCCCTTGGGGTCCGGAGAGGTTTCCCGCCGCGCTGCGGGGGGAGCCTCCGAGACAGCCACCGGGGCGCGGACGGCGTCGAGCGAGGAGTGTGCGATGAACGGTTGGGTGCCGACGACGGTGACGCGCGAGCTCACCGTCCACCTGGTCGCCCCGGGCGACGGCAGCGTGGCTCTCCCCGTGGTCCTGCACTACGACCTTGCCGACCCCTACGCCGTGCACGCCACGTTCCGCACCGGGTCCGGCGAGGGCGTCGCGTGGGTGTTCGCCCGCGAGCTGCTCACGCTCGGCGTGCACCGCCCGACCGGCGACGGCGACGTGCGGGTGTGGCCGTCGTGGAGCGCCGGCGCCGAGGTCGTCTTCATCGGGCTGACCTCACCCGACGGCGAGGCGCTCCTGCAGGCCCCGACGCGTGACCTGGTCGACTTCCTCGGACACACCTACTCGCTGTGCGCGCAGGGCCAGGAGCGCGAGCACCTCGACGTCGACGGCGCCATCCACGCCCTGCTGACCGCCTGACCCGCTCGCCACTAGTCTTCGACGGGTGCCGAGCCCCGACCCCCCAGCCGACGACCCCACCCGCAGCGGACCGTTCGCCGACGTCCTGACGGCCAACGCCGACTACGCGAGCCGCGACCACCCGCGAGGGCTCGAGGCGACGGCCGCGCGCGGCCTCGGGGTCCTCACCTGCATGGACTCCCGCATCGACCCGCTCGCCATGCTCGGGCTGGTCCCGGGCGACGCGAAGATCCTGCGCAACGCCGGTGCCCGCGTCACCGACGACGTCCTCCGCACCCTGGTCCTGGCGTCGTACCTGCTCGGGGTCGAGCGCGTCATGGTCGTCGCCCACACCCGCTGCCGGATGGCCGCCGGCTCCGAGGAGGACATCCACGCCGCGGTCGACGCGGCGGGGGGGCCGGACACGCGCAGCATCTCGTTCCTGACCACCGCCGACCAGGAGCGGTCGCTGCGGGAGGACGTGCAGCGCATCCGGTCCTGGCCCTACCTGCGCGGCGTCACCGTCGGCGGCTTCCTCTACGACCTCGACACGCGTCGGCTCAGCCGGGTCTGCTGACGACCGCGAGGCCTCAGCGGGCGGTGGCGATGTAGTCGCTGAGCGCGGAGCGCTCGCTCTCGAGCTCGGTGATGCGGTACTTCACGACGTCGCCGATGCTCACGATGCCGTGCAGCGCGCCGTCGACGAGGACCGGGACGTGGCGGATGCGCTGCTCGGTCATCAGCCGCATGAGCGCCTCGACCTGGGTGTCCGGCGCGACCGTGCTCACCTCGGTGGAGCAGATCGCCGACACCGGCTCGGCGAGCACCGACTCGCCCCGCTCGGCCAGCGCGCGCACCACGTCGCGCTCGCTGACGATGCCGGCCGGGGTCCGGCCGTCCTCGGAGACGACGACCGCGCCGATGCCGTGCTGCGCGAGGAGCGCGAGCAGGTCGCGCACCGGGGTGGCCCCGGTGACCGTGACGACGTCCTGACCCTTGGTGCGGAGCACCTCGCTGGTTCGCATCTGCGCCTCTTCCAGGTCGGCGGGAGACTCCGGTCCAGCGTACTCAGACAGCGGCGCACGCGTCGCGGTAGTGAGGGAGGAGCCCGGCCCAGCCGGCCTGGTTGCGCCGACGCCGCTCGTCGGCCGAGCTGCCCAGGCGCTCCCAGCCGGTGTGCACGATCGTCACCGCGGTGCCCGAGCCGGCGGTCTCGAAGCGCACCTCGACCTCGGTGGCGTCGCTGCGGTCGCTCGCGAGGTGCCAGGAGTAGACCAGCCTCGAGGGCGGCTCCCAGGCCAGCACCTCGCCCCAGTCGTGCTCCGTGCCGGAGGGCGCCCTCTCGTAGATGCGCCCTCCCGGGCGCGGCTCGAAGGTGACCGACAGCCCGGGCTCCGCCGAGACCGAGTGGTCGTACGGCCACCACTGCGACGTCCGGGACGCCCACACGTCGAACGCGTGCTCGGGGCTGCACCCGACCTCGAAGGCGATCTCCAGCGGCTCGGTCACGGCCGGTCCGACGCGTCGGTGTCCGGCCCGGTGTTCTCGGCCAGCAGCGCGAACCGCGCGCCGGCCTCGCCCCAGACCCGCTCGAGGTAGGCGCGCACGGCCCCCAGACCCTCGTCGTGGAGCCGGTAGAGCCGCCGGGTGCCCTCGGCCCGGTCGGTGACCAGGCCGGCCTCCTTGAGCAGCCGCAGGTGCCGGGACACCGCCGGGCGGCTGATCGGCAGGTCGTCGGCGAGCTGCTGCACCGACCGGTCGCCGTGGCGCAGGAGCTCGACGATCGCCCGGCGGCTGGGGTCGCCGAGGGCGTCGAACGGGTCGGGAGAGGCGGTGGGCGGCACGGGTCTGATGGTAACACCTGTGTTACCGTAACTGTCTGGTTACCGATACCCCGAGGAGACCCCCATGAACCCCGTCGTCGTGCGCTACCGGACCACCGAGGAGGGTGCGGAGCACAACCAGCAGCTGGTCGAGAAGGTCTTCCAGGAGCTCGCCGAGACCCGGCCCGACGGTCTGCGCTACGCCACGTTCCGGCTCGAGGACGGCGTCAGCTTCGTCCACGTCGCCTCGGTCGAGACCGCGGACGGGTCCAACCCGCTGAGCGCGTCGCCGGCCTTCGCCGAGTTCCAGCGTGAGCTGCTCGACCGGTGCGTCGAGCCCCCGGCGCCCTCCCCCGCGACGGTCGTCGGCTCGTACCGCGTCTTCGACTGACCGCGTCAGGCGACCACGGTGCCGCCGAGCACGGTCCGGTCGACCGGGCGGCCGCCGAGGTGGGCGACCACGTCCGCCTCGTGCTCGGCGGCGAGCACGGCGAGGTCGCCGCGCGCCCCGACGCCGAGGTGCCCGACGTCCTCACGCCGCAGCGAGCGGGCCGCACCCAGGGTGGCCGCCCGGAACGCCTCGTCGACGGACAGGCCCATGGCCAGGCAGGCGAGCTGGATCGCGTAGGGCATCGACTCGCACCACGAGGTCCCCGGGTTGCAGTCGGTCGCGAGCGCCAGCTCGACCCCCGCCTCGCGCAGCACCGCGGCGTGGCCCCAGGCCTGCGAACGCAGTGAGAGCGTGACCGTCGGCAGCAGCACCCCGACGACCCCGGCGGCGGCCATCGCCCGGGCGTCCTCGCTGCTCACGTGCTCGAGGTGGTCGGCGCTCGCGCAGCCGAGCTCGGCGGCCAGGGCGGCGGCACCCGTCCGGGCGATCTCCTCGGCGTGCAGCCGCAGTCCCAGCCCCTCGTCCCTGGCCGCGGTGAGGATGCGCCGGGCCTCCTCGACCGTGAACACTCCCTCGTCGCAGAAGACGTCGCACCACCGGGCGCCGGCGGCGGCCGCCGCGGGCAGGGTGGCCAGCACCTCGGCGACGTAGTCGTCCCGGTCGCGACCGGCGGGCACGACGTGCGCCCCGAGGTAGGTCGCCTCGAGCCGCAGCGGGGTACGCCCGGCCAGCTCGCCCACCAGGCGCAGCAGCCGCAGCTCGGCGTCCGGCGTGAGCCCGTAGCCGGTCTTGACCTCCATCGTCGTGGTCCCGTGCGACACCGCCGCGGCAGCGCGCCCGGCGGCCAGGTCGAGCAGCTCCGCGTCCGTGGCCCGCGCCGTGGCCGAGACCGTCGTCCTGATGCCGCCGCCGTCGTAGGCCGTGCCGGCGAGCCGCGCGACGAACTCGCCGCGCCGGACGCCGGCCCAGAGCAGGTGCGTGTGCGCGTCGACGAACCCCGGCACCACGCACGCGCCCCCGGCGTCGAGCTGCTCCTCCGGCGCGTCGGGCGGCAGGTCGGCAGCGCGCCCGGTCCACGCGACCCGCCCCTCCCGGACGACGACGGCCGCGTCGTGCACGGGGTCGCCGGACATGGTCAGCAGGCGGCCGATGCCGCGCACGGTGAGGTTCATGCCGCGATCCTGCCCGCCCTCTCGGCCCGGCTGGCCCGCCTCCCCGTGGTCGCCGCGACCACGCCCGCCAGCACGACCAGGCAGCCCAGGAGCTGCAGCGGCGACGGTCGCTCGGTGAGCACCGCGGCGGCGAGCAGCACCGAGGCGACCGGCTGCAGCAGGAGGATGACCGAGGTCAGCACGGCCGGCACCCGCGGCAGCGAGACGGCGATGAGCAGCCAGCCCACGACCTGGGACGTGACGGCGAGCGCGACCAGCCAGCCGTGCGCCGGCCACGCCGGCACCAGGTCGATGCCGCCGGTCCACGGGCCCATCGCGACCGAGACCACGGCGGCGACGGCGGTCGCGTCGAAAAGCGGCCCCGCGGTGCGGCGCAGGTCGTGCGAGCCGCGGCGCAGGAGGAGCAGGAAGCCGGCGTACGCGATCGAGGTGCCGACGCCGAAGACGACTCCCATGGCCGGGTCGTCGCCGTACGCGTCCGCGCCGACCAGCCCGGAGATGAGCACGACGCCGACCAGCACGACCGGCACCGCCGCGACCAGCCGAGGTCCGGGGCGTTCGTGCAGCACCCACCAGGCGATGAGCCCGACGAACACGACCTGCAGGTTGCCCAGGACCGTCGCGATCCCGGCGCCGACGGCGGCGATCGCGTGGTGCCAGAGCACGAGGTCGACCGCGAAGAACACCCCCGCGGCGGCCGCCAGCCAGCGGTCCCGCGGCGGTCGGGTGCCGTAACGTCGGTCCTCGCGCAGCATGATCAGCGCGAGCACCGGGAGGGCGTACAGGCAGCGGAACGTGGCGGCCGTGGCGGGAGCCACGTCGGCCAGCCGGACCAGCGTGGCCGAGCTCGCGATGCAGGCGGCTCCCGCGGCGGCCGCGAGCGCGGGGCGGTCGGTGAGTGCCATGTCTCCCCTCCGCCTCCGTCAGCAGCATCCTGCGGTTACACTCGTGACAGCGCGAGACGATATCAGCGGAAGGAGCCCGGGTGGACTTCGGCCACGACACCCAGTGCGCCCTGGCGACGGTCGTCGAGGTCGTGAACACGGCGCCGGGGGCGTCGGCGGGATCGGCCGAGGACGGGCTGGCGGATGTCGCCGCTCTCGAGGACCTCGTCGCGCGGCAGGCGGTGTCCGACACCGGCCGGCTCGGGCGCGAGGACCTGGCGGCGGTGCGGCGGCTGCGCGACCGGTTGCGCGCGGTGTTCCTGGCCGAGGACGAGCAGACCGCCGTCCGGCTGGTCAACGACCTGATCGCCGACGCGCGCACGACGCCACGGCTCACCGACCACGACGGATGGCCCCTGCACGTCCACTACTACGCGCCCGGGTCCCGGTTGGCCGAGCACCTGGCGGCCGACGGCGGCATGGCGCTGGCCTTCGTCATCGCGGCCGGCGAGCGCCAGCGCCTCGCGACCTGCACGGCGCCGGACTGCGAGCGGGTCCTCGTCGACCTCTCGCGCAACCGGTCCAAGCGCTACTGCGACAGCCGCACGTGCGGCAACCGGCTGCACGTCGCGGCCTACCGCGCCCGCCAGCGCACCGGCTGAGCCCGACCCGGCGCCCCGCCGCCCCACCGCCCCCGGTGAGTTCGACCACGGTCGATTGCGGAAGCCGGGGTCAGGGCTGCCAGGGCGGGGCGTGGGTGCCGTCGAGCATCGGGATGCGGATGCCGACCTCGCGGGCGGTCCGCTCGGCGATCTCGTAGCCCGCGTCGGCGTGGCGCAGCACACCGGTGCCCGGGTCGTTGGTGAGCACCCGGGTCACCCGGTCGTAGCCGTCGTCGGTGCCGTCGGCGACCACGACGACCCCGGCGTGGATCGACTTCCCGATGCCGACGCCGCCCCCGTGGTGCACCGACACCCACGTCGCGCCGGAGGCCGTGTTGAGCAGGGCGTTGAGCACCGGCCAGTCCGCGACCGCGTCGGTGCCGTCCCGCATCCCCTCGGTCTCGCGCTCGGGCGAGGCGACCGAGCCCGCGTCGAGGTGGTCGCGCCCGATGACGATCGGCGCCTCCACGGCACCGGAGCGCACGAGCTCGGAGAACGCCTGACCGGCGACGTGGCGCTCGCCGTAGCCGACCCAGCAGATGCGCGACGGCAGGCCCTGCCCCTGGACCTTCTCGGCGGCGAAGCGCATCCACCGCTGCAGCGCGTCGTCGTCCGGGAACGCCTTGAGCACCGCGTCGTCGGTCGCGGCGAGGTCCTGGGCCGAGCCGGAAAGGCAGGCCCAGCGGAACGGGCCCGCGCCGCGGGCGAAGAGCGGCCGGATGTACGCGACGACGAACCCGGGGTAGGAGAACGCCTCGGCGAACCCGGCGTCCTGGGCCTGGCCGCGCAGTCCGTTGCCGTAGTCGAACACCACCGCGCCCGCGTTCAACAGGTCGACCATGGCCCGGCAGTGCTCGGCCATCGCGACCCGCGAGCGGTCGACGTAGTCCTGGGGCTTGGCCGTGCGCAGCTCGGCGGCCTCCTCCAGCGTCATGCCGTTGGGGACGTAGCCGTTGAGCTCGTCGTGGGCGGAGGTCTGGTCGGTCACGACGTCGGGCGCCCAGCCGCGGCGCACCAGCTCGGGCAGCACGTCGGCGCAGTTGGCGACGACGGCCACCGAGAGCGCCCGGCGGTCCCTCTTGGCGGCCTCCACGCGTGCGATGCCGTCGTCGAGGGAGTCGGCGATCTCGTCGAGGTAGCCGTGGTCGAGCCGGCGCTGCGCGCGCCACGGGTCGACCTCGATGCACAGCACCGCTCCCCCGTTGCCGGTGACGGCGAGCGGCTGGGCACCGCCCATGCCGCCGAGGCCGCCGGTGAGGGTGATCGTGCCGGCGAGCGTGCCGCCGAAATGCTGGTTCGCGACCTCGGTGAACGTCGCGTACGTCCCCTGCAGGATCCCTTGCGTCCCGATGTAGATCCACGACCCGGCCGTCATCTGGCCGTACATCATCAGGCCCGCGTCCTCGAGCTCGCGGAAGTGCTCGGGCGTGGCCCACCGCGGCACGAGCAGCGAGTTCGCGATGAGCACCCGCGGGGCGCTCTCGTGGGTGCGCACCACGCCGACCGGCTTGCCCGACTGCACCAGGAGGGTGTCGTCGGGCGCCATCTCGCGCAGCGACCGCACGATCGCGTCGAAGGCCGCCCACGACCTCGCCGCCCGGCCCGAGCCGCCGTAGACGACGAGGTCGTCGGGCCGCTCGGCGACCTCCGGGTCGAGGTTGTTGTGCAGCATCCGCAACGCTGCCTCGGCCCCCCACGAGCGACAGGTCAGGTCTGTGCCGCGCGGCGCGCGGACCGGTCGGGCTCCGTCCATGCCCGGCACCCTAGTGAGGGCCGACACACCGGACGCGCCGGCGAGGTGGGGTTCGCGCGCACAAGGATCTCGTCCGAGGGCGGGATGGGCCGTTCGCACGACCCCGGACCGGTGCTTCGGCCCACGCGCTCTGGCCGAGGACCCGATGCACAGAACGGTCACCGGAGGATTTCATGACATGGTGCAACTGCGACCTGCGTGGGCCCAGGCGGTGACCGCACCCGCCGTCGTCCAGGCCATCCTGGGCGGCGACGTCCTGGCCCTGCAGCGCCTGACCCACCCTGACGTCGTCAACCGCAGCGCCCGACCCGACGAGCCCACCGGATGGGCCGGGCTGCGCGAGCTCGCGCTGACCGCGTGCGCCACCATCCCCGACGCCACCGTCGAGCTGGTCGGGTCGCACGGCGACACGGCGGTCTGCCTGGTGCACGCCTCGGTCGGGCGGCCCGGGTGGGGCGACGCCGTGGTGCACACCGCGCTCGTCGTCCTGCGCTTCCGCGACGGTCTGGTCAGCGAGATCTGGTCGTCGTCGGACCTGACCGGCGCCGACTTCGTCGCCGCCTGAGCCGCCTGAGCCCGCGAGGCCCACGTCCGGCCCTCAGGGGTCGAGGTCCGCCGCGGCCCGCTCGGCGAACAGCGCCGCCAGCCGCTCGGTGACCGGCCCGAGCGCCACCGGGTGGTCGTCCACGGCGTGCACCGCCTGCAGGTCGCGCGTCGAGGAGGTCAGGAACACCTCGTCGGCCTCGGTCAGCGTGCCCATCGGCAGGTCCTCCTCCACGACGTCGGCCCACTCGAGCAGCAGCGCCCGGGTGACGCCGGCCAGGCAGCCGGAGTGCAGTGACGGCGTCGACACCACGCCGTCGCGCACCAGGAAGACGTTCGAGCCGGTGCCCTCGCACAGGTCGCCGACCGTGTTGGCGAGGACCGCCTCGCTGCCGCCCCGCGCCTTGGCGTGCGCGAGCGCGACGACGTTCTCGGCGTACGACGTCGTCTTGAGCCCGGCCGTCGCGGATCGCTCGTTGCGCACCCACGGCGCGACGACGACCTTCGCCGACGCCGCCCACCCGGCCATCGGCGCCAGCGCGACGACCAGGGTCGGGCCCGCGTCGCCGCGGTCGGACCCGAGGGGGCTCGTGCCGCCGGTCAGGGTGATGCGCAGCCGCAGCGGTCGTTCGTGGTGCTCCGCGTTGGCGACGAGGACCTCCTCGACGGCGGCACGCACTGCCGACACGTCGGGCGCCGGGAGCCCCAGCCCGGCCGCCGACTCCCCCAGCCGGACGAGGTGCCGGGTCAGCGCGAAGGGCACGCCGCCGACCACCTTCGCCGTCTCGAACACGCCGTCCCCGACCGTGAGCCCGTGGTCGAAGACCGACACCCGCGCGTCGGCGCCGTCCACGACCGTGCCGTCGAGCCAGACCCTCATCTCGCCTCCTCGGCGGCGACCGTCAACAGCCGCCGCGCCTTCAGCTCGGTCTCGTCCCACTCCGCGCCGGCGTCGGAGCCCCAGGTGATGCCCGCGCCGGTGCCGAGGTGGAGTCTGCCGCCCGCCACCCAGAACGTCCTGATACCCACCGCGAGCGCCGCCTCCTGACGGTCGGCGTCGACCCAGCCGACCGCGCCGCAGTACGGCCCGCGCGCCACGGGCTCGAGCTCGCCGATCGCGGTGAGGGCGCTCGACTTCGGCGCGCCCGTCACCGAGCCCGGCGGGAAGGACGCGGCGAGGAGGTCGGCCCACCCCGCGTCCGGCCGCAGCCTCGCGCGCACCGTCGAGACCAGGTGCACGAGTCCCGGGTGCTGCTCGACCGTGCACAGGGCCGGCACCCCGACGGAGCCGGTCACCGCGACCGCCCCCAGGTCGTTGCGCACCAGGTCGACGATCATGACGTTCTCGGCGCGGTCCTTGGCCGAGAGCCCCTCCGCAGTGGTGGCCGTGCCCTTGATCGGCCCCGACTCGACCATCGCGCCGCGGCGGCGCAGGAACAGCTCCGGCGAGGCGGTGACGACCGCGACGTCGCGGTCCGGCACGTGCACCACGCCGGCGTACGGCGCCGGGTTGCCCCGGGCGAGCACCCCGGCGAGCCCGGCCGCGTCCGCTCCGGTGGGCAGGGGCGCGGAGAGCACCCGGCACAGGTTCACCTGGTAGTAGTCACCGGCCGCGATGCCCTCGCGGACCCGGGCGACGCCGGTGACGTAGTCCTCGCGTGACATCGACGAGACCCAGGCCGTCGAGGGCACCCCGGGCCAGGGGGCAGGGGGCAGCGCCTGCTCGCGTACGTCGGAGAAGCGGGCGCACAGCACGTCGCCCTCGAAGCCGAGGACCACCGCCCACCAACCGGTGCCGTCGAGCGCGGCCACGTCGTCGGTGACGTCGCGCAGCCCGGTGGCCAGGCGGCCGCCGAACCAGGCGTACGGCAGGACGGGCTGGCTAGTCGAGGGCACCGATCGCGCCCTCGACCGCCGCGACGACCTCGGGAAGCAGCCGGTCGACCGTCGCGATCTGCCCGGCCACCTCGCGGTCGGTGTCCATCGCGGGGACCTCGGAGCGCACGACGCCGTGCGCGGCGGCCGTGGCGTCCCCCGGCTGTGCGAGCGAGGAGCGGAAGTCGACCGCCTGAGCGGCGGCCAGAACCTCGACGGCGAGCACCGAACGCACGTTGGCGACGACCTCGCGCAGCTTGCGCATCGAGGTCCAGCCCATCGAGACGTGGTCCTCCTGGTTGCCCGAGGTGGGGATGGTGTCGACGCTGCTCGGGTGGGCGAGGATCTTGTTCTCGCTGACCAGGGACGCGGCGGTGTACTGCGCGATCATGAAGCCGGAGTTGGTGCCGGGGTCCCGCGCCAGGAACGCGGGCAGGTCGCGGGAGAACGCCGGGTCGAGCATGCGGTCGGTGCGCCGCTCGGCGATGCTCGCGAGCTCGGAGACCGCGATCGCGAGCATGTCGCCGGCGAAGGCCAGCGGCTCGCCGTGGAAGTTGCCGGTCGACATCACCTCTCCGTCGGGCACGATCACCGGGTTGTCCACGACCGACCCGAGCTCGATGTCGATGACCCGCCGGGCGTGGGCATGCACGTCGCGGACGGCCCCGTGGACCTGCGGGGCGCAGCGCAGGCAGTAGGAGTCCTGCACCGCGTGGTCGCTCTCCCGGTGGCTGGCGACCAGCGGGCTGCCGGCCAGCAGCCGGCGCAGGTTGCTCGCGCTGGCGAGCTGTCCGGGGTGCGGCCGGATGACCTGGACCCGCTCGTCGTAGGCCTTGTCGGTGCCCAGCAGGGCCTCGATGCTCATCGCGCAGGAGATGTCGGCGACCTTGAGCAGCAGGGCGATCTCGTCGACGGCGAGCGCGAGCAGCACCTGCATCGGCTCGGTGCCGTTGATCAGCGACAGACCCTCCTTGGCCGCCAGGGTCAGCGGCTCGAGGCCCTCCTCGGCGAGCATCTCGGCCGACGGGCGGCCGCGCGGGTCGTCGCCGGCCCGGCGCAGGCGGCCCTCGCCGACCAGCGGCTGGGCCAGGTGCGCGAGCTGGGCCAGGTCGCCGCTGGCACCCACCGAGCCCTTGCCGGGGATCACCGGGAGCAGGCCGTGGTCGAGCAGGTCGAGCAGCCGCTGCGGCAGGTCGGTCCGGACCCCGGAGTACCCCGCGGTCAGGGTGCGGGCCCGCAGCAGCAGCAGCCCGCGCACGACGTCGTCGGGCAGCGGGTCGCCCACGCCGGCGCTGTGCGACCGGACCAGCGCGAGCTGCATGCGCTCGAGGTCCTCACGACCGACGTGGGTGTCGGCGAGGGCACCGAACCCGGTCGTGACGCCGTACATCACGCGGTCCTGCTCGACCGCCTCGGCCACGACCGACCGGCTGAACGCCATGCGCTGCGCGACACCGTCGCCCAGCTCGGCGCGGGCCTCGCCCCGGGCGACGGCGACGAGGTCCTCGAGCAGGAGCGCGTCGCCGGTGACGGTCACGACGCGGGACGGGCGGGACGGGCGCGGCGGTGCGCCGGCTGACGTGCTGGGCATGGCGGGCAACCTAGCCGGTCCGCTTTGGTGCGGCTCGGACCGATCGGCTATCGTCTAGCCCGCACGCTGCGGTGGCCCGGTCGGTCGCCGCGCCGTCGCGCGGACGTGGCTCAGTTGGTAGAGCATCACCTTGCCAAGGTGAGGGTCGCGGGTTCGAATCCCGTCGTCCGCTCGGTTTCTCGGGGCCATCCAGGTCTCGCTCGGTGGAGTGGCCGAGAGGCGAGGCAACGGCCTGCAAAGCCGTCTACACGGGTTCAAATCCCGTCTCCACCTCGGGTGCACCACCTGCTAGGGCGATTGGCGCAGTCTGGCTAGCGCGCTTCCTTGACACGGAAGAGGTCACAGGTTCAAGTCCTGTATCGCCCACCGCCGCAGGCCCCCTCCCCGGAGGGGGCCTGACGCGTTCCCGGGCGATGGCTGTCCGGTCCGGAGCGCCCGGTTCGGGCCTCCCTCACCGGTCTGGATCCGCCGAACGGCTGATTGTCCGCCGTCGCGGCGTGCCGGAGCCCGTCAGAGGGGGACGATCATCCACACTCGGGGACGTGGGACGGAGGACATCGGTGACCAGGATCGTCGTGAGCGAGCACTCCCGTCGCCTGCTGCGCGACGAGAGCTACTCGGCGACGCCTGGGCCGAAGATCCCGGGCGGGCTCCTGCACGCGATGGGTCGCCACGCCGACACGACGTCCTGCGGGCGGCCGGTGGCCGCCGACCAGCTCCACGTCTGGCCGTCGCTGACCTTCCCCCGGGCCTACGGCGCGCACTGCCCGCGGTGCCTGGAGGCCGAGGCCGCGACCGGCCCGGCGGGGCTCGAGGTCATCGACCTCACCCGCCGCGAGCCCGCGGTGGACGCGCCGCCGTCCTGAGCGCCGGCGGCGGGCCCGTCAGGTGCTGACGATGAGCGGGACAGCCCTCAGCAGGAGGTAGGCGAGGGCCAGCAAGGTGGCGGTGGCGACGGCGCTGCTGCTCACAGACCGTGCACGTGCCCACATACCGCCGACTCTATGCCTCCGGACGGCGACCGACCCGGTCAGGCGTCCTGCGCCGTCGGCGCCGCGGGGTCAGGCGGACAGCGGTACCGCGTGCGAGCGCGCCCAGTGCTCGACGGTGCCCATGCGGACCATCCAGTCGCCGGGCCGTCGCGGGTGGGTCGTGGTGGCGTCGAGGTCGCCGGTCTCGGCCGCGCGCAGCAGGTCGTCGTAGGCGACGCCGACGTAGTCGGCCGCCACGAGGAGGTCCATCCAGTGGTTGGACGGGAACAGCAGCGGCGCGAAGCTCATGACCTTGTCATCGGCACGAGTTGACGATTGCTTGACCCGCTAGCCGCCCGATGCGTGGGTCGTCTGGTCGGCCGATGTGTGGATCGCCCGGACGGTCTCGACCGTGTCGGCCTCGGCCGCCCGCTTGTCCGGCCGGTGCCGCAGCACCCGGGCGAACCGCAGCGCCATCCCGCCCGGGTAGCGCGGCGAGGTCTGGACACCGTCGAAGGCGACCTCCACGACCAGCTCCGGCCGCACCTGCACGACCCAGTCCCCCGAGTCGACCGCGAGCTCCTGGAGCCGCTCGGTCTGCCAGGTGAGCATCGCGTCGGTGAGGCCCTTGAAGGTCTTGCCGAGCATCACGAAGCCGCCCGTCGCCGGGTCGAGCGCGCCCAGGTGCAGGTTGGACAGCCAGCCGCGCCGCCGCCCGTGCCCCCACTCGGCCGCCAGCACGACCAGGTCGAGGGTGTGCCGCGGCTTGACCTTGAGCCAGCCGGCGCCACGGCGCCCGGCGTCGTAGGGGGCGTCGAGCGACTTGGCCACCACGCCCTCGTGCCCGCGGGCCAGCGTGTCGGCGACGAAGGCGCTCGCCCGCCCGAGGTCGTCGGTGACCAGCCGCGGGACCCGCAGGCCCTCGGGGACCGCGCGAGCCAGCACCTCGAACCGCTCGCGGCCGGGCAGCCCGAGCACGTCGTCACCGTCGAGGTGGAGCACGTCGAAGGCGTACGTCGACAGGGGGGCCGCCGCGCGGGCGGCCGCCACGTCCACCCGTGACCCGACCCGGCTGCCCGTCTCCTGGAACGGCCGCGGCCGACCGTCGGGGCGCAGCGCGATCGCCTCGCCGTCGAGGACGACGCGGCGGACGGGCAGGGACCGCGCGACCTCGACCACCTCGGGCACCCGGCCGGTGATGTCCTCGAGGCTGCGGGTGAACACCGCCACCGCGTCGCCGTCGCGGTGCACCTGCACCCGCACGCCGTCGAGCTTCCACTCCAGTGCGGCGGTGCCGAGCCGTTGCAGCGCCCCCGCGACGTCGTCGCCGGGCGAGGCGAGCATCGGCTGCACGGGCCGGCCGACCTGCAGCCGGAACTCCGCGAGGCCGGCCGCACCGCGGGTCAGCGCCGCCCGGGCGACGGGCCCGAGAGCGCCGCGCAGCATCGCCGCGCGCCGCACGTCCGCCGCCGGCAGCCCCGCCGCGCGGGACACGGCGTCGAGCATCACGCCCTCCAGCGCCCCCTGGCGCAGCTCGCCGGTGAGCAGGCCGCCCAGCAGGCGCTGCTCGGCCTCGGTCGCCCGGGCGAACAGCGACCGGACCAGCCGGGCGCGCGCTGCCTGGGACCCGGGCCCGGCCAGCGCCGCGATCGCCTCGAGCGCGGCGTCGACCTCGCCCACGCGGAGCTCCGGGACGCCGGCCGGGGGCGGGAGGTCGCGCAGGGACGCCCAGCCCACGCCCGTACGCCGCTGGCGGAGCTCTCCGGACAGGTAGGCCACCACCACCGGCACCTCGTCGGGCTCCGCGCGGCGCAGGCAGTCGGCCACGGCCGCGGACTTCTCCGACCGCTTCGTCGTGGCGGCCACCCGTTCTGAGGCCAGGGCGACGTCAGCGAGCAGCACGGGCCCATTCTGCGTCGGGTGACCGACAGGGTCCGGCTAGCGTGGCCGGGTGACCGAGACGTCCCGGGTGCCCGGTGAGCTGTGGCTGGTGCGTCACGGCGAGACGGAGTGGAGCGCGTCGGGCCGCCACACCGGCCGCACCGACGTCGACCTCACGACGGCCGGGGAGGCGGCGGCCCGCGAGGTCGCGCGGCGGCTTCCCGACCTCGCCTGGGCCCGGGTGCTGACCAGCCCCCGGCTGCGGGCCCGCCGGACGGCCGACCTCGCCGGGTTCCCCGACGCCGAGACCGTCGAGGACCTCGTCGAGTGGGACTACGGCGCCGACGAGGGCCGCACGACGGCCGAGATCCGCGAGGACCGGCCCGGCTGGACGGTGTGGGCCGACGGGCCCGCCGGGGGCGAGAGCGCCGAGCAGGTGCGGGTCCGGGCCGACCGTGTGGTCGACGCGGCCCGGTCGGCCGGCGGCCCGGTCCTCGCCTTCTGCCACGGGCACCTCAGCCGGGTGCTCGGGGCGCGGTGGGTGGGCCGCCCGGTGGCGTTCGGCGCGCACCTGCGGCTCTCGACCGCGGCCGTGTCGGTGCTCGGCTGGGAGCGCGAGACTCCGGTCCTGCTGCGGTGGAACGACACCGGGTCGCTCCGCTGACCCGCATCGTCATCTCCCGGTCGTGCGGCGCAGCTCCTTGTGGATCCGCTTCCACCGCGCTCGCTCCTCGGCCCGCAGGCGGGCGTCGTGACGCATCGCCATCCACCGCGCCTCCCGCTGCAGCTTGCGATAGCTCGCCCAGCGCCGCTCGGGCAGCTCGCCGGAGTCCAGCGCCTCCCGCACCGCGCATCCGGGCTCGGTGTCGTGGGCGCAGTCGGCGAACCGGCACGACCCGGCCAGCGCCTCGATGTCGGCGAACACCAGGTCCAGCGACTCCGACACGTCGATGAGGCCGACGCTGCGCAGCCCCGGGGTGTCCACGACGAGGCCGCCGCCGGGCAGCAGCACCAGCTCGCGGTGCGCGGTCGTGTGGCGGCCCTTGCCGTCGGCGCGCAGCTCCCGCGTCGCCATCAGGCTCGCCCCGGCCAGCGCGTTGGTCAGCGTCGACTTGCCCGAGCCCGAGGGGCCGAGCAGGGCGAGGGTGCGGCCCTCGTGGACGTACGTCCGCAGGGTGTCCAGGCCCGCGCCGCTCGGGGCGCTCACGACCAGGACGTCGACCCCGGGTGCGGCGGCCGCGACGTCGGCGCGGACCTGCTCGGCGTCGGGCACGAGGTCGGCCTTGGTGAGGACGACCAGCGGTGTCGCACCGCTCTCCCAGCCGAGCGCGAGGAAGCGCTCGATGCGTCCCGTGTCCGGCTCGGGGTGCAGCCCCTCGACGACGACCGCGAGGTCGACGTTGGCGGCGAGCACCTGGCCGTGGGAGGTGCCGGGGCTCACGGCAGCCCGGACGAAGGCCGTACGCCGGGGCAGGACGGCCTCCGTCGTGTCCCGGCCGTCGGGCCAGGAGCGGGCAGCGACCCAGTCGCCGACGCACGGGGTGCTGACTGGGTCGGCGGCTCCGGCGGCCAGCAGGGCGCCGGAGAAGGTGAGGCGCAGCGGGCCGTCGGCGCCGAGTGCGTCGCAGGCACCCCGGTCGACGCGGCTGATGCGGGCGGGGACGTGGTCGGCGGAGAAGTCCGCGAAGTCCGCCGCGCGCTGGTCGTCCCAGCCGAGGCGGGTGAGGTCGGTCGTGGTCAACGTGAGCACCCTTCGAGGAGGAGAGGTGCCCTGCGTTGTGCGGTCAGCGGGCACCGGGGAGGAGTCGTGCGACGACGCGGGCAGGCATGACGTCCTCCTTCTGCTCGGGGTCCGCGGGACCGGGCCGACCTGTCGCGGGCGACGCTAGCGGCGCTTGCTGACCGGCGCGACCGATTTTCGGGCCGGCTCGCCGAGGGTGGCGCCGGGGGTGCGGTTGGGCGGCAGCTCCAGCTCGCCGGTCTCCATGCCGGGGTGCGGCTTGGGGCCGGAGGTGGCCCGCCGGCGCCGTTCCCGGGCCTCGGTGATCTCCCGCGCCGGCCACTCCTTCTCGACGGCGGCGTTGAGGGCGGCGCCGATGAGGACAGCGATCGAGATGACGTAGAGCCAGATGAGCAGCACGATCGGCGTCGCGAGCGGACCGTAGATGGAGGCGCCACCGACCGAGATGCCGATGATCCAGCGCACCGCGAAGCTGCCCAGGAACCAGATGGCGAGGGTCAGCAGGGCGCCCGGGAGGTCGCGGTACCACGGCGTCCGGGCGGGGACGCTGATGTGGTAGAGCGAGGTGAGCGAGATCACCGAGAGCAGCGAGGCGACCGGCCAGTACAGCGAGTTCAGGAAGCCGACCTGCTCGGGCAGGACCTCGCCCAGCAGCGTCGGCCCCGCCAGCACGAGCGGGATGACGACCGCCCCGATGAGCAGCACCACGATGTAGAGGCTGAACGAGAGCGCCCGGGTGCGGATGATGCCCCGGACGCCGCCGAGCCCGTACATGATCGAGCAGGTGTCGATGAAGACGTTGAGCGCGCGTGACCCCGACCACAGCGCGATGAGGAACCCGATCGAGATGAGGTCGAACCGCTCCCCCGCGAAGACGTCGCGCAGCGTCTTCTCGATGACGTCGTTGACGACCTCGGCGGTGAAGATCTCTCGCGAGCCGTCCAGGACGCGCTCCTGGACCTCGGTGACGACGTCCTTGCCGATCCACCGGTCGACGTAGCTGATCGACCCGACGAGCCCCAGGACCAGCGGCGGCAGCGAGAGCAGCGCGAAGAACCCGGCCTCGGCCGCCAGCCCGGTCACCCGGTAGCGGAAGCAGTTGGCCGTCGTCTCCTTGGTCAGCCGCCAGAGCACGCCGAGGCCGTGCCGGGCCCGGGGCCGCGACAGCTCGTCCCCGACGGTCGGCGCGGCCACGGCTCTACGGTAGGCCACGTGAGCGCTGCGACCCACGAGGTGACGAACCAGCCGCCCCCGCTCGTCGGCTACGACGTCCTCGGCACCGACCGCGCGCTGGTGGGAGCCCTGGGGGCGTACGGCCGCGAGGACCTCGTCACGGACCTGTCCCCGCTCGGCCGGCGGGCCGGGTCCGAGCAGGCCCAGCGCTGGGGCACCGAGGCCAACGCGCACCCGCCGGTGCTGCGCACGCACGACCGCTACGGCCACCGGGTCGACGAGGTCGACTTCCACCCGTCGTGGCACGAGCTGATGACGGTGGCGGTCGAGGCGGGCCTGCACGGCACGCCCTGGGGCGCCGGCGCCGGCCCCGGGGCGCACCTGCGGCGGGCGGCCGGCTTCGTCGTGTGGTCGCAGGTCGAGACCGGGCACGGCTGCCCGGTGTCGATGACGTACGCAGCGGTCCCCGCCCTGCGGGTCGACCCGGCGCTGGCCGCGGAGTGGGAGCCGGGCCTGACGGCCCGGTCGTACGTCCCCGGGCTGCTGGAGCCGGGGACGAAGCCGGGGCTGCTCGCCGGCATGGGCATGACCGAGAAGCAGGGCGGGTCCGACGTCCGCGCCAACACGACCCGGGCCGAGCCGCTGGCGCAGGACGGGACGTACGCGCTCACGGGACACAAGTGGTTCTGCTCGGCGCCGATGTGCGACCTGTTCCTGGTGCTGGCGCAGGCGCCGGGCGGGCTGACCTGCTTCGCGGTGCCCCGGGTGCTGCCCGACGGCTCGCGCAACACCTTCCGCATCCAGCGGCTCAAGGACAAGCTGGGCAACCGGTCCAACGCGTCGTCGGAGATCGAGCTCGACGGCACCTGGGCGCGCCGGCTCGGCGACGAGGGGCGCGGGGTCGCGACCATCATCGAGATGGTGTCGGCGACCCGACTGGACTGCGTGCTGGGCTCCACGGCCCTCATGCGCCAGGCGGTCGCGCAGGCCACGCACCACGCGCGTCACCGGTCGGCGTTCGGCGGCCCGCTGGCCGACAAGCCGCTGATGCGCAACGTGCTGGCCGACCTCGCGGTCGAGTCCGAGGCCGCGACGCTGCTCGCGATGCGGCTCGCGCACGCCGTCGACACCGGCGAGCGCGACCTGCGCCGGCTCGGCGTGGCGGTCGGCAAGTACTGGGTCTGCAAGCGGACGCCGGCCCTCGTCGGGGAGGCGCTCGAGTGCCTCGGCGGCAACGGCTACGTCGAGGAGAGCGGGATGCCTCGGCTGTACCGCGAGGCGCCGCTGAACTCGATCTGGGAGGGCTCCGGCAACGTCAACGCGCTCGACGTCCTGCGGGCGCTGGGCCGGGAGCCGGCGGCCGTCGAGGCCTTCGTCGCCGAGTGCGAGGCCGGGCGCGGGGCCGACCGGCGGCTGGACGCGGCGCTGGACCGGCTGGGCAAGGAGCTGACCGCTGCCGACGAGGCGGGGGCGCGGCGGCTCGTCGAGCTGATGGCGCTCGTGCTGCAGGGGTCGCTGCTGGCCCGGCACGCCCCGTCGTACGTCGTGGACGCGTTCTGCGCCTCGCGCCTCGGCGAGCCGGGCGGCTCCGGCGGCGGTCTCGCGTTCGGCACCCTCCCGGCGGGGCCGGACACCGCCGCCCTCGTCGGCCGGGCCACCCCCGACCCGTGACCCGACATCACCGCGGGTGGGTGAGGTCCGGATGGTGGGACGGTCTGGACGGGACGTGAGACGGCCTGTCACCGTTCCGGACATGGCAGCGACCGCTGAGCGCCTCGTGGCGCGGCTCCACGTCGACTTCGGTCACGTGTCGAGCGCGGCCTGTATGCGCGGCTGACCTCGCCGTCCTGTTCGACGGCGCACGGTCGCGCCGGTCCGCGCCCTCCGACGGCGCGTGCGGTCGCGCCCGCGCGCCCCTCCCACACCGGAGCCCGCGCCATGGCGCCTCCCACCGCCACCAGCACGCCGAGCTCGCCCGCGACCGCCCTACCACGGGCCGGCGCCCACAAGGGCCACGGCCAGTGGGCGCTCGGGCACCTCGAGCCGCTGACCCCGAACGAACGGGTCAAGAAGGACGACGACGGGCTCAACGTCCGGGCCCGGATCGAGAACGTCTACGCCCACCACGGGTTCGCCTCGATCGACCCGGCCGACCTGCGCGGCCGGTTCCGGTGGTGGGGGCTCTACACCCAGCGCCGCCCCGGCGTCGACGGCGGGAAGACGGCCGTGCTGGAGCCGCACGAGCTCGACGACGAGTTCTTCATGCTGCGCGTGCGCATCGACGGCGGCCGGCTGAGCACCGCTGCGCTGCGCGTGGTCGGCGAGATCTCCCAGGAGTTCGCCCGGGACACCGCCGACGTCACCGACCGGCAGAACCTGCAGCTGCACTGGGTGCGCATCGAGGACGTGCCCGAGATCTGGCGCCGGCTCGAGGCCGTCGGGCTGTCGACGACCGAGGCCTGCGGGGACACCCCGCGCGTCGTCCTCGGCTCGCCGGTCGCCGGCATCGCCGCCGACGAGATCATCGACGGGACCCCGGCGATCGACGCGATCCAGGCCCGCTTCATCGGGTCGCCGGAGTTCTCCAACCTGCCGCGCAAGTTCAAGTCCGCGATCAGCGGCTCGCCCCTGCAGGACGTCGAGCACGAGGTCAACGACATCTCCTTCGTCGGCGTCGAGCACCCCGAGCGCGGGCCCGGCTTCGACCTGTGGGTCGGCGGCGGCCTGTCGACGAACCCGATGCTGGCCCAGCGGCTCGGCGCCTGGGTCCCGCTCGACGACGTCGCGGACGTGTGGGCGGGGGTCGCCGGGCTGTTCCGCGACTACGGCTACCGGCGCCTGCGTACGCGCGCCCGGATCAAGTTCCTGGTCGCCGACTGGGGCGTCGAGCGGTTCCGCGAGGTGCTGGAACGGGAGTACCTGGGGCGCCGGCTCGCGGACGGCCCCCCGCCGCCGGTGCCCGCGACGGCCCGCGACCACGTCGGGGTGCACCGGCAGGCCGACGGGCGCTCCTACGTCGGGCTGGCGCCCACGGTCGGCAGGATCTCGGGCACGACCCTCGTGCGGCTCGCCGACGTCGCCGAGGCGCACGGGTCGACGCGGGTGCGCACGACACCGCACCAGAAGCTCATCGTGCTCGACCTCCCGCCCGACCGGGTCGAGTCGCTCGTGGACGCCGCCGAGGGCCTCGGGCTGCGCGCCCGGCCGGGCGCCTTCCGGCGCGGGACGATGGCCTGCACCGGCATCGAGTTCTGCAAGCTGGCGATCGTCGAGACCAAGGCTCGCGCGGCGAAGCTCATCGACGAGCTCGAGACCAGGCTGCCGGACTTCGACCAGCCGCTGACGGTCAACGTCAACGGCTGCCCCAACTCCTGCGCCCGGATCCAGGTCGCCGACATCGGGCTCAAGGGCCAGCTGGTTCCCGGTCCCGACGGCCGGCAGGTCGAGGGCTTCCAGGTGCACCTCGGCGGCGGGCTCGGGCTCGACGCCGGCTTCGGGCGCAAGCTGCGCGGCCACAAGGTGACCGCCGACGACCTGCCCGACTACGTCGAACGGGTCGTGCGGCGCTTCGCCGGCGAGCGCGGTCCGGACGAACGGTTCGCCCAGTGGGTCGCGAGGGCGGACGAGGAGGCGCTGCGATGAGCGACGCGAGGGCCGTGCCGTTCTACTGCCCCTTCTGCGGCGAGGAGGAGCTCCGGCCGCACGAGGACGCCCACGGGGCGTGGCACTGCCGGGCCTGCACCCGGGTCTTCTCGCTCCGGCTCGTCGGGCTGGTCACGTCGTGAGCGCGGCGACGCTGGCCGGCCCGCTGCCGGGTCGTGCCCCGGCGGCCGGCCTCGCCGAGCACCGGGAGGCCCTGGCGCGCCGGGCCGCATGGCGGCTCGAGGACGCGACGCCCGAGACCGTCATCAGGTGGGCGGCCCGGACGTTCGGCGCCCGCTTCGCGATCACGTCGTCGATGTCCGACGCGGTGCTGGTCGACCTCGTCGCGAGGACGGCGCCCGGCACCGATGTCCTCTTCCTGGACACCGGCTACCACTTCCCCGAGACGTTGACCATGCGCGACGCGGTCGCCGCGACCTACCGGGACCTGGTCACGATCCGCAGCATCGAGCCCGAGCAGACCGTGGCCGAGCAGGACGCGGGGCACGGCCGCGACCTGTTCGCCACGAGCCCCGACCGGTGCTGCTTCCTGCGCAAGGTGCTGCCACTGGACCGCGCGCTCGCGGGCTACGACGCGTGGGCCAGCGGCCTGCGCCGCGACGACTCCCCCGCCCGCTCACGGACCCCGGTCGTCGACTGGGACGCCCGCAACGGCATGGTCAAGGTCAACCCGCTGGCGCGGTGGACCACGGCGCAGGTCGACGAGTACGTCGAGCGCCACGGCATCCTCACCAACCCGCTGCTCGCCGACGGCTTCGCCTCGGTCGGGTGCTCCCCCTGCACCCGGCGGTCCTCCGGCGACGACGCGCGCGCCGGGCGCTGGTCCGGCACGGGCAAGACCGAGTGCGGCATCCACCTGGTCGGGGCACCGACGTGAGTGCGCCCGTCTACCCGCTCGCGCTCGACGTCGCCGGGCGACGGGTGGTGGTCGTCGGTGGCGGCCCGGTCGCCGCCAGGCGTACGAGGGGCCTGCTCGACGCCGCGGCCGCCGTCACGGTGGTCGCACCCTTCGCCTGCGAGGACCTGCGCGATCTCGTCGACGCGGGGTCGGTGACGTGGCTGCCCCGCGACTACGAGGCGGGAGACCTGGACGGAGCCTGGCTGGTGCACACCGCGACGGGCGACCCGATGACGGACGACCTCGTCGCGGCGCACGCCGAGGGCGCCCGGGTGTGGTGCGTGCGTGCCGACGACGCGGCGCGCTCCGCGGCGTGGACCCCTGCCGTCGCGCGCAGCGGGTCGGTGACCGTCGCCGTCACGGCCGGTGGTGACCCCCGGCGGGCCCGCGCCCTGCGCGGGGCGATCTCGGTGGCCCTGGACACCGGAGCGCTGCCGCTCCGCCACCGCCGGCCGGCCGCCGCCGGGCACGTCGCACTCGTCGGCGGCGGCCCCGGGGACCCGGGCCTGGTCACCACCCGCGGGCGCCGGCTCGTCGCCGAGGCCGACGTCGTCGTCGTCGACCGGCTCGCCCCGCGGGCGCTGCTCGACGGCCTCGACGAGGACGTGGTCGTGGTCGACGTGGGCAAGACGGCGGGCAGCCATCCGGTGCCGCAGGAGGAGATCAACCAGCTGCTCGTGGAGCACGCGCAGGCGGGCCGGCGGGTGGTGCGGCTCAAGGGTGGCGACCCGTTCGTCCTCGGCCGGGGCGGCGAGGAGGCCCTCGCGTGCGTCGCCGCCGGGGTGGAGGTCGAGGTCGTGCCGGGGGTGACCAGCGCCGTGGCCGTTCCCGCGGTCGCAGGCATCCCGGTCACCCACCGCGGCCGCTCCCGCCAGGTGACGATCGCCTCCGGCCACGAGGGGCTCGACTGGGCCTCGCTCGCCCGGCTGGAGGGCACGCTGGTGCTGCTGATGGGCGTGAGCACCCTCGCGGAGTCGGCCGCGGCGCTGGTCGCGCACGGGAAGCCCTCCGCCACGCCGGTCGCCCTCGTCGAGTCGGGGTGCACGCCGCAGCAGCGCACCACGACGGGCACCCTCGCGACGATCGCCGCCCTGGCGCTGGAACGGGGCGCGCGACCCCCGGCGGTCGTGGTCGTCGGCGACGTCGTGGACCTCCACGCGGCGCTGGGGTGAGGGCGGCACCGCTGGTGGCGGTGGCGCACGGCAGCCGTGACCCCGCCGCCGCCCGGGTGACCGAGGCGCTCCTCACCGAGGTCCGCCGGCAGCGGCCGGGGCTCGCGGTCCACGCGGCCTACCTCGACCACGAGGTGCCCGGCCTGGTCGACGTCCTGGCCGACCTGGAGGACGCCGTGGTGGTCCCGCTGCTTCTCGGGGCGGCCCACCACTCCTCCGTGGACATCCCGCAGGCCGTCGCAGCGGCGGGGGGCCGCGCGGTCCAGGCCGAGGTGCTCGGCCCGGACCCGCTCCTGCTGGTCGCGCTGGAACGGCGGCTGGCGGAGTCCGGCGTCCGGGCGGGCGACCCGTCGACGGCCGTCGTGCTCGCCGCGGCCGGGTCCGCGGACGCCGCGGCTGTTGAGGGCGTGCGGTCCCTGGCTGCCGACTGGTCAAGCCGCGGCTGGTGGGCCGTCCAGCCGGCGTTCGCGTCGGCGGCCGACCCGTCGGTGGAGGACGCCGTCTCCGCGCTGCGGGCCCGCGGCGCCCCGCGGGTCGCCGTCGCGAGCTATCTGCTCTTCCCGGGTCTGTTCGCCGACCGCCTGGCCACGGCCGGGGCCGACGTGACCGGCCCGGTCCTCGGGGACGCGCCCGAGGTCGCGCAGATCGTGCTGGGCCGCTATTACGCCGCGATGGGCGCGCTGGCCGCGCCGCACCGCTGACCCGTTGCACCGCTGACCCGTTGCAGCGCTGACCCCCGTTGACCCCCCGTTGACCCCCCGTTGACCCCGTTGACCCCGTTGACCTGTTGCAGCTGACCCCCGCTGACCCGCTCGGCAACCGGCGCGCACCGGAGCCGGTCCCCCTCGCGCCGGCGTACTGCCCTGCCGTCATCAATGGCGGCAGGGCAGCAGTGGGTCAGGGACTGGCCCGTCGGGGCCGCCTGCTGCGCTGCCGTCATCAGTGGCGGCAGGGCAGTACGTGCCGAGGTGGGGGTCGGTCGGCCGGCACGGAGCGGCGTCGGGAGGCGGTCAACCGGCACGGAGCGGCGTCGGGTACGTCCACAGCCGGCGCGGTGGCCGGGCCGTCCACAGTCAGGCCGGGCCGCAGCAGTGGGCTCCGCTACGAACCGCAGGCTGGACGGGTGACCCACGGTGAGCGGCCCGTCCGGGACGCCGGCGACCTGCTCCGCCGGGCGCGCCGGCTCGCCGATCTGTCGCAGCGGGAGCTCGCGACCCGTGCGGGGGTGTCAGAGCGGGTCGTGTCGCGCATCGAGTCCGGCGAGACGACCGCCCCGAGGCTGGGCACCGTCCTCACCCTCGTCGACGCCGCCGGCTGCCACCTCGCGCTGCGACCGGGGGTGCCCCCCGAGGAGGACGACGTCGCCACGGAGGACCGCCCGACGCCCACCGATCGCGCCGGCCGACGCTTCCCGGCGCACCTCGACGTGCGGCCCGTCGACAGGTTCGGGGCGTGGTGGGGCGACTGGCCGTTCCTCAGCACCCGGATCGAGAAGATCTGGCACCAGGCCCCGCGGCAGCGGCCGGAGAGCACGTTCGACCTGGCCCGGTGGCGCCGGGATGCCCGGCGCGGTGCCGATCGGCAGCCCGATGGCTACGCTCGTGCCGACGACGGAGCAGCTGCGACGAGGAGACGGCAGATGACGCGCGAGCCCGACCTGCGGACCACCGACGCCGAGATCGCCGACCTGGTCGTCGCCGAGAGCCAACGCCAGCGCGACTGCGTGCGGCTGATCGCGTCGGAGAACTACGTGTCCCGCGCCGTGCTCGAGGCGACCGGCACGATGCTCACGAACAAGTACTCCGAGGGCTACGCCGGCAAGCGCTACTACGAGGGCCAGCAGGTCATCGACCAGGTCGAGACGCTGGCCGTCGAGCGCGCGAAGGCGCTCTTCGGTGTCGAGCACGCCAACGTCCAGCCCTACTCCGGCTCCCCCGCCAACCTCGCGGTCTACCTCGCCTTCCTCGACCCGGGCGACACCGTCATGGGCATGGCGCTGCCCGCCGGCGGGCACCTCACCCACGGCTGGAGCGTCTCGGCGACCGGCAAGTGGTTCCGCGCCGTGCAGTACGGCGTCCGCAAGGAGACCGGCCGCGTCGACATGGACGACGTCCGCGACCTCGCGCTCGCCGAGCGCCCGAAGCTCATCTTCTGCGGCGGCACCGCCATCCCCCGCACCATCGACTTCCCGGCGTTCGCCGAGATCGCCCGCGAGGTCGGCGCGGTCCTCGTCGCCGACATCGCACACATCGCGGGCCTCGTGGCCGGCGGCGCCCACCCCTCGCCGGTCGGGCACGCCGACGTCATCTCCACCACCACGCACAAGACGCTGCGGGGGCCGCGCGGCGCCATGCTCATGAGCACCGCCGAGCACGCCAAGGCGCTCGACAAGGCCGTCTTCCCCGGCCTGCAGGGCGGGCCGCACAACCACACGACGGCGGCGATCGCGGTGGCGCTGAAGGAGGCCTCGACGGCGGAGTTCCGGGCGTACGCCCAGGCCATCGTCGACAACGCCAAGGCCCTCGCCGAGGGTCTGATGTCGCGCGGCTTCGACCTGGTCTCGGGCGGCACCGACAACCACCTGCTGCTGGTCGACCTCACGAACAAGGCGATCCCCGGCAAGCAGGCCGCGAAGGCGCTGGACAGGGCCGGCATCGAGCTCAACTACAACTCCGTGCCGTTCGACCCGCGCAAGCCCTTCGACCCGTCCGGCATGCGCATCGGCACCGCGGCGGTCACCTCCCGCGGCATGACGACCGGTGACATGGACACGGTCGCGGGCTGGATCGACCAGGTCGTGGAGGCCGAGAAGGCCGGGGACGCCGCAGCCGCGGAGAAGGTCGCCGCCGAGGTCCGCGAGCTGACCCGCCGCTACCCGACCCCGGGGCTGCCTGACTGAGGCACGGCGCGCCCACGGGTCGAGCCGCCGTGCGGGGCGGGTGTGCCCATCAGGGAGAATCACCGCCATGGAGATCTGGCCGGGGACGGCATATCCGCTGGGCGCGACGTTCGACGGGGCGGGCACCAACTTCGCGCTGTTCTCCGAGGTGGCCGACCGGGTCGAGCTCTGCCTCTTCGAGGGGTCCCCAAGCAGCCGGCGACTGACCGAGACCCGGGTGGACCTGCCCGAGACGGACGGCTTCGTCTGGCACGGCTACCTGCCCCGGGTCGGGCCGGGCCAGCGGTACGGCTTCCGGGTGCACGGGCCGCGCGACCCCTCCCGTGGCACGCGGTGCAACCCCTCGAAGCTGCTGCTCGACCCCTACGCCAAGGCCGTCGAGGGCCAGGTCGACTGGTCGGAGTCCCTCTTCGACTACCGGTTCGCGGCGCCGACCCGCGTCAACACCCTCGACTCGGGCCGCCATGCCCCCAAGTCGGTGGTCATCAACCCGTTCTTCGACTGGAAGAACGACCGCCCCCCGAGCACGCCCTACCACCAGACGGTCATCTACGAGGCCCACGTCCGCGGGCTCACGATGAGCCACCCGGCGCTGCCCCACAACATCCGCGGGACGTACGCCGGCATCGGGCACCCGGCGATCATCGACCACCTGCACAAGCTGGGCATCACGGCGATCGAGCTCATGCCGGTGCACCAGTTCGTCCAGGACCACCACCTCGTGCAGCGCGGCCTGTCGAACTACTGGGGCTACAACACGATCGGGTTCTTCGCACCGCACAACGTCTACTCGTCCAGCGGCACGCGCGGCCAGCAGGTGCTGGAGTTCAAGGCGATGGTCCGCGAGCTGCACGCCGCGGGCATCGAGGTGATCCTCGACGTGGTCTACAACCACACCGCCGAGGGCAACCAGATGGGCCCGACCCTGTCCTTCCGCGGCATCGACAACCAGGCCTACTACCGGCTCGTCGACGGCAGCCCCGAGCACTACTACGACACGACCGGCACCGGCAACACGCTGCTGATGCGGCACCCCCACGTGCTGCAGCTGATCATGGACTCGCTGCGCTACTGGGTGCTGGACATGCACGTCGACGGCTTCCGCTTCGACCTGGCCTCCACGCTGGCGCGCCAGTTCCACGAGGTCGACCGGCTCTCGGCGTTCTTCGACCTCGTCCAGCAGGACCCGGTCATCAGCCAGGTCAAGCTGATCGCCGAGCCCTGGGACGTCGGCGAGGGCGGCTACCAGGTCGGCAACTTCCCGCCGCTGTGGACCGAGTGGAACGGCAAGTACCGCGACACGATCCGCGACTTCTGGCGCGGCGAGCCCGGCTCGCTGGCCGAGTTCGCCTCCCGGCTGACCGGCTCGGCCGACCTCTACCAGGCCGACGGGCGGCGACCGCTGGCGTCCATCAACTTCGCGACCGCCCACGACGGCTTCACCCTCAACGACCTCGTCACGTACAACGACAAGCGCAACGAGGCCAACGGCGAGGGCGGGGCCGACGGCGAGAGCCACAACCGGTCGTGGAACTGCGGCGTCGAGGGGCCGACCGACGACCTCGAGGTCGTCGCGCTGCGCGAGCGCCAGAAGCGCAACATCCTCACGACCCTGTTCCTCTCCCAGGGCGTCCCGATGCTCCTGCACGGCGACGAGCTCAGCCGCACCCAGGAGGGCAACAACAACGTCTACTGCCAGGACAACCCGATCGCGTGGGTCGACTGGAACGACGCCCGGGACCACTGGGCCCTGACCGACTTCGTCGCGGCGCTGTCGCGGCTGCGCCGCGAGCACCCTGTGTTCCGGCGTCGCCGGTTCTTCCAGGGCGACCCTGCCCGTGGATCGGAGAGCGCGATCGGCGACATCGCCTGGTTCACACCGGGGGGCGAGCACATGAGCGAGGGCGACTGGCAGGTGGGGTACGCCCGTTCGCTGGCCGTGTTCCTCAACGGCAACGCCATCATCGAGCCGGACGCCCGGGGCGAACGGGTCACCGACGCCTCCTTCCTGCTGCTCTTCAACGGCCACCACGACGACATCGACTTCACCGTGCCGCGCGAGATCTACGGCGAGCGGTGGGAGGTCGTGCTGGACACGGCCGCCCCGGTCGTCGTGGACCGGCCGACCGCGAAGGCCGGCGAGACGCTGACGGTCGAGTCGCGCTCGATCCTTGCCCTGCGACGCGTCGTCTGACCTCGTGCCCGACCCCTCGCGGGTGCCCTCGAGCACCTACCGGCTGCAGCTGCGCCCCGAGTTCGGCTTCGACGACGCCACGGCGGTCCTGCCGTACCTCCACGCCCTGGGGGTATCGCATGTCTACCTGTCCCCCGTGCTGCAGGCAGCGCCCGGCTCGACCCACGGGTACGACGTCGTCGACCACTCCCACCTCAACGAGGACCTCGGGGGCTCCGCCGGGTTCCACCGGCTCTCCGACGCGGCCCGCGACCTCGGCATGGGCCTGGTCGTCGACGTCGTGCCCAACCACATGGCCGTGCCGACCCCCGCGACGCTCAACGCCGCGCTGTGGTCGGTGCTGCGGACCGGGCCGGCCTCGCCGTACGCCCGGTGGTTCGACGTCGACTGGGCGGCCCAGGAGCGCGCGCTGCTGATGCCCGTGCTCGGCCGCCGCATCGGCGAGGTCGCCGCGGACGGCGAGATCACGCTCGACCGGGAGGGGCACCCCTCCGGCGAGCCGGTGCTGCGCTACTTCGACCACGTGTTCCCGGTGCGGCCCGGCACCGAGGACCTTCCGTTGCCCGAGCTGCTGGACCGGCAGTTCTACCGGCTGGCGCACTGGCGGGTCGGCGACGAGGAGCTGAACTACCGGCGGTTCTTCGACATCGACACCCTCGCGGCCGTGCGCGTGGAGGACGAGCAGGTCTTCGCCGAGACCCACGCCGTCCTCGCGGCGCTCGTCGCCGAAGGCAGGGTGCAGGGGCTGCGCATCGACCACCCCGACGGGCTCGCCGACCCGCGGGAGTACCTGCGCCGCCTGGCCGCCGCGACGGGCGACGCCTGGGTGGTCGTCGAGAAGATCCTCGAGGACGACGAGCAGCTGCCGGCCGACTGGCCCTGTGCGGGCACGACGGGCTACGACGCACTGCTGCGGGTCGGCGGCCTCCTCGTCGACCCGGACGCGGCCGGCCCGCTGACCAGCCTCTACGCGCAGCTGACCGGCGAGCCGACGGACTTCGAGTCCGTCGTCGACCAGGCGAAGCGCTTCGTCGTGGACCTCGGCCTGCAGGCCGAGGTCGCCCGCCTGGTCGAGGTCGCCGCGGCGATCTGCCACGAGCACTTCGCGCTGCGCGACCACACCCGGCGCGGCCTGCGCGAGGCGCTGGTCGAGCTGCTCGTGGCCATGCCTGTCTACCGGGCCTATGTCGTGCCGGGCGAGCCGGCGCCCGCGGAGTCGCGCCGGATCGTGACCGCGGCCGCCGAGCAGGCGCGGGAGCGGCTGGCGGAGGACCGGCACGGCACCGTGGACCTGCTGGTCGACCTGGCCCTGGGCGAGCAGGGTCGCGGGCCGCACCGCGACGAGTTCGTGGTGCGCTTCCAGCAGACCTGCGGCCCCGTCATGGCCAAGGGTGTCGAGGACACCGCGTTCTACCGGTGGCTGCGGCTCACCTCGCTCAACGAGGTCGGCGGCAGCCCGGCGCACCTCGGCGTGCCGCCGGAGGAGTTCCACGCGTGGTGCCTGCGCCAGCAAGCCACCTGGCCGCAGGCCATGACCACCCTGTCGACCCACGACACCAAGCGCAGCGAGGACGTCCGCGCCCGGCTGGCCGTGCTCAGCGAGCTGCCGGGCGAGTGGAGCGCGCGGGTCACCGCCTGGCGGGCGGCGACCATGACCTACCGGCCGGCCGAGCTCGACGCGAACACCGAGTACCTCGTCTGGCAGACGCTGGTCGGCGCCTGGCCGCTGGACGCGGCGCGGCTCACGGCCTACGTCGAGAAGGCCACCCGCGAGGCCAAGCGGCGCACGACGTGGACCGAGCCGGACGAGGACTACGACGCGGCCGTGCGCGCGTTCGCCGAGCAGGTGCTGGCCGACCCGGCCCTGACGACAGAGGTGGCGGACTTCGTCGACCGGCTGGAGCCGGCCTTCCGCGCCAACGTCCTGACCCAGAAGCTGGTGGCGCTGACGCTGCCGGGCGTGCCCGACGTCTACCAGGGGTGCGACCTGGTCGACCTCTCGCTGGTCGACCCCGACAACCGGCGGCCCGTCGACTACGACAGCCGGCGTGACCGGCTGGCCGCGCTCGACGCCGGCGAGGGTCCCCGCGACCTCGACGACGAGAAGCTGCTGGTCGTCTCGCGGGCACTGCGGCTGCGCCGGGAGCACCCGGCGTGGTTCGGCCCCGACGCGGCGTACGAGCCGGTCGGGACCGCGACGCCGCACGCCGTGGCGTTCGCGCGCGCAGGGCGCGTCGTGACCGTCGTGTCCCGGCTGACGAACGCGTTGCGCGACGGCTGGGGGGACGAGGCGCTGGACCTGCGGCCCGGCCGGTGGCGCGACGCGCTCACCGGCAGGACGTACGACGACAGGCCGGCGTTGGGTAACGTCCTGCGCGACCTCCCGGTCGCCCTGCTGGTCCGCGAGGGCTGAGTCGGCGCCGGCTAGGGCCGCGTCAGCCGGACCGTCCGCACGGTCGTGGCGGAGGACTGGTCACCCCTGACCGGATCCTGGTAGATGGCGGAGGCGCTCAGCCTCGCCTCGCCTCGCTGGAACACACCGGTCTGTCCCTGCACGTCGACGGTCCACGACCCGGTGCCGTCGCACTCGGCGCTGGTCCGGAAGTAGCCCAGCGACACCCGGTTCCGCCTGACCTCCTGGCGCAGGCTCCCCCGCACATCGACCGTCACCGGCCGCGAGCAGGACACGGAGCCGGACACCGTCGCCAGCCCGTCGCGGTCGACGGTGCCGGTCGGGGTCGCGGCGACGCCGAGCACCACCTTGGGGGGCAGCTCCTGCGCCGCGAGGACCAGGCCTCCGCCCGGTGAGTCGAAGAAGCTGCCGGCCATGAGGAGATACCTCGTGCCTGCCTGGGCCGTGAACTGGATCCTGGACTGCAGCGAGCCGAAGTCGTCGTTGCAGCGGATCTGCTCCAGGCTGCCGGGGTCGCCTGTGTAGGCCGACAGGGTCGTGTCGTAGTCGCTCCCCAGGGTGTCGACGACCACCTGCACGGTGCTGGCCGGGGTGAACGCGTACCAGACCGTGTGCCCGTTCCCGGCGCAGTCGGGGTCGTCCGGTGCGGTCGTGGCGTCGCTGGTGTCCACCGAGTCCTCGAACGGCAGCGCACCGATCGGGGTCGCGTTCGTGACGTCGTCGTTCGTCGGCTGCGCGGCGACGGGACCCGCCATTGCCAGGGTCAGAGACATCACCAGGGCAGCAGCGACCGCGAACCGTCGCGCTGCGGCGGCGGGGATGGTCATCGTGACACCCCCTCAGCGCTCTCTGACCGCGACGACGTTCGGGTCGCCGAGGCTGTTGTCCGCGAACACGACGAGGACGCCTCGCGACCGCCCCAGCTGGTCGGGCTCGATCGCGTTGTAGTCACCCATGTAGACCGGGTTCACCACGAGGTCCTGCCCGATGATCGCCGGGAAGGACTGCTTGGTCACCCGGTCGTTGCCCCACCGTGAGCCGCCGTCGGTGGACCTGCCGACCACGACGTCCATGAGCAGGTTGCGCACGTCGCGGCGCTTGTCCTGGAAGACCGTCCACACCGTGCCGGCATCGTCGACGGTGAGCGCAGGGAAGTGCTGGTCGATGCCGAGCCTCGGGTCGTCATCGTTCACCCGCACCGGATGTGACCACGTGGCTCCTCCGTCGGCGGACCGCGACGACAGCACGTCGCCGAAGCAGTACAGCTCCTCACCACCGCAGTCGCCGGCGGGGTCGAACTGCCGGTTGTTCCGTCCGTCGTGCCAGGCGACGTAGACGGTCCCCGCCCTCGTTCCGGTGGTCTCGTCCACCGCCAGGCCCTGCAGGTCGATGAAGGCGCGGAAGCCGCCCTGGACGAGGAACCCGTCCCCGATCGGCGTCACCGTGTCGATCACCGTCGCCGGTGCGAAGGCCGCGCCGAGGTCGGCGGACCGGCGGATCTGGATGGTCCGACTGGCGAAGTCGTCGTACCTCTCCCAGGCCACGTAGACCGAGCTCCCGGGACCGGACTCGACCTGGGACCCCTGCACGAACGGGTCGAACCCGCACACCTCGTCGATCACCAGAGGCTCGGTCCACGTCCGCCCGCCGTCATCCGAGCGGACGTACTCGATCGCCGTCCGCGCGTCGTCACCGCACCGCACGGAGTCGAACGAGAAGTCGAAGTCCGTGTACGTCACGTGCACGACGTCGTCGCCGGGCGCCGCGGTGGGTCCGGGCTCGGTGTCCATCCACGGCTTGTCGAGGAAGTGGGTGTTCGCGTCCTTCGCGACGGCCATGCGGGCGGGTCCGAACGTGGCGCCGCCGTCCGTGGAGCGGGACACCGAGATGCCGCTCTCCGCGCTGTCGTCCTCGTTGGTGTCGAGGGCGAGCGAGCCGTAGTAGAAGTCCTGGCTCGTCGTGCATCCCAGCAGTGGGTCGCCGAACAGGTCACGGAACGTGACGCCGGCCGGCAAGGGGTCCGCCAGGAGCGGACCCTGGTCGGTGAACGTCGCCCCTCGGTCGGTCGACCGGGACCAGCCGTTGAAGCTGAGGCTCCCGCTCGGGCTGACCCCGAAGAAGAGCGTCGCGACGAACGACCCCGAGTCGTTGAAGCCGGCCAGCGCGGTGTCACCGCACCACGCGGCCGTCGTCTCGCTCTGGGTGCTGCCGAGCAGTCGCGACGCGAGGTCCTCGGGCGCGAAGGGGTCGCTGACCTGCCCGCCCCGCAGCCCCCGAGCCGCCCGCTCTCGTGTCGCGGAGTCTGCGGCGGTCTGCCTGAGCGACGCCTGGAGGCCGGCACCGTCGGCCTTGAGCTTCTCGGCCTGCCGACCCACCTGGATCAGCTGCTGCCCACCCGAGGACAGCAACCGCGTCCTCGCGTCCGGCATCGCGCGCTCCAGGGCGGAGGCCAGCCGGGCGAGCCGGTCGACCGGGTGCTGCGACGGCTTCCCGGCCGCCATCGTCGCCCCCACGACGGCCCCGAGGACGAGTGCCGTGATGCCGACCGCTGCGACGATCCGGGTGCGAACCCGACGAGACGTGGACGTGGTACCCCGCATGGCTCCCCCTCGTCGAGTGCCGCTCCCTGGAACGTGCGCGCGACCGACTGAGCCGTCAACCCAAGAGTTCGTCTTGTCGGGTGGATCGCGCAGCCGCCCGAGCCGGCCGTCGCGCGTCGCCGGCTCACTCCGCGGCGAGCAGGCGCCCTCTCTGCTCCTCGACGTCGTAGTCGGGCTCGGGCCAGGTGACGGCCATCGCCTCGAGCTGCTCGACGAGGATGGTCATGATCGCCCAGTTGCGGTACCACTTCCGGTCGGCCGGCACGAGGTGCCACGGCGCCGCCTCGGTGTTGCAGCGCTCCAGCGCGTCGCCGTAGGCCTCCATGAGCGGCTCCCACTGACCGCGCGAGTCGACGTCGCCCGGGTTGAACTTCCACAGCTTGTCCGGCTGGCCGAGCCGGCTCAGCAGCCGCTGCTTGGACTCCTCCTTGGAGATGTGCAGGAAGCACTTCACGACGACCGTGCCGTCGGCGACGAGGCGCTCCTCGAACCGGTTGATGGTGCCGTAGCGGCGCATCCAGGTGCGGCGCGCGACGAGGTCGAGGACCCGCACGACCACGACGTCCTCGTAGTGCGAGCGGTCGAAGACCCCGATCGTGCCGGGCTGCGGGAGCCGCTTCCTGATCCGCCACAGGAAGTCGTGGGCCAGCTCCTCCTTCGTGGGTGCCTTGAAGGCCGTGATCGAGACGCCCTGCGGGTCCACCGCTCCGACGACGTGGCGGACGGTGCCGCCCTTGCCGGCGGTGTCCATGCCCTGCAGCACGAGTAGGACGCTGCGCGTCCCCCCGGTCCGGCCCTCCGCGAAGAGCCGCTCCTGCAGGTCGGCCAGCCGCGGGCCCAGCAGCGCCAGCGCGTCCTTGCCGTCGGACTTGCCGCCGTCGAAGCCCGGCGTCGCCCGGGTGTCGAGACCCGCGAGATCGACCGGGCCGGGCGGGAGCCGCAGCAGGTCACTGACCCGCACGACGCCGCGGCCGGGACGTTCGGGGAGCTTCCCGCGCTTGGGCACCCGGTGATCGTCGCAGAGGCCACGCCCGGCCGGAAGGTAGGTTCGCCCGTTGTGACGCGGATGCGGGTGTGGGCGCCCTCGGCGGGCTCGGTCTCGGTCGTGCTCGGCGGCGACCGGCACCCGATGACCCGCGCGGACGACGGCTGGTGGTCGGCCGACGCCCCGGCCGACCACGGCACGGACTACGCGTTCCTGCTCGACGGCGACGAGACCCCGCTGCCCGACCCGCGCTCCCGCTGGCAGCCGCACGGCGTGCACGGGGCGTCGCGGACGTACGACCACGGGCGCTTCGCCTGGACGGACGCGTCGTGGCGCGGCCGGCAGCTGGCGGGCTCGGTGCTCTACGAGCTGCACGTCGGGACGTTCACGGCGGGCGGGACGCTCGACTCGGCGATCGAGCGGCTGGAGCACCTGGTCGCGCTCGGCGTCGACGTCGTCGAGCTCATGCCGGTCGGCGCCTTCCCCGGCGTCGCGGGCTGGGGCTACGACGGCGTGCACCCCTACGCGGTCCACGAGCCCTACGGCGGTCCCGACGCCATGAAGCGGTTCGTCGACGCCTGCCACGCGCGAGGGCTCGCGGTCTGCCTCGACGTCGTCTACAACCACCTCGGGCCGTCCGGGAACTACCTCCCCCGGTTCGGGCCCTACTTCTCGGACAAGCACCACACCCCGTGGGGCCAGGGCGTCAACCTCGACGACGACGGCGCCCACGAGATGCGGCGCTGGATCGTCGACAACGCGCTGATGTGGCTGCGCGACTACCACGTCGACGCGCTGCGCCTGGATGCGGTGCACGCCCTGGCCGACGACTCCCCGGTGCACCTGCTGGCCGAGCTCGCGCGCGAGGTCGACGCCCTGTCGACGCACGTCGGACGGCCGCTGTCCCTTGTCGCCGAGTCCGACCTCAACCAGCCGCGGACGGTGACCCCGGTCGAGAGCGGCGGGCTCGGGATGACCAGCCAGTGGAGCGACGACCTCCACCACGCCCTGCACGCGCTGCTGACCGGTGAGGACCAGGGCTACTACGCCGACTTCGCCGAGGACCCGTTCGCGGCGCTCGCGACCACGCTGACCGGCGCGTTCTTCCACGACGGCCGCCACTCGTCGTTCCGGGACGCGCCGTGGGGGGCGCCGGTCGACCGGGCGACGGTGCCCGGCTGGCGGTTCCTCGGCTACCTGCAGACCCACGACCAGGTCGGCAACCGCGCCGTCGGCGACCGCATCGGGCACGGCATCACCGACGGCCTCGCCCGGGTCGGCGCCGCCCTGGTGCTGACCGCACCGTTCACGCCGATGCTGTTCATGGGTGAGGAGTGGGGCGCCTCGACGCCCTGGCAGTACTTCACCTCGCACGAGGAGGAGGCCCTGGCGACCGCGGTCCGCGAGGGCCGACGCCGCGAGTTCGCCGGGCACGGCTGGGCCTCGGAGGACGTCCCGGACCCGCAGGACCCGGAGACCGTGCGCGCCTCGACGCTGGACTGGGCCGAGGTCGCGACAGAACCGCACGCGCCGATGCTGTCCTGGTACACGGCGCTGCTGGCGCTGCGGCGGGCCGAGCCCGACCTCTCCGACCCCCGGCTGGACCGCGTGCGCGTGACCTACGACGCCGCCGCCCGGTGGGTCGTGGTCGCCCGCGGGTCGCTGCGCGTCGTCTGCAACCTGGCCGGGGAGGCGCGCGCCGTGCCGGTGGACACCCGGGTGCTCGACGTTCTGCTCGACAGCACCGGCAGCGGGGCTCGACCCAGCGGCACCGCGGTCGACGCACCCGGCGAGTCCGTGGCGGTCGTGCGCGTGGCAGGCTCGTAGCCATGTTCGGAGACATCCTCGGTGCCCTGCTCGTGGGACTCGTCGTCGGGGCGCTGGGCCGTCTCGTGGTGCCCGGCCGCCAGCCGATCGGCTGCCTGTTCACGATCGTCCTCGGGATCGTCGGCGCCGTGGCGGGCACCGCGATCGCCCGCGCGGCCGACGTCGACGCGTGGTTCCTCGTGCTCGCCCTGCAGGTCGGGGTCGCCGCGGTGGGTGTCGCCGTCGTGGCCTCCGCGCTGCGCCGACCCCGCGGGGGACCGACTCAGGTGCGGTAGCCCCGCATCAGCCGCCGGTCGTGAAGATCAGCTTCGACTCGTAGCCGTCGGCGAGCGGCATCCACACGTCCTTGTGACCGAAGCCCAGGCGCAGTCGCAGCGTGCTGCCGGCAGCGATGTTCCGGGTGACGCTGCCCACGCTGACAGTCCGCCTCTCCCAGGTGGTCGTGGTGCTCCAGTCGTCGACGTGCAGGTCCTCGGTGGCCGTCAGCAGGGTGCAGCCCGGACTGCACTCGTAGAGCCACGCCGAGTAGTCGAGGTTCTTGAACGCCTCGCCCTCGAGCGACGTCCAGAGCTCGAGCGAGACCGGTCCGTTGAGTCCGAGGCCGCCGCTGGGCACGGTGAGGTCCCACATCTGGAACTTCTCCGGGTCGGACTCGGTCTCACTCGTGCCGCCGGAGCGCACCGTGAGACCCGGGATACCGTCGCTGTCCCAGTCCCCGACGAAGGGGGTCGACGGGTCGGTCAGCGTCATCACGCCGACCTGGACGGTGTCAGCCGGTGGGTTGAGGAACGCCGCGGTGGCGGTGACCGGCAGGGTGGTGACCGTGACCGTGACCGTGGCGGTGTCGACGCCGCCCATGAGGTCCGTGACGGTGTAGTCGAACGTGTAGGGGGACGACGCAGCACTGCCCACCGGTGGAGTCATGGTGATCGTGCCGTCGGCCGCGACGGTGACCCAGGCCGGGAGCGGGTCCGTTCCCTGCACCTCGAGGCTGTCGCCGTCCTCGTCGCTGTCGTTGGCAAGCAGAGAGCCGACGAGCGGCTGGGTCTCCTGAACGGTGAAGGCGTCGGGTCGGGCCACTGGCGGGTCGGCCACCGGGGTCACGGTGACGGTCACGGTGGCCGTGTCGGCGCCGCCGTTGCCGTCGCCCACCGTGTAGGTGAAGGTGTCGGTGCCGGAGAAGTCCCCGTGCGGGACGTAGGTGACGGTCCCGTCGGCCTCGACCGTCGCGTCGCCGTCGGCCGGCATGGTGTCGATGCTCGGCGTCATGGTGTCGCCGTCGACGTCGGAGTCGTTGGCGAGGACCGCGACGGACACCGACGAGTCCTCGGCGACCGTCACCACGTCGTCACCGGCCACCGGCGCGTCGTTCAAGGCGGTCACCGTGAACGAGACCGTTGCGCGATCGGTGCCACCGTTGCCGTCAGAGACCTCGTAGGTGAGCGAGTCGTCTCCGTTGAAGTTCGGGTCGGGCGTGTAGGTGATCTTCCCGGTGGGCGCCACGGACACCCAACCGGACGACGGCCCGGACACCACGGTGACTGACAGCGGGTCGCTGTCGACGTCGGAGTCGTTCGCCAGCACGTCCACCACGACGTTGCTGTCCTCGGCGAGCGTGACGCTCTCGTCACCTGCGACCGGGGCGTCGTTGACCGGCGTGACCTTGATCGAGACGGCGGCCGTGTCGGAGGCGCCATGGACGTCCGTCACCCGGTAGGTGACCGTGTCGACGCCGTGGAAGTGGGCAGCCGGGACGTAGGTCGTCGCTCCGTCGGGCTCCATCACGACGGATCCGTGCCGCGGCGCGTCCTCGACCGCCGCGACCAGGCGGTCGCCGTCCACGTCCGTGTCGTTGGCCAGGACGTCCAGCTGCGTCGTCGTGTCCTCGGCCGTGACTGCCGAGTCGGCACGAGCGAGCGGCGCGTCGTTCGCCGGTGCCACGTGGACGGTGACCGTCGCGCTGGCGGTGGCCCCGCGGGTGTCCGCCAGGTCGTACCTGAACGAGTCCGTGCCGGCGAAGTCGCGGTCGGGCCGGTAGCGGAAGGCCCCGTCCTCGACAGCCTCGACCGACCCGTGGCGTGGCTTCGCGCCCAGGGCGACCGAGAGCTCGTCGCCGTCGGGGTCCGAGTCGTTGGCCATCACCGCGATGTCGGACCAGCCGTCCTCCTTGACCCACGCCTCGTCGTCGGTGGCCGCCGGAACGCCGTTCAACGGCACCTGCGGGGCGGGCGTCGGGGTCTCGCTCGGTGCCGCGCTCGGCACGGCTGGCGGCCCCCGCCGAGGGGGTCCACGCTTGTCCGCGGGCTTGGACGGACTCGCCGACGGCGTGCTGACCGCCGCGGTCGCCTTCGGCTGCTCGCGCGCGCCCGCCTCGGCCGACGGGATCGTCGAGTGACCTCCGAGCAGCGGCGCGAGGCCGAGGGCGACGACACCGGCGACGGCGCCCACTCCGGCGGAGACGGCACCGGCAACCTGGCCGAGGTTGGGGATCGGACGCAGGAAGGGCATCTGCGCGACCCAGGACAGCGGGCCGGCGACCCAGCGGAGCCGGCCGAGTGAGATGCTCAGGAAGGCGCGGACGATCTCGGGGTCGAACTGCGACCCGGCGCACCTCGTGAGCTCCTGGCGGGCGTCCGCGGCGGACATCGGCTTCTTGTACGGTCTCGCAGCGGTCATCACCTCGTAGGAGTCGGCCACCGCCACGATCCTGCCCGCGAGCCCGATGTCGGTGCCGGCCAGACCGAGGGGGTAGCCCGCGCCGTTCCACCGCTCGTGGTGCTGCTCGATCGCGGCGTACCACTCGCCCAGCCACTCCTGCAGCGGCTCGCAGATGGCCGCGCCCTCGGACGGGTGGCTCTTGAGGATCGCCCACTCCTCGTCGGTCGGCTTGCCCGGCTTGTTCAGCACCGCCGCCGGAACGCGCAGCTTCCCGATGTCGTGGACGAGCGCCCCCCAGACCAGGCGGTCGCGGTCGCCTTCCTTGAGCTTGAGCTCGTCCGCGAGGAGGGTCACGAAGAGCTGGGTGCGCTCGGAGTGGCCCCTGGTCCGGCCGTCGTAGTCGCCCAGAGCGCCGACGAGGGCCAGGATCGTCTCGGCCGCCTGCTGCCGGTCGCTCCAGGCCTGGCCGGAACGCACGCTGGCCAGCTCGCGTTCAAGAGCCTTGCTGCCGCTGATGCGGCGGGCGAACTTGTACCGCGACGGCGCCTGGTCGGGGAAGAGCATCGAGAGCTTGAGCAGCGCGGCCAAGGGAAGCAGCCGCTTCGTGTAGCGGTCGACCCCGGTCATCACCAGGGACGAGACCGTGATGATCGCGAGCCACCACAGCAACGTCTGCAGAGCGCCGGCCGGCTCGGGCAGCACACGCGCCGCCCCCACGCCGGCAGCGACGGACGCGAGGAGCGGGATCGCGAAGGTGGCCACCCGGACCACGGCAGACTGGACCGGACGGGAGTTCCACCGGGCTTCGCGGTGCGAGCGCCTCGTCACACCCCCTGTTCGACCGGTCTGCCCCGGCCCTTGAGGGACTCAGGACCGTCGCGCGCGACCGACCGAGACCGCCCACCAGACCAGCGGGACCTGCAGGGGCAGCCGCGCGTACGTCACCCAGCGGTAGGCGTCGGACCGGTCTCCCGCGTCGAGGGCCATCTGGACGTTGCCCGGGAAGACCGCCACGAACAGCACCGCCGTCGCCCAGCCGGCGGCCCGGCGGGTGCGCGGCACCGCGAGCCCGGCCGCGCAGGCCAGCTCGGCCAGCCCGCTCGCGTAGACCAGGGCCAGCGGCGACGGCAGGGCCGGCGGCACGATGTCGGCGAACGGCCGCGGCGCGACGAAGTGCAGCGTCCCCGTCACGGTCAGCAGCCCCGCGAGCAGGTACGGCGAGGCGCGTCGCAGCCGGCTCGTCATGCCGGTGATCGTCGCACGCGGTCCCCGGGTGCCCCGTCGCCCGCGGCGGTGCGACGATCGGCTCATGCGCCAGCTCCTCCCGACCCCCCAGCCCGAGGTCGACCTCGTCGAGGCCTACCGCTACCCCGCCGGCCGGACCTGGGTGCGCGCCAACATGGTGAGCTCGCTGGACGGCTCGGCCGTGCAGGAGGGCCGCTCCGGCGGGCTCTCCGGCGAGGCGGACAAGGCCGTCTTCGCGACCCTGCGCGGCCTGTGCGACGTCGTGCTCGTCGGCGCGGGCACGGCGCGCACCGAGGGCTACCGGGCGCCCCGGGCCAAGGAGGCGTACGCCGGGCTGCGCTCGGGTCTGGGCCAGCGGCCCGCGCCGGTGCTCGCCCTGGTGAGCCACGGTCTCGGCCTCGACCCCGCCTCCGACCTGTTCACCGGCGACGAGCGCACGGTCGTCGTCACCTCCGCCTCCTCGGACGAGCTGGCCCGGACCCGGCTCGCCGAGGTGGCCGACGTGGTCGTGGCCGGGGACGAGGACGTCGACACCCGGGCGGCGGTCGAGGCGCTCGCGGACCGCGGGCTGGCCCGGGTGCTCTGCGAGGGCGGCCCCAGCCTGCTCGCCGACGTCGTGCGGGCGGGCCTGCTCGACGAGCTGTGCCTGTCGCTGGCGCCGAAGGTCGTCGGCGGCTCGGGCACCCGCATCCTGCACGGCGCCGACGTCGACGCGGCCTTCGCGCCGGCGCACCTGCTCGAGGAGGGCGGCACCCTCTTCGCCCGCTACACCCGCGGCTGACCGCGCTCAGCCGCTCGCGAGGACCTCGGCGAGGTCGAAGGTGACCGGCCGCTCGAGCTGGTCGTAGGTGCAGGACGCGGGGTCGCGGTCGTCGCGCCAGCGCACGAACTGCGTCGTGTGCCGGAACCGCACGCCCTCCATGTAGTCGTAGCGCACCTCGACGACCCGCTCGGGCCGCAGCGGGACGAACGAGAGGTCCTTGCCGGCGTTCCACCGGCTCGTCTCGGACTTGCGGGGGGTGCGCTCGCCCTCCTCCTGCCTGGCCCAGGCCCACGGGTGGTCGTCGAAGGTCGTGACGAGCGGCGCGAGCTCGGTCATCAGCTCGCGGCGCCGGGCCATCGGGAACGCTCCGACGACGCCGACCGAGGCGAGCGCGCCGCGCTCGTCGTAGAGGCCGAGGAGCAGCGACCCCACGGCGTCCGGCCCGGACTTGTGCACCCGGTAGCCGGCCAGGACGCAGTCGGCCGTCCGCTCGTGCTTGATCTTGGTCATGACGCGCTTGTCCGGCTGGTAGCGCAGGTCCAGCCGCTTGGCGATCAGCCCGTCGAGCCCGGCGCCCTCGAACGTCTCGAACCACCGCCGGGCCACCGCGTGGTCCTGGGTCGCCGGCGTGACGTGCACCGGAGGCACGGCCCCGGCCAGCGCCTCCTCCAGGGCGGCGCGGCGCTCGACGAGGGGCCGCTGCGTCAGGTCCTCGTCGCCGAGCGCCAGCAGGTCGAAGGCGATGAAGCTCGCGGGGGTCTGCCCGGCGAGCATGCTCACCCGGCTGGCCGCTGGGTGGATGCGCTGCTGCAGCGCCTCGAAGTCCAGCCGGTTGCGCGCCGTGTCGGCGACCACGATCTCGCCGTCGATGACGGCCCGGGACGGGAACGAGGCGAGCACGGCCTCGACGACCTCGGGGAAGTAGCGCGTCATCGGGCGCTCGTTGCGGCTGCCGATCTCGACCTCGTCGCCGTCGCGGAACACGATCGACCGGAAGCCGTCCCACTTCGGCTCGTACAGCTGACCCTCGGGGATGTCCGCGGCGGGCTTGGCGAGCATGGGCGCGACGGGCGGCATGACGGGCAGGCGCACGGTCTGGTCCTCTCCGGGTACGGGGGCGGGGCCCATTGTGGTACCCGTACCCTTCGACGTGGCCCGGCCCTCACGACCTGCCGGGCGCCCCGGGCCGTGCCCGATGCCGAGAGGAACGCGTTGTACACGATCCTGTTGCTGAGCGAGGACACGCTCACCGACCACGACGTCGCCCGCATCACCACGCTGCACGGCGACGAGGACCTGGCGATCCACCTGCTCGTGCCGGCCGACGCCGGCCACAACCGCCTGATCGAGGCGCTCGACGAGGTCGCCCTGGGCCGGCTGCGCGACGCGCTCGACGACGACGAGCCGACTCCGGAGCAGGCCGAGCAGGACGCGATGCACTCCGTGAACGCCTCGCTGGAGAAGCTCGAGGCGCTCGGCGTGGCAGCCCGTGGCTCGGTCACGGGCTCGGACCCGGTGCCGGCGGCGGTCGAGGCGGTGCGGCTCGACTCCTCCGACGAGGTGATCGTCGTGACGCCCCCGCACCCGGTCGAGGACGGCCTGCACCGCGACTGGGCGTCGCGGCTGCGCGACGAGCTCGACCTCCCCGTGCTGCACGTCGTCGCCGGCACCGACCGGGTGATCAGCTAGCCGGACCGTCGCCGCGCCGGCCGGGTGGGCGGTCCCGCGACGCGCCGGTCATAATTCGGGCAATCCGTTCCTGTGCGCCGTCCCGTGACGGATACTTCCCGCACCACCGTCGTCGACGAACCGGCGGCCCCACGACCAGAGTGAGCAGAGGTCCCTTTCATGCACGCGTTCCGGACCCTGCGGCACGTGGTCGCGCCGGCGGCCGGTCGGCTGCTGGCCGTCACGACCACCGTCGCCCTCTCGCTCACGATCGCCCCCGCCGGGGCGTGGGCGGCGCCGGTGTCCGTGCTCCCCGACCCCGACGTCCGCCTCGTCGTCCGCACGACGTCGCGCGCGGCGGCGGCCGACGTCGTCGCCGACGCGACCCGGCGCGGCGCGACCCCGGCGGGACGCATCGGCCGCCTCAGGGCCGTGGCGCTGGACGTGCCGGCCGCGCGGGCCGAGCGGGTCCGGGCCGGACTGCTGCGCCGTGACGACGTGCGCTCCGTCGACGCGGCGCACCGACGCCGCCTCAGCGAGGAGCCCGCCGACCCGCGCTTCGCCGACCAGCGCACCTACCTCGCCGCCGTCCGCGCCACCGACGCGTGGGGGCGCGCCGCGCGGGGTGCGCCGACCGTCCGCATCGCCGTCATCGACTCCGGGGTGGACGTCACGCATCCCGACCTGGTGGGGAAGATCGCCGGTCGGTTCAACGCCGTCACCGGCAGCAGCGACGTGCGTGACGTCGTCGGGCACGGCACGGGGGTCGCCAGCGTGGCGGCCGCGGCGACGAACAACGGCACCGGGATGGCCGGCGCGGGCTACGACAGCACGGTCCTCGCCGTCAAGGTCGCCGACCGCACCGGCCGCATCTTCACCGACGACCTCGCGGCCGGCATCGTCTGGGCCGTCGACAGCGGCGCCGACGTCATCAACCTCAGCCTGGGCGGCCCCACCTCCGACCGCCTCGAGCGCGACGCGATCGACTACGCGCGCCGGGCCGGGGTGCTCGTCGTCGCGGCGGCGGGCAACACCGGCAACCGGGGCAAGCAGTACCCCGCCGCCCACCCCGAGGTCCTGTCGGTGGGCGCCACCAGTGCCAACGGCAGCTCGCGCGCGCCGTTCAGCACCTACGGCTCCTGGGTCGACGTGGCCGCGCCCGGTCGCGACATCCTGGTCGCGGTCCCCGGTGGCGGCTACCAGCGGGCCGACGGCACGTCCTTCTCCGCGCCGCTCGTGGCAGGGCAGGTCGCGCTCCTGGAGGCCTTCCGTCCCGGGCGCACAGGGGTTGACCTCTCCGCGGCCGTCACCGGGAGCACGAACTCCGCGAAGCTCGGCTTCGCGCGCGGACTGGTCGACTTCGCCGGGTCGCTGGACCTGCTCCCGCCGGCTTCGACGCCGACCGTGACGACCCCTGCCGGGGGGAGCACCGTGTCGGGCTCGACACTCGTCAGCGTCTCGACCTCGGCCCCCAGCGTGCGGCTCACCCTCGCCGACATCTCACGACTGGTGCCCGCGCAGGGCGGCGCGGCGACCGCCGCCTTCGACACCTACGGGCTGACCGGTCCGCAGACGGTGACGGCCGTCGACTGCAGCGCGATCGGCCAGTGCGCCGGCACGTCGGCGAGCACGACCGTGTCCGTCGCGAACGGGACCCCGACGCTCACCGCACCGGCCAACGGCTCGGCCGCGAACGCCGACACCGTGCGCGCCGCGGCCGCGGCCCCGGGCGGCGCGGTGCGCTTCCTCGTCGACGGCCGCCACGCCGTCACCGACGGCACGGCGCCGTACGAGGCCGACCTCCCCACCGAGGACCTCGCGGACGGCCAGCACACCGTGTCCGCGGTGCTGTGCCGCGCGGACGGCTCGGTCTGCGACACCGGACAGGCGAGCTCGGCGACGGTCAGCGTCGACCGGCTGCACCCACGCATCACGAAGGGCCGCACGGTGCTCAGCCCCGGCAAGGACGGGCGCAAGGACACCACCACCCTGCGCTACCGGCTCGACCGGAGCCAGGTCGTGACCCTGCGGGTCCGGGCGGCCTCCGGACGGCTCGCGCTCACCCGGCGGCTGGGCACCCGCCCGGCCGGCGAGTCGAAGGTGTCGTGGGACGGGCGGGGCGACAAGGGCCGGTTCGTGCCCAACGGCTCCTACCGGCTGGAGATCTCCACGCGCCAGCCCGCCGGCCCCCTCGTCGGGCTCGCGTCCCGGCAGGTCGAGGTCGACCGGCGCAAGCCGCGCGTCCAGCGGCTCCGGACGTCGGCAGCCACCGTCTACCCGATGCACGACGGGCACCTCGACGCGGTGACCGTCCGCGGCACGGTCTCCGAGCGGCCCGCGTGGCTCCGGCTCGAGGTGCGCTCGCGCTCCGGCGCCGTCGTCTCCAACCGGCGCACGGCGGGCGGGCCCGAGGGCGTCCGCGAGCTGGTCTGGACCGGCCGCACCGGCGGGGGTCGCCTCGTCCCCGCCGGCACCTACTCCCTGCGGGTCGTCGCGCAGGACCGGGCCGGCAACCGCAGGTCCAGCCGGCCCACGACGGTGCGGGTCTCACGGCAGCGGCTGGTGAAGCGCACCGGGTCGATGACCGTGTCCGCCGCGAAGTCGCTGCGGGAGACCTTCAGCGACGAGTGCTCGTTCGTGTTCCGCCACGGTGAGGGGCCGCGGGACGGGTGGATCGGCTACTACAGCTCCGGTGCGTGCAGCTCCGAGGACGCCTACGCCGTGGCCGACCACCAGGTGCGCCTTCCGGCGGCGGCGCGCTACGGCTGGGTCCGCGTGAGTGCCTACGGCGGCCGCGCCGACCGCAAGTTCCGCGACCGGGCACAGCTGACCTACCACGACCGGTTCCGCAACCAGAGCACGGCGACGTTCCGGCTCGACCCCGGCCTCGGCACCCACACCGGTCCCAGGCGGCGCGCCGCCAAGCACCTGATCGGCAAGAGGGTCCTGCGCTGGTCGACGATGACGACCGGGACGGCCTGGTACGACGTCGAGCGCTACACGGTCCGCTTCACCTACTACGTCCTGCGCTGACGCCGGCGACCGCGGCGGTCGCGGCCGTCGTGGCGTGCGGCACCATGGCCGGGTGAGCGAGCCCGGACCCCGGCTGCACCGCGCGGCACGCCTGGAGGACCGGGTGCACGCCGTGCTCAAGCGTTCACTACGGCGCCGCGGCTGGGTTCCCCGGGTGGTCGCCTACTCCGGCTACGGCGCCGACGGGTGGGTGCGGGTCCTCGCCCGGGTGCTGCTGGCACCGCCGGACACCCGGCCGCGCGAGCTGCGCCTGGGACGCGGGTGGCGCCGGTTCCTGTCCGCCAGCGCGACCGGGGTCGTCGTGACGGTGGACGTCGGCGGGCGTCGTCACGACGTGAGAAGCGACCGCGGGGGCTACGTCGACGCGGTCCTCACGGCCGACCTGGCGCCCGGCTGGGCGGAGGCGACGTTCACGGTCGACGGCGGCGCGGCGTCGACCGCGCGGCTCCGCGTGCTCGACCCGGGCGGCGGGCTGGGCGTGGTCAGCGACATCGACGACACCGTCCTCGTCACGGCTCTGCCCCGCCCGCTCCTGGCGGCCTGGAACACCTTCGTCCGTCACGAGCAGTCCCGCCGCCCGGTCCGCGGCATGGCGACGCTCTACCGCGAGATCGAGCGCCGGCACCCCGACGCCCCGTTCGTCTACCTGTCGACCGGCGCCTGGAACGTCGCCCCGGCGCTCGAGCAGTTCCTCGCCCGGAACGCCTACCCGCCCGGGCCGCTGCTGATGACCGACTGGGGCCCGACGGCCGACGCGTGGTTCCGCTCCGGCCGGGAGCACAAGCGTCGCGAGCTGCGCCGGCTGGTGGACGAGCTCCCGCAGGTGCGGTGGCTCCTCGTCGGCGACGACGGGCAGCACGACCCCGAGCTCTACGCGGAGGTGGCCGACGCGGCGCCCGACAAGGTGCGTGCAGTGGCCATCCGCCAGCTCAGCGCCACCGAGCAGGTGCTCACCCACGGCACGCCGGAGCCCCTGCACGGGAAGGGCCGGGCGCGCCGGGCTGCCCGGGCGCCCGAGGTGCGGGCGCCGGACGGCTTCGGACTGCTGACCGCGCTGCGCGCCGGCGGCCACCTCGACGATCCCTCCGGCTGACGGGTCCCGCACCACCGGGTGGTCCGTCCGGACTACCCCGCCGACACCCCAACAGCCGATGGCAAAGATCTTGCCGCAGGTCCACGGTGTACGTGTCGGCACCGGGGGCCGGCAGGGCTCGGGAAACCGAACCTCCTGGTGACGCCGCAAGCGTCGTCCAGGCCGGGGGGAGCGGCCCGCGTCGTCCAGGGGGGGTGAGGACGACGCGGGCCTGACCGCGGCCGCCGGGGGGTCGGACCGCGGCTGACTATCACGGTCGACCGCCCGGGTGAGCCGGTCAATGGCCCGCACGGTGGGGACGGCATGGCCCGTTGCCCGCGACCTGGTGCCCGATGTGCCCCCTTTCGCGGCGGTCGGGACGTCAGCCGCCCGGCCGGTCCTCGGGGTTCCTCGCCCGCGAGGGCTGCACCCGCATCGGCTCGCCGGGCATCTTGGGGTAGTCGGGCGGGTAGGGCATGTCCCCCAGGCCGTGGTCGCGCTCGTCGCGCTCGTACCACTCCAACAGTGGCGACAGGTCGTGGGCGACCTCGTCGATGTCGCGGTGCAGGTCGCCCAGCTCGGCGAAGCGAGCCGGCATCGTGCGCACGGTCAGGTCGCGCGGGTCGGTGTCGGGGATCTCGTCCCAGGCCAGCGGTGCCGAGACCGGCGCGTGCGGCAGCGGGCGGATCGAGTAGGCGGAGGCGATCGTGCGGTCGCGGGCGTTCTGGTTGTAGTCGACGAAGACGGTCTCGCCGCGCTCCTCCTTCCACCACTTGGTGGTGACCCGGCCGGGCATCCGCCGCTCCAGCTCGCGGCCGAAGGCGATCGCGGCGTGCCGGATGTCGGTGAACGTCCAGCGCGCCTCGATGCGGACGTAGATGTGCACCCCGCGGTTGCCCGACGTCTTCGGGAACCCCCGCCACCCCAGCTCGGCCAGGACCTCGCGCGCGGCCGCCGCGACCTCGATGACGTCGTGGAAGTCGGTGCCCGGCTGCGGGTCGAGGTCGATGCGCAGCTCGTCGGGGTGGTCGACGTCGACGCGCCGCACGGGCCACGGGTGGAAGGTGATCGTGTTCTGCTGCGCGCACCACGCGACCGTGGCCAGCTCGGTGGGGCACACCTCGTCGGCGGTGCGCCCGCTGGGGAAGGTGATGTGCGCCGTCTCGACCCATGGCGGGGCGCCCTTGCTGATGCGCTTCTGGTAGAACGCGTCGGCCCCGCGCCCGTCCGCCCGGGTCGCGACCTTCACGCCCTCGTGCACCCCCGTCGACCACCGCTCCAGGGTCACCGGCCGCTCCCGCAGCGCCCGCAGGACGCCGTCCCCGACGGCCAGGTAGTAGTCCACCACCTCCATCTTCGAGATGCCCGCGGCAGGGAACGTCAGCTTGTCCGGATTGGTCACCTTGACCGTGCGGGGACCGACCTCGATCTCGACGAAGGGCGACGCCATGACCGCACGCTACCCAGCGGCGGCGTAACGCGGCGCGCCGAGGACGTACTGTCGTGTCATGTTCTCGAAGAAGAGCGACGAGCAGGCACGCGCCTACGAGGTGAGCAGGACCGAGGAGGAGTGGCGCCAGGAGCTGAGCCCGCAGGAGTACCACGTGCTGCGCGAGGCGGGCACCGAGCGACCCTTCACGGGCGAGTACAACGACACCAAGGACGTCGGCGTCTACAGCTGCCGCGCCTGCGGGCAGGAGCTGTTCCGCAGCGAGGCGAAGTTCGACTCCCACTGCGGCTGGCCGTCGTTCTACGAGCCGCAGGAGGGCGACGCGGTCGAGCTGCTCGAGGACAGCTCGCTGCTCATGAAGCGCGTCGAGGTGCGCTGCAAGCGGTGCGGCTCGCACCTCGGCCACGTCTTCGACGACGCCCCGCAGACGCCGACGGGCGACCGCTACTGCATCAACTCAGTGTCGATCCGGCTCGAACCGGGTCAGCAGGGTTAGCCGCCGCCCGAACAGCGTCGGCGGGTTCTGCCGGTAGCGCGCCGTCGCGCGGTCGAACAGGATCACCAGCTGCAGCAGCAGCCCGCCGACGAGCACCCCGCCCACGAGGTCGGTCAGCCAGTGGCTGCCGATGAACAGCGACGTGACGATCGTGAGCGACGTCAGGACGGCGATGACGACCGTGAGCCGGCGCAACGGCGGGTCGGCGGCGTAGCGCCAGAACAGGTAGATGATCAGCCCGCCCGAGAGCACCATGTTCGACGAGTGCCCGGACGGGAAGATGACGCCGCCAGCGAACACGTCGGGGCTGCCGGTCTCGGTCTCGGCGCGGCCGATGAGCAGCTTCATCGCGCCGACGACGACGTTGAGCACGAGGAAGGACACCATCGCCAGCACGACCGGCCGCCAGGTGCGGTGCCGGCGGGCGAAGACCCCGGCGACCACGAGCAGGATCGGCACGAGGACCGAGCGCTGCCCCAGCTTGTCGTAGGCCCAGGCCGCGTCGGCCAGCTCAGGGGTCGACGCCTCGCCGTCCCAGCGCTGCAGGACGATGTCGAGCTGGGTCAGCGGCCCCTCGACGACGATGTCGAGGATGACGTAGGCCAGGGACCCGGCGAGCAGCGCCGAGATGAGCCGTGCGCGGGCGCCGAGCGCGTCGGCCAGCCAGCGACCGCGCAGCGGCCGCTCGTCGGCCGGGACCTCGCGGTCGTCGAGGACGGCCGCGGGCGCCTCGGCGTCGAGGACCCCCGGCTCGGTCTCGGGCACGTCCATGTCGAGGTCGTGCCCGTCCGTGCCGTGGGGCGACGCGCTCACGGGCGCCTCACGGGAGGCCCGCCACGAGCTCGCTGACCGGCTTGCGGCGACCGGTGTAGAAGGGCAGCTCCTCGCGCACGTGCAGCCGGGCCTGCGACGCGCGCAGGTGGCGCATGAGGTCGACGATGCGGTGCAGCTCCTGCGCCTCGAAGGCCAGCAGCCACTCGTAGTCGCCCAGCGCGAACGAGGACACCGTGTTGGCCCGCACGTCGGGGAACGAGCGCGCCATCTGGCCGTGCTCGGCGAGCATCTCGCGGCGCTCCTCGTCGGGCAGGAGGTACCACTCGTAGGACCGCACGAACGGGTAGACGCAGACGTAGTCGCCCGGGTCCTCGTCGGCGAGGAACGCCGGGACGTGGCCCTTGTTGAACTCGGCCGGCCGGTGCAGCGCCATGACCGACCACACCGCGTCGCACGCCGCACCCACCGTGGTCCGGCGGAACCGGTTGTACGCCTCCTGCAGGTCGTCGGAGCTCGGCGCGTGCATCCAGACCATGAGGTCGGCGTCGGCCCGCAGCCCGGCCACGTCGTAGGCGCCGCGCACCACGACGTCCTTGGCCGCGAGCTGGCCGAAGAGGTCCTCGACCTCGGCGGCGGCGGCCGCCCGGTCGTCGGGGAGCGGTGAGCGCACGCGGAACACCGACCACATCGTGTAGCGGATGACCTGGTTGAGGTCACGTGCCTTCGGCCGGCGCGGGGTCGACTGGTCCGTCACCCGCCCATTGTCGCAGCACCTCGCGCGCGGCCCGCTCGGCGGTCGCCACGCACGCGGGGACGCCGAGCCCGTCGTAGGCCGCGCCGCAGACCGCCATCCCGGGGACCTCGGCCACCGCCGCGCGCACCCGTTCCACCCGGCCGCGGTGGCCGACCGCGTACTGCGGCAGCGCGCCGCCCCAGCGGGTCACCTGCGCGTCCACCGGCGGGTCGGTGGCGCCGAGGAGGTCGGTGAGGTCGGCCAGGGCCAGGTCGATCAGGTCCGCGTCGTCGCGCTGGAGCACCGCCTCCTCCCCCGCGCGCCCGAGCGAGGCGCGCACGACGAGCAGCCCGGGCGCCGCCCGGCGGGACCAGCCCCACTTGTTCGAGGAGAAGGTGACGGCCTTCACCGCGCGCCCTTCCACCGGGGGGACCAGGAAGCCCGAGCCGGCGGGCGGCGTCGGGAACGACCTGCGGGCGAAGGCGAGGCCGACGACCGCCATGGAGGCGGTGCGCACCTGCGCCAGCTCGCGCGCGGCCCCCGGGACGACCTCCCGCAGCAGCCGGGCGGCGGGCGCGGCCGGGACCGCGAGGACGACGGCGTCGGCCAGCACCTGCTCGGGGCCGGAGGCTGGTCCGACCGTGAGCCGCCAGCCGGTCGGCGTGCGCGCGACCTCCCGCACCGGCGCTCCCGTCCTCACCTGTGCCCCGCACAGCCGGGCCACGGCCTGCGGCAGCCGGCCCACACCGCCCCGGGGGGCGCCGAAGACCGCGCCGTCGGCCGCGGGGGCGCCGACGCGGCTCGCGCGGACCGCGGCGAGCAGGGACCGCTCGTGGCGGACGTACGGCGCGAGCTGCGGGAGGGTTGCCTCGAGCGACAGGTCGTCGGCGCGGCCGGCGTAGACCCCGCCCAGCAACGGCTCGACGAGCCGGTCCAGGACGGCGCGCCCCACCCGGGCCGTGACGTAGCGGCCGACGGAGACGTCCTCGCCGATCCGGGTGCGCGGGAGCCAGGCGTCCAGCGGGATGCGGCTCAGCTCGCGGCCGGTGAGCAGCCCGGTCCGGGCCAGCCGGCGCAGGTCCCCCGGGACGCCCATGACCGTGCCGGCGGGCAGCGGGCGCAGGGCGCCGCGTGACCACACCGAGGCGCTCGTGGTGGCGGCGTCCTCGAGGTCCTCCCCCAGCCCGGCGGCGCGGGCGAGGTCCACCGCCTCCGGCCGGCGCAGCAGGAGCGCCTCGGCGCCCCGGTCGACGGGTACGCCCGCGAGCTCGCCGCTCCGCAGCGCCCCGCCCAGCCGGTCGCTGCCCTCGAGCACGCTCACCCGCAGCCCGGGCGGACCGTCCCGGTGCAGGAACCAGGCCGCGGCCAGCCCCGAGATCCCGCCTCCGACGACCACGACGTGTCGGGGTGCGGGCATGGGCGCAACCCTCGCACCGATCGTGACCCGTTCGCGACCGAGGGGGCGGAACCGGGTGCCCGCCCGTCCCGTCCGACCCTCGACCCCCGCGACGCGCGGAGGTCACCGACGCGAAGGAGCCGACGATGGGCGGGACGACGAGGGGACGCGGCCGGCGGAGGGCCGTCGCGGGTGCCGTGGCGTCGACCGCGCTGGCGGTGGCGCTGGCCGGCTGCAGCGGCGGCCTCGACGACGCGACGACGGCGTCGGACAGCTCGGGCGGCGCGGCGAACCAGGACAGGAGCGCCGCCGCGGAGGCTCCGGCCGACGAGGGCGGGTCCGACGGCACCGGCACGGACGAGCGGTCCGCCGGTGACGGCGACTCGACGAGCGCCCGGGTGCTGCCGGGTGACCGCGACATCGTCTACCGGGGCCGCATCACCGTCCGGGTCCGGGACGTGGCCAGGGCGGCGGGCCGTGCCGAGGACCTCGCGCTGCAGGCCGACGGGGTCGTGTTCTCGCAGGAGACCACCCGTGACCCGCGGCCCCGGTCGGGACCCGTCACCGGGGAGGCGCAGCTGACCCTGCGGGTGCCCCCGACCGAGTTCGCGGCCACCCTCGACGGGCTCGGTCGCCTGGGCCGCGAGCTCAGCCGCAGCCGCAGCGCCCAGGACGTGACCACCCAGCTCGCCGACACGAGCAGCCGGGTCCGCTCGCAGCAGCGCAGCGTCGACCGGATGCGCACGCTGCTCGGCGAGGCCGACACGATCGGCGAGGTCGTGCAGGTCGAGGCCGAGCTGGCCCGCCGCGAGGCCGACCTCGAGTCGCTGCAGGCGCAGCTCGCCCGGCTCGACGACGTCACCGCCCTGGCCACGATCGAGGTGTCGCTGGTCGCGCCCGGCCAGGCCGTCGAGCCTGCCGAGGAGGACGACCTCGGCTTCCTCACCGGGCTGCGCAACGGCTGGGACGCCTTCGTCGGGGTCGCGCTCGTGGGACTGACCGTGCTCGGGGCGCTGCTGCCCTTCGCCGCGGTGGTGGCGCTGCTGGGCGCACCCGCGTACCTGCTGCTCCGTAGCCGGCGGCGGGCGGCCGTCGCCTCCCCGCCGCCCGCCGCCACGGAGGCCTAGGCCGGCGGAGCCGGTCAGCCCGCCGACGTCTCCGCGTGCACGAGCTCGACGACCCGGGTGAGGACGTCGGGGTCGGTGTCGGGGATCACGCCGTGGCCGAGGTTGAACACGTGGCCGGGTGCCGCCCGCCCAGCGGCCAGGACGGCCCGGGTGCGCTCGGCCACCACCTCCCACGGCGCGAACAGCACGGCCGGGTCGAGGTTGCCCTGCACGGCGCGACCAGGGCCGATGCGGGGGACGGCCTCGTCCAGCGGCAGGCGGAAGTCCACGCCCATGACGTCGGCCCCGGCCTCGGCCATGTGCCCCAGCAGCTCGCCCGTGCCGACGCCGAAGTGGATGCGCGGGACGCCGGTCGGCTCGAGCGAGCCGAGCACCGCGGCCGAGTGCGGCTGCACGTGGCGGACGTAGTCGGTCGCGGGCAGCGCACCGACCCACGAGTCGAACAGCTGCACGGCCGAGGCCCCGGCCGCGACCTGGACGTGCAGGAAGGCCGCGGCGATCGCCGCGAGGCGGGCCATCAGCTCGTCCCAGACCTGCGGCGCGCCGTACATCAGGGCCTTGGTGTGCTCGTGGTTGCGCGACGGGCCGCCCTCGACGAGGTAGGACGCGAGGGTGAACGGCGCCCCGGCGAACCCGACGAGCGGCGTGGCGCCCAGCTCGCCCACCAGCGCGCGCACCGCCTCGGCGACGTAGGACACGTCGTCGGGCTCCAGGGGGCGCAGCTGGTCGAGGTCGGCGGCGGAGCGGATCGGCCGGGCGATGACCGGACCGACCCCGGGCTTGATGTCGAGGTCGACCCCCACCGCCTTGAGCGGGACGACGATGTCGCTGAAGAGCACGGCCGCGTCGACGCCGTGCCGGCGCACGGGCTGCAGGGTGATCTCGGTGACCAGGTCCGGGCGGGCGCAGGCCTCGAGCATGCCGACGCCCTCGCGGACCCGGCGGTACTCCGGCAGCGACCGCCCCGCCTGGCGCATGAACCAGACGGGGGTGTGCGGCACCGGCTCGCGGCGGCAGGCGCGCAGGAAGGCCGAGTCCTGCAGGGTCGCGACGTCGAGAGCGGGTGCTGGGCTGGTCACCGGCCGATCGTGTCACGCGTCCTCGACGGCCCCGGCAGTCACCCGGCGATGAGGGCCACGCCGCCCAGCGCCAGCGCCACGCCGGCCGTCTGCGCGGGCCCCAGCCGCTCGCGGAGCACGACCCGCGCCAGCAGCACGGTCACCACCGGGTAGAGCGAGCCCAGGACGGCCACGACGCTCACGTCGTCGCGGGTGCTGGCCAGCCCGAAGGCGAGGTTGGCCCCGACGTCGCCGATCCCGATGACGGCGACCAGCGGCAGGTCGGCGCGGTCGAGCCGCAGCCGGTGCCCCTCCAGTCGTCCGCCCGAGACCCGGCGCACCGCGACGGCCAGGGCGAGCGCGGAGACCGAGACCGAGGTCGCCCGCATCGTCACCAGCGTCATCAGCGTGCTGCTGCGGCTGCCCTCGGCGATGAAGAGCAGGGCCAGCCCGAAGCCCAGGGCCGCGACCACCGCCAGCAGGACGGGACGCGCCCCCGCCCGCCCGGCCAGCTCGGGTCCGCTCGCGAGGACGACGCCGACGATGGCGACCGCGATCCCGACGAGCTGGACGACCTCCGGCCGCTCGCCCCGCGCCAGCCCGACGAGCACCGGCACCACGACGCCCAGGGCGGCGATCGGGGAGACGACGCCCATCGTCCCGGAGGCCAGCGCCGCGTAGAAGCAGACGAGGCCGACCAGCCCGGCCAGCCCGGCCCCCACCGCCCAGGGCAGGTAGCCCGTGGGGTCGTCGAACGCGCCGGACGGGAGGGCGACCAGCGTGATCGCGACGAGCCCGACGGCCTGCGACGCGCCGACCACCAGCGCGGCCGCGCGCCGCCGGGAGAGCAGGCCGCCCAGGAAGTCGGAGGCACCCCACAGCACGCTCGAGAGGAGTGCGAGGACGACGGCCACCCGGGGAGGCTACGGGTCCGTGGCCGGGCGCGACCTCCCGGTCCGCCACGGCGCCGACGCGCCGGACGCGAGCGCTGCTGCCGCGCCTCCCGGCCCGACAGGCGTCCCGGCCGTACGCTTCCCGGGTGGCCGCGCGCAGAGAGGTCGACGACGCGCCCGAGGAGTTCGTCCGGGCCCTCGCCGCGCTGCGCGCCACGGTGCCCCGGCCGGAGGTCGTCGTCGAGGAGACCCCCGCCCCGCAACGGCTCGCGCCGCACGCCGTCGCCCTCAGCGCCGACGTCCCTTCCCCGGCCGACCCCGACGTGGAGCTGGGCACCGGGCGGCTCGTGCTGCTGCACGACCCCGCGGGCCACGAGGCGTGGGAGGGCACCTTCCGCGTGGTGACGTACGTCCGGGCCGAGCTCGACCACGACATGGCCGCCGACCCGCTCCTGCCGGGGGTCGGCTGGGCCTGGCTCACCGAGGCCCTGGACGCCCACTCGGCCGCGTTCGCCGCCGCGAGCGGCACCGTCACACGGGTGTCGTCGGAGAGCTTCGGGGCCATCTCGGGCGAGCCGTCGAACGCCCAGATCGAGATCCGCGCCTCCTGGACACCCCTGGACGACGCGTTCGGCGACCACCTCCTCGCGTGGTGCGACCTGCTGTGCACCACGGCGGGGCTCCCCCCGGTCACACCGGGTGTCGTGACGCTGCCGGTGCGCCGGCGCGGCTCCCGCCGCTGAGCCTCACCGCGTCACCCCTCGGGGGCTACAGGTCCCGCGGCGTCCCGCCGATGCTCACCGTGACAGAGATCTCGCACGGATCGGGAGACCCGGTGACCGCACTGGTCGAACGGCACGGCAACGCGCCCCAGGGACCGCAGTCGCCGCGCGCTGCCCGGTTCACGGCGATGGTGGTGGTCGCGAGCCCCTTCGTGCGCGAGTCGCTCGCGCGGACGCTGCGCGCGCTCGGCGCCGTGCAGGTCGTCGAGGCGTCCAGCCTGTCCGAGGCACGCATCCGCGCCCAGGGCACCGCCCAGCGCGACCTGTGCGTGGTGGAGGTGGGCCTGCCCGACGGCTCGGGCATCTCGCTGCTCCGTGAGCTGCGGGCCCTCGGCTGGAGCCGCAGCGTCGTCCTGTCCAACGCCGAGGACCCCTACACGGTCCGCGCCGCGCTGGCCGGCGGGGTGCGCGCCTTCCTCGTCAGCGCCGCCGCCGGGCACTCGGCGCCCAGCCGCAGCACGCGCGCCGCGACCGGCACGCTGCGCCCCCGCGCCGCACGGCTCGTCGGGGCCGACGGGCTCTCCGCCCGCGAGGTCGAGGTCCTCCAGCTGGTGTCGGACGGCCGCTCGAACAAGGAGATCGGCGAGGCCCTCGGGCTCTCCGCCCTCACCGTCAAGAGCCACCTCGCCCGCATCGCGCGCAAGCTCGGCACCGGCGACCGCGCCGAGATGGTCGTCGTCGCCATGCGCGCCGGCGTCGTCGTCTGACGCGACACCCGCCCCTCTCCCGACGACCTGCGGGCCTCACCCGCTGTCACCCGTCGTCACGCTCCGGGGCCGCGACGCGCGGCCGGCCCGGGCGTACGCCGGGCGGCCCCGTCGAACACGTACCGTGAGCGCCGTGACCGGTTCTGCACCCGACAGGCGCTCGGACGCCGACGGTCCGACCGAGCCGTCCGAGCCGACCGAGGACGAGGGTCCGGCGCCGGTCCCGCTCACCGAGCCGCGCGACGGGGTGCCGGCACCGCTCACCGACCCGGCCGAGCTGGCCGCGGCGGTCGAGGTGCTCGCCGCCGGCTCCGGCCCGGTCGCCGTGGACGCCGAGCGGGCGTCGGGCTACCGCTACGGCCAGCGGGCCTACCTCGTGCAGCTGCGCCGGCACGACGTCGGCACGCTGCTGGTCGACCCGACCGCGCTGCCCGACCTCTCCGGCCTCGGCGCGGCCATCGCCGGCGACGAGTGGGTGCTGCACGCGGCCTCCCAGGACCTGCCGTGCCTGCGCGAGCTGGGCATGGAGCCGAGCCGCGTCTTCGACACCGAGCTCGCGGGGCGCCTGCTCGGCCATCCCCGGGTCGGGCTCGGCGCGATCGTCGAGGAGGTGCTGGGGCAGACCTTGGAGAAGGGGCACTCGGCGGCCGACTGGTCGACCCGGCCGCTGCCCGAGCCGTGGCTGCGCTACGCCGCGCTCGACGTCGAGCTGCTGGTCGAGCTGCGGGACGCCCTGGTCGCCGAGCTCGACGAGCAGGGCAAGCGGGCCTGGGCGGAGGAGGAGTTCGCGGCCCTGGTGTCCGCGCCGCCGCCCCCGCCGCGGGTCGACCCGTGGCGGCGCACGTCGGGGCTGCACCGGGTGCGCAAGCGCCGCCAGCTCGCGGTCGTGCGCGCCCTCTGGTGGCGCCGCGACGAGGTTGCCCGCCAGCGCGACATCGCCCCGGGCCGCGTGCTGCCGGACGCGGCCCTGGTGTCCGCGGCGCTGGCCCAGCCGCGCAGCGACGAGGACCTCGTCGCGCTGCCCGTCTGGGGCGGCCGGTCGCTGCGACGGCAGACGGCGACCTGGCTCCCGGCGATCACGACGGCCCTGGCGCTGCCGGAGTCCGAGCTGCCCGACCTCAAGGTGGCCCAGGTCGGCCCGCCGCCGGCGCGCAGCTGGCCCGACCGCGACCCGGCCGCGGCCGCGCGGCTCTCGGCGGCGCGCACCGCGATGGCCGCGATCGCCGACGAGCACACGATGCCGGTCGAGAACCTCCTGGCGCCCGACACGGTGCGGCGGCTCGCGTGGGAGCCACCCGGCGGACCGGCACCCGACGCGACCGAGGTCGCCGAGTTCCTCGCCGCGCACGGTGCCCGGCGGTGGCAGGTCTCGCTGACCGCCGCCGTGCTGGCGGGTGCACTCGACCGCGCCACCCGGCAGGTGGAGGTCGAGCACCCGGCCTGACCCCGCACCCGTCTTGCCACGGTCCCGACCCGTCTGGTTAGGTAAGCCTTACCTGAGCGGGAAGGGACCCTGGAATGCTCGCGAACTACCTGATCGGCCTGCGCGAGGGCCTCGAGGCGACGCTGATCGTCAGCATCCTCGTGGCCTACCTCGTCAAGACCGGGCACAAGCACCGGCTCGGCTCGATCTGGACTGGTGTCGGCGCGGCCGTGGGCCTGAGCCTCGCGTTCGGAGCACTGCTCACCTTCACCGCGAGCAACCTCAGCTTCGAGGCCCAGGAGCGCTTCGGCGGCATCATGTCGATCATCGCCGTCGGGTTCGTCACCTGGATGGTCTTCTGGATGCGGCGGACCGCCCGCTTCCTCAAGACCGAGCTGCACGGCCGCCTCGACGCCGCGCTGATGATGGGCACCCTGGCCCTCGCCGTCACCGCGTTCATCGCCGTCGCCCGCGAGGGCCTCGAGACCTCGCTGTTCCTCTGGGCCGCGGCGCAGTCCGCCGGCTCGGGTGCCACCCCGCTCTTCGGCGCCTCCCTGGGCATCCTCACCGCCGTCGTGCTCGGCTACCTGCTCTACCGGCGCGCCATCACGATCAACCTCTCCCGGTTCTTCACCTGGACCGGTGCCGGCCTGATCATCGTCGCGGCCGGGGTCCTCGCCTACGGCGTCCACGACCTGCAGGAAGCCGGCGACCTGCCCGGCCTGAACGACCTCGCCTTCAACGTCTCCGGCGCGATCCCGCCGGACAGCTGGTACGGCTCCGTGCTCAAGGGCGTCTTCAACTTCAGCCCGGCGACCACCTGGCTGGAGGCCGTCGCCTGGCTGCTGTACGTCATCCCGGTCATGGTGCTGTTCTTCCGTCCCGCCCGGGCGGCCGCACCGGCAAGCCGGGCCGCCGGTCCCGCCTCCCCGGCGGAGGGCACCACGACCCAGGCCGAGCCCGCCGCATCGCCGTCGAAGATCAGCTGACCCGACCCGTCCACCGCCCGCACCACAGTCACGGAGCCTCCGCATGCCCTCGCACGCCCTGTCCCGCTCGCTCATGCTCGCCCTTCCGCTCGCCGTGGGGGCTGTCGTCCTGACCGCGTGCGGTGGCGACGGCGCGACCGGCTCCTCCCCGGAGGTGGAGGTGCTCGCCGGCGACGACTCCTGCGTCCTGGACCGCACCGACCTGGAGGCCGGCGAGGTCACCTTCGCGGTCACCAACGAGGGCTCGAAGGTCACCGAGGTCTACGTCTACGGCGACTCGGACGGCGAGTTCACCAAGGTCGTCAGCGAGGTCGAGAACATCGGTCCCGGGACCTCGCGTGACATGGTCGTCGACCTCGGCGCGGGGACGTACGAGATCGCCTGCAAGCCGGGGCAGACAGGTGACGGCATCCGGGAGCCGGTGACCGTCACCGGGTCCGGCGGCGGGGGGTCGGCGGACGAGGAGGGCTACGACCGCGAGCTCGAGCTCACCGTCGACGGCACCGCGCTCACCGGGCTGGACCCGGCCACCGCCGAGAAGGGCGAGCGCATCGAGTTCAAGCTGGAGAACGCCACCGACTCGACGCGGACCTTCGAGGTGCTCGACCCCTCCGGCGAGGAGGTCGCGGAGTTCGACGTGCCGGCCGGCGAGGAAGGGGAGGCGATCGTGGAGCTCGCCCGGAGCGGCGACTGGACGCTGAAGGTCGAGGGCGGACCGTCGGAGATCGAGCAGACCCTCACCGTCGGCTGACCCGCGGCCCCGGCGTGACGGCCTCGATACCGTTGTCGGATGCCTGCTGACCCGGCCCTCGTGCGGGAGATCCGGGACGGGCTGGCGGCGGCCGGTGACCCGGCGAGGGCGGTGCAGATGCAGGCTTACATGAAGTCGGCCATGCCGTTCCACGGCGTCCCCGCTCCTGTCGCGCGCCGGCTGTTCCGCGACGGCTTCGACGCCCACCCCCTCGTCGACCGCGCCACCTGGACCGCGACCGTGCGCGCCCTGTGGGACGGCGCCGCGCACCGCGAGGAGCGGTACGCGGCCCTGGCACTGGCCCGGCACCGCAGTTACCGCACCTACCTCGACCCGCACGTGCTGCCCCTGCTGGAGCACCTCGTGCGGACCGGTGCCTGGTGGGACCTCGTGGACGACGTCGCGAGCCACCTGGTCGGCCCGGTGCTGCTCGCGCACCTCGACGAGACGGCCCCGGTGGTGCGCACGTGGGCGACGGCCGAGGACCGGTGGCTGCGGCGCAGCGCGGTGATCTGCCAGCTCGGCGCCAAGGACCGGACGGACGTCGCGCTGCTCACCGAGGCGATCGACGCCAACCTGGACGACCGGGACTTCTTCCTGCGCAAGGCGATCGGCTGGGCGCTGCGCCAGCACGCCCGCGTCGACCCCGACTGGGTGCGGTCCTTCGTCGCCGAGCGCTCCGGCCGGCTCAGCCCGCTCTCGAGACGCGAGGCGCTCAAGCACCTGGACGTCGCATGACGGCGGCCGCGGACCGCTGGGCGGCCGAGCTGGCCGCCTGGGCGATCGACCCCGAGATCCTCGCGGCCGCGCCGGAGTCGCCGTACGGCTTCCCGCCCGAGCTCTTCGCGGCGCGCGACGACGACCGCTCTCCCCTGCCGGACGCGGTCCGCGACGCGCTTCCCGGCGGCGGCACGGTCCTCGACGTCGGCGCCGGGGCGGGCGCGACCTCGCTCGGCCTCGCGGGGACGGCCGGGCACCTGCACGCGGTCGACGAGCAGCCCTCGATGCTCTCCGCGCTGGCCGGGGCGGCACGGGAGCTCGATCTCGCCGTGACCACCCACGAGGGCCGCTGGCCCGACCTCTCGGGCGACGTCCCGGTGTGCGACGTCGTGGTCTGCGGCCACGTGCTCTACAACGTGCCCGACCTCGGCCCGTTCGTCGCCGCCCTCACCGACCACGCGCGCCGACGCGTCGCGGTCGAGCTGCTCGGCGAGCACCCCTGGACGCGGCTGAAGCCGATGTGGGAGGCCGTGCACCACCAGCCGCGACCGGACGGCCCGACCGCCGAGCTGGCTGTCGATGTCCTGCGGGAGGCGGGCATCGACCCCGACGTGCGCGAGGCCGTCCGCGAGCCGGCGGTGCGGACCGGCGAGCTCCACGACGTGTGGGTGGACTTCACCCGGCGCCAGCTGTGCCTGCCACCCGCGCGCCGCGACGAGGTCGCCGAGCTGCTGCGGGCGAACCCGCCCGCGCCCAGGCGGTCCGTCGTGCTGACCTGGCCGGGCACGGGAGGGGCGTGACCCGGTCCGTTGGCGGTCGTTGTTACTGACGAGTAGCATCGGGGGCCAGCCGACTCCCCCGCCTCCCGAGGAGACCCCGTGACAGGTACGGCCCGTGCAGCCCGCCAGGTCCGCGACGTCGTGTTCGTCGAGGGTGTCCGCACTCCCTTCGGCAAGGCCGGGGACAAGGGGATGTACGCCGAGACCCGCGCCGACGACCTCGTGATCCGGTGCATCCGCGAGCTGGTCCGCCGCCGGCCGGAGCTGCCGCCCGAGCGGGTCGACGACGTCGCGATCGCCGCGACCACCCAGACGGGCGACCAGGGCCTGACCATCGGCCGCACGGCGGCGCTGCTGGCCGGGCTGCCCAAGACCGTGCCGGGCTTCGCCATCGACCGGATGTGCGCCGGGGCCATGACCGCGGTGACGACCACGGCCGGAGGCATCGCGTTCGGCGCGTACGACGTCGTCATCGCCGGCGGGGTCGAGCACATGGGCCACCACCCGATGGGCGACGGCGTCGACCCGAACCCGCGGATCATCGCCGAGAAGCTGGTCGACCCCTCCGCGCTGGTGATGGGCTCGACCGCGGAGAACCTGCACGACCGGTTCCCGCACCTGACCAAGGAGCGCGCGGACGCGTTCTCGGTCGCCAGCCAGGAGAAGCTCGCGAAGGCCTACGCCAACGGCAAGATCGAGCCCGACCTCGTGACCGTCGCGACCCGGTCGGTCGAGCAGGGCTGGGGGCTGGCCACTGCCGACGAGCCGCCCCGTCCCGGCACGACGATGGAGGACCTGGCCGCGCTCAAGACGCCGTTCCGACCGCACGGGCGGGTCACGGCCGGCAACGCGGCCGGCCTCAACGACGGCGCGACGGCCTGCATCCTCGCCGCCGAGGAGACCGCCGAGGAGCTCGGCCTGCCGGTGCGGATGCGCCTGGTGAGCTTCTCCTTCGTCGGGGTGGAGCCCGAGGTCATGGGTGTCGGGCCGGTCCCGGCCACCGAGAAGGCGCTGGCGAAGGCCGGGCTCACGATCGGCGACATCGGCCTCTTCGAGCTCAACGAGGCCTTCGCCGTGCAGGTGCTCACCTTCCTCGACCACTTCGGCATCGCCGACGACGACCCGCGGGTCAACGAGTACGGCGGCGCCATCGCCCTCGGGCACCCGCTGGCGTCCTCGGGCGTGCGGCTGATGACCCAGCTCGCCCGCCAGTTCGAGGACCACCCCGAGGTGCGCTACGGCCTCACCGCGATGTGCATCGGCATCGGCATGGGCGGTGCGGTGATCTGGGAGAACCCGCACTTCACCGGTTCGAGCGAGGAGGACGTCGCGTGAGCGAGATGATCGAGTTCCCCGACGAGGTCGTCACGCACGCACCGGTGCGCTACGTCAGCCTCCCCGAGGGTGCGGGCACGGCCGCGCTCATCACCCTCGACAACGGCTTCGACCACACGAAGCCGACGACCCTCGGGCCGACGAGCCTGGCCAACATCGGCCGCGCCGTCGACGAGGCGCTCGGCCGCGACGACGTCGTGGCGGTCGCGGTCACCGGCAAGCCGTTCATCTTCGCGGTCGGCGCCGACCTCAAGGTCATGCAGTCCGGCGCCACCCCCGCGCAGGCGAAGGCCTACTTCGCCCTCGGCCACGACACGTTCCGCAAGCTGCGGGACGCGAAGGTCCCGACGTTCGCGTTCGTCAACGGTGCCGTCATGGGCGGCGGCCTCGAGCTGGCGCTGCACTGCCACTACCGGTCGCTGTCGTCGGGCGCCGCGGCCATCGCGTTCCCCGAGGTCTTCCTCGGCCTGGTGCCGGGGTGGGGCGGGAGCCAGCTGCTGCCGAACCTCGTCGGCGCCGACAAGGCCGTCACGGTGATCATCGAGAACGCGATGAACCAGAACCGGATGCTCAAGCCCAGGCAGGCGCTCGACCTCGGCATCGCCGACGCGATGTTCGAGCCCGCCGACTTCCTCGAGCAGTCGCTCGCGTGGGCGGCCTCCGTCGTCACCGGTGACGTCCGGGTCGAGCGGCCCGAGATCGACCGCGGCGGCGACTGGGACGCCGCGCTCGCGCGGGCGCGCGGCATCGCCGACATGCGGGTGCACGGAGCCGCGCCGGCGCCCTACCGCGCGATCGAGCTCCTCGACCTGGCCCGCACGGCGTCGTACGACGAGGGCATCGCCGCGGAGCGTACGGCCCTGTTCGACCTCGCGATGGGCGAGGAGCTGCGGGCGGGTCTGTACGCGTTCGACCTCGTGCAGCGCCGCGCGAAGCGGCCCGCGGGCGCGCCCGACAAGGCGTTGGCCCGGCCGGTCACGAAGGTCGGCATCGTCGGCGCCGGGCTGATGGCGTCGCAGCTCGCGCTGCTGTTCGCCCGCCGGCTCGAGGTGCCCGTCGTGATGACCGACCTCGACCAGGACCGGGTCGACAAGGGTGTCGGCTACGTGCACGCCGAGGTCGACAGGCTGGCCGCCAAGGGGCGGGTGAACGGTGACACCGCCAACCGACTCAAGGCGCTGGTGACCGGCGCGACCGACAAGACCGCGTTCGCCGACGCCGACTTCGTCATCGAGGCCGTCTTCGAGGAGATGAAGGTCAAGCAGCAGGTGTTCGCCGAGGTCGAGGCCGTGGTCTCCGCCGAGTGCGTGCTCGCGACCAACACGTCCTCGCTGTCGGTGGGCGAGATGGCCTCGCAGCTCCAGCACCCGGAGCGCGTGGTCGGCTTCCACTTCTTCAACCCGGTCGCGGTGCTGCCGCTGCTGGAGATCGCGCGTGCCGAGAGGACCGACGACGCGTCGCTCGCCACCGCCTTCGCGGTCGGCAGGACGCTGAAGAAGTCGTGCGTGCTGGTGGCCGACCGGCCGGCCTTCGTGGTCAACCGGGTGCTCACGCGCTTCCTCGGCGAGGTGACCAGGGCCGTCGACGAGGGCACGCCGTTCGAGGTCGCCGACAAGGCGCTCGAGCCGCTCGGCCTGCCGATGTCGCCCTTCGTGCTGCTCCAGCTCGTCGGTCCCGCCGTCGCCCTGCACGTCGCCGAGACCATGCACGAGGCGTTCCCCGACCGGTTCCACGTCTCGGAGAACCTCGGCCGCCTGGTCGCCGCCGGCAAGTCGGGCGTCTACGTCTGGGAGGGCGCGACCCCGACCGTCGACCCCGAGGTCGCGGAGATGTTCCAGCAGGGCGACTCGCCGTCGGACGAGACGGAGGTCCGCCGCCGGGCCCTCGACGCGCTGGCCGAGGAGATCGGCCTGATGCTCGACGAGGGCGTGGTCGAGGACGTCCGCGACATCGACCTGTCGATGCTGCTCGGCGCCGGGTGGCCGTTCCACCTCGGCGGCATCACGCCCTACCTCGACCGCGAAGGCGTGTCGGAGCGGGTCACGGGCAAGCGCTTCCTCGACCGCGGAGTCGCCAGCCTGCCATCACGCTGACCTCGACCGGGCAGGATGGCGGCATGCGCGAGGTGCACGTGGCCCACACCGCAGAGCTCGACCCCGACACCCTGAGCCGGGCGCGGGCCCTCCTGTACGACGTGTTCGACGACATGACCGACGACGACTGGGAGCACTCGCTCGGCGGGATGCACGCCCTCGTGGTCGACGGTGGTGAGCTCGTCGGTCACGCGTCGCTGGTCCAGCGCCGGCTGCTGCACGGGGGCCGGGCGCTGCGCACGGGCTACGTCGAGGGCGTCGGCGTGCGGGCCGACCGCCGCGGGCTGGGGCACGGTGCCGCCCTGATGGACGCCCTCGAACCGCTCGCCCGTCGCGCGTACGACCTCGCTGCTCTGGGGGCGACCGACGAGGCGGCGTCCTTCTACGCCGCGCGCGGCTGGCTGCCGTGGCGCGGGCCGTCCTCGGCTCTCACGCCGGCGGGTGTCCGGCGCACGGAGGAGGAGGACGGCGGCATCTTCGTCCTGCCGGTGGCCGCACCGGTGGACCTCGACGGCGAGCTCACCTGCGACTGGCGCGACGGCGACGTCTGGTAGGCGGACCGGACGCGTGCGTCACCGCCTCCCGACCTGCGGAGCATCGTCGAGCCGGCTCATGAGGCTCCGCGCAGCCGGGGGCGCAGCCACCGCGGCGGCGCCGGCGGAGGAGCGGGCAGCCGCTGCCGGAGCCGGCACGGCCGGCTTGCCGGGGGTGAACAGCCACACCTCGAACAGTTCGTCGAGCTGCTGGCCGGCGACGCGCTCGGCCAGGGCGATGAACTCGTCGGTGCTGACGTTTCCGCCCGCCTGCGACCGTGCCCACCGGCGCAGGATCCGGAAGAAGTCGTCGTCGCCGACCTGCTGGCGCAGCGCGTGGAGCGTCATCGCACCGCGCGCGTAGACCGCGAAGTCGAAGAGCTCGTCCGGTCCCGGGTCCCCGATCGTCAGTGCCCAGAACGGGTCGTCGGCAGGGATCACGCTCGTGAAGAAGTCGAAGATCTCCTGCGCCGTGCCGAGGCCCTCGCGCTCGCTCCACAGCCACTCGGCGTAGGTGGCGAACCCCTCGTTGAGCCAGATGTGCTGCCACCGCTCGACGGCGAGGCTGTCGCCGTACCACTGGTGGGCGAGCTCGTGGACGACGACGCTGTCGCCGTTGACAGGGTCGTCGAAGAAGTCCCGGGCGTAGATCGGACGTGTCTGGTTCTCCAGCGCGAAGCCGAGACCCTCCACGTCGTCGACGATCCCGCCCGCGGCCGAGAACGGGTAGCGACCGAAGTTGTCCGACAGGAAGTCGATGATCTCCGCCTGGCGGGCGAAGGAGCCCTCGGCGATCTCTCCCGGCGACGGCGGCAGGTCCGCGGTGGTGCCGACGATCCAGTCGTTCGGGTTGAGCTCGCTCCCGGCGGGCGCCCCGAGGACACTCCAGCCGTCCATCGTGTCTCCGTCTGCCTCGAAGGAAGTCGTCCCCTCACCGGTCGAGACCGTGACGTCGTCCACGTAGACACCTCGGCCCTGCACGATGTCGTCGGACGCGTAGCTGATCGACACCTCGACGTCGCCGCCGGCGAAGTCCGCCAGGTCCACGGTCCACTTCTCGTAGCCGTCACTGGCGCCCGACGCCGCCCACCAGTCACCGCTGTCACCGCTCGGCGTGCACGTGTCGTCGCCGTTGTCGGTCTGGTAGTGCTCGAGGAACGGATGCAGCCCCAACCAGAAGGGGCAGACGAAGCCGGTGTCCTGGCTGGTCGGCCCGCCCGCGGCCGGCAGCGTGGTCCAGTCGTCCTGTCCGACGGTGTGCGCCTCGACGAAGAGGAAGTCCCAGTTCGGCTCGGTCGCGCGGGTCACCCAGAACGACAGCTCGGCTCCGCCGGACGGCACCGACAGGGTCCGCGCGAGCCGCTTGTACGAGAGGTCGCCCACCTGGGACAGGGCGAACCGGTCGCCGGTTCTCGGCACGGCGACCGGGTCGAACAGGTCCGGGTCGAGCGCGTCCCAGAAGCGGATGCCGTCGTCACGGTAGGCCCGCACGTCGAACTCGCCGATCGCCATCATGGACAGGTAGGAGGCCATCGGCTCCTCGGCGTCCCACGTCCAGGTCGTCGCGGTGCCGTGTCGCCGCACCCGCTCCAGGACGCCGTTGGAGACGGCCTGCAGGCCTGACGGGGCCGTGATGCGGAACGTGTAGGACGCCTTGTCGATCGGGTGGTCGTTGACCGGGAACCAGGTCGCCGCGACGTGGGGCTCGCCGATGACGAGCACGCCGTCGTCGGTGTGGATGAACCCGGCCCCGTCGGGCAGCGTCTCGGGCACGCCGTCGTACCGCACGACGGTCGTGAAGCGCGCATGGCGTCGCACGCCGCGGACCGGCGTGACGGTCAGCTCACCCCCGTCACGGCTCCACGCGGCACGCCGGCCGTCGACCCGGACCGACCGGACCGTCAGGCCCTCGAGGTCGAGGTTGAGGCTCGACAGGTTCTGCGTCGCCCTGGCCGTGATCGTCGCGACCCCGCGCATCACGTCGGTCGGCGGGTCGTAGGCCACGTCGAGCAGGTAGTGCCGCACGTCGTAGCCGCCGTTCCCGTCCAGGGGGAAGTACGGGTCGCCGACCCCCGCGGCTCCCGGCGAGAAGGTCGGACCACCCCCCTGGCCCGGGTGAGCCTGTGCCGGACCCGGCGCGAAGGCCAGACCGAGCGAGAGCGATGCGACGAGTGCGAGTCCGCGGCGCATAGAGGCACCTCCGCGTGGTGCGGCGCCGACCGCGCCGTCTCTGCGGACAGTAGGCGCGATCGACCCGCCTGGGAAGACCGAGGTTGTCGGTGGTGCGCGCCACGATGCACGGGTCGGGATCGGGCGCCTGGCCCGACCTCTTTCACGGATCGGGGAGACCCATGGAGTGCAGGATCGAGCTCATCTTCGTGCCGGTGACCGACGTCGACCGGGCCATCGAGTTCTACGTCGACAGGGTCGGCTTCACGCTGGACATGCAGGCGCGGGTGGACGAGAACATCAGGTTCGTCCAGGTCACTCCGCCGACCTCCGCCTGCTCGATCGCGTTCGGCGAGGGCATCACCGACATGACGCCCGGGACGCAGAACAGCATCCAGGTCGTCGTGCCCGACGCCGAGAAGGCGCGAGCGCACCTGCTGGCCCGCGGCATCGACGCGCCCGAGGTCCAGACGCTCGCGTGGGGGTCGTTCACCTCCTTCAGCGACCCCGACGGCAACACCTGGACGCTCCAGCAGCTCCCACCACCCGGGTCCTACGAGGCCGCCCAGAGCGGCTGACCCATGCCGCCCGTGCGGTGGCCTGCTCCGCGGTCACGGACCGACGGCGGGCTGGAGGATCCTCGCCGTCGGCGTGCCGGCCAGCGCGGGCGACCGCTCGGGTGACGACCACACGTTCGTCCGGAGGAAGTCGAGGAAGGTCTCGGCCTCCGAGGTCGTGGCGAAGTCGAGGTCGACGACGATGTACCGCGGGTCGTCGACCGGCTGCTGGATGCGGTGCTCTCGAACCCCGTGTGCGGCACGTTGCCCGGCGAACCGGTCGAAGGCCGCCCGCCAGACGGTGAAGTCGCTGATCGGGTGCTCGATGTGCAGGGTCGCCATGTGCGCCTCCTGGTGACGGCTGATCTGTGCCGTCAACGCTAGGTGCGGCAGCCGTGTCCGGCTATCCCGTGATCCTGGGGTGTTCGCCGGCGCCGGGCCCCCGGGCCGCGCGTCGCGCGTATTCTCCGCCGTGTGCCGGGCGACGTGGCGTACGAGCGGTCGCTCGAGCGGCTCGGGCGCATCTGCGCGGCGCGGCTGGACCCGCTGACGTTGCGCCGCGAGCTGGTGGACGAGCTCCGAGGTGTCGTGGCCGCCGACGCGTTCGCCTGGTTGCTCACCGACCCGGAGACCGCGGTGGGGTCGGCCCCGCTGGCCGACGTCCCCGCGCCGCTGCTGCTGGAGCTCCCGCGGCTGGTCCGCCTCAAGTACCTCACGACCGTCAACCGGTGGACCACGCTGGGCGGCTCTCGCGTCGCGCTGCTGCAGGAGACGACCGGCGGGGACCCGGCTCAGAGCCTCCTCTGGCGCGAGTTGCTCGGGCCGCACGGCGTGGGCGACGTGGCCTCCGCGGTCTTCGTGGACAGGTACGGCTGGTGGGGGTTCCTGGACCTCTGGCGGCTGGGGCCGACGGCACGGTTCAGCACGGCGGACGGCGCGTACCTGTCGCGCGCAGCGCCCACGATCTCGACGGCGCTGCGACGCAGCCAGGCGACCACGTTCGCGGACGACCCCCGTCCGGTCCCCGACCGGGGACCGGTGGTCCTGCTGCTCTCCCCCGGCCTGACCGTCCGCACCCAGACACCGCCGACCCCGGACTACCTGCGCGTCCTGGTGCCACCCTCCGGTGCCGCCGAGCCGATCCCGGCCAGTGCCTACAACGTCGCCGCCCAGCTGCTCGCCGTCGAGGCGGGGGTGGACGGCCACGCGCCCTCGGCGCGGGTCCACCTCGCCGACGGGCTGTGGGTGACGCTGCGTGCCGCGCGCATGGGCGAGGCGACGACCGGGGACCGCCGCGACATCGCCGTCACGATCGAGACGACACCGCCCCGCGACAGGGCGGCGGTCTTCGCCCGGACGTTCGGTCTCGGGGCCCGCGAGCGTGAGGTCCTCGACCACCTCGTCGCCGGTTGCGACACCCGCGAGCTGGCCCGCCGGATGGTCCTGTCCGAGCACACCGTGCAGGACCACCTGAAGTCGATCTTCGCGAAGACGTCGACCGGCACGCGCGGAGCCCTCGTGTCCCGAGCGCTCGGCGCCTGAGGCGAGCAGGCCTGAGGTCGGGGCCCAAAGCCACTTCCCGCGTCCCGGGAGCGTGAGGATCGTGACTGATATGCCAGTCCAGCAGCGCATGACCGACGAGACCAGCGGTCGGGTCCTCGGGTGGCTGTCCGGTCTGGGCGTCGCGTTCGTTCCCTGGGTCGCTGCCGGGGTGCTCAGCACCGTCGGCGGGATCGTCGGAGGGGAGGCTTGGAGCCCCGAGACCACGTTCCCGTGGCTGGCCCTCGGCGCGTTCGTGACGACGGTGGGCTGGCTCGCGTACGGCAGCGTCCGGATCCCTGGGTTCCGGCGAGGCGCGCTGCTCGGTGCGTCTCTCGCGCTGGCCGGTGTCGGGCTCCTCGTCGGGCTGGCCCTGCTCCTGCAACCGTGAGACATCCGAGGTGCGGACGCACCGGGTTGTGTCCGGGGGTGTTCGTAGCGTGCCGTCATGAGGTCGCCGGTAGACGAGATCACGGGATCGGCGGACTCCGTGGTGGAGCGTCTGTTCTCGGCGCGGCTGACCTCCCACCTGGTGTCGCAGGCCGCGGAGGACGCCGTGGATCTGGCCGACCTGCCGCGGCTGGCGGCGGTGGACCCCGGCTCGCTGTCCCACGGGGGGCGGGTCGAGCTGATCGAGGCCTTCGAGCGGGTCAAGGCGGTGATCGACGGGCTGCAGCAGACGGCGCTGGCCGCGGTGGTCGAGGCGACCGAGGCGGTGGGCCTGGACGGTGACCTGGCCCGCCACGAGGTCGGCGCGGCGCTGCGGCTGTCCCCGGTGACCGCGCACCGGCGGACCCGGGTCGCCGCGGACCTGGTCCGCCGCCTCCCGGCGACCCTGGGCGAGCTCACGGCGGGGCGCATCGGCTACCTGCAGGCCGCGCACCTGGCCGAGGCGGTGGCCGACCTGCCCGACGAGGTGGCTTCCGCGGTGCAGGCCCGGGTGCTGGCCCGGGCGCCGGGGCAGACGGTGGCCGAGACCCGCCGGGCCACCGCCCGCGCGGTGCACGCCGCGGACCCCGCCGGCGCCGCCGAGCGCCACCGGCGGGCGGTCGCGGGCCGGCGCATCGAGCGGACCCCGCTGCCGGAGGCGATGGCCGGCTGGTGGGTGGCCATGCCCGCCCACCACGAGGCCGCCGCCTTCGACGCCCTGACCGCGACCGCCCGCGCCACCCAGCAGGCGCTGCGCGCCGGCGCCGGGGACGACCCCGGGCTCGACGCGCTGCGCGTGGACGCCCTCCTGGACGCCATCCACGACCGCCGGATGCCGGCGGAGGACGCGGCACAGACCCTCACCCAGACCGCGCCCGGTGCCCAGCGTGCGCGGCGACGCGTGCCCGGGCGGCTGCCGCGGTGCCGCTGCGGCGGCGCGCAGACCGCCGCCGTGGTGGTCGACCTGCCCACCCTGCTCGGCCTGGCCGAGCACGCCGGCGAGCTGCCCGGCTACGGCCCCGTCCCCGCCACGGTGGCCCGCGAGCTCGCCGCCGACCGCGACTGGGTCCGCTGGGTCATCGACCCCACCACCCGCCGCCTGCTCGACCGCGGCGCCCGCCGCTACCGCCCCACCGGGCGGCTACGCGCCTTCATCGCCGCCGCCCACACCCGCTGCGGGTTCCCCGGCTGCCCCCAACCCGCCCACCGCTGCGACTGCGACCACCGCACCACCTACCGCCACGGCGGCAAGACCATCGCGATCAACCTCGGACCCCTGTGCCGCCAGCACCACAACGCCAAGACCCACGGCCACTGGCGCGTCACCCACGACCCCGACACCGGCGCCCTCACCTGGACCAGCCCCCTGGGCAAGACCTACACCAAGAGCATCGACCCCATCCTCGAGTGAGCCCGCCGGAGCCAGTGAGCATCGAAGCACCCCAGCAACCCATCGCGGGTCAGGCCTCGAGGCAGACCTTGAGCCGTCCGAGGTCTCCGGCGATGCTCTTGCGCACCTGACGCGACATGACCGGGGTCGCCCAGCCGAAGAAGCGTCCCGGGCTCCCGGTGGCGTGGATGGACACACGGGTGCCCTCGTCGACCTTCTCCAGCTCGTAGCGGACGAGCATCGGGAACGGCCGGTCGACCTTCAGCTCCAGCAGCCGGTCGGGTTCGTGCCGGGTCACGACATAGCCGTAGGTGAACGTGCGCCCGAGGAATTTCGCGGTGCGCTCGACGGTGGACCCCTCCACGAGCGGGCCCGGCCGGGTAGGGCGGCTCGAGGTGATGCCACCCGTCCACTCGAGGTCGTGGGCAGGGTCGAACATGAAGGCGGCGACGTCGGCCGGCGGCCGCTCGACGACGACCTCCGGGCGGACGTCGACCGTCACGCAGGACCCTCCGGGAAGAAGGGCTGCGCGGTGCCGGTGGCGCAGTACTTCGCGAGCCGGTCGAGGACCATCGCCCAGACCTGCGCGGTGTGGCCGAGGTCGACCTCCGGGTAGCCCGCCCCGAACCCGTGGTGCCGGAACAGCACGGACGTGCCGGACTCGGCGCGGGTCGCCTCGCCGAGCTCCCACTCCCAGGTCGAGCCATCCCAGAACGGGAAGCCGGACGTCACGTTCATGCGCACCAGCTTGCCCGGCTCGACGGTCACGTCGGTCTCGAGGTCGACCGGTGCCGCCGCGAACCCGAAGCGCGCGCGGTCGCCCGACACGTCGCAGTTCGCGGTCCAGAAGGCACGCTGGCCCTCGGTGGTCGAGAGGATCTCGCTGACGCGGGCGGCGTCGGCCTCGACGTCGACGGCGAGGGTGATGGATCGGTCCATGGTGGGTCCTCCGGTGAGGGTCGGCGCAGCGCGGGTCGTCCCGGCTTGCTATTTAAGTTCTATCTAAAATAACCTGTCGGCGTCAAGCCGGTCGTGGCAGGCTGCCCCCGCAGCCGGCATCGAGCCGGCGACCGGACCGCACGAGGAGGGTTGGTGGAACCGCTCCAGGTGATCGCCGCCCCCCGTCGGCTGCGCATCCTCGAGCTCGTCTGGGACCGCGAGCTCTCCGCCGGCGACATCGCAGCCGAGTTCGACGTGTCCTGGTCGGCGGTGAGCCAGCACCTCACCGTGCTCAAGCGCGCCGGCTTCGTCGTCGAGCGGCGGGAGGGCACCAGCCGCATCTACCGCGCCGACCAGGCGGCCCTCGGCTCCCTGCGGTCGGTCGTCGAGAGCCAGTGGCGCGACGGCCTGGCCCGGGTCAAGGCGCTGGCCGAGGCCGAGGAACGGTCCACCGACACCCGACAGGGGGACACCGCATGACCGAGGTCGACGTCCTGCAGGTCAGCGTGCACATCGCTGCCCGGCCCGAGACGGTCTTCCCCTACTTCGTCGACCCTCAGCGCTACGTCCAGTGGATGGGCGCGCGCGCCACGCTGGACGCGGTCCCCGGTGGCACGTACCGCGTGGGGATGAAGGACGGCGTCGAGGTGGCCGGGGAGTTCGTGGAGGTCGACCCGCCGCACCGGCTGGTGTTCACCTGGGGATGGACCAGCGACCAGGCCGTCCCGCCCGGCACGACACGCGTGGTCGTGACGCTCGAGGCGGAGGACGGCGGCACCCGCGTGGTGCTCAGCCACCACGGGCTGCCGAGCGAGCCGCAGCGGGACCACCACCGCCTCGGGTGGGAGGCCTACCTCGGCCGCCTCGTCGTGCGTGTCGCGGGCGGCGACCCGGGCCCCGACCCGAACGCCTAGAACGAGCCGGTCACCACGAAGGCCTGGCGGGCGGGGGGCGCGCGTCGGAGCCCCGTCACGCACGGTGAGGGTGACTCACCCTCATGGGTGAGTCTCCGAGCGCCTCAGGTGGGTACCGTCGATCCATGCGTGCTCCGGACTCGCTCGAGCTGCGTCACGTCGCCCTGGCCGTGTCCGTGCTCGACGACGTCGACATCGTGCCGATGGACGACGGGGTCCTGCTGACCGGGGACATCCCGGTCGAGGTGAGCTGGCTGGAGCTGCGCCGCGCCCTGGCCGGGGCCGACCCGGCCGACGAGCTCGCCCGCGCCCGGGTCGGGATGTGGCTGCGCGGCCGCCGGATCGCCGCTGACACCCACCCCGACCACCTGCGCGGGCTGGCCCGCCCGGTCGGCCTGCCCGTCGACCACCCGCTGCACCCGGGCCTGGACTGGGTGCGCCACCGCGTCCTCGGCGACGTGATGGACCTGGGCTTCGGCTTCGTCGGCGTAGGCAACGACCCCGACGAGGTCGTCGTCATCCCGCAGGGTGCGCTCGATGCCGCAGGGATCGACCCCCTGCCGTGGTGGCCGGTGGCCCGCGACTACCTCGAGCGGATGGGTGCCCTGGCCGCCCAGCGACTGGCGGCCAACCCCGTGATGCGGCCCATCGGCGACTGCGACGTCGTGACCCTGCTCGGGTCCCGGGCGCTGCGCGAGGCCCTGTGCGGCGGTGACGCCACGGGCATGCGCGCGGCGGCCGTGCCCATGCGCCGCCGCGGCTGGCTCGACCTCACGCGCATCGACCCCGCGTTCACCGCCGCCGCGGCTGCCGCGACCGCAGCCGAGGAGCGGGGGTTCGACCGGCCGCTGCTGCTCACGGTCGACGAGGTCACGATGGCACCTGAAGGCGGACGGCCCGCCGAGATCGTCCTGCGCGACAAGGCAGCCGACCCACCGCACCTGCGCGACGTGCTCTTCCGCTAATCCGCCCTGTGGCCCGCTGGCCCGACCAGCGCCGTCAGCCCGTGCGGGTGCGGATGTGGGTGGCGTCCTCGAGCTCGGGCATCGCCGGCCGGCTGACCCGGTGGGCGGCGACCCGCCGGGCGTAGAGGCGCGCGGCCGGGGCGGCCGTCACCCCGTGAGCGAGAACGCTGAGCAGAACGGTGCAGCCGACGACGAGGAAGATCGTGTCCGCTCCCCTGACCCCGGACTCCTCGACCACGAGCAGTCCGAACAGGATCGAGGCCAGCCCCCGTGGTCCGAACCAGCCGATGAACAGCACCGTGTCGGCGCGCATCCGCGTCCCGACCAGGCTCACGGCCACCGGCAGCATCCGGACGACCGTGAGGCTCAGCCCGGCATAGGCCACCACCGGCCAGGTCAGCTCGTCCAGCCGCGGTCCGACGACGGCGGCACCGAACACGAGGAAGGTGAGCAGCGTCAGCAGCTGGCCCTCCTCCTCGGTGAACGCGTAGACGCCCTGGCAGGACCCGCGCGCGACGCTGCCGAACGCGAGGCCGGCGGTGAACGCGGCGATGAACCCGTTGCCGCCGAGCGTCTCGGACAGCCCGTACGCCGCCGCGGCGACGGCCAGCGTGGACACCTGCCGGAACGTCTCGCTCATCCACGCGCGCCGGGTCGCGACGTCGACCAGGCGTCCGCCGAGCGCGCCGACGAGCAGCCCGGCGAGGACGCCGTAGCCGACCTGCTCGGCGGCGAACACGCCCCAAGACCCGGGCCCTCCGAGGTCCTCCGCGCTGGCCGCGGCCGCGACGAGGACGGTCACGAGCGGGAGCGCGATGCCGTCGTTGAGCCCGCTCTCGACGTTGAGCCCCTGCCGGACCCGCAGCGGGACCTCCTCGGAGTCCACGACCACCTGTCCCAGGGCGGCGTCGGTGGGGGCGAGCACCGCGGCGAGCACCACCGCCTCCCACAGCTCGAGACCGTCGAGCACCGCGAGCGCCACGAGGGAGCCGAGCAGGACGGTGAGGGGAAGGCCGACGCCGAGCAGACGGGCCGGCAGGTGGTACTCCCGGCGCAGCACGCGCAGGTCGATCCGCGCGGCGTCGGTGAACAGGACCAGGACCAGCGTGGCCTCGGCCAGCACCCGCACGGCCTCGTTGTCGAGGTCCAGCTCCACCAGCCCGAGCGACGCCGGGCCGGCGACGAGCCCGAACCCGACGAAGACCATCGGGGGCGTGACGGGCGTTCCCTGGAGCCGGCCCGAGACCAGGCCGTACGCCACGACGAACAGGGCGACGACCAGCAGGTCCTGCAGTCCCATGCAGACCTGCCTCCCTTCGGTGAGGGCTGCCCGGAGGCTCAGTCGGGAACGCTGTGCTGCTGCTCCAGCCGCCCCTCGAGCCCGGACACGGTCTCGACGATGTCCCGGGCGATGTCCTGGGCGGTGAGCCCGATCTCGGCCAGGATCTCGGACCGCTTGGCGTGGTCGAGGAACCGCAGGGGGATGCCGAAGTCACGCATCGGCGTCGCGACCCGGGCGTCGCGCAGCGCCTGGGCGACCGCGCCGGAGACGCCGCCGCGCAGGCCGTCCTCGACGACGACCACCGCGCGGGCCGCTGCCGCCATCTCGACGACCTCGCCCGGCACCGGCTTGACCCAGCGCGGGTCGACCACCGTCACCCCGATGCCCTGCTGCGCACAGCGGTCGGCGACCTCGAGACAGGTCTCGGCCATCGCGCCGACCGAGACCAGCAGCACGTCAGCGCGCTCGGCCCGCCGGAGCACGTCGACGTCACCGACACGGTCGACCGCGACGACGTCGGCCCCGACGGCACCCTTGGGGAACCGAACGACGGTCGGTGCGTCCTCGACGGCCACGGCCTCGCGCAGGAGCGCGCGCAAGGTCACCGCGTCACGCGGCGCGGCGATGCGCAGGCCGGGCACCGCCTGCAGGAACGCCATGTCCCACATGCCGTTGTGGCTGGCCCCGTCGTCACCGGTGACGCCGGCCCGGTCGAGCACGAACGTGACGCCGCACCGGTGCAGCGCGACGTCCATGAGCACCTGGTCGAACGCCCGGTTCAGGAACGTGGCGTAGACCGCGACGACCGGGTGCAGACCGCCGATCGCGAGACCGGCCGCCGACGTCGCGGCGTGCTGCTCGGCGATGCCGACGTCGAAGACCCGGTCCGGGAACTGCTCGGCGAACCGGTCGAGCCCCACCGGGATGAGCATCGCGGCGGTGATGCCCACGACGTCGGGACGGTCGCGCCCGAGTGCCACCATCTCGTCGGCGAACACGCTCGTCCAGCCGGTGCCGGCGGCGGCCAGCGGCTGCCCGGTCTCCGGGTCGATGACGCCGATGCCGTGGAAGTTGTCGGCGTCGTCGTCCTCGGCGTGCTTGTAGCCCAGCCCCTTGCGGGTGATGCAGTGCACGAGCACCGGCCCGCCGTAGGCGCGGGCCCTCGACAGCGCGTGCTCCACGGCGTCGAGGTCGTGGCCGTCGACCGGGCCGACGTACTTCAGGCCGAGGTCCTCGAACATCCCCTGCGGGGCGACGATGTCCTTGAGCCCCTTCTTCACCCCGTGCAGCGCCTCGAACAGCGGCGGCCCGACGACCGGCGTGCGTCCGAGCACCTGCTTGCCCCACTCCAGGAAGCGCTCGTAGCCGCGCGTCGTGCGCAGCGTCGCCAGGTGGTGGGCGAGGCCACCGATGGTCGGGGCGTAGGACCGCTCGTTGTCGTTGACCACGATGACCAGCCGGCGGGTGTGGTCGGCGGCGATGTTGTTGATCGCCTCCCACGCCATCCCGCCGGTCAGCGAGCCGTCGCCGACCACGGCCACGACGTGCCGGTCGTGCTCACCGCGCAGCTGGAAGGCCTTCGCGAGACCGTCGGCGTAGGACAGCGCGGTCGAGGCGTGGGAGTTCTCGATGACGTCGTGCTCGGACTCGGCCTGGCTCGGGTAGCCCGAGAGGCCGCCCTTCTGACGCAGGCTGTCGAAGCGACCGGCCCGCCCGGTGACGATCTTGTGGACGTACGCCTGGTGGCCGGTGTCCCACAGGATGCGGTCGTGCGGGGAGTCGAAGACGCGGTGCAGGGCCAGCGTCAGCTCGACCGCGCCGAGGTTCGGACCGAGGTGTCCCCCGGTGCGCGACACCGACGTGACCAGGAAGTCGCGGATCTCCTCGGCCAGCGCCTCGAGCTGCGCGCGGTCGAGACGCCTGAGGTCACGGGGCTCGCGGATCGTCTCCAGCAGACCCATCGCCAGCCGAGTCCTTCCCTCGCCTCACAACCGCCCGGCCCGGCGGTCGCCGAGGGCCGAGTCTACGGGTGGTTCGGCGCGGACCCGCGGTCCGGATGCCTCCCGATCAGCCTGCCGCGGGTCCCCGGCGTGTCCGGCGTCACAGCCGTGCCACGAACCGCCGTCCGCGCAGGGCCTCCTCGACGAGGCCGACGGCACGCAGCGTGACGACGAGCCGGGCGCCCTCCCGCTCGTAGGCCGCGACGGCGGCCGCCACCGTCTGCGCGTCGGCCACCTCGCGCAGGTCGTCGCGGACCGTGCTGAGCCCGCGCCGGGCAGCGTCGATGCCGGCCTGCACGTGGTGGGTGGCGAACCGGGCCAGGACCACCGGGTGCCGCCGCAGCACCTCGTGGGCCCGGTAGTCGGGCGGGCAGAGGTCGAACAGCCAGCCCGCCGCGGTGCGCTCCCAGTCGGGCGAGCCGGGCGGGCGGACCTGGTCCGGCCAGCCCGGCGGGACGACCGAACGGCTCACCGGCTCGGTCTCGCCTCGGGCTCGCGCCGGCCCACCTGGTCCTCCTCGCACGTCTCGGTGCCCTCCCGGCTCCTGCGCCGACCGTAGGCGAAGTAGAGCACGACGCCGGGCCCCGTCCCGGCCGGCGACCCTCCGCAGGGTCGCCAGCCGGCCGCCGGAGACCCCTCAGGGCAGCTCGTCGACCCGGTCGGTGCCTGGCGGGGCCACCGGGCTGAAGGTGCCGAGGTAGTTGACGAGGGCCTGCAGGTCGTCGCCGCCGTCGAGCCTGGGGGTGGTGATCGTCCCCAGCGTGGTGAAGTTGTCACCACCGTCGGCGAGGAAGTTGTTCACCGTCACGCTGTAGGTCCCGGTCGGGATCGAGCGGCACGCCGTTCAGCTCCACGTTGCTCACCGTGACGGAGGTGCAGTCACCGGCCACGATGGTCTTGGCGAGGTCGTAGGTGAAGCCCGTCGGAGACGCCGAGGTGCAGGAACGGGCGGCTCGAGCCGGCCGGCTGGCACTGCTCCTCGAGCACGTCGATGATCTGTGCACCGGTCATCTCGTAGGTGACCAGGGTGTTGCCGAAGGGCTGGAACGTGAACGCCTCACCGAAGGTGACCACCCCGTCGCCTTCGCTGCCCGATGCCGCGAAGGTGAGGTCGGACCGGACCCCGCCCGGGTTCATGAACGCGACATCGGCGACAGTTGGACGACGTGGCCCACAGCTGGGCGTCGGCGACCAGGTTGCCGGCCGACGACTCGACACCGCGGTCGGTCCCGGGCGGGGTGCCACCGCGGTTGATGTCGGCGGTGATCGTGCCGACCGGTGTGTTCCCCGACGCGTCGAAGAGCGGCTGCCACTTCGTCGATGATCTCGGTGAGCGCCGGGTCGGGCGTCAGGTCCGCCTGGATCACGGGGTGGTTCGTGGCCGTGCTCAGGTCACGGCGCACGTCCTTGGTCTTCTTGTCCAGGACGAGGTCGACCTCGGACACCACCCGGCCGAACGAGTAGGCGCTGGTGACGATGCGCGGCCGTCCCGCGGCGTCGGGCAGGACGCAGTTGTAGGGCAGGTGCGTGTGGCCGGTGATCATCGCGTCGATCTCGGGGTCGAGGGCATCGTTGATCGCCACGATCGGGCCGGTGATGCCGACGCAGGCGTCGACGTCACCGGGAGGCGGAGTCTGCGACCCGCCCTCGTGCAGCAGCACGACGATCGCCTCGACCTTCTTCTTCTTCAGGATCGGGACGAGCGCGTTCGCCGTCCTCGCCTCGTCGAGGAAGTCGTACCCCTGGATCCCGGCGGCGGCGACCAGGGTGTCGGTGGCCTCGAGCGTCATGCCGATGAAGCCGACCTGGACGCCCTTGACCTTCTCGATCTTGTACGGCGGCAGGGGCGTCTTGCCGGTCTCCTCGTTGACGACGTTGGCGGCCAGCCACTGGAAGTCGGCGCCGGAGAAGGGCTCATCGGGGAAGTAGCAGCCGTCGACGGGGTGACAGCCGCCGTTCTGCATACGGAGCAGCTCGGTCACGCCCTCGTCGAACTCGTGGTTGCCGACGCCGGAGATGTCGAGGTCCATCGCGTTCAGGGACTCCACGGACGGCTCGTCGTGGAACAGTCCGGAGAAGGCCGGCGAACCGCCGATGAGGTCACCGGCCGCCACGGTGAGGCTGTACTTGTGGCCGTCCCTGAGCTCGTCGAGCTTGGCGGAGAGGTACTCGGCGCCACCAGCGGCAGCGCCGGCGACCGCGCCGGGTGTGCTTGCCTCGAGATGCCCGTGGTAGTCGTTGAACGCCAGCAGCTGCAGGTCGACCAGCCGCCCACGCTTCCCGCCCTGGTCCCCCTTGTGGTCCTTCTCCCGCTCGTGCCCCTTCTTGTTCCCCTCGCCCGTCGCGTGGGCGGGGGCGGCGGAGAGGGCGAGGGAGCTGGTCGCCATGAGCAGGGCGGCCGCGACGGCGACCCGGCGACGGCGCCGCCCGGTTCGTGCACTGACCGGGGTGGGGTACGTGGCAGACCTGGACATTGTCGATCCTCCCTGCTCGGCCCCGTCCCGAGAACATCAGCTGACGACCTCCCCACCCTGCCGCAGGTGGCCGGTCGCGTCGAGAGCACTCCTTCGGGCATACCGGCGGAAACCCGTCGCGAGTCGCGCTGACGTCGGGTCAGGCCGGCCTGTCGGCGGTCATCTCCCGTACCTCGGCGTACCGCTCGCGCACCGCCGGCTCGGGGTCGGCCTCGAAGAGCGTCGCACCTCCCGCCCCGGACACCTGCCAGTCCGGCGGCTCGTCAGCCCCCGACAGGACCCACGCGGCCTGGCGGGCGGCCCCGTTGGCGACGTACTCCCCCGGCGGCGGCACGACCACCGGGCGGCCGAGCACGGCGGGCGCCAGCGTGCGCAGCGCCTCCGAGCGGGCACCGCCGCCGACGAGCAGCACCCGGTCGACCCTCGCGCCCTGGGCGAGGATCGCGTCCAGCCCGTCGGCGAGCCCGCACAGCAGGCCCTCGACCGCCGCCCGGGCGAGGTGGGCCGGCGTCGCGGTCGCAAGCGACAGCCCGTGAACCGCCCCCGTCGCGTCGGGTCGGTTGGGCGTCCGCTCCCCCTCCAGGTAGGGGACCAGAACCATCCCTCCCGCGCCCGGCGGCGCCGACAGCGCGAGGCGCGAGAGCTCGGCGTGGTCGACGCCGAGCACCCGGGCGGCCGCGTCGAGCACCCGCGACGCGTTCAGCGTCGCGACCAGCGGCAGGAACCGGCCGGTGGCGTCAGCGAAGCCGGCGACGGTCCCCGTGGGGTCGGCTGCCGGCCGCTCGGCGACGGCGCTCACCACGCCGGACGTGCCCACCGACACGACGACGTCGCCCGGCCGCGCCCCGACCCCGAGCGCCGCGGCGGCGTTGTCCCCCGCGCCCGGCCCGAGCACTGCGCCCCGACCGGTAACGCCGGCCGGGTCGTGCGGCCCCAGCACGACCGGCACGCGCAGCGGCCGGCCGAACCCGAGCTCGAGCAGGTCCGGCCGGTAGCCCCCGGTCGCCGCCGACCAGTAGCCCGTCCCGCTCGCGTCGCTGCGGTCGGTGCGCAGCGCCTCGAGCGAGGCGTCGCCCGCAAGTCGCCAGGTCAGCCAGTCGTGGGGCAGGCACACCGCCGCCACCCGAGCGGCCGGATCGGGCTCGTGCTCGGCGAGCCACCGCAGCTTGGTGACGGTGAAGGAGGCGACCGGCACCAGGCCGACCGCGTCGGCCCAGGCCTGCGGCCCACCGAGCTCGCCGAGCAGGTCCCGGGCGCTGCCGGCCGAGCGCGTGTCGTTCCACAGCAGCGCCGGTCGTACGACCTCGCCCGACTCGTCGAGCACGACCATGCCGTGCTGCTGGCCGCCGACCGACATCCCGGTCACGTCGTCGAGGCCCCCCGCGGCGTCCACCGCCTCGGTCAGCGCCGACCACCACGCGCCGGGGTGCACCTCGGTCCCGTCGGGGTGGGAGGCACGGCCCTCCCTCACCAGCGCACCCGTCGTCGCGTCGCGCACGACGACCTTGCACGACTGCGTCGAGGAGTCGACGCCGGCGACGAGCGTCGCCCCCGACCCGGTCAGCGCGCGCCCAGGACGTGCTCGACGGCGAGCTGGTCGAGCGCGCCGAAGCCGTATCCCGCCACCGCTGCCGCATCCGCGTCGAAGGACTCGTAGGCAGACGGGTCGGCGAGCAGGTCGGCGTACGACTCGCCCTCGGCCAGGGTCGGCACCGAGAGCCCACCGACCTTGCTCCGCTCCAGGGCCGCCTGCACCTCGGGGTCCGCCCGGAAGGCCGCGGCCCGCTCCTTGAGCAGCAGGTACGTCCGCATGTTGGCCGCCGCTGACGACCACACACCGTCGATGTCCTCGGTGCGCATCGGCTTGTAGTCGAAGTGACGCGGGCCGTCGTAGGCCCGGCCGCCCTGCGCGCCGCCGTTCTCGAGCAGGTCGACGAGGAAGAACGCGCTGAGCAGGTCGCCGTGGCCGAACACCAGGTCCTGGTCGAACTTCGGGCCGTGCTGGCCGTTGAGGTCGATGTGGAAGAGCTTGCCCTGCCACAGCGCCTGCGCGACACCGTGCACGAAGTTCAGGTTGGACATCTGCTCGTGACCGACCTCGGGGTTCACCCCGACCATCTCGTGGTGCTCGAGGGTGGAGATGAAGGCGAGCGCGTGCCCGACGGTCGGGAGCAGGATGTCCCCGCGGGGCTCGTTCGGCTTGGGCTCGAGGGCGAACCGCAGCCCGTAGCCGCGGTCCAGGACGTACTGCGCGAGCAGGTCCAGGCCCTCCCGGTAGCGGTCGAGGGCCGCGCGCACGTCCTTGCCCGCGTCGGTCTCGGAGCCTTCGCGGCCGCCCCAGAAGACGTAGGTGGACGCGCCCATCTCGGCCGCGAGGTCGAGGTTGCGCATCACCTTGCGCAGCGCGAAGCGGCGGATGCCGCGGTCGTTGGAGGTGAGCCCGCCGTCCTTGAAGACGGGGTGCGTGAACAGGTTCGTGGTCATCATCGGCACGACCAGCCCGGTCTCGTCCAGCGCCTGCCGGAAGCGCTTGACGTGGTCGTCGCGAGTGGTGTCGTCGCTCCCGAACGGGATCAGGTCGTCGTCGTGGAAGGTGACGCCGTAGGCCCCCAGCCCGGCGAGGCGGTGCACCGACTCGACGGGGTCCATGGGCGGCCGGGTCGCGTCGCCGAAGGGGTCTCGGGCCTGCCATCCGACCGTCCAGAGGCCGAACGTGAAGCGGTCCTCGGGGGTGGGGGTGGGCGTGGTCATGAGCGTGTTCCTTCCGGGTAGGTCAGGACGCCGTGAGGCGCGACATCTCGAGCAGGGGGTCGGACAGCAGCGGGGCGAAGGCGAGCTCTGCCGCACCCAGCAGCGACGAGTCGAGCCCGAAGGCGGGCAGGACGAGGCGGACGCCCTCCAGCGGAGGGCCGAGGGAGTACGTGCGCACCGCGTCGTCGACGGTGCCTGGCGCTGCGTCGTGGATCTCGGCGAGTGCTCCGCCGAAGACGACCACCTCGGGGTTGAACGCGTTGACGACGTTCGCGGTCCCGCGCCCCAGCCACTCCGCCACGTGCTCCAGCGCCGCAGACGCCTTCTCGTCGCCGTCGGCGGCCGCGGCGACCACGTCCCGGACGCCGCGGAGCCCGCCGCCCGCGGGGCGCCCGGCCAGCTCGAAGAGGCGCTCCTCGCCGGCCTCGGTCTCCCAGCACCCGCGCGAGCCGCAGAGGCACTGCAGCCCGGCAGGGTTGACGATCATGTGCCCGACCTCACCCGCGTAGCCGCGCCGGCCGACCAGGGGCCGGCCGGAGGTGAAGATGCCGGCGCCGATGCCGGAGTGCCCGGCCAGGTAGACGACGTCGTCGCAGCCGACCGCCACGCCGCGGACGTGCTCGGCCAGGGCACCCAGGTCGGCGTCGTTGCCGACCGCCACCGGCATCTCGAGCTCGCGGGCCAGCTCCTCGCCGAGCGGGACGTCGCGCCACCCCAGGTTGGGGACCTGACGGACCAGCCCGTCGGGCACGCGGACCATGCCGGGGACCGCGGCCCCGGCCCCGGTGCACCACGCACTGGCGTCCATCTCGGCGAGTAGCTCGCGGGCGACGGAGCCGATGGAGCGCACGACCGTGCTCATCCGGCGCGGCCCGCGCCGGTGCGGGATGTCCCGACGGGACAGGACGTGTCCGCCGAGCCCGACCCTGGCCACGGTCAGGTGGGTGACGCCGATGTCCACGGCGATCGCCTGGACGCGCTCGGTCTCGGGGACGACGACGAACGACGGACGGCCACCGGATCCCGTGCCGCCGGTCGCGAGCGTCCTGCCGCGGCCGCCCGCCTCCTCGCGCACGAGCCCGGCCCCGACGAGCTCGCCGGTGAGGTCGCCGATCGTGCTGCGGTTGAGCGACAGCAGGCTGGTGAGCGTGCTCCGGGAGGTCGCGCCGTGCACGTGGAGGTGGCGCAGCAGGGTGCCGAGGTTGCCCCGCCGGACGTCCTCCGAGCGGGCGCCTCGCGGCCCGCGCGTCACGACGGTCATCGGCACGGGCCGGCCAGGACCTAGCCCCGGCCCGTCGCGCTGGCGCGTCGGCGGGAGACCGCGTCCACGCCGGCCGCGAGCAGCAGCACGCCGCCGGTGACCATGAAGACGACCGCGGCCTTCTGGTTGAGCAGGCCCATGCCGTTCGCGACGATCGCGACGACGAGGCCACCGATGATCGCGTCCACCGGACGGCCCTTGCCGCCGAACAGGCTGGTGCCGCCGATGACGGCGGCGCCCACGGCGTACAGCAGGGTCTCGCCGCCGCCGGTCGACGGGGTCACGGAGTTCACCCGGCTGGCGAGCAGCACGCCGGCGATGGCCGCGATCGTGGAGCACAGGACGAAGCAGAGCAGCTTGATGCGCGGCACGTTGATGCCGGCGCGCCTGGCCGCCTCGGCGTTGCCGCCGACCGCGTAGACGTGCCTGCCGAACAGCGTTCGGGTGAGCAGCAGGGAGAACGCGACGAGGAGCACCAGGACGACCGGGATGACGATCGGGACGCCCTTGATCGAGCTGATCGCCGGGTTCCTGCTGCGCTCGCCGCTGAGGTAGTACGTCGCGATGCCCAGCAGCAGGGCGATGCCCACGACCTTGGCGAGCAGCACCGCCGGCGACTGTGTCACCAGACCCTTGCCGCGTCGGTTGGCCAGCTGGCGGAAGGACACGGCGGCGTAGGCCGCGATGAGGGCGACGTAGAGCGCCCAGCCGAGCCAGACCGGCAGGTTCTTGCTCATGATGGCCAGGACCGTGTCGCTCTGGATGCGGATCGTGCCGCCCTCGCCGATGATCTGGAGCAGCAGGCCCTGGAGGCCGAGGAAGCCCGCCAGCGTCACGACGAAGGACGGGATGCCGACCCGGGAGACGAGGATGCCGATGACCAGGCCGATCGCCGCACCGGTGGCGAGGCAGGCCAGGATGCCGATCCACCACGGGTAGCCGTTGCGGGTGGCGACGACGCCGAGCACGGCGCCCGCCACGCCCGCGGTGTAGCCCGCGGAGAGGTCGATCTCGCCGATGAGGAGCACGAAGACCAGGCCCATCGCGATCACGATGACCGGCGCACTCTGGATGAGCAGGTTGGCGAAGTTGAACGAGTTGGTGAACGTCTCGGGCCGCAGCGACGAGAACACGACGAGCAGGACAGCGAGGCCCAGCACGGCCGGCAACGCGCCGACGTCGCCGCCGCGGACGCGCGCGGCGTAGTCGCGCACCGCTCCGGCGATGCTGGTGTCGGGGCCTTCGAGGGGGGACTCGACCTCGTCGTCGACCACGCTCTGCGTCACGACTGCTCTCCCGTCTCGTGCGGCGCGACGTCGGCGGCGGTGCCTGCCGCGGGCTCGGACCTGACCGTCGGCGGCGCCTCGCCGCCGCCGGTGATGAGCCCGACGACCTCGGTGTGGCTGACGTCCTTGGCCTGGACCTGCGCGGTCATCCGGCCGAGGTAGAGCACGGCGATGTCGTCGGCCACCGCGAGGACGTCGTTCATGTTGTGGCTGATGAGGATCACGGCGAGGCCGCGGTCGGCGAGCCGGCGCACCAGGCGCAGGACCTGCTCGGTCTGCGCCACACCCAGCGCGGCGGTCGGCTCGTCGAGGATCACCAGCTTGGAGTTCCAGAGCACGGCCCGCGCGATCGCGACGGTCTGGCGCTGCCCACCCGAGAGGCTGGCGACCTTCTGCCGGACGGACTTCACCGTGCGCACGGACAGCCCGGCCAGCGTCTCGGCCGCCCGCTGCTCCATGGCGATCTCGTCGAGGAAGCCGGAGGACAGGGCCTCCCTGCCCAGGTAGAGGTTCTGGACGATGTCGAGGTTGTCGCACAGCGCGAGGTCCTGGTAGACGACCTCGATGCCCAGGGCGTTGGCCTGCTTGGGATTGTGCACGTGGACCGTCTTGCCCTCGAACACGTAGACGCCGCTGTCGAACGCATGGATGCCGGCGATGCCCTTGATCAGGGTGCTCTTGCCGGCGCCGTTGTCGCCGACGAGCGCCGTGACGTGCCCGGACCGGACGGTGAGGTCGACGTCGTGGAGGACCTGCACCGGTCCGAAGCTCTTGTTCACCCCCCGCAGCTCCAGCAGCGGCTCAACGCCCCGGGTGGATGGGCTGGCGGCCTCGGTGGTCGTCGTCGTCATGACACCTCGCCTGCGTCGGTGGTGTGTGCCAGCACGCTATGCCTTGCGGCTGCGCGCCGGGAGGAGCGCGTCGGGGCCCGGCCCGGGTCGGACCGGGCCCCGACGGCTGCTAGGACAGACCGAGCTCGGCGCACGCGTCCGCGAAGTCGGCGGTGCAGACCTTGTCGAGCGTCGTGTAGCCCGCGTCGAACGGCTCGTTGATGTTGTCCTGGGTCACCCACACCGGGGTGGCGAAGACGGACTTGACCATCTCGCCGGTCTGGCTGTCCTCGACCTCGCCGTTGACGAGGGCGTCGGCGGAGCCGTCGTCCTTGAGGATGGCGATCGCGAGGTCGGCCGCGGCCTTGGCCTCCAGGTTGACGTCCTTGAAGACGGTGCCGCACTGCGTGCCGTCGATCACCCGCTGCAGGCCCTCGTCAGAGGCGTCCTGGCCGGTGACCGGCACCTCGCCGGCGAGCTTGTTGTTCTTCAGCACGGTGACGATGCCGCCGGCCATCGTGTCGTTGGCCGAGACGACGCCGTCGATGTTGCCGTTGTTCTGCGTGAAGATCTGCTCGAACGTGGTCTGCGCGACGGTCGCGTCCCACTTTCCGGTCTGGTCGCCGACGAGCTTGTAGTCGCCCGAGTCGATCTTCGGCTGGAGCGCGCCCTCGTAGCCCTCCTTGAACAGGGCTGCGTTGTTGTCGGTCGGGTCGCCGTTGATGAAGGCGATGTTCGCCTCGGTCTTGCCGCCCTCGTCGAGGCAGGCTGTCAGGCCGTCGCCCATCAGCTTGCCGACCTGCACGTTGTCGAAGGACACGTAGTAGTCGGCCGAGCCGCCGAGGGTCAGGCGGTCGTAGTCGATGCTGGCGATGCCGGCGTCGGTGGCCTTCTGCTCGCAGGCCGCGCCGCTCTCGGAGTCGAGGTTGACGATCATCAGCACGCCTACGCCCTGGTTGATCATCGAGTCGCAGAGCTGGGAGAACTTGCTGACGTCGGCCGACGCGTTCTGGATGATCGCCTCGAAGCCGGCGTCGGTGATCGCCGTCTCCAGGGCGGGTCGGTCGTTGCTCTCCCAGCGCGGCGAGGACGCCGCGTCGGGCAGGATCACGCCCACCTTGCCGCCGGCCGAGTCCCCGCCGTTGCTGCCGCTGTCAGTGCCCGTCCCACCGTCGTCGCCGTCGTCGCCACAGGCCGTGAGCAGGAGCGGCAGCACGGCCAGTCCGGCCACCGCGATCTTTCGCATCCGCATGTCGTGATGCCTTCCGCTGGGGGGCGCGGCACCGACGATGCGGGCCGCAGGGGATATGTTGTGCCCCACAACGTACTCCCGGATCCGCCGTCCGGAAGTCACAAGTTCGTAACAGACGGCGGCCCGGGAACGGCGACAACTGGCCCAAGGCGCTGCGCTCAACCGCGCAGCAGCGACCTCAGGACGTACTGCAGGATCCCGCCGTGGCGGTAGTAGTCCGCCTCGCCCGGCGTGTCGATGCGCAGCCGCGCGGTGAACTCCGTGTCGCCGGCGCGCACCGTCACCTCGCGCGGGCTGGCGCCCTCGTTGAGCGCGGTGACGCCGGTGACCGAGAACTCCTCCTCGCCGGTGAGGCCGAGCGACTCGGCGGTCTCGCCGTCGCGGAACTGCAGCGGGAGCACGCCCATGCCGATGAGGTTCGACCGGTGGATGCGCTCGTACGACTCGGCGATCACGGCACGCACCCCGAGCAGGGCGGTGCCCTTCGCCGCCCAGTCGCGTGAGGACCCGGAGCCGTACTCCTTGCCGGCGAGGATCACCAGCGGCGTGCCGGCGGCCGCGTAGCTCTGCGCGGCGTCGTAGATGCTGGTGACCTCACCGCCCTTGGTGAAGTCGCGGGTGAAGCCGCCCTCGGGGATGTCATCGGCCTGAGGTCCGATCTTGTTCCGCAGGCGGATGTTGGCGAAGGTGCCGCGGATCATCACCTCGTGGTTGCCGCGGCGCGACCCGTAGGAGTTGAAGTCGCGGCGCGCCACGCCGTGCTCCTGCAGGTACGCCCCCGCCGGCGAGTCGGCCTTGATCGCACCCGCCGGGCTGATGTGGTCGGTCGTCACCGAGTCACCGAGCAGGGCGAGGACGCGGGCGCCCTCGATGTCGCGGACCGGCTCGGGGTCGGCCGGCATGCCCTCGAAGTACGGCGGCTTGCGGACGTAGGTCGAGCCCGCGTCCCAGTCGAAGGTGTCGCCGGTCGGGGTGGGCAGGCCCTGCCAGCGCTCGTCGCCGCTGAAGACGTCGGCGTAGTCGCGGCTGAACATCTCCGAGCGGACCGCGGAGTCGACGACCTCCTGGATCTCCTGGCTGGTCGGCCAGATGTCGTGGAGGAACACGTCCTTGCCCTCGGGGTCGGTGCCCAGGGGCTCGGTCGTGATGTCGATGTCCATCGAGCCGGCCAGCGCGTAGGCGACGACGAGCGGCGGTGACATGAGGTAGTTCATCTTCACGTCGGGGTTGATGCGGCCCTCGAAGTTGCGGTTGCCCGAGAGGACGGAGACGACGGCGAGGTCGTTGTCGTTGACGGCCTTGCTGACCGGCTCCTGCAGCGGGCCCGAGTTGCCGATGCACGTCGTACAGCCGTAGCCGACGAGGTTGAAGCCGAGCTTGTCGAGGTAGGGCGTGAGGCCCGCGCGGTCGTAGTAGTCCATGACGACCTTCGACCCGGGCGCCAGCGTCGTCTTGACCCACGGCTTGCGGGTGAGGCCGCGCTCGACCGCCTTCTTGGCGAGCAGCGCCGCGCCGATCATGACCGACGGGTTCGACGTGTTGGTGCACGAGGTGATGGCGGCGATGACGACGTGGCCGTGGTCGACCTCGAACTCCTGGCCGTCCAGGCTGACCGTCGCCGGGTCGGACGGCCGCCGGACCTCGCCGTGGTCGGGCGCGTCGTGCGGTGCTCCGGTGTTGTTCGTGCCGTGGAACGCCGGGGCGTCGCTCGCGGGGAACGACTCCTCGGACGCCTCGTCCACCCCGGAGTGCGGGGGCTCGGCGTGCTGCGCGTAGTCGACCAGCGCGTTGCGGAAGCCGGCCTTCGCGTCGGAGAGCGCCACCCGGTCCTGCGGGCGCTTCGGCCCGGCGATCGAGGGGACGACCGTGCCGAGGTCGAGCTCGATCGTCTCGGAGAAGCGCGGCTCGGCCGCCGCGTCGTGCCAGAGCCCCTGCTCCTTCGCATAGGCCTCGACCAGCGCGACCTGCTGCTCGTCGCGGCCGGTCATGCGCAGGTAGCGCACGGTCTCGTCGTCGACGGGGAAGATGGCGACCGTGGAGCCGTACTCCGGGCTCATGTTGCCGATGGTCGCGCGGTTGGCCAGCGGCACGGCCGACACGCCCTCGCCGTAGAACTCCACGAACTTCCCGACGACCCCGTGCTTGCGCAGCATCTCGGTGATCGTCAGCACGAGGTCGGTGGCCGTCGCGCCCTCGGGCAGCTCGCCCGCGAGCTTGAAGCCGACCACCCGCGGGATGAGCATCGACACCGGCTGCCCGAGCATCGCGGCCTCCGCCTCGATGCCGCCGACCCCCCACCCGAGCACACCCAGGCCGTTGACCATCGTCGTGTGCGAGTCGGTGCCGACCAGCGTGTCCGGGTAGGCCACGCCGTCGCGGTCGAACACGACGCGGGCGAGGTACTCGATGTTGACCTGGTGCACGATGCCGGTCCCCGGCGGCACGACCTTGAAGCGGTCGAAGGCCGTCTGGCCCCAGCGCAGGAACTGGTAGCGCTCCACGTTGCGCTCGTACTCCAGCTCGACGTTGCGCTCGAACGAGTCGGGCGTCCCGAACAGGTCGGCGATGACGGAGTGGTCGATGACCAGCTCGGCCGGCGCCAGCGGGTTGATGCGTGACGGGTCACCCCCGAGCTCGGCGACCGCCTCGCGCATCGTGGCCAGGTCGACGATGCAGGGAACACCGGTGAAGTCCTGCATCACGACGCGTGCCGGCGTGAACTGGATCTCGGTGTCGGGCTCGGCCGCGGCGTCCCAGCCCGCGAGGGCACGGATGTGCTCGGCCGTGACGTTCGCGCCGTCCTCGGTGCGGAGCAGGTTCTCGAGCAGGATCTTCAGCGAGAACGGGAGGTCGCCGCTGCCCTCGACCGCATCGAGCCGGTAGATCTCGTACGACGAGCCCCCGACCTCGAGCTGACCCTTGGCACCGAAGCTGTCCTGCGTAGCGCTCGCCACGACGGTCTCCTCTCGTCCGACCTCATCCTGCCCAACGGGTGACGACCCCTGAGGCCGACCCCCTGGCAAGGTATCTCGACATCAAGATACCTGTCCAGTCGGCGGCTGGATGCCCGGGTCCGCCCGGGCCGTGCCGCACGGAAGGATGGCGGCCGTGAGCACAGAGCCCCCGACCACCCCGGACCCGACCGACGACGCGGGCCCGACCGACGACGCGGGCCCGACCTACGACGCGGGCCCGGTCGTGCGCGACAGCCTCGCCCGCCAGTCGTTCCTGCGCCTGCTCGGCGCCTCCGCGACGGTGGTCGAGGCCGGGCACGTCGTCATCGAGCTGCCCTGGCGCGAGGACCTGTGCCAGCAGAACGGCTTCGTGCACGCCGGCGTCCTGACCTCGGTCGCGGACTCCGCCTGCGGCTACGCCGCCCTGACCCTGATGCCCGAGGGCAGCGACGTGCTCAGCGTGGGGTTCACGGTCAACCTGCTCTCCCCCGGCCTCGGCGACCGGTTCCGGGCCGATGCCCGGGTGCTGCGGTCGGGCCGGACCCTCAGCGTCTGCCGTGCCGAGGTCACCGCCCTGCGCGACGGACACCCCGACAAGCCCGTGGTCGCCATGCAGGCCACGATGATCACCCGCTGACGCCCCGGGCCCTACGTGGTCGATCGCGGCGGGTCGGGGCGGGTGGGGGCCGGCTCGAGGATGGCCACGCACTCGACATGGTGGGTCATCGGGAACAGGTCGAAGGCTCGCAGCGACCGCATCGCGTAGCCGCGCTCGCCGAACCACCGCACGTCCCGCGCCAGAGCCGCCGGGTCGCACGCGACGTAGGCGATGCGCCGTGCCCGCACCCGCGACAGCAGCGACACGACGGACTTCCCCGCGCCGGACCGGGGCGGGTCGAGCACCACGAGGTCGGCCCGGCGCAGGTGCGGGCGGCGCAGGACGTGGTCGACCCGCCCGCCCTCGACGCGTACGAGCGGGAGGTCGCCCAGGTTGTGCCGGGCGTCGGCGGCCGCTACCCGGTCGGACTCCACGCCCGTGACCCTCCCACCGGGCGCGACCCGGCTCGCGAGCGAGGCCGCGAAGAGCCCGACCCCGCAGTAGAGGTCGAGGACCGACTCCCCCGGCTGCGGGTCCAGGCCGTCGAGCACGGTCGTGAGGAGGGTGTCGGCGGCCCCGGGGTGCACCTGCCAGAACCCGCCGCCGGTCACCCGGAACGACCGCCCCCTGACGACCTCGGTGAGTGCCCCCTGACCGCGTCCGCCCGGCAGCACCAGCGACTCTCCGGTCGCCGTGGAGGCCGAGACCTCGACCGAGTCCTCGCCGGGCCACGGCCGCCCCGTCACACCGGCCGCGCTCACGAGGTCGTGCGCGATCAGGCACCGGTCGACCGGGACGACCTCGTGCGACCGGTTCCGGCGCAGCCCGGCCCGTCCGTCGGCGTCCACGGCCCACTGCACCCGGGTCCGCCAGCCCAGCCCGTCCGGCGCTCCCGGCACCTCCTCGACGTCGACCTCGAGGTCGAGGCCCGCGAGCCGCGCCATCTGCTCGCGCACCACCGCGGACTTGAGCCGCCGCTGTGCGGGAAGGGACGCGTGCTGCAGGTCGCAGCCGCCGCAGCGGCCGGGGCCGGCCCACGGGCACGGCGGCGTCACCCGGTCCGGTGACGCGTCGAGCACGTCGACGGCGTCGGCGCGCCAGTAGGACGAGGTCCCGTGCCCCTCCGTCACGACGACACTCACGCGTTCGCCGGGCAGGGCGTGCCGCACGAAGACCACGCGACCCTCGTGGCGCGCGACGCAGTGACCCCCGTGCGCGACCGGCCCGTTGGTCACGTCGAAGGCCGCCCCGACCGCCGAGGACGGGGACAGGGGAGGCGGCAGGGTGCCGGACTCCGGCGCGTCGCTCAGGCGGACCCGCTCCCGTCCCCGTCGGCCGGGTCACCGCGGCGCACGGCGCCCGGCGCGAGGCCCTCCGGCCGCTCCTCGAGCCCGGCCGAGCTGGCGAGCTGCCACGGGACGCTCGTGACCATCACGCCCGGCGTGAACAGCAGCCGTGCCTTGAGCCGCAGCGCACTCTGGTTGTGCAGCAGGTGCTCCCACCAGTGCCCGACGACGTACTCGGGGATGAGCACCGTCACGAGGTCGCGCGGGCTCCCGCTGCGCAACCCGCGGACGTACTCGATCACCGGGTCGGTGACCTCCCGGAACGGGGAGTCGAGCACCTTCAGCGGCACGGGGATGTTGCGGCGGTCCCACTCCTCCTGCAGCGCCGCGGTCTCGTCGGCGTCGACGTTGACCGTCACCGCCTCGAGGGTCGTCGGGCGCATCGCGCGCGCGTAGGCGACGGCCCGCATCGTCGGCTTGTGGATCTTGGAGACGAGGACGATCGCGTGCGTCCGCGCGGGGAGCATCGTGTCCTCGCCCTCGTCGACGACCAGCTCGCGCGACACGCCCTCGTAGTGGCTGTGGATGCCCTTCATCAGCGCGAAGAGCACGACCATCGCGGCGATCGCGATCCACGCGCCGAGCAGGAACTTGGTGACGAGCACGACGACCAGCACGAGTCCCGTCACCGAGAGCCCGACGGCGTTGATGACCCGGCTGCGCACCATGCGCGCCCGCGCCGACGGGTCGGTCTCGGTGCGCAGCAGCCTGGTCCAGTGGCGCACCATCCCGGTCTGGCTCAGGGTGAACGAGACGAACACACCCACGATGTAGAGCTGGATGAGTCGCGTCACCTCGGCGTCGAAGGCGACGATCAGCAGGATGGCGAACCCGGCCAGGATCATGATGCCGTTGCTGTAGGCCAGCCGGTCGCCGCGCGTGTGCAGCTGGCGGGGCAGGTAGCGGTCCTGGGCCAGGATCGAGCCGAGGACCGGGAACCCGTTGAACGCCGTGTTGGCCGCCAGCACCAGGATCAGGCCGGTGACGCTGGTGACGACCGCGGCCATCAGCGGCACGTTGTCGAAGACGGACTTCGCGAGCTGGCCGATCACGGGGTCCTGGACGTAGGTCTCGCCGTCGGGGAACCGCACTCCCGCCCGGGTCCGCTCCCCCGCCTCCCCGTCCAGCCGCAGCTGCTCGACGACGTCCTCGGCGTAGCGGAGCCCGCTGATCTTGGCCAGCACGATGACGCTGAGCAGCATGGTGACCGCGATCGAGCCGAGCAGGAGCAGGGTGGTCGCCGCGTTCTTCGACTTCGGCTTGCGGAAGGCCGGGACCCCGTTGCTGATGGCCTCGACACCGGTGAGGGCCGCGCACCCGGAGGAGAAGGCCCGCAGCAGCAGCAGCCCGCCGGCCAGGCCCGTCAGCCCGTCCTCGTAGCCCTCCTCCGGCACCAGCTCGAAGCGCGCGCTGGCGACATCGGGCAGCTCGCCGAAGAAGTGCCGCCCGAAGCCCCAGACCGCCATGCCGAGGATCGCGAGCATGAAGAGGTACGTCGGGACGGCGAACGCGGTGCCCGACTCCCGCACCCCTCGCAGGTTGGCGGACATGAGCAGCAGCACGGCGACCACGGCGACGAGCACCTCGTGGCCCTGGAACGCGTCGATCGTCGACGCGGCGTACTGTGCTGCCGACGAGATGGAGACCGCCACGGTCAGCACGTAGTCGACGAGCAGGGCGCTCGCGACGGTCAGCCCGGGCGTCGCACCGAGGTTCTTCGTCGCGACCTCGTAGTCCCCTCCCCCGCTGGGGTAGGCGTGCACGTTCTGCCGGTAGGACGCGACGACGACCATGAGGACGATCGCGACCGCGATGCCGACCTTCCAGGAGAAGGAGTACGCCGCGAAGCCCGCGATCCCCAGCATCAGGAAGACCTCGTCGGGCGCGTAGGCGACGGACGAGAGGGCGTCGCTGGCGAACACCGGGAGCGCGACCCGCTTGGGCAGCAGCGTCTCGCTGAGACGGTCGCTGCGCATGGCGCGTCCGAGCAGCAGGCGCTTGACGGCGTCCGTCACCTCTGGCACACCGCGTGATGCTAGGCGTAGCCGGCCCTGGTCCCTCCGGGGCCCATCGCGCGGGACCTCTGCGCTAGCGTCGTCGGCGTGCACTTCGTGATCATGGGTTGCGGCCGGGTCGGCTCGACCCTCACGCACATCCTCGAGGCACAGGGCCAGACGGTCGCGGTGATCGACGCCGAGGAGTCGGCCTTCCGCCGGCTCGGCCATGGCTTCGCCGGGCGCCGGGTCACCGGCATCGGGTTCGACCGCGACACGCTGCGCGAGGCGGGCATCGAGGAGGCCCACGCGTTCGCCGCGGTCAGCAGCGGCGACAACTCCAACATCCTGGCCGCCCGGGTCGCCCGCGAGACGTTCGGCGTCGACAACGTGGTGGCCCGCATCTACGACCCCGGCCGCGCCGAGGTCTACCAGCGGCTCGGCATCCCGACCGTCGCGACGGTTCGGTGGACGGCCGACCAGATGATGCGGCGGCTGATGCCGCACGGCGCGGAGCCCGAGTGGCGTGACCCGACCGGCACCGTCCGCCTCGCCGAGGTGCCGGTCGACCCGAGGTGGGTCGGCGAGCGGCTCTCCCGGCTCGAGGAGGCGTCGGGCGCCCGCGTGGCGTTCCTCACCCGTCTCGGCGAGGGGCTGCTCCCCGGGAAGGACACCGTGCTCCAGGACGGCGACCTCGTCCACGTCGTGATGCTCGACCAGCAGGTCGATGAGGTCGAGGAGATCTTCCGGCGCCGGCCGGACACCCGAGCGGAGGGCAGCTAGGTGCGCGTCGCCATCGCGGGGGCGGGCAGCGTCGGGCGGTCGATCGCCCGCGAGCTGCTGGAGAACGGGCACGAGGTGCTGCTGGTCGACAAGAGCCCGGCGGCCATCAAGCGACCGTCGGTGCCCGACGCCGAGTGGTTGCTCGCGGACGCGTGCGAGATCACCTCGCTCGAGGAGGCGGGCCTGCAGGAGTGCCAGGTCGTGGTCGCCGCGACGGGCGACGACAAGGTGAACCTCGTCGTCTCGCTGCTGGCCAAGACGGAGTACGGCGTGCCCCGCACCGTCGCCCGGGTGAGCAACCCCAAGAACGAGTGGATGTTCGACGAGGCCTGGGGCGTCGACGTGGCGGTGTCGATGCCCCGGCTCATGACGGCTCTCGTGGAGGAGGCCGTCAGCGTCGGCGACCTGGTGCGGATCTTCACCTTCCAGCAGTCGAACACCGACATGCTCGAGCTGACCCTGCCCGCCGACTCACCCGTCGTCGCGACCCGGGTCGGCGACGTCCCGTGGCCGCCCGACACCGCGCTGGTCGCGATCATCCGAGAGGGGAGGCCGATCGCGCCCAGCCCGGACGACCCGCTCGAGGCCGGCGACGAGCTGCTGTTCGTGGCCACGCCCGACACCGGGCACGCGCTCGAGGAGCTCCTCGCCCCGCACGTGCGCTGACGCGGTCGCCCGGGCCGTGACGTCAGGCGGCCGGCCGCTGCTCGAGCGGGGTCCGGCCGCGGGCCAGCAGGTAGACCATGGCGGCGAGCGCCGCCACCTGCAGCGGCCAGCCGAGCGCGATCTTGCTGACGCCGAGCCAGCCGACCTCGCCCGCCAGGTAGAGCGGGTACTGCACCGCCACCCGGACCACGCACGGCAGCACGAGCATCCAGGTGAGGCGGTTGCACAGCCGCACGACGGCCGGGTCGGCGCGCCACGACGAGAGGTCGCCGGTCACCGATCCGATCATCACCCCCACCAGGGGCCAGCGCACCAGGATCGACAGCGTCAGCGCCACGGCGTAGGCGGCGTTGTAGATGATGCCGGGGAGGAACACGTCCTCGGCCCGGCCGGAGCGCGACGCGAAGACGGCTGCGATCGCGATGCCCAGGAGGCTGTTCACGACGAACTGCACGGGCTGTCTCTGCACCAGCCGGACCGCGAGCAGCACCACCGCGAGGCCGATGCCGACGGTCAGCGCGAGCTGGAGGTCGCGGGTCGGGACGTAGGTGGCCGTGAAGCCGATCGTCGGGACGGCGCCCTCGACCATGCCGCGCCGGCCACCCAGCGCCTCGGACAGCTTGGCCCGCACGACGTCCTCGACCGTCCGCGCGTCGACACCCGGCAGATCGGGCTGGTCGGGCGACGGGTCGCCGCCGCCCTCCGCGCGTGTCACACCGGTCCGGGCCTCGGCCGGCTCGCTCATCGGCAGCCGCCGTACGTCACGCGACGCGAGCGGTCCTCCGGATGGGTCACTCGCCGGTCCTGGACGGACGCAGCTCGTAGCGCGGGTTGAAGATCACCCGGTGCTCGCCGTCGCGCATGACGCGGCCGGAGCAGACCATCGCCCGTCCCGGCTCGATGCCGGGGATCCTCCGGCGGCCCAGCCAGACGAGCGAGATCGAGCCGCTGCCGTCGTAGAGCTCCGCCACGAGGGCCGGCACCCCGGCACGGGGCCGCAGCGTCACGGTCCGCAGCGTGCCCGCGACCCGCACCAGCTGGCGCTCGGGCAGCTCGCAGATCTGGGTCGCGCCGACCTCGGCACAGTCCTTGAGCAGCTCGGCTGCCTCGTGCTCGCGGGCCGAGCTCGCCAGCCGGTTGACCGTCCGGCGCACGACCCCCGGTCCCACTGACTGACCCATGCCTGCCAGCGTACGGCCCGCGGAGCGGGTTGACGGGCGCGACGTCACCGGATCTCGGTGATCTCCGGTCCGCGCTCGAACGGCTTCAGGTCCTCTGCAGACCGCTCCCCCTGGTCGCCGCCGTCGTCGGAACCCTCGTCCGGCCCGAGCGGCTCGGCCGCGGCCGGCGTCGCGGGCAGCTCGAGCGGGATGGGGTCGCGCGGCGCCATCGCCTCCTCGCCGCGGACCACGACGACGTCACGCAGGACCGACACGAGCTGCTCGTCGGCGCCGTCCTCGACGGCGGCGCGGCCGGTGATGACGGCCCGGAGGAACCAGCGCGGGCCGTCGACGCCGAGGAACCGCGCGGGCTGCACGCCGGTGCTGCCGTCCTGTGCGCGCACGGGCACCTTGGTCCGCAGCTCGGTGCCGAACGGGCCCTCGACCTCGTCGGACGTGCCGCCCTGCTTGGTGATGCCGGCGCGGATCTCGTCGCGGACCTCGTGCCAGATGGCCTCGGTGCGGGGGGCCGCGAACGGCTGCACCTGCAGCGCGCTGTCGGCGAGGACCAGCGTCACCGCGACGACCTGGCTGGTGGCCTGGTCGGCCTCGATGCGCACCTCCAGGCCCGGACGGCCCGGCAGCCACATGCCGCCGAGGTCCACGCGGCCGCCGGACGCCGGGTCGTCGACCTCCGAGACGTCCCACGGCCCGTTCTCGCGGCCGGGAGGCGCCGCGGGCACGGACGGGGCACCGGCCTCGAGCGGGGCCAGGTCCTCGGGACCGGCGCCGTCGTCCGTCGCCGCGTCCGGAGCCTCGACGGCGTCGACGGCCTCGACGGCCTCGTCGCCCTCGTCGCTGTCGTTGCGCCGTCGGCGTCGGAACACGCTCACACCTCTGTCTTCCCGTGCACGGTGGGGGGCTGGTCCGCCGCTCCGGCGGAGAAGCCGCCCGTGGACCCGTGTCCACCCTCACCCCTCGCGGACCCCGGGAGCAACTCGACCTCGTGGAAGCGGGCCCGCTCGACGCGCTGGACGACCAGCTGCGCGATGCGGTCGCCCCGCCGGAGCCGGACCGCCGTGTGCGGGTCGTGGTTGACCAGCAGGATCTTCAGCTCGCCCCGGTAGCCCGCGTCGACGGTGCCCGGCGCGTTGACGATGCCCACCCCGAAGCGGTGGGCCAGCCCGGACCGGGGGTGGACGAAGGCGGCGTAGCCGTCGGGCAGCGCGATGGCCACGCCGGTGCGGACCATGGCGCGCTCTCCGGGCCCGAGCTCGACGTCCTCGGCCGCGACCAGGTCGGCCCCGGCGTCGCCAGGGTGGGCGTACTCGGGCAGCGGCAGGTCGGGGTCGAGCCGGCGCACCAGGACGTCGACCGGGCCGGGGGCGGCGTCGGGGGTCACGGCGGAGGACCCTACCCGCCGGCATCAGCCGAACAGCGCGCGCTCCACCAGCCCGATCGGCAGGCGTCCCGAGCCGGCGGCGCGGTCGTGGAAGTCGCGCAGGGTGCCGTGGTCCTCCTCGGTCCACCGCCGCCGCATCCGGGCGATCTCCAGGGCACCCGTGAGGTACGACGACGCCTGCGTCGGCCAGGCGCAGTAGCGCAGCACCTCGGCCTGCGCCGTCTCCCGCGACAGCGAGCTGCGGGTGGACATGAAGTCCACCGCCTCCTCGATCGTCATCTCCCCCAGGTGCAGCGAGGTGTCGACGACGATGCGCGCTGCCCGGAAGAGCCGGAAGTCGCGCTGGCACAGCTCCTGCTCCGGCGTCCGGAAGAACCCCTCCTCCCGCAGCAGCTCCTCGGCGTAGAGGCCCCAGCCCTCGACGAAGTAGGTCGAGCCGAAGACGAACCGCAGCGGCCGGGCACCGCCCTGCGCCGCGTCGGCCGCGAGCCGGGCGAAGTGCCAGTGGTGACCCGGGTAGGCCTCGTGCACGGCGATGGACCACGCACCGTGCCGGTTGTTGGTCGCGAGCCGCGCCGCGACCTCGTCCGGGGTCGCGCCGTCGGGCGGGTAGGGGACGAAGAAGTGGCCGGGTCGCGGCCCACCGGCTCCGGCGGGGGCGAACGGCGGTGGCTGCATGTAGTGGGCGACGGCGAGCGTCGAGCGGGTGAACGGCGCCGAGGGAGTGACGACGCACCGCTCGCCCTCGGGCATCGAGACCAGCCCGCGCTCGGCGCAGAACTCGCGCGCCGCCCCGGTGGCCTCCCGGTAGAGCGCGAGCATGTCCTCCGGCGTGTCGGGGTGGTCGTCGTGGAAGCCGTGCACGACCGCGAGGAAGTCGTCGGTGCCCCGCAGGGCGGCCGACCGCTCGCGCATGTCGGCTGCCAGCTCGTCGTAGGCGGTGCCGCCCCGCTCGCGCAGCTCCCGGGTCCCGTACGACAGGCCCTCGGCGTGCCGGAGCAGCCCGTCGTAGCGCTCCTCCCCGATGGCCCAGTCGCCCGTTGCCTTCCCGACCAGCCCCTCGACGTGCTCGCCGAACCGCTCGAAGGCGGCGGCCGCGACCTCGCCGGCCTCCGCGACGCGTCCCCTGCCCCGCTCGTCGTCGATCTCCCCCGCGACGGACCGGGCGTACGCCGCGGCCGCCCCGATCTGGCCGAGCGAGCGCCGCAGCAGCGCGGGTGCGGCGAGCCCGGGGTCGAGGTTCTCGACGCCCTGCTCGAGCAGGGCGGGTGTCGCCGCCAGACGCGCGGCCACCGCGTCCGCGAGCTCGGCGTCGGGACGCAGCCGGTTGAGCAGGAGGCCGAACACGCCCGTGAGAGCGGTCCCGGCGTAGAGGTCGGGCAGCCGGCGCCAGTCGGCCCAGCCGCGCTGGAGGGCTCGTCCGCGCAGCACCATGAGCGCCAGGTCCCGGTCGATGCGCTCGTCGTGGTCGAGGTCGTCGTCCGCGAGGTCGCCCAGCCGCGAGGACCACTCGTCCTCGCGACCCTCCGTGGCGGCGATGCCCGCCGCGGACAGGTCGGGCAGCCGGCTGTCGTGCTCGACGACGCCGAGCCCGCTGGCCAGCACCGGGTTGGCCTCGAACTGATCGGCCATCAGGTCCGCGACGAGGGCGTCGAAGGGCCGCGGTGCGTCCCCGCCGCGGGCGACGGAGGAGTCGGTGCTCGGCATCCGCGCACGCTAACCGACCGTCCGGGAGACCCGGCGGACGTGCGAGGGTGGGCGCGTGCGGACGTACGACGAGAGGCTGACGGCGCCGGCCTGGCTCTACGCCGCCGGCTGGGCGATGTCCGCCGCTCTGGGCGTCTCCTTCTACGCAGCGCTCGGTCCGGTGGCCGGCCTGGTCGCCCTCGGGGTGCCGGGGGTGCTCGCGACCGTGGTGCTCTCGCGCGCCGCCGCCGTCGTGCGGGTCGAGGACGGGCACCTCACGGCCGGGGAGGCGCGCATCCCGGTGTCCGCCCTGGGGCCGGTCCGACCGCTGGACGCGGAGGAAGCGCGGCAGGTGCGCGGGCCGGCGTCGGACCCGGCCGCGTTCCACCTCATCCGCGGCTGGGTGCCCGCCGGTGTCCGGGCCGACGTGGTCGACCCCGACGACCCGACGCCCTACTGGTTCGTCGCCACCCGGCATCCCGCAGCCCTGGCCGACGCCGTCGAGACCGCCCGGCTGGGCGATCGCGGGCGCTAGCCGGGTGAGCCGTCGCGCGCACCCCGTTCGTCCCGGCGCAGCGTCGCGGTGTCCAGGCCGTTGACCACGAGCCGGGTGGTCAGCACCACTCCCGCGTTCGCCAGCGTGTTGGAGGCGAAGCACATGGCATCGGCCCGCTCGGCGAGGCTCCGGACACCCTGCGACGGCTCGTCGGTCTCCAGGCGCACCTCGTAGCGGACGTCCCGGAAGGCGCCGCCGACCAGCACCCGGTCGAAGCGCCCGACGGCCGTGACGCTCAGCGACGTGAGCGACCGGTCCTCGGAGAGGAAGACGGAGACGTAGTGGTTCGCGAGGCACGACGCGGCGCCCGCGAGGAAGTAGGCCAGCGGGTTGGGTGCCGTGTCGGAGCCGCCTCGCTCGCTCGGCTCGTCGACCGCGAACTCGAAGTCGCGCTTGCGCACCCGGAAGGGGCCGGTGCCCGGGCCGACCCAGTCGACCACCACCCGGTCCGCCGCCATGGTGCCCGGCACCGCAGCACGCCGCGAGCCCAGGTCGGCCAGCACGTCGGCCCGCACGTCACCGTCCATGGGCGCAGCCTGCCAGGCCGCTCGGGGCGGGACGGTCGGGGCGGCGGGTCAGGCGCGGGACGACCGGTGGATGCGCCGCAGGTCGTCGCGCACCTGCTCGCCCAGGCGGCGGGTCTCGCGGTGGTTCACCACGCTGCCGGCGACCGCGCCGGACATCATCGGGCCGAGGGTGGACAGGTTGCGGCCGGCCCGCCGGACGAGCCGCTTGCGCAGCGACCGCTTGGCGGCCGCGCCGAGCGAGAGCCGCAGCGATCCGGGCGAGAGGGGGTCGATGCCGCGCCGGTCGGTCCAGGCCACGAGGTAGGCCTGCATCCTGGCCCTCGTGGTGGGGCCGGCGACCGGGGCGCCGTAGACCTCGTGGAGCTCGGCGAGGAGCTTGACCTCGACCGCCGCGACCAGCAGCGTCTCGGCCGCGAGCTGGACCGGGCTGGTCAGCAGGGTGGGCGGCGCGGTGAACTGCACGGCGGCCAGCGCCCCGCCGGCGGCGCCCACCGCGCCGGTGCTCTTGGCGGCGCCCGAGATCAGGGCCTGCGCCAGGTCGTCGGGGTCCAGCCCCGGGTGGTGCGCGCGCAGCGTGGCGAGGTCGCGCACCGGGATGCGCGGAGCGGTCTCGACGAACAGGTCGACCAGCCATCCCCCGCCGAGCACCGAGGCCCGGCCGGCCCGGCGCGCGGAGCCGGCCATGGCCTTCGTCAGCGACCCGAGGTCACGGCCACGCTCGGACGCGCTGCGCGGCAGCTCGGGACGCTCGGTCAGCCGGGCCACGAGCGCGCCGACGGCCCCGGACCCGTCCGGGTCGGGGCCGTCGGACCGCTGCTCGGGCTGCCCGGGCTGCTCGGACTGCTCGGACTGCTCGGACTGCTCTGGCTGGTCGGGCTGGCTGGGGTCGGCCGTCATGCCTGCGAGCCTGCCCTGCGTCAGGCGGCGCACTCCTTGCAGATCAGCTGCCCCTTCTTCTCGGCGGCCAGCTGGCTGCGGTGGTGGACCAGGAAGCACCGCGAGCAGGTGAACTCGTCGGCCTGGCGCGGCAGCACCCGGACCGAGAGCTCCTCGTTGGACAGGTCGGCCCCGGGCAGCTCGAGCGACTCGGCCAGGTCGGCCTCGTCGACGTCGACGGTGCTGGCCGACTTGTCGGCCCGGCGGGCCTTGAGCTCCTCGAGACTGTCCTCGGACATCTCGTCGTCGGTCTTGCGGGGCGAGTCGTAGTCGGTCGCCATGGGAGGTGTCACCCCTTCGCCGAGAGGGTGGCGGTGGAGCCACGTTCGTCGGTGTGTCGTCGTCTGCGGTGGTCTGTCGTGCACTGCGGTGCGGGCGTGTAACGCCCCGCCCCCTCGGTTTGTGCCCGGGCGGGCGGGTCGATCGCGGATCGACCTCGGCCCGTCCTCGCGGCACGGCGCGGCGGAGCGTACCTCACGGGCGACCCGTCCGCACCGGCCCGTCCACAGGTCGGCGCGCCGCGTACGGCCCCGGTCGGGGGCGCCCGCGGACACTGCTGGGCCGGGCCTGTGACCTCCGCCACGATCGGGCACGTTTCTTCGCGCCGGGCGCAGGGGTGGACCCCGGTCACGTTCGCCCCGGCCCCGCGACGGTGAGAGGCTGCTCCGCATGAGCGAGTTCCAGCAGGAGATCCAGGCCCGCATGGAGTCGGCCCACCAGTCGCTGGCGGAGGCCCGCCTCGACGGCGACGAGTACCTCGCGCAGATCCGCCTCGGCGAGCTCGAGTCGCTGGAGCGGCTCGCCTCGGAGCACCCGGTCGCCTAGCGCCGGGGCGGCCAGCTCTCGTCCCTCGTCCACGGCTGCGAGCTGCACCCGGCCCTCGCCACCTCCGCCAGCGCCCGCGCAGGAGCACCGCGACCGGCCCCGGCCGGACCAGGTTGCGCCACCACGTCTTGTACCCGGGTCGTCCCGGCACGACGACGAGACCGGCACCGTCGGGCGGCCTGAGAAGACCGGGGGCGCCGGTCCGCTGCGGGATCTGCGTGTCCATGGACTGGAAGACTCGCGGTCCCTCGCCCGTCCTGCCAGGGCCGGAGGTCCTGTCGCGAGGGGCTAGCCGACGACGGTGTCGGCGTCCAGCCCGGCGAGCAGGTCCGCGAGCGGCTCGAAGAGCCCCGGAGGGGCGGCGACCACCAGCGCCTCACCGGCGGGCCGCCCGTGCAGGCCCGCCACCAGCGCGCCCGCCTCCTCCGCCACCAGCCCGCCGGCCGCGAGGTCCCACGGCTTGAGGCCCTGCTCGTAGTAGGCGTCGACCCGGCCGCACGCGAGGGCGCACAGGTCGAGCGACGCGGCGCCTGCCCGGCGGATGTCGCGGACGAGCGGCAGCACCGCGCGCAGGATGTCGGCCTGCCGCGCCCTGCGCTCGGTGGCGTAGCCGAACCCGGTCGCCACCAGGGCCATCGCGAGGTCGGGCGCTTCGTTGACCCGGATCGACCGGCCGTCGAGGAAGGCGCCCCCTCCCCGCGCCGCGGTCCACGTCTCGCCACTGGCCGGGTTCACGACCGCTCCCGCCACGACCTCGTCGCCGACCCGGGCGGCCACGCTCACGGCGTACGACGGGATCTCGTAGAGGTAGTTGACGGTCCCGTCGATCGGGTCGATCACCCAGGTGACCCCCGACGTGCCCTCGCGCGCCGCACCCTCCTCGCCCAGGAACCCGTCGTCGGGGCGGTCGGCGAGGATCCGCGCCACGACGACCTGCTCGGAGCGCCGGTCCATCTCGGTCACGATGTCGGTCGCGGTGGACTTGGTCGCCGCCACCTCCAGCCTGCCGTGGGGACGCTCGTCGACGACCAGCCGGGCGCCCTCCCGGGCGGCCGCCAGGGCCAGGTCGAGCAGACCGGCCGGGTCCGGGCTGCTCATGACACCCCACAGAGGGCGGGGCGGCCCGGGTCACGCTCGTTGGGACAGCACCCGGCCGGGCACACGTCGTGGCTGGGCCCGAGCCCGCCCAGCGACCGACGCTCGCGCTCCTCGCCGCGGACCACCGCGGCCCGCTCGAGCACGAGGTCGCGGACCGCCGCGACGAAGCGGGGGTCGGTGCCGACGGTGGCCGCCCGGCTGCACGGCAGACCGAGGCGCTCGGCCGTGGCGCGGGCCTCGGTGTCGAGGTCGTACTTGACCTCCATGTGGTCGGAGACGAACCCGATGGGCACCAGCACGGCCGCCGCGACGCCCTCTGCGGAGAGGGACTCGAGGTGGTCGTTGACGTCCGGCTCGAGCCACGGCTGGCTCGGCGAGCCGCTGCGGCTGCAGTAGACGAGGTCGAACCGGTGCTCCCGGCCGGACGCAGCCGCGACACCGGCCGACACCAGCCGGGCGACGTCGAGGTGCTGCGCCCGGTAGGCGCCGCCGTCGGGACCGCTGGACGCGTTCATCGACGTCGGGACGGAGTGGGTGACGAAGACGAGCCGCGCGTCCGCGCGTACGTCCTCGGGCAGCTCCTCGACGGCGGTCTGCGTGCTCGCCACCATCGCCTCGACGAACCCCGGGTGGTTGAAGTAGTGGCGCACGCGGTCGACGACCGGCGCCCGGTCACCCAGCGGCGCGACGGCCGCGGCGAGGTTCTCGCGGTACTGACGGCACCCGGAGTACGACGAGTAGGCCGAGGTGAGCAGCGCGAGCACCCGGGTGACGCCGTCGCGGGCCATCGCCTCGAACGCGTCGGTGAGGTAGGGGTCCCAGTTGCGGTTGCCCCAGTAGACGGGCAGGTCGACACCGTGCGCGGCGAGGTCGGCGCGCAGCGCGTCCACGAGCGCGCGGTTCTGCGCGTTGATCGGGCTGACGCCGCCGAAGCCGACGTAGTGCTCTCCGACCTCGAGCAGCCGCTCCCGCGGGATGCCGCGCCCCCGGGTCACGTTCTCGAGGAAGGGCAGCACGTCGTCCGGCCCCTCGGGGCCGCCGAACGAGACGAGCAGCAGCGCGTCGTAGGGCGAGACGTCCGGTCCCGTCGGGGTGTCTGGGGTCACGGCGTCATGGTCGCAAACAGGTGGCGCCCCTGTCGGGGGGGTCCCGTAGCGTGCGCTGGTGCTCTCCCCGTACCGCGACCTGCTGGCGACGCCCGGCGGGAAGCTGTTCTCCGGAGCGGCCTTCGTGGCACGGATGCCGATCGCGATGCTGGGGCTCGGCATCGTGCTGCTCGTGGTGGCCGAGAAGGACCGCTACGGCCTGGCGGGTGCCGCCGCGGCGACCTTCGCGCTGGTCAACGCTGCAGCGGCCCCCGCCATCGCGCGGCTCATCGACCGCCACGGCCAGACCAGGGTGCTGGTGCCGGCGGTGGCGCTGCACGTCACCTTTCTCACGACCTTCGTCGTCCTCGTGAGCGCCGGCGCGCCGACCTGGACCTACTTCCCTTCGGTCGCCGCCGCCGGGTGCTTCGCGCCCAGCATCGGGTCGCTGGTCCGCGCCCGGTGGGGTCACGTGCTCGGGTCCGGGCGGCGTCTGCAGACGGCCTACGCCTACGAGTCGGTGGTCGACGAGCTGATCTTCGTGCTGGGCCCGCTGCTCGTCACAGTGCTGGCCACCCGCGTCAACCCGCAGACCGGGCTGCTCGTGGCCGCGGGCCTGCTGGCGTCGGGCACCGTCGGGCTGCTCGCGCACCGGGCCAGCGAGCCGCCCCCCGCCGCCGGCCACGAGGAGGGGCACCCCTCCGCGCTGCGCAGCCCCGGCCTCGTCCACCTCATGCTCGTGATGCTCTTCATCGGCGGGGTGTTCGGGTCGGTCGAGATCAGCGCGGTCGCCTTCGCCGACGAGGCGGGCCGCACGGGGCTCGCCGGGCCGCTGCTCGCGTGCTACGCGGGGGGCAGCGCCGTCGCGGGCATCGTCTTCGGGGCCGTCCACTGGCAGGTCAGCGCCCGCCGCCGGCTCCTGCTCGGCGCGACCGCGATGACCGTCACGGTCACCAGCCTGCCGTTCGTCGACTCGACCTGGGCGCTGGCAGGGTTCCTGTTCCTCGCCGGGCTCGGCATCGCGCCCACCCTCATCAGCGGCTTCTCGCTGGTGCAGCGCATCGTGCCCGCGGGCACGGTGACCGAGGGCCTGACCTGGGCGACGACCGGCCTGGTCGTGGGGCTCTCGGCCTGCACCTGGATCTCCGGCCGGCTCGTCGACAGCAGCGGGGTCCCCGCCTCGTTCTCCGTGGCCGTGGGGTCCGGGCTGTGCGCCCTCGCGGTGTGCACCGCGGCCTACCGGCGGCTGCCCCGCTGATCGTCGCCCCGGGTCGGCGAGCGGCGGAGGCCGAGGCGGAGGGAGAGAAGTCGACAAGTCGGCGGCGCGCCGGGCGAGCCTCCCCGACCCGCGCGGTGCGGAGCCATAAGGTCGGCCCGTCGGTCCCGCGACACGACCGGGAGGCGTCGAGACGATGACAGGTGACCAGGCGAGCCCGACGGTGACGGACCTTCGGCTCGTCGCCGTCACGCCCGACCGCTCCCACCTGGTCCTCGAGGACATCGACAGCCGACAGTTCAGGGTGCCCGTGGACGCGCGTCTCGCGGCCGCCCTCCGGTCCGACACCACGCGCGGTGACCGTTCCCGGCCAGGCCAGCTGGAGATCGCCTTGGAGAGTCAGCTCACCCCCCGAGAGATCCAGGCGCGCGTGCGCGCCGGGCACAGCGTCGACGAGGTGTCGCACGCCGCCGGCATCCCGGCCGACCGGGTCGAGCGCTACGCCGGCCCGGTCATCGCCGAGCGCCAGCACGTCGTGGCGCAGGCCCAGCGCGCCCCGGCCCGCCGGGCGAACGCCGGCAAGGCCCCCGCGCTGCTCGACCTGGTGGACGCCCGGCTGACCGAGCAGCAGGCCTCCCGGGACACCGTCGAGTGGGACGCCTGGCGCGGCGACGACGACCGCTGGACCGTGCGGCTCTCCTACCTCGCCGGCGGGCGGGCACGGCTGGCCACCTGGGTCTTCGACCCGCGCGGCCGGGTGCTCGCCCCCGCCGACGACGAGGCCCGCTGGCTGGTCGACGGGTCCGGCGCCGACCGCGAGGTCGACGAGCCGCCCGCCGCGGTCCGCCGGCTCTCCGCCGTCCCGGTCGCACCCGGCGACGAGGACCCCGCCGATCGGCCCGGGGCCCCTGCGGACGAGGTCTACGACCGCGAGGCCGACCTCGTCGCCGCGAGGCCCGACTCCCCCGCCGCTGCCGAGCCGCACCCACCGGAGCCCGCGCGTCAGGTGGCCTCCGCGCGCGCCGGCCGGCGCCCCGCCATCCCGTCCTGGGACGACATCATGTTCGGCACCCGCAAGCGCCCCTGACCTCTCCCGCGGTCACCCGGCGCCCGACCACTGACCCTCACCGGGGGGAAGCGGGCAGGGAGTGGGTCAGGTGTCGCCCACCGCGACCGGGCGCGACAGGTCGCTGACCCAGTCCGACCACGAGCCGGCGTAGAGCGCTGCCGAGGTCCCGGCGACCTCCAGGGCGAGCACCGTGTGGGCCGCGTTCACCCCCGAGCCGCAGTAGGCGGCCACCGGCCCCGCGGCACCGGCACCGAGCGCGGCGAACCGGTCGCGGAGCAGGGCCCCGTCGAGCAGCCGGCCGTCCGCCGCGAGGTTGCCCGTGGTCGGTGCACTCACGGCGCCGGGCACGTGCCCGGCGACCGGGTCCACCGGCTCCACCTCGCCGCGGTAGCGCTCGGTCGCCCTGACGTCGAGCAGGACCCCGTCCCGGGCGACGCTCGCGGCCCCCGCGGCGTCCAGCAGCGGCATGCCGCCCGGCCGGGCCACGAAGCGTCCCGGGCGCGGCGGCTCGCGGTCGCCCGTCTCGACCGGCAGCCCCGCCGCCGTCCAGGCGGGGTAGCCGCCGTCGAGCAGGCGTACGTCCGCGTGGCCCAGGAAGCGCAGCAACCACCAGGCCCGGGCCGCGACCGTGCCGCCCGCGTCGTCGTAGACGACCACCGGCCGGTCGTCGTCGATGCCCAGCCGGCGCAGCGCGGCCTCGGCGTCGGCGGCCGGCGGCAGCGGGTGGCGCCCGCCGGACCGGTCAGGCGACGGGACGGCCGACAGGTCGCGGTCGAGGTCGGCGAACACCGCGCGCGGCAGGTGGCCGGCCCGGAAGTCCTCGACGCCGGGCGGCCCGCCGAGCCGCCAGCGCACGTCCAGCACGCTGGGCGGCCGGTGCGAGCGGAGGGCGGCGTCCAGCTCGGTCGCGCCGACCAGCGGGGAGGCGGCCACCGTCAGCCGGTCGGTCCCGGCCGGGGCGACACCGCGCAGGCCGCCAGGTCGAACGGCAGCGTGTCCGGCGAGAGCGCGGCCTGGCGGACCAGAGCGTCGGCCGACGCGGCGGTCATGCGGCGCATGTGGTGGCGGCGGCAGAGCACCTCGTAGCCGACGTGGTCACCCTCCGCGGTGTCCCCCACGACGACCTGCTGCCCCTCGACGACCATCACGCCGTTGACGGTGCGCGCGTTGTGGGTGGCGCGCGAGCCGCACCAGCACAGAGCCTCGACCTGCGGCACCTGGACCCGGTCGGCCAGCTCGATGAGCCGCTGCGACCCCGGGAAGAGCTGGGTGCGGAAGTCGGCCGTGATGCCGAACGCGAAGACGTCGACGGCCATCTCGTCGACCACCCGCGCGAGCTGCTCGGCCTGCGTGGGCGTGTAGAACTGGGCCTCGTCGCAGATCAGGTAGTCGACCCGCCCGCCGCGGGTCCGGCGCTCGGCCACGGCGTCCCAGAAGTCCAGGGCGTCGGTCACCTCGACCGCGGGGGTCGACAGCCCGAGGCGGCTGGACAGCGTCGAGGTGCCCGCCCGGTCGAGGCGGGTGAAGATCAGCCCCACGCGGCCCCGCTGCCGGTGGTTGTGGTCCATCTGCAGCGCCAGGGTGGACTTCCCGCAGTCCATCGTTCCCGAGAAGAAGACGAGCTCGGCCATTGCCCCGACGGCTCCCTGCGGCTCAGCGTGCGACCTGACGCGTACGGGGGGTCATCGTGCCACCCGTCCGCGCCCGGCGCGGACGAGACCTCACCCGGACCGGTGGACGAGCAGCGGGACGCCGAGCTCGTCCGCGGTGACCGAGCCGTGCATGCCCACCAGGTCGAGCAGCCCGGGCGGCGCCGTCCGGGGGTCGACGACGGACCCTCTCCCCCGCGCGACCGCGACCACGTCGCCCACGAGCGGGGCGACCCGGTCGTCGACCGGGCCGTACAGCCCCGACGCCACGGCCTCGTCGCGGGAGAGGACCCAGAAGGCGTCCCCCAGGACGGTGCACCACGCCGCGAGGACGTCACCGGCCGCGCCGGGACGCGCGTGGACGTGGACCGCACGCGGGTCGCCGGCGACCACCTCGACCCCTGCGTCGAGGTCGGGCGACGACGCGACGTCCCACCGCTGCGCGGGCTCCAGGTCGACCATGCCGTGGTCGGAGGTGACGAGCAGCGTGCTCCCCGCGGGCAGCGCCTCGGCGAGCTGCTCGGCGAGCCGGTCGACGTGCGCCAGCTCCTGCCGCCAGGCCTCGCTGTCACGGCCGCGCCGGTGACCGGTCGCGTCGAGCTCGCCGTAGTAGACGTAGGTGAGCGACCGGTCGCCCCGGCCCACAGCGGCCGCGGCCTCGGCCACCCGCTCCCCAGCGGACTCGGCGGCCGCGTAGCGCCCACCCCGCAGCCCCGCCTCCGTCAGACCCTGCCCGTCGAACGCCCGCGGCCCCACCCGGGTCACCGCGACCCCGTCGGCGGCGGCCCGCTCGAACACCGTCGGGTGCGGCTGCAGGGCGCGGAAGTCGACCTGCCCGGGGATCGCCAGCGTGTTGACGACGCGGCCGTCGGGCAGCCGGAGCACGAGGCCGACCACGCCGTGGCGTCCCGGAGGCAGTCCGGTCCCGAGGGACGTCAGCGCGATCGGGGTCGTGGTCGGGAAGACGGACGTGATCGGCCGGCTGCCGCGCTGGTCGAGCAGCGAGGTGAGGAACGGCGCCCGCTCGGGCTCGGAGCGAAGGGCCGACATCCCCAGGCCGTCGACGAGGAGCAGGCAGGTGCGGGGCGAGGCGTCGAGGGTCATGCCGCCCGGGTCGTCGCCGTCGCCCGGGACGCCCAGCCCGCGCAGCACGGCGGGCAGCACGTCGGCGAGCGAGCCGCCGCCGTAGTGGGGCAGCGGCAGGTGGTCGTCGCTCAAATGCAGGTCAACGGCCGGTGGCCCGCGACAGGGCCGCCGCGAAGCCGAGCATCCGGGCCACGGCGTCGGCCCCCTCGGCGGCCTCGCTGACCCGCAGCGCGATGTCGTCGGCGGACGCCGTGCCCGTGTAGCCGTGGTCGCCGTCGCAGTCGGGGTCGCCGCACGACGCGGGCTCGAGGTCGAGCCGGCTGACCGCACCCCAGCCGATCGTGACGGTGACCTCCTGGGGCGACGTGCCGCCGCGGTAGCGCATCGGGTCGGTGATCACCCGGTTGACGACGACGGACCGGATCGACGAGAGCGGCACGGCCTCGGTCGACGCCGTGACGTAGGACGTCGGGGTGACCGAGTCGGCGGGGTGGTCGTCGGCGTGGCCGAGCACGAGGCGCCCGGGGGTCAGGGCCAGCACCGTGATGTGGCGGCGGACCTCCTCGGCGTCGAACGTCGTCTCCTGGTGCACGACGAACGCCTCGACGGCCTCGCCGGCGACCGCGGCGTCCACGGCGTCGGCGACGAGCTCGGGGTGGTAGCCCGCGTGGTCGATCGCAGCGCGCAGCCCGGCCAGGGTCGTGTCGGTCATGCGGCCCATCCTTGCATCCCGGGGCTCAGGTCGGCAGCGCTCGCGCACCACGCTCGGTGCGCGCCTGTGGATGCGCCAGGCGCCCGGTGGCCGCGAGCACGGACGCCCCGGTCGGGGCGGCCACGACCGGGTTGAGCTCGAGCTCGGCGACCTCGGGCAGGTCGTCTGCGAGCCGGGCCAACCGGGCGAGCAGGTCCTCCAGGGCGGCAAGGTCGGCCGGGGGGGCCCCGCCGTACCCCAGCAGCAGCGGCGCGGTGCGCACGGAACGCACCATCCCGGAGAGGTCCGCGTCGGTCAGCGGCGGGACGCCGTAGGCCCGGTCGCCGAGCAGGTCGGTGGCCATCCCGCCCAGGCCGAAGGACAGCACCGGCCCGAAGAGCGGGTCCTCGACGGTCGCCAGCCGGCAGGCCACGCCGGTGGGCACCATCCGCTGCACGGCGAAGGGCCCGACGTCCCCCAGCCGCTCCCGCAGCGCGACGAAGGCCGTGCGCATCTCCTCGGCATCGTCGATGTCCAGGCGCACGCCGCCGAGCTCGCGACGGTGCCGCAGGTGGGGGGCGAGCGCCTTGAGCGCCACCGGGTAGCCGAGCCGGTCGGAGGCGGCGACGGCCTCGTCGACGTCGCCGACGGCGACCGTCTCGCGGACCTCGATGCCGTAGCACGCCAGCAGCCGCGCCAGCGCTGCGTCGTCGAGCACGACCTCGTCGCGCTCGCCCAGCAGCTCGACGACCGCGGCCCGGGCGCCGCGGACGTCCAGCCCGGACGGCACGACCGTGTGACCTGTCGGGGTGGCGCGCCAGGCGGCGTACGACGTCACGGCGGCGAGCGTGCGCACGGCGTCCTCCGCCGTGGGGTACGACGGCACGCTCCCTCGCTCCCCCTCCGCCACACGCAGCGCCTCGGGGACGCCCGGCATGCCGAGGAAGGTCGAGACCACGGTCTTGCCCGCCACCCGGGCGGTGCGCGCGAGCACCTCGGCCACCTCCGCGTCACGGGTGCGCAGCGGCGGGATGAACAGAGCCACCACCGACTCGACGGCCTGGTCGGCGAAGGCCGACGCGAGCGCGTCCTCGAACTCCTCGGGGCTGGCGTCAGGACCGAGGGTGGTCGTCGTGACGACCTGGAGCCCGGCCTCCTCCGCGGCGTCGACGGCGAGGACCGCGAGCGCGTCGGAGTTGCCCACGACGGCCACCCGGGGCCCGGCGGGCAGCGGCTGGTGCGCGACGAGCTGGGCGACGTCGAACATCTGGTGGATGGACTCGACGCGGATCACGCCGGCGCGCCGGAACAGCGCGTCGATGGCGGCTGCGGGTGCCCGGGTCTCGCGCACCAGGTGGCCGTGCGGCACCTCGCCGCGGCCCCTGCCCGACTTCACGACGACCACCGGCTTCTGGCGCGCCAGCCGCCGGGCGATGCGGCTGAACTTGCGCGGGTTGCCGATCGACTCGAGGTAGAGCATCACCGCCTCGGTGGCGTCGTCCTCCTCCCAGTACTGCAGGAGGTCGTTGCCGCTCACGTCGACCCGGTTGCCGGCGTTGACGAACGTCGAGAGCCCCAGCCCGCGCCGCACCGCCGTGTCGAGCAGGGCGACCCCGAGCGCCCCGGACTGCGAGAAGAAGCCCACCCGGCCGCGGGCCGGCATCATCGGCGACAGCGAGGCGTTGAGCCGGACCAACTGGTCGGTGTTGAGCACCCCCAGCGAGCTCGGCCCCAGCACCCGCATGCCGTTGCCCCGGGCGAGGGCGACCAGGCGGCGCTGCAGGAGGGCGCCGTCGTCACCGGTCTCGGCGAACCCGTTGGACATGACCACGAGACCGCGCACACCCTTGGCGGCGCAGTCGGCGACGACGGCCTCGGCCTCGACGGCCGGCACCGCCACGACCACGAGGTCGAGGTCCCCGGGGACGTCGCGCACCGACGGGTACGACGTCACGCCGGCCACCTGCCCGGCCTGCCGGTTGACGGCGTGCACCGGACCGGTGAACCCGGCGGCGAGGAGGTGGCGCAGCACGGTCTGCCCGACCGAGTCCGGGTCGCGGCTCGCACCGGCGACCGCGACCGAGCGTGGCTCGAGCAGCCGTCGGACCGAGGCCGCCTCGGACCGGTGCTCGCGGGCGAAGGTCACGGCCAGCGAGTCCTCGGTCGGCTCGAGGTCGAACGACAGCCGCGCGACACCGTCGTCGAACTGGTGGTCGACGACGTAGCCGGCCTCCTCGAACACCCGCAGCATCTTGTGGTTGGCGGGCAGGACGTCGGCCACGAACCGCGAGATGCCTCGCTCGCGGGCCGCCGCCGCGACGTGCTCGAGGAAGACCGAGCCGATGCCGCGCCCCTGGTGGGCGTCCTCGATGTTGAACGCCACCTCGGCGGTGTCCTCGTCGAGCCGCTCGTAGCGCACGACGCCGACCATCTCGTCGGCGATCGTCGCGATGAGTGCCACGCGGTCGCGGTGGTCGACGACGGTGAAGCGCTCGATGTCGCGCTGCGACAGCTCGCGGTAGAGCGAGAAGAAGCGGAAGTAGATGGTCTCGTCCGACAGCCGTGAGTAGAAGCGCTTCAGGCGGTCGGCGTCGTCGGGCCGGATCGGCCGCAGGTGGGCGGTCCCCCCGTCGCGGAGCACGACGTCGGCCTCCCAGTGCGAGGGATAGCCGGGATCCGCGGACGAGGGGCTGCGGGGATCCACGGGCCCGAGGCTAGCGAGCCCCCGCCACCCCTCCCCCGGTGATCATGCGCGAGTGGTCGTCAGGCCTCCACCGCGCGCCGCGTGCCCTGCGCGAGGTCGACGGCCAGGACCGCGAGGAAGCCGGTGAGGACCGCGCACCCCCACCAGGTCACGCCGGACAGCGCGAACCCGAGGAACCCGGCCACGACCGCTACCGGCGACCACCAGCGCAGGACGCCTCCCCGCCACGCGGCGACCGCCGCGACCGGCAGCGCGAGCACGAACCCGATCATCCCGGGGACGGCGATCGCGGGAAGGCCCCACATCGTGTCCTCGATCAGCTCGTTGACGGCGACCGTCGTCTCCGGACCCGCCACCTGGCCGACGGCCGAGTCGAAGAAGTCGACCGGCAGGAACCCCGGCAGCGTGGTCAGGCCGAGCCAGCCGAGCACGGCGCCGATGTTCGCCAGCCAGACGCCGCGCCCACGGACGTACCCCGCGAGCATGATCGCGGGGAGCAACCACAGCGCGTACGAGTAGTGGAGGCCGACCGACTTCCACTGCAGCGGGTCCGGGTTCGCCGCGTACTTCTCGAAGAGCGGCAGCCCGCTCTCCCCGACGGCCGGGTCCGCGGCAGCCCCCAGGACGGCCAGCAGCCCGGCGGCCACGGGTGACGCGACCAGGACCCAGCGGCGGACCGACAGGCCCTTCCCGGTCCGGTGCGGCCGGCCGGCGACCGGCGCTGCGGCGACGTCCGGTGTGGTGATGGTGGTGGTGTTCATGAGTTCCCTCCTCGACGACAACACGTCGAGGGTGCGCGCGACCTGGGCGCCCGCGCGTCGGCCGCCGGCCGGATCCTGCGTCTCAGCCGGAAGTCGGAGACCCGCCCGGGGCCTCCCCCGCGACGACGACCCCGGCCTCGTAGGCGAAGATCACCGCCTGCACGCGGTCGCGCAGCCCGAGCTTGGCCAGCACGTTGCTGACATGGGTCTTGATGGTCGCCTCGGAGACGAAGAGTGCCTCCGCGATGGCCAGGTTCGACAGGCCGCGGGTCAGCAGGACGAGCACCTCGCGCTCGCGAGGTGTGAGCGACCCGAGGGCCGTCGTGGACGCCGTTGCGGGTGCCGGGGCGCGGGCGAACGCGTCGATGACCCGCCTGGTGACACCGGGCGCGAGCAGCGCGTCCCCCGACGCGACGACGCGTACGGCAGCCACGAGGTCGGCGGCAGGCGCGTCCTTGAGCAGGAAGCCGGACGCTCCGGCGCGCAGCGCCTCGAACACGTACTCGTCGAGGTCGAAGGTCGTGAGCACGAGGATCCGCGACGGCGTCCCGTCGGCGACCAGGGCACGGGTGGCCGAGATGCCGTCCAGCACGGGCATCCGGATGTCCATGAGCGCGACGTCGGGCCGCAGCCGGCGGACCTCCCGCACCGCCTGCTCACCGTTGGACGCCTCGCCGACGACCTCGAGGTCGTCCTCGCGGGAGAGCAACGACCGGAAGCCGGCGCGCACCATGCCCTGGTCGTCGGCGATGAGGACCCGCGTCACCTGCGCTCCCGGACCGGCAGTCGTGCGGCCAGGCGGAAGCCGCCGCCGGCCCGTTCCCCGGTCTCGACCTCCCCGTCGTAGAGCTGCACCCGCTCACGCACGCCGACGAGGCCGTGCCCGCCGTCGGTGCCGCCGCGCGCTCCCCGCCCGTCGTCCTCGACGGCCACGTCGAGCATCGACTCGCCCTGGCACAGCGTCACCCACGCCCTCCGCGCGCCGGCGTGGCGAAGGGTGTTGGTCAGGCCCTCCTGGACGATGCGGTAGACCGCGAGGTCGACGCCCGGCGGAAGGTCGACGGCCTCCCCCTCACGACGGAGCTCGACCTCCAGCCCGGCGGCGCGGACCTGGGCCAGGAGCGCGTCGAGCTCGGCAAGGCCGGGCTGCGGCGCCAGCGAGACCGCGTCGCCCCGGGAGCGGAGCACGCCGAAGAGGCGCCGCATCTCGGCCAGCGCCTGCCGGGCGGTCGTCTCGACGGCGGCGAGGTCGCGCTCCTCCTGGTCCTGGTCGGGGTGGAGCCGGAGCCGCACGGCCTGCGTCTGGATCGTCACGACGCTCAGCGAGTGGGACACGATGTCGTGCAGCTCGCGCGCGATGCGGGCCCGCTCCTCGGCGACCGCGGCCGCAGCCTGCTCGGCCTGCTCGCGTTCGAGGCGGGCGGCCCGGTCGACCGCCTCGGCGAGGCCGGCCGCCCGGGCTCGCACGCCGACGCCGAGCGCGAACGGCCCGCCGAGGAAGACGAGCGTGGCCGCGACGTCGCTGGGCTCGAGGCCCTCGGCGTACATCACGCCCAGGAACGGCACCGCCACGATCGTGAGACCGACCCAGCTCCGTGGGGCGTCCAGCTCCGAGCCGAGGGTGAACGACACGAGCACCATCGCCAGCAGCGTCGAGAACTGCCCGTTGGGGTTGACGACCACGTTGGCCGCGACGACGACGACCGCGACCGGGATCGGCCAGCGCCGCCGCCACGCCAGCGCCGCGGTGGCGGGGACGGCGACGAGCGCGTGCACGACCGGCGGCCGGGAGGTGTCGCTGAGCACCGACTCGAACAGCGTGGCGACGACGAACACCGCGGCGACCAGCGCGTCGCCGAGCGGCGGCGCGAGGTCACGGCCGCGCGTCGTGAGTGGCGCGAGCCCCGGTACGGCGGTCACGCCCAGACGCTAGCGCCGCGCACCGCCCGGCGGATCAGCCTCACGACGGAGATCCGCACACCGGGAACAGACCAGGACCTCCCGCAGAACCCGGCACCATCTCCTCGCGGTGATCATGCACAAGTGGTTGTGGTGGCGCATCGCCGCTGCCCGGGGCACCCCCCTGACCAGTGGTGATCATGCACGAGTGGTTGTTGCGACGGTCGCCGGAAACCGCTGTCCACAAACGGTTCCGTACGGTCGCCGGGCGCGGGTTGTGTCCGACCCTGCGGCTAGCGTTCACCCATGTCAGTCGACCTCGGCAGTCCCGCGAGGCGGACCCGGGTGCGCGCGTCGGTGACCTGCCCGTCGGGGTCGATGGTGACGGTGGTGACTCGTGGACGAAGCTGCCGCGGGCGTCGACCTCGCCGACGGCGGCCAGCGCCACCGACTCGAGCCGGGCCTGTCGGGCCCGAGCCGCACCCACCCGGCCACAACCGACCCCCACTCACCGGCGCGAGTGAGTCAGAGCATGCGCAGCATCCGGCATTCTGTGTACATGGTGGTGCAGCAACCCAACGACGCAGCGGCTCGGACGATCACCGGTATCGATCACGTGGTGCTCTATGCCAGCAACGTGCCGACAACGATCGACTTCTACACGCGAGTTCTCGGCATGACTCACATCGTCTTCGAAGGCCGGTACGACGCTCTGCACTTCGGACACCAGAAGATCAATCTTCACGATGCTGCACGCCCTTGGTCACCTCACGCGCGAGCACATCCCGCCGGCGGCCTCGACCTCTGCCTGCTCACGGACCGCCCGATCGCGGACGTCATCGCCCACCTTGCGAGCCACGGTGTTGCGATCGAGCTCGGGCCCAGCCCTCAGACGGGAGCGGTGGGACCGATGATGTCCGTCTACATCCGAGACCCTGACGGCAACCTCGTTGAGATAGCAAACCGATCAGAGTGAGTCCCGGATCGCCGTGACCTTGGCCACCATGGCCGACCAGTGAGGCCGTGGTCCGAACCGAAGTGCCGCTCCCGAGCGAACCGATCCGGCGTTATCCGACAGTCTGGTCGGACTGCTTGCGGACGCGGAAGCGGAGGATGGTGGCGTCGCGCGACCGCGTGCTGCTGATCGGTTCCAGCTCCGTCCTGGCGAGGCCCGGCGACGAGAAGCGGATGCCGTCGCCGAGCAGCACCGGCAGTACGTACACCAGGATCTCGTCGACGAGCCCACGCTGCAGGCATTGGCCGGCCACGTCGGCGCCGAGGACTTCGAGGTTCTTGCCGCCCGCGGCGTCCAGTGCAGTGGCGACCGCTTCGCCGATGTCCCCGGTGAGGATCGTGACCTCCGGGTCCGGCCGCTCCAGCGGCCTGTGCGTGAGAAGGAACATGGGTCCGGAGAAGGGGTAGTCGACGCTGCCCGGATCCTCGGCCTCCATCCTGTCGCCCACCTCCCAGGTCCTCCGGCCGACGAGCATGGCGCCGGTGGCCGCCGCGATCTCCGCGAAATCCTCCGGGGCCACGAAGTCGGCGAGAGCGCGACCACCGCCCCAGTCCATGACATGGCCGGGACCAGCGATGAAGCCGTCAAGAGACATGCACCGGTTCACGACCACCTTGCCGCTCATGTCATGACCGCCGTCCTCGGGACCCTTACCCCACGTCTGGCAACATCCGAGCCGACACCCGCCGAGGTCTCAGCGCGCACTGCCACGGGTCAGATCTACCGCCGATCGGGTCATTCGGGAAGTGCCGCTCCCGAGCGAACCGATTCGGAACCACTCCCTAGCCGGTGCTGCACATCTACGGCCAGGATGGCGTACGACGTCTGAGGGAGGACGGACCGTGTTCGCTGTCGCCGGGAACTGGAACATGGATGCTGCAATGCGCCGACAGCAGAAGTCGTTGCTGCCGAAGCTGGTCGGGGGTGTGAAGCAGAATCCTGGCTTCGTCCGAGGGTTCTGGGCCGACGACCTCGGAGCCAGCCGACCGACCCGGGCAACCTGAGCCTGGTCTGTCGGCTGTCCGACCCGGCATCCCGTCTCGAAGCTGTTGAATGGTCTGCGTGACCTCGCGTGAGACCAACTGGGCCGGCAGCGTGACGTACGGCGCGGAGCGGTTCCACCGGCCAGGCACGGTCGAGGAGATGGCGCGGATCGTTGCGCGCAGTCAACGTGCCCATGCGCTCGGCACCCGCCACTCCTTCAGCCTGGTCGCCGACACGTCCGGTGACCTGATCGACGTCACCGGGCTGCCGTCGACGATCGACCTCGATTCCGAGCGACGACAGGTGAGGGTCAGCGGAGGCACGACGTACGGCGAGGTGGCGGCGTACCTCCACAAGCACGGGCTGGCGCTGCCCAACCTCGGCTCGCTCCCCCACATCTCCGTCGCGGGTGCCTGCGCCACCGGGACCCACGGCTCCGGCGATCGCAACGGCTGCCTGGCAACGGCGGTCAGCGCCATCGAGCTCATGACCGCCGACGGTGACGTCGTGGACATCGGCGCCGACAGCGGCCACCTCGCGGGTGCGGTCCTGAGCCTCGGTGCCCTCGGCATCGCCATCGCCCACACGCTCGACGTCCGACCGACGTATGACGTGACGCAGCACGTCTACGAGCACCTGCCGCTGGCCGACCTCACGGCGGACCTCGACGGCGCGTTCGCCGCGGCGTACAGCGTGAGCCTGTTCACCCGGTGGCGCGGCGACGTCATCGACCAGGTGTGGCTCAAGCAGGTGACCACCGAGGAGGCCCCCGGTCCGGAGTGGCGGGGCGCACGCCCGGCCGATGGCCAGCGTCACCCCGTCCCCGGCATGCCCGCCACACACTGCACACTGCAAGGTGAGCCCGGCCCGTGGCACGAGCGGCTTCCCCACTTCCGGGCAGACTTCACGCCCAGCTCCGGCGAGGAGATCCAGTCGGAGTACCTCGTGCCCCGGCACGACGGTGCGGACGCGCTGGCCGCCGTCGCGGGCTTGCGCCGCACCATCGCGCCGGTCCTGCAGGTCTGCGAGCTGCGGACGGTCGCCGCCGACGATCTCTGGCTCAGCCCGGCCAGCGGCCGGGACTCCTTGGCCCTCCACTTCACGTGGGTGCCCGACGACGCGGCCGTCCGCCCGGTCGTCACCGAGCTCGAGGAGTGCCTGACACCCTTCGAGCCCAGGCCCCACTGGGGCAAGCTGTTCACCATGTCTCCGGAGGTCGTCCGCAGCGGATACGACCGGGCCGAGGACTTCGCCGAGCTCATGCGCCACTACGACCCGCGCGGCACCTTCCGCAACGCGATGCTCGACGACTACCTGCCGGCGAGGGGCTGAGACCGCGGGCGCCCCGGTAGCGTTCCCCGCGTGCTGATCGTCCTGGCCGAGGTGGCCGAAGCCCTCGCCGCGCGCGGCGCGGCGGCGGCGGCCCCGTGACGGCCGAGCGGTGACCGGGCCCCAGGGCGTCGAGACGCTGCACGTCGTCGTCGTGGGCGACGTCATGGTCGACGTGCTGGCCGCCATGAGCGGGCCGCTCGCGCGCGGCAGTGACACGCCGTCGAAGGTGACGACGGCCGGCGGCGGCTCGGCGGCGAACGTCGCCGCGTGGCTGGCGGCCGAGGGTGTCCCCACGACCTACGTCGGCCGCGTCGGAGACGACGCCCTCGGTCGTGAGTCGGTCACCGCACTGACCGACGGAGGCGTCACCGTCAGGGTCGGCACCGACCAGGAACGGTCCACGGGCACCCGCCTGGTCCTCGTGGAACCCGGGGGCGGGCGCTCGATGCTGCCCGACACGGGAGCCAACTCGACCCTCACACCCGGCGACCTGCCCGAGCAGGTCTTCCGGCCCGGGACCCACCTCCACCTGTCGGGATACACGCTGCTGCACGAGGGGTCGCGCGAGGCGGGGCGAGCCGCCCTCGCGTCCGCGCGCCGGGTCGGCATGACGGTGTCGGTGGACCCGTCGTCCGCGGCGCTGCTTGAGGAGGTGGGGGCCGCCCGGTTCCTCGGCTGGACCTCCGGTGCCGACGTCCTGCTCGCGAACCGCGACGAGGCGGCCGTGCTCGCCGGCACGGGCGACCCGCACGCCGCCGCGTCGCAGCTCGGGGACACCTACCGCGAGGTCGTGGTCAAGCTCGGCCGCGACGGGACGCTGTGGCAGCAGGGCTTCATCACCGCCAGCGCGCCGGCCGAACGGGGTGTCGAGGTGGTCGACACGACGGGGGCCGGGGACGCGTTCGCGGCCGGGTTCCTCGCGTCGTGGCTGCTGCACCCCGAGCCCGAGGTCGCGCTCGCCGCGGGCAACCGGCTCGCGGCGCGGGCGGTCGGGGTCGTCGGCGCCCGCCCACGCCGGGCAGACCGGTGAGCGGCGAGGCCTCGCCGGCCGCCGCCGGGTCGGCCCGGGCGCTGGCCGCCCTCGACGCCGCCGGGCTCACCTACCGGGTGATCCGCCACGGCCCGGTCCGCAGCCTGGCCGAGGCTGCCGTCGCCCGCGGGGTCGAGCCCGCCGACGTCGTGAAGACCCTGGTCGTGCGCCGCGGCGAGGACGACCACCTGTTCGTGCTCGTGCCCGGCGACCGCACGATCTCCTGGCCCAGGCTGCGCGCGCTGCTGGGGGTCAGCAGGCTCTCGATGCCCGACGCGGACGCCGCGCTCCGGGCCACCGGATACGAGCGCGGCACGATCACGCCGTTCGGCTCGACCGTCGCCTGGCCGGTCGTCGCCGACGGGCGGCTGCTCGGGCGCGAGGTCACGCTGGGCGCTGGGCAGCACGACGTGGCCGTGGCGGTGGACGCCGGCGCGGCCCTCGCCGCGCTGTCCGCGACCGTCGCCGACGTCACCGAGCCGGGGGCCTGACCCTGCCCCGTGGCAGCGTCCTGCCCGAACCGCTTGTCGAAACGGCCGACTCCGAGGATCGTGGCCCCCGGGGTGGTGGCGCGTGCATGCGTCGAGACGCGGGGACAGGGGGGCGAGCTCGACCGAGGCCGCCCTCCTCCTCGGCGCGATCTTCGTCATCGCCCTGCCGATCATCGTCGTGCTCGGCCGGACCGTCGGCGACTCCTTCGACACCACCTGCGACAACCTGTCGCAGGGCAGGGACGAGGCCTGCGTCGCGACCCGCAGCGGCGGTCCGCCGGCGATCAGGCCGACGTCGCGCAACGTCGCCGTGGCCCCCGCCGCCGACTGGGTGACCAGGACCTACCCGGACGCCGTGACCCGGGAGATCGCGTGCGACGAGGTACCCGACCCGCCCCCGGCGGGCACGAGCAGCAGCTGCGTCATCACGCTCAGCGACGGTTCCACCGTCGACGTCGTCGTGACCTGGGGCGACGCCTCCGGGGACCCGACGGTGCGGCCCGCCTGACGGCCCCGCCCCCGCGCGGGTCTGCCAGCGTGACGGCAGGTACCTCGCGCTGACGTGCGGGGGCGCGGGGTGACCTGGCGCTCGCCGGCGGGTGACGGCGGCGCCGAGGGCGGGTTGGTCCACGGGTACGTCGGCGGGCCCGGCCAGAATGGGTCCGCCGCCCGCGTACCCCGCGGGAGGCCCGACCCGTCGTCCCCCATGAGCAGGAGCACCACCCCGTGGCCCGTCGCAGCACGAAGACCCCGCCGCCCGCGGACGGCGACTACACCGAGCACATCGTCGACATCGACGTCTCCGACGAGATGCAGGGCTCGTTCCTGGAGTACGCCTACTCGGTGATCTACTCCCGGGCGCTGCCCGACGCCCGCGACGGGCTCAAGCCGGTGCACCGGCGCATCCTCTACCGGATGGCCGAGATGGGGCTGCGTCCCGACCGCGGTCACGTCAAGTGCGCGCGCGTGGTCGGCGACGTCATGGCCTCGCTGCACCCCCACGGCGACACGGCGATCTACGACACGCTCGTCCGCATGGCGCAGCCGTGGTCGCTGCGGCTGCCCCTCGTCGACGGTCACGGCAACTTCGGCACGCCCGGCAACGACGACCCGCCGGCCGCCTACCGCTACACCGAGTGCCGGCTGACCGCGGCGGCGATGACGCTGGCATCGGGCATCGACGAGGGCGTCGTCGACCTGCGCCCCAACTACGACGACCGCGAGCTCGAGCCGGAGGTGCTGCCGGCAGCGTTCCCCAACCTGCTCGTCAACGGCGCGTCCGGCATCGCGGTCGGCATGGCGACCAACATGGCGCCGCACAACCTGGTCGAGGTGGTCTCGGCCGCGCGCCACCTGATCAAGCACCCCGAGGCCACGCTCGACGACCTGATGCGCTTCGTGCCCGGTCCCGACCTGCCCACCGGCGGCAAGATCGTCGGGCTCGACGGCATCCGCGAGGCCTACGAGTCCGGGCGCGGCACGTTCCGCACCCGCGCCGCCGCCCGGGTCGAGAACGTCACCCCGCGCCGCAAGGGCATCGTCGTGACCGAGCTGCCCTGGGGGGTCGGGCCGGAGCGGGTGAAGGAGAAGATCGCCGAGCTGGTCCGCGGCAAGAAGCTGCAGGGCATCACCGCCGTCGACGACTACACCGACCGGCACAAGGGCCTGCGCCTGGTCATCGAGGTGAAGAACGGCTTCAACCCGGAGGCCATCCTCGAACAGCTCTACCGGCTCACCCCGCTCGAGGACACCTTCGGCATCAACAACGTGGCCCTCGTCGACGGCCAGCCCCGGACGCTGGGCCTCAAGGAGCTGCTCGAGGTCTACATCGCGCACCGGCTCGACGTCGTGCGCCGCCGCAGCGCCCACCGCCGGCGCAAGGCCGAGGAGCGGCTGCACCTCGTCGACGGCCTCCTCGTCGCGATCCTCGACATCGACGAGGTCATCCAGGTGATCCGCACCAGCGACGACGCCGCCGCGGCGCGCGAGCGGCTGATGTCGGTGTTCGACCTGACCGAGACGCAGACCAACTACATCCTGGACATGCCGCTGCGCCGGCTCACCAAATACTCCCGGATCGAGCTCGAGGCAGAGCAGGAGACCCTGCGGGCCACGATCGCCGCCCTCACCGAGATCCTCGAGTCCGACCCGCTCCTGCGCGACACCGTGTCGGGCGAGCTCGCCGACGTCGCGAAGCAGTTCGGCACCCCGCGACGCACCGTCCTGCTCGAGTCGGCCGGGGTCCCCACGACGACGGCCGTGCCGCTCGAGGTCAGCGACGACCCGTGCTGGGTGCTGCTGTCCTCCACCGGGCTCCTCGCGCGCACACTGTCAGCCGACCCGCTGCCGACCGAGGGTGCCCGGGCCAAGCACGACGTGGTGGTGTCCGTCGTGCGGGCGACGGCGCGCGGAGAGGTAGCCGCCGTGACCTCGGCCGGGCGCATGGTCCGCCTCGGCGTTCTCGACGTCCCCGCGGTGCCCGCGACGGCCAGCGCCCCGCACCTGTCCGGGGGCGCGCCGGTCTCCGAGTTCCTGTCGCTGGACAGGGACGAGACGGTGCTCGCCCTCTGCTCGCTCTCGACCGACGGCGCCGGGCTCGCGCTCGGCACCGAGCAGGGCATCGTCAAGCGAGTCGCGGTCGACTACCCGCAGAACAGGGACAGCTGGGATGTCGTGAGCCTCAAGGACGGCGACAGGGTCGCCGGCGCGGTCGAGCTGGCCGGCGAGGACGACGAGCTCGTGTTCGTCACCAGCGACGCCCAGCTGCTGCGCTTCCCCGCCTCGGTCGTCCGCCCGCAGGGCCGTGCCGCCGGCGGCATGGCCGGCGTCCGGCTCGCCGCCGGCGCCCGGGTCGTGCACTTCGGCGCGGTGGCCCCCGGGGTCGACGGTGCGGTGGTGACGGTCTCGGGATCCTCCGCTGCCCTTCCGGGCACGGACGCCGGGTCGGTCAAGGTGACGCCGCTGCACGAGTACCCCGGCAAGGGCAGGGGCACGGGCGGCGTCCGCTGCCACCGCTTCCTGCGCGGCGAGGACGTGCTGACACTGGCCTGGGCCGGGGCGGCTCCGCCCCGCGCGGCTGCGGCGACCGGCGTGGCGGTCGACCTGCCGCCGGCCACCGGGAGGCGCGACGGATCGGGCGTCGCGGCCAGCCAGCCGCTCGCCTCCGTCAGCGGGCCTGCGGTCGGCCGCTGACGGGCGCTCAGGTCGCGAAACCCTCCGACAGGTAGGCGTCGAGGGCCGCGAAGCCCTCGTCGACGTACGCGCTGAAGGCGGCGCCTTCCGGCGGCCACCCGACGGCGGTCTCGGGGGGACGGTCATCGGCGGGCAGCAGCGGCAGCCCGGCCAGGGTCGCCGCGAGGGCCCGGCGAGCCCGCCCGAGCCGGACCACCGCGACGAAGAACGCCACCGTGAGCAGGCTGAGCAGCACCATGCTCTTGCATCGGCGCGCGGCGCCCGGACCTCAAGCCTCGCGTCCGGATCGCGGACGCACCACGGGACTCAGGCGTCGATGCTGTCCCGGTCGACGCGGGAGGCGCCCGCGACGATGAAGTCGCGGCGCGGCGCCACCTCGTTGCCCATCAGCAGGTCGAAGGACTCCTCGGCGGCCGTCACGTCGCCGAGCGTGACCCGCCGCAGCATCCGGTGCCGCGGGTCCATCGTGGTCTCGGCCAGCTGGTCGGCGTCCATCTCGCCGAGCCCCTTGTAGCGCTGGATCGGCTCCTTGTGGCGCTTGCCCTTGCGCTGCAGGTCGGCCAGCGTCTTGCGCATCTGCGGCTCGGTGTAGGTGTAGGTGATGTCGTTCTTCTTGGCGCCGGCGTTGATCACCTCGATCCGGTGCAGGGGCGGCACGGCGGCGAAGACCCTGCCCTGCTCGACCATCGGCCGCATGTAGCGGTAGAAGAGCGTCAGCAGCAGGCAGCGGATGTGGGCACCGTCGACGTCGGCGTCGGCCATCAGGATGACCCGGCCGTAGCGCGCCGCTGCGATGTCGAAGGTCCGGCCCGAGCCTGCGCCGATGACCTGGATGATCGCGGCACACTCGGCGTTCCTCAGCATGTCCGATGCCGAGGCCTTCTGGACGTTGAGGATCTTGCCGCGGATAGGGAGCAGCGCCTGGTGCTCGGAGTCCCGCGCGAGCTTCGCGGTGCCCAGCGCCGAGTCACCCTCGACGATGAACAGCTCGCTGCGCTCGACGTCGTCGCTGCGGCAGTCCGCCAGCTTGGCGGGCAGCGAGGACGTCTCGAGCGCGTTCTTGCGGCGCTGCAGCTCCTTGTGGGCCCGGGCGGCCACGCGGGTCCGGGCAGCGGAGGCGACCTTGTCCAGGATCGCCTTGGCCTGCAGCTTGCCGGCCTTCTTCGTCGTCGTGAGGGCCGCCTTGAGCTCCTTGGTGACCACGCCGGCCACGATGCGCGACGCGGCCGAGGTGCCGAGCACCTCCTTGGTCTGCCCCTCGAACTGCGGCTCGGCCAGCCGCACCGTGACGACCGCCGTCATCCCCTCGAGGACGTCGTCCTTCACGACGTCGTCCTCGGCGGCGCGCAGCACCCGCTGGGACCGCAGCGCCTCGTTCACGGTCTTGGTGAGCGCCCGCTCGAAGCCCTGGATGTGGGTGCCGCCCTTGGGCGTCGCGATGATGTTGACGAACGAGCGGACCACCGTGTCGTAGCCGGTGCCCCACCGCAGCGCGATGTCGACGGTGAGGTCGCGCTCGACCTCCTGCGGGGACATGTGGCCCTTGTCGTCGAGGACCGGCACCGTCTCCTTGAAGTGCCCGACCCCGTGCAGCCGGAGCACGTCGCTCACGGGCTGGTCGGGAGCCAGGAACTCGCAGAACTCGCTGATGCCGCCGTCGAAGCGGAACTGCTGCTCGCCGACCTCCGGACCCCGCGCGTCGCGGACGACGAGGGTCAGGCCGGGCACGAGGAAAGCGGTCTGACGGGCCCGGTTGTGCAGCTCGTCGAGGGAGATCGAGGCGTCCTTGAGGAAGACCTGCCGGTCCGCCCAGTAGCGGATGCGGGTCCCGGTGCGCTTCTTCGTGACCTTGCCGAGCACGCGGACGCCGGAGGCCGGCACGAACGGCGACTCGGGGTCGCCGTTGCCGAACGTGCCGGGGACCCCACGCCGGAAGCTCATGGCGTGGGTCCTGCCGGCCCGGTCGACCTCGACGTCCAGCCGGGCCGCCAGGGCGTTGACCACGGAGGCCCCCACCCCGTGCAGCCCGCCCGAGGCGGCGTAGGAGCCACCGCCGAACTTCCCGCCGGCGTGGAGCCGGGTCATGACCACCTCGACCCCGGCCAGGCCGGTGCGCGGCTCGATGTCGACCGGGATCCCCCGGCCGTCGTCGCGCACCTCGACCGAGCCGTCCGCGTGCAGGTCGACCTCGATGCGCGTGCAGTGGGCGCCGAGCGCTTCGTCGACGGAGTTGTCGATGATCTCCCACACGCAGTGCATCAGGCCCCGCGAGTCGGTGGACCCGATGTACATGCCCGGGCGCTTGCGGACGGCCTCCAGGCCCTCCAGGACCAGCAGGTTGCGGGCGGAGTAGGCGTCGGGCTCGAACTCGCCGTCGCTGCGGGCGTGGAGCGTCTGGGTCACGTCGAGAGAGGCTACCGGCGGCCCCGGACGGAGCCGGGATCCCGCGCCGCGGGGGCGGCTCGGGGTCGCCCGGACGGGTGACGCGACACGCCGTTCTGCGCGTGTCATGCCCCCCGGACGCATTCCGTGCTGTGAGATGGGCAACAGCACGACCCGGATGCAGCCGAAGATACGCGCAGAGCGAACCCATCCCGGTGGTGACCGGGGAACGAACAGCGGATGATTGACTGTTGAGACATCCGACAGACGATCGCACCACCCGAGACAGAGAGGGCGACGTGACCTCAGCACTTGCCTCGCACCCTCCCCTGACGACAGCCGACCGTTGCGACCGCTGCGGCGCCCAGGCCTACATCCGCGCGACCATGATCTCCGGTGGCGAGCTGCTCTTCTGCGCTCACCACGGCCACGCCCACGAGGCGAGGCTGCGCGAGGTGTCGACCGAGTTCCACGACGACAGCGAGCGCCTGATCACCACGCCGCACACCGCGCCCGAGACGGAGCGCTGACCCGCTCCGCCCGCCCCACCACGCCACGAGGACCCCCGGCCACCCGGCCGGGGGTCTTCGTCGTCCCGGCGGCCTGGTGCGGTTGCACCATGACCACTGGTGCGAGGGGAGAGGCCTGAGGTCAACCGGTCAAGAACCATCGCAATGGTGTCGAACCGGGGCGAGAACTCCGCCGCCTCACGGGATCGAGCCACCATGCCTACGCGCCACCGCGCCACCACCCCCGTCCACGACTCGGCCCGCCACCGGCGCCGCGTCGCCGTGCTCGCCTGGACGCTCGCCCTCCTCATGCCCGCCGGCGTGGGCCTTGCCCTGTGGACGGCGAGCGGGAGCGGCAGCGGCGCGGCCAGGGCCCGCAGCGCCCTGGACCTCGTGGTCGGCTCGGGCGCCGCGGTGGGCGACCTCTACCCCGGTGCCTCCGGGAAGGTCTACCTCTCGGTCGAGAACCCCAACCCCTACGCCGTGACCCTCACCGGCGGCTCGGTCACCGGCATCACCGCGGTGAGCGGGTCGTGCACGGCCGCCGACTTCACCCTCGGCAGCGGCACGGTCCCCTCGACCGCGATCGCGGCGGGTGCCACGGCGAACGTGGTCCTCGACGCGGCCCTGACCATGAAGAGCGCGGCCGGCAACGGGTGCCAGGGCGTCACGGTGACCGTCGCCGCCACCGTGACCGGCACCCAGAGCTGATCCTCCCCGCCCGTCGGCCATGACTCGCCCCGCCGCACGCACCCCTGCCGTCATGGCGGCCCTGACGGTCGCCGCGGCAGCAGCCGCCGCTCCCCCGGCGGTCGCGGCCTGGTCCGGCTCCGCGTCCGGCTCCGGAGCCGCCCTGGCGACCACGATGCCCGCGGTCGGCACGGTCGGCGCAGCCTGCGCCGGGGGTGCCTCGGTCGCCGTGTCCTGGGCCGCGGCCGCCCCGGCCACGGCGTACTCGGTGTGGCGATCGGTCGACCTCGGCCCCTGGACCCTGGTCCGGGCAGCCGACCCCGCGACGACGTACACGGACACCGCGGCGGGCCTGCTCAACGTCAGCGTGCGCTGGCACGTCGTCGCGGTCCGCAACGCCTGGACGGCGCCCGCGTCGGCACCGTCGCCCTCGCGGGTGATCTCCGCGATCGGGCTGTGCCTCTGAGGCGTTTCGCCGCGCCGGGCCTGGGCACGGGCCTGTCGGCAGCCGACGGAGAGGACGCACGTCATGATCATGCGCTGGGTGTGGCGCGCTCTCGCGGTGTTCCTCGGGCGCAAGGCCTGGGAGGCCTACCAGCGCCGTGGCACGCGTGACGGCGGCGCCCCGGCGGGCCGGCCGCGCTGAGCAGTGGTTGACGTGCGCGCGGGGACGGGTTAGCACTGAGGTGTGAAGCACGTTCCCGAGCGGCACCAGTCGATCACGCCGCCGCGCTCGGTCCTGGCCGTCTTCGCAGGACTGATCGTGGTGATGATCGTGATCTACGCGGTGGTCGCCCTGGCGGCCGACTGACCCGGCCGCATACCGGCCCGCGCCTCGCAGGACACGCGGGCCCCGCGCGCCTGCGCCCGTACGTCCGGCGTGCCGTCGCGGTGCCCGGCGCCGGGGCCGGCCTCAAGGCCCCCTCCCGGACCGCCGATGACCCGGGCATGAGCGCGTCCGACCGTCTGCCCGCCGGGTCCTCGCTCACCCTGGACCAGGTGGCCGGCCTGGCGAAGGTGAGCCCGGACGAGGTGCTGACCGCGATCCGGAACAGGCAGTTGCGCGCCGAGCAGCGCCGGGGAGAGTGGGAGATCCTCGTCGAGGACATGCGCCGCTGGCTCGCGCGTCGCTGAGCGGGGCCGAGGCGTGCCGACGGGCCGGGGTCAGCGCCGGCGCGGCCCGCGCACCGTCAGGGTCACCGGCACCCGGTGCCGGACCGAGCCCGACCGTCCCCGGACCACCAGCGTGTAGGTGCCGCGCGGGGTGGCTCGCGCCGTCCTCACCCGCAGCGTCGCCCCGCCCGGCACCACGACAGCCCTTCTCGACCATCGTGCCGACGAGCGCGGGGGCTTGCCCGACCGCGAGAGCCGCACGCTGCCGGTGAACCCGTGCTCGGCCGCGACGCGGATCCTGACCCGCACGGCTCGACCCCGGACCACGGTCACGGCCTGCCGGGACGCCGACAGGCTGAAGTCGGGGCCGGGGCCCGCGGCTGAGCGGGGCGGGTCCGCCGCGGGCGGCGGTGCGGGTTCCGGAGTGACCGCCGGCGGTGCGGTGACGGTCAGGCTCGCCGTGCCGGTCCGGTGCATCGTGCCGCTGCTGGCGGTGACGGCCAGCGGATGGCTGCCGGGGGCGATCGCCGACGTCGTGGCCACCTCGAGCACGGCGGTGCCGGCGCCCCCGGTCACGACGGAGGGGGTGAAGGACCATCCCGCCTGGCTCGGGCTCAGGCCGGACAGCACCAGGGAGACGTCCGCAGAGAACCCGTTCACCGGCGTGACCCGCACCTCGTAGGTGGCCCGCCCGCCGACGGGGACGCTCCCCACCGCGGCCGCGAGCTCGACCCCGAAGGTGGGCAGTCCCCGGACCCACTGGTAGGCGGCGAGGACGTCGAGCCGTCCGGTGCCGTAGGCGGCGTCCGGCCCGGGCGGTCCGAGGTCCAGTGCCGTGCCGGTGAGGGCGGCCTGCTGCTGGTCGACGGTCAGGCCCGGCACGGCCCCCAGCAGCAGAGCCAGAGCGCCCGAGACGTGCGGGGCGGACATCGAGGTGCCCGACGCCACCTGGTACAGCCCGTAGCGCTCGGCCGTCAGCACGTCGACCCCCGGAGCGACGAGGTCGGGGAACACGCGGGCGCGCCCGGCGCACGTGGACGGACCGCGACTGCTCGCCGCGTACACCAGACCGCTGTTCGCGACTGCCCCCACCGCCAGCGCCTCCGGGTAGTTGGCCGGGCTGACGCTGGTCGAGCCGCCGGCACCGAAGTTGCCGGCGGCGAAGACGGGCAGGATGCCGGCGGCGCGGAGCGCGGCGAGGTCCGGCCGGAACGACGGGTCGCACCCCGGTCCCGAGCCGAGCGACCAGGAGCCGTTGACCACGTGCGGGGCATCGGCGGTACCCGGGTCCCCGTCGGGGTCGAGCACCCACTGGAACGCCTGGTGGACCGCGGTGGCCGTCGCGCCACCCGCGTCGTCGAAGATCTTGGCAGCGATCCAGGTCGCCCCGGGGCTGGTGCCGATCGAGGTCCCCCCGGCGTCACCGCCGACCATCGCCCCCATCGTGGCGGTGCCATGGCCCGAGAGGTCGGTCGGCGTCGTGGGGTGCTGGCCGTACGGGTCGAACCAGCTGTTCGTGCCGCCGCGCCACCGCCCCGCGAGGTCCGGGTGCGACACGTCGACGCCGCTGTCGAGGCCCGCCACCACGACACCCTGCCCGGTCTGCCCGAGACCCCAGACCTCGGGCGCGCCGATCACCTGCTGGTTCGGCTCCGGTGCGCCGGCACTCGGGACCAGGGTGATGTCGTCCGCGACGACGCTCGCGACGTCGGGACGCGTCGCCAGCTCACGGATCACGTCGGCCGACGCGGTCACCGACACGCCGTTCACGACCCACAGCGGGGTGACGTCCGAGACCTCGCCGCGGGCCACCTGGGTGCGAAGCCGAGCCCGGAGCGGGCGCTGCGAGGAGTCCGCCGTCGCCCGCAGCGCCTCGACCGTCCGCCTCGCCCGGACCCGCCCGCTGCCGCCGCGGACGGCGTCGAGATCGGCCTGCTCCCGCAGCTGCACGACAACGGTGGCCATCTCTCCGGGGCCGAGCGACCCGATCATGGTCGTGACCTCGGGCGTCAGCCGGCCGGGGTCCTGGTCGACGACGGGGCGGGCCGAGACCTCCGCGGCCGGCATCGCGCCCACCAGGGCCGCGACCACCGCCACCGTGACGCCCCTCCTCATCGGCGACTCCCGTGCCCCTCCCGGACGGGAGGAGCCGGCGACGGTGGGGGGTCCCGTCGCCGGCCCCTGATCCCGGCGGCGCCCGCCAGGACGAGGAGAAGGAGTGCGGCCAGGACGGTGGTCGCGACCTCCAGCGGGCGGGCACGTGCGGACGCCGGGTCCGCCACGCTCCACCGGGCCTGCGTCACGGAGTCCGGGAGCCCCGCCCGCTCGACGGCCACCGTCGCCGTCCAGTCCCCCGGCGCCGTGGCGGTCGCCTCGCCCTCGTAGCGGCCCGGCTCGACCTCCCGCAGGATGACCGAGGTGGACCCGCCGCCGGGACCGACGAGCCGCGCCCCGACGGCGTCGACGGGCGCGGGCTCGGGCAGGACGGTCGACCGCGCCCGCACGACCAGCCGGCTCAGGTCCGGGCCCGCGGGCACCGCCTCGACGGTGATGAACATCCCGTTCACGTGGTCGTCGTGCGGCGCGGTGACCTCGCCGGCCCGCACGGTCTCCCGTGCGGTGGGGACCGAGGTGGCGAGCGCGGCGGCGCCGACGGCGACGGCCAGCAGCAGGGCCTCGGCCGCGACCACCGTCGTGAACCGGCGCAGCGAGACCGGGGCCCAGCCCGCCGGCCGGCCGATCGCGCCGCCGACCCGCGCGGCGAGCCCCGGGTTGACCAGCAGCGTGTTGATCCCCGCCATGGCGAGCGCCGCCGCGACCAGCAGCACCTTCCCGGCCACCGCGCCGCCGTACACCGTCGTGGTGACCGTGCCCAGGTCGGGAACGTGCCGGCCCGCCTCATAGAGCCCCGTGGCCAGCAGCACGACCGACGCCGCGGCGGCCATCGGGCTGTACGTCCGCCAGACGGTCGCCAGGACCGGGCCGCGCAGGTCCGGCTCCCGGCGCATCAGTGGCAGGACGCACAGGGCGAGGACCACCAGTCCGCCGGCCCAGACACCCGCCGCGACGACGTGGCCCGCCGAGGCCAGGGCAGCCCGCCCGGAGCCGCTCGGGAGGGCCGACGCGTGACCGGCGGAGGCTCCCAGCCACGCCGCCACGGCCAGCGACACCAGGGCTGCCCGCACCCGGCCCACCGACCGGGGGCGGCGCGTCGCCCACGACCAGACCGCCCCCGCCGCGACCACGAGCGCGACCTCCCTCGCCATCCAGAGGTGTCCCCACGGAGTGTCCACGAGGGTGGTCCAGGTCTCCCCCGCCCAGGTCCGCGGCGAGGTGCCGCTGCGGTGGGTCCGGACCAGGGGGGTCAGGACGCCGCAGTAGACCGCGGTGACCGATGCCAGCACGGCGACGAGCCGGGCACGTCGCAGGGGGCGGCGTCCGGCGTCGCCCAGCGACCCGAGCACCCGGCCCGAGACGGCCAGCGCGCCGATCGCCAGCAGGACCGCGGACAGGTCGAGCCACCGCAGCACGAGCCCCGGCAGGCCCGGCAGGCCGCTGCCTCCCCCCGGGACGACCGTGGGCCGGGTCCCGACGCCGAACAGCACGGAGCCGCCGGACGGGTGGCCGTCCGCGAGGGAGAGGACCCGCCAGTCGAGCTCGTAGGTGTCCGTCGCGAGCGGTCCGGTGGCGAGCCGCACGACGCCGCCGGCGACGTCGGAGACCTGGGCACGCACCGGCACGGGGACGCCCGCGGCCGTGCGCAGGTCGAACGAGCTCGCGTCGGCGTTGATCGCGTCCCCGAACCAGAGGGTGAGGACGGTCCGGCCCTCGGCGACCATCCCGCCGTGGGGCGGGTCGGAGCGCTCGAGCTCGCTGTGGGCCGACGCCGGGCCGGCCCCGAGCAGGAGCGCGGCAAGGGCGACGGCCAGGACCGCCGTGCGCCGCCGCCACGGCCGGGGCCGGCCCCTGTCCATCCGCTCAGCCCTGGGCCACGACGTGCTCGAGGCGCACCTCCCCGATGACCACGGTCACCAGGGAGCCACGACGGATGGCGTTGCGCGCGTTGGGGAACAGGATGAAGTAGGTGCCACCGAGCGTGGTCTCGCTGCTGTGGTGACCGGGAGTGGACGAGAGCGCGAGCGTGACCCCAGAGTCCTCCACGACCATGGCGGGCAGCAGGCCGACGTCGTGTCGCAGCGGGTCGGCCTTGTCCGGGTCGACCACCTGGTAGCGGAACTCGATGAGCCCGCCGGCGGCGACGACGGCGATCATCGAGACCTTGATGCCGTAGCGGGCCGCCAGCCCGTCGGCGGTCACCAGCGTCGTCCCCGAGCGGATGTCCGCCTTCCGCTCGGGCCACAGGCCCCTGGCCGCGAGCCCGGCCACGACCAGCAGGAGGACAAGCACGACCACCAGCCACCGGCGGCGGGGTGGCGGCTCCTCCGCCGTGTCGAGGGCGAGCTGGGGCAGCGTGTCAGTCGACATCGAACGCGTCCACGTCGAGCTTCCCGGTGTCCCCGAGACCGAGCGCGGTCCCGTCGAAGTAGACCGACCAGGCACCTCCGTCGTGGTAGACGACGTCCTCGTCCTGGACGTCTCCCAGACCAGGCAGGGTCGTGGTCGCCGCGGCGAACGAGAGGTAGAAGCGTTTGCCGTCCACCCTGACGAGACCGTCGATGTCGGCGGTGCCCGGCAGACCGTGGGAGCTGGCGTCCCAGACCCGACGGATCGACCTGCCGTTCCAGCGGTAGATGTCGGCGTCGTCTGCCGCACCGCGGACGCCGGCCGGTCTGGCGTCACCGGATGTCGAGAAGAAGAGCTTCCTGCCGACGACGCTGATCGCGTCCACGTCGCGCTTGCTCCCCTTCAGCCCGGCAGCGGTGCCGTCGAAGAAGAGCCGCCACACTCCGTCGTCGTAGAGCACGACGTCCTCGTCCTGGACCCGTCCCAGTCCCGGCACCTTCGTGACCCGGTTGCTGAACGACAGGTAGAAGTGGCTGTCGTCGACACGGTCGAAGCCGTCCACGCGGGCACCGCGTGGGAGCCCGGCCCGGGTCGCGTCCCACTCCCGGGTGAACGCGCCGCTGTCCCAGCCGTGGATGTCGGCATCGTCCGCGGTGCCTCCGACGCCGGGCGGGTTGACGTTCCCGACCGTCGAGAAGTGCAGCGGACCGCGCATGTCGAGCACCGTGGAGCGGGTTGAGCCCCACTCGCCCGCCGCGTTGCGCGCCCGCACGTTGAGCGTGTGGACGCCGTCGTCCCAGGTGCTGACGTCGATCTGGGCCGACAGGCGCCACGGGCCCGACCCGCGGACCGTCATCGGGGTGCCGTTGCCGGCTCCCGGGTCGGCGCCGGTGAACCACTCGCCACGCGTGACGTTCGACGTGGTGTCCGTCGCCCTCGCGGCCAGCGTCACCGGTGCGGCGCGCAGTGCACCGTTGGGCGTCACCGTGAGCGCGGTGATCGCCGGCTGGACCTTGTTGACCACCAACGTCGTGGTCACCACCGGTCCCCAGTTCCCCGCCGCGTCCCTGGCGTGGACGTAGATCATGTAGGAACCGTTGGCGAGCGCCCGCACGGTCGGCAGCGGGATGTCGGCGTAACCCCCCTCCGAGGGGTCGTTGAAGACACCGTCGCTGGGCATCATCGCGATGCCCGAGCCGTCTCCGGTGAACGAACCGATGAAGATCTCGGCCCGGCTGATCGGGCTGTTCACGGAGCTGGAGATGGGGTCGGAGAGCGTCGTCGCCGACACCCTGACCGCCGGGGTGCTCGAGTTGACCGGCTGCGTGCCGTCGTTGGGGCTGGGACTGACCGACACCCCCGACGTGGTGGGACCGGTCACGTCCACCACCAGGTTGACGGTCACCGGGTCGCCCCAGTTGCCCGCGGCGTCCTGGCTGTGGACGTACACGACGTGGGCGCCCTCGGAGAGCCCGTTCACGGTGGCGGCGGGGATCGTGGCGTCCAGGCTCGCGACCGGCGCCGCCACGTTGACGGCCATCGGGCTTCCCGAGCCGTCGGCGCCGACGGCGTCGATGAAGTACTCGGCAGCGGCGATGTCCGACCCGCCGGTGGCGGTGTCGTCGCCCGTCGCCGACACGGCGACGCCAGTGGTCCTGCTCGTGTTGGTGAGCCTGGGAGTCAGGAGGGGGAACTTCGAGGCCGGACCACCGGCGTCCCCGCCGTTGACCAGCACGGAGCTCAGCGGTCCCCAGTTGCCCGCCGCGTCCCGGCCCCGCACGTAGAGGACGTGCTCACCGCTGGGCACCGCCACGGCGGCGGTGACGTCCTCGGTGACGGCGTCGAACGGCGCGACGACGGCGTCCATCGGCGTGCCCGCACCGGTCACGACGTCGAGGTAGAACTCCGCCTCGGCGACGTTCGCGCCCCCGCGGCTGCTGTCGTCGATCGTCGCGGTCAGGTCACCGCCGGCGAAGGCGACGGCGCTGGTCACCGGACCCGCGGTGTCCCCTCCACCCCCGGAGCCCGTGACGTCGAGCGTCGTGAGCATCCCGCCGAACCCGCCGGTGTTGCTGTTGTGCAGCAGCAGGCTTCCGTCGTACAGCGGCAGGGTGCGGTCCTGCGTCGAGCTCGGCGCGGTGACGATGGCATCAGCGGTCTGGCCGGGGCCGAAGGTCTCCGCGACGTAGCGGCGTGCGAAGTCCAGCGGGCTCCCGTCGAGGGCGACGACGCGCTGGTGCGCGCCGAGCAACGACATCGAGTGGTACTGGTTGCCCGCGTTCACATAGCGGAGGAGCACCCGGCTCCCGCCGGCGATCGCGATCGGGTCGGTGTCCGGGTACGCCTTGCCGTTGATCAGGAAGAACCGGGGCGCGTAGGTGCGCATGTCGAACGTCGCCGGGTCGGCCGAGTTGTTCAGCGCGGGGTCGATCTCGCTGAGCAGCAGCACGGCCTCGTCGTCGAACGCCGTGCCAGGGTCGTCGTAGGCCTGCCCCGCGGTCGCCGGACGGACGACGAGGGCGCCGTAGAGCCCCATGGCGACCTGGTGCTGGGCATTGGGCAGCAGGCCGGCCTCGTAGAGGTAGGTCCCCGCGTCGCTCGCGGTGAACGTGTACGTCTTGGTCCCGCCGGCGGCTGCGCCCGTCCGGTCGGGGGCCATCTGCTGGCCCTGGACGAGGAGACCGGTGGCCTCCGACAGCTCGTTGTGCAGCGTGATCTCGACCGTGTCCCCCTCGTCGACGACCAGGGTCGGCCCACCCGGCCGGCTGACCGCGCCGCTGCTGGTGGCGTATCCCCACACCGTCACGGTCTGGCCCCCCGCCGGGAGGGTCGTGCTCCCGCTGGCCGCGTAGAGGTCGACCGGAACCGTCGCCGCTCCCACGGAGCCCGCCGGCCCCAGCAGGACCGCCCCCATGGCCAGCGAGCCGGCGGACAGGAGCGACACGGCTGCCCTTGTCATGCTCATCCTTCGAGTCATCGGTCTCCCGCCTCTCTCGTCAGCCGCAGTCGTTGGGCGTCGGCGGGTCGATCCGCATGTACGTGATGGGGCCGGTCATGTTCGCGCCCCACGAGGTGATCTGGTGCAGCGCGTGGTTGTGCGAGATGATGTAGTACTCGCCGCACTGGTTGAGCGTCTGCGTGCCCGGCGGCAACGACTCCCTCGTCCCCAGGTACGGGCTGCCGCTGTAGAAGACGCCGATCTCGGAGTTCGCGAGGTTCGGCACCGTGGAGGGGACCGGCTTCGTGACCGGGTCGTAGCCCTCGGCGTCGTACCACCTGAAGATCACGTCCCAGGTCTGGCCGGGACCGATGTTGATCGCGAACTTCTCGAACGAGAGGTCCTCACCGGCAGGACCCGCCAACGGGCGACCGTCGCGGCCGACGACCAGGCCGTTGTTGCCGTGCGGGTGGAACGGGTAGTCCTCGGTGCCCACGTTCAGGTAGCGGGCCAGCCCGGGGTCCGGATGGCCGGGGCCGAACTCGCCGACCTGCGCCAGCGCGCCGTACGGCTGCGTGGGCAGCCACGAGGCGCCGTTGTCGGCGATGCTGTCGGGGAAGCCGCGCCCGTTGATGAGCCAGTAGCGCGGGTGGTACCTGTTCATGTTGAAGGGCTTGCCCTGCTCGACGGCCTGGTGCAGGTACGGGTCGATCTCGGAGAGGAGGACCATGAACTCCTCGTCGGGGTCGAACTTGCTGTCCGCCCGGTTGAACGCGAAGTCCGCGCCCAGAGCAGGTCGCACGATCAGCGCGCCGAACAGGCCCATCCGGACCTGCGTCTCGGGGTCTGTGCCCGACTGGTAGAGGAAGGTGCCGGGGTCGTCGGCCACGAAGCTGTAGGTGATGGTCCCGCCGTCGGCAGCCGCCGTGTCGGTCAGGGAGGTCACGTTGCCTGCTCCGCCGACCTGCGGCTGGGCAGGGGCCCCGTCGGCCAGCACGTCGCGCTGGCCGGGGAAGGTGACCGACGTGGGCTGGGACAGGGTGTTGTGCAGGATGACGGTCACGGTGTCGCCCTCGTCGACGCACAGCACCGGACCGGGGTGCTGGAACGAGTCGAACCCGCTCGAGTAGCCCCACATGTACGCGGTGTTGCCGTCGGGAAGGCTGATGTAGCCGGTCTTCGTGGTCAGGTTGAAGATGGGCTCGCCGGCCGCGCCGCCGACCCCGGTCGTGCAGACGATGCCCACCTGCGGCGGGGTCACTGCCGTTGCCGGGCTGGTGCTCGTGAGCGCGGCCGCCGTGCCCGCCAGCAGTGTCAGGGCGACGAGCAGCCCGGAGTTGCGCAGGGCACGCGTGCGGGGCTTCCCATGCATGACTGCACTACCTCTCGTCATGGCGCTCAGACGCCCCAGTCGTTCGGATATGCCTGCGCGGCCACCCCGCCGGGATAGACCCGGACCTCGGTGGCCTGGCCGCCGAAACCGCCGGGCGCCAGGTTGTTGGACCGGGTGTAGTTGCGGTTGTAGAGCATGTAGGCGTCGTAGCCGGCGCCGCTGCTGCCGCCGCCGCCGCTGAACGGCGGTGCCTCGAAGATCACGTCGTAGCTCTCACCGGGGCCGATGTTGAGGGTCTGGGTCTCGTAGGACGTGTCGGTGTCGTCGCGGCCGCGCATCGGCGTCGCGTCGCGGCCGACGACCCGCATCCGGATCCCTGCCAGCGTCATCGCCTGCTCGCGGAAGCCGAGGTTCGCGAAGCGCAGCGCGACGCGCTCGCCGGTGTTGCAGGTGACCAGCGAGGAGTGCGGCTGGTACTTCAGCTCGGGCCGTCCCGGCGGGGCGATCAGGTCCCCGTTGGCGTCGTGCACCGGGTTGAACGGGTCGATCGAGCCGTTGGGGGCGAGGGTGTCCGGGTAGACCCGGCCGTTGAGCATGCTGAAGTCGGCCCGGTAGTCGCTCCACTCCGGCAGCTGGATGTGCGCGTCCGCCCAGTGCGCCTCGGCCCACACCTCCGACATGAACATCGAGAACTCGCGGTCGAAGCCCGTCGAGCCGTCACCGTCGTTGTACATGTAGGTGCCGCTGGGGTAGAGCGCGGTGTTCCCGTCCTGCAGGGGTCGGACGAAGACCAGGCCGGTCATGCCCATCTGCACGTGCTCCACGTCCTCGACGTGGCAGTGGTACATGTACGTGCCCGGGTCACGCGGCCGGTAGACGTAGGTGAACTCGCGCCCACTCGTCACCGCGACCGAGCCGGACGGCTCACCGTCGAAGAACGGGATCACGTTGCGGAACCCGTGCCAGTGCACGGTGTGGGCGTCGAACAGGTCGGGACGGAGGGACAGCCCCAGGTTCATGAGCGTCACCGTGAAGTCGACCGGGTTGCCGGGGTCGAACTGGTTCACCCAGAACAGCGGCGCGGAGTGCTGCGCCTTGTTCTTCTGCGCGGCCCGCAGGACCGGCGACATCCCGGTCACGTTGCGGAACCCGAACATGTAGGTCGTGAACGGGTCCGGCGCCAGGTTGTCCGGGTGGAAGGGTGGGATAGCGGGCGTCGGGGGCAGGTAGATCCAGCCGTCGGTCCCACCCAGGTAGAGGTCGGGATCGCCCACGGCCGCGACAGCCGCCTCCGGGACGAGGACCTTTCCGGCCCAGGTGACGGTGACGGCCGCCGCCGCTCCGCCGGCCAGCTGGAGGAACCTCCGTCGGTCGATCTGTGTCATCCCGATCATTCCCCTGTCTCCCCGGGTACCGTTCCCGGACGCGGCTGCTGGGTGCCTCATGGAGTCACGCATCCCTTCCGGGACCGGTGGTGAGGTGCGGTCACGAGACATCGATCGCGTCCAGGTCTCGGCCGCGCGCTGTCAGGCCCAGGCCGGTGCCGTCGAAGGCCATGTGCCAGCGACCGTCGACGAGCTGCACGACGTCCTCGTCGTGCACCTTCCCGATCCCGGGAACCAGCGTGTTGCGGCTGAACGACACGTACATGTGACCGGCAGATGCCCGGTCGAGACCGTCGATGTCGGCCTTCCTCGGCAGCCCGGCGGCGCTGGCGTCGAACACCCGCGTGAACCGCCGACCGTTCCACCGGTAGACGTCCGCGTCGTCCGGCCGTCCGTTGACGCCGGGCAGCTTCTTGTTGCCGACCGTCGAGAAGTAGAGCCTTCGACCGACGACGGTGAGGTCGTCGATGTCGTGGCCCCGAGCACGCAGGCCGTGCGACGAGCCGTCGAAGTACAGGGACCACGCCCCGTCGTCGTAGTAGACGACGTCCTCGTCCCGCACCCGCCCCAGGCCCGGCAGCCTGGTGTTGCCTGCGAAGGACACGTAGAAGTGCGTGCCGTCGACCCGGTCGTAGCCGTCGACGTTGGCCCGACGTGGGATCCCGGAGGCTGACGCGTCCCACGACCTGCCGAAGACCGGGTCGCTGGCGTACTCGTAGATGTCGGCGTTGTCGGCGCGGCGCGCGACGCCAGGGGGGTTGACGTTCCCCGCGGTCGAGAAGAACAGCTGCGTGAGCAGCGGCGGCGGCGGAGCCGGCGGGAGCGCGCCGGCCGAGAAGGAGATGGCGTCGATGTCCAGGTTGCCGGACGTGCCGAGGCCGTTCGCCGTGCCGTCGAAGTGGACCGACCAGGTGCTGCCGTCGAAGTAGACGACGTCCTCGTCCTGGACCCCGTTGGTGCCCAGGCCCGGCACGGTCGTGCTGTCGTTGCTGAACGAGAGGTAGAAGTGCGTCTCGTCGACGACGATGAGGCCGTCCACGTTGGGGTTGTTCGGGCCCGTTGCCGGTCCCGTGTTCGGCAGGTTGAACGGCGCCGCCGTGGCATCGACGACACGCGTGTAGGAGCTCCCACCGTTCCAGCGGTAGATGTCGGCGTTGTCGCCCGTGCCGCCCGCTCCCGGCGGGACGGCGGTGTTGTTGGTCGAGAAGTACAGCGTGTTGCCCACGACGCTGATCGCGCCCAGGTCGAACCCGAGAGCACCCAGCCCGTGCGCGCTGCCGTCGAACCACAGCGACCAGGTGCCGTTGTCGTAGTAGACGATGTCCTCGTCCAGGACGAGGCCGACGCCGGGCACGTTGGCGATCGCAGCGAAGGACATGTAGAAGTGCGTGCTGTCCACCCGGGCGAACCCGTCGACGTCCAGCAGAGCGCCGAGCAGGCCTCCGCCGAGGTTGTACGGCGCGGCGGTGACGTCGATCGACCGGCTGTAGGCCGTGCCGTTCCAGAGGTAGATGTCGGCGTCGTCGGCGGTGCCGGTCACGCCTGGCGGGTTGGTCGGGCCTTCAGTCGAGAAGTAGAGGTCCGAGCCGGTCGGGGGCGGCGGCGGAGGCGGTGGTGCGGCAGCACCGAACTCGTCGGCACCGCTGTCGAAGCCGGCTCCGGCAGGGCGCGCCTGGTCATCGAAGTCCGTCGGCGGCGCGGCCACCCCGGCCCTGCTCCCTGCCCCGAGGTCGATCGCCGGCGAGCCGGCCTGCAGGTGGTAGTCCCCCATCCGGTTCGGGGCGACGTCCAGGGCCACGAGCGTCGCGTCCACGAAGGCTGGGTTCTGTCGCCACGTCGCGAAGGACACCGACACGTCGTAGGGGTCCACCACCGAGGGGTCGGCAGAGCTGTTGCTCGGGTGCGTGGCGTAGGGGTGGTTGCCGGGGGCCTGCTGGACGATCGAGCTGGTCGGAGACAGGTCGCCGGAGGCGTCGATGGCACCCAGGTCCCAGTGGTCGACCGGCCCGGGGTCCCCGGGGAGGCCGATGCCCGACACGGTCGTCCCGGCCCTGCTCCCGGCGCGGTTGTCCCAGAACACGTTGTTGAAGAGCAGCGGGTCGCTGAAGCCGGGAGCCCCGCCCGGAAGGGTGGCCTGCAGCTGGCTGCTGTGCAGCGACGTGGACAGGCCGGCGGGGGCCGGCGCTCCGTTGGACGTCACGGCCGTGGCCGTCGTCAGGTTCTTCATGATCGTGTTGTTGACGACGCGGACGTTCGGTGCGTCGTTGAGACCGATGCCGCCGCCCTCGTGGGTCGAGACGTTGTTGACGATCATGTTGTTGTAGACGTTCATGACGTCGGTGCCACCCGAGCCGCCGGCCATCAGGAAGCGGATGCCGCCGCCGTCGTCGTTGGCCATGTTGGCCTGGATCTGGTTCGCGTAGATGTCGACGGGTCCGGAGCCGGGCGAGAGTGACCCGGGGTCGGCGGGCAGCTCACCGGCGATCATGATGCCGCCGCCCTCGTCGTTCGACATGTTGAAGTAGATCCGGTTGTGGTGGATGGTCCCGTTCGGGCTGCGGCCGTAGACGCTCAGCCCGCCGCCGTACTCGAGGGAGAAGTTGCCGCAGATGTCGTTGCGCGCGACCTCGTAGTTGTCGGCACCGGCGAAGATCCCGATCGCGCCGGCCAGGTTGGTCCCGGCGTTGGCGATGATCCGGTTGTCGGCGATCCGGACGTTCTCGTTGTGCTGGTCGGTGTCGGGCGCGGCGAGGTCGGGGGTCCCGATGCGCACCGTGCCGTAGCCGCCCCCGTTGTTCTGCACCACGTTGTTGGTGATCTGCAGGTGCCGGGCATAGGCGTTGGCGAAGATCGCGCCACCCTGGGTGGTGATGTTGGGCGGGAGGCCGGTCGCCGTGCCGCCGCGCTCGGCGATGTTGTTGGGGAAGCCCTGCTGGTTGCCGCCGCGGATGTCGAACCCGTCGACGGCGGCCTTGAAGCCGCTCGTGAACTGGCGGGCCTGACCGGGCGCCGTCGTGGCGTCCTCCGAGGCCAGGACGTAGATCGCCTCGTGGTCGTTCACGTTCTGGTTGCCGTCCCAGGTGAGGCTGTCAACCAGCTCGTACCAGTCGTCCGCCACCTGGGTGTCGCCGCCGAACGCTCCGGCGTCGATGATCGAGCCGGGCACGAAGGTGTTGCCCTGGAAGCCGCCCGGGCCGACGCCCTGGAGCTTCACCGGCGAGGCGATCACGAGGTTCTCGTAGTACGCGCCGAGCGGGTTGAGGCGGGGGTTGCTCAGGTCGGGCGTGCCGGGGTAGACGACGACCAGGTCGTCGGCGTTGCTGGAGAAGGCCGCGTCGAGCGCGGACTGGATGGTGGCGTGCGCCCGGCCTGGGCCTACCTCGCGCACGGTCGGGCTGTACCCGGCGCCCCGCACGTGGAACGTGAGCCCGTTGACGGTGCTCTGGCCGTTGCTCGCCGTGATCCTCAGCTGGCGCGCTCCGACGGGGGTGCCTGCGGGCACCGAGGCGCTGATGGTGGTGTCGTTCCAGCCGGAGGTGGGCAGGGCGGTGCCGCCGAGGGTGACCTGGCCCGTGCCCTTGGTGGCGCCGAAGCCGGTCCCCTCGATGGTGAACGCACCGCTGCCGTTCACGTAGGGCTGCGACACGGCGAACAGCTGTGGGGTGTTCCCGCCGAGCGCACAGGACACCGAGTTCTGGATGCCGGTCGACGGCGACTCGATCGTGACGCCGACCTGGGTCGGGGCGAGGTCCGTCGGGATGATCACACCCGGCAGGGCCTCGAACTCGGTGGCGATCGTCCGGTACCTCGGGTTGTAGTTCGGGTTGAGCTGGCCGGGGATGCCCGGGTCGTTCGCCACGAAGCGGTACATGTTCGCGCACACGCCGGAGGGCGTGGGACAGCTGATGTGGTCCGTGGACGGGAGCAGGACGTCGTACACCCCGTTGAAGTCCGACTCGGCGGTGTAGACGAGCCGGTTGGTGAAGTCGTAGATGCCGACCGGGGCGAAGGGCACACCGGCCTTCTCGCCGTAGAACGTCGAGCGGTTGTCGGTGGAGAAGTTGATGTCGTCGACCACGAGTCCGCGCAGCCGCGACGCGATCGGGACCTCGGTGAAGATGTTGAACATCGGCACGATGGACTTGCCGTTGTTGACCCGCACCAGCTTGGTGTCGCAGAGCGGCTTCTGCGCTCCCTCGTAGGGGGAGCCGCCGATCTCGACGAAGGTCGGGTTCTGCACGGCGTTCGGGCCGTCGCCGTCGAAGTCGGGGTTCGGGTCCCCGTTGTCCAGGAGCTCGAGGTCACCCTCGGCGTCGATGCCCGCCACGTCCACCGTGTGGAGCGCGCCGGCGCAGGGCGGCGGCGGGACCTGCGGGACGATCTGGTTGCCGTTGCCGATGTTGATGTCCTCTTCGCCGGTCGGCTTGTACAGCGGCTTCCCGAAGTCGTCCTCGGGGATCGCGACCCTCACCAGGTAGTCGCCGGCACCCAACGGCTCGAAGTCGCCGCCGTTGCAGACGGGGTCGCCCGGGTCACTGGCGTCCAGCGTGCCGGTGCAGCCGTCGCCGAACCCGTAGTTCCCGTCCACCGCAGCGCCGAAGTTGGCGTCCGGGGTGCCCTGGTCGGTGGCGTACGGCGCGAACTGCACGCTCTGCAGGAAGCTCGAGATGCACTCGCCGTCGGTGTCCTGGTCGGGGACCAGCACGTTCTCGTCGACCCCGTGGACCAGCGGGTTGCCGTCGACGTCGCGCGCCACGCACCCGGTGGGCCGGGTCCACTGCTCGGAGACGGCGGTGTTCAGCAGCGCGCCCCGGGCGTAGGACCCGTCGGGAGCGAGCTCGAGCTGGTCGTTCGCGTCGCACGGCGTCCCGGTGTTGGTGCCGCAGTCGACCGTCGCGTAGAGCTCGACCGGGATGTCGGGGATGCCTGTCTGCCAGTCCTCCGACGCGGCGAACTGCGGGTCGAGCTCGTTGCGGGTCGTGTCGTAGCTGACCGACCCGACGATGCCGCCGTTGCGGGGGTCGATGCCGTTGCCGGACGGCGAGTAGGCATGCACGCCCCAGTCGAGCCGTCCGCCGAGGCCGATGATGGGCAGCGCGCTGACGTCGACGCCCGCGCCCTTCACCGTCGTCGGGGTCGGCTGGTTGTCCGCCTGGTAGGTGATGCCGGTGGTGTAGAAGGCGTCGTTGTACGCCTCCAGGACGGTCCACTCCCCCAGCGGGTAGGCGGACTCGAACCAGTAGCGCCCCGTGCTGTCCGTCGTGGCCGTGTTCTGTCCGCGGTCGAACAGCGAGTTCTCCTGCTTGCGCAGCGTGATGGTGAAGTTGGGGACACCGTTCTCGCCCGGGTCCTTCACGCCGTTGCGGTTGGTGTCGTTGAACACGTAGCCCTCGAACTCGGTCCACCAGCCGTTCAGGGGGAGGTTGCCCATCTCGACCGTCTCCCCGTCGATGACGGAGACGTTGAGCATCACGATGAAGTGGTCCTGGGGCTCGTCCCACCAGGTGAGGGTGTAGTTGCCGTCCGGGACACCGGAGATGTCGAAGCTGCCGTCGGCGTTGCCCCTGCCGACCCAGATGGCCTCGTCGCCGTCCTGCAGGTCGGCGAGGGAGAGCCAGGGACGGACGATCGGCTTGTCGACCTTCGTGCCGGTCTGGCCCTTCCACAGGTTGAAGTTGCCGCCCTTGGGCGGGGTGTAGGACTTGATCGCCACCACCACACCCTTGATGTGGCCCTGGGCTGACGGCGCGGTGCTCACCGGCTGCCCGTCGCGGAGCGGCCGGACGAAGCCGAAGATCGGCTGAGGGACGGCTTCCCCGGCCCGGACGAACTCGGTGTCGAAGCCGGTGGCGCCTTCCATCAGCCAGGTGTCCCAGCCGTGGTTGCCCTCGAGCGTCGTCGTCTGGATCCAGGTCTCCCCGTCCGGCGGGACCACCGTGGTGTCGTAGCGGTTGCTGCCCAGGTGCGGGATCGTCAGGAGTCCGGTGGCGTCGCTGACGCACTCCCCGCCGATCACGTCGACGACCGGCAGCATGTCCGCGTCGAGGCTGGACTCCGGGATCAGGTGCGTGTCGGGGTCCTCGCCCTCGTAGGTGGTGCACAGCGGGTTGCCGTAGACGTCCGTGCTCACCTCGCCGAGGGTGTCGGCGACGTGCCCGACGAAGCCCGCCAGCCCGCTGTCGCCGTTGTCGATCGTCCCGTTCGTGGGAGCGACGTCCGCGAAGACCTGGGCGCGAAGCGTCGAGTCGGGCAGCGGGTGGGGCTGGAGCTCGACCGTGACCGTTCCGGGATCCGGCAGCGGCACGGTGAAGTGCTCACCGTCGAGCTTGTAGCCGTCGGCGAGCACCGAGATCAGGTAACGGCCCGCGGGGAGGTCGAGACCACCGGCGAGGTCGTCCTGGTTGCCCTGGGTGACGATGTGGCTCGAACCCGGCACCTCGGTGATCGAGGACCAGTCGCAGGAGCCCGGGTAACCGGGGTCGGACGCCGAGCATCCGGTGCCGGGCGCGGGCGACCGCTGAGCGGTGGTGCCGGTGTTGTCCTCGTTGATGAGGAACTTGAACGTGTCGATCGGGTCGCCCTTGGCGACCGGGCCCCCCGGAGCCCGGGGCTCGGTGCGGGCGCTGACCACGTCGAGGGTCAGCGTGTTCGTCGCGGCGTGTGCCGGCACCGCGGGCAGCGCGCTGAGCATTCCCAGGACCATCGCCAGGCAGACGGCGCTGACGCCGGCCCGCCTCCGTGCCGAGCCCTTCTGCACGGCTCGCTCGGGAAGGGCGTTCGCTGTCGCAGGTGTCGACCACTGTCCAAGCATTCGACTCACCTTTCGGGCGAACCCATGTGCTCGCTGAGGGCCCAAAGGTCCACCACTGCGGGAGCCGCAGTGCGATTCATGTCAGGACTGTCATGCGTCCGTCATTCGGCGCCGACCCGGGCCGCGGCAAACGACTGATCGGTCACCGGCCGTGATCGGCTGTCACCCAACTGATCCTTGACGCAGATCTCGAGGTGGTCGCATCGTCGGAGATGGCGACGCGGTCGCTCCTTGGGGGGGCCAGGGAATGCGCGTAGCCATCAGCGTGGGGGGGTCTCATGCAGTCAGCAGGGTCGTGGTCGACGGGTAGTGCGGCGTCATGACGCGCGAGCAGCTCGTCCGGGCTGAGGCGATCGCGATGGCGGACGCACGACGGATGGCGGCCGCTCTGAGCACCCAAGCCCACGACGAAGGTCACGCGCGCCTCAGGACCGCCGTGCAGGGCGATGTCATCGAGGCGGCACGGCCTTCCACTCGGCCTCGGACGCGGAGGAAGGTGGAGAGCGCAGGTCGGCAGGGGTGAACCCGCAGGGCGGCGCGTACGTCCTCGTGGTGCACGGCTCGAGGGGAGAGCGCCGCCATGGTCATCCGTCGGGGCATCACCGCCGTCACCACGGTCGTCGCGGCTGTCGTCGGCGTCGGGCTCGCGCTCGGCGCGGCGGTGCCCGCCCATGCCGCGGGCGACCGGTCCGCCGCGGTCTCGACCCCGCGCGAGGACCCCTACTACCCGGCCAAGGGCGACCCCGGCGTCGACGCGCTGCACTACGGGTTGCGCCTGCACTGGAACGCCGCGACCCGGGTCCTGACCGGCGTCGCGACGGTCCGGTTCCGCGCGACGGCCGACCAGTCGACGATCCAGCTGGACCTCGGCAGGACGCTGGCCGTGCGGCGGGTGCGCCTCGACGGACGGCGCGCGTCCTTCAGCCACCGCGGCAAGAACCTGGTGGTCGACGCCGGGCCGCTGGCCGCCGACAGCCGGCACACCGTGGTCGTCTCCTACCGCGGCACCCCCAAGCCCGTCCCCGCCCCCTCGACGCGCAGTGACGTCGAGCGCGTCGGCTGGACGACGACCGCGCGCGGCGAGGTCTGGACGATGCAGGAGCCGTTCGGTGCCTTCACCTGGTACCCCGTCAACGACCACCCCTCCGACAAGGCCTTCTACGACGTGCGCGTCTCGGCGCCGCGCGGCATGGTGGGCATCTTCAACGGCCGGCTGACCGAGCGCCGTACGGCTGGCCGGCGCACCGTCACGCGGTGGCACCTGGACAGCCCCGCCGCGTCCTACCTCACGACCGTCGCCATCGGTGACTACGTCCGCTACCGCGACCGCGGGCCGCGCGACCTGCCGATCACCTACTGGCTGCCCCGCCGCGACCAGAGGGCGCTGCCGGAGCTTCGCCGGACCCCTGCCCTGATCCGCTGGCTCGAGGCGCGGCTCGGCCCCTACCCGTTCGACCGGATCGGTGCCGTGGTGGTCCCCAACAGGTCGGCCATGGAGACCCAGACCCTCGTGACCATGGGTTCGCGCCTCATCGCCGATCGCCGCGACTTCCGCGCCGTGCTCGTGCACGAGTACGCGCACCAGTGGTACGGCGACACGGTGACGCCGGACAGCTGGCCCGACCTCTGGATGAACGAGGCGTTCGCGACGTACCTCCAGTTCCGCTGGGAGGTGTCGCGCGGCTGGACGACGATGGAGGAGGTCCGCGAGCTGCTCACGGACCTGGACCCGGACCTGCGCCTGGAGGACGGTCCCCCCGGCGCGTACGACCGCGACGAGTTCGCCGACCTCTGCGTCTACTACTGCGGTGCGCTCATGCTCGACCGGCTGCGCGACCTGCTCGGCGCCGACGTCTTCGACCAGGTCCTGCGCGACTGGCCGCAGCAGCACCGCGACGCGAATGTCGACCGGAGCGACTACATCGCCTGGGTCGACGAGCAGACCGGCCGCGACGTGGGACCGTTCCTCACCGAGTGGCTGACGTCCCCGACCACGCCGACCTGACCCGGTCGGCGAGGGAGCACCGGCAGACCATCGGTCCCGATCTCCGATGTCCCTGCCGATCTCGTGGTCGGAGCCGGCTCAGTCCAGGTAGTCGCGAACCAGGCACGACGGATGTTCACGGACCAGCTCCACGTCGCCGGCGATGGTCAGCGGCGACTCACGGCGCTGCACCACCTGTCGTGGCGGACCTGAGCTCGCCCGCCGCGCTCGGCATCAAAGGCCACTTCACGAAGCAGAACTCGTTGCCGAACGGGTCCGCCATGACTGCCCACTCCAGGTACGGCTCGTCGTCAGACGGATAGAAGGCCGGTGGCGTGATCGTGACTCCGCCGACCTCCTCGGTGCTGCGCACAGCAACGGCGACGTCGTCCACCCGGAGGTCGAGATGCGTCCCGCCGATCCAGGAGGTCTGGTCGCGGGGTACGCGTTGGAGGAGCATCCAGAGAGGCTCGTCGGGATCGTGCAGGACCGAGTAGCGGTCGCCGCTCTCGTCACCGTGTCTCGACTGCGGCAACAGGCCCGTGAGCGCCGACCAGAACCGCTCGCCCTCATCGAGGTCGGTGACGTTGACAACCGGTTTCCACAGCTTGGCGATTCCGCTGGTCGTCGGCATGGCGGCTCCTACGCGTGCGCATCGAGGTTCGGCGAACTCCGCGACACACCGTATGTCCGTCAGCAGTCCGGGGAGCCTGCCCTGTGGAGCCCCTCGCCCCGGCATGGCCGACCAGCACCGCCGGGTAGCGCTGGATCGGCTCAAGCCCCTAAGGGGCCACTGACCAGCGCGTTCGTCTCGACACGCCGGGGTAGGTCAGTCCAGGTAGTCGCGCAGGACCTGCGAGCGCGACGGGTGACGCAGCTTGGACATCGTCTTGGACTCGATCTGGCGGATCCGCTCGCGGGTGACGCCGTAGACCTTGCCGATCTCGTCCAGCGTCTTCGGCTGGCCGTCGGTCAGCCCGAACCGCATCGACACGACGCCGGCCTCGCGCTCGGAGAGCGTGTCGAGCACCGAGTGGAGCTGCTCCTGGAGCAGTGTGAACGACACGGCGTCGGCCGGGACGACCGCCTCGGAGTCCTCGATGAGGTCGCCGAACTCGCTGTCGCCGTCCTCGCCGAGCGGGGTGTGCAGGGAGATGGGCTCGCGGCCGTACTTCTGGACCTCGACGACCTTCTCCGGGGTCATGTCGAGCTCCTTGGCGAGCTCCTCCGGGGTGGGCTCGCGCCCGAGGTCCTGCAGCATCTGGCGCTGCACACGGGCGAGCTTGTTGATGACCTCGACCATGTGCACGGGGATGCGGATCGTGCGGGCCTGGTCGGCCATCGCGCGGGTGATCGCCTGCCGGATCCACCACGTGGCGTACGTCGAGAACTTGTAGCCCTTGGTGTAGTCGAACTTCTCGACCGCGCGGATCAGGCCGAGGTTGCCCTCCTGGATCAGGTCGAGGAAGAGCATGCCGCGGCCGGTGTAGCGCTTGGCCAGCGAGACGACCAGGCGCAGGTTGGCCTCCAGCAGGTGGTTCTTGGCCCGCCGCCCGTCCTCGGCGATCCAGTCGAGCTCCTTCTTGAGCCTGGGCGCGAACTTCTCGCCCGAGTTGAGCTTCTCCTCGGAGAACAGGCCGGCCTCGATGCGCTTGGCGAGCTCGACCTCCTGCTCGGCGTTGAGCAGGGCGACCTTGCCGATCTGCTTGAGGTAGTCCTTGACCGGGTCGGCCGTGGCGCCGGCGGTGGCGACCTGCTGGGCGGGCGCGTCCTCCTCGTCCTCGTCGGAGAGGGTGAACGAGCCCTCCTCGCCCTCCTTGAGGTCGCCGGGCGCCGGCTCGTCGGGATGGTCGCCGGGGGTCTCCCCGGCGGCGGCGCCGTCGGCGGTGCCGGTCGCCTCGGCGGCGGCGGCCTTCTTGCCCGAGGCCTTCTTCGCGGGGGCGGCGCCGGCGGCCTTCTTCGCCGCGGCGGCCGGGGTCGCGGTCTTGGCGCTCGCGGTCGGCTTCTTGGCGGCCGCCTTCTTGGCCGGGGCCTTCGACGCGGCACTCTTGGCAGCCGGCTTCGTGGCCGGCTTCGCGGCGGGCTTGGCGGCGGGCTTGGCCGCCTTGGCGCCGGACGCGACCTTCTTGGTGGTGGCGGCCCGCTTCGTGCTCGTGGCGGCGACGACCTGGCGGGCACCTGCCGTCGTGGCGGCCGCGGAGGTGTCGGCCTCGACCATGACGGTCACTCCTTCCTGGCTGAGGCAGCGCAGCACGGCCTTCATGCGGCCGAGCGGGACGTCGGCACCCTCGACCGCGGCCCGCACGTCACCGGCGGTGACGAACCCACCGGACCGGCCGTGCGCGAGCAGCTCCTGCATCTGGGGGGCGGCGAACTCCGGCGGGAGCGGGCGGGCCGTGTCCGACACGTACTACCTCTCGTCGCGCGATGGGCGTGCGGCACCCAGCGCTCGGGTCTCGGGGTCTCGGGGCTCTGCGGCTCCGGGCCACAGACGCAACACAGCATTGTGACACGTCCGGGGGCGGCCGTGCAGACGGGGAGGGCCGCGCTGGTCAGCGCGTGAAGCGTACGGCCAGCAGCGTGGCGTCGTCGCGACCGACGGCGTCGTCGAGCAGGGCGGTGCTGATCCGCTCGACCAGCGCGTCCAGGCTGTCGTCCTCCTGCTCGACCTGCGCGAGCACCTCGGCAAGCCCCTCGTCCAGGTCGGAGCCGCGCCGCTCCACCAGCCCGTCGGTCAGTCCGATGAGCACGTCACCGGGGCCGAGCTCCAGCGTGCGCTGGGCGCGCGGCTCGGGCCAGCCCAGGGGCGTCGACCCCGATCCGGCGTCGACCAGCTCGGGCGGCTGGCCCGCCCGGCGCAGCACGAGCGGGAGGTGGCCCGCTCCCCCGACGGCCGCCCGGCGTGCGGCCGGGTTGACCAGCAGGTAGACCAGCGTCGCGATCTGGTCGGCACCCTCGGTGGCGGTGAAGACCCGGTCGAGACCCTGCAGGACGGCCTCGGGGAGGGGGTTGGCGTGCGCCAGGGCCCGCAAGGCGGACCGGAGGCGGCCCATGCCGGCGGCCGCCACGACGCCCTTGCCCATGACGTCGCCGACGACCAGCACGACCCGGCCGTCGGGCAGCGTGAAGACGTCGTACCAGTCGCCGCCGACGTCGGCCTCGGCCGAGCCGGCGCGGAAGCTGGCCGCCAGCTCCACCCCGGGCACCTCCGGCAGCCGGTCGGGCAGGAGGCTGCGCTGCAGGGCCACGGCGGTCGACCGCTCGCGCTCGTAGAGCCGGGCGCGCTCCAGGGCGATCGAGCACTGCCCCGCGAGGGCCCCGAGGAAGGCCTCGTCCTCCGGCCCGGGCGGCTCGGCGAGGCGCAGGCGCAGCACGCCGATGCGCCGGCCGGCGACGAGCAGGTCGCGCACGGCGACCCGCGGGTTGCCGTCGGTGCCGGTCGCGGCCAGGACGTCGGGATCCTCGAGGAGCAGGATCTCGGCGATCTCGGCCCCGGCCACCTCCCGCGCGGTCCGGGTCACCACCCGGCGCACCTCGTCCACGGTCAGGGCCACGGCCAGCGCCGCCGTCGCCCGCTGGAGCCGACTGGTCCGCTCGGTGCTGCGGCGCAGCGCGTCCTCGTTGCGCCGCCGGTCCGTCACGTCGGAGATCAGGACCGCGACGCCGATGAAGGAGCCGTCCGGGCCGGGCGCCGGGAACCACTTCGACTCGTAGTAGCTCAGGACGCCGGTCGTGGGCGAGTGCGCGACGAAGTCGTCGTCGACCACGACCCGGCCGCTGTCGAGCACCTCGCGCAGCCTGGCCTCGACGGCGTGCCCGAGCTCGTCCGGCAGCACCTCGCTCGGCCGGCGACCGATGTGGTCGGCCATCGGGATGCCGTTGATGTCCGCCAGCATCCGGTTGATCCGGCGGTAGCGCAGGTCCGGGTCGTAGAACGCGAAGGCGACGGGCGCCTCCAGGACGAGCGTCTCCAGCAGCGCCGTGTCCGACGACTCGAGCCGGCTCCCGTCGTACGTGCCGAAGCCGCCGTCACTCCCGGGCGGGCGGCTCACCCGACTCCCACGGCTACTCCTCGGCCTTGACGGCCAGGACCGGGCACGGCGACTCGAGCAGGATCCGCTGCGCGTTGCTGCCCAGGATGAGCTTGCCCACCGGGGAGCGGCGGCGCAGCCCGATGACGATGAAGTCGGCCGAGGTCTCCTTGGCGACCGCGATGAGGTCCTCGGCCGGGTCCATGCCGCGGACCAGCTGACGGACCTCGTGCTCGATGCCCTCGGCGTCGAGCTCGGCCCGGACCTCCTCGAGCTCGCGCTCGTGGGCCACCGCCTCCTCGTCGTCGAGGTGCCCGCCACCCTTGTTGGAGTTGATGACGACCAGCCGGGAGGAGCGCAGACGAGCCTCCTCGGCCGCACGCCGGAGGGCGGCCCTCCCCTCGCCGCGCGGAACGTAACCCACCACGATGGTCATGTCTGCCGTCCTCCTGCTCGTCCTCGGCCCCGGCGGTCACCGCCCGCGTTCACACGAATGTCACCCGCGGTCACTCGGACGCTACCCGACCGCCCATCCCGCCGGGCGGGATGCCGCCCACCTGGGCGACCCCGCCGGCCCGTCACCGGGCGAGCCGTCCGGCGAGCCAGGCCAGGGACATCGGGTAGCGGTAGTCGATGGCCGCATGGGTGGCGTCGAAGAGCTCGAAGTGGACCCGGTCGTCGTCGACCCCGACCCGGGCCAGCTCGTCGCGGAAGGCCTGGGCCCCCAGGTCGAGGAAGAAGTCGTCCTTGGTGCCCGCATCGACCCAGATCGCGCGCTGGGAGCGCAGAGCGTCGGCGTAGGCCTCGGCCATCTGCACGGGGTCCCAGGCCAGCCACCGGTCCCAGACGTCGTGGCGGAGGTCGCCGGAACGCGGGTCGAAGGGCAGCACCGGCCGGCCGTCGTCGCCCGGGGAGAACGCCGCCGAGCACCCCAGGGCGGTGAGCAGCGCGCCGTCCTCCGGCTTGGTGAAGGCGGTCCGGGACCGGAAGTCGTCCCACCAGCGCCAGATGTCCCCGTCGTAGGCGCGCAGGTGGCGCACCGCCTCGGCGAACTCCGGCAGGTAGCAGTACTCGTAGAGCGCGTCGCCCGCGTGCGTGGCGAACGCCCCGAACAGGTCGGGCCGCAGCATCGGCGTGATCATGGCGCCGAACCCGCCGCTGGACTTGCCGGTGATCGCCCGCGACTCGCGGTCGGCGAGGGTCCGGTAGCGCCCGTCCACCCACGGCACGACCTCGTCGCAGAGGTACGAGTGGTAGCGCCCGGTCGCGGAGGAGTCCACGAACTGCGACCCGCCGTAGGCCGTCCAGGCGTCGACGAAGACCACGACGCAGGGCGGGGCCTGTCCCTCGGCGAAGACCTGGTCGGCTGTCTCGAGGAACGGCTGCCGGAACGGCGTGCGGTTGGCCCACATCGCGACGTGCCCGGTGTAGCCCTGGATCACGTACACCGACGGGTAGCGCTGGTCGGCGTCGTCGTAGCCCGGCGGCAGGTAGACCCACACCGGCCGCTCGTGCGGGTCGCCCAGCGGGTTGTCGCGCAGCAGCTCGGACGTGATCACGCTCTCGTCGACCCGGCCGGCCAGGTCACCTCTCCACGGCAGCATGCGGGGCAGTCAACCAGGCTCCCGGCGCCGCGCGCAGTCTCGTCCGTGCGCCGTGCCCTAGCGTTCGGGGCATGCGGCTCGGCACCCACCGCCTCCCCGGCCTGCTCGTCACCGAGCACGAGGTCGTCGTGCCGCTCGACCACGGGGACCCGGGCGGGGAGCAGGTCACGGTCTACGCCCGCGAGGTCGTCGCACCCCGCAAGCGGGACCAGGACCTGCCCTGGCTGGTCTACCTCGCCGGCGGGCCCGGCGGGCGGGCGCCCCGGCCGACGGGCCGCGGCGGCTGGCTCGGCCGGGCGCTCGCGGAGTTCCGCGTGCTCCTGCTCGACCAGCGGGGCACCGGCCGCTCGACGCCGCAGACCCGGCAGTCGCTCGCCGGGCTCCCGCCGCAGGAGCAGGCGCGCCGTCTCACGCACTTCCGCGCCGACTCCATCGCGCGCGACGCGGAGGTGCTGCGCCGCGAGATCGCGGGCGACCGGCCCTGGACCGTGCTCGGCCAGAGCTTCGGCGGTTTCGTCGCGCTGACCTACCTGTCACTGGCCTCCGAGGGCCTCGCCCAGGTGGTCGTCACCGGCGGCCTGCCGCCGCTCGACCGCCCGGTCGAGGACGTCTACCGCGCGACCGCCGCCCGGTTGCGCAACCGGTGGGCGCGGGCGGTGGACCGCTACCCCGAGGACGCCGAGCGTCTCGACCGGCTGGCCGACCACCTGGCATGCACGGACGTACGCCTCCCGACGGGCGAGCCGTTCACCGTGGCGCGGCTGCAGCAGCTCGGTCTCGCCCTTGGCTACTCCGACGGGATGGAGCGCGTGCACTACCTGCTGGAGACGGCGTGGGCCGGCGACGAGCTCTCGGACGAGCTGCTGGCGGGGGTGACCTCCGCCACGTCGTTCGTCGACCAGCCGCTCTACGCCGTTCTGCACGAGAGCATCTACTGCGCCGGGACCGCGTCCCGGTGGGCGGCCGGGAGGGTGCTGGAGGAGCACCCGGAGCACTCGCCGAAGGCACGCCCGCTGCTCCCGACCGGGGAGATGATCCTGCCGTGGATGTTCGAGGAGGTCGAGGCGCTCGCCCCGCTGCGGGAGGCAGCCGAGATCCTCGCGGCGTACGACGGGTGGCCGGCGCTCTACGACCTCCCGCGGCTCGCGGGCAACACCGTGCCGGTCGCCGCTGCGGTCTACCACGACGACATGTACGTCGAGTCGGCGTTCTCGCTCGAGACCGCCGACCGGGTGGGCAACGTCCGGGTGTGGCTGACCAACGAGTACAGCCACGACGGGCTGCGCAGCGACGCGCGGGTCCTCGACCGGCTGCTCGACATGGTCTCGGGCGAGGCATGAGGGCCGTTCCGTGAGCGGCCGCACGGAACCGTCGACCGCGTTCGTGCTCGGCGGCGGGGGTCTGCTCGGCGCGGGCGAGGTGGGCATGCTCCGGGCCCTGCTCGAGGCCGGTGTGGTGCCCGACCTCGTGGTCGGGACGTCGGTCGGCGCCGTGAACGGCGCGGCCGTGGCGGCCGACCCGACGCCGGCTGCCATCTCGGCGCTGACCGAGGTCTGGCAGGGGCTCGCGGACAGCGACGTCTACACCGGCGGGGCGCTGCGCCGGGCGCGGCACCTGGCGCGCACCCGGACCCATGTGCACCCGAACGAGCCGCTGCGCGACCTGCTCACCGAGCAGCTCGGGGACCGGCGCATCGAGGACCTGGCGGTCCCGTTCCAGTGCGTCGCCGCGAGCATCGAGCGCGCCGCCGAGCACTGGTTCACCGACGGCCCGCTGGTCGACGCGGTACTGGCCAGCAGCGCGGTGCCCGGCGTGCTCCCTCCGGTGCGCATCGGCGACGAGCACTTCCTCGACGGCGGGCTGGTCAACTCGATCCCGGTCGGGCGCGCCGTCGCCCTCGGCGCGCGCCGCGTCTACGTCCTGCAGGTCGGGCGCATCGACCAGCCGCTGCGGGCCCCGACCAAGCCGTGGCAGGTGGCGTCGGTGGCCTTCGAGATCGCCCGCCGGCACCGGTTCGCCCGGGAGCTGGCGGAGGTCCCCCAAGAGGTGGACGTGCACCTGCTGCCCAACGGCGCCGACGACCCGCCGCGTCCGGCCGACCTGTCCGCCCTGCGCTACCGCGACTTCGCGCAGGTCGACCAGCGGATCACGCAGGCCTACCGGGCGACGCTGGACTACCTGCACCTGGCACCCGAGCGGTCGGGCTGACCGTGCTGCCTCCGGTGCTGCTGCGGCGGCTGGTCCTCGCCCCGGCCGTCTGGGTCCTGACCGTCGTGCTGTTCACCGGGCTGCCTGTGCTGCTGCTCGTGGCCGTGGCGCTGTCCACGGTCCTGCCCGGCAGGTGGCGGGTGCTGCGCCTGCTCTGGATGGTGCTGCTGCAGCTGCTGCTGGAGTCGTTGGCCCTCCTCGCGCTGCTCGGCCTCTGGGTCGCCAGCGGGTTCGGCTGGCGGATCCGGTCGCCGCGCTTCCAGCTGGCCCACTACGCCCTCGTGCGGTGGTACCTGCAGGTCCTGTACTGGGAGGCCGAGCGAGTGCTGCACCTGCGGGTGACGGTCGAGGGGCCCGCTCCCCCGTCCTACGCCGGGCGCCCCCTGGTCATCTTCAGCCGCCACGCCGGCCCGGGCGACTCGTTCCTCGTGGTGCACGCGCTCGTCAACTGGTACAGCCGAGAGCCGCGGATCATCCTCAAGGACACGCTGCAGTGGGACCCGGCGATCGACGTGGTGCTCAACCGGCTGCCGAACCGCTTCATCCGTCCGGTGCCCGGTGCGGGTGAGGACGTCGAGCGGCAGGTCGCCGAGCTCGCGCGCAACCTCGACGACAACGACGCGTTCGTCCTCTTTCCCGAGGGGGGCAACTTCACGGAGCACCGCCGCAAGCGGGCGATCGAGCGGCTGCGTCGCAAGGGGCACATCGACGAGGCCGAGAAGGCCGAGCGGCTGCGCTACGTCCTCGCGCCCAAGCCGGGCGGTGTCCTCGCCGCTCTCGGCGAGGCCCGGGACGCCGATGTCGTGTTCGTCGCCCACACCGGGGTCGAGCACATGACCACGGTGCTCGACGTGTGGCGCGAGCTGCCCATGGACCGCGAGATCCACATGCGCTGGTGGATCGTGCCGGCGGGCGACATACCGGCCGGCGAGGAGGAGCGCATCGACTGGCTCTACGCCTGGTGGGCCCGCATCGACGACTGGGTCCACGAGCGCCAGGTCGACGCCGGCGCCCTCCCCCGCTGACCGAACCACGCAGGCGTTCACGGTCCGCAGCCGCTCATGTACCGAATGTGTCGGATTTTGCCGTCGTGGGTGATTTCTGTCACATTGTCGCCCGTCATCCCCCCGCCCGGCCGTGACCTCCCCGCCGCTGACCCGTTGTGCCACGTGACGACGGTCACGAACCGCCCACCCAGGAGGACTCCTGTGCCATCTCTGACGTCCCGAAGCTCTCGGACAGCCGCGGCCGCGATCGCGGCCGCCGCGCTGTCGCTGGGGGCTCTCTCCGCGGTTCCCACCGCAGCGGAAGGGTCGACCACCTTCTCCGCACAGCTCGTGCGGGTGGACACCCCCACCGCCGCCGACAAGGACCGGCTCAACGGTCTCGGGCTCGACCTGACCGAGCACGCCGGACCCGGGTTCGTCGAGGTCGTGCTCCACACGGCCGCCGACGCGGAGGCCCTGTCGGCCGCCGGGCTCTCGTACGACGTCGAGGTCCCCGACCTCGCGTTGCGCACCGCGCAGAACAACCGAGCGTCCCGTGCCTACGCCGACAGCGTCACCACCTCTCCGCTGCCGAGCGGACGGGACGCCTACCGGACGCTGGCCGACTACAACGACGACCTGCGCGAGCTCGCGGCCATCAAGCCGGGCGTCGTCGAGCGGTTCGCGCTGCCGAACAAGACGCTCGAGGGTCGCACCGTCTACGGCATCGAGATCTCGGACGACGTCAAGAGCGCCGAGTCGAGCAGCAAGCCCGTGTTCCTCATGATGGGCCTGCACCACGCGCGCGAGTGGCCGTCGGGCGAGATGTCGATGGAGTTCGCCTACGACCTGGTGAGCAACCACGGGCAGGACGCCCGCATCACCGACCTGCTGAAGAAGGCGCGCGTCATCGTCGTCCCGGTCGTCAACGCCGACGGCTTCAACCAGTCGGTGACGCAGGGCTCCCTGCTCGACCTCCGCGAGGTCGACGAGGGCGGGACCGTCTCGATCCTGGGAACGCCGGGCAACGCCTACAAGCGCAAGAACTGTCGCATCGAAGGCAGCGACAGCACTCCTCCCGGCGCGTGCGACGCCGCCGCCAGCCCCGGCGGGTTCGGCATCGGCGTCGACCCGAACCGCAACTACGGCGGCTTCTGGGGCGGCCCGGGCGCCAGCGATGTCTACGCCGACCCGACCTACCGCGGCTCCGGGCCGTTCTCCGAGCCGGAGACGAAGAACATCCGGGCCCTGGTGTCCGGTCAGCAGGTCACGACGCTCATCACCAACCACACGTTCAGCAACCTCGTGCTGCGTCCGCCGGGTCTGCGCGCCCAGGGCGACACGGCCGACGAGGCCGTGTACGCGGACCTCGGCGCCCGCATGGCGTCGAACAACGGCTACACCAACCAGCACTCCTACCAGCTCTACGACACGACCGGCACGACCGAGGACTGGTCCTACTACGCGACCGGCGGCCTGGGCTACACCTTCGAGATCGGTGACGAGTTCCACCCGCCGTTCCCCGACGTCGTGGACCAGTACCTCGGCGCCGGTGAGTTCACCGGCAAGGGCAACCGCGAGGCCTACCTCACCGCTCTGGCGAGCACGGCCGACCCGGCGATGCACTCGGTGGTGTCGGGCAAGGCCCCGGCGGGTGCGGTGCTGCGGCTGCGCAAGCAGTTCGCGACGCCGACCTACGACGGCTCGTCGTTCACCGACAGGCTGGAGACGACCATGACCGTGCCGGCCGGCGGGAAGTTCTCGTGGCACACGAACCCGAGCACGCGCCCGCTGGTCATGAAGCACCGGCTGCAGGTGCTCTCGGAGACGCCGACGCGCGAGGAGACGTTCAAGCCGGGCACCGCGCTGCTGCCCACCCAGTCCGAGGACAAGGAGTTCGTGGTCACCGAGGCCGACCAGGACCTGCTGCAGGTCGAGCTCGACTGGCCCACGCCGGACGACTACGACCTCGAGGTCTACTACAAGCAGGCCGACGGCACGCTGACCCAGGTCGCCAGCTCGGGCAACTTCGTGGGCGAGAAGGAGCTCGCCACCGTCGACACCCCGAAGGCCGGCACCTACGTGCTGAGGGTCATCAACTTCGCGTCCGTGTCCCCGGACTGGACGATGACCGCCGGTCTCTACGACACCGAGGACACGACCGTCGGCGACGGGCTCGTCGAGAACTGGACGCTCACCTGCGAGCGCCCGGACGGCACCGTCCTCGAGACGCAGTCGGTCGTCGTCGACCGCGGCCAGCAGGTCAAGCCGAACCTGGCCACCTGCCGCTCGAGGTTCTGACCGACCCACACGTCGTCGCCGCCCCACCTCCCTGGGTGTCGACCACGTGAGGTAGGCGAGGGGGTACGACAACAGGCCGCGCGGCCTGTTGTCGTACCCCTGCCCCTGTTGTCGTACGTCCTAGCGGCGTCGGCCGCCTCTCTCCGCCCGTCGGACGCCCGGGCCCCGTTCGGACGCAGTTGATGACTCTCCGATGATCACCGATGAGCGCGCTGGTGATCACTAGACAGTTCTGTCTACCGATTTCCTGCCACTGGCAGCCCTTTCGGTCGATCCCCCGAAACGCCGGGCACGACTAGCGTTCCGCTCGCCCCTGGGGGGGTGGTCGACTCACAGTCGGAGGGGCACATGCGGGGACGGGCGCTGCTCACGTTGCTGGCCATGGTGATTCTCACCTCGATCGCGGCACCGCCGCCGACGGCGCTGGCGGCCGCGGCGCCCGTCGCGTACGACGACGTCGCCTACGCTGTCGCCGGCGAGCCGCTCGTCATCACGCTCCAGGGGTCCGACGACGACGAAGACGTCCTGAGCTTCGACGTCGCCTCGCCACCCTCGGCTGGAACGCTCGGGCCGGTCGGCACTCCCGACTGCGGGTTCGGGACGTGCACGGCCGAGGTCACATACACGGCGGACGCAGGAACCAGCTCGACGGACAGCTTCACCTTCACGGTCGACGACGGGACGGCGACGAGTGCACCCGCCACCGTGGTCATCAACATCACACAGCCGCCCTGCGCCGGCGCGATCATCTCGAACGGGACCGTCCAGCTCGGCGTGCACTGCACGGGCAACCTGAACGTCGACGGCGGGACTGCGTCGTCCGGGACCGGAACGAGCGTCGTCGGCCTGCGATACGTGCCGACCAACGCCGACAGCACCTCACCGGGATGCACCTGCGAGGGGTGGGGCGCCGCAGACGCCACCACCGGCGTCACGGGGTACGCGAACGACTCCAGCGGGACCTCCGCCAACGTAGCGGTCCTCGACTTCGTCACGACCCCGACGACCGCGACCTCGAAGGTCGCCATCGGCTCGACCTTCGAGGTGACCCACAGCTACCGACCCTCCACGGCGACGCCGAACCTCTACGAGGTCGCCGTCGACGTCAAGAACGTGGGCCCGGACCCGGTCCAGCTGCGGTACCGGCGGGTCATGGACTGGGACATCGAGCCGACGGCATTCTCGGAGTACTCGACCATCGACACCGGCACCGCCACCGAGATCGTGTTCACCAGCAACGACGGGTTCGCGAGCTCCGACGCGCTCGCGGGGCCGTCCGACATCGGTTCGACCGGGAACTTCGTCGACGCCGGTCCGTCCGACCACGGCGCGCTGTTCGACTTCGACTTCGGTGCCCTGGCCAGCGGCGCCACGAAGTCCTTCACGACCTTCTACGGGGCGTCGGACACCGAGGCCGGCGCCGCCGCGGCGCTGGCCGCCGTCGGCGCCGAGGCCTACTCCCTGGGGCAGCCCTCAACCGAGGACGGCGCGACGCTCGGCACGCCCAACACGTTCATGTTCGCCTTCGACAGGGTGGGCGGCGAGCCGGTCTTCACCCCGGACGCGGTCAACGACACCCTGACGACCGCGGAGGACACGTCCGGGACCGTCAACGTGCTGGCGAACGACACCGACCCCAACGGTGACACGCTCACCGTCACCGGGAAGACCAACGGCGCGCACGGTTCGGTGAGCTGCACGACCGCGGGCTCGTGCACGTACACCCCGGCCGCGAACTACCACGGGCCCGACTCGTTCACCTACACGATCAGCGACGGCAACGGCGGCACCGACACCGCCACCGTGACCGTCACCGTCACCCCGGTCAACGACGCCCCCGACGCGGTCGACGACACCCTGACCACCCCGGAGGACACCCCCGGCGGGAAGGCGGTCCTGGCCAACGACACCGACATCGACGGCGACACCCTGACCGTGACCGGGAAGACCAACGGCGCCCACGGCACGGTGAGCTGCACGGCCGACCGTGTGCACCTACACCCCGGCCGCGAACTTCCACGGGCGCCGACTCGTTCACCTACACGATCAGCGACGGCAACGGCGGCACCGACACCGCCACCGTGACCGTCACCGTCACCCCGGTCAACGACGCCCCCGACGCCGTGGACGACACGCTGGCCACCAGCGAGGACACCGTCCGTGCATCGCCAACGTGCTCGCCAACGACACCGACCCCGACGGCGACACGCTGACCGTCACCGGCGGACCAACCGGCGCCGACGGCACCGTCACCTGCACGGCGGGCGGCGACTGCACCTACACCCCGAACGCCGACTTCAACGGCGCCGACTCGTTCACCTACACGATCAGCGACGGCAACGGCGGCACCGACACCGCCACCGTGACCGTCACCGTCACCGCCGACAACGACGCGCCGGTCGCGGTCGACGACACCGCTGACCACCGCCGAGGACACCGCCGGTGCGATCACGAACGTCCTGCGCCAACGACACCGACCCCGACGGCGACACGCTGACCGTCACCGGCGTGACCAACCCGGCACCGACGGCACCGTCACCTGCACGACGGCCGGCGACCTGCACCTACACGCCGAACGCCAACTTCACGGCCCCGACACCTTCACCTACACCGATCAGCGACGGCAACGGCGGCACCGCCACGGCCACCGTCACCGTCACCGTCACGCCCGGTCAACGACGCGCCCGACGCCGTCAACGACACGCGTGACCACGGCAGAGGACACGGCCGTCGCGATCACGGCCAACGTGCTGGCCAACGACACCGACCGTCGACGGCGACACGCTGACGGTGACGCGGTAGACGAACCCGGTGCGCACGGCACGGTGAGCTGCACGACGGCGGCAACGTGCACGTACACGCCGGCCGCGAACTTCACGGGCGCCGACTCGTTCACCTACACGATCAGCGACGGCAACGGCGGCACCGACACCGCCACCGTGACCGTCACCGTCACCCCGGTCAACGACGCGCCCGACGCGGTCGACGACACGCCTGACCACCCCGGAGGACACCCCCGGTCGATGACACTGGCCGGTCTGCTGGCCAACGACACCGACATCGACGGCGACACGCTGACCGTGACCGGGGAGACCAACGGCGCCCACGGCACGGTGAGCTGCACGGCCGACCGTGTGCACCTACACCCCGGCCGCGAACTTCCACGGGCGCGGACTCGTTCACCTACACGATCAGCGACGGCAACGGCGGCACCGACACCGCCACCGTGACCGTCACCGTCACCCCGGTCAACGACGCCCCGAACGCCGTGGACGACACGCTGGCCACCAGCGAGAACACCTCCGGCATCGCCAACGTGCTCGCCAACGACACCGACCCCGACGGCGACACGCTGACCGTCACCGGCAAGACCAACGGCACCCACGGCACCGTCACCTGCACGGCGGGCGGGGACTGCACCTACACGCCGAACCCCGGCTTCAGCGGCCCCGACTCGTTCACCTACACGATCAGCGACGGCAACGGCGGCACCGACACCGCCACCGTGACCGTCACCGTCACCGCCGACAACGACCCACCGGACGCGGTCGACGACACCCTGACCACCGCCGAGGACACCGCCGGGGTCAAGAACGTCCTGCGCCAACGACACCGACCCCGACGGCGACACCCTCACCGTCACCGGCAAGACCAACGGCACCCACGGCACCGTCACCTGCACGACAGCCGGCGCCTGCACCTACACCCCGAACCCCAACTACCACGGCCCCGACACCTTCACCTACACCGTCAGCGACGGCAACGGCGGCACCGTCACCGCCACCGTCAACGTCACCGTCACACCCGTGAACGACACACCCGACGCGGTCAACGACACCCTGACGACACCGCAGGACACCGCCGGGACGGTCGCCGTGCTGGGCAACGACACGGACGCGGACGGGGACGGCCTCACGGTCACCGGCAAGACCGACGGCGCCCACGGCACCGTCACGTGCACGGCGGCCGGGACCTGCACCTACACGCCCGCCACCGGCTACCACGGGCCGGACTCGTTCACCTACACGATCAGCGACGGCAACGGCGGCACCGACACCGCCACCGTCACCGTCACCGTCACACCCGTCACCACGCCGCCGGCCGCCGGAGGCGTCAAGATCGAGAAGGTCGAGTCCGCCGACCCGGTCGGCGTCGGGAACGCGTTCTCCTACCGCCTCACGGTGAGCACCGTCACCGCCGCGACGGCGAAGGGCGTGGCCGTCAAGGACGTGCTGCCGGCCGGCTTCCGCCTGCGCGGTGTCTCCACGACCCGTGGCAGCTGTTCGGTCGCGAGCAACACGATGAGCTGCACGCTCGGCGACATGGCTGCGGGAAGCACAGCCACGGTCACCGTGGCCGGCGCGTTCGTCGCCGCGGGCAGCATCACCAACACGGCCAGGGTCACCGCGACCGGCGACACGAACACCGCGGACGACCAGGCCGTCGCCGTCACGACCGTCACCGGCCGGTCCTGCACCGTCGTCGGCACCTTCGGCGACGACCGCCGGCTGCGCGGGACGAACAGGGCGGACGTGATCTGCGGGCTCGACGGAAACGACCGCATCGACGGCAAGCACGGCCACGACACCGTCTACGGCAACGACGGCGACGACCTGCTGATGGGCTTGGGCGGCAACGACCTGCTCGACGGCGGGTCCGACACCGACAGCGTCAGCTACGGCTCGTCCCAGCAGTCCATGCGGGTCGACCTCGCGCGGGGCCGGGCGACCGGAGAGGGCAACGACACCCTCGTCTCGATCGAGGACGTCACCGGCTCGAGGTACGACGACGTGCTGGCGGGCGACGCGGGACCCAACCGGATGTTCGGCCTGGGCGGCGACGACCTGCTCAAGGGCCGCGCCGGACCCGACGAGCTCTACGGCGGCGCCGGGCGGGACACGCTGCTCGGCGGTCCCGGCGCCGACCTCCTGCACGGCGGCTCGGGCCCTGACACCTGCAGGCACGGGGCCGGCGCGGGAACCAGCGTGTCCTGCTGACCCTCGACGCCCGGGCGGGACAGCTCGCTCGCGAAGGGACGGGCCGGGGTGCGGCGCCAGGTCGGAGGGACCTGTCGCCGCACCCCGGCGCTCGTCGGGTGAACCGGCGCCTGGCAGTGTCGGACCCGTGACCGGCAGACCCGACACGCGCGGAGACGGGGACGGCTGGGTCGAGTGCGCGCAGGGTCACCGGCACTGGGGTCTCTACGGAGCCGCCGGCCTGCTGCTCCGCCGCACCCACGACGGAGGCGAGCAGGTGCTGCTCCAGCACCGTGCGACCTGGAGCCACCACGGCGGCACCTGGGGGCTGCTGGGCGGTGCGCGGCACCGGGCCGAGACGGCGGTGGCGGCGGCTCTCCGGGAGGCCGGCGAGGAAGGCGGCCTCGACGGCCGGCTCGTGCGCGCCCACGGCCGCTACGACGACGTGCACGGCAGCTGGTCCTACGTCACGGTGGTCGGCCGCGCCGAGGGCGGGGTGGAGGCCCGGCCCACCGGCGGCGAGAGCATCGACGTGGCGTGGGTGCCGGTCGGCGAGGTGTCCGGCCTCCCGCTGCACCCGGGGCTCGCGGCGACCTGGCCATGGCTGCGTCGGGCTCTGGACCCGCTGACGGTGGTCGTCGACGCCGCGAACGTGGTCGGATCCACGCCGGACGGCTGGTGGCGCGACCGGGCCGGCGCGGCGCGGCGGCTGCTCGCCGACCTCGCTCGGCTGACCGGCCAGGGCCTGCCGGACGCTGTGCTCCCCGACGGCCTCGACCGGGCCCCGCTGCGGCACTGGTGGCCGCGGGTGGTGGTGGTCCTGGAAGGCGTGGCCCGCGAGGCCGCCGACGCCGCGGCGGGGACCCTCGACGTGGTGAGGGCTCCGGGCTCGGGTGACGACTCGGTCGTGGACGCGGTCCGGGACGCCTCCGAGGGACCGGTCGTCGTCGTCAGCGCCGACCGGGCTCTGGGCGACCGGTGCCGCACCGAGGGCGGCACGGTCACCGGCCCGCGCTGGCTGCGCGGGCTGCTCGACCCTCCGGACGCCTGATGACCCGGTCGCCCGGTCAGGCCCGGCGGCCGTAGAGACCGAGCATGCGGGCCTGCAGGTCGGCGTGGGCAGGCACCTGCACCGGCGGGTCGAAGAGCCCGCTCGCGGCCAAGGACCCGACGTCCTTCTCGACCTCGGTGTGGATGCGCCGCACGAGCTCCGGGTCGAGGTGGTCGTCGTCGCCGATCCCCCGGGCCAGGTCCCAGGCGTGGACCGCGGCGTCCACGGTCATCTCCCAGAGGTAGTCGCGGGCGCTCGTCTCGCCGTAGGACAGCGCGACCGTGCGGTCCAGCGCCCCCTCAGCGGCGAACGCCTCGCGCGCGGCTGTCGAGGCCGCCCGCCACGCCCCGACGGGGCTCTCGCCCAGGGGGTCGCCCACGAAGCGGTCCCCGGCGTCCGCGACGCTGCCGCCCGAGAGCAGGTACGGCGCCCAGCGGCACTCGTCGACCAGGTGCGCGACGAGGGCCCGGACGTCCCACTCGTCGCACGGGGTCGGCGCCGACCACTGGTCCGGCCCGACCTTCTCGACCCGGCGCCCGAACTCGGCCAGGGCGTGGTCGTACTGCTCGATCAAGGTGGACATCGCCTCACCCTGCCACACCACCCGCGCAGCGGCGACGGTGTCACAGGCCAGGCGATGTCACAGGCCGGGCGACGTCACATGTCGATGGCGACGTACTTGGTGTCCAGGTACTCCTCGATGCCCTCGCTGCCGCCCTCACGGCCGAAGCCTGAGTGCTTGACCCCGCCGAACGGGGCAGCGGCGTTGGAGACCATCCCGCGGTTGAGGCCGACCATGCCGACCTGGAGCCCCTCGACGACGCGCAAGGCGCGCTTGAGGTCGGCCGTGTAGACGTAGGCGACCAGGCCGAACTCCGTGTCGTTCGCCTGCCGGACCGCCTCGTCCTCCGAGCCGAAGGTCGTCACGGGCGCGACGGGACCGAACGCCTCCTCCCGCAGGATGCGGGCGTCCGGCCCGACGCCGCCGAGGACCGTCGGGGAGTAGAAGAACCCCCTCCCCTCGACCCGTGAGCCGCCGGTGAGCGCTTTCGCGCCCTTGTCGACCGCGTCGGCCACCAGGTCCTCGACGATGCCGCGCTGCTCCTCGTTGATCAACGGGCCGACCTTCGTCCCCTCGTCGGCACCGTGGCCGACGGTCAGCGAGCCCATGCGCTCGGCCAGCCGCCCCGCGAAGTCGTCGGCCACCTCGGCCGCCACGTGGAACCGGTTGGCGGCCACGCACGACTCGCCGTTGTTGCGCATCTTCGCGACCAGCGCGCCCTCGACCGCCGCGTCGAGGTCGGCGTCGGCGAAGACCAGGAACGGCGCGTTGCCGCCGAGCTCCATCGACATGCGCTGCAGGTTCCGGGCCGACTGCTCCACCAGGGTGCGCCCGACCTCGGTCGAGCCGGTGAACGACACCTTGCGCAGGCGGTCGTCGGCCATCAGGGGACCGACCGTGCGGCCCGCCGACGTCGAGGGCACCACGTTGAGCACGCCGGCAGGAAGGCCGGCCTCCCCCAGCAGCTCGGCCACGCGCATCGTCGTCAGCGGCGTGAGCTGCGCCGGCTTGACGACCATCGTGCAGCCCGCCGCGACAGCCGGCCCGATCTTGCGGGTCGCCATGGCCAGCGGGAAGTTCCAGGGCGTGATGAGCAGGCAGGGGCCCACCGGCTGCTTCATGGTGAGCAGCCGCTCGGGTGTGGCAGGTGCCCGGGAGAACCGGCCCTCGACCCGGACCGCCTCCTCGGAGAACCACCGGAAGAACTCCGCGCCGTAGGCCACCTCGGCCCTGGACTCGGCGACGCTCTTGCCCATCTCCAGCGTGATGAGCAGCGCGAGCTCGTCGGCGTGGTCGGTCAGCAGACCGAAGGCCCGGCGCAGGATCTCCCCGCGCTCCCGGGGTGGCGTGGCGGCCCAGCCCGGCTGGGCGTCGGCCGCGGCGTCGAGCGCGGCCAGCGCGTCCTCCGGCTGCCCGTCGGCGACCTCGACGAGCGGCTCCTCGGTGGCCGGGTCGGAGACCGCGAAGCGTCCTCCTCCGGCCGCCTCCCGCCACTCCCCGCCGACCAGCACCCCGGTCGGGACGGCGTCCAGGACCGCCTTCTGGTCGCTGCTGGTCACGCGGTGCCTCCTTCGGTCGGGCGGCCGGCCGGCGCGGCTCGGCACGCCACGGGCGTACGGCACGGCGATTGTGCCCCTCGCTGACCGGCACATGCGAGGCCGCACGCCATGATGTCCGGGTGTCGGCCGCGGGTGAGCTCGTCGTCCTGCTCGTGATGCTCGTCGGGCTCGTCGGCGTGCTCGTGCCGGTCCTGCCCGGGCTGCTGCTCGTCTGGGCGGCCGGCCTTGCCTGGGCGTGGCTCGACGGGGGTGGCCCCCGCTGGGCCGTCGTGGCGGTGCTGACCGTGCTTCTCGTGACGGGGACCGCCGCGAAGTACGCGCTCCCGGCGCGGCGGGCCACGACCGAGGGGGCACCTCGCCGGACCCTGGTGCTCGGTGCCGTCGGCGCGGTCGTCGGGTTCTTCGTGGTGCCGGTCCTCGGAGTGGTCGTCGGCGGTGTCGGCGCGGTCTACCTGGCCGAGGTGCAGCGGCTGGGTGACGCCACCGCGGCCTGGCGGTCGACCCGCGCTGTCCTCGTCGGCGTCGGCATCGGCATCCTGGTCGAGCTCGTGACCGGCGTCATCATGGTCGCGGTGTGGGCCGCCTCGGCGCTGCTGCTCTGAGCCGTCAGTCGGCGAGACGGTCCACGGCGTCGCCGACCCGGTGGACGCGCAGCGCGTTGGTCGACCCCGCGATGCCGGGGGGGCTGCCCGCGACGATGACGATCAGGTCGCCGCGCCGCGCCCGGTCCTCGCCCAGCAGCGCCTGGTCGACCTGCAGCACCATGTCGTCGGTGTGCTTCACGAAGGGCGTGAGGAAGGTCTCGACCCCCCACGACAGCGACAGCTGGCTGCGCACCGCCTGCACGGGGGTGAAGGCGAGCAGCGGGATCGGCGAGCGCAACCTGGCCATGCGCCGGGCCGAGTCGCCGCTCTGGGTGAACGCCACCAGGTAGCGCGCGCCGAGCTGCTCGCCGACCTCGGTCGCCGCTCGGGTGATGGCACCGCCCTTGGTCCGCGGCCGGCCGGTCAGCGGCGGGATGTCGGCGAGCGCGTTGTCCTCCATCTTCGCGATGATCCGGGCCATCGTCTCGACGGTCACGATGGGGTGCTTGCCCACACTCGTCTCGCCGGAGAGCATGAGGGCGTCGGTGCCGTCGAGCACGGCGTTGGCCACGTCGGACGCTTCGGCGCGGGTGGGGCGCGACGACTCGATCATCGACTCGAGCATCTGCGTCGCGACGATGACCGGCTTGGCGGCCCGGCGGGCGAGCGAGATGGCCCGGGTCTGCACCAGGGGCACGTCCTCGAGGGGCAGCTCCACCCCGAGATCCCCCCGGGCGACCATGATGCCGTCGAACGCGTCGACGATGCCGGACAGCTCCTGGACCGCCTGCGGCTTCTCGATCTTGGCCAGGACCGGCAGCCGCACGCCCTCCTCGTCCATGATGCGGTGCACGTCGAGGATGTCGTCGGCGCTGCGGACGAAGGACAGGGCGATGAGGTCCGCCTGCAGGTGCAGGGCCCACCGCAGGTCCTCGACGTCCTTCTCCGACAGCGCGGGAACGCTGACCGCGACACCCGGCAGGTTGATGCCCTTGTGGTCGGAGATCTTGCCGCCCTCGACGACCCGGGTCACGATGCGCGGCCCGTCGACCCGCAGGCACTCCAGGCTCACCTTGCCGTCGTCGATGAGCAGCCGGTCGCCGGGGTGCACGTCGCCCGTCAGACCCTCGTAGGTCGTCGACACGACGTGCTTGTCGCCGGGGACGTCCTCGGTGGTGATGACCAGCTCGTCGCCGCGGGTGACGGTGACCGGACCGTCGGCCACCCGGCCGAGCCGGATCTTCGGACCCTGCAGGTCGACGAGGACGCCGATCGAGCGCTTGCTCTCGTCGGAGGCCTGCCGGACGTTGTCGTAGACCTTCTCGTGGTCGGCGTAGTCGCCGTGGCTGAGGTTCAGCCGGGCGACGTCCATACCGGCGGCGACGAGTGACCTGACCCCGTCCGCGCTCGACGTGGCGGGGCCCAGGGTGCAGACGATCTTGGCGCGGCGCACCCCCCGAGCCTAGGCCCGGGCTGCGCCCTGTCGGCGGCAGGTCCACCCCGTGGATGGGTGGTCTGCCCCGGACGCGAGAGGCGCTCAGACGGCCAGCGGGCGCGCGGTGGGTGCGATCGGGCGCGGCAGCAGCGACTGGCCGCCCGTGAGCCAGGCGTCCACGCCGGAGGCCGCCGCCCGGCCCTCCGCGATGGCCCACACGATGAGCGACTGGCCCCGACCCGCGTCCCCGGCGACGAACACGCCGGGCACCGAGGACATGTACGCCTCGTCGCGCGCGACGTTGCCCCGCGGGTCCAGGTCGACGCCCAGCTGCTCGAGCAGGCCCGGCTGCTCGGGCCCGGTGAACCCCATCGCGAGCAGGACGAGCTCGGCGGGGATCTCGCGCGTCGTGCCCTCGACCGGCTCGAACCGGCCGTCGGCCATCGCCACCTCGACCAGCTCGAGGGACCGGACCCTGCCCTGGTCGTCACCGACGAGGCGGTTGGTGCTCACGGCATAGACCCGCTCGCCGCCCTCCTCGTGGGCGCTGGACGTGCGGTAGACCAGCGGCCACGCCGGCCACGGGTTGGTGTCCGGGCGCTCGTCCGCGGGGCGCGGCATGATCTCCAGCTGGGTCACCGACGCCGCCCCCTGCCGGTGCACGGTCCCGAGGCAGTCGGCGCCGGTGTCGCCGCCGCCGATGATCACGACGTGCCGGCCCGCGGCAGACACCGGCACCTCGTACGCCGGGTCGAGCGCCGCCCGGTTGGCGTGCGGCAGGTACTCCATCGCCTGCAGCACCCCGCGGAGCTCCCGGCCCGGCACGGGCAGGTCGCGCGGCGCGGTCGCTCCCACGGCGAGGACCACCGCGTCGTAGCGCGCGCGGAGCGCCTTGGCGTCGAGGTCGGCCCCGACGTCGACGCCGGTCTTGAACCGGGTGCCCTCCGCGGTCATCTGGGCGAGCCGCCGGTCCAGGTGCCGCTTCTCCATCTTGAACTCCGGGATGCCGTAGCGCAGCAGCCCGCCGGCCGCGTCGGCGCGCTCGAGCACGGCGACCGTGTGGCCGGCGCGGGTGAGCTGCTGCGCGGCCGCGAGCCCCGCCGGCCCCGACCCGACGACAGCCACGGTCCTGCCGGTCAGCCGCTCGGGCGGCTGCGGCGCCACCCACCCGGAGTCCCAGGCCCGGTCGATGATCGACACCTCGACCTGCTTGATCGTGACCGGCTCGCTGGTGATGCCGAGCACGCAGGAGCCCTCGCAGGGCGCCGGGCAGAGCCGCCCGGTGAACTCCGGGAAGTTGTTGGTGGCGTGCAGCCGCTCGATCGCGACCGGCCAGTCGTCACGGCGGACGAGGTCGTTCCACTCCGGGATGAGGTTGCCGAGCGGGCAGCCGTCGTGGCAGAAGGGGATGCCGCAGTCCATGCAGCGCCCGGCCTGACGTCTGCGCTGGTCCGCGTCCTGGTCCTCGTAGACCTCGCGCCAGTCGGTGATGCGCACGTCGACCGGGCGACGGGGCGGGAGCTCGCGCCGCGGCGTGGTGAGGAAGCCCTTCGGGTCAGCCACGGGAGGCCTCCATGATCGCGGTCAGGGTCTCGGGGCTGTCGTCGCCGAACCCCGCCTCGAGCGCACTCGCGCGGGCGTTCAGGACGTTCTTGTAGTCGCGCGGCATGACCTTCGTGAACCGGCCGGAGGCTCCCCGCCAGCCCTCGAGCAGGGCACGCCCCACGGCCGACCCGGTGAGCTCGGTGTGCCGGTCGACGAGGTGGTGCACCAGGTCGACGTCCTCCTCGTCGAGGTCCTCGAGGTCCACCATCTCGGCGTTGACCCGCGCACGGTGCAGGTCCAGGACGTACGCCGTGCCGCCCGACATGCCGGCGGCGAAGTTCCGGCCGACCCCGCCGAGAACGACGACCTGTCCCCCGGTCATGTACTCGCAGGCGTGGTCGCCGACGCCCTCCACCACGGCGGTCGCACCCGAGTTGCGCACGGCGAAGCGCTCGCCGACGATGCCGCGCACGAAGACCTCGCCGCCGGTGGCGCCGTAGAGGAGCACGTTCCCGGCGACCACGTTGCGCTCGGCCACGAGCGACGCCCCGGGCGCGGGCCGCACCACGAGCCGGCCGCCCGAGAGTCCCTTGCCGAGGTAGTCGTTGGCGTCGCCGAGCAGCCGCAGCGTGATGCCCGAGGGCAGGAACGCGCCGAACGACTGGCCCGCCGAGCCGGTCAGGGTGATGTCGATGGTGCCGTCGGGCAGCCCCTGCCCGCCGTAGCGCCGGGTGACCTCGGCGCCGAGCATGGTGCCGACGGTGCGGTTCACGTTGCGGATCGCCATCGCGAACGAGGCGGGCCGGCCCAGCTCGAGGGCGTCGGCCGACCGCGCGATCAGCTCGTTGTCCAGTGCCTTCTCCAGCCCGTGGTCCTGCACGGTCGTGCGCCGCCGCGCCGTGCCGTCGGGCAGGTCGGGCACGTGCAGGATCGGCGCGAGGTCGAGGCCCTGCGCCTTCCAGTGCGAGACGGCCCGGCTGGTGTCCAGCGACTCCGCCTGGCCGATGGCCTCGTCGAGGCTGCGGAAGCCCAGCGCGGCGAGGTGCTCGCGCACCTCCTCGGCGATGTAGGTGAAGAACGTCTCGACGAACTCCGGCTTGCCGGTGAACCGCTCGCGCAGCTCGGGGTTCTGCGTCGCGATGCCCACCGGGCAGGTGTCGAGGTGGCAGACGCGCATCATGACGCAGCCGCTGACGACCAGCGGCGCGGTCGCGAAGCCGTACTCCTCGGCGCCCAGCAGGGCGGCGATCACGACGTCGCGCCCGGTCTTGAGCTGCCCGTCGGTCTGCACGACGATCCGGTCCCGCAGGCCGTTGAGGAGCAGCGTCTGCTGTGTCTCGGCCAGCCCGAGCTCCCAGGGCGCACCGGCGTGCTTGAGGGAGGTGAGCGGCGAGGCTCCGGTGCCGCCGTCGTGTCCCGAGATGAGCACGACGTCGGCGTGCGCCTTGCTGACTCCGGCCGCGACCGTGCCGACGCCGACCTCGGCGACGAGCTTGACGTGCACCCGCGCCCGGTCGTTGGCGTTCTTCAGGTCGTGGATCAGCTGGGCCAGGTCCTCGATCGAGTAGATGTCGTGGTGCGGCGGCGGCGAGATCAGGCCCACGCCGGGCGTGGAGTGCCGGGTCCGCGCGATCCACGGGTAGACCTTGTGGCCGGGCAGCTGGCCGCCCTCCCCCGGCTTCGCCCCCTGGGCCATCTTGATCTGCAGGTCGTCCGCGTTGACGAGGTACTCGCTGGTGACCCCGAACCGGCCGGACGCGACCTGCTTGACGGCCGAGCGGCGCTCGTCGTAGAGCCGGTCGGAGTCCTCACCGCCCTCGCCGGTGTTCGACTTGCCGCCCAGCCGGTTCATCGCGACCGCGAGCGTCTCGTGAGCCTCCTGCGAGATCGAGCCGTAGGACATCGCGCCGGTGGAGAACCGGCGCACGATCGCCTCGACCGGCTCGACCTCGTCGAGGGGTACGGGCGGCCGGCGGCCGTCCGCGAACCGGAACAGGCCGCGCAGGGTCATCAGCCGCTCGGACTGCTCGTCGACGGCCTTGGTGTACTGCTTGAAGACGTCGTAGCGCCGCGCCCGCGTCGCATGCTGCAGCCGGAAGACGGTCTCCGGGTTGAACAGGTGGAGCTCGCCCTCGCGCCGCCACTGGTACTCCCCGCCCACGTCGAGCGTGCGGTGGCTGGGCGCCGTCCCGGCGCGCGGGTAGGCCACCGCGTGCCGGCGGGCCACCTCACGGGCGAGGACGTCCAGCCCGACCCCGCCGAGCTTGGAGGACGTACCGGTGAAGTAGTGCTCCACCATCGCCTGGTCGAGGCCGACCGCCTCGAAGACCTGAGCGCCGTGGTAGGACGCCACCGTCGAGATGCCCATCTTGGACATCACCTTGAGCACGCCCTTGCCGAGCGCCTTGATGAGGTTGCGCACGGCCTGCTCGGGTGCGACGTCACCGACCTCGCCCCGGCGGGCGAGGTCCTCGACGGTCTCCATCGCCAGGTAGGGGTTCACGGCCGAGGCCCCGTAGCCGATGAGCAGCGCCACGTGGTGCACCTCGCGGACGTCGCCGGCCTCGACGACGAGCCCGACCTGCGTGCGGGTGCGGCAGCGGATGAGGTGGTGGTGCACGGCGCTGGTGAGCAGCAGCGACGGGATCGGGGCCCACTCGCCGTCGGAGTCGCGGTCGGACAGCACGATGAACCGGGCCCCGGCCTCGACGGCGTCGGACACCTCCGCGAAGACGTCCTCGAGCACCGCCTGCAGCGCCGGCCCGCCGCCCGCGACCGGGTAGAGCCCCCGGATCCGCGCGGTCGCGAACCCCGGGAGGTCGCCGTCGCGGTTGATGTGCTGCAGCTTCGCGAGCTCGTCGTTGTCGATGACCGGGAAGTCCAGGACGACCTGACGACAGTGCGCCGGCGTCGCCGTGAGCAGGTTCTGGTCGGGGCCGATCGAGGTGCCGAGACTGGTCACCAGCTCCTCGCGGATCGCGTCCAGCGGCGGGTTGGTGACCTGGGCGAAGAGCTGGCTGAAGTAGTCGAAGAGCAGCCGCGGCCGCTGGGACAGCACGGCGACCGGGGTGTCGGTGCCCATCGACCCGAGCGGCTCGAGCCCGTTGGTCGCCATCGGCGCGAGCAGGACCCGCAGCTCCTCCTCGGTGTAGCCGAAGGTCTGCTGCCGCCGCGCCACGCTGGCGTGGGTGTGCACGACGTGCTCGCGCTCGGGCAGGTCGGCGAGGTGGATCTGTCCGGCATGCAGCCACTCGTCGTAGGGCGCCTCGGCCGCGAGCTCGGCCTTGATCTCGGCGTCGTCGACGATGCGGCCGCGGTCGGTGTCCACCAGGAACATGCGGCCGGGCTGCAGCCGGCCCTTGCGCACCACCGTGGCCGGGTCGAGGTCGAGCACGCCGACCTCGCTGGCCAGCACGACCAGCCCGTCGGAGGTGACCCAGTAGCGGCTGGGCCGCAGGCCGTTGCGGTCGAGCACGGCCCCGATGAGGCTGCCGTCGGTGAAGGTGATGCAGGCCGGGCCGTCCCACGGCTCCATGAGGGCGGCGTTGAACTCGTAGAACGCCCGCCGCGCGGGGTCCATCTCGGCGTGGTTCTCCCACGCCTCCGGGATCATCATCAGCACCGCGTGGGGCAGGCTGCGTCCGCCGAGGTGCAGGAGCTCGAGCACCTCGTCGAAGGACGCCGAGTCGCTCGCGCCGGGCGTGCACACCGGGAGCAGCCGGGAGAGGTCGCCGGTGATGACGTCGCTGGCCAGCCGGCTCTCGCGGGCCGCCATCCAGTTGCGGTTGCCCCGGACGGTGTTGATCTCGCCGTTGTGCGCGATGAGCCGGTACGGGTGGGCGAGCGGCCAGCTGGGGAAGGTGTTCGTCGAGAACCGTGAGTGGACCAGGGCGAGCTCGGAGACGTAGCGCCGGTCGGACAGGTCCGGGAAGAACGGCTCCAGCTGCGAGGTCGTGAGCATGCCCTTGTAGACGATCGTGCGGCTCGACAGCGACGGGAAGTAGACCGCGGCCTCGCGCTCGGCCCGCTTGCGCAGGCAGAACGCCATCCGCTCGAGCCCGACACCGAACACGCGACCGGCGGCGGCCGTGACGACGAGCTGCCGGAAGCGCGGTTGCACCCCTCGGGCGGTCGCGCCGAGCAGCGCGGGCGTGGTCGGGAGGTCCCGCCAGCCGACGACCGAGAGCCCCTCCTCGTCCGCGATCCGCTCCACGGTCGCCCGGGCCTCGGCCTCGGCGACGTCGTCGTCGGGCAGGAACGCGATGCCGACGGCGTAGGACCCCTTGTCGGGCAGCGGGAAGGGCAGGACGGCGCGCAGGAGCTCGTCGGGGACCTGGGTGAGGATGCCGGCGCCGTCGCCGGAGTCGGGCTCGGCCCCCGAGGCGCCGCGGTGGTCGAGGTTGCGCAGCGCGGTCAGCGCCTGGTCGACGATCTCGTGGGTCGCGACGCCGGACAGGGTCGCCACGAACGCGACGCCGCACGCGTCGTGCTCGGACGCAGGGTCGTAGAGGCCCTGCGCGGCGGGGGTGCTGCCGAAGGGGTGCGGTGCGGTCACGCCGGCCGTCCTTCCTCGTCGAGGGAGCCCGCGGCGGTCCCGCCACGGAGCTCTCGTCGACCGAGGGACAACGCTGGCCCTGCGGTGCTGCGCGGAACTGTACCCCCGCAGGTCCCCGTGGCACCGCAACCCGTCCGTCACCCGGACACCACCCCGCGGTGATCATGCACGAGTGGTTGTGGACGTACGTCCTCGCAGGTCAGCGCCCCGCCCACCGCGGGTGATCATGCACGAATGGCGGGGGGAAGCGGCTAGTCGAGGCCGAGGCCGACCAGGGAGCCGAAGCCGTAGGTCACGGCCGCGGCGACGGCGCCGACGAGGACCTGGCGGCCCCCGCCGTACCACCACGGCCGCGGTGTCAGCCGCGTCACGAAGGCGCCGCACAGAAACAGCCCGAGCAGGGTGAGGACGACGGCCGGGCCGAGCGTGGTCGCCCCGAACAGGTACGGCAGCACGGGCAGCAGCGCGCCCACCGCGAACGCCGCGAACGACGAGCCCGCCGCCAGCATGGCCGAGGGCAGCTGTCCCACGTCGAGGCCGAGCTCCTCGCGGACGTGGACGTCCAGGGCCGTGTCGGGATCGACGGACAGCTGGCGGGCGACCTGGCGGGCGAGGTCGGGATCGAGCCCCTTGGCGACGTACATCTGGGCGAGCTCGAACTCCTCGCCCCGCGGGTTGCGGGCGATCTCGCGCCGTTCGGTCTCGATCTCGGCCAGCGCCTGCTCGGCCTGGGAGCGGACCGAGACGTACTCCCCCGCCGCCATCGAGAAGGCACCCGCGGCCAGACCCGCCAGGCCGGCGAGCAGGACGGTGCTGCTGTCGCCGGCGCCGCCGGTGACGCCGGCGATCAGCGCGAAGTTGGACACGAGGCCGTCCGAGGCGCCGAACACGGCGGGGCGCAGCCAGCCGCCGGTGACGTCGGAGTGCTCGTGCTGGATGCGCTGCGCCTCGTGCTCCGCGCGCTCGGACGCGCTGGTCACGCGGACACCTCCTGCGCCTGGTCCGGCTCGCGACGTGCCTCGAGCTCCTCGGGGGTCTCGCGACCGGGCCGTCGCCGGGCCGACACGACGAGGTAGGCCACCGCACCGGCCAGGACGAGCAGGCTGACCCAGATGTTGACGCGCAGGCCGAGCACGTCGTTGGCCGGGTCGACGCGCAGGGCCTCGATCCAGAGCCGGCCGACGGTGTAGGCGGCGACGTAGAGGGCGAACGCACGCCCGTGGCCGAGCCGGAACCGCCGGTCCGCCCAGACGACCACCGCCGCGACCCCCACGTTCCACAGCAGCTCGTAGAGGAACGTCGGGTGGTAGGTGACCTGGTCGGCGAACCCGTCGGGACGGAACGCGGGGTCGATCTCGACCGCCCACGGCAGGTCGGTCGGGCGGCCGAAGAGCTCCTGGTTGAAGTAGTTGCCGAGCCGGCCCAGCGCCTGCGCGAGGACGATGCCCGGGGCCAGGGCGTCGGCGAAGGCGGGTAGCGGGATGCCGCGGCGGCGGCAGCCGATCCACGCCCCGACGCCGCCGAGCGTGATGGCGCCCCAGATGCCGAGCCCGCCCTCCCAGATGTAGAGCGCCGACACGGGGTCGCCGCCCTCGCCGAAGTAGGCCTGCGGCGAGGAGATCACGTGGTAGACGCGCCCGCCGGCGATGCCGAACGGCACCATCCAGGTGGCGATCTCGGTGACGTCGCCGCGCCGGCCGCCGCGCGCCACCCAGCGCCGCTCGCCGAGCCACAGCGCGACCGCGATGCCGGCGATGATGCACAGCGCATAGGCGCGCACGGGCAGGGGTCCGAGGTGCCAGACGCCCTCGGCCGGGCTGGGGAACGACGCGAGCAGCATGGTCCGGTCAGGCTAGCCGGACGAGGCGCTCGAGGTCGGCGCGGATGTCGTCGACGGGCGTGGTCTCCGACCACACCACGCGGGCGGCCCCGTCGAGGAAGGCCGTGATGTGCGAGCCGTGGTCGACCTCGTAGCCCCCCGTCGTGCCGTCGGGGCGCTCGAAGCTGACATGCAGCGCTTCGGCGGCCTGCTCCACCGTCGCCAACGGAGCGACGAGCCCCTCGTACGTCGGGTCGAACCGGTCGAGGTAGTCGCGGACGGCCTGCGGGGTGTCGCGCCCGGGGTCCGTGCTGACGAACATCAGCCGCGTCGACTCGCGCACCGGCTCCGTGGTGCCGCGCAGCGCGGAGGCGATGTTCGCGAGGACCACGTTGCAGATGTCGGGGCATGACGTGTAGCCGAAGAACACCAGCGTGACGGGGGTCGCCGCGTCCTGCGCGGGCACGACCGTGTCGCCCGACGTGTCGGTGAACGTCTCGTCCGGCAACGGGTAGCCGCTCGTGATGACCGAGCCGCGCCAGCCACCGGGGTCCCCGGCGCGTACGTCCGCCGCGGCGCCCGGTCCGGCCGCGTCGCCCGTGCCGCCGGCGCAGCCCGCCGCGAGGAGGAGGGCCGCGAGCGCGGTGCCGAGCCGGGCCCTCACGAGCGTCCCCGTCGCACGCCGTCGGCCAGCTCCGCGGCGAGCTCGCCGACCGCTGTGCACCCGGCCTCGGGGGTGGCGGCGTCGAGCAGGGCGCGGACGAACGCCGAGCCCACGATGACGCCGTCGGCGAAGGCCGCGACCTGCGCGGCCTGGTCCCCGTTCGAGACGCCGAGCCCGACGCAGACGGGCGTGTCCGTGACCGCGCGGGTCCGTCGCACGAGCACCTCGGCAGCACCACCTACCGCCGTCCGCGTGCCGGTCACGCCCATCGTCGAGGCCGCGTAGACGAAGCCCCGGCAGTGCTCGGCGGTCCTCGCCAGGCGCTCGTCGGTCGAGGAGGGGGCGACGAGGAAGACGCGTGCCAGGCCTGTGGCGTCGGTGGCACCCAGCCAGTCCGACGGCTCGGCACCCGCCTCGTCGGGCAGGAGGTCCGGGGTGATGACCCCCGCGCACCCGGCGTCGGCCAGCGCCTCGGCGAACCGGAGGGCGCCGTAGCGCTCGACCGGGTTCCAGTAGCTCATCACCAGCGTCGGAGCGCCGGTGGCCGCGACCTGGCGGACCGTCGTGACGACGTCGTCGGTCGTGGTGCCCGCGACGAGCGCCGCCTCGACCGCCTCCTGGATCGTCGGGCCGTCCATGAGGGGGTCGGAGTAGGGAAGGCCGACCTCCACGATGTCGACGCCGCCGCGGACCATCGCCGTCATGGCGTCGGCCGCGCCCTGGACGCTGGGGTAGCCCGCCGGCAGGTAGCCGACCAGCGCGGCCCTGTTCTCCGCCCGCGCCGCGGCGAGGACCTCGTCGAGCCTGCTCACCAGCCGTGCCCCGAGGCGTCCTGCGCCGGCTCGTCCCGCGCCGCGGTCGCCGACGCCTCGACGTCGGCCTCGCTCACCACGTCGAACCACGCGGCCGCGGTGTCGACGTCCTTGTCGCCGCGGCCGGAGAGGTTGACCAGCACGACCGGTCGCTCACCTGACGGGCCTGTCAGGTCACGGCCGACGCGCAGCGCGCCGGCCAGGGCGTGCGCGCTCTCGATCGCGGGGATGATGCCCTCGGTGCGGCAGAGCAGCGCGAACGCGTCCATGGCCTCGGCGTCGGTGACCGAGCCGTAGGTCACCCGGCCGGTGTCGTGCAGCCACGCGTGCTCCGGGCCGACGCCGGGGTAGTCGAGACCCGCGGAGACCGAGTGCGACGGCACCGTCTGGCCCATCGCGTCCTGCAGGATGTACGTCCGCGTGCCGTGGAGCACGCCGGGCGACCCGCCCTCCATCCGTGCCGCGTGCCGGCCGCTGCCGACCCCTTCGCCGCCCGCCTCGAAGCCGTGCAGCGCCACGTCGCGGTCGTCGAGGAACGCCGCGAAGATGCCCAGCGCGTTGGACCCTCCGCCGACGCAGGCCACGACCGCCTCCGGCAGCCGGCCGGTCAGGTCGAGCACCTGCTGCCGGGCCTCGTCGCCGATCACCCGCTGGAACTCGCGGACCATCGTCGGGAACGGGTGCGGGCCGGTGACGGTGCCCAGGACGTAGTGGGTGCGGTCGACGGTGGTGACCCAGTCGCGCATCGCCTCGTTGATGGCGTCCTTGAGGGTGCGGCTGCCGGCCGAGACCGGCACGACCTGGGCGCCGAGCAGGCGCATCCGGGCCACGTTGAGCGCCTGCCGCCGGGTGTCCTCCTCGCCCATGTAGACCACGCACTCGAGGCCGAGCAGGGCCGCGGCCGTCGCCGTGGCCACCCCGTGCTGCCCGGCGCCCGTCTCGGCGATGACCCGGGTCTTGCCCATGTCGCGCGCGAGCAGTGCCTGGCCCAGCACGTTGTTGATCTTGTGCGACCCGGTGTGGTTGAGGTCCTCACGCTTGAGCAGGATGCGCGCTCCGCCGGCGTGCTCGGCGAACCGGGCGGCCTCGGTGACCGGGCTGGGCCGGCCGGTGTAGGTGCGGTGCAGGCCGGCCAGCTCGTCGCGGAAGCGGTCGTCGCCGGCCGCCTTCTCGAAGGCGGCGGTCAGCTCGTCGAGGGCTGCGACGAGGGCCTCGGGGACGAACCGCCCGCCGTACGGTCCGAAGTGCCCGGGCTGGTCGTGACTGGTCATCGGCCGGTCGCGTTCACCGGTGGTGGTGCTTGAGGGCCGGGTGGGCGCCGGCGGCGACGAGGTCGGCGACGGCCGAGCGGGGGTCCTTGCCGGTCACCAGCGACTGGCCGACGAGGACCGCGTCGGCGCCCGCGCGGGCGTACTCCATGACGTCGTGCGGGCCGCGGACGCCGGACTCGGCGATGCACGCGACCTGGTCGGGCACGTGCGGCGCGACCTGGGCGAACACCGCGCGGTCGACCTCGAGCGTGCGCAGGTCGCGAGCGTTGATGCCGATGACCGTCGCACCAGCCGCGAGCGCGCGCTCGACCTCCTCGACCGTGTGGCACTCGACGAGCGGCGTCAGGCCGAGCGACTGCGCGCGCTCGACCAGCGAGACGAGCGCCTCCTGGTCGAGGGCCGCGACGATGAGCAACGCCAGGTCGGCGCCGTGGACCCGCGCCTCCCAGAGCTGGTAGCTCGACACGATGAAGTCCTTGCGCAGCACCGGCACGTCGACCGCCCGGCGCACCGCGACCAGGTCGTCGAGGCTGCCGCCGAACCGGCGCTCCTCGGTGAGCACCGAGATGACCGCGGCACCCCCGGCCTCGTAGTCGGCGGCGAGAGCGGCCGGGTCGGCGATCTCGGCGAGCGTCCCGCTGGACGGGCTCGACCGCTTGACCTCGGCGATGACCGCGACGCCCTCACCCTTGAGCAGCGGCATCGGGTTGCGGCACTCGGGCCGGTCGGCGGCGCGCGCCTTGAGCTCGTCGAGACTGACCCGCGCCTGGCGGGCGGCCAGATCGGCGCGCACGTCGACCAGGATGTCGTCGAGCACGCTCACGTGGGTTCCCCTCACCTGTCCCGCGGCGCCCTCCCCTGTCGGGCGGCGGCTCGGGCCAGCGTAACCGGGCGGCGCGAGGGGTCCGAACCGGTGTCGGCGCGTCAGGGCGCGAGGAACGCCCAGCCCGGCAGGTTGCGGACCACGGCGAAGACGACGACCACGACGAGGAACGAGTACAGGACGGCCGGCGGGGTGACCGTCGTGCGCCGCGCACCCGTCCACGACCGGAGCGCCCAGCGCAGCCAGATGACGACCAGCGCGGCGACGCCGAGCACCGTCAGCACGTTCAGACCCACAGCGGCCGCGACGTCGCCGTGGGTCAGGGCGTGCACCGAGCGCAGCGCCCCGCAGCCGGGGCAGAACCGGCCGGTCGCGGCGAGGAAGGGGCAGGTCGGGTAGTGCCCCGGCTCGTTCGGGTCGACGAGTGCCACGACGCCGGCCGCGGCGACCGCGAGCGCCGCGACGCCGAGCGGGCCCCGCATCGCGGTGCCCCGCCCGGCCCCGACCGCGGCGTACGCGGTGCCGACCGTCGTCACGGCGGGCTCAGCCGGCCGCCGCGAGCGCGACGATGCCGACGATGTAGAGGACGAACACGATGACGCCCGCGGCCGCGGACCAGATGGCGAACTGCTTCGCCTTGCGTGAGGACTCCTGCGCCCCGGCGAGGTCGCCGCCCGCGAACTTGCTGTTGACCTGGGCCGCGAAGACGATCGACGCGACGCCGAGCGGCAGGCAGCAGAAGATCGTGCTGAGGATCGACCAGACGAGGTAGTTCGGGGGCGGCTCGCCGCCGGGGTGCCCGTACTGGGGCTGGCCGTACTGCGGCTGGCCGTACTGGGGCTGGCCGTACTGGGGCTGGCCCTCCGGCTGACCTCCCCACTGGCCCCCGCCGGCGGGCGGCGGCGGCGTGCTGCCCCACTGCGGCGGCTGCGGCGGCTGGGGCGGCTGAGGCGCCTGCGGCGGCTCGGGCTGCCCGGGGCGGTTGGGGTCGTAGGGGTCGTTGCTGCCGGTGTCGCTCACAGTGAGGCCCTCTCAGCCGTCGTCATGCCGGGTGGTGGTCGGAACGGTGGTGCCCGGGCGCGTCCGGCTCGTCGTAGTCCGGGTCGCGCTCGTCCTTGTACGTGACCGTGCTTCCCATGCCCATCATCTGCATCACCTTGCCGACCACCGCGCCCAGCGCCACGACGCCCAGCCCCACGAAGAACAGCCACGGCAGCTCGAACGGCAACGCGAACCCGCTGACGAGGAAGCCGACGAACATGATGCCCACGGCCGACCAGGCGGCCGGCGTGTTGCCGTGGCTCGCTGACATGACACCCCTCCTCGTGGGCCGGACCCGGACGGTCGGCCTCGGCAGACGCGGCCGATTGTGCCAGGAGTCACGCCGTCGGGTCCTCGCCGCGGTCCAGGGCGTCCCACGTGTCGCGCGCGCTGTGCTCGCCTGCCGTGCCCGACGGACCGCCGCGCCGGGGCGGTGGCCAGCGCCGCGACCTCGCGGCTGCTGTCGCGGCGCCGACGCCGAGCAGGACCGCCCCGCCGAGCAGCAGCGGGTCCTCGCGGGCCCACCCGAGCGAGCCGGCCGCGAGCGCGACGAGCAGCAGTACGACGGCGACCGCCGCGCGCGGACGGGGCTGGAGCATCGCCGCCGCGCCCACCCCGGCGAGTGCGACGAGACCGACCACGGGCTCGGCCACCAGCAGGACCAGCCCGCCCGCGACCGCGGCGGCGAGGGCGACCGTCAGCTCGCGCCGCAGGGTCATGTCGCGGGGCGCAGGGTGCTCGCGGTCGCGACGGCCCGCAGGACCGCCTGCGCCTTGTCCAGGCACTCCTGGTCCTCGGCGGCCGGGTCGGAGTCGGCGACGATGCCCGCCCCGGCCTGGACGTGGGCGACGCCGTCACGCATGTATGCGGTGCGGATGGCGATGGCGGTGTCGGCGTCGCCGGCGAAGTCGAGGTAGCCGATGCAGCCGCCGTAGACCCCGCGTCGCGTCGGCTCGAGCTCGTCGATGATCTCCATCGCCCGCGGCTTGGGGGCCCCGGACAGCGTGCCGGCCGGGAAGCACGCGGCGAGCACGTCGAAGGCGGTGCGACCGGTCTCGACCCGCCCGACCACCGTGCTCACGATGTGCATGACGTGGCTGTAGCGCTCCACCGACATGAAGTCGACGACCTCGACGCTGCCCGGAGCACAGACCCGGCCCAGGTCGTTGCGGCCGAGGTCGACCAGCATGAGGTGCTCGGCGCGCTCCTTCGGGTCGGCCAGGAGGTCGGCCGCGAGCGCGGCGTCCTCCTCGGGCGTCGCACCGCGCCACCGCGTGCCCGCGATCGGGTGCATCATCGCGCGGCCGTCGGTCACCTTGACGAGAGCCTCCGGGCTGGACCCGACGACGTCGAAGTCCTCGAACCGCAACAGGTACATGTACGGGCTCGGGTTCGTGGCCCGCAGCATGCGGTAGACGTCGAGCGGGTCGGCCTGCGTGGACATCGAGAAGCGCTGGCTGACCACGACCTGGAACGCCTCGCCGGCGCGGATCTGCTCCTTGACGGTGGCGACGGCGGCGCGGTAGTCGCTGGCGGTCGTACCGCGCTCGTACGTCGGCTCGGCGCCTGGGTCGAACGAGGCGACGGTCGGTGGTGCGGGGGTCGCGAGGTCGGACGTCATGCGGTCGAGGCGCTCGACCGCGTCGGCGTGGGCCCAGTCGACCCGCTCGTCGGTGTCGTCGTAGTTGATCGCGTTGGCGATGAGCAGCACCGAGCCGTCGGCGTGGTCGAGGACGGCGAGGTCGGTCGTGAGCATCATCGCGACCTCCGGCACGTGCAGGTCGTCGACCGTCGAGTCGGGGAGCCGCTCCAGCCGCCGCACGGCGTCGTAGCCGACGATCCCGACGAGCCCGCCGGTGAGCGGTGGCAGGCCGGGCAGGCGCTCGGTGTGCAGGGTCTCGACCGTCTCCCGCAGGGCACGCAGCGGGTCGCCGTCGACCGGGACCCCGACCGGGGGCGGACCGACCCAGTGGGCCTGTCCGTCGCGCTCGGTCAGCGTCGCGTGCGACCGGACGCCGACGAAGGAGTAGCGCGACCACACCCTGCCGTGCTCCGCCGACTCCAGCAGGAAGGTGCCGCTTCGTCCCGCCGCGAGCTTGCGGTAGATGCCGACGGGGGTCTCACCGTCGGCGAGCAGCCGCCGGGTGACGGGGATGACCCGTCGGTCCTTCGCGAGGCGGCGGAACGTCTCGAGGTCGGGCGCCACGGTCGACGACATGCGGCTCATTGTGCTGGGTCGGGTCGGCTGCACCTGGCCCGGTCGCGACGTGCGGCGGCTCCGCCGGGTGTCGCGGCGGTCCCGGGAGAGGTCGAAGGTGTGCCGCGGGCGTTGCCGCGGCGAGAGGTGCCAGACCCTCACGGCGACGCCCGCCCGCGCGGCGAGCTCGCGCTGCGACAGGTCGCCGACCGGCGCGCCCGCCGTACCCACGACGCTGCCACCTCCCCGGCAGTCGGCTGGCCGCAACGTCAGCGCTCGCTCGCCGGCGCGACCGGCAGCGTCCCGTCGTCGAAGCAGGTCCGGGCGCCGGTGTGGCAGGCGGCGCCCACCTGCTCGACGGTGACGAGCAGCGCGTCCCCGTCGCAGTCGAGGCGGACCGAGCGGACGTGCTGGACATGGCCGGAGGTGTCGCCCTTGCGCCAGTACTCACCGCGGCTGCGGCTCCAGAACGTCGTACGCCCCGTCGTCAGCGTCCGGTGCAGCGCCTCGTCGTCCATCCAGCCCAGCATCAGCACCTCGCCGGTGCCCTGCTGCTGCACGACGGCGGCCACCAGGCCGTCGGCGTCGCGCTTGAGCCGGCCGGCGATCTCAGGGTCCAGGGACGACATGCCGGCGATTCTGCCCGGAGTTCACGTCCGCTGCTGCGCCGACCACGACGCGTGCAGCCGCGCGTAGACCCCGTCGATCGCGAGGAGGTCGGCGTGGCGCCCGCGCTCGACGACCCGGCCCGCGTCGAACACGATCACGTCGTCGGCCGCCTCGGCCGTGGACAGCCGGTGCGCGATCGTGAGCGCCGTCCTGCCGCGGGTCAAGCCCTCCAGGGCCCGCGCGATCCGGACCTCCGTCCCCGGGTCGACGGAGCTGGTCGCCTCGTCCAGGACCAGCAGGTCAGGATCGGCGAGGTAGGCCCGGGCGAGGGCGACGAGCTGTCGCTCCCCCGCCGAGAGCTGCTCGCCGCGCTGCCCGACGTCCGTCGCGAGACGGTGCGGCAGCCCGTCGAGCCACTCGACCAGGCCCAGCTCGGTCAACGCCAGCTCGATGTCGGCGTCGCTCGCCGACGGGCGTCCGTAGCGCACGTTGTCGGCGACGCTCGCCTCGAACAGGAAGCCGTCCTGGGGAACCATCACCACCCGTTCCCGCAGCGACGCGAACGTGAGCTCCCGCAGGTCCACCCCGTCGACCAGCACCCGTCCCTCGGCGGGGTCCATGAGCCGGGTCAGCAGCTTGGCGAACGTGGTCTTGCCGGACCCGGTCTCGCCCACGACAGCGACCCGCGACCTGGGGGCCAGCGCCAGGTCGACGTCCGAGAGCACCGTGGGCCCGCCGGGGTAGGCGAAGGACACGTGCTCGAACCGCACGTCGATCGGGCCGCGGGGCAGCGTCAGGCCGGACGCACCCGGGTCGGAGACGTCAGCCGGCGTGTCGAGGACGCCGAGGACGCGGCGCCACCCGGCGATCGCGTTCTGCGCCTCGCTGAGCACCTCGGTCCCGATCTGGACGGGCCCGACGAACAGCGTCACGAGGAACAGGAACGCCAGCAGCTCCCCGAGCGTGATGTCGCCGTCCACGCCGAGCAGGACCCCGACGACGACCACGGCCGCGTTGGCGACGCCGGCCACGACCTCACCGGTCGAGAACGTCAGCGCCACGAGACCCTGTGCCCGCGTCGCGGTGGCCCGGTGCCGCTCGATCGCACCGTCGATGCGGGCCCCGGTGCGCTCCTCGATCGCGTAGGCCCGGACCGTCGACGCGCCGACGACCGACTCGGACACCGCGCCCAGCAGGTCGCCGACGCGTTCCCGCACGAGGCCGTACGCAGCCGACACCCGTCGCTGGAAGGACCGCATCAGCAGGAACAGCGGCAGGAAGCAGACCCAGACGAGGACCGTGAGCTGCCACGAGTAGAAGGCCATGAGCACGGTGGCCACGACGAGCTGACCCATGCTCACGATCATCAGCAGCCCGCCCCACTGCATGAACGTCGAGATCGTGTCGACGTCGCTGGTCACCCGGGAGACGAGCGACCCCCGCCGCTCCGCGTTCTGGGTGAGCACCGACAGGTCGTGCACGTGGCGGAAGGCACGAACCCGCAGGGTGGCCAGACCGCTCTCCGTCGTACGGAACAGGCGCACGTTGAGCCGGTAGGCGGCCACGGCCGTGACCAGGGTCGCGACCGCGGCCAGCAGCACGGCGGCACGCACGCGTCCGCTGTCGGTGCCACCCGGTCCGAGAAGGCCCTCGTCGACGGTCTGCTGGACCGCGACCGGCACCAGCACCCGGCCGACGGTGGCGACCAGCGCGAGCAGCAACGTGACCGGGAGACCGGTGCGGAACTCGGGCGAGAGGGCCAGTCCGCGACGCATGGTGGCCCACGCCCCGGACGCGTCGCGACGCGTGTCGGAGATGGTGGTCATCGCCGCACATGCTGCCTCATGGACAGATCCTGACTATTCGGTCGCTACGCTGGTCGGATGGCTCGATACGACGAGACGACCGGGCACGGCAACGGCCTGTACTCCGATGCGGTCACCGGTGCCGACGACAGCTGGCCCGACGCGCCGGACCCGGCATGGCTGTCCGACGATGCCCGCGACGACGTGGGTGAGGATCCCGGCGACGACCCCGGCGACTACGACGACCTGTCGAGCACCCAGAGCATCCCGACGTTCGACCTCGGGTCGGGCACCGAGTCGGTCGTGGTGGACCTGACGGCGCCGCTGCCCACGGTGACCCCTCCGCCGCTCGCCTCCCCGAGCGAGGACGCGCTGCCGGGAGGCGACGCCATGTCGTACGACCACGAGGCCCCGGTCGCGGACCTGCCGCCGCCGCCGGAACCTGCCAACTCGCGGCACGCCGCCCCCATGGGGTCCTACGTCGAGCACTCGGCGCCGGAACCGCCCGAGGAGTGGAACATCCCCCCGGTGCCCGCAGCGTCCAGCCGGGCGGATGCCGAGTCGCTCACCGCCGCCAGCGTGCTGCGCACGCGCCGCGCCCGGCCGCAGTCCGGGTGGCGCAAGCACGTCCTCACCCTCACGGGCGGCAAGGTCAACCTCGGGCTGTCCCCCGAGGACCGGCGCCGCGCGGACCTCCTCGCGCGGGCCCGCACCCCCGTCCGCGGGTCGCACCGCGTGGCCGTCATCAGCCTCAAGGGTGGCGTCGGCAAGACGACGACGACGGCCGCGCTGGGCTCGATGTTCGCGAACCTGCGCGGCGACCGGGTCATCGCGGTGGACGCGAACCCCGACCGCGGAACGCTCAGCGAGCGCATCACCCGCGAGTCCGGCGCGACGATCCGCCATCTGCTCGAGGCCCGCGAACGCGTCACCCGCTACGGCGACGTCCGCGCCTTCACCTCGCAGTCGCCCACGCGGCTCGAGGTGCTCGCCTCCGACTCCGACCCGGGGGCGTCGTCCGCGCTGAGCGAGCAGGACTACATCGACACCCTCGACACCCTCGAGCGCTTCTACAACCTGGTGCTCACCGACTGCGGCACCGGCCTGCTGCACGACGCCATGCGCGGCGTCCTGGGGCTCGCGAGCTCGCTGGTCGTGGTGAGCTCCGCGTCGCTGGACGGCGCCCGCAGCGCGAGCGCCACCCTGGACTGGCTCGAGGCGCACGGCCTCGACGACCTGGCACGCAACGCCGTCGTGGTCATCTCCTCGGTCCGGCCGGGCGGGGGCATCGTCGACGTCCTGCAGCTGGAGGACCACTTCGCCTCACGCTGCCGCGCCGTCGTCACCATCCCGTACGACCCGCACCTCGAGGCCGGCAGCGCACTGGACCTCGACGAGCTGGACGAGGAGACCCTGGAGGCCTACCAGGAGCTCGCGGCGGTCGTCGGGGAGGGCTTCGCGCTCGCCTCCCGGTCCAGCTGACCAAGACGGGTCCCGCCGCGCGGCGGGCTCAGCCGCCGACGAGCACCGAGCGCGCCTCCCGCACCGGCACCGCCAGCGGCCCGGCCGTCTTGCTGATCTCCGGGCCGGGGACCGCGAACGGCCCCTCCCCGTCCACGGTGAACGACGCCTTCCAGAACGTCGTCACGCTCACCTCCCGCTCCCCCGGCCCGCCGTACGTCCAGGACACCGAGTCGTCCGGGTAGGCCCCACCGGGCTCGCTGAACCACTTGGTCACCGCCTCGTCGAACCGCCACTCCCAGCGGGCCGTGGCCGTGACCACCACCTGGAACCCCAGCACGTCGAACGGCCGGGTCCGGATCTCCCGCGGTTCCCCCGCCGCGAAGAGGGTCGGCAGGTTGACCACACCGCCCTGCGCCGGCTGGAACGAGGGCTCCGCGTCGGGCAGGTAGGTCACGACCAGCTCGCGGACCTTCTCCCCCACATCGGCCACCGAGGTCGGCCGCTCCCCCGGACCCAGGCAGATCGTGTCGACCAGCTGCCACGGTGCCCTCGCGCTCGGCCGGAAGTACACCCGGTACCGGATCGCCGCCGGATCGGCACAGGTGCTCACCGCGCCCAGGCACAGCGCGTCGTCGGTCGGGCCGTTGACCATGCACGCCGGCGAGATCGTCCACTCACACCCGTCGCACTCGGCGTTCTCCGCCGTCGCCTGTCCCAACGCACTGTCCGCCGAGACGCCCGGGAACTGCACACCCTTGGTGACCACGGACCCGTTCTCCTGATCCCCACCCGTGGTTGGCGTCTCGCCAGTTTCGCATCGCAGCCACGCGCAAGGGTGTCGTCCGGCAGTCGGCCGAGCGTCGATGCCGGAGCGAGCCAGCAACGGCGCGATGAGCAAGCATCAGACGCCGCGCAGCATGATCACTCCAGGTTTAGCGCGTTGCCGATGATCCAACGTCGCCCGCTCTCGACGAGCGAGAAGTCGGTGTGGCAGCCTGCCGCCATCGGAGTCCTCGATTACCTCGCCGTCAGCGTCGAGCACGCTTGTATGGCGGCACCTTGTGCCACGACCTCCGCAGACCGCTCTCGCGCCTCGACGTCGTGCACGCGGATCGACACGATCGTCGTACTCGGCGGATCTCGTACCTGACCGCCTGCAATCCACCTGTCTGATCACTCTTGCGCGAGCCTCGCGGCATGGACAGCCCTTCGTACTGAAGGCGCGAAGACGCGTCGATATCGCCCGTCTCGGAACGCAGCGTTCGCTCGGCGAAGTACGCCGCCATCGTCGCCTTGATCTGCTTTTCGGGGGTGTCGGGAGTCGGTGACGCGGAGGTCGTGGTCGGGGTCGCCCTCGGCGGCACCTTGGCGCCCTCGACCGGATCGTCCGAGCACCCGCTCACCAGCACCAGCGCCAGGACCACGGACAGGCCGAACCGGCGAAACGTCCCCGTCGGCGCCCCCATGACGGGTGATCCTAACCAGCCGGATGACCCGGCCCGCAAGCCTCGTCCACAGGCCACCCGGCGGGCCGACGCCTCCGTGACCGGGGGCGACCGTCGAGGTCACGCGACGGAGTCCGAGCTCTCCTCGTCGGCGGCGATGGCGGCCCGCTCGGCCTCCTCGCGCTCGTAGGCGGTGATGAGCCGGCGGTAGCCCTCGCACCGGCCCAGCAGCTCGGCGTGCGGCCCCCGGTCGACCACCCGCCCGTGCTCGACGTAGACGACCTCGTCCGCCAGCGCGATCGTCGCCTTCCGGTAGGCGACGACCACGACCGTCGGGGCCGGCGAGGACCCGCCCGGCGCCTCCCGCAGTCCCGCCAGGATCGCGGCCTCGACCCTCGGGTCGACCGACGACGTCGCGTCGTCCATCACCAGCAGCCGCGGCGACCGCACGACGGCGCGGGCCAGGGCGAGACGCTGGCGCTGACCCCCCGACAGCGTCATGCCGCGTTCGCCGATGCGGGTGTCGAGACCGGCGGGAAGGGCGTCCACGAACCGGTCGGCCTGCGCGACCCGCAGCGCCGCGCGTACCTGCTCGTCGGGCACGTCGAGGCCGAGCGTCACGTTGCCGCGCACGGTGTCGTCGAACAGGAACGTCTGCTGCGGCACCACCGCGGCCGCCCCCGCGACCCCGCCACGGGCGACCGACCGCAGGTCGACGCCGTCGAGTACGACGTCGCCGCTGCGCGGGTCCACGAGGCGCACGAGCACGGTCGTCAGCGTCGACTTGCCCGACCCGGTGGGGCCGACCAGGGCGATCGTCCGGCCGGCCTCGACGGTGAAGCTCACCTCGTGTAGCACGTCGACGTCGTCGTAGGCGAAGTCCACCTCGCGGACGTCGAGCGAGGCCGGGTCCCCCGTCGGCAGCGACGCGGTGCCGTACGTCAGCCCGCCCGAGGCCTCGAGCACCCGCGAGACGCGGTCCCAGCCGACGACGCTGCGCGGCAGCTCACCGAGCACCCACCCGATGGCGCGCACGGGGAAGGCCAGGATCGTGAAGAGGTACGCGACCTGCACCAGGTCGCCCGCCGCGATCGCGCCGGACTCGATGCGCGCCGTGCCGACCAGCAGCACGGCCAGGACCCCCAACGTGGGCAGGGCCTCCAGCACCGGGTCGAACACCCCGCGGACCCGTCCCACCGCCACCTGGGCGTCGCGCAGCTCGTGCGCCGCCGCCCGGAAGCGCTCCGTCTCCTCCACCTCGCGACCCAGGGTCTTGACGACCAGCGCGCCGTCGAACGACTCGTGCGCCACGCCGCTGACCTCGGCGCGCAGCTGCTGCGCGCGGGTGGCGAGCGGCGAGAGCCTGCGCTGGTAGACCACGTTGAGCGCGAAGATCGCCGGGAAGAGCAGGAACCCGATCAGCGAGAGCACGAGGTCGGTGAGCACCAGCGCGGCGCCGGCCACGAAGAGCATCACGATCACGCCCACCGCCATCGGCAGCGGTGCGATCGGGAACCAGACCGCCTCGACGTCGGCGTTGGCGTTGGACAGCAGCTGGCCCGTCGGGTGCCGCTGGTGCCAGGACAGCGGGAGCCGCAGGTACTGCCTCGTGACGTCGCGCCGGTAGCGCGCCTGCAGCCGGTACTGCATGATCCCCGCGCCGAGCCGGCGCGCGACGATGCCGGCCGCCTTCAGCAGCGCCACGGCGATGATCGCGGCACCGGCCCCGACGAGCCCGGCCGTGGTCGTGCGGCCGTCCTCGAACGCCGGGACGATCACCCGGTCGGTGACCCGGCCGAGCACGACGGCCGAACCGACCGTCATCACGCCGTAGACGGCGCTGCCGGCGACCGCGATCGCGAAGATCCGGGGCTCGTGGCGGACCGCCCGGCCGAGCAGGCCGAGCCCGCGGCGCATGGTGTCGTCGCGGTCGCTCACCGGGTCACCCTACGATCGTCGTGATGCCCTCGATCGCACGCACCGAACGACTCGCCCTCGCCGACCTGCTCAGCGAGCTCGGCCCCGACGCGCCGACGCTCTGCGCGGGCTGGGACACCCGAGCCCTGGCGGCTCACATGGTCGTGCGCGAACGGCGCCCCGACAGCACGCCCGGCGTCGCGGTGAGCGCCCTCGCCGGGTGGACCGAGAAGGTGCGCGCCGACTACGCGGAGCGGCCGTACGACGACCTGGTCGAGCTCGTCCGCACCGGTCCCGGCCGGCTGTCGCCCTTCGCGCTGCCCGGTGTCGACAAGCTGCTCAACACGACGGAGTACGTCGTGCACCACGAGGACGTCCGCCGGGCCCGGCCCGGCTGGGAGCCTCGCGAGCTCCCCCGCAAGGTCCAGGACGCGTTCTGGTCGGTGGTCCGCACCCGGGCGCGCGTGTCGTTCCGGTCCACGGAGGCGGGCGTGCTGCTGCGTCGCTCCGACGCGCCCCGCTCGTCCGTCACCGCCTCGGCGGGCGAACCCGTCGTGACGATCACCGGGGAGCCGCTCGAGCTGCTGCTCTACTGCTTCGGCCGGCGCGACCACGCCCGCGTCGAGATCAGCGGGGACCCGGCCGCGCGCAGGGCGCTGGCCGCGACCTCCCTCGCCGTCTGAAACCGGTCAGCGGACGGTGGCGCCGGAGCCCCGCAGGGCCTCCTTGACGGCGCCGATGCGTAGCTGGCCGAAGTGGAAGACGCTCGCCGCCAGCACCGCGTCCGCCCCCGCCTCGACGGCCGGGGCGAAGTGCTCGACCGACCCGGCCCCGCCGCTCGCGATGACGGGCACGTCGACGACCGAACGCACTGCCCGGATGAGCTCCACGTCGTAGCCGGTCTTCGTGCCGTCGGCGTCCATGGAGTTCAGCAGGATCTCTCCAGCCCCGGCGTCCGCGCACCGAGCCGACCAGTCCACGGCGTCGATGCCGGTGCCGGTGCGGCCGCCGTGCGTCGTGACCTCGAAACCCGATGTGGTGCGCACCCCACCGGTCGTGCGGCGCGCGTCGACCGACAGCACGAGCACCTGCGCCCCGAACCTGGCCGAGATCTCGCCGACGAGGTCCGGCCGGCGCACCGCTGCCGTGTTCACGCCCACCTTGTCCGCCCCCGCGCGCAGCAGCCGGTCCACGTCCTCGACCGCGCGCACCCCGCCGCCGACCGTGAGCGGGATGAACACCTGCTCGGCCGTCCGGCGCACCACGTCGTACGTCGTCTCGCGGGACCCGCTCGACGCGGTGATGTCCAGGAACACCAGCTCGTCGGCGCCCTCGGCGTCGTAGACACGCGCCATCTCGACGGGGTCGCCCGCGTCGCGCAGGTCGGTGAAGTTGACGCCCTTCACGACGCGGCCGGCGTCGACGTCCAGGCACGGGATGACGCGGACCGAGAGGGTCACCAGCCCGACCCGGGCTTGTGGGCGACCGCCTCGACCTCGACCAGCATGCGGGGGTCGATGAGCCGGGACACCTCGACCATCGTGGTGGCCGGCATGACGTCGCGGAACGCCTCGCCGTGCGCGCGGCCGTACTCCTCCCAGCGGGAGATGTCCGTGACGAAGATGCGCGTACGGACCACGTCGGGCAGGTCGGCGCCGAGCTGCTGAAGGGCCCACCGGACGTTGGCGATCGCCTGAGCCGTCTGGGCGTAGGGGTCGCCCTCGTGCACGACCTCGCCGTCGACGATCGACGTGCAGCCGGTCACCCAGATGTGGTCGCCCGCCGCGACCGCACGCGAGTAGCCGACCACCGACTCCCACGGCGCCCCGCTCGACACCTTCCGGCGCGCGCTCACGCGACAGCCGCCAGGGCGTCCTCGAGCGTGAAGGCGCCGGCGTAGAGCGCCTTCCCGACGATCGCCCCCTCGACCCCGAGCGGCACCAGCGTCGCCACCGCCCGGAGGTCGTCGAGGCTCGACACGCCGCCGGACGCGACCACAGGGCGGTCGGTGGCGGCGCAGACGTCGCGGAGCAGGTCGAGGTTCGGCCCGGTCATCGTGCCGTCGCGCCCGACGTCGGTGACGACGTAGCGCGCGCACCCGTCGCGGTCCAGCCGCGCCAGCACGTCGTAGAGCTCGCCGCCCTCGCGGGTCCAGCCGCGGGCGGCGAGGGTCGTGCCGCGGACGTCGAGACCGACGGCCACGCGGTCGCCGAAGCGGGCGATGGCTCGCGCGCACCAGTCGGGGTCCTCGAGGGCTGCCGTGCCGACGTTGACGCGGGCGCAGCCGGTGGCGAGCGCGGCCTCCAGCGACTCGTCGTCCCGGATGCCGCCCGACATCTCCACGCGGACGTCGAGCCGCCCGACCACCTCGGCGAGCAGGTCACGGTTCTCGCCCCGGCCGAACGCAGCGTCGAGGTCGACCAGGTGGATCCACTCGGCACCGGCTTCCTGCCAGGCGAGTGCGGCGGCGAGGGGCTCGCCGTAGGACGTCTCGCTGCCGGCCTCGCCGCGCACCAGGCGCACGGCCTGTCCGTCGGCGACATCGACTGCCGGCAGCAGCTCGAGCCGTGCGGTGCTCGTCGTCGCGCTGGTCACTGGTGGGACCTCCGGTCGAGGGTCAGGGTCACGAGGACGGGCAGGGAGAACACGCCGAAGATCGCTGCGGTCAGCCGCACCCACGGGTCGGACGAGATGAGCCAGACCACGGCCTGCACGGCCAGGAAGAGCCCGAGGATCACGGCGTTCTGGGCCCGCCGGCGCCGGGCCAGCAGTCCCTGCTGCCTGCGCCAGCGTGTCCGGCGTGGAAGCCGGGCACGCCAGGTCGCGCGCATCGCGCGGCGACGGGCGAGTCTGTCCTCGCGACGCTCGCGGTCCTCCCGCCGGGCCGTCGCCTCCCGCTCCCGCTCCTCGCGGCGCAGGGCACGTTCCCGGCTCACAGCGCTGCCACCCAGTTGCGCAGCAGCCGGGCGCCCGCGTCGCCGGACTTCTCGGGGTGGAACTGCGTGGCGGACAGCGGGCCGTTCTCGACGGCGGCGACGAACGGCTCCCCGTGCTCGGACCAGGTGACGAGCGGCGCGGCGAGGACGTCCGGCGCGGGCAGGTCCCAGCTCCGCACGGCGTAGGAGTGCACGAAGTAGAACCGCTCGTCCTCGACGCCCTCGAAGAGGTGGCTCCCGTCGGCGACCTTCACGGTGTTCCAGCCCATGTGCGGCAGGACGGGCGCCTGCAGCCGCTCGACGACCCCCGGCCACTCGCCGAGGCCCTCGGTGCGGACGCCGTGCTCGAGGCCCTCGGCGAACATCACCTGCATGCCGACGCAGATGCCCAGCACGGCCCGGCCGCCGGCCAGGCGCCGGTCGACGACCTCGCCGGCCCGGACGTCGTCCAGGCCCGCCATGCAGGCGGCGAAGGCGCCCACGCCGGGCACGACCAACCCGTCGGCGTCCATCGCGGCAGCGCGGTCACCGGTGACGGTCGTGAGGGCGCCCGCGCGGGTCAGCGCGCGCTCGGCCGAGCGGAGGTTGCCCGACCCGTGGTCGAGGATGACGACGCGCGGGCCGGAGCTGGTCACGGCGATGAGTCTACGAAGTCCGGCCGAGCCGGCCCGGCGGGCGCGTGGGGCGCGGCGTCGGGGCTGCGGCACCACCCCGGGCGGTCACAGGGAACGGTGTCGCCGTGAGGCCCACGGAGACGGGCGACGCTCAGCCGGAGAGCGTCCCCTTGGTCGACGGCACGCCTGGCACCCGGGCATCGAGGGCGACGGCGTCACGCAGTGCGCGCGCGACGGCCTTGAACTGCGCCTCGACGACGTGGTGGGCGTTGCGGCCGGACAGGACGCGCACGTGCAGGCAGATCTGGGCGCTCGCGGTCAGCGACTCCCAGATGTGCCGGGTGAGGGTCGTGTCGTAGGTGCCGATCAGCTCGACGACCTCGGGCTCGGAGTGCACGACGTACGGCCGCCCGGACAGGTCGACGGCGGCCTGCACGAGTGTCTCGTCCAGCGGCACGAGCGCGTCGCCGAAGCGGCGGATGCCGGCCTTGTCCCCCAGCGCCTCGCGCAGTGCCTGGCCGAGGGCGATGGAGGTGTCCTCGACCGTGTGGTGCGCATCCACATCGAGGTCGCCGCGGGTGCGCACCACGAGGTCGAACCCGCCGTGCTTGCCCAGCTGGGAGAGCATGTGGTCGAAGAACGGCACGCCGGTCGCGACCTCGACGTCGCCCTGCCCGTCGAGGTCGAGCTCGACGAGGACGCTGGACTCCTTGGTCTCGCGCTCGACCCGAGCGGTCCTGGTCATGACTCCACCTCTCCGTCCACCGTCTCCAGCCCGCCACGCAGTGCGTCGAGGAACGCCGTCGTCTCGACCTCGGTCCCTGCGGTCACCCGCAGCCACCCGGCCAGCCCGACGTCACGCACCAGCACTCCGCGGTCGAGCAGACCCTGCCACGTCGCCCGCTGGTCGCCGAACTCCCCGAACAGGACGAAGTTGGCGTCGGAGTCGACGACCTGCAGCCCCATCGCCGTGATCTCGCGCACCAGCCGGTCCCGCTGCCCCTTGACCGCCTCCACCGTCGCGAGCAGCTCGTCGGCGTGGGCGAGCGCCGCACGCGCGGCCGCCTGGGACAGCGCCGAGAGGTGGTACGGGAGCCGCACGAGCTGAATCGCCTGGACGACGTCGGGGTGGGCCGCGAGGTAGCCCAGGCGGGCTCCCGCGAACGCGAACGCCTTGGACATCGTGCGCGTCACGACCAGCCGGTCGCGGCCGTCCAGCAGGGCGAGGGCCGACGGCCGCGAGGAGAACTCGGCGTAGGCCTCGTCCACGACCACCACACCCCGCGACGCCTCGTAGACAGCCTCGACCACCTCGCGGTCCAGCGCCGCGCCGGTCGGGTTGTTCGGGGAGCAGAGGAACACGACGTCGGGCGCGTGCTCGTTCACCACCAGCGCGGCCTGCTCCGGCTCGAGCCGGAAGCCGGGCAGGCGCTCCACGGGGAGCCACCGGGTGCCCGTCCCCTGGGCGATGAGCTCGTGCATCGAGTAGGTCGGCACGAAGCCCAGCGCGGTGCGCCCCGGTCCCCCGAACGCCTGCAGCAGCTGCTGGATGACCTCGTTGCTGCCGTTGGCTGCCCACACCTGCTCGACGTCCAGGGCCACCCTCGAGCTGCGCGTGAGGTAGGCCGCGAGCTCGGCGCGCAGCGGCACCGCGTCCCGGTCCGGGTAGCGGTTCATCGACCGGGCGGCCTCGGCCACCCGTGCGGCGATGTCGTCCACGAGGGCAGGAGACGGGGGGTGGGGGTTCTCGTTGGTGTTGAGCCGGGCCGCGGCGTCGACCTGCGGCGCGCCGTAGGGAGAGCGGCCGCGCAGGTCGTCGCGCAGCAGCCTGTCGATCTCACCCATGGGGGATCCGGGCCCGCACCGCGTCGACGTGCGCCAGGAGGTCCTCGGCCCCGCCCAGCGCGTCGACGTGCGGCGCGACGGCCGCGAGGGCGTCACGGTCGTACTCCACGACGTGCACGCTGCGCAGGAACGACTGCACCGACAGGCCGCCCGTGTGCCGGGCCGTGCCCGCGGTCGGCAGGACGTGGTTGGAGCCGGCCAGGTAGTCGCCCAGCGACACCGGCGACCACGGACCCACGAAGACGGCCCCGGCGTTGGTGACACGGTCCGCCCACGACCGCGCGTCCCGGGTGACGACCTCGAGGTGCTCGGCGGCCCACTCGTCGACGACCAGCAGGCCCTGCTCGAGGTCGTCGACCAGGACGTACGCCGACTGGTTGCCCAGTGCGGTCTCGACGCGCGCCCGGTGCCGGGTCGCGGGCACCGCCTTGTCCAGCTCGCGGTCCACCGCGTCGAGCAGGTCGGCGCTCGGCGTGACCAGCAGGCAGGAGGCGTTGGGGTCGTGCTCGGCCTGCGCGACGAGGTCGGCGGCGACGTAGGACGCGTCGGCCGTGTCGTCGGCCAGCACCGCGATCTCGGTCGGCCCCGCCTCGGAGTCGATGCCGATGACGCCCTTGAGCAGCCGCTTGGCCGATGTCACGTAGACGTTGCCCGGTCCGGTGACCAGGTCGGCGGGCCGGCAGTCCTCGGTTCCGTAGGCGAACATCGCGACGGCCTGCGCCCCGCCGACGGCGTGCACCTCGTCGACCCCGAGCAACGCGCACGCGGCCAGCACCACCGGGTGCGGCAGGCCGCCGTTGGCCTTCTGCGGCGGGCTGGCGACGGCCAGCGAGCCGACGCCCGCCACCTGGGCCGGGACGACGTTCATGACCACGGTCGAGGGGTAGGCGACCAGCCCACCGGGGACGTAGAGCCCCACCCGACGCACCGGGACCCAGCGCTCGGTCACGCTGCCCCCCGGCGAGAGCTGCACCGTCTCGTCCCCCCGGCGCTGCGTCTCGTGGACCAGCCGGGCGCGGCGGGCCGCCTCCTCGAGCGCGGCGCGGACGCCCGGGTCGAGTGCCTCCAGGGCCGCTGCCAGCGCCTCGGCCGGGACCCGGGTGGTGGGGACGTCGACCCCGTCGAGGCGACGGGTCAGGTCGCGCACGGCGGCGGCGCCCCGGGCCCGGACGTCCTCGCACAGCGGCCGGACGACGTCGAGGGCGACCTCGACGTCGAGTGCCGCCCGCGGCAGGACCGCACGCAGGGACTCCGGCGTGGGCTGCTGACCGCGCAGGTCGACTCGGCTGATCACCCGCGAAGTCTACGAAGGGTCGCCCGCCGCTCACCCGCGCGTCCGCGCCGTGGTCCCGCGCCCTCCGCGCGCATACGCTGACGCGGTGACCGCACGGTTGCCGCTCTTCCCGCTGGGCACGGTCCTCTTCCCGGGTGTGCCGCTGCCCCTGCACGTCTTCGAGGAGCGCTACCGGTCGCTGGTCCGCGACCTGCTCACGGCCCCCGACGAGGAGCGTCGCTTCGGCGTGGTCGCGATCCGCGAGGGCCGCGAGGTCGGCGACGAGGGCATCAGGGCGCTGCACGGCTTCGGGTGCGTGGCTCGGCTGCGCCGGGTCGAGCCCTACGCCGACGGCCGGTTCGACGTGGTGGCCACGGGCGCACAACGCTTCCGGCTGATCGACCTCGACGTGTCCCGGCCCTACCTCAGCGGGAACGTCGAGCTGCTCGACGAGCCGTCGGGCACGTCTGCCGTGACGGTGGCCCAGAGCGTGCGCGTGCTCTTCACGGCCTACCGCCGAGCGCTTGGCACCGGCGCCGACGACGCCCTCCCGGCCGACCCGGCGGTGCTCTCCTACCTCGTGGCTGCTGCCGCAGTGCTCGACCTGACCGACAAGCAGAGCCTGCTCGAGGCGCCCGACGCCACCGAGCGGCTGCAGCGCGAGCTGCGCCTGCTGCGCCGCGAGACCGCGCTGCTCGGGCTGCTGCCCTCACTGCCCGGCGTCGACCTGACCCGCGTCCCGGTGAGCCCGAACTGAGCGGTCGCCGGGCGGCGCGTCCGGGCAGCACCCCGGCGACCGTCGCGCTCGTCGAGGCCGGGATCGACCACACCCTCCGCCCGTACGACCACGCGCCGGGCGCACCGTCGTACGGCGAGGAGGCCGCCGACGCCCTCGGCCTGGACCCGGACACGGTCTTCAAGACCCTCGTCGCGCGGGTCGACGGCACGCTCACCCTCGCCGTCGTCCCCGTGAGCGGCACGCTGGATCTCAAGGCTCTCGCGGCCGCCGCCGGCGGCAAGCGGGCCGTGATGGCCGAGCCGTCCGACGCGGAGCGGGCCACCGGCTACGTCGTCGGGGGCATCAGCCCCGTCGGGAGCCGGACCCGGCTAGCCGTGGTCGTCGACGAGTCGGTGCTGGCGCTGGACCTGGTCCACGTGTCCGCGGGTCGCCGCGGGCTGCAGGTCGCCCTGGCGCCGGCCGACCTCGTGTCGGTCACCGGGGCGCGGACGGCTCCGCTCCGCCGGTCGCGCTGACCGGCTGCTCCGCCGGGACGCCCGGGTCGGCGTCGGTCCCGTGGCGCGACTCGAGACCGGCGACCGTCGCGAAGAAGGCGATGGTCGCGGATGTCGACCATGCCAGGAGCACGCCGAGGGCGGACAGCTCGAGCGGACCCTGGAAGCGGTCCCCGTCGCCCAGCCCGGCGGCCGTCTCGTCGACCGACGCCGGGCCCAGCAGCACACCGAGGCGCCAGGCGACCAGCGAGCCTGCCACCCCGCCGACCGTCAGCCCGATCAGCGCCCCGAGCCGGCTGTCCCGCAGCCACCAGCCGCTGAGGAAGGCTGCCAGCACACCCGCGACGAGAGCGCACACCGCGAACCACCCGTCCGCCGCGATCGACGTCTCGGCGCTGCGCCCGACGGAGACGACCCCGCCGTCGCGCGTCTCCAGCGTCGCCAGCGGCGCGACGACACGCCACGCGACGCCGACGACGACACCGCCGGCCATCGAGCCGGCGACGACGAGCGCACCGGCCCTCAGCTCCCGGGAGGTCTCGGAGGTCAGTTCGTCACCAGCCGGACGCGGAACGACGTCGTCTCGTCGCCGCGGCTGGACACCGTGACCCCGATCCCGTCGATCGGCTCGAGGTTCTCGTCCGGGGAGCCGTCGCCGAGACCGTCGAGGAGGGCACCGACAACACCGTTCACGTCGACCCACAATGCCAGGTCGGCGTCCCCGAGGTCGGGAAGCGCCTCGCGGAAGCCCGCCCGCTCCCCCAGCGACCCCGCCTGGGCCATCCGGTCGGCCTGCTTCGGGGTGGACGCCACGACCAGGTCGTCGCCCGCCCGCTCGCGGACCACCGGGAACCCACCGCCGGTGGTCTTCTCGAGCAGGTCGAGCACGCGCTCGGCGCGCTTGGTGTCCGTGCTCAGCCGGGCGCCGACCTGCAGGGACCGACGGTCCCCGCCGTCGAGCGCGACGAGCAGGTTGTCGCCGAGCAGGGCAGCCACGTCGTCAGGGAGGTCCAGGCCCAGCTCGGCCTCGGCGGCCGCGACCATCTCGTCGAACGACGGGCCCTGGACGGCGCCGGGCGCCTCGTCGACGGCGGACCGGACCGACTCGTAGACCGTGCGGACCAGCTCGTCGCCGCCGGCGAGCCCGAAGGCCGCCACCGAGGACTCCGGGAGCGACTCCATCCCCGTGACCCCGGAGGTCTCCCATCCCGCGGTCTCGGGCGAGGTCGCCGTGCCGACGACCTCGAACACGTCGGGCCCGGCGAAGCGCGCGACGTAGGTCGAGCGGCCGGTCGCGCCTCCGACCGGAGCGCCCAGCCCACCGAGACCGCCGGTGAGGGCCGTCGCCGCGCCGCCCACCGACTCGGCCGCGAGGCCGAGGTCGACCCACGCCGCCATGATGCCGTCGCCGGCCGCCGCCAGGTCGGAGGCGAGGGTCGCGTCCGAGGCCAGCACGCCGTCCTCGGCGTCGGCCGCCGCGCGGTCGGCGAGCTGCTGCGTGGCTGCCAGCAGGGCGTAGTCGCCGGTGACGACGAACCCGGGAGACCCGGCACCGCCGCCCGGCAGGGTGGAGACCAGGCGGCCCAGGCCCTCCTCCGCCGCGTCGCCGTCGGTGACCTGCAGGGCGACGACGGCGCCGGGGACGGGCAGCGGGCTGTTCCCCGGCGGCGGGTACGCCGCCACGCCGATGCGCTTGCCCATCCACGGGGCGACCTCGGCGTCGAAGTCGACGTCCGACCAGCCCGCGCCGTCGGCGACCGCCTCGAAGACCACCCGGCGCAGGTCGTCGCCGTCACCCAGCCGGTCCCGCAGGGCGGGGAACTTGCGCATGAAGCGGAAGCCGTCGACCTTCTGCCCCGCCGGGGGGTCGAGGTCGACCTTGAGGAAGCCGAAGGCCCCCGCGGGCAGCGCGTCCTCCGGCTGGGACCCGCCGCCCGAGAGCTGCGCGGCGCCGTAGGTCACGCCCCCGACGAGTGCCAGCACCAGCGCCGCGACGCCCGCCACCAGCAGCCACGGCGCCCTGCGCGTCGGCGGCTCGTCGGCACGGGCCGCGAGGACATCTGTACCCGAGGTCCAGGTCGTCGGGTCGGGCTGCTGCGGTGCACCTGGCGTCTGCCGGTTCATGTCACTCCCACGCCGTGGCCACGCTCGTCGCGGCCCGTCGCGAAGGTATCGGCGCGTCTCCCGCCCGGCCTGAGTACGGGCACCCAGAGAGCGGGGACGACAAGCCCGGGCTCAGCCCAGGCAGGCGGGGCCGAGCAGCGCCTTGAGGTCGCCCATCAGCGCGGGTGAGGGGTTGACCCGCAGCCCGTCGTCGATGCGCAGCACGGTGGTCCGGGACGCCGCCTGCAGCCGCAGGTGCACCTCGGTGGCACCGGGGTGGGTCCCGAGCACCTCCTTGAGCCGCTCGACGACGGGCGGGGTGCAGCGCACGACCGGCAGCGAGATGACCACCGGACCGCGCGGGCCCTCGGACAGGTCGGGCAGGCTCAGCTCGGTGGCGATGAGCTTGGGCACGTCCTCGCGGCGGTCAAGGCGGCCCTTCACGACGACCACGGCGTCCTCGGCCAGCGTCGTGGCGAACAGCTGGTAGGTCTGCGGGAAGAACATGACCTCGATCGCGCCCTCGAGGTCCTCGAGCGTGGCGATCGCCCAGACGTCGCCCTTCTTGGTGACCTTGCGCTGCAGCCCGCTGACCAGACCGCCGATCGTCACGTGGGAGCCGTCGGCCCGGTCCTCGGACCCGGTCAGGGTCGCGATCGAGCAGTCGGTGGCGGCCGCGAGCACGTGCTCGACGCCGAACAGGGGATGGTCGGAGACGTAGAGGCCGAGCATCTCGCGCTCGTACTGCAGGAGGACGCTCTTGTCCCACTCGCCGAGCGGGATGCTCGGGGTGACGTCGAGCCCCTCGTCCCCCGACGCGGTGTCGTCGTCGCCGCCACCGAGCCCGTTGTCAGCCCCGCTGAAGAGGTCGAACTGGCCGTGCGCCTCGTTGCGCTTGGTCGACATGAAGGTGTCGATCGCATCGGCGTGGACGTTGAGCAGCCCCCGCCGCGGGTCGCCGAGGGAGTCGAAGGCGCCGGCCTTGATCAGCGACTCGACCGTCTTCTTGTTGCAGGCGACCGGCTCGACCTTGCGGAGGAAGTCGTAGAAGTCGGTGAAGCGGCCCTTGGCCGAGCGGGTCGCGGCGATCGAGGCCACGACGTTCTCACCCACGTTGCGGATCGCCGAGAGCCCGAAGCGGATGTCGGTGCCGCGCGGGGTGTAGTAGCTGTCGGACTCGTTGACGTCGGGCGGCAGCACCTTGATGCCCATGCGGCGGCACTCGTTGAGGTAGAGCGCCGACTTGTCCTTGTCGTCCTTGACCGACGTGAGCAGCGCCGCCATGTACTCGGACGGGTAGTTGGCCTTGAGGAACGCGGTCCAGTAGGACACCAGGCCGTAGCCCGCGGTGTGCGCCTTGTTGAACGCGTAGTCGGAGAAGGGGACGAGCACGTCCCACAGCTTCTTGATCGCCGCCTCGGAGAACCCCTTGGCGCGCATCCCCTCGGAGAAGGGGACGTACTCCTTGTCGAGGATCTCCTTCTTCTTCTTGCCCATCGCCCGGCGCAGCAGGTCGGCCTGGCCCAGCGTGTAGCCCGCGAGCTGCTGGGCGATCGCCATGACCTGTTCCTGGTAGACGATCAGGCCGTGCGTGTCGCCGAGGATCTCCTCGAGCGGCTTCTCGAGCTCGGGGTGGATCGGGACGACCGGCTTGCGGCCGTTCTTGCGGTCGGCGTACTCGATGTGGGCGTTGGCGCCCATCGGCCCGGGACGGTAGAGGGCGAGGACCGCGGAGATGTCCTCGAAGTTGTCGGGCCGCATCGCCCGCAGCAGCGAGCGCATCGGGCCGCCGTCGAGCTGGAAGACGCCGAGGGTGTCGCCGCGCGCCAGCAGCTCGTAGGCCTTGGTGTCGGCGAGGTCGAGGGTCTCGAGCTCGATGCGCTCGCCCCGGTTGGCCTCGATGTTCTTCAGGCAGTCGTCGAGGACGGTGAGGTTGCGCAGGCCGAGGAAGTCCATCTTCAGCAGCCCGAGCGTCTCGCAGGCGCCCATGTCGAACTGGGTGATGATCGCGCCGTCCTGCTCGCGGCGCATGATCGGGATCACGTCGAGCAGCGGCTCGCGAGACAGGATGACGCCGGCCGCGTGCACGCCCCACTGCCGCTTGAGACCCTCGAGGCCGCGCGCGTTGTCGACGACGCGCTTGACCTCGGGGTCGTTCTCGTAGAGCGTCCGGAACTCCCCCGCCTCCTTCCACCGGGGATGGTCGCGGTCGAAGATGCCGGCGAGCGGGACGTCCTTGCCCATGACGGCCGGGGGCATCGCCTTGGTGATGCGGTCGCCCATCGCGAACGGGAAGCCGAGCACCCGCGCGGAGTCCTTGACGGCCTGCTTGGCCTTGATCGTGCCGTAGGTGATGATCTGGCTGACGCGGTCCTCGCCGTACTTCTCGGTGGCGTAGCGGATCATGTCGCCGCGCCGGCGCTCGTCGAAATCCAGGTCGATGTCGGGCATCGAGATGCGCTCGGGGTTGAGGAACCGCTCGAACAGCAGGCCGTGCGGGATCGGGTCGAGGTCGGTGATGCCCAGCGCGTACGCGACGAGGGACCCGGCTGCGGACCCACGACCCGGACCGACCCGGATCCCGTTGGCCTTGGCGTACTGCACGAGGTCGGCGGTGACGAGGAAGTAGCCGGGGAAGCCCATCTGGACCATGACCCCGACCTCGTACTCGGCCTGCTTTCGGTGGCCGTCGGGGACCTGCCCCGTGAAGCGCTGCTGGAGCCCGCGCTCGACCTCCTTGACCAGCCAGGACTGCTCGCTCTCCCCGTCCGGCACCTCGAAGCGCGGCATGAGGTTGGCGCCCTCGGTGAAGGCGACGTCGCAGCGCTCGGCGATCGCGAGGGTGTTGTCGCAGGCCTCGGGCAGGTCGCGCCAGACCTCGCGCATCTCGGCGGGGGTCTTGAGGTAGAAGTCGTCGGCCTCGAACTTGAAGCGGGTCGGGTCGGCGAGGGTGCGCCCCGACTGGACGCAGAGCAGGACCGCGTGCGCCTCGGCGTCGCGGGCGTAGGTGTAGTGCAGGTCGTTGGTGGCGACCAGCGGCAGGCCGAGGTCCTTGGCGAGGCGCAGCAGGTCCTGGCGGACGCGCTGCTCCACCGGCAGGCCGTGGTCCATCAGCTCGACGAAGAAGTTCTCCCGGCCGAAGATGTCGCGGAACTCCGCCGCGCTGCGGACCGCGTCGTCGTAGCGGCCGATGCGCAGCAGCGTCTGCACCTCGCCGCCCGGGCACCCGGTCGAGGCGATGATGCCCTTGGCGTAGGTCTGGAGGAGCTCGCGGTCCATGCGGGGCTTGTAGTACTGCCCCTCGAGGCTGGCCAGGCTGGAGAGGCGGAACAGGTTGTGCATGCCGGCGGTGGTCTCGGCCCACATCGTCATGTGGGTGTAGGCCCCGCCGCCGGACACGTCGTCGTCGCCGCCGTCGTTCCACCGCACCCGGGTCTTGTCGCTGCGGTGGGTGCCCGGGGTGAGGTAGGCCTCGGTGCCGATGATCGGCTTGACCCCGGCCGCGCGCGCCTTCTTCCAGAAGTCGTAGGCGCCGAACACGTTGCCGTGGTCGGTCATGGCCAGGGCCGGCATGCCCATGGCCGCCGACTCGCGGAAGAGGTCGTCGAGGCGGGCCGCCCCGTCGAGCATGGAGTACTCGGTGTGCGTGTGCAGGTGCACGAACGAGTCGCTGGATCCCATGCGGGGAGGTGCCTCCGAGACGCCGGCCGGTGGTCTGTGCGGGCCCGAGTCTAGGTGCGGGCCCCGACCGTTCCCGGGCACGTCCGCAACCGTCCAGCCCGTGTCGGCGTGTCGCCGCGCCGACCCATGATCGTTCGTGCCGCCCCGGAGATCATCTTCGCCGAAATGATCTCCGGACCGGCACGGATGATCACGTACGACCGGCTCAGCGCCAGGGCGTACGCCGGTGGCGGCCGGTCAGGAGACGGCGCGCACCTCGCGGCGGAGCGGCCACGGGTTGACCGCGCAGCCCTGCATGCCCTTGGACTGCTGCTGCATGACGGGGGCGAGCCGGCCCCGGCCCGGGCAGTACGCGTGGCCCCGCCCCAGCCAGTGCCCCGTCTCGTGGTTGACCACCATCCGCCGGTACTCCTTCAGCGTGCCGGGGAAGTACGGCGAGCCGGAGCGCCACCGGTCCTGGTTGATCACGACGTAGCGCCCGACCCGGCAGCTGTACGTCGTCGAGCAGACCGACGAGAACCCCGGCAGCCGGCTGGCCTGCGACAGCACCACGGTGAAGTCGCCGCCGCGCGGCACCTCTCGGAAGCGTCGGTGCGCAGCCGCCCAGCCACGTGGGTCGTCCAGCGTCTCGGCCACGGACCGGCGGAACACGCCGAGGTCGGCGCGCACCGTGCCGCGCGTGGTCACCGAGTAGCGGTGCAGCCGGAAGGCCTCCAGCCGCGGCAGTGCTGCCGACACGCCGGGCCGCCCGGCGCGGGACGGCCGCACGACCCGCCAGCGGGAGTAACCGGCCGACGCCGGGCGCACGGCGAAGGAGTACGAACCGTCGGCCGCCGTCCGGGTCCGGTCGGTCCGGCGCCACTGCGTGGCGACGCGCCGCTCGAGCCGCAGCAACGAGCCGGCGCGGGCGTCCAGCGCGCCGCGCACGGTGGCGACGCGGCCGAGCCGCACGGCCTCGCGGGTCCAGCGGGCGCTCAGCGCCCGCACGGACACGGTCACCGGGGGGCTCACCGCCTCCCCCGGTCCCCCCGGGTCGCCGTGGTGCAGCCGGTAGTCGGTGGCGGCGCCCGGCGCCCGGGTGGTCGAGGCCCGGCCGTCGTCCCCGGTGGTCAGCGAGGCGACCTCGACCCAGGTCCCGTCCGCGGCGAGGCTCTCGAGGCGGACCGTCTCCCCCGCCAGGGCCGCACCGCTCGCGCCGTCGGCGAGCCGTCCGGTCAGCGTGCTGACCTCGCCGGCCGCGACCACGGCCGGGGCCGCGCGAAGGGTCAGCGTCCGCGCCTCGCCGGCCGCGAGCACCGCGGGCCGGGGCGGCGCCGCGCCGGCCGCTGCGGCGTGGGGGACGCCGAGGACGCCGGCCGTCACCGCGGCCGCGGTGAGGACGGCTGATGCCGCGCGCGAGGTCAGGCCCACACGTCTCCTTCGGTCGGGACCGCCCCTCACCGTAGGTCAGGATCGCGACGCGTCGACCGGTGCCCGCAGGTCCGTCGCGACCGGGTCGGACGCCAGGACGGCCAGCCAGTCCCGGTCGGCCCAGGCGCGCCAGCTGGCGGGGAGGTGGCTGGGGCGGGCGATCAGGAAGCCCTGCACCGTGTCGACCCCGAGGCTGCGCAACGTGTCGAGCTCGGCGGGGGTCTCGACGCCCTCCGCCGTGACCGCGGCCCCCAGCTCGAGGGCCATGAGGACGATCGCGGTGACGAACGCCCGGCGGGCGGCGTCGTGGTCGATGTCGGCGAGCAGCGACCGGTCGAGCTTGATGGTGTCGGGCCGCAGCCGCAGAACGTGCGCGAAGGACGCGTAGCCCGCGCCGGTGTCGTCGACCGCCAGCCGCAGCCCCAGCTGCCGGTGCGGGAGCAGGACGGCGTGGATGTCCTCGTAGCCGCTCACGGCAGCGTGCTCGGTGATCTCGACGACGAGCCGCCGGCGGTCCTCGCCGCAGTCCTCGAGGAGGGAGGAGAAGCCGGGGTCCAGGATCAGCGCGGGCGAGGCGTTGACCGACAGCGAGACACCCGCGGGCAGCTGCGCCAGCGTCCGGACGGCCTGGTGGAAGGCCAGCCGCTCCAGCTCGACACCGATGCCGGCCTCGTGGGCGTCGGCGAACCACCGCTCGGGCGGGGCGTCGTCGGGGAACCGCGCGAGGGCCTCGACGGCCACCCACCGGCCGGTCGTGAGGTCGACGATCGGCTGCAGGGCGGGGTGCATGGTCTCGGGGGCCGCCAGGACGCGCTCGACCCGCGCCGTGAGCTCCGCGAGGCGTCGCCGGGGGGCCTCCACGGCCTCGAGGTGCTGGTCCTGCACGAGGACCCGCCGCCCGAGCTGGTCGACCCGGCGGGCGACCAGCAGCGCGGCGACGGCGAGCACGACGACCCACAGGAGGCCGACGACCGCGAGGTAGTCGGAGGATCGCGCGTCGCCGGTGGACACCTGCCAGGCGCTGGCGCTGTGGGCGACCAGGGCGATCGCGCACTCGACCACGACGACCGCGACCAGCACGCGCACCAGCCGGGAGGAGCTCACGGCCACGGTTGCACCCCCTCGACCCCGATCAGCGCCACGCTGAGTGGACAGCTCGGTACTGAGAGTAGAACGAGTCACGCGTCCCCACGTCACGCTTTGCCGACCTCGGGTCGTCCGCCCGGGTCCCGCACGCCTGGGAGACCACCCTCCCGGCTCAGCCGAGCGGCCGGGTCATCCAGCGGTGCGGCAGCCCGGCGTCGTCGAACACGTCGCCGTGGGCCGCGTAGCCGAGGCGCTCGTAGAAGCCCAGCGCGTGGGTCTGGGCCGAGAGGGCGACCACCCGCAGGCCACGCTCGGCGGCCCGCGCCTCGATCGCCCGGACCAGCGCGACGCCCAGGGCGCTCCCGCGGGTCTCCGGCCGCACCGCGAGCCGGCCCAGGTGCCCGACGGGGCCCAGCGCCGGGTCGGCCCCCTCGAACCCCGGGGGCTCCACCACGAGCCGCCCGGCCCCGACCGGCCGGTCGCCGTCGTAGGCGACGAAGTGGTCGGCCACGTCGTCGAGGTCGTCCAGCTCGAGGTCGGCGGGCACCTGCTGCTCGGTGACGAAGACGTCGAACCGCACGGCGTACGCGGCCTGCCGGTCCCGCTCGTCGACGGCGAGCCGCACCGTGCGTACGCTGCCGCGCCCGGTCACGCCTGGTCCCGCAGCCGGTCCAGGGCCGTGGACAGGTCCTCGGGGTAGGGGCTCTCCAGCTCGAGCCGATCGCCGGTCGAGGGGTGCTCGAAGCCCAGACGCACCGCGTGCAGCCACTGCCGGGTCAGCCCCAGCCGGGCCGCGAGGGTCGGGTCGGCGCCGTAGGTCAGGTCGCCGACGCACGGGTGGCGCAGGGCGGCCATGTGGACCCGGATCTGGTGGGTGCGCCCGGTCTCGAGAGCGATCTCGAGCAGGCTCGCCGCCCGGTGCGCCTCGAGCGTGTCGTAGTGGGTGACGCTCGGCTTCCCGCCCGCGACCACGGCCCACCGGTAGTCGTGGCTCGGGTGCCGGTCGATCGGGGCGTCGACGGTGCCGCGCAGCGGGTCGGGGTGGCCCTGGACCAGTGCGTGGTAGGTCTTCTCGACCGAGCGCTCCCTGAAGGCGCGCTTGAGCACGGTGTAGGCCCGCTCCGACTTCGCGACCACCATCAGACCGCTCGTGCCGACGTCCAGGCGGTGGACGACGCCCTGCCGCTCCGCCGCGCCGCTGGTCGACACCCGGAAGCCCGCCGCGGCCAGGCCACCGACCACGGTGGGCCCGGTCCAGCCCGGGCTGGGGTGCGCCGCGACACCGACGGGCTTGTCGACGACGACCAGGTCGTCGTCGTCGTGGACCACGACCATGCCGGGCACCGGCTCGGCGACGACCGACGGCGCGGACGCGGGAGCGGGCACGGTCACGTCGAGCCACGCGCCCGCGTGCACCCGGTCGGACTTGCTGGCCACCGCGCCGTCCACGAGGACGTCCCCGGCGCCGACCATCTCGGCCGCCCGGGTCCGCGAGAACCCGAACAGCCGGGACAGCGCCGCGTCGAGCCGCTCCCCGGCGAGGCCCTCGGGAACGGGCAGGCTGCGCCGGTCGGTGGTCACCGCCCGAGGATACGCAGCAGGTCAGTACGCGCCGCGGCTGCTCACGACCGCGTGCAGGGTCTTCCAGAGGATCTGGATGTCGCCGGCGAACGACCAGTTCTCCACGTAGTAGAGGTCCAGCCGGACGCTGTCCTCCCAGGAGAGGTCGGAGCGGCCGCTGACCTGCCAGAGGCCGGTGATGCCGGGCTTGACGAGCAGCCGCCGCGAGGTCGCCCGGCCGTACTGCTCGGTCTCGCTGGGCAGCGCCGGGCGGGGGCCGACGAGGCTCATGGTGCCCAGCAGCACGTTGACCAGCTGGGGCAGCTCGTCGAGGCTGAAGCGGCGCAGCACCCGGCCCACGGCGGTCACCCGGGGGTCCTCGCGGAGCTTGAAGAGCACCTCGTTGCTCTCGTTGCGGTGCCACAGCTCGCCGAGGCGCCGCTCGGCGTCGAGGACCATCGTGCGGAACTTGAAGACGGTGAACATCTCGCCGTCGCGGCCGACCCGGACCTGGCGGAAGATGACAGGCCCCGCGCTGGTCAGCCGGATGGCCAGGGCGATCGTCAGCAGCAGGGGGCTGATGACGGCGAGCGCGGCCGCGGCGCTGGCCCGGTCGAAGGCCTCCTTCATCACCCGGGTCGGCCCGGTGAACTCGGGCTGCTCGACGTACAGCAGCTGCAGGCCCGACACCGGGCGCACGTGGACGCGCGGGCCCGCGACGTCGGTGAGCGCGGGCGCGACGACGAGGTCGACGCCGGCGCCCTCGAGGTCCCAGCCGAGGCGCTTGAGCACGCCGCTCGTCAGCCCCCGGGAGGCGGTGACGGCGACGGTGTCGACGCCGAGCCGGGCGACGGCCTCGGGGACGCTGGTCAGCGACCCGACGACCGGGACGCGGCACCCCTCGGCGGCGTCGCCGGCGGGCATGCAGGCACCGACGACCTTCAGCCCGGCGTAGGGCTCGCGCTCCAGCTCGGCGACGAGGGCGTCGACCTCCTGGCTGCCGCCCACCGCGAGAACCCGGTGCGACCAGCGGCTCGACCGGGCGCGGGCCCGGTGCAGCATCTTGCGGGCCGACCAGCGGCCGACGAGCAGCAGCCCGGTGCCCAGCAGGAACGCCAGCCCCATCGCCAGCCGGGAGAACTGGAACTTGGTCATGTAGCAGGCGACCGCCACGAGGCCCCAGAAGTACACGCTGGCCCGGATCACGCGGCGGTACTCGTCGCCCCCGACCCCGAGGAACCGGCCGTCGTAGGCGCGGGTCACGAGCAGGAAGGCGGTCCAGGCCACGGCGAGCGCGGGCCCGAGGACGAGGTAGGAGCTCGGCCTGATGTTGGCCAGCTCGCTGTCGATGGACAGGCCCTTGTACGTCGGGCCGAAGACGTAGCCGAGGGCGGCCCCGATCGCGGTGGTGACCAGGACGGCGTCGAGCAGCAGGAGCCGGCGCCCGAGCCGCCGCAGCCACCGGGTGTCGGCGGCGACCGCGTGCTCGGCGAGCGACAGCGGGGCAGGAGACGGGTCGGACGAGGCGCGGCGAAGGGCCCGCTCGGGCACTACCGAGGTCATGCTCCCCCTCCCTCGCTGCGATCGGACAGTCGGTCACGCTCGGCGTAGTGTCCACCGCGGGGCACGAGCAGGGTAGCGGCTCCGGCGCAGGTCACGACACCCGGGAGCGGGCGGACGGCCCCCGCGGGGTGCCGGAAATGCCCGATTAGCGTCCAGCCGTTGCGTCCCACAGGAGTGAAGACGCCGCAGACGGCTCCCCGGTTACCTCGACTTTTCCGGCTCGGCCGGAGGCTCGCCGGCGCCCCCGGACGTCACGCTGCCGTCGTGGGGCACCCCGCGGGCCGAGAGCACCACCATGAGCACCCCCGCGACGACGATCGCCGAGTCGGCCAGGTTGAACACCGGCCACCGCGGCAGCTCGAGGAAGTCGACGACCTCGCCCCGCCCCGGCGACGGCGCCCGGAACAGCCGGTCGACGAGGTTCCCGAGCGCGCCCCCGAGCACCAGCCCGAGCGCCACCGCCCAGGCGTTGCTCCGCAGCCGGCGGGCCATCCGCAGGATCACCACGACCACGACCACCGCGACCGCGGTCAGGACCACGGTCAGGCCCTGGGCCATGCCGAAGGCCGCGCCGGGGTTGCGGACCAGCCGGAGCGTGAGCACGCCGCCGAGGAGGCTGATCGGCTCACGGTCGGCGAGCTCGCGGACGGCGAGCAGCTTGGTCAGCAGGTCCAGGGCGAGGACCGCCCCGGCGATCGAGGCCAGCAGCGGCAGCCGCGACCGGTGCGTCAGCGGCGTTCCTCGCGCTGCTTGCACGTCATGCACAGCGTCGCCCGCGGGAAGACCTGGAGCCGAGCCTTGCCGATGGGGTTGCCACAGTTCTCACAGATGCCGTAGGTGCCGTTCGCGATGCGGCCGAGCGCGCGCTCGGCCTGAACCAGCATGTCACGGGTGTTGTTGGCCAGGGACATCTCGTGCTCGCGCTCGAACGTCTTGCTCCCGGCGTCGGCCGCGTCGTCGCCCGCGCCGTCACCGGAGTCGCGGAGCATGTCGTCGATCTCGTGCTCGGCCAGGTCGAGCTCGTCGCGCAGCCGGTGGACCTCGTCCTTGAGCTCCTTGCGGACCTCGCCCAGCTCCGACTTCGTCCACGGGTCCTCGTCGGCGCGCACGACGAGGGCCTGCGGACCGGCCGGTGCCTTGGGGGTCGTCGGCGCCTTGCGGGAGGCGGGGACCTTCGCGGACTGGGTCTTCGCCGCCGCGACGGGTGTCCCCTCGAGCACCGCCCGCTTGGCCGCTGCCTTCGCCGCCGCCGTCGTCGGAGCGGCCACCTTGGCCGGCGCCGGCGTGACCGCGGGGGTCTTCTTCGCGGGGGTCGCGGGGGCGCGCGCGGTCCTCGCCGTCGGCGTCGCGGCTGCCTTCTTCGCCGGAGCCTTCGTGGCCGGCGCCTTCGTGGCCGGCGCCTTCGTGACCGGCGCCTTCGTGACCGGCGCCTTCGTGACCGGCGCCTTCGTGACCGGCGCCTTCTTGACCGGCGCCTTCTTGACCGGCGCCTTCTTGGCCGCCGCCTTCTTCACCGGCGCCTTCTTCACCGGCGCCTTCTTGGCAGCCGCCTTCGTCGATGCCTTCTTGACCGATGCCTTCTTGACCGGCGCCTTCTTGGTGGCAGTCTTCTTCGCGGTCGTCTTCGTGACCGCCTTCTTCGTGACCGCCTTCTTCGTGACCGCCTTCTTCGCGGCCGTCTTCTTCGCGGCAGTCTTCTTCGCGGTGGACTTCTTTGCCGCGGTCTTCGTGGCGGTGCCCTTCTTGGCTGGAGCCTTCTTCGCGGGCGTCCTGGTCACGGATGACCTGGTCCCGGCGGTCTTCCGCGCGGGCGCGGCGGCCGTCCTCGCTCCGGAGCCCCGGACCGTGGCCTTCCTGGCCGGCGCCTTCTTGGTCGTGGCCTTCCGGGTGGTCTTGGTCGCCGCCCCGGGCTTGCCGACCCGGCCCGTGGCCGCCTTGCGCACGGCGCTGCGGGCCGCCGCGACCGCGTGCCGCACCCGGCCTCCGCCGCGTGCGGTCGAGCCCGTGCCCTGGTGCGCCATCTCGGCCCCCTTGCTGACGCGACACCGACTCCAGGTCGCTTAGGTGAGCCGCAGGATAGGTCGCGCCAGGTCAGGCGACAAATGGGCGCGCCGAGCGTAGGGACGCGCGCTGGAACGGCGCGCAGGGCGCCGCGTCACCCCCGCAGGCCCTGCCCGAAGGCCTCGGCGATCTCCCGGTGGCCTGCCGTGCTCGGGTGGAAACCGTCTGCGGCGGTCAGACCCGTCAGGTCCCGCCGCGCCGACAGGTCGACCAGCGTGGCGCCCTCGCTGCGTGCCACGCGCCGGGTCGCGCCGTTGAACGCCGCGACGGTCGCCTTCACCTCCGACTCGGCGGGGACCAGCGGCACGAGGCACGGCACCTCCCTCCCGTCCGACCCGGGCAAGCAGGCGCGGTAGGCCGGGAGCCGCCAGACGGCCGGCGCGTTCCCGACCAGGACCTCCGTGCGCCCGCCCCGGCGCAGGGCGCGGACCATCCGCCGCAGCCGGCTCTCGTAGGCGGCGACCGGGACACCCCCCACGATGTCGTTCACCACGAGCCAGACCGTCACGACGTCGGGCTCGGCCGCAAGCGCGCGCGGCAGCTGGGAGCGCAGGGCGTCCTGGACGGTCGCGCCCGGCACGCCGACGTTGACCAGCGTCGCCTCGGGCAGCGACGTGTCGTGCAGGACCTGGGGCCACGCGTCGCGCGGGTCGTCCGCACCCACGCCCGCCGTCTCGCTCGCCCCGACCGCGACGTAGACGCGAGGGTCCGGGGTCGGGGTCGCCGGCGTCGCGCGACCGCCGGAGCTGCCCGCCGTACGACCGGCCGGTCCGCCGTCGGCCTCCCCGCCCGCGGAGCACGCGGCCAGCACCACCACGGAGGTCAGGACCGCCGCGATGCACCTCACGGGTCGGCGGGCGCTTGTCATGACCGCCCAGGCTAGGCGGCGGCCGAGCCCCTCGCCGCCGTCGGCGCCGAACGTCGCGTATCAGCGCCGACCACGCGCGCTCTTGCTGGAGCAGGACTCGGGGGGACAGCCCACTGCCGTCGGCGGGGCAGCCCCCCGCGAGGTGCCGACGCCCCCGGGCGGGGGTGCGGCTGAGCCGACCGTCACCTGGGCCGCGGCTGCGTAACGTCGCGCACGTCGAGCCAGACCAGATCCCGAGAGGAGAACGGCCATGAAGCAACGACAGATCGTCCGGCGCCCGACGCGATGCGCCCCCTCCTCGCTGGACCTGCGGTCCCCGTCCGGGCGCACGCTGCCGTTCTGACCCCGCGCGAGGCCGATCGCCTCGACCGCGCGACGTTACAGTCGGCCCATGGCGTTGCGTGTCGTCTTCGCCGACGACAACTACCTCGTCCGCGAAGGGGTGTCCGCGCTGCTCGCCGAGGTCGACGGCATCGAGCTCGTGGACAGCGTGGCCGACCCCTACTCGCTGATCAAGTCGGTGGCCGAACGCGGCCCGGACGCCGTCCTCACCGACATCCGGATGCCCCCCACGCACACGAACGAGGGCATCGAGGCGGCCAAGCGCATCCGGGCCGAGCACCCAGGGACGGGCGTGGTCGTGCTCTCGCAGTACGTCGAGGAGGACTACGCGTTCGAGCTGCTCGCCGACGGCGTGGCGGGGATGGGCTACCTGCTCAAGGAGCGCGTCTCCGACGTGGACGAGCTGGTCCGTGCCCTGCACGAGGTGGCCCGAGGGGGCTCGGTGCTGGACCCGAAGGTCGTCGAGGGGTTGCTGGCCCGGCGAGCGGGCGACGCGCCGCTGCTCGGGCTCTCCGACCGCGAGCGTGAGGTCCTCCAGGAGATGGCGGCCGGGTGCAACAACGCGACGATCGCCAAGCGGCTGTACATGAGCGACCGTGCGGTGGAGAAACACATCGGTTCGGTGTTCCAGAAGCTCGGGCTCGTCGACGAGCGCGAGGTCAACAGGCGGGTCATGGCCGTCCTCGCCTACCTGGACGCGGCCGGGCCGGCACGCTGACGGGCACCCTTCGGCGGGGCTGCGACACGGTGACCGTGTCGCAGCCCCGCCGAACCCGCTGTGAACGGTCGGCGCGGCGGGATCTGTCCTGTGGACGGCGCTCCCGCACCGTTCACCACGGTCGACGATGGCGGCATGGCCCCGACATCTCCGGCCCTGTCCGCCGCCGGCTTCCTCGAGCTCCGCGACGCGCAGGCCATGGTGCTCGGTCGCGGTCAGCTCACCGGGTTGGACATCCATCGCCAGCTGGTCTCCCGCCGGGTCAAGGCCGGTCTCTGGCAGGCGGTCGGGCCGCACGTCGTCGTGCTGCACCCGGGGCCGCTGACGCGGCGGCAGCAGCACTGGGTCGGCGTGCTCCACAGCGGTCCCGGCGCGGTGCTCAGTGGGCTGACCGCGCTCGAGGTCGAGGGTTTCACCGGGTTCACGTCCCCCGACGTCATCACGCTGGCCCCGCACGGCCGGGGTCGACGGGACCTCGCCACCGAGGTCGTCACCGTCCGCGTGCGCGAGAGAGTGCGCATCCCCGCGGGTGAGCTGCTGACCCGTCGGAGCCCTCCCCGACTCCGTCAGGAGCCCGCCGCCGTGCTGGCCGCGTCCGGCGCGCAGAGCGACCGGGCCTGCCGGACGATCCTTGCGATGGTGGTGCAGCAGCGCCTGGCCGCACCCGCGGCACTGCGAGCGCTGGTCGAGCAGCGGCCCAGGCTCGCCCGTCGGGCGCTCATCCTGGAGACCATCGACGACGTGGAGGGCGGCTCGGAGTCGCTGCCCGAGCTGGAGTACCTGGCCGGTCTGCGGCGCTTCCGGCTGCCGATGCCGAGCCGGCAGGCCCGCGTGCAGCGGCCCGACGGCCGCTACCTGCTCGACGCGGAGTTCGACGAGTTCCTGGTCACCGTGGAGATCAACGGGATCCAGCACCTGACCATGGCGCAGAAGGAGTGGGACGACATGCGGCGCACGAGGTTGGCGATCGGCGGCCGCCTCGTCGTCGACATCGGCAGCTACGCCGTGCGGCACGACGTCGTGCTGGCCGTCCTGCTCACCGCCGACGCGCTGTTCTCTCGCGGCTGGGTGCCGCCGTCGGCGGTCCGGCGCGGGCTGCTCGGCTGGGCCGCGCGCCACCCAGCCTTCGCCTGGACCTCGGACGTCGCCGCCTGAGCACGCGTCCGGCGGGGCTGCGGCACGGTGTCCGTGTCGCAGCCCCGCCGAACCTGGGAAACGCGGCTGGCGTCAGTCGGTGACCACCGCCTTGAGGACGTCGACCTTGGAGGCCGAGCGGGACGGGCCGACCGCGGCGAGGACGCCGGCGACCGCGGCCGCGAGGACGTACGCCGCGATCTGCGACGCCGGGACGGCGATCTCGGTGATCCCCTCGCCCTTGAGCGACTGGGCCAGCGCCAGTCCCATCCCGATCCCCAGGGCGGCGCCGAGGGCGGCCCCGATCAGCGAGATGACGACCGACTCCCAGCGGACCATCGACCGCACCTGGGCCCGCGTCATGCCCACCGCGCGCAGCAGGCCCAGCTCACGGGTCCGCTCGAAGACCGACAGCGCCAGGGTGTTGACGATGCCGAGGAGCGCGATCACGACCGCGAGGAGGAGCATCACCGAGACGAAGGTGAGCAGCTGGTCGATGATGCCGCCGGCCTCCTGCTCGTACCCCTGCTGGTCGAGCACCTTCGCGTCCGGGTGGTCGGCCAGCGCCGCGTCGATCCGGTGCTGCACGGCCGCCTGGTCCGCAGAGGCCGCGGTGGTCACGAGCGTGTTCGTGAGCAGCCGGTCGGTCTGGTTGGCCTCCTGGGTGTCGAGGCTGACCAGGTAGTCGCCGTTGAGGAAGGTGTTGCTGGCGAACAGCCCCCGCACCTGCAGCTGCTGGTCGCCGGTGGCGGCGAACTCCACGGGCAGGACGTCGCCGACCTGCCACCCGTGGTCCTCGGCAGCCTGCTCGGAGACCAGGATGCCGTCGTCCCCGAGGTCTGTCGCCGCGCCCGACGTCACGTCGAGGGAGAGCACATCCTCCACCGTGGCCGGGTCGACGGAGGAGTAGCTCGCGCCGGCGCCGTCGATCCTGACCTGACCCCACCCGAGGGAGGAGGCGGCCGCTACGCCGGGCACGTCGGCCACCACGTTCGCGACCTCCGGGCTGAAGCCCTCGGCCTGGACGCTGGCGGAGACGACGTAGAGGTCGGCCTTCGTCGAGTCGCCCAGGACGGTCCCGAACGACGCCTTGAGCGACGAGGCGAACACGCCCATGCTCACGACCAGCGCCAGGCCGATCATCAGCGCGGCTGCCGTCGAGGCCGTACGACGCGGGTTGCGCATCGCGTTCTGCCGCGCCAGGTCACCTGAGACCCCGCGCATCCGCAGCGGCGCGCCGATCGCGGCCGCCAACGGACGGGCCGCCAACGGGGTCAGCGTGATCACGCCGACCAGCGATCCCACGATGCCCAGCAGCACGAGCTGTCCCCCGCCGCCGCCGTAGAGCCCGTTCAGGATGGCCGCGACGCCCCCACCGGTCAGCAGGACCCCGATGGCTGCCCGGAGCCTGGACGGCCGCTTGGCGCCCGGTGTCGCGTCCCGCAGCGCCTCGATGGGAAGCACCTTGGTCGCCCGGCGGGCGGGGACCAGGGCCGCGACGACCGTCACGACCGTGCCGACCACGAGGGACAGCCAGATCGTGCGCGGCGCCACCTGCAGCGACGTGCTCGGCAGGCTGAAGCCGATGGCTGCCATCAGGGCGTTGAGCCCCTTGGCCACCCCCGCCCCCAGCGCAACGCCGACCGCCGAGGCGCCGAGGCCCAGCACCGTCGCCTCCACCAGCAGGCTGCGCTTGATCTGGCGCCGGGTCGCGCCGACGGCCCGGAGCAGTGCGATCTCACGCGAGCGCTGCGTCACGATCATGGTGAACGTGTTCCAGATGATGAACGAGCCGACGAAGAGCGCGATGCCGGCGAACACCAGGAACATGATGTTGAGGAACTGGAAGTCCTCGTGCAGCGCGTCGGAGGCCTCCTCGGCGACCTGCGCCCCGGTGACCGCCTCGGCGCCGTCGGGGACCGTGGCGTCCAGACGCTTCGCCAGGACCGTGTCGCTGACGCCGTCGGCGGCGCGAACCTGGATCTCGTCGTAGACGTCCGGCGCCCCGAGGACGCGCTGCGCCGTCGAGGGCTCGAAGTACGCCGAGGTGGTGCCCCCGAGGTCCTTCTCGTCGCCGAAGCCGACGGTGCCGACGACCGTGAACTCCTCGGTCGGTCCCCGGAAGAGAACCGTGATCGTGGAGCCCAGCGCGATGTCGTGGTCCTCGGCGGAGCTGGCGTCGATCGCCACCTCGCCGGGACCCCTGGGGGCGTGCCCCGAGCGCAGGTTCACGTCGCCGCGCAGTCCAGCGTCGCGCGGCATGCTGTAGCCCATGGTCGGCGCGCCGCCGCTGGTCAGGACGGCCTCGCCGTCGGTGTCGGTCAGCAGGGCGTACCCGGTGACGGCGCCCTCGGCGGCAGCGACCCCGGGGACGCCGCGCACCTCGTCGAGGACGGTGGCGGGGATCGGCTTGCGGCTGACGCTGACGCCGGCGGACTCCGTGTACGCCGTCTCCTGGCGGACGACGGCGTCGGTCCCCGAGGAGACCTTGCCGAAGAGCTGGTCGAAGGCCAGCTTCATGGTGTCGGTGAGCATCAGCGTCCCCGAGAGGAACGCGACACCCAGCGCGATCGATGCGGTGGTCAGGACGAGGCGCAGCCTGTGCGCGAGCATCCCGCGGAGTGTGGCAGCGAACATGGTGTCAGTCCCCCAGGTGCTTCATGTAGTCGAAGACCGCGTCGGCGGTCGGGTCGGACATCTCGTCGACGATGCGGCCGTCGGCGAGGAACAGGACGCGGTCGGCGTACGACGCGGCCACCGGGTCGTGGGTGACCATCACGACGGTCTGGCCCATGTCCCGCACCGCGTCGCGCAGGAAGCCGAGCAGCTCGGCGCCGGACTTCGAGTCGAGAGCGCCGGTCGGCTCGTCGGCGAAGACGACCTGTGGCCGGCTCGCCAGGGCGCGCGCGGCGGCGACCCGCTGCTGCTGCCCGCCCGAGAGCTGGGCCGGCTTGTGGTCCAGGCGTTCACCGAGACCGACCGTCTCGACGATCGACCGCACCCACGGGGCGTCGGGTTTCCGCCCCGCGATGCGGATCGGGAGCACGATGTTCTCGGCCGCCGTGAGGGTCGGGAGCAGGTTGAACGACTGGAACACGAAGCCGATCTGGTCCCGGCGCAGCAGCGTGAGCCTGCGGTCGTTGAGCGAGGTGATCTCGGTGTCGCCGAGGTAGATCTCGCCCGTGGACGGCCGGTCGAGCCCGGCGAGGACGTGCAGCAGCGTCGACTTGCCGGACCCCGAGGGGCCCATGATCGCCGTGAACTGTCCTGCCTCGAGCGAGACGCTGACGTCGTCGAGGGCCCGGACGGCGGTCTCGCCGTCGCCGTAGGTCTTGGTGACTCCTACGGCCCGGGCCGCGCTGCGCACGGAGAGGGTGGGTGCGATGGTCATGTGCGGGTGCTCCTTGCGGGTGGTGTGCCGCCCTGTTGCGGCCCGGTCACCAGGACACCCGCGCACAGGCCGTGTGCCGATGGGGCTGGGCGCCGGTCCGTCGCGCTCCACCGCCGCGGACCGGCCGGGAGATCGTGCGGCCAGCCCCACCCCAGGGGTGCGGCCGGGACCACCCGCGCGGCGCCGGACCGGAGCAGACTGCGGGACATGCGCGTCCGCCGTGGCACAGCCCGGCCCCGGCCGCACCGGGCCCGGGCTCTCGTCCTGGTGGGGCTGGCCGGCTACGTGGTCGGCGTGTACGTCCTGGTGGTCCTCGGCGGCGGCGCGCTGGTCGGGCGCACGGACTCACCGAGCCTCGGCCTGTCGGTGCTCGCGACGGCCGTCGTCGCGCTGGGCTTCGAGTCCGTGCAGGTGCGGCTGGAGGCGTTCGCCGGCCGGCTCGTGCACGGCGGCGCGCCCTCGCCGTACGACGTCCTGAGCCGCTTCTCGGAGACGGTCACCGGCGGCTACACGACCGACGAGATCCCGCCGCGCATGGCGCGGCTGCTCGCGCGCGGGACCGGCGCCTCGTGGGCCCAGGTGTGGCTGGTCGTGCAGGACCGTCCGACGCTGGCCGCCACCTGGCCGGTCGACGCGGAGGTCGTGCGCGCGCCGCCACAGCCCGCACCCGGCGCCTCGGACGCGTCCGGCGCGGGACGGCGTGCGCTCACGGTCCGCCACGGCGGCCACCTGCTCGCGGTCCTGCGGCTGCAGGAGCGGCCCGGCGTGGCGCTGAGCACGGTGGAGGAGCGGCTGTTCACCGGCCTGGCGGCGCAGGCGGGGCTGGTGCTGCGGTTCGTCGCGCTGCGCGCCGAGCTGGCCGCGCGCCACGCTGCTCTCGCGGCCCGCGCGGACGAGCTGCGCGCGTCGCGGGAGCGGCTGGTCGAGGCCCAGGACGGCGAGCGCCGCCGGCTCGAGCGGGACATCCACGACGGCGCGCAGCAGCACCTCGTCGCGCTGGCGGTCAACCTCCGCCTGGCGGAGACCGTGACTGCCAGGTCGCCGCAGCGAGCGGCACAGGTGCTCGCCGAGCAGGCGGACGCCGCGCGCGCCGCGATCGAGACGCTCACCCAGCTCTCGCGCGGCATCTACCCGCGGCTGCTGTCCGAGGCCGGGCTCGTCCCGGCCTTGCGGGCCAGCGTCACGGGCAGCCCGGTGCCGGTCACGATCGACGCCGACGACGGCGTCCGCATGGCCGGCGCCGCGGAGGCAGCGCTCTACTTCTGCGCGATGGAGGCGGTGCAGAACGCGGCGAAGCACTCCGGGTCCGATGCCGTCACGGTCCGGCTGACGACCGGCGCGGGGGACGACGACGTCGCGACGCTCGTCGTGTCCGACTCCGGCAGGGGCTTCGACCCGGCGAGCACGCGGGGCGAGGGCGCCGGCCTGGCGAACATGCGGGATCGCCTCGACGCCGTCGGGGGGTCGGTGTCCGTGGCCTCACGACGGGGTGGCGGGACGACCGTCACCGCCTCCGTGCCGGCCCGCCATCGGCCACTGCTGCCCACGCCGCGGCAGGCGGTCTGAGGTGCGCGCCCGCGCGGTCGCCTGGGCCGCCGTCGCGGTCACCGTCGTGTGCGTGGTGGCCGACACGGTGTTCACCGCGCTGCACTCGCCACTGCTGTCCGAGGAGACCTGGGCGATCCACGGCTGGCCGCTGGCCACGCTGGCCACCCTGGGCTGCTCACTGATGGGCGCGCTGGTCGTCAGCCGCTACCCCAGGCATCCCATCGGCTGGCTGCTGCTGGTCGCCGGGACGGCGTCGATCTCCCTGGCGACCGAGGCGTACGGCCTCTGGGCCACCGAGGACGCCGGCGCGGCGTGGGAGCACTCCGGCCGGGTCGCCGGCTGGGTCTCTGTCCTGTTCAACGCGCCGCTGGCGCTCACCGCCATCTCGCTCATCTTCCTCATCGCCCCAGACGGGCACCTGGCGTCCCGGCGCTGGCGCTGGGCGGCGATCGCGTCGGTGACCGGGCTGGCGTCCTACACCGCCAGTATTCTGACCGTCTCGCCGGGGGCGTTCGAGTTCGGTGACGGCGTCGAGGTCAGCGCGATCACCGGCACACTGAGCTCCGCCGGGATCGTCATCGTGGCCGGCGCCCTCGTCGCGTCCGCCGTGTCCTTGTCCCTGAGACTCCGTCGCGGCAGGGACGAGACGCGCCGCCAGCTGCTCTGGATCGCCGCCGCGGCGTCTGCGCTGGCCGTCGGCTTCGTGTGGCTGCTCGCCGTCCAGATCGTCCGCGGCGGCGAGCAGACGTTCCTGGCCGCCATCCCGCTCTTCGCCGCGTACCTGGCCTTCCCGGTCGCGGTGGCGGTGGCCGTGCTGCGGCACCGGCTCTTCGACATCGACCTGATCGTCAACCGCGCCCTGGTGGTGGCGCTGGCCGCCGCCCTCGTCGCTGTCGGCTACGTGAGTGTCGTCGTCGTCGTGGGTGCCGCCGTCGGCGGGGGGACCGGCGGCTTCTGGCCCTCGCTGCTCGCGACCGCGCTGGTCGCGATGGCCTTCCAGCCACTGCGGCGCCGGGTGGTCCGGGTGGCCGACCGGCTCGCGTTCGGGGCGGCCGCGGCGCCGTACGAGGCGCTGGCCGACTTCAGCCGCCGGCTGGGAGACAGCCCCGACCCCGCCGCACTCCTTCCCGCGGTCGCCGAGGCGGCGGCCGGCGCGGTCTCCGCCCGTCGTACGGTCGTGCGGCTGTCGTTGCCCGGGGCTGCCGACCGCGTGGCGACGTGGCCGTCGCGGACCGCGCAGCCCGACCACGACCAGGTCGCCGATGGCGCGGGCGTCGAGCTGCCGGTCGCCGACCGGGGCGAGCCGCTGGGCACGCTGCGGGTCGTGATGCCGGCCGGGCGGAACCTGCGGCCCCGCGAGCAGCGGCTGCTGCAGGACCTGGCCGACCAGGCCGGGCTGGCTTTCCGCAACGCGCGGCTGTCCGCGGAGCTGGCCGCCGGGGTCGACGAGCTGACGCGCAGCACCGTCGAGCTCGCCGAGTCGAGGCGCCGACTCATCACGGCCGGCGACGTCGAGCGCAGCCGCCTCGAGCGCTCGATCGCCCGCGCCGTGGTGCCGCACCTCGAGCCGATGCCGGCGCTGCTGGACGAGCTCGGCGGCACCGGCGGGGCGGGCCTGACCACGGAGCCCCTCGAGGCGCTCGTCGCGGAGTCCACGGCCGCGCTCGAGGCGCTGCGCGAGATCACACGCGGGATCTTCCCGGCCCAGCTGGCGCGGTCCGGGCTCCCGGCCGCCCTCGGCGCCCACCTGGGCCGCACCGGCGGTGTGCTCGAGGTCCACGGCGCGGCCGCCGACCGCCGGTTCGACCCCCGCGTCGAGGCCGCGGTCTACTTCTGCGCCGTCGAGGCGTCACGCGACCTGGGCCCACCGGTCCGCGTCACGCTGACGGCGTCGGACGGGTTGCTCGTGCTCCTGGTCGGCGGAGAGGACCGGGGCGACCTGCCTGTCGGTTCCTGGCGCGACCGCGTCGAGGCCGTGGGCGGCACCATCACTATCCGGGGGGAGGGCCCCGGACAGACCCTGGCGGTGAGCGTCCCCGTCGAGCCGGCTCAGGGCCTGGCGGAGGGACGACCAGCCGAGGCCCACACGGCCTCGAGGCGGTCCGGCCCGAACGCCGACTTGGTGACGTAGCCGGCCGCTCCCGACTCGGCGACGAACTCGACGCCCGCCTCCTCGTCGTACGTCGACAGGAGCAGCACCACGGGCGGCGAGCCGCCGGAGAGCAGGCGCCTGGTCGCCTCGAGTCCGTCGATGCCGGGCAGGTTGACGTCCATGAGCACGAGGTCGGGTCGCAGCGCAGCGACGTGCGCGAGGGACTCCTCCCCCGACCCGACCACACCGACGACGACGAAGCCGTCCGTCTCGGCGACGACGCTGGCCATGGCCCGGCGGAACGGCTCCTGGTCGTCGACGACCAGCACGCGCACGGCTGCCACCTGCGGGACACCTCCGGGGCGATCATGCCCGCCCCGGCGTGGCCCGGGCAGGGGGACAGCCGCACGGCGCCGGGTGGTCCGCCCCGCGCGACAACCGCCCGGCGGAGGTCAGGACCGTTGAGCGGTCCTGACCTCCGCAGCTTCCGGCGGCGAAATGCCGTGGACGCAGCCGCTAGCATCGACGGCGTACCTGCACGGCGCTGATGGGGCCATCACCCCGGAGCCGCCGGAAGAACGGCCGAGCCACCCAGGCGGAGCTCACTAGACCCGGCAGCAGGTCCGAACGAAGCGGGCCGCGAACAGCGGCCAAGGAGGGTGGTACCGCGGGGCCGCGCACGAGCGGCCTCGTCCCTTCGCCGGCGAACGCACCGACGAAGGAGACCCGTGAGCGACCGCTACACGCCCGTCCCGCCGCAGGTCGACCTGGCGGCGATGGAGCGCGACGTCCTCGCCTTCTGGCACGAGCACGACACGTTCGCCCGCAGCCTGGAGCAGACGCGCGGCGGCGAGCCGTGGACGTTCTACGAGGGCCCGCCGACCGCCAACGGGATGCCCGGCGTCCACCACGTCGAGGCGCGGGTGTTCAAGGACGTCTTTCCGCGGTTCAAGACCATGCAGGGCCACCAGGTCGTCCGCAAGGCCGGCTGGGACTGCCACGGGCTGCCCGTCGAGATCGCGGTCGAGAAGGAGCTCGGCTTCGCCGGCAAGGGCGACATCGAGGCCTACGGCGTCGCCGAGTTCAACGCCCGCTGCCGCGAGTCGGTGCTGCGCCACGTCGGCGAGTTCGAGGCGATGACCGAGCGGATGGGCTACTGGGTCGACATGACCTCGCCCTACCGCACCATGGACCCCGAGTACGTCCAGAGCGTCTGGTGGTCGCTCAAGCAGGTGTTCGACCAGGGCCTGCTCACCGAGGACTACCGCGTCGCGCCCTACTGCCCCCGGTGCGGCACCGGCCTGTCCGACCACGAGCTCGCGCAGGGCTACGAGACCATCGTCGACCCGAGCGTCTACGTCCGCTTCCCGCTGACCAGCGGCCCGTACGCGGGGAAGGCCGCCCTGCTGGTCTGGACCACCACCCCGTGGACGCTGGTCTCCAACACCGCGGTGGCCGTGCGCCCCGACGTCACCTACGTCACGGCCCGCCACGACGAGACCCGCGAGGTGCTCATCGTCGCCGAGGCGCTGGTGGAGCAGGCGCTCGGCGAGGGCTGGACCGTGCAGGACCGCTTCCCCGGCTCGGACATGGAGCGCTGGGACTACCAGCGGCCGTTCGAGCTCGTCGACTGGCCGGAGGGCGAGCCGGGCCACTTCGTCCTGCCGGCCGACTACGTGACGACCGAGGACGGCACCGGGCTGGTGCACCAGTCCCCCGCGTTCGGTGCGGAGGACCTCACCGTGTGCCGCGCCTACGGGCTGCCGGTCGTGCGGCCGGTGAACCCTGACGGCCACTTCGACGAGTCGGTGCGCCTGGTCGGCGGCGAGTTCTTCAAGCACGCCGACCAGGCGCTGGTCCGCGACCTGCAGGAGCGGGGCGTCCTGTTCCGGCACCTCGCCTACGAGCACCCCTACCCGCACTGCTGGCGCTGCCACACGGCGCTCCTCTACTACGCGCAGCCCTCGTGGTACGTCCGCACGACCCAGGTCAAGGACGCGCTGCTCGCCGAGAACGATAAGACGAACTGGTTCCCGGACAACATCAAGTGGGGCCGCTACGGCGACTGGCTGCACAACAACATCGACTGGGCCCTCTCGCGCAGCCGCTACTGGGGCACGCCGCTGCCCGTCTGGCGCTGCGAGGCCGACGCCGGTCACCTGGTGTGCGTCGGCTCGCTCGCCGAGCTCGGCGAGCTGGCCGGGCAGGACCTGTCCGCACTCGACCCGCACCGGCCGTTCGTCGACGACGTGACCCTGCCGTGCCCCTCGTGCGACGCCGGCATGCGGCGCGTGCCCGAGGTGATCGACGCGTGGTACGACTCCGGGTCGATGCCGTTCGCGCAGTGGGGCTACCCGCACGCGCCCGGGTCGCGGGAGCGGTTCGAGGCGGCGTTCCCGGCGCAGTTCATCTGCGAGGCGATCGACCAGACGCGTGGCTGGTTCTACACGCTCATGGCCGTCAACACGATCGTCCACGGCCGGTCGTCGTACGAGAACGTGCTCTGCCTGGGGCACATCGTGGCCGAGGACGGCCGCAAGATGAGCAAGCACCTGGGCAACGTGCTGCAGCCGATGCCGCTGATGGACGACCACGGCGCCGACGCCCTGCGCTGGTTCATGGCCGCGAGCGGCTCGCCGTGGCTGCAGCGCCGCGTGGGGCACGGGGTGCTGCAGGAGATCGTGCGCAAGGTGCTGCTGACCTACTGGAACACCGCGTCGTTCCTCACGCTCTACGCCGGTGCCAACGACTGGTCGCCGGCGGGTCCCGTCCCCGAGGTCTCCACCCGCCCGGCGCTGGACCGGTGGGTGCTCTCCGAGGCGCACCGCCTGGTGGCTGACGTGACCGCGGCCTACGAGGCCTTCGACAGCCCGCAGGTCGGGCGGCTCCTCGCGGCGTACGTCGACGACCTCTCGAACTGGTACGTCCGCCGGAGCCGCCGCCGGTTCTGGGAGGGCGACCCTGCCGCCCTGGCCACGCTGCACGAAGCGCTCTCGCTGCTGACCCTGCTGATGGCGCCGGTCGTCCCGTTCGTCACCGAGCGGGTGTGGCAGGACGTCGTGCGCGCGTCCGGGCCGGACGTGCCCGAGTCGGTGCACCTCGCGCCGTGGCCGCGGCCCGACGCCTCGCTGGTCGACCCCGGGCTCGGCGACCAGATGGCGCTGGTGCGCCGGGTCGTCGAGCTCGGCCGGTCGGCGCGGGCGGGGTCCAAGGTCCGCAACCGCCAGCCGCTGGGCCGGGCCCTCGTCGGCGCCGGCGGCTGGGACGCGCTGCCCGACGAGCTGCGCCGCCAGGTCGCGGACGAGCTGAACGTCCACGGCTTCGAGGAGCTCGCCGGCGAGCTGGTCGACCGCAGCGCGAAGGGCAACTTCCGGGCTCTCGGCCGCCGCTTCGGCAAGGACACCCCCAAGGTCGCGGCGGCCGTCGCGGCCCACCCGGCCGACGCGCTGGCCGCGTCGCTGCACGAGACCGGCTCGGCGACGGTCTCGGTGGACGGTGCCGACGTCGAGGTGAGCGCCGAGGAGGTGCTGCTCACCGAGACCCCGCGCGAGGGGTGGGCGGTGGCCACCGAGGGCGGGGAGACGGTGGCGCTCGACCTGGCGATCGGTCCGGAGCTGCGGCGGGCGGGCCTGGCCCGCGAGGTCGTGCGCCTCGTGCAGGACGCGCGCAAGACCTCGGGGCTGCAGGTCACCGACCGGGTCGCCCTGCGCTGGGCCGCCGAGGGCGAGTTGGCGGAGGCCCTGCGGGAGCACGCGGCCCTGGTGGCCGGCGAGGTCCTCGCCACCACGTTCGAGGAGGCCCCCGCGGTCGACGGCGGCTCCGTCCACACCGACCCGGGCCTCGGGCTGCGCTTCACCCTCACCCGCTCGGAGCAGTGACCCTCAGCCGTTGCGGTAAAGGTTCGGTCTCCGACCGGTCAGTGCTGCGCCTGGTCCACGCTCAGCGGGCCGCCGTTTCACCGCGTCACCCGATCGGTCGAGTGATGTTCCCCCGGGTGTCGAGCCGATACATGGCGGGACGGCCGGCGAGGGCCCGGCCGCTGAGCACAGGTGCAGCTGGAGGTCCGCTGTGACACTGCACGTCCTACCGCTCGGCACGCCGTCGGTCCAGGGGCTGCGGCTCAAGGACGGTGTGGTCGCCGTGCCGGCGCTGGCCAGCCACGTCCGGCCCGCCCTCGTCCTGGCCGAGCGGGAGACCCGCGAGCTGCTCGCGGCGGCCAACCGGAACGACGTCGGCGCCGAGGGCCGGTTCTCGGCCGGACCGGCGGGCATCCAGCTGTGGGACGGCCCCTTCAACGGCCCCAGCGGCACCCACGGCACCGCGCTGCACCTCGGGTCGGTCGACTGGAGCTACGACACGCCCACGAAGCACTACGTCACGATCTACCGGGTGATGGTGACCCAGGAGGGCATCGACGCCGGCCTGTCGACGTACACCGTGCTGGCCACCGTGCTCGCCCTGTCCGGCCTCAGCGCCGACGGCACGCGGGTCTCGATGCCCGCACCCCCGGCCCGCGACCCGTTCCGGCGTCTCGCCGCCACCGGGAGCTGACCCCCCTGACACGCCGACGCCGGCGGGCCACAGGCCCGCCGGCGTCGGTCGTCGCGTGCGCGGCTACCGCTGGTCGGACCCCTCGTCCAGCCGGAAGCTGCTGCCGGGCTGCTGTGGCGGACCGCTCGGGCCGTCGGACCCGGCGACCGGCGACCCGGCGCTGAACGGGCTCCCGCCCTGGCCGGCCGGAGCACCCTGCGGCTGGGACGGCGCGCCCTGGCCACCCGGCGCCCCGGACGGCGTGCCGCCGGAGGGCGTACCGCCGGAGGGTGCCTCCGTGCCGCGCCCCTCCAGCTCGCGCAGCTGGCCCTCGAGGTAGGACTTGAGCCGGCCGCGGTACTCGCGCTCGAAGGCCCGAAGCTGCTCGACCTTGCGCTCGAGGCTCGAGCGCTCGGTCTCCAGCGAGCCGATGGTCTGCCGGTGCTTGTCCTCGGCCTCCCGCTTGAGCTGCTCGGCCCGGGTGCGGGCCTCCCCGATGATCCGGTCGGCCTGCGTCTTCGCCTCCGCGATGTGCTCGTCGGCGGTCCGCTGGGCCAGCGCGAGGATCCCGGTGGCCGTCTCGGAGGGAGCACCTGCCTGCGCGGCCGGGACCGCAGGGGCCTGCTGCGGCGGCGGCGCAGCCTGCTGGCTGGTCGCCGCGGCCCGTCCCCGCTCCTGGGCCTCCGCGAGCTGGCGCTGGGCCGAGACCAGCTTGGCGCGCAGCTCCTCGTTCTCGCGGACCACGGCCGGGTCGGGCACCGGCGCGGCCGCGGGGGCAGGAGCGCCGCCCTCGGCGGGCTGCCGTCCCGACGCCGCGAGACGCGAGCGCAGCTCGTCGTTCTCGCGGTACAGCCGGGTCAGCTCGGCCTCGACCTCGTCGAGGAACTCGTCGACCTCGGTCTCGTCGTAGCCGGGCTTGAGCCGAGTGCTCGTGAACTGCTTGTTGGCCACGTCCTCGGGGGTCAGCGGCATGGCGTCACCTCTGGAGTCTCCTCGGTAGTTCGTCCGCCGTGAGCGGGCTGCTCAGCGACGCCGCCGACTTCGCGACATTCGTCCGACGGCTGGTTCGTGGGTGGGTCCGTGCTGGTCGGGGGACATTCTGGCCCACTACGGGGTGCGAGGTCACGTCCACCTCACCGCAGCGACTCCAGAACCCCGATCGCCACCTGGATGAGGATGATCAGCACCAGGAAGGACAGGTCGAGGCTGACCGACCCCAGCTTGAGGGGCGGGATGACCTTCCGCAGGGCCCGCAGCGGGGGGTCGGTGGCGGTGTAGACGGCCTCGGCGACGACGAGCATGGGGCCGCTGGGACGCCAGGACCGGGCGAACAGCTGGACGTAGTCGAGGACCAGCCGGCCGATGAGGAGGATGAAATACAGCCACAGCAGGGCGATGAGGAGCTGCAGGACGAGGCTCATCGCCGGCGCTCCTCAGCTCTGGTTGAAGAATCCACTCTCGGCCATCCGGGCCTTGTCCTCGGCGGTGACGGTGACGTCGGCGGGCGAGAGCAGGAACACCTTGTTGGTGACCCGCTCGATGGTCCCACGGAGCCCGAAGACCAGGCCGGCGGCGAAGTCGACCAGCCGCTTGGCGTCGGAGTCGTCCATCTCGGAGAGGTTCATGATCACCGGCGTGCTGTCGCGGAAGCTCTCGCCGATCTGCTTGGCCTCGTTGTAGGTGCGTGGATGGATGGTCGTGATCTTGTCGAAGGCCCGCGAGCCGTGGCTCAGGGCCGGACGCCGCTCGGGCATCGTCGCGACGGACCCGCCGCGGTCCTCGCGCGGCGACCCGCCGGACACGGACGCGCCGCGCGACGACGGGGCGCCGTGGTGGCGGCCCTCGTAGGCGTCGTAGCCGTCGCCGTCGTAGCTGTCGTACCCGTCGTAGTCGTAGCGGTCGTCGTCCTCGACGAGGCCGAGGTAGACCATCGCCTTGCGCATCGCGCCAGCCATACCCGACTGCCCTCCGCTCGGTGTGGACGAACCCGCTGATCCGCCTGGTGAGGAACGCTACCCGCTCACCGGGCGTGAACCGAGCAACGCGCTCCCGACGCGCAGGTGTGTCGCGCCGTGGGCGACGGCGGCCTCGAGGTCGCCGCTCATGCCCGCTGACACGACGGTCGCCCCCGGGTGCGCCTCCCGCACCCGCGCGGCCACCTCGGCCAGCCGCGCGAACGCCGGCACCGGGTCGGCGTCCAGCGGGGCGATCGCCATCACGCCGCTGAGGTCGAGGTGCTCCGCGCCGGCCACCGCGTCTGCGACCTGCAGGACCTCGTCGGGCCGCGCTCCTCCCCGACCGGGCTCGGCGGACAGGTCGACCTGCACCAGGGCGCGCAGCCGGCGCCCGGCCCGGTCGGCCGCGCGGTCGAGCGCCGCGACGAGCCGGTCGCGGTCCACGGAGTGCACGACGTCCATCCGCTGGGCGACCGGTCCGGCCTTGTTGGTCTGCAGCTGGCCGACGAAGTGCCAGGTGAGGCCGGTGAGGCCGGCCTCCCGGCACAGGTCCGCCTTGACCTCGGCCTCCGCGGCGCGGTTCTCCCCGACGTCGCGCACGCCGAGGTCCGCCAGCAGCCCCACGTCCGAGGCCGGGAAGGTCTTCGTGACCGCGACCAGCGTCAGGTCCTCGCGGCGCCGGCCGGCAGCGGCGCACGCAGCGGCGATGCGCGCCTCGACCCGCTCGAGGTTCGCCGCGATCTCTGCGCGGCGCTGCGAGGACCCGGTCATGCCGTGGCCCAGACGACCCCGGCGAAGCGGCCCGTCGCGCGCTCCCGCCGGTGGGAGAACAGCGTCGGGGTCTCGGCCGTGCAGTCGGCGACGCGCTCCACGGCCCCGACCCCGGCGCGGCGCAGCTGCGCCTCCACCGCGGCCGGCAGGTCGAGCGAGGGCGTCCCGGCGCGTGTCTCGGCCCAGGCCTCGGGCACCCGGGCGCTCACGTCGGCGCGCATGTCCTCGGGCACCTCGTAGCAGGCACCGCAGACCGCGGGGCCGACGACGGCACACATGTCCGGCGGCGCGGCGCCCAACCGGCACAGGGCCGCCACGACGGCGCCGACCACGTCGCGGTGCACACCCCTGCGACCCGCGTGCGCGACGCCCACCCGCCCGGCGCCGTCCGCGAGCAGGACGGGGACGCAGTCCGCGGTCAGCACGGCGAGCGCCAGCCCGGGCCGGTCGGTGACCATGGCGTCGGCGACCGGCGCGGGGGCTCCGTCCGCAGGCGGCGCCTCGACGACGGCGACCTCCGCTCCGTGCACCTGGCTCATGTACGCGACCTGCGCCGGAGGCAGGCCGAGCGCGCTCGCGAGACGTGCCCGGTTCTCGGCGACGGCGGCCGGCGAGTCGCCCACGTGACCGGCCAGGTTCAGCGCGTCGTACGGCGCGGGGCTGGCACCGCCGAGCCGGTCGGTCACGGCGAACCGGGCAGCCGCGAGCACGCCGGACCGGAGGAGCACGCGCCCAGCCTACGGAAGGGCGGACATGGCGAGGCCGGCCGGCGCAGCCTCGGGGGCTCCGCCGGCCGGCCCGGTCGTGGGGGCCGCGGGGCGGCTACTTGAGGAAGTCGGGGACGTCGAGGTCGTCGTCGTCGAACACGATGGTGCGGGCCGGCCGGGACACCGGCGCCGGGTCGCGCTGCAGGTCGATCGACCGGTCCTCGGCCCGGCCGCCGACCATCGCCGGCTCGGGCACCCGGTGCTCGGCGCCGGCACGGACGTCGGCCGACGGCGGCTCGGTTGTGGCCGTCGACGCGGGGACGGGCTCGCGGTTCTCCGGCTTGCGGGCCGGCATCGGCACGGCCCTGCGCGGCGACCCGCCGTCGAAGCCCGCGGCGATCACCGTGACCCGCACCTCGTCACCGAGCGCGTCGTCGATCACCGCGCCGAAGATGATGTTCGCCTCGGCGTGTGCCGCCTCGGCGACCAGCTGGGCGGCCTCGTTGATCTCGAAGAGGCCGAGGTCCGAGCCACCGGAGACCGAGAGCAGGACGCCGTGCGCGCCGTCGATCGACGCCTCGAGGAGCGGCGACGAGATCGCCATCTCGGCGGCCTCGACCGCCCGGTTGTCACCGCGCGACGAGCCGATGCCCATCAGCGCCGAGCCGGCACCGGACATCACCGACTTGACGTCGGCGAAGTCGAGGTTGATCAGCCCGGGCGTGGTGATGAGGTCGGTGATGCCCGAGACGCCCTGCAGCAGCACCTGGTCGGCCGACTTGAAGGCGTCGAGCATCGAGATGTTGCGGTCCGAGATCGACAGCAGCCGGTCGTTGGGGATGACGATGAGGGTGTCGACCTCCTCGCGCAGCTCGTCGATGCCGGTCTCGGCCGAGGTGGCCCGGCGCCGGCCCTCGAAGCCGAACGGGCGGGTCACGACACCGATCGTCAGGGCGCCCAGCGAGCGGGCGATGCGGGCCACGACGGGCGCGCCGCCGGTGCCGGTGCCGCCGCCCTCACCGGCGGTCACGAAGACCATGTCGGCGCCGCGGAGCACCTCCTCGATCTCCTCGGCGTGGTCGTCGGCGGCCCTGCGGCCGACCTCGGGGTCGGCGCCGGCGCCCAGGCCGCGGGTGAGCTCGCGGCCCACGTCGAGCTTGACGTCGGCGTCGGACATCAGCAGCGCCTGCGCGTCGGTGTTGATGGCGATGAACTCGACGCCCTTGAGGCCGACCTCGATCATCCGGTTGACCGCGTTCACGCCACCGCCGCCGATGCCGACGACCTTGATGACCGCCAGGTAGTTCTGCGGTGCTGCCACGTCGGTGCCTCTTTCCCCTTCGGCGTGGGACCCCGGCCTTCCCGGAACCCTCACCCTCTAGTTGAGCCTTATAGTTATGTCAACTTCGAGGTTGCGAGGACGGTAGGTGGACCGCGTGGCCGACTCAACGACCGACGCGCCGACACGCCGCACCGGATGTCGCCGGAGCGCGCGTCGCGGCGGCCGGGTCACTTCCGGGTGGTGGGCGTGTCCGGCGCGCTGACGTCGTACACCGACGCCTTGCGCCCGAGCAGCACGGCGAGCACGGCCGCCTTGCGCTCCCCCCGCTCGGTGCTGCCCCACACGACGCTGCGCCCGCGTGAGAGCCGCAGCGTCACCTGCTCGGCGGAGGCCACGTGCACCGAGCGGACCTTCTCGCGCACCGGCGAGGGCAGCGCGTCGACGACGTCGAGGCCGGCGCGCACCCCGCGCCGGCCCTCGCGGGACGCGGCGGTGACCACCGGCAGGCCCGCCGGGCGCCGCGCCTCGGTGGCGAACGCGACGCCCGTACGGTCGACGAGGACCCAGTCGGAGCCCGCCGGCTGCACCGCGGCGGGCACCCGCTCGCGGACGGCGATCTCGACGGTGCGGGGCCACCGTCGCAGGATCTCGACGTCGCGCACCGCGGCCAGCGCCGAGAGCCGCCGGGCGACGGCGTCGGTGTCCAGCAGCGCCAGCGGCGTCCCCGGGGCGATGGCCGCCTGCGCGGTCACCTCGCCGGCCTGCAGGCGGTCGACCCCGGTCACCCGTACCCGCTCGACCCCGAGCGCCCCGGACCCCAGGACGAGCCAGCCCGCGGCGGCGAGCAGCGCACCGGCCGCGGCCGCGCCCGCCGCCACCCGCAGCCTGGTCCGCCGGCGCGCACGGCCGCGCTCGGCCGCCCGGTCGGGCAGGCTGGTCGAGAGGCTCACGGCGCTCGCGCTCCCAGCCGGTCGAGCACCTCGGGACCGATCATGGTGACGTCTCCCGCCCCGCACGTCAGGACGATGTCGCCCTCCGTGGCCCGGTCGGCGAGCTGACCGGCCACCGCGGACCAGGACGGCTCGAAGTGCACCTGCGCCGGTGGCAGCGGCACCGCCGCCGCCACGAGCGCGCCGGTGACGCCGGGCACGGGGTCCTCCCGGGCGGCGTAGACGTCCATGACGACCACCTCGTCCGCAAGTCCCAGCGCGCGCCCGAAGTCCTCGGCGAAGAACCGGGTGCGGCTGAACAGGTGCGGCTGGAAGGCGACGACCACGCGACCGCCGTCGGCGACGTCGCGGGCGGCCGCGAGGTCCGCGGCCAGCTCGGTCGGGTGGTGGGCATAGCTGTCGTAGACGCGCACGCCCGCCGCGGTGCCGCGGTGCTCGAACCGGCGGCGGGTGCCGGTGAAGCTCGCCAGGCCCTCGCGCAGCCGCTCCGGCGGGAAGCCGAGCCAGGCCCCGACGGCGAGGGCCCCGGCCGCGTTGAGCGCGTTGTGCCGGCCGGGCATCCGCAGGTCGACCCGGCCGAGCCGCCGGCCGAGGGCGACGGCCTCGAACGAGCTGCCCATCCCCTTGGTGACCAGGTCGACGACGCGCAGGTCGGCGTCGGGGCTCTCGCCGTAGGTGTGCACGTCGAGCCCGCGGGCCCGCGCCGCCTCGGCCAGGAGGGCGGCGCCCGAATCGTCGGCGCACGTCACGAGGAACCCGGCGGGGTCGACCCGTCCCGCGAAGGCGTCGAAGGCCTCGGCGACCGCCTCGGGCGTGCCGTAGTGGTCGAGGTGGTCGGGCTCGACGTTGGTCACGATCGCCGCGAACGGCGAGTAGAGCAGGAACGACCCGTCGCTCTCGTCCGCCTCCGCCACGAACACGTCGCCGGATCCGTTGTGCGCGTTGGCCCCGGACTCGTTGAGGTTGCCGCCGATCGCGAACGACGGGTCGGCGCCGCAGTGCTGGATCGCGACCGTGAGCAGCGACGTCGTGGTGGTCTTGCCGTGCGTGCCGGCGACGGCCACCGCACGGCGGCCGGCCATGACCGAGGCGAGCGCCCCGGCCCGGTGGACCACGCGCAGACCCAGCCGCCGGGCCTCGACGAGCTCGGGGTTGTTCTGGCGGATCGCCGTGGAGACCACGACCGTCTCGCAGTCACCGACGTGCTCGGCGGCGTGCCCGACGTGCACCTGCGCCCCGAGCGCGCGCAGGGCCGCCAGCGCGACGGTGTCCTTCGCGTCGCTGCCGGACACCGGGAGACCGCGGGCGAGCATGATCCGCGCGATGCCCGACATGCCCGCGCCGCCGATGCCGACGAAGTGGGTGCGGCCGAGGTCCTCGGCGGGCAGGGGGTCGGTGCCGGCCGACGTCGCGTGACCGGCGCTCACGACGCGCTCCTCTCCCGCACGGCCTCGAGGACCAGGTCGACCAGGCGCTCGTCGGCGTCGCGCCGCCCGGACCCCGCCGCGGCCGCCCCCATGGTCGCCAACCGCGCGGGGTCGGTGAGCAGCGGGGTCAGGGTCGCCTCCACCCAGCCGGCGGTGCACGCCGCGTCGTCCACCATGAGCCCGCCTCCCGCCTCGACCACGGGGCGGGCGATCAGCGCCTGCTCGCCGTTGCCGATGGGCAGCGGGACGTAGGCGGCGGGCAGGCCGACGGCCGTCATCTCCACGACGGTGTTCGCCCCGGCCCGGCACAGCGCGAGGTCGGCCGCCGCGTAGGCCAGGTCCATCCGGTCCAGGTAGGGCACGGCGACGTACGGCGGGGAGCCCCCGGGGTCGGCCACGGTCACGGTGTTCGCCGGTCCGGTGGCGTGCAGCACCTGGACCCCCCGCGCCCGCAGGTGCCCGGCCGCCCCCGACGCGGCGTCGTTGAGCCGCCGGGCGCCCTGCGAGCCTCCCGTCACCAGCAGCGTCGGCCGGTCGGCGTCGAGCCCGAAGGCGGCTCGGCCCTCGGCCCGGGCCGCCGCCCGGTCCAGCGTCGCGATGCTGCGGCGGATCGGCAGGCCCAGCTGGCGGCCGCCGCGGATCGGCGTGCCGGGGAACGTCGTCGCGACGTAGGGCGTCAGGCGCGCGCCGAGCCGGTTGGCCCAGCCGGGGCGCGGGTTCGCCTCGTGCACGACGATCGGCACCCGCAGCCGGCGGGCCGCCAGGTAGGCCGGGCCGGACACGAACCCGCCGAACCCGACGAGCACGTCGGCGTCGCGCGCGCGCAGCACGTCGGCCGCGGCCGCGACAGCCCGGCGGAGGCGCCCGGGCACCCGCAGCAGGTCCGGCCCGGGACGGCGCGGCATCGGCACGGGAGGGATGAGCTCGAGGTCGTAGCCACGGGCCGGGATCAGGCGGGTGTCCAGGCCCCGCTCGGTGCCCAGAGCGGTCACGCCGGCGGAGGGGTCGCGCCGGCGGAGCGCGTCGGCGAAGGCCAGGGCAGGCTCGATGTGGCCGGCGGACCCGCCCCCGGCGATGACGACGTGCACGGCTACCGCGCCTCCCGCTCGCGGGCGACCCGGGCGGCGGAGCGCCCGACCCGTCGGCCGAGCCGGCGGGTGCCGGGCGGACGGGCGAAGGAGAGCAGCATGCCGATGGCCAGCATGGTGGGCACCAGCGCCGACCCGCCGTAGGAGACGAGCGGCAGCGGCACGCCCATGATCGGCAGCATGCCCAGCACGGCGCCGATGTTGACCAGGGCCTGGACCAGCAGCCAAGCCGTGACACCGGCGGCCGCCAGCCGGACGAACGGCTCGGTGGCCTCCAGCGCGACGCGCAGCCCCGCGTAGCCGATCACGCCGATGAGGGCGAGCACGGCGAGGGTGCCGACCAGCCCGAGCTCCTCGCCGATGATGGCGAAGATGAAGTCGGTGTGCGCCTCCGGCAGGGCGCCCCACTTCTCCTTGGACCCGCCGAGGCCGACGCCCCACCAGCCGCCCGACGCCAGGGCGAACTTCCCGTGCAGGGCCTGCAGGCCGGCACCCAGCGGGTCCGCCTGCTCGGGGTGGAGCCAGTCGGTGATGCGCGTCATGCGGTAGGACTGCGAGCTGACCATCCACCACACGAACAGCGCCGCCGGGACCGACGCCGTGAGGAACAGCCGCAGCGGCGTGCCGGCGACGTAGAGCAGCGCGGCGAGGATGCCGACGAGGATCACGGCGGTGCCCAGGTCGCCGCCGAGGAGGACCAGGCCGATCACGGCACCCCCGACGGGCACCAGCGGGACGAGCAGGTGCTTCCACTGGCTCAGCAGCGGCTCCTTGCGCGCCAGCAGGTCGGCACCCCACACCACGAGCCCGAACTTGGCCAGCTCCGAGGGCTGGATGCGGAACGGCCCGCCGAAGTCGAGCCAGTTGCGGTTGCCGTTCACCTCCGTCCCGGCCACCGCCACGAGGACGAGCAGGGCGATCGAGGCCGCCAGCGCGAGGTAGGCCAGGACGCGCCACGCCCGCACGGGCAGCCGCGAGGCGAGCCACATCAGCGGCAGCCCGATCACCAGCCACATGGCCTGCTTGCTCACGATCGCCATCGACGAGCCCAGGAAGGCGAACGCGGTGACGCTGGACGCGGAGAACACCATCACCACGCCGAGGACGAGCAGCAGGGTGCTCGCGCCCAGCAGCAGGTAGTAGGGCGTCGCCGGGCCGTCGAGGAGCGCCCGGACCCCCAGCCCGCGCTGCGGACCGGCCGCGGACACCGCGGCCCGCGGGGGTGCCGTCCCTGCCGCGGCGCTCACGGCTCGAGGCGGCGCACGGCGTCGGCGAACGCGTCGCCCCGCGCGGCGTAGTCACCGAACATGTCCATCGACGCGCAGGCCGGCGCGAGCAGCACGGTGTCGCCGGGCTCGGCGAGACCCGCGGCGGCGCGCACGACGTCGTCCATCGCACCAGTGTCGGTGCCGGGCACCTCCACGACCGGGATCTCCGGCGCGTGTCGCCGCAGCGCCTCGGCGACGAGGGAGCGGTCCCGCCCCAGCAGGACGGCGGCGCGGAGGCGGCCCGTGGCCCCGGCGACGACCTCGTCGAACGTCGCGCCCTTGGCCAGTCCGCCCGCGACCCACACGACGCGGTCGAACGAGCGCAGCGACGCCGCCGCCGCGTGCGGGTTGGTGGCCTTGGAGTCGTCGACGTAGTCGACGCCCGCCACGGTCGCCACTCGGGCGATCCGGTGCGCCCCGGGCGAGAAGGACCGCAGACCCTCGCGGACCGCCTCCGGGGACACCCCCAGCGTGCGGGCCAGGGCAGCGGCGGCCAGGGCGTTGGCGACGTTGTGCGGCGCCGCCGGACGGACGTCGGCCACCTCGGCCAGCACCACGCCGCGGTCGGCCGGCGCGGAGCGGTCGACGAGCGCTGCGGCCGCGACGCCGACCTGACCCGGCGCCGGCTCGCCGAGGGTGGTGCCGACCGCGTGGGTACGCCCGGTGGCCGCGGCGAGGCGGGCGACCTCCGGGTCGTCGGCGTTGAAGACGACGACGCCGTCGCCGCGCCAGATCGAGGCCTTGGCCGCGGCGTAGGCGGCCGGCGAGCCGTGCCAGTCGAGGTGGTCGGGCGCGATGTTGAGCAGGGCACCGGCATGCAGGCGCACCGTCGACGTCCAGTGCAGCTGGAAGCTCGAGAGCTCGACCGCGAGCACGTCGTAGGGCGGGTCGGCGAGGACTGCGTCCAGCAGGGGCAGCCCCACGTTGCCGGCCGCGACGGTCCGCAGGCCGGCGGCGTCGAGCATCGACGCGAGCATCTGGACCGTCGTGGTCTTGCCGTTGGTGCCCGTGACACCGAGCCACGGGGCGTCGCCGCGGCGCAGCCGCCAGGCCAGCTCGACCTCCCCCCAGACGGGGACCCCGGCCACCGCCGCGGCCGCGAGCAGCGGCTGGTCCGGTCGCCAGCCCGGGGAGGTGACGACGAGCCCGGTGCCCTCCGGCAGGTCGTCGGCGGCTCCGAGCCGGACCTGCACACCGGCGTCGCCGAGCCGGTCGGCGGTGGCGCGCTGCGCCGGGCCGTCACGGCCGTCCACCGCCACGACCTCCGCGCCCAGCATCGACAAGGCGCGGGCCGCCGCGACGCCGGAGAGCCCGATGCCGGCCACGCAGACGCGGGCGCCGGCCAGATCGGGCCCGTCGGGCCCGGTCACGCTCCGGTGACCCACTCGGCGTAGAAGACGCCCAGGCCCAGGGCGACGAGCAGGCCGGCGATGATCCAGAACCGGATGACGATCGTCACCTCGCCCCAGCCCACGAGCTCGAAGTGGTGCTGGAGGGGCGCCATGCGGAAGACCCGCCGGCCGGTGACCTTGAAGAAGCCGACCTGCACGATCACCGACAGCGAGATGAGCACGAACAGCCCGCCCACGAGGACGAGCAGCAGCTCGGTGCGGCTGGTGATGGCCAGACCGGCGAGGGCACCGCCGAGGGCCAGCGATCCGGTGTCCCCCATGAAGATCTTGGCGGGAGACGCGTTCCACCACAGGAACCCGAAGCAGGCGCCCATCACCGCGGCCGCGACGACCGCGAGGTCGAGCGGGTCGCGTACCTCGTAGCACTTCGAGACCGAGGCCCCGGACAGGGCGAAGGCGCAGTTCTGGTTGAACTGCCAGATGCCCATGAGGACGTAGGAGGCGAACACCATCACCGAGGACCCGGTCGCGAGACCGTCGAGCCCGTCGGTGAGGTTCACGCCGTTCGACGTGCCGGCGATCATCACGTAGGCCCAGACCACGAACAGCACGGCGCCGAGACCGAGGCCCGTGTCGCGGATGAAGGAGATCTCCGTCGAGGCCGGGGTGAACCCGTCGTTGTCCGGGAAGTTCATCGCGAGCACCGCGAAGGTCACCGCGACGAGCATCTGGCCGCCGAGCTTCGCACCGGCCCGCAGGCCGAGGCTGCGCTGCTTGGCCACCTTGATGTAGTCGTCGAGGAAGCCGACCAGCCCGAGCCCCGTCATGAGGAACAGCACCAGCAGGCCGGAGACCGTCGCCTGGCTCCACGTGACGAGGTGGGCCGCGAGGTAGCCGAGCAGCGTCCCGAGGATGATGACCGCGCCGCCCATGGTGGGGGTGCCGCGCTTGGTGTGGTGCGAGGTCGGGCCGTCGTCGCGGATGAGCTGGCCGTAGCCCTGGCGCACCAGCGCCCGGATGGCGACCGGCGTCCCGAACAGCGTGACGAGCAGGCCGACCGAGGCGGCCAGCAGCACCTGCCTCACGAGGCGACCCCCCGGCCGTCCGCGAGCAGCCCGGCGGCGACCCGCTCCAGGCCGACGCCGCGCGAGGCCTTCACCAGCACGACGTCGCCCGGGCGCAGCGCCGGGAGCAGCAGCTCCAGCGCGGCGGACGCGTCGGCCACGACCACGGACTCCTCTCCGTCGGCCGCGCCCTCGGCGAGCGCACCGACATGGACCGCCCGCGCGCCGTCCCCCACGACCACCAGGCGGTCGACCTGCGACCTGCGGGCCAGTCTGCCCACCTGCTCGTGCTCAGCGGTGGATGCCGCGCCGAGCTCGAGCATCTCGCCGAGGACGGCCCAGGTCCGGCCGCCCCGGGACATCGCGGCCACCGCCTCGAGAGCGGCCCGCACCGAGTCGGGGTTGGCGTTGTAGGCGTCGTTGACGACGATGACGCCGTCCGGGCGCTGCGTGACCTCCATCCGCCAGCGGCTGCGTGGCGTCGCCGCGGACAGGGCCGACGCCACACGGTCGACCGGCAGCCCCAGCTCTCGCGCGACGGCGGCGACGGCGAGCGCGTTGCCGACGTGGTGCCCGCCGTGCAGGCGCAGCCGTACGTCTTCGGCGCCCTCCGGGGTCCGCAGGCGGAAGGCGGGGCGACCCAGGTCGTCGAGCCGGACCGCCTCGGCCTGCACGTCCGCGGCGCCGGTCAGCCCGACGGTCACCACCCGGGCCTCGGTGTGCGGCGCCATGGCCAGCACCCGCTCGTCGTCGGCGTTGAGCACGGCCAGCCCCGCGGCCGGCAGCGCCTCGACGAGCTCGCGCTTGGCCCGCGCCGTCGCCTCGGGCCCGCCGAACAGCTCGGCGTGCGCGGCGCCGACGTTGAGCACGACGCCGATCCGCGGCGGCGCGACCCGGCACAGGTAGGCGATGTGCCCGGGTCCGCGGGCACCCATCTCGACGACGAGGTGCCGGGTGCCCGCGTCCGCCTCCAGGACGGTGAGCGGCACGCCGACCTCGGTGTTGAGCGACCCCTGGGGCGCGACGGTCGGCCCGGCACCCTCCAGCACGTGCGCGAGCAGGTCCTTGGTGCTCGTCTTGCCGGACGACCCGGTGAGCCCGATGCTGACCATCCCGGCGGCGACCAGCCGGTCGTGCACCACCCGCGCCAGCCGGCCCAGCGCGTCGACCGGGTCGTCGACGACGACGCACGGCATGCCGAGCGGACGCGCCGCGAGCACCGCGACGGCGCCGTCGGCCACGGCAGCCGCTGCGAAGTCGTGGCCGTCGACGCGCTCGCCCGCGACGGCGACGAAGAGCCCACCGGGGCGCACCGCCCGCGAGTCGGAGGCGGCCGGAGCGCGCACGACGTCCCCGGGGTCGCCGTCGTGCAGAGTCCCGTCAACGGCCGCCGCCACCTCGGCGAGGGTCATCGGGGTCACCGGCGCACCGCCCGCAACGCCTCGCGGAGCACGACGCGGTCGTCGAACGGGTGCACCGTGCCGGAGACCTCCTGGCCCTGCTCGTGCCCCCTGCCGGCGACCACGACGAGGTCGCCGGGACCGGCCAGCAGCACCGCCCGCTCGATCGCCGCCCGTCGTCCGGGCACGACCTCGACGACCGCGCCGGCCACGCGGTCGGCGCCGTCGCGCATCGCGGCGAGGATCGAGAGCGGGTCCTCGGACCGCGGGTTGTCGGTCGTGAGCACGGCGACGTCGGCGTCGCGGGCGGCGATCTCCCCCATCACCGGGCGCTTGTACCGGTCGCGGTCGCCGCCGGCGCCGACGACGAGCACGAGCCGCCCGCCCGGGGCGACGAGCTGCCGGCACGTCGCGAGGAGCCGCCGCAGCGAGTCGGGGCTGTGGGCGTAGTCCACGAGCGCGACGGGCCCGCCGCCGCGGCCGTCGCCGACCCGTTCCATGCGGCCGGGGACTCCCCGGCAGGAGCCGACGCCGCGGGCGGCGGTCAGCGGGTCGGCGCCCGCCTGCACGAGAGCGACGACCGACAGCGCCGCGTCGGCGAGGTTGAAGTCGCCGGCGAGTGCGGTCGACGCCGGCAGCCGCGTCCCGTCGGGCCCGACCAGGGTGAAGGTGCTGCCGCCGGGGCCGAGCTCGGCGTCGACGACCCGCCAGTCGGCCGCCCCGCCGGTTGGCGAGACCGTCACCACCGGGACGGTGGCGGCGGCGGCGAGCCGTGCGCCGTACTCGTCGTCGACGTCGACGACCCCCGCGCGGGACCGCTGGGGGGTGAACAGCGACGCCTTCGCGGCGAAGTAGTCCTCCAGGTCGGCATGGAAGTCCAGGTGGTCCTCGGTCAGGTTGGTGAAGACCGCGACGTCGAACGTCGTGCCGTCGACGCGGCCGAGCGCCAGCGCGTGGCTGGAGACCTCCATCGCCACGGCGGTCACGCCCCGCTCGTGCATCACCGCGAGCAGCGCCTGCAGGTCCGGCGCCTCGGGCGTCGTGCGGGCGCTGGGGAGGTCCTCGTCGCCGATGCGGGTGCCGATCGTCCCGATCAGGCCGGTCACGTGGCCGGCACCGCGCAGCCCCGACTCCAGCAGGTGCGCGACGGTCGTCTTGCCGTTGGTCCCGGTGACCCCGATCGTCGTCAGCGCCGTCCCGGGCTCGCCGTAGACCCAGGCGGCGAGCCGGCCCAGGGCGGCGCGGGGGTCGTCGACGACGTACGTCGCCAGGCCGGCCGCCTCGGCCCGCTCGCGCCCGGCCGCGTCCGTGAGGCACGCGACCGCACCTGCTGCCGCGGCGGCGGCGGCGAACTGGGCACCGTGGGCGCGCGACCCGGGCAGCGCGGCGTAGAGGTCCCCCGGCCGCACCGCGCGGGAGTCGTGGGTGACCCCGCGGACCGCGGCGCCCCGATCGTCCGCCGGGGCCGGCACGTGGAGGTGTGCCGCGACCTCGGCGGGGGTGCGCGCCGGGAGCCCTCCCGGCCGGGGGGTCGACGGGCCGGGCGGGTTGAGCACGGCTGCGAGGCTACCCGTCAGCGGGTGGTCAGCCGGAGCCCGGGCGCACGGGTGCCCGTGGGCGGGATCCGCAGCCGCTCGAGCGCGAACGACATGACCTGGCGGAACACCGGGCCCGCGTTCACGCCGCCGCCGAGGGCTGACCTCGGCGCCTGCAGCGTGACCGCGACCACGAGCCCCGGGTCGTCGACCGGGGCGAGCCCGATGAAGGACATCGTGTAGCCGCTGTAGCAGCCGCAGGACGGGTCGTAGCGCTGCGCGGTGCCCGTCTTGCCGCCCACGCGGTAGCCGGGGATGGCGGCCAGCGGGGCCGTGCCGCCCTTGCGTGTGACCGTCTCCATCATCGCGCGCACGGTCCCGGCGGTGGACGCGCTCACGACCCGCGTCCGGTCCGGCCCGGCGGGTGCGACGACCTTGCCGCCGGCGGTCGTCGTCGACCGCACGAGCCGCGGGCTCAGGCGCACGCCGTCGTGCGCGACGGCCCCGATCGCCGAGGCCATCTGGACGGTGTTGACCGAGTAGCCCTGGCCGAAGGTCATCGTGTAGCCGCTGGTCGCCGACCAGTCGGCCGGGTCGAGCAGCGACCCGGCGGCCTCGCCGGGGAGCCCCAGCCCGGTCGGTGTGCCGATGCCGAACCTCTCGAGGTAGGGGTGGAGCCGCTTGAGGTTCCCCAGCCGCTCCGCGGCCCGGATGGTGCCGATGTTGCTCGACTTGGCCATCGTGCCCGCGTAGGTCAGGTACTGCGTGGGGTGGTCCTCGAAGTCCTTGAACGACTTGCCGGCGCGGCTGAGGCGGTTGGGCACGGTGATGGGGGTCCGCGGGGTGACCACGCCCTCCTCGAGCAGCGCCGCGGCGGTCAGCACCTTGCCCGTGCTGCCCGGCTCGTAGGGCTCGGTCAGGGGGCGGTTGCCGCGGTCGGCGGCGCGCGAGGCCCCCGGCTTGTTGGCGTCGAACGTCGGCGCGGTGGCCACGGCCAGCAGCTCGCCGCTGCGCGGGTCGAGGACGATCACGGTGCCGCTCTGCGACGACGTCGAGGCCACGGCCTTCGCGATCGCCTTCTGGGCGACGAACTGGATGTCGCGGTCGATGGTGAGCGTCACGTCGCGGCCGGCGACGGCCTGGCGCTCGGAGTCCACGCCGCTGGGGATGCGCCGCCCCCCGGCGCTGAGCTCGTAGGTCGCGTGACCGTCGCGGCCGGACAGCACGTCGTCCATCGCGTACTCCAGGCCGCCGAGCCCCTTGCCGTCGGCCCCGACGAAGCCGACCAGGTTGGCGGCCGTCGTGCCGGCCGGGTAGACGCGCTTGCTGGTCCTCTCGCCGAAGATGCCGGGCAGCCCCTCGATCGACTCGTCCGGCAGGTCGAGGTCGCGGACCGCGCGCCAGGTCTCGGGCGAGACCTTCTTGGCGACGTACGCGAAGCGTCGCTCGCCGGTGAGCCGCGCCTGCAGCGCCGCGACCTCGATGCCGAGGACGGGCGAGAGCACCCGGGCGGTCGCCGCGGGGTCGGAGAACTCGGAGATCAGCGTCTGGTCGGCGGTGATGTTCACCGCGTCGACCGTGGTGGCCAGCGCCACCCCGTTGCGGTCGGTGATGGTCCCCCGGACGGCCGGCAGCAGGGCCGTGCGCAGGCGGCCCTGCTCGGCCTCCGCGGCGTAGGTCCGGGCGTCGAGGCCCTGCAGCTGCACCAGCCGCGCGCCGAACAGCGAGAGCACGATGGCGAGCACCAGCACGGCACCGCGCAGCCGCCGCGAGGTGTCGGCGAGGCGCAGCCGGGCGGGAGGCCGGGGAGGTGGCCGGCGGGCGGCAGGGCGGCGGGCCGGCGGGCGGCGGCCGGTCGGCCGCGGGCGCGCCGGGCGGGCGCCCGCGACTGGACGGCGCGCGCCGCGCCGCGGTGTCGGGACGGGGCGGCGTCCCCGGTGGGGCGATCGGCCCCGGGTGCCGGTCGTGCTCACCGCGCCCCCGGGGCGGCCGACGGTGCCGCGGACGCGCCGGCCGGGCCGCCCCCGCCGGTGGCGCTCGGGGTGGCGGTCGGGACGGGCGGCGGGGGCGCGACACCGGGCTTCGGCTTGCCCAGCACCGTGCCGTCGGAGAGCCGGATGAACGCCGGGTTCTCGCTGCGCACCATGCCCAGGGCCTCCGCCTTCGCCGCCAGCCGGCGCGGGGACGCCGCCACCGCGACCCGCTGCTCGAGCGCCTGCTCACGGGCGGTGAGCGCGGCCGAGCGGTTCTTCAGGTCCTGCAGGCGGAAGGAGTCCTCCGCGAGGGCGGTGTGCAGGAACAGCAGCCCCGCGAGCCCCCCCACGAGCAGTGTGCCGAGCAGCACGACGAACGGGGCGCGCGGCGCGCCGGTGCGCGCGGGCGGGACGATCGCGAGCCGGTGGCCGGGCCGGGCGGCCCCCGCGACGCGCGGCGCCGGGACGACCGGAGCGGTGGCCGACGCGGTCGGGGCGGGGGTGCTCACGCCGCCTCCCGGACCCGCTGGGCCGCGCGCAGCCGCGCCGAGGCCGCCCGAGGGTTGTCCGCGACCTCGGCCGGGTCGGGCTCCTCGGCGCCGCGGGTCAGCAGCCGCAGCACCGGCTCGTGCTCGGGCAGCACCACCGGCAGGCCGTGCGGCGCGGTGCTGGTCGCGCCGGCCACGAGGGCCCGCTTGACCATCCGGTCCTCGAGCGAGTGGTAGGACAGCACGACGATGCGGCCCCCGACGGCCAGGGCGTCGACCGCCGCGGGCAGCGCGCGCTCGAGGGCGGCCAGCTCGCCGTTGACCTCGATACGCAGCGCCTGGAACGTGCGCTTGGCCGGGTGGCCCCCGGTCCGGCGGGTGGCGGCCGGGATCGACGACCGCACCAGCTCGGCGAGCCGGGCGGTGCCGGTGAACGGCTCGCGGGCGCGCTCCCGGGCGACGGCGTCGGCGATGCGGCGGGCGAAGCGCTCCTCGCCGTAGTCGCGCAGCACCCGCGCCAGCCGCGCCGGCTCGTAGCTGTTGACGACCTCCGCCGCGGTGATGCCCCGCGTCTGGTCCATGCGCATGTCCAGGGGCGCGTCCTGCGCGTACGCGAAGCCGCGCGAGGCCTCGTCCAGCTGCACCGACGAGACGCCGAGGTCGAACAGGACGCCCTGCACCCGTCGTACGCCGGAGCGCTCGAGCACCTCGGCGAGCTCGTCGTAGACCGCGTGCACGAGCGTCGTCCGGTCGGCGTAGGGGGCGAGCCGCTCGCCGGCGATCGCGAGCGCCTGAGGGTCGCGGTCGAGGCCGATCAGCCGCAGCGCGCCGAACTGCTCGAGCAGCGCGGCGCTGTGCCCGCCCATGCCCAGCGTCGCGTCGACCACGACGGCCCCGGGCCGCTCGACCGCAGGGGCGAGCAGGGCCAGGGTGCGGGCCAGCAGGACGGGCACGTGCCGGTCGTGCTCGTGACCGGCCACGGCGTCAGCCGCCGAGCCGGGTCGTGAGGAGCAGCAGCACCAGAGCCAGCAGCCCCATCACCCCGAGGGCCCCACCGAGCAGCAGCGCGGAGTGGCGGATCTCGTCGGCCAGCGGGTCCGCCTGGCGCAGGCGGAGCTCGTCGACGGGCAGTGCTCGGTCCATCTCGACCCTTCATGGAACGTGCGGTGCGGTCGGTGTTCAGTGGTGCGGCGGTGCGGGGTGCCCGTCGTGCCGCCAGGTCTCCAACCGCTCGGGGGAAGCAGGTCTGGCGCCGGGGAAGGGGCGCCAGTGCTGCGGAGCGGGTGGAGACCTCGCCGTACGCCGGGAGGTCTCCGCGCCTAGATGAGCCCGGGCAGCACCTCCTCGGACAGGTCGGCGAAGGGGCCCTCCTGCTCGGCGAGGTAGGTCGCCCAGGAGTCGGCGTCCCAGACCTCGACGCGGGACCCGGCGCCGACGACGACGCACTCCTTGGTGAGCCCCGCGTACTCGCGCAGCCACGGGGGGACGGTGACCCGGCCCTGCTTGTCCGGCGTCTCGTTGGACGCGCCGGACAGGAACACGCGGGCGTAGTCGCGGACGGCCCGGCTCGTCACCGGCGCCTGGCGCAGCTGGGCATAGAGCCGGGCGAACTCGTCCTCGGGGAAGACGTAGAGGCAGCGCTCCTGACCGCGGGTGATCACGAGGCCCCCCGCGAGGGGCTCGCGGAACCGGGCCGGCAGGAAGAGCCGGCCCTTGTCGTCCATCCGTGGCGAGTGCGTCCCGAGGAAGGCGGGGACCACGAGGCCCCCGGCCGCGGGGACCCCGGGGTCGGACGCGACGGCGTCGTCCTGCCCCACATCGACCCACCTCCCCACCGCAGCACCGGGGACTCCTCCCCCACTGCGCGCCACTCTACTCCACCAACCCCCACCGTCAACCGATTCCACCCGATCGGCCGAACCGTGTCTCCCACCCCGGTGTCCCCATCGCTGCGCAACCGTGACCGCGAGCGCCCACCGCCGGGGCGGCCCGCGCGGTTGGATGTGGCGCGTGAGCGAGCACGGGCCGCACGACGACCGGCCGGGACCCGACCCCGTGCTGCGCGCCGTCGTGGTCGTGGCGCTGGTCACCGCCGCCTCGCTGGCGCTGCAGGGCCGGCAGGGGCTGGACTGGGACCGCCTCGCCGACCCGGTCCAGGTCCGGTGGGCCCGCGTCCTCGTCGGGTCGGTCGCGCTGTTCCTGCTCGCCGCGTTCCTCCGCCGCCTGCTGCGCCGCCTGCGCCGCCCGAGGCTGCCCGCACGCTCGTCCGACGACGCGACGGCACCGGGCGCCGAGCCGTTCCCGCTGCTGCTGCGCGTGCTGGCCCTGCTCACGGTGCTGGCGGCGCTCGCGCTCGCCTGGTTCGTCGTCGACGCCGTCACGGCTCCCCTGCCGCCGCCGGTCGCCGAGGAGGGTGCCGGGTCCGCCGGCGACGGGGACGGGGGCGGCCGCCCCCAGGTGACCTGGTTGCTCCTCGCCGAGGTGGCGGCGGTGCTGCTGGTCGTCGCCGCCCTGGCCCGGCTGGCCCGGCGGCGCGCCGACCGCGCGGCCGCCGACCCGGCGCGCGGGGACGGAGAGCCGGTGGCGGCGACCCTGGTCGCCGCCGTCGAGGCCGCCGAGGAGGAGCTGCGCGCGGCCGGCGACCCGCGGGCGGCGATCGTGGCGGCCTACGCCGCGATGGCCGCCAGCATCTCGGCCGGCCTCGCCCGCGGCGGTGGCGCCGCCCGGCCGTCGGACACCCCGACCGAGCTGCTGGACCGCGCGGTCGGGGCGGGCCTCGTCGGGGCCGGACCTGCCGCGGAGCTGACCGCCCTGTTCCGCGAGGCGCGGTTCAGCCGGCACCCGATGGGCGAGCCGCAGCGCCGGGCCGCGGACCGGGCGCTGGCCGCCGTCCGCGACGAGCTGGTGGCACGCCGTGGCTGAGCAGGGCCTCCCTGCCGGGCACGACCCGTTCGGCCTGCGGTCCGCGGACGCCGACGGGTCCGGCGAGCCGCACCGCAACGTCGCCGCTCGGGTCGTCGCGACGCTGACCCTGCTGGTCGTGGGCGCCGCGACGCTGGCTGCCGGTCCGGCCGGGCTGGTCGTGTCGCTGTCCGGTGCCGCCGCCGTGACGGCGCTGGTGCTGCTGCTGCGCGTGCCCGCCGTCCCGCCCGCCCGCCGCCGGCCCCGCCCCGGGCCACCCGTCGACAACGCCGCGTTCCGCGGCTACCGCGAGGTGGCCGAGCAGCTGTCCTGGGCCGCGGTCTCCCCGCGTCACTACGACCTGGTGACGCGGCCGCTGCTGACCCGGCTGGCGGCCGCACGGCTGGCCGACCGGCACCGCGTCGACCTCCACGCCGACCCGGACGCCGCCCGCGCCCTGCTCGGTGACGACGTCTGGCCGTGGGTCGACCCCGGCCGCCCCGTCTCCCGCGACAGCCAGCCGCCCGGGGTCGCCCGCGCCACCCTGACCCGCGTCGTCGACCGCCTGGAGCGTCTGTGAACCGGCCACCGTCCGCACCGATCGCCCACCGCACCCGGGTCGACCTGACCACGACCGAGACCGCGCGGCTCGCCCGCCAGGTGCTCGACGAGATCGAGACGGTCGTCGTGGGCCGCCGGCGGTCGCTCGAGCTGGTGCTGCTCGGCATCCTCGGGCGGGGCCACGTCCTGCTCGAGGACGTGCCCGGCCTGGGCAAGACGATGATGGCGCGCAGCTTCTCCGAGGCGCTGGGCCTGACGTTCTCCCGGGTCCAGTTCACGCCCGACCTGCTGCCCGCCGACCTCACCGGGCTCTCGGTGTTCGACCCGTCGACGGGCGGCTTCGAGTTCCGCCCCGGCCCGGTCTTCACCCAGCTGCTGCTGGCCGACGAGATCAACCGGACGCCACCCAAGACCCAGTCCGCGCTGCTCGAGGCGATGGCCGAGGAGCAGGTGTCCAGCGACGGCGAGACCAGGGCGCTCCCCCAGCCCTTCATCGTGCTCGCCACCGACAACCCGATCGAGTACGAGGGGACGTACGCCCTGCCGGAGGCCCAGCTGGACCGCTTCCTGCTGCGGGTCTCGCTCGGCTACCTGTCGCCCGACGACGAGCAGGAGCTGCTGCGCCGGCGCATCGCCAACGGCTGGGCGCCGCCCCGGCTCAGCGCGGTCGTCGACGCGCCGACGCTGGTCGCGATGCGCGACAGCCTCGAGTCCGTGCAGGTCGAGCCGCCGGTCCTGCGCTACGTGGTCGACGTCGTCGACGCGACGCGCAGCCACCCGCAGGTGACGGTCGGAGCCAGCCCCCGCGGGGGGCTCGCCCTCGTCGCCCTGGCCCGGGGTCAGGCCGTGCTCGACGGCCGCGACTACGTGACGCCCGAGGACGTCAAGGCGGTCGCCGTCGTCGCCCTGGCGCACCGCATCAGCCTGCGCCCCGAGCTCTGGGTGCGCCGCGTGACCGGCGTCGACGTGGTCGCCGACGTCCTCGGGACGGTGCCGGTCCCGCGATGACCACCCGCCGATGACTCCCGTCGGGCTGCGCTTCGCGCCGACCGCCCGGCTGCGCCGGCTGGTCCTGGTCGCCGCGCTGGCCGTCGTCGGGGCCGTCGCGACGGCGCACGGCCAGCTGCTCGTCGTGGCGGTGCCGCCGCTGGTGGTGCTCGCCGTCGCGCCACGCTCCCGGCTGCCGCGGACGGCCGCGGTGCGCACCCGGGTCGCTCCCGCGCGCTGCGTCGAGGGCGACGAGGTGGTCGTCGAGCTCGACGTCGCGGCCGAGGGTGTCGAGCGGGTGGACGCGACTCTCGTGCTGCCCCCGCACACGTCGGCGACCTACGAGGGCGACGCCGGCGGTGGCGCCCGCTCCGGGTCGACCACCGTCCGCTGGCGGCTCGTCCCCGGCCGGTGGGGCCGCCACGAGGTCGGACCGGTGCGGCTGCGCCTGGTGTCCGGTGCCGGGTGCTACGCCACGGAGCTGACGGTCGAGGTCGGGGAGGTGGTGGTCTACCCGGCGGCCGGGGTGCTCGCGCGAGCCGTCGCTCCGCACGAGCTGGCCGCGCCGCTCGGTGAGCACGCCAGCCGCGCGGTGGGCTCGGGCGTGGAGTTCGCCGGCATCCGTCCCTACCAGCCGGGAGACCGCCGCCGCGACGTCGACTGGCGCACGTCGGCGCGCCACGGGGACCTGTTCGTGCGGCAGTACGCCGCCGAGCGGGCCTTCGACCTCGTGCTCGTCCTCGACACCACCGCCGACGCGGGCGAGCCCGGCGCCTCGACCCTGGACCTGACGGTGCGGGCGGCGACCGGCCTCGCGCAGACCTACCTCCGGGCCCACGACCGGGTCGGCCTGGTCACCTTCGGCGGACCCCTGCGCTGGCTGGCCCCCGCGACCGGCCCCCGCCAGCTGTTCCGGGTCTGCGAGGCGGTGATGTCCGTGCGGCCCGACCGGGCGGAGGCCGAGGCCGGTGCCGTGCAGTTCGGGCTGGAGCACCTGCCCCAGCGGATGCTCCCGCACCGGGCGTTCGTCGCGGTCGTGACCCCGCTGCTCGACGAGCGCCCGCTCGACGCCGTCCGGCTGCTGCGCGAGCGCGGCTTCTCCCCCCTGGTCGTGGACGTGCTGACCGCCGGGCCCGTGGTCGCACCCGGCTCCCCGGCGGCCCTCGCGGCCCGGGTCTGGCGGATGCACCGCGAGGCCCTGACCGGCGAGCTCGGGGCGCTGGGGGTCCCGGTGCTCCCCTGGGACGGCACGGGTGACCTCACCGGCGCCCTCCGGCACGCCATGCGGTCCGGGAGTCCGCGCGCCCGGGCCGGGGGCCGGCCGTGAGGGCCCGCCGCCATGCCGTCACGGCGCTGGACCGGGCGACGGTCGTCCTGACCGCGTCCGCGTGCCTGCTCGTCGCGGTGCTGCCCGACCCCTCCCGGCCGCCGCTCGTGGCCGGCGGGCTGGCCGTGGCCGCGGCGCTGACCACCGCGGCCACCGCCTGGCGCACCGCCGGAACCGTGACCCTGGCCCTCACGACGGCCACCGTGCTGCTCGCGTCGGCGCTGGACGCCTCCGAGGCGCGGCCCGCCCAGCTGGTCGTGACCGCAGCCCTGCTGGTCGCCCTCGCGGTGGCTCTCGACCGCGCCGAGGACGGTGGGCGCCCCGGCTCGGTCACCGTGCTGCGCGCGCCCGTCGCCCAGCCGGTCGGCCGGGCAGCCCTCGCGGCCGGTGCGGCCGCAGTTGTCGCCTACACAGCGGCGCGAACCGTCGTACCCTCGGTGGGTCTGGTCCTCGCCGGACTCGCCGCCGCGGTCGCCGCGCTGGTGCTCGCGACGCGGGCCCACGGGCGCTGAGGAGGTGGGCGCGGCAGTACCCAATCGTTATCTGTCGGCGTCCGGACCGGCCGCCCACGATGACAGACTCCCGCTCCACAGGGGACCCTCTGCACCACGCGCGGGTCGACAGCCGAGGAGGACACTTGTCCGTAGGTGAGACGACCGACCAGCGCGGCAGCGGGGCCGGCAGCCCTGCCGCCGGCCCCGACAAGGCGGCTCTCGCGGACCTGTCGGACACCACCACCCGGATGCGGCGAGCCATCGAGGGCGTCATCGAGGGCAAGCGCGACGTGGTGCGCCTGGCGATCACGGTGATGCTCGCCGAGGGTCACCTGCTCATCGAGGACGTGCCCGGGGTTGGCAAGACGATGCTTGCCAAGGCGCTCGCGCGGTCGGTGGACAGCTCGGTGCGCCGCGTGCAGTTCACCCCCGACCTGCTGCCGAGCGACATCACCGGCGTCTCGATCTTCAACCAGGAGCGGCGGGAGTTCGAGTTCAAGCCCGGCGCGATCTTCGCCAACATCGTCGTCGGCGACGAGATCAACCGGGCCTCGCCCAAGACGCAGTCGGCGCTGCTGGAGTGCATGGAGGAGCGCCAGGTCACCGTCGACGGCGTGACCTACGAGCTGGCCGTGCCGTTCATGGTCGTCGCCACGCAGAACCCGATCGAGATGGAGGGCACCTACCCGCTCCCGGAGGCACAGCGGGACAGGTTCATGGCCCAGCTCTCGATGGGCTACCCCAACGAGGCCGCCGAGCTGATGATGCTGGACACGCACGGGCGCACGTCGCCGCTCGACGTGATGCAGGCGGTGTGTGACGCGCGGCAGGTCGCCCGCCTCATCGACATCGTGCGGTCGCTGCACGTGTCCGAGCAGGTCCGCCGCTACGCCATCGACCTGGTGGTCGCGACGCGCAGCTCACCGGAGCTGCGGCTCGGCGCGTCGCCGCGCGCGACCCTGCACCTCATCCGGGCCTCCCGCGCCGCCGCGGCCCTCGACGACCGCGACTACGTGCTGCCCGACGACATCCAGTCGCTGGCCCCCGCCGTGCTCGCGCACCGCCTGCTGCCCACGGCCGAGGCGCAGATCGGCCGACGCACGACCGAGGAGATCGTGGCCGACATCGTCGCCGCCGTCCCCGTGCCCGACGACGGCCGCGCCCACCGGAGCGGCGGCTAGTGCGCGACGCGCTCCAGGGCCTGACCACCCGCGGACGCAGCTTCGCCGCCGCCGGTGTGGCCGTCATGGTCGCCGCCGCCGCCACGTCGCAGCAGGAGCTCCTGCGGGTCGCCGTGCTGCTGGTGGCCCTGCCGCTGGTGAGCGCCGTGGTCGTCGCCCGCACCCGCTACCGGCTCTCGTCGGGACGGCGGCTGGGCTCGCCGCGCACCGCCGCCGGGCAGGAGAGCTCGGTGACCCTGCGCCTGGACAACATCTCCCGGCTGCCCACCGGTCTGCTGCTCGTGGAGGACCGCGTCCCCTACGTGCTGGGGTCCCGGCCTCGGTTCGTGCTCGACCGGGTCGAGCCGCGCGGCCGCCGCGAGGTCACCTACACCGTGCGCTCCGACGTGCGCGGTCGCTACCCGCTCGGCCCGCTCTCCATCCGGCTGACCGACCCGTTCGGCATGTGCGAGCTGCAGCGGTCCTTCAGCGCCCGCGACACCCTGGTCGTCACGCCCCCGGTGCAGCAGCTGCCGGTCGTCGCGCTCGCCGGTGAGTGGACGGGCAGCGGCGAGAGCCGGTCCCGCTCGATCGCCAGCGCCGGCGAGGACGACGCGGGCACCCGCGAGTACCGCCAGGGCGACGACCTGCGCCGGGTGCACTGGCGGTCGACGGCCCGGCTGGGCCAGCTCATGGTGCGGCGCGAGGAGCAGCCGTGGCAGGCCCGCTGCACGCTGCTGCTGGACACCCGCGCGGCAGCGCACGGCGGCGAGGGCCCGGGATCGTCCTTCGAGTGGGGGGTCGCCGCCGCCGCGTCGATCGGCGTGCACCTCGTCCGCCACGGCTACTTCGTCCGGCTGCTGACCGACACCGGCGCCCACGTCGCCAGCGCAGCCCACGACCCGAGCGGTGTGGGCAGCGACTTCGAGGGCGCCCTGCTCGACGCCCTGGCGGTCGTCGACACGTCGGCCAACGAGACGCTGCGCGACGCGGGGGCCTCGCTGCGCCGGGGCGGCGGCGACGGACTGCTGGTCGCGGTGCTCGGCTCGGTCGACCCCGAGGAGGCACGGCTGCTCGCCCGGCTGCGCCAGGGGTCCACCGCGGCGATCGCCGTGCTCCTCGAGACCGCCGAGTGGGCCGCCCCGTCCGCCCGCTCGCGGCTGGCGTCCCACGCGAGCTTCGAGGGGTCGGTCGCGCTCATGCGGGCCTCCGGGTGGCGCGTGATCCGGGTGCGGCCCGGAGACTCGCTGCCCGACCTGTGGGAGCACGCGTCCCGCCACAACATCGGTCTCGACGAGCCCGCCCTGGCCGGGGGTGCGCCGTGAGGTCGGTGGCCGGCTCGCTGCGGATGCCCGTGTGGGCAGGCGTCGCCACCGTCACGTCTGTGATCTGCCTCGGCGGGACGTTCCTCACCGGCGTCTGGTTCTTCCCCTCCGTGTTCGCGGTCGTGGTGGTGGCCGCCGGGGCCGAGCTCGCCCGGCGCACGTCCGCGTCGCGGGCCACCGTCCCGCTGGCCGGGCTCGGCGCCCTGGTCGCCTACCTCCTGGTCCGCTACGGCCACTCCGAGGCCGTCTACCAGGTGATCCCCACGAGCGGCTCCCTCGACCGTCTCGGCGAGCTCGCGTCGTCGGGCCGCGAGGACATCGCACGCTTCGCAGCGCCCGTCGGGGTCTCGCCCGGCATCGAGTTCCTGACCGTCGCCGGCATCGGGGCGGTCGCGCTCGCGGTCGACACGCTCGCCGTCACCTACCGCCGCGCGGCGCTCGCCGGCCTGCCGCTGCTCGTGCTGTACACCGTGCCGACGGCCGTCGCGCCCGAGGGCGTGAACTGGCTGGCCTTCGCGATCGGCGCGATCGGGTTCCTGACGCTCCTGCTCGCCGAGTCGCGCGAACGCGTCAGCCGCTGGGGCCGGCCGATGCGCTACACGTCGCCGCGGCCGAACTGGCGTCCCGAGGTCGAGACGGCGCCGCTCGGGCAGGTCGGGCGCCGGGTCGGCGCGACCGCGCTCGGCCTGGCCCTCGTCGTGCCGGCCGTCCTTCCCGACGTCGACGCGAGCGTGTTCGGTCTCGGCACCGGGGGGTTCGGTTCCGGCGGCGGTGGCGGCAACAAGATCTCCGTGGTCAACCCGATCCTGGACCTCGGCAAGAACCTGCGCCGGCCCGACGACCGCCCCGTCATCCGGTACAGCGGGCCGTCGACGTACCTGCGGCTGGTCGGTCTCGACGAGTTCACCGGCAAGCTGTGGCAGCCCAGCGACCTGCGGGTGTCCCGCGACGACAACGACGTGGAGGACGGGCTGCGGCGCGCCCCGGGCCTGGGCCGGGAGACGCCGACCAGCAGCCGCAAGTACCGCATCGAGGTCTTCGACCTCGACCAGACGTGGCTGCCGCTCCCCTACCCGACCAGGCGGGTCTCCATCGACGGCACGTGGCTCTACGACGAGTCGACGTTCAACGTGTTCGGCGAGAACACCTCGACGCGCCAGCTCACCTACGACGTCCGGGCCCTGCAGGTCCAGCCCACGCCCCAGCAGCTGCGTGACGCCGGCCAGCCGGTCGGTGACCTGGCCCGCTACCTCGAGCTGCCCGGCGACCTTCCCGACGGCGTCGAGGTCGCCGCCCGCAACGTCATCGGTGAGCGAAAGAACGCCTACGACCGGGCTCTGGCGCTGCAGGAGTGGTTCCGCTCGGACGAGTTCGTCTACTCCACCGAGGTCGCCTCGACCGTCGGTGACGCCAACGGGTCCGAGGCCATCCTGGCCTTCCTGCAGTCGCGGGCGGGCTACTGCGTGCACTTCGCGTCGGCCATGGCCGTCATGGCGCGCACGCTGGACATCCCCGCGCGGGTCGCGGTCGGCTTCATCGCCGGGACTCCGGACGGCGCCGGGCAGCGAATCGTCGGGCTCAACGACGCGCACGCGTGGCCGGAGCTCTACTTCGAGGGCGCCGGCTGGGTCGCCTTCGAGCCGACGCCGGGGACGCGCACCGGGGAACCCCCGCCGTGGGCGCAGCCCGAGTCGGCGGAGAACCCCGACGACCCGAACCCGTCGGCGACCCCGACCCCCGGCACCCGCGGCCAGGACGGTCCGCAGAGCCCGCGCAATCGCGAGCGCCTCGACGCCCTGGGCCTGCCCGAGACCGGGGGCGGCAACGGCGGCATCGGCGCCGGACCGGTCCGCGTGCCGGTCGTCCCGCTGCTCGCCGGTCTCGGCGTCGTGCTGCTGCTGCTGGTGCCGGCGGCGACCCGGCTGGTGGTGCGGCGCCGCCGGTGGCGGCGCACGCGCACCCCGGCGGAGACGGCGCGGGCCGCGTGGGCGGAGCTGCAGGACGTCCTGCTCGACCACGGCTACGAGTGGCCCGCCAGCGACCCGCCGCGCGGCGGCACGGCGCGCCTGGTCGAGGACCGCGAGCTGGACGACGAGGCCGCGGCGGCGGCCTGGCGGGTGGCGTCGGCGACCGAGCGGGCCCGCTACGCGCCGGCCATGGCCGGCGAGGTCGGCCAGCTGCGCGCTGACGTCGACACCGTGCGCTCGGCGTTGTCGGCCTCGGCCGGGCGGTGGGCACGGTGGCGGGCGCGGCTGCTGCCCCGCTCGACGCGCGCCGTCGCCACCGCGATGTCCGAGCGGACGGCCGACGGGCTCGACGCCATCGACGCGGGGATGGCCGCGGTCACCGACCGGCTGCGGCTGCGCCCGCGGCGGGGCTGACGTCCCGGGTAGGGCTGACGTCCCCGGCAGGGCTGGCGTCCCGGGCAGGGCTGACGTCCCGGGCTAGCGGTCCCCGCGCCCGTTCTCGTCGCGGCGGCGGTTCCAGCGCTCCTCGAGCCTCTGCATGAGGCCTTGGCCGTTGCTGCCGGCGCGGGCCTTGCGGGGGGCGCTGCGGGGCTTGCGCACCGCGCCGCCCTCGACGACCCCGAGCTGCGCGGCCGTCGTCACGGTGCGGTAGGAGGTGACGGCGAAGAAGACGCTGACCAGCATGGCCAGGAAGCCGACGACGCTGACCGCGACGACCTGGGCGACGAGCCCGGTCATCAGCAGGACGACGCCGACGACGAAGCCGACGGCGGCGAGGAGCACCCGGCGGCGGAAGTTGCTGCGGGGGTCCTTGCCGCGCAGCGACGAGGCGAACTTCGGGTCCTCGGCATAGAGGGCCCGCTCCATCTGCTCGAGCAGTCTCTGCTCGTGCTCGGAGAGCGGCACGGACTCCTCCTCCTACCCGGGGACGCGCCGTCTGGCGGCCACGGCGACCCCGACCTGTTCCCCCTGAGGATATGCGCCGGACGGGCTGGGGGAAACCCGACTGCACAAGCCTGTTCCTCGGACTGCCGTCGCCGGACCACTTCACCGGTCGCGCGGCCGCTCCGCCAGAGGAACAGGTCCCTGTCAGGAAGGACGATCGGAGCGGCCGGAAAGTTGCCCGGGCAGGGCCGGACCTTTCGGTGCCGGACCTTTCGGTGCCGGCGACTCACCGACGAGGCTACCGGGGCGCACGACGCCGCTGCCGAACCGGAGCGCCGCCCGGTCCGCCGCCTGCTCGGCCTCACGCCGGCCCTGCGCGCGCTCCCCCAGCTCGAGCTGCCGCGGGGAGGTGTCGGACTCGACGAGCCGCTCCACCCGGACACCCACGAGCCGCAGCCGGGCGCGGTCGAGCCGCAGGGCCTCGAAGAGCCCCCGCACGGTCGCGTAGAGGTCGGCCCCGACGTCGGTCGCCTCGTGCAGGGTGCGCGCACGGGTGATCGTCGTGAAGTCGGCGAAGCGCACCTTGAGGCTCACCGTCCGGCCGGCCATCCCGGCCGACCGCAGCCGCGACGCGGTGCGCTCGCACAGCCGCAGCAGCTCCCGCAGCACGACCTCGGGGTCGTCGACGTCGCGGGAGAACGTCTCCTCGGCGCCGATGCTGCGGTCGGGCTCGTGGGGCACCACCGTTCGCTCGTCGCGGCCCCACGACAGCGCGTGCAGGTGGTTGCCGGTTGCCTGGCCCAGCGCGCGCACCAGCGTGGCGAGCGGCGTGTGGGCGATGTCGCCGACGCTGCGCAGGCCCAGCCGGGTCAGTGCCTGCTCGGTCTTCTCCCCCACCCCCCACAGGGCACCGACCGGGAGCGGGTGCAGGAACGCGACGACGTCGGCGGCGGGCACCACCAGCAGGCCGTCGGGCTTGGAGCGGGTCGACGCGAGCTTCGCGACGAACTTGGTGCTGGCCACGCCCACCGAGCAGGTGATGCCCTGCTCGTCGGCCACGCGGTCACGGATCAGCTGGCCGATCTCGGCCGGCCTGCCGAGGCGTCGCACCGCCCCGGCCACGTCGAGGAAGGCCTCGTCGAGGGACAGCGGCTCGACGAGCGGTGTGACCGACCGGAACACCTCCATGACGCCGGCGGAGACCGCGGAGTAGAGGCCGTGGCTGGCAGGCACCACGGTGGCCTGGGGGCACAGCCGCCGGGCCCGGGTCATCGGCATGGCCGAGTGCACCCCGAACGCCCGGGCCTCGTAGGTCGCGGACAGCACGACGCCGCGGGTGCCCCCGCCGACGATGACCGGTGTGCCGCGCAGCTCCGGCCGGCTCAGCAGCTCGACGGAGGCGTAGAACGCGTCCATGTCGACGTGCAGGACGGTGCACCCCGAGTCGTCGCCGGGCGGCCCGGTGGGCGGACCGGGCCGGTGCAGCTGCTGGCTGCGGCTCACGGCGCACCCGGTGCGCTCGTGGGGTCGCGGGGCGGCACGGGGGGCTCAGACCTTCGTGGCGAGGACGTGCAGCTGGCTCGCGACCGCGCGGAACTCGGCCAGGTGGGCGGTCGCCAGCTCGAGCTCGACCAGCGCCCCGGCGGCGTCGGGGTCGTGGTCGACGAGCCCGCCCGGGACGAGGTCGGCGACGGTGCGCACGCCGTGCACCTCCCCGACCCGCAGCCCGGCGGCGTCGAGGAGGTCGACGAGACCCGACTCGGTGAACCGGCGCGGCAAGGGGTCGCCCGGGCCCCACCGGCCGTCGGGGTCGGCCAGCGCGTGACGGGCCTCGGCGAATCGACCGGCCGCGGCGCGCGCGACGACAGCGGCGTTGCGGTGGGCGGCCAGGACGCTGAGCACCCCGCCCGGCCGCAGGACCGCGGCCAGCGAGGCGACGGCCGGGTCGACGTCGTCGACGTGCTCGAGGACGCCGTGGCAGAGGACGAGGTCGGCCGACGCGGGCCCGGCGACGTCGAGCAGCCCGGCGGCGTCACCCTGCACCGCCCGCACGGAGACCCCGGTCTCGCCGGCGCGCCGCTGCAGCGAGGCGAGGGCGTCGGGGCTGGGGTCGACGACGGTGACCCGGTGCCCGAGGGCCGCGAGCGGGACGGCGAACCCGCCCGTTCCACCCCCGACGTCGAGCACGTCGAGCTCACCACCGCCGGACGCGGCCGAGGGGTGCTGCTCGATCGCCGTCCGGAGCACCCGCCAGACCACGGCGGTGCGGGCCGAGAGGGACGGGCCGGGGCGGTCGACGGTGGGCACCCGGTCAGGCTACTGACGGACACCGACCAGGACCGGCCCATCGGGGTGCGCGTCCGGCAAACCGTCCTGGTGTGGGTCTCGCGGCTCGCCGGGATGCGTGCCGGGCGGCTCATCGGCCCGAGCTGCCGGGGCTGGAGTGCCACAGCTTGCGCGGCGCGGCGGCGGAGGCCTCCTCCTGCCGGGCGGCGGCCCGGCGGGTGGAGGCGGCGTCCTCGCCGGGGGGCTTGATGTCGGCGTACGGCGACTGCCGGAACCCGCTCGCGTGCACCAGGACCCGGCGGGGCCGGCCCATGCCCCCCGCCGACCCGGCCCTGCCCACCTCGCGCGGCTCGTAGACCTCCGCGGCCGAGCCGGTCGGCGGCCGGGTCATCACCGGCCGGGAGGAGCGGCTCTCGGCCGCCCCCGTCACGGAGAGGTCGGTCACCGGCCCGGTCGCGGCCATCAGGTCGGCGACCGCGTCGAGGCCGCCGTGCGTCCAGGCCTCGTGCAGCTCGGTGAGCTCCCAGCAGCCGGTAGCCCGCATCGACACCCCGCGCGGCCCGGTGCGCCGGACGTGGCCGCGGATCACGAGCAGCCACGAGTGGAACAGCGTCGCGGCGTAGGGCCCCTGCGCGTCCTCGAAGAAGGTCGCGTCGACCGGGCCGCGCGCGTCGTCGAGGGTGACGAACACGACCCGCTTCCCGGACCGGATCGGCGGGGTCTGGGTGGCGACCTTCACCCCCGCGACGAGCACCTCGGCCTGGCTGCGGCAGCGGACCAGGTCGGGGGCCCGCGTCGCGCCCAGCGCGGCGAGGAACGGCTCGTAGAAGTCGACGACGTGGCGGGTCGCGTCGAGGCCGAGCACGTCGAGCTCGGCCCGGACCCGCTCGGCGCCGGTCATCTCCGGCAGCCCGCTGGGCGACACCGAGTGCGGCGCGTCGCCGAGGTCGAGGGCGAGCTGCACGGACGCCGCCTCGACCGGGCGCGCCGCCTGCGACTGCCGGGCCGCGAGCTCACGCACGCCCACGCGCCCGACGTCGGGCCGCTCGACGGTGGTGAGCGCCTCGCCGGCGGCAGCGGCCAGGGAGAGGTCGCGCCCGGCTCCGCTCGCCGGGACCTCGCGCAGGACGCCGCCGCGGGCGGGCGTCCGGCGGGAGCGCCCGGACCGCAGACCACGGGCCACCGCCCGCGACCACCGGTCGAGCTCGCCGACCTGCAGCAGCAGGTCGCGGCGGGTCAGCCGGGTGCGGGTGCTGCCCGTGGAGCGTTCGGGAGAGCGCAGGGAGTAGAGGTCGTCGAAGGCGCCGGTCAGCACCAGCCGCTCCACCACCGGCCGCGAGACCGAGGCCCGGTGCCAGAAGTCGGACAGGGAGCCGTAGGGACGGCCCGCCACGGTCCGGGCGACCTCGGCCTCGGACATGCCCTTCACCTCGGAGAGGGCCAGCCGGATGCCGTAGTCGGCCGCCCGCTGCCACGGTCGCTCCGCCTCGGTGGGGACGTCGGCCACCCGCTCCACGCGGTAGGTGGCGTCGGAGCGGTTGACGTCGAGGGGCAGCACGGTGATGCCGAACTGGCGGGCGTCGTCGAGGATGAGCCGCTTGGGGTACATGCCCGGGTCGTGGGTCAGCACGCCGGCGAGGAACGCCGCGGTGTGGTGGGCCTTGAGCCAGGCCGACTGGTAGGTGGGCAGCGCGAAGGCCGCCGCGTGCGCCTTGCAGAACCCGAACGACGCGAACGCCTTGAGCACCTCCCACACCCGGTCGACGGTCGCCACGTCGTAGCCGCGGGCGAACGCCCGGGGCCGCAGCCACACCTCGACCTCCGGCTGCCCCTCGGGGGAGCCGAGCGCGCGGCGGGCCTCGTCGGCCTCGGCGAGGCTGCACCCGGTGAACGTCGAGATGATCTGCAGCACCTGCTCGTGGAAGACCACGACGCCGCGGGTCTCCTCCAGGGCGTAGCGCAGGTCCTCGTGGAGGTACTCGGGCTCGGCCCAGCCCTGCCGCGCCTCGAGGAACGGCGTCACCATGTCGCTCTTGACCGGGCCCGGCCGGAACAGCGAGATGTCGGTGATGAGGTCGCCGAACGACTCGGGGCCGAACTTGCCGACCAGCTCACGCTGGCCCGGCGACTCGATCTGGAACATGCCGAGGGTGCGGGTGGACTGGATGAGGGCGAACGTGTCGGGGTCGTCGAAGGGCACCTGGGTCTCGTCGTCCAGGTCGATCGGGTCCCCCCCGTCGACGCGCACCACCTCGTCGACGGCGTAGGACATCGCGGACTGCATGCGGATGCCGAGCACGTCGAGCTTGAGCAGGCCGAGCTCCTCGACGTCGTCCTTGTCGAACTGGCTCATCGGGAAGCCCAGCCAGCTCGCCTCGACCGGGGTGCGGTCGAGCAGGGTGGTGTCGGAGAGCAGCACCCCGCACGGGTGCAGCGCGACGTGCCGTGGCAGCCCGTCGAGGCGGGCCACCAGCCGGAACAGCAGGTCGAGGGAGCCCTGGCCGCCCTGCCCCAGCCGGGACGCCCGCAGCTCGGGCAGCTCCTCGAGCGCCAGGTGCACGTCGCGGGCCCGGATGTGCGGGAAGGCCTTGGCGATCTGGTCGATCTCGCCGGGCGGCATGCCGAGCGCCGCCCCGACGTCGCGGACCGCGTGGCGCACGCGGTAGGTGTCCATCATCGAGACGCAGGCCACCCGCTCGCCGCCGAAGCGGTCGAGGATGCGCTCGTAGACCTCGGTGCGGCGCGCGGACTCGACGTCGACGTCCACGTCGGGCAGCGCCTCGCGCAGCGGCGAGAGGAACCGCTCCATGAGCAGGCCGTGGCGCATCGGGTCGACGCCCGAGACGCCGAGCAGGTAGTTGACCAGGCTGCCCGCGCCGGACCCGCGGGCCGCGACGCGCACCCCCATGTCGCGGATGAGGTCGACGACGTCGGCGACGGTGAGGAAGTACGACGGGTAGCCCAGCGTCTCGATGACCCCCAGCTCGGCGTCGAGCCGCTCCCGCACCGCGCGGGTCGCGGGCATCGCCCGCCGGCCGAGCCCCGCCTCGCACCGGGCCCGCAGCATCGCCTGCGCGGTCGCGACCTTGTCGGCGGCGTCGCTCGCACCGATCACATCTGTCGCACTCCGCCTCCGCTCGTTCCTCGCTCCGGACGTCGCCGCTCCGAGGTCGGGGAAGTGCACCTCGCCCATCCCGAGGTCGGCGCGCGGGTCGACGGCGCAGCGGTCGGCCACCCGCCGGGTCGCCGCGAGGAGCCGCCGCGGGACGCGGGTGTCCAGCCCCGCCGCGGCCGCGACCTCCTCGGCGACCTGGGCCATCTCCTTGCCGGACTTGAGGTAGCCCTCGGCGTTGACCCGGTCGACGTGGCGCGGGTCGAGGGCGACCAGCCGCCGGGAGGCGTCGAGGACGTCGACGGTGGGGGCGTCGGCGCGGTCGGCGTAACGGACGGCGTTGGTGAGCACCGCGGTGAGACGCTCCTCGGTGGCCAGGCGCAGCATCCGCGCGGCACGCGGCAGGTCGTCGGGACCGCGGTGGGACACGACCTCCAGCAGCAGGTCGGCGCGGTCGACGACCTCCCGCCACCGGGCGAGCACCGCCCGCGCGAGGTCGGGGCGCCGGGCGGTCAGCGCCCGGCCGACCTCGGAGGTGGGGCCGAGCAGCACCAGCAGCCCGCCGCCCCCGCCGTCCGGCCCGCCCGCGGCTGCCTGCACGTGCTCGGCCACCAGGTCGAGGGTCGTGACCGGCCGGCCCCGCTCGCCGCGCAGGTGGGTGGCGGAGACCAGCCGGCACAGCGCCGCCCAACCCCGCCTGTCCTGGGCGAGCAGGGTGACCCGCGGGTGCCGGGGGTCGACGGAGGCGCCGCCCCGCGCGGGCTGCCCCCGCACCGGGCGGGCCGGTGCGGCTCCCGGCTGGTCGCGCGCCGCGGGCCGCGCACGCAGGGACGGGTGGGCACCGGAGAGCAGCCCGCTCGGCTCGACGGCCAGGTCGACACCGAGGACCGGCCGGATGCCGGCGGACAGGCAGGCCCGGGCGAACTTCACCGCGCCGTAGACGCCGTCGCGGTCGGTGAGGGCGAGGGTGTCCATGCCGTGCTCCACGGCCCGCTCGACCAGGACGTGCGGGTGGGACGCGCCGTAGCGCAGCGAGTAGCCCGAGGCGACGTGGAGGTGGACGAAGGGATCGCTCGGCACAGGGGTCTCGTCAGGGTCTCGATGCGGCTGGGGCGGTGGGCTGGGCGTGCGGACGGTGCGGCTGGGGCGGTGCGGCTGGGGTGCTCAGCTGGCCCGATGGGCCAGGGGTGCCAGGTGCGGGATGACCGGCTGGTGGTCGAGACCGAGCGTCGTCTCGACCAGCGCGAGGAACGTCTGCACGTCGCGCAGGAGGTCGTCGGCCTCGCGGGCGGTGACGGCGCGGCTCAGCCCCGCCTCCGCGGCCGCCCGCTTGCTCGCGCCCGCCGCGAAGAACGCCGCCCACTCGGTGAGCTCGGGCGCCACCTGCGGCAGCATCGACCACACGTTGCGCGGCCGCTTGGTGGCGGCCGGCCGGGTCCGCACGGCGAGCACCGCCGCGGCCGTGCGCAACGCGGCCAGGTGCGCCGCAGCGAACCGCTCGGTGGCGACGGTGGTGGACATCGCCTCGCTGATGTCGTGGCGAGCCGTCGCGAGCAGGTCGCGGGCCGCCGGGACGACCGGCGGGCGCCGGACGACGGGGTCCGCGACGACGGGAGCGCCGGTGACCCTGGTGACCCTGGTGACCATCGCGTTCTCCTCCTCAGTCCTGCGTGCGCAGCAGGGTCCAGCCGCCGGCCGCCCAGTCGAAGCACAGGTCGTAGACCCCGGCGCCGTGCACCTGCCCCGGGCTGGCCTCGACCCGCCACACCTCGCGCTCGGCGGCGAGGGCGGACGAGTCGGCACCGGCAGCACCCCCCTGCCACCAGGCGCCCGTCTCGACCCAGTGCTCGAGCACCTCGCGCACCGCGTAGAACCGGCCGCGCCACAGGAACTCGGCGGGGTCCTCGTCGCGGCGCCGGACCTCCACCGGGTCGTCGTACCGTCGGGTCACCGGACCTCCTCGCCGTTCGCTCGAGACGTCCCGCCCGGCGCACCAGGGGTCGAGTCCGGCGCGCCAGGCGGGAAGCAGAATGTTCGAACACCTGTTCGAACATGACCACCAGTAGACCTCCTCACCGACAGTTCGTCAAGCACTAACCTGCGGTGCTGTGCAGAACCACCCGAGCGTGCTGAGAGTCACCCGGATCCTGGCCGAGCGCGGCGCCGCGGGCGCGGTCCGCCACCTCGACGACTCGGCCCGCACCGCGGCCCAGGCCGCGGCCCAGCTCGGCGTCGAGCCGGCCCAGATCGCGAACTCCCTGGTGTTCTCGGCCGACGGCGCCCCGCTGCTGGTGATGGCCTCCGGAGGCCACCGGGTCGACACCGGCAAGGTCGCCCGCCTCGTCGGCGCCGAGCGGGTCGACCGGGCCGACCCCGACTTCGTGCGCACCCACACCGGCTTCGCGATCGGCGGGGTGGCACCCGTCGGGCACCCCGAACCGCTGCGGACCCTGGTCGACACCCATCTCGCGGCCTACGCCGAGGTGTGGGCCGCCGCCGGGCACCCGCACGCGGTGTTCCCGACGACCCACGACGAGCTGCTCGCGCTCACCGGCGGCGAGCCCGCCGACGTCGGATCCGACTGAGCGCCGCATGTACATCCGCGTCTGGGAGTACGAGGTCCCCGCCGATCGCGGCGGTGCCTTCCTCGCGGCCTACGGCAAGGACGGCGACTGGGCGCGCCTGTTCACCAGCGGCGACGGCTACCTCGGCACCGAGCTCTACCGCGGTGCGGAGGACGCGGACCGGTTCGTCACCGTGGACCGCTGGACCGACGAGCCGTCCTGGCACGCCTTCCTCGGGCAGTGGCGCGAGGCCTACGACGGGCTCGGCGAACGGCTGGCCGACCTCTGCACGTCCCAGCGGGCCCTGCTCGAGGGGTGACGCCGGGCCTGACGGCGAGTCCTCCGCCCGTCAGGTCGCCGGCACGCCGTCGGCGGCCCGCCGCAGCGCGTCGACGTCGAGCTTGCGCATGCCGAGCATCGCCTGCATGGCGCGGGCCGCGCGGTCCGGGTCGGGGTCGGCGAAGATCTCCTCCATCCCGGCCGGGACGACCTGCCAGGACAGGCCGTACCTGTCCTTGAGCCAGCCGCACCGGCTCTCCTCACCGCCGCCCTCGCGCAAGGCGTCCCAGAAGTAGTCGACCTCGTCCTGGGTCTCGCAGCTGACCTGGAACGACACGGCCTCGTCGAACGTGAACTGCGGGCCGCCGTTGATGCCGACGTAGCGCTGCCCCTCGAGCTCGAACTCGACGGTCATGACCGTGCCGGCCTCCCCGGGGCTCTCCTCGGGGTAGCGGGTGGTCCCGACGATGCGCGAGTCCCGGAACACCGAGACGTAGAACGCCGCCGCCTCCTCCGCCTGGTCGTCGAACCACAGGTTCGGCGTGATCTTCTGGTGCGTCGCCACATGTCCTCCCTGCGGATCGAGGATCTCGCCGCCGATACTTGCACCCGCACACCGTCACGCGGAAGGAGCCGCATGCCTGCTCCGCCCGGGGCCGACCTCGCGTCGGTCGCGGCTCGGCTCCGCGGTGCCGGCTGCGTGTTCGCCGAGGACGAGGCGCGGCTGCTCGTCGGGGCGGCGGGCAGCCCGGCGGACCTGGCGGGCATGGTGGAGCGCCGGGCGGCGGGGGTCCCGATCGAGCACGTCGTCGGGTGGGCGGAGTTCTGCGACCTGCGGATCTCGGTCGACCCCGGCGTCTTCGTGCCCCGGCACCGCAGCGAGCTCCTGGTCCGGGTGGCCGTGGCAGGGGCCCCGGCGGGGGCGGTCGTCGTGGACCTGTGCTGCGGCTCGGGCGCCATCGGCGTCGCGGTCGCCGCGGCCCTGGGCGACGTGGAGCTGCACGCGGCCGACATCGACCCCGCGGCCGTGCGGTGCGCGCGCCGCAACGTCGACCCCGTCGGCGGCCACGTGCACGAGGGTGACCTGCTCGACCCGCTCCCCACCCGGCTGCGGCGCCGGGTGGACGTCCTCGTCGCGAACGTGCCCTACGTGCCGACCGACGCGATTGCGCTGCTGCCGCCGGAGGCCCGCCTGCACGAGCCACGGGTGGCGCTCGACGGCGGCGGCGACGGGCTGGACGTGCTGCGGCGGGTCGCGGCGGGCGCACCCGGGTGGCTCGCGCCGGGCGGCCGGCTCCTCGTCGAGACGAGCGACGGCCAGGCACCGCAGGCCGTCCACGTCGTCTCGGGTGCGGGGCTGACCGCGCGGGTGGTGACGTCCGAGGAGCTGGAGGCGACGGTGGTGGTGGGGACGCGCGCCCCTCAGGAGGGGCCGCGCTGACCGTCGAGGATGCCCCGGAGCAGGTCGAGGTCCTTGCTGATCACCGCGTCGACCCCGAGCCGTCGCGCGTCGGCGAGCGCCTCGGGGGTGTCGACCGGCCAGGTCATGACCAGGTCGGTCCCGCGGTGCAGGCGCTCGACGACCTCCGGCGTGAGCAGCGACCGGCGCACGGACACACCGTGCACCGGCCCGGCGTCGACCCGGGCCAGCAGGCGGGCCACGGCGCGGCGCGAGCCGGCCGAGAGCACCCGCCGCACCGGCACGTCGAACTGCTCGAGCATGCCCCAGCTCTTGGTGCACACCGTCAGCCCGAGGTCCGGGGCGGCCGCGCGCAGCAGGCGCGCGACCGACGGCGCGAGCCGCGGGTGCAGGCCCTTGAGGTCGATCATCAGCCGGTGGTCGTCGCCGAGCTCCTCGACGAGCTCGGCGAGCTCGAGGTGACGGTGCCGCCGCCGGTGCACGAGCTCGCCCCTGTCCCACAGCCACGGCAGCCCGCCCATCGACTTCAGGTGGCGGACCTCCAGCCGGCCACGGAAGGCGTGCACGTCGCACTCGACGAGGTGCACCCCGCTCGCCAGGGCCTCACGCAGGCCGTCGACGGTGTTCCCCCGGCGGTGCGCGATGGTGACCAGGCCGTCTGCCGTCACCGGCGGCGGTCCACCGGCTCGGGCCGGAGGTCCTCGACGGCGGCCCGCTGCGCGGGGATGCCCCGGGCGTGCGCCGCGACGGCTCTCCGGCGCCGCACCAGCCGCACGACGGCGAGGCTGACCAGCACGAGGACCGCGCCGGCCACGGCGTCGACCAGGTAGTGGTTGCCGGTGGCGACCACCGACACGAGCATCGTGAGGGGAAGCAGGGCACCGACGAGGCGCACCCACCGGCGGCGGGCGTACGTCATGATCGCCAGGCCCATCAGCAGGTCCCAGCCGACGTGCAGGCTGGGCATCGCGGCGTACTGGTTGACCAGGGCGGGCGGCTGCAGCAGGCGGTACGACGTGGAGTACTCGGTCACGGTGTCCACGATGTCCGGGTCGGCCAGCCGCGGCGGCGCCACCGGGAACCCCGCGAAGACCACCAGCCCCACCGCACCCGAGAGCACCATGGCACCGCGGATCTCGCGGTAGCCCTCGGGCCGGGCCACGAACAGCCAGACGAGAACGGCCGCGATCACCGGCCAGTGGCCCCAGATGTAGACCCAGTTCATCACCATGACGGCGGCCTGAGAGGCGGTCACGACGTTCTGCACGGCGTGCTCGACGTTCATGCCCAGCCAGACCTCGAGGTCGACCAGAAGGTCGGCGTGCTCGTGGGCCCGGGTGGCGTCGACCGCGGTCTCGCCGCGCACGCCGAAGTAGACGAGGACCGCCGCCACGACGACCGCCACCTCGGTGGCGAGCCGGCGCAGGGTCACCCGGGGGGGCCTTCGCAGGCCCGCGGTGCGCTCGGCGGTCCCCATGGCTCCTCCCCACAGCCGTTCGACGTCAACGGTTCCTGGTGCAGCGCCTGTCCACAAGGGGTTTATGCCCTCGGTTCACGGGCGGCGTGTCGGGACCCGGTGGGGGACGGTGCCCTCAGGCGGCGGCGGGCGACGCGGCGGGACGCAGGCGTCGCAGACCGAGGCTGGCGCCGCCGAGCAGCAGCGCGGGCAGCCAGGCGAGCACCGCGGTCAGGGCGACGGCGCCGATCGCGGCGGGCCAGGCGACCCCCAGCGAGGCCAGGCCGACCACGAGCGCGCCCTCGCGGGGGCTGGCTCCGTTGACCCCCGGGATGATGCCGGCGACCTGGCTCGCGCCGAACACACCGAGCAGGGCCAGCGGGTGCACCTGCGCCCCCATCGCGGAGATGGTGCCGACCAGCAGCCCGATGATCGAGAGCTGGTAGGCCATCGAGATGAGCACGCCCTTGACGAGCACCCTCGGCGGCGGGAGCGGGCGGGCCGCCAGCAGCCCGGGATGCCTGCGGTGCACGACGACGCCGACGACCACCGCCACGACGGCGAGCCCGGCGGCCGCGGCCATCAGCCGGGGCGGGAGCGTCGAGCCGGACGCGACGACGAACACCGTGAGGCCGAGCGCACCCACCAGCCGGTCCAGGCCGACCTCGGCGAGCGCGCAGGACCGGTTCAGGCCGCAGGCCTGCAGGCGGTGCATGCGCCACAGGTCCGCCCCGACGTGAGCGGGTGAGGCCAGCCCGATCAGCTCGCTCTCGGCGTAGGCGCGCAGGTGCCAGCGCCGGGTCCGCCCGCTCACGGACAGGGCGTGCCAGCGCAGCGGGCAGAGCACGTACTTGCCGACGACCCACGGGAGGAGCCCGATCAGGGCCGGCTCCCAGGAGGCGTGCGGGACGCGCTCGAAGCTCCACAGCGACACGGCGAGGGCGACCACGAGCACCGCAGCCTGCAGGGGCCGGTTGTGCAGGAGGCGGCTGAGGCGTCCGGGAACGGTGGTGCCGTGGGGCGTCAAGGGTGTCGGGCTTTCGATCGGACGGCGTGGGGGCGCCGTCGAGTCGGCGGGGCAGGCAGGTGTCCTGTACCCACGTCGGCCGGTGGTTCATGCACCTTGACCCCTGACGGCTCACCATGCGAGTCGACCATGGTCGGGTCTCGGCCTCCGAGACGCGCGACGCGTCCGTAGGCTCCCCGGTCATGAGCCCGCCGCTGGTCACCCTGCACCTGTGGGGGGTCCCGACCGGCCGCGTCCCGGGCGCCCTGCTGCGGATGGGTCGCCACCGGCCGCTCCTGCGCGGCCCGGGCGGGCCCGCCTTCGCCAAGCTGCTCGGCACGGGGAGTGGCCGGACGTTCACCGTGCGTGACTCCGACCCGCACCACTGGGGTCTGCTCGCCGTCTGGCGCGAGCCGCGCGACGCCGCGGACTTCGAGAACGGCCCGGTCGCGCGGTCCTGGGCCCGCATCGCCTCCGAGCGGCTCCGCGTCGACCTGCTCCCCCTCACCAGCCGCGGGAAGTGGTCGCGACGGGCACCCTTCGGCGACCCGGTCCCCCGCCCGTACGACGGGCCGGTGGCCGCCGTCACGCGCGCCCGCCTGGCGCCGCGGCGGATGGTGTCGTTCTGGCGCTCGGTGCCGCCCGTCTCCGCCGACCTGCACCGCAGCGAGGGGCTGCGCTTCGCCGTGGGGATCGGCGAGGCCCCGGTCGGGCTCCAGGGCACCTTCAGCATCTGGCGGTCGGGCCGGGACCTCACCGAGTTCGCGCACCGGAGGGCGCCGCACGTCGAGGCGGTCCGGCGGACGGCGGAGCTGGGGTGGTACTCCGAGGAGCTCTTCGCGCGGTTCGCCGTCCTCGGGCTCGAGGGCAGGTTCGGCGGCAGCACCCCCTGACGTCCGGAGGCGCGCACAGCGCGGGTAAAAAACCGCTCCGGCCCCCGTTGACTTGTGACGGGTGTCACACAAGACTGCGACCGCCCCGCACCGGAAACGTCACACGGGAGAAGAGCGCCATGATCAGACCGGCTCGTGCCCAGGTTGCCCTCTTCGCGATCTTCGCGCTCTTCGCCAGCCTCGCCGTGGCCGCGCCAACGGCCAGCGCCGCGCCGAAGAGCGGGGGCAGTGACCTCGAGGTCTTCGTCGGCGACCTCTCGCCCGCCCAGCTCGACTCGCTGGCGGCGGTGGGGCTCGACCGCGAGGACGTCTTCACCGGGAAGCTGCGGGCCGGGAAGATCCCGGTCGAGATCGTCATGAGCGAGCGCCTCGGCCGACGGCTGCAGGGCCGGGGCTTCGACATCGAGGTCAAGCGCATCGACGGCAAGAAGGCGTCGACGCTGCTGGCCAAGGAGGCCCGCCAGGGCTACGACGCCTACCGCTCGTACAGCGAGGACGGCGGCATCCGCGACGAGCTCGTCGCGACCGCCAAGGCCCACCCCGGCCTGGCCAAGCTGGTCAACCTCGGCAAGACGGTGCAGGGCCAGGACATCCTCGCCCTGAAGGTCACCCGGCACGCCCGCTGGGTCAAGGACGGCCGCCGACCCGCGGTGCTCTACGGCGGCGCGCAGCACGCCCGTGAGTGGATCACTCCCGAGATGGTGCGCCGGCTCATGCACCACTTCCTCGACGGCTACAGCTCCGACCCCGAGATCCGCCGCATCCTGCGCACGACCGAGCTGTGGTTCCTGCCCGTGTCGAACCCCGACGGCTACGACTACACCTTCACCGAGGGCAACCGGCTGTGGCGCAAGAACCTGCGCGACAACGACGGCAACGGGCAGCTCACCGGCGCCGACGGCGTCGACCTCAACCGCAACTTCGCGACCAAGTGGGGCTACGACAACGAGGGCTCCTCGCCCGAGATCAGCAGCCAGACCTACCGCGGGCCCGGCGCGCAGTCCGAGCCGGAGACCAAGGCCCTGGACAGGCTGTTCGACAAGGTCGGCTTCGAGTTCTACGTCAACTACCACTCGGCGGCCGAGCTGCTGCTCTACGGCATCGGCTGGCAGGTGAACACCCCCTCGCCGGACGACGTCATCTACGAGGCGATGGCGGGCACCGACGAGAACCCCGCGGTGCCGGGCTACGACCCCGACATCTCGGCCGAGCTCTACACGACGAACGGCGACACCGACACCCACGCCACGGTCGCCCACGGGACGCTGGGCTTCACCCCCGAGATGACGACCTGCGAGGTCGTCTCCGACTCCGACCCGAACGACGAGTGGGAGGCCGAGGACTGCATCAGCGGCTTCAACTTCCCGCAGGACGAGGAGCTCATCCAGGCCGAGTTCGAGAAGAACATCCCGTTCGCCATGTCGGTCGCCACGTCGGCGCAGGACCCGGACGACCCGGACTCCGCGGTCGGCCTGGACGCCCCGGACCTGGTCGCCGACCCGTTCAGCGTCTCGCACGCCACGAAGAAGCAGGAGGTCGCGGTCACGGCGAAGCGGTCGCTGTGGTTCGAGCGGATGCACTACTCCGTCAACGACGGGCGCGCGCGGTCGACGGGCATCAAGGAGTGGAAGGGCGGCGAGCGCTACGGCGACACGCACGACGACTACTACGGCGAGTTCCGCGGCACGGTGGGCAAGACCAGGCCCGGGGACGAGGTGACGGTGTGGTTCACCGCGTACGACCGTCGCGAGGGTCGCGTCGCGACCGAGCCCTTCACCTACACCGTGGCCGACGACGTCGGTGGTGACGTGCTGGTGCTCGCCGCCGAGGACGTCACCGGCGTGTCGCCGGCGGAGGGCGTGACGACGGCGAAGTACGCCGACGGCTACGTCGAGGCGATCGAGGCGGCCGGCTACGACGCCGACGTCTATGACGTCGATGTCAACGACCGCACCGCTCCGCACCACCTCGGTGTGCTCTCGCACTACGACGCCGTGGTCTGGGAGACCGGCGACGACATCATCACCCGCGAGGTGGGCCAGCCGGGCGGCACCGCGGCCGAGCTCGCGCTCGACCTCGAGCTGGCCGTGCGCGACTACCTCAACGAGGGCGGCAAGCTGCTGTACACGGGCAAGTACGCCGCCTTCGGCTCCGCCGCGGACGGCGTGTACTTCTACAACCCGTTCGAGGAGGAGCAGGGCGAGTGCACGGTCCGTGCATACCCGTGCCTGCCGCTGCTCAACGACTTCAGCCAGTACTGGCTGGGGGCCTACGAGTACGTCAGCGACGGCGGCACCGACCCGGACAGCGGCAGTCCGTACCCCGTCACCGGGACGCAGGGCGCCTTCGACGGGTTCGACGGGACGTTCAACGGCGGAACGTCGGCGGACAACCAGGACCACACCGCGTCGTTCCTCACGGCGTCGAGCTTCCTGCCTCCCGACGAGTTCCCGCAGTTCGCCAGCGCGGCACCGATCGACTGGCAGCGGCCGGGAGCGGCACCGTTCGACCCGTTCACCGGTGACTGGTACCTGTTCAGCGACCGCGACGACATCAGCTACAAGCGGCTGTCCCGCACCGTCGACCTGACGGGCGCAACGGCCGGCGAGCTGAGCTTCCAGACGTCCTACAGCACCGAGGCCGACTGGGACTACATGGTCGTCGAGGCGCACCCGGTCGGCTCGGACCAGTGGACGACGCTGCCGGACGCCAACGGGCACACCGCCCAGGGCACCGGGGACAGCTGCGCCGAGGGGTGGATCGAGCTCCACCCGTTCCTCGAGCACTACCAGGGCGCGAACTGCGAGCCGACGGGGACCACCGGCGAGTGGCACGCCACGACCGGAGGCTCCAACGGCTGGCAGACGTGGTCGATCGACCTCTCGCGCTACGCCGGCCAGCAGGTCGAGGTGTCGATCAGCTACATCAGCGACTGGGGCACGCAGGGGCTCGGCGTCTTCCTCGACGACGTGGCCGTCTCGGTCGACGGGGCGCAGGTCGCGCAGACGTCGTTCGAGACCGACCTCGGCGGCTGGACCGTCTCCGGGTCCCCCGCCGGCTCGGACCCGAACGACAACGACTGGACGCGCTCGCAGAAGGCGTTCGAGGAGGGCGCGGGCGTCACCACCGACGACACCGTGTACCTCGGGTTCGGTGCCGAGGGCCTGACCACCGAGGGGATGCGTCACGACATCGTCGCCCGCGCGATGCAGCACCTCCTCGGCTGAGCCCGCCGTGGGGTCACCCGGCCGTCGTCCGGCCGGGTGACCCCGACGGGCTCCACCTACGATCGGCGGGTGAGCGCCCGGGACGTCGTCGTGGTGGGCAGCGGGCACAACGCCCTCGTCGCCGCGTGCTACCTGGCCCGGGAGGGTCTCGACGTCGAGGTCGTCGAGACCGACACGGTGCTCGGCGGCGCGGTGTCGACCGTGGAACGCTGGCCCGGCTACGCCGTGGACCGTGGCTCGAGCGCACACATCATGGTCCGCCACACCGGCATCCCCGAGGACCTGCGCCTGGACGAGTGCGGGCTGGCCTACCTCGACATGGACCCGTGGGGCTTCGCGCCGTTCGGGCCGCCCGGCGACCAGCAGGCGATCACGTTCTCGGTCGACCTCGCCGCCACCTGCGCGTCGATCGCCGCCGTGTGCGGCGAGCGGGACGCCGAGGCCTACGCGGCCTTCGTCACCGACTGGGGCGCGCGCAACGAGGCGGTCTTCGCGGCCTTCCAGGACGTGCCGACGGCCGGCCGGCTCGGGCGCCACCTCTGGGGCGCGGGGAAGGCCGCGTCGGTCGGGGGGCTGGAGATGTCCCGCCAGTTCCTGCAGCCGGGTGACCAGCTGCTCGACGAGCACTTCACCGACGAGCGGCTCAAGACGGCGCTGTCCTGGCTCGGCGCCCAGTCGGGCCCGCCCACCCACGAGGTGGCCACGGCCGACCTGGTCGGCTGGAACGCCCTGATGCACACCGTTCCACCCGGCCGCGCGGTGGGCGGGTCCGGTGCCCTGACCCGCGCGCTGGCCGAACGGCTCCGGCGGATGGGCGGGACGGTGCGGCTCGGCGACGGCGCGGCCGCGATCCTGCGCAGCGGCGACCGGGTCACCGGTGTCCGTACGGAGTCCGGCGAGACGGTCACCGCGCGGGCGGTGGTGGCCGGCTGCCACGTCCTCACGACCCTCGAGCTGCTCGGCGACGAGGCGCTGCTCGCGCGGGCTCGGACCGCGGTGCGGGTCGGCAACGGCCTGGGCATGGTGGTCCGCCTCGGCACGACTGCCCTGCCGTCATATCCGTCGGCAGCGCAGCAGGCGCCGCACTCGGCCATGCAGCTGCTGGCGACCGGCAGGGAGCAGATCCGGGCGGCCCACGGCGAGTTCGGCGCGGGGCGCCCGCCGGTCGACCCCCCGGTGCTGCTCATGACGTTCTCCGCACTCGACCCGAGCATCGCGCCGCCCGGCCGTCACAACGTCACCGCATGGGCCCAGTGGCACCCCTACGACCTGAGCACCGGCGAGCACTGGGACGACATCGGCGCGCGCGAGGGTGACCGGGTCGTCGCGCAGGTCGAGCGGTTCGCGCCCGGGTTCGCCGGCACGATCGAGCACGTGCACGTCCAGACGCCGCTGGACCTCGAGCGCGAGCTCGGCCTGCGACGGGGCAACGTGATGCACGTCGAGATGGGGCTGGACTCGATGTTCTCCTACCGGCCCCTGCCCGAGCTGGCGGGCTACCGTACGCCGGTGCGCGGGCTCTTCCTCACCGGCGCGTCCACCCACCCGGGGGGCGGCGTCTTCGGCGCGTCCGGGCGCACCGCGGCGCGCGTCGCGATGGCGAACCGGCGACGGTGGCGATGAGCACCCGGCTCTACACCGGCGCGGTCCGCCGTCGCCCCCGGCCGAGGCTGGCCTGGCTGCCCTGGCTGCTCGCCGCCGCGACGGTCGGCGCCCAGATCGCCTACCCGCTGGCCGAGGGCGAGACCCTGCGGACCGTGACCGTGCTGGTCGTCGTGCTCTTCGCGACGACCTGCGTCGCGCACGCCGTCGTCCACCGCGGGGTGTTGTGGGCGCTCGGTCTGGTCGTCGTGACGGCGGGTGGCGGTCTCGCCGCGGAGGCGGTCGGCGTGCGGACCGGGCTGCCGTTCGGCGACTACCGCTACGAAGGGACCCTGGGTCCCGAGGTGCTCGACGTGCCCGTCGTCGTGCCGCTGGCCTGGACGATGATGGCCTACCCGGTGCTGCTGGCCGCCAGGCGGCTCACCCGGCGCTTCGTGCCGGTCGTCGGGGGCCTCGGGCTCACGGCGTGGGACGTGTTCCTCGACCCGCAGATGGTCGGCGACGGGCACTGGACCTGGGCCGACCCCACGCCGGCGCTGCCCGGTGTCGAGGGCATCCCGCTCAGCAACTACGCCGGCTGGGCCGTGGTCGGCACGCTGATGATGCTCGTCCTGTCGGTCGTGCTCCCCCGCGACACCGCGTCCGAGTCGGTGCCGGCCGCGCTGCTCGTGTGGACGTGGCTGGGCTACGTGCTCGGCAACGTCTACTGGTTCGGCACGACGTCGGTGGCGCTCGTGGGCGGCGTGCTCCTCGGGGCGCTCGTCCTCCCGTACGCCTGGTCGCTGTGGCAGTCGCGGCCCTAGCCCGCGGCCTCGTCGCGGCGGGCTCGGCCCTGGCCGCCGCGGGTTCGGTGCACGCCGCCTGGAACCTGCGTCGCCTCCGCGAGCCGCCGCGGGACCCGCCGCCCGTCGCCGAGCCGGTGGCGGTGCTGCTCCCCGTCCGCGACGAGGTCCACCGGGTCGAGCCGTGCCTGCGCTCCCTGCTCGCCCAGCGGGGGGTGCGGGACCTCACCGTCGTCGTGCTCGACGACGACTCGACCGACGGCACCCGCGACCTGGTGCGCGAGATCGTCGGCGACGACCGCCGGGTCAGGGTCGTGACCGGGGGCCCGCTGCCCGACGGCTGGTGGGGCAAGCCGTGGGCGTGCGAGCAGCTCGCCGCCCACGCTGTCGGCGCGAGCGTGCTGGTCTTCGTCGACGCCGACGTGGTCCTCGAGCCGGACGCTGTCGCCGCCTCCGTCGCGCTGCTGCGGTGGACCGGGCTCGACCTGGTCTCGCCGTACCCGCGGCAGGTGGCGGTGAGCCCGGGCGAACGGCTCGTCCAGCCGCTCCTGCAGTGGTCGTGGCTCACCCTGCTGCCGCTGCGCGTCGCCGAGCGGTCCCCGCGGGAGTCGCTGGCCGCCGCCAACGGCCAGCTGCTGGTCGTGGACGCGCCGGCATACCGGCGGGCCGGCGGGCACGGGGCGGTGCGGTCGGAGATGCTCGAGGACGTCGCGCTGCTGCGCGCGGTCAAGCGCAGCGGCGGGCGGGGCACCGTCGTCGACGGGACGCGCGTCGCCACCTGCCGGATGTACGACGGATGGCCCGCGCTGCGCGACGGGTACGCCAAGTCGCTGTGGTCGGCCTTCGGCTCGGCCGGCGGCGCCGCCGCGGTGCTCGGCGGGCTCACGCTGGCCTACGTGGTGCCGCCGCTCGCCGCCCTGCGCGGGTCACGGGTCGGTGCCGCCGGCTTCGCGGCCGCTGTGGCCGGCCGGGTGCTGGTCGGCCGGCGGGTCGGGTCACGGGTGTGGCCCGACGCGCTCGCCCACCCCGCGTCGGTGGCGGCCTTCGGCTGGCTCACCGTCGAGTCGCTGCGGCGCCGCCGGCGAGGCGCCCTGAGCGTGCGCGGGCGCGCGCTCTGACCGTGTCGCCGGGGGGGACTAGCGTCCCCGCATGACCTCGACCCGGGCCGCGACCGGCATGTGCTTCGACCGCTCCTTCCCCCCGTCACTCGTGACCGAGATGGCCCGGCTGCTCGACGAGGGCGGTGCCGACCAGCTGTGGCTGATCGAGGACTGCTTCTACACCGCTGCCGCGGGGCTGGCCGGGGCCGCGCTGGCGGTCACCGAGCGGCTGCAGGTCGGGCTGGGCATCCTGCCCGCCGTCGCGCGCAACCCGGCGGTGACCGCGATGGAGGTCGCGACGCTGTGCGGGCTGGCGCCCGGCCGGTTGCTGCCGGGCATCGGGCACGGCGTGCAGGAGTGGATGGAGCAGATGGGCGCCCGCACGCCCTCGCCGCTCACGACGCTGGAGGAGGTGATCGTGGCGGTCACCCGGCTGCTCGCGGGCGAGACGGTCAGCGTCGAGGGCCGCGAGGTGCGGCTGCGGCACGTGACCCTCGACCAGCCGCCGGCCGCTCCCCCGCCGGTGCTCGCCGGCGTGCGCGGGCCGAAGTCGCTGGCGATGGCCGGCCGGGTCGCCGGGGGCGTCGTGCTGGCCGAGCCGGCGAGCCCGACGTACGTCCGCTGGGCCCTGGACCGGGCGGGCCGTCCGGAGGCGTTCCACGTCGCGGTGTTCGCGCCGCTGTGCGTGACGCGAAACCGCACCGAGGCCCACCGCATCATGGCTCCCTGGCTCGCGGAGCGCGTCGAGGAACCGACCGCGGGCCTGCGGGCACTGCCGTTCTTCGACGACCTCGTCGCGCTCCACACCTCCGGCGGCACGGACGCGCTGGCCGGCATGCCCGACGACTGGTGGGCGGAGATCGGCCCCATCGGTACGCTCGACGACGCGGCCGGGCACCTGCGCGCGCTCGAGGATGCCGGCGTGCACAGCATCGGCCTGTTCCCCGCGCCCGAGGTCGAGGTGGCCCGAGCGCAGGTCGACGACGTCCTGGCGCTCGCCCGCCGCTGACCGCAGCGCCGACGAAGGAGACACCGCATGGCCTGCCGCTTCACCGAGCTCGTCATCGACTGCCACGACCACGACCTGGTCGGGCGGTTCTGGGCCGAGGTCCTCGGCTACGAGGAGGTGGACCGCTCCGACGGCCCGACCGAGTGGTACGTCGAGCTCGCCGGACCGCCCGGCTCGGGTCCGACGCTGCTGGTCGGGCGCGGCCCCGACGCGAAGGTCGCGAAGAACCGCCTGCACATCGACGTCAACGCGACCGACCGCGACCAGGACGCCGAGGTCGAGCGCATCCTCGCCCTCGGTGCGACCCGGGTCGACATCGGCCAGGGCGAGCAGACCTGGGTGGTGCTCGCCGACCCCGAGGGCAACGAGTTCTGCGTCCTGCGGTCCACGGTCGAGCCGCTCGACGGCACCCCGACCTAGCGATACGAGTCGATGACGTCCGGAGGGTGGTCGCCCCAGCCGTGCTCGCCGATGAGCCCCCAGCAGTCCGGCCGGGAGCCGTCGGTGTCGGTGAGCCCGTACTCGTCGGCGAGCTGCCGTGCCGTGAGCACCCGGCCCGCGAACCGACGACGCTCGGCGTCCGCGGCGAGGGCCGCGACACCGCCGGCGACGTAGGCCGGCGACTCGGAGATGGCGAAGCCCGGCACGTCCGCACAGGCATCGCGCCAGGTCGGCTCGGTGACCCCGAAGTTCTCCAGCATGCGCTCCGACCGCAGCCAGCCGGGGGTCACGCCGACAGCGGTCACGGGCTGGTCCTCGAGCTCGACGGCGAGGTTCTTGACGAACCGGTCCACGCTGGCCTTGACGAAGTCGTAGTAGAAGCCCACCCCGGGCCGCACCTCGGCGTTGACCTCGCGGGTGCCGTCGGTCATCTCCACCAGCAGACCGGCCCCCGTCTCGAGCATCAAGGGCAGCGCGAGAACGCTGGTCACCAGGTGCGTCTCGACGCCCATGCGCAGCATCCGCAGCCCGCCGGCCAGGTCGTGCTCCCAGAGCGGCTTGTCCCACTGCGCATAACGGTCTCCACCGAAGATGTCGTTCACGAGGACGTCGAGCCGCTGGTGGTCGGTGCGGACGCGGTCGACCAGCGACCGCACCGCGTCCACGTCGAGATGGTCCACGCGCAGCGCCACGCCCCGGCCACCGGCGGCCGTCATCAGCTCACCGGTCTCCTCGATGGTCTCCGGCCGGTCCATGTCCGAGGGACCGGTGACCCGGCTGCTGCGCCCGGTCGCGTAGACGAACGCGCCGGCCCTGGCAAGCTCCACGGCGAGGGCGCGGCCGGCGCCCCTCGTGGCACCTGCCACGACAGCGACTCGTCCTGCAAGCGCACCGGTCACTGTGGCCGCCTCCCCGTGGACGTCTGGACAACGGCGTCCTGCCCTCGAACCTCCAGCCGCAACCGCCCCGCCGTCCTCGGTATCGCGCACGCGCAGGGGCCCCGGGCGATCGCTCGTCCGGGGCCCCTGTGTCATGCGCCGCCCGCCGCGTCGCGGCGGGCGCGACGGGTCACGCCGTGGGCGCCAGCACCCCGTCGATGATGTAGACCGTGGCGTTGGCGGTCTGCACGTTGCCGCAGATCACCGAGGCGCCACCGTCGACGGTGAAGTCCTCGTCGCCGCCCTCGACGGTGAGGTCGGTGCCCTGCAGGGTGGTGTGCGTCCCCGCCAGCTCCTCGGGGGCGAGCTCGCCCTCGACGACGTGGTAGGTCAGCACCTGCGTGAGCAGGCCCTCGGGGTCGCCCATGGCCTGGTTCAGCGTGGCCTGGTCCATGGCCTCGAACGCGTCGTTGGTCGGCGCGAAGACCGTGATCTCCTCGGCGCTGTTCAGCGTGTCGACGAGGTTGGCCTCACCGACGGCGCCGACCAGCGTGGACAGCAGCGGGTTGGCCGACGCGGCGGTCGCGACCGGCTCCGCGGCCATGCCGTCGAACGAGCCGGCACCCTCGGCGGGGACGGCCGAGCAGCCCGGGCCGAACGGGGCGGCGGCGGTCATGCCCGTGTCGGCGCTGTCACTGGCCTCGGGCGAGCTCGACGAGCCGCTCGACGTGCCGGTCGTGGTGTCCTCGGTGGCGCTGCACGCCGCGAGCGACAGCGCGAGCATGACGCCCGCCGCCGCGTAGCGAACGGTCCGGTTGCTGCGGATGGACATGGTTGTTCTCCCTGATCGTTGGTGGACGTGTCGAACCCGCTCCAGGGCGGGGACGTGTTGGCGGTCAGGCGACGGTGACGACCGTCGAGTGCCAGCCGGTGGCGCCGGAGGGGAACGGGTCGGCCCGCTTCTCCGGCTGGGTGTCGCCCTCGGCGTCGGTGGCCCGGACCTCGATGCGGTGGCTGCCGCGGCGGGCGTCCCACTGCCACACCCACTGGCGCCAGGTGTCGGTCGACGGCACCTCGGCGAGCCTCGCCTCCTGCCACGGGCCCTCGTCGACCCGGACCTCGACGCGGTCGATGCCGCGGTGCTGGGCCCAGGCGACGCCGGCGACGGCGACCTTCCCGGCCCGGAGCTTGGCGAAGGGCTTGGGGGTGTCGACGCGTGACATCGTCTTGATGGGCGCCTTCTCGGCCCAGCCCCGCTCGGTCCAGTAGGCCTCGGTGTCGCCGAAGCGGGTGAGCTCGAGGTCGACGAGCCACTTCGTCGCCGACACGTAGCCGTAGAGCCCGGGCACGACCATGCGCACCGGGAAGCCGTGGGTGGCCGGCAGCGGCTCGCCGTTCATCCCGACGGCGAGCAGGGCGTCCCGGCCGTCCATGACGACAGCGGTCGGGGTGCTGATCGTCATGCCGTCGGACGAGGTGCTCAAGATCATGTCCGCGGCCGGGTCGACGCCGGCGTCCTTCAGCAGGTCGGCCAGCGGCGCCCCGAGCCAGCGCGCGGACCCCGCGTACCGGCCGCCCACCTCGTTGGACACACAGGTCAGGGTGATGTCGCGCTCGACCATGTCGCGGGCGAGCAGCTGGTCGAAGTCGAGCTCGATCTCCTTCTCGACCATGCCGTGCACCCGCAGCCGCCACCCGTCGGTGGACACCTGGGGCACGATCAGCGCCGTGTCGACGCGGTAGAAGTCGGCGTTGGACGTACGGAAGGGCGTCAGCCCGTCGAGCTTGAGGTCGGTCCCGCGCGGGACGGGGACGGCCTCGCTGACGGGCGCCGGCAGCCGCACGTCGGCGCGCGCCGAGGCCACGCTCGACCGGCGGCTGCTGACCAGCCGGCCGACGCTGCCCGCGGCGAGCCCGGCGGCCGCGGCCACGAGCCCGGTCACCAGGAAGCGGCGACGCTGCTCGTCGGTGACGGCGGCGCCAGCCCCGTGGTCCCCGGCCACGCCGGCGCTCCCGAGCGCACGCAGCAGGAGCACGAGGACGACCGAGCCGACGACGGCACCAGCCAGCGACGGCAGGGGGTCGAGCGCCTGCGCCGCGGGCCGGGTCGACGCGGACGCCGCGCCCACCAGCCCGAGGACGGCCACCCCCGCCAGGCCGACGACGCGACGGCGCACCGCGAGCGCGCCGGTGACGAGCGAGAGCAGGAGCAGGACGAGCAGGATCGACCCGATGAGCACCGGCTTGTCGTTGGTGCCGAACGTGCGGATGGCGAAGTCCTTGAGCCACACCGGGGTCGCGTCGATGAAGCTGCCCCCGACGGCGACCACCGGGGAGGCCTGCGGGCGGACCAGCGCGGCGGCGAGCTCGGCCGTGCCGAGAGCCACGAGCGCGGCGAGCAGACCGGCCAGGGCGCCCAGCGCCGACCGAGCGCGACGCGACGTCTGCCCGGGGCGTCTCATGCCCGGCATTCGACGCGCCACAGCCGGTGGATTGGAGTGGTTCAGGTCACCGTAGGGTCACGGGCCATGGCTCGGGTGGTCGTCGTCGGCGCCGGCATGGGCGGGCTCGCCGTGGCGGCCCGGCTGGCGACCGCAGGCCATGACGTCCTGGTGTGCGAGCAGGGCGAGACGGTCGGCGGCAAGCTGGCGTCACGGTCCCGCGACGGGTTCACGTTCGACACCGGGCCGAGCCTGCTCACGCTGCCGGCCGTCTACCGGGACCTGTTCCTCACGACCGGCGCACCGCTGGAGGACAGCGTCGAGCTCGTCGAGGTCGACCCGGCCTTCCGCTACCGCTTCCCCGGGGTGTCCGGCGGCGACCCGGTCTGGCTCGAGGTCCCCAACGCGTCGCAGGCGCGGATGCGGGCCGCTCTCGACGAGGCCCTCGGTGCCGGTGCGGGCGACGACTGGGACCGGTTCATGGGGCGGGCGCACGCGATCTGGCAGGCGACCCGCGAGCCGTTCCTCGAGTCGCCGCTGGGCGGGGGCCGCGACCTGCTGCGCCGGGCGCGTCGTACCGGCGACCTCCGCACGGTCGCGCCGTGGCTGTCGCTGCGCGCCCTGGGCCGCCGCCACCTGCGCGACCCGCGGTTGCGGATGCTGCTCGACCGCTACGCGACCTACACGGGGTCGGACCCGCGGCGGGCTCCGGCCGCGCTGGCCGTCGTGCCCTACGTCGAGCAGACGTTCGGCGCGTGGCACGTGCGCGGCGGGCTGGCCCGGCTGGCCGCCGCGCTGCACGAGCGCGCCCTGCTGCGCGGCGTCCGGGTCCGCCCGGGCGCACCCGTGACGCGGGTCCTCGTCGAGGGTGGCCGGGCCGCGGGGGTGGAGCTCGCCGGCGGGGAGCGGGTCGCCGCGGACGTCGTCGTGTCCGACGCCGACGCCCGCGCGCTGTACGGCGACCTGCTGCCCTCGTCGGCCGGAGGGTCGGCGCGGCGCCGGCTCGCGAAGGCGACACCGTCGCTGTCCGGCTTCTCGATGCTGCTCGCGCTGCGCGGCCGCACCCCCGGCCTCGGCCACCACACCGTGCTCTTCCCCGACGACTACGACGCGGAGTTCGACGCGGTCTTCGGGCGGGAGGCCCGTCCCGTCGACGACCCCGCCGTCTACGTGTGCGCCCCCGACGACCCCGCGATGCGGCCCGACGGGTGCGAGGCGTGGTTCGTGCTGGTGAACGCCCCGCGGCACGGGCACGGCCCCGGGCTCGTCGACTGGGACGCCCCCGGGCTCGCGGCGTCCTACGCCCAGCGCCTGCTGCAGGTCATGGCTGCGCGGGGCCTCGACGTGCGCGACCGGCTGCTCTGGCACGAGACGCGCACGCCGGCCGACCTCGAGCGCGCGACCCGCTCTCCCGGCGGCGCGATCTACGGGACGTCGTCCAACGGGGCACGAGCGGCGTTCCTGCGACCGGCCAACCGCTCCCCCGTCCCCGGTCTCTTCCTCGTCGGCGGATCGGCCCACCCGGGCGGCGGCCTGCCGCTGGTCGGGCTGTCCGCGGCGATCGTCGCCGACCTGGTCGGCCCGGCCTGACCACGCTGACTCGCTGACCTCGCTGACCGGGTTTCTCCATCATCGGAGCAGATCGGGGCGGGGACCTGGCCCGCGCCCGCTCCGATCATGGGCTCCCGGACGCGAGGCGGCGGCGCACCACGACGAGGAGCTGCCCGACGCCGACGACGCCGAGCCCGACCCACGCGGCCGCGCCGAGCGTGGGCCACGGGTCGCCGAGCGCCGCGGCCGAGGCGAGGAACGCGGCGGTCACGATCACCCGGGTGGGCCGCTCCCACACGGTGACGACGCCGACCTCTGTCATCCCGCCCGCGGCCGCGCGCGCCCGGGCGTACTCCTGCAGGAACATCAGCACTCCCCCGGCGACGCAGACCTCCCCCGGCGCGCCGGCGGCGAACAGCGCGGCCACGAGCAGCAGGTCGCTGACCCTGTCGGCGACGGAGTCCAGGACGTGCCCCCAGGCGCTGGCCCGCCCGGTCAGCAACGCGACGGCGCCGTCGAGGCTGTCGAGCAGGCCGGCGACGACCGCGACGAGGGCGGCGCCCAGCAGCCACCACCCGCCTCCCGCCGCGGCGAGCGCGACGACGCCCCCGGCCACCGCGACCCCGGCCAGGGTCACCGCGTCGGGCGGGACGGACGCGCGCGCCAGGGGACGCGCCACGGCGTACGCGCCCGTGAGCCAGCCGCGGACCAGCACGTTGTCCCGGGGGTCGTAGCCACCGTGCAGGCGGGTCCAGGCCTCGAAGTACGCCTCGCGACCGCGCGCTGGGTCGGGCGTGCTCACGGGGGCCCGGTCAGTGCCGGTCGCGCAGCCCGAGCTGCTGGTAGATCTCGCGCGTCGCCGTCGAGGTGTTCAGCGTGATGAAGTGCAGCCCCGGCACACCCTCGCCCAGCAGCCGCTCACAGAGCTCGGTCGCGGCCTCGACCCCGACCCGGCGCATCGCGTCCTTGTCGTCCTCGACGGCCTGCAGCCGCTCGGCGAGGTCGGGCGGGAACGCCGCGTTCGACAGCTGGGCGAAGCGCTCGATCTGGCTCACGTTCGTCGCGGGCATGATGCCCGGGATGATCGGCACGTCGCACCCGGTCGCCGCCACCCGGTCGCGCAGCCGCAGGTAGTCGTCGGCATAGAAGAACATCTGGGTGATCGCGTAGTCGGCGCCCGCGCGGCACTTGCGCACGAAGTACTCGATGTCGCTGTCCCAGTCGGGCGAGCGCGGGTGACGCTCGGGGAACGCCGCCACGCCGATGCTGAACTCGCCCGACTCACGCAGGAGCCGGACCAGGTCCTCGGCGTACGCGACGCCCTGCGGGTGCTGCACCCACGTGGCCATCGGGTCGCCGGGTGGGTCGCCGCGCAGGGCGAGCACGTTGCGCACACCCGCCGCGGCGTACTGCCCGATGATGTGCCGCAGCTCGCCCAGCGAGTGGTTGACGGCGGTGAAGTGGCCCACCGGCATCAGCGTCGTGTCGCGCGCGATCTGCTCGGTGATCGCCACGGTCCGGTCGCGGGTCGACCCGCCGGCGCCGTAGGTCACGGACACGAAGGTCGGCTTGAGGGCCTCGAGCTGACGGAGCACCCGCCACAGCGACACCTCGCCCTCGGGGGTCTTCGGCGGGAAGAACTCGAAGGAGAAGGACCTCCGTCCCGACCCCAGCAGGTCCCCGAGGGACGCGGCGCGCCCGGGCATGACGCTCTCGCGGGACCACGGGTCACGAACGTGCTGAGTCACACGCGGCAGGCTACGCGAGACCTGCATCCGTGACGGGCAGACCGCCCGAAGGACAGACATGCGCCTAGGCTCCGGAGGTGTGTCGTCCGCCCAGGAACCTGACGTCGGGCCGCTCGACGTCGAGGACCTGAGGAACCGCGTCCGCAAGACGCTCGACGACGAGCTCGCCCGGCAGGCCGCCGTCCTCGACGGCGTGGGCGACGAGCTCGGGCCGCTGATGGAGGCCATCGAGGACCTCCTGCGGGACGGCAAGCGGCTGCGCCCCGCGTTCTGCTACTGGGGCTGGCGCGGGGCGGGTGGCGACGACTCGCAGGGCATCGTGTCGGTCGCCGCGGCCCTCGAGCTCTTCCAGGCCGCCGCCCTGATCCACGACGACGTGATGGACGACAGCGACACCCGGCGAGGCAGCCCGGCCGCGCACCGACGCTTCGCCGCGCTGCACCGCGGCAACCGCTGGCTGGGGTCCCCCGAGGACTTCGGTGTGGCCGGCGCGATCCTCGCCGGCGACCTGTGCCTCTCGTGGTGCGACGAGCTGTACTCGGGAGCGGGCCTGCCCCCGGACCGCCTGGCCGCGGGGCGCGCGGTGTTCGACCGGATGCGCACCGAGCTCATGTGCGGTCAGTACCTCGACATGCTCGAGCAGGTGATCGCCGTCCCGTCGGTCGCGCGGGCCCGGCACGTCATCCTGTTCAAGAGCGCGAAGTACACCGTGCAGCACCCCCTGCTGCTCGGCGGGACGCTGGCCGGGGCGTCCCCGGAGCTGCTCGCGACCTACGAGGCGTACGGCCGCGCGCTCGGCGAGGCGTTCCAGCTGCGCGACGACGTGCTGGGCGTGTTCGGCGACCCGGCCACCACCGGCAAGCCGGCCGGCGACGACCTGCGCGAGGGCAAGCGCACCGTCCTGCTCGCCCTCACCCTCGACCGCTGCTCACCCGCCGAGGCGGGGGTCGTCCGGCGCAACCTCGGCGACGCCCACCTCGACGCAGCCGGCGTCGACGCGCTGCGGGAGGTCATCACGGCCAGCGGGGCTCTCGACGCGGTGGAGGAGATGATCACCGAGCAGTCGCAGCGGGCCCTGTCGGTGCTCGGGCGTGTCGCCCAGCCGGCCCGCACGGTTCTCGAGCAGCTGGTCGCGGCCGCCACCGCGCGCGACCTGTGAGGCGGGTCAGCGGGGCCACCGACCACGTGGTGGTGGTCGGCGCCGGCCTGGGCGGGCTGTCGGCGGCGCTGCGCCTCGCCGGCGCCGGGCGGTCGGTGACGGTGCTCGAGCGCGAGGACGTCCCCGGCGGCCGGGCGGGACTGCTGACCGACGGCGGCTACTCGTTCGACACCGGCCCGACGGTGCTGACGATGCCCGACCTCATCGCCGACGCGCTGGACTGCGTCGGGGAGTCGATGGACGACTGGCTGGAGCTCGAGCCGGTCGCCCCGCTCTACCGGGCGCGCTACGCCGACGGGTCGTCGATGGACGTCCACGCGTCGGTCGAGGCGATGGCCGAGGAGGTCGCGCGGGTCTGCGGGCCGCGGGAGGCCGACGGCTACCGCAGGTTCGTGCAGTTCGTGTCCGAGCTGTACCGGCTGGAGATGCGCGACTTCATCGACCGCAACATCGACTCACCGCTGTCGCTGGTGCGGCCGTCGCTGGCGCGGCTGGCCGCGATCGGTGGCTTCCGCCGGCTGGCGCCGAAGGTGGCCCAGTTCCTCAAGGACGACCGGACGCAGCGCGTGTTCTCCTTCCAGGCGATGTACGCCGGCCTGTCGCCGTACGACGCCCTCGCGATCTACGCCGTCATCGGCTACATGGACTCGGTCGCGGGCGTCTACTTCCCCAAGGGCGGCATGCACGCGGTGCCGCGAGCGCTCGCCGGCGCGGCCGAGAAGCACGGCGTGGTGCTGCGCTACGGCGAGACGGTGACCCGGGTCGAGACGGTCGGCGGACGGGCCGTGGCGGTGCACACGGCGTCGGGCGACCGGGTCGGGTGCGACGCGGTCGTGCTCAACCCCGACCTGCCCGTCGCGCGTCGGCTCCTCGGGGCGCCGCTGCGGAGGAGGCTGGGCTACTCGCCGTCGTGCTTCCTGCTGCTGGCCGGGTCGCGGACGGCCTACCCCGACAACGCCCACCACACGATCTCCTTCGGCCGGGCCTGGCGGGAGGTGTTCGACGAGATCCTCGGCGGCCGGCTGATGAGCGACCCCTCGCTGCTGCTCACCTCGCCGACGGCGTCGGACCCGTCGCTGGCACCGGAGGGGAGGCACAGCTACTACGCGCTGTTCCCGACGCCGAACCTCGACGCGCCGGTCGACTGGCACGTCGAGGGGCCGCGCTACCTGGACCACGTGGTGTCGACGCTCGAGGCGCGCGGGTGGGCCGGCTTCGGCGACGGGCTCGAGGTCGTGCACACGACGACGCCGCTGGACTGGGAGGCGCGCGGCATGGAGCGCGGAACGCCGTTCGCGGCGGCGCACACCTTCGGGCAGACCGGGCCGTTCCGGCCGCGGAACCTGTGGGGCGAGAACGTCGTCTTCGCCGGGTCGGGGACGCAGCCGGGGGTCGGAGTGCCGATGGTGCTGATCTCCGGCCGGCTGGCCGCCGAGCGCATCCTCGGGCCGGACCCGTCCTACCGCTCCCGCGCCTGGCACTGAGCCGTGATCGCGACCAGGCCACACAACCGCGGCTCCTGGGCCTTCGGTCACGCGAACAGCGACATCGGAAGCGTGTCCGTGTCGACCGTTCGTGTGGCCCGGTTGCGATCATGCAGCGAGGCCTCGGCGCGCCAGTACAGCAACCAGGGTCTCGACCACTGCCCCGGGCCGGTGCACGACGTCCTCGTAGGTGAAGCGGAGCAGCACGTAGCCGCGCTCCGCGAGGGCGTTGGCGCGTCGACGGTCCTCTCGGTAGTGGGCGCGCGTCGCGTGGAACTCGAAGCCGTCGGCCTCGAGGACGAGCCAGCCGTCGAGCAGGAGATCGACCCTGCCCACACCGTCGATCCATACCTGTGGCCGGACACGGCCCAGCTCACCGGCGAGCAGTCGCAGGCACGACTCGATCGGCGACTCGGCGCGCCCGTCGGCGAGACTGGCGACCCGCCGCAGCGCGGTAGACCCTCGCCCCCTGGCGGCATCGGCGGCGCACCGAAGCCCTTCCGGGGACAGCCCCGCCCGAAGCGCGGCGTCGCACACGACCAGCGCTTCGCGCAACGGCAGCTCACGTGCGCAGTCCAGCACCGTGCGCAGCAGGCTCGTGCAGACACCGTCGTGCTCGTCCGACCGCAGGTCGCGGCGATGGACTCGCACGCCCGATGCGGTCGCGTGGCCCCACGACCTGGGGACCGTGACGTGCAGACCCGTGTCGAACAGGACGGGCAACCCGAGCAGCCTGGCCGCGGACGTGCAGGACAGCACGCCGCCGAGGCGAACCGTCGCCGTCCGTGCCGCGTCCGCGTCGGGGAGCGCGTAGGCGCCGCGGCGTACCCGCACCACTCGCTCGACCAGCACCGCGACCCACAAGGAGTGCCAGGTCACCCCGAGACGGCGCAGCCTTCGCCACGACGCAGCACCACCGCACTCGACCAGCGCCGCCACCACGTCCACGGGGTCGAGGCTGCACGGCGCGACGCAGCCGGGCCGCTGGCCTCGCGCGATCTGTGGACACGATGGGCCTGGGCACGACCGGCCGAGATCGCAACCGGGCCACACGATCGGCTGCGACCGATGCCGCTGCCAGGTCGTCGCACGCTCGAGGTCCTCAGGCCGTCTCCGCGCCGACCGAGCTCTGTGTGGCCTGGTTGCGATCATCTGGCCGGAGCGGGGGCCGGACCATGAGTGCGCGGGAGCTGGACGCGGCCGGGATCCGGGAGCCGTCGCTGCGGGCGGCGTACGAGACCTGCCGGCGGCTCAACGCCGCCCACGGGCGGACCTACTACCTGTCGACGCTGCTCCTCCCCCGCGCCAAGCGACCGTACGTCCACGCGCTCTACGGCTTCGCGCGCTACGCCGACGAGCTCGTCGACGACCTCGACTCGCCCGACCCCGAGGCGCTCGTCCGCTGGGGCGACCGGTTCCTCAAGGACCTGGCCGCCGGTGACAGCCGCGACCCCATCAGCCGTGCCGCGATCCACACGGCGGGGACGTGGGACATCCCGGCCCACACCTTCGAGGCGTTCCTCGAGTCGATGCGGATGGACATCACCGTCACCGGCTACGAGACCTACGCCGACCTCGAGACCTACATGCACGGCTCCGCCGCGGTCATCGGGCTCCAGATGGTGCCCATCCTCGAGCCGCTCGACGACCGGGCCGCGGGGCACGCGCGCACCCTCGGCGAGGCCTTCCAGCTCTCGAACTTCATCCGCGACGTCGCCGAGGACCTGCGCCGCGGCCGCGTCTACCTGCCGCAGGAGGACCTCGACCGGTTCGGCGTGACGCGCGCCGACCTGGCGCCGGGACCGACGCCCCCGCACGTCGTCGAGCTGCTGCGGTTCGAGATCGCCCGCAACCGGCGGCTCTACGAGGAGGCGCGCCCCGGCATCGCCCTGCTGCACCCGACGAGCCGCGACTGCATCCGCACGGCGTTCCTGCTCTACGGCGGCATCCTCGACGCCGTGGAGCACGCCGACCACCAGGTCCTCGACCGGCGCGTATCCGTGCCCTTGTCGCGGCGGCTGCGCATCGCCGTGCCCGGGCTCGTCAGGGCGCGCCGGTCGCGCCGCGAGACCTGACCGACTCGCGCCGGCCCCACCAGACCCACCACGCGATGGTCTGCACCACCATCGAGAAGCCGAACAGCAGGTCCTCGACGGGGGCGAAGACGATGCGCACCCCGAGGTTCTCCGTGTCGGCGTAGGTCACGATGTCGCGGCCGGTCAGCCACCCGTTGGTGAGCAGCTGGAAGAAGACCACGATCGCGTACGACACCCAGAACACCCGTCGCGTCACGACCCGCGTCCGCAGGACGACGACGTCGAGCACGACCGCCGCGACGACGCCGGCCAGCGCCAGCGCGGTGTAGCTCACTCGTCACCCGCCGGCCAGCCCCTGACCCGGCGGACCGCCTCGAAGGACAGGACCGCGCAGGTCGGCACGACGAGGAAGAAGAGCAGCTCCTCGACGGGGACGCCGCCGGGCAGCACGACCCCCAGCGTCTGGTCCGGGTCGAAGTCCCAGTGCCCCTGCGCGATCGCGTACAGGTCCCACACGACCAGCACCGCGACGACCGGCAGCAGGGTCAGCAGCAGCCGCCGCCACCGGCGGTAGACCCGGACGCCGAGCCAGATCTCGAGCGGGAGCGTCCCGAGGAGGCAGAACGCGAGCATCCCGACGTACGCGAGATGGCGCACTCAGAAGCCCAACGCCTGCGCCCGCCGCTTGACCTCGGTGCCGCGGTTCTCCGTGAGCGCCTGCACGGGCGAGCCGGGCAGGCCGTCGTCGGTGTAGAGCCAGCGCAGCGCCTCGTCGTCGGAGAACCTGGCGTCGTGCAGGAGGGTCAGCACACCGGGGAGCCCCTTGAGGACCTTGCCGTCCTGCACCATCTCGGCCGGCACCATGAGCGCGTTGTTGACGCCCCGGCGCAGCGCCAGGAGCTGCCGCTCCTTCACCAGCTGCCTGGCCCGGGTCACAGGGACGCCGAGCCGCTCGGCCACCTCGGGAAGGCTCAGCCACGTCGTCACCAGCACGTCGTCCACGTCGGCAAGCCTGCCATGCGGGCCGGCCACCCGCGGCTATGGTCCCGGCATGGACTCCATGGGGGACGGTGCCGAGCTCGGCCACGACGAGTGGCCGGTCGAGTCCCAGCCGTTCCTGACCGACGAGGCGCGGGCCATCACCGCCGCGGCCCTCGTCCTGGCCGGACTGCTGGCGACGGGTCTCTTCCAGTATCTGAGCTTCTTCGTCGTCAACCGCAACGGCGACAGCCTGTCGCCGACGCTCCAGTACGCGTTCTTCGCCGGCCCGAGCGGGCTGCTGGCGGGTGCCGGCGCGGTGCTGGCGTGGCCCGTGCGGCGGTCGGCGGCGAACCGGGTTCTGCACGGTCTGGCCGTGGCGTCGATCGTGGTGGGGATCGTCATCGCTCTCGCGGTGGCGATGGGCATCGTCTTCGCGGCGACGGAGTCCGACGGCACGTTCTAGGCAGCTGCCGCCTTCACGGCGACCGATGGGTCGGACAGCCGGCCGGCATCGACCACGGCGCCGCGCTCCATCAGGTGGCGGGCCTGGACCAGGTCGCGCGGCCGGTCGACGGCCAGTGCCGCGACGAGCCGTTCCCCGTCGAGCCAGAACGCGGCCCACCGGTCACCTTCCTCGCGCCGGACGAGCCGCTGCCCGGCCGGGTGGTGGCCGGCGTACTGCACCATCCGGCCCCACTGCTCGGACCAGAAGTAGGGCACCGGGTCCCAGACCTCGTCGCCGCCGAGGGCGTTCGCCGCAGCCACGGCGGGTGCCCGCAGCGCGTTGTCCCAGTGCTCGACGAGCATCCGCCGGCCGTACCGCGCGGACTCCCAGGCTGCGCAGTCGCCGACAGCGAGCACGCCGGGTGCCGACGTGCGCAGGCGGCTGTCGACCGCCACGGCGCCGGCCGTCGTGAGCGCGACCCCAGCCGGGGCGACCGGCCGCACCCCCACGCCGAGCAGGACGACGTCCGCGAGCACCCGGTCGCCACCGACGAGGTGGACCGCTCCGGGCTCGACCGCGTCGACCACGGCCCCGAGCCGCAGGTCCACCGACGACCACCACGGCAGGGTGCGAGCAGCGACCTCCGGAGGCAGAGCCGTCGCCAGCGGCGTCGCGAGCCCTTCGACCACGGTGACCCGGGCACCGCGTGCGACGGCCGCCGTGGCGACCTCCGCGCCGATCCAGCCGGCCCCGACGATCGTCAGGCGGATGCCCGGCCGCAGCGCGTCCCGCAGCCGGAGCGAGTCGGCGTACGTCCGCAGCGTGAGCGCCGTGTCGGCGCCGGGCAGCCGCCGCGGCTCGGATCCGGTCGCCAGGACCGCCGTGTCGAACGCGATGTCGCCGCGGTCGGTCGTGAGGACCCCGTCGCCGACGTCGGTGGCGCGGGTGCCGAGACGGAGATCGACGTCCAGCGCCGACCAGTCGGCCTCGAGCCTCGAGTGGTCGGCCGCGCCGGCCAGGACCTGCTTGGACAGCGGCGGGCGGTCGTACGGCGGCTCGTCCTCGGCGCCGACCATCGTGAGCCGGCCGGCATAGCCCTGCGCCCGCAGGGCCACGACGGTCTGCAGCCCGGCCAGGCCCGCCCCCACCACGACGATCACCGGACCAGGCTCTCAGCCCGCGGCGCTGCCGCAGACCTGCCCCGCCCGTGGTGCAGGTCTGAGCGACAGGGGCCCACCCTCCCGCTGCCTCAGACCTGCCCCGCCCGTGGTGCAGGTCTGAGGCGCCCGACCCGACCCGACCGTCCACGCTGAATGACATCGATGTAGTACCACGATCGAGTAACAACAACCCCTCAAGTAACATCAGTCACTCAAGTCACGGCAGTATCTCAAGCCGCAGGCGACCCCCCGTACCCGATCGTGAGGATCTCCTCGGCGATGTCACACTCCACCCCTTCGACCTGTGCCTCCGACGACCGCGCGACCCGCACTGCCGATCGCGGACCTGCCCGCCGGACCGCCGGCCGGACCGGCCCCCGCCCACCGCAGGCCCCCCCGAGCCGTCGGCGTACGGCCGTGCGCATCGCCCGCAACGTCGGCGTGCCGCTGCTGCTGGCCGGCCTGGTCACGGCCGGGTCCCCCGGCTGGGGGCTCTACACGATCGAGCGCGGCGACACCCTCTCCGACATCGCGGCGCGCTACGGCACGACCGTCGGAAAGCTGGTCACGGTGAACCGGCTGCCCGGCAACGGCAACCTGATCTACGCCGGGAGCACGCTCAAGGTGCCGGGCGCCAAGGGGTCCGCCGGCACGGGCGGCGGGTCGCGGAGCCACCTCGTCGCGCGCGGCGACACGCTCTCGGGCATCGCGCTGCGCTACGGCGTCTCCCAGAGTGCCCTGGCCCGCAGGAACGACATCCCGGCGTCCAACATCGTGATGCTGGGCGCGACGCTGCGGATCCCGGGGGGCTCCGGCGGCGGCGCCACGCCCAAGAGCACCGGCGCGACGAGCAGCAACACCTTCGCCGGCCGGACGTACTCCTCGGGGGTCGTCAACGCCGCCTCGCGCAACCGGTCGGCGCTCGCCGGCCGCGGCGTGCCGGGCCGCGACGGCATGCGGGCGATCATCGCCGCCAAGGCCCGGGCCAACGGCGTCGACCCCGCGCTCGCCCTGGCCGTGAGCTACCAGGAGTCCGGCTGGAACCAGCGAGCGGTGTCGGTGGCCAACGCCGTCGGCGCCATGCAGGTGATCCCCGCCACCACCGACTGGATCTCCGGCGTGGTCGGCCGCCGGCTCAACCCGCTCAACGCGCACGACAACGCCACCACGGGGGTCGTGCTGCTCAAGATCCTCACCCGGTCCGCGAGCAGCGAGCGGCAGGCCGTGGCCGCCTACTACCAGGGGCTCCGGTCGGTCCGGGAGCGGGGGATGTACCCCGACACGCGGCGCTACGTCGCCAACGTCATGGCGCTCAAGGCCCGCTTCGGCTGATGGCGCACCGCGCGTCCGAATCGGGTCCGCACGCCCCTCACCCGTAGAATCCCCGCGTGGACGCGACTGTCACGGACCCTCTCGTCGGGCTGGTGCTCGACGGGCGCTACCGCGTCGGCTCGCGTCTCGCGCGGGGCGGCATGGCCACCGTCTACGAGGCCCACGACAGCCGGCTCGACCGCACCATCGCCCTGAAGGTGATGCACGCGAGCCTCGCCGACGACGAGGAGTTCGTCTCCCGGTTCATCCGCGAGGCCCACTCCGCGGCCCGGCTGTCCCACCCCAACGTCGTGGCCGTCTACGACCAGGGCGCCGACCAGGGCATCGTCTTCCTCGCGATGGAGCTCGTCCGCGGCCACACGCTGCGCGACCTCATGCGTGAGCAGGGCAACCTCAGCCCTCGCCAGTCGCTCGAGGTGCTCGAGCCCGTGCTCGCGGCCCTCGGCGCGGCGCACGCCGCGGGCATCGTCCACCGCGACGTCAAGCCCGAGAACGTCCTGCTCTCCGACGACGGGCGCATCAAGGTCGCCGACTTCGGGCTCGCGCGCGCCGTCAGCGGCAACAACAGCCACACCACGGCCAGCGGCATCCTCATGGGCACCGTCGCCTACCTCTCCCCCGAGCAGGTGGAGCGTGGCGTGGCCGACCCCCGCTCCGACGTCTACGCCGCGGGCATCCTGCTCTACGAGATGCTGACCGGCCTCAAGCCCTACGACGGCGAGACGGCGATCCAGGTCGCCTACCGGCACGTGCACGACGACGTCCCCGCGCCCTCCGAGCTGGTTCCCAGCCTCCCCCCCGAGCTCGACGCCCTCGTCGCCCGGGCGACCAGCCGCGACCCCGACGGCCGCCCGTCCGACGCCCGCCGGATGCTCACCGAGGTGGCCTCGGCCCGTCGGCAGCTCTCCGACGGCGAGCTGGACACGCACGGCCCGTCCGTGGCCGAGACGCCCGCAGCTCCGGACCAGACGCTCGTCGTCGACCTGCGCAACCCTCCGTCCGGCCCCGCCCGGAGGGGCGACACCGGCCCGCTGGGCGCTCCCCCACCCCGCCGCCGCGGTAGGGGCCCGGTCGCCCTGGTCGTCATCATCGCGCTGGCCGTCGCGCTCTCCGCCTTCGCCTGGCTCTACGCGGCCGTCCTGTCCAAGACGACCACGCCCGGGCTGCTCAACCTGACCCGCTCCGCGGCGGCCACGGAGGCCGAGAAGTCCGGCCTGGACGTCGACATCGCCGACCGGGAGTTCAGCGAGACGGTGGCCAAGGGCCTGGTGCTCGACACGGAACCCGGGCCGGGCAAGAGCATCGACAAGGGCGGCACCGTCGGGCTCGTGATGTCGCTCGGCCCCGAGCGCTACGAGGTGCCCGAGCTGCGCGGCCGCACCGAGGACGTGGCCCGCCGGATGCTGGAGGAGACCAACCTCCAGGTCGGCACCCCGACCCGGCGCTTCAGCCAAGGGATCGAGAAGGGATCGGTCATCAGAACCGAGCCGGCGGCCGGCACCGAGCTGCGACCGGACACCGCCGTCATGCTGGTCATCAGCCTGGGCGTCGAGCCGGTCGCCGTCCCCGACGTCGTGGGCCAGCCGGTCGCCGACGCCGAGAAGGCGCTCGACGAGGCCAAGCTGCGCAGCCGCGTGGTGAAGAAGTTCGACGAGACGGTGCCGGTGGGGATCGTCATCAGCCAGGACCCCGCCAACGGCACGGCCGGCAAGAACTCGGTCGTCACGCTCGAGGTCTCCAAGGGCCCGCCGCTGATCGAGGTCCCGGACGTCACCGGCAAGTCCGTCGACGAGGCCCGGCAGATCCTCGAGACCCTCGGGTTCCCGGTCAACGTCAACCAGCTCCCGGTCGGTCCGGGCATCGTCCGCGGGCAGTCGCCGGGCGGCGGCGAGAAGCACCCCAAGGGCACGACGGTCACCATCAACGTGTTCTGACCGAGCGGCGCGCAACCCCCGGTCTCCCGGGGCGAGACGGCCCGGACCGCGACCCGGACGGGCACTACGCTGCGCATCGTGGTCGTCGTCATGAAGCCCGACGCCTCGACGGAGGACGTCGACGGCGTGATCGCGCGCGTCGAGTCCGTCGGTGGCGAGGCCTTCGTCAGCCGCGGGGTCACCCGCACGATCATCGGCCTGGTCGGCGACGTCGAGACCTTCGGCGGCCTGAACCTGCGCGCCATGCCCGGGGTCGCCGACGTGATGCGAGTCTCCGCGCCGTACAAGCTGGTGAGCCGCATCCACCACCCGCAGATGTCCACGGTCTTCGTCCGCGGCGTGCCCATCGGGCCCGACACCTTCACCCTCATCGCGGGGCCGTGCGCGGTCGAGACGCCGCAGCAGACGCTCGAGGCCGCCGAGATGGCCCGCGCGGCCGGTGCGACGCTGCTGCGCGGTGGCGCCTACAAGCCGCGCACGTCGCCGTACGCGTTCCAGGGCCTCGGCGAGGCCGGCCTGAAGATCCTGGCCGAGGTGCGCGAGGAGACCGGCCTGCCGGTGGTGACCGAGGTCGTGGACGCGCACGACGTCGACCTCGTGTCGTCGTACGCCGACATGCTCCAGGTCGGCACCCGCAACATGCAGAACTTCGGTCTCCTGCAGGCGGTCGGCCAGTCCGGGAAGCCGGTCATGCTCAAGCGCGGCATGCAGGCCACGGTCGAGGAGTGGCTGATGGCCGCGGAGTACATCGCACAGCGCGGAAACCTCGACATCGTGCTGTGCGAGCGGGGCATCCGGACGTTCGAGACGGCGACGCGCAACACGCTCGACGTCAGCGCCGTGCCGGTGTCCCACGACCTCTCGCACCTGCCGGTCATCGTCGACCCCTCGCACTCCGGCGGGCGTCGCGACCTGGTCGTGCCGCTCGCGCGCGCCGCGATCGCCGTCGGCGCCGACGGCATCATCGTCGACGTGCACCCGCACCCGGAGCAGGCGCTGTGCGACGGGCCGCAGGCTCTTGTCGACGACGACCTGCGGGCACTGGCGGCCGCGGTGCGCCAGCTGCCGCCGCTGATGGGTCGCCGCCCGGCCGCCGCGGCCACACCGACCCGCTCCTGACCCCCGGGTTCGGCGGCCGCCCCGGGCTAGGTGATGCGCACCAGACGGGCGTCGGCGGTGGGTGAGATGTCCGAGTCGTAGCCTCCGGCGACCAGCACCGTCGAGGCAGCAACCGCCGAGACGGACAGGAAGCTGCGGCGCGGCACGGGGGCGCCGTCCAGGACGGACATCTCCCCGGTGCCGGGGTCGAACACGTCCACGCGGCGACCGCCTGCAATGACGACGCGGCCGTCGGCGAGTGTGGTCACGGCTCCGTCGAGCTTGTACTGCGGCTCGGACAGCGCCGGCCCGGGTCGGCTGCGCGCCGGATCGAGGGTCACCAGCTCCGTGGAGGCCAACCTGTCCCGGCCCTCTGAGCTGCTCGCCCCACCGACGACCAGCACCGTCCCGTCAGGGAGCACGGCTGCCCCGTGCTTGACCCGGGCCTGCTGCAGCACCGGGCCCGGTGACCACCCGTCACGGCGGAGGACGTCGGTGGTGTCGACGGCGACGTCGAGGTCGGAGGTACCACCGATCAGCAACAGCCCACCGTCGGTGACGACGGCGACGTGCGCCGCGCGGGCACCGCTGAGCGGTCGGCCGGGCGCGAACCGGTCGGTGCCCGGGTCGAAGATCTCCGTGCTCGCGAGCACCTCCCCCGCCCCGTCGGTGCCCCCCGCGACGAGGACTCGGCCGTCCGGCAGCAAGCTGGCCGTGTGGTCGGCCCGGCCCACCGACAGCCGGCCGACGCTGCGGAAGCTCCCCTCGGCCGGGTCGAAGACCTCGGCAGACGACACCGCCGGCAGCCCCTCCCCCGGGTACCCGCCGATCAGCAGCACACGGCCGTCGGCGAGCAGCGTGGCGGAGTGGCCGGCCCGGGGCGCCGTCATGCTCGGCCCGCTCCGGAACCGGCTGGTCGGCGGGTCGTAGATCTCGCTGGCCCGGGCCCGCTCGAAGCCCCCGCACCCCGGAAGGGTGCAACCGCCCGTGAACAGGACGGTCCCGTCCTCGAGCACGGTGGCCCTGTGCACGGCACGAGGGGTCGACATCATGCGCGTGACACCGGCCAGTGTGGGGTCGCGCGGGGCCCGGTCGGACTCGTCCGCCGCGTCGTCGCCCCCTGACGTGCACCCGGCAAGCAGTGTCAGAGCCGCCATCGTCCGCACCATGCGGGGCCACGACGTGCTCGACACCGTCGGCGACCTAGGCCTTCTCGGCGGCGGCGGCCTTCTTCGCGGCCTTGCGGGCCTGCTTCCACTCCCGGACCCGGCCGAGTGACTCCTCGTCGTGGATGTCGGCCACCGACCGTGGCGTCGCCTCGGCGTAGGCCCCGGCCGCGGCCTCCCAGCCCTTCGGCCGGACCCCCTGGCGCTTGGCAAGGAGCGCGATGAAGATCTCCGACTTCTCGACACCGAAGCCGGGCAGCGCCTTGAGCCGCTTCTTCAGCTCGCCGCCGTCGGCGACGCCGGCCCAGATCGACTCGGCCCTCCCGTCGTAGTCCTCGGCCAGGACACGGCACAGCGCGTGGACGCGGCGACCCATCGAGGCGGGGAACCGGTGGATCGCCGGCTTGCGCGCGCACACCTCGACGAACTCGTCCTCGCTCATCGCGGCGATCTTCGCCGCGTCGAGGTGGCCCAGCCGCTCCCGCAGGGTGGCCGGCCCGGTGAAGGCCCACTCCATCGGCACCTGCTGGTCGAGCAGCATCCCGAGGAGCAGGGCCGTGCCGTCGGTGTTGAGCAGGTCGTCCGCCGCGGCGTCGCCCGTGATGTGCAAGTCCCCAGCCATGCCGCGAATCTAGCCGCTCAGGCCGACAGGCCGGCAAGGACGTCGGACAGGACCTTGCCGGCCTCCTCGACGTCGTGGTCGCCGACGTCGAGGTGGGTCAGCAGCCGGGCCAGGCGCGGGGCGAGGACACCGACGAGCACGCCCGCCTCGCGGCAGCCCGCCGCCAGCGCGTGGGCGTCGGGGACGTGCAGGACGACGATGTTCGTCTCGACGTCCGCGGGCTCCACGCAGCCCGGGCGCGCCTCCGCGCAGATCTCGGCGAGCCGGCGCGCCCGGCGGTGGTCGTCGGCCAGCCGGTCGACGTGGTGGTCGAGCGCGTGCAGCCCCGCGCCGGCGAGGATGCCCACCTGCCGCATCCCGCCGCCGAGCCGTTTGCGCCAGACCCGCGCCTCCGCGACGCGCTCGGAGTCGGCGGCCAGCAGCGACCCGACCGGCGCCCCGAGGCCCTTGGACAGGCAGACGCTGACCGTGTCGAAGAGCCGGCCGTACGACGACAGGGGCTCGCCCGTCACGACGTGCGCGTTCCACAGCCTCGCTCCGTCGAGGTGCATCGCCAGCCCGGCGGCAGCTGTGAGGTCGCGCAGCCGCCGGACCTCGGCGAGCGGCTGGACGGTGCCGCCGCCGAAGTTGTGCGTGTCCTCGACGGCGACCGCCACGGTGGAGACGAGGTAGGGGCCGGCGTCAGGGCGCATCATCTCGGCGACCCGGCCGGCGTCGAGACGCCCACGGTCGGCAGACCAGGTGCGCGTCGTCACCCCGGCGAGGGCAGCGGCCGCGCCCAGCTCGGCCCGCACGACGTGCGCGTCGGTGTCGCACAGCAGCTCCTGGCCGGGCCGCACGAGGACGCGGAGCCCGAGCTGGTTGGCCATCGACCCGGTCGGCGTGAACAGCGCGGCCTCGTGGCCGAGCAGGTCGGCGACCCGGGACTCGAGCTCGAGGACCGTCGGGTCCTCGCCGTAGACGTCGTCACCGACCGGCGCCGCGGCCATGGCGGCGCGCATTGCGTCGGTGGGCCGGGTCACGGTGTCGCTGCGCAGGTCGATCGGCACCCGCCGACCCTAGCCGCGACCCGGCAGCGCCTGGCCCCCGAAATGATCACGCTCGCGTGATCATTGCCGCCCGAGCGCGCGAAATTCGGCGCGGTCGGCCACAACATGGCGCGGTCGGGGGGCAGCCGCCAGCGGTGGCTCAGCGGGCGGCCAGCATCTCCGCCACGAGGAACGCGAGCTCGAGGGACTGCTGGTGGTTGAGGCGGGGGTCGCACGCCGTCTGGTACCTCATCGGCAGGTCGGTCTCGACCAGCCCGCCCGACCCGCCGATGCACTCGGTCACGTCGTCGCCGGTGAGCTCCATGTGCAGGCCGCCCGGGTGCGTCCCCAACGCCCGGTGCACCTCGAAGAAGCCCTGCACCTCCTCGATGACGTCGCCGAAGCGCCGCGTCTTGAGACCGTCGGGCGCCTCGTAGGTGTTGCCGTGCATCGGGTCGCAGACCCACCCCACGACTGCACCGCTCGCCGTCACCTTCTCGACGATCGGCGGCAGCGCGTCACGCACCCGGCCCGACCCCATCCGGCTGACGAACGTGAGCCGCCCCGGCTCCCTCGCCGGGTCCAGCCGCTCGACGAGCGCCAGTGCCTCCTCGGGTGTCGCTGTGGGGCCGAGCTTGACCGCGACGGGGTTGCGGATCGACGCCGCGAACTCCACGTGCGCGCCGTCGAGGTCGCGGGTGCGGTCGCCGACCCAGATGAGGTGGCCCGAGGTGTCGTAGGGCAGACCCGAGCGCGAGTCGATGCGCGTCATCGCGCGCTCGTAGTCGAGCAGCAGCCCCTCGTGCGAGGAGTAGAGGTCGACGCTGCGGAACGCGTCCGGGTCCACCCCGCAGGCGTGCATGAACGCGAGCGCGCGGTCGATGTCGCGCGCCATGGCCTCGTAGCGCTGGTGGGCGCCGTCGCCGCGTACGAACCCCTGGTTCCACGCGTGCACCTGCCGCAGGTCGGCCAGGCCGCCCTGGGTGAAGGCGCGGACGAGGTTCAGCGTCGCGGCCGAGCAGTTGTACACGCGCAGCAGCCGGCCCGGGTCGGGGGTGCGCGCGCTGGCGGTGAAGTCCAGGCCGTTGACGGCGTCGCCGAGGTACGTGGGCAGGGTGACCCCGTCGCGGGTCTCGGTCGCGGCGCTGCGGGGCTTGGCGAACTGGCCGGCGATGCGTCCGACCTTGACCACCGGGACGCGCGCGCCGTAGGTGAGCACCACGGCCATCTGGAGCAGCGTCTTGATCTTGTTGCGGATCGCGTCGGCGGTCGAGTCGACGAAGGTCTCGGCGCAGTCGCCGCCCTGCAGCAGGAAGGCCTCGCCGCGGGCGACGGCCCCCAGCCGCTCGGTCAGGGCGTCGCACTCCCCCGCGAACACCAGCGGCGGCAGGACGCGCAGCTGCTCGACGACCTCGACGAGCGCGGCCCGGTCCGGCCAGTCCGGCTGGTGCGTCGCGGGCGTGTCCGTCACACGCGCCAGCCTACGGCCGCCCGCCGCCCGGAACTCTCCGTGCCCGGGGCGTGACCTTCCGGCCGGGGTGTCGTTGGTCACGCCGGAAGCCACCTTGACCGACACCACCCGACCCTCAGGAGTGTCATGCGCCTCGCCCGCCCCGCTGCCGTGGCAGCGGCCGCCTTCACCGCCGTCGCGCTCACCGCCGGCCCAGCCAGCGCCGCCCCCAACGACCCGCTCTACGCCAAGCAGTACGGCCCGCAGCAGGTCCACGCCGAGCAGGCCTGGGCGACCAGCACCGGTGCCGGCGCGGTGATCGCCGTCGTCGACACCGGCGTCGACCTCGCTCACGAGGACCTCGCCGGCAAGCTCGTGCCGGGCGCCACGTTCGTCGACTGCGGCAGCACGTCGTGCGGGAACGGTGACTACCGAGGCCCGGACGGGGTCAACAACGGCGACGAGCACGGCACCCACGTCGCCGGCATCGCCGCCGCGGCGACGGGCAACGGCAAGGGCATCGCCGGGGTCGCCCGGGACGCCAAGATCATGCCGGTCAAGGTGCTCGAGGGCGGCAGCGGCTCCTTCGAGGACATCGCCCTCGGCATCCGCTGGGCCGCCGACCACGGCGCGGACGTCGTGAACCTGAGCCTCGGGGCCGTCCAGGGTGTCCAGGCCCTCGTCATCGCCGGCGTCATCACCGACGTCCAGGACGCCATCACCTACGCGAAGGGCAAGGGCGTCGCGGTCATCGCGGCGGCCGGCAACGACTCGGTGCCCGTCTGCAACACACCGGGCTTCGACGACGGTGCGATCTGCGTCGTGGCGACCGACAAGCGCGAGGCCCGCGCCGCCTTCAGCTCCGGCCCGGTCCGTCCCGACCTCAACTCGGTCTCCGCCCCCGGCGGCTCGCTGCTGCCGGTCTGCGGCGAGGACATCGTCTCGACCGTGCCCGCCGGCACCAGCTCCTCCGGTGCGACCTGCGGCTACGGCAGCAACTACGACGAGTACGCCGGCACCTCGATGGCCAGCCCGCACGTCGCCGGTGTCGCTGCCCTGCTCGCCGCCCAGGGCCGCTCGGTCGACAACATCTACTCGACGCTGACCTCGACCGCACGCACCCCCGGCGCGGACGCCCGCGGTGTGTTCACGCCCGTCTACGGCTACGGCATCGTCGACGCGGCGGCAGCGGTCGCGAGCTAGCGCGTAAGCGCTGACAGACCTCCTCCGGCAGGGGAGCGGGTGAGGCCCGGGACGGGCGCGCAACCGTCCCGGGCCTCTCCTTGTCCGCGACTCCCCTCGAGTGGTGGGTCGAGCATGCGAGCTCGCGCGTACGGGGCGCCGAACCCACCACTCGGCGGCTGGCCGGTCAGCCGAAGAAGACCTCGGCCTCGGCGTAGAGGTGCGGGTCGACGAGCTTGAGCACGGTGGTCGCGTCGCCGAGCGGCACCCGCTCGATCTCCGTGCCGCGCAGGGCGACCATCTTGCCGAAGTCCCCCTCGTTGACGGCGTCGATCGCGTGCAGCCCGAAACGGGTCGCGAGCCACCGGTCGCGCGCGGTCGGGGTGCCGCCGCGCTGGATGTGGCCGAGCACCGTCGTGCGCGCCTCCTTGCCGGTGCGCTTCTCGATCTCCTTCTCCAGCACCTGGCCGATGCCGCCGAGCCGGACGTGCCCGAACGAGTCGAGCTCGCCGCCCTGCATGGTCATCGTGCCCTCGGCGGGTGTCGCCCCCTCGCTGACGACGAGGATCGGCGAGTAGTTGATGCGGAACCGGCTCTCGACGTACCCGCACACCGTGTCGATGTCGAAGGGCACCTCGGGGATGAGGATGACGTTCGCCCCGCCGGCCATGCCCGCGTGCAGCGCGATCCACCCGGCATGGCGGCCCATCACCTCGACGATGAGGGCCCGGTGGTGCGACTCGGCCGTGGTGTGCAGCCGGTCGATGGCCTCCATCGCGATGTTCACGGCGGTGTCGAAGCCGAAGGTGTAGTCGGTGGCGTTCAGGTCGTTGTCGATGGTCTTCGGGACGCCGACGACATGCACGCCGTGCTCGTGCAGGCGGGTCGCCACGCCGAGGGTGTCCTCGCCGCCGATCGCGATCAGGGCGTCGATGCCGAGGTCCTTCAGGTTGGCCTCGATCTTCTCGACGCCCCCCTCGACCTTGAACGGGTTCGTCCGCGACGAGCCGAGGATCGTGCCACCGCGCGGCAGGATCCCGCGGACGGCCTTGACGTCGAGCGTCTTCGTCGCGCCCTCGATGGGGCCGCGCCAGCCGTCGCGGAACCCGACGAACTCGTGCCCGTAGGCGTTCACCCCCTTGCGCACGACGGCGCGGATGACCGCGTTGAGGCCGGGACAGTCGCCACCACCGGTGAGCACTCCGATTCGCATGCCGACGACCCTACGACCCTGGCTAGGGTGCGCCGCATGACCTTCTCAGTCGTCGGACGCCAGGGGGACGCGCTCGGAGTGGCGGTGGCCTCGAAGTTCCTCGCGGTCGGGGCGGCTGTGCCCGCCGCCGAGGCCGAGGTGGGCGCGATCGCGACCCAGTCCTACGCCAACCTGTCCTACCGTCCGGACGGCCTCGCCCTGCTCCGTGACGGCCGCAGCGCCCAGGAGACCCTCGACGCGCTCACCGCCGCCGACGAGGGCCGCGACCAGCGCCAGGCCGGTGCCGTGGACGCAGCCGGGGGCTCGGCCACGTACACCGGGTCGGCCTGCCACGACTGGGCCGGCGGCCGCACCGGCGAGGGCTACGCGGTCCAGGGCAACATCCTGGTCGGCCCGGAGGTCGTGGAGGTGATGGAGGCCGCGTGGCTCTCGTCGACCGGCGACCTGGCCGACCGTCTTCTCGCCGCGCTCACCGCGGGCGACGAGGCCGGTGGCGACAAGCGGGGGCGGCAGAGCGCGGCGCTGCTCGTGGTGCGCCGGAGCAGCGGGTACGGCGGACAGAGCGACGTCGAGGTCGACCTGCGGGCCGACGAGCACCCGGCACCGGTGACCGAGCTGCACCGCATGCTCGCCCTGCACCGGCTGTACTTCGGCAGGCCCGACCCCGCCACGCTGCTCCCCCTGGACGGCGCGCTGGCCGACGAGGTCGCGCAGCGGCTCGGCGCGCTCGGCTTCGCGACGCTCGACGACTGGGCCGGCGTCGAGAACTACGAGGAGCGGATGGTGCCGGGGTCGATCGACCCCCTGGTGCTGGAGCAGCTGCGGCAGGCCGCGCCCCTCTGAACGCACAGAAGGGGTGGGGCGCCGTCCCGGCGCCCCACCCCTCCCCCGATGACCTCAGAGGTCGGCCGGGCGCAGCACGTAGGTGATGCCGTGCGCGATCTGCTTGTTGCCCTTGTTGATGTTCAGCAGGCGCGGCTTGGTGAGCGGGTCGATGTCGTCCGGGTCCTGGTCCTGCAGCCGGATCTTGCCCGACCGCGGGTTGATGACGTCGACCGAGATCGTGCCGCCCTGCGCGGTGGGCAGGTCGGCACCGTCGGCCGCCAGCGCCTTCTTCGCGCTGATGGTCTTGCCCGCGACGACGTGGTAGAGCAGCACGGTCTCGACCGTGGGCAGGCCGAGGCTCGCGACGGCCTTGAACACGTTGCGCTCGCCGCGGACCCACTTGCCGGTGAGGTCGTAGACGAGCACGCGGAACGCGCTGTCGGTCGGCACGAACGCGGTGGCCCGCTTGCGGCCCTGGGTCAGCAGGCCGACCGCGGAGCTCGGGTTGTCCTTCAGGACGGCCAGCACGGCCTCGGTGGTGATGTCGAAGTCGCGGCCGTTGCGGTCGAAGTGGTTGCCGTCGGAGGTGAGGACCTTGGCCAGCGAGCGGTTGCCCTGGGCGGCGGTGCTCGGCGACGCGGCGGCGAGCGCGCCGGTGGCGGCGAGGGCGAGCGTCGACGTGACGGCGACGGCCCGGCGGAGGATCGGCATGGGGAGCTCCTTGGGAGTGAGGGTCGGACTTGTTGGAGGTTCCGCCGTGGGCACTCCCGCGGATGCAGCCCTCGCCGTCTTGCACGCACCCGGTCAGGACTTGGGCGGCCCGAGCTCGTCGTCGAGGCCCTGCTCGATCGCGTAGCGGACGAGCTCGACCCGGTTGTGCAGCTGCAGCTTGTTCAGCGTGTTCTGCACGTGGTTCTGCACGGTCCGGTGCGACAGCGTGAACCGCTCGGCGATCTCCTTGTACGACAGTCCCTTGGCGACCAGCCGCAGCACCTCGGTCTCGCGGGCGGTCAGGCTCGGGGCCTCGGGCCCCGACGGCTCGCGTGGCGCGCTGGACAGGCGGCGGTACTCCCCCAGCACCAGCCCGGCGAGCCCCGGCGTGAAGACGGCCTCCCCCAGCGCGGTGCGCGAGACGGCGTCGAGCAGCTCCTCGCGCGACGCCGACTTGACCAGGTAGCCCGTCGCACCGGCCTTCACCGCCTCGAGCACGTCGGCGTGCTCCCCGCTCGCCGAGAGCACCAGCACCCGCAACCCCGAGCCCGCTCCGATGAGCTCGCGCGTGACCTCGACGCCGGACATCACCGGCAGCTGCAGGTCGAGCACGACCACGTCGGGCCGGGCGGCCGGCGCCCGTCGTACGGCCTCGCCGCCGTCGCCCGCGGTCGCGACCACCTCGAACCCGCCCTCGGTGAGGTCGCGCGCGACGCCCTCGCGCCACATCGGGTGGTCGTCGACGACCATGACCCGCGTCACGCGACCTCCTTGGGCACCCGCAGCTCGACCTCGGTGCCCGCTCCGGGCGCCGACTCGACGGCCATGCTGCCGCCCAGGTCGCGCACCCGGCCCTCGATCGCCGACGCCACGCCGAGACGGCCGGCCGCGCGCGCCTCGTCCAGCCGCGCCGGCCCGAAGCCGCGCCCGTCGTCGCGCACGCTGACCACGACGTCGTCGCCGTGGTCCTCCAGGAGCACCCAGGCCCGGGCCGCGTCCCCCGCGTGGGTCGCGACGTTCGCGAGCGCCGCGCCGACGGCGGCCGCCAGCGACCGCGCGCGGGAGGCGGCGAGGACGACGGGCGTGGCGGGGGTCGACACGGTGACGACCGAGGACGCGTACGACGACAGGAGCGCGCGCAGGTCCACCTCCCCGTCCACCGACTCGGGCGGCGCGGTCATCAGGGAGCGCAGCGCCCGCTCCTGCTCGGCGGCCAGCCGGCCGATCTCGGCGGCCTCGCCGCCGGCGTCCCGCCCGCGGCGGCCGACCAGCGCCAGCACCTGCAGGACGCTGTCGTGGATGTCGCGCGAGAGCCGCTCGCGCTCGTGTGCGGCGGCCTGCACGGCCAGCGCGCGCGCCAGCGCGCCCTCGCCCCGGCGGGCGAGAGTGGTGGCGTAGCCGACGACGGCACCGGCGAGCAGCAGGAGCACGATGTTGTTCGCGGTCGCCACCGTCAGCGTCCCGCGGTGGTAGAGGTCGGCGACGGCGAGGCAGCCCGCGGCCCCGAGCCCCGCCGGCCAGCCGCCCTTGACGGCGAAGGCCAGGACCGGCGCGGCCGCCCACACCACGGGCAGCGTCTGGGCGCCCTCGGCGATGCGGTCGACGTCGTCGAGGTGCCGGCCGGCGACCACCGTGGCGACGGCGACGACCAGGTCGGTGGCGATCAGCGGTCGGCTGCGTCCTTCGGGCCGGATGTAGGCGGCGACCGTGACCACGGTCCAGCCGGCCATGAGGCCGAGCACGACCCAGCCCGCGGCGGGGTGGGCGTACTCGTCGTGGCGCCGCACGTAGACGGCCACCGCGTAGGCCAGGCCCAGGACGCGGAACACCGACACCGCGCGCCACGCCGCCGTCTCGAACCCCACCCCCCCATCCTCCCCGGTGATCATGCAGAAGTGGTCGTGGACCCGCGCAACCACTCGCGCATGATCACCGCGGGAGAGGTGGCGTGACCTGCGGGCCGTCAGGCGGCGGGGGCGTGGCCGCCCTCGTCGCCCGGGGCACCCTCGGCACGGGACGCCTCGTCGAGCGGCGCGCCGGACCTCTCGGCCTTGGCCTCGGCCTTGAGGCGGTCCTTGGCGACCTGCGCGTAGATGTCGACGTACTCCTGGCCGGAGAGGTCCATCAGCTCGTACATGATCTCGTCGGTGATGGACCGCAGGACGAAGCGGTCGCCCTCCATGCCCTCGTAGCGCGAGAAGTCCAGCGGCTTGCCGATCTTCACACCGACCCGGATGCCCAGCGTCGGCCGCTTGCGCCCCGGGGGCTGGATCTTCTCGGTGTCGATCATCGCGACGGGCAGCACGGGGACCTCGGCCTCGAGGGACATCCGGGCCACCCCGGTCTTGCCGCGGTAGAGCCGGCCGTCGGGCGAGCGGGTGCCCTCGGGGTAGATGCCGAGGCAGTCGCCGCGGCGGAGCACCTTCAGGCCGATGCGCAGGGCGGCCTCGGAGGCGCTGCCGCCGGCCCGGTCGACCGGCAGCTGGCCGACGCCCTTGAAGAAGCCCGCCGTGAGCCGGCCCTTCACGCCCCGCCCGGTGAAGTAGTCCATCTTCGCCAGGAACGTGATGCGGCGCTCCACGACGAGCGGGAGGAAGATCGAGTCGGAGAACGAGAGGTGGTTGCTGGCGAAGATCGCACCGCCCGTGGCCGGGACGTTCTCGAGACCGATGACGTAGGGCCGGAAGATCAGCCGGAGGATCGGCCCGAGGACGATGCGCTTGAGGAACCAGTAGAACAACGTCCCCTCCTCTCGCCCCTCGGCGGCCCGTCCTCCCGGGCGACAGTCGAACACTAGGGGATGCCCCCCGGGTCGTGCGACGATGGCGCTCATGCCCGTGCTGCCCGGCGCCGAGCCGTTCCACCACGACGGCGGCCCCGTCGGCGTCCTGCTCTGCCACGGCTTCACCGGCACCCCGCAGAGCCTCCGGCCGTGGGCCGAGCACCTGGCCGCGGCCGGTCTCACGGTGGCGCTGCCCCGGCTGCCCGGCCACGGCACGACCCCGGCCGAGGCGAACCTCACGCACTGGGAGGACTGGTACGCCGAGCTCGACCGGCACCTCTCCCAGCTGCTCGAGCGGTGCGACGAGGTCTTCGTCATGGGCCTGTCGATGGGCGGGACGCTCGCGATCCGGCTCGCCGAGGAGCACGGTGACGACATCGCCGGCCTGGTCCTGGTCAACCCCAGCCTGCTGACCAAGCGGCCCGACCGGTTCCTCCTCCCCGTGCTGCGCTGGGTCCTCCCGACGTACAAGGGCATCGCCAGCGACATCAAGAAGCCCGGCGTGACCGAGCTGGCCTACGACCGGGTCCCGCTGAGGGCCGCCTACCAGCTCAGCCGGCTGTGGGTCACGACCCGCGCCGACCTGGCCGAGGTCACCCAGCCGATCCTCGTCTTCCGCTCGCCCGAGGACCACGTCGTCGAGCCCGACAGCTGCGTCCTGCTGCAGGAGAAGGTGTCCTCCACCGACGTGCGCGAGGTGCTCCTGCTCGACAGCTACCACGTCGCGACCCTCGACAACGACGCCGAGACGATCTTCGCAGGAAGCCTGGACTTCGTCCGGCGGCTGACCCGGGCCGTGCCGTGACGGCGCGCCGCGACAACGGGCTGCAGGCCGCGTCGTACGACCGGCTGGTCGACGTCCACACGCACCTCGTCGAGGGCCTGCTCGACCGGCTGCGCGACGGCGACGTCGCCGCCTACAGCGCGCCGACACCGGGCCAGCGCGGCCCCTACGGGGACGTCGTGCCGCCCTCGAGCCCCGCCGACAGCGTCTGGGTCGACAGCAGCCGGCGCGCCGAGGCCCGGGCGATGGCCGACCACTACCTGGAAGAGGTCGCCGCCGAGATGGCGTGGGCCGGGATCGTGGCCGACTACGAGCGGGAGCCCGCCGACCGGGTGCCCCGCTGGCCGGCCAGCGAGGACGTCGAGGCGGCGCCCGAGCCGACCGGGCCGACCGGGCCGACCGGGCCGACCGGCGACCGGGTCGAGCGGGCCCGTCGGCGACGCGTCGGCGCGGTCGCCGCGACGCGCGGGCGACGACGAGGACCACTTCGAGCCGCCGCCTCCCCCGCCGCTGCCCGAGTTCGACCGCATCACCCGCTACGCGTGGGCGGGCGCGCTCGGCGGTCCGCTCGTGCTCGTGCTCGCGGCCCTCCTCGGGATCCCGCTCAGCGGGTGGGTCGGGTTCCTCGCGCTGCTCGCCTTCATGGCAGGCTTCGTCACGCTCGTCGCCCGCATGCAGGACCGTGACCCGACGGACTCCGGGCCGGACGACGGCGCCGTCGTCTGACCGTGCGTCGAGAGGGGCCAGGGCCGTGCACAGCGAGACCGTCGAGGTACGAGGCCACCTGATCGACTCCGGTGTCCTGTCGCGAGTCCTCGACGACATCCTCGAGTACGGCGGCGACTACTCCATCGACCGTTTCGAGGTCGGCAAGACGCCGGTCGACGAGTCGTACGCCCGGCTGACCCTCAAGTCCGACGCGGACGACGACCTGGCGCGCATCGTCATGCGCCTGCAGACGCACGGGGTGAACCCGACCAACCCCGGCCAGGTCGTCCTGCGGACGGTCGAGGCCGACGGCGTGTTCCCCGACGACTTCTACTCCACGACCAACCTCGAGACTGTGGTGCGCCTCGGCGGCCACTGGGTGCCGGTCGAGAACCCGGAGATGGACTGCGGCATCGTCGTGACCGGCGACCGGGCCCGCACCATCGCGGTCAGCGACATCAGCGCCGGCGACGAGGTGGTCTGCGGCGCGAGCGGCGTGAAGGTCGTGCCCCTGCCCGCCATCGACCGCAGCGTCGGCGGCTTCGAGTTCATGAACTCCGAGGTGTCCTCGGAGAAGCCGCAGGCCCTGCTGGTGCGCCAGATCGCCCAGCAGATGCGCGACGTGAAGGCCGACGGCAAGAAGATCCTCTGGGTCGGCGGACCCGCCGTGGTGCACACGGGTGCCGCGCCGGCGATGGTCGCGCTGGTCGAGGCCGGCTACGTCGACGTGCTCTTCGCCGGCAACGCGCTGGCGACCCACGACATCGAGGCCTCGCTCTACGGCACCTCGCTCGGGGTCGACCTCCAGCAGGGCCGCGGGGTCGAGCACGGGCACGAGCACCACATCCGCGCCATCAACCAGATCCGCAAGGCCGGCTCGATCGCGAACGCGGTCGCCGACGGCACCCTGACCACCGGCGTCATGCACGCGCTCGTCACCCACGGTAAGGAGTTCGTGCTCGTCGGGTCGGTGCGCGACGACGGGCCGCTGCCCGACGTGCACACCGACGTCATCGTCGGGCAGCGGGCGATGCGCGCGGGGCTGGCCGACGTCGGCTTCGCCATCATGGTCGCGACGATGCTCCACTCGGTCGCGACCGGGAACCTGCTGCCGGCGTCGATCCCGCTGGTCTGCGTCGACATCAACCCGGCGACCGTCACCAAGCTGGCCGACCGCGGATCGGCCCAGGCCCGCGGCATCGTCACCGACATCGGCCTCTTCCTGGAGCAGCTCGCGCTCGAGCTGGCACCGGCCTACCGCAAGGGCGAGCGCCCCGGCGAGGACGTCTGAGGTCAGCCGCGCGCAGTCCGGACGGTGACGAGCACGGGCCGGTGGTCACTCGCCCGTTCGACCCCGACGACGTCCACCACGTCGTACGCGACGACCTCGAGGCCTCGCGTGCCGAGGGCTCCGTCGATGCGCCGGGTCGGGGAGGTGGCCGGGAACGTGGGACCGCCGTGGGGGCCGAGGTCACGCAGGCCCGCGTCGTGGAAGGCCTGCCACGCCGCGTGGCCGGGTCGCTCGTTGAGGTCGCCCGCGACGAGCATGTCCGTCGAACCCGACGCCGAGGCGACGGCGATGGCGCGGTGCGCGTGCTCGAGGCGCTGCGGGGCCGTGAGCGGCAGGTGGATGCTCGCGACGGCGACGGGTGCGCCGCCCTTGGCGACGACCGCCGCGGCCACTCCCCTGGCCGGCCAGCCGCACTGGCGGGACAGGCTGGTCTCGACCGACCACTTCACGTCGACCCGCAGGCTGGCCAGCAGCGCGGTGCCGCCCGTGGTGCCACCCCCGATGACGTAGAGCAGGCCGCAGCGGCGAGCCAGCTCGGCGCACCGGGCGCGCCACCGCAGGTACTTGGGCGCCTCCTGGACGCACATCACGTCGGGGTCGAGCTCGCGCACGAGCCGCGTCAGCGCCTGCTGGTCGTCGCGGAGCCCGTGGACGTTCCAGGACAGCACGCGCAGGTCGACGGTCACGGCGGCAGCCTAGGGGCGGCCCTGTACCCGCTACTTTGCGAGGCGCACGTCCACCGGCCCGAGAACCGGCGTCGCACCCGACGATTCGACGCTGACCGCGCCGCCGTTGGCGACGGTCAGATCTCTTGCCACGGCCAGGTCGCTAACGCCCAGCGAGCCACCCGACCGCACGTCCACCTCGACGGATCGCCCGTACAGGGCACGGTCCAGCGTGACCGAGCCGCTGACCCTCAGGTCTCGCGCATTGCCGGGGTCCGCGACCACCGAGAAGGCGGAAGCAGTCGGCCCGGAGATGGTCAGCACCCCGCCACCGTCCACCCGGATCCACCCCCGGTTGGTGGTGTTGGGGGGACAGGAGACGGGCGCCGTCCGGCTGCCGCATGTGAGATGGATCGTGGCACCCACGCTCGTCAGCCGACCAGCGCTGTAGATGCGCAGCTGTCGTGTCACGGTGAGCACGCCGGAGGTCGTGCAAGGGCCCCTGACGTCAATGTTCTGATACACCGCCGATGGCAGGCTCGAGACACCACTCGGACCGCAGGTGACGGTGTTCGTCGATGCCCTCGTCGCCGGGTACGCCGGCAGGGGCTGCCCGCCGAGCGGGTCGGTCGAGGTGCCGGTGGTCGGGTCCGGGCTGTAGGGGCCGGTGCCCGGGTTGGGGGTGCTCGAGAACATGACGACGCCGGGAGGTGCCACGGTCACCGAGCCACTCGACCGCACCCTCCCGGTCGACGCGGCGAACGAGTCGCCACCCGTGACGGTCACCGGGCCTCCTGTGTCGAGGTCGTCGAGCACACACAGCCCGCAGCCCGGGACCGGGGTGCCACGGATCTGGGCCTGGGCGGACGCGCTGTAGTCGATCCCGGAGGAGTCGTAGATGCCTCCGAACGCGCCGGCGCTCCGCCGGACCGGGAGGACGACCTGGATGCGGTCGGGTCGGACCCGTCGCCGGCCGGAACAGGATGCAGTCGGTGCCGCTCCCCTGTCGACGCCAACTCGACGGCGGAGGAGTCGTGAGGGCGCAGTTGGCCCACTCGGACGGCGTGGTCCCGGCGTTCTCGGCCGCCGAGTCCTTGGCGGCCTGGGCCGCCTGGCTGGTGCTGCTCCCGTCGGCCATGGCGTTGGCTCCCGCCAAGGCAGCGGCATCGACGACGTCCTGGGCGCGCACCCGCAGCTGGCGGACATCACCGAGATCGACCACCAGCGCTGCCAGCCCGAAGACCACCACCGCGAAGACCGCGGTGAGCACCGCGATCGCCCCGCCGTCACCGGTGGGGCGGCTCAGCACCACGACCAGCCGCCCGGAGGTGTCGTCGACCCCGCGCTCCCCGCCTGCCCGACGCCTGACGGCGCGACGCTGTCCTGCTCGATGCGCATCCGCAGCGTCGTGCGAACGGTCCCGCTCCCCGGGAGCGGCGTCAGCCCGGTGACGCCCTGCTCCGTGATCACGACGCACACGCGCACGTCATCCCCTTGGGCCCAGCCGTCCGGCGCGTCCACCCTGGCGTAGGTGTCCCCGGCGGTTGCGCCAGTCCGGGCGATGGCCAAGCAGGCCAGCTTCCTGAGGTTGCTGTTGCCGCTCGCCGTATAAGGGCCGCAGTCGCCGGCGCCGAAGTTCTCGACCGTCGCCTGCCGGGCCGCCTCACGGACCCCGGTGCGCGAGGCCATGGTGTTGCTGAAGAAGAGCCCGTAGTCGACGATGCCGAAGACGATCAGCAGCAGGACGGGGACTACCAGGGCGAACTCCACCGCGGCAGCGCCCTGCTCGTCGTCACGGCTACGGCGCATGTGTCGCCGGACCCGGGAGGGCCTTGCACTCCGCCTCGGCCTCGGCATCGGTGATCGGGACCTCCGGGGCAGCCTTCGTGGCCGTCACGCAGGTCCCGAAGAATACTGCTCCGACGCGCTCGTGGAGAGCGAAGACGACAGGGACCAGGATGGCCGCGATCGCCACGACGATCAGCGCGTACTCGATCGCGCTCGCGCCGCGGTCGCCGAGATGTCTCAGCCGCCGCACCATGACTTCCCCCTCGACACCCACCCGATCCACCTGAAGAGTAGGCCAAGAACTCCGTTCGAACGGTTCGTTCGGGACATCCGGGGCCGGGCGGGTCACCGCTGCCGGGCGAGGTCGGCCGCGCCCACCATGCCTGCGTCGTTGCCCAGCTGCGCCAGCAGGACGGAGGCGAGCGGCCGCCGGCCGTGCCCGGTGAGCAGCTGCTCGAACGCCGCGATCGTCGGCTTCAGCAGAACGTCGCCCGCCTCGGACACCCCGCCGCCGAGCACGAAGCACTCGGGGTCCAGGACGGCCGCGAGGTCGGCGAGCCCCTGCCCCACCCAGTGACCGATCTGGTCGAAGGCCGCGACGGCGACCGCGTCGCCCAGATGTGCCGCCTCCGTGACGTGCCGCCCGACGATGCCCTCGGGCGTCCCGTCGCCGAGCCCGAGCAGGACCTCGGCCTCGTCACGGCTGTCCGCCGCCCGCTCGCGGGCCTCCCGCAGGAGGGCACCCCCGCTCGCGTACTGCTCCCAGCACCCGCGCTGCCCGCAGCCGCACGGGCGGCCGCCCTCGACCATCTGGATGTGCCCGATCTCGGCCCCCACGCCGTAGCCGCCGCGGAAGAGCCGCCCGTCGACGATGATCCCGCCGCCGACGCCCGTGCCGAGGGTCACGCACGTGAGGTGCTGGTGGTCGCGCCCGGCGCCGAACCGCGCCTCGCCCCAGGCGGCCGCGTTGGCGTCGTTCTCGACCACGACGGGCAGTCCCACCCGCCGCTCCACCTCGTCGCGGAGCGGGCCGTCGCGCCAGCCGAGGAGGTTGGGCGCGAAGTAGACGGTGGCTCGCCCGCCGTCGACGAAGCCCGCGATGCCGAGCCCGACGGCCTCGACGGCGCCGTGGCGCGACCGGAGCTCCTCGATGACGGAGACGATCGCGTCGGTCGTCGCCGAGGCGTCGCGGGCGGGGGTGGACACCCGGTGCCGGGCCCGGATCTGTCCGTCCTCGTCGACGACGCCGCCGGCCACCTTGGTCCCGCCGATGTCGACCCCGAGCGTCAGGGTCATCGAGGGTCCGCCGGCCGGTCCTTCGAGCTCATCGCGGCCACGGCGGCGGCGAGGGACGCGGCGGCCTCGGAGAGATGGTCGAGCACCTCGGGGTTCATGTCCCGGACGAGGCGCGTGGCCCGGCAGACCGGGCAGGTCCGGCACTCCGGCGGGCCGTCGTCCGGCGCGGTCGCGGCGGCCCACGGGTCGTCGTGGGCTGATTGGCCGGACCTGTCACGCAGCCACAGCTGAGCCACCTCGGCCAGCTTGACCGCCTCCTCGGCGAGGGACCCGTGCGGGGGTCGGGCCGACGCGCCCGCGTGCTCCGACATCGGCCGTCTAGCCCTCGACCCGCTTCTTGAGCTCCTTGAGAGCGGTGTCGATGATGACCTTCTCGGCCTTGCGCTTGATCATGCCGAGCATCGGGATCTTCACGTCGACGGCGAGCTGGTAGGTCACCGTCGTGGTCCCGTCGCCGTTGTCGGCCAGCAGGTAGGCGCCGTCCATCGCCTTGACGATCTGCTCCGCCTCGACGAGCTCCCAGCGCACCTCCTGGTCGGCCTTCCAGGTGTACGCGAGCGTGTACTGGTCCTTGATGGCGCCCGCGTCGAGGTTGAACCACACCTCCTTGGCGCGGCCGTTGGAGGCCGACGAGCGCACCTCCGCCTGCTTCACGGCGCCGGTCCACTCGGGGTAGGCGGCGAAGTCGGCGATGACGCCCATGACGTCCGCCGGGGCTGCCTCGACGACGATGCTCGACTCGGTGCGCTCTGCCATGCGGCGAAGGCTACTAGGGCCGAACAGGTGGTCCTGGCGTCGGGACGAGCCCACCCGGATGCGGCCCGGCGCGTCAGACCAGGGCGCCGACGACCGCCATCAGGGCGATCAGCACGGCGATCATGACGCCCGCACCGCCGATCATGACCGCGGCCTTGCGGCCGCTGGACTCGGTGAGGACCGCCAGCGGGCCGAGGGGGCTGCCGGACTCCTCCACCGCCAGCTGCGCCATGAGCTGCGCTGCGAGGGCATCGACCTCGGCCGCGTCCGCGGCGGGGGCCCTCCTGGCGTGCTTGCCCCGTCGTACGGCCGGCGCGCTCGCGTCGGGGAGCTCCCCCTCGCCCCCTTGCTGCCCTGCCGCCAACATTGCCGGCAGCGCAGCAGCGTCAGCCGATGTGTCCCCTTCACCCGGCGAGACGTCGCCCGGCGAGCCGTCGCCCGGCGAGCCGTCGCCCGGCGAGCCGTCGCCCGCTCCCTTCGCCGGGGTGTCATCGGCGCGCGGCTCCGGGGCAGGAGGCGGCGGGCGCAGGTCGGCGTAGCAGAGCGTGCACCAGTCAGACCCGGCGCGCACCGAGGCGGAGCAGCGCGGGCAGCGGACGTCCTGTGAGGTCGTGGTGCTCACGTCACCCGTCGTCGGCAGGTCCGGCGCCGGGCTTGAACCCCTCGAGGCGGTCCTTGAGCGCGAACATGTGCCGCTTCCACGCCAGGACGCGGCGCTCGCGCAGCCGGCGGAGCCGGCGGACGGACAGCGGCGACGGCGGGTCGGCCCGCAGGTACCAGTGCAGGACCGTTCCCTCGCCCACGGGCTCCAGCCAGACCTCCATGCTGCCCGCGAGCGCGCCGGTGACGGCCCACTGCTGGCCCTTGACCCCGCGGTCCCGCGTGACGTGCGGCACGAGGTCTGGCCACCAGGTGATCCAGGACGCCGTGTCGGCCACGACCGGCGCCAGCACGTCGGGCGGCACCCGCAGGAACGTCTCGTCCGCGATGTCGACCGCGGGTGGGGGCACTTCTGCTGGTTCATGGCGGCCGGGCACGCCGCAACAGTAGGGTCACGACCAGCCTTCCTACCCGCCGGTAGAAGACCGCGGGTAGACGACCGAGGAGCGGCACCGACGTGGACGAGTACACCTCACCGGCGCTGGTGGCCCCCGCCACCACCGGCAACCTGACCGACATCATCGTGCTCAACGCGGCCGAGGTGCCGCAGAAGGCCGTCTTCCGTCGACGTGCGGGCGAACGCTGGGTCGACGTCACGGCGGCCGACTTCCTCGTGCAGGTCCAAGGTGTCGCGAAGGGCCTGATGGCCGCCGGGGTCGGCGCGGGCGACCGCGTCGGCCTCATGGCCAAGACCCGCTACGAGTGGACGCTGGTCGACTTCGCGATCTGGACCGCGGGCGGCGTCACCGTGCCGATCTACGAGACGTCCTCGGCCGAGCAGGTGCAGTGGATCCTCAGCGACTCGGGCGCCGTCGGATGCGTCGTCGAGACACCGCAACACGCGTCGATGGTGGGAGACGTCAGGGGCACGCTCGCCGCCCTGGACAACGTCTGGACTATCGACAGCGGTGCGGTCGACGAGCTGACAGCAGCGGGCACCGGTGTCGCCGACGACGAGCTCGAGGCACGGCGCACGACCGCGCAGCCCGGCGACCTCGCGACCATCATCTACACCTCGGGCACGACCGGCCGCCCGAAGGGCTGCGAGCTCACCCACGGCAACTTCCTCTTCGAGGCGGGCAACGTCATCAGCCCGCTGGACCCCGACGCCACACTGGCCAACGTCTTCACCGACGACCAGGCCTCGACGCTGCTCTTCCTGCCGCTCGCGCACGTCTTCGCGCGGATGATCCAGATCGGCGTCGTGATGGCGCGGTCGACGCTGGGCCACACCGCGGACGTCAAGCACCTGCTCGACGACCTGGCGACCTTCCAGCCGACGTTCATCCTGTCCGTGCCGCGGGTGTTCGAGAAGGTGTTCAACTCCTCGGCGCAGAAGGCCGAGGCCGCCGGCAAGGGCAAGATCTTCCACACCGCCGCGGCGACCGCGATCGCCTACAGCGAGGCGCGGGACCAAGGTGGCGCCGGCCTCGGCCTCAAGGCCAAGCACGCGCTCTTCGACAAGCTCGTCTACTCCAAGCTGCGCGCCGCCCTCGGCGGCCGGGTGCGCTGGGCCGTGTCCGGCGGCGCCCCGCTCGGCCCGCGGCTGGGCCACTTCTACCGCGGCATCGGGCTCACCGTGCTCGAGGGCTACGGCCTGACCGAGACCAGCGCAGCCTCCACGGTGAACACCCCCGGGATGATCAAGATCGGCACCGTCGGCCGGCCGCTGGCCGGCGCCTCGGTCCGCATCGCGGACGACGGCGAGATCCTCGTCAAGGGCGGCATGGTCTTCGCCGGCTACTACAACAACCCGCAGGCGACGGCCGAGGCCTTCGTCGACGGCTGGTTCCGCACCGGCGACCTCGGCGAGCTCGACAACGACGGCTGTCTGCGCATCACCGGCCGCAAGAAGGAGATCATCGTCACCGCGGCCGGCAAGAACGTCGCACCGGCCGTGCTGGAGGACCGGCTCCGGGCGCACCGGCTCGTCAGCCAGTGCATCGTCGTCGGCGACGCCCAGCCCTACATCGCCTGCCTCGTCACCCTCGACGCTGAGGCGCTGCCGGCCTGGGCCGAGCAGCACGGCAAGGGCTCGCTCCCGCTCGCTGCCGCCGCCGAGGACGCCGACCTCGTCGCCGAGATCCAAGGCGCCGTCGACGACGCGAACCTGGCGGTGTCCCGTGCCGAGGCCATCAAGAAGTTCAAGGTCCTCACCGTCGACTGGACCGAGGAGTCCGGTGCACTGACGCCGTCGATGAAGCTCAAGCGGGGCGTGGTCATGAAGGACCACGCCGCCGAGGTCGACTCGCTCTACTCCTGAAGGTCTCGCGGACGCGGTAGTTCTGGGCGACACTTCCCGGGTGTCCTTCGTCGTCGACGTCTCGAGCCTGTACGTCCAGTTCGGCTCGGTCACGGCCGTCGCCGGCGTCGACCTGACCCTGCCCGCCGGCGCGTCGGTGGCACTGGTCGGGCGCAACGGAGCGGGCAAGTCCACGACGCTGCGGGTGCTGGCGGGGGTGCTGCCGCCCAGCTTCGGCGACGTACGCATCCTGGGTCTCGACGTGCGCGGCGACCGGGAGCGGGTCAAGGAACGGGTCGGCTACTGCCCGGACGTCGGCGGTCTCATCCCGCGCGCGACCCCGTGGGAGCACCTCGCCCTCGCAGCCCGGATGCGCCGGCTCAGGCCGGGCTGGGAGCACCGAGCGGGTGACCTGCTGGAGCGCTTCGACCTCGGCGGCGCCGCCGACCGCGTCACGGCCGGGTTCTCGCACGGGATGCTGCGGCGGATGTCGGTGCTGCTGGCGGCGTTCCACTCCCCCGACGTCCTGCTCCTCGACGAGCCCTTCGACGGCGTCGACCCGCTGGGGGTCGAGGCCACGATGGACCTCATCGACGAGGCTCGGCTGGGCGGCACCGCCGTGCTCATCTCGACGCACCTGCTCGACCTCGCCGTCCAGGCCTGCGACGAGGCCGTCGTGCTGCGTCGGGGCGAGGTCGTCGGCGCCTCGCCCTCGCACGAGCTGAGCGGGATCGACGGGGCCGCCCGCTACCGCTCGATGCTGGCATGATCCCGACGCGCCGGATGGACGGCCAACTCGCGGCGCTCGTCCGGCTGCGCTGGAGGATGCTGCGCGAGGTCCACCAGCGGTTGGCGTTCGCCGGTGTGCTCGCCGCCATGCCGCTGCTCGCCGTCGCCACGGTGCTGGGGGCGCGGCAGGCGCCCCAGGACTACGTCTTCAACCTCCAGCTGCTGACGCCGACGGTGTTCGCCACCTTCCTCGTGCTCGCTGTCATCTCTCCCGCGTCCTCCGCGGGCGGCAGCGAGCTGTTCCCGAGCGACCAGCTGGCGGCCTACCCGGTCCGTGACCGCACGGTGTTCGCATCGACCGTCCTGCTGGCGCCGGCCAACCTCGCATGGATGACCCACTTCCTCGTGCTGCTGGCCATCACCTCCTACACGGCCCCGGGGCGGTGGGTCGCGCTGAGCGCCGTCACCGTCGTCGCGTACGTCGTCGCGGCGACGCTCGTCGGGCAGGCGCTGGCCTGGTGGCTGGAGGGGGTCCGCCAGCGAGGCGGCGGCCGCTGGGCGCTGCGCATCGTGGCCGCCGGGCTGGTCGCGTCGCTCGCGGTCCTGCAGGTGACCGGCAACCTCACCGCGTTCCTCGACCGGCTCCCCACGCAGCGGGTGGCCATCTCGGCCGCGCAGGGGTCGCAGGGACGGCTCTGGGAGTGGTCGTCGCAGCTCGGCTGGGCCCCCGTGCTGGTGATCCTGCTCGCGACGGCCGTCGCCGCGTTCGCGGCCGGGGTCGCCGCCTGCCGGTGGACCCAGGCCCGCGCGAGCGACGGAGGGCTCCAGCCGGAGTCGCGGCCGGTCCGCCGCCGGGCCGCGGCCACCACCGACCTGCTCGCACTGATGCAGATCGACCGGGCCAGCGTCTGGCGCTCGGCACCCCTGCGACGCGGTGCGCTGGTCATGGCGATCCTGCCGGGGGCGATCGCGGCGGTGACCGAGCCGCGGTGGGACTCGCTCGTGCTGCTCACCGGGCTGGTCGCCGCGGGCGCGGGCCTGCTGTTCGGTGTCAACGCCTTCGGCGTCGACGGGCCGGGCGCGCTCACCCTGGAGGGGCTCCCGATCGACCCGGTGCTGCGGTTCTGGGCCAAGACCGCAGTCATCCTCGAGCTCTGCGGGCTGACCATCGGCGGGGCGCTGGCCGTCGGAGCACTGCGTGCCGACGGCCGGCCGACGATGACGCAGCTGACGGCGCTGCTCGCCGCGACGGTGGTCACGAGCCTGGCGGTCGCGGCCTTCTGCATGCGGGTCTCCGTGGAGTCACCGCACCGGTCGGACCTGCGGGGCCGCCGCGACACCCCGGCGCCACCCGGGGCGATGGTCGGCTACTCGGCCCGCCTGGCCTGGCGCACGACGTGGGTCGCGATGGCACTGTCCATCGTGGCGCTGGGCCCGTGGGCGTGGCTCCCGCTCGTGGTGGCGGTGCCGATGGCCTCGCTCGCGGGGCTGTCGCTGATCCGGTCCGCCGCCATGTGGCAGGACGAGGCGGTCCGGGCGCGGGTGGTGAGCACCGTGTCCGCGGGATGAGACGACCGGCTGAACGGAACAAGGTGATCTTCCAGCGCATCCACTCGTGAATCGCACCTTTTCGGCCAATCCTCTGCGCGCCCTCATGCCCTGCGGGCATCGTGTCGAGTAGACACGGGTGGCCTAACGGCACCGTGCAGTTCAGCACAACCACGAAGGAGCACCCGGTGGGGCGTCGCGTAGCACTCCTGACGGCGGCGATCGTGATCGCAGCCATCGGCACGACCCTCGTCTACCTCTACGCCAAGCAGGCCAACGACCGGGCCATCGCCGACGCCAGCCCGGTCGACGTGCTGGCGGCCAGCGCCGTGATCCCGGCCGGGACGTCGATCGAGGACGCCGTGGGCGACGGCAGCGTGGAGACCCAGAGCCTTCCCCAGAAGTAGGTGCCCGACGGGGCCGTCGCCCAAGTCGAGGACATCGCCGAGCAGGTCGCCGTCACGACCCGTCTACCCCGGTCAGACGATCCTCACCTCGCTGTTCGGTGACACTGCCGGGTCGGTGACCGGGATCCGCATCCCCGAGGGCAAGATCGCCGCCAGCTTCGCCTTCGGTGACACGGCTCGGGTCGCCGGGTTCGTCAGCGCGAACAACGAGGTGGCCGTCTTCCTCACCTCGCCAGCGGCCAGCCCCGACGCCCAGCCGAGCGACCCGGCTGCTGCTCGACCGGGTGACCGTCCTCGCCGTCGGCAGCACGACGGGCTCCCCGCCGGCCGAACCATCCCAGGCCAACCCCGAAGACATCCAGCGCGCGACGATGACCCTGGCCGTGACCCAGGAAGAGCTCGAGACGCTGGTCTTCGCCCAGACCCAGGGCGATCTCTACCTCGGCCTGCTCGACGAGGCGTCCGAGGTCGGCCCCAGCCGGGGCATCAACGTCGACAATCTGTTCCCCAACTGAACCGGAGCAGCTGATGACCGTCGTCGTGGACCACGACACCGAGACCGCCCACACGCTGGCCACCGCCATCGGCGGCGAGTGCTCGCTGCTCACCGGCCTCGACCAGGTGCGCCGTCACCTCGAGGAGAACCCGCGCGAGAACGTCGTCGTGCTCGGCGTCACCGTCGACGCCCAGGCGGCGTTCACGTTCGCGAGCACGATCCGTGGGCAGAACCCGGCCCTCGGCGTGATCCTGGTCCGCCGCCGGCTGGACACCGCCGTGCTCGCCGAGGCCCTGCGCGCCGGCGTGCGCGAGGTCGTCACCGACCGCGAGCTCTCCGCGCTGGCCGACGCCGTGCGACGGGCCAACGAGGTCGGGCGTCAGATCCGCCATCAGCTCGAGGGCAGCGACAAGGGCGACGACGACGCGCCCCGCGGACGGGTCATCACGATCTTCTCGGCCAAGGGCGGCTGCGGGAAGACGACGATCGCGACGAACCTCGCCGTGGCGCTGGCCGAGCACGGTCGCAAGCAGGTCTGCCTGGTCGACCTCGACCTGGCCTTCGGCGACGTCGCGATCGCCCTGCAGCTCTTCCCGGCCCACACCATCGCCGACGCGGTCCCGCTCGCCGGCTCGCTCGACGAGGCCGGGCTCGCCGGCCTGCTCACACCGCACTCGCCCGGGCTCACGACGCTGGTCGCGCCGCTCGAGCCGGGGGCTGCCGAGGGCATCCCCGCCGACCTGGTCGCCGACGTGCTGCGGATCCTGCGCGGCATGTTCGACTACATCGTCGTCGACACGCCGCCGGCGTTCACCGACCACGTGCTCGCGGCCTTCGACGCGAGCGAGGTGCTCGGGCTCATGGCGACGCTCGACGTCCCCGCCCTGAAGAACCTCAAGCTGACGCTGGAGACGCTCGACCTGCTCAACTACCCGCGCGACAAGTGGCGCGTGATCCTCAACCGGGCCGACGCCAAGGTCGGCCTGGCCCTGCACGACGTGGAGGCGACGCTCGACTCGCGCATCGCCGCGCAGATCCCGTCGTCTCGGGCCGTGCCGGCGTCGATCAACCGCGGTGTGCCGATCATGCTCGACGAGCCGAACCACCCGGTGAGCCTGGCCATCAAGCAGCTCGCCGAGCAGCACGTGTCCACCGGGTCCGCCGGCGGCCGTCCCCGAGTCGCTGCGTCGCGACCGGCGCGGCGGCTTCCTCCGCCGGAAGGCCACGACGCCATGAGCCTGGCCGACCGTCTCGCCGCCGCGCGGCGGGACCGGGTCGACGCGACCGAGGTCGACCGGGTCGACAGCGACGCCATCGGCCGGCACGCCCGCGCGAACCGCCACGTCGACCCGTTCAGCCACGTGAAGCAGGTCGTGCACCAGCAGCTGCTCGAGACGCTCGGGCCCAAGCTCTACGACGCACGCATGACCCAGAGCGACCTCGAGGCCAAGGTCCGCGCGTCGCTGCAGGAGGTGCTCGCGCAGGAGGAGACGCCGCTCACCACCGCCGACCGCACCCGCATCGCGCAGGAGGTCTCGGACGACATCCTGGGCTATGGCCCCATCGAGCCCTACCTGCGCGACCCCGGCATCACCGAGGTGATGATCAACGGCCACGACGACATCTGGGTCGAGCGCGACGGCCTGATCCACAAGGTCGAGGCAGGCTTCGCCAGCGAGGCCCACCTCCGGCGCACCATCGACAAGATCGTCGGGCGGGTCGGCCGCCGGGTCGACGAGGCCAGCCCGATGGTCGACGCCCGCCTGCCCGACGGCAGCCGGGTCAACGCGGTCATCCCGCCGCTGGCCCTCGACGGCTCGCTGCTGACCATCCGGAAGTTCAGCGAGGACCCCTACACCTACGAGGACCTCATCAACTTCGGCACGCTGAGCCGGGCGACCGCCGAGTTCCTCGCCGCCTGCGTCAAGGGCCGGCTCAACGTCCTCGTGTCGGGCGGCACCGGCGCCGGCAAGACGACGACGCTGAACGTCCTCTCGTCGTTCATCCCCGAGGACGAGCGCATCGTCACGATCGAGGACTCCGCCGAGCTGCGGCTGCACCAGGAGCACGTCCTGCGGCTCGAGTCGCGCCCGCCGAACATCGAGGGGAAGGGCGAGATCACGATCCGCGACCTCGTGCGCAACTCGCTGCGCATGCGACCGGACCGCATCGTCGTCGGCGAGGTCCGCGACGCCGCCGCCCTCGACATGCTGCAGGCGATGAACACCGGCCACGACGGCTCGATCTGCACGGTGCACTCCAACGCGCCGCGCGACGCCCTCTCGCGCGTCGAGACGATGGTGCTCATGGCCGGGGTCGACCTGCCGATGCGGGCGATCCGCGAGCAGATGTCGAGCGCCCTGGACCTCATCGTGCACCAGGCGCGGTTCAAGGACGGGTCGCGCCGGATCACCCACGTCACCGAGGTCGTCGGCATGGAGGGCGACACGATGACGCTGCAGGACATCTTCCGCTTCGACCACGGGATGGGCTTCGACGACAGCGGACGCTCGGTCGGCACGCTCAAGTCGACCGGCCTCCGCCCGAAGTTCCTCGGGCAGCTCTCCGACCACGGGGTGCAGGTGAGCGCCGAGCTCTTCTCGTTCGAGCAGTTCGCGGCCCGATGACGGCGAGGGCCGCTCTCCGGCTCGGCCTGACAGCGGCCCTCGTCGCGATCGGCCTGGTCCCGCGGCGCCTGCCCTCGCGGCCGACGGCGACATCAGCAACGTCGAGACCTCCCCCGAGCGGGTCAGCCTGCTGTTCGTGGCCACCGACACCGACGGCGAGGTCGACCCCGACTCGGTGACGGTGACGTCGACGGCCGGTCGAGGTCGCTGCGACCGCGGCGCTGTACGACGACGGGACCCGAGCGAGTCGTCCGGTCGACGATGCTCGTCATCGACACCAGCGGGAGCATGAACCGCAACGACCGGCTCGACGGACGCCAAGCAGGCGGCGGCCGCGTTCCTCGCGGCGGTGCCCGACGACGTGCGCGTGGGCCTCGTGACCTTCGACAGCGGCGCCCGCGTCGTGCAGGAGCCGACGACCGACCGGGCCACCCTCACCTGGGCCGTCGAGCTGCTGACGGCCCGAGGCGACACGGCCATCTTCGACGCCGTCGTCGTGGCCTCCGCCGCGCTGGGGGACGACGGGTCGCGCAGCATCGTCCTGCTGACCGACGGCGACGAGAAGGGCAGCCAGGCGACGTTCGACGACGCGGCACGGGCGCTGAGCGGGGGTGGACATCGAGCTCGACGCCGTCGCGTTCCAGTCCAACGACGCCCAGGACACGCTCGTGCCGCTCGCGCTCCGCGGGCGGTGGCGACGTGGACACGAGCGGCACCGCCGAGGACCTGGCCCTGAGGTTCCAGGAGCAGGGCGACGTGCTGTCACGCCAGCTGCTGGTCACCGCCGAGATGCCCACCGACGCCCCCTCCGGGCAGTTCGACCTGACCGTGTCGGGCGTCGTCGACGGCGAGACCGTCACCGACACCGTGGTCGCCCTGCTGACGGCCCCCGGCGGTGAGCCGGCGCCGTCGCCGGCACCCACCGTGCAAGCCGCACCCCAGCCCACCTCGCTCGCTCCTGCTCCCCTGCTGCGTCCCGAGCTGATCTGGGTGGCGGTCGCGGTGTTCTTCCTCGGCATGGCTGCCCTCCTGGCCTTCGCGTTCAACGCCACGGCGCCGGCCACCAGGACCGCGATGAGCAAGCAGCTCTCCGTCTACACGATCGTCCGCGGGCAGCCGCGGGAGCGCGCGCGCGAGAGCACGGCGTTCGGCAAGAGCACCGTGGCGCAGAGCGCGGTCGACCTCGCCGGCCGGATGGCCGCACGCCGCGGACTCGAGGAGCGGTTGCAGCGGCGCCTCGACGCCGCGGCACTGCCGCTCAAGCCCGCCGAGTGGATCCTCATCCAGGCGGGAGGGCTGCTGGTCGTCCCCCTGCTGGCCTTCCTCATCAGCGGTCGCAACGCCGTGCTCACCCTGCTGGCCGTCGTCGTCGCCGCGGCTGCTCCGCCGGCCTTCCTCAGCCTCCGCAACACCCGGCGCCGCGCGAAGTTCGCCGAGTCGCTGCCCGACGTCCTGCAGCTGATGGCCGGCAGCCTCAGCGCCGGCTACTCCCTCCCCCAGGCCGTCGACGCCGTCGTCAGGGAGGGCACCGACCCGATCGCGTCGGAGTTCAACCGCGCGCTCGTCGAGGCGCGGCTCGGCGTCCCCCTCGAGGACGCGCTCGAGACGATCTCGGACCGCATGAGCAGCAAGGACTGGGCCTGGGTGGTGATGGCGGTCCGCGTGCAGCGGGAGGTCGGCGGCAACCTGGCCGAGCTGCTGCTCACGGTCGCCGCGACACTGCGCGACCGGGCCCGGATCCGCCGCCAGATCCAGACGCTGTCCGCGGAGGGACGGCTCTCGGCCTGGATCCTGGGCGGGCTGCCGGTCGCCTTCACGCTGTACATGCTGGTCGCGCGCCCGTCGTACATCCTGCTGCTCGCCCAGGCAGCCGCTCGGCTGGCTGATGATCGCCGGTCGGCGTCACCGCGATGGTCGTCGGGCTCGCTGTGGATGAAGAAGATCGTCGACGTGGAGGTCTGACCGGTGGCTGATGTCGCGCTTGCGGTGGGTCTCGCCGCCATCTTCTGCGCCGTGGTCATCGTGCTGGCCACGATCGGCGTGCTCACCGGCGAGCGCCAGCAGGTCGGCCGGAGCCTGGCTGCCGTCCAGGCCTTCCATGCGACCCCGCGGAACATGCGCAGCGAGCTCGACCGCCCGTTCCGGGAGCGTGTCATCGCCCCCCTCGTCGGCGGCAGCGGCAACCTCGGCAAGCGGCTCACGCCGTCTGGGCAGGTCGTGCGGATCCGCAAGCGGCTCGACGCGGCCGGGCAGCCGGCCAACTGGGACGTCGACCGTGTGCTCGCGTTCAAGGTCCTTGGCGGCGCTGGCAGCCGTCGTGCTCCTCCTGCTCATCTCGCCGATCGTGCTCGTGTTCGGTGTCCTTCCGCTCGTCGGCCTCGCCCTGCCACTCGTCGTGCTCGGCTTCTTCACTCCGGACATCGTGCTCTACCAGAAGGGCTACAACCGCGCCGACCGGATGCGCAGGGACCTGCCGGACGCGCTGGACCTGCTGACGATCAGCGTCGAGGCCGGGCTCGCGTTCGACGCCGCCATGTCCCAGGTGGCCCGGCAGACGGACGGGCCCCTGGCCGAGGAGTTCTTCCGTGTCCTGCAGGAGATGCAGATCGGCATGGGTCGGACCGCGGCCTTCCGGGCGATGTCCGAGCGCACCGACGTCGACGACATCCGCACGTTCGTGACGGCCCTGGTCCAGGCCGACGCCTTCGGCATCCCCGTCGCCAACGTGCTGCGCGTGCAGGCCAAGGAGATGCGGCTCAAGCGCTCCCAGCGCGCCGAGGAGCAGGCGCAGAAGGTGCCGGTGAAGATCCTTTTCCCGCTGATCTTCTGCATCCTCCCGGCGCTGTTCATCGTCGTCATCGGGCCGGCCGGACTGCAGATCTACGACGGCCTGCTGAAGAGGTAGCCGTGACCTCCACGATCGCGGTGGTGACCCGGCGGACCGGGGTCGCGCTGGCCATGAGCTCGGCGACGCACCACTTCGTGGAGGTCCGCCCCGTGACCGGTTGGGCGCACCGCGACTGGCCCGAGCAGGTCGTCGTGCTCGACCTCGAGACGGCGCAGTCCACCCAGGCGGCGATCGAGACCCTGGCGGGCCGGGCGTGAGCGCCCCGCTGGTCGTCATCGCGGCGTCCGGGAGCGGGTGGGACGCCCTGCTGCACCGGCATCGTGACCTGTCGTTCGTCTCGCTGCCCGTCGTGCGTGACTCCCTGCTGGCGGCCGTCGACCGTGCCATGAGCGCCGACCGCGAGCCGGCGGGCAGCGATCCCCCCGACAGCCCGCCCCAGGTGCCAGGGCAGGCCGGCCCGGCCGACGTGCGCCACGGCAGGCGTCGGCACGGCAGAAGAGGTCGCTCCGCCCGACCCGCCCGCCGCCGAGGAGGCACCCACCGCGGCCCCGACGCCCCGCCGCACCCACGCCAGGCCGAAGGGCGGGCGACGCGAGAGACCGCGGGAGCCCACGGCGCGACGGCGCCCGGAAGCGCCGACCGACCCGTCCGTCGCGGCCGCCGTCGAGGCTGCGGCGGCGACGTCGCCGGCGCCGCCGGCTGCCGAAGCGGGCGCCGACGAGGCCGCCCGTGCCCACCGCCAGCAGGAGGTCATGGGCCTGGTCCGGTCGTTGCAGCGCGACATCAGCCGGCTGGGGCGGGTGCACGAGGCCGCGCGCCTGCTCCGCGACCGCTGCACGTCGGCCGTGCCCTGCGACGCGGCCGCCGTCCTGGTGCCCGACGAGGATGTCTGGCGCGTGGCGGCGGGTGCCCGCCTCCGCCCGCTCGAGCAACGCCTGCAGGTCCGCGCCGACCACTGGCTGGTCGCCGAGGTCGTGACGGCGAGCCATGGGCTTCTGGTCCGCGACACCGACGTCGTCCGCGCCCGCCTGAGCGGTTCGCCCCTGGCGAGCTGGCCGCACCTGCTCGCCCTGCCCGTCATCGAGGCGCGGTCCCTCGTCCTGCTCGCGCGCGAGAGCGGGGGGTTCAGCGAGGACGACCTGACCAGGGCGCACGCCGCACTCGACGACGCCGGCCGTCTGCTGCGGGACGCTCTCGAGGTGCGCGACCTGGCGCGGGCGATGAGTGACTACACCGATCGGGCCGACTGACCGGCCCGTCCGCGCGGCCGGGCGAGCCGCTACTCGACGTAGACGCGCTCGTCGACGAGCTGCTCGGTGACGACCTGGCCCGTGGTGTCGAACCGCCCCTGATCGAAGTGCTTGAGGAACTCGAGGTCGATCTTGTCCAGGCCGGACCGGTTCTTCTCGATGCTCATCACGGCCCAGCTCTTGAAGCGGTCGGCGTTGCCGAGGTCGAAGACCAGGTGGTGGCGGGCGACCACGTCGAACTTGTCGTTCATGAGCAGGATGACGTCGGGTTCGTAGGCCAACGCGGAGGACCCGCGCAGGTTGTGCACGCGCAGCCGCTTTCCGGCGACGAGACCCTCCCGCTCGGCGGCGACGACGGCGACGATCGGGACGCGCAGCCGCAGCGCAAGGTCCTTGAGACCCTCGGCGACGCGGGTGATGCGCTCCTCCTCGATGTCCGGCCCGCCCGGGACCGGCACCTTCTGGAGGTAGTCGACGACGATGACCGGCGCCTGCCCGGTCGTCTCGATGATCGTCTCGGCCCGGGCAGCGATCTCGCGCAGGCCCGTCGTGGAGCCGTTCGCCCGGGCGAAGTAGAGGCGGGGCGCGTAGGTGCGGACCAGCTGCAACGCCTCCGTGCCGCCCGGGGTGGCGGCCAGGCGCTCCTCGAGGGGCTCGTGGCCGCGGCCGTCGACGGCCTCCAGGGCGGCCCTGATGCGGCGCATGCCGACCGCCTCCGCGCCGTAGAGGAGCCCGGCCTCCAGCGAGAGCAGCCGCTCGAGCACGGTGTACTCGTCGTGCTCGTAGGAGACGTAGACGCCGTGCGCCCCGCCCGCCACCATGTTGCGCAGCGCCTGGAGCACCCACGTCGTCTTGCCGAAGCCCTGGGGACCGCCCACGAGCACGAGCTCGCCCGACCGCACCCCACCACCCAGGTAGGAGTCCAGGGGGTCGAAGCCGGTGGCCCAGGCACGACCCGCGGCGCTCTCGCCGCGGCGGAGCGTGGCATCGGCCGAGTCCAGCACCTCGCTGAGCGGCCGGAGGCCCATGTCCATGCCGTCCATCGAATCAGCACGGCGCGACGCGCGAAGGTGTAATCACGCAGATGCTGTCGGTTTCGCAACGCATGTGGCACCGTCGCTGACCGTGGCCATCTCTGCGCTCTCCACCGGTGTCGGGGTGCTGGACCGCCAGCGGCTGAGCATCGTGGCCCGCGCAGTGCTCCTGCTGCTGTGCTCGTTCCTGACGCTCGTGGAGAGCATCGGCATGCGCGACGACCGCGTGGAGAGCATCGGGCGGCTCACGGCGCTGATGAGCATCGCCATCGCGGGCGTGGTGCTGGCCACCGCGCGCCCTCGTGCGACCTGGGTCCCCGTCGCGGAGTCGGCGGCGGTCACGCTGCTCGTCATGTCGGCGGGCGGGCCGCACGAGTCGCTGCTCCCCTACCTGCTCGCGCCCGCGCTCGACGCCGGCCTGGTGGCCGGGATCCGCGCGGCGGTGCTGGTGGCGGGCGCGTCGTCGGCGATGGTCCTGCTGGCGCGGCTCGTCGGGGTCACCGAGCGCAGCCTCGTCGACTACAGCACCACGGCGGCCGAGTGGGTCATGCTCGCCCTGCTCGCGGGGTCGCTCGCCGCCTGGGCCCGCAGGCTGGGGCTGCGCACGGCCGGCCGGGACGAGCCCTACCCCGCGGCCTACCGCCTCGTCAGCCAGCTGCGGACCGTGGCCCGCCAGCTGTCGGGGGGCCTGGACGCGGTCGGCCTGGCCCGCATCCTGCTCGAGCAGATCCGTGCGCAGACGGAGTACGACCGTGCGGCCGTGTTCGTCCCCGGCCCGGCCGGCACGCTGATCCCCCTCGAGAGCGACGGCCACCTCCCCGACTGGGACAACTCGCTCTCCGGGGACGGCGTCATGGCCGAGGCGTGGAGCCAGCAGCGCCCGGTCACCGCCCAGGGGGGCCTGAACGGCACCACCGGCATGGTCTCGCTGGCGCTGCCGCTGACCGTCGGCGCCCGCACGGTGGGCGTCGTCGCTGCCGAGCGGCGCGGCAAGTGGTCCTTCGAGGACCCCGAGTCGCTCATGCCGCTGGTCGAGGAGGCGGCGCTGCGCATCGAGACCGCGCTGCTCTTCGGTGAGGTGCGCACGATCGCGACCGCCGACGAGCGGCGCCGGCTCGCTCGCGAGATCCACGACGGCATCGCCCAGGAGCTCGCGTTCCTCGGCTACGTGCTCGACGACCTGTCGGCGCGGTCGGAGCAGCCCGACCTGCGGACCGAGCTCAAGGACCTGCGAGCACAGGTCACGCGCGTCGTCGGCGACCTGCGGCTGTCGATCTTCGAGCTGCGCAGCGAGGTGCACTCGGGGGCGGGCCTGGGCTCGGCCCTGTCCGACTTCGTGCGCTCGGTCGGCACCGCCACGGACATGACCGTCCACCTGGCGCTGGACGAGTCGCCGATGCGGCTCCCGCACGAGACCGAGACCGAGCTGCTGCGCATCGCCCAGGAGTCGGTCAACAACGCGCGCAAGCACTCGTCCGCCGAGAACCTGTGGGTGACCTGCTCGGTCCACCCGCCGCGCGCGAGCCTCCTCGTCGAGGACGACGGACGCGGGCTGCAGGAGGCGCGTGAGGACAGCTACGGGCTGCAGATCATGCGGGAGAGGGCCGACCGCCTGGGTGCGAGACTGTCGATCAGCGACCGACCGGGCGGAGGCACCCGGGTGGCGGTCGCGCTGGGCGACCCGCCGAACCACCGGAGCACGACCGACCACGAGATGAGCAAGAGGACATGACGACATCTGTGATCCTGGTCGACGACCACGAGCTGATCCGGCAGGGACTGCGGCGCGCCTTCGAGCGCGACCCGTCCTTCCAGGTGGTCGGCGAGGCCGGCTCCGGAGCAGAGGCACGTGACCTCGTGGCGCGCACCCGCCCGGACGTGGCGATCGTCGACATCCGGCTGCCCGACGTCAACGGGCTCGAGCTCGCCAAGGAGATCAGGGGCGAGCACGACCAGATGGGCATCGTCGTGCTCACGATGTACTCCGGCGACGAGCACCTCTTCGGCGCGCTCGAGGCCGGGGCCTCGGCCTTCGTCGCGAAGGACGCGCCGGCCGAGGACATCGTCGCCGCCGCGCGCCACGCGTCGGTGTCGCCCCGCGCGTTCACGGCCAGTGACCTCGCCGAAGCGATGAAACGGCGCCTGGAGCCCTCCGGCCCCCGCCTGAGCCCCCGGGAGATGGACGTCCTCACCCGTTTGGCCGAGGGCCTCAGCGTGGCCCAGATCGCCGGGCAGCTCTACATCAGCGAATCGACCACCAAGACCCATATCTCCAAGATCTACGACAAACTAGGTGCCACGAACCGGGCGCAAGCGCTCATGACCTCCCTCCGGCTCGGGATCATCAAGCAGGAGACACCGGACCATCCATAGTTCTTTCGGACGATTGCGACACTCCCCCATCTAGCCATCAACGCTGACCTACGGTCCGATACCGTCGGCCACGCTCCGTAGCGCATCCTGGGTCGCGAGGGGCTCGTGGGGGGTCGCCGCAATGCAGTCATGACCGTGGAGGTCGGAACGAAATGCTCGCTTACATCCGTCGGGTCGCCGACAAGCGCCGCGGCGACGACGAGGGCGCGTCCGCGGTCGAGTACGGCCTCCTCGTCGCCGCCATCGCCGCCATCATCATCCTCGTCGTCTTCGCGCTCGGGACGTTCGTCAAGGGTGCCTTCAAGGACACCTGCAAGGCGTTCGACGAGTCGAACAGCGTGAACACCAGCGGCCCCGCGAAGAACAACTGCGACGTCCTAGCAGCGGGGTCGGCACGGCACCGGGCCTCCCGTCCGGTCACCGATCCGGGGGCCCGATGGCATCGACGGTAACGCGTCCTGCCACGGCGCCATCGCTGAGCGGCACCGCCGCGCGCGGGTCGGACGCCTGGCTGTGGTTCGCCGTGGTCGTGGGCGGCATCTTCTGGGTCGGCACTACCCGGCCCCTGGACGATCCAGACATCTGGTGGCACATCCGCACCGGTGACCTGATCCTCGACAGCGGCGTGCCGCACCAGGAGCCGTGGGCCTTCACCGCGCTCGGCCGCCCCTGGGTGCCGACCGCCTGGCTCTCCGACGTCGTCCTGGCCACCGTGTACGACGTCGCGGGCTGGCGGGGCATCGTCGTCGCCAAGGTCGTGGTCAGCGGCGTCGTCCTGCTCGCGCTGGCGCGCCAGCTGTTCTCGCTCGGCTCCTCGCGCATCGCCGGACCCGGTCTTCGCGCTGTGCGCGATCACCCTCTCGCCCTTCCTGGCCGAGCGTCCCCAGCTCGTCTCCCTGCTGCTCACCGTCTGGCTGGCCGGCGCGGTGCGGCGCGCCCTCGCCGGGTCGGCCTCCCCCGTGGTGGACGATCGCCGCTGGGCTACCTGTGGGCCAACCTGCACGGGATGTGGGTCCTGCTGCCGCTGGCCGTCGGGCGTGGTGGCGCTGGGGGTGCGCTCGGACCAGGGGCCGGGATGGGTCGCGGTCTCCCGGCGCAGCGTGCTCGTCGCCGTCGGTGTCGTCGTCTCGGCGGCCCTGACCCCAGCCGGGCCGCGTCTCGTCTACTGGTCGCTGGTGGTGCGCGACGCGGCCAGCGGCATCTCCGAGTGGCAGCCGACGGTGCTCGTCGACCGCTACAGCCTCGCCTTCACCGTGCTCTTCCTGCTGTGGGCCGCTCGGCCTGGCCCGTGCCACCACCCGTGCCCCCCGCTCGGAGGTGCTATGGATGGGCGCCGTGTTCTTGTTCAGCCTCCAGGCGGGCCGCAACGTGGCCCCCGCCGTCATCCTCATGGCCCCGTTCGTCGCGTCGCGCTCGAGCGCGCGTACGGGGAGCGGCTGGCCGCCCGCGCCGTCCCGCGCGTACCCCGGGCACTCGTCGCGGCCTCGGTCGTGGCGGCCGTCGCCGCCGTGACCGCGCTGGTCGCGTCGCGTCCGCCGCTGGTCGACGGCATCCCCTTCCGGATCGTGGCTGCGCTCGAGGAGCGCCCCGCGCCGGTCCGCGTGCTCAACAGCTACAACGTCGGGGGTGTTCTCACCGGCCTGGGGGCGCCGCACGTCTCGGTCGCCATCGACGGGCGGACCGACAACTACGACCCCGACTTCGTGCACCGCTACCTCGCGGCGACGGGCGACCTCGTGAGGTGGCGGCAGATCGTGAGGGAGGTCGACGCCGACTACGCCGTACTCGGCAAGAGCGGCCCGCTGGCCACGGAGCTGCGGCGGGCCGGCTGGACCCGCGAGCTGACCGACGGTGACTTCGTCCTGCTCGCGAAGCCGTGACCTTGTCCGGCGTCCAGCAGGGGAGAACACCCCGTCAGCACCGGAACGACAGCGATCGGGACCCCTCCCGGCCGGCAGCACCCGCCTCGAGAACCGCACGGGCAGGGCTGCGCCGCCTGGCGACCGGGGACCGCATCGCCGCATCGGTCCTCGCGCTGCAGCTCGTGGTGACCCTTGCCGTCGTGTGGCGCGGAGGCCTCTACCAGGACGACATCCGGGCGATCATCTTCATCTCCGGCCTCCCGTTCGCGGACTCGCTGCTGTGGACCAATGGCACACACGTGGTGCCGGGCACCCATGCCGTGCTCTGGGTCCACGGACGGCTGTTCGGACTGGACTACACACCGGCGATCGTCGTGATCACGAGCCTGCGGCTCGGGGCCTCCTACGCGGTCTGGAGGATGCTCCGCAGGCTGTTCGGGGCCACGCCGGCGATCGCCACGGTCTTCGCCTTCACCGCGCTGACGCCGATGGCTCTGTCCGCAACGGCGTGGTATGCCCAGGCGCTGACCCTGCTGCCCGTCCAGCTGGCCACCGCGCTCGCCGTGCTGTCGCTGACGACGTACCACCGGACGCGCAGGACCCGGCACATCGTCGGGACCGTGCTCGCCGTCGCGCTCGGGCTGTGCTTCGCCGAGAAGGCGCTCGTTCTCTTCGCCTTCCTCCCTGCGCTCTACTGCCTCGTGATCGCCAAGGTGACGACCATCCGAGCGGCGGTCGTCGCCATGGCGGAGACCTCGCGGGTCTGGGCGTCCCTGGGCGTGGTCGGTCTCGTCTGGATCTTCACGTACACCTCGGCCGGGGGCATGGACGGGCATCCCGTCTCCGGCTCCGAGGCATCGCGCATCGCCGTGGACCACGCGTGGCTCGGCTTCCTGCCGACCCTGGTCGGCGGACCCTGGACGTGGCGCCTGCGCGGTGTCTTCTACGAGGACAGCCCGTACTTCGCAATCGCTGACCCCCCGCTGATCGCCTCGCTGCTGGGCGCCGCGGTCTTCGCGCTGATGGCGCTCGCCGCGGTCCGGTTCCGGCGCCGCGCGGCCGCCAAGGCATCAGTGGTCCTGCTCAGCTACTACGTCCCGTGCTACCTCCTGGTGGCCCTCGCCCGGGGTCACCTCCTCTCCGGACAGCTCGGGGTCGACCTCCGCTTCTGGGCGGACACCGTGCCTGCCGTGGGGATCGCCGCCGCCATGGTCCTGGCCGGAGCCAGGACCGGCGGCGGCCGGCCCGCCGCCGGGCTCCCGTTCCGGGTCCTCGCCGTCGTCGCCGCCGCGTGGCTCGCCGGCATGGCCGTCACCGTCGCCACGTTCGCGACCGGGTGGCATCGCAACGACAACGCCGAGTTCCTCGCTCGGCTCGAGAGGGGCGTCGAACATCTCGAGAGCTCCACCGGTGTCTACGAGACCGAGCTGCCGCGCCGGGTCATCAGCGCGCAGTTCGGCGCCGAGACCTCGAATGCGCTCATCCTTCCCTGGCTCCACGAGGATCTCGAGCTCGGCCGGGTACGCCAGGAGATGCTCGCGGTGACGCCGCGAGGCGACATGGTGCCCGCCGCCTGGTCCCTGGCTGCGGCCGGCAGCAACAGCAGGGGTTGCGGGTGGGAGCTCGCTGCTCGCGGGCCGCAAAGGGTTCGTGTCGAGCTCAGCAGCACCCTGCCTGCGCGCCGGAACCAGTCGGTGCTCGTCACCTCACGAGCGTCCTCAGCGACCTCGATCGGGATAGAGGTCCTCCACGACGGCGGATGGTCGAAGGTGGTCCGTCAGGACGGCGTGCGGCTGCGGTGGAGGATGCCGCTCCCCCCCGGCGAGTCCACCGTCGCCTACGCCCTGCCAGCGGGGCTGCCCGTGGACGCCCTGCGACTCTCACGGCGCTCGACCGACCCGGGTCTGTGCGTGTCCCGGGTCGAGGTCGGTCGACCGGTCCCGACTCGCGGAGCTCCCCCGCCCGGCTAGGACCCTCGCGGGCCGAGCCACCGTCGGGTGCGTCGCTACTGAGGCGTCGGGCCCTCGATCACCAGGTAGGCGACCAGCACGGCGACCGCGATCACGGCCAGCACGGACTCGACGGTCAGGACGACCATCAGCCAGCGACGCCGCGCCGATCTCGTGATCGTGGGCTGGTCCACGTCCACGACGTCGAGCGGGTCGCGCCGCCCGCGGGGCGGCAGCGGCGCGCTGGCGCGGTCCCGGACGACGCCCTGCAGCTCGAGCGCGTCCATCAGCGCCTTGGTCCCCCGCTGGGCCGGAACGACAGGCCGCCTGACGTCCTGGGTCACGGCGAGGAGCCTAGCCCCGACCATCGTCCGAACGAAGGGGTCCGACCTCATCCGTTCGGAGGATGGGACGCCGGTGATCACGCAGGGTGCGCGACCGTGCGAGCAAGGTCACGATCGTGCGGCCGGAGGCTCCAGCAGGGCGCGCAGCCGGTCGCCGAGGTCGTCCCAGCCCCACGACCGCAGCACCCAGGCGCGACCGGCCGCACCCATCCGCGCGGCCAGGTCTCGGTCGAGCAGGAGGTCGCCCACCCGGGCGGCGACGGCCTCGGGCGACCTGCCGTCGACGACGTAGCCGGTCTCGCCCTCGCGGACCGCGTCGGGAGCCCCACCCGAGTCGCCCGCGACGACCGGGAGCCCCGTGGCCGACGCCTCGAGGTAGACGATGCCGAGGCCCTCGACCTCGAAGCCGGCCCTGCGGGTGCGCGTCGGCATCGCGAAGACGTCGCCGGCCGCGAAGAACGGCGGCAGCTCCGCCCACGGGTGCGCCCCGGTGAAGACGACGTCGCTCTGCACGCCGAGCGACGCGGCCAGCGACTCCAGCGCCCGGCGGCGCGGACCGTCTCCGACGATCAGCACCGCCGCGTCGGGCACCCGCCGCTGCACCAGCGGCAGTGCGCGGACCAGCGTGTCCTGCCCCTTGCGCTCGACGAGGCGCGAGACGCAGACGACGACCGGCCGTCGACCCAGGCCGTAGCGCTCCCGCACCCGGGCACCGTCCACACCCGGGTGGAACGCCCGCGCGTCGACGCCCGGAGCCAGCTGCACCATCCGCCCGGCGGCCTCCGGCGTCAGCGCCCGGGCGATCGCGTCGCGCGTGAAGGCGCCGAGATGGGTCAGCACGTCGTTGGTCTCGCCGATGCGGCGCAGCAGGCGACGCGCACCCGGCGTCCTGGCCCACCACACCTCGTGGCCGTGGGTGGTCGCCACGGTGCGGCGGACCCCTGCCCGTGACCGCAGCGCCGAGGCCATGAGGCCCAACGGCGCCGCCGCACCGAACCAGACCGACTCGCAGTGCAGGTCGCGCGCCACGCCGACCGACCGCGACGTGATCGCCGGCGTCGGCAGCATGACCCGCGACGGGTCGCGGACCACCGGGAAGGGCAGCCCCGCGTCGAAGGCGGCGTCCCCCTGCTGCCGAGCCGTGTGCACGACGACCGAGTCGGGCGGCATGCGCCGCACCATCGCGAGCACGAACGACTCGATCCCGCCGACGCGCGGCGGGAAGTCGTTGGTGACGACCAGGGTGCGCGCACTCACCGGTCGCCCGCGGTCGCCGCGGCGACATCCACGTCGTTGATGCGCGCCCACGTCCGCGCCAGCGCGATCCGCTGCGGGGCGGTGGGGTGCGTCGAGAACATCCCGAAGACGAGGGGCGCGGGGTCCAGGTCGGACAGGTTGGTGGTCGAGAGCCGCTTCTGCATCGCGATCATCGAGCCGGGGTCGCGCGTCAGGTCGAGGGAGTGCACGTCGGCCCGCGTCTCGATGCGGCGCGAGATCAGGGCCTGCGCGGGACCGCTCACGAAGCCCAGGACGGCCAGGACGGCCAGCGCGAGGGCCACCGAACGCCCGTCGCCGAGAGCGGGGACACCTGCACGCGACAGCACCGGGCCGGACCGCACGACGAGCGCGAGCAGGCAGACGAGCAGGGCCACGCCCACCGCGCCCATCAGCGTCCCCCACACGACGTCGCGCTGCTTGGCGTGACCCAGCTCGTGGGCCACGATCAGCTCGACCTCGCGGTCGCTGCCCGAGTCCAGGAGCGTGTCGTAGACGACGATGCGACGCGTCGACCCGAAGCCGGAGACGTAGGCGTTCAACGACGCCGTCCGTCGGGACGCGTCGGCCACCAGAACGTCGTCGACGGGCACGCCGTCGGCCTGGGCGAGGTCGAGCAGCGACGTGCGCAGCTGCCCTTCCGGCAGCGACGTGAACTTGTTGAACACCGGCTCCACGACGACCGGGTAGGCGAAGGAGACGGCCACGACCAGCAGTGCGCCCAGTGCCGCGCCGGCGGTCCACCACCACTGCGGCGACCACCGGGCGAGCCCGACCACGAGGAGCAGGACGAGCAGTGTGACGGCGAGCCCGACGCCGTAGGACTTCGCGACGTCCACCCCCCAGCTCGACCACGTCCTGGTGGACAGGCCGTAGCGGCGTCGCACCGACTCGGACCAGGCGTCCCAGGGCAGCACGAGCAGCCGGCCGAGCAGGGTGAGCGCGACCCCGCCGAGCAGCACCTGCCAGCCCCACCCGCCGCCGAGGGGCGCCGCGACCCGCTCGACCAGCCGGGCGCCGACGGGGCTCAGGCCGAGCACGCAGGCGACGAGCAGCGAGAGACCGAGCGAGACGTAGGCCGGCGGGCGGACCGCGGCGTGGTAGGCGTCCTCCCGGGCGACCTGCTCGGCGGTGAAGTCGCGGGCCGGGTCCGCGGCGACGGCGTCCACGCCGTGCAGCGGCAGCGGCCGCCAGGGCGTCAGGACCACGACGAGCACCACGAGGGCCACCCCGAGCACGACCGTGGTGGCGAGCAGGGCCGTCCGGCTGCTCACGCGGCGGCCTTGTCGGCAAGGTAGGCCCGCCACTCGCGGGTCAGCGCTCTGGCTCCGACGCCCAGGACGTCGCGGGTCTCCTCCGGCCAGCCGGGGCCCGCGCTGTCGCTCATCGCCTCGTAGAGCCGGACGAGCCTGTTCTGCCCGTAGTGCTCGGCCACCATCCTGGCCGCGAGCCACGCACCCTCGTAGGCGGCGGCCACGTCGCCCTCGCCCGCGTCGAAGTCGGCCGGCTCGGGCAGGCGCCGGGGCCCCTTGCCGTCCCGCACGTCGTCGAGCACGTCGCCCGCGACGATCGACAGGGGCACGGGGCTCGCGTCGTAGGCGACGTAGTCGGCGAAGCCCTCCGAGAGCCAGATCGGCACCGGCCGGACGCTCGAGACGCGGGTCGCCACGTGGGTCATCTCGTGGCCGAGCACGACCCGGCGCCCGAGCGGCCCGAGGGTGCCGAACGCCGAGGGGTTGATGACGATGCGGTCGCCCCGCGCCAACCCGTCCTCGAACGAGCCGGTCGTGACGGCGGCGATCTGGGGCAGCCCGTCGCCGTCGCTCCCGATCAGCGTCGCCATCGCCTTCTGGGTGCGCGGCAGCAGCACGACCGCGCCGTGCGCCCAGTCCCGTCGCCAGAGGCGGTCGACGTCCTCGACGGCCTGGTCGGCCTCCTCGGCCAGCCGCCGCACCTGCGAGCGGTCGGCCCCGCGGGCGTCGGCGAGCACCAGGGCCCGGTCTCCGCGCACGACCCGGACCGGACCGAGGTCCCACAGGTCGCGCTGGGTGTCGAAGCCGTTCTCGCTCGCGTCGGTGTCGCCGGCGAGCAGCCACCGGCCGCCGCGCGGGACGACGGTGAGGTACTGCTCCCGGTCGGTCGTCGTGCTCGTGCCGTCCAGCCGGTAGGTCAGGCGCACCCGCACGATCGCGGAGCCTTCCGGGAGCTCGCCGGCGCGCGCCTCGGTCAGGCCCGGCCCGTCACCCGTGACCTCGTACGTCCACGCGCCGATCGGCACCGACGACAGCCGGTCGATGAGCCGCCGCTGCGCCTGCGCGAACTCGGCCTGGGTCGGGTCGACCGTTGCGAGGAAGGCCGCCCGGTCGGCGGTCGTCACCGCCCGGGCGCGCTCGGCGAGCAGCGCCCGGACGGCCTCGGCCTGCGTGGGTGCCGGAGGCGTGCGGCCGCCGGCACCGGACGTGGTGACCGGACCGCTCGGACTCGCCCCGGGCTCGGCACCCGGCTGCGGCCCGGAGCGGCCCGACCAGAGGAACCCCACCGTCGCCAGGACGCCCAGTGCGACGAGCCCGGCCACGGCGGTGAGCCAGCGGCCGTGATGCTCGGGTGGCTCCGCTCCGGCCGTCTCGGGCGCGAACGAAGGGGAGTCGGGCGGCACCCCGCCAGAGTAGGTGGCCGCGGCGGCCGACCGCGGGACTGCGGCGGGCGGGTCAGCTCGCCTCGGCGGCGGGGTCGCCCCGCTCCCGGGCCCGGTCGATCACCTCGACCGGGACGACGAGGCGCAGCGGGGGCACGAGGCCCGAGCCGGCCAGCGCCTCGAGCGCGGCGGTCTCGCCGTCGTCGAAGTCGACCGGCGGCGCGCCCATCAGGGCGGTGACGACGCAGTCGCCGCACGCCAGGCCGCGCACCTCACAGCTGTCGCAGTCGATGATCACGTCGTCTCCTCCGGGGCCGGGTCCAGCTTGCGGGCACGACGCTAGGAAGGGGGTCGGACACAACTTCCGGTGCGGAGGCGCCGGCGCGCTCAGCCGCGGTCCAGGCGGCGGACGAGGGCCGCGGCCGACACCGGCCGGGCACCGTCGCGGCGCACGCCCTCGGCCACCTCGCGGTCCGAGGAGACGACCACGACCGGACGGCCGGACGGCTCGGCGCGCACCAGCCGCCGGATCAGCTCGTCGGCGATCTCGCCCGGCTTGCTGAACAGCACCCGCACCCCTCGCGCGGACACCGACGGCACCCGGCCGGTCAGGGCGGCCCCGTCGAAGCAGCACGTCACCTCCGCGCCGACCTGCGCCGCGAGCGCCGCCAGGCCGGTGACGAGCCGGGCCCGCTGGGCCTCCAGCGTGAGGTCGGGGAACCCCGTCTTCGTCACGTTGTAGCCGTCGACGATCACGTGCACCTGCGGCAGGGCCATCAGCTGGTCGAGCAGGGCCGGGTCGTCGCCGAGCAGCGCGCGCTCGGGCGCGGTCGCGGCCTCGTCACCCGGTCGGGCGGCGTCCACCAGGTCGCCGGGCAGGTCGCCGGGCGGGGGCAGCGCCAGCTCGCGGCGCAGCCCGGCAGCGGCGTCGACGACGGTGTCGAGGAGGAGCCGGAGGCGCGTGTGCTCGAGGCTGCGGCCGTCCCGGACCGCCTTGCGCGCTGCCGCGAGCGCGGACTCGGCCTCGGCCTGCCGGGAGCGCGCCCGGCTCACCTCGGCCTCGGCGACCGCGACGGCGTCCGCCGCATCGGAGAGGGCAGCCGCACCGGCCTCCCCGGCCGCGGCGGCCGCGCGCTCCGCCCGGCGCCGCGCACCCTTCTCCTCCCGCAGCGCCTTGGCGACGGCCGCCGCCTCGTCGCGGGCCTCGGCCACCTCGCGCCGCCGCGCGGCCTGCTCCTGCCTGACCTCGGCCCCGGCTGCCGCCAGCTCCTCCCGCAGCCGGGCGACCTCCGTCGCCACGCTCTCCGCCTCCGCGACCGCCGCGGCCCGGTCGAGCTCGGCGCCGGCCGCCGCGACGAGCCCGGCCCATCCCGGCGTACGCCCCAGGTAGGCGACGGTCGCCACGTCCACCGGGTCCGCGGCAGGCGGCGCGTCGCCCGTGGACAGTGCCTCGGCCAGGTCAGGCATGGCCTCGAGGGCCCGCGCGTACGTCCGCTGCCGGAACGCCACGTCACGCTCCAACGCTCCTGCCAGCGGGGTCGCCGCGCGCTTGGCGCGGTGCGCCGGCGCCCAGCTGCGGTAGCGCCTGAGCGACGCCGGCACCTCGTCGTCCTGGAGCGCCCCGAGCGTGTCCGCAGCCAGCGCGGCCACCCGGACCCGGACCGGCTCGGGCAGCGGCCCGTCCCACCCCGGCTCGTCGGTCCCCGGCATGGCGGTCACCGGCCGGTCCCCCGGCCCGCCCCCCGCGCGCCGGCGCACGGCGGCGCGGCGCGTCCGGACCGCGGGGTCCGCGCGCCCGGCAGGGGCCGCCTGGTCACGCTGCGGAGCCTACGGCGGCGACACGCCCGGGGACCGGGAGTTTCGCGGAGGCACAGCCAATCCGGGGTCGCACCCGCTCCGGATACCCGGCGGACCGGCCGGAGTGACAGCCGTCACAGCCGGCACCGACCCCTCAGGAGGGAAACCATGTCTCAGTCGAGACGAGCCCCCCGGGTGCGCGCCACGGCGCTGCTCGGAGTGGGCACGCTGCTCGTCGGCGGCGGCCTCGCCGGCCTCGCGCCGGGCGGAGCCACCGCATCGAGCCACCGCGAGGCGCCAGCCATCGCGGGGCAGCCGCAGTACGACAACACGGACCTGTACGCGTTCGTGGACCCGAACCAGACCGACATGGTCAACATCGTCGCCAACTGGTCGCCGTTCTCGGAGCCGTCCGGCGGCCCGAACTTCTACCCGTGGGCCACCGACGCCCGCTACAACGTCAAGATCGACAACGACTACGACGCCAAGCCGGACGTCATCTACCGGTGGAAGTTCAAGGACTCGCGCACGCCGAAGGCCAAGGACAGCTTCACGGGCAAGGGCACCTTCCTGACCAACAACGGGCCGGTGACGTCGCTGAAGGACAAGAACCTGCTCTTCCGCCAGAAGTACACGCTCAAGCGCATCCAGGTCCGCAAGGGCAAGGACAAGGTCCGCACGCTGCTCAAGAACGCCCCGGTCGCGCCGTCCTTCGTCGGTGACGCGTCGATGCCGAACTACAACGCGCTCCGGGACGCCGCCATCACGTCGTTCCAGGGCTCGGGCCGCCAGGCGTTCGCCGGCCAGGCCGAGGACCCGTTCTTCCTCGACCTGCGCGTGTTCGACGTCCTCTACGGCGGCGACTGCAAGACCGAGGCCGGGCACGACACGCTGGCCGGCTTCAACGTCAACACGCTCGCCCTCAAGGTGCAGCGCCGCGACCTGATCGCCAACGGCCGCTCGGTCGTCGGCATCTGGAGCACCACGGACCGCAAGAACTCCCGTGGCGGCTACAAGCAGGTCTCGCGCCTCGGCCAGCCCCTGGTCAACGAGGTCGTGATCCCCTACCAGGTCAAGGACACGTTCAACTCGCTCAAGCCCCGTCAGGACGCGGCGGCCCTGCCGTTCGTCAAGAACTCGGAGCTCGCGGCGACGCTGAACGCTGTCTGCGGCACCAGCGCACCTGTGAAGGACCGCACCGACCTGGTGCAGGTCTTCCTCAAGGGCCTCAAGGGCGTCAACAACCCGCGGGGCAAGGAGCGGGCTGCTGAGTACCTACGGCTGAACACCGAGTGGCAGAAGGGCCAGACGGACAGCAGGCTCGGAGTGGTCGGCGGCGACGCCAACGGCTTCCCGAACGGCCGTCGTCTCTCCGACGACGTCGTCGACATCGCCCTGCAGGTCGTCGGTGGCGTGCTGAAGGGCAACGCGGCGCAGGCCAGCACCCTCGGTGACGGCGTGAACAAGAACGACACCGCGTTCGGCGCGGACTTCCCGTACGTCGCGCTCCCGCACAGCGGCTCGATCACGAAGGATGCCCCGCCGGCCGAGACCGGCTCCGCCCTGCTCACCGGTGGCACCAACAGCACCGGCGGCAACGGCGGCTTCCCGACCGGTCAGGTCTCGCTCATCGGCCTCGGCGCGCTGGCCCTCATGGCCGGTGCCGTCCTGGCCCGCGGCTCCCGCAAGTCCAGCACCGCGCCCACCACGGCGTAGCGCTGTCCCGGCTGCTGCCGGGCACCGGACGCACGGGTCCGGTGCCCGGCAGCACACCACCCCCAGCACCTGTCACGAGAGGCACTCCAGTGGGACGACTGCTCCGCCCCGCGCTGCTGACCGCCACCGCCCTCGCGCTGGCCGTCGGCCTCACCCTGGTCGCCGCGGTCGCGCTCGGCGGCCGTCCCGGACCCGTCGACGCGTCCGGCGCCTCGGCCGCGCCCGCCGTCGGCGTGGCCGGCCGCCCCGCCGTGGCGGGCGACGTGGCGTCGCTGCAGGCCCGGCTGAGGGCCGTGCCCGGCGACCACCGCGCGTGGTCGTCGCTGGCCCTGGCTTACGTCGAGCAGGCCCGCGTCACCGCGGACCCCTCCTACTACTCCCGCGCCGACCGGGCCATCGCCGAGGCGGTGCGTCGCGCTCCCGGCGACGCGGCCCTGCTGACGGCGACCGCCTCGCTGGCCGCGGCGCGCCACGACTTCTCCGCGGCCCTCGCGGCCGCCGACGAGGCCGTCGCGGCGAGACCCTTCGGCGCCCAGGCCCACGAGATCCGCTCCGACGCGCTCACCGAGCTCGGCCGCTACGACGAGGCCCGCCGAGCGGCGACCCGGGCCGACGACCTCGACCCCGGGCCCTCCACCTTCGCCCGGCTCTCCTACGCCGCCGAGCTGCGCGGCGACCTGGGCGAGGCCACCCGGCTGATGCGGCTCTCCCGCGACACCGCGACCGGGTCCGTGCCCGCGTACGCCTTCGCGTCCTTCCACCTCGGGGAGATCGCGCGCACCACCGGTCACCTGGCGACCGCCGCGCGCCACTACGACCGGGCCCTGTCGGCCGACCCCACCTACTCCCCCGCCCTCGCCGGACGGGCGCGCCTCGCCGTGGCCGACGGCGACGTCGACGCGGCGCTGCGCGACTACGCCACCGTCGTGGCGCGGCTCCCGCTCCCGGAGTACGTCGTCGAGCTCGGGGAGCTCTACGAGTCGCTGGGGCGCGACGAGGACGCCCGCCAGCAGTACGCGGTCGCCGACGCGTCCGCGGCGCTCGCGAGGGAGAACGGCGTCGGGGTCGACCTCGAGGTCGCGCTCTTCGAGGCCGACCACGGCTCGCCTGCCGCCGCGCTGGGCGCCGCGCGGGCCGAGTGGGACGCCCGGCAGTCGGTGCACACCGCCGACGCCCTGGGGTGGGCGCTGCACGCTTCGGGCGAGGACCGCGAGGCCCTGCGGTACGTCCGGCAGGCGACCCGGCTGGGCACCCGTGACGCGCGGCTGCTGTTCCACCACGGCGCCGTCGCCGCCGCCCTGGGGCTGCGGGACGAGGCGCGCGCGAACCTGCGCGCCGCGCTGGCCGTGGACAACGGCGTCGCCCCGCTGCGGGAGAGCCGGGCCCGCGCCCTGCTCGGCGGCCTGGGCGGTGCCCGGTGAACCGCTGGGCGGCCCGTGGGCTCGCGACCCTCGTCGGCGCCGGGGCGCTCGTCGTGGCCGCGCCGGTCACGGCGAGCGCCCACCCGCTCGGCAACTTCACGGTGAACCGCTACAGCGGCATCGTCGTGGCGAGCGACGCCGTGACCGTCGACCACGTCCTGGACCTCGCCGAGATCCCCACCGCGCAGCGCACGCCGGCCATCGACACCTCGGGCGACGGGCGCACGTCGCGGCCCGAGCTCGCCGCCTGGGCGCGGTCGAGCTGCGCCGACGCCGCCGGCGACCTCCGGCTGACGGTCGCCGGGCGGGCCGCCGCGCTCTCGGTCTCGTCGGCGAGCGCGCGGTCGCTGCCCGGCCAGGCCGGGCTGCCGGTGCTGCGCGTCGAGTGCGACCTGCGAGCGCCGGTCCCGGGGCTCACCGGACCGACCGACGTCCGGCTCGTCGACGCCGCCGCGGGCCGGGAGGTCGGCTGGCAGGAGATGACCGCTCGCGGCGACGGCACCACGCTGACCGGCGCGGACGTGCCGGAGGAGTCCGCGAGCACGCGCCTCACGACCTACCCGCAGGACCTGCTGACCAGCCCGCTCACGGTGGGCTCCGCCCGGCTGGAGGCGCAGCCGGGGGGGCCGCGCCTCCAGCCGGCCACGGACTCGTCGCTGCCCGCGGGAGCGCTCGGACGGGGCGCCGACCGGCTGACCGTGGCCTTCGAGGGGCTGCTGCAGCGCTACGACGGCGGCCCGCTCGCCGGCCTGGTCGCGCTGGTGGCCGCGCTCGCGCTCGGGGCCGCCCACGCGGTGGCGCCGGGGCACGGCAAGACGGTCATGGCCTTCTACCTCTCCGGCCGCCGTGACGGGGCGCTGCGCTCGGCGGCGACCGTGGGCGCCACGGTGACCGCGACGCACACGGCCGGGGTGCTCGCGCTCGGGCTGCTGGTCAGCGCCGGGACGGCCTTCGTGCCGGCCCGGGTCTACCCGTGGCTGAGCCTGGTGAGCGGCCTGCTCGTCGTCGCGGTCGGACTGACCCTGCTGCGCGCCGCCCGGCGCGGCGGCTCGGTGCCCGGCCACACCCACGGCACCGGCCCCGGCAGGCACACCCACGACCACGACCACGCCACCCCCACCCCCACCCCCACCCCCACCCCCACCCCCACCCCGCCGGTGATCATGCGCGAGTGGTTGCCGGAGCGGTCGCGAGCCCGCGACCTGCGGCAACGCGCCTCTCCCCCGCCGGTGATCATGCGCGAGTGGTTGCGACCCTCGACCGCGACGACGACCACGAGCACACGTCGACGTACGACGAGCCGCGCCCACCACGACCACCACGAGCACCCGGACGCGCACGGGGACGACGTGCCGGCGCCCTCGCGACGCGGCCTGGTGGCGATCGGGCTGGCCGGGGGGCTGCTGCCCAGCCCGTCCGCGCTGCTGGTCTTCCTCGGGGCGCTGGCGCTCGGGCACCCCTGGTTCGGCGTCGTGCTCGTCGTCGCCTTCGGGGTGGGCATGGCCGCGACCCTCGCCGCGGTCGGGGTCGTGGTCATGCGCCTGCGGGAGCGGGCCGAGCGGCGGCTGGCCGGCCGGCCGACCTCCCGGCTCGCACCGGTGCTGCGCGTCGCGCCGTTGCTCACCGCCGCGGTGGTGGTCGTGCTCGGCGCCGCCCTGGCGCTGCGCGGACTGACCGGCACCGGCCTGCTCTGACCCCACGCGCCTCCGGTGCGCCTCCACCCTTGTGTCCACGGTGCTGCCTACCGTCGCCCGTATGCACCTCCCGCCCGCGCCGAGCAGCCCCGCTGCCGGGGCGGGGGGCTCGGTCACGGCGGTGCAGGCGACCTTCGACGAGCTCGGCACCCCCCTGCACGAGGTCACGTTCGTCGTCGTCGACCTCGAGACGACGGGCGGCGCCCCCGCGACCTGCGAGATCACCGAGATCGGCGCGGTCAAGGTGCGCGGCGGCGAGCGGCTGGGCGAGTTCCAGACGCTGGTCGACCCCGGCGTGCCGATCCCGCCGTTCATCTCGGTGCTGACCGGCATCAGCGACTCGATGGTGGCCGGCGCCCCGCGGCTGGGCGCGGCGCTGACCGCGTTCCTCGAGTTCGCCGGCGACGCGGTGCTCGTCGCGCACAACGCGCCGTTCGACGTCGGCTTCCTCAAGGCCGCCTGCGCCGCGACCGGGCGCGACTGGCCGGGCAACCGGGTCCTCGACACGGCCCGCCTCGCCCGCCAGGTGGTGACCCGCGACGAGGCGCCCAACTGCAAGCTGGCCAGCCTGGCCCGGCTCTTCCGGTCCGGGACGACACCTGACCACCGTGCCCTCTCCGACGCCCGGGCGACCGTCGACGTGCTCCACGGCATGCTCGAGCGGCTGGGCAACCTGGGGGTCCGATCGCTCGACGAGCTCTCGACCTTCTCCTCCCGCGTCTCCCCCGCCCAGCGCGCCAAGCGCCACCTCGCCGAGGGGCTGCCCCGGCTCCCGGGCGTCTACCTCTTCGTCGACGAGCGCGGCGAGGTCCTCTACGTCGGCAAGGCCAAGGACCTCCGCTCGCGGGTGCGCACCTACTTCACCGCCGGCGAGACCCGTGGCCGGATGGCCGAGATGGTCGGCCTCGCGACCTCGGTCACACCCATCGTGTGCGCGACGCCGCTGGAGGCCGAGGTCCGCGAGCTGCGCCTCATCGCCGCGCACAAGCCGCGCTACAACCGACGGTCCCGCTTCCCCGAGCGCGCGACGTGGCTCAAGCTCACCGTCGAGGCGTTCCCGCGGCTCTCCCGGGTCCGGGACGTACGAGACGACGGCGCGACCTACCTGGGGCCGTTCTCCTCCGCCCGACAGGCCGAGCTCGCGACCGCCGCGGTCCACGAGGCGTTCCGGCTGCGCCAGTGCACCGCCCGCCTCTCGCCGCGCTCGTCCTCGCCGGCCTGCGCGCTGGCCGAGATGGGCCGTTGCGGCGCCCCGTGCGACGGGCGCGAGAGCGTCGAGGCCTACGCCCGGCACGCCGACGACGTGCGCCGGGCCATGACCGGTGACGCCCGCGCGATCGTCGAGGCGCTCTCGCGCAAGGTCGCGCGCCTCGCCGACGTCGAGCGCTTCGAGGACGCCGCCGTCCACCGCGACCGGCTCGCCGCGTTCGTCCGGGCGGCCGCCCGCGTGCAGCGGCTCTCGGCCCTGACCCGCTGCGCCGAGATGGTCGGCGCCCGGCTTCGTGACGACGGCTGCTGGGAGGTCGTCGTCGTGCGCCACGGCCGGCTGGCGGGCACGGCGGTCGCCGGCCGGGCCGAGGACCCCCGCCCCGTGGCCGCCGCGCTGGTGGCCTCGGCCGAGGTCGTCCAGCCGGCCCACGGCCCGACGCCCGCCGCGACCGCGGAGGAGACCGAGTGCGTGCTGCGCTGGCTGGAGCGCCCCGGGGTCCGCCTGGTCGGCCTCGACGGCACCTGGGCCAGCCCGGCCCACGGCGCGGGCGGGGTCCGGGTCTGGGCCGACGCCGCCGAGGACTCCCGCAGCGCCCTCGGCGGCGGCCTGGGCGACCGGCGCGGCATCCGGCCCGTCCACCAGCCGGGCGCCGCCGTCAGCCGCATCGCCGGCTGACCGGCACCGCTACGCTCGGCCCGAGCCGTCGTCGTCGCCGGGAGGCCCTGCGTGATCACCGCCATCGTGCTCGTGCACGTCGAGAGCGACCGCATCCCCGAGGTGGCGCAGGCGATCGCCGAGCTCGACGGCGTGAGCGAGGTCTACTCCGTCACCGGCGGCGCCGACCTCGTCGCCATGGTCCGGGTCCGCGAGCACGAGGCCCTGGCCGACGTCATCGCCGACCGGCTGAGCAAGGTCTCCGGCGTGCGGGGGACCGAGACGCACATCGCCTTCCGGACGTACTCGCGGCACGACCTCGACGCGGCCTTCTCCCTGGGCGTCGAGGACCCCGACTAGCCCTCCGCCGCGGCGAGCGCCTGGCTCGTCTCGACCCAGCCGGCCAGCGCCGCCTGCGCCGCCCCGCTGTCGACCGCCACGGCGGCGGGCTGCATCGCCGCCGCGAGCCGCTGTGCCACCGGCACGGCGGTGGGCTCGAGCGCCGCGAGGGCCGCCGCGGCGTTGAGCAGCACGGCGTCGCGCACCGGGCCACCCTCGCCGGCCAGGAACCGCCGCGTGACCTCGGCGTTGAACGCCGCGTCGGCGCCGCGCAGGGCATCGGGCTCGGCGCGGGCGAGACCCACGTCCTCGGGCGAGACCTGCTCCGTCGACACCGTGCCGCCACCGACCACCCACACCTGGGAGGTCGCGCAGGGGGTGAGCTCGTCCAGGCCGTCATCGCCGCGGAACACCAGGGCGCTCGACGCCTCTGTCGGCGAGGACCTCGGCCATCACGGCGGCCATCCGGGAGTCCGCGACACCGACGGCCTGGGCGCCGGGCTGCGCCGGGTTGGCCAACGGACCGAGGAAGTTGAAGACCGTCGCCACCCCGAGCTCGCGGCGGGCGGCGGCCGCGTGCCGCAGCGCCGGGTGGAACCGCGGCGCGAAGCAGAACGCGATGCCGGCGCGCTCGACGCACTCGACGACGCGCTCGGGGGCGAGGTCGACGACGACGCCGAGCTCCTCCAGCAGGTCGGCCGAGCCGCAGGCGGAGGACGCGGCCCGGTTGCCGTGCTTGACCACCCGCGCCCCGGCGCCCGCGACCACCATCGCCGACATGGTCGAGATGTTCACCGTGTGCGCGCGGTCGCCCCCGGTGCCGCAGGTGTCGACCGCGGGGCCGGGCACCTCGATGCGCTCGGCGTGGTCGAGCATCGCGGCGACCAGCCCGGCCACCTCGTCGGGCGACTCCCCCTTGGACCGCAGCGCGACGACGAAGCCGGCGACCTGGGCGGGCGTCGCCTCGCCGAGCATCACCTGCTCCATGGCCCAGGAGGTGTCCTCGGACGCCAGGTCCTCGCCCCGCAGGAGCCGCGTCAGCAGCGCGGGCCAGCTCGTGGACGCGGCGGTGCCCACGCCGCTAGGCCACGGGGAGGTCGGCGCGGCGGCGACGCATGAGGTCGGCCACGGCACGACCGAGCACGATCGGGTCCAGGGGGTGCGGGACGGCCGCCTCGGCCCGGGACCAGGCGGCCAGCCAGCTGTCCTGCGGCCGCCCGGTGAGGACCAGGATCGGCGGGCACTGGAAGATCTCGTCCTTCGCCTGCCGCGCGATGCCCAGGCCGCCCGTCGGGGTCGCCTCGCCGTCGAGGATCACGACGTCCACCCCGCCGGCGTCGAGCGCGGCGATCACGCCCGGGCCGGTCGCGCACTCGAGCCACTCGACCCTCGGCACGTCGGCGGCGGGCCGCCGGCCGACGGCGAGCCTCACCCGCTCGCGGGTGTCGACGTCGTCGCTGTAGAGCAGGACGGTCATCGTCGGCTCGCTCGGCTGCACGCTCACGGCGGGCATGCTATCCGCCGGAGCCGGCCGCGCGCCCCGGACGTCTCAGCCCGCGCGCCGGGCCGCCTCGAGCCGGTCCAGCCTCCGGTCCTCCCGCTCGGCCTCGCGCTCGGAGGCCCGGGCCCACTGCACGAACAGCGCGCCGAGCACGACCAGCGCGACGAGGTCTCCGCTCGCCCACAGCAGGCCCCCGGCGATCTCCTGGTCCCGCTCCAGCGACGGCCCCCAGGTGCGCCCCAGCGACGCGTAGTAGTCACCGGCCAGGAGGGTCGACGAGCCCATGATCGCCACGCCCAGGAACGCGTGGAAGGGCATCGTGGCGAACACGGCCACCAGGCGCAGCGGGTGGGCCAGGCGCACCGGCATCGGGTCCAGCCCCAGGATCGGCCAGAACCACAGCGCCCCGACGAGCAGGAAGTGCAGGTGGTTGAGGTCGTGCAGCAGCGGGTTGCGCAGCGTGGCCTCGTACCAGCCGGTCAGGTAGAGGGCGAACGGGTTGGCGACGAACAGCGCGCCCGCGACGACGGGGAAGGTCGCCACCTTGGCCACCCGGCTGTGCAGCACCGCCTGCAGGACCCCCCTGCCGCGCCGGGGCAGCACCCGCAGGGCGAGCGTCACCGGGGCACCCAGCGCCAGGAACACCGGGGTGAGCATGGCGAGCACCATGTGCTGGACCATGTGCACCCACAGCAGCGTGGTGTCGTAGACCGCCAGGGCCGAGGTCGTGGCGACCAGGAACGACCCCAGGCCCAGCCCCACGAACAGCACCGTCCGCCACCGGGACCAGGCGTCGCCGCGCGCCCGCAGGCGGTGCACGCCGTAGAGGTACAGCCCACCGACGACGCCCGCGCCGGCCAGGGGCAGCACCGCGGGCTCCCACTCCGTGAGCATCCGCAGGGCGGTCAGCGGGAGCAGGTCGTCGTGCGCTCCGAGGTGGGCGGGCAGCCAGGCTCGGGGCACAGATCGAGCGTACGACCAGAAGTGCCGTCCTTGATCGGGGGGTCGGGGGTGCCGACCCGGCCAAGGAAGGCAATAATGCGCCCGTGGCGACAGCAGCAGCGCAACGCGCTCCCCGCTCTCACGTCCCGGCGGCACGACCGGACACGACCTCGGTCGGCACGATCGTGTGGCTGGCGTCGGAGCTGATGTTCTTCGCGGCCCTGTTCGCGATGTACTTCACGATCCGCTCGGTCAGCCCCGAGCTGTGGGAGACCCAGCCCGAGCTGCTCAACATCCCCTTCTCCACGATCAACACGACCGTGCTGGTGCTGTCGTCGGTGACCTGCCAGCTCGGGGTGTTCGCGGCCGAGAAGGGTGACGTCGTGAAGCTGCGGCTGTGGTTCGTCATCACCTTCCTCATGGGTGCGTTCTTCATCGGCGGCCAGGTCTACGAGTACGCGTCGCTGGTGGCCGAGGAGGGCCTGACCCTGGCGTCCAACGCCTACGGGTCGGTCTTCTACCTCACGACCGGCTTCCACGGCCTGCACGTCACGGGAGGCCTGCTCGCCTTCCTCCTCGTGCTCGGGCGGACCTTCACCTCCAGACGCTTCACGCACGGCCAGGCGACGAGCGCCATCGTGGTGTCCTACTACTGGCACTTCGTCGACGTGGTCTGGATCGGCCTCTTCGCGACCATCTACCTGATCAAGTGAGCGAGCACGTGAGACGACCTCGACCCGCCGGCCCACGCGCTCTCCTCGGGGTGCTGTCGCGACGACGCCGAAGCCGGTTCGCCCCGGCGCTGCTGCTGATGGCGGCCCTGGCCGCCACCGGCGGCGCCTACACCGCCCTTTCCCCCGCGCCCCAGGCCGAAGCGGCCGCCGGCTCGGCGACGGGCTCGGTCGACGAGGGCCGCGCGCTCTACCTGAAGAACTGCTCGAGCTGCCACGGCCTCAACGCCGAGGGCGCGACCGAGGGGCCGAGCCTGGTGGGGGTGGGTGCCGCCTCCGTCGACTTCCAGGTCGGGACCGGGCGGATGCCCGCGGCCCAGCTCGGCGCCCAGGTGCAGAAGAAGTCGGTGCAGTTCAGCGAGGAGGAGATCGCCTCGCTCGCCGCCTACGTCGCCTCGCTGGGCCCCGGCCCGGCCATTCCCGACGCGGAGCAGCTGGACTACAGCGACGCCGACATCGCCGAGGGCGGCGAGATCTACCGCACCAACTGCGCCATGTGCCACAACTACGCCGGGTCCGGCGGCGCGCTGACCCGCGGCAAGTACGCCCCGTCGCTGGCGGGCGTGACCCCCAAGCACATGTACGAGGCCATGCTCACCGGCCCGCAGTCGATGCCGGTGTTCGGCGACAACACGCTGGTGCCGGAGGAGAAGCAGGCGGTCATCGCGTTCCTCAAGAACATCGAGGAAGAGCCCTCTCCCGGCGGCGCCGGGCTGGGCCGGCTGGGCCCGGTCACCGAAGGCGGCGTGAGCTGGGTGGTCGGCCTCGGCGCACTGATCGGCTGCGCGGTGTGGCTGGGGGCGAAGGCCCGATGAGTCACCCCACACGATCACTCGCTCCGCTCGCGATCCTGCGGGGGCCTCGATGAGCGACCAGCGCATCCACGACGGACCCGACGGAGGTAGTAGGGACGTGCAGGCCTCTCCCTCGACCGCGACGGGCTCTTCGCACGACGCCATCGCCGGGCCCGACGGACACGGCGGAGCGGGTGCGGGCGCGGAGGTCGAGCGGCGCTTCGACAACCCCGGGCTCCCGGCGCACGTCTACCGTCGGTCCGACGTCGACCCGAAGGCCGCGCAGCGCCGCGAGCGCGAGGTGGCTGCCCTGTTCGGGCTGTCCACGCTGGGGACGCTGCTGTTCATCGTCGCCTACTTCGCGATCAAGCCCACCGAGTTCGAGGGCACCGAGATGCTCGAACGGGTCGGGCTGTCGACCAAGCTGCTCGGCCTCGGCCTGGGCCTCGCGCTGTTCTGCATCGGCGCCGGGGCCATCCACTGGGCCAAGACGCTCATGCCCGACGACGAGGTCGTGTCCGAGCGCAAGCCGATGCGCTCCAGCGACGAGGACCGCGCCGAGGCGGTCGCCCTGATGAAGGAGGGCGCGGCGGGTGCCGGGCTCGGACGCCGCAAGCTGATCCGCAACAGCCTTCTCGGCGCCCTCGCCCCGCTCGGCCTGCTCGCGATCATCCCGCTGCGTGACCTCGGCCCGCTCCCCGGCGCGAGCCGGACCGGCACCTGGTGGAAGGCCGGGCGGCGCCTCGTCACCGACCCGACCGGCCGGCCGATCAAGGCCGCCGAGATCCCGATCGGCACGGTCATCCACGTGCAGCCCGAGGGCATCAACGAGTCCGAGCACCCCCTCGAGGAGAAGGCAAAGGCGACGACGCTGGTCATCCGGCTCGAGCCCGACGAGATCCTCAGCCAGAAGGAGCGCGACTGGGCCGTCGACGGCATCGTCGCCTACAGCAAGATCTGCACGCACGTCGGCTGCCCGGTCGGCCTCTACGAGCAGCAGACGCACCACCTGCTGTGCCCGTGCCACCAGTCGACCTTCGACGTGACGCGCGACTGTGAAGTGATCTTCGGCCCGGCGGCCCGACCCCTGCCTCAGCTGCCGCTCGCCGTGGACGGTGAGGGCTACCTGGTGTCGCGGGACGACTTCCAGGAGCCCATCGGACCGAGCTACTGGGAACGAGGCTAGGCATGGCGCTCGAGCAGATGGCCGGCAAGGCCGCCAACGAGATCGACGAGCGGTTCGGCTCGGCGAACTTCGTCAAGCGCAGCGCGCGCAAGATCTTCCCCGACCACTGGTCGTTCATGCTCGGCGAGATCGCGCTCTACAGCTTCATCATCCTGCTGCTCACCGGCACCTTCCTCACGCTGTGGTTCAAGCCCAGCCACATGGAGGTCGTCTACCAGGGCTCCTACGTCCCGCTGCACGGCCTGGAGATGTCCGAGGCCTACGCCTCGACCCTGGAGATCTCCTTCGACGTCCGGGGCGGCCTGATCATCCGCCAGATCCACCACTGGGCGGCTCTGATCTTCGTCGCGGCGATGGTCGTGCACATGGCCCGGGTGTTCTTCACCGGCGGGTTCCGCAAGCCGCGCGAGACGAACTGGATCCTCGGCTTCCTCCTGCTGACGCTGAGCTTCGTCGAGGGCCTCGCCGGCTACTCGCTGCCCGACGACCTGCTCTCGGGCACCGGGCTGCGCATCACCGAGGGCGTGCTCCTGTCCCTGCCGGTCGTGGGGACCTACCTCTCGTTCTTCCTCTTCGGCGGCGAGTTCCCCGGCGAGGACATCATCCCCCGGCTGTTCACGGCCCACGTGCTGCTGCTGCCCGGCGTCTTCCTGGCCTTGATCACCGTGCACGTCATGCTGGTCTGGTACCAGAAGCACACGCAGTACCCCCTGCCCGGGCGTACCGAGACGAACGCGGTGGGCTACCCGTTCTTCCCGGTCTACATGGCCAAGGCCGGCGGCTTCTTCTTCATCACCTTCGGCGTCACGGTGCTCCTGTCGGCGTTCGCCACGATCAACCCCGTGTGGCTCTTCGGGCCCTACAACCCGGGCGAGATCTCGGCGGGCTCCCAACCCGACTGGTACATGGGCTTCCTCGAGGGCACGCTGCGGCTGTTCCCCGCGTGGGAGATCGCGGCGTTCGGGTTCACCGTGCCGATGAACGTGCTCGTGCCGGCCCTGATCATCCCCGGCCTGATGTTCACGCCCATGGCGATCTACCCGATGATCGAGCGCTGGGTCACCGGTGACAACCGCGAGCACCACCTGCTCGACCGCCCGCGCAACGTGCCCACCCGCACCGGCCTGGGCGTCATGGCGATCACCACCTGGCTCATCTTCCTCGCCGGCGGTGCCAACGACCTCCTGGCGACGACGTTCGACCTCTCGATCAACGCGATCACCTGGGCGTTCCGCGTCCTGGTGTTCGTGCTGCCGCCCGTTGCCTACCTCGTGACCAAGCGGATCTGCCTCGGCCTGCAGCGTCGTGACCGCGAACTGGTCCTGCACGGCCGCGAGACCGGCCGCATCGTGCGGCTCCCGCACGGCGAGATGATCGAGGTCCACGAGCCGATCTCCGACGCCCGCAAGTGGGAGCTGACCCAGCACACCGTGCGCCGGCCCGCCGAGGTGGGCCCGGTCACCGACGCCAACGGGGTGCCGCGCCGCCGGCTCCTCGCGGCCAAGGTGCGTGCCAGGGTGTCCCGCTTCTACTTCGAGGACCGGGTCGAGCCGCCGACGCCCGACGAGGTCCGCGAGCTCGAGAGCAGCGGGCACCACTGACCGCCGGGAGGCTCTGCCTGGTCAGCGGCGCGACCGGGTACATCGGCGGCCGGCTGGTCCCCGAGCTGCTCTCCGCCGGCCACCGGGTGCGGGTCATGGCCCGACACCCCGAGAGCCTGCGTGACCGCCCCTGGGCCGGCGACGTGGAGGCTGTCCGGGCCGACGCCTCCGACCAGGCCTCGCTGGTCGACGCCATGGCGGACGTCGACGTGGCCTACTTCCTCATCCACGCGCTGGGAACCGCCGGCTTCGAGCAGATCGACCGCGAGAACTCCACCAACTTCGGCGCCGCCGCGGCCAAGGCCGGGGTGGGGCGCATCGTCTACCTCGGTGGCCTGGCCCCCGCGGACGAGGTGCTCTCCGCACACCTGCGGTCGCGGCAGGAGGTCGGCGAGATCCTGCTCGCGTCCGGGGTTCCCACCGCGGTGCTGCGGGCCGCGGTGATCCTCGGGTCGGGTTCGGCGTCGTTCGAGATGCTGCGCCACCTCACCGAGCGCCTCCCCGCGATGATCACGCCGCGCTGGGTGTCCAGCCGCATCCAGCCGATCGCCATCCGCGACGTGCTGCGCTACCTCGTGGCCTGCGCCGAGCTGCCCGCGGAGGTGTCGCGTACGTTCGACATCGGCGGCCCGGACATCCTGACCTACCGCGAGATGATGCAGCGCTACGCCCGGGTGGCCGGGCTCCGCCAGCGCATCATCGTGCCCGTGCCGGTCCTCACGCCGAGCCTGTCCAGCCACTGGGTCGGCCTGGTCACCCCCGTCCCCAACTCCATCGCGAGACCCCTGGTCGACTCGCTGGTCAACACGGTGGTGACGACCGAGCACGACATCGCGCAGTACGTCCCCGACCCGCCCGAGGGCCTCCTCGGCTTCGACCGCTCCGTCGAGATGGCGCTGCAGCGGGTCCGGGACGCCGACGTCTCCACCCGGTGGTCCACCGCTTCCCTTCCCGGCGCCCCGAGCGACCCGTTGCCCACCGACCCCGACTGGGCCGGCGGGAGCCTCTACGAGGACCGGCGGAGCCGCGAGGTCGACGCGTCCTCCGCCTCGCTGTGGCGGGTCGTCGAGGGCATCGGCGGGGACCACGGCTGGTACTCCTTCCCGCTCGCCTGGCGCGTGCGGGGCATCCTGGACCGCTTCGTCGGCGGCGTGGGGCTCCGGCGTGGCCGCCGCGACCCGGAGCGGGTCTACGTCGGCGAGAGCGTCGACTTCTGGCGGGTCGAGACGCGGGACGAGGGCACCCTGCTGAGGCTGCGCGCCGAGATGCGCCTGCCGGGCCTGGCCTGGCTCGAGCTCGCGGTCGAGACCGACCCCGACCGCCCGGGCCGCTCCGTCTACCATCAGCGCGCGCTGTTCCACCCCAAGGGGCTCTTCGGGCACGTGTACTGGTGGTCGGTCGCGCCGTTCCACGGCATCGTGTTCGGCAGCATGGCCCGGAACATCGGGAACGCCGCGGAGGCCCTGGAGCGCGGCGAGCCCGTGCACCAGCCCCCCACCTGACCCGGCCGTGCCCCCTCCGGGAGAGGTCAGGCTGAGGGGCGGCCGCGGCGCAGCCGGTCCTTGGCCTCGTCCTGGTCCACGATCGGCGCCGGGTAGCCCAGCGCCGCGAACTCCTCCTCGGGCAGCAGCCAGGGCTCGTGGACGTACGCGTCGTCGAGGTCTGAGAGCTCCTCGACGTAGCGGCGGACGTACGCCCCCCGGGGGTCGTGGCGGCGCGCCTGCAGCACGATGTTGTAGGTGCGGTTGAACCGGCTGTCGGTGCCCGTCCCGGCGACCCACTGCCAGTTCATCGTGTTGTTCGCGACGTCGGCGTCGAGCAGCAGGTCGACGAAGTGCTGGGCGCCCTCGCGCCAGTCGATGTAGAGGGTCTTGCACAGGAAGTGGCCGACGATGAGTCGTGCCCGGTTGTGCATCCAGCCCTCACGGGCGAGCTGGCGCATCCCCGCGTCGACCACCGGGTAGCCCGTGCGCCCGGCCTTCCAGGCCTCGAGCTCCTCGCCGCTGCTGTGCCACCGGTCCCCGCGCGGCCGGTAGTCGCGCCGGGTGGCGTCCGGTCGTGACGCCAGCACCTGGTGGTGGAAGTCACGCCAGGCGACCTGCCGGACGAACGCGTCGGCCGCCGCGCCGGGGTGCTCGCGTGCCCGGCGCACCAGCTCGACGGGCGACAGGCACCCGAAGTGCAGGTACGGCGACAGGCGCGAGGTGTTGTCGTTGCCCAGTGCGTCGTGGTCGTCGGTGTAGGCCTCGAGACCGTTGCGCAGCCATGACGACATGCGTCGGCGCGCCGCGGTCTCGCCACCCGGCGCCAGGTCCGGCGACGGCCGCCCGGGCGCGATGTCCTCCGCCGCCGGCACCCGGCCCTTGGCGATGCGCGGCAAGGTCAGGGAGCGAGGTGTCGGCGACGGCTCGCGCACGGGCTGCCTCTCCCACCTGCGGAAGTAGGGCGTGAACACCGACATGTGGTCCTTGCCGCTGGCCGCGACCTCGCCGGGAGGCACCACGAGGAGCGCGTCGTCGTGCACCTCGAGGCGTACGTCCTCGCCCAGCTCGTCGCGGAGAGCGCCGAGCCGGCGGACCGAGTAGCCGCTGACGTCGCCGGCGACGTGCACGACCTCGGCCGACGTCTCCCGGGCCACCGCGGCGACCTCGTGCGCCCACGCACCGCGGCGCACCACCAGGCCCGCTCCCCGGTCGCGCAGCGAGCCGTCGAGGTCGCGGAGGCACTCGAGCAGGAACCGCGCCCGGTTGGGCCGGTTGTAGGCCGAGGCGAGGATCGCGTCGTCGAGCACGAACAGCGGCACCACCGCGTCGGCGTCGGAGGCCGCCGCCGACAGCACGGGGCTGTCGTGCACGCGCAGGTCACGGGTCAGGACGGCGATCGCGACGGAGCTCACGACCGTCTTACTTCCCCCGGGGCGCTCCGGATGCACCTCTCGGGCAGGTCAGAGGGCGCTGCCGGCCGTCCAGTCGCTCCAGGAGACGTTCCAGTCGGTGTAGCCGTTGCCCGGCTCGAGGGTGCGCGGCGACCCGACGACCTCGACGACGTCGCCGACGCTGCTCTGGTTGTAGAGCCAGATCGCGTTGGACGGGCTCATGCCGACGCAGCCGTGGCTGACGTTGGCCCGGCCCTGCGACCCGACCGACCACGGCGCCGCGTGGACGAACTCGCCGCTCCAGGTCACACGCATCGCGTAGGGCACGTCGAGGCGGTAGTACTCCGGGTCGCCCTGGCTGATGCCGATCGTGGTGGCGTCCATCACCTTGAGCTGGTGCTTCTCCAGGATGACCTTGATGCCGTTGCGGGTCAGGAAGCCGGACTTGCCCGTGGTCACCGGGATGACCCGGGTGACCTTGCCGTTGCGCCGCACGGTGAGCGTGCGCTTGTCCACGTCGACCACGCTGACGATCGAGGAGCCGGTGCGGAACTTGACCGTACGGTCCTCGAGGCCCCACACGCCGCGGCCGGCGTCCACGCCCTTGAGGTCCACGTTCACGGTGACGTCGGTGTAGGCCGGCCAGTACTGCTTGGGCCGGAAGTGCACCTCCTCGTCGCCCGTCCAGCTCCAGGAGCCGACGATCGGCTTGGACGTCTCGACGGTGAGCGCCTGCTCGACGGCGGCACGGTCCTTGACCGGGCTGCTGAAGCGCACGACGACGGGCATGCCCACACCGACGTTCTGGCCGTCGAGGGGCGAGATGTAGGTCTCGAGCTCCTTGCGGGGCGTGACCGTGGCGAAGAACGCCGTCCGCTCGCTGACCCGGCCCTGGGCGTCCTCGGCGGTGGCGCTGAGCCGGTAGTGCTTGGCGACCTTCAGCGGTGCGGCCGAGGTCCAGGTCCGCCCGTCGGCGCCCATGGCGCCGTCCAGGACGCGCTCGCTGCGGGCGTCGGCGAGGGTGACGGCCGTGAGGGTCCCGTCGGTGACCGTGACCGTGACCGGCTCGCCCGGCGCGACATCGGTGCTCGCCGACGCGGGCTCCACGGCGATCACTGCCTGCGGGGCAGGAGGCTCCTGGACCGCATCGACGGCGGCCTTCGCGGCCGGTGACCCCTGGTTGGTGGGCGTGCATCCGGTGGCCACCAGCAGCGCGGCCGCAGCCACCACGACGCCTCCCGCGCGCCACGCGCTCGTACGCACCACTGTCCCGCCCCGATCCCCCAGCTCCTGGGTCCGCCTCGTCCGCGCCGACTCCTGACGAGGAAGACGCGTCAGCAGTGTGACAAGTTGCCCCGTCAGGCGTCCACCTGGCGGCGCGCTCGTCACATAACGAATCGGCAAGTCGAGGGCCTCAACTGAGCCCGGCCGGTCACGAACCGGGACCTGTACGCGGTCCGGGCGAGCCCGAGCGCGCCGAATGACGCCCGACCGCGACGAATTCGCCGCGCCCGGGCAGCAATGATCACGCCCACGTGATCATTTCGGCCGGGCGGCGGGCGCGTCAGGCGGCGGGCTCGCCCCGGTAGTACTCGAAGACCAGGCCGATGACCGCCAGGCCGCCGCCGATGGCGCCGATGATGAACAGCCACCAGCCGATCGTGATGCCGACGAAGGCGACGGCGGCGAAGAACGCCAACGGGAGCGGCCACCAGCTGTGCGGGCTGTAGAAGCCGAGCTCGCCGGCCCCCTCCTCGATCTCGGCCGACTGGCTGTCCTCGGGACGCGGGTCGATGCGGCGCGCCGTGAAGAGCAGGTAGTAGCCGATGAGGAAGGCCAGGCCCGCCGTGAACGCCAGCGCCACCGTGCCGACGGGCTCCTCGGCCAGCACGCCGTAGATCACGGCGGCGATCCCGAAGAAGAAGAACCCCGCCGCGAAGAGCCAGCCCTCGACCTTCATCGCCGTCCTCCCGGGCCGCCCCCGAGGTCGGGTTCACCGAAGACCTCGTCGAGCAGGTTCTTGTTCGCGGTCGGCGTGTCCATCGCGGCGACGTGCGGGTAGTGCAGGTCGAACGCCGGGCTCTCGGAGCGGATCCGCGGCAGCTCGACGAAGTTGTGCCGCGGCGGCGGGCAGGACGTCGCCCACTCCAGGGAGCGGCCGTAGCCCCACGGGTCGTCGGTCGTGACCTTCGGCCCGCGCATGCTCTTCACGACGTTGTAGAGGAACGGCAGAGTCGAGGCTCCGAGCAGGAACGACCCGATGGTCGACACCATGTTCATGCCGGTGAACCCGTCGCTGGCCAGGTAGTCGACGTAGCGGCGCGGCATGCCGATCACACCCAGCCAGTGCTGGATGAGGAACGTCGTGTGGAACCCGACGAACAGCGTCCAGAAGTGGATCTTTCCGAGACGCTCGTCGAGCATCCGTCCGGTCATCTTGGGCCACCAGAAGTAGAACCCGGCGTTCATCGCGAACACCACGGTCCCGAACACCACGTAGTGGAAGTGGGCGACCACGAAGTAGGTGTCCGAGACCGGCCAGTCCAGCGGCGGCGACGCGAGGATCATGCCGGTCAGGCCACCGAAGAGGAACGTCACGAGGAACCCGATCGACCACAGCATCGGGGTCTCGAAGGTCAGCGAGCCCCGCCACATCGTGCCGATCCAGTTGAAGAACTTCACGCCTGTGGGCACGGCGATGAGGAACGTCATGAACGCGAAGAACGGCAGGAGGACCGCGCCGGTCGGGAACATGTGGTGCGCCCAGACCGTCACCGAGAGGCCGGCGATCGCGATGGTCGCGAACACCAGGCCCTTGTAGCCGAAGATCGGCTTGCGGCTGAACACCGGCAGGACCTCGGAGACGATGCCGAAGAACGGCAGCGCGATGATGTAGACCTCGGGGTGGCCGAAGAACCAGAACAGGTGCTGCCACAGGATCGGCCCGCCGTTGGCCGGGTCGAAGATGTGCGCCCCGAACTGCCGGTCGGCCTCCAGCGCCAGCAGCGCCGCGGCCAGCACCGGGAAGGCCATGAGCACCAGCACGCTGGTGAGCAGGATGTTCCAGGTGAAGATCGGCATCCGGAACATCGTCATGCCAGGCGCACGCATGCAGAAGATCGTGGTGATGAAGTTGACGGCACCGAGGATGGTGCCGAAGCCGGCGAGCGCCAGCCCCATGATCCACAGGTCGGCGCCCAGGCCGGGCGAGAACAGCTCGGAGTTCAGCGGAGCGTAGGCGAACCAGCCGAACGACGCCGCTCCGTCAGGAGTGAGGAACCCGAGCATCGTGATGGTGCCGCCGAAGAGGAACAGCCAGTAGCTGAACATGTTCAGCCGCGGGAACGCGACGTCGGGCGAGCCGATCTGCAGCGGCATGATGACGTTCGCGAAGCCGACGAACAGCGGCGTCGCGAACAGCAGCAGCATGATCGTGCCGTGCATCGTGAAGAGCTGGTTGTACTGCTCGCCGGTGAACAGCTGGTTGCCGGGCCGCGCGAGCTCGGCGCGCATCAGCATGGCCATGAGGCCGCCGATGAGGAAGAACACGAACGACGTGATCAGGTAGAGGTGCCCGATCGTCTTGTGGTCGGTGCTGGTGGCCCACCGGACGACGACGTTGCCCTTGCGGCGGGTCCGCAGGGCCTCGGCGCCGGGACGGGGCTGGGCGGTGAGGGTCACTGCGCGCTCCCCTGCTCGTTGCGTGCGGCCAGGTCGGCGACGGCTTGGTCGAACTCCGCGGGCGAGACCACCTCGACGTCGAAGAGCATGCGCGCGTGGTCCTGCCCGCACAGCTCGGCGCACTTGCCCTTGAACGTGCCCTGCTTGGTGGGCGTGATCTCGAAGGTGTTGTCCTGCCCGGGGATGACGTCCATCTTGAACAGGAACGCCGGCACCCAGAAGGAGTGGATGACGTCGTCGGAGACCAGCTTGAACTGCACGCTCTCGCCCTCGGGGAGGACCAGGGTGGGCGGCTTGCCGGTCGTCCCCGTCGTGGTGCCCCCGCCGTCGGTCTCGTAGGAGAACTGCCAGGACCACTGGATCCCCGTGACGGTGATGCGGTGGTCGGGGTTCGCCGACGTGCGCATGATGACGTCCTCGTCACGCGCGGTGAAGTAGAAGAACACCGCGATCATGATGAACGGCACGACGGTGTAGAGGACCTCGATGGGCAGGTTGTAGCGCGTCTGCGGCGGCAGGCCGGTCGCGTCGCGCTTGCGCCGGTGGGCGACGACCGGCCACAGGATCAGGGCCCAGGTGATGATGCCGACCGCGAACGCGGCGATCCACGAGCCCTGCCACAGCGAGAGGATGCGCGGTGCCTGGTCGGTCGCGTCGCGCTCGGGCATCGCGAACGTCGGCAGCTCGTCGGACGAGCACGCGGTGAGGGTCAGGAGCAGGACGCCGCCGAGGACGAGCAGCCTGCTGCGCGGGCTCGGGGGTCGCGGTCGCAGTGAGCTGGACGGACGCAACGTTGCCTCTCCCGCAAGTCGTGCCGGCGACGTCTCCCCGGCGGGCCTGTACGCGCTGAGCACCCTACTCCAGACGACCTTCCTCACGACGGTGAGGTGGCGGTTACCGTCGTGTCCGTGAACGGCGCGTCGGGCCAGCCCCAGAGCCACTTCGACGCGGCCTCCGGCGAGCGGCTGCACCCGGCCGCGCGAGAGGCTCTGCTGGCGGCGCTGGACCAGGGGTGGGCGGACCCGGCGCGGCTCTACCGCGAGGCACGCCGGGCCCGTGTGCTGCTCGACACGGCGCGCGAGAGCGTCGCGTCGCTGCTGGGCGCGCGGCCGGACGAGACGTCGTTCACGGCGTCGGGGACGCAGGCCGTGCACCTCGGGCTGCTGGGCCTCGCCGCCGGCACGCGCGGAGCGCTGCGCGTCCTGCCGAGCGCCGTCGAGCACTCGTCGGTGCTGCACGCGGCCGACCATCTGTCCCGGGCCCGGGACGCGCAGGTGGTGCGGGTGCCGGTGGACCGCTCCGGGCGGGTCGACCCCGGGGCGTACGCCGACCGGCTCGCCGGTCCGGACGGGGTCCCGGCGCTGGCCGCCCTGCAGGCGGCCAACCACGAGGTCGGCTCGGTGCAGCCGGTGGGCGCGGTCGCCGAGGCCTGCGCCCGCGCCGGCGCCCCGCTGCTGGTCGACGCCGCGCAGACGGTCGGCCGGATGCCCACCCCGGAAGGGTGGTCGGTGCTGACCGCCAGCGCGCACAAGTGGGGCGGACCGGCGGGGGTCGGGGTGCTGGTCGTGCGCAAGGGGGTGCGCTGGCGGGTGCCGTTGCCCGCCGACGAGCGGGAGGCCGGGCGGGCGCCCGGCTTCGAGAACGTACCCGCCGTGGTGGCGGCCGCCGCCGGGCTGGAGGCCGTCGTGCGGGAGTCCGCCACCGAGGGCCCCCGGCTCTCGGCACTGGTCGAGCGGGTGCGGACGGAGGTGCCGCGGCGGGTGCCGGACGTCCAGGTCGTCGGCAGCCCCGACCTGCGGCTGCCGCACCTGGTGACGTTCTCGCTGCTCTACGTCGACGGCGAGGCCGTCGTGACCGAGCTGGACCGGGCCGGGTTCGCCGTCAGCTCGGGGTCGTCGTGCACCGCGAGCACGCTGCGCCCCAGCCATGTGCTGGAGGCGATGGGCGTGCTGACGCACGGCAACGTCCGCGTCTCCCTCGGCCGGGGCACGACCGACGCGGAGGTCGAGCGCTTCCTCGAGGTGCTGCCCGACCTCGTGGCGCGGCTGCGCGCCCAGGCCGGCGTGGCGGGCCTGTGACCGACCCCGTCGCCGAGGTCGCGCTGACCGTGGACGCGCTCGGCCTGCGCTGCCCGCAGCCGGTCATCGAGCTGGCGCGGCGAATCTCCGCGGTGCCGGTCGGAGCCGTGGTCGCCGTGCTGGCCGACGACGAGGCGGCCCGGCTCGACGTCCCCGCCTGGTGCGAGATGCGCGGCCACACCTACCTCGGCCAGGCGACCCCGACCGCGTTCCACGTCCGCCGCGACCACTGAGTGCACGCTTCCCGCGGTGATCATGCACGAGTGGCTGCAACCACTCGTGCATGATCACCGAGGGAAGGGGGTGGGGAGCGGGAGGGCGCGGGCGAGCAGGCGGAGGTACGCGGGCCGTGGGACCTCGACGGCCCCGAGGCTGACCAGGTGCTCGGTCGCCCACTGGACGTCGAGCAGCCGTCCCTCCCCGCCGGCGGCGCGCAGCATGTCGACCAGCGCCAGCAGCGCGACCTTCGACGCGTCCCGCTCGCGGTGGAACATCGACTCCCCGGCGAACAGGCCCCCGACGGCGAGACCGTAGAGGCCGCCCGCGAGGCGATCGCGGCCGTCCGGGCCGACGGACCAGGTCTCGACGCTGTGCGCCCAGCCGAGGTCGTGCAGCCGCCGGTAGGCCGCCACCACGTCCCGCCGGATCCAGCCGCCCGGCCGCCGGGGGTCGGCGCAGCCGCGGACCACCTCGTCGTACGCCGTGTCGACGCGCACCTCGAACCGCCGCACCGACGCGCGCAGCGACCGGCTGACCCGCAGGCCGTCGAGCGGGATCACGCCACGCGGGTCGGGCGACCACCACCCCATCGCGCCACGCCGCGTGACCGGCATCGGGAACGCGCCGGCACGGTAGGCCGACAGGACGGTCGCCGGCTCGAGGTCGGCGCCGGTGCCGAGGAAGTCCTCACCGGGCGGGGCCTTCGACAGGTCGAAGACGTAGCGCGACGGCGCCGGCTCGACCGGGGGCACGGACGCGGGGGACGCTCAGGGCCGCGGGCAGCGCAGGTGCGGCGCCACCTCGGTGACCGCTTCCTCGCCGTAGGCCGCCCCGAGACGGTCGAGGAAGCGGGCCTGCCCGAGCTCGTACTCCTGGGTGCCCACGGTCTCGATGACGTAGGTCGCGAGCAGGCTCCCGACCTGGCAGGCCCGCTCCTCGCCCAGCCCCCAGGACAGCGCCGACAGGAACCCGGCGCGGAACGCGTCACCGACCCCGGTGGGGTCGGCCTTCCGGTCCTCGGGCGCGCACCCGACCTGGATCGACGGCTCGCCCTTGCGGTCGACGCGCACGCCCTTGGAGCCCAGCGTGGTGACCCGGGTGCCGACGCGGTCGAGGATCTCCTCGGAGGTCCACCCGGTCTTCTGCTCGGCCAGCGCGGCCTCGTACTCGTTGGTGAACAGGTAGGCCGCACCGTCGAGGAGCTGGCGGATGCCGGCGCCGTCCATCCACGCGACCTGCTGGCTCGGGTCGGCGAGGAACGGGTAGCCACGGGTGCGGCACTCGTCGGTGTGGCGCAGCATCGCCTCGGGGTCGTTGGCGCTGATCACGACCAGGTCGAGCCCCCCGAGACGCTCGGCGATGGGGGCGAGCTCGATCTCGCGCGCCTCGCTCATCGCGCCGGCGTAGAAGGAGGCGATCTGCGCGTGGTCGCTGTCGGTGGTGCACACGAAGCGTGCGGTGTGCCGCAGCTCGGACACGTGCACCGAGTCGGTGTCCACCCGGTGCCGCTCGAGCCACGACCTGTAGTCGGCGAAGTCCTGGCCGACCGCCCCGACGAGGACGGGGTCCAGCCCCAGGCAGCCCATGCCGAAGGCGATGTTCGCGGCGATGCCCCCACGGCGCATCTCGAGGTCCTCGACGAGGAAGGACAGCGAGATCTTGTCCAGCTGGTCGACGACCAGGGAGTCGGTGAACTTCCCCTCGAACGTCATCAGGTGGTCGGTGGCGATCGAGCCGGTGACGGCGATGCGCATCGAAGGAGTTCTCTTCCGTGGAGGACAGGTGACGACACGGAACACTACCGATCGGTAGGCGTTCCCCTGACCCGGATCGCGCCATACCGTGGGCGCGTGACCGTCCTGGACCCGCACCCCGAGCTCGTCGCCGAGGCCGACGCCGGGACCCTCGACGCCCTGGTGGCCGACTGCGCCGAGGTGAGCCGGCACCTCGCCGAGGTGCCCGCCGGGCGACGCCGCCTCGTGTCGATCCCCGCGCAGGCCGTCGCGATGGTCGCCGACCTGGGGACCTACGGCGACTGACGGGAACCGCTGCGCGGCCCGCCGCGTCCCACCCTCATGACCGGCATGCTCCGACTCGTCGTCGCGCCGATCCTCGTCGCGCTCGTGGTCCTCGCCGTCGTGCTCGGCGTCATGGCCCTGGCCGACCCCTCCGGTGAGGCACCGGCCGGCACCGCACCCGGCGCGGGCGGCAGCGCGCCGGGCTCGACCGGCACGGCGGCACCACCCGCGAGCCCGTCGGCCGAGCCCGGCACCGTGACCGGTCCCGACGCGCCGATGTCGCAGTTCACGTCCGTGACCCGCACGCGCGACGACCTCGCCCTGCAGGTGCGGTTCTGGGGCGGCGTGGACGACTGCTTCCGCTACACGGTGCTCGCCGAGGAGACGCGGCGCACGGTGACGCTGTCGCGCACCGAGAAGCGCACCGTCGACGGCGCGTGCATCGAGCTGGCCCAGGAGTACGACCGCAGCGTGCCCTTGGAGCAGCCGCTCGGCACCCGTCGGGTCGTGGACGGGGTCACCGGCCAGACGCTGCTGGCCCCCACGCGCTGACCGCCCGGCGCCACCCCTGGTGGGGCGGCACGCGGGCGGTCAGGTGGTCGGTGCGGTGCGCGTCAGTGGAACGAGTCTCCGCAGGCGCAGGACCCGCCGGCGTTGGGGTTGTCGATCGTGAACCCCTGCTTCTCGATGGTGTCGACGAAGTCGATCGTCGCGCCGCCGAGGTAGGGGGCGCTCATGCGGTCGACGACCACGCCGACGCCCCCGAAGTCCGTGGTGACGTCGCCGTCGAGGGCGCGCTCGTCGAAGAACAGCTGGTAGCGCAGGCCGCTGCAGCCACCGGGCTGGACGGCGACCCGCAGCTGGAGGTCGTCGCGACCCTCCTGCTCGAGCAGGGTCTTGACCTTCTGCGAGGCAGTGTCGGTGAGGACGATCCCCTGCTGCTCGGTGGTCTGGTCCTGAACGGTCATCTACTGGCTCCAGGTGCGTGGGTAGGACGACTGACCTTTCAGCGCCAACCGGGGGCGCCCGCTGGTCATTCCCCACCATGGTGACACAGGAACGGGCGGTCAGCGCGACCATGTGCGGGCAACGCGCTGGGCCAGGCCGGCCAGCCGGTCCCCCGGGGTGTGGCCCTCGTCACTCGCGCCGGGCTCGTCGAGCGCGTACGCCGCGTCGATGCCCGTGCTGGACAGCTCGCGCCGGCCCACCTCGACCCGCTCGGCGAGCACCACGGTCGGTCTCCCGGCCTCCTGGGCCGCCCGGGCGACGGCGGTCACGACCCGGCCGCGCAGGGCCTCCCAGTCGAAGACCGACTGGCCGGTCAGCGCCAGGTCGGCGACCCGCACCCGGTCGGCGAGGCGCGCGACCCGGGTCACCAGCTCGGTGCCGTTCACCCGGGTGGCCCCGAGCAGGAACAGCGCGAACCCGACCCCGCCGCCCGCACCGGCGCCCGGTCGCACCGCGAGCCCGCCGTCGGTGCTCGTGGCCCACTCGCGCAGCGCGGTCTCCAGCGCCTCCCGCGTCGCCCGGTCCGCGCCCTTGCCCTCGGCGAAGCCGTGCGCCGCGCCCGAGTGGCCCATCAGCGGCGCGTCGGTGGCGGTCGCCGCGACGAGCTCGACCCCCGAGACCCGCTCCCGCGCCGCGTCCAGCCCGTCGAGGGCCGCGACCAGACCCTGCCCACCGTCGGTGGTGGCGGTGCCTCCGACGCCCACCACCACGCGCGAGACCCCCGTGTCGACCGCGGCCGCGACGAGCTCCCCCACCCCCTCGGTCGACGACGACGCCGCGTCGCGCTTCGAAGGCTCGAGCAGGTGCAGGCCGACCGCCTCCGCGGCCTCGACGTACGCGGTGCGGCCCTCGACCAGCACCCTGGCCGGCACCGGGTCGCCAAGAGGCCCGTGCACGGTGACCACCGCGATCTCGCCGCCCAGGTGCTCCTGCAGCACGTCGAGGAACCCGGGCCCTCCGTCCGAGAGCGGCAGCTGGTCGACGACGTCGTAGCGCGCGCTGCGCCGCCAGCCCTCGGCGATGGACTCGGCGGCCTCCCCCGCCGTCAGGCTCCCGGCGAACCGGTCCGGGGCCAGCAGGATCCTCACACCCGGGATCATGACGCGTCAGCGGCGACCGGTCCACGACGGCAGCTCCTCCGGACGCGGCGCCGCGTCTCGGCAGGAGGCGGGCGACCGGTGCGTGGCAGGATTGCCGGTGTGACCTCCCCAGCCGGGCTCGACCTCCCCGAGGGCGTCGAGCCGACCCCCCTCGCCCTGCTCCTCCTGGGCCGCGGCGACCCGGACCTGCGCACCGAGCGCGGGGTCGAGTGCCCCGGCGACCTGCCGGCGGCGAGCGACCCGGACCTGGTCGAGCGTGCCCGAAGGGCCAAGGACCGGCTGGGCGACCAGGTCTTCGTGCTCGGCCACCACTACCAGCGCGACGAGGTCATCGCGTTCGCGGACGTGACCGGCGACTCGTTCAAGCTCGCCGAGCAGGCGGCGGCACGGCCGGAGTCGCCGTACGTCGTGTTCTGCGGCGTGCACTTCATGGCCGAGTCCGCCGACATCCTCACCGCCGCCCACCAGCAGGTGGTGCTGCCCGATCTCGCGGCCGGGTGCTCGATGGCCGACATGGCGGCGCTGAGCCAGGTCGAGGACTGCTGGGACGGGCTGGCCGACGCCGGGGTGGCCGACTCGGTCGTGCCGGTGTCGTACATGAACTCCTCCGCCGACATCAAGGCGTTCACCGGGCGGCACGGCGGGACCATCTGCACCTCCTCCAACGCCAAGGCGTCCCTGGAGTGGGCCTTCGGCAAGGGCGAGAAGGTGCTGTTCCTGCCCGACCAGCATCTCGGCCGCAACACGGCCGTGCTCCAGCTGGGCATGGGCCTCGACGACTGCGTGCTCTGGGACCCCCACAAGCCCGGCGGCGGGCTGACCGAGCGGCAGCTGCGGGACGCCAGGATGATCCTGTGGCGCGGGCACTGCTCGGTGCACGGCCGGTTCAGCCTGGACTCGGTCGCCGACGTCCGCGAGCGCATCCCCGGCGTCAACGTGCTCGTGCATCCCGAGTGCAAGCACGAGGTCGTGCAGGCGGCCGATCACGTGGGCTCGACCGAGGTCATCATCCAGACGCTGGCGGCCGCGCCCGCCGGCTCGGCCTGGGCGGTCGGCACCGAGCTCAACCTCGTGAAGCGGCTCGCGGCGGCGCACCCCGACAAGAAGGTGCTCTTCCTCGACCGCACCGTCTGCTTCTGCTCGACGATGAACCGCATCGACCTGCCCCACCTCGTGTGGTCGCTCGAGTCGCTCGTCGAGGGCCGGGTCGTGAACCGGATCGAGGTGGATCCCGAGACGGCGCGCTTCGCGCGGGTCGCGCTCGACCAGATGCTGGCGCTGCCGAGCGCCAAGGCGGCCAAGGACTGAGGCGGGACCCGGGCCCTCGGCCGCCTCGTGGCCCCACCACCCCCGGGTGGGCGGACGGGGTGGGCGGACGGGTGCCGCACCGCACCGCGGCACGCCCGGCTAGAGCCCGGGTGCTCCCCAGACCGGGAACCACCGCGACAGGTCCGCCTCGACCGGCAGGTCGGCACCGAGCGCACTGCGCGCCTGCAGCTCGTACGCGCTGTCCCGCTGCTCCCGGCCGGTCGGCGCGAACGGGTAGAAGGTGCCGCGCTTGTAGAGGTAGACCAGGCCCAGGCTGCGACCAGACGGCTCGGCGAACCCGACCAGCGAGCACAGCAGCGACGGGCCGAAGCCGTTGTCCTGCAGCGTCACGTTGACGGCGTGCAGGTCGGTGACGAGGCCCGCGACGTCCGCGGCGTCCCGGCGCAGGAGCAGCCACGTGTAGCCGAAGGGGTCGACCGACCGCTCGACGGCGGCCCCTGCCCCGTCCATGTCGAGAAGCGCCACGACGTCGTCGACCGTCGACGACGACGCACCTCCCTCCGCGGCCCGGAAGCTGACCGAGCCGAGGCCGGTGGGGGCGAGCCCGAGGGCGGACTCCAGCGTGAGTGCGGCGCCGGGGAGCGCGAAGAGCGCATCCAGGCTGGGCGCGGGAGGGATGCTCCGGCCGAGCACCCGGTCGAGCCAGCCCACTAGCGCGCCCGCGGGAGGAGGGTCACGTGACCGGGCGGCCCAGCTCGGCGGAGATGTCGCCGAGCTGGTCGAGCCGGCGCTGCAGCGGCGGGTGGGTGGCGAACAGCGACGACAGCGTGAACCCGGGGGCGATGGCGGGTGCGAAGAAGAAGGCGTTGTACGGCTCCGCCTCGCGCAGGTCGCGGCTGGGGATGCGGCTCATGTCGCCGCTGATCTTCACCAGGGCGGAGGCCAGGGCGGAGGGCCGGCTGGTCAGGAACGCCGCCGCCCGGTCGGCGGAGAGCTCGCGGTAGCGCGAGAGGGTGCGGATCAGCACGAAGCTCAGCGCGTAGACGACCGCGCTGACCAGCAGCACGACCAGGACGGCCGGCGCCCCGTTGTTGTCGCGCCGGCCTCGGCCCATGCCGCTGAAGATCACGATGCGGGTGAGGAAGCCGGCGAGGACGCCCACGACCGAGGCGACGGTCATCACCGTCACGTCGCGGTGCGCCACGTGCGAGAGCTCGTGCGCCAGCACCCCCTCCAGCTCGCGCTCGTCGAGCCGGCGCATCAGACCGGTGGTGGCGCAGACGACCGCGCGGCTGGGCGTACGGCCGGTGGCGAACGCGTTCGGCACGTCCGTGTCGGCGATGGCGACGGTCGGCTTCGGCATGTCCGCCACCGCACAGAGCCGGTCGATGACGCCGTGCAGCTGCGGCGCCTCCTCGGGGGTCACCACCCTGCCGTGCATCGCGTAGAGCGCGATGCGGTCGCTGAAGTACCACTGCGCGAACAGCGCCCCCGCCGCGATCACCAGGCCGAGCGCGAGGTTGGTGTAGGACGCGATGACCCCGATCAGCACGACGTACAGCAGGCCGAGCAGGAACATGGTCAGCCCCATCCGGGCCGAGAGGCCGCGGTCGGGAAGGTATCGGGTGCGGGCCATGTCAGCCGGGGATGAGCCCTTCGGCGCTGTCGGAGAGCAGCGCGCGGACGTCCTCGAGGGTGCTGTCCTCGCCCGGCAGCAGCGCGTCGGAGGGGTCCAGCGAGTCGTCGGGCAGCCGCTCCCCCAGCGTCCTGACCTGTGCCAGCAGGTCGGTGAGCGCCGCACGGAAGCCGTCCTCGTCGCCGGACTCGACGGCGCGCTCCAGGCCGCTGTCGAGGCCGTTGAGCAGGTCGGCGTGCGCGTCGTCGACGGAGAACTGGCCCTCACCCATCACACGGACGATCACGACCGGTCCTCCTCCGCCTGGGGCGCCGCGGCGGGCTGTGCGGCCGGCGGCGTCGCGCCCTCGATCGCCTCGGGCGCCGAGCCGGCGCCGAGCTCGCCCTTGAGCCGGGCCAGCTCGAGCTCGACGTCGCCCTCGCTGGACAGTCGCTCGAGCTCGACGGTCAGGTCGTCCTTGGCGGTGCCCGACACGTCGTCGAGCGCGCCGCTGGCGAGCAGCTCGTCGATCGCCCCGGCTCGCGCCTGCAGGGCCTGGGTCTTGTCCTCGGCGCGCTGCACGGCGAGCCCGACGTCGCCCATCTCCTCGGAGATGCCGCTGAACGCCTCGCCGATCTTGGTCTGGGCCTCCGCCGCCGAGTAGGTCGCCTTGATCGTCTCCTTGCGGGTGCGGAAGGCGTCGACCTTCGCCTGCAGCCGCTGGGAGGCCAGGGTCAGCTTCTCCTCCTCGGCCTGCAGCGCGGCGTGCTGCGTGGCGAGGTCGACCTGCTGCTGCTGGACCCCGGACCGTCGGGTCAGCGCCTCGCGGGCCAGGTCCTCACGGCCCGCGGCGAGCGCCTTGCGGCTCTGGTCCTCGAACTTGCCCGACTGCTGCTGCAGCTGCTGGACCTGCAGCTCGAGGCGCTTGCGCGAGGTGGCCACGTCGGCCACGCCGCGGCGCACCTTCTGCAACATCTCGAGCTGTCGCTGGTAGGAGTAGTCGAGGGTCTCGCGCGGGTCCTCGGCGCGGTCCAGAGCCTTGTTCGCCTTCGCACTGAAGATCAGCTTGAGGCGCTTCATGACGCTCATCGGCTGCGGAGCCCCCTTCGTGTCGGCGGCCGTCCGGGCCGCCCGTCGCTGGCTGCCACCACACTAGTTCGGGATCGGCGAGCCCGCGCAGTCACCTCGACGACCCCGCTCCCGCGGAAGTTCCCGCAGGTAGGGTGAGCGCCGTGTTCGGACGCAGCAAGCAGTCGACGGCGGAGGCCGCCGACGGCTCCTCCCCACGCGAGGAGAAGGTCGGGGGGAAGGGGCGCCCGACGCCCAAGCGACGCGAGGTGGAGAAGGGGCGCCGGCGCGCCGTCGCGGCCCCCAAGGACCGCAAGGAGGCCCACCGCCGGGTGCGCGAACGCCAGCGCGAGGACCGGATGAAGTCGATGCAGGCGCTGCGCGCCGGCGACGAGCGCCACCTCCCGCCGCGCGACCGGGGACCCGTGCGGCGCTACGTCCGCGACATGGTCGACGCTCGACGCTCCGTGGCCGAGTTCTTCCTGCCCCTGGCCCTGGTGATCCTCGTGCTGACGTTCACCGGTTCCCCGGCGCTGGAGGCCATCGGCAGCTCGCTGTGGCTGGCGCTGGTCGTGCTGATCGTCGTCGACTCGGTCGTGCTCGCCGTCCGGCTCAAGCGCGGCCTGCGCCGGACCTACCCCGACCAGAGCCAGCGCGGCGCGGTGCCGTACGCCCTCATGCGCAGCATGCAGATCCGGCGGTTCCGGCTGCCGCCGCCGCGGGCCCGGCCCGGCCGCCGCCGCCGCGGCTGACCCGCCGGGGCGACGGGTCAGCGGGCGACGACAGGTCAGCGGGGCCTGGGGGCGGTCTGCGCCGTCCGGGCCGGGTCGCGCTCGACGACGTCGCCGAGCGCCTCGTCGATGCGCTTCATGGCGTCGACCGGGATCGTGACGCCGGCCGCCTTGACGTTCTCGGTGACCTGCTCCGGCCGCGAGGCGCCGACGATCGCCGAGGCCACGTTGTCGTTCTGCAGGACCCACGCCACCGCGAGCTGGGCCATCGTCAGGTCGAGCTCCCGGGCGATGGGCTGCAGCTCCTGCACGCGGGCGAGGACGTCGTCGTTCATGAACCGCTTGATCATGTCGGCACCGCCCTTCTCGTCCGTGGCCCGGGAGCCGGCCGGCGGCGCCTGCCCGGGGGTGTACTTGCCGGTCAGGACGCCCTGCGCGATGGGCGACCAGACGATCTGCGAGACACCGAGCTCACGGCTGGTGGGCACGACCTCGCCCTCGATGACGCGCCAGAGCATGGAGTACTGCGGCTGCGAGGAGACCAGCTGGATGCCCAGGTCGGTGGCGAGCGCGTGACCGGCCCGGATCTGGTCTGCCGTCCACTCGCTGACCCCGATGTAGAGCGCCTTGCCCGCGCGGACGACGTCGGCGAAGGCCTGCATCGTCTCCTCGAGCGGCGTGCTGAGGTCGTAGCGGTGCGCCTGGTAGAGGTCGACGTAGTCGGTCTGCAGCCGCGTCAGGGAGCCGTCGATCGACTCCATGATGTGCTTGCGCGAGAGGCCGGAGTCGTTCTTGCCGCCCGGCCCGGTCGGCCAGTAGACCTTGGTGAAGATCTCCAGCGACTGGCGCCGCTCGCCCTTGAGGGCCTCGCCGAGCACGGTCTCGGCCTTGGTGTTGGCGTAGACGTCGGCCGTGTCGAAGGTCGAGATCCCGCTGTCGAGCGCTGCCCGCACGCAGGCGGTCGCGGCGTCGTTCTCGACCTGCGACCCGTGGGTGAGCCAGTTGCCGTAGGTGATCTCGGAGATCTTGAGCCCGCTGTTGCCGAGGTATCGGAAGTCCATACGGAGACCATACGGTCGTCAGGTGCGTGCACTGACAACGACCGTCGCCGTGCTCCTGCTCGCGGGGTGCGCAGGCGGCGACGGCCAGAGCGCCGCCCCGCGCGCGTCCTCGAGCCCCGCGGTGACATCGTCGACCTCCTCGACCGCGACGACGACCTCGACGACCGCCCCACCTTCCCCGGCCTCCACCGCCGCCCCGACCGCCCCGACGGCGACACCGGGCCCCGGCCGCCGGCGCGTGCTGGACCGCCGGCTGATCCGGGCGGCGTACGCGAACGACCTGGAGTCCGCGGCGCGGCTCATCGCCAAGGGCGCGGACGTCAACCGCAAGGACCGCACCGAGCAGAGCGCCTACCTGATCTCCACCAGCGAGGTCGGCGACGACCCGCGGCTGCTGTCGATGACCCTCGCCGCCGGTGCCGACGTGCGCAGCCTGGACAGCTTCGACGGCACGGGACTGATCAGGGCGGCCGACCGCGGCTACCCCAAGGTCGTCCGACGGCTGCTGCGCACGGACATCCGCGTCGACCACGTCAACAACCTGGGGTGGACGGCGCTGCACGAGGCGGTGCTGCTGGGCGACGGGAGCCGGGTGTACGTCCGCGTGGTCCGGCTGCTCATCGACGCAGGCGCCGACGTGAACAAGCCGTCGCAGCACGACGGGATCCGCCCGCTTCAGCACGCCGCCCGCCGCGGGTTCACCGCCGTCGCCGACGCGCTGCGGGCCGCGGGGGCGCGCTGAGCCGCTACTCGGCGGGGTGCAGGCTCATCGGGCCGTAGACGACGCGGTCACCCTCGAGGAGCGTCACCTGGTCGACGCCGTCGGAGAGCAGGTCCTGCCAGGCCTCGCCGACCCACGACTCGGCGTCGGCCTGGCTGGGGAAGCGGTCCGAGCCGCCACTGGCGGCGTCGACCGGGGAGCCGTCGGCGGACTCGAAGCGCCAGGTGAACGTCATGGCCGGCGGTCGTCCCTTCGCGGTGGAGCGGCAGTCTTTGACGCGACGCTACCCCGCGTGGTCTAGTCCACCTGCCGGCACGCCGTGCCGGCGCCACAACTGAACACGCGCCCTCGCAGGGGAAGCCGGTCGAAGTCCGGCACTGACCCGCAACCGTAGGCCGCAGCCGAGCCGTCCCCGACGTCCGGCCGCGGCGAGTCGGAGCACCTGGGAGGACGCGAGCGGCTCCACTCATTCCGTCGAGGTATGCGGGGCGGAGCCCGGACCCAGGTCCGCACCTTCGCCCCCCACGCGCGCTGCGCGTCGGGGGCGTCGTCGTCGCGGGCCGCCCAGGTCGGGGAACCGTCGCGGATCGCTCCCGTGAAAGGACACCCCGTGTCACACGTCACCCTGCGCCGTCGCCTGCTGGTCGGCGCCGCTCTCCTGCTCGCTCCCGCCCTGGTCCTCACCGCCCCGAACGCCGCGACCGCCGCCGAGACCCGCGACCGGGCCGACGCGGGCGCCGGCTGGCTCGGCCGCGCTCTGGACAAGGACGACCACGTCGTCACCGGCCAGTTCGGGCCGTCCTACGGCCAGACCGCCGACGTGGTGCTCGCGCTCGCGGCCGCCGGTGTGGGCCGGGGCAAGGCGGCCAAGGCGACCCGGGCCCTGAAGGGCCACGTCGTCGACTACACCGGCGGTGGCGACCCGGACGAGTACTACGCCGGCTCCTTCGCCAAGCTGCTCGTCGTGGCCGCGGCCCGCGACGCCGACCCGCGCTCCTTCGGCCGCTCGGAGCGCAACGACCTCGTGGCCGAGCTGCGCGCGCTCGAGTGCCGCCCCACCATCCCGGGCTGCGACCGCGGGGACCGGGGACGCTTCAGCGACATCAGCCAGTTCGGCGACTTCAGCAGCGTGATCAGCCAGTCGCTCGCGGTCCTCGGGCTGACCCGCACCACGCGGCGCGGCCCGTCGCGCGCCGCCGTCTCGTACCTGCTCGACCAGCAGTGCCGCAACGGCGCCTTCCCCCAGGACCTCGGCGGCTCCGGGTGCTCCAGGTCGGTGGACGCCACCGGCTTCGCGGTGCAGGCGCTGTCCGCCGTGGACACCCGGGCCGCGCGGGCGGCCGCCCGGGACGCCGGGCGCTGGCTGGCCCGGGTGCAGAAGCGCAACGGGTCCTTCGGGAGCGACGGCGTCCGCAACGCCAACAGCACCGCGCTCGCCGCACAGGCCCTGGACGTGCTGGACCGCTCGGGCCGCCGCGCCAAGGCCGTCCGGTTCCTGCGCTCCCTGCAGTCTCGCTGCGGCGCCCCGGCCGCCCTGCGCGGGTCGGTGCGCTACAGCAGGGCAGACGCCGGTGACCGCGTGCTGGCCACCAGCCAGGCGGTCCCCGCGCTGGCCGGCGTGACCCTCGTCGAGGTCGACAAGGCCGGCGCGGTGCGCAGCCTGCCTCGGCTGGCCTGCTGACCGGGTGATGACACCGGTGCGGGCAGCAGCCCGGGTCGCGGCGGCGCTCTGCGTGGCGGCCGCTGCCCTGCTGCTGCCCGCACCCCCGGTCGGCGCGGGCGAGCGCTGCGTCGGAGTCGTCGTCGACGCCCGCCTGCTCGGCGGCGACGTCCGGACGGGGTGCGCCAAGGGCGACCCCGGCAGCGGGCTGGAGGCCCTGGCCGACGCGGGCTTCCGCTACGCGTTCGCGCCCCGCCAGCCGGGCCTCGTGTGCCAGATCGACGGCGCCCCGCAGTGCGCCGACACGAGCACGACCACCTACTGGTCCTACTGGTACCGCGCGAAGGGCTCCCGCTCGTGGGTCTACGCCTCCGAGGGCTCGGGCAGCCACGACCCGGCACCCGGGTCCACGGAGGCGTGGGTGTGGCAGGACGGGGGGCGGCGCACCCCGCCGGACGTCGCCCAGCGCACCATCTGCCCGGTGGCCACCACGAGCCCCGGCGCGAGGTCCTCCCCCGAGCCGGGCACGGCGAAGACCTCCACGCCAAGGATGTCCACGCCGAAGGCCTCGACGCCGACGTCCTCCAGCGCCGCGACCGGCTCGTCACCGCGTAAGACGAAGGCGGCGCGCTCCGAGACGCCGTCGGTCACCACTGCGCCGCCGAGCAGCCCGGCCGCCGCGACGCCGCCGCCCGCCACCGCGAGCCCGGCGACCACACCGGCCGCGACCCCCGCCGCCGCGTCCTCGCCGGTCGACGACGGCGGGACGCCGTGGACCGGGGTGGCGGTCGGAGCGGTCCTGGTCGCCGCCCTGGCCGCGGCCGCCGTCGCCCGGTCCCGCCGGGGCGGGCCGTGACCACGCTCTGGTCGTCGCTGCGCCCGCTGCACCCGGGGGCGTGGTGGCTCTGGGCGATCGGGCTGGCGACCGCCGCCAGCCGCACCACCAACCCGCTGCTGCTGGGCCTGGTGCTCGCGGTCGCCGCCTACGTCGTCGCGTGCCGGCGGACGCACGCGCCGTGGGCGAGGGCCTACGGCTTCTACCTGAAGATGGGCGTGGCGGTCATCGCGATCCGTGTCGTGTTCGCCGCCGTCGTCGGGGCGCCCGTGCCGGGCCGGGTGATCGCCGTGCTGCCCGAGGCGCAGCTGCCCGAGTGGGCCGCGGGTGTGCGACTGGGCGGCGAGCTCACCCTGGAGGGCCTGGCCGGCGCGGTCTACTCCGGCCTGCAGCTCGCGACGATGCTCGCGTGCGTCGGCGCGGCGAACGCGCTGGCCAACCCGCGCCGGCTGCTCCGCGCCGTGCCGGGCGCGCTGTACGAGGTCGGGGTGGCCGTCGTCGTCGCCCTGAGCTTCTCCCCGCAGCTGGTCGAGGGCGTGACCCGCGTCCGGGCCGCGCGGCGGCTGCGCGGCCGCGCGCACCGCGGCCTGCGCGGCTTGCGCGGCGTCGCCATGCCGGTGCTCGAGGGCGCGCTCGAGCGGTCCGTCGACCTCGCGGCGGCGATGGACGCCCGCGGCTTCGGCCGGACGTCGGCGGCGAGCCGGCGCGGGTCCGGGGCGCTCACGCTGGCCGGGCTGCTCGGCGTCTGCGCCGGGCTCTACGGCCTGCTCGACGCCGGCTCCCCCGTCGCGCTCGGCCTCCCGCTGCTCGCGCTCGGTGCCCTCGTCGCCGGCGCCGGGCTGGCGCTCGGTGGCCGCCGCGCGACCCGGTCGCGCTACCGGCCGGACCGCTGGACCGGCCAGGAGTGGCTCGTGGCCGGCAGCGGCATCGCCGCGGCCGCCGCGGCACTCGTGGGCGCGGCGGTCGACCCGGCCGGCCTGAGCCCCTCGACGTCACCGCTGGTGGCGCCCCCGCTGCCGCTGGTGCCGCTGGGAGGGTTGCTCGTCGCCCTCCTGCCCGCCTGGGCGTCACCGGCGCCCGAGGCCGCCGACCGTGAGCCCGCACACGCCCGCCCGGTCCGACCCGGGGTGGCGGCATGATCCGGTTCGAGCAGGTGTCGGTCCGCTACCCGGGCGGCGACGGTCCGGTGCTCAGCGGTGTCGACCTGCACGTGCCCGAGAGCGAGCTCGTGCTCGTCGTGGGCCGCACGGGGTCGGGCAAGTCGACCCTGCTCAAGGCCGTCAACGGCCTGGTGCCGCACTTCACCGGCGGGCTGCTCTCGGGCCGGGTCACGGTCGGCGGGCGTGACACCCGCGACCACCGGCCGCGTGACCTGGCCGACCTCGTGGGCTACGTCGGGCAGGACCCCCTCTCGGGCTTCGTCACCGACACCGTCGAGGAGGAGCTGGCCTACGGCATGGAGTCCCTCGGCGTCGCTCCCGACGTGATGCGGCGCCGGGTCGAGGAGGTCCTGGACGTGCTCGGCATGGCCGGGCAGCGCGACCAGGCGCTGGTGTCGCTCTCCGCCGGGCAGCAGCAGCGGGTCGCGATCGGGTCGGTGCTCACGCCGCACCCGCGGGTCCTCGTGCTCGACGAGCCGACATCGGCCCTGGACCCCTCGGCGGCCGAGGACGTACTGGCGCTGCTGCAGCGGCTCGTGCACGACCTCGGCGTCACGGTCCTCATGGCCGAGCACCGGCTCGAGCGGGTGGTGCAGTACGCCGACCGCGTCGTCGTGGTGCCGGGCCACGGCGCGCCGGTGGTCTCGGGGCTCCCGGCCGACATGATGGTCACCGCACCCGTTGCGCCGCCCGTCGTGGAGCTCGGCCGGCTGGCCGGGTGGTCGCCGCTGCCGCTCTCGGTGCGCGACGCCCGGCGCCGGGCGGGCGACCTGACGGCGCGCCTTGCAGCCGTACGTCCGGAGGCATCGGCGCCACGGCCCGCCACCCCGTCCGTCGCCACGGTGCAGCGGCTCGTCGTCCGCTACGACGGGCGGCCGGCGCTTCGCGAGGTCGACCTGCGGCTGCACGCCGGCGAGGTCGTCGCGCTGATGGGACGCAACGGGGCCGGGAAGTCGACGTTGCTCGCGGCGCTGGTGGGCCTGCGCGAGGCCGACGCCGGCACGGTCCGGCTCGGCGCCGACGGTCACGGCCCCGGCGGGAGCGACCCGAGCGAACTCGGCCCGCGCGACCTGGTGCGCCGGGTCGGCATGGTGCCGCAGGAGCCGGGCGACCTGCTCTACGCCGACACCGTCGCCGACGAGTGCACGCAGGCCGACCACGACGCCGGGGTGCCTGCGGGCGCGGCGCTCGCGGTCTTCGCCGACCTCGTGCCGGGGGTCGACCCGGCCACGCACCCGCGGGACCTCTCCGAGGGGCAGCGGCTGGCACTGGCGCTGGCCGTCGTGCTGGCCGGGCGGCCACCGCTCGTGCTGCTCGACGAGCCGACACGCGGGCTGGACTACCCCGGCAAGGAGCGGCTCGGGCGGGTGCTGCGCGGCCTCGCCGCCGACGGTCACGCGGTGCTGCTCGCCACCCACGACGTCGAGCTGGCCGCCACCGTCACCGACCGGACCGTGGTGCTGGCCGAGGGCGAGGTGGTCAGCGACGGCCCGTCCCGCGAGGTCGTGGTGGCCTCGCCCGCGTTCGCTCCGCAGGTGGCCAAGGTCCTCGCCCCGTCGCCGTGGCTCACGGTCGCCGAGGTCGAGAACGCGCTGAGGGCCGGATGACCGCGCTCGCCCCGCGCACCCGCGCGGTCATCCTGCGACCCCGGGCCGCCGGCGCGCTCGCGGTCGTCAGCGCCCTCGGGCTGGTGGCGTTCTGCTGGCCGCTGCTGGTCGAGCCGGGCTCCGGGCTGGACGGCGCCACCACGGCGCCGTGGCTGTTCGTCGCGCTGCTGCCGCTGCTGCTGGCCGTCGTGCTGGCCGAGGTCGCCGACGGCGGCATGGACGTGAAGTCGGTCGCGGTGCTCGGCGTGCTCGCGGCCGTCGGTGCGGCGCTGCGTCCGCTGGGCGGAGGGGCGGCGGGGTTCGAGCCGGTCTTCTTCCTGCTCGTGCTCGCCGGCCGGGCGCTCGGGCGGGGCTTCGGGTTCGTCCTCGGCTCGGTGACGCTGTTCGCGAGCGCGCTGCTGACGGCCGGCGTCGGGCCGTGGCTGCCCTTCCAGATGCTCGCGGCCGGGTGGGTCGGCTTCCTGGCCGGGTGCCTCCCGCCCGCCCGGGGCCGGGCCGAGGTGGCCGTGCTGACCGCCTATGCGGCCGTCGCCGGGCTCGGTTACGGCCTGCTCATGAACCTGCAGCTGTGGCCGTTCGCCCTCGGCCTGGAGAGCGGCCTGTCCTACGTCGCGGGCGACCCGGTCGGGGAGAACCTCGGCCGCTTCCTCGCATTCACCCTCGCCACGTCGCTGGGTTTCGACATCCCCCGCGCCCTGACGACGGCCGCGCTCGTCGCGTTGACCGCGCGGCCGGTGCTCGCCGCGCTGCGCAGGGCCGCGCGGAAGGCCGAGTTCGGTGCGGTCGCGAACTTCGAGGAGGCGCGACCGTGACCGCGGAGGAGCTCGAGGCGCTCGCGGCGGCCGTCGCGCGCCCGGACGAGGCCGTGAAGCTCGCCGCGCGCGAACGCCGCTCGGCGGAGGGCTCGTCCCGGGGCCGCCTCGACGACCTCGCCGAGTGGCTGGCCGCGGTGCAGGGCTCGGCGCCGCCGCGGCCGCTGGAGCGGGTCCGCATGGTCGTCGTCAGCCGCGACACCGACGTCGCGACCCCGGTCGCGCTCGCCGAGATCTCCGGGGTCGAGGTCCGGCCGCTCCCGATGGCCGGCGGCGACGCGGCGACGGCGTTGCAGGCCGGCATCGCGACGGTCGACGCCGAGGTCGACCGCGGGACCGATCTGCTCGTGGTCGCCGCCGCCGACCCGGCCGCCGACGTGCCCGCCGCCGCCCTGGTCGGGCTGCTGACCAGGACGGACGCGTCGGCCGTCACCCGACGGGGCGCGACCATCGACGACGCAGGCTGGATGACCCGCTGCGCGGCGGTCCGGGACACGATGCGACGCGGCCGACCGGTGCTCGGCGACCGGGTGGCGCTCCTGGACGCGGTCGGCGGTCGCGACCTGGCCGCGGTGACGGGGGTCCTCCTGCAGGCGGCTGCCCGCCGTACGCCCGTGCTGCTCGACGGCGTGGCCACGGCCGCGGCTGCACTCGTCGCGCAGCGGGTCGCGTTCCGCGCCGTGGACTGGTGGGTCGCGTCGCACCGCAGCCCGGAGCCCGCGCACGGCCTGGCGCTGGACCGGCTCGCCCTGCACCCCCTGCTCGACCTGTCGATCCGGGCGGAGGACGGCACGGGCGCGCTGCTGGCCGTCCCCGTGCTGCGGGCAGCCGCCGTCAGCGGCTAGGTATCTCAACCACAGATGCTCCGTCGACTCGGCACGAACCGTGCGCGAACCCTGCGGCGCGTGTGACGTACGGCGGGTCGACCGGGACAACGACCGCGCGGTCGACGCCTTTACAGAGATCACGACTGCTCGTACGGTCAGGTGAGGACGTCATGCAGCCGGTGGCGCGGGGGGGATATGCCGCGTTTGTCGAGCAAGCCGCGGTCGAGCGGTTCCGGGGGGCTCTCCGCGGCGCATCCGGTCCGATGGGCGGCGAGCGCCGCCACAGCGGTGGCCCTGCTCGGCGCCTTGGGCTACTACCACCTGCGCACCCCGTACACCAGACAGGAGATCCAGGACTGGCCCGAGCGTGCCCGAAACGTCTATCTCCTGTGGCGCTCAGACATGGGGTCTCCGACCAGGACCGCCGTCTTGGTCTTTCTTCTTCTGCTCACGACCTACTGCTTTCGTCGATACAGGCAGGCCGAGCTGGTCAGGCGTCCTGGGCCTATTGAGGTCGTGAATCTGGACAACGCGACTACCGACAAGAACGTCAACGTCGCTGAGCTGTCGACCCGTCTGCGAAACAACCTGGCGCGCGTGGACCTGTACTCCCCCACGTCCGTCCCCGGTGCGGGCCGATCCGAGGACTTCCTTGAGCTCTTGAAGTCGGTCGGCAGCCAGAAGACTCCGTTGGGGACGCTAGCCGGCCTGCTGGGGATCACCTGGGTGACCCACGCCTATCGCGTAAACGGCATCCTCCGTCAGCGGGAAGGCCCCGAGCCCTACGGCGTCACCGTGCACGTTGCGACCCTGCCCCGGGGCGGTGCCTCCCCGAAGACGATCTGGGCAACTTCATGGGACGAGGCGATCGACAAGGCCGCGATCGCCGTTGGGGCGGCCGTTCTTCCCCTCACCCGACTTTGCCGGAAGCCTCCGTGGCATGACTGGCAACGCCAGGAGATGGACTACAACCTCTTCGCCGACTACCTGGAAGCCAAGTCGCTGACGCAGGAACAACGGTTCGACGAGGCTCTGGGCAAGTATTACGACGCGCTCCGCCTCGATCCGCTCAATCTGTACCTGCGGCTCGAAGCGGGAGCGCTCCAAGAGCAACTACAGCTCTTTCTCGATGCGCTGCAAACCTACGACGACATCATCGCTCTTGGATCGAGGCGAGACGAACGCTGGCGACGGAGCGCGTTGTATACGTTGAACTCGCTGACGATCCCCTTCCGTAGCGAAGGCCGAAAGAAGAAGGCCGAGGACGAACGTCCGCCGCTGTACATCGCTGACGAAGGCTGGCGGAGCCGGCGCGCTAGGTCCGGGCTCCGTCCGGCGGTTTCCTGCTTCCGAGGCACGGACAGGCAGCGAGCCCTGCTTCTGGCCCGCTATCGCTACGCGCTCGTGTTGGGCTTTTCGGAAGTGTTCCTTGCGCAATGGCTGCGCCACGCGGACAAGGGCGCGTTGGGCACCACCAGAGACCTCGAGCGTGACCGGCTGCGTGCTCGACTCCTTCCGCGACTCTCGCGCTACGCGTATATCCCGTCTGACAGTCTTCAGCGTCTGGCGCCGGACGCGGCGCAGGACCACGTGACACGCACGTACTACATCATCGGCGCCTCTAGGGCTGACACCCACGCGCGGCTGAGCAAACTCGAGAAGGAGCTTCGCTCATCCATTCGATCCGTTCGACAACGTGCGCCCGAGCTGCTAAATCAGCCGGAACTCAGTGATCTCGAGGCACGCCTTCACTACGCCCTCAAGATCGCTGACGACGAGCAGCCCATGTCAGCGCCGGTCCTGCATAGGGGCGCCGAGTGCCTGCTAGCGGCCACAGCGGCAGCGCCACACGGCGCTTGGAAGCGAGAACGCGCTGCCGCGTGGAGAGTCGCAGAACAACTCAGGTTCCAGCCGTTTGAGGACCTTCCCCGGGAAACGTCGCCTATCGAAATCGCACGCGTTCAGGCGACTCAAGAGGCTCTCACCCACGTCGCGTCGGTGGTCGCCAAACACGTCGATTCCTGTGACGAGGCGACGCGCCTCTCTCCGGACGGTCGGGCACGACTAGAGCCAGCAGCCGCTCGCGACGCCGAGCACAGCCCGGCGGCAGCGGCCGAGCTGCTACAAGACGTGGCCGTCGCAGTCCTCACGGTAACGGCAGCCTGTCCTCACAAGAGCTGGAGCCGCGAGCGCGAGATAGCGGCGCGTGCCCTGCCGCGCGCTGGCGGCAGAGTCCTCGCTGCGGTCACGCCGTCGCGCGACCTGGCCCCTGTCGAGGTTGCACGCCAAGAGCAGCTGGAGAACGACCTTCGGAGGGCGATTCGCTCGACTCAGCGGAAAGCCACTCGCTCACCGGACTGCACTGTCGCACACGAGCATTTCGCATCTCAGATCAAGGACGCGACGGACTTCGCGGCCGACTGGAAGCGGCCCAGTGACCAGGACCTGCGCAGGGCATCGAAATCACTGATCGCGGCGACCTCTCTGTGCGATGCCAAGGATTGGCGGGATGAGTGCGCCATCGCCCATGAGGTTGTCGGCTCCGTCGCACCCTTGCGGCGCCATGTGCCCACGACGATCCAGGTCCTTTCTGCGCAGGAGCTGCTTCAGCAGGCCGCGCGCTCCGAGATGCGACGGCTGGTCCATGACTACCGCTGGTGGACAGGCAGGCGACGGCGGGGCATCTCGGTGACGCAAGCCGCGCTGCGCGTGAGTCTGGTGTGGTCCGAGTTGAGACTCGCCCGAATTCGCTGGCTGATCGAGCAGGAACTTGACGCATTCCAATGGCCCGACGAACAAGCGAACGAGCCCGATCCTCGGTGGCCGCCGGACGTTGGAAGTGTCCGGAGGGACATCAGTCGGGCGCTGCGTACGCGACCCTGGCGACTGCACCAGTGGCAGGACTACTACAACGCAGCCTGCGCATACGCGATCCCGTTGCTGTCAGCGAACAGTTGGGCGGGGCAGTCCACGGACAGACAGCTCGCGGTCACGAGGGCGCGGCCCGACTTGGCGTCACTTCCCGACTCGGAGCTCACTTCCGCGCAGTACACGCTCGGGGCGGTCCGCGCCCTTGAACGAGCGATCGACCGCAGCGACAGCAGCTTCGTAGCCAGCCGCCGCAATTGGCTTGCGGTGGGAGACCCTGACTTGGTTGGTCTGCGCACACGCCCGGAATACGCACGGTTCCAAGCTCGCAACTTCCCCAGCATGACGACGGCTCCCGTGTTGCCGAAGACCGTGCACGCGCTCCAGCTGTCGGCCTACGTTACGGAGCTGACCAAGGCAATGGCCACAGCCATGATCGCCAGATGGAAGATCCACTTGGACGCCGGGCGAACCCGGCTGCATCGTGACGACGTCCGGGCCTGGCTCGAGTCGGACAGAGAGGCGTGGCGGCGAGTTCTCTCCCTCGCCCGAGAGCACCGGGACTGGCGCGCACGACATGACGCACTGCTATTCCTCAGGTCTGTGTCGACGCTGGTCCGATCCCAAGTCTCGGTTCCCTACCCGGTGTATCCAGACGAGAGAATCGGTGACATGCGGGGTGTTTCTGCGGCGGGAGACCTGCGAGCCATCACGGCGGCCAGCACCAATGCGAGGCAGGAGCGTGCGACTCAGGTTGAAAGACTGGCGGTGCTCATCGCCGACCACCTCACCCGATCAGACACTGGCGCGGGAGATGACGGAGATGTCAACGCCGAGATGGCCAGGGGTCTCGCCCGCCTCGAGGTCGTCACCTGGACGATGGTGAGGGAATGCCTGTCCATCACCTTCTTCACAGATGATCGACAGGAGCTGCACGCGATGAAGCTGCGCTCCGAAGATCTTGAGGGCCGGCTCGCAACTCGCCTCGGGGCCATACGCGCGATGAGTGAAGGGGTGTTCGACCCGCGCGCACTGGCTTGACCTGATCGAGGCTCCCGTGCGTCACGAGCTCTGCCGACCGAACGGCCCGCGGATCCCCGGTTCAAGCTGCGAGCGCGGCCAACACCTGCGCGGCGTGGTCGCCGGCATCGCCGCGGTCGGTGTCGACGACCAGGTCGGCCACCTCGCGGTAGAGCGGCTCGCGCCCCGCGAACAGCGATCGCAGCGCGGTCTCCGGGTCGGGCTGCAGCCACGGCCGGCCGCCACCGTCCCCGACCCGGCGGACCAGGACGTCCAACGGGGCGTGCAGGTACACCACGTACGCCGTCGTGTCGCGCAGCAGCGCCAGGTCGTCCGCGCGCTCGACGACGCCTGCGGCGACACCGGCCACCAGCGGAGCCGGACCGTCGACCGCTCGCCGCAGCGCCGCGGACTCGGTGTCGCGCATGGCCTCGACGCCATCGCGCTCGAGAAGCGTCTTCGTGTCGACGCCGGCGATCTCGGCGACGAGCGCGTCGTTGTCACGGTAGGGCCACCCGGTCAGCCGGGAGATCTCCCGGCCCACCGACGTCTTGCCCGCGCCCATCATGCCGAGGAGCAGCACGGTCGCAGGCGGCGGCTCGCCGCTCACGAGCTCTTGGTCGACGGTGTCACGAACGGAGGTTTCACGACCCGGAACGCGGCCGGGCGTCCTCGCACGTCGACAGAGACGTCGTCGCCCTCGGCGACACCGCGATCGAGCAGGGCGAGGGCGATGCCGAGCCGGCGGGTCGGCGAGAACGTCCCGCTCGTCACCTCGCCGACGTCCGCGTCGCCCTTGGAGACCGCCATGTGGGGGCGCGGGATCGCCCGCTCGAGGCCCTCCAGGCCCCACAGGAGCCGGCTCGCCCCGGCCTCCTTCTCGGCCAGCAGCGCGTCGCGGCCCCAGAAGGCGTCCTTCTTCCAGCCGACGGCCCACCCGCACCGCGCCTGCACCGGCGTGATGTCCAGCGACAGGTCCTGGCCGTGCAGCGGGTAGCCCATCTCGGTGCGCAGGGTGTCGCGGGCGCCGAGCCCGCAGGGCCGGATGCCGTGCGCCGCGCCGGCCTCGAGCACGGCGTCCCACACTGCTGCGGTGTCCTCCCACCGCGGCACCAGCTCGTAGCCGCGCTCGCCGGTGTAGCCGGTGCGGCACACCACCACCGGCGCGCCGTGGAACTCGGCGGTCTCGAAGGACATGTAGTCGTGGCCGCTCGGCAGCCCGAGCGCGTCGAGCACGTCGTCGCTGCTGGGGCCCTGCACCGCGAGCACGCCGTGCTTCTCGTGCAGGTCCTCGACCTCGACGCCGGCGGGCGCGGCAGCCTTCAGCCGGCGGACCACCTCGGCGGTGTTCGCGGCGTTGGGGATGAGGAAGACCTCGTCGTCGGAGCGGTAGTAGGCGATGAGGTCGTCGACCACGCCGCCGCTCGCGTCGTCGCAGCACATCGTGTACTGCGCCTGTCCCGGCCCGATCCGGCGAAGGTCGTTGGTGAACGCGGCGTTGACCGCGTCGGCCGCGCCGGGGCCCCGGACGACCGCCTTGCCCAGGTGGCTCACGTCGAAGAGCCCGACGGCCTCGCGCACCGCGGTGTGCTCGCGCACGACGCCGCCGCCGGGGTACTCGATCGGCATGGACCATCCGCCGAAGTCGGCCATCTTGGCGCCCAGTGCCGTGTGCCGCTCGTGCAGGGGTGAGCGGCGCAGCTCGGCGCCGCCGCGCAGGTCCGTCATCGAGCGGACGCTAGCATCGCGACCCGGCCACCGCCGCCCCGCCGACCCACCGGCACAGACTCACCGACACGAGGACGGAACCCGCCTTGACCACGGTCAGCCTCACCAGCAGCAAGCCCTCCGGACTGAAGGTCGACGCTGTCGTCGTCGGCGTCGCGAAGGGACCCGACGGCATCGTGCTGGCGCCCGGGTCCGAGGACGTGGACAAGGCCCTGAAGGGAAGGCTGGCCGCCACGGTGGGCGCGCTCGGCGGCACGGGCGCGGCCGGCGAGGTGACCAAGGTGCCCACTCTCGGTGCGATGTCGCCGGGCGTCGTGGTCGCGGTCGGCCTGGGCGAGCCACCCGCGGCGGAGGGTCGCGGGCGGCGGGCCACGACGGCGTACGACCAGGAGGTCCTGCGACGGGCCACCGGTGCCGCAGCCCGCGCTCTCGCCGGCACCCGGCGCGTGGGGCTGGCGCTGCCCGTCCACGACGCCGGTTCCGCCGGGGCCGTCGCCGAGGGCGCGCTGCTGGGGGCCTACGCCTACCGGCGCTACCGCGTCGCCTCGCGCGCCCAGCACAAGGACCCGGTCGAGGCGTTCACGCTGGTGGTCGACACGCCCCGGGACAAGGCCACCAAGGCGGCGGTGGCCCGGGCCGGGACCGTCGCGACCGCCGTGCACCTCGCCCGCGACTGGGTGAACACGCCGCCGCTGGACCTGCCGCCGGCGACGTTCGCGGCCGAGGCCGTCACCGAGGCGAGGGCGGCCGGGGTCACCGTCGAGGTGCTCGACGAGAAGTCGCTCAAGAAGGCGGGGTACGGCGGCATCCTCGCGGTCGGGCAGGGGTCCTCGCGCCCGCCGCGTCTGGTCCGCGCGGCCTACAAGGCCGGTCGCGGCAAGCCGCACCTCGCCCTGGTCGGTAAGGGGATCACGTTCGACTCCGGCGGCCTGTCGCTCAAGCCGGCGGCCGCGATGGAGTGGATGAAGTCCGACATGGGCGGTGCCGCGGCGGTGCTCGCGGCGGTCACGGCCATCGCCCGGCTGAAGCTGGAGATCAACGTCACGGTCTACGCGCCGATGGCCGAGAACATGCCGTCGGGCACCGCACAGCGGCCGTCGGACGTCCTCACGACCTACGGCGGCAAGACCGTCGAGGTCCTCAACACCGACGCCGAGGGCCGCCTCGTGCTGGCCGACGCCATCGTGCGGGCGGGCGAGGACTCACCCGACGTCCTCGTCGACGTCGCCACGCTCACCGGCGCACAGCTCGTGGCCCTGGGCAGCCGGACCTCGGCGATCATGTCCAACGACGACGGGCTCCGCGATGCGATCGGTGGCGCCGCGCGCTCCGCCGGCGAGCAGATGTGGCCGATGCCCCTGCCCGACGAGCTGCGGGCCTCGATGGACTCGCCCGTGGCCGACATCGCGAACATGGGCGACAAGTACGGCGGGATGCTCGTGGCCGGGCTGTTCCTCAAGGAGTTCGTCGCCGACGGCCTGCGCTGGGCCCATGTCGACATCGCCGGGCCGGCGTGGAACGAGTCGACGCCGCACGGCTACGACGGCAAGGGCGGCACCGGGCACTCGGTCCGCACGCTGGTGCGGCTGGCGGAGGATTTGGCGGCCGCCGGCTGAGCACCCTTGCACGAGGTCACTCCTGTGACCGAGTGCGTCCCCTGTGGGCGCTCGAGGAGGAGAAGTCATGACAGCTTTCACCCGGTCCGACGACCTGCAGGGAGCGGAGTTCGTCGACGCGAACCTGCGGGGCGCCCGCTTCGTGGGGGCCGACCTGTCCGGCGTCGTGATGCGCGCGGTCGACGTGCAGGGGGCCGACATCGACGCACCATGGCTCTTCGACGGTGAGAGCTTCCTGCGCGTCAACGGCGTCGACGTCATCCCACTCGTCGAGGCCGAGCTCAACCGCCGCTTCCCCGGCCGCGCCGACCGGCGCGCCGAGGATCCGGACGGCTTGCGGGCGGCATGGGCCGCGCTCGAGCGCACCTGGGAGGCCACGCTCGAGCGCGTCGCGGCGATGCCGGCCGGCACGGTCGACGTCTCGGTGGACGGCGAGTGGTCGTTCGCACAGACGCTGCGGCACCTGGTCATGGCCACCGACACGTGGCTGGGCCGGGCGATCCTGGAGGTTGAGCAGCCGTACCACCCCATCGGTCAACCGAACGCCGAGTACGCGACCGACGGCCACGACATGTCGGTCTTCACGACGGTCACACCGTCCTACACCGACGTGCTCGAGGTCCGGGCGGGCCGCGTCGCGATGGTGCGTGACTTCCTCGCCACCGTCACACCGGACGACCTGGCCGTGACGCGCCGGAACCCGTGGGCCCCCCAGTACCCGGAGACGACCCTGTCGTGCCTGCACACGATCCTGGGGGAGGAGTGGGAGCACCACCGCTACGCCGTGCGCGACCTCGACGCGATCGAGGTCGGCTCTTGACGGCTGAGCCGATGCCGGCGACGTACCCGGGACACATTCAGTAACACCTTGGTCACTCAGGGCGATGTGTTCCTGTCGGCCGCGACTGCGGCCGTCACCAAGGACGTCGCCCGGAGGCCCGCATGCTCGCCGCCCTGCTCGACACCCTCGCCCGCCACCTGAGGCTGGCCGCCCTCGCGGTCGTTGCCACGATGATCGGCGTCGGCGGCGCCACGGCGACCATCGTGCAGGTCGCCGACTCCTCGAATCCGTCGGTCAGCGAGCCCGCCGAGGGCGCCTCCTCGGACCAGGCCGGCGCCGACGACGAGAGCGGTGACGAGGGCGCCGAGGAGGCGGCGGAAACGTCCGAGCCCGAGGCGGACGAGACGGAGGAGCCCGAGGCGTCCGAGACATCCGAGACATCCGAGACATCCGAGACGACGACACCAGAGCCTTCCGGAGTGCCCGCAGAGCTCCAGGCCGCCTGCGACGCGGCGCCCAACCACGGCGCCTACGTCTCGTACGTCGCGAAGGCGACCCGGGGCGCCCCCGACCACGGCGCGCAGGTCGCGGCCGCCGCGCACGGCGACTGCGGCAAGTCTCGCGTCGCCGACGACGGCACGCAGACGGAGGACTCCGAGGCCCCGGCCACGGAGAAGGCCGAGCGCAAGGCCGCCAAGGCCGCCGTCAAGGCCGAGCGCAAGGCCGCGAAGCAGGCCGTCAAGGTCGAGCGCAGGGCCGCGAAGCAGGCCGTCAAGGTCGAGCGGAAGGCCGCGAGGGTGGCCGCGAAGACCGAGCGCACATCGGCGAAGGCCGAGCGGTCGGCGGCGGGCGAGAAGACGTCGCAGAGCGCGCGCGGGAAGGGCCACGCGAAGCGCGGCTGACCCCCAGCCCCCGTCAGCTCAGGGAGTCGCCCCGCCGGTCTCCGGCCGGGCGGCCTTGCGGGCGTTCCAGTCACGCATCCGCTGCGGGTAGCCGACGACCGCGGCGTCGTAGGACGGGATGCCCAGCTTGTTCGCCAGCTCGTGCGCGGCGCGGGCGTCGGCGACCCGGCGGCGGGTCCACTCGCCGGTGCTCGCGACGAAGACCACCGTCGTGGTCGAGACGGCCGTCGGGGGCTCGACGAAGGCCTCGACGCCGGTGTGCCCGCGGGCGAAGCCGCTGAGGTGCTCGACGTCGGCCCCGTCGGAGCGCCGCAGCGTCCCCGGGCGCTGGCGACGGCGGAACAGCGGCACGGACGGCTCCTCTCGCACGGCCCGGCGGCTCCGGGTGCCCGTTTGCCAGGGCAACGGTAGGGCACGGGTCGGAGGTTCCGTCCGCAATCCGGTCACCGCCGTCCCCGCCGATCACCCGCCTGCCCACGCGGGGCCGCGCGGTGACAGGATGAGGGCGAACCTCCAGCCCAGGTCCTCGTGACCGCGAAGCCCGCAAGGAGTGCGCCGTGGCGGACAGCACCGGCACCGTGTTCGACGTCGTCGTGCTGGGGGGAGGCAGCGGCGGCTACGCCTGCGCCCTGCGCGCCGCGCAGCTCGGCATGAACGTCGCGCTCGTCGAGAAGGGCGAGCTGGGCGGCACCTGCCTGCACCGCGGCTGCATCCCGACCAAGGCGCTGCTGCACGCCGCCGAGGTCGCCGACTCCTCCCGCGAGAGCGAGCAGTTCGGCGTCCGCGCGACCTTCGAGGGCATCGACATGCCCGCGGTCAACGACTACATGAACGGCGTCGTGGCCCGGCTCTACAAGGGCCTGCAGGGGCTGGTGAAGAGCCGGAAGATCACATTCGTCGAGGGCATGGGGCGCCTCGCCGGGCCCACGACCGTCGAGGTCGACGGCCAGCGCTACGAAGGCCGCCACATCGTCCTGGCCACGGGGTCGACGCCCAAGAGCCTGCCCGGGCTCGACATCGACGGCGACCTCGTGGTGAGCAGCGACCACGCGCTCCGGCTCGAGACCGTCCCGGCGTCGGTGATCGTGCTGGGCGGCGGTGTCATCGGCTGCGAGTTCGCCAGCGTCTGGAAGTCCTTCGGCGCCGAGGTGACCATCGTCGAGGCCCTGCCCCACCTCGTGCCGCTCGAGGACGAGCAGGCCTCCAAGATGCTCGAGCGCGCCTTCCGCAAGCGCAAGATCGGCTTCGAGCTCGGGTCGAGGTTCGCCGGCGTCGAGCGCACCGAGAAGGGCGTGCGGGTCTCTCTGGAGAACGGCAAGACGCTCGAGGCCGACATGCTCCTGGTCGCCGTGGGCCGGGGCCCGGTGTCCCAGGAGCTGGGCTACGAGCAGGTCGGCGTCGAGATGGAGCGCGGCTTCGTCAAGGTCGACGAGCACTGCCAGACCAACATCGCGACGATCTCGGCCGTGGGCGACCTCATCCCGACGCTCCAGCTCGCCCACGTCGGCTTCGGCGAGGGCATCATGGTCGCCGAGCGGCTGGCCGGCCTCGACCCGGCGCCGATCGACTACGACGGTGTCCCGCGGGTGACCTACTCCGAGCCCGAGGTGGCCTCGGTCGGCATCACCGAGGCGCGCGCGAAGGAGAAGTACGGCGACGACGGCGTCGAGAGCCTCACCTACGACCTCGCCGGCAACGGCAAGAGCCAGATCCTCAAGACGGCGGGCTTCGTCAAGCTCGTCCGGCAGAAGGACGGGCCCGTCGTCGGCATCCACATGGTCGGCAGCCGGGTGGGCGAGCTCGTCGCCGAGGCGCAGCTGATCTACGGCTGGGAGGCCTATCCCGACGACGTGGCCTCCCTGGTGCACGCGCACCCGACCCAGACCGAGGCCGTCGGCGAGGCCCACCTCGCCCTGGCCGGCAAGCCGCTGCACGCCCACGGCTGACCCCCCGCCCATGCCCACCACCGGACAAGCCCCCACGCCTCGGTCGCACCGGCGCTGACGAGAAGGAGACCGCGAGCCAATGTCGCACTCTGTAACGATGCCGGCCCTCGGCGAGAGCGTGTCCGAGGGCACCGTCACCCGCTGGCTCAAGCAGGAGGGCGACCAGGTCGAGACCGACGAGCCGCTGCTCGAGGTCTCGACGGACAAGGTCGACACCGAGATCCCCTCCCCCGCGTCGGGGGTGCTGCAGAAGATCGTGGTCGCCGAGGACGAGACCGTCGCGGTGGGCGCCGAGCTCGCGATCATCGGCGACGGTGCCGGCGAGCCCGCGCAGGACGGCGGCTCGGACGAGCAGCCCGCCCCGCAGGAGTCGGCGGAGCAGGGCGCCTCCCAGCCCGCCGACGGGGACGGGTCGGACCAGGCGGCGCAGGCGCCCGCGGCGCCCGCGGACGTCGAGCAGCCCAGCGAGCAGCCTCAGGAGGCGCCCGCGCCCGCCGACCAGCAGTCCGGCGACCAGCAGTCCGGCGGCCAACAGTCCGACGGCCAGGAGTCCGGTGGCGGGCAGTCCGGCGGGGGCGGCACGACCGTCACGATGCCGGCGCTCGGCGAGAGCGTCACCGAGGGCACCGTCACCCGCTGGCTCAAGCAGGAGGGCGACCAGGTCGAGACCGACGAGCCGCTGCTCGAGGTCTCGACGGACAAGGTCGACACCGAGATCCCCTCCCCCGCGTCCGGAGTGCTCCAGAAGATCGTCGTCGCCGAGGACGAGACCGTCGCCGTCGGCGCAGAGCTCGCCGTCATCGGTGGGGGGTCCGGCGGCGGAGGGCAGGACGCGCAGCCCGCCGAGTCGCAGCCGGCCGAGCAGCCGGCCCAGCAGGAGCAGCCGGCCCAGCAGGAGCAGCCGGCCCAGCAGGAGCAGCCGGCCCAGCAGGCGAGGTCCTCGTCGCTGATCTCCGCGCCCGCGCAGCAGCAGGCGCCGGCACAGCAAGCGGCCCCCGCCGAGCAGGCCGCCCCCGCGCAGCAGGCCGCCCCCGCGCAGCAGGCCGCCCCCGCGCAGCAGGCCGCCCCCGCGCCGCCGGCGGCGTCCGGCGGCGACAGCGGCGGCACGTACGTCACCCCCCTGGTCCGCAAGCTCGCCGCGGAGCACGGCGTGGACCTCTCGACGCTGCGCGGCACCGGGGTCGGCGGGCGCGTCCGCAAGCAGGACGTCCTCGAGGCAGCGGCCTCCCAGAAGCAGCAGCCGGCGGCGGCCAGCGAGACGGCGGCCTCCGGGGGCCAGCAGGCGCCGGCCCCCTCGCCGCTGCGGGGCACGACCGAGAAGATGTCGCGGCTGCGCAAGGTGATCGCCGCACGCATGGTCGAGTCGCTGCACGTGTCGGCGCAGCTCACCACCGTCGTGGAGGTCGACCTCACCAAGATCGCCCGGCTGCGCGCCCGGGCGAAGGCGGACTTCGAGGCCCGCGAGGGCGTCAAGCTGTCGTTCCTGCCGTTCCTGGCCAAGGCGACGGTCGAGGCCCTGAAGGCGCACCCGATGCTCAACGCGAGCATCGACACCGAGAAGGGTGAGATCACCTACTACGACGCCGAGCACCTCGGTGTAGCGGTCGACACCGAGCGCGGCCTGCTCGTGCCGGTCGTCAAGGACGCGGGCGACCTCAACATCGCCGGGCTCTCGCGCAAGATCGCCGACCTCGCCGAGCGCACGCGCAGCAACAAGATCACGCCGGACGAGCTGGGCGGCGGCACCTTCACGCTGACCAACACCGGCAGCCGTGGCGCGCTCTTCGACACCCCGATCATCAACCAGCCGCAGGTCGGCATCCTCGGCACCGGCGCGGTCGTCAAGCGCGCGGTGGTGGTCGACGACCCCGAGCTCGGCGAGACGATCGCGGTGCGCTCGATGTGCTACCTCGCGCTGTCCTACGACCACCGCCTGGTCGACGGCGCCGACGCCGCCCGGTTCCTCACGACGATCAAGCAGCGGCTCGAAGAGGGTTCCTACGAGTCCGATCTGGGCCTCTGACCGGAAGAGACCCCGTGAAGATCGTCCTCACCGGGGCCTCCGGGCTGCTCGGCACCGCGCTCGTCTCCTCGTTCCGCGCCGACGGGCACGACGTGCTCCGGCTGGTGCGCCGGCCGCCCTCGGCACCCGACGAGGCGCGCTGGGACCCGGGAGCCGGCACGGTCGACCCGGCGGCGCTCGACGCGGCCGGCCTCGTCGTGCACCTGGCGGGCGCCGGGCTCGGTGACAAGCCGTGGACCCCGGCGCACAAGCGCGCCGTGATGGACAGCCGGGTCGAGGGCACCACGACCATCGCCCGTGCCGTCGCCGACGCCGGCGTCCCGGCGCTGCTGTCCGCGTCGGGTGTCGGCTACTACGGGAATCCCGGTGACCGCGTCCTGGACGAGTCGGACCCGCCCGGGGACACCTACATCGCCGAGATCGCCCGCCGCTGGGAGGAGTGCACGGCTCCGGCCGCCGAGGCCGGGGCCCGCGTCGTGCCGATGCGCACGGCGGTGGTCGTCTCCGCGAAGGGCGGGGCGTACGGCCGTCGGCTGCTGCCGATCTTCCGCCTGGGGCTCGGCGGGCGGCTGGGCTCCGGCGAGCAGTGGTGGAGCTGGATCACCCTGGCCGACTACGTGCGTGCCGTGCGGTTCCTCGCCGAGCGCGAGGACCTGGCCGGACCTGTGAACCTCAGCGCGCCCGAGCCGCTGACCAACGCCGAGATGACCGCGGCCATGGGCCGCGTCCTGCGCCGGCCGACCGTGTTCCGCGTGCCCGGCGTCGCCCTGAGGCTTCCGCTGCGCGACTTCGCCGAGGACCTCCTCGGCGGCCAGCGCGTCGTGCCGCGACGACTCCTGGACGCGGGCTTCACGTTCACCCACACCGAGTTCGAGCCGGCGCTGCGGGCGACGCTCGCCGAGGCTCACCCGCGCGCGACGTCGTAGACCAGCCACCTCCCGTCCACCCGCCGCAGGGCGACCGCCCAGGTCACCTCGCCCCGCCCGGCGCGCTGCTGCACCACCGCCCCCTCCCCGTCGACCAGCCGATGGGCTGCGAGGACGTCGGTCACCTGCAGGCGCACCGTGGTGGCCGACGTGCGCAGGACGCGCAGCGCGACGGTGTCGAGCCGGAGCCCGTCGGCCCGCAGGCCCGCCCGCGCGAGGCGGCGCAGGGCGGCGCGGTCGCGGCGTTGTGCCGGTGAGCCCGGCACGTAGACCCGGTCGAGCCGCGACGGCGAGCCGGCGGCGAACGCCGCGGCACGGGACGCGTCGAGCCGGTCGAGGACGGCCGCCCACGGACCGGCCACCCGTGCTGCGCCCGCCGGCGCAGCAGCGACGGTGGGCCCCGCGGACGAGGGCGGGGTCGTGCCCGGAGACGGGTCCGTGGGCCCGCGCAGCACGTCTGCTCCCTGCCGCGGAGCAGCCGACACCGCGACGTCGCCGGCCGGGGAACCGGCACCGGCGCCGGCCCAGGCGATGCCGGTGACGACGGCGAGGGTGACCGCCGAGACGGACAGTGCGACGGCCAGCCCGGCGCGCCAGCCGCCCGCGGAGCGCCGGCGCGCACCCGCCGCGCGCCGGCCCACCCCGGTGGCGGTGGCTCGCGCCCGGCGGCGGGGGGCACGTCGCGTGCGCCGGCCGGCCGGCTCGGGGTCGGCGGGTGGCGTGACGGCGGGGCGGACCCGATGGGTCACGGCGGGTGCGGCGCCGTCGCCGGCGCTCCCCCCCGGGGCCGCGGATCCCGCCGGCAGCAGCCGCACCGGCTCGGCGGGCGCCGCCTCCCACACCGCGCAGGCGAGCTCCGCGGGACCCGGCCGGTCGGCGGGGTCGGCCGCGAGAACGCGGTGCAGCACCTCGAGCAGCGGGTGCGACCCGACGGGTGCCCGCACTCGCGCGCCCTCGTCGTCGTACGGCGGGGCGCCGGTGAGCGCGGCGACGCACGTCGCGGCCAGCCCGTGGACGTCGGAGGCGGGGCCGCGGGGGGCCCCCGCGAGGACCGCGGGGTCCACGAAGCCGCTGGTGCCGGCCGTCTCGGTCGCCCCCTCGCCGAGGAGCCTCGAGACACCCAGGTCGCTGAGCAGCGGGCGTCCGTCGGCGGCGAAGAGCACGTTCGCCGGGGTCACGTCGCCGTGCACCAGCCCGCGGGCGTGGACGTCGGCCAGGGCCTGCCCGAGCGGGACCGCGACCGTCACCACCTCGCCGGGCGTCAGCGGGCCACGGCCCGCGACGAGCCGGGCGAGACTGCCACCGGGGGCGAGGTCCAGGACGAGGACCATGTCGTCTCCGGCACCCACGACGGTCCGCAGCCGCACCACGTGCGGGTGCGCCACCCCTGCCAGGACCGCAGCCTCGCGCCGCAGCCGGTCGCGCACCTCCGGACCCGCACCGGGACGCAGGCGCTTGAGGGCCACCGGCTCGCCGGACGCCGTCTCGCGCGCCAGCCACACCTCGCCGCCGGAACCGAAGCCGAGCAGCTCGACGACGTCGAAGCCCGGCACCGTCAGCTCGTTCACGCGCTCGAGCCTGCCGGAACGCCCGCGACCCGCCCCGGAGTTGTCCACAGCCTAAGGTCGCGCCGTGAAGATCCTCGCGACGTCGGGCGGGTTCCTGCCCTCGGACATCGGCCCGTTCCAGTGGCGGCGTGGCCCGCTCGTCGAGCACGCCGTCGCGCTCGCCGGCAGTCCAGCACGGCCACGCGTGTCCTACGTCGGCACCGCGACCGGCGACAACGTCAACGGCATCGCCGGCTTCTACCGGGCCTTCGCCGGCTCGGAGGTCCGGGCGTCGCACCTCGAGCTGTTCGCGATGCCCAACGTCGCCGATGCCAGGGCACACCTGCTCGACCAGGACGTGGTCTGGGTGGGCGGCGGGTCGGTGGCCAACCTGCTCGCCGTGTGGCGCGTGCACGGCCTCGACGAGGTGATGCGCGAGGCGTGGGAGGCCGGGGTCGTGCTGGCCGGGGTCTCCGCAGGGTCGATCTGCTGGCACGTGGGCGGCACCACCGACAGCTTCGGCCCGGACCTGCGCCCGGTGACCGACGGCCTCGCGCTGCTGCCCTACGGCAACGGTGTCCACTACGACAGCGAGGAGCGGCGCCGGCCGCTGCTGCACCGCCTCGTGGCCGACGGGACGCTGCCGACCTGCTACGCCACCGACGACGGTGTCGGCCTGCACTACGAGGGCACCGAGCTCGTGGAGGCCGTCAGCGACCGCCCCGGCGCGGCTGCCTACCGGGTCGAGCGCGGCCCCGACGGCAGCGCCGTCGAGACACGCATCGAGCCCAGGCTGCTCACGCCGGCGACGGCCGGCTGAGCCGGCTACATCGGGACGAGCTCGAAGACCTCCAGCGTGAACCGGCCCTTCCCCTCGCTGAGGAACGGGTGGTCGTCGGCGTGCTTCTGCGCGGCCTCGAGGCTGTCCGCCTCGACGATGGTGTAGCCGTTGAGGTCGCTCGGTGCGGCGCTCTTGCCGTCGTCGGACACCGCGGACCGCTGCCCGAACGGCGCACCGCCGTCCGCGAGGGCCGACCCGAGGCCGCCCATCCACTTCTCCCAGGCGGCCATGATCTCGGCCGTGGCCGCCTCGCCCATCTCGTCCGGCGCCGTGGCCGGACCGCGGTACAGGTAGATGTACTTGCCCATGAGGGCTCCCTTCGTCGCGGACGCGCTGTCCGCGTCCTCAACCTAGCGACGAGCGGGCGACCGCGGATTCGACAGCCGGCGCCGCTCTCATCCGGGAAGGTCGACGACCACGCCCTCGCGGGCCGAGCGCCGCGCGGCCTCCAGCACGTCCAGCCCGCGCAGGACGTCGTCGGGGTCCACGGGGGACGGGCTGCCCTGCCGCAGCATGGACACCACGGCCGGGTAGAAGTCCTCCCAGCCGCCGGGCGCGCGAGGCACCGGCTCACGGTCCTCGCCGCGCACGAGCCACCCCCGGTGGTCGCCGTCGACGTCGGCCCACTCCTCGTACGCCGTCGGCTCGCCCTCCGTGCCCGCCACCAGGTAGGCGCCCGCCCGCCCGAGGACCCGCGTCCGCGGCCCCGGCGCCGCGGCCAGCGACGTCGCGGCGAGGTGGCTGCGCACGCCGGAGCGGTGGTGCAGCGCCAGGAAGGACACGTCGTCCCCCACGGTGGTGATCGACGCGAGCTCGGCGTAGACCGACCCCACGGGGCCGAACAGGTCGAGCGCGCCGTCGACGAGGTGGGACTGCAGGTCCATGAGCAGGCCGCCGCCCTCCTCGCTGGTCTCGTTCTCCCGCCAGCGCGCCTTGGGCACCGGCCGCCACCGCTCGAAGCGCGCCTCGTAGCGCACCGGCTCGCCCAGAGTGCCCGTCCCCAGGACCGCCCGGGCGGTGAGGTGCGCCGGGTCCCAGCGGCGGTTCTGGAACACAACGATCGGCACGCCCCGCTCCCGCGCGCGGGCGACCAGCGACCGCGCCGACGCCGGGTCGGTGGCCAGCGGCTTGTCGACCACGACGGGCACGCCGGCCTCGACCGCGGCCAGCGCGTGCTCGACGTGCAGCCCGCTCGGGGAGGCCACGACCACCAGGTCCGGAGCCGCCGCGCCGGCCAGCAGGTCGCCCACGGACGCGACGACCTCGACGCCGTCGTCGTCCTCCCGGGCCTGGGCGCTGCGCCCCGGGTCACGGGTGACCACCCGGGTGACACGCAGGCCGTCCGCGGCCCGCAGCAGCGGGGCGTGGATGTCGCGGCCAGCCATGCCGTAGCCGACCAGTCCGACGCGCAGGTCCGTCATGCGGCGAGCGTACGGGCGGGTGGGCCGGCCGGTCCGCGTACGCTCGAGGGGTGGCCGGACCGGACTTCGCCGAGCTGGGCCTCGTGCCCTACGACGAGGCCTGGGCCGAGCAGCGACGCCGTCACGCCGCGCGCGCCGAGGGCACCGCGCCCGACACCGTCCTGCTGCTCGAGCACCCGCCCGTCTACACCGCCGGCAAGCGCACCGCACCCGGTGACCGGCCGCAGGACGGGACTCCCGTCGTCGACGTCGACCGCGGCGGCAAGATCACCTGGCACGGCCCGGGCCAGCTCGTGGGCTACCCGATCGTGCGGCTGCCCGACCCGGTCGACGTCGTCTCGCACGTGCGCCGGGTCGAGGAGGCGCTGATCCTGACCTGTGCCGACCTGGGCGTCGAGACCACCCGGGTCGAGGGCCGTTCGGGCGTCTGGGTGCTCGGCACCGACGGCGGGCAGGACCGCAAGGTCGCCGCGATCGGGGTCCGGGTCTCGCAGGGCGTCACGATGCACGGTTTCGCGCTCAACTGCGACTGCGACCTGACGTGGTTCGACCGCATCGTGCCGTGCGGCCTGCCGGACGCGACGGTGACCTCGCTGTCGCGCGAGACCGGGCGCGACGTGACCGTGTCCGAGGCGCTGCCGTACGTCCGCAAGCGCCTCACCGAGGTCCTGCTCCCCCGCTGACGCCCGGCCTCGCCGACGTACCGCGCCGCAGCCGGGCGGCCGGGCGACGTACCCTGGTGAGGTGACCATCGCACCGGAGGGCCGCAAGCTCCTGCGCCTGGAGGTCCGCAACAGCGAGACCCCCATCGAGCGCAAGCCGCCGTGGATCAAGACCCGGGCGACGATGGGCCCGGAGTACCAGGAGCTGAAGTCCCTGGTGAAGCGCGAGGGCCTGCACACGGTGTGCGAGGAGGCCGGCTGCCCCAACATCTTCGAGTGCTGGGAGGACCGCGAGGCCACGTTCCTCATCGGCGGCGACCAGTGCACCCGGCGCTGCGACTTCTGCCAGATCGACACCGGCAAGCCGGACCCGCTCGACCGTGACGAGCCCCGCCGGGTCGCCGAGTCGGTGCAGGCCATGGGGCTGCGCTACGCGACGATCACCGGCGTCGCCCGCGACGACCTGCCCGACGGAGGCGCCTGGCTCTACGCCGAGACGGTCAAGCAGATCCACGCGCTCAACCCCGGCACCGGGGTCGAGAACCTCATCCCCGACTTCAACGGCAACCCGGACCAGCTGGCCGAGGTGTTCGACTCGCGGCCCGAGGTGCTGGCCCACAACCTCGAGACGGTCCCGCGCATCTTCAAGCGCATCCGCCCCGCGTTCCGCTACGACCGGTCGCTGGACGTGCTCACGCAGGCCCGCGCGGCCGGCCTGGTCACCAAGTCCAACCTCATCCTCGGCATGGGCGAGGAGCGCACAGAGGTCAGCCAGGCGCTGCGCGACCTGCACGCCGCCGGCTGCGAGCTCATCACGATCACGCAGTACCTCCGGCCGTCGCCGCGCCACCACCCGGTGACCCGGTGGGTCAAGCCCGAGGAGTTCGTCGAGATGCAGGCCGAGGCCGAGGAGATCGGCTTCGCCGGTGTCATGTCGGGCCCGCTCGTCCGCTCGTCCTACCGCGCCGGCCGCCTCTACCGGCAGGCCGTCGAGGCGCGGGAGACGGCCGCGACCGTCTGACGTCGATCCGTCGCGTCACCAGGCTTTTCGCGGCGGACATCTGCCGGTAACCCGGCGGGTCCAGCGTGGAGACATGACACCAGCAGCCACCACGTGGCCGGCGATGGCGACGTTCTCGGAGATCGTCCGCACCGCCGTCCGAGCGGCCACCCACCAGGTCGGTGAGGGGTCGCGGCGCAACGCCCGGCTCGCCCTCGAGGCACGCCAGCAGCGTCTCCTCGAGGACTCCGAGGTGCTGGCCGCGCTCCCCCGCCAGCGGTCGGGGCGGGCACCCGGGACGAGCCGCCGCAGCGCCTGACCCGACGGCCCGGCGACCGCCGTCGGCCACGTATCCTCTGTGCCCATGGCACTGAGGCGAAAGCGCGGCGGCGACCAGGACCCGGCGACGCCGAAGAAGCCGAGCCGCATCGGCCAGATCAAGGCCGCCTACACGATGACCCGCAAGGTCGACCCGCTGGTCGGCTGGGTGACGCTGGCGGCGGGCTTCCTCACCTTCGCGGTCGTGCTCGCGATCGGCTTCCTCGTCGGGCACCCGGTCTACGTCGGGATCATGGGCCTGATGACGGCCTTCCTGGCCGCCACGATCGTGTTCGGCAAGCGTGCCGAGAAGGCCGCCTTCTCCCAGGTCGACGGGCAGCCGGGCGCCGCGGCTGCGGCGCTGAACATGCTGCGCAAGGGCTGGACGGTCACGCCGGCGGTGGCGGTGACCAAGAACCAGGACATCGTGCACCGGGTCGTGGGCAGGGCAGGGGTCGTGCTCGTCGGCGAGGGGTCGCCCGGCCGGGTGAGCAACCTGATCGCGATCGAGAAGAAGAAGGTGACCCGGTTCGTGCCCGAGGTGCCGGTCTACGACCTGCAGGCAGGCAACGAGGAGGGCCAGGTCCCGCTGCGCAAGCTGAACAACAAGCTGATGAAGCTGCCGCGCAACCTCAAGACGCCACAGGTGATCGAGGTCAACCGCCGGCTCAAGCCGCTGGGCACCATGAACCTGCCGATCCCCAAGGGCCCGATGCCGCGCAACGCCCGCATGCCCCGCGGCCCGCGCGGCTGACGCACCCGCTCCTGCGTGTGCCCCGGCCCCGTGCCGGTGAGCGGCAGCAGCCGCATCCGAGCAGCCCTAGGCGGCGGGCGTCGGCTCCGCGGACCCACGCGTCCGCACGACCACGGTCCCGGCCGCCCGGTCGTGCAGCCCCCGTCCGTCGCGGTCCCAGATCAGCGCCGGCACCAGCAGTGCCAGGAGCAGGGTGCGCAGCGCCGCCCGCGGCAGGCCGACGGGGCTGCCGTCGAGGCGTACGACCGCCAGGCCCCACAGGCGCTGCCCCGCCGACCCCCCGGCCAGCCAGGTCAGCAGCAGCACCTCGGCCACGAAGATCGGCGTCGTCAGCGCCGGCTCTCGCGGCACGCCCCAGGCCACGACCGCGCACATGACCGAGTCGAGCAGGAACGCGACGAGCCGTGGCCCGAACCCGGCCACCGAGCCCACGCCGGAGGGGGGCCGGCCGAGCCGCTCCCCCGCGTAGGCCTGCTCGGGACCCGGCGGGCGGCGCGCTCCCGGGCCCTCGAGCCAGGACGCGACGTCCTTCCGGTCGACCACCTGTGCAGCGTACCGTCGCAGCCTGGGCCGTCCCCGGCCCGCGGCGGGCGCCCCGGCCGGAGGCGTAACACGAGCGAAACACGAGGGTCACGGCCGGGAAATCCGGCGGCCCTAGCGTTCCCCGCAGACGGCACACCGGCCGCCTTCGACGAGGAGGATGGATGTTCAGCAACGCAGACGAGGTCCTGCGCTTCATCAAGGACGAGGGCGTGAAGTTCGTCGACGTCCGGTTCTGCGACCTCCCCGGGGTGATGCAGCACTTCAACGTCCCGGCCGAGTCGGTCACCGAGGACTTCTTCGTCAACGGGCAGATGTTCGACGGCTCCTCGATCCGCGGGTTCCAGGCGATCCACGAGTCGGACATGAAGCTGATCCCCGACCCGAAGACGGCCTACCTCGACCCGTTCCGGGTCGAGAAGACGCTCGCGCTGAACTTCTCCATCGTCGACCCGTTCACCGACGAGCCGTACAGCCGCGACCCGCGCAACATCGCGGCCAAGGCCGAGGCCTACCTCGCGGGCTCGGGCATCGCGGACACCGCGTACTTCGGCCCGGAGGCGGAGTTCTACGTCTTCGACGACGTGCGCTTCGAGACCAAGCAGAACGCGGGCTACTACTACATCGACTCGATCGAGGGCGCGTGGAACAGCGGCCGCGTCGAGGAGGGCGGCAACCGCGGCTACAAGACGCGCTACAAGGGCGGCTACTTCCCCGTCCCGCCGGTCGACCACTACGCCGACCTGCGCGACCAGATGTCGCTGGCGCTGGGCAACGCGGGCATCCAGGTCGAGCGCGCGCACCACGAGGTGGGCACGGCCGGCCAGGCCGAGATCAACTACAAGTTCGACACGCTGCTGCACGCCGGCGACCAGCTGATGCTGTTCAAGTACATCATCAAGAACGTCGCGTGGGCCGCCGGCAAGACCGCCACGTTCATGCCCAAGCCGCTCTTCGGTGACAACGGCTCCGGCATGCACTGCCACCAGTCGCTGTGGAAGGACGGCTCGCCGCTGTTCTACGACGAGCTGGGCTACGCCGGCCTGTCGGACATGGCGCGGCACTACATCGGCGGGCTGCTCAAGCACGCGCCGTCCCTGCTGGCGTTCACCAACCCGACGATGAACAGCTATCACCGTCTGGTGCCGGGCTTCGAGGCGCCGGTCAACCTGGTCTACTCGCAGCGCAACCGCTCGGCCTGCATCCGCATCCCGATCACGGGGGCGAACCCGAAGGCCAAGCGCATCGAGTTCCGGGTGCCCGACCCATCGTCGAACCCCTACCTCGCGTTCTCGGCGATGCTCATGGCCGGTGTCGACGGCATCCGCAACAAGATCGAGCCCGACCAGCCCGTCGACAAGGACCTCTACGAGCTGCCGCCGGACGAGCACGCCGAGATCTCGCAGGTGCCCTCGTCGCTGCCGGCCGTGCTGGACGCGCTCGAGGAGGACAACGCCTACCTGACCGAGGGCGGGGTCTTCACCGAGGACCTCCTCGAGACCTGGATCGACTGGAAGCGGACCAACGAGGTCGACCCGATCCGGCTGCGCCCGCACCCCCACGAGTTCGAGCTCTACTTCGACATCTGAGCAACCCGGTCGCGAGCACCACTACCGGCTTCGGTGGCGCGATAGGGCGTAGGTGGGCGAGTCGGCCCGCCTGCGTCCTGTCGCGCAGGCATGCGGTGCCCGGTCTCGTGCCGCCTCGGTCCTTGCTGACGCGGGTTGTAGGGGTTGTTGGCTCGGCGCAGGGCGAGTAGACCGGACAAGAGACCGTCCCCCAGCCAGGAGCCGCCACCATGGCACACCCCAACGAGAAGCTCGTCCGTGACGGGTTCGCGGCGTTCGCGGCAGGCGACATGGACACGCTGCGCCGCCTCATCGCGCCCGACGCCATCTGGCACTTCTCCGGACGCAACCCACTCTCCGGCAGCTACAAGGGCGTCGACGAGATCCTCACCTTCTTCGGGCGGATCGCCCAGGAGACCGGCGGTACGTTCGTCAACGACGTGCACGACGTCGTGGGCAACGACGAGCACGTCTTCGCGGCGACCACGGCGACCGCCGAGCGCGGCGGCAAGTCGCTACGGGACTCCGGAATCCTGCTCTTCCACGTGCACGGCGGCCGGGTCACCGAAGCCTGGAGCACCAGCGGCGAGCAGTACCTCGTCGACGAGTTCTGGAGCTGACGCCGGGCACATCCGGGCGGCTACCCGCGCGGCTGCTAGCCGCCAGTGGGCGTGAGCGCATCCCCCTCGAGCCCGAACCGGTCGGCCGACGCGGCCTCCTGAGCGAGCCGTCGCAGCGCCAGCAGGACCGGCTCGTAGAGCAGGGTCGAGATGACCACGGTGGTCGCCGCTGCCTCCGGGGAGTCGTCGGGAACGGTCGCGACGTCGAGGTCGGCCGCACGGCGCGCGGCGTCGGCATAGCCATGGAGCAGGGTCTCCGTCGCCGGGTGCCCGATGGCGTCGAGCGCTTCCAGGGCCTCCTCCAGCGACCGCAGCGCCGGTGCCTCCGGGTGCACGCGCCAACCGAGCTCGGCGACGAGCGCGGCCGACCGCCTCGGCTCGATGTCCGGCGGCGTCGGCGGAAGTGCGGTGAACGCCGCCCCGACCGCCGAGTGCATCCGGCCGGGCAGGTAGCCGCGGACGTCGTCCATGCAGCCCAGCACCTCGCGGGTCTCGGCCAGGGACAGGCCGCCGACACCGATGAGCACCCGGATCAGCACCAGCCGCCGACGGTGGGCGTCGTCGTACTGCGCCTGGGTCGCCCCGGTCGCCCGGCCCGGCGGCAGCAGCCCTTCCCGCAGGTAGAACTTCACCGTCGGGAGCGGGACGTCGGCAGACCGCGCCAGCTCGGAGATCCGCATCCGATCACCTTTCTGCCGCCCAGGCCTTGACTGGATAGTATCGCTATCCAATATTGGGTAGTATCACTATCCAAGGAGAAGCGATGACCGACCTCAACCAGGGCCGCTGGACGCACGGGCACGACGGGAAGATCGCGGTGTTCCTCATCGGGCTCCGTATCAACAAGCTGCGCCGGCCGGACGTCTGGGTCCCCTCGCTGAACGCCATGGGACCGATGATCGCGGAGCTCTCCGCCGATCCCGACAGCGGCTTCCTCGGCGTGCACACCTCGCTCGTGTGGCGCGGGCCGCTGATGGTGCAGTACTGGCGGTCGACGGACGACATCTTCCGGTACGCCCGCGACGCCGGTCGCCGGCACCGCCCCGCCTGGACCGAGTTCTACCGCCGCACGAAGGACTCACACGGCGTCGTCGGCCTCTGGCACGAGGCCTACGAGGTGCCCAAGGGCGCCGTGCACTCGATGTACGTCGACATGCCGGCCACCGGCCTGGCCGGGTTCACCAGCACCCGACCGCAGGGCGGGCGCACTCGCGGCGAGGCGCGGGAGCAAGCCGCCTGAGCCCGACAGCCTCAGCGTCCACGCCCGAACGCCTGCTCGACCCGAACCGGTGCCGCTGGAGGCGGTCAGAGGTCGTCGAGGCGGGCCTGGAGGTCGGTGACGCGCAGCCGGGCGCGGTCGGCCTCCTTCTCGGCACGGTCCCGCGCCCGGCCGGCCACCGACGCCGACTGCTCGGCGTCCACCAGCGTCTGCTCGGCGCGCTGCAGCTCCTCACGCAGCCGGCGCACCTCGCGGGCGGCCTCGGCCCGGCGCTTCTCCGCCGACCGCGCCTCGGCGTCGAGGGCGTCCCGCTCCTCGGCGGTCCGGCGGGCCTCGCTCCAGGCCTCGCCGAGGTCACGCTCGATGCGCGCCCGGCGGGCAGCCCGTCGCTCGTCCTGGGCAGCCTTGGCCTCGGACGCGGACCGGCCGGCGGCCGGCTCCGCCGGGCGAGCGGGAGCCTTCCGTGCCGACGACGACGTCGACGACCCGGACCCGGGCTCGCCGTACCCCGCCCGGCTCAGCGCACCGGTCAGCCGCCCGTCGAGCAGCTCCTGCGCCGCGTCCGGGTCGGCCAGCGCCGCGTGCAGGGTCTCCTCCAGGCCGCGGGCCGAGTCCTCCCCCACCCGCTGGCCCTCGGCCTCGCCGAGGGCCCGCGCCTTGCGCACCAGCGCGTGCACGAGCTGCTGCCGCTGCCGCGAGAGGTCCCTCAGCTCGGGCCCGCTCAGGCTCGCCGTGGCGTCCCGCAGCGCGGCCCCGAGCTCGAGGAAGGGCTCGACGTCCTCGGGGTGGCGCCGGGTGAGCAGGTTCGCCAGCCACGCCACGACCGTCGGGCGGCGGAACGCCGAGATGTCCTTGGCCAGCGCCGTGTCGCCGTCGGCCTTCGCCTGGGCGACCCGCTCGTCACGCGCCGCGATGAACCGACCGGGCGGGAGCGCGTAGAGCTCGTCGGCTACGGAGTCGAGGTCCACGACCATGTCCGCTGCGTCCCGACATAGGCCATGCGGGCACCCTAGCCGCGCCGGTCGGCGCGGCGAGGGAGCCCACCGGCCGGGCTAGCGGCGGGACAGCACCATCATCGGCGAGTAGTTCACGACCTGCCGCTTGCCGCCCCGCACGCGGGTCGTGTAGCCGGTCATCGTCGACTTCTTCTTCGCCGACTTCGCCAGCGTGACCCGAGCTCGCCGCGTGGGGTTCCAGTAGATGCGCTTCACGCCGTCGGACGAGGTGACCGTGCACGTGTAGGTGCCCTTGCGGTCACGGCCGCAGCCCTGCATGCGCCCGCCCAGCAGCCAGTCGCCGACGACCTTGTACGCGAAGCCGGCGCGGGTCAGCGTGTCACCGTCCTCCTGGGTGAGCTGGGTGTTCGCCATGGTCTGGAGCTCCCAGGAGTACCAGAACACCCGCTTGACGTTGTTCGCCGCGTTGAGCACGTACGTCCGCCCGACGTAGGCGGCCTCCTTGCGCTTCGAGATGTTCTTCGCGGTGCCGCCGCCGCCGGTCTGCAGGCCGTAGTTGATCTCGGTGTTCCAGACGGGCTTCCTGACCCGCAGGGCCCGCAGCTGCGTCCGCACCGCGGCGAGCAGCGTCATCGAGTGCTCGGGCTTCTGCTTGGGCAGCGGGTAGAGGTTCAGCGACACCACGTCGACCCAGCCGGCGACGGGACGGCCGCCGGTGCGGCGGGAGTAGAAGTCACGCAGCCACTTGCGCTGCCCGCTCAGGCGCGTGGCCATCGCCGGGGCGACGACCTTGGCCTTGCGGTCGTTCGCGTTGACGATCTTGGACGTGACCTTGGTCAGCGTGGCCATCTGGGCGTGCGTGCCGCTCCAGAAGCCGGTGACGTTCGCCTCGTTCCAGACCTGGTAGTCCATCTTGCCGCGGTAGCGCGTGACGACGTTGCGGACGTAGCGCTTCCACGCCCACATCTTCGGGGCCGACACCGAGCCGTCGCCGTAGAGGCCGGAGTCGTTGCGGCGCTTGGCGTGGAACTCCGGCGTCATGCCGAGCACCAGCAGCGGCCGCGCGCCGTTGGCCCGCGCCGCCGCGACCTGCCGGTCCAGCAGCGAGTAGTCGAAGGAGCCCGGCCGCGTCTCGATCTGGCGCCAGGTCACGCCGGTGTCCCACAGCCGGATCGACCCGACCCGCGCGTTCGGCCAGGACTCGGGGTTGCTGTCGGTCATCCCGGCGAAGCGCTTGCCGACGCGCTGGACCGCCGCAGAGGACGGCTCGGCCGGGAGCAGCGTGACCGAGAGGCCGAGGGCCACGGCCAGCGCGAGTGCACGGGCAGAGAACAGCGAACGGATCATGTGTGAGAGGTCCCCGAGGTCGTCGTGTGTGCGGGCGTCCCTGCCCGCTCGTACGCAGGGCGTTCGGACCGAACGCCCCGTGCGGCCTGGTGGCCCCCGGTCAGCGCTTCGACCGGACCATCAGCGGGCGTGAGTTCACGGCCTTCTTCGACCCACCCCTGACGGCGCGCTTCTTACCGTAGACGTTCACGGAGAAAGTCGCACTCTTGGCGGTCGTGACCCGCACCCGCTTGGTCGGGTTCCAGTAGACGCGCTTCACGCCCTTGTTGTACTTGATCACGCAGGTGTACGTCCCCGCGCGGTCCTTGGTGCACGGCAGCGCCGAGCGGCTCGGCCCCATCAGCGTGCCGCCCTGCATCCAGCCGCGCACCAGGCCGACCGCGCGGCCGGCCACGGTCGTCGACCCGTCCGCCGGGTTGGTCAGCTGCGTGTTGCCCAGGGTGCCGCCGCCGGGCAGGTAGCCCATGTCCCAGGCGTACCAGTGCACGCGCTTGACCTTCTGCGACGCGTTGAGCAGGTAGGTGCGGATGACGTACGACGCCTGGGTCGCGCCCGAGATCGGCACCGCCTTCGTGCCGCCATGGCTCCCGGACCGCATGCCGTAGTTGATCTCCGTGTTCCAGATCGGCTTGTTGGCCGGCACGCCGCGCAGGCGCATCTGCTTGCGGGCCGCGGCGAGCAGGGACATCGACTTCTCCGGCGTGCCCGCCTTCGAGCCGTACTTGTCCAGGGGGTAGAGGTTCAGCGAGATCGCGTTCATGTACTTCCACACCGGGACCCCGCTGACCCGGATGTTGTAGAAGAAGCCGATGCCGCGGGTCTGCTCCGCGATGCGGGCGGCGAAGGCCGGCCCGACCACCAGCGCACCGCTGTCGACCGCCTTCACGGCGTTCCACGCAGCCTTGGTCAGCGTGGCCATCTGCACCGGCGAGCCGGTCCAGAAGTTCTTGACGTTCGCCTCGTTCCAGACCTGGTAGGCGCCGATGCCGCGCTTGCCGTTCCACGACTTGTAGCGGCTGGCCACGGCGGAGACGTAGCGGGTCCACGCGCCGACGTCGCCCGGCATCGCGGTCGGGCTCGAGGCGTAGAAGCCGGGGGTCATGCCGAGGACCAGGGTGACCTCGACACCGCGCGCCTGGGCGGCGTTGACGATCTGGTCCAGCCGGGAGAAGTCGTAGACCCCGGGCGAGGTCTCGATGTCGCGCCAGGTGGTGCCGGCGTCCCACAGCCGCAGCGACCCGACGCCCTGGCCCAGCGAGCCCAGGCTCCCGTCGTGCACGCCGAAGAGCCGCGGGTCGACCCGGACCTTCTTGGCGGCGGCCGGGGCGGCCGGCATCAGCGCGGTCGCGACGAGCGCGGCGACGAGCACGGCGAGCAACCGGGAGAGGGACGGCAGGCGACGGGCGCGGCTCATGTGCGGGCTTCCTCGAGGGGTGGAGCGGAAAGGACGGCTCCGCAAGGGGGCGGATGGTGGTCCGCCGGGCCCCGGGAGCCGCGATCAGTGTGCCGGACGCGGCATCCCCAGGTGGCCAATTACGGTGAATGTCCGCAAATCAGTGTGTCGCGAGGCTGCGCGGCGCTCAGGCGTCGACGTAGACCCGGCGCGCCGCCCGCCGCAGCTCCCCCGTCGGCCAGGTGTGGTGCGCCGCGCCCACCAGCGCCAGCCCGACCACCGCCGCGACGGTGACGGCCACGGCCGGCGAGGCGAGGTCCGCGAGGGCACCGGCCGTCAGGAACGTGGCGGCGGTGACGGTGCTGAAGCCGGCGCCCGCCAGCCCGTTGACCCTCCCCCTCAGCGCGACGGGGCTCATGAGGTTGACCGTGGTCATCAGCGGCACCATGAACCCCTGCGAGAGGCCGGCCAGGAACCACAGCGGCAGCGCGACCGTCCACGGCGGCGCGAGGCTGGTCAGCATCAGCGGCGCGCACGCCGAGACCGCCAGCGGCACGATCATGCCGACCTGGCGGAGCGGGTCGAGCCGGGCGACGAGGTAGGCGCCCAGCGCCGCGCCGGCCGGGAGGCTGGCCATGAGCAGGGCTCCGACCGAGGCGGCCGCGCCGTCCTCCCGGGCGTAGGCGAGCGCGACCGCCTCGGGCGCGATGAGGAACACCGCTGCGCTCCACGCGAGCACGACGAGCGCCCGCAGCGCCGGGTCGCCGAAGACCAGGTGCCAGCCCTCGCGGAAGTCGACGAGCAGGGAGGTCGGCTTGCCGCCCGGCGACGGCACCTGCCGTGACGCGGGGCGCCACGACAGCGTGACCGCGAGCACGAGGAAGGACGCGGCGAAGCTCGCGACGTTCAGGAGCAGGCCGACCCGCTCGCCGACGAGCACGATCACCACACCCGCGGCCACGATGCCGAGTACCTGGTCGAGCTGGTAGAGCATCCGCAGCAGGCCGGTGCCGACCAGGCAGTCGCGCGGGTTGGGCAGGACATCCGGCACGACCGCCCGGTGCGCCGCCTCGAAGGGGGCCGTGAACGTCTCGGCCACGAGGAGCAGGAAGAGCAGCAGCCAGACGGGCGTGCTGTCGACGGCGAGCAGGGCGATCAGCGCGACGATGACCCCGCGCGCCAGGTCGCAGGCGAGCATGACGACCTTGCGCGGCACCCGGTCGGCGAGCGCACCGAGCAGCGCGGACCCGAACACGGCCGGGACGAAGCTCACGACGAACGCGAGCACCGCCAGGAACGCGCTGTCGGTGCGGCGCAGCACCAGCGACGCCAGCGCCACACGCGCCACGTGGTCGCCGAGCTCGCTGGTGACCTGGGCGACGACCAGCCCGCGGAACTCGCGGTTGCGCAGGACATGGCGGTACGACGGGCGGGTCTCGCCGCCGCTCGTCACCGGTAGAACACCCCGTCCACCACCGTCCTGGCCCGCCGGGTCGCGCGACGGTAGTCGTCGACCAGCGTTCCTGCTGCGCCCGGAGGGTAGCCCAGGACCTGCGCGACGCCCGAGAGCTCGCGGACATCGCTCGGGAGGCTGTCGGTCGGCTGCCCGCGGACGAGCAGGACGGCGTTGCGCACCCGGGTCGCGGTGCGCCACGCCGTCGCGAGCGTCCGCGCCTGCTCGGGGTCGAGCAGCCCCGCCTCCGCCGCCGCGCCCAGGGCCTCGAGGGTGCGGGTGGTCCGCAGGCCGGGAACGGCCGCGCCGTGCCGCAGCTGCAGCAGCTGCACCGTCCACTCGACGTCGGCCAGCCCGCCGGGTCCCAGCTTGGTGTGCCGGGCGGGGTCCGCGCCGCGGGGCAGCCGCTCGGCCTCGACCCTGGCCTTGAGGCGCCGGATCTCGCGCACCGACGACTCGTCCAGCCCCGCCTCCGGGTAGCGCAGCGGGTCGGCCATCGCCGTGAACCGGGCCCCGAGGTCGGGGTCCCCGGCGACCGGGTCGGCACGCAGCAGCGCCTGGCTCTCCCAGACGTGCGACCAGCGCTCGTAGTAGGCGGCGTACGACGCGAGGCTGCGCACCAGGGGACCCTGGCGGCCCTCGGGTCGCAGCCCGGCGTCGACGCCGAGCGGCGGGTCGGGCGAGGGCACCGACAGCGACCGGCGCAGCTCGCCCACCACCGCGTGCGCCGCCTCCGACGCCTCACGCTCGTCGGCCCCGGGGAGCGGGTCGTGCACGAAGAGCACGTCGGCGTCGCTGGCGTAGGACATCTCCCGACCGCCCAGCCGGCCCATGCCGATGACGGCCAGGCGGGTCGGCAGCGGCCCCCCGCGCGTGGCCTCGACCGACCGGACGGACACGTCCAGCGCCGCCTGCAGGGTCGCCGCCGCGACGTCGGTGAGGGACTGCTCGACCTGCTCGACGTCCACCACGCCGAGCAGGTCGGCGGCGGCGAGCCGGAACAGCTCTCGGCGTCGCACGCCCCTCGCGAGGCCCGCCGCGGTCTCCGGGTCGTCGTGACGGGCCAGCATCGTGGACAGCTCGGCCCCCAGCTCGGCGCGGGTGCGCGGGACGAGCTCCTCGTCGTCGGCCAGCATCCGCACCGCGTCGGGCGCCCTGGCGAGCAGGTCGACGGCGTAGCGGCTGCTCGCGAGCAGCAGCGCGAGCCGCTGGGCCACGGCCCCCTCGTCGCGCAGCAGCCGGAGGTACCACGGCGTCGTGCCCAGGGTGTCCGAGAGGCGGCGGAAGGCGAGCAGCCCGCCGTCCGGGTCGGGCGCGTCGGCGAACCACCCGAGCAGCACCGGCAGCAGCGTCCGCTGGATCGCCGCTCGCCGGCTCACCCCCTCGCTCAGCGACTCGAGGTGGCGCAGCGCGCCCGCCGGGTCGACGTAGCCCAGCGCCTCGAGCCGTGCCCGCGCTGCCTCGGGGGTCAGCCTGGCCTCGTCCGAGGCCAGCCGGGCGACCGACGAGAGCAGCGGACGGTAGAAGAGCTTCTCGTGGAGCCGGCGCACCTCGCGGGCGTGGCGGCGCCACTCGGCGTCGAGCTCCTCGACCGGCGCGGTGCGCAGCCCCAGCGACCGGCCGAGCCGGCGCAGCTCGGCGTCGTCGTCGGGCATGACGTGGGTGCGACGCAGGCGGTGCAGCTGGAGGCGGTGCTCGACCGTGCGCAGGAAGCGGTACGCGCCGTCGAGCTCGGCTGCGTCGGCGCGCCCGACGTAGCCGTAGGTGGACAAGGCCTCCAGCGCCTCCAGCGTGTTGGGGCTCCGCACCGCCTCGTCGGTCCGGCCGTGCACCAGCTGCAGCAGCTGGACCGCGAACTCGACGTCGCGCAGCCCGCCCGGCCCCAGCTTGAGCTCGCGATGGCTCTGCGCCGACGAGAGCGTCGACTCGACCCGGCGGCGCATCTGCTGCACGTCGCTCACGAAGTCGGGCCGGTCGGCCGCCTGCCACACCATCGGGGCGACCGCTGTCAGGTAGTCGTGCCCGAGCGCGAGGTCACCGGCCACGGGCCGGGCCTTCAGCAGCGCCTGGAACTCCCAGGTCTTGGCCCACCGCTCGTAGTAGGCGACGTGGCTGGCCAGGGTGCGCACGAGCGGCCCGGCCTTGCCCTCGGGCCGCAGGCCGGCGTCGACCGGCCAGATCGTGCCCTCCGCGGTGCTGGCCGAGCAGACCCGCATCATGGTGGCGGCCAGCGACGCCGCCGCCCTCAGGGCTTTCGGCTCGTCGCACCCGTCGCGGGGCTCCGCCACGAAGACGACGTCGACGTCGCTGGCGTAGTTGAGCTCGCGGCCGCCGCACTTGCCCATCGCGACCACCGCCAGGCGGCACGTGCCCGCCGGCTCGCCGACCTCTGCGCGCGCGACGGCGAGCGCACCCTCGAGCGTCGCGCCGGCCAGGTCCGCCAGCTCGGCGGCAACGTGCGCGACATCGGCCCCGTCGGCCACGTCGCGAGCCGCAAGAGGGAGCATCGCGTCGCGGTACGCGCGCCGCAGCAGGTCCGGGGCGCGCGGGTCGTCGGCCACCGGCTCGCCCGCGTCCGGGTCCGCACCCAGCGCGAGCAGCAGGGTGCGGCGCAGTCCGCGCGCCGTCGGCCGGTCGTCCTCGCCACCGACCAGCAACCGCCAGCGGCCCGGCACGTGCACCAGGTGGTCCGCCAGCGCCTGGCTCGCACCCAGCACCGCGAGCAGCCGCCGTCGCAGCGCCGGGTCACCGGCCAGCGCCCCGGCCAGGTCGGCGTCCGCGTCGAGCAGCAGGGCGAGCCGCTGCAGGGCGGCATCGGGATCGGCGGTGGCGGCCACGTCGCGCAGGACGTCCTCGCCGTCCGTGGCCAGCCCGTCGAGCGCGCCGGACGCGACCGCGGCCGCGGCGACGGCCGGCTCGGCGAAGCCGAGCCGGGCGAACATCCCGCTCGTGCTGCTGCCGCGCGGCCTCACGGGGCCACGCTACCGAGCCGGTGCGCTCCGGCTGCCCACGTCGTGCACCACCGTCGCGAAGGCCTCGGCCAGCGGCCGCCACGTGCTCGTGAGCTCGGCCTCGGCGTCGCGCACCTCGGCCACCAGCTCGTCCGGGCGGCGCCCGGCGGCCACCAGCAGGGGGCTGTCCTCGCGCGCCCAGGCGGCCGCGATGTCGGGCGTCACCTCCGGGTGCCCCTGCACGCCCCACGCCCGGTCGCCCACGCGGAACGCCTGGTGCCGGTAGGCATCCGAACGGGCGAGCAGCACCGCGCCGGGCGGCAGGGTGTCCATCTCCTCCCAGTGCCACTGCAGCACCCGGGACCGGACGGGCAGGGCAGCGAGCACGGGGTCGTCGTCAGCGGCCGGGAGCCGCTGGATCTCGAGCACCCCGAGCTCGGGCCCCGCGACCCCGCGCCGCACGCTGCCCCCGCACGCGACGGCGAGCAGCTCGGCCCCCAGGCAGATGCCGAACGTCGGGACACCAGCGGCGACCGCGTCGGCCAGCAGGGCTCTCGTCGCCGGCAGCCAGGGACAGGCGTCGTCGTCCTCGGGCCCCATCGCCCCGCCGAGCACGACCAGCCCCGCGCCCGAGGTGGCCGCGGGCAGCGCGTCCCCGGCGTACGGGTGGAGGACGTCGAGGTCGAGCCCGGCCCCGGTCAGCCAGTCGCCCCACCAGCCCGGCCCCGTGCCGTCCTCGTGCTGCACGACCACGACCCGAGGTCGCGCGACCGCCCCGGCGCTCACAGCACCGAGAGGTAGCGGTTCAGCTCGAACACCGAGACCTCGCGGCGGTAGTCGGCCCACTCGGCGCGCTTGTTGCGCAGGAAGAAGTCGAACACGTGCTCGCCCAGGGTCTCGGCCACGAGCTCGCTGGACTCCATCGCGCGGATCGCGTCGCTGAGGCTGGCCGGCAGCGGGTCGATGCCCAGGGCGCGGCGCTCGACGTCGGTCAGCGACCAGACGTCGTCCTCGGCACCGTCGGGCAGGTCGTAGCCCCCCTCGATGCCCTTCAGCCCCGCGCCCAGGATCACGGCGAAGGCGAGGTAGGGGTTGCACGCGCTGTCCGGCGAGCGCAGCTCGACGCGGGTGGACTGCCCCTTCGCCGGCTTGTACATCGGCACCCGCACCAGGGCCGAGCGGTTGTTGTGGCCCCACGAGACGTACGACGGCGCCTCGCCGCCACCCGAGAGCCGCTTGTAGGAGTTGACCCACTGGTTGGTCACGGCGGTGATCTCGCCGGCGTGGCGCAGCAGCCCCGCGATGAACGCCCGGGCGACCTTCGAGAGCTGGAACTTCGCGCCGGCCTCGAAGAAGGCGTTGCGCTCCCCCTCGAACAGCGACAGGTGCGTGTGCAGGCCCGATCCCGGGTGGTCGGTCAGCGGCTTGGGCATGAAGGACGCGTAGACGCCCTGCGACAGCGCGACCTGCTTCATGACATGGCGGAAGGTCATGATGTTGTCGGCGGTCGAGAGGGCGTCGGCGTAGCGGAGGTCGATCTCCTGCTGGCCCGGGGCGCCCTCGTGGTGGCTGAACTCCACCGAGATGCCCATGTTCTCGAGCATCGTGATCGCGTCGCGGCGGAAGTCGTGGCCGATGCCGTGCGCGATGTGGTCGAAGTAGCCGCCCTGGTCGACGGGCACCGGCGCCTGGCCGCGTGCCGGCTGGTCGCGGAACAGGAAGAACTCGATCTCGGGGTGGGTGTAGAAGGCGAAGCCCATGTCGGCCGCCTTCGCCAGGGTCCGCTTGAGCACCTGGCGCGGGTCGGCGTAGGACGGCGTGCCGTCGGGCAGCAGGATGTCGCAGAACATCCGCGCGGTCCCGGGTGTCTCGGAGCGCCAGGGCAGGATCTGGAAGGTCCCCGGGTCGGGCTTGGCCAGCATGTCGGACTCGTGGACGCGGGCGAAGCCCTCGATCGCCGACCCGTCGAAGCCGATGCCCTCGTCGAAGGCGCCCTCGAGCTCGGCGGGGGCGACGGCGACGGACTTGAGGAACCCCAGCACGTCGGTGAACCACAGCCGCACGAACCTGATGTCGCGCTCCTCGAGCGTGCGGAGGACGAACTCCTGCTGCTTGTCCATGCCCGCATCGTGCCGGGCAGGTGTTTCGGCCGTGTTACGAGCCCGCGGGGCCCGGAGGGCTCGCGACCCGCCGTGATCCTTTACCGAAACCGCGCTCGCGCCTGGCCCGGTCGAGGCACACGGTCCCCGATCATGGCCTCGCATCCCTGCCGGGACCCGCACTCACCAGAGGAGCACCTGCTATGCGCACCAGTACCGCCCTCCGTCAGCTCCCCACCACCGTCGTCGCCCTGCTCGCGGCCCTCGCGCTCGCCGTCGCGGCGGCGCTGCTCACCGGCGCCGGCCTCACGTCCAGCGACTCGGCCGGGGCCACGTGGAACAAGAAGAGCGACTTCGCGGGCGCGACGTGGAACAGCCACCGCCTGGCCGGGGCCACCTGGAACGTGGTGCGGCCCGCGAGGTCCTTCGGCGCCACCTGGAACTGATGGTCCGAACGGCCTAGTACGAACAGATCGGAACGGCCGTGTCGGGTCGCGTGACACCGGAGCATGCAACAGACTGCTCGGGTGACAGCGCGGCTCCGGCGGCGACCAGATCTGCTGATCTGGCTGCTCAGTGGTGGCCTCGCAGCCGCGGGAGCGCTCCTGTGGCTGCGAGGCGCTGCGCTGCCCGAGCTCGAGCCGCACGTGTGGTGGCCGGCGCTGGCCCTGCTGTTCGTCGTCAGCGAGCGCTTCGCGGTCCACCTGCCGTTCGGGCGTGACAACCACAGCCTCACGTTCAGCCAGTGGCCGCTCGTCCTCGGCCTGTTCTTCCTCGACACCGACGACCTGCTGCTCGCCGCGGTCACCGGCATGCTCGTCGTGCAGGCGGTCATCACGCGCAACCCGCCGATCAAGGTCGCGTTCAACGCCGCGTCGGTCGCCGCGCAGGTCGCCGTCGCCGCCGCCGTCTTCACCGCGGGCCTGGACTGGCTGGCGGTGGACCCCGCCTCGCTCTCCCCCGCGACCTGGGCCGTCGCCCTGGCCGCGACGCTCGCCGCCGACCTGGTGGGCAACCTGTCGCTGTTCGTCATCATCAGCCTCCGCCAGGCCCGCTGGGACCTCGCAGAGCTCGCGCGCACCCTCGCCGCCGCGACGGTCGGCACGATCGTGGTGACCGACCTCGCGCTGGTGACCGTGCTCGCCCTCCTCCGCGAGCGCAGCGCCCTCTGGCTGCTCGCGGTGGGCGGCGTGCTGTGCTTCCTGCTCTACCGCGGCTACCACGTGCAGCGCCTGCGCTACAGCCGCCTCGACCTGCTCTACCGGTTCACGCAGTCGGTGGACCGGGCCCTGCAGGCCGAGTCGGTGCGCGCCACCGTCGAGGCCGAGGCCCGCGAGCTGCTGCGGGCCGGCTCGGCCCGCGTGGTGCTCTTCGAGCCGGAGACCACTTCCTCCGGCGACTCCACCCGCGCCTGGTGGGACCCCGCCCGCGCGGGCGAGCTGGTCCGGCTCGACCGCGGCGGCTCGACCACCGCGCACGATCGGCTCCGCGCCGCAGGCCACGTGGACGCCATGGCGGCGCCCCTGCGCGAGGGCGGCGACGTCGTCGGGGTCCTGATCGTGCTCGACCGGCTCGACGACATGAGCACCTTCGACCGTGAGGACGCCCGGCTCTTCGAGGCGCTCGCCGGGCACGCGAGCGTGGCGCTGGCCAACTCGGGCCTGGTCGAGCGGGTGCGGGCCGCGGCGCGCGAGACCGAGCACCTGGCGCTCACCGACCCGCTGACAGGCCTGGCGAACCGGCTGCACTTCCACCAGCGGCTGGAGCGGCGGCTCGCCACCACCGGCTCGGCCGCGGTCCTGCTCATGGACATCGACCGGTTCAAGGAGGTCAACGACACACTCGGGCACGACGCCGGCGACGACCTGCTCCAGCAGGTCGGGCACCGGCTCCGCGAGCTCGACAGCGACGAGACGACGGTGGCCCGGCTGGGGGGCGACGAGTTCGCGGTGCTGCTCGGCGGCGACGACGTGCACATCGAGGGCATGGTCGCGCGCATCACCCGAGACATGTCACGGCCCTTCGAGCTCGGCGAGATCGTCCTCGACGTCACGGCCAGCGTCGGCATCGCCGTCACCCCCGGCGACGGCTCGTCGGCCGCGCTGCTGCTGCGCCGCGCCGAGGTCGCGATGTACGACGCGAAGGACGGCCTGTCGGGCGTCGCTCGCTACTCCCCCGACCGCGACCCCTACAGCTCCCGGCGCCTCTCGTTGATCGGCGACCTGGCCCGCGCGCTGGACGACGGGACGCTGGAGCTGCACTACCAGCCGCAGGCCGTCCCGGCGACCGGTCAGGTCTCCGGCGTCGAGGCGCTGCTGCGCTGGCGGCACCCGATGTGGGGCAACGTGCCGCCCGACGAGTTCATCCCGCTGGCCGAGCACACCGGTCTGATCCGCCCGCTGACCCGCTTCGTTCTCGAGACCGCGGTGCGCCAGTGCGTGGCCTGGCGGGACGCCGGGACACCGGTCCTGATGGCCGTGAACATCTCCATGCGCAACCTGCTCGAGCCCGACCTCGCCGACACGATCGCCCGGCTGCTGGTGCAGGCCGGCCTCCCGGCGGCCCTGCTCAAGCTCGAGGTCACCGAGAGCGCGATCGTCGCGGAGCCCGAGCGGGCGGTGCAGGCCCTCGACCGCCTGGTCGAGCTGGGCCTGTCGCTGTCCGTCGACGACTTCGGCATCGGCTACTCGTCGCTGACCCGCCTGCGGAGCCTTCCCGTGCAGGAGGTGAAGGTCGACCGCACCTTCGTCCGGCACCTCGCCGAGGACGACGCCGACCTGGCGATCGTGCGGGCCGTCATCAGCCTCGGCCACGACCTCGGCCTGCGGGTGGTGGCCGAGGGGGTCGAGGACGAGCGCAGCTGGCGGATCCTGGAGGACCTCGACTGCGACCTCGTGCAGGGCTACTTCCTCGCCAAGCCCATGCCCGCGGAGGCCATGTCCACGTGGCTGCACGACCGGATGGCGGGCTTCGCGACCCGGCTCCGGGCGGAGTCCTCCGCGGACGGCGACGCGGCCTCCCCGGCGGAGCGTGCACCGCGACGCCGCACGGGCACCACGCCTGACTAGTCTCGCCACGTGGCCCAGCTGCGTCTCGCCCTCGCCCAGCACGACCCGGCGGTCGGCGACCTCGACGGCAACGCGGCCCAGGTCCTGCGGCTCGCCCGGAAGGCGTCTGAGGCGGGCGCGCACGTCGTCGCCTTCCCCGAGATGGCCCTCACCGGCTACCCGGTGGAGGACCTCGCGCTGCGCCGATCCTTCGTCGAGGCGTCCCGCGTCGCCCTCGCCGAGGTCACCTCGGCGCTGCAGGCGGACGGCCTCGGCGACCTGCTGGTCGTGCTCGGCTATCTCGACGGGGCACCCGACGCCCTGCCGGTGCTCGGCACGCCCAAGGGCGCTCCGCAGAACGCTGCAGCCCTGCTGCACGGCGGCCGGCAGGTCGGCCGCTACGCGAAGCACCACCTGCCCAACTACGGCGTCTTCGACGAGTACCGCTACTTCGTGCCCGGCACGTCGCTGACCGTCGCCCGGGTGCACGGCGTGGACGTCGCCGTCGCGATCTGCGAGGACATCTGGCAGGAGGGCGGTCCCGTCGCGGTCACGCGCGAGGCGGGTGCGGGGCTGCTGCTGGTCATCAACGGCTCCCCCTACGAGCGCAACAAGGACGACACCCGGCTCGACCTGGTCCGCCGGCGGGCCGCCGCAGCCGGGTGCGCCCTGGCGTACGTGAACATGGTCGGCGGCCAGGACGAGCTGGTGTTCGACGGCGACTCCATCGTGGTCAGTGCCGAGGGCGAGGTGCTCGCCCGCGCCCCGCAGTTCGAGGAGTGCCTGCTGCTGGTCGACCTCGACCTGCCCGCGGCGACCGCGGACCTCGGAGCCCGACGCAGCCAGGTCGAGTCCACGGCACTGGGCGCGACGACGATCGAGCACGTGGTCGTCTCCAGCGAGCCGCTCCCGGCGTACGAGCCCGTCATCGCCGACGTGGCGCCGCGCATCGTCGACGAGGCCGAGGTCTACGCGGCGCTCGTCACGGCGCTGCGCGACTACGCCCGCAAGAACGGCTTCCGCAGCGCGGTCCTGGGTCTGTCGGGGGGCATCGACTCGGCACTGACCGCGGTCATCGCGTGCGACGCGCTCGGCCCCGGCAACGTGCACGGCGTCTCGATGCCGAGCGCCTACTCCTCCGGGCACTCGCAGTCCGACGCGGCCGACCTGGCCGAGCGCACCGGGCTGGTGCTCTCGACGGTCCCGATCGCGCCGATGGTGGACTCCTTCCTGTTCGCCGTCGAGCTCACCGGGCTCGCCGAGGAGAACCTGCAGGCGCGGGTGCGCGGCACCACGCTGATGGCGCTGTCCAACCAGCACGGCCACCTGGTGCTGGCCACGGGCAACAAGAGCGAGCTGGCGGTGGGCTACTCCACGCTCTACGGCGACTCGGTCGGGGGCTTCGCGCCGCTGAAGGACGTGCCGAAGACCGACGTGTGGGAGCTCGCCCGCTGGCGCAACGCCGATGCCGCCGCGCGGGGCGAGACACCGCCGGTGCCCGAGTCGTCGATCAGCAAACCGCCGTCGGCTGAGCTGCGGCCGGGACAGCTCGACACCGACTCGCTGCCCGACTACGAGCTGCTCGACGACATCCTCGACGACTACGTGGAGATGGACCGCGGGTCGACCGAGCTGCTCGCCGCGGGCTTCGACCGCGAGGTGGTGGAGCACGTGCTGCGGCTCACGGACGCGGCGGAGTACAAACGCCGGCAGTACCCGCCCGGTCCGAAGATCTCGTTCAAGGCGTTCGGGCGGGACCGTCGGCTGCCGATCACGAACCGGTGGCGGGAGCACGCACCGGCGGACGCCGCTGACAACGTGGCACCATGAGGGTGTCCGGGGACTCCATCAGGGAGCCTCGAGACGGCCCGGGAGGTCCTCCATGACCGAGACGACACCGCCCTACGGCTCAGCACCCGCGGCGGCGGGCTCCACGCCGAAGCGGGTGCGCATCCACCACCTGCGGACCCTCAAGGAGCGCGGCGAGCGCTTCGCGATGCTGACGTCCTACGACCAGCTGACGGCCGAGATCTTCGACGAGGCCGGCATCCCCGTGCTGCTGGTCGGCGACTCCGCGGCGAACAACGTGCTCGGCTACGACACGACGCTGCCGGTCACCGTCGACGAGATGCTGCCGCTCGTGCGCGCGGTGAGCCGTGGCGCCCGCTCGGCGCTCGTGGTGGCCGACCTCCCCTTCGGCTCCTACCAGACCTCGCCGGCGCAGGCGCTCGAGACGTCGGTCCGCTTCATGAAGGAGGGCGGGGCGCACGCGGTCAAGCTCGAGGGCGGCGAGCAGGTCGTGCCGCAGGTGGCGGCGCTCGTGCAGGCCGGCATCCCCGTCATGGCGCACATCGGCTTCACTCCTCAGAGCGAGCACGGGCTGGGCGGCTACCGCGTCCAGGGGCGCGGTGAGGCCGGCGACGAGCTCGTGCAGGCGGCTCTGGCGCTGCAGGAGGCGGGTGCCTTCTCCGTCGTCCTGGAGATGGTGCCCGGAGACGCGGCCAAGCGCGTGACGGCCGAGCTGACCATCCCGACGATCGGCATCGGCGCAGGCGTCGACTGCGACGGGCAGGTCCTCGTGTGGCAGGACATGGCCGGCATGCGCCGGGGGCAGCTGCCCCGGTTCGTCAAGCAGTACGCCGACGTGCGCACCGTGCTGCACGACGCGGCGCGGGCGTTCGCCGCCGACGTCCTGGAGGGCGACTACCCCGGCGAGGAGCACACCTACCGCTGACGGCGCGCCTCGTCGGGCGACCGTGCAGCGGCGGGCAGCATGTCCCCGTGGACAGTGCGCGCGTTCTGCTGCTGAGGGAAGCCCTTGCCCGCTCCGGCTGGGTCGAGCGCACCACCGAGTTCGCCGGTGCGCTGCGGCGGGTCAAGGAGCCCGGTCGGCTGCTCCTCGTGGGCACGCCCGACGAGGAGCCGTGGCACCTGGCGGCACACCTCGACGACGAGGCCCGCTTCTCCGGCCTGGGCCAGCTGTCGCCGACGCTCGTGCGGTGGGCACCGCCGCCGGAGGCGCCGCCGCACCTGTCCGTGACGATGCGTCGCCTCGAGGAGGCGAGTCGTGGCGAGACGGTGTTCGTCGTCGCTCCCGATGCCGCTCCTGAACCGTTGCTCGAACGCGTCGCCGACGCACGCCGCATCGGCGCGACGATCCTGTCGATCGACGACGGCGACGACGAGCTCGGCTCTCTTGTGCACGACAGACTCGTCGTTCCTTCGACTGTCGACACCGGTCTCGTCGTCGCGTCGTCGATGCCGACCGAGGTCGACATCGACACCGTGCAGCACCTCGTGAGTGTCGCGGCCGGAGAAAACGTGTCGCGTTCTTCGATGCGCGAACGCATCGCACGACTGCTCGAACGAGTGAGCGGTCCAGCACCGCAACGGTGAGCCGTCGTTGTCGACACGTTCATCGCCGAAAGCCGCAAACCCCTTTGCCTGCAACGGATCCGAAGGGTGCGTCGCGCCGCGCTTCGTGGACATGACGTCGCTTCAGTGGTCAGGCAGCGACTGCATTCTCGACAGCGTCGCAACGCAATGCGATGCACGTGTTGTCGTGACGCCAAAAAGTAAGTGCGACGAAATGCTGGCAACAGTCGCCGCATGATGCGATCTTTTGCGGTGAAGACGTCGACCATCGGGTGCGACGTACGAGAGCAGGAGGCGCGTGTGCCGGCCACAGAAGAAGAAGTGACGCCGAAGGAGACCCACGCCGCGGCAAGTTCGTCGCGGAAGACGACGACGGCGCGGACGGCGAAGAAGTCCGCCAAGAAGACAGCGAAGAAGGCGGCCAAGAAGTCCACCGCACGCAAGGCGACCAAGAAGGCGGCGAAGAAGTCCGCCAAGAAGACGGCGGCGAAGAAGTCCACCGCACGCAAGGCCACCACCAAGCGGACCGCCAAGAGGGCAGCCAAGAAGTCCACGAGGAAGACCGCGGCGAAGAAGTCGACGGCGCGGAAGACCACCGCTCGGAAGACCGCGAAGAAGGCGGCCAAGAAGACCGCACGCAAGACAGCCAAGAAGGCGGCGAAGAAGTCGCCTGCCAAGAAGACCGCGAAGAAGGCGGCGAAGAAGACCGCACGCAAGTCGACCAAGAAGACAGCAGCAAAGCGGCCCGCCAAGAAGGCGGCACGCAGGTCGACCAAGAAGGCGACCGCGCGAAAGCGCTGACACACCAGGCAGGCTGAGGGGGCCGGACCCGCATGGGTCCGGCCCCCTCAGGCGTACGTCATGTGTCGCTAGTCGTCATCGTTCCAGCGGGGGTCGTTGTCCCACTGCTCGGTCCGCTCGGCCGCGTGCGTGATCGCCTGCTCGGCCTCCTCCCGCGTGGCGTAGGGACCCATGCGCTCGGCGTTCGCGCATCCGCTGCCCTGCTCCACGACGTTGTGCTTGAGACAGAACCACCAGTTGTCGTCGTCGCTCATAGGCACATCCTCCCCCGATCTAGACTTCCTCACCATGCCGTTGCTCACGCCGGGCCAGGTCTCCGCCGAGCGGACCGTGCCGTCGTCCATCCCTCGGCCGGAGTATGTCGGCCGACCCGCCCCCGAGCGCTACACCGGGCCCGAGGTCAAGGACGCCGACACCATCGAGCGGATGCGCCACGCCGGCCGCCTCGCCGCGCAGGCGCTGGACGAGGTGGGCCGGCACGTCGCGCCCGGTGTCACCACCGACGAGCTCGACCGGATCGGTCACGAGTTCCTCGTCGAGCACGGCGCCTATCCGTCCACCCTCGGCTACCGCGGCTTTCCCAAGTCCCTCTGCACGTCGGTCAACGAGGTGGTCTGCCACGGCATCCCGGACAGCACCGAGCTGCGCGACGGCGACATCGTCAACGTGGACATCACGGCCTTCGTCGGCGGGGTGCACGGCGACACCGACGCGACCTTCCTGGTCGGTGAGGTCGCGGAGGAGGACCGGCTCCTGGTTGATCGCACGAGGGAGGCGCTGGACCGCGCGATCAGGGCGGTGCGCCCCGGCCGCCCGATAAGCGTCATCGGACGGGTCATCGAGTCCTTCGCCCGACGCTTCGGCTACGGGGTCGTCCGGGACTTCACCGGCCACGGCATCGGCACGGCGTTCCACTCGGGCCTCGTGGTGCCGCACTACGACGACGAGGCCTACTCGACCGCGATGGAGCCGGGAATGACCTTCACGATCGAGCCGATGCTCAACCTCGGGACGCACGAGTGGGAGATGTGGGACGACGGGTGGACCGTGGTCACCAAGGACCGCCGGCGCTCGGCGCAGTTCGAGCACACGCTGCTGGTCACCGACAGCGGTGCCGAGGTCCTGACGCTCCGCCGGCCCCTAGAGTGGCCGGCCGTGACAGGCCCACCCCGCGTCCCGTTCAACGACCTCGGCCGAGCGGTCGAGACGCGAGCGCGAGGCGATCGACGCTGCCATCGGCAGCGTGCTGGACGGCGGCTGGTTCGTGATGGGGCCGCAGCACGACGGCTTCGAGCGCGAGCTCGCCGACCTACCTCGGGGTCGACCACTGCGTCGCAGTCGCCAACGGCACAGACGCGCTCGAGCTGGCGCTGCTGTCCATCGGCTGCCGGCCCGGCGACACCGTCGTAGCGGCCGCGAACGCGGGCGGCTACGGCACGGCCGCAGCCCGCAAGCTCGGACTGCGTCGTCCGCTACGCGGACGTCGACGCGGAGACCCTCCAGATGGACACCACGTCGCTGGAGGCAGCGCTCGCCCGGCCCGCGCGCGCCGTCGTCCTGACGCACCTGTACGGGCACATGGCCCCGGTCGAGCAGGTGCGGTCGCTCTGCGACGCGCACGGCGTGGCGCTCGTCGAGGACTGCGCCCAGGCCGCGGGAGCGCACCGTGACGGCCGCTGCGCCGGGTCGTTCGGCGACGCCGCGACCTTCAGCTTCTACCCGACCAAGAACCTCGGCGCTCTCGGTGACGGCGGCGCCGTCGTCACATCGGACACGTCGCGGGCCGAGGAGCTGCGCCGGCTGCGGCAGTACGGCTGGTCGCGGCGCTACGTCGCCGACACCCCCGGCGGCCGCAACTCGCGGCTGGACGAGATGCAGGCCGCCGTCCTGAAGGTCCGGCTGCCCCTGCTCGACGCCGGCGAACAGCAGACGCCGCGACATCGCGGTGGCCTACGCGAAGGCCTCCGCGGGCACCAGAGTGCTGGCGTCCGCCGGGTCGGACGACGTCGCCCATCTCGTGGTCGCCGTCCCCGACGACCGGTCGGCCTTCACGGCGCTGCTCGACGAGGCGGGCGTCGGCTGGGCCGTGCACTTCCCGCTCGGCGACCACCGGCAGCCGGTGGCGCTGGCGGGCGGGCGCGATCCCCAGCAGCTGCCCACGACCGACTGGGCGAGCGACCGTGTGGTGTCGCTGCCGTGCTTCCCCGAGATGACCGACGACGAGGTGGAGAGAGTCTGTGACGCGCTCCGACGAAGCTGAGGGAGGACGTAAGATCGACGCCGTGGCACCGACGCACAGCGTCGTCGTCCCCGTCTACCGCAACCTCGCGACGCTGCCCGCGCTGCTCGAACGGCTCGGTGCTCTCTCACCCGCGGTCGTGGGGTCGATGGAGGCGGTGTTCGTCGTCGACGGCTCGCCGGACGACTCGGCCGACCTGCTGCGCAGCCTGGCGCCGGCGGCGCCGTTCCCCGTCCAGGTCGTCGAGCTGTCGCGGAACTTCGGCGCCTTCTCCGCGATCCGTGCCGGGCTGCAGCTCGCGCGCGGCCAGTACGTCGCGGTCGTGGCAGCCGACCTGCAGGAGCCGCCGGAGCTCGTCGAGGGCTTCTTCGCCGCGCTGAAGAAGGGCAGCGACGTGGCCGTCGGTGTGCGGACCTCGCGCGACGACCCGGCGTTGTCCTCGCTGTCTTCGCGTGCGTACTGGAGCTTCTACCGGCGGTTCATCATCCCCGAGATCCCCCGCGGTGGCGTCGACGTGTTCGCCGTGACGTCGCAGGTGCGCGACCAGGTCGTCGCCCTGCGGGAGTCCCACACCAGCCTGGTCGGCATGCTCTACTGGCTCGGCTTCAGCCGGGCGGAGGTCCCCTACGAGCGGGCCAAGCGGGCCGAGGGCAAGAGCGGGTGGTCGCTGCGCCGCAAGGTGCGATATCTCATGGACAGCGTGTTCTCCTTCACCGACCTGCCGATCACCCTGCTGATCGCCATCGGGGTCGTCGGCGTCCTCGGCTCGCTGACCGCTGCGAGCGTGGTGTTCGTGGCGTGGGCGCTCGGGTCCGTCGACGTGTCCGGCTACACCCCCCTCATGCTCTCGTTCCTGTTGATCGGGTCCCTCCTGCTGTCGGGCCTCGGCGTCGTCGGGTCCTACGTCTGGCGGGCCTACGAGAACACCAAGCAGCGGCCCACTACGGTCGTCGCACGGCGGGACGCCTTCGACGGCGAAGCGGCGCCGGCCGAGGGCGGGAGGGAGCAGTCGTGACCTTCGTGCACCCAGGCGGCATCTGCGAGAGTCCCTCGGTCGGCGAGGGGACCCGGGTGTGGGCGTTCGCCCACGTCCTGCCCGGCGCCGTGATCGGCGCCGACTGCAACATCTGCGACCACGTCTTCGTCGAGAACGACGTGGTCGTCGGTGACCGGGTCACGATCAAGTCCGGCGTGCAGCTCTGGGACGGCATCCGGGTCGGCGACGACGTGTTCATCGGCCCGAACGCCACCTTCACCAACGACCCGTTCCCCCGCAGCAAGGTCTATCCCGACGCCTTCCCGGTGACGACGATCGCCACGGGGGCGTCGATCGGCGCGAACGCGACGATCCTCCCCGGCATCAGCATCGGCCGGAAGGCCATGGTGGGCGCGGGCAGCGTGGTCACGCGCGACGTCCCGCCGAACGCGATCGTCGTGGGCAACCCGGCCCGGATCGTCGGCTACACCGACGCCGAGGAGTCGGCAACCGCGGCGTCGGCCCCGTCGACGTCGGGCGAGGTGACGCAGTCGCTCGTCGATGGGGTTCAGCTCGTCCATCTCACCCATGCGGTCGACATGCGCGGCAGCCTCACTGCGGGTGAGGCCGCGTCCGCGGTGCCGTTCGTGCCGCGGCGATTCTTCACGGTGTTCGACGTGCCCTCCAAGGAGGTGCGCGGCGAGCACGCGCACCGGGTCTGCGAGCAGTTCCTCGTCGCGGTCTCCGGCAGCGTCACGGTGGTCGTCGACGACGCCAGCCGCCGCCAGCAGTTCCTGCTCGACCGGCCCCAGCTCGGGCTCTACCTGCCGCCGATGGTGTGGGGCATCCAGTACAAGTACTCCGCGGACGCAGTCCTGCTCGTCCTCGCCTCGCACCCCTACGACGCCGACGACTACATCCGCGACTACGACGACTTCCTCGCCGTCGCCGGGGGTCAGCCTGCGTCGTAGACGGCAGGTCCTTCGGCCGGCACGAGGATCCGCTGGTAGTCCAGGACCCAGCCGGACGACGGCTGCTCGCGCAGCCGGTCCTCGAGGTAGTCGTCGTCCGACGGATAGGTGAACCGCCCAGGCTGCGGCCACTCGCCGAACTCGTCCCGGTAGACGAGCTCGGTGACGCCCTGCAGCGCCCAGTAGACGACGCCGGTCGATCGGCCGAACTCGTCGGACACGGTTCGGGGGGCGAGGGTGGTCTCGGTGGGGACTGCGGTGAGCACCGTCACCGGTTCGCCGTCGGGCAGGGTGCGGACGGCGGCCTCGATCCGTTCCAGCTCGGTGCTCGCCGGCCGCGTGACGTACGTGCGGAGGATGTCCCCGGTCCAGGCGACGGCCAGGACCGTGACCCCGGCCATGACGACCGGCACGAGGAGGCGCTGCAGACGACGGCCCGCCCGGCGTACGAGCCCGTCCACCACGACGCCCACGATCACCACCGTGGCGACCATCACGCCGACGGCGGTGCGGGAGTAGGGCGCGTTCTCCGCGATCGGCAGGTTCGCCAGCCAGCCGAGCACCACGGCCGCGCCGGCCAGGGCCGTCAGGACGAGTCGGTCGACCACCGCTCCGGGCAGCGTCACGAGAAGGCCGGCCCCGAGCACGACCGTCACGACCACGCCGAGCGCGAGGCGCCCGTCCAGCAGCCAGGGGAACAGCGCGTAGGGGACCACCTCGGACAGCAGGTAGCCGATCTTGTTCACCGGGTCTGTCACGAGGTCGGCGCGCGGTGTGGACTCGTCGCCGAGGAACGCGCCCACCTTGACGCCGACGAACCCGACCACCAGTGCCGCTCCCCCGACGGCGGTCGCCGTCCAGACCGGCAGCCTGAGCGCCCGCCAGCCCGGACGCCGCGCGGGGGCGGCCAGCATCAGGAAGACGCACGGCCAGAACACCATGGCCGAGGGCTGGTAGCTGAGCATGGCGAGGCAGAGCAGGACGAGGGCCAGGAGAGTGCGTCGCCGGAGCAGGCTGGTGAGGTAGGGCCGCGCCCGCGGCCGAACGTCCGGGTCGACGGCCAGCACGGCCGCGGCGGCGCCCAGCAGCGCGGCCACGGCGCCGAAGAAGAGGATCGACCAGGCAACCATGATGGCGGTGCTGGGCACGGCGAACAGTCCGACCGCCACGGTCCAGGCCGCGGCCGGCGTGTAGCCACGCGCAAGCATCGCCCGGCCGAGCACGATGCCCATCGCCGCGAACGCCAGAACGGAGACCAGGCGCATCACGACCAGGCCCGACACGCCGTCGATGGCACCGAGGAACAGCCACTGCAGCATGGCCGCCACAGGTCGGCCCTGCCCCACGCCCAGTGACGCGACGCCCCGACCTCTCTCGTCGTCGAAGAGAAGGCTGTAGTCGTCGACGTAGCCGTATCTCGTGGTGAGCACCGGGGCGCACGCGACGAGCGCAGCCAAGAGGACCCCGACGGCGAGGATCCATGCCGAGGTGGGCCGGTGCGGCGCGCCGGGGGCCCGCGACGGCCGCTCGGCGACCTCCGAGACGGACACGCGGACCTCCAGGGCGCTGTGTCGGGACGATGTCGGGCTCCGCGACACTACGTCATGGGCCGTCGTGGCCCGCCGAGGCGGATCGATCGGAAGGGGCGCAGCGGTGCGGCGCAGGGAGCTGGAGCGGTTCGCCCGGTTCGTCGTCGTCGGCGTCAGCAACGTGGCGGTCTACTACGCGTGCTACCTACTGCTGCACCTGGTCATGCCGTACCTCGCGGCCCACGTCCTGGCCTACCTCGTGAGCGTCGTGTCCTCGTTCTTCCTCACGACCCGCTTCACGTTCCGGGTGGCCCCGACTGCCCGGCGGGCAGCAGTCTTCCCGCTGGTCTACCTCGTCAACATCGTCGTCACGTCGGTGATGATCGTCGTCATGGTTCAGGGCCTGGGCGTCGGCGAGCGCGTCGCACCCCTGGTCAGCGCTGCCCTGGCCCTGCCGCTGACGTTCCTCACCGCGCGAGTCCTGCTGGTCGGTCGCGACCGGACACGCCTGCCGTAGCCAGCGCAGCAGCCGGCTGAAGCTCCTCCCAGCACCCCTTCACCCAGCCGGCTTCCCGGTCCGGCAACCCGGCAATGGGCGCCGGCGCTCCGCTGTCCCACAGGGACGATCGCGCGGTCAGCAGTCCGGCGTACCCGGCCACATGCAGCGCGAGCACCAGCGCAACGACCACCGGCAGACCTTGGGCGACGGAACCGAGTCCTGGCACCCTGACCCCGTCGACCGGCAGCACTGCGCCGACTACCACACCGAGTGTCAGGGCGCAGATGATCCAGATCGGGATCAGCGCCAGGGTGTGCCACGGCGCCGGGTACGACGCCACCTGTCCTGCTGCCGTGATCAGGACGCCGACTCCGGCGACCATGGCAGCGGACACCGCGACTACCGCCGCGCGCCCGACGTCTATCGCGTACACCCCTGACCGTCGCGAGAGGATCCCCAGACCGACGCCCAGGACGAGAGCAAGGATCACACCGTGCCGGCCAAGCGACGTGGAGACCACCGCGGTAACCAGCTCCTGGAACCGGACGAACCTACTGATGATCCCGTCGTCCACGGCTTCCGGGGCTTCCAGGAACCCTCTTCGTATACCCGTTCCAGGCGCCAGGTACATCACGGCGAAGGAGACGACAGCCACCAGGCCGGACAACGCATAACGCCGGGCGGTGCGGCGAAGCGCGGCCTTGCTGTCGAGCGCAGACGCTGCGACCACCCCCGTCCCGACAGCCAGCATGGTCGCGGCCCCCCCGAACACAGCTGTCTCGGTGAAATTGAAGCCTGAGACCACCACGGCACCGGCCACCAGCGCGACGTCGGCGCCGCGGCGGGAATACTGCCGCAACTCAAGGGTGGCGAACAGCAGGGTGATCCCCAGGAGGATCGGCCAGAGGTGGACGATCGAGGCCGCCTGCCACAGGAATGCGCCGAAAAGGAGATCCTGGCCGCGCGAGGACGAGGCGATGCCCACGAGGAAGAGCACCGTGAGCAGGGGGACGTTGAGAAGCCATGTCGCTGGATCCCGGTCACGGCCGGTGCCGAGCCCGACCACGACGGCCCGCGCGGCCAGGACCAGCAGCGCCAGTGTCGTCAAGGCGAAAGGAAAGTAGCTCCAGCCGAACGGCAGCCCGACGATCAGCCTGCCGTAGAAGCTGATCACAAGATCGGCGGACCAACCGCCGTGCCACGTGTTGAACAGACTCTCAGCGGCGCCGAACACGCCCAGCCGCTCGACGCGGACGGCATTGCAGTAGTCGTCGGCGATCGGACGGCCATGGACCCCCATGAAGGTGACGGCGCCGACCACGGAGGCCCAGAGCAACGTGGCGCGAGCGATCATCCACCCTCTCGCCGACCCGGGAGCCCGTTCGGTCAGCAGCACTCGCCCTGGCACAGGCGAGGACTCTAGAGCACAGCGTGGACCCGCACCTCCTCGGCGGCGCGGCTGCGCGCGACCGACCCTCAAGTCTCATGACGGTTGCGTGACGAACGGTTCGTGCCGGGTGGGGCGGGCAAGGTCGCAGGCAGGTGTCCAGCGGTCACGGACGAAGGTGGAGAGACAGATGGACGTTCTGGTCTGGTCGGCGATCGCACTCGCGGTCGTGCTGGTGGTGCTCGTGCTCCTCGTGATGATGCGCCGCTCACGACGGCAGGGCACGGTGCTCGCCGCGACACCTGGCAAGGGGTCCGGGACGGGTCACCGGCGATGACCCACGTCATGCGGGCCGGCGACCTCATCGGCCTTCCGGTGGTCTCGATCGCCTCGGGTGAGGACGTCGCGGAGGTCCGCGACGTGGTCTACGACGCGTCGCAGCACCGGCTGCTCGGCTTCACGCTGAACAAGCGCGGAGCGCTGGCCGGACGGCTCAAGGACGCCCTCGCCGCGGGCTCGGTGGCGGCGATCGGGTCGGCGGCGGTGATGGTCGCCGACGAGAGCAAGATCTCCGCGTCGGAATCGGGCTCGGACGTGCTGGACGGATCCGGGGAGGCGACCTCCGTGGTCGGGAACCGCGTTCTCTCCGCCGACGGCGACGACCTGGGCGAGGTCGTCGGGGTCATCGTGACCACCGGTGAGGAGCCTGCCGCCGTGGGCTACGAGATCGCCTCCGGGAGCCGGGCCGACAACGCGTTCGTCCCGATCTCGGAGCAGATGGCGCTGTCCGAGGACAACCTGCTGCTCCCGGCGGAGGCCACGGAGTTCGTCCGCAACGACCTGGCCGGCTTCGGCGCGGCCGTGGAGACCTACCGATCGTCCGCCCTGTCCGGAGGAGACCGATGACCGAGACGTTCACGGGCGCGGAGGGTCGCTCCGTCGTCGCCTCCGACACCGCCGAGGACATCGGCGAGGTCAAGGGCTTCGTCGTCGACCCGTCGGCAACCCGGGTCGACGCCGTCCACGTGTCGGGTCGTGGGCGCAAGGCCCAGGTCGTCGACTGGTCGGCGATCTCCTCCTTCGGCGCCGATGCCGTGATGGCCGACTCGTCCTCCACGCCGGAGCAGGTCAGCACGGAGCGCGAGACCCAGGCCGTGAAGGGCAAGGTCGCGGCACTCGGGAGCCGGGTCCTCACGACCACAGGGTTCGACGCCGGCACCGTGGTCGACGTCGAGTTCGACATGGGCTCCGGCGAGCTGACGTCCGTACGCACCGACACCGCCACATTCGGCGCCGACCGGCTGCGGTCGCTCGGGTCGTACGCCCTCGTCGTCGACGCGTGAACCGCGCACTGGACCAGCCCGTCGAGGAGGTCAGCGACTCGGCGGGCGGCATGGTCACGACGTTCCTCGAGGCGATCCCGCGCATCGGCGTGGCGATCGTCATCATCCTGCTCGGCTACGTGCTGTCCCGGCTGCTGCGCTGGGCGCTGCACCGGTGGCTGCGCCGCAACCGAACGCCCAGCTTCGCCACGGTGATGAGCAAGCTCGCGGGATGGCTGTTCTTCGGCGCCGCCGCACTGAGCGCCACCGCGGCGGCTTTCCCCTCGGTGAAGCCGGTCGACCTGCTCGCCGGGCTCGGCTTCTTCTCGGTCGCGGTGGGGTTCGCGTTCCAGGACATCCTCGAGAACACGCTCTCCGGCGTGCTGCTGCTCTTCCGGCAGCCGTTCCGCTCCGGCGACCAGATCCAGGTGCAGGAGCAGACGGGCACGGTCGAGGCCATCACCATCCGTGAGACGCGGATCAGGACGTTCGACGGCCAGCTCGTGCTCATCCCGAACCGGGACGTGTACAAGAGCGTCATCCGGGTGCAGACACACTTCGACGAGCGTCGTCTGTCGTTCACGGTCGGCATCGCCTACGAGAACGACGCGCGCGAGGCCTGCGACGTCGTGGTCGGCGCGCTGCGCGGGGTCGACGGCGTCGGGGCCGAGCCGGCTCCGGAGGCGCTCGTCGCCGAGCTCGGCGTCTCGACCGTCGACATCGAGGCCCGGTTCTGGTGCGCGTCCGAGCAACGCGAGACGCGCATCGTCCTGTCCCGGGCCATCACGCAGGTCAAGTCTGCGCTCGACGAGGCGGGCGTCGAGATGCCGGCCGACATCGTCGCGCTGCAGGCGACCCCCAGCTTCCGGGCGGCGCTGCAGGACGACGGCGAGATCACCCCGGGCGGCGGGCTCAGGACAGGCGGCGGACGAGTCGGCCTGTAAGCCGGGTTCTGTCGTGCGCCGAGGCGCACGGACGGCCATCCATCTAGGGCTGCCGTTGCCGACAGCCTCCTGCGGTCTACCCGGGAGCTCGGGCGGGCCGCCCTCGAACGCTCCCTGTCTGACCTTGCTCCGGGTGGGGTTTGCCGAGCCGCCCGGGTCACCCCGGGCGCTGGTGGTCTCTTACACCGCCGTTTCACCCTTACCGGTCCCGCCCGAAGACGGGTCCGGCGGTCTGTTCTCTGTGGCACTGTCCCGCGGGTCACCCCGGGTGGGTGTTACCCACCACCCTGCCCTGTGGAGCCCGGACTTTCCTCGGCGGGACCCGAGGGTCCCGACGCGGCCGTCCGGCCGGCTCGTCCGCCGTGCCGACCATCCTAGTGCTCTCAGGCCGGCGCGAACCGCACCGATCGGCGCGCCACGTCGGCCTCCACCAGCCGCACCCGCACGGGCTCGCCCAGCGGAAGGTCACCGTCGAAGGCCGCCCGCACGGCGGGCTCCCCGAGCTGCACCGTGCCACCGCCCTTCTCGCCGGTCTCGACCACCACCCCGTCGAACACCTGGCCGACGGCGTCGCGCAGCACCACGGCCTCCATGAGCGCCACGCACTCGCGCTCCAGCGCGCCGGCCCGGCGGCTGCTGTCGGCCATCGCCTCCGGCAGCTCCGGCAGCCGGGCGCGCGCCCAGGCGGGCACGTCCTCGCCCGCGGACAGCGCGAGGCACACCTCGCTGACGTAGCGGTCCACCAGCCGGCGCAGCGGCGCCGTGGCGTGCGCGTACTCCGCGGCCACCGCGGCGTGGGTCGCCTGGTCGGGAACCCCTCCGTCGAAGGCCGTGTAGCCGGCACCGCGCAGCAGCGTCGTCGCCTCCTCGAGGAAGGCGGCGTGCTTCGGCTCGGCGGCGTCGAGACCGTTGATGACCTCGGCGTAGGACGACTCGGCCGGCCAGTCGATGCCCAGCGCCGTGGCCGCGCGGCGCAGGACCTGGATCGCCCCCTGCGGCGCGACGGGCAGCGTCCGCAGCACCCCGACCTCGCCGTGCAGCATGAGGTCGGCCGCGGCCATCCCGGTCAGCAGCGAGACCTGCTCGTTCCACGACTCGACCGGCAGGGACACCCGGTAGGCCAGCCGGAAGCCGGCGTCGGTCTCCTCGACCCGCTGCTCCGGGATCAGCAGGCTGAGACCGCCCCGCTCGCTCTCGATCGTCTTGCGCAGCCGACCCACCTCGGCGAGCAGCACCAGCCGCTCGTCGTCGGTTCCGGAGTCGAGGCGCTGCTGCACGTCGGCGTAGTCGAGCCGGTCGCGGGACCGCACCAGCGCGCGCCGGACGTCGACGGCGGTCTGCTCGCCGTCGGCGTCGAGCTCGATGGTCCACAGGACGGCCGGCCGGGTCTCCCCCGCGAGCAGCGACCCGACCCCCTCCGAGAGGACGGGTGGGTGCAGCGGCGTCCGGGTGTCCGGGCTGTAGAGCGTCTCGCCGCGGCGATGCGCCTCGTGGTCGATCTTCCCGCCGGGCGTCACGAACGCGCCGACGTCGGCGATCGCATAGCGCAGCCGGTAGCCCGACCCCCGCCGCTCGAGGTGCATGGCCTGGTCCAGGTCGGTCGACCCGGGCGGGTCGATGGTGAGGAAGGCGAGGTCCGTGACGTCGTACGACGGGAGGCGCGGGTCCCTGGCCGCCGCCTCGGCCTCCTCCGTCACGGCGTCCGGGAACCCGTCGGGCAGGTCGAGCTCGGTCCGGATCCGGGCGAACCCCGCGCGCAGCTCGCGGGCCGCCGCATCGTCGCCGACCTTGAGCGAGAGGTGTCGTCGCGGCATCCCGGCAGCCTATTGCGGGCCCGGACCCGGCCACACGGAGAGCCGACGTCCGTAGCATCGCGCCATGGCGCGCGACCCCCGCTTCGACGTGCTGTTCGAGCCGGTGCCGATCGGGCCGGTCATCGCACGCAACCGGTTCTTCCAGGTGCCGCACTGCAACGGGATGGGCCACCGCGACCCGTCGGCGCTCGCGGCGATGCGCGGGGTCAAGGCCGAGGGCGGCTGGGCCGTCGTCTCGACCGAGGAGGTGGAGATCCACCCCTCCTCCGAGATCTCGCCGCACGTCGAGGGACGCCTCTGGGACGAGAAGGACCTCCCGGCCCATCGCCTCGTCGTCGACGCGATCCACCGGCACGGGTCGCTCGCAGCCGTCGAGCTCGTGCACAGCGGGATGAGCCAGCCGAACCTCTACACCCGCGTCCCGCCGATGGGCCCGGGTCACGCGGCGCTCGCCTCCGACGGCCTCGCCCCGATCCAGGCGCGGCGGATGTCGCAGCGCGACATCGACGACCTCCGCCGGTGGCACCGGGGCGCGGTCGAGCGGTCGCTGGAGGCGGGCTACGACATCGTCTACGTCTACGCGGGGCACAGCCTCGCGACGCTGCACCACTTCCTCTCCCCCCGGTTCAACCAGCGCACCGACGCCTACGGCGGTTCGCTCGAGAACCGGGCGCGGCTGCTGCGCGAGGTGCTCGAGGAGACCCGGGAGGTCTGCGCCGGGAAGGCGGCGGTCGCCTGCCGGCTCACCGTCGACGAGCTGCGCGACGACGGCTTCGACCGGGCGCAGACCGAGGACCTGGTCGGGCTGCTCGGCGAGCTGCCCGACCTGTGGGACTTCACGGTCGGCGAGTGGGACCACGACTCCGGGTCGTCGCGGTTCGGGCCGGAGGCCGGCCAGGAGGAGCACGTGCGCGGCCTCAAGGCGCTGACCACGCGACCGGTCGTCGGCGTCGGCCGGTTCACCTCGCCCGACACGATGGTGCGGATGGTCCGCCAGGGCGTCCTGGACCTCGTCGGCGCCGCGCGACCGTCGATCGCCGACCCGTTCCTCCCCCGCAAGGTCGAGGAGGGGCGGCACGACGAGATCCGCGAGTGCATCGGCTGCAACATCTGCGTGTCGGGCGACCTCACCATGACACCGATCCGGTGCACGCAGAACCCGTCGATGGGCGAGGAGTGGCGGCGCGGCTGGCACCCCGAGACGTACGTCCGGAGCACCGGGTCCGGCCGGGTGCTGGTCGTCGGTGGTGGCCCGGCAGGCCTGGAGGCCGCCATGGTCGCGGGAAAGCGCGGCCACGAGGTGGTGCTCGTCGAGGCTGGCCGGGAGCTCGGGGGCCGCGTCTCCCGCGAGGCCCGCCTGCCGGGTCTGGCGGCATGGATCCGTGTCCTCGACTACCGCCGGGGGCAGCTCGACGCGATGCCCCAGGTGGAGTGCCACCTGCAGAGCCCGATGACGGCGGAGGACGTCCTCGGCCACGGCTTCTCGCACGTCGCGGTCGCGACCGGCAGCAGGTGGCGGCGCGACGGGGTCGGAGGGTGGCACCGGCGCCCCATCCGGCGCGACACGCGCATGGAGACCCTGACCCCCGACGACCTGCTGGCCGGGGTGCTGCCCACGGACGAGCGGGTTGTCGTCTACGACGACGACCACTTCTACCTGGGCGGGGCCCTCGCCGAGCATCTGGCGCGGGAGGGGTTCTCGGTCGTCCTCGTCACGCCGGCCGCCGACGTCTCGCACTGGACGCACAACACGCTGGAGCAGCACCGCGTCCAGCAGCGGCTCGTCGACCACGGTGTCGAGATCCTCGCCCACCGTGCCGTGTCGAGCGTGGCCGGCGACGCCGTCCTGCTCACGAGCGTCTTCGGCGGGCCGCCGCTCCGGCGGGCGTGCGGCTCGCTGGTGCTGGTGACGTCGCGCACCCCCGACGACACGCTCGCGGTCGAGGTCGACGCGATGGCGCCGGCCTGGGCCGACGCCGGGCTGCGCAGCATGCGGGCGGTCGGCGACGCGCTCGCACCGGGCACGATCGCCTCCGCGGTCTGGGACGGTCGGCGCTTCGCCGAGGACCTCGACGGCACCTCGGAGCAGGCGCTGTTCCGCCGCGACCTCCCGGCCGTCGGCCCGTCACCGCCGGGTGCCTGAGCGTCCCGACTACGCTCGCGACACATGGCGGACCTCACCGTTGGCTACGCGGCGATGCTGGAGCAGTTCGCGCCCCGCGAGGCCGTGGACCTCACCGTGCTCGCCGAGCAGCACGGCTTCTCCGGCTGCATGGCGGCCGACCACTTCCAGCCATGGGTGCCGACGCAGGGCCAGTCCGCGTTCGTGTGGAACGTGCTCACTGCCGTGGGAGAACGTACGACCGGGGACCTCGGGCCGGGCGTCACGTGCCCGTCGTTCCGCTTCCACCCTGCGGTCGTCGCCCAGGCCTCGGCGACGCTCGAGGCGATGTACCCCGGCCGCCACTGGCTCGGCGTCGGCGCCGGCGAGGCGCTCAACGAGCACGTGATCGGGGGCTACTGGCCCGAGGCCGGCGAGCGGTCGCTGCGCATGTTCGAGGCGATCGAGATCATCAAGAAGCTGTTCGACGCGTCGGTCGCGGGCAAGGACGTCAAGCACCAGGGCCGGTTCTTCACCCTCGAGACGAGCCGGCTCTGGACGATGCCCGCGACGCCGCCGCCGGTCCTGGTCGCCACCGCGGGACCGGTCAACGCCAAGCGCACCGGCCGGCACGCCGACGGCATCATCACGGTCGGCGCCCCGCTGGAGAAGGTCGACGGCCTGTTCGCGAGGTTCGCGGAGGGTGCCCGCGAGGCCGGCAAGGACCCCGACGCGATGCCGCGCGTGCTGCAGCTGCACCTGTCGTGGGCGGAGACCGACGAGCAGGCGCTGGCCAACGCCATGACCGAGTGGCCCAACGGCGGCATGAAGTTCCCGAAGGCCGACATCCGCTCCCCGCACGACTTCGCCGCGATGGCCGCGCTCGTGCGCCCCGAGGACTTCGAGGGGCGCATGGTGGTCTCGGCCGACCCCGACGTGCACCGTGCCCACATCCAGCGGTTCGTCGACCTCGGCTTCGACCGTGTCTACCTGCACAACGTCGGGCGCAACCAGGCCGAGTGGATCGAGGTCTTCGGCCGCGACGTGCTGCCGAAGCTGCAGCGGTGACCGGCCCGCTCGCGGGCGTGCGGGTCCTCGAGCTGGCGGGCATCGGCCCGGCGCCGTTCGCCGGGATGGTGCTGGCCGACCTCGGTGCCGACGTCGTCCGCGTCGACCGGCCGGGCGGGCAGGCCCTGCAGGTCGTGCCGCCGGAGGACGACCTCCTCGGCCGCGGCAAGCGGTCGGTGCTGCTCGACCTCAAGTCGCCGGTCGGCGTCGAGAGCCTGCTCGGGCTCGTCGAGCGGGCGGACGTCCTCGTCGAGGGGCTGCGGCCCGGGGTCGCGGAGCGGCTCGGCGTCGGACCGGAGGCGTGCCTGGCGCGCCGTGCGCAGCTCGTCTACGGCCGGGTGACCGGGTGGGGGCAGGACGGCCCGTACGCCGGGAGGGCCGGCCACGACATCACCTACGTCGCCACGGCCGGCGCCCTGCACGCGGTCGGCGCGGCCGGCGGGCCGCCGCAGGTCCCGCTCAACCTCGTCGGTGACTTCGCGGGCGCCCTGTACCTGACGACCGGGCTGCTCGCGGCCCTGCACGAGGCGCGCACCAGCGGGGTCGGCCAGGTCGTGGACGCCGCGATGGTCGACAGCACCGCGCACCTGATGACGGCCTTCCACGGCCTGCTGGCCCGCGGGCTCTGGCGCGACGAGCGGGGCGTGAACCTGCTCGACGGCGGAGCGCCGTTCTACGGCGTGTACGAGACGTCGGACGGCGGCTGGGTGGCGGTCGGGGCGCTCGAGCCGCAGTTCTACGCCGAGCTGCTCGACCGGCTCGGTCTGGCCGACGAGGTCCCTGACCGGTCCGACCCGTCGACCTGGCCGGCGCTGCGGGAGCGGCTGGCGGCTGCCTTCGCCTCCCGGACCCGCGACGAGTGGAGCGCGACGTTCGCGGGCAGCGACGCCTGCGTGGCACCGGTGCTGTCGATGGTGGAGGCGCAGCGCGACCACCACCTCGCGGCCCGCGACACCTTCGTCGAGCTCGACGGCGTCGTCCAGCCCGCCCCGGCACCGCGCCTCTCTCGTACCCCCGGGTCGATCGCCCGCCGCCCGGCCCGGCCCGGCGAGCACACCGATGAGGTCCTCGCCGACTGGCTCGGGTCAGCCACCTCGTGACCGGAGACCGTTCGGCGTGCTCGATCCCGCGAACGGTCTCCGCAGGACTCAGCGCAGGTGGGCGTCGTCGCTGAAGCGGCGCAGGGAGCCGTGCCCGCCCGGGTACCAGTGGATCTCGGTGACCGAGGCCGGGGACAGCTCCATCCGGTAGATCGCGGAGAGCGGCGCACCGAGCACGTCGCGGACCAGCATCTTGGTCGGCGTGACGTGGGTGACGACCAGGACGGAGCGGCCCGAGTAGCGCGTCAGCAGCTTGTCCCGCGCGACCCGCACCCGCCGGCGCACGGCGTCGAAGGACTCACCGCCCGGCGGCGGGACGGTCGGGTCGGCAAGCCATCTGGTGAGGTCGTCGGGCCAGCGCTCGCGCACCTCGGCGAAGGTCAGCCCCTCCCACTCGCCGAAGGCGCACTCCCGCACGCCGTCGTCCTCGCGGACGTCGAGACCGAGCGCCGCTGCGGCCAGGTCGGCGGTCTGGCGGGCCCGGCGCATCGGCGAGCTGACGACGGCGTCCACCCCGCCCACCCGGGCGAGCCGCTCGGCGGCGGCGCGCGCCTGGCGCTCGCCCTCCGGCGTCAGCGCGGGGTCCTGGCCGCCCGCGCCGCTGAACCGCTTCTCGGCGGTGTGCGGGGTCTCGCCGTGCCGGAGCAGCAGCATCGTCGTCGGGGCGCCCAGGTCGGTGTCCCAGCCGACGAGCGCGCCGCCCGCGGCCGGCGGCGGGTCGACCTCGGCCTCGTCGACGGCGCTGTCCAGCTCCGCGGTGCTCGTGGACGCCGACCACCGCTCACCGCGCGCCGCCGCGTCGAGCGCCTCGTTGGCCAGCCGGTCGGCATGCTTGTTCTTCTCCCGCGGCACCCACTCGTAGGTCACGCGGTCGGGCGGCAGGACGTCGCGGGCCTGCAGGGCGAGCGGCCGCATCGAGGGGTGCTTGACCTTCCACCGGCCCGACATCTGCTCGACGACGAGCTTGGAGTCCAGCCTGGCCTCCACCGTGGCGTCCGGGTCGATCTCGCGGGCGGCGGTGAGGCCGGCGATCAGGCCGCGGTACTCGGCGACGTTGTTGGTCGCGGTGCCGATGAACTCGGCGCGCTCGGCCAGCACCTGGCCGGTCTCGCCGTCGCGCACGACGGCGCCGTAGGCGGCCGGGCCGGGGTTGCCGCGAGAGCCCCCGTCGGCCTCGATGACGAACCGGGCCACGCCGCCCTACAGGCCGGACTCGGGCGTGCGGACCAGGATGCGGCGGCACTCCTCGCAGCGCAGCACCTCGTCGGCGTCGGCGTCGCGCAGCCGGGCGATCTCCACGTTGTTCAGCTCGAGCCGGCAGCCGCTGCACCGTCGCTGCTTGAGCTCGGCCGCCCCGATGCCGGCCTGCTGCGCGCGGATCTTCTCGTAGAGCGCGACGAGCGCCTCGTCCAGCGAGCCGACCTGGGTGGACCGCTGCGCGGTGAGCTGCTCCACCTCGGCGTCGATGTCGCGCGTCGCCGTGTCGCGCGCCGCCGTCAGTGCGACGACCTGCCGCGCCACGTCGTCGCGCTGCGCAACGAGCTCCGCGTGACGGCTCTGCGCCGACTCGAGACGCTCCATGACCTCGAGCACGATCTCCTCGAGGTCGCCCTGCCGCTTGGCCAGCGTGGCGATCTCGTGCTGGAGGCTCTCGAGCTCCTTGGGCGAGGACACCTGACCGGCGTCGAGGCGCTTCTGGTCGCGCTCCGCCCGCGACCGGACCTGGTCGACGTCGCCCTCGGCCTTGCCGAGCTCGCGGGCGAGGTCGCTCTCCTCGGTCTCGACCCCGACCAGCTGGTCGCGCAGCACCGCCGCGCGGGTCTCGAGGTCGGCCAGCGCCGCGTGCTCCGGCAGCGTCGACCGGCGGTGGGCGAGCTGGTCGATGCGGGTGTCGAGGGCCTGCACGTCGAGCAGTCGCTGTTGGTCGGCGGCGGCGGCAATCAGCGGGGGCTCCTCGCATCGGTCGTCCACGGGTCGGTCACGGTCGTGCTGACCCGCGTCTCCACCGTATCCGCCCGGGCGCCCAGCCGGTCGAGCAGCAGCCGCTCGGCCTGACCCAGCCACGGCCACTCGCTCGCCCAGTGGGCGCAGTCGACCAGAGCCGGGCGCCCGTGGGCCAGTGCCTCCGAGGCCGGGTGGTGCCGGAGGTCGGCGGTCACGTACACGTCGGCGCCGCTCGCGCGCACGTCGTCGAACAGGCCGTCGCCCGCTCCTCCGCAGACGGCCACAGTGGCGACCTCGGCGTCCGGGTCGCCGGCCACGCGCACCCCGGTGGCGGTCGGGGGCAGCGTGGCGGCCACCGACGCGGCGAAGGCCGCGAGCGGCACCGGGGACGGCAGGCGACCGACGCGCCCGAGGCCGCGACGGCCGGGGAGGGCGGCGAGGGGCACGAGGTCGAAGGCCGGCTCCTCGTACGGGTGGGAGGCGCGCAGTGCCGCGACGACCTCCGGTCGCGCCGATCGGGGAAGGACCATCTCGACCCGCGCCTCGGGCACGCTCTCGCGGCGGCCGACCTCGCCGACGGCGGGCCGGGCGCCGGGCCGCGCCGTGAACGTCCCGGTGCCGTCAGTGCTCCACGCGCAGCGCTCGTAGTCGCCGATGCGCCCGGCTCCGGCCCGGGCGAGGGAGTCGACGACCCGGTCCGCGTCCTCGGTGGGGACGAACACGACAAGCTTGTCGCTCGGGGCGGTGGGCTCCGCCCGCAACGGCCGCAGGTCGGTCAGGCCGAGCACGCCCGCCAGCGCGTCGGAGACCCCGGGGTCGGCGACGTCGGCGTTCGTGTGGGCCACGTGCAGCGCGACGTTGGCGCGGACGAGCGCCGTCACCGCGCGCCCCTTGGGGGTCGTGGTGGCGATGCCGTGCACCGGCCGCAGCAGCAGAGGGTGGTGGGTGAGGAGCAGGTCCGCGCGCCAGGCCACCGCCTCGTCGACCACCTCCTGCACGGGGTCGACGGCGAGCAGCACCCGGCGCACCGGCTGGTCGGGGTCGCCGGTCACGAGGCCTACCGCGTCCCACGACTCGGCTCCCCGCGGGTCGTAGAGCCCGTCGAGCACGCCCACGACGTCGGCCAGCGTGATCATCGCGGCGATCCTACGACCCGTCGCGCGGCGTGGGCACCGCTACAGTTCGCCCGGTGCGGGCACTCGCGGGTCGGATCCTGCTGTCGACCGCCGGCAGGCAACGGTGGCAGCCCGCGTACCGGTGGGCGCACGAGCGCGCGCTGCGGGGGCGCAACTACGGCCGCAGCGCTGTCGGGGAGTCGGGCGAGCGGCACGCGCTGGCGTACGCGCACGACCGCCTGCCCGATGCCGGCGTGCTGCTCGACGTCGGGGCCAACCGCGGCACGTGGTCCCTCGAGGCCCGCGGCCTGTGGCCCACCGCGCAGATCCACGCCTTCGAGCCGTCCCTGCGGGTTCACGGCGAGCTGGTGGCGGCGACCGCCGGTCGCGGCATCACGTGCGTCCGCGCCGCGTGCGGCGACGAGCCCGGCACGGCCGACCTGTACGCCGTCGACGGGCTGGACGAGCTCTCGTCCCTGCACCAGCGGGACCTGGCGTCGCACGGCATGTCGATGACCGCGGTCGAGACGGTGGACGTGACGACCGTCGACGCCTACTGCGCCGGGCAGGGCATCGAGCGGGTCGACTACCTCAAGGTGGATGCCGAGGGCCACGACCTCGCCGTGCTGCAGGGAGCCGCCGGAGTGCTGGAGGTCGGGGTGCGGTTCGTGCAGTTCGAGTTCGGCGGCGGCAACATCGACTCCCGGACGTTCGTGCGCGACTTCGTGCGGCTGCTCGAGCCGCGCTACCGCGTCTCGCGCATGCTCACCGACGGGCTGGAGCCCGTGGAGTACAGCGAGCGGGACGAGGTCTTCCTCACGACCAACTTCCTGGCCGAGCTGGTCTAGTCGGGCCTCCCGGGTGGGCGCAGACGGACTCGAACCGCCGACCCCCTGCTTGTAAGGCAGGTGCTCTAGCCAACTGAGCTATGCGCCCGGCGCGACCTGAAGGGTAGCCGCCGGCCGGGTCACCGGAGGTCGGCGATCGCCTTGCGGCAGTCGGCGAGTCCGTCGACACCGTCAGCAGCTCGAGGTCCTCGGTCTATCGGTGGTCCTCCGGGCATCGGGTCGCTGGCAGGATGCCAGTGTGTCAGCGCCCTCCCCGCCATCCGTGGCCCCGTCCGCGGACGAGCACGGGCTGGCCTCGTGGGAGGCGGCCGACCTGGCCGCCCTGGTGCTGCCGGCCTGGGACGAGTTCGCCGAGATCGCCGCCGAGGTCGACCTCGACGCCCGGTCACGGCTCAGCGGCTGGACGGCGCGCGACGTCTGCGTCCACCTCGGCTCCTGGCCGGGCAGCCGCACGCTGGAACGCATGCGCGTCGAGGCCGAGCGCGGCGACGTCGACCCGGCCGACCCGCGCGGCGGGACCTTCGACCAGGACTCGCACAACGAGGCCGTCCTCGAGGCGCAGTCGGGCGCGACCCGTGCCGACGTGCTCGCGGCGATCGCCGAGTCGCGGTCCGAGGTCGCGGCCTACCTCGGGTCGGACGAGCCCGCGACCATCGGCACCCGGCCCGTGCGCTCCGTCCTGGGTCCGCTCCCCCTGTCGACGCTGGTCGGGGCCGCGGCCTTCGAGCTGGCCGTGCACGCTCTCGACCTCGCCCCCGCAGGCGACCGCCGCCCCTCCGCGGGGCTGCTGTCCGCGGGCGTCGCGTCGCTGGTCGACACCACGGGCGCGCTGGCCGCGCGGTGCGGGCTCTCGGTGACGGCTGCTTGCCTGTCGCCCGAGGGCGGGTGGGCCTTCTCCGCCGTCCCGGGCGCGTGGACGACCCTGGAGCTCCCCGTGGTGCCGTCGGGCTGGCCCGCCGTGCAGGCCCCCGCGGCCGACCTGCTCGACGCCTCGGCCGGCCGACGGGCCGTGCCGCCGATGCTGGCCCGGCGCGACATGCGGGTGCACCACATCGCGGGTCTGCTCGCCCTGCTGCCGATCGTGGAGGCCGTGCCGGGTCTGCCCGGCGGCGCCACGATGCGGACCGCCGCGCGTAACGTCCGGGGGATCAGCCGGCTGGTCCGCCGCCTGCCGGGAGTGCCGGGCTGAGCCTCAGTGGCCGGCGCGGCGGCTGACGAGTCGGGTGCCCGACCAGTCCGGCGCCGCGGAGATGCTGCTCGTCTGGTGCAGGCCGGCTGTCGGTGCCGCGTCTCCGATGTCGCCGGGCTCCACGTGACCCTCGCGGCCGGCCTTCGGGCTGAGCAGCCACACGACGCCGCCGTCGCCGAGCGAGATGAGCGAGTCGACCAGCGCGTCGACCAGGTCGCCGTCACCCTCGCGCCACCACAGCAGGACGGCGTCGACGACGTCCTCGTGGTCCTCGTCGACGAGGGCGCTCCCGGTCACGCTCTCGACAGAGCCGCGCAGGTCGTCGTCGCAGTCGTCGTCGTAGCCGAGCTCCTGCACCACCTGCCCCTGGCGGAGCCCGAGCCGTCCGGCCAGCTGGCGATCCCGGTCCGCGTCGTCCGCGGTCTGGCTCACCGCTGACCTCCCGCTAGTCGTTGTCGGCCGCGACCGGTCGGTCGACGGCGCTCGCGGGTAGTCAAGACGCCCCCGGCCCCGCGCGCAAGCCGTTCGGTCCATCAGGCGGGAACTCAGCCCGTGAGGTAGGTGAGGCGGACCCTCCGGACCGGGTTGTCACCGTTGAGGTCCACCAGGCACACCGACTGCCAGGTGCCCAGCGCCATCCGGCCGCCGAGCACGGGGACGCTCGCGTACGGCGGGCAGAGCGCGGGCAGGACGTGGTCGCGTCCGTGGCCGGGCGACCCGTGCCGGTGCCGCCACCGGTCGTCGGGCGGCAGCAGCTCACGCAGCGCCGCCAGCAGGTCGGTGTCGCTGCCCGCGCCGGTCTCGAGGACGGCCAGGCCGGCCGTCGCGTGCGGCACCCACACGTGCAGGAGCCCGTCACGTGCCCCGGCCCCGGCGAGGAACGCCTCGCAGTCGCCCGTCAGGTCGTGGACGGTCTCGCGTCCACCCGTGCGGACCTCGATCTCCTCGCTGTGCATCCGGCCAGTCTGGCCGGGCGTGCCGCGTCAGCCCGCGCGAGCCCCCGGCTCCACGACCGCGTCGGGACCCGGGAAGACGAGCGTCTCGTGCCCGTCGGTGTGCCGCACGAGGTACGGCGGCTCTCCGTCGGCGCCCCGCACCTCCACGATCTCGCCGACGTGGTCCTGCTCGCCGACCGTACGGCCGTGCACGTGCAGCTGGTCGCCTACGGAGGCCTGCATCGCCGAACCCCTTCCCGCGGTCGCCCCTGTGCTGCCGCCTGACCCCACCCTGGTACGCCGCGGACGGGAGGGCAAGGGGCCGATATCCCGGGCCAGGGATGCGCGGGGCCGGGCGAGGTAGCACGATGGGGTCATGGCTCACACACAGGACCGGCCGGACCGCCCGGCGATCATCAGCGACGGGCTGCCCAGCCAGCTGCCCGACGTCGACCCGTCGGAGACGGCGGAGTGGCTCGAGTCGCTCGACGCGGTGGTGGACCACGCGGGCCGCAACCGTGCCCGCTTCCTGATGCTGAGCCTGTTGCAACGGGCGCGGGAGAACCAGGTCGGGGTGCCGAGCCTGCGCAGCACCGACTACATCAACACGATCCCGTCCGAGTCCGAGCCGTGGTTCCCCGGCGACGAGCACGTCGAGCGGCGCATCCGCGCGTACATCCGGTGGAACGCGGCGATCATGGTGCACCGCGCGCAGCGCCCAGGGGTCGGCGTGGGTGGGCACATCTCGACGTATGCGTCCTCGGCCTCGTTCTACGAGGTCGGCTTCAACCACTTCTTCCGGGGCAAGGACCATCCCGGGGGCGGCGACCAGATCTTCTACCAGGGCCACGCCTCGCCGGGCATGTACGCCCGCGCGTTCCTCGAGGGCCGGCTGAGCGAGCAGCAGCTCGACGGGTTCCGCCAGGAGCTCTCGCACCCGGGTGGCGGGCTCTCGTCCTACCCGCACCCGCGGCTGATGCCGCAGTTCTGGGAGTTCCCGACCGTGTCGATGGGGCTGGGCCCGATCAACGCGATCTACCAGGCCCGGTTCAACCGCTACCTGCACAACCGTGGCATCAAGGACACCAGCCAGCAGCACGTGTGGGCCTTCCTCGGGGACGGGGAGATGGACGAGCCCGAGTCGCTGGGCGCGATCGGGGTCGCGGCCCGCGAGGAGCTGGACAACCTCACCTTCGTCATCAACTGCAACCTGCAGCGCCTGGACGGGCCGGTGCGCGGCAACGGCAAGGTGATCCAGGAGCTCGAGTCGTTCTTCCGCGGCGCCGGGTGGAACGTCATCAAGGTGATCTGGGGCCGGGAGTGGGACGACCTGCTCGCCCAGGACACCGACGGGGCGCTGGTCAACCTGATGAACACCACCCCTGACGGGGACTACCAGACCTACAAGGCCGAGGACGGCGCGTACGTCCGCGAGCACTTCTTCGGCCGCGACCCGCGCACCCGCAAGATGGTCGAGCACCTCAGCGACGAGCAGGTGTGGGGCCTGTCCCGGGGCGGGCACGACTACCGCAAGATGTACGCCGCCTACGACGCGGCGACCAAGCACACCGGGCAGCCCACGGTGATCCTGGCCAAGACCATCAAGGGCTGGACGCTGGGCTCACACTTCGAGGGCCGCAACTCCACGCACCAGATGAAGAAGCTGAAGAAGGAGGACCTCGTCAGCTTCCGGGACCGGCTCTACCTGGACATCCCCGACGAGGCGCTGGACGAGACCCTGCCGCCCTACTTCCACCCGGGACCGGACTCCGACGAGATCGCCTACATGCACGAGCGGCGTCGCGCGCTGGGCGGCTTCCTGCCCGAGCGCCGCACGCCGGCCACGCCCCTGGTGCTGCCCGGCGACCCGGTCTACGAGGTGGTGCGGCGCGGGTCGGGCAAGCAGGAGGTCGCCACCACGATGGCCTTCGTGCGGCTGCTCAAGGACCTCGCGAAGGACCCCGAGATCGGCTGGCGCCTGGTGCCGGTCATCCCCGACGAGGCCCGCACGTTCGGCATGGACTCGCTGTTCCCGACGATGAAGATCTACTCACCGCACGGGCAGAACTACACCTCGGTCGACCGCGAGCTGATGCTGTCCTACCAGGAGGACCCGACCGGCGTCATCCTGCACGAGGGCATCAACGAGGCCGGCTCGACCGCGTCGTGGACGGCGGTCGGCACCTCCTACGCCACCCACGGGATCCCGATGATCCCGATCTACATCTTCTACTCGATGTTCGGCTTCCAGCGCACCGGTGACGCGTTCTGGGCGGCGGGCGACCAGATGACCCGCGGCTTCGTCCTCGGCGCCACGGCGGGCCGCACGACGCTCAACGGTGAGGGGCTGCAGCACGAGGACGGGCACTCGCCGCTGCTGGCCTCCACGAACCCGGCCGCGGTGTCCTACGACCCCGCCTACGCGTTCGAGCTCGGGCACATCGTCAAGGACGCGCTGCGCCGCATGTACGGCGAGACCCCCGAGGACGTCTTCTACTACCTGACCCTCTACAACGAGCCCTACCCCCAGCCCAAGGAGCCCGAGGGCGTCGACGCCGAAGGCATCCTGCGCGGCATCCACCGCCTCGGCCCCGCCCCCGACGGCGACGGACCCAAGGCGCAGCTCCTGGCCTCCGGGGTCGCCGTGCCGTGGGCGCTGGAGGCGCAGCGCCTGCTCCACGAGGACTGGAACGTGCAGGCCGACGTCTGGTCGGTCACCTCCTGGAGCGAGCTGCGCCGCGACGGGCTGGCCAGCGACGAGCACAACTTCATGCACCCCGACGACGAGCAGCACGTCCCCTACCTCACCCGCAAGCTCGACGGCGCGCCCGGCCCCTTCGTCGCCGTCTCGGACTACATGCGCGCCGTGCAGGACCAGATCCTGCCCTGGGTCCCCGGCGACTTCGCCTCGCTCGGCACCGACGGCTGGGGCCTGTCCGACACCCGCGCCGCGCTGCGCCGGCACTTCCGCATCGACCCCTGGTGCATCGCCGCCAAGACCCTCGCCGAGCTCGCCCGCCGCGGCGAGGTCAAGCGCGAGACCGCCCGCGAGGCGATCGACCGCTACCAGCTCTGGGACGTGACCGCACCCCCCGCCGGCGAGACCGCAGGGGGCGCCGAGTAGCGGCGGTGTCGGTGCGACGCCCTAGCGTGTCGGACATGACCGACTCCACCGCACCCAAGCCCAAGCTCGACCTGATCATCCTCGACTGCCCCGACGCCGCGGCGCTCGGGCGCTTCTACGGCGAGGTCCTCGGGTGGGCCCTCGAGGACGGGTCCGACCGCGACTGGACGACCCTCGTCCCGCCGGGGGGCGGGCTGAGCCCGGACAACCCCGACGGCCGGGCCACGCTGGCCTTCCAGCGCATCGACGACTTCGTCGCCCCGACCTGGCCGGGTGGGCAGCACCCCCAGCACTTCCACCTCGACCTGTGGGCCGGTGACATCGACGCCGCCGAGCCGGCCGTGCTCGCGGCGGGCGCGACCCGCCACGAGCACCAGCCCTCCGAGGACGGCGGCTTCCGGGTCTACACCGACCCGGCAGGGCATCCGTTCTGCCTCATCGGCAGCCCCGCCGGCTGACCGCCCGCGCGCACGGGTGGTCCCGACCGCGGCCGGTCACGCGAGGCGCGCGTGCATCTCCCAGACGAGCACCTCGGCGCCGGCCGGCCCGGCCGTCACCGTCTGGCCAGCACCCCCGTGACCCGGGCCGCGTCGCCGGTCGCGAGGTGACCCGAGGCCTCCAGGTCGGCAGAGCCGTCGGCCACGAACAGGTGCACGAAGGGGGCGTCGGGCAGCGACACGACCTGGCCGGGCCCGAGCCGGGCCGCGTGCAGCGCCGCATGCCGCTGCGCGATGCGGATCGCGGCCGCGTCCCGGTGGTGCGCCATGCCCGACGCGACCGGGACCAGGCCCCCGCGCAGCATCTCGTCGCCGATCTCGAGCTGCTCGTAGCCCGGCGCGATGCCGCTCTCGTCGGGTGCGACCCACATCTGCACGAAGTGCACCGGCACGTCGTCGCCGGCCTCGCCGGTGCGCAGCCGGCTGTCGTTCTTCTCCGAGTGCAGGATTCCCGTGCCGGCGCTCATCCGCTGCGCGAGGCCCGGGTAGATCAGGCCGTTGTGGCCCTGCGAGTCCTGGTGCACCAGGCGACCGCGCAGCACCCAGGTGACGATCTCCATGTCGCGGTGCGGGTGGGTCTCGAAGCCGGTGCCGGCATCGACCACGTCGTCGTTGTTGACCAGCAGCAGCCCGAAGTGGGTGTTGCCCGGGTCGTAGTGCCGCCCGAAGGAGAACGAGTGCTTCGAGTCCAGCCAGCCGAGGTCGCTCGCCGCGCGGTCCCCCGCCCGTCGTACCTCCACCGCTGGCACCGACAGCGCCACCATCAGACACCTCCGCGCTAGATAGTTGCACAGTCAAACAGGTTGCGCTCGGGTCCTGTTCCGCCCGGTGCCGGCGGCGCCCGGCCGGTCCCCTAGGAGTGCCGCGCGGCCCAGGCGAGCAGGTCGTCGACACCCCGCGTGTTCACGACCCGGTCGGCGGTGACGCCGCATGCCTCCGCGCGCTCGCAGCCGTAGGGCTGCCAGTCGAGCTGCCCGGGCGCGTGCGCGTCGGTGTCGACGGAGAACACGCACCCGGTCTCCAGCGCGAGGTCGATCAGCCGCGACGGAGGGTCCCGCCGCTCGGGGCGGGAGTTGATCTCGACGGCGACCCCGAAGCGCTCGCAGGCCGCGAAGACGAGCTCGGCGTCGAACTGCGACTCGCCCCGGGTGCCCCGCTCCCCCTCCACCAGCCGGCCGGTGCAGTGCCCGAGGACGTCGGTGTGCGGGTTGGCGACCGCGGTGACCATGCGCCGGGTCATGGCCTCGCGCTCCATCTTCAGCTTGGAGTGCACGCTGCGACGACGACGTCGAGCCGGGTCAGCAGCTCGTCCGTCTGGTCCAGCGACCCGTCGTCGAGGATGTCGACCTCGATGCCGGTGAGGATGCGGAAGGGAGCGAGCCGCTCGTTGAGCGCGGCGACGACGTCGAGCTGCTCCCTGAGCCGCTCGGGCGAGAGGCCGTTGGCCACCGTCAGCCGCGGCGAGTGGTCGGTGAGCACCATGTAGTCGTGGCCGAGGCGGGCGGCCGTCCGCGCCATCTCCTCGATGGGGCTGCCGCCGTCGGACCAGGTCGAGTGCGTGTGCAGGTCGCCGCGCAGCGCCGCGCGCAGCGTCGCGCCGCCCGCGGTCACCGGACCGTCGGCCGCCGCCTCGAGCGCCGCCAGGTAGTCGGGCACCTGGCCCTCGCCCGCCTGCTGCGCGACCGCGGCGGTCTTGGCCCCGACGCCCTTGAGCTCGGTCAGCGTCCGGGCCGCGATCCGGTCCTCCAGCTCGCCCTCGGGCAGCGCGGCCAGGGCGTCCGCGGCGGCGCGGTAGGCCTTGACCCGGTAGGTCGCCTCCCGGGACCGCTCGAGGAGGAAACCGATGCGCCGCAGCGCGTCGACGGGGTGCACGGGGGTGTCCACCCGCGGCACGCTACGACATCCGGGCGCCACGCACCGTACGGCCGTGTTGTGGTGCTGCGACAACTACCCTGTCGACCATGCCCCGACGGTCCCCGGCGACGATCCGCCGCCTGGAGGCCGGCATGGGGTCGCTCGCCGCGGCCGCCATCGCCCGCATGGACGAGGTCCTGCCGTGGTACCGCGCGATGCCGGCGGAGAACCGCTCGTGGGTCAACCTGGTGGCCCAGGCCGGTGTCGCCGCGTTCGTCGAGTGGTTCCGCCAGCCCGACGCGCCGCAGGCGATCAGCGCCGACGTGTTCGGGACGGCGCCTCGCGAGCTCGCCCGTTCGGTGACCCTGCAGCAGACCGTCGAGCTCGTGCGGGTGGTCATCGCCGTCGTCGAGGAGCAGATCGAGCAGATCGCCCCCGGCGCCGAGCCCGAGGTGCGCGAGGCGGTGCTGCGCTACTCCCGCGAGATCGCCTTCGCCGCGGCCCAGGTCTACGCCGAGGCCGCCGAGGCGCGCGGCGCATGGGACGCGCGCCTCGAGTCGCTGGTCGTCGACGCCCTGCTGCGCGGCGAGGCCGACGACTCGCTGCGCTCCCGAGCGGCCGCGCTCGGCTGGGGCAGCCACGACTCGGCCGTCGTGGTCGTCGGCTATGCGCCTGACGCCGAGCCGGAGGCGGTGGTCGACGAGATCCGGCGGGCCGCGCGGGCGCACCACCTCGACGTGCTCACCGGGGTGCAAGGTGACCGTCTCGTGGCGATCCTCGGCGGGTCGACCGAGCCCGTCCGCGCGACCCGCAACCTGGTCGCGCAGTTCGGGCCCGGCCCGGTCGTCGTCGGCCCGACAGTGCCCGACCTCCTGGCCGCGGGGCAGAGCGCGGCGGCGGCGGTCGCCGGCCTCATGGCCGCACCCGCCTGGCCGGACGCGCCCCGGCCGGTGCCCGCCGACGACCTGCTGCCCGAGCGCGCGCTCGCCGGTGACGCGCTCGCCCGGCAGCGGCTCGTGCAGGACGTCTACCGGCCGCTGCAGTCCACGGGAACGGCGCTGGTCGAGACGCTGTCGGCGTTCCTCGAGCAGACGTCGTCGCTGGAGGGCACGGCCCGGGTGCTGTTCGTCCACCCCAACACCGTGCGCTACCGCTTGCGCCGGGTCGCCGAGGTCACCGGATACGCACCCGCCGACCCGCGGCACGCCCTGACGCTGCGTCTCGCGCTCGCGCTGGGCCGGCTGGCCGACGCGCAGCCCCACTCCGCGTTGTAGGATTCCTACAACACCAGGCGGGCAGTTTCGTCCGAGACCGCACCAGCATCAGGGCGGTCGGTCCGGAAGGGTGGGCACGTGCTCGTCATCGTCGCTCCCGGTCAAGGCGCCCAGGCGCCCGGCTTCCTCGCGCCCTGGCTCGAGCTGCCCCACTTCGAGGACCGGCTGCGCTGGCTCTCGGCCTGCTCGGGCCTCGACCTCGTGCACTACGGCACCGAGGCCGACGCCGAGACGATCCGCGACACCGCGATCGCGCAGCCGCTGCTCGTGGCCGCCGGGCTGGTCTCCGCGCTGGAGATCTTCCCGCACCCCTCCGACGCGTTCCACTCCGTCGGCGCGGCCGCCGGTCACAGCGTCGGCGAGATCACGGCCGCCGCCGGCACCGGCGTCATCTCGGCCGAGCAGGCGATGGTGCTGGTGCGCGAGCGAGGCCGGGCGATGGCCGACGCCGCGGCGCTGAAACCGACCGGCATGACCGCCGTCCTCGGCGGCGACCCCGACGAGGTGGCCGCGGCCCTCGCCCGCCACGGCCTCACGCCCGCGAACAACAACGGCGCCGGCCAGGTCGTCGCGGCCGGCACGCTCGAGCAGCTGGCCGCGTTCAAGGACGACCCGCCCGCCAAGGCGCGGCTGGTCCCGCTCTCGGTGGCGGGTGCGTTCCACACCGAGCACATGGCGCCCGCGGTCGAGACGCTGGCGCGCTACGCCCGCGCCGTCAGCGTCCACGACCCGCGCACGAGCCTGATCTCCAACCGCGACGGCGCCGTCGTCTCCGAGGGCCGCGGCGTGCTCGCCCGCATCGTCAGCCAGGTCAGCAACCCGGTCCGGTGGGACCTCTGCATGACCGCGATGGGCGAGCTCGGCGTCACCGCGGTGATCGAGGTGCCGCCCGCCGGCACGCTGACCGGTCTGATCAAGCGCGCGCTGCCCGGTGTCGAGACCGTGGCGCTCAAGACGCCCGACGACCTCGAGGCCGCCCGCGACCTGGTCGCGCGCCACGGCAAGGCCGCACCCCAGGACGACTCGCCCACCTGGCGGATGCTCGTCGCCCCCTCGAAGGGGACGTTCCGCGTCGTCGACCTCCCGGTCGGCACCCTGCTCGACCCCGGCACAGCCGTGGGCACGCTGGTGAGCTCGCGCGACGAGCAGCAGGTGGTGGCCCCGCACGGCGGCACCGTGGTCGAGTGGCTCGTCGAGGACGGTGACCCGGTCTCGCCGGGCCAGCCGCTCGTACGGCTCCATCCCGAGGCGGTGCACTGAGACATGACCGGAGCCAAGCTGAACCCGACGGTGGGTGCGGCGCACGCGCGGATCCTCGGTGTGGGCGGCTACCGCCCCGCGCGCATCGTGACCAACGCCGAGATCTGCGAGCGCATCGACTCCTCCGACGAGTGGATCCGCGAGCGGTCCGGCATCCAGTCGCGTCGCTGGGCCGCGCCCGACGAGAGCGTCGTCGACATGTGCCTGGCGGCCGCCGGCAAGGCGATCGCCCAGGCCGGCATCCGGCCCGAGCAGGTCGGCGTGGTCATCGTGGCCACGGTCACCCATCCGCTGCAGACGCCCTCTGCCGCGGCAGACGTGGCGCACCGGCTGGGCGCGACCGACGCCGCGGCGTTCGACATCTCCGCGGCCTGCGCCGGGTTCTGCTACGGCGTGACCATGGCCAACGACATGGTCCGCGGCGGCAGCGCCGAGCATGTGCTCGTGATCGGCTGCGAGAAGCTCTCCGACTTCACCGACTCCTACGACCGCTCGACGGCGTTCATCTTCGGTGACGGCGCGGGCGCGGTCGTGGTCGGACCCTCCGACGAGCCGGGCATCGGCCCGACGGTCTGGGGGTCCGACGGCTCGCAGTACGACGCCATCACCCAGCGGGCGTCCTGGATCGACGTGCGCGACCACAACGTCGACTTCCCGCACCTGACGATGCAGGGGCAGAAGGTCTTCCGCTGGGCCGTCTGGCAGATGGCCCCCGTCGCCCGCAAGGCGCTCGAGGCGGCCGGCGTCGAGCCCGACGACCTGGGCGCGTTCATCCCGCACCAGGCGAACATGCGCATCATCGACGCCATGATCAAGACGCTCAAGCTGCCGGACCACGTGCCGGTGGCGCGCGACATCGCCGAGACCGGCAACACCTCGGCCGCGTCGATCCCGCTCGCGATGGAGCGGATGCTGGAGGCCGGCGAGGCCAAGAGCGGCGACACCGCGCTGCTGATCGGCTTCGGCGCGGGCCTCGTCTACGCCGCGCAGGTCGTCGTACTCCCCTGAGCACCACACGCCACCGTGCGTGTGAGACACCCCGGACACACCCGACAGATGAGGAGCTGGAACCAGATGGCCGCAAGCGAGCAGGAGATCCTCGAGGGTCTCGCAGAGATCGTCAACGAGGAGACCGGCATCCCGACGGGCGACGTGCAGCCCGACAAGTCGTTCACCGACGACCTCGACATCGACTCGCTGTCGATGATGACCATCGTGGTCAACGCCGAGGAGAAGTTCGGCGTCCGCATCCCCGATGACGACGTCAAGGGCCTCTCCACGGTCGGCGACGCCGTGTCGTACATCCAGAAGGCGAGTGCCTGATCGAATGACGAACTCTCGACTGACCGACTCCCAGCGCGTGGTGGTCACCGGTCTCGGCGCGACGACGCCGCTGGGCGGCGACGTCGCGTCGACCTGGTCGGCCATGCTGGCCGGCCAGTCGGGTGTCCGGCTGCTCACCGAGGACTGGGTCGAGATGCTGCCGGTGCACATCGCGGCTCCGGTGGCCGTCGAGCCGTCCGAGCTGCTGCCCGTGCCGCAGACCAAGCGGATGGACCGCTCGGGGCAGTTCGCCCTGATCGCCGCGCGCGAGGCCTGGGCCGACGCCGGCTCCCCCGAGGTCGACCCCGAGCGCATGGGTGTGGTGATCGCGTCCGGCATCGGTGGCGTGACCACGCTGCTCGCGGCCTACGACACGCTCAAGGAGCGCGGGGCGCGACGCGTCCTGCCGATGACGGTCCCGATGCTCATGCCGAACGGCCCGGCGGCCATCGTCGGCCTCGAGCTGTCGGCGCGGGCCGGCGTGCACACGCCGGTGAGCGCCTGCTCCAGCGGCGCGGAGGCGATCGCCTACGCCGTGGACATGATCCGGTCCGGCCGGGCAGACGTCGTGACCGCCGGCGGCACCGAGGCCGCCATCCACGCGCTGCCGCTGGCCGGTTTCGCCGCGATGCAGGCGCTCTCGACCCGCAACGACGAGCCGGAGCGGGCGTCGCGCCCCTACGACAAGGGCCGCGACGGGTTCGTCCTCGGCGAGGGCGCCGGCGTCCTCGTGCTCGAGACCCTCGAGCACGCCCGGGCGCGCGGGGCGCGGGTCTACGCGGAGGTGGCCGGCACCGGCATCAGCGCCGACGCGCACCACATCGCCCAGCCCGACCCCGTCGGGGCCGGCGCCGCGCGGGCCATGGCCCAGGCCGTCAAGTCCGCCGGGGCCACCCCGTCCGACGTCGTGCACATCAACGCGCACGCGACGTCCACGCCGGTCGGGGACGTTGCAGAGGTGCAGGCGATCCGCCGCGCCCTCGGCGACGCGGCCGACGGCGTGTGCGTGTCGAGCACCAAGTCGGTGACCGGACACCTGCTCGGCGCGGCCGGCGCGGTCGAGGCCATTGCCACGATCCTCGCCATCCACGACCGCACCGCCCCGCCGACGGCGAACCTCGAGGACCTCGACGACGACGTCAAGCTCGACGTGGTCCGCGGTGAGCCACGTCAGCTTCCCGACGGCGAGCTGCTGGCCATGAACAACTCCTTCGGCTTCGGCGGCCACAACGTCGCCGTGGCGTTCCGGACGGTGGAGCAGTGACGGCCACCGCCGCCCCCAGCGGGAAGGTCGTGGTCGACAAGGCCGACGACCCGCGCAACCCGCTGACCCGGCTCGGGCAGCTGTTCGACCCGGGCACCGTCGAGCTCCTCACCGACGAGGACGACTCGGGGATGCTGGCCGCGATCGGTCGCATCGACGGAGCCGCGACGACGGCCTTCTGCTCCGACGCCACCATCCAGGGCGGCGCGATGGGCGAGGCCGGCTGCAAGGTGATCCTGGTCGCCTACGAGAAGGCGCTCGCGGAGGGCTGTCCCGTCGTCGGCCTCTGGCACTCGGGCGGCGCCCGGCTGCGCGAGGGCGTCGTCTCGCTCCACGCGGTCGGCGAGGTCTTCGCGATCATGACCCGGGCGTCCGGCAAGGTGCCGCAGATCTCGGTCGTGCTCGGCCCGGCCGCGGGGGGTGCGGCGTACGGCCCCGCGCTCACCGACGTCGTCATCCTCGGCCCGGAGGGGCGGGTGTTCGTCACCGGTCCCGACGTGGTGCGCTCGGTGACCGGCGAGGACGTCGACGCGCTGCGCCTGGGCGGCCCCGAGCCGCACGGGCGCCGCTCGGGCGTCGTGCACGTGGTCGCCGAGACCCAGGAGGCCGCCTACGGCGAGGCTCGCCGGCTCGCGGCTCTCCTCGGCGACCAGCGCGAGCTCGGTGAGCTCGACGACCGCGACCTGGCCGAGTTCCTCCCCGACTCGCCCAAGCGGGCGTACGACGTGCACCCGATCGTCGAGCACCTGCTCGACGACGACTCGGCGCTCGAGCTGCACCCCAAGTGGGCGCCGAACGTCACGACGACCCTGGGCCGCCTCGGGGGTCGCACCGTCGGCGTCGTCGCCAACAACCCGCTGCGGCTGGGCGGCTGCCTCGACTCGGCCTCGGCCGAGAAGGCGGCGCGGTTCGTGCGGATGTGCGACGCCTTCGGGGTGCCGCTCGTGGTCGTGGTCGACGTGCCCGGATACCTCCCGGGCGTCGGGCAGGAGTGGGACGGCGTCGTGCGGCGCGGGGCCAAGCTGCTGCACGCCTTCGCGGAGTGCACGGTTCCCCGCGTGACGCTGGTGACGCGCAAGGCCTACGGCGGCGCGTACATCGCCATGAACTCCCGCTCGCTCGGCGCGACGCGGGTCTTCGCCTGGCCGGGGGCCGAGGTGGCCGTCATGGGCGCCGTCGCGGCCGTGCGGATCCTGCACCGCCGCCGGCTGGCGGAGGTGCCGGCCGATGTGAGGGGCGAGGTCGAGCAGGAGCTGGCCGTCGAGCACGAGAAGCTCACCGGCGGCCTCGTCCGGGCGCAGGAGATCGGCGTGGTCGACGAGATCATCGAGCCGGCCCGCACCCGGTCGGCCCTGGCGGCCGCGATCGCTGCCGCCCCCGCCACCCGCGGCGACCACGGCAACATCCCCCTCTGACCGACCACGCGCCCGGACGACCCCGGAGGTTGGAACCCGGGGCGGGCGGCAGGGGGCCTCTCGGCGGCCGGGCGGGCGGTCAGACGACCTGGTGGAGCCAGCGGACGGGGGCGCCGTCGCCGGCGTGGCGGAAGGTCTCGAGCTCGTCGTCCCAGGCCTTGCCGAGCAGCGCCTGCATCTCCGACACCACGTCGGTGGCCGGGTCCGTGGCCGCTCGGGCCAGCGCGGCGCGCAGCCGGTCCTCGCGGACGACGATGTCGCCGTGCACGCCGGTCGTCGCGTGGAACAGCCCGAGCGCGGGCGTACACGACCATCGCTCGCCCTCGGCGCCGGCGCTGGGCTCCTCGGTCACCTCGAAGCGCAGCTGCGACCAGTCGCGCAGGGCGGAGGCCAGCCGCGACCCGGTGCCGGGCTCGGCCTGCCATGACAGCTCGGCGCGCACGGCGCCGGGCGAGGCCGGCTGCGGGGTCCAGTCGAGGGTCACACGCACGTCGAGGACCGAGCCGGCGGCCCACTCGACGTGAGGGCACAGCGCGGGCGGTGCGGAATGGACGTACAGAACGCCACGGGTCGCCACCGGTTCCTCCTTGCTCGACGTGAGGTGCGCCTTCCCCAGCGGCCTCACCGTGCGCGGAACCGTCGCCCGTGGTGTGCGCGACGATGATGACACACTCGTCACTCCTGCACCAGCACCGCCCCACGCCCGCCCGATCGAGGCCCCGAGGACGCTTGGCAGGACCGTGGTGAAGTCCGGGCGCCAACGCGCCGATAGGACAACGGGCAGGGCACCCTGCCCCTGCCGCGACGAAGGGCTCAACGTGCACAACCCCGAGCTGCTGATGGCCGAGGCGTACGACGAAGGCGTCGTGTCCGAGGTGATCCGGCCGGCGGCGATCATCCCGGAGGAGTCGGCCCGGGCGGTCCTCGTCGAGCTGGCCCTGCGCGACGTCCAGAACGGCGGGGTGTGGCAGTCCGAGCCGTCACTGTGGAGCCGGTACGACCGGCCGTGGGAGGGCTACGGCTCCCCCGGCGGCGCGGAGCTGATCGGCACGATCCAGGTCGCGTACGGGACACCCACGCGGTACGAGATCACGATCTACCGGGTCACGGTGACGCGGTTCGGCACCACCCAGGGCTGGACCGTCACCTCCATGTGCGACGAGGCCCTCGGGTTCGGCAACCTGGACCTGGCGAGCTGCCCGCGGGCCACGCTCAACGCGCCGCCCAAGCCGTTCCGCTTCTGAGCCACTCCGACGCGGACAGGCCACCGAAGCCCCTCCTGACCTGCGAAGACAGAAATACGATCGTCATCCCGATGTCCTTGCTGGGCCTCGCGCGAGCGCCGTAGCCTCGAGACGAGGCGAGCGATGGAACCACTGCTGCAGGTGCACACGTCAGTGCTCGACGACGTGACTGTGGCCCGGCTCACCGGGGAGCTCGACCTCTCTAGCACGTGCGGGCTCCTGGAGAGCCTCCGCCCGGCCGCCGAGCGCGCCGACCGGGCCGTGGTCGTGGACCTGAGGGGGCTGTCGTTCATCGACTGCGCCGGCATCTCTGCGCTGATGCAGGCCCGGGACGCGGTCGCCCACGACGGCATCGAGCTCGTGCTGGCAGCCCCGACGCGCGCGGTGTCCCGGCTGCTCAGCCTCACCAGCACGGGCCGCTTCATCCCGATCTTCCGCACGGTGCGTCAGGCCGTGAACCGCTACCACCGCGTCGCCACCGCAGGCCCCGGCGCCCGCTCGCTGCCGCCTCCCCGCCGGGGCGGCCTCGGCCGGCCGGGCGTTGCTGCCCGGTCGCCCGGACCTAGCCGGCCGGGAGCACCTCGACCGTGACCGGCTCGGTGACCTGCTCCTCCACGGCCGACCCGTCGTCGCAGACGTAGGTGGCGACGCCCAGCACCACGGTGTAGGTGCCCGGCTCGCTCCACGTGTGCGGGACCGCGTAGGTGCCGCCCACGACCTCCGCCGGCGGCGCGCCGGGCTCGCAGCGACCCTGGCTCAGCGAGCTGGTGCCGATGCCGTCGCCCCACTCCTCGCTCGTGCCGCTGAAGATGCCCGTACCGTCCGACCACCGCACGGTGAGCGACGCCTCCTCGCCCGCGACGACGCGAGCCGGCACGTCGACGGACATCCCCAGCGCCGCCGGGACGTCCGACCCCGCGGCGGAGGGGGTCGTCGTCCCGGCCGTCACGTCGTCGCCGCCGCTGGTCCAGAACGCGAGCGCGACGGTCGCCACCAGGACCAGGGCGACACCGAGGCCGAGCAGGACCGCCAGGCGGACGCTGGGCGCACGCGGCGGGTCGTCGTCCGCATCACGGCGTACGAGCACGTGCCCCTCGTCGTGCAGGGTCGGCCGGTCGGGCGCCAGAGCCGTCGGGGCATCGGTGACCACCAGGTCGGGCTCGTGCCGCGCCCCCGCCCGTGACTCGTCCCGCGTGTCCATCACTGCCCCTCCCGACGCCGACAACCCCGGATCAGGGTAGGGGTCAGCGGTGACTCTACGTGGCTGATCGACGAAGTCAGGAGGTTCCGGGCACGACGCGGTCACGCTACGCATCCGGGCGCGACCGGCCGAGGTCATGGGTGATTCCGGCGGATCGGGGTCTGCGTCAGCGGGAGGCGAGACGCGAGCGATCGAGGTCCGGCGCGGTGGCCGTGGGGCAGCACCGACCGACCGCGGCGACCGTCGGCGTCACGTGCAGGCGGCGGCGCAGCTGCATGAGGTCGAGGACCCGCAGGACCCCGGGCTGGTCGGCGACGAAGTGCACCGAGCCGCCGAGCAGGCTCTGCCGGTGATGGACCCGCAGCAGGCTCCCGACACCGGTCGAGTCGATGAAGGTCACGCCGCGCAGGTCAACGACGAGGCTGTCGGCGCCTCGGTTGAGCAGGCCGAGGAGGGTGTCGCGCAGGGCCGGGGCGCTCGCGACGTCGATCTCGCCGGTCACGCCGACCACGGTGTGGGGACCGACTTGACGGGGGTCGAGCAGGCTGATCATCGTCACTCCTGGTGCACACGATGGTCACGAGGCGTCCGCCGGCTGCTTCGGCGCCCCCCGAGGGTAACCTCGGAAACCGGCTCGCGGAACCCCTCACCACGACGGATTTCGTACCGCCGGAAACCGTAGATCGCGCATGGGTTTCCCGCAGGAGGCCTTCTCAAACCTGAGCATTCAGCGACGGATTCCGCAGGGTGAGCAGTGCAGCTCGGGCGAGCCGATCGGCGGAAGATCGGCGTCCGTCGCCCGGTGACCGACATGTGCCAGGTCGCCGGGATCATCCTGGATCAACGCACATGTCCTACGAATCCGTCATGGACGGCGTCCTGACACCGGCCTACCGTCGAGCCGTGAGACCCGCGGCTGCGGGGCCGCGGGTCCGCGCAGCAGAAGGGGGTCGGACGATGGCGCACGACGTGAGGTCTCGTGGGTTCCGCGTGATGGTCGTCGGTGTCGTGGGGGGCACCCTGGTCGTCGGGACGCCCCTGATGGCGGACGCGGCGGTGAGCCCGGCAGACGCCCGGACCGCGGCAGCGACGGTGGGGAACACGTACGGCGGCGTGACGTCGCAGGGCTACCCGGTGGTCGTCGACATGACGTCGAACCGGCGCAAGCTCGTGCGCGCGATGGCCGCGATCGAGCTGCCGTGCACCTCGGGCGCGACGGCGTTCCTGCCTGACGAGTACACAGCGCTGCCGGTCACGCGGAAGGGGAAGTTCGGGACCGCGTTCGGCCCGGTGACCGTTCGCAACGACGACGGGACCACGAGCGACGTCCAGGGGCGCCTGTCCGGCAGGCTCACCTCCGCCAAGACGCGGCTGGCGGGGACATGGGAGCTCGAGTGGACCGACCACGATGCGGCCGGCGCGGTGACCGACACCTGCGACTCCGGCGTCGTGCGCTGGTCGGCGAAGCAGTAGGTCGGCAGAGAGCACCACTGCGCAGCTCGCCGGTCAGCGGACGACGAGGACCGGGCACCGGGAGTGGTGGATGAGTGCGTGCCCGGTCGAGCCGAGGAGCATCCCGGTGAGGCCGCCGGCACCGCGGGAGCCGACGACGACGAGCCGCGCATCGGCGGAGGCCTCGACCAGCTCCTTGGCCGGCGGGTGGTCGCCCAGCCGCACGTCCACGGCGACGTCGAGGCCTGCCGCCGACCGCGCCTCGACGATCTGCTTCTCGAGGCGTTCGCGCGCCTCCCGCGAGGCCTCTGCCAGCGTGTCCTGGTAGCTGCGGGCCAGGTGCTGGCGCAACGGCATCTCGACGCAGTGGACGGCACGGACGGCGGCGCCCAGACGGTCGGCAGCGACGATCGCCTCCTGCAGCACGTGCTGTGACCGCTCGGACGCGTCGACGCCGACGACCACGGGTCCCGAGCCGCCGACCTCGCCGCGGACGACGGCCACCGGGCACGCGGCATGGGCCGCGACCGCGACGCCGACCGACCCCAGCAGGAGGCCTGCGAACCCACCCAGCCCGCGGTGCCCGACGACCAGCAGCTGCGCATCGCGGGAGCAGTCGACGAGCCTGACCGACGCCTCGCCGGTCACCAGGCTGGTCTCGACGACGAGCCCTGGTGACTCCGCCCGCGCGAGATCGGCCCCCTCGGTGAGGACGCGCTCGGCCTGCGCCTGCAGCCCCGCCCCGGGCGGGGCACCCGGCGCCGGGCCGAGCCCGACGCCGTACAGCGGCCAGACCCAGGCGTGCACCAGGTGCAGGGGCGCGCCGCGACGACCCGCCTCGGCCGCCGCCCAGCGCACGGCCTCCCACGAGCAGTCGGAACCGTCGACTCCCACGACCACCGACCTGTTCATGGCTCTGACGCTAGGTGGGACTCACAGGTCGCCAGGAGGGTCGGTGGGCACGGCGCGGCCGGGACCTTGGTCCCCGACGTGTGGTGCGCAGCAGCCCCTCGATCAGGATCGCGGCGACGAGGACGTGCAGCCCGATGAGGACGGCGGTCGCCCGGGCCGTCACCGCCCCGAGCGGGCCGAGCAGGGACACCGCGAAGACGACGGCTGCGGTCACGGTCCAGACCGATCGTGCCCTGTCCGTCCACCTCTCCAGCAGCGTCAGGAGCATCCAGCCGGCCAGACCCACGACTAGCGCGGTGAGCGTGACCGCCAGGTTGCTGAGCTGCCGCTCGTCGTCCGACCCGACGTTTCCGCGGAGACGTCTCCCGGCGCCTCCCGCGGCACCAGCATCGCCGATGCGCATCCCCAGGCTGGGCGCTGCCGCGGCGGCTACGTTCGGCGGTGGTCCTCGGTGCGCGACGGCTGCGGGGTGACGGGTGCCGGGTGGAGCACGCAAGCGACCTCAACCCCGCCGGACTGGCGCAGCTCCGGGTCGTACCCCTTGTGGAAGACGAGCTCGACGCCGCCATCGGTCTCCACGATGGCCTCGACGCCCTTCCACAGCGGCTCCGCCCGGTTCTCACCACGGACCCGGTCCAGCAGAGCCTTGACTCGCGAGGCGTCGGCGCCCGACCCGAGCCGCACCTGTTTCTGCGGTTTGTCCAGCCTGGACAGGTCGCCGACCAAGCCCTGTTCGGCCTTGTAGTCCGACGCGCTGCGACGCGTCCAGTGCTCCTCGAGCAGGCTCCGAAGGTCGCGTGACTCCCACCCGCACTCAGCGACCGCCTCGGGGCAGCGCGGGTGGAACGAGCAGCCCAGCGGCGGTCTCGCGGCATCGGGAATCTCGCCCCGCGGCAGGTCACGAGGGACGGTCTTGTAGGGGTCGGGCTCGGGGATGGCCTTGAGCAGCGCCTTGGTGTAAGGGTGCTTGGGGTCGGCGAAGATCTCGTCGGTCGGCCCGATCTCCACGATCCTGCCGAGATACATGATCGCGATCCGGTCGCAGAAGAACTTGGCGGTGGCCAGGTCGTGGGTGATGTAGATGTAGCTCAGGCCCAGGTCCTGCTTCAGGTCGAGCATCAGCTGCAGGATCTTGGCGCGGACGCTCATGTCGAGCATCGAGACCGGTTCGTCCGCGACCAGGACCTCCGGGTCCAAGATGATCGCGCGGGCGATCACGGCGCGCTGCTTCTGGCCGCCGGACAGGTCGGAGGGGTACTTCCGCATGAACTGCTCCGCCGGCGCCAGGCCCACCCGCTCGAGGGCCCTGGCGACGCGCTCGCGCCGGTCCGCACCGGAAGCGATGCCGTGGATCTTCAGCGGGTGACCAACCGCGGTCTCGATGTTCATCGACGGGTTCAGCGCGGCGTGCGGGTCCTGGAAGACCATCTGCAGGTCGGTGCGCAGCTCACGCAGCTCACTGCCGGACATCTTCGAGACGACCTGCTGGTGCGACTTCCCGTCCGAGCGTGCCTTGCGGTACGTGATCGACCCGCGGGTGGCTTTGGCCAGCCCGAGCACGGCACGCCCCAGGGTCGTCTTGCCGCTGCCGGACTCGCCGACCAGGCCGAGCACCTCCCCCTTCCGCAGCGAAAGGCTCACCCCGTCGACGGCCTTGACCGTGCCGGTGTCCATGCCCAGCAGCCGGGCGATCGTCCCGCCGCGGAGCTGGTAGTGCACCTCGAGGTCGGAGATGTCCACGAGGGCGGTCTCGGCGCTGCTCGCGTCATGCTTCGTCTGCAACGGGGATCTCCTCCCGGGGCAAGGGTGCCCTCTCCTCGGGCGTCAGGTCCCGCCCGAAGCCGTTCGCCAGGTCGGCCGCCCAGCACTGGGTGCGGGTGCCGTTGGGCATCTCGCGCTGCACCGGGTGCCGCGACTCGCACACCTCCATGGCGTCCGGGCAGCGCGGGTGGAAATGGCAGCCGGAGGGTGGGTCCACCAGGTCCGGTGGCGCACCAGGGATGAAGTTCAGGCCGGTGGTCGACAGCGAGATCGTCGAGCGCAGCAGCTCCCTGGTGTAGGGGTGCTGGGGCTCGGCGAACACCTGGCGGGCATCCCCGATCTCGACGATCTCTCCGGCGTACATCACCGCCACCCGGTCACAAGCCTCGGCGACGATGCCCAGGTTGTGCGTGATCAGCAGCAGGGAGGTGTTGAAGTCGCGGCGCAGGTCGTGCAGGATCCGGATGATCTGCGCCTCGACGAGAACATCGAGAGAGGTGCTCGGCTCGTCGGCCACGACGAACGACGGCCGCAGCACGAGCGCGAGCGCGATCATCAGCCGCTGCCGCATGCCACCGGAGAACTCGTGCGGGTAGGAGCGGTACCGCGTCGGCGGGATGCCCATCATCTGCAGCACCTCCAGCGAGCGGCGTTCGACCTCGTCCTTGCCGAGCCCCTTCTCGTGCGTCTTCAGCGTCTCCTCGAAGTGTTCGGAGATCCGCATCAAGGGGTTGAGCCGGGTCAGCGGTTCCTGGAAGATCATCGCCAGCTCGGGCCCCCGCTTGGCGAACATCTGCTTCTGCGGGATCGCGAGCAGGTCCTCGCCCTGGAAGCGGAGCTGGCCGTCCATCTTGGCCCCCGCAGGCAGGAGGCCGAGCAGCGCGCGGCCCAGCGTCGACTTGCCGCATCCGGACTCGCCTACCAGACCGAGGATCTCGCCCTTCCGCACCGTGAAGCTGACCCCGTCGACCGCCTTCACCGGGCCACGTTCGGTGCCGTACCAGATCCGCGCGTCGCGCGCGTCGATCACGGGTTCGCCCGCCGGGACGGTGGGCGCCGGTCCGTCGAACAGGTCGGTCATCGGGTCCCTCCCGCGACGGTCGCGGTGGTGGGATCCTTCGGCGGGAACTCGACCTTGCGCAGCCGGCGCTTGCGCAGGGTCGGGTTGACCGTCTCGTTGAGGCCCTCCCCGACCAGGGTCAGGCCGGTCACCAGGAGCACGATCGCCATGCCGGGGAAGAAGCCGGTCCACCAGATGCCCGCCGACGAGTCGTCGAGCGCACGGCCCAGGTCGAAACCCCACTCCGATGCCTCGTTGGGCTGGATCCCGAAGCCGAGGAAGCCCAGCGCGGCAAGTGTGCCGATCGCGTCCGCGGCGTTGAGCGTGCCGATGACCGGCACGGACTGGACGACGTTGCCGAACAGGTAGCGCCCCATGATCGTGCCGTTCCTGGCGCCGATCGCCCGCGCGGCCTCGACGTACGCAGCCTCGCGCGCGCTCACGGCGGTGTTGCGAACCACCCGGAAGTACTGCGGGATGTAGATCGCGGTGAGCGAGAGGGCGGCAGCGACGACGCCGCCGCCGAGCGGTCCGCGGAGCAGGAACGAGAAGACGATCGCCAGCAGCAGCGAGGGGATGGCGTACAGCGCATCCATGAAGAAGACCAGGATCCGGTCCATCCAGCCACCGATGAACCCGGAGAGCAGGCCGAGCGGGACACCTATGACCATGGAGAAGGTGACGGAGAGTGCGACGACCTGGAGGGCGGTCCGTGCGCCCCAGATGACGCGGGACAGGACGTCGTGGAACAGGTCGCTGGTCCCGAACCAGTGCTCGCCCGACGGCGGGGCCATCTTCGCGAACTTGACGCCGTCGTCCAGCTGCTGGTTGAAGCCGAACGGCGCGATCCAGGGGGCGAAGATCGCAAGGACCACGAACATCGCGGTGATCAGCAGCCCGGTGACGAGAATCCACCGGGCCAGCCCGCTGGTGTTGCGAAACGGTGCGAGTACTGCCCGGAACATCAGTACCTCACCCGGGGGTCGATGACGGCGTTGATGATGTCGACGAGCAGGCTCACGAGGACGACGACGACGGCGAAGAAGGTGACCAGGCCCTGTACCGCCACGTAGTCCCGCCTGATCAGGTAGTCGATGAGCGCGTCGCCCAGGCCCGGCCAGTCGAAGGTCCGCTCGGTGAGCACGGCGCCCGAGAGGGTCAGCGCGACCTGCAGGCCCAGCACGGTGATCACCGGCACCAGAGCGTTTCGGAACGCGTGTCGACGGATGACGTGCCGCTCGGCGATGCCACGTGCCCTCGCCGCCTCCACGTAGTCCCCCTGCAGCGTCTGCAGCAGGTTCACCCGGATGAGCCGGATGAACACGCCGCTGAGCAGCAGCCCTAGGACGAAGCACGGCAGAGCGTGGTGCTGCAGCACGTCGACGAATGCGCCGAGGTCTCCGGCGATCAGCGTGTCGAGCAGGATGATGTGGGTCACCGGTTGGATCTCGAACTTCGTGACCGGGGAGGCGATGTCGAACGTCGGCCAACCCAGCGGCGCCACCACGATGATCAGCAGCAGGCCGGTCCAGAAGATCGGCGCCGCATAGGTGACCACACCGAAGATCCGGATCACCACGTCAGCAGCGGTGTCGCGGTAGCGCCCGGCGAGCACGCCGAGTGGGACGCCGATCGCGAGCGCGAACATGAAGGCACCGAGCGTCAGGGTCAGCGTCGCGCCGCCGTTGTCCCGGATGATGTCGAGGACCGGCCGGTTGTCGGAGAACGTCTGACCGAAGTTCAGCCGGGCGACGTCGCCGATGTACTCGAAGTACTGCACGAGCACCGGGCGGTCGAGGCCCGCACTGGCCCGTCGTGCGTCCAGGGCCGCCTCGCTCAGCCTGCCGCCGACCGATGCGGACACCGGGTCACCGGGCGCGACGCGCAGCAGCAGGAACACCACCGTGAGCAGCACCCAGATCATCGGGATGACGAGCAGCAGCCTCTGGACGATGTAGCGAGGCAGCGATCCTGATCCCGCGCTCATCTGGTGCCTTTCCGAGGGGGGCGCGTCAGTCCGGCGCAACCGTGGGGGGAGGACACGCCCGAAGCGCGCCCTCCCCCCACGAGTTGCTAGCCGTTCTTGCTGATGCCCCAGAAGCGGAAGATGTACGTCGGGTCCAGCGTTTCCAGGACCCCGTCCATCTGCGTCGTGGCGACGGCCACATTGGCCCCGTTCCAGGACGGGATCAGCGGGACGTCCTCCGCGACGATGTCCTGCAGCTGGCCGATGATCTCCTCGCGCGCAGCCGTGTCGGTCTCCGCGAGCTCCTCGCTGAGGAGCTTGTTGACCTCTTGGTTCGAGTAGTTGTTGGCGTAGAAGCCGCCATCCCTGATGAACGGTGTCAGGTAGTTGTCGGCGTCCAGGAGGTCGGGGTACCAGCCGAGGATGAACAGGTCGTACGCGCCCTCCTTGTAGAGGGTCTGGTACTCCTCCCACTCCGCGTCCGCCGTGGTCACGTCGAACAGGCCGGTCTGATTGAGCTGCGCCGCGAACTGGGTGGCCTCGTCGACGGCGTTCGGCCCGTAGTGGGTCGGCGTGTACCCCAGGGTGAGCTTGACCGGGGTCTTGACACTCGCGTCGGCGAGCAGCTTCTTCGCGGCGTCGACGTCGGGCCCGGCGCTGTACGTCTCCTTGAACGAGTCCTTCTGTCCGCCGAAGCCCGGGGGCACGATGGAGTACGCCGGCGTGACGTTGCCGCTGTAGGAGTCCTGGGCGATCGCGTCGCGGTCGATGATCTGCGCGACGGCCTGGCGGGTCGCCTTGTCCTTGGCGACGTCGTTGGCGAGCTGCCAGACCCAGTAGCGGAACTCCGAGCCCTCACCCTTCAGGACCTCGACCTTGTCGTTGGTCTCGAGGTCGTTGAGGTCGGTCGGGCTGAGGGTGCGCCAGGCGATGTCGACCTGACCGCTGTCGATGGCTTGCTTCAGCGGTGCGGTGTCGCTGAAGTACGACACGAAGATCCGGGCGGTCTTCGGGGCACGGTCACCCTCGTAGGTCTCGTTCGCCTCGAGCACTGCCTGCTCGCCGGACTTGTACTGGCTCAGCTTGTAGGGACCGGAGCCGACGACGTCCTTGTCACCAAGCAGCGCGTCGGCCGGGAAGAGCTCCTCATCGACTAAGGAGGTCGTCGCGGTGCTCAGAATCTTGACGAACGTCGTGTCCGGCGCGTTCAGGTGGAACACGACCGTCGCGTCGTCCGGCGTCTCGATCGCGCCCTCCGCCATGGCCTGCGGGTCGGACTCCGGCTCGATGATCGAGCCGAGCAGGACCGAGGATCCGTTCGGGTCGGCGATGTTGATGTTGCGCTCGAGCGAGAACTTGACGTCCGAGGAGGTCAGGTCGTGGCCGTTGGAGAACTTGAGACCGTCCTTCAGCGTGCAGGTCACGGTCTGCGGGTCGTCGTAGTCGCACGACTCGGCCGCGTCACCCACCGGGTCGGACTCCCCGGCGGGGACCGTCATCAGCTGCTCGAAGATGTTGTACTGCAGGTTCCACGAGCCGAAGTCGTACGAGCCGGCGGGGTCCATGGCCGTCACGGTCTCGGTCGTGCCCAGGATGAAGCTGCCGCTGGCCCCGCTCGCATCGCCGTCGCCGTTGCCGTCGCCGTCGGACGAATCACCGCCACACGCGGCGAGCGTGGCGAGCATGACGCCAGTGCTGGCGATGGCCAGTAGTCCTCGTCTGCGATTCAATTTCCACCTCACGGATACACGTCCCAACACCCGATGTGGGAACGGAGTGTACGCCCGGCCAACCGCCGGTCGATGATCAGCATGTCAGGGTCCGCACCGTGACCCGCACGACGCTGTCCACCCGCAGGAGGGGCACGAGGTGCTGGCCTTGGAACCGGCCGACCTCCTTCGTGGACGCCAGCCGTCCGCCGCACCCGACGGCAAAGGTTCGCGGCCACCCAGGCCGCGATCCGACGCTGTGGGGCGGGCGGGACTCGAACCCGCGACCCAGGGATTATGAGTCCCCTGCTCTAACCGGCTGAGCTACCGCCCCTCAAGAGCCAGACGGGGTCGACCGGGCGGCGGCGGAGCCACCGGAAGGGCTCCCGCGCCTGGACTCGAACCAGGAACCTATCGGTTAACAGCCGATTGCTCTGCCAATTGAGCTACGCGGGAACGGCCGGGTGCTCGACCCGGCCGATGCGCAGACAAGGGTAACCCAAGGTGTCACCCGCAGGCGCCCGGGTAGGACCCTGGCGCGCGGGTGCCGCCCGGGGGACGATGAGCCCCGGAGCGCAGGGCTGCGGGGTCCGCCCGGGCGCCGTGAGGACGACACGACCGAGGAGCTGCACATGCGTACCAAGGCCACCTTCTTCGTCGGCTTCGCCACGGGCTACGTGCTGGGCGCCCGGGCCGGCCGGGGCCGCTACGAGCAGATCCGGCAGGCCGCCAGGTCCTTCGCGAGCAGCCCCGCGGTGCAGAGCACCGCGAGCACGCTGCAGTCCCAGGCCGGCGACGCGCTGCACTCCGCGAAGGACCGCGCCGCGGGGTCGCTCAGCTCGACGCTGCAGGACAAGCGACCGGGCTGGCTGGGCGGCCAGCACGAGTCGACTGCCGGCGGCACGTCGCCGGGCAGCAACGGGCACGGTCGCTGAGCGACCCGGGAGCGGGGGGACGGGTTCGTGGCGCGTCTGCGACGGGTCGACTGTGCCGGGCCGGGCATCTCGCGCGTACGCCGGGGGCGCGGGTTCTCCTACCGCCGGGCTGACGGTCGCCCCGTGGAGGACCCGGTCGTCCTGGAGCGCATCGCCGCCCTCGTGATCCCGCCGGCGTGGACCGATGTCTGGATCTGCCCCGACCCACGCGGCCACATCCAGGCGCTGGGCACCGACGCGGCCGGGCGCCGGCAGTACCGCTACCACGACGACTGGCGGGTCCAGCGCGACGCCGAGAAGCACGAGCGGGTGCTCGACTTCGCGCGGCGCCTGCCGAAGGCGCGCGACCGGGTGGCCGAGCACCTCGGCCAGCGCGGCCTGACGCGCGACCGGGTGCTGGCAGCGGCCTTCCGGCTGCTCGACCTGGGGTTCTTCCGCGTCGGGGGCGAGTCCTACGCCGAGTCCAACGGCACCTACGGTCTGGCCACGATGCGCCGCCGACACGTCAGCGTCACCGGCGACCTCGTCGTGTTCGACTATGTCGCGAAGAGCGGCAAGAAGCGGGTGCAGGCAGTCGTCGACGAGAGCGTGCGCAAGGTCGTCACCTCGCTGCTGCGACGTGACGACCCCAGCAAGGAGCTGCTCGCCTACAAGGACCGCGACGGCTGGCACGACGTGACCAGCGCCGACATCAACGCCTACCTGCGCGACGTCCTCGGCGAGGAGGTCAGCGCCAAGGACTTCCGCACCTGGCACGCCACGGTGCTCACCGCCGTCGGGCTCGCCGTGTCGACACAGGCCCCGACGTCGGCGACCGCGCGCAGGCGAGCGGTCAGCCGGGTGGTCACGGAGGTGTCCGAGTACCTCGGGAACACCCCGACCGTGTGCCGGTCCTCGTACATCGACCCGCGCATCATCGACCTCTACGACGACGGGAGCACGATCGCCTCGGCCCTCGACCGGCTCGGCGCCGACGCGGAGTTCGGCCAGCCCGCAACCCACGGCCGCATCGAGGCCGCCGTGCTGCGCCTGCTGCGGTCCCCGACGAGGGCCAGCGGCCGGCGGCGCACCGGCAGCAGACCCGCGAAGCAGGCCGCCTAGCGGCCGAGCTCGCCGCGCAGTTCCCTGACGAGCGCGTCGGTGACGGCCCGTACGTCGGCGTCCTCGCCGTCGACGCCCGCGTCGGGCACCACCTGCCACACCAGGTCGCGCGACCCGACGTCTCGGCCCACGACTCGCACTCCCCCGTGGCGTGGCACCGACACGTGCCGGGTGACGACGATGCTGGCCATCACCCGCTCGCGCACCGTCTCGGGGAGGCGACCCGGCTCCGGCAGGGGGAACCGGGCGGGGGTGAACGCGTCGGCGACCGGGTCGACGGTCAGCGCCAGCTCCTCGTCATGCCACCGCGCGTGCGCCACGTCGGCCCAGGCGATGCGCAGGCCGGGGCCGACCAGCGCCCGCTCGGTCGCCGCAAGCCACGTGCCGTCGGCCTGCGCCGCGGCGGCGAGCACCCGCTCGCGCGGCCGCAGGGCGAGCGCGACGCGAGCGTCGTCGGGGATGCGGTCACCACGTCGCCAGCGCACGACCGGAGCGTACGGGTCAGCCGCTGAGGTAGTCGCGCAGCTGCGCCGACAGATGCGGGTGGCGCAGCTTGGCCAGGCTCTTGGCCTCGATCTGGCGCACCCGCTCGCGGGTCACGCCGAAGGCCCGGCCGACCTCCTCCAGGGTGCGCGGCTCGCCGTCCATCAGGCCGTAGCGCATCCGGACGACGTCACGCTCGCGATCGCCGAGGTGGTCGAGCACGGCCTCGACGTGGCTCTGCAGCAGCCCTCCCGCGACGACCTCCGGCGGCGGGATCGACTCGCTGTCCTCGATGAGGTCCCCGAGCTCGGACCCGTCCTCCTCGCCGACCGGCGAGTGCAGGGACACCGGCTCCATCGCGAGACGCTTGATCTCGGCGACCCGTTCGGCGGGAAGGTCGACGCGCTCCGCGATCTCGGCCGAGGTGGGGTCGCGGCCTAGGGTCTGCACGAGCATCCGCTGTGCCCGCAGGATGCGGTTGACGGTCTCGACCATGTGCACCGGGATGCGGATGGTGCGGGCCTGGTCGGCGACCGCACGCGAGACGGCCTGCCGGATCCACCACGACGCGTAGGTCGAGAACTTGAACCCGCGCGTGTAGTCGAACTTCTCGACCGCGCGGATCAGGCCGAGGTTGCCCTCCTGGATGAGGTCGAGGAACGGCAGGCCGCGGCCGGCGTAACGCTTCGCGATCGACACGACGAGGCGCAGGTTCGCCTCGATGAGCTGTTGCTTGGCGCGGTGCCCGTCGCTGACGATCGCCAGCAGGTCGCGGTGCAGCTCGGGCCCGATGCCGGACTCGTGGTCGAGCTTCTCGGCGGCGAACACCCCGGCCTCGACCCGCTTGGCGAGGTCGACCTCGTCGGCGGCGGTGAGCAGCGCGACGCGGCCGATCTCGCGCAGATAGACGCGGACGAGGTCGGCCGACGCGGCCGGCCCCACGTCGTCGAGCGACGGGGGCTCCTCCTCGGCGGCCTCGGACGCCAGCTCCTCGGGTGTCGGCTCGTCGGCGACGACCTCGACACCGACCTCGGCGAGGCGTCGCACGATGTCGTCGATGCTCTCGGGCGTGAGACCCGACGCGGTCGCCTCTGCGGCGACGGCCTGGGCAGGTATGAGCCCGGCTCCGGCGTCTCGCGCTCGGAGTCGGTCGATTGCCTCACCGACGGTGTCAGGCAGGGCCAGGACCTCCCCCACCCGGCTCAGTCTGCTCCCCGAGGGCGAAGATCGCATCCTTTTACGAAGTGGATCTCCAGCATGCGGGACCGGCACGCTCAGAGCGTGCCGATCGCCCGCTCCCGCAACGCGCGGCGGTGCGCCTCGAGGGCCACCAGCTCACCGAACAACCGGTTGTAGTCCGCGCCCTGCTCGACCGGGTTGAGCCGCTGCAGGCGCGACTTCACCTCGGTGATCCGACGGGTCGCGGCGAGCTCCTCGAGACGGGCCAGCACCTCGGTCGCGTACCGCGTGAGGGCCTGCTCCTCGGACGGCAGCGCCTCGACGGCCAGCTCGCGCGCCAGGCGGCGCACGCCGTCGTCCGCGGCGGCCGCGTCGACCTTCTCCATCCACGGGGTTCCGCCCGGGCCGGCGGCCGCGGCGCCTCCGGCCGCCACCACCGCGTCGCGCACCGCGGCGTAGGCGGGCGCGGTGAACACCGACGGGTCCAGCGCGTCGAACAGCTCGGCGACGAGGGACGGCGCCTGCATCACGGCCTTGAGGCTGTCGCGCTCGACCCGCAGCGCCGGGTCGTGCGGGTCAGGGGCCGTGGCCGATGGGGCCGGGGTCGAAGCAGGGCTGCGCCGCCCGATCTGCTTCACGCCGCCGTGGGACTGCCGCACGAGCTCGTCCGGGTCGGGCAGGCCGATCCACCCCGCGAGGGACCGGGCGTAGTTGGCGCGCAGCGAGACGTCCCTGATCCGCGTGACGACGCCCATGCCGGCGCGCGTGGCCTGGGTGCGGCCCTCGGCCGTCTCGAGGTCGTACGTGCCGATGGTCGAGCGGATCGCGAACTCGAACAGCGGCACCCGTCGGGCGACGAGGTCGCGGACGGCGGTGTCGCCCTTGTGCTGCCTCAGCTCGCACGGGTCCATGCCGCTCGGCTCGACGGCGACGAAGGTCTGGGTGACGAACTTCTGGTCGTCCTGGAACGCCTTGAGCGCGGCCGCCTGCCCCGCCGAGTCGCCGTCGAAGGTGAACACCACCTCGCCCCGGAACTCGTTCTGGTCCATCAGCAGCCGGCGCAGCACCTTGATGTGCTCGTCGCCGAAGGCCGTGCCGCAGGTGGCGATCGCGGTCTCGACACCGGCGAGGTGGCAGGCCATGACGTCGGTGTAGCCCTCGACGACGACGGCCTGCATGCGGCGGGCGATCTCGCGCTTGGCCAGGTCGACGCCGTAGAGCACCGTGGACTTCTTGTAGATCGGCGTCTCGGGGGTGTTGAGGTACTTCGGGCCCTGGTCGTCCTCGAAGAGCCTGCGCGCGCCGAAACCGATGACCTCGTCGGAGATGCTGCGGATCGGCCAGACCAGCCGGCCGCGGAACCGGTCGTAGACCCCGCCACCCTGCCGCTGGCTCACCAGCCCGCCGACCAGCAGCTCCTGGTCGGTGAACTTGCGGGCCCGCAGGTGGGAGGTCAGCGCGTCCCAGCCCTGCGGCGCGAACCCGACCCCGAACTTCTCGGTCGCGGCCTGGTCGAAGCCGCGCTCGGTGAGGAACTGACGGCCGGCGGCGGCGCCCGGCGACGCGAGCTGCTCGGTGTAGAACTCCGCGGCCGCCCTGTGGGCCTCCACCAGCCGGACCCGCTGCCCCTGCTGGCGGCCGGGCGTCACGCCGCCCTCCTCGTAGCGCAGGGTGACCCCGGCGCGGCCGGCCAGCTTCTCGATCGTCTCGGCGAAGGAGAGGTGGTCGGTCTTCATGACGAAGGAGATGACGTCGCCGCCCTCCCCGCACCCGAAGCAGTGGTAGGCCCCCACGGAGGGCCGGACGGAGAAGGACGGGCTCTTCTCGTCGTGGAACGGGCAGAGGCCCTTGAGGTTGCCCCCGCCGGCGGGCCGTAGCGTCACGACGTCACCGATGACGTCCGCGATGTCGGCGCGCTCCTTGACGAGGACGACGTCCTCGTCCCGGATGCGGCCTGCCACGGTCGGGAAGTCTACGGGCCACCCCCCACCACCCCGCGGTGATCATGCACGAGTGGTTGTGGGCACGCTCGCCAGCAACCACTCGTGCATGATCACCGGGGGGAAATCGGGGGGGCTAGAGGTCGGCGAGGGGGGTGCCGGGGTCACCGAGGACGGCGGGGTCGACCTCCGACCGCTCTCGGGCGAGCCGCTTGATGTCGTCGGCCGCGTCCCAGTCGTTGACGTTCATGCCCGCGAGGACCCTGCCGTCGCGCAGCCAGAACGCGGTCCAGGCGCCGTCGCCCGACGGGTCGCCGCGCAGCACGACCCGGTCGGCTCCGCCGCGGTCGACGAAGCCGTGGTACTCCATGGACAGGTCGTACTGGTCGGTGAAGAAGTAGGGGAGCTTGGCGTACGGCTCGCCGGCACCCGCCATCGACGCCCCCGCGGCCTTGCCCTGGTTGGCCGCGTTGGCCCAGTGCTCCACCCGCAACCGGGCGCCGAACAGCGGGTTGAACGCGTTCGCGACGTCCCCCGCGGCGAAGACGTCGGGGTCCGAGGTCCGCAGCATCTCGTCGACGACGATGCCGTTGTCGACCTCGAGCCCGGCCTGCTCGGCCAGCCGGGTGTTGGGCACGATGCCGACCCCGACCAGCACCAGGCCGGCCTCGATGACGGTGCCGTCGGACGTCCGGACACCGGTCACCCGCGACCCGTCCCCCTCGAACGCGTCGACGCCCAGCCCGGTGCGCAGGTCGACACCCCGGTCGCGGTGGCGCGCCGCGAAGATGTCGCCCACCTCGCGGCCGAGAACGCCGTAGAGCGGCGTCGGCTGTGGTTCCACGAGCACGACGTCCACGCCGTGGTGGCGGGCCGCGGCCGCCACCTCCAGGCCGATCCAGCCGCCGCCGACGACGACGACCGACCCGCCGGCAGCGAACCTGTCGCGCAGCGCCTCGGCCTGGCCCAGCCGGCGCAGGTAGTGGATGCCCTCGAGCCCGCCGCCCGCGACGTCGAGGCGCCGCGGGGAGGAACCGGTCGTGAGGAGCAGGCGGTCGTACGGCAGGCGCTCGCCACCGGCCAGCTCGACCACCCCGTCCCCGCGGTGCAGGGCCGTCGCGGCCGTGCCGAGCCGCAGGTCGACGTCGTGCTCGGCGTACCAGCCCTGCTCGTGCACGAAGACCTTCTCGCGGTCCTTGTCGCCCTTGAGCAGCTCCTTGGACAGCGGTGGCCGCTCGTAGGGCCGCTCCCGCTCGTCGCCGAGCAGGACGAGCCGACCGTCGTAGCCCGCTCCGCGCAGCGCCTCGGCGGCCTTGGCGCCGGCGAGGCTCGCGCCGACGATCACGTAGGTCGTGTCCGATGCCATGTCGATCACCCTGTCCCGAGGTCCGTACGGTTCCCGCTCATCCTGACCGCAACCGTTCTCGCAGCGTCACGGCAGAGGAGTCGGTCAGCGACGCGACCTGGTCGATCACGACCCGCTGCCGGGCGGCGTCGTCGCCGGCCGCCGCGAACGCCTCGCGCATCAGCGGGTCCAGCGTGGCGGGCGCCCCCCGCGCGACCAGGTCGGCGAGCTCGAGCACGAGCTCGGTCTGCACGGCGTAGCGGCGGGTCGCGTCGGGGCTGGACATGACGTAGCGGTCGGCCACGGCCTTGAGCACCTCGCACTCGAGCCGGACGTCCGTCGGCACCACCAGGTCCGCGGCGTAGCGTGAGAGCGGCCTGTCGCCGGACACCTCCCGCGTCGCCGTCTCGGCGGCGCGGGCGAAACGGCCGATCAGCTGGCTGGTCAGGTTCTTCAGCGCGGCCAGGCCGCGGTGCGACCCGTCGTACGACGCGGGCCACCACGGCAGGCCGACGAGCCGGTCGACCGCGGCCCACACCGCGTCCGCGCTGGTCGCCGGGTAGCGCGCGGCGACCAGCGTCGTGAGCTCGGAGCGCTCGGCGGGGTCGGCCAGCTGCTCCAGGCGCAGGTGACCGGCGTGCACGGCGTCCTCGAGGTCGTGCACGGAGTAGGCGATGTCGTCCGACCAGTCCATGACCTGCGCCTCGAGGCACCGGGCCCCCTCCCGCGCGCCGGACCGGAACCAGTCGAACACCTCCCGGTCGTCGTCGTAGACGCCGAACTTGTGCGTGTCACGGTCGGTGCCCCACGGGTACTTGCACGACGCGTCGAGCGAGGCCCGCGTGAGGTTCAGCCCGACGCTGCGGCCCCGGGGCGAGAAGGTCTTGGCCTCCAGCCGGGTCAGGATGCGCAGGCTCTGCGCGTTGCCCTCGAAGCCTCCGCACCCGCCGGCGACCGACGCCAGCGCCGCCTCGCCGGTGTGCCCGAACGGCGGGTGCCCGAGGTCGTGGGCCAGGCACGCGGTCTCCACCAGGTCCGGGTCGGCGCCGAGGACCTGGCCGATCCCCCGCCCGATCTGCGCGCACTCCAGCGAGTGGGTCAGCCGGGTGCGCGGGAAGTCGCTCTCCCCCGGCACGACGACCTGGGTCTTGTCCGCCAGGCGGCGCAGCGCCGACGAGTGGAGCACCCGGGCGCGGTCGCGCTCGTAGGCGGTGCGCTCCGAGCGCTTGGCCGCCTCGGCGACCCACCGCTCGGTGTCCGGGTCCGCGTCACGGGCCAGCAGGGTCATACCGCGTTCGGACCCGAGTCGGCGCTGCGGTGGAACGCCTTCCAGTAGAGGTATGCCAGGGTCTCGCGCAGGATGTAGCGCACCTCCGTCTCGCGGGTGCGGACGGCGGGGCCGCGTCGCGTGGGCGAGACGACGGCGTCGATGCCGCGGGCGGCGGCCATCGAGGACGTACGCAGCGCGTGCCAGGGGTCGGTCACGATCACGGCCGTGGACCAGCCACGGCGCTGCATCCGCTCCTGCACCGCGGTGACGCTGGTCAGGGTGTCGTCTCCGGTCTCGACGGCCACGACGCGCCGGGCGGGCACGCCGTTCTCCTCCAGCCAGCGCTTGCCGGCCGCCGCCTCGGTGAAGCGGTCCCCGGCAAGGCTGCCGCCGACGGTGATGATGCGCGGGGCGACGTCGTCGCGCCACAGGTCGCGGGCGTGGACCAGGCGCGCGGTGAACACCGACGACGGCCGCCCGTCGAACTGCGCCGCCCCGAGCACCACGATCGCGTCGGACACCCGACGGTCGTCGTCGCGCGCGGCCAGCCACACCCGTCCGGCGGTCAGGGCCAGGACGAGCAGGGCAAGCGTGAGGACGGCCGCCAGGGTCCTGGCAGCGATGCGGAGCAGGATCACCCGGCGGTCACCGGCTGTCGCTGCCGTCGCTCACGACCGTGGCGCGACCGGCCTCGAGGCGGGCCACCGGCACCCGGAACGGCGAGCAGGACACGTAGTCGAGGCCGACGTCGTGGAAGAAGTGCACCGAGTCGGGGTCGCCGCCGTGCTCACCGCACACCCCGAGCTTGAGGTCGGGCCGGGTGGCCCGGCCCTGCTCGCAGCCGATGCGGACCAGCGCGCCGACGCCGTCGATGTCGAGCGACTCGAAGGGCGACACCCCGAAGATGCCCTTCTCCAGGTAGGCGGAGAAGAAGGCCGCCTCCACGTCGTCGCGCGAGAAGCCCCACGTGGTCTGGGTGAGGTCGTTGGTGCCGAAGGAGAAGAAGTCGGCGGCCTCGGCGATCTGCCCGGCGGTGAGCGCGGCCCGCGGCAGCTCGATCATCGTGCCGATGAGGTGGTCGATCGAGATGCCCTCGCGCTCGCACACCTCCGCCGCGATGCGCTCGGCCTCCTCGCGGACCAGCTCGAGCTCCTGCACGGCGTCGACGAGCGGGATCATGATCTCGACGCGTGGGTCGCCGCCGGCCTTCTTGCGCTCGGCCGCGGCCTCGAGGATCGCGCGCACCTGCATCGTGTACAGCCCGGGCACGACGATGCCGAGCCGGACCCCGCGCAGCCCGAGCATGGGGTTCTGCTCGTGCAGCCGGTGCACGGCCTGCAGCAGCCGCAGCTCGTTCTCGTGGTCCTCACCACGCGCCTCGGCCATCGCCACCCGCACCGAGAGCTCGGTGTAGTCGGGCAGGAACTCGTGCAGCGGAGGGTCCAGCAGCCGGACCGTGACGGGCAGCCCGTCCATGGCCTCGAAGATGCCGATGAAGTCCTCGCGCTGCAGCGGCAGCAGCGCCTCGAGGGCCTGCTCGCGCTCCTCGTCGCCGTCGGCGAGGATGAGCCGCTCGACGTGCCGGCGGCGCTCGCCGAGGAACATGTGCTCGGTGCGGCACAGGCCGATGCCCTGCGCGCCGAAGCGGCGGGCGCGCTCGGAGTCCTCGGGGGTGTCCGCGTTGGCCCGCACCGCCAGCCGACGCCTCTCGTCGGCATGGTTCATCAGCCGGTGCACGGCCTTGACGAGATCGCCGGCGTCCTCGCTCTGAGGATCGAGGGTGCCCTCGAAGTACTCCACGACCGGCGAGGGCACGACCGGCACCTCGCCGAGGTAGACCGCGCCGGACGTACCGTCGATCGAGAGGACGTCGCCCTCCTCCACGACGGTGCCGCCGACGGTCATGCGCCGCTTCTTGGTGTCCACGTCGAGCGCGTCGGCACCGCAGACACAGGTCTTGCCCATGCCGCGCGCGACGACCGCGGCGTGCGAGGTCTTGCCGCCGCGGCTGGTGAGGATGCCCTGCGCGGCGATCATGCCGTCGAGGTCGTCGGGGTTGGTCTCGCGGCGGACGAGGATGACGTCCTCGCCGGACCGCGACCACTTGACGGCGGTGTAGGAGTCGAAGACGGCCTTGCCGACCGCAGCGCCCGGCGAGGCGTTCATGCCCTTGGCGAGCAGCGTCGTGTCGGCGTCGTCGGCGAAGCGCGGGAACATCAGCTGCGCGAGCTGGTCGCCGGACACCCGGGTGAGCGCCTCGTCCATGTCGATGAGGCCCTGGTCGACGAGCTGGGTCGCGATGCGGAACGCGGCCCCTGCCGTGCGCTTGCCGACCCGGGTCTGCAGCATCCAGAGCTTGTTGCGCTCGATCGTGAACTCGATGTCGCACAGGTCGCGGTAGTGGTTCTCCAGCGTCTCCATGATCGTCATCAGCTGGTCGTAGGCCGGCTTGTCGATCTCCTCGAGCCGCTCGAGGGGCAGCGTGTTGCGGATGCCCGCCACGACGTCCTCGCCCTGCGCGTTCTGCAGGTAGTCGCCGTAGATGCCCTGGTGCCCCGATCCGGGGTCGCGGGTGAACGCGACGCCGGTGCCGGAGTCCATGCCGACGTTGCCGAACACCATCGAGCAGATGTTGACCGCCGTGCCGAGGTCGGCCGGGATGCGCTCCTGGCGCCGGTAGAGGATCGCGCGCGGCGCGTTCCAGGAGTCGAAGACCGCGTGCACCGCGAGGTCCATCTGCTCGCGCGGGTCGGTGGGGAACTCGCGCCCTCCGTGCTCACGCACGATGCCCTTGAAGGTGTCGACGATGTCGCGCATGTCGCCCTCGTCGAGGTCGAGGTCGTCCTCGGTGCCCCTGGCCTTCTTCGCCGCGTCGAAGGCCTCGTCGAAGTGCTCGCCGTCGATGCCGAGGACGGTCTTGCCGAACATCTGGATGAGCCGGCGGTAGGAGTCCCAGGCGAAGCGCTCGTTGCCGGCCTGCTTGGCCAGGCCCTGCACCGACTCGTCGTTGAGCCCGATGTTCAGGACGGTGTCCATCATGCCGGGCATGGAGAACTTGCCGCCCGACCGCACGGAGACGAGCAGGGGGTCGTCGGACTGCCCGAGCCGCCGGTGCATCTGCTGCTCGAGGGCGTCGAGGTGCGTGCTGACCTCGTCGCGGAGCTCGGCCGGCTCGTCGCCGGAGTCGAGGTAGACCTTGCAGGCCTCGGTCGTGATGACGAACCCCGGTGGCACCGGAAGGCCCAGGTTCGTCATCTCCGCGAGGTTGGCGCCCTTGCCGCCCAGCAGGTCCTTCATGTCCCTGCTGCCCTCGGTGAAGTCATAGACGTACTTCGGCATGCCAGCACCCCTCGCATGATCGTCGTCGACCGGGAAGGCCTGTGCTCCGGAGCCTACCCAGGGCCCTGTCCCGTGCTTCCGAAGGCAGACAGCACGGCGACGGTGTCCGGGCCGAGGCGGGCCAGGTCGTAGCCGCCCTCGTGCACCAGCACCGTCGGCAGCCCGGGCCCTGCCAGCAGCCGGCCGGCCGCGGCGAAGCCCCGGGTGGTGACCTCGAGCGGGCTCTCGGGGTCGGCGCCGGCGGCGTCCACCCCGAGGGAGAGGACCACCGCCTGCGCCCCCCAGGCCACAGCGCCGTCCACCAGCCCGGACAGCGCCGCGAGCCACTCGTCGTCGCCGGTCCCGGGCGGCAGCGGGACGTTGGCCGTCGCGCCGCGGCCCGCCCCCGCACCCGTCTCGTCGGCGAAGCCCACGACGTGGGGGAACCAGCCGGCGCCCGGGTCGACGTGCAAGGACGAGTAGTGCACGTCCGGCCGCTCCCAGAAGACGGCCTGCGTCCCGTTGCCGTGGTGCGCGTCGACGTCGACGACGGCGACCCGCTCCACCCCGGCGGCCCGCAGCGCCTCGGCGGCGACCGCCGCGTTGTTCAGGTAGCACGACCCGCCGAAGGCGCGCCGCGTCGCGTGGTGGCCCGGCGGCCGGGTGAGCGCGTAGGCCGCCCGCGCGCCGCCGGTCACCAGGTCGACGGCGGTCAGCGTCACGTCGACCGCGGCCCGCGCCGCCTCCCAGGTCCCGGGGCCGACGAGCGTCATCGTGTCGTAGCACCACAGGCCGGCGCGGGCGTGCGTCGCCGTCGGCTCGCGCATCGGCAGGCCGTCGAGCATCCCCGCCGTGGGGAACACGTAGGGCACGACCCGGTCCTGGCCGACCAGCCGCTCGTAGTCTCCCGCCGCCCAGTCGTCGGCGACCGTCGCCAGGTGGTGCAGCAGGCCGGCGTCGTGGACGCGACCGAGCACCTCGTCGTCGTACGTCCGTGAGGCGACCACCTCGGCGCCCTCGGCGCGCACCGCGTCGAGCAGGACGCGCGCCCGCTCGGGCACCTCGGTGCCCGGCGTGCGGACGCCGACCCAGATCTCGCCCCCCGGCTCGTGCCGGAGCACGTCTTCGGAGAAGACCACCGGTGGGAGGGCCGTCACGTGCGGCATGCTGTCACGATGCCGCGCGCAACTGACCTGCCGGTCAGGATCGGTCTGCTCCCCTCAGGACCCACCGCGTCCGTGCTCGACGTGCCAGGCGTCGGGCTCGGCCACGCCACCGTGTGGCGCGACGAGCCGGCGCCTCCCGCGGGCCGCGGCGTGGCGCGCACGGGGGTCACGGTGCTCGACCCCGGGGGCAGCTCCTTCCGGCGCCCGGTGCCGGCGGGCGGCGCGGTGCTCAACGGCGCGGGCGAGTGCACCGGCTTCCTGTCGATGCAGGAGTGGGGCGCGGTCGAGTCGCCGGTCTTCCTCACCTCGACGATGCACGTCGGCCGGGTCTACGACGCGGCGTGCGAGCTGCTGATGGCCGAGGAGCCCGCGATCGGCGTCGAGGACGTGCTGATCCCGATGGTCGCCGAGTGCGACGACTCGTTCCTCTCCGACGCGCGGCGGATGCAGGTCACGGCCGAGGACGTGCGCGAGGCCCTGTCCGCCGCGCGCGCGTCGGCGGGCACGGCCTTCCCGCCCGAGGAGGGGGCGGTCGGCGCGGGCACCGGCATGAGCGCCCTGGGCTGGAAGGGGGGCATCGGCACGGCGTCGCGGGTGCTGCTGTCGGGCCACACGGTCGGCGTCGTGGTGCTGTCGAACTTCGGCGAGGGCGAGCGGCTGACCGTCGCGGGGGCGCCGATCGGGCGCCTGGTGCCGCCCGCCGGTGTGCCGCGGCCGGGGCCGGCCGGGTCGTGCATCGTCGTCGTCGTCACCGACGGACCGCTGGACAGCGCCGGCTGCCAGCGGGTAGCCCGCCGGGCCGGGCTCGGTCTCGCGCGCACCGGGAGCACCGGGCACCACGCCAGCGGCGAGATCTTCCTCGCGCTGGCGACCGGGCTGCGCGCCGAGCGCGGGCAGCCGGCCCCTGCGGTGCCGGTGACCGGCCGGGCGCTCGACCCGTTCTTCGCGGCCGCCGTGGAGGCGACCGAGGAGGCGGTGCTCACGAGCCTGCTCGCGGCGGACACGGTGGTCGGGCACGACGGCAACACGTCGGTCGGGCTGGCGTTCGACGACGTGGCCAGGCTGGTCCCCGGTGGCTGAGGGGTCCGCCGAGCGGCTCTTCGTGGAGATGGCGGACGGCACCCGGCTCGCGGCGACGCTGTTCCTTCCGGCGACCGCAGACCCGGTGCCGTGCGTGCTCGAGGCGCTGCCCTACCGCAAGGACGACCTCACCGCGTCCTACCGACCGGAGTACGTCCGGCTGCGCGACGAGCACGGCTTCGCGGTGGCTCGGGTGGACGTGCGCGGCACCGGGTCGTCGGACGGGGTCGCGACGGACGAGTACCCCGCGCAGGAGCAGCGGGACCTCTGCGAGGTCATCGCCTGGCTGGCGGCACAGCCGTGGTGCAGCGGGGCCGTGGGGATGTACGGCACGTCCTACTCCGGCTTCAACGCGCTGCAGGTCGCCTGCGAGCGGCCACCGGCGCTCAAGGCCGTCATCGCGATCTACGCCACCGACGACCGCTACACCGACGACGTGCACTACATGGGCGGTGCGCTGCGGCTGCTGGACCTCGTCGACTACCCCGCCTACATGGTCGCGATGAACGCGCTCCCGCCGGTTCCGTCGCTGGTGGGCGAGGGCTGGCAGGACGCGTGGCGCGAGCGCGTCGAGGCGAGCGAGCCGTGGCTGCTGCGCTGGGTCGAGGAGCAGCGCGACTCGCCCTACTGGCGGCACGGGTCGGTGCGCCCCGACTACGGCCGCATCGCGTGCCCGACCATGCTCGTCGGCGGCTGGGCCGACGGCTACCGCAACAACACCTTCCGCACGGTGCAGGCCCTGCGCGAGGCCGGGACGCCGCACCGGCTGCTGCTCGGGCCGTGGAGCCACATGTCGGCGGCCTCGTCGCTGCCGGGGCCGCACCTCGACCTGGTGCCGGTGATGGCCCGGTGGTGGGACCGGTGGCTGCGCGAGGTCGACGTCGGGGTGGACGACGAGCCCGCGCTGACGTGGTTCGCCCAGCGGTCGACCCGGCCCGGCGCCGACCGCCGCGCGGTCGACGGCGAGTGGCGGTGCGCGCCGTCCTGGCCGCTCGAGGGGGCTCGCGAGGACGTTCGCCACCTCGGCTCCGGCGTCGTGGCCTACGCCGTCGAGCCCGACGTCGGGACGGCCGCCTGGAACAGCTGTGCCGGCTCCCTGCCGTGGGGGCAGCCGACCGACCAGCGCCTCGACGACGCACGGTCGCTGACCTGGGAGTGGCCGGCCGACGGGATGTCGCTGCTGGGGCACCCGCGCGTCGAGCTGCGGGTCGCGTCGTCGGAGCCGGTGGCGTCGGTGTCGGTGAAGCTGTGCGACCTGTGGCCGGACGGCACGTCGTCGCTGCTGTCCCGCGGGCTGCTCAACCTGGCGCACCGCGAGTCGTCCACCGACCCGTCGCCGGTCCCGGTCGACGAGCCGCTCGACGTCGTGGTCGAGCTGGAGGCGATGAGCTGGGACGCCGCGTCCGGTCACCGGCTGCGGCTCTCGCTCGCCGGCACCGACTGGCCCAACACGGTCGCCCCGCCGCGCCCCCTCACCCTCGCGGTCGACCGGTCCGGCTCGCGTCTCGTCCTGCCCGTGGCCGGCGCGTCGAGCCCGGCCGGCATCGACGTGCAGGTCGCCGACTACGCCGAGGACCCCGCCGACGGCGTGACGTGGACCGTGTCGCGCGACGTGCTCGGCCACCGCACGGTGTGCGCCGTCGAGCACGGCGCCACCGACGACTCGGACCTGGCCGCGACGGTCGAGCACTACACCGGGCTCTGTGCCGTGGACACCCGCACGTTCGCGCAGCGGGCCGAGGCCGGCGCGGACTTCACGGTGCGGTGGGAGGATGCGACGGTGCGCGCCCGGGCCGAACTCACGCTGGACGCGAGCCCCACGGCGTACGACGTCGAGGTGAGCGTGCAGACGTGGTGCGACGGCGAGCCGTTCGCCGCGCGCAGCTGGAGCCGCAGCATCCCCCGGGACCTCGGGTGAGGCCCGCGACCCCGTCGCGGGGTGTTCCGTGGTGGGGGCTGCTGTCCTCCGCGGCGGCCCCGGTCCTGCTCATCGGCGGCTGGACGGTGGCGGCGGCCCGGCAGCGCGGGGGCTTCGACCCGGTGGTGCGCACGATCAGCGACCTCGCGGCCTACGGCGCGGACGACCGCTGGCTCATGACGACGGCCCTCGCGGGTCTCGGCGTCTGCCACCTCACGACCGCCGCGGCGCTGCGCGACGCCGCTCCGTGGGGCCGGGCGGTGCTCGCCGGCGGTGGTGTGACGACGGTGCTGGTGGCGGTGTTCCCGCTGCCCGCGGACGGGACCGGGTCGGCCGCGCACACGGCGGTCGCGGCGGCGGCGTTCGGCACGCTGGCGGTGTGGCCCGCGCTCGCGTCCCGGCCCGGAGCGGCCGGCCCGCTGCGGCCCGCGGTGTCGCGCGCCGCCGCCGCCGGGCTGCTCGGGGTGGTCGCGTGGTTCGCGGTGGAGCTGGCGGCGGACAGCGGCCGGGTGGGTCTCAGCGAGCGGGCGGCAGCGGGTGCGCAGTCGCTGTGGCCGCTGGCCGTCGCGTGGGGCACGGCCGCGGCGGGACGACGACGGAAGGGGTGGCGACGGTGAGAGCGATGCGATGGGGGGTCATCGGGACGGGCGGCATCGCGTCGGCGTTCGTCCGCGACCTGGCCTGGCTCCCGGACGCCGACGTGGTGGCGGTGGGGTCGAGGGCGCGGGAGTCCGCCGACCGGTTCGCCGCGGCACACGGCCTCGAGCGGGGCCACGCGACGTACGAGGACCTGGTCGCCGACGACGAGGTCGACGTCGTCTACGTGGCGACGCCGCACCCGATGCACGTCTCCGCGGCGACGCTCGCGATCGAGGCCGGCAAGGCGGTGCTCGTCGAGAAGCCGTTCACGCTCGACGCCGGCGAGGCCGAGTCGCTGGTGTCGGCGGCGCGGTCGCGCGGCACGTTCCTCATGGAGGCGATGTGGACTCGCTTCCTTCCCCACATGAGGCGCATCCGGGCGCTGCTGGCCAATGGCGCGCTGGGCGAGGTGCGCACGGTCATCGCGGAGCACGGGCAGTGGTTCGAGCAGGACGCCGAGCACCGGCTCTTCGCGCCCTCGCTCGGCGGCGGCGCGCTGCTCGACCTCGGCATCTACCCGGTGTCGTTCGTGTCGATGGTGCTGGGCGCTCCGGAGCGCGTCACCGCGGTGAGCTCACCCGCGTTCACCGGGGTGGACGCGACGACGTCGATCGTGCTCGAGCACCCGGGCGGCGCGCACGGCCTCGTGACCACCTCGCTCGAGGCGGCCGGGGCCAACGCGGTGTCGATCTCGGGGACGGAGGCGCGCGTCGTCGTCGAGCCGACGTGGTACCGCCCGGCGGTGTTCTCCCTGATCGCGCGGGACGGGACGGTGCTGGAGCGCTTCGACGAGCCGCACCAGGGCGGCGGGCTGCGTCACCAGGCCGAGGAGGTCGCGCGCTGCCTGCGCGACGGGCGGGTCGAGAGCGAGGTCATGCCGCTGGACGAGACGCTCTCGATCATGCGGACCCTGGACGAGGTACGCCGCCAGATCGGCCTCGTCTACCCCCCGACGCCCTAACGCCCACCCGCCCCCTCCCCGCGGTGATCATGCACGAGTGGTTGTGGCCCCGGGCCGGCTCCGATGATCGTGCTCGACGAGCAGCGCCGCTATCGACTGCCGTGGGCCTCGACGTGGGCTGCGAGCTTGTCGAGTGCCATCGCCCAACCGGCGGCACCTGCCGAGTCGCCGGGTATGCCGACATGGGTCATCAGCATCCTCGTCCGGCCGCCGACGTCCTCGAGCTCGACGCGGACCTCGGTCGTCATCGGGTGTCCCTCGGGCATGCCATGGTCCGAGGGTGGCGACAGGTTCCCGTCCTCGTCGGACATCGACTCGGTGTAGCGGAGCCGCTCGTTCTCGACGACCTCGCGGTACTCGCCCGTGAACCACATCCGCATCGGACCGCCCGGTGTCGGCATCTCCACGCACACCAGGCGGGTGCCGCCGACACGCACGTCCATCGTTGCGACAGGGATGGTCGCTCCGTCCGGGCCGTACCAGGCCTTGAAGTGCTCCGGGTCCGTCCACATCTGCCAGACAAGATCCAGCGGCGCATCGAAGCTTCGTTCGATGACCACCGCGTCGTGGGAACCACCGTTGTCAGTCATTGCGCTCGTCTCCCTTCCGCCGCGGACCGAGCCGCGCGAGGTAGTCGTCCATCCGGTCGAACCGGGCCTCCCAGACGGGCCGGTAGCGCTCGGCCCAGGTCGAGATCTCCTCCAGTGGCGCGGCGTCGAGGGCGCACGGTCGGTACTGCGCCCGGTGACTCCGCATGACCAAGCCGGCGCGCTCGAGCACCTTGATGTGCTTGGAGATGGCGGGAAGCGTCAGCTCGAACGGCTGGGCGAGCTCGTTGACGGTCGCCTCACCCTCGGCCAGACGGGCCAGGATCGCCCGCCGGGTCGAGTTGGCGAGCGCCGCGAAGGTGTCGCTGAGCCGGTCCTCGCCGATCGCTGTGACCATGGGCGTACTTTCTATATTGGTTAATTAACTGATGTGGACAGTAAGCGACCTCCGGACGGGTGTCAAGGGCCGGGTGATCGTCGAGCCCCTCCCGGACCGCTGGGTGCACTCCCTGACGTCCGTTCCTCGGTCGCCGCCGGGCGACCCGTGACGTCGTGCCGCGCCGAGCAGTAGCGTCGCGCGATGGACGTGCTGCGCTACACCGCCTTCAGCGACCGACCCGAGGGCGGCAACCCGGCAGGCGTGGTGCTCGACGCGGCCGGCGCCTCCGACGAGGAGATGCTCGCCGTCGCCGCCGAGGTCGGCTTCTCGGAGACGGCGTTCCTCATGCCGACCGGTCAGCCCGCCCAGGGCAACCCGACGCGGATGACCGTCCGCTACTTCAGCCCGCTCGCCGAGGTCGCGTTCTGCGGTCACGCGACCATCGCGTCCGGCGTCGCCTGGGCCGACCGGCACGGCCCCGGCACCCTCGTGCTCGACACCCGGTCGGGCGAGGTCGAGGTCCGCACGCACGCCGACGGCGGGCTCACCACCGCGACGCTCGTGAGCGTCCTCACGACGACGGCCGATCTCGCCGACGACGACCTGCACACCATCCTGCGCGCCCTGCGCTGGAGCCGCGCCGACCTCGACCCCGCGCTGCCGCCGCGCGTCGCGTTCGCCGGCGCCTGGCACCCGATCATCTCCGCCGGGACCCGCGAACGGCTCGCCGACCTCGACTACGACTTCGACGCGCTCGGGTCGCTCATGGCCGAGCGCGGCTGGACCACGACCGACCTGCTCTGGCGCGAGTCGGCGACGGTCTTCCACGCCCGCAACCCCTTCCCGCCCGGCGGCGTCCGCGAGGACCCGGCCACCGGCGCCGCTGCCGCAGCCTTCGGCGGGTACGTCCGCGAGCTCGGCCTGGTCGAGCTCCCGGCCAGGCTGACCATCCACCAGGGCGTCGACATGGGCCGGCCAGGGCTGCTGACGGTCGAGATCCCTCTCGAGCCGGGCACGGGGATCGCGGTGACCGGCGCCGCCGTCCCCATCTGACGTCGCGGACCTCGGACCACACGGCGAGGGCCCTTGGACCCTGCGGCCACCGGTGCCCGCCGGGTCAGGCTGGGGCACGGCCCTACGAGGAGGTCAGCCGTGACACCGACGCGCGCACGCACCACCGCCGTGACGACCCTGCCCACGCCCGCCGACGACGGCCGGGACGGCGAGGACGCCCCGCGCCTCGTCACGGTCGAGGGCAAGCGGGTCACGCCCGAGGCGCTCGTGCGGCGCTATGCCGCCGCGCGCCGCGAGCTGAAGGCGCTCCGCCGGGAGAACCGGACGGCTGCCCGCAGCCTGCGCGCGGAGGCCGAGCTCCGCCCCTGGCAGGTGGAGCTGCTCAAGCTGCAGCGCCACCTCGAGGCCACCCGGATGCGCATGATCGTCGTCGTCGAGGGTCGTGACGCCGCAGGCAAGGGCGGCACCATCCGCCGGGTCACCCGCTACATGAACGAGAAGCACTACCGCGTCGTCGCGCTCCCGAAGCCGACGGAGGAACAGCGCACGCAGTGGTACTTCCAGCGCTACGTCGCGCAGTTCCCCAGCGGCGGGGAAGTCGTCATCTTCGACCGCAGCTGGTACAACCGCGCGATGGTCGAGCCGGTGTTCGGCTTCTGCAGCGACGAGGAGTACGACCACTTCATCCGTGGTGTCACCGGATTCGAGAAGGACCTCGTCCGTCAGGGGACCATCCTCGTGAAGCTGTACTTCAGCGTCACCAAGTCCGAGCAGGCCCGTCGCTTCGCCCGCCGCCGCGACGACCCGCTGCGGCAGTGGAAGCTCAGCGAGGTCGACATGCAGGCCCAGGACCGCTGGGACGACTTCACCGAGCGCAAGTACCAGATGCTCAAGCGCACCAGCACGGTCACCGCCCCCTGGTCGATCATCCGCTCCGGGGACAAGCACCGCGCCCGCCTCAACGCGATGAAGGTCATCCTCAACGCGGTCGACTACCCCGAGCGCGCCACCGACCTGGACTGGGTCCCGGACCCGAAGGTCGTCGTGTCCGGGCCCGAGGAGATCGCGCTCATGGAGGCGGAGCGGATCCGCAAGGGACGCTTCACCGGATGAGCACACGGACCACCGCCGGGGCGGCCTCGACGGACGGGTCGCCCTCGACGCTGAACTCGAAGAAGCTCCGGCGGGCGGACTACGAGAAGCACCTCGACACCCTGCAGCGCGAGCTCGTGAAGCTGCAGGAGTGGGTCGTCCACGAGGGGCTGCGGGTGTGCGTCCTCTTCGAGGGCCGGGACGCCGCGGGCAAGGGCGGCACCATCAAGCGCATCGTCGACCGGACGAACCCCCGGGTCGTGCGGGTCGTCGCGCTCGCCACACCCACCGAGCGGGAGCGCACCCAGTGGTACTTCCAGCGATACGTCGCCGAGCTGCCCGCGGCCGGCGAGATCGTGCTGTTCGACCGCAGCTGGTACAACCGGGCCGGCGTCGAGCGGGTGATGGGCTTCTGCACCGACGAGGAGTACGAGGAGTTCCTCCGGTCCGCGCCGACGTTCGAGGCGATGTTGATCCGGTCGGGCATCGTCCTGGTGAAGTACTGGTTCTCGGTCAGCGACGACGAGCAGGAGCACCGGTTCCAGGAGCGCATCCGCAACCCGCGCAAGCGCTGGAAGCTCTCCGAGATGGACCTCCAGTCCCGCGCCCGCTGGGTCGACTACTCACGGGCGAAGGACCGGATGTTCGAGCTCACCGACACCAAGCTCTCGCCGTGGTGGGTCGTGCACGCCGACGACAAGCGCCGGGCCCGGCTCAACTGCATGAGCCACCTGCTCTCGCAGGTGCCCTACCGCGACCTGACCTCGGCGCCGCTCCGGCTCCCCGAACGGCAGCAGGACGACTACGTACGGCCGCCCGAGGCCGAGCAGACGTCCGTCCCCGAGGTCTACTGAGGCGTGACGCCGCGCCTACTCGTCGCCCGTCAGCCGCAGCGAGCGCAGCCGGCTGCCGGCGAGATATGTCGACACCACCGTGACCGCGACCAGCAGCGGCACGGCGACGGCGAGCCGCACGGCCGAGGTGACGTTCAGCAGGTCCGCCGCGTCGCCGACGACGGCGCGGGTCAGCGCCAGCGACCACTGCTGCACGCTCAGCGCCTGCGCCCCCGGCACGACGCTGCCGACCAGCGACTCCCAGACCAGCGCGTAGAGCAGGCCGACCACCACCGCATTGCGCGTGACGACGGCCAGCAGCAGGAAGAGCGCGCAGTAGCAGACCCCCGCCACCAGCGCCGCCAGACCGAAGCCCACCGCGATGCCGTCGGCGGTCCCGGTGAGCACCAGCCCCGCGAGCAGCACCGGCAGCGCGGCGAACACCGCGACCACGCCGACGGCCACCGCGAGCTTGGTGACCACGATCGCGTGCCGGCTCAGCGGCTTGGCCAGCAGGTAGACGATCGACCCGTCGTCGATCTCCGGCCCGATCGCCCCGGTGCCGGCGATGAGCCCCAGCAGCGGCACCAGTGTCGCCACCGCGAACGCGCCGAGCAGCCCCACCGCGACGTCGACCCGCGAGTCCTCGCTCACCGTCAGCCGCAGGACGAGGGCGAGCGCGAGCAGGATGCCGGGCAGCACGAGGAGCAGCAGCGCGCGGCGGCGGCCCAGCAGCGTGCGCGCGGTCAGCCGCGCCACCGTCGCGTTCATCGGGTCACCAGGTAGGCGAAGACGCTCTCCAGCGACTCGTCGGCCGGCGCCACCTCGAAGAGGCTGATCCCCTGCGCCCGTGCCACCTGCGGCAGCACGCGGACGAAGCGGCCATGGTCGGTCGCGTGCACGCGCAGCGTGCCGGGCCGTCCGCCGCCGCCCATCCGCAGCCCGCCGTCGGCCGCCAGCAGCTCGACCGCCGACGCGGACCCGTCGGCGATCACGGCCGCGGCGAGCGCCCGGTCGTCGCTGGACTGCACGGTGTACTGGTGCGGCCGCTCGGTCATCAGCCGGCGGATCTCGCGGAACTCCCCGGAGGCCGCGTGCCGCCCGGCCACCATCACCTCGATCGTGCCCGCGATCTCCTCCACCTCCTCGAGGATGTGCGAGCTGAACAGCACCGTCCGGCCGCTCTCCCCCATCGACCTGAGCAGGTCCATCAGGTGCAGCCGCTGCCGCGGGTCCATGCCGTTGAACGGCTCGTCGAGCAGCAGCACCGGCGGGTCGTGGACCAGCGCGGAGGCCATCTTCACGCGCTGCTTCATGCCCTTGGAGTACGTCCCGATGGCCCGGCCGGCCACGTCGGACATCTCGACGAGGTCCAGCGCCCGGTGCGCGGCCACGTCGGGATCGGGCAGCCGGTGCAGCCGCGCGTTGGCCTGCACGAACGACCAGCCGCTGACCATGTCGTACATCGCCTCGCGCTCGGGCACGATCCCGACGTGGCGGTAGACCTGCTCGTGCCGCCACACCGTCTGCCCGTCGAGGGTGACGCTGCCCGACGACGGCGCGAGGAAGCCGCCCATCATGTGGATCAGCGTCGACTTGCCCGCGCCGTTCGGCCCGAGCAGCCCGGTGACGCCGGGGCCGATCGACATCGAGACGTCGTTGACCGCGACGACGTTGCCGTACCAGCGCGAGACCGCGTCCAGCGTGAGCGTGCTCACGACAGCGACACCCGCCGGTAGCGCAGCATCAGCAGGCCGTAGCAGGCCGCGACCAGCGCGGCCGCGGCCGCCGCGAACACCGGGCCGCCGTAGGTCCCCGGCGGCGCCTCCTGCGCCGACGACTCGGCCCCCAGCGCCCACACCTGCACGCCGTCGACCAGCGAGAACGGCGAGACCAGGCCGGCCCACCCGGCGACCGTCGCGTTGCCCTCGTCGGACGCGATGCCCTGCACCACGGCGGCGACGCCGGCGAGCACCAGCAGTACCGCGACGACGGCGGCCACGCCCAGCCCGCGCCGCGGCGTGAACGCGGCGACCACGAGCCCGACCGCCGCCAGCACGACGGCGAGCACCGCCACGCCGGCCAGCGCGGCGACAACGTCGCGCGTGTTCGACCACAGCGGCATCTTCGCGAGCAGGGCCCCGGCGTAGAGCACGAGCAGCGGCACCGCGAGCAGGCCGAAGAGCGCGACGGACATCGCCAGCAGCTTGGACTGCACGTAGGCGGTGCGGGTGAGCGGCCGCGAGAAGTACAGCGCCACCACCCGGAACCGGAGGTCGTGGGACACGCTCTGCGGCGACTGCGCGGCGACGAAGACGGTGACGACGACCTGCAGGCGCACCGCGTAGGACGTGTACTCCAGCGGCAGCTCGTCGGCGTTGGTGATGACCGCGACAGCGACGATGATGAGCGCCGGGACGACCATCACGGCGACCAGCAGCAGCGGCGTGACCTTCGAGCGCGCCGACCGCCCGACGCCGAACGCCCCGCGCAGGCTGTGCAGGAACAGCGAGCGCGCGATGTAGGCCGCTCCCAGACGTGGCCCGTCGTAGCGGCGGTAGCCGATGTCGTGGATCGCGCCGGTCTCGCCGGGCGCCGTCCCGCCGGGGACCGTCATGCCCGCACCTCACCCGTCGAGCCGGCGGCATCCGCGGCATCCGCGGCATCCGCGGCATCGTCGCGGAAGATGTCGAGCATGTGCAGCCGGCCGCGCTGCAGCCTCAGCAGCCCGACGCCCAGGTCGGCGACGACGTCACGCACCACGTCGTAGGTCGCCTCGTCGGCGAGCTCGAGGTCGAGCGCCGGACCGGCGGTGCGCACCGTGACCCCGGCCTCGGCGAGGCGCCGGGCCACCTCGTCGGAGCGTTCGCTCACCTCGAGCGTGAGCCGCTGCGTCGCGGCCGTCACCTCCGACGTCGCGGCCGAGCGCAGCAGCCGGCCGCCGTCGATGACGACCACGTGGTCGCACACCCGCTCCAGCTCGCCCATCAGGTGCGAGGTGACCAGCACCGAGATGCCGAACACCGTCCCGATCGTGCGGATCAGCGCCAGCATGTCGTCGCGGCCGGCCGGGTCGAGGCCGTTCGTCGGCTCGTCGAGCAGCACCAGCCGCGGGTCGTGCACGAGGGCCTGCGCGAGCTTGACCCGCTGCTTCATGCCGGTCGAGTAGGTGCCGATCGGCCGGTAGCGCTCCTCGTAGAGCCCGACGTGGCGCAGGGTGTCGGCCGCCCGCTCCCGCGCAGAGGTCATCGGCAGGCCGGACATGCGCGCCATGTGCACGACCAGCTCGGTGGCCGAGACGTCGGGGGGCAGGCAGTCGTGCTCGGGCATGTAGCCCACGAGCTCGCGGATCCGCAGTCCGTCGGAGGCCACGTCGAGGTCCAGCACGGTCGCCGAGCCGGACGTGGCGGGCAGCAGCCCCAGCAGGATCTTGATCAGGGTCGACTTCCCGGCGCCGTTCGCCCCGACGAGCCCGGTCACGCCGACGGGCACGTCGACGCTGAGCTGTGTCAGCGCCGTCACGCCGCCGCGGTAGCGATGCGTCAGCCCGCGGGTGGCGATCATGGTCACCGGGCGAGCGTACCGGCGCCCTCGCCGCGGTAGCCGCGCGCGACCATGGTGACGAACTGGTGCACCGCGTCCTCGTCGGGCGAGAGCGGCCCGGGCCGGAAGTGCGGCGAGGCGACACCACGCTGCACCGACTCGCAGGCCGCCCAGTCCTGGCGGTTGGTGGTGTCCCAGAAGTCCACGGCGTACGACGGGTCGGTGCCGTCGTCCGTGAAGTACCACGCGCACTCGACCTGGGTCCGGTCCGGTGTCAGCGGCACCATGCGGTGCGTCATGACGTAGTCGGGGTGCAGCGACACGAGCAGGTTCGGGAACAGCCCCAGGTAGAGCACGGTGCGCGGGTCGACGCCGGGGATCGCGCGGCCGTCGCTGTGCCCGTCCAGGGACATCGTGTCGGCGCCGTCGCGCAGCTCCATCCAGCCGCCGACCCACCGGCCCGGGAGGTCGTAGTTGACCCCGCTCGTCGGCGGGCTGACCTGGCAGAGCTCGGGGTGGATCAGCGGGCAGTGGTAGCACTCGTGGTAGTTCTCGGTCACCACCTTCCAGTTCGCCCGCACGGTGTAGTCGTGCGTCGCACCGAGCACCAGTCGCTCGGGCGAGTAGGGAGCCAGCAGGTCCGCCATCGCGCCGACGTGCTCCGCGAACGGCGCCGCCGTGCCGAGCGCGTTGACGAACACCCAGCCGTGCCACACCTCGACGGGCAGTCGCACCAGCCCGTGGGCCTCGGGGTCGAAGGAGGCGACCTCGCGGAAGCCGGGCGCGGCCATCAGCCGGCCGGCGAGGTCGTAGCTCCACGCGTGGTAGGGGCACACGACCGCTCGCCGGCCCGACGTCGCGCCCTCGGCGAGCAGCTCGTGGCCCCGGTGCCGGCAGGTGTTGGCGAACGCCGCGACACCTGCCGGGTCGAGCGAGAGCAGGACGGACACGTCGCCGACCGTCACCGCCCGCTGCGTCGCGCCGTCGGCGGCGAGGGCGTCTCGGCGCCCGACGCAGGTCCAGGTGCCGGCGAAGAAGTGCCGCCGCTCCCAGGCCAGCACCTCGGGCGAGGTGTAGGCCTCGGCCGGGAGCATCGTGCTCTCGCCGAACGGGCGCAGCGCCGCAGCCAGCGACTCGTCGGCGATCGGGGCCGTGGGCGACGCGAGAGCGGGCAGCGGGGCGACGGTCACGATGCACCTCCAGCAACTAGGGTCCGGGCATGGCCAGACGCCGCGTCGAGGTGCGCCGCGAGGAGATCCTGCGGGCGACCTGCGACGAGGTCGTGAAGCGGGGCTTCGCCCACACCCGGGCGGCCGACGTGGCCGGGGCACTGGGCATCAGCACCGGCCTGGTCTTCTACCACTTCGACTCCAAGGACGCGCTGCTCTCGGCCGCGTTCGCCTACGCAGCGGAGCGCGACCTGGCCCGCCTCGACGCGGCCACCCACGGTCCCGGCAGCGCCCTCGGCCGCCTGGCGACGATCCTGCGGATGTACGCCCCCGAGGAGAGCGGCGCGGGCTGGCCGCTGTGGGTCGACTCCTGGGCGACGGCGTTGCGCAGCACGGAGATGGCCGAGGTCTCGCAGCGCCTCGACGTGCGGTGGAAGGACACCGTCGCCGACGTGATCCGCCAGGGCGTCGAGGCGGGCGAGATGACCTGCGCCGACCCCAACGCCGCGGCCTGGCGCATCACCGCGCTGCTCGACGGCCTCGCCGTGCAGGCCACCGTGCACGAGGGCGTGGTGACGCCGGAGCAGGTCGAGACCTGGGTGCGCGTCGCGGCCGCCGCGGAGCTCGACGTGGACCCCGACGCGCTGCGCGACCAGCCGTCCTGACCGGCTCACACCAACCAGCTCACCGGGTGGCCGGCCTCGACCAGGGCCGGCCGGTCGGGCGCGAACGCGGACACCTCGCTGGTCGTCACGCCGGTCGTCGCGAGGTCGGCGAGGACCCGGCCCAGCGTCGGCGCGAACTTGAAGCCGTGCCCCGCCCCGAGCCCGACCAGCACCTGCGGGTGCCCCGGGAGGGGGCCGACGACGAAGTCGCGGTCGGGGGTCAGCGTGTAGAGGCAGGTGACGGTGCGCACGGGCTCGCCGACGCCCGGGAGGAGGGGACGGACGAAGCCGGCCAGCCGGCGCAGCGCCTCCACGTCGACGTCGTACGAGCGACCGGCGGCCGTCGTCACCGCCCCGCCGCAGTCCTGCGCGGCCTTGACCCACGCGCCCGTCCCGGCCTCGTCGTAGGTCGGGAACCCGTAGAAGGACGGGTCGTCCATCCAGATCCACAGCGGGAGCCGGTCGGGCCCGAACCGGCCCGGTACGGCGGGCGCGAAGTAGGTGACCTGCTCGCGGGTCACGGTGAGCGGCAACGAGGTCCCGAGGTGGGCCAGCAGGTCGTTGGTCCACGCGTCGGCGGTCAGCACGACCCGCTCGGCGACGTAGGTCCGGGTGCCCGCGGGGCCGGCCGCCCTGACCTCGACGAGCCCGTCGCTGCGGTCGGCGAGCGCGACGACCGGCGTCAGGTCGCGCAGCTGCGCACCGGCATCGGCGGCCAGCCGCTGCAGCGTCGCGGTCCCGCGGCCGGCGGGCACGATCGCGGTGTCGGCCTGGTGCAGCGCCGTGGTGCCGGGCGGGAGGGCAAGTGCCGGCCAGCGCCGCGCGACCTCGTCGGCACCGAGCTCGGCGAAGGGCACACCGCAGGCACGCATGCTCGCGACGTAGTCGGCCGGCGGGATGGCCGCTCCGGGCGGGAACAGGTCCAGGCCTCCGGTCACCGTGACCAGCTCGGTGCCCGACGCCGACGACACGTCCGCCCAGTCGGCGTAGGCCTCGCCGGCGAGCCGCACGTAGGCAGGTGTGTGATAGCTGCGCCGCAGGATCCGCGACGTGTCGTGCGAGGCGCCGCGGGTGTGCCCGAGCTCGAACTGGTCGAGCCCGACGACGTCCAGCCCGCGCCGGGCGAGCTGCCACGCCGTCGCCGACCCGATCGCCCCGAGCCCGACGACCGCGACGTCGACGCGCACCGCGGTCACGCCTGCTCCAGCCGCGGCAGCAGCCAGCGCCGGATGTCCAGCGCCGCGTCCTCCATCGGGGCGAACCAGCCCTGGGTGAACGCCCGCGACGACATGCCGCGCTGCACCGACTCGCAGACCGCCCAGTCCTGACGGTTGACGACGTCCCAGAAGTCGGCGGCGTCGGAGGGGTCGAAGCCGTCACGACCCGCCTCGTCCGCGTCGAAGAGGAGGTCGCACACGACGTTGGTGCGACCGGCGGACACCGGCCACAGGGTGAAGGCCGCGACGTGGTCGGCGGACAGGCTCAGCATGAGGTTGGGATAGAGCAGCTCGCCCTTGTGACGCACCCGCTCGGCGTCGTCGAGGCCGGCGAACGGGGCGCGCGGCGAGGTGCCGGTCGCGGTGAACGTCCACGCACCGTCGCGGTGCGGGATGCCGCCCTCCCAGTCCAGGCCGGCACCGCCCCGGCCGAACGCCGGCACCAGCCGGACGAGCTCGGGATGCACCCCGGCGCAGTGGTAGCACTCGTTGTAGTTCTCGAGCAGGACCTTGTAGTTGGCGTGGACGCCGTAGGTCAGGGTCCGGCCGACCACGAGCGACTCCAGCGGGTAGCGCGCCACGCGGGAGGGCACGTCGCCGAGCGCCTCCGCGAGCGGTGGCGCGGCCCCGGGGGTGAGGTGCAGCCAGAGGAAGCCGCCCCAGGTGTCCACCGCGACGGGGTGCAGTGCGAAGTCCCCGGCGTCGAAGTCCTCGACGCCCTCGGTGTGCGGGGCACGCAGCAGCCCTCCGGACAGGTCGTAGGTCCACGAGTGGTAGGGGCAGCGCAGCGCGCCGACCGCGCACGGCTCGGGGGCGGGCGACGCCGGGTCGGCGGGCACGATCTGCGACCCGCGGTGGCGGCAGACGTTGTAGAACGCGGCGAGCGCGCCGTCCGGCGACCGCGTGACCAGCACGCTCTCGCCCGCGACGTCCACCACGGCGACGGTCCCCCGACCTCCCGAGGTCGCGGAGTCCCCGAGCCAGGACAGCCGACCGGCGCAGAACCACTCTCCGAACAGCACCCGCTCGCGCTCGCGGGCCCAGTGCTCGTCACCGACGTAGAAGGACGCCGGCAGCGCCGCCTGCAGGCTCGTCACCGCCGCCTGCCCAGCCGCGACCGCAGCCGCTCCCGGCGACGGTCGCGCAGCACCTGGCGGACGGCGTTGCGGCCGGGGATGCCCGTGACGCCTCCGCCGCCGTGGGTGCCGGACCCGGCCTGGTAGAGACCCCGTACCGGGGTCCGCAGGTCGGCGTAGCCCGCGGCCGGCCGCGCGTGGAACAGCTGCGACGCCGAGAGCTCGCCGTGGAAGATGTTGCCGCCGACGAGGCCGTACTCCGTCTCCATCTCGTGCGGGCCGATCACCTGACGGTGCAGCACCGAGTCGGTGAACCCCGGCGCGACCTCCTCGACCCGTGCGACCACCGCGTCGGCGTGCGCCTCGACCTCGGGCCGGTGCGGCGACGCCGACCACTCGTGGGGCACCCACTGGGTGAACATCGACACGACGTGGTGGCCGGGCGGGGCCAGCGAGTCGTCGAAGACCGACGGGATGCAGATGTCGGCGAACGGCCGCCGCGAGGCCCGGCCGGCGACCGCGTCCTGGAAGCCGCCCTCCACCTCGTCGAGCGACTCGGCGAGCACGATGGTGCCGCCGTGGACGTCGGGGTCGAAGCCGGGCTTGGACGAGAACTCCGGCAGCCGGTCGACGGCCAGGTTCACCTTCACCACCCCGCTGCGCGACCGGAAGCGCTCGATGTCGGCGACGAAGTCGGCCGGCAGCGCCGACCGGTCGACCAGCCGCAGGAAGGAGATCGCCGGGTGCGCCGTGGTCACCACCGTCGGGGCGGTGAGCTCCTCGCCACCCTCGAGCACGACGCCCGTGACGGCGCCGCCGCGGGTGGCGATCTCCTGCACCGGCGTCGAGGTGCGGATCTCGGCCCCGAACGAGCGGGCCGCCGCCGCCATGGCCTGCGTGACGCCGCCCATCCCCCCGCGCGGGAAGCCCCACTGCCCGGTGGGACCCGCGCCGTCGCCCAGGTCGCCGATGTGGTGGTGGGCCATGACGTACGCGGTCCCGGCCGAGCGCGGCCCGGCCCAGGTGCCGATCACCCCGCTGACCGAGAGCAGCGCCTTGACCGCGTCGGAGGTGAAGTAGTCGTCGAGCAGGTCGGCGATCGACATCGTGAACAGCCGCGTGACCTCGACCGCGCGGCGGGTGTCGATGCCCTTGAGCAGCCGGAGCATCGCGAGCTGGGCGGCGACGTCCGCGGGCCGCCGCGACCCGAGCTTCGGCGGGATCTCGCCGAGCAGCGGCGCGAGCAGCCCGGCGAGGTCGTCGAGCCACGCGTCCCAGCGCTCGATGGCGTCGGCGTCCTTGTCGGAGAACGCCGCGACCTGCTCGCGCCGGGCCGCCGGGTCGTCGGGCAGTGCGAGGTAGCGACCGTCGCTGTGCGGCGCGAAGTACGGCCCCTGCGGGTAGACGTGGTAGCCGTGGCGCTCCAGCGACAGGTCGCGCACGAGCGACCCCGGCAGCAGGCTGACGACGTACGACAGCGAGGTGACCTGGTAGTCGGGCCCGAACGGCCGCTCGGTCACGGCCGCACCGCCCACGACGGGCCGGGCCTCGCACACCACCGTGCGCAGCCCGGCGCGCGCGAGGTAGGCCGCGGCGACCAGCCCGTTGTGGCCCCCGCCGACCACCACCACGTCGTAGGCGTTGCTCACGCGACCTCCCGCTACTGACTCGTCAGTCAGTAAGCATGCCCTCCCGGGCGGCGGAGAGGAAGCACGCGGCCGCATGTTCCTGGGTGGCGGGCAGCACGGCCAGCTCCTCCGACCGGCACCGGGCGGCCACCCCCGCCCGCTCGGCCTCGCCGGAGGCGAGCGCAGGGCAGCGCGGGTGGAAGCGGCAGCCGGACGGGACGCGGGTCGGGTCCGGGGGCTCACCCACGAGCACGACCGGCTCCATCTGCCGGGCCTCCCAGACCACGGAGAGCAGGGCCCGCGCGTAGGGGTGCGCGGGCTCGGCGAGGACCGCCTCGGTGGAGCCCGACTCGACGATGCGCCCGAGGTACATCACCGCGACCCGGTCGGCGATGTTCCACGCCAGACCCAGGTCGTGCGTCACGACGAGCACCGACAGGCCGAGCTCGTCGCGCAGCTGCAGCAACAGCGCGAGGATCTCGCCGCGAACCGACGCGTCGAGCGAGGACACCGGCTCGTCGGCGACGAGCACCTGTGGGCCGAGCACGAGCGCCCCGGCGATCACGACGCGCTGCCGCTGCCCGCCGGACAGCTCGTGCGGGTAGCGCAGGAAGAAGCGCTCCGGCGGCCGCAAGCCGACCCTGGACAGCGCGTCGGCGACCTGCGCCTCCTCGGAGCGCCCGCTGTCGCCGAGGCCGTGCACCCGCAGCCCCTCGGCGACCGCCTCGTAGACGGTGTGGCGCGGGTTGAGCGAGCCGGTCGGGTCCTGCAGCACGAGCTGGACCTTGCGGCGGTAGGCCTTCAGCGCCGACCCCCGGTGGTCGAGCGGCCTGCCCTCGAAGAGCACCTGCCCCGACGACGGGCGCTCGAGGCCGAGCAGCGTGCGGGCCAGCGTCGTCTTGCCGCAGCCCGACTCGCCGACGAGCGCGACGACCTCTCCGCGGCCGAGCGAGAGGTCGACCCCGTCGACCGCACGAGCCACCGTGCCCGAGCGGGCCCGGAAGGTCGTGCTCAGCCCGACGGCCTGCAGCACGGGGCCCTCGCCGGCGCCCGTCCGGCCCGTCATCGCGCCGCCCGCTCGCCGACGTGCACGCATGCGGCCCGGTGGTCCGCACCGCAGTCGCGCAGCTCCACGTCCTCGGCACGGCAGACGTCCACGGCGTCCGGGCACCGCGGCTCGAAGGGGCAGCCCGGCGGGAGGTCACCCGGCCACGGCGGGTCGCCGGGCAGCCCGCGCGGCGCGAACCGCGCCTGCGGGTCGCCGATGGTGGGGAACGCGGCGGACAGGGCGCGCGCGTAGGGGTGGCGGGCCCGGTCGAGCACCTCGGCCGACGGCCCCTCCTCGACGACGCGCCCGGCGTACATCACCGCCACCCGGTCACAGGTCGACGCGAGCACCGCGAGGTCGTGGCTGATCACCACCAGACCCAGCCCGAGGTCGCGCACGAGAGCCGTGAGCAGGTCGAGCACCTGGGCCTGCACCATGACGTCCAGCGCGGTCGTGGGCTCGTCGGCGACCAGCAGGCGCGGCCGGCAGGCCAGCGCCATGGCGATCATGACGCGCTGCTTCTGGCCGCCGGAGAGCTGGTGGGGGTACGACCGTGCCAGCCGGTCGGGGAGGCCGACCTGGCCGAGCAGCTCGGCGACGCGCTGCTGGGCCGCCCGCCGCGTGACCGTCGTCTCGTGCAGCAGGATCGGCTCGGCCACCTGGCGCCCGATGTCGTGCAACGGGTTCAGCGAGTGCAGCGCCCCCTGGAAGACGATCGACGCCTCGGCCCAGCGGACCGCGCGCAGCCGGCCGAACGTCATGGCGAGCACGTCCTCGCCGTCGAGCAGCACCCGCCCGCCGACGGTCGCCGAGGCGGGGGTCAGGCGCAGCACGGTGGCCGCCAGGGTCGACTTGCCCGAGCCCGACTCCCCGGCGACGCCGAGCGTCGTGCCCTGCTCGACGGCCAGCGAGACCCCGCGCACGGCCGGCACGGGTCCGTCCGCGGTGCGGTAGGTGACGGTGAGGTCCTCGACCTGCAGCAGGGTCACCGCGTCACCGCTCCGTCGCCCGCGGGTCGAGGACGTTCTCCAGGGCACGGCCGACGAGCGTGAAGGCGAGCACGATCGCGACCACGCACATGCCCGGCGGCAGGAGGTACCACCAGGCGCCGGCGCTGATCGCGCCGGAGGCGAACGCGTTGTCGAGCATCGACCCCCACGACACCCGGAACGGGTCGCCGAGGCCGAGGAAGGACAGCGTCGTCTCGGAGAGGATCGCGACCGCCACGGTCAGCGTCGTGTGGGCGAGCACCAGCGGCATGACGTTGGGCAGGACGTGGCGCGTCATCTGGTGCCAGTGCCCGCCGCCGAGCACCCGCGCGCGCTCGAGGTACGGACGGGCCTCGACGGCAAGGGTCTGCGCCCGCACCAGCCGCGCGGTGCCCGGCCACGAGGTGACGCCGATGACGATGATGACGTTGAGCAGCGACGAGCCCAGCACCGTGGCCAGCGCGATCGCCAGCGGCAGGAACGGGATGACGAGGAACCAGTCGGTGAGCCGCTCCAGGACCGCGCCCGCCCAGCCTCCGAAGTGCCCCGAGGCGATGCCGACCAGGGTGCCGATCGTCATCGAGATGACGGTCGCCGCGAGGCCCACGATCAGCGACACGCGGGTCCCCCACACGACAAGGGCGAGGACCGAGCGCCCCGACTCGTCGGTGCCGAGCGGGTAGCCCGAGGTGGGGCCGTCGAGGACACCGCCGCTCGCCTTCGTCACCTCGAGCTGCTCGGGTGCGAAGAGCGCCGGTGCGAGCAGCGCCAGCAGCACGAACGCACCCAGCACTGCGAGGCCCGCGAGACCGGCGCGCTGCCCGCGGAAGTCGCGCCAGAACCTCGACGCCGCAGCCCTCCGGCGTGCCCTGGTGACCTGCCGGGCCGACAGGGTCGTCGTCGCGCTCATGTCCGCACCCGCGGGTCCACGGCGGCCACCACGACGTCCGCCACGATGTTGGCGACCACGACCGAGAGCGAGAACAGCAGGAACACCGCCTGCAGCAGCGGGACGTCGGGCCCCCGGATGGCCTGGTAGGACAGCAGCCCGAGCCCCGGCCAGGAGAACACGGTCTCGACCGTGATGGCCCCCGACACGACGAACCCGACGTTGAGGAAGACGAGAGTGATCGTCGGCAGCAGCGCGTTGGGGACGGCGTGGCGCCGGCGCACCAGCTTCTCCATCATCCCCTTGGCCCGCGCGGTCGTCAGGTAGTCCTGCCGGGTCTCGTCCACCAGGGACGCGCGCATGACCAGGGCGTACTCCGCGAGGTAGGCGAGGGTCAGCGTCAGGGCCGGGAGGAACAGGTGCCAGGCCTGGTCCAGCACACCCTCGACCGACCACTGGGCCACCCCCGGGGTCAGGGTGCCGCCGCTGGGGAAGATGCCCGGGAAGACACCGACGCCGGTGCTGAACAGGATGAGCAGGACCATGCCCAGCCAGAACTCGGGCATCGCGTAGAGGGTCAGCGTGACCCCGGTGGATGCCCGGTCGAACGTGCTGCCGCGGCTCCACCCGCCCCTGATGCCGATCGCGATGCCGATGGCGGCGGAGAACAGCGTCGCCGTGACGAGCAGCACCAGCGTCGGCCAGACGTAGTCGCCGATGACGTCCCAGACCGGACGGGAGAACTGCGTCGAGTCCACCCCGGCCGAGAAGGGATTGCGCACGTAGTCGAGGAACTGCTGGGCGATCGGCTCGTTCAGCCGACGGCGCAGCTCGCGGACCTGCTCGCGGTCGACGTTGCGGCCGCGGGTGTAGAGGCTGATCGGGTCGCCCGGGAGCATGCGGAAGAGGAAGAAGTTGAAGACCAGGACGAAGGCCATCGTGCCGAGGCCGGTGAGGACCCGGCGCACGGCGTACTCCAGCAGGCCCCCGCGGCCCGTCCCCCGACCGCCGCGTCCCCCCGGCTCCTCCGGGGCTGCGACGTCGGCCGCTGTCAGAGCCACGTGCGGCAGCTACTCGACATCGTGCTCGGGACGACGACGGCCGCGCAGCGCGAGGAAGACGATCCCGCCCAGCACCACGCCGCCCGCGACCACGGCGCCGGTCACCAGGCCGGCGCTGGTCCCCTCGTCCGACGCCTTGTCCTTGCCGTCCTTCGTCCGGTCCTCGGCCGTCACCGGGCGGATCGAACGGTAGGTGTGGGTGCCGTACTGGAAGAGCAGCGAGCCGTCGGGCTCCGGCTGGGGCTCGAAGCCGGTGAACCGGTCCGAGCGGTAGGCCTCGAGGTTGTCGTAGTAGAACGTCACGACGTAGGGCGCCTGCTCGTAGAGGATGCGCTGCATCTCCTTGACGGTCTCGGCCCGCTCGGCCGGCTCGATCTGCTGCTTCTGCTGGTCATAGAGCGCGTCGTACTCGTCGTCGCAGAAGAACGAGTCCGAGAGGTTCGCGAAGACGCTGCCGCCGTCCTTGTAGGAGCGGTTGGCGCACAGGAAGGTCGACAGCTGGTAGTCGGGGTCGGGCTCGACCACCCAGCCCCACTCGAACATGTCGAACGTGCCCTCGCCGATGATCTCGGTCAGGGCGTCCTCGGACACGATCTTCGTCTTCACCTCGACGCCGACGTCCTCGAGCCAGCCGGCGACGAACTGGACGCTCTGCTGGCTGGTCTGGGAGTTCGACCGCCCGAGGAGCCGGAAGCTCAGCTCGCGGCCGCCTCCCGGCATGGTGCGGATGCCGTTCGGGCCCTCGGTGTAGCCGGCCTCGTCGAGCAGCCGCTTGGCCTCCTCGGGGTCGAACGCGTAGGTGGCGTCGCCCGGGTCGAAGTGCAGGTCCTCGTAGATCGGCGGGATGACGGACGTTCCCGGCGTGCCGTGACCGCCCAGAACCCGCTCGACCAGCGTCGTGGTGTCGATCGCGTGCGACAGCGCGACCCGCACCCGCTGGTCCTCGAGCGCCGGGTGGCCGTCGCCGATCGGCGTCCCGTCGTCCAGCGCCGCCCCGACGTTGAACGCGATCTCGTCGAAGCCCGAGTAGCGAGCCGGGTAGGTCGTCACCCCGTCGGCGCCGTCGAGGCTCTCGTAGACGTTCGAGCCGAGGTCGTCGGCGAAGTCGATCTCGCCGCGGCGCAGCGCCTGCGCGAGCGAGTCCTCGTTCTGGAAGATCCGGAACACCAGCTCGTCGATCGCCGGCGCCCCCCGCCAGTGGTTCTGGTTCGCCTCGAGCCGGATGAACTGGCCCTTCTTGTGCTCGGTGATGACGAACGGCCCGGACCCGACGACGCCGTCCGGCCCGGGCTCGTTGGTGTAGCTGCGGACCGCCTTGCCGTCGATGTCCTTCCAGATGTGCTCGGGGAGGATGTAGACGAACAGGTGCAGCATCGTGGGGCTCGGCGTCTTCGTCTTCATGACGACCGTGCGGTCGTCGGTCGCCTCGACCGAGGTGAGGGAGCTGACGTAGTTGCCGAAGTTGGTCTGCTCGTACCGCCCGTCCATCACCCGGTTGAAGCTGTACGCCACGTCGCGCGCCGTCAGCGGTTCACCGTCGGACCACTGCACGCCCTCGCGGATCGTGTACGTCCACGTGAGGCCGTCGTCGGAGGTCTCCCAGCTCTCGGCGATCGACGGCTCGGCGGCGAAGTCCTCCTGGCCGTAGTCGGTCAGCGTGTCGTAGGTGAGCTGGTACATCTCGTAGGCCGACGCGACGATGCCGGTGAACGGGTTGAGGGAGTCGACGTCCTGGGTGATCCCGACGGTGAACGTGGTGCGCCCGGCCGACTCGGCGCCGGCCGGCCCCCCGGACAGCGGCAGCACGAGGAGCAGGCTGAGCGCGACCCCGGCGACGGCGGCCGGCCCGAGGGGCCGGGCACGCCGGGTCGGCCGGGCGCGGCGGTGAGCGGGACCGGGCACGATGACCTCCAGCGACGACCACTGAAACCGTCAGCGAAACCCACCCCCGGCTCCGCATTCCGTCGTACCGGATCATGCTGGCTGCGAAAGCGTTTGTCACGCACTTGTTGAATCACGGATCAGTAAGGATCCCGCCGGCGCTACGGTGGCCGCCGTGGACAGCCCTGCGAGCCCTCCCGAGGCGCCCCGCCGGCCGAGCACCCGGCGGCTGCACGGCGACGAGGTGGCCGACGACCTCGCGTGGATGCGCCGGGTGGACGACCCGGCCCTCGCCGACTACCTGGCGGCGGAGAACGCCTGGACCGACGCGAGGACCGCGCACCTGGCCGGCCTGCGGCGACGGGTCGAGGGCGAGCTCGCCGGGGTGCTGCCCGACGAGGACGTCTCGGCTCCCTGGCGCCGGGGCGGCTGGGACCACCGCACCCGCCGGCCGGCCGGGCAGCAGTACGCCGTCCACGTACGGCGCCAGGTCCTCCCCGGCGGCTCCCTCGGGCCGGAGGAGGTGCTGCTCGACGAGAACCTCGTCGCCACCGGCCACGACTTCCTCGAGCTCGGTGTGTGCGAGGTCAGCCCGGACGGCCGGCTGCTCGCGTACTCCGTCGACCACGACGGCAGCGAGGTCTACCGGCTGCTCTTCCGTGACCTCGCCACCGGCGAGGACCTTCCCGACGTCGTGGAGGGCACCTACTACGGCCTGGGCTGGGCGGCGGACAGCGGCAGCGTGCTCTACACGACCGTCGACGCGGCCTACCGGCCGGACACGGTGCACCGGCACGTGCTGGGCACGGGCGCGGACCGTGACGAGGTCGTGTGGCACGAGCCCGACCGGCGCTTCGAGCTCGACGTGGCGCCGACCCGCAGCGGCGCGTACGTCCGCCTGGTCGCCGCCAGCCGCGACACGACGGAGGTCCGGCTCGTCGACACCTCGCGGCCGGGCGAGCCGCCGGTCGTGGTCGAGCCGCGCCGGCCCGGCCGCGAGTACCACGTGGACCACCAGCCGGGTCCGGCCGGCGGCCGCCTCCTGGTCGTGGTCGACGACGAGGGCCCGGAGTTCCGGCTCGTCACGGCGCCGGTCACGACCCCTGGGCGCGACCACTGGCGGGAGGTCGTCGGTCACCGCGAGGACACCCGCGTCGTCGCCGCCGACGCCTTCGGCGACCACGTCGTCGTCACCGAGCGCCACGGCGGTCGGCGCCGGCTGCGGGTGCTGGACCCGGCCGGGACCACCCTGCGCGTGCTGGAGCCGGCGGGAGCCGGCGAGTCCGTGGCGCTGGGCCGCACCGACGAGGTCGACGTGTCGGCGTTCCGCGTCGTGCGGGAGGGCTGGGTCCGCCCCCCGATCCACCTCGACCACGACCTCGTCAGCGGCGAGGAGACCGTGGTCCACGTGCAGGCCGTCCTCGGAGGCCGCCGCCCCGACGACTACGTCTGCGAGGTCCAGACGGTCGCAGCCGACGACGGCGCCGGGGTGCCGCTCTCGCTGGTCACCCGTCGCGGCACCGCCGCAAAGCGGCCCACGCTGCTCTACGGCTACGGCGCCTACGAGGCGACCGAGGACCCTTTCTTCTGGCCCGAGCTCGTCCCCCTGCTCGACCGGGGGGTGGCCTTCGGCGTCGCGCACGTCCGCGGCGGCGGCGAGCGCGGCCGGTCGTGGTGGCAGCAGGGGCGCCTGCTGCACAAGCGGAACACGTTCACCGACTTCGTCGCCTGCGCGCGTCACCTGGTCGCGTCCGGACGCACCGAGCCCAACCGGCTGGCCGCCCGCGGCCTGAGCGCCGGGGGCCTGCTGATGGGCGCGACGACGCACCTTGCTCCCGAGATGTTCGCCGTCGTGGTCGCAGAGGTGCCCTTCGTCGACGTGGTCAACACGATGCTCGACGACACGCTGCCCCTGACGGTCGGAGAGTGGGAGGAGTGGGGCGACCCGAGGGACGCGACGGCCTACGAGTACCTCCGCTCGTACTCGCCGTACGAGAACCTCCCCGGTCCGCGACGGCCGGCCGTCCTCGTGACCGCCAGCCGCCACGACCCCCGGGTCAGCGTGCACGAGCCGGCCAAGTGGGTGGCGGCGATGCGCGCGGACGAGGCCGCCCTTCCGGCGGGGCAACGCCCCCGCCCGCCGCTGCTCCTGCGGACCCTGCTCGGCGGCGGTGCCCACACCGGGCCGGCGGGCCGCTACGACGCGTGGGCGCACGAGGCCCTGATCCTGTCCGTGGTGCTGGACCGGCTGGGGGCGACCGGCGACGCGCCGTCAGCCGCCGGAGACGGCCAGCTCGGCGGAGGCGTCGACCGCTCCCCAGGCGCGGTCGTCGAGCCAGCCTTCGGGGAGCACGACGCGGCGCGGTGAGCCGAGGCGCCCCCGCGGCGCGCCGACGGACACCGCGGGGAACGGCTCGTCGCTGTCGAGCGTGGCCAGCAGGTCGTCGAGCTCGGCGAGGGTGGACACCAGCGCGAGCCGGTGCCGGGTCTCGCCGCCGACGCCGAAGCCCTTGAGGTACCAGGAGACGTGCTTGCGGAACTCGCGGGCGCCCTTGTCCTCGCCGAGCCACGCCGCCATCAGCCCGGCGTGGCGTCGCATGACGGCCGCGACCTCCCCGAGGGTGGGCTGCGGCTCGTCCGGCTGCCCGGCGAAGGCCCGGTCCAGCGACCGGAACAGCCACGGCCGGCCGAGGCAGCCGCGGCCGACGACGACCCCGTCGCAGCCGGTCTCGCGCATCATGCGCAGCGCGTCGCCGGCCTCCCAGACGTCGCCGTTGCCGAGCACGGGGACCGTGGTGACGTGCTCCTTGAGCCGGGCGACCGCCGACCAGTCGGCCTGGCCGGAGTAGGCCTGCGCGGCGGTGCGACCGTGCAGGGCGACGGCCGCGACGCCCTCCTGCTCGGCGATCCGGCCCGCCTCGAGGTAGGTCAGGTGGTCATCGTCGATGCCCAGCCGCATCTTCATGGTGACGGGCACGGCGCCCGCGGCCCGGACCGCGCTGCGCAGGACGGCGCGGAGCAGGTCGCGCTTCCACGGCAGCGCCGCTCCCCCGCCGCGCCGGGTGACCTTCGGCACCGGGCACCCGAAGTTCAGGTCGACGTGGTCGGCGCGGTCCTCGGCGACGATCATCGTGACCGCCTCGCGCACGACCGCCGGGTCGACGCCGTAGAGCTGCAGGCTGCGCGGGGACTCGTCGGGACCGAACTCGATGAGCCGCATCGTCTCGGGGTCGCGCTCGACCAGGGCGCGGGTCGTGATCATCTCGCTGACGTACAGGCCGCCCCCGTAGCCGCGGCACAGGCGGCGGAACGGCGCGTTGGTGATGCCCGCCATCGGGGCGAGCACCACGGGGGGGCTGACCTCGTGCGGGCCGATCAGCAGCGGGGAGAGGACGTCGGTCACCGGACCAGTGTCTCAAGGTCCCGACACGCCGGCCTCTCCCCTCGCCCGTGCGCGGTGAGCGCATAGGTTGCTGGGCATGCAGGCGCAGGCACCGGGTGCGGCGCGTGAGCCCGTCGCGCAGACCGTCGGGCTGGTCAAGCGGTTCGGCGACGTGCAGGCCCTTGCCGGCGTCGACCTCGCCGTCGCACCGGGCGAGATCGTGGGCCTGCTCGGCCCGAACGGCGCCGGCAAGACGACGACGATCCGGACGCTGCTCGGCTACCTCCGGCCCAGCGCCGGCAGCGTGCGGCTGCTCGGCGGCGACCCGCGCGACGTCCGGCTCCGGGTGCGCGCCGGCTACCTCCCGGGCGACGCGTCGCTGGACGCGAAGATGACCGTGGAAGCGCTGCTGCGCTGGTACGCGCGGCTGCGCGGAGGCGTCCCCGCGGCCGACGTGGCGTCGCTGTGCGAGCGGGTTGGTCTCGACGTCACGCGGCGCATCGGCGACCTCTCCTCCGGCAACCGGCGCAAGGTCGGCATCGTGCAGGCGGTGATGCACGACCCCGACGTCCTGCTCCTCGACGAGCCGACCAGCGGGCTCGACCCGCTGGTGCAGCGTGAGGTCCACGCGCTCGTCCGTGAGCGGCGTGACAACGGCACCGGGGTGCTGCTGTCGTCGCACGTCCTGCCCGAGGTCGAGGACGTGGCCGACCGGGTCGTCATGCTGCGCGCGGGCTCGGTCGTCCACGAGTCGACGGTGGCCGGCCTGCGCGACGTGGCCCACGACCGGCTCGAGCTGCAGCTGGCAGCCGTCCCGCCTCCGGGGTTCCTCGACGGCGTGCCCGGGGTCGCCTCCTGGACGGTCGAGGACACGCGGGTCCTCGTCGCGCTGAACGGGCCGGTGGGCGCCCTGGTCCGCCACGTCGCGCCCTTCGACGTGCAGCGCATCCGCAGCCACGAGCAGGACCTCGAGGACGTGTTCTTCGCCTACTACCGGGAGGACGGTCGATGAGCACGACGACACGTCCGCTCGTGCTCGGGCAGATGCTGGTCTCCCGCCGGAGGTCCACCCTGTGGTGGTCGGCCGGGACGGCCGCGCTGGTCGCCCTCGTCATCGCGTCCTACCCGTCGGTGCGCGACTCGTCGACGGGGTTCGACTCCTACCTCGACTCGCTGCCCGAGGGGGTGGTCGACCTGCTCGGGGCGCAGGCGGGGCTCGCGAGCCCCTCGGGCTACCTGAACTCCCAGCTCTACTCCAACCTCTTCCCGCTGCTGCTCGTCGTGCTCGGCATCGGCGCCGCCTCGTGGGCGGTAGCCGGGTCCGAGGGCGAGGGCACCCTGGAGATGCTGCTCGCCAACCCGGTGTCCCGCGCCCGCGTGGCGCTCGAGCGGCTGGCCGGCGTGGTCGTGCTCACCGGTGCCGTCGCCCTGGTGGCAACCGGGGTCACGGCAGCGCTGTTGCCGCTGGTGGACGTCACCTCCCTCCCCGGTGAGGCGGTGTGGGTGGCGGGACTCGGGGCGTGGACGCTCGCGCTCTCCTTCTCGGCGGTGTCCTTCGGCGTGGGCGCCGCCACCGGCTCCAAGTCGCTCGCGCTGGGCAGCGGCTCCGCCGCGGCGGCAGGCACGTACGTCCTCTTCGGGCTCAGCGCGTTCGTGGCGGCGATCGAGCCGCTGCGCTGGCTCTCACCGTGGTTCTGGTTCCTCGACGCCGACCCGCTCGCAGGGGCGGACGCGACGTTCTGGTGGCAGGCCGTCGCGCTGCCCCTCGCGGTGGCTGCGGCGTTCGCCGCGGGGGGCGTCGCCCGCCTCGCGCGACGCGACATCGGCTAGGACAGGGACCCGGACGCCCGTCTGGGATGCTGGCTTCATGCGACTCGTGCGCCTCCAGGCGCTGGTGGAGAGCCTGCGCGGGTCGTTCTGGCTCGTGCCGAGCACGTTCGTGGTGGTCGCCCTCGCCGCCGGGCTCCTGCTGCCGCGGGTAGCGGTGTCCCAGGACGGCGCCCTGGCGGAGTACCTGTTCAACGGGGGCGCCGAGGGCGCTCGGGGCATGCTGCAGGCCGTCGCCGGGTCGGTCATCACGGTGACCAGCCTGACGTTCTCGCTGACCATCGTGACGCTCCAGCTCGCGTCGAGCCAGTTCTCCCCCCGGCTGCTGCGCTCGTTCCTCCGCGACCTGCGCAACCAGGCGGTCCTGGGGGTGCTGCTCGCGACGTTCCTCTACAGCCTCACCGTGCTGCGCACCGTGCGCACCGGCGACCGCGGGTCCGAGGACGTCGTGCCGCAGCTCGCGGTGACGGTGGCCTTCGGGCTCGCCCTGGCCAGCGTCGGGGCGCTGGTGTGGTTCATCCAGCACATCGTCGACGTGATCCGGGTCGACACGCTGATGGCCGACGTGCGCGCCGAGACCGCCGCGGTCATCGACGAGATCTACCCGGGCGGCGATGCGCCCGCCGGTCCCGACGGCGGCGGGTGGACGCTCGACGTCCCGGCGCCGCCGGCACCCCCCGACGCGGTGGCCCTGCCCGCCCCGGCGTCGGGGTTCCTGCTGGCTGTCGACTCGGGGTCCCTGCGCTCGTGGGCCGAGGAGCGGGCGGTGGTGGTGTCGGTGGACGCTGCGCCGGGCACCTGGCTCCTCCGTGGCACGGCCTGGGCCCGCGTCTGGAGCGAGACGCCGTCGGCATCGCTCGACCACGTCGCCGAGGAGCTCCGCCAGCGCGTCGCGATCGGCAACGAGCGGACCGCGCAGCAGGACGCCCGCCACGGCATCAGCCAGCTCGTGGACATCGCCGCCAAGTCGCTCTCGCCGGGCATCAACGACCCGACCACGGCGGTCCATGCGATCGGGCACCTCAGCGACCTGCTCGCCCTGCTCACGGGGCGGCGCCTGGGCGCCCTGACCGTCCGCGACGGCAGCGGCGCGCTGCGGGTCGTGGTGCAGCGGGCCAGCTTCGCCGACTTCCTCGAGCTGGCCTGCGGCCAGGTCCGGCGCTACGGCGCGGCGGAGCCCGCGGTCGTCCATGCCCTGCTGGACCTGCTCGCCGGGGTGGGCGGCCAGCTGCACGACGGCGCACGGCGAGAGGCCGTGCGAACCCAGGTCGCCGCGCTGGCGGCCGACTCCCGGCGGATGGTCGCCTCGGCGCACGACCTCGGGCGGGTGCACGAGCACGTCGCCGCGGTCGAGCTCTCGCTCGCGACCTCGTGACACCGGCAGGTGCCGTGCTGCCTAGGTCGCGCGCCTCGCTCGCCGCTGCCCCTGGGCGGCCCTGACGGCGGTCGCCTCGAGGTCGCCCACGATGTCGTCCGGGGCGCGCATCCGCCACGCGTCGGTCACGAGCTCGGCCAGCCGCTCCACGTCCACCTCGTCGAGCCGCAGCATCACCAGCGGCCAGCCGTCGTAGGTCGGCGTGGTGAAGAAGAGGTCCGGCTCGCCGAGGAGCAGCGCCTGCTTCTCGGCCTCGTCGCCGACGAACAGCACCGCGACATCGGTGCGGATGACGCGCGGCTTGCCGGGAGTGCGCTCGGGGTAGGACCACACGAACCCCTTGTTGGCCACGCGGAAGTCGAAGCCGTCGCTGTCGATCTCGACGACGTGCGGCAGCGCGAGTGCCAGACGCCGCACGTCGTCGGCGTCAGCCACCGGCGCCCTCGGCCGGTCGCGGAGCCGCGGCGACATCGATCACGACGTTGCCGACCTTCTGGCCCGCCTCGACGTAGCGGTAGGCGTCCACGATCTCGTCCAACGAGTAGTGCCGGTCGACGATCGGCGTGAACTCACCTGACGCCATCAGGTCGCCGAGGTGCCGGATCATCTCCCGGTCGTGGGTCGGGACCGGGAACCTGACCCTCCGGCCCCGCAACAGCGGGGTGACGAGCGCCAGCAGCGGGTTCTGCGCCCACGGGCCGAGCTCGGTCGAGAGGTAGGTCCCGCCGGGCCGGAGCAGCCGGCGGCACCTGCCGAACGTGCTCTTGCCGACCGCGTCGAGCACGAGGTCGTACGTCCGCCGGTCCTGCGTGAAGTCCTCGACCGTGCGGTCGATCACCCGGCCCGCCCCCAGGCCGCGCACCAGCTCGACGCTCTCGGTGGCGCAGACAGCGGTGACCTCGGCGCCCTGGGACCGCAGGAGCTGGACGGCCGCTGAGCCGATCGCCCCGGTCGCACCGTGGACGAGAACAGCGTCGCCCCGCTGCACGCCCGCCCCCCGGATCATCGAGAGCGCGTAGTGCGACCCCTCCGTGCCGGCCGCGGCCTGCTCGATCGGAACTCCCGCCGGGATGGTGGCGACCGACCCGCTCGCGCGGACCGTGAGGAGCTCGGCATGGGCGCCGAAGCGACCCTCGACGTAGCCGAACACCCGGTCGCCGACCCGGAAGGCGGTGACGCTGTCACCGACCGCCTCGACGACACCGGCGAACTCGTTGCCGAGCACCTGCGCGCGCGGGCGCGTGAGACCGGAGAAGAAGCGCACGATGAAGGGCTTCGCTGCGCGGAACCCGCAGTCGGTGCGGTTGACCGTCGTCGCGTGCACCCGGACGAGGACCTCGTCGTCCGCCGGGACGGGATCGGGCACGTCCCTGACCCGCACGACCTCGGGCGGGCCGTACCGCGTCTGCACCGCTGCCCTCATGGGGAAACCGTAGCGACGGGTGCCCACGACGGGAGCGGCTCGCTCCGGGCTGCGCCAGCCGGGCCCCTTGCGATCGACCGCGACCGGGAGCATGGTCACAGGACGGGAGGTGCCGACCGAGTCGCCGGACAGGGGTGGGGACATGGCACGCGACACCGGACCGGACGCCGCAGCGGTCTTCTGGCCCTGGGGCAGGCGCTCCGCGATCGCCGTCACCGCCGCACTGCTCGTGGTGCTCGTCGGTGGCGTCGCCGTGCTGCGGATCGCGGCCGACTGGCCCGATGCCCGGTGGGAGGCCGCGTTCGTCCTCTCCGCAGTGCTGCTGAGCCTCCTGCCGATCGCCCTGCTGGTGCTCGAGTCCGTGGCCGAGTCCCAGGGCTCGGTGTCCTTCCGGGGAGTCTCCCTGGACTTCGGGTCGGTGGCGCAGGCCGCCGCGGCCGAGCTCACGCGCTCCACGATCGCCGTCCCGCGCAACGTGGCCGACGAGGGCGTCGACGTGGGCGACAGCGGCCACAGCGAGGTCCTGTCGGTGCTCCGGGATGCCGCCCGGGCCGACGTCGTCGTGCTCGACCTGGAGGACGGGCACGCCTGGTGGGACAGTCGCCTGCTGCTGCTCTGTGCCGGTGCCGAGCTGCAGGGCCGCCCGACCGCGGTGGTCTTCGTGGCGACGGTCGACGGTGTCCGGCGGCGCTTCGTCGGGTGGGCCCACCCGGCCGACGTCGTGGCCCAGGTGCTCGAGGCGGACCCCGAGCTTCACTACGCCTACGCCGTCGCCGAGACGGCCGTCAGCCGCGCGGGGTTGACCTTCCCCGGTCGGGCCCCCCAGCCGGACGCGTACCCGCTCGTGACCCCTGCCCTCGACGTCGCCCCGAAGCCTCCGTCCGTCGTGACGGACCAGGAGCTGTTCGAGCGGCACGGCGACCTCAACCTGCCGCTGTCCCCGGCCATGGCGTTCACCCGGGCCCTGGGCCGGACCGTCCACCCGCTGGAGGAGTCGCGCAAGGTCAGGCACCTGTCGGTCGTGCGGCTCTTCGAGCTGCTGGCCCCGGTGCTGCACACCCAGCACACCGACGAGTCGGCACCGGACGACCAGTGGGTCGGCGCCGTGACCACCCTCGCGAGCGACCACCTCGTCGTCACCTCGGCCGGCGTCTACCGCGGGCTGGCTCCCCGCGAGCAGCTGGTCCGGGCACTGCTGCAGGCGATCGTGTCGTCGCTGACCGCGGAGCAGGACGCCACACCCCCCGCGGTCGCCCCCCAGGCGGAGGGCCGGGCGGACCACGAGGACGTACGCCCGCAGGCGCCGGCATCACCGGCCGGTGCCGGCCCGCTCTTCGTCCCCGGCGCCCGGTCCGACGACCGCCAGCCCGCGACCTGAGGCGGGTCAGCCGCCCAGCGAGCGGCGCACGGCGTCGGCGAGCTTCGTGAGCTCAGGACGGTCCGGGCCCGGGGGCGACGCGACCGTGAGCAGGCCGACTCGGTCGCCGCGGCGCACGACCGCCTCCGACCAGACCCAGCCGCTCGCCCCGGCGCCGTACTCCCGTCGGCGGTCGAGCACGACGGAGTCGTCGGCGCGTTCCTGCGTGACGACCGCGACCAGCGGGTCGGAGCGCTTGACCGGCTTCTCCGGCGCGGCGCACGAGGCGCCGACGTCGCCGAGCGTGGTCACGAGCTCCCGCGCCGCGCCCACCGAGCCGTACGAGAGGACGAGCGCGACGGCAGGCGCACGGCCGGGCCCGCGGTAGGTGGCCTCGAGCGCGTGCCGCGGCTCCGGCAGCCGCGGCATCTCGCGCAGTCCGGCGCAGCCGAGCGGCAGGAGCGCCTGCACCACCTCGGCGCCGCCGCGGGCGCGCACCCACGAGCCGTTGCCGGCATAGCCCTCCTCCGGGTCGCCCGGGTCGGCGAACTGCCGCCACCCGGCGCCGAGGTCGGGCGGCGCGGGCAGGTCGCCGGAGTCGAGGTCGCCCGCCGTCTCGGGGGGCACCACGAGCCGCTCGTCGTCGCGGGTCGGCGCGACGGCCGGCGCCACGGCCGAGGACGACGGGCTGGCGGTCGCGGTCGGGGTGGTCGAGGGGGCGCCGGCCGGGGCACCGTCGCCGGACGTCGTGGCCTCGCCCCCACATCCGGCAACGACCGCGACCACCGCGACGACCGCGGGCAGCAGACCCGCGCGGGGGGAGATCGCCACGTCAGCCGCCGTTCGACGAGAAGTGCTGGTAGTCGGGGTGTGCCCACCGGGCACCCCAGCGCCAGCCCTGCTTCGACATCATCCTGGCCACGCTACTGCGGCGCAGGATCATCCCCTTGCGCGGCCGCGAGCGGTCCAGGAACGTGCGGCCGCTCCTCGGGTAGACCCGGCTGGACGTCACGTAGGGGTTCTCGACGGTGTTGATGTCGATGGCGTTGCCGTAGGAGTGCTGCGAGAGCCGGTAGGGGTTGCCGGTCACCTTGCGGCAGTTGAACGCCGACGTGTTGTCGGCGGCCATCGCCCGGATGTCGCTGCCCCGGTAGACGTCGACGGGGTTCATCCGGCGGATCGGGAACCGGTCCGCGAACGCCTTCCTGAAGACGCGCTTGAGGTCGGCGACGGCCGAGGTCCGCGCCACCAGGGAACCGTGCCGCGGGACCCCTCGCCAGTCGTAGTAGGGCACGCGGACCAGTCGCAGGGCCGTCGGGCCGACCGGGCAGCCGGGCCGGTAGGTGTAGGGGATCTCCTCGGCGGTCACCCGGCGGACCTCCGGCGCCCACCGGCCGGTCACGCGCGTGGATCCCGAGGTGCTCGACCAAGTGATGCGCCCGCGCTGGAACCGGCTGGCGAACCCGTCGCCGGACGCGGTCGTGTCGCTCGTGGGGAAGCCGAGGTAGGACCCGGAGGCGCCGATCGCGAGGTAGCGCTTCAGGATGCCCCCGGCGACGGCGCGGGCACCGGTGGCGGCGGAGGCGTAGACCCGCCCGCCGGTGAAGGCCTGCTCGAGTGCTCCGTCGGCCGTCGGCAGCCCGGTCGCGGGAGCGGTCGGGAGGCCGAGGTGCCCGTCCGGGCCGGACAGCGCCAGGTAGCGGTCGAGGACCGGCGCGACGACCTCCCAGGCGTCGGTGGCCGGCGACCAGTAGATGCGCCCTGCCGTGTAGTCGCGCGCGCGTCCGTCGGCGCCGGTGTCGTAGGCCTCGGAGGTCGGCGGCCCGAGGACCCCCGCCTCGCCGCCCAGCGCCTGGTACCGGGCCTCGATGCGGCCCCCGTCGTCGGCGGCGAGCGCGGTGCCCGGCAGCGCGACGAGGGCGAGCGCGGCAGCGAGCAGCCCCACACGCACGGTCCTGGTCAGTCGACCCACGCCTCATCACCCCAGAGTGCTATCGGCACCCCGGAGAGTAACCCTGACGAGTTCGTTTCGTCCCTGTACGTCCGGCTAGAGCCGGTGTGTCATCGCCTGCGCCGGGCGGTCAGCAGCCGAGGAGGCGCTGGGCCAGCCAGCCGTGCACCGCGTCGAGCCCGACCCGCTCCTGCTGCATGCTGTCGCGCTCGCGGACCGTCACGGCCTGGTCGTCGAGGGTGTCGAAGTCGACCGTGACGCAGAACGGCGTGCCGATCTCGTCCTGCCGTCGGTAGCGGCGGCCGATCGCGCCCGCGTCGTCGAACTCGACGTTCCAGCTCTGCCGCAGCGTGGCGGCCAGGTCCTTGGCCTTCGGGGTGAGGTCGGCGTTGCGCGACAGCGGGAGCACTGCCACCTTGACCGGGGCGAGCCGCGAGTCGAAGCGCATGACGGTGCGCTTCTCCATGACGCCCTTCGCGTTGGGCGCCTCGTCCTCGGTGTAGGCGTCGAGCAGGAAGGCGAGGGTGGCGCGGGTGAGCCCGGCCGCCGGCTCGACGACGTAGGGCGTCCAGCGCTCGCCCTTCTCCTGGTCGAAGTAGCTCAGGTCGGTGCCGGAGTGCTTGGAGTGCGCGGTCAGGTCGAAGTCGGTGCGGTTCGCGATGCCCTCGAGCTCGTCGAACTCCTTGCCGCCGAACCCGAACCGGTACTCGATGTCGACCGTGCGCTTCGAGTAGTGCGAGAGCTTCTCCTGCGGGTGCTCGTAGAGGCGCAGGTTCTCCTCGCGCAGCCCCAGGCCGGTGTACCAGCGCCAGCGCTCCTGCAGCCAGTACTCGTGCCACTCCTCATCGGTGCCGGGCTCGACGAAGAACTCCATCTCCATCTGCTCGAACTCGCGGGTGCGGAAGATGAAGTTGCCCGGCGTGATCTCGTTGCGGAACGACTTGCCCGTCTGCGCGATGCCGAACGGCGGCTTCCGGCGCGCCGAGGTCATCACGTTGAGGAAGTTGACGAAGATGCCCTGCGCCGTCTCGGGCCGCAGGTAGTGCAGGCCCTCGTCGCTCTCGACGGGGCCGAGGAAGGTCTTCAGCAGCCCGGAGAACTGTCGCGGCTCGGTGAACGCACCCTTCACCCCGCAGTTGGGGCAGTTGACGTCGGCCAGGCCGTTCGGCGGCGGCGTGCCCTTCTTCGCCTCGAACGCCTCCTCGAGGTGGTCGGCCCGGAACCGCTTGTGGCAGGACTGGCACTCCGACAGCGGGTCGGTGAACGTGTCGACGTGGCCCGACGCGACCCACACGTCGCGCGAGAGGATCACCGCCGAGTCGAGACCGACCACGTCGTCGCGGGCCTGGACCATGGAGGTCCACCACTGCCGCCGGACGTTCTCCTTGAGCTCGACGCCGAGCGGGCCGTAGTCCCAGGCTGAGCGGGTGCCGCCGTAGATCTCGCTGCTGGGGTAGACGAACCCCCGACGCTTGCTGAGGCCGACGATCGCGTCGGCCCGGGAGGCGCCCGAGCTGCCCTTGGCCACGATGGCCTCCATCCGGCTGGTTGTCGGCGGGTGAGCCGCCGACACTAACGGGCCGGCGGGGTGCCGGTCACACCGGTTCCGCGCCCTGGTCGGCCGCGTCCGATACGTCGTCGTCGCCGGCCACGACCTCGTACGCGCTGGGCTCGGCGACCACGTAGGTCATGAGCGGCGCGTAGGAGACCTTCACGTCGTACGACGACAGGCCGCGCCGGTAGGCGCCGATCGCCTCCCACTCGGTCACCAGCGCCCACAGCGTGGGGTCGTCGGCCGCGCGGCCGAGGTGTCCGCGCACGAAGCCGGGGCGCGCGGACAGGTCGCCCAGCAGGCTCCGGGCCGCTCCTTCCACCGCGAGGGCGTCGGCGGCCGGGACACGGAGGCGGGTGAGGGCGAGCACCCGCGAAGCATCCCAGACCTGCCGGGTCGTCGGCCGGCGAAATGACAACGGTTTTCATGTGCGTTAGAGTCCGGTGCATGGCCCTGCTGCTCGCGCTCACCGCGGTCGTCTTCACCGGGCTGGGCGGCTTCGTGGCGCTGCGGGCGCGCGACCGGCTGCACCTGGTGCTGGGCTTCGCCGCCGGCGTGATGCTCGGGCTGGTGGCCTTCGACCTCCTGCCCGAGCTGTTCGAGCTCAGCGACGCCTCGGTCGGTGGCGTGCCCGCGGTGATGGTCGCCTTCGCGACCGGGTTCCTGGTCCTGCACGTCGTCGAGCGCTCGTTGGCGATCCACGGCGCGCACGAGGGCGAGTACGAGTCGCACCACCACCACAACCCCGAGATCGGCCTGGCGTCGGCGGGCGCCCTGGTCGTGCACTCGTTCCTCGACGGCGTCGGCATCGGCCTGGCGTTCCAGATCGACAGCTCGATCGGCGTCGCCGTGGCGATCGCGGTCATCGCCCACGACTTCGCCGACGGGCTCAACACCGTCACGATCATGCGGACCCACGGGAACACCCACCGGCGCACCCTCGTGATGCTCGGAGCCGACGCCGTGGCACCGATCGCCGGCGCGTTCGCCACACTGTTCTTCACCGTCGGCGACGAGGTCCTCGCGCTCTACCTGGGAGCCTTCTCCGGCTTCCTGCTCTACCTCGCGACCGCCGACATCCTCCCCGAGGCACATGCGCGCCACCCGTCCCGGCTGACCCTCGTGAGCACCCTCGGCGGCGTGGGCATGATGTGGCTCGTGGTGGGCGCCTCGTGACCCGCCAGCGGACCGCCGTGCGCGCCGAGCTGGACCGGACGACCGACTTCGTCAGCGCGCAGGACCTGCACGTCCGCCTGCGGGCGGCCGGCACCCGCATCGGCCTCACGACCGTCTACCGGGCGCTGCAGGCGTTGTCCGACGCCGGCGAGGTGGACGTCCTGCGCCAGCCCGACGGCGAGGCCGTCTACCGGCGCTGCAGCACGGTGCGTCACCACCACCATCTCGTCTGCCGCGACTGCGGTCGCACGGTCGAGGTCGACGGTCCCGCCGTCGAACGGTGGGCCGACCGTGTCGCCGCCGAGCACGGGTTCCGCGAGGTGGAGCACACGGTCGAGATCTTCGGGACCTGCGCACGCTGCGCGTGAGCCCTCTGCGACCGCATCGCCTGGGGTAGCGTCGAGCGGGTTCGCCGCACACCGATCCACGGGGGTCCGCCGCTGTGCCTATACGCCGCGCCACGTCGGTCCTCGCCCGGGCTCTCGCGGCCGTCCTCGTCGTCGGCACGGCGTCGGTCGCAGTCGGTGCGGGCCCGGCCGCGGCGCGCGGCGGGGGCTGCGTCCCGCCGCCGGTTGCCCACCGGGGCGACTCCTCGCGCGCCCCCGAGAACACCATCCCTGCCTTCCGCAAGGCCCTCCGGGCCGGCGCGGTCCGTCTCGAGGTCGACGTCCGGTTCACCGACGACGACGTCCCCGTCGCCATGCACGACGCCAGCGTGCGCCGGACGACCAGCGGCAGCGGTCGCGTCGCCGACCTGCGGCTGGGCGACCTCCGCTCGCTCGACGCCGGGTCCTGGTTCGCGCCGCGCTACGCGGGGGTCAGGGTGCCCACGCTGTTCCAGGTGCTCCGGTTCGGGCGCAGCCGCGGCGCCTGGTTCCTCGTGGAGCTCAAGGTCCGGCCCACGACGCAGCAGATGCACAACTTCCTCAACCGGCTGCGCTGGCTCGGCATGCTGCACCGGGTCAGGGTCACCAGCTTCGACGCGCAGACCGTGCTCGACGTGCGCGCCGCCCAGCCGGGGCTGGCCACGGCCCTCATCGACTCCCGCGGGTTCCGGGCGCCGGACGACGTGCTGCGTTACGGCCGCACCTACCTCGTGCACTACTGGTCGGTGACCCGGGCGCGGGCCGACCGGTGGCGAGCGGCCGGCATCGAGGTCCGCCCGTGGACGGTGAACACGGTCGCCGGCTGGCGGCGGATGGCCCACGACCACGCCGGGCCGGTCATCACCGACCGGCCCAGGCGCTACCTGTCCTGGGCCCGCTCGGTCTGCTCCTGACCGGTGACGAAGTTCGGGAGCGCGCCGCCGTACCGGCGGTCACGCGCGGCGTAGACCTCGATGGCGCGCCACAGGTCGCGGCGGTCGAAGTCGGGCCACAGGGTGTCCAGGAAGACCATCTCGGCGTAGGCGGACTGCCAGAGCAGGAAGTTCGAGGTGCGCTGCTCGCCCGACGAGCGCACGAACAGGTCCACGTCGGGGATGCCGGGCTCGTCGAGGTGGCGCGCCACGGTCTTCTCGTCGACCTTGTCGGGGTCGAGCCGACCGGCCTGCACCTCGCGGGCGATCGCTGCCGCGGCGTCGGCGATCTCGGCCCGCCCGCCGTAGTTGACGCAGAACTGCAGGGTAAGGGTGCGGTTGCCGTGAGTGCGCCGCTCGGCGTCCTCCAGCTCGTCGATGACGCTGCGCCACAGCCGCCGCCGACGACCTGCCCAGCGCACGCGGACGCCCATCGCGTCGAGCTCGTCGCGCCGGCGGCGGATCACGTCGCGGTTGAAGCCCATGAGGAAGCGCACCTCCTCGGGCGACCGGCGCCAGTTCTCGGTCGAGAACGCGTAGGCCGAGACGTGCTGCACGCCGATCTCGATCGCCCCGTGGATCACGTCGAGCAGCGCTGCCTCGCCGGCCTCGTGGCCGGCGGTGCGGGGAAGGCCGCGCTGCTTGGCCCAGCGCCCGTTGCCGTCCATGACGATCGCGACATGGCGCGGCACCAGCTCGGCGGGGACCGCCGGGGGGCGGGCGCCGGACGGGTGCGGCGGCGGCGGCACCGGCTCGCGTCGCGGTCCGCGCGCGCTGTCCTTGGTCCGTCGAGCCACGCGGCGACCCTAGCGAGCCGGGTCGGGGCCGCAGCGGGTCGGCGACCGGGCGTGGCGTCTCAGGTGCGCTCGACCAGGGGCAGCGACCTCAGCCCTCGCTCGAGGTGCCACTGCAGGTAGGCCGCCACGAGGCCGCTGCCCTCACGCCGGTGCCGGGCGTCGCTGGAGTCGGCGGCCGCCCAGTCGCCGGTGAGCAGCGCCGAGAGGAGGTCGAGGGTCTCCCGGGCGGGGCTGACCGAGCCGGACGGGCGGCAGGTGCCGCACACGGTGCCGCCGGCGGCCACGTTGAAGAAGGAGTGCGGGCCCGGCCGGGTGCAGCGGGCGCAGTCGTCGAACGACGCCGCGTAGCCCGCGACGGCCAGGGACCGCAGCAGGAACGCGTCGAGCACCAGGCCCGACGCGTGCTCGGCGCCGGCCAGGGTGCGCAGCCCGCCGACGAGCAGCAGGAACTGCTGGACCGCAGGCTCCTTCTCCTCGGCGGTCAGGCGCTCGGCGGTCTCGAGCATCGCCGTTCCCGCGGTGTAGCGCCCGTAGTCGCCCGCGACCCGGTCGCCGTAGGACGCGATCGTCTCGGCCTGCTGCACCACGTCGAGCGACCTGCCCTCGTAGACCTGCAGGTCGACGTGCGTGAACGGCTCGAGCCGGGCGCCGAACTTCGACCGTGTCCGGCGGACCCCCTTGCCGACGGCCCGGACCCGGCCGTGCGAGCGGGTGAGCAGGGTGATGATGCGGTCGGCCTCGCCCAGCTTCTGGGTGCGCAGGACCACACCCTCGTCGCGGTAGAGGCTCACAGCCCCATTGTGGTGGACGCGACCCGCTCCAGCAGCGGGACGGCGCGCGCGACGGGCAGGTGTCCGGCGATCTCGGCGGCCAGCGAACCGGCCCGGGCCCGGCTCGAGGGGTCGTCCAGCACCTGCCCGAGCAGGTCCGGCAGCGCCGCCGCGGCTCCCGGACCGCCGTGTGCGACCACCCCGGCCCCGACGTCCGCGACCCGGCTCGCGTTGTGCGTCTGATCCGCGAACAGCGGCAGCAGGACCATCGGCACGCCGTGGGTCAGCGCGAGCATCGTCGTGCCGAGACCGCCGTGCGCCACCATCGCCGCAGCGTGCGGCATGACCTCGCGCTGGGGCCAGAACCGCTCGACGTGCACGTTGCCGGGCAGCGGCCCGAGCTCGGCGGGGTCACCCGCGCCGGTGGTGAGCAGGACGCGGACCGGCTGGTCGGCCAGCGCGGTGACCACCGCGTCGTACAACGCGGGGAAGAGCCCCACCACCGCGGCGACCGTGCCGAACGTCACGTAGACCAGCGGCCCGTCGTGGCCCGGCCACCAGTCCGGGAGCTCGGCGGGTCCGGCCGGGGACGGCTCGCGGAACCTGGTTGGCGCGGCCGAGCCGTCCGGGGACGACCCGTCGAGCGAACCGGGCACCAGCGTCAGCCGCGGCGCAGCGCGCAGCCCGGCGAGCCCGGGCGCCGCGCCCAGCGCCACGAGCGGCGCCTCCGCGACCGACGCGACGTCCATGAAGGAGCTCAGGCCGGTGTTGAGCTGCACGTGCGGGACGCCGGCGGCCTCCGCGGCCAGGTAGGAACCGAGCTCCGCCGTCTCCCGCAGCACCACGTCGGGCCGCCAGTCGGCCATCGCCTCGGTCAGGCCGGGCAGCGCCGCGCCGGCGTCGAGCCGGGCGAAGACCTCGCGGACGACGACGACGTTGCCTTCCTCGATGTCCGCCGGTGACGCCCCGTCCAGCGGCGGCAGCGTCGCGAAGACCGCCCCCGTCTCCTCGGGCGGCGCATCGGAGAAGGGCACGTGCACGAAGCCCGCCGACCCGACCGCGGCGGCGAAGCTCGCGGCCGCCGCGACCCGCACCTCGTGGCCGGCGGACGCGCAGGCCCGGGCAAAGGGAACGATCGGCTCGAAATGCCCGGTGTTGGCGGTGGTGGCGACCAGAACCCTCATGACTCCCCCTGCTTCGCGTGCACGGGCCGGCGCTGACGATAAGGACTGGGCCCCGGACGTGCCATAGGTTTTGCGGCCCGCGTCTGCCAGGGTCGGCGCATGGCCGAGAGCGCGATCGCCGGCGCGACGCTCGTCGACGGACGGGTCGTCGACGTGGTGGTCGACGGGGAGCTCGTGGTCGCGGTCGGGCCGGGCGCCGCCTCCGGGGTCGCCGAGCGAGTCGACGCGGCCGGCGGCCTGCTCCTGCCCGCGTTCATCGACACCCACGTCCACCTCGACAAGGTGCTGATCCGCGACCAGCTGGCCTCGCACGACGGCACGCTGCAGGGGGCGATCGAGGCGATCCAGGTCGCCAAGCGCGGCTACGACGTCGAGGACGTACGCCGCCGGGCGCGCTCGGTCATCGAGTCGTCGGTGCTGACCGGCACCACCCGCATCAGGACGCACGTCGACGTCGACACCATCGGGGGGCTGGTGCCGCTCGAGGGGGTCCTCGCCGCGGCCCGTGACTGCGCCGACGTCGCCGAGGTGCACGCGATCGCCTTCCCGCAGGAGGGGATCCTGCGAGACCCCGGCTGCGCCGACCTGATGGTCGCGGCGATGGAGGGCGGGGCGGCGGTCGTCGGCGGCATGCCGCACTGGGAGACCTCGCAGGCCGACCAGCGCGAGCACGTGCGGTTCTGCTTCGAGCTGGCCCGCCGCTTCGACGCCGACGTCGACATGCACGTCGACGAGACCGACGACGGGTCGGTGCGCACCCTCGCGATGGTGGTCGCGGAGACCGAGCGGACCGGCTGGCAGGGGCGGGTCACGGCTGGCCACGTGTGCGCCCTGTCCGCGGCCGACGACGCCTACGCCGACGAGGTCATCGCCGGCTGCGCCCGCGCGGGCATCACGATCGCGTCCAACCCGGTCACCAACCTCGTGCTCCAGGGCCGCGGCGACCGCGGGCTCGTGCGGCGCGGCACGACCAGGGTCCGCGAGCTCATGGCGGCCGGCGTCCCGGTCGCGTTCGGGCAGGACTGCGTGCACGACGGCTTCTATCCGTTCGGCCGCGGCGACATGCTCGAGGTGGCGCTCGTGTCCGCGCACGCGGCGCACCTGGTGTCACCCGACGAGCTGGCGCAGGCGCTCGCGGCGGTCACGACGGTGCCGGCCACGGCCTGGCGGCTCGGCGACGCGTACGGCGTGGTGGCTGGCGCTCGCGCCGACCTGCAGCTCCACGGCGCGCCGACCTGGCCGGAGGTGCTGCGCCTGCAGGACCCGCCGCGCGCGGTCTGGCACCGCGGCCGGCTCGTCGCACGCACGACCGTCACCCGCGAGCTGCGCCCCTGACCGGCGGTCGAGCGGTGCGTCCGCGCCTTCCGTCGTGCCGTGGTCACCCGACCCGGACGGCGGCGAGCTCTCCCCGCTGGGCGTGAAGCCTCTTGGTGGTCCAGTCGAGGACGATGCAGACCGCGACGTAGTCGCCGGGCGGCAGCGAGTACTTCATGAGCATGCTGCCCCCCGGGTGCACCGACATCGTGGGAGCGCCGTACACCTCGTCGTCGAAGGGGTCCTCCATCGTCGCCGGGTCGAGTGACGGGTCGTCGCCGAAGATCGCGTCGAGGTACGCCGTGGCATCCGCCGCGGTGCGGCCGTCGACCAGCCGTGCCAGGCCGATCATGTGGGGGACGGCTCCTTGGTTGCGGAAGCGGAACACGCCCCGGGTTCGCAGCGCGGTGGGCGGGACCAGGACGGAGCCGTCGGTGACGGTCAGGGTCGCGGACGGCCGGGGTGCGGAGACGCGGTCCGGCCGCCCCGTCACCTGGACCTGGTGGACCTCCCGCGGACTGTTCTGGGCGACGACCCACAGCCGCCCCCGCGACACGGTCTGCCAGAAGACCGCCCGCCGGCCACGATCGACCATCACGCCGCCACGGAGTCCCAGGTTGGCCTCCATGCGGCGCGTCGCCGAGCGCGCGGCCCGGTCGGAGCCGCTGCCCGCCCTCAGGTCACGGGTGTACTCCTCGACGGTGTAGCCCGCACGCGGGCGGATCAGCTGCAGACCGTCCTGCTCGCCGCCCTTCGCCACCACCACGAAGCGGTGCCGGCCCGGCCGCAGCGTGTCCGTCATCCGGACGCCGCTGTCGTCGACCCTGACGAGCACCCGGTCCGGGACCGGGGGCGCGGCCACGGCGGGCGCCGCGGCGAGCGGGCTCCCGATGAGCAGTGCCATCCCCACGCTGACACCGACTCGCAGCGACCCGACCATGCGACACCCCCGTCGACGTACCGACTCCCGCCATCGCCCAACCGGTCGCCGACCTTGACCGGGGACGGGGATCTTTACCCGTTCGGCGCACCCGGACGCCCGTGGTCAGGTGGACGGTGGGGCCGCGGCGCGGTTGCAGGCCGAGACGACCGCCTTCAGCGACGCGGTGACGATGTTCGGGTCGACCCCGACGCCCCAGAGGATGCGCTCGCCGATCGCGCACTCGACGTAGGCCGCGGCGCGCGCGTCGCCGCCGCTGGACAGCGCGTGCTCGGCGTAGTCGAGCACGCGCACGTCGTGCCCGATGGCCCGCAGCGCGTCGACGAACGCCGCGATCGGGCCGTTGCCGCGGCCCACGAGCGCCCGCGCGGTCCCGTCGGCCTCGACGGTCACGTCGAGCTGGTCGTCCTCGCCGTCGGCCGAGGACGTGTGGTGGGAGCTCAGCGACAGCGGGGTCCGTCGGCTGGAGGTACTCGGCGTCGAACGCCTCCCACATCTGCGCCGGTGACACCTCACCGCCGGACGCGTCGGTGCGCGCCTGGATGACCTGGCTGAACTCGATCTGCAGGCGGCGCGGCAGGTCGAGCTGGTGCTCGGTCTTCATGACGTAGGCGACGCCGCCCTTGCCCGACTGCGAGTTGACCCGGATGACCGCCTCGTACGTCCGACCCACGTCCTTCGGGTCGATCGGCAGGTACGGCACGCCCCACCGGTGCTCGTCCACCGGCACCCCGGCCTCGGCGGCGTCGCGCTGCATCCACTCCAGGCCCTTCTTGATGGCGTCCTGGTGCGAGCCGGAGAAGGCGGTGTAGACGAGGTCGCCGCCGTAGGGGTGGCGCTCGTTGACCGGCAGCTGGTTGCAGTACTCGACCGTCCGGCGGATCTCGTCGATGTCGCTGAAGTCGATCTGCGGGTCGATCCCCTGGGCGAAGAGGTTCATGCCCAGCGTCACCAGGCAGACGTTGCCCGTGCGCTCGCCGTTGCCGAACAGGCAGCCCTCGATGCGGTCCGCGCCGGCCATGTAGCCCAGCTCGGCCGCGGCCACCGCCGTGCCCCGGTCGTTGTGGGGGTGCAGGGACAGCACGACGGAGTCGCGGCGCGCCAGGTTGCGGTGCATCCACTCGATCGAGTCGGCGTAGACGTTGGGCGTGGCCATCTCCACCGTCGCCGGCAGGTTGATGATCGCCTTGCGGTCGGGCGTGGGCTGCCAGATGTCGTTGACCGCGTTGCAGACCTCGACCGCGAAGTCGAGCTCGGTGCCGGTGTAGGACTCGGGTGAGTACTCGAAGAGGACCTCGGTGTCCCTGACCGTCTCGGTGAGCTTGCGGCACAGCCGGGCGCCCTGCACCGCGATGTCGACGATGCCCTCGCGCGGCAGCCCGAACACGACCCGGCGCTGCAGCGTCGACGTCGAGTTGTAGAGGTGCACGATCGCCTGCCGGGCGCCTCGGATCGACTCGAAGGTGCGCTCGATGAGCGGGTCGCGGGCCTGGGTCAGGACCTGGATCACGACGTCGTCGGGGACCAGGTCCTGCTCGATGAGCTCGCGGACGAAGTCGAAGTCGGTCTGGCTCGCCGAGGGGAAGCCGACCTCGATCTCCTTGTAGCCCAGCCGCACCAGCAGCTCGAACATGCGCTTCTTGCGCGCGGGGCTCATGGGGTCGATCAGCGCCTGGTTGCCGTCCCGCAGGTCCACCGCGCACCAGCGGGGGGCCTCGGTGATGCGCGACGCCGGCCAGCTGCGGTCGGCGAGCTCGACGGGCGTGAACGGGGTGTAGCGATGGATCGGCATGCCGGATGGCTGCTGCGGGTTCCGTACGGATGTCATCGGGGCCACTCTCGCCTCTCGCGGGGAGGTTCGACCGACACAGGCGAGCGCTCCGCGGCGAGGGAGCCGGCCTCTAGAGGAGAGCCTCGCCGCGGCGGCCGAGAAGCAGGTGGCGCGTCCGCACGGTTCGAGAGTACGCGGACACGCTCCGTTTCGTCTCCCGCTGCGCGTTTCCGGTTCCGGATGCTGGACCCGCCCGTCCCCCAGGACCCACAGACATTGCGCTGACACACCACTCGCCCGGCGTGTCCGGTGCGGGAGCGCAATGTCTGGGCCAGGGGCAGCCCCGGTCGAGCGCCCGATGACCAGACCTGCTCCACGGGCGGGGCAGGTCTGAGGCCGCACAGTGCCCATCCCGACCGTGCCGCGCGCGGCGTTCCCCGGGTCCGGCCTAGAAGCCGAGCTTGCGCAGCTGGCGCGGGTCGCGCTGCCAGTCCTTCGCGACGGTGACGTGCAGGTCCAGGTAGACCTGGGTGCCGAGCAGCGCCTCGATCTGCACCCGCGCGGTCGTGCCGATCGAGCGCAGCCGGGCTCCCTTGGGCCCGATGACGATGGCCTTCTGGCTGTCCCGCTCGACGTAGAGGTAGGCGTGCACGTCGAGCAGCGGCCGGTCGGCGGGCCGGTCCTCGCGCGGGATCATCTCCTCGACGACGACGGCGATCGAGTGCGGCAGCTCGTCGCGCACTCCCTCGAGCGCAGCCTCCCTGATGAGCTCGGCGACGAGCACCTGCTCGGGCTCGTCGGTCAGGTCGCCGTCGGGGTAGAGCGGCGGCGACTCCGGCATGAGGCCCACGAGGAGGTCGGCGAGCAGGTCGACCTGGTCACCGGACGCGGCGGACACCGGCACCACGTGCGCCCAGTCGATGCCCTCGGCCTCCCCGAGCCGGCTGACGGCGAGCAGCTGCTCGGCCACCCGGTCACGCGCGACCCGGTCGGTCTTCGTGACGACGGCCACCGGGGCGACCCGTGACAGTGCCGCGACCTCCCGGGCGATGAACCGGTCACCCGGCCCCAGCTTCTCGTCCGCAGGGAGACAGAACCCGACGACGTCCACCTCTGCCCAGCTGGAGCGGACCTCGGCGTTGAGGCGCTCCCCCAGCAGCGTCCGTGGTCGGTGCAGGCCGGGGGTGTCCAGGACGACGAGCTGGGCGTCCGGCCGGTGCACGATGCCGCGCACGACCCGTCGCGTCGTCTGCGGCTTGCTCGACGTGATCACGATCTTCTCGCCGACGAGCGCGTTGGTGAGCGTGGACTTCCCCGTGTTGGGGCGCCCGACGAAGCACACGAAGCCGGCACGGAACGCCGGCCGGTCGCCGCTCACGGGACGGCCTTGTCGACCGCCGCCCCGACGCCGGCGGGCGGGCCGTGCGCTCCGACGCGCGCCGCGCGGTCCTGCGCGAGGTAGGTGCTCACGGTGTTGACGATGGCCGTGAGCGGGACGGCGACCAGAGCCCCGAACACACCCGCGACCAGGCCTCCGATGGCAATGACCACGACCACGGCGAGGGGGTGTACGCGCACCAGGCGGCCCATGAGGAACGGCTGCAGCACATGGCCCTCCAGCTGCTGCACGCCGATCACCCCGGCGAGCATCACGAGGGCCGAGACCGGCCCCTCCGCGACCAGGGCCACCGCGACCGCGGCGATACCGCTGATGGTCGCGCCCACGATCGGGATGAAGGCTCCGAGGAAGACCAGGACCCCGATCGGGATGACCAGCGGGAGCCCGAGGATCGCCGCGACGAGCACGATGCCCAGCGCGTCGACGGCGGCGATGACGACGGTCGCGCGGACGTACGACGTGAGGACCGCCCAGGCCCGGCTCCCGCTGCCCTGCACCCGGTCCCGCGCCGTGGACGGGAAGAGCCGCACCATCCACGCCCAGATCCGGCGCCCGTCGTAGGTGAAGAAGATCGTCGCGAACAGCGTGATGAACAGGCCGGCCACGAGGTGACCCGCGGTCGTCGTGACCGACACGACGGTGCCCCCGATGTTGCCGCCGCTGCCGGCGCTGACCCCATCCCGGATGCGATCGAGCCCGTCGCGGACCTGCATGCGGCTCAGCCCGAGGTCCGCGAGGTAGCGCTCGACCTCCACCAGGCTGCTGTCGAAGGACGCCCGCAGGTCGCTGAACCCCGACGAGATCTGCTGCGCCACGAGGGCGACCACGGCCACCAGAGCCGCGATCCCGCTCACGACGACGACAGCGGTGGCCAGCCCGCGCGGCAGCCGCAGGGCCGTCAGCCGGTCGACCATCGGGGACGCGACCGCCGACAGGAGCAGCCCGAGGATCACCGGCACCAGGACCACCGACAGCAGCGCGAACAGCTCCAGCCCGACGTAGAGCGCGGCCAGCACCAGCAGCAGCCGCCACGACCAGGCGGCGGTGAACCGCAGCACGTAGGGGACCTCGACCGCGTCGTGCGGACCGTGGTGGGCGGCCTGCGGCGGTGGTGCCACGGCAACCCGCCCAGGTGGCGGCACGCGACGGCGACGGAACATGGACGCGACGGTAACCCGCGCCGGGCCGCCGGACGCGCCGGGGCCGCTCAGGAGCGGCCGTGCAGGACGCCGTCCGGCCCGGCGCGCAGCACGGTCGCGACACCGAGGTCGGCGAGCACGGCACGGTCCGCGTCGACAAGCGCCGGCACCTCACCCACGACGGCGACGGCGTCGAGGCCGTCGGCGCCGCTGGACACGGCCGCGGCGACGACCGCCTGCACGGCGCTCAGGCGCAGCGACGGCAGGTCCACCGTCGCGCCGGCGTACGTGCGGCCCGTGCCGTCACGGACCGCCGCGCCCTCGGCGGCGCCGGTGCGTGCCCGGGCGGAGCGGGCCAGCGTCACGAGCTTGGCGTCCTCGGCGGGGACGCCCGACAGGTCAGGTGTCGCGGACATCGGCGGGCTCCCGATCGGTCGTGCCGTCGCCCGCGGCCGCACCGTTGTGCGCGTCGCCGGCCCCGGTCCGCGTCTGGTCCGCGTCGGCACCTGCCTCGGCGTCGGGATCGGCGACCCGGCGCACGAGCACCGTGCCGATCCGGTTGCGGCGGCCCTGCGCGCTCTCGGCGGTCAGCTCCACCCCGCGTACGGTCACCTGCGCGTCCGGGATCGGCACCCGCCCGAGGTGCTTGGCCAGCAGCCCGCCCACGGTGTCGACGTCGTCGTCCTGCAGCTCGACGTCGAGGCGCTCGGACAGCTCGTCGACGTGCAGCCGGGTGCTCACCCGCAGCGACCCGTCGGGCAGCTCGTCGACCAGCGACTGCTCGACGTCGTACTCGTCGGTGATCTCGCCGACGATCTCCTCCAGGACGTCCTCGATGGTGACCAGGCCGGCGGTGCCGCCGTACTCGTCGACCACGATCGCCATGTGCGACTGCTGGGCCTGCATCTCGCGCAGCAGCTCGTCGACCGGCTTCGACTCGGGGACGAACACCGCCGGCCGCATGACCGACTCGACCTTCTCGACCGACTCGCCGTCGCGGTGGACGTACGTCCGGCGCACGAGGTCCTTGAGGTAGGCCACGCCCAGCACGTCGTCGGTCCCGTCCCCGATCACGGGGATGCGGCTGAAGCCGCTGCGCAGCGCGAGCGAGAGCGCCTGCCGCAGCGTCTTGTCGCGCTCGATGAACACCACGTCGGTGCGGGGCACCATGACCTCGCGCACGATCGTGTCGCCCAGCTCGAAGACCGAGTGGATCATCGCGCGCTCGCGGTCCTCGATGAGCTGGTTCTCCTCGGCCAGGTCGACCAGCTCGCGCAGCTCGGCCTCGGAGGCGAACGGCCCGTCGCGGAAGCCCTTGCCGGGGGTGAGGGCGTTGCCCGCCAGGATCAGCAGCTGCGGCAGCGGCCCGAGGAAGCGGGCCAGCGGGTGGACGAAGCGGGCGGCGACGAGCGCGATCGGCGCCGGGTGCTGACGGCCGAGGGTGCGCGGAGACACACCGATCGCGATGTAGGAGACGACCACCATGGTGACCCCGGTGACGACCATGGCCTGCCAGACCCGGTCGAAGATGTCCAGCGCCGCCACGGTGACCAGGACGGTCGCGACGAGCTCGCTGGCGACCCGCAGCAGCGTGAGCAGGTTGAGGTAGCGCGCGGTGTCGGCGAGCACCTGCTGCAGCCGGTGGGCACCGCGGCGGCCGTCGCGCTCGAGCTCCTCGGCCGACACCCGGGAGACGCGCGAGAGCGCCGCCTCGGCGCCGGCGAAGAGCCCGCCGAGCAGCACGAGCAGCGCCGCGACGGGCAGGAGGAGGACCGGCTCGCTCACGGCGTCACGCCGGCCTCGACGCCGCGCTCGGACCACCAGTCGCGCAGCAGGTCGGCCTGCAGCGCGAACATCTCGGCCTGGTCCGCCGGCTCGGCGTGGTCGAACCCGAGCAGGTGCAGGATGCCGTGGGCCAGCAGCAGGTCCAGCTCGTGGTCCCTGCTGTGGCCCGCCGACGCCGCCTGGGTGGCGGCGACCTCCGGGCACAGCACGACGTCGCCGAGCAGCCCCGGCTCCGGCTCGTCGTCGTCGTTCCCGGGGCGCAGCTCGTCCATCGGGAAGGACAGGACGTCGGTCGGGCCCTCCTCGTCCATCCACTGCTTGTGCGTGACCGGCCATCGTCTGCGCGTCGACCGCGATCACCGACAGCTCGGCCAGCGGGTGGACGCGCATCCGGTCGAGCACGAAGCGCGCGAGCAGCACGACGCGTTCCACGTCGACCCCGGCACCGGACTCGTCGTTGACGTCGATGCTCAAGACCGCCGACCCGCCGTCATGCCCGGTCACCGGCGGCCGCGTCGGGAGGGGCCGGAGCCGCCGGCGCCGCGACCCTGGCGGCTGTCGGCCGCCTGGTGGGCGTCCCAGCGGCCGTAGGCGTCGACGATGTCGGTGACCAGCCGGTGGCGCACGACGTCCTGGCTGGCCAGCCGGCAGAAGTGCACGTCGTTGGTGCCGTCGAGGATCTCCTGCACCACGCGCAGCCCGCTGTGGGTGCCGCCGGGCAGGTCGACCTGGGTCACGTCGCCGGTCACGACCATCCTCGAGCCGAACCCCAGCCGGGTCAGGAACATCTTCATCTGCTCCGGCGAGGTGTTCTGCGCCTCGTCGAGGATGATGAAGGCGTCGTTGAGGGTGCGCCCGCGCATGTAGGCCAGAGGGGCGACCTCGATGGTGCCGGCCGTCATCAGCCGGGGGATCGACTCCGGGTCGATCATGTCGTGCAGGGCGTCGTAGAGCGGCCGCAGGTAGGGGTCGATCTTCTCGTACAGCGTGCCGGGCAGGAACCCGAGCCGCTCCCCCGCCTCGACCGCCGGCCGGGTGAGGATGATGCGGTTGACCTGCTTGGCCTGCAGCGCCTGCACGGCCTTGGCCATCGCGAGGTAGGTCTTGCCGGTGCCGGCCGGGCCGATGCCGAACACCACCGTGTGCTTGTCGATGGCGTCGACGTAGCGCTTCTGGTTCAGCGTCTTGGGGCGGATCGTGCGGCCGCGGTTGGACAGGATGTTGAGGGTCAGCACCTCGGCCGGGCGCTCGCCGGTCTCCGAGCGCAGCATGGCGACCATGCGCTCCACCGCCTCCACCGTGACCCCCTGCCCGGCGCGCAGCACGGTCGTGAGCTCGTCGTAGAAGCGCTCGACGAGGGCGGCCTCGCCGGGCTCGCCGTGCACGGTGATCTCGTTGCCGCGGACCGAGATGTCGACCGTCGGGAAGGCCGTCTCGACGACCCGGAGGAGCTCGTCGCGCGGGCCCAGCACGGCAACCATCGGCTGGCTGGCCGGCACAACGATGGTCGTGCGGGCCTGGGGTGACTCGGTCATAGGGTCGGCCGGTCGGCCTGTTCGCCCTGCTTCCGTCTCGGCGGGGTGCCGCGCGGGGCACCGGACGCGCCAATGCTAGGCGATCAGGGCCCCGGAGGGCTCGGTCACCCGGGCGGCCAGGTCATGTCGCGGCCCGCCAGCACGTGGCCGTGGACGTGGAACACGCTCTGGCCCGACCGGGCGCCGGTGTTGAAGACCAGCCGGAAGCTGTCGTGCCCCTCGGCCCGCGCGACCGTCCCGGCGACCACCGCGAGCTCGGCGTGGGCCTGCGGGTCAGCGCCGGCCAGGGCCGCCACGTCGGCGTGGTGCTCCAGCGGCACCACCAGGACGTGCGTCGGCGCCTGCGGCGAGACGTCGCGGAAGGCCAGCACCCGGTCCCCCCGGTGCACGACCTCGGCGGGCAGGTCGCCGGCCACGACCCTGCAGAACAGGCAGTCGCTCTCCGGCATGACCGAACTGTAGCCAGCCCGCTGCGGCGCGCCGGACCCGGACGGAGCGGCGGAACAGGTAAACCAGACGGGCGAGGTGGGCGTCGTACGCATGTGACACCGGCACCCGCACCACCGAGAGCGCGACCTCAGATCGGGGCGAGTAACGGCATGAGCAGCACCGCGGGCGCCCCCGTGTGGGGGGCCGACGACGCGGTGACGCACCTCTACGCGGCCCACTACCGGTCGCTGGTGCGGCTGGGGGCGCTCCTCCTGCGCGACACGGCGGCGGCCGAGGAGGTCGTGCAGGACGCGTTCGTCGCCATGCACGGCGCCTGGCGTCGGTTGGCCGACCCGGACAAGGCGCTCGCGTACCTCCGGCGCTCGGTCGTGAACGGCTCGCGCTCGGCGCTGCGCCACCGCTCCGTCGTCGAGCGCAACGCCCCGGCGCCTCCGCCGCACGCCGCGAGCGCCGAGCACGGCGCGATGGTCGCCCTGGAGCACGCCGAGGTGATGGCCGCGCTGCGGCGGCTGCCGCAGCGCCAGCGCGAGGTGCTCGTGCTCCGCTACTACGCCGACCTCACCGAGGCCGGCATCGCCGACGCCCTGGACATCAGCCGCGGCGCGGTCAAGAGCCACGCGTCGCGCGGCATGGCCGCCCTGCGCGAGAGCCTGGAGGCCGCGTCATGACCACCCCCATCAACCCCGACGACGACCCGCTGGCCGCGCGGTTGCGCGCCGCCCTTTCCTCGGAGGCCGACATGGTCCACCCCTCAGACGACGGCCTCTCGAGCATCCGGGACGGCATCGCGCAGGAGCAGCGGCCCTGGTGGCGCCACCCCGGCGTCCTGGCGGTCGCCGCGGCGGCCGTGATCGGGCTCGCCGCAGGAGGACTCGCCGTGGCGCTCGCCGGGGACGACGACGGGAACGTGGTCGCCGGCCCGACGTCCAGCGGGACGACGACGTCGACGCCCTCGCCGTCCGTGACCACGACGGAGGCCAGCGAGCCCCCGGTCGACCGCGCGGACGTCTTCGTCTACTACTCGATGGACGACGGCGACCTCGGGCCGCGGCTGTACCGCGAGGAGCACTCGGCCGTGGTCGAGGACGGCGACGACCCGGCAGCCACCGCGGTGCGCGAGATGCTCACCGAGCCCGCCATCGACCCCGACTACGCCTCCGCCTGGCCGACGGGCACCGAGCTGCTCGACTACTCGGTCTCCGGCGCCACGGCCACCGTCGACCTCAGCAGCTTCGTCAGCGTGGGCTCGGCCTCCGAGCTGACGGCCGTGCAGCAGCTCGTCTACACGGTCACCGCGAACGACAAGGCCGTGAAGTCGGTGCAGCTCCTGGTCGACGGCGAGACCCCCTCGTCCGGCGCCGCCGACTGGTCGAGCCCGGTGAAGCGGTCCTCGATGCTCGACGTCCAGGGCCTGGTCTGGCTGCTCGGCCCGACCCAGGACGCGACCGTCGACTCGCCCGTCGAGATCACCGGCTTCGGCACGGCGTTCGAGGGCACGGTCAGCTGGGAGGTCCGCGAGGACGGCTCGGACACCGTCGTCGAGGAGGGCTTCGCCCAGGCCGGTGCGAACGGCGACTTCGCCGAGTTCAGCGACACCGTCGACCTGCCGCCGGGCACCTACGAGATCCGTGCGTTCGAGAGCTCGGCCCAGGACGGCCGGCCCCTCCACGTCGACTCCAAGACGTTCACCGTCGAGTAGGAGCACCTAGGCCCAGCGGCTGCGCGCGGCGAGCACGGCGAGCGCGGCGGTGCCCGCCGTCGAGGTGCGCAGCACCGTCTCTCCGAGGCGGTACGCGGTCGCACCGGCGTCGCGGAACGCGGCGAGCTCGTCGGGGCTGATCCCGCCCTCCGGCCCGACGACGACCACCACGTCCCCGTCGGCCGGCAGGTCCAGCCCGGCCAGCGGCTGGTCGGCCTCCTCGTGGAGGAGGACCCCGGCCGCGGACGCCGCCAGCAGCGCCACCACGTCGCGGGTGCCGGCCAGGTCGCTCACCTGCGGGAACCGGCTGCGCCGTGACTGCTTCGCGGCCGCGACGGCGGTCGTACGCCATCGGGCCAGCGCCTTCGCCCCGCGCGCGTCGCGCCACCGCGTGACGCACCGGGATGCGGCCCACGGCACGACGACGTCGACGCCGACCTCGGTGAGCGTCTCGACGGCGACCTCGCCGCGGTCGCCCTTGGGCAGCGCCTGGACGACGACGAACCGCGGCCGGGGCGCCGGGACGTCGGCGACGGTGCGTACGTCCACGAGGAGCACGTCGCGGTCGGCCCCGGCCACCACCCCGTCGGCCCGGCGCCCGGCCCCGTCGGTCAGCACCACCGGCTCGCCCACCCCGAGCCGCGTCACGGTCGCGGCGTGGTGGCCCTCCGCGCCGTCGACGAGCACGGTGCCGGCGACCAGCCGGTCCCGGTCGACCACGAACACCGGCGCACCCACCCCCGCATCATCCCCGACCCCCGCCCCTCACCTCTGCGGTGATCATGCACGTGTGGCTGTACCGGTCCAGCCATTCGTGCATGATCACCGCGGAAGGATGGGGGCTCGTGCGGGTAGTGGCCGGGGTCAGCGCTGGTCGTTGAAGGCGTCGCGCAGGCGGTTGAAGAAGCCCTGCCGCTGCCCGGCGACCTGGCCGACGTCCGGGCCGTCCTCACCGCGCAGGCCGGCGAACTTGCGCAGCAGCTCCTCCTGCTCGCCGTCGAGCCGGGTCGGGGTCTGCACCTCGACGTGCACGATCACGTCCCCCCGGCCCTGGCGCCGCAGGTGGGTCACCCCGAGGTCGTCGAGGGTGACCGTCTGACCCGACTGGGTCCCGGCGCGCAGCTCGACCGGGCGCGGGCCGTCGAGGGTGTCCAGCGTGACCGTCGTGCCGAGGGCCGCCGCGGTCATCGGGACGGTCACGGTGCAGTGCAGGTCGTCGCCGCGGCGCTGGAACGTCGCGTGCGGCCGCTCGACGATCTCGACGTAGAGGTCGCCCGCCGGCCCGCCGCCGGGGCCCGCCTCGCCCTCGCCGGCGAGCTGGATGCGGGTGCCGGTGTCGACGCCGGGGGGGATCTTGACCTTGAGCGAGCGGCGGGTCCGGACCCGGCCGTCCCCTCCGCAGTCGGCGCACGGGGTCGGGATCACGGTGCCGAAGCCCTGACAGGCCGCGCACGGCCGCGACGTCATGACCTGGCCGAGGAAGCTGCGCGTCACCTGCTGCACCTCGCCGCGGCCCCGGCAGATGTCGCACGTACGGGGGGAGGTCCCGGCTGCGGCACCCACGCCCTGGCAGGTCGGGCACGTCGTGGCGGTGTCGACCTGCAGGTCCCGGGCGACCCCGAAGGTGGCCTCGGAGAGGTCGATGTCGACCTGGATGAGCGCGTCCTGGCCGCGCCGCTGCCTCGGCCGGGGGCCCCGCGTGGCGCCGCCGGCGCCGAAGAAGGCGTCCATGATGTCGGAGAAGCCGAACCCCGACCCGAAGCCGCCGCCGGTGGAGAACGGGTCGCCGCCGAGGTCGTGCATCTCGCGCTTCTGCGGGTCGGAGAGCACCTCGTAGGCCTTGGTGACCTCCTTGAAGCGCTCCTCCTCGTCGGGGTTGACGTCGGGGTGGAGCTGTCGCGCCAGCCTCCGGTAGGCCTTCTTGATCTCCTCCGGGCTGGCGTCGCGCGACACGCCGAGCACGGCGTAGTAGTCCAGCTGCTGTCGGGACACTCAGCTCTCTCCCACGATCTTGCCGACGTAGCGGGCCACGGCGCGGACCGCACCCATGGTGCCGGGGTAGTCCATCCGGGTCGGGCCGATGACACCCAGCTTGGCGAGCATCTCGTGCTCGGTGCCGTAGCCGACACTGACCACCGACGTGCCGGTGAGCCCCTCGTGGGTGTTCTCCGACCCGATGCGCACGGTCAGCACCGACGGGTCGCCGGCCTCGCCCAGCAGCCGCAGCAGCACCATCTGCTCCTCCAGCGCCTCGAGGACCGGGCGGATGCTGTGCGGGAAGTCGGGCCCGAACCGGGCGAGGTTGGAGGTGCCGCCGAGGACGATGCGGTCCTCGTGCTCCTCGACGAGGCTCTCGAGCAGCGCCGACAGCACCGCCGACGCGACCGGACGCTGGTCGGGCGTGAAGCGTTCGGGGAGGTCGCTGAGGCGGCCGGCGGCCTCGGCGAGCCGCACGCCGACGGTCGCCGCGTTGAGCTGGGCCCGGAGCTCGCCCATCAGGGTCTCGGACACCTCGACCGAGGTCTCGACGACCCGCTGCTCCACCCGCCCGGTCGTCGTGATGAGCACGACGAGCAGCCGGCTCGTGGTGAGCGGCACGAGCTCGACGTGGCGGACCTCCGACCGCGACAGGGAGGGGTACTGCACCACCGCGACCTGGCTGGTCAGCTGCGCGAGCAGGCGCACCGTGCGGGCGACGATGTCGTCGAGGTCCAGCGCGCCGTCGAGGAAGGACTGGATGGCCCGGCGCTCCGGCGTCGAGAGCGGCTTGACCGTCGAGAGCCGGTCGACGAAGAGCCGGTATCCCTTGTCGGTCGGGATGCGCCCGGCGCTGGTGTGCGGCTGCGCGATGTAGCCCTCGTCCTCGAGCGCGGCCATGTCGTTGCGGATCGTGGCCGGCGAGACCCCGAGGTTGTGCCGCTCGACCAGCGCCTTGGACCCCACCGGCTCGTGGGTGGAGACGTAGTCCTCGACGATGGCGCGCAGCACGTCGAGCTTGCGGTCCTCGAGCACGGGCACCTCCTCGGGACGGCGGGCGTGGGCGTCTGGCACTCGGGCGAGCGGAGTGCCAAGTGTACGACGACCGCCGGTTCCCGATCCCGTGCCGCCGCGCGACGCGGCAGGACCACGGCCCGTACGCGGCGCGTCCGGTGGCGCCCGGCGCCCGCGCCCGCGAGGCTGACGGCGTGGACAGGTACCCCGGCGACGTGCTCGCCCCCGGCTGGGGCCGTCGGCGACCACCCGCCCCGCAGGTCGCCGCCGAGCGGGACCTCGTGGTCGAGGACGTCGAGACCGGCTTCTGCGGGGCCGTGGTGATGGTCGAGAAGACCACGGCCGGCCTGACCGTGACCCTCGAGGACCGCCACGGCAGGCACCGGGTGTTCCCGATGGGCCACGGCTTCCTGGTCGAGGGCGCCCCCGTGCAGCTCGTACGTCCGCCCGCCCAGGTCGCCGGCGCCCCCGCCCGGCGGACCGCCTCGGGGTCGGTTGCCGCTCCCGCGGCCCGGGCGCGGGTCGCCCGGGCCAGCCGCATCTACGTCGAGGGCCGTCACGACGCCGAGCTCGTCGAGAAGGTGTGGGGCGACGACCTGCGCGGCGAGGGCGTCGTCGTCGAGCACCTCGGCGGCATCGACGACCTGGCGGCCGAGGTCCGCGACTTCGGCCCGGGGCCGACCCGCCGGCTGGGCGTGCTCGTCGACCACCTCGTGCCGGGGACCAAGGAGTCGCGGATCGCGGCGCTGGTCAGCTCGCCGCACGTGCTCGTGCTCGGCCACCCCTACGTCGACGTGTGGCAGGCAGTCCGCCCGTCGGTCCTGGGCATCGCGGCCTGGCCGGACGTGCCCCGCGGGACGCCCTGGAAGGAGGGCGTCTGCGCCGCGATCGGCTGGCCGGTCGACCCGCCGGCCGCCTGGCGGCGCATACTCGGCGCCGTCCGGACCTACGCCGACCTCGAGCCGACCCTGCTGGGCCGGGTCGAGGAGCTCATCGACTTCGTCGCCGCCGGCGACGGCCAGGCCTAGCCTGGACGCATCGGGAGGAGACCGTCCCATGACCGACTACCCGCCGCCCCCCGGCCCGCCCGGAGGGCCGCCGCCGGGCGGCCAGCTGAGCCCGAGCGACGAGCGCACCTGGGGGCTGCTCGCCCACGTCGGTGCGCTGCTCGCGGCGTTCGTGGCGCTGGCCTTCCTCGGCCCGCTGCTCGTCCTGCTGATCCAGGGCAACAAGTCCGCGTTCGTGCGGCGGCACGCCATCGAGTCGCTGAACTTCCAGATCACGCTGCTCATCGCACTGGCCGCGGGCATCGTGCTCTCGGTCGCGACCCTGGGGCTCGGCCTGATCATCGTGCTGCCCGTCGGCCTCGTCATCGGCATCCTGGCCCTGGTCTGGATCATCATGGCCGGCATCAAGGCCAACAACGGCGAGGACTACCGCTACCCCCTCAACATCCGCCTGGTGAAGTAGCTAGCCGAGCAGGTCGCGCACCACGGCGTCGGCCAGCAGGCGGCCGCGCAGCGTCAGCGCTGCGCGGCCGTTCGCGTGCGCGCCACGGTCGAGCAGGCCGTCGTCCACGGCGTGCCGGACGGCGGCCGGGTCCAGGTCGGCGAGCGGGTGCCCCTCGCGCCTCCGGATGCCCAGCAGGACGCGTTCCGCCCGCTGCTGCCCCGGGGTGAGCACCTCCCGGGCGTACGCGGGGCTGGCCCGGTCGGCGAGGCGTCCCGCGTACGCCGTCGGGTGGCGCACGTTCCACCACCTCGTGCCGCCCACGTGGCTGTGGGCACCGGGTCCGACCCCCCACCAGTCGTGGCCGAGCCAGTAGCCCTCGTTGTGCCGGGCGCGCTGGCTGTCGCCGCGGGTCCAGTTGCTGACCTCGTACCACCCGAGGCCGGCCGCGCCGAGGACCTCGTCGCCGAGGAGGTAGCGGTCGGCGAGGTCGTCGTCGTCGGGAGCGGGCACCTCGCCGCGGCGCACCTGCGCGGCGAGCCGGGTCCCCTCCTCCACGACCAGCGCGTAAGCGCTGACGTGGTCGGGCTCGCACGACAGCGCGGACCCGAGGCTCCTGCGCCAGTCGCCGAGCGACTCCCCCGGCGTGCCGTAGATCAGGTCGAGGCTGACGCCCTCGAAGCCCGCGGCGCGCGCCCACCCGACCGCGAGGGGCACCCGGTCCGGGTCGTGCGTGCGGTCGAGGGTCGTGAGGACGTGGGGCACGGCCGACTGCATGCCGAAGGACACCCGGGTGAACCCGGCCTCGCGCAGCCGCGCCAGCGACCGCTCGTCCACGCTGTCCGGGTTGGCCTCGGTCGTGACCTCCGCCCCGGGAAGGACACCGAGCTCGTCGCGCACGGTGCGCAGCAGGGCCGCGAGGTCGTCGGCGGGCAGCAGGGTCGGGGTGCCGCCCCCGAAGAAGACGGTGGCAGCGGGCACGTCGGCGTCGCCGAGCACGCGCCGGGCCAGGCGCACCTCCTCGGCAGCCGTCGCCGCGTAGGCGGCCTGGGAGGCTCCGCCACCCAGCTCGCTCGCTGTGTAGGTGTTGAAGTCGCAGTAGCCGCACCGGGTCGCGCAGAAGGGCACGTGGACGTAGACGCCGAACGGCCGGCTGCCGAGCCCGCGCAGCGACGCGTCGGGAAGCGCCCCGTCGCGCGGGACGTCCTCCCCCTCGGGCAGCGCGGACGGCACGCGACCAGTCTCCCCCGCCCGGTCGGACCGGAGCCGACCGGGCGCGGCGCCCCTGCCGGTCAGCCCGCGGACGTCGGCCGGGCCTCAGCGCCCCGACAGGGTGGCGACCGGGGTCGGCGGAGCCTCCTTGACGTTGAAGTTGCCCTTCCCGCGCTTGCCGTTGACCGCCTGGGTGCTCTGCGCGAGCGAGATCGTGGCGTGCGCCGCGGCGTCGCTCATCTGGTCCAGTGCCACCAGGCTGAGGTTGTCGATCGTGTCGCACGAGAGGTGGTAGCACTGGTCGTACTGCTCGCCGGCCACACCGCCGAAGATCGCGGCCTGCTCGGGAGTCTTGATGCCCTCCGCCCCGGTGAACAGCCCGCCCGCCGGGATCCCGGCCTCGATGAAGGGACCGTAGTCGGACCGGCCGCTGAACTCCGTCGGCTCCGTCGCGAGCCCCTGGTCGGCGAAGTAGTCGAGGAAGAGGTCCTCGATCTGCGCCGACCCCTCGGGTGCTCCGCTCGGCGGCGGCGCCGAGTCGGAGAGGTCCCCGTCGTACACGAAGCGCACGAAGTTGGGCGAGCCCACCATGTCGAAGTTCAGCATGGCCGCGATGTTCTTCCGCTGCTGCTCGGAGAGGCTGCCCACGTAGGCCTCGGACCCCAGCAGGCCCGACTCCTCCGCGCTGAACCAGATGAAGCGGACCTGGTTGCGCGGCTTGACCTTGGTCATCTGCTCGGCGATCTCGAGGATCGTGGCCGAGCCCGAGCCGTTGTCGTTGATGCCCGGGCCGGGCCCGACCGAGTCGAGGTGGGCCCCGACGACGATGACGTTGTCACTGGCCCCCCTGGTGGTCTCGGCGATGACGTTGCGGGTCGTGTACGTCCCCGGCCTCCAGTCGATCTTGAACCTGGCGGTGAGGCCGGTGTCGCCCTGGAGCACCCCGTTCGCCAGGGCGGCGCCGGTCTCGACGGTGGCTGCGAACGTCGGGATGTCGAGACCGTCGAAGTTGAACCAGAGCGGAGCGGTCCGGCCCGGCTGTCCCTCGTTGATGAAGACCATCGCCCCCGCGGGTGACGCGTCGGCGAGCGTGAACTTCTGGGCGAACGAGCACGTGCCGCGCTGAACGATGATGATCGCGCCGGCCGGAACGCCTGCGTAGTCGGCGGCCTCGCAACCGCTCGTGCTGGTGTTCGGCGCCGGCCCCGGCGGCAGGACGAGGTCGATCGCCCACACGGGCGCGGTGATGTCCGTGCCGTACGCCGTGGACTTGAACATGGACCCGAAGTCACCGCCCGGCCCGGCACCCGCGATCCCGGCGACGAACTCCTGACCGCCCACCACGCCGAGGACGGGAGCCTCGAAGTCGGCGAGGAAGGTCAGGTCGTAGTCGAACTCCTGCAGGGTCACGTTCAGACCGGCCGCCCGGGCCCGCGCCGCGACGTAGCCGGCGGAGCTGTCGTAGCCCGGGGCGCCGGCCAGTCGGTTGGCGCCGCCGGCGTCGGCGAACCCCTGCAGCGCACGCTGATGCTCGAGGATGCCCTCGACCGTGACCGCGTTGCGCAGCTTCTGGGAGTTGTTGTTGTTCGGCGCCGACGAGGCCGGTAGCGCTCCGACGACCAGCAGCGCGCCCGTCACCACGGCGCTTCCGACAGCCCACGTCCGCTTCATGGTCCCTCCCCATGGGTCCGACCCTGCCCGGGCCGCGTCCTTCGGAGCCTCGCGCCGCGGCACGGTCCCGTCAAGGGATCGCGAGGCCGCCCGCGTGCCATGCTGACCGGGTGACGCCCGAGGACCTCGCGCACCTTCGGCGGGCGCGCGACCTCATGGACCGGGAGTACGCCGGCCCGCTCGACGTGCCGGCGATGGCTCGCACGGCGCTGATGTCGCCGTCGCACTTCGCCCGCCAGTTCCGGATGGCCTACGGCGAGACGCCGTACACCTACCTCATGACCCGCCGCATCGAACGGGCCAAGGCGCTGCTCCGCCGCGGCGACCTCTCGGTGACCGAGGTGTGCGTCATGGTCGGCTGCACGTCGCTCGGGTCGTTCAGCTCCCGCTTCACCGAGCTCGTCGGCGAGTCACCGAGCACCTACCGGGCGCGTGACCACGCGGCTGTCGCATCCGTGCCGGCCTGCTACGCCAAGGTCGCGACCCGACCGAGCAGGATCCGAGAAGCACCGCATCGGTCGCGCGCGTAGCGTCCCGGGCATGGACCTCAAGCTCTCCCACACGTTCGTCCAGGTGCACGACCAGGACGAGGCGCTGGCGTTCTACCGCGACGCCCTCGGCCTCGAGGTGCGTGTCGACGCCCCCGTCGACGACGACTTCCGTTGGCTCACTGTCGGTCCTCCGTCGCAGCCCGACGTCGAGATCACCCTGGAGGTGGTCGAGATGGGCCGCCCACCGTCGGACCACCAGGCGCTCCGCGAGCTCCTCGCGAAGGGCTCGCTCACCGGCGTGATCTTCCGCACCGACGACGTCGACGCGGCCTTCGAGAAGGTGCGCGCCACCGGGGCGGAGGTGCTGCAGGAGCCGATGGACATGCCCTACGGCGTGCGCGACTGCGCGTTCCGCGACCCGTCGGGCAACCAGGTGCGCATCGGGACAGTGCTCCCGCGCCAGGGCTGAGGCCGGGCGTCAGGCGGAGGCGTACATCTCGTCGAGCAGCGCCCGGTTCTTGTCCTCGACCACCCGCCGCTTGACCTTCAGGCTGGGTGTCAGCTCGCCGCTCTCGATCGTCAGGTCGTGGTCGAGGATGCGGAAGTCCTTGATCGTCTCCCAGCGGTTGACCTTGGTGTTCACCAGGTCGATCGCCGACGCGACCTCTGCCCGGACATCCGGGTGCCGGCTCAGCGCCGCGTAGTCGCCGTCGACACCCCGGTGCGCCGCCCACTGCGTCAACGCGTCGGGGTCGAGCGTCACCAGGGCGGTGCAGTAGTTGCGGCCGTCGCCGTGGACGACGATCTGGCTGGCCAGCGCGCACGCACCCTTGAAGACGACCTCGATCGCCTGCGGCGCGACGTACTTGCCGCCCGAGGTCTTGATCATGTCCTTCTTGCGGTCGGTGATGCGCAGGAACCCGTCCTCGTCGACCTCCCCGATGTCGCCGGTGTGCAGCCAGCCGTCGGCCTCGAGCGCCTCGGCCGACATCTCGGCGAGCCCGTGGTAGCCCTTCATGACACCGGGCCCCCGGACGAGCACCTCGCCGTCGTCGGCGATGCGCACCTCGGTCTCGGGGAACGGGATGCCGACCGTGCCGAGCTTGTAGTTCTCCGGCCGGTTGACGAACGTGCCGGCACTGGTCTCGGTGAGCCCGTAGCCCTCGAGGATGAGGATGCCGGCGGCGTGGAAGAACTCGGCGACGTCCTGCGACAGGGCGGCGCTGCCGGACACGAGGAACCGCAGCTGCCCGCCGAAGCGCGCCCGCAGCTTGGAGAACACCAGCTTGTCGGCCACGGCGTGCTTGGCCTTCAGGGCGGGGCCCGGCTCCTTGCCGGCCAGCCGGAGCCGCGACACCTCGCGGCCGACGCCCATCGCCCAGGTGAAGATCTTGAGCTTGGGCCCGCCTTCGTCCTCGGCCATCGTGACGACGCGGCCGCGCACCTTCTCGAAGATCCGGGGCGCCGCGGCCATGAACGTCGGTGACACGGTGGCCAGGTTGTCGATGATCTTGTCGACCCGGCCGTCGACCGCGGCGGCGGACCCGGTGGCCACCTGCGCGGCGAGCAGGACCTTGCCGAACGAGTGCGCGAGCGGCAGCCAGAGGTACTGCACGTCCTCGGGGGTCAGCAGCCGCGCGTTCTCCACGGCCATGCCCTCGTAGACCCAGCAGTCGTGGGTGAGCCGGACGCCCTTGGGCGTGCCCGTGGTGCCGGAGGTGTAGATGAGCGTGGCCAGGTGGTCCGGACGGGTCCCGTCGACACGGGTGGTGACCGCGGCCGGCTCCGCGCTCAGCCGCTCGGCGCCGAGCCGCTCCAGCTCGTCCAGGCCGATCACCCAGCCGCCGTCGGGAGTGCCGTCGAACGTCACGACCTTCACCAGGTCGGGCAGCTCGGCCCGGTGGGACCGCAGCTTCTCGACCTGGGTGTCGTCCTCGACCAGGGCGATCCGGGTGCCCGAGTCGGCGAGGATGTAGGCCACGTCCTCGGGGTTGGTGGTGGGGTAGACGGTGGTCGTCGCCGCCCCTGCGCAGAGGATGGCGAAGTCGGCGAGCGCCCACTCGACCCGGGTCGAGGAGATGATCGCGACGCGTTCCTCGGGCTGGATGCCCAGCGCGACCAGTCCGGCCGCCAGGGCCTCGACCCGCTGACCGGTCTCTCCCCAGGTCATCGACTCCCACGAGTCGCCCACGGGGCGCCGGTAGGCCTCGTTGCCGGGGGTCGCCGCCACCCGGTCGAGGAACATCCGTCCGACGGACGGGGGCCGCTGCCCCACCGTCCCCTGGTCTGCCGTCGTCGCCGACACGTCCACCCTCTCCCTCACCGGACTCCGGGTCGTCTGTGACGCTAGCGCGCGGCGGACGCCCGGCGGTGCTGAACCCGCGCGATCCCCCCGGTGGTCAGTGGGCCCGAGCGGCGAGGTCGCGACGGACCTTCCCGGCCAGCTCGGGGTTCAGCCCCGGCATCCCCAGCATCCGCCGGAGCCCGTCCTCCGGCGCCCGCCTGGTCACGAGCACGTCCCCGACCGTCACCGCGTGCTCGGGTCGGTGGACGACCTCCACGGAGTCACCCGCGCCCACCGTGCCCGGGGCGACGACCCGCAGGTACGCCCCCGGAGCGCCGTGGTCGGTGAACCGCCTGACCCAGCGCGGCTCGCCGAGAAACCCCTGAAAGGTCGCACAGGGGATGCGCGGGCTCGACACCTCGAGCAGGAGGCCGTCGTCACCCACCTGCCAGCGCTCCCCGATCACGGCCCCCGTGACGTCGAGGCCCTCGGTGTCGAGGTTCTCGCCGAAGCATCCCGGGGTCAGCTCGCGGCCGAGCTCGTGCCTCCACCAGGCGAGGTCCTCGACGGCGTAGGCGTAGACGGCCTGGTCGGGGCCGCCGTGGATGCGGGTCCCGCAGACCTGGTCACCGGCCAGGCCCACCCCGCCGGGCTCCAGGGGCGCGCGCACGACGACCCGTCCCTCGACCGGCCGCTTGTCGATGGCGGTCTCGTCGAGGCCCTCGCGAGGATCCCTGACCTGGGCGTGCACGACGTTGACCGAGGTGATGCGGGCGGCCATGGGCCGACGCTACCCGCAACGCCTCACGCGCGACCGCCTACTTCTTGGTCTTCTCGCCGCCGCCGTCGGTGGAGAGCGCCGCGATGAAGGCCTCCTGGGGCACCTCGACGCGCCCGACCATCTTCATCCGCTTCTTGCCCTCCTTCTGCTTCTCCAGCAGCTTGCGCTTGCGGGTGATGTCACCGCCGTAGCACTTGGCGAGGACGTCCTTGCGGATCGCCCGGATGTTCTCGCGGGCGATCACGCGCGACCCGATCGCCGCCTGGATCGGCACCTCGAACTGCTGGCGCGGGATCAGCTCGCGCAGCCGCTCGGTCATCCGCACGCCGTAGGCGTAGGCCTTGTCGCGGTGCACGATCGAGGAGAAGGCGTCGACCGTCTCGCCCTGCAGCAGGATGTCCACCTTCACCAGCGCGGACTCCTGGTCGCCCTCCACCTCGTAGTCCAGCGAGGCGTAGCCGCGGGTGCGGGACTTCAGGTTGTCGAAGAAGTCGAACACGATCTCGGCCAGCGGCAGCGTGTAGCGCAGCTCGACCCGCTCCTCGGACAGGTAGTCCATGCCCAGCAGGGCCCCCCTGCGGGTCTGGCAGAGATCCATGATCGCGCCGATGTAGTCGCTCGGCGCAAGGATCGTGGCGCGCACGACGGGCTCGTGCACCTCGGCGACCTTGCCGTCGGGGAACTCGCTGGGGTTGGTGACCGTGCGCTCGCTGGTGTCGTCCATCACCACGCGGTAGACGACGTTGGGCGCGGTCGAGATGAGGTCGAGGTCGAACTCGCGCTCGAGCCGCTCGCGCACGATCTCCAGGTGCAGCAGCCCGAGGAACCCGCACCGGAAGCCGAAGCCCAGCGCCGCTGACGTCTCGGGCTCCCAGACCAGCGCCGCGTCGTTGAGCTGCAGCCGCTCGAGGGCGTCACGCAGGTCCGGGTAGTCGTCGCCGTCCACCGGGTAGAGCCCGGAGAACACCATCGGCTTGGGGTCCTTGTAGCCGCCGAGCGCGGTCGCGGCAGGCTTGGCCGCGTTGGTCACGGTGTCGCCGACCCTCGACTGGCGGACGTCCTTCACGCCGGTGATGAGGTAGCCGACCTCGCCGACGCCGAGACCGGAGGACGGGATCGGCTCCGGGGAGATCACGCCGATCTCGAGCATCTCGTGCTGGGCCTTGGTCGAGAGCATCAGGATGCGCTCGCGCGAGGACAGGTGGCCGTCGATGACCCGGACGTAGGTGATGACGCCCCGGTACGCGTCGTACACGCTGTCGAAGATCATCGCGCGGGCCGGGGCGTCCGGGTCGCCGACCGGCGGGGGGACCAGGCGGACGATCTCGTCCAGCAGCTCGCCGACGCCCTCGCCCGTCTTCGCGCTCACCCTGAGCACGTCCTCCGGGCCGCAGCCGATGATGTGCGCGAGCTCGGCGGCGTACTTCTCGGGCTGCGCCGAGGGCAGGTCGATCTTGTTCAGCACCGGGATGATCTGCAGGTCGTTCTCGAGGGCGAGGTAGAGGTTGGCGAGGGTCTGCGCCTCGATGCCCTGGGCCGCGTCGACGAGCAGGACGCATCCCTCGCACGCGGCGAGGCTGCGGGAGACCTCGTAGGTGAAGTCGACGTGCCCGGGGGTGTCGATCATGTTCAGGGCGTAGACCTGACCGTCCCCGCCCTCGAACGGCAGCCGCACCGCCTGGCTCTTGATCGTGATGCCGCGCTCGCGCTCGATGTCCATCCGGTCGAGGTACTGCGCGCGCATCGTGCGGTCGTCGACCACCCCGGTGTGCTGCAGCATGCGGTCGGCCAGCGTGGACTTGCCGTGGTCGATGTGGGCGATGATGCAGAAGTTGCGGATGATGCCAGGAGGGGTCTGGCTCGGCGCCGGGTGACGCGCGTTCGAGGGACTGCTGGCGGGCACGCAGGATCCAATGCTGGGGTACGGAGGCTCGGCGCGGTGCGCCTGAGGTCGGGCCCATCATCCCATGCCCGGCAGGGACGGCCGTGGGTCAGCCCGCGGCCGGATGGATGCCACGAAACGGACGTTCTGCGTTCCCTGGCGTGGCGCCGACGCAAGGCCTAGAGTCGCGCAGCAGTCAGGGCACTGTCCCTGCCCACGGACCCGGAGTCGCTCCCATGCCGCTGTCCCGCCTCATCCCCTCCCGCAGGCTCGCCGCCCTGCTCGTCGCCCCCCTGCTGCTGGCGCCCCTCGCGCTGGCCGCCCCGGCGGCCGCAGTTTCCCCCAACCTGGTGATCAGCCAGGTCTACGGAGGGGGTGGCAACAGCGGGGCGCCCTACACGAACGACTTCATCGAGATCTTCAACCGGGGCAGCGTGGCGGCCAGCCTGAACGGGATGTCGCTGCAGTACGCCAGCGCGACGGGCACCGGCAACTTCGGCGCCAACTCCGGGCAGCTGACCGAGCTGCCGAACGTCGCGGTGCCCGCGGGCGGGTACGTGCTGGTCCACGAGGGGGGCGGGGCCACCGGGGTGGCCTTGCCGACCCCGGACGTCACGGACGCCTCACCGATCAACATGAGCGGGACCGCCGGGAAGGTCGCGCTCGTGACCGGCACTGCCACACTCGGGTGCAACGGCGGGTCCGCGGCCTGTGACGCGACGGCACTGGGCCGCATCGTCGACCTGATCGGCTACGGGAGCGCAAACTTCTTCGAAGGCGCCGCCGCGGCCCCCACGCTGAGCAACTCGACCGCCGCGCTGCGCGGCGCCGACGGGTGCACGGACACCGACAACAACAGCTCCGACTTCACCGCCAGCGGCCCGGCACCACGCAACTCCGCGTCCCCCGTGCACCTCTGCGGCGGCAGCGACGCGGCGCCGACCGTCTCCAGCACCAACCCGACCGACGGCGCGACGGAGGTCCCCGTCGACAGCAACCTCGAGGTGACGTTCAGCGAGCCCGTGACCCTGACCGGGAATCCCTTCTCGCTCGACTGCACCACCAGCGGCAGCACCGCCGTTGCCGTCTCGGGTGGCCCGACCACCTACACGCTCGACCCGGCGTCGGACCTCGCCCAGAGCGAGTCCTGCACCGCGACCGTCGCCGCCCCGGGTGTCGCCGACGCGGACACCGAGGACCCGCCGGACCAGATGGCGGCCGACTTCTCCTGGTCGTTCACCACGGCGGGCCCCGCCCCGTCCTGCGACGACCCCGAGACGCACACGATCTCGCAGGTCCAGGGCTCCGGCCCCACGTCGCCGGTGGTGGACACCGAGGTCACGGTGCAGGCCGTCGTGACGGCCGACCGCACCAGCGGCCTGAGCGGCTTCTTCGTCCAGGAGGAGACCGCTGACCAGGACAGCGACCCGGCCACGTCCGAGGGCGTGTTCGTCCGCACGTCGCTTCCCGCGGGCGCCGCCGAGGGCGACGTCGTGCAGGTCACCGGCACCGTGCGCGAGTTCACCGGCACCGGGTCCTCGCAGACCCAGATCTCCTCCGGCGTCAGCGTGCTGCTGTGCGGCACGGGCGAGCTGCCCCCGGCAGCGGTCCTCACCTTCCCGGTGGACGACGTCGGGGACTTCGAGCGCTACGAGGGGATGCGCACGACGATGCCGCAGGCCCTCGTCATCAGTGAGTACTTCAACTACGACCGGTTCAACGAGACCGTCGTGGGCCTGCCGATGCCGGGTCGCGACCGGTTCGACACCCCGACCGCGGTGGTCGACCCCGGTGCGCCGGCCAACGACCTTGCAGCCGAGTACGCCAAGCGGCGCATCACGGTCGACGACGGGCGCAGCTCGCAGAACGTGTCGCCGCCGTACTTCCCGGGCACCGTCGACACCCCGTTCACCCTGGGCAACCGCTTCCGCGGCGGTGACACGGTGACCGGCGTGACCGGCGTCGTGGAGCACACGTTCGGGCTCTACCGGGTGCACCCGACGGAGGACGCGGCCTACGCGGCCGTGAACCCGCGGCCGGACTCGCCGCCTTCGGTCGGTGGCGACGTCAAGGTCGGCAGCTTCAACGTGCTCAACTACTTCCTCACCCTCGACCAGTCGCCGACCCGGGGGACATGCGGCCCCGGTGGGAACCAGGACTGCCGCGGCGCGGACGACGCCGGCGAGCTGCAGCGCCAGCGCGCCAAGATCGTCGACGCGATCGCGCGGCTCGACGCCGACGTGGTCGGGCTCATGGAGATGGAGAACACGACCGGCGTCGAGCCGGCCGCGGACCTGGTCGCCGGTCTCAACGACCTGCTCGGCGCGGGGACGTACGACTTCATCGACACCGGCGTGGTGGGGACCGACGCGATCCGCACCGGCTTCCTCTACCAGCCGGCGAGCGTGACACCCGCCGGCGACTTCGCGGTGCTCGACACCTCGGTCGACCCGCGCTTCCTCGACACGAAGAACCGACCCGCACTCGCGCAGACGTTCGAGGACGCGAGCGGCAACGGCGTCACCATCGCGGTCAACCACCTCAAGTCCAAGGGCTCCGACTGCAACGACGTCGGCGACCCGGACGCGGGCGACGGCCAGGGCAACTGCAACGGAACCCGAACGGCTGCCGCCGAGGCGCTCGCCGACTGGCTGGCGACCGACCCGACAGGCAGCGGTGACCCCGACCGGCTGGTCATCGGCGACCTCAACTCCTACGACCACGAGGACCCGATCGTGGCCCTCGAGGACGCCGGCTACACCGACCTGGTGAAGCAGTTCGGCGGGGAGTTCGCCTACGGCTACGTGTTCGACGGCGCGGTCGGCTACCTCGACCACGGCCTGGCGAACGGCTCGCTGCAGCCACAGGTGACGGGGGCCGGCGAGTGGCACCTCAACGCCGACGAGCCGGACATCCTGGACTACGACACGTCGTTCAAGGGTCCGAACGAGGACGCCCTGTACGAGCCGAACGCGTTCCGGTCCTCCGACCACGACGCCGTCCTCATCGGCCTAGACCTCGCCGCAGAGGTCGCCGGTCGATCACCGACGTCACCGGCAACGGCTCGGTCGACTGTGGCGGTGACGAGCACCGTGACGGTCGAGTTCTCCGACGCCAGCCTGGCCGACACCCACGACGCGACCGTCGACTGGGGTGACGGCACGACCGACACTCTCACGGACGTGTCGAGCCCGTTCACGGCGAGCCACACCTACACCAGCGCCGGCACCTACACGGCCACGGTCACGGTCGAGGACAGCTCGGGCAACGTGTCCGACCCCGGCAGCGCCGAGCTGGTCGTCGACTACACCGTCGTCGGAGGCGGCTTCGAGCCGCCGATCGGGGACGGGACCACGAAGAAGTACGGGTCGACGACACCGGTCAAGGTCGCCTTCACCGACTGCGACGGCAGCCGCCCCGGTGACCTCGCGCCGACGCTGACCGTGTCGATGGAGGGTGGCTACACGCTCAACGCGGGAACGCTGACATTCGACGGACACCGGTACAAGATCAACCTCAAGACGAAGGTCCTGCCGGGACCGGGCACGTACACCTACACGGTGACCGTGCCCGGGACGGGGCAGACCGTGTCCGCGACGGTCGTCCTCCGGTAGTCGCCCTCAGGCATGGCTCCGGGCGTCCCGACCTCGCAGGGCCCCCGCCTGCCGTGGGACGACGTCCCCGAGCCGGTCCGCGAGGGGGTGGCCGCCGTGCTCGGGTCACCGGTCGTGTCGGCCACCACGCAGCTCGGTGGATTCTCCCCTGGTGCCGCGGTCCGGGCGGGTCTGGCTGACGGCAGGCGGGTCTTCGTCAAGGCCTGCGGCGCGGCCCTCAACCCGGACAGCCCCGACCTGATCCGCGCCGAAGCGGTGGTGCTGTCCGTGCATCCTGATCCGCCCGGACGGCGAGGCGGTGCTGCTGGACTGGGCGTGGGCCTGCCGGGGCGCTCCGTGGCCGGACACGCTGCTGCTCGCCGTCGACGGTCGTCATCCAGGGCGGCCCCGACCCCGACGAGTTCGTCCGGGCGGCCGAGACGACCCGCGACGTCCCCGGAGCGGACCTGCGCGCGATGGTCGCCTGCATGGTCGGTGTCTGGTCCGAGCGCGCCCGGCGACCGTCGCCGCCGGGGCTCCCCACGATCCGCGCCTGGCAGGCGCACTGCGCCTCGGCCGCGCTGGGCTGGCTCGACGGGAGCCGGCTCTGGCGCTGAGGGCCCTCGAAACGATCACGCGAGCGTGATCGATGCTGGCCGAGCGCGGCGAATTCGGTGCGCTCGGGCGGCATATCGCGCGCTCGGCTCGCGCCGCGGGTGAGCGGACCGGACCACGGCAGGCCCCCGCCGGACAGGGCCGGCCCCGCCGGACAGGGCCGGCCCCGCCGGACAGGGCCGGCCCCGCCGGACGGCCGAGGGCCCCGCCGGACTCACGTCCGACGGGGCCCTGTGCGGTGCCGTGCGGGCCTAGAGGTCCGCTGGGTCGATGCGCACCTTCGCGTACAGGTTGCGCCACCCGGCCCGCTCGAGCCGGATCTGCACACCCATGTCCACGCCCTCGTCACCCGGGTTGCCCGAGCCGAGCACGATGCCCGCACCCAGGTCCTCGCCGTACCAGTCGGTCAGCGGGTTCCCGTCGGCGTCCACGACGCGCGTGGAGTACGGCTGGTTGCCCGCCGACGGGATGACCACCGAGGCGTCGATGTCCCGGAAGAACAGGCCTTCGTCGCGCACCTCGATGCCCGGGTACCAGCCCTTGGCGTCCGTGAAGTCACTGACACCCCGCTGGGAGCGGATCTTGGTGCAGTACTCCGTGAACGGGTTGGCGTCGACCTCGGCCAGGCACTCCTTGAACGGGTAGGTGGAGTGCGTGGTGAACGCGGCGTTGGACGACTGCGGCCGCGACGGCATGTTGTTCAGCGTCGACGGGTCCTTGTCGGCCGCCGCGCCCTGACGGCGCAGCGGGTCGAAGTGCGAGTCGACGAGCAGCAGCCCGCCCTTCGACCCCGTGCTGGGCAGGTCGAAGGTCGTCGCGGTGACGTGGTTGGTGTTGCCGTACGTCGTGTCCCGGTACCACACGAGCATGCCGGGCGCGTTGTACGCGAACTTCTCGACCTTCCACGGGCCGTTCGAGGAGTACGTCGTGTCGTAGGCGTACTTCAGGCCCTCGTCGAACCCGTCGAAGTTGCGCCACTCCACGAGGTAGTACTGCGACTTGCTCGACGAGCCGGTGTCGATCTTCCAGCCCTCGCCGGAGGTCGTCGTGAACGAGCCGCCCTGCGCCGTCCAGCCGTTGGCGCCGGACTCCACGTCGTCGCTCCAGACGGTGGTCCCGCCATCGGTCAACGAGAAGTCGTCGGCGAACCAGCCGCGCTCCAGGAAGCCGGCGTCGGTCGCCTGCCGCAGCCGCAGCTGCACGGTCTGCCCCGCGTACGGCGTGAGGTCGACGTAGTCGTGCCTCCAACCGTGGCTGTCGCCGGTCAGGCCGTTCTTCTTGTTGCCGAAGTCGACAAGGCGTCCGTTGTCGTCACGGTTCGTCGACACGACGGTGCCGCCCTCGTCGGTGACGACGAGCTCCTCCCAGGTGCTGCCACCGTCGGCGGACACCTCGACGAACCCGTAGTCCCAGAGCTCTTCGATGACGTAGTTGTTCCACATCCAGAACCGCGCGTCGGTCGAGCCGGCCGGCACGGCGACGTCACGCGTGATCTTGACGTCGGCCCAGTCCTGGTCGTTGTTCGACCACCACATGTTCTCGCCGCTGTGCGGTTCGGCCAGGGTGATCTCCTTCGGCGGAAGCACGACGCGGACGCCGTCCTCGGTCCACCGCGGGGTGCGCGAGGTCTGGCCGATCCGGACCTTGCGCGGCTTGTCGCCCGGCTGGAACTCGAGCGGGTCGGCCCAGCCGAGCACCCACTTGTCCCAGAGGCCCATGTGGGTCGGCATCGACTGGAAGATCGGGCCCGAGTGCGAGCCGGAGCTCATGAGGTCCCAGAAGTCGATGTCGGAGTCGCCGGCACCCGAGGTGTCGTAGAGGTCCGGCAGGCCGAGGTCGTGGCCGTACTCGTGGGCGAAGACGCCGACGCCGGAGTCCTCGGGCTGCACGATGTAGTTGGACACCTTCACGTCCGTGCCCGGCACGGCGTAGCCGCTGCCGATGGCGCTGGAGTGCGCCCAGATCGCGTAGGTGCCCTCCGCGCCGCCGCCGCCGGACTTGTCCTCGCCGGCGTGGACGAGCACGAGGTGGTCCACGACGCCGTCGGGCTCGTTGAAGTCGCCGTCGTCGTCGACGTCGCCCTGGTCCTCGACGTCGTAGTCCTCCCACGGGAAGCTCGGGTCCGAGGCCGCCAACGCGTCCACCGCGTCGATGGCCAGCTGACCCGCGCCGCGGGGGTTGTCGGGGTGCCCGTGCATGCTCTGCGGGAAGTCCGAGTCCTCGGGCAGGCAGCGGCTCGCGCCGTACCACGCCTCCGAGTGCGGCACGGTGATCCACGGGGTCGCCTCGCCGGACACCGTGTAGGCGCCCTTCGACATCTCCTCGTACATCCGCTTCATGGTGTAGCCGGAGACGTCGATGCCGCGGCGCCCGTCGGGGCCGCGGAGGTCGGGGCGCACGCGCTCGGTGATGCCCCGGTCGGTGTAGAGCATCTTGTTGAAGTGCTCCGAGCTGAAGTCCTCGACCCAGAAGCTCTGGTTGTCCTCGGCGCCGACGGTCTTCTTCCAGTCGGCCGGGTTCGGGATGTTGTTGTGGAGCGGGCCGGAGATCATGGTGCCCTCGGGCTCGGTGACGCACGAACGGTCACCGAAGACCGTCGCGGGCCGTTCGAAGCCGGAGAAGTCGTCCGGCCCGCCGAACTCGACGAGGACCGTCAGGAGCTTGGCCTCCTGCGTCTCCGGGGCCTTCTTGATCCACCACGGGCTCTTGCCCGTCCTGATCGCCTTGCGCTCGATCTTCGCGAGCTGCGTCGCTGCCTGCGGGTTGCCGCTGGCGAACTTGCGGTCGATCTCCTCGGCACGCTGCATGACCTCGCGCGCCCGCCGCTTGGAGCCCTTGACGTTGTCGTCACCCGGCAGGGCGGCCTCGACCTGGGGCGCGACGAAGTTGATGTAGTCGCCGGCACCGGCGCCGCTGACGGCGCCGCGGTCGCCGGAGGGCGCCGGGGTCGCCGACGCGACGCCCGACGTGGATCCGGTCGTGAGGCCTGCCGCGACGAGCGCGGCGACCGGCGCGATGGCGAGATATCGCCTGCGCCGGGAACTCGTGGTTGATCGGGACACGTAGCGACCTTTCGTCGTGCCGGGATGACCGACATGTACCGGACTGATAGCTTTCCCCGTCGCGCCCGGACCGGACCGGTTCGGGGGCTCGGGCCCTCGGCTGGAACAGCGAGGACGCGCCACAGTCAAGGTGCTGTCACACCCCCGAGTCACCCCCGGAATGCGTTCGTTACCGGATCGTGATCCAGTCCGGGGAACGACCTGCCGATGCCGCGGGTCGGGCGTACGCCGTCCGCGGCAGCAGCGTCCCCCGGCGGGCGCCGCGACCGGTTTGGGTGATCACGGCCGCAGTTGCTAACCTGACCCGTCGTGCCACGGCTGTGGCGCCGCAGCACCCACCCCCGGCAACCACCAGAGGCTTCTTCGTGGCGAACATCAAGTCCCAGCTCAAGCGGATCAAGACGAACGAGAAGGCGCGGCTGCGCAACAAGGCGGTCAAGTCCTCGCTCAAGACGTCGATCCGCAAGTTCCGCGAGGCGGCCGAGGCCGGCGAGCGTGAGACCGCGCACGAGGCGATGGCCGTGGCGTCGCGCCAGCTGGACAAGGCCGCGGGCAAGGGCGTCATCCACGTCAACCAGGCGGCCAACCGCAAGTCGGCCATGGCCAAGCGCGCCGCCTCGCTCTGAGCGGGCTCCCGCCCGCGCACCGACAGGGCGTCACCCGGATCCAGGGTGGCGTCCTTCGTCATGACCGGACTGGCGTCATCCGCGGGCGGCGACGATGGCCGTGATGGCCCGCTCCAGCGCGTAGACCGGGTCGGTGCCCGCCCCCTTGATCTGCTCGTCGGCCTCGGCCACCGCCGTGATGGCCGCCGCCACGCCGTCCGGGCTCCAGCCGCCGAGCTGGCCGCGGGCCTTCTTGACCTGGAACGGCGCCATCCCCAGCTCGCGAGCGGCGTCCTCCGGGCGCAGCGTGCGCGGGACGCCCGCGACCCGTGCCAGGTTGCGCAGCCCCGAGGCGAACGCCGCGTTCACCGGCACCGGGTCGGCGCCGGTGGCCAGGGCGTGCCGCAGCAGCCGCAGGGCCTCCTCCGCCCGACCCTCCACCGCCGCGTCGGCGACCTTGAAGCCGCTCACCTCCACCCGGCCGGCGTGGTAGCGCTCCACGACCGAACGCTCGACCGTGCCCTCGGTGTCGGAGACCAGCTGGCTGCAGGCGCTGGCGAGCTCGCGCAGGTCGCTGCCCAGTGCGTCGACGAGCGCCGACGCGGCGTCGGGCGTGATCTTGCGCCGGGCGCGGCCGAACTCCGCGCTGACGAAGGCGACCTTGTCGCTCTCCCACTTGACCGGCTTGCACTCGACCCGATCTGCCCCGCTCTTGCGGGTGGCGTCGAGCAGGCGCTTGCCCCTCACCCCTCCGTGGTGCACGAGCACGAGGAAGACGCTCTCGGCGGGTGCCGCGAGGTAGGTCATGAGCTCCTCGACCACCGCGTCCGCGGCCTCACCCACGTCCCGGACCACGATGACCGTCGCCTCCCCGAACAGCGACGGGCTCGCGAGCCCGGTGACCCGGCCGGGCTCCAGCCCGACGGCCGACGTGTCGTGCACCTCGGTCGCCGGGTCGGCCCGCCGCGCGACGGCGACGACGTGTGAGACGGCGCGGTCGCGCAGCAGCTCTTCGGGACCGGTCACGAGGGTGACGGGAGCGGGTGGGTCGGAGGCCATCGGCGGTCACGCTACCGGGGGCCGGTGACGACGCGGAGGCGGTGGCCGGTGCCGGCCACGACGAGGGTCCCGTGCCGGTCCGTGCGCGCCACGGCGGCGCCCGCCCGGCTCAGGTCGCGCAGCGTCGTCGCCGCCGGATGGCCGTAGTCGTTGTCGGCGCCCACCGACACCAGGGCGACCCGGGGCCGTACGGCCGCCAGCAGCTCAGGAGCCTGGTGGGCGGAGCCGTGGTGGGCCACCTTCAGGACGTCCGCCGGCCGCACGGCGCCCGTGGCGAGCATCGCCCGCTGCGCCTCCGGCTCGACGTCACCCGTGAGCAGGACGGAGACCCCGGAGGACCGCACCCGTAGCACCGTGCTGGTGTTGTTCGGCACGGACCCGGCGTGCACGACCCTGGCCGGCCAGACCACGGTCCACGACAGGCCGCCGACGCGCACCCGGTCGCCGAGGGTGGCCCTGGTCACGGGCACGCCTGCCCGGTGGGACCATCGGAGAACCCGGCGCAGCTCGGAGGCCGGCTCGTCGTAGCCGCCCAGCTGCACCTCCCCCACCGCGCGGCCCCGGAGGACACCGGGCAGGCCCTCGACGTGGTCGGCGTGGAGATGGCTGAGGACCACGAGGGGGACCCGGCGCACCCCCAGCCCGCGCAGGCACCGGTCCACCGCGCGCGGTTCGGGGCCGGCGTCCACGACGACGCCTTGCCCCGGGCCGGCGGCCAGGACGAGCGCGTCGCCCTGCCCCACGTCGCAGACGGCCAGCAGCCAGTCGGGAGGCGGCCACCCGGGGCGGGACGCGGGGACGACCAGCGCCACGACGGCGACCACAGCCACCCCGGCGACGACGGCGGGGCGCCGGGACAGCCGCCGCACCGTGACCACCGCTGCGACCGTCACGGCAGCCAGCAGCACGGCGCCCCCGACCGAGTCGGGCCACCCGACCGCCGCCGCGGGCACGGCCGCCGCCCGGTGCGCGACCACCGCCACCCACCACACGAACAGCCCTGCGGCCCAGGCGAGGGCCTGGGCGGTCGGCTCGTGCGCCGCGGCGACGACGGTGGCCAGCACCCCCAGCACGGTGGCGGGCGCGACCGCCGGCGCGGCCAGCATGTTCGCCGGCAGCGCGACCAGGCTGACCTGGCCGCTGAGCAGCACGATGACCGGTGCGCAGGCCAGCTGCGCCGCCAGCGGCACGGCCAGCGCCTGCGCCAGCGGTCCCGGCACGCCGCGACCCTGCCAGTGTCGCGCCCACCCCGGTGCGAGGAGCACCAGCCCACCGGTCGCGAGCACCGACAGCGCGAAGCCGTAGGAGCGGGACAGCCAGGGGTCGGCCAGGAGCAGCACGACCACGCTGGCGCCCAGCGCCGAGACGCTGCGGCGAGCCCGCCCGCTGGCCAGCGCCGCCAGCCCGACCAGGCCCATCGCCGCTGCTCGCACCACCGACGGCTGGGGTCGGGCGAGGACCACGAAGCCGGCCATCGCGACCGCCGCGAGCACCGGCAGCCAGCGACCACGCACACCGACCTGGCGCCCGACGAGCAGGACGAAGCCGGTCACGATGGCCAGGTTCGCCCCGCTCACGGCGGTCAGGTGGGTCAGGCCGGCCGTCCGGAAGTCCTCCTCCAGGCCGGGAGGGACCCGCGAGACGTCGCCGAGCACGAGCCCGGGCAGCAGGCCCCGCTGGTCGCGCGGGAGCTCGTCGCTCGCCGCACGCAGCCCGGCACGAAGACTGCCCGCCGCCCGCTGGACGAGGGAGGGGCGGCCGACGAGCGCAGGTGGGCCGCGCACCGACAGGACGGCGGCGACGGGCTGACCCGCCCGCGCAGGTCCCAGCCGCCCCGAGGCCCGCAACCCCTGGCCGGGCAGGAGCATGCTCCAGGACCGCCCCCGGGCGAGCACGAGCACGGGGGTGCGCAGCCGCAGGCTGCGTCCTCTGGCCTCGACGCGCTCGAGTCGCGCGGGCACGACGTAGGTCGGGTCCGGCCCGTCCGGGCCGCGTGGGGCGGCTCGTGCGCGACGCGGGTCGCCCGTCACGGTCAACCCCGCGGCCGCCCAGGCCCGCTCGCTCGCCAGCTCGTCGACGTCGTCGAGCCGGACGGCGGCCCGGTGCAGGTGCCCCACGACCAGCCCGCCCGCGAGGCACAGCGCGACGACCACGACGACGGCCGGGAGCGCCGCACCCCCCTGTCCGCCGTGACCGTTCCCGGTCGCGGGCCCGCCCTCCGGCGACGACCTCCGACGGCGCCGACGCGTGACCAGCAGGGCAGCGACGATCACGGCCAGCGTGGGCGGCACGAGCCACCACGGTCCCCGGCCGGTCGCGAGGAACGTGCCGGCCCAGACCGCCGAAGCCGGGAGCACGAGGCGCAGGTCGGCCGGCTCCGCGCCGGGACCGGGCGGCGGCTCGTCGGGGGTCACACGCTCACGACCGGCCTCAGGTCGGCGAGGGTCGCCTCGCCGATGCCCGACACCTCGGCGAGCTCCTCGACCGAGCTGAACCTGCCGTTGGCCGTGCGCCAGTCGAGGATCCGCTGCGCGAGCACCGGACCGATGCCGGGCAGCGCATCGAGCTGGCCGAGCGTCGCCTGGTTGAGGTCGACCGGCCCCGGCGTGCCACCGCCCGTCGCCCCGCCGGGGACAGCACCGACAGCCGGGCCCGCCTCGGCTCCGGTCCCCCCGGCCGGGGAAGGTTGACCCCTGCGCAGCACCACGACCTGCTCGCCGTCGACCACCTGGCGCGCGAGGTTGACGCTCGCCGTCACCGCCCGGGGGGTCGGACCACCGGCCGCTTCGACCGCGTCCGCGACCCGAGACCCGGCGGGCAGCTCCACCAGCCCGGGTCGCTCGACGGCGCCCGCGACGTGCACGAAGAGCACGGCCGGTGTCGGCGCGTCCCCCGGACCCGGCGCCGGGGCGAACACGCCGGACTGCGCCGCCGCCGGGGTCAGGGCGACCGGCGCGCCGACCGGTTTCGACCGCGCTGGCACCGGCTCCTCCCGCGGCCGCGAGAGCCAGGTCGCCACGGCCGCCACCAGCACCGCGAGGCCGACCAGCACCGCGAGGCCGACCAGCGCCCGGCCGCGCGGCGCCGCGGCGAGGGCCCGCAGGCCGACCGGGACCCGGTCGGCGAGGCCGGCCCGGGACCGCGCCGCGCGGGATCCGGCGTCAGGCGGCGCGTCGGGCACCCAGCCCGCGCCGCTGGCGCCCGGGGACGCGACGGTCTCGAGGCGCCGCAGCGCCGAGGCCGCCGGGTCGCCGGGATCCTGCCGCCGGTGTCTCGCCGTGCCGTCTGCCACGCGAGCGACGCTAGGCAGCCGGGGCTGTGCGCCGAGGAGGACCGGCGGGCTCTGTGGACGAGCGGGGACGACCGCCCCGGCTGGGGACGACCGGGTCGTCGAGCCGCACGCCGGGCAGCCCGGCTCAGGTGTGGGGCGAGACCACGACCGCGAGCATCCCCGGCCCGACGTGAGCGCCGACCACGGCCCCGACCTCGCTCACGACCAGCTCGTCGATGCCCTGCAGCCGGGTGCGCAGCCGCCCGGCCAGCGCGCCGGCCCGGTCGCCGTTCGCGAGGTGGTGGACGGCGAGGTCCACCGTCGCGGCACCCGCCCGCTCCACCGCCAGCTCCTCGAGCCGCGAGATCGCCCGCGCCGACGTCCGGACCTTCTCCAGCGGCTGGATCTGGCCGTCGACCAGGTGCAGCAGCGGCTTCACCGCGAGGGCCGAGCCCAGCAGGGCCGAGGCGGCACCGATCCGCCCGCCGCGGCGCAGGTGCTCGAGCGTGTCGACGTAGAAGACCGCGGTCGAGGACTCCGCGCGGGACCGCGCCGCCGCGGCCACCTCGTCGACCGTGGCACCCGCCGACGCGGCCCGTGCCGCGGCGAGCACCGCGAAGCCGAGCCCCATGCCGAGCGAGCGCGAGTCGACGACCTCGGTCCGCACCGGCGACTCCTTGGCCGCGAGAGCCGCGGACTCGACCGTCCCCGACATCCGCGACGAGAGGTGGACCGACACCACCCCGTCGCAGCCACGCTCGGCGGCGCGCGCGTACGCCTCGGCGAACGCCGCCGGACCGGGCCGGGACGTCGTGACCGGCGTCCACGCCCGCAGCGCCTCGGCCACCGTGTCCGACGACGTCTCGCCGCCCTCGTCGTGAGCCGTTCCCCCGATGACGACCTGCAGCGGCACGACCACGATGTCGTGGTCGGCGACCAGGCCGGGAGGCAGGTAGCTGGTCGAGTCCGTGACGACCGCGACCCGGCTCACGCCGGGACCACGTTGGCCAGCCGGGGCGCGCGGACGACGACCGTACGGACAGCACGCCCGTCCAGCGCACGCTGCACCGCCTCCGAGGCCAGGGCCCGCTCGCGCACCTCGTCCTCGGAGACGTCGGGCGCCACCTCGATGCGGTCGCGCACCTTGCCCGCCACCTGCAGCACGCAGGTCACGGAGGCGACCTGCAGCATCGCGGGGTCGGCGACGGGGAACGGCTCGTAGGTCAGCGACTGCTCGTGGCCCAGCCGCGACCACAGCTCCTCGGCCAGGTGCGGCGCCAGCGGCGCGACCATGAGCACCATCGCCTCGGCCACCTCGCGATGGCTGGTGCCGAGCTTCACGACGTGGTTGTTCAGCTCGATCAGGCGCGCGATCGCGGTGTTGTTGCCGAGGTTCTCCATGTCGTGGCGGACGCGGTCGATCGTGCGGTGCAGGAGCCGCCGCGTCTCGTCGTCCGGGGGCTCGTCCACGACCCGCGTCGCCCCGGTCGTCTCGTCGACGACGTTGCGCCACAGCCGCTGCAGGAAGCGGTGCGAGCCCACGACCGCACGGGTCTCCCACGGCCGCGACTGGTCCAGCGGGCCCATCGACATCTCGTAGAGCCGGAAGGTGTCCGCGCCGAAGGCGTCGAACATCTCGTCCGGCGTCACCATGTTCTTCAGGCTCTTGCCCATCTTCCCGTAGACGCGGTCGACCGGCCTGCCCTCCCACGTGAACCCGCCGTGACCGTCGTCGACCACCTCCTCGGCGGGCACGTGCGACCCGCGCTCGTCGGTGTAGGCGTAGGCCTCGATGTAGCCCTGGTTGAACAGCCGGTGGAACGGCTCGGAGCTCGACAGGTGCCCCAGGTCGTGCAGCACCTTGTGCCAGAACCGGGCGTACAGCAGGTGCAGCACCGCGTGCTCGACGCCGCCGACGTAGAGGTCGACGCCGCCGGTGTGGCCCTCGCCCTGCGGCCCCATCCAGTAGCGCTCGACCTCGGGGTCGACGAACCGCTCACCGTTGGTGGGGTCGAGGTAGCGCAGCTCGTACCAGCAAGAGCCCGCCCACTGCGGCATGGTGTTCGTCTCGCGCCGGTAGCGCTTGAGCCCGTCGCCGAGGTCCAGCTCGACCTCGACCCAGCCCTCGTTGCGCCCGAGCGGCGGCACCGGCTCGCTGGTCGTGTCGTCCTCGGCGAAGGTCTGCGGCGAGTAGTCGTCGACCTCCGGCAGCACGACCGGCAGCATCGACTCGGGCAGCGCGCGCGGCAGGCCGTGCTCGTCGTAGACGATGGGGAACGGCTCGCCCCAGTAGCGCTGCCGGCTGAACAGCCAGTCGCGCAGCTTGTAGGTGACCGTGCGCGTCCCGGCCGAGCGCTCCTCCAGCCAGTCGGTGATGCGCGCCTTGGCCGTGGCGACGTCCAGCCCGTCCAGGCTGATCGAGTCGTTGGCGGAGTTCACCGCCGGTCCCTCGCCGGTGAAGGCACCGGACGCCTCTCCGAAGTCCTCGGGTGGCGCGACGGTGCGCACGATCGGCAGCCCGAACCGCGTCGCGAACTCCCAGTCGCGCTCGTCCTGGCCGGGCACCGCCATGATCGCGCCGGTGCCGTAGCCCATCAGGACGTAGTCGGCGACGAACACCGGGATCGCCTCGCCCGTGACCGGGTTGGTGGCGTAGGCACCGGTGAACACGCCGGTCTTGTCGCGCCCCTCGGTCTGCCGCTCCAGCTCCGTGCGCAGCTCGGTCGACCGGCGGTAGGCCAGCACGGCGTCGCGCGGCGTCGCCGCGCCAGCCGTCCACGACGGCGGTACACCGTCGGGCCAGGCGCCGGTGGCCAGCAGGTCGAGCATCGGGTGCTCGGGCGCCAGCACCATGAACGTCGCGCCGAACAGCGTGTCCGGACGGGTGGTGAACACCTCGATCGAGCCGGCCTCGCTGGGGAACCCGACCAGCGCGCCCTCGGACCGGCCGATCCAGTTGCGCTGCATCAGCTTGATGGACTCGGGCCAGTCCAGGGCCTCGAGGTCGCCCAGCAGCCGCTCGGCGTAGGAGGTGATGCGCATCATCCACTGGCGCAGGTCGCGCTTGAACACCGGGAAGTTGCCGCGCTCGCTGCGCCCGTCGGAGGTGACCTCCTCGTTGGCCAGCACCGTGCCCAGGCCCGGGCACCAGTTCACCGGCGAGTGCGACAGGTAGGCCAGCCGGTGGGAGTCGACGACGCGTCGACGCGCCTGCTCGTCGAGCTCGCCCCACGACAGAGCGCCGGGCACCGGGCGGGTGCCGGCCGCCAGCTCGGCCTCCAGCTCGGACACCGGTCGCGCCCGGTCCTGCTCGTCGTCGTACCACGCGTTGTAGACCTGCAGGAAGATCCACTGGGTCCACCGGTAGAACTCGACGTCGGTCGTGGCGACGCTGCGACGCGCGTCGTGGGCCAGGCCCAGCCGGCGCAGCTGAGCGCGCATCGTCGCGATGTTGGCCTCGGTGGTGACCTTGGGGTGCTGGCCGGTCTGCACGGCGTACTGCTCGGCCGGCAGGCCGAACGCGTCGTAGCCCAGGGCGTGCAGCACGTTGTGGCCGGTCATCCGCTGGAAGCGGCCGTGCACGTCGGTCGCGATGTAGCCCAGCGGGTGCCCGACGTGCAGCCCGATGCCCGAGGGGTACGGGAACATGTCGAGCAGGTAGGACTTGGGCCGGCCCGCCACCCGCTCGGGGTCGCCCAGCGGTCCCGACGGGTTCGGGGCCTCGAACGTCCCCTCCCGCTCCCACCGGTCCTGCCAGCGCGCCTCGATCTCGGCCGCCAGCGCCGCCGTGTAGCGGTAGGGCGTCTCCGGGTCCGCGCCGGCGTCACCGGCCGGGCGGGGGGCTGTGTCGCTCATCGTCGCGCTCTCTGGTCGGCCTCGGGTCCGGACATGACGAAGCCCCTCGTCGAAGGAGGGGCCGCCGCGCTGACGTGGTGCTCGGCGACCGTCAGCGCGGCCCGATAAGGAGCAGTCCGGCACGCATGGGCACACCATAACGGAACCCGTCCGCAAGCGTCCCCGGCGTTCCCGGCGTTCCCGGCCCTCCCTGCTACTCGGCGGTCGCGGCGCGCGTCGAGGGCGCCGCGCGCTCCTTGCGCAGGGCCCGCCGCAGGTACATCTCCTGGTCGGCCTTGCCCAGCAGCGTCTCCAGCGTCCCCGCGTCCCAGGGCGCGAGCATCGCGCCGCCCGCGCTGACCCGCACCGGGCCGGCGTCGGCCGGCACGGGCTCGTGGCCGGCGACCGTGTCGCGCACCCGGCGCTCCAGCTCCAGGGGGGCCATCCCGGGGCCCGGCCCGACGATGCAGAACTCGTCACCGCCCCAGCGGGCCACGACGTCGGTCGCCCGGGTGACCGAGCGCAGCGCCTCGGCGACCGAGACGATCACGTCGTCGCCCACGGCGTGCCCGAGCTCGTCGTTGAAGCGCTTGAGCCCGTCGATGTCCACGAAGATGCAGTGCACGGCGTCGCCCTGCCGGCGGGCCTGCTCGACCATCTGCCCGCCCACCATGGCCAGCCCGCGGCGGTTGGCGACGCCGGTCAGCTGGTCACGGACCGCCGCCGCGTCGGCCGACGCGCGCGCCTCGGCCAGCTCGAGAACCCCGGACCGCCGCAGGTGGTTGACCACCACCGCGAGTGCCGTGGCACTGACCATGCCGACCACGTAGTGCGGCCACGTCGTCGCCGGACCGACGACGAACGCGGCGACGGTCCAGGCACCCCAGGCGAGGTAGAGCACGACGAGCAGCCAGCGCAGCGAGAGCACCACCGCGCCGGCGCCGACCAGCGCGAGCATCACGTTCGAGGTCTGGCGCGGCTCCCCGACGAGCACCATGTGGCCCGCCGAGTTGGCCACGACCACCAGCACGAGACCCGCCGAGACCGCGTGGGTCAGGTGGCGCGGGATGCCCCGCACGTGGTGCACGACCGCGACGGCGGCGAAGACGACGACACTGGCCGCCGCCACCGGGGCCATCACCAGCCGCGGCGTGCCCTCGAGCATCAGCACGTGGGCGACCGCGTAGGCCGAGTAGATGACCGCGAGCGACGCCGACAGGACGGTGAGGACAGCCGACAGCGCCGCGTCGTACGTCTCGTCGAGCGTGGGCGACACAGTGATCCTCTCGACACCCGTGGTGGGCATCTTGACACCGTACGACCGGAGCGCGCGGCCGGACAGGCACTTCCGCGGGACCACTCGGACGGGTCAGGTCGTCGCCACCCGGACGACGGTCGTCGCGAGGTCGAGCCCGTCCGGGGCGTCCAGGCCCGGCAGCGTCACGACCACCAGGGTGTGCGACAGGGCGGCCCCTGCCGCGAGGTCCGGCGTGTCCTCGTACGGCGAGCGTGGGCCGGGCGTCGGAGACCACCGGCGTGGCGCCGGCCGGCAGGGTCAGCTCCCACACCGAGCCGTCGGCGAGGGCGAAGCGGAGGCACCCGCTGCCGAGGTCCTCGACCCGGTCCGTCGGCGTGGCGAGGAGGAAGGACATCGACAGCCGCCGCGGCTCGGGCGTCCGCAGCGGCCGGAGCCGGTCGCGCAGGCGCACCGTCCCGTCCCCGACGGCCACCTCGCGGCACCAGTCGACGCCGGGGATCGCGGACGCGCTGGTCATCCGCATCCCGTCGCCCGCTGCCGCGACCGAGCCGCGGCCGGTCCTCGCCTGCCGGACCCGGCCGTCGTCGCGGAGCACTCCCACCGTGCTGTGCACCCGGGCGGACACGCGCCAGACGTGCCGGGCGGAGAAGCGGTAGTCGCGCTGACCCAGGTCCGCCAGGACGGGCTGCTCGCCGTGCAGGACCACGACGTTGCCGACGTCGCGGTGGGCGTGCGGCGCGTCGTTCGGGGTGGCGGTCAGGTAGGCGCGCAGGGCACCGTGGCCCGCGCACCCCCAGAAGGAGCCCTCCGCCCCGTCCCGCGGCACGAAGGCCGTCACCGGCGGCGTCGGGGTGACCGGCTCGGCACGGCGTCGGGCGAGCACGAGCTCGGCGATGCCGTCGGGCACCGGGCGGCTCCCCCGGCCCGGGACGGTCAGCGCCCCGCGCGCCTGCAGGCCGTCGAGCAGCTCGCGCACCCGGGCCCCGGCCGCCGGCCACGCGGTCATCGCCGCCAGCGCCGTGGTGCGGTCGACCCAGGGGTAGAGGTCCCAGGCGTCGCCGATCGCGGGCTCGGCGACCGTCCCGCACCGCTCGGCCCACTCGGCCAGCACCCCCAGGTCCGCGAGGCTCTCCCCCAGTGCCGACACCGCCGGGTCGCCGGCACTCGCCCAGCAGGTGGCGTGGAGCAGGGCCACGTGCGCCGCCTCGTACGCCGTGTACATCAGGCCCTCGACGGTCGGCCCGCCCGCGAGCGAACGCCCCTCGCCGTCGACGTCCCGCCACCGGGCGAGCGCCGTGGCCCCGGCGGCGACCGCCTCCTCGCCGGCGCCGGCGTCGTCGGCGCGCACGGCGAGCCCGGCGAGCACCACCGCCGTCGCCACGACTGTGCTCTGGTTGCCCGCGGCCGTCCGGAAGCGGGCGAGCGCGCCGTCGTCGCGCAGGTACGGCCGCAGCACCCGGTCGTGCAGCGCCCGCACGACCTCGTCGCGCTCGCCCGGTGCCATCCCGGCGCGGCCCCAGCCGTAGGCCAGCGCCACCGCGGTCGCGACCTGTGCGGTGTCCAGCGGGTGCCCGGGGTTCCAGTCGGGCCAGCGCGCGGCGTTCAGCGCGACGCGCGAGGCCATGGTCCGCAGGTAGGAACGCTGCTTCGTCACGGCGTAGGCGTAGGCGAGCACCCCGGCGACCCGGCGGAGCGCGACCCCCTCGTCGTACAGGTAACGGAGGGGGTCGCCGGCGCGGTCCGCGGCGTAGGCCACCGCCGGGATCTCCCCCGACACGAGGCCGTCGGCGGCAGCCAGCAACGGGGACCGCCACCGGCTGTCGGGCACGACCACCGTGTCGAGGTCCGCGACGAGCCACACGCGCGCATTGTGTCCCGCCGGCCACGGCGGGTCTGCTCCGCGTGGCCGCCCGCCCGGGCTCGCTAGATCGCGAGGCGGCCGGCGCAGACGTTCCCGCCCCGCACGGCCCGGGCCCTGATGACGTCGCTGCCCGCGCGGTTCACCGTGCGTCGCTCGACGCTGAACGACCCGCTCGGCGCCTGGGTCGTGCGCCGCCCCGCGAAGAAGCGGACCCGGTTGTCGGTCATGCGCACCGCCCACCTCTGACCGACCCGGTTGGTGTCGACCTCGAACTCCACCTCGAGCCTGCCGTCATCGTGCTTGGCCTTGAGCTTCCACTCTCCGGCGCCCGTGCACTGACCACGGGACACGAGGGCGTCGTCCCCCCGGGCGGTCGCTTGCGGTGCCATAAAGACCGTCCCGGCGACGGCGGCAAGGGTCAGGGCGAGTGCTGCCGGGACTCTGCGGGTGTGCGACATGGTGCTTCCTCTCGGTGGTCGGTGCATCCAACCTGTCGCGGCATCGGTCGCAGTCGCCATCGCGCTTTGGTCGTAGTACCGCCCGATGTCGGCCTGGGGGCGGCCCCGTTGCCCCACCATGGGGGCATGAGCGGTGGAGCCCCGCGCGACCCGGGCCGGTGGATCGTGGCCCGACCGGTCATCCAGTTCGCCGTGGCGGGACTCGTCGCCGTCGTGGTCGTCGGGCTGGCCACCGGCGTCGCGAGCCGACGTCTGGGCCAGCGGGAGGCGACGGCCGAGGCCCGCAGCACGACTTTGCTCAAGGCGCAGGGCGTCGTCGAGCCCGTGGTGACGGACGGGCTGCTCACGGCGGAGCCGGAGGCCGTGGCCCGGGTCGACGACGTCGTCCGCGCCGGCGTGCTGGACGGGTCCCTCGTCCGGGTCAAGATCTGGACCCGCGAGGGGACCATTGTCTACTCCGACGAGCCGCGGTTGCAGGGAGCGAGCTATGTCCTCGGAGACGACGAGGTCGCGGCCCTGGACGCCGGTGTGGTGGTGGCGGAGGTCAGCGACCTGCGCAAGCCGGAGAACCGCTTCGAGCGGGCCGAGGGCAAGCTGCTCGAGGTCTACCTCCCGATCCGGACCCCGGGAGGCCAGCGCCTGCTGTTCGAGGCCTACCACCGCTACGACGCGGTGTCCGAGTCCGGACGTCGGATCTGGAGCAGCTTCGCGCCCGTGTCGATCGGTGCGCTCGTCGCCCTCCAGGTGGTGCAGATCCCGCTCGCGTGGTCGCTGGCGAAGCAGCTGCGCGAACGGCAGCGGGAACGGGAGGACCTCCTCCAGCGGGCGGTGGACGCCTCCGACACCGAGCGGCGACGGATCGCGAGCGACCTGCACGACGGCGTGGTCCAGGACCTCGCCGGCGTCGCGTACGGGCTGGCGGGCAGCGCCAGGAAGGAGTCGTCACCCGCGACGGTGGTGACGCTGGAGGAGGCGGCGGAGCGCGTGCGGGACAGCATCAAGTCGCTGCGCACTCTCATGGTCGACATCTACCCGCCCCGGCTCGCGGAGGCCGGGCTCGCTGCAGCCCTCGCCGACGTCGTAGCGGTCGCGGCCAGCCGCGGCCACGAGGTGCAGCTGGACGTGGACGGCCTCTCGGCGCCGGTCCCGGACGGGGCGGCAGCCCTGGGCTACCGCGCCGCCCAGGAGGGGATCCGCAACGCGCTCGCCCATGCGCGGGCGTCGACGGTGCGGGTCAGCGCCGCCACGACCGACGCGACGTTGGTGATCGAGGTCGTGGACGACGGCGAGGGCTTCCAGCAGGAGGAGGTCGCGACGAAGGCCCGGCAGGGCCACGTCGGGCTGCGTGGGCTGGACGGTCTGCTGGCCGACGCGGGCGGAAGTCTGCGGGTGGTCAGCCGTCCCGGCGCCGGGACCCGTCTACAGGCCGAGGTGCCGCTGCGATGATCCGCGTCGTGGTGGCAGACGACCACGCGGTCGTCCGGCGCGGCCTCGAGGAGCTGCTCAACGCCGAGCCGGACATCGAGGTGGTCGCGACCGCCCGCGACGGTGCCGAGGCGTACGACTTGCTCTCGACCGTGCGGCCCGACGTGTTCCTGATGGACCTGTCCATGCCGGGCGTCGACGGCATCGAGGCCACCCGCCGGATCATCGGCGACGCCCCCGACTCCACCGTCGTCGTGCTCACCTCGTTCGTGGACCGCACGCGCATCCTCGAGGCTCTCGAGGCCGGCGCGTCCGGCTACATCCTCAAGGACGCGGACCCGCGGGAGGTGGCCGCGGCCATCCGGGCCGCCGCCGCCGGCGAGTCGCCGTTGGACCCGAAGGCGGCACGCGTCCTGCTCGACGCGCGACGTGGGGCCGGACGGGGCGCCGTGCCGCTGAGCCCTCGGGAGCGCGAGGTGCTCGCCCTCGTGAGCGCCGGGCTGGCGAACAAGCAGATCGCGCGTCGCCTGGGGATCGCTGAGCGCACCGTGAAGGCGCACCTGACGAGCGTGTTCCAGGCGCTGGGTGTCACGGACCGGACCCAGGCAGCGCTCTGGGCCAGGGAGCATCTCGCGCAGGAGTGAGTCCACCGAGCGGGCGGTGACCCTCAGCCCCGGCCGCTGTTGCTGCCGCTGCGGTCCTCGCCACCGTCGTCGTCGGACCCCCGCCGGTCGCGGTCGCCGCCGTGGTCGTCGTCGGCGTCGTGCGTGGCCCCGCGGGTGGCCTCGCGGGTGGCCTCGTCCGTGGCGTCACGGGTGGCCTCGTGCGTGGAGTGGTCGGCGGACCCTCGCCGGTCGCGGTCGCCGCCGCGGTCGTCGTCCGTATCGGGGCTCGGTGTCGCGGCGCTCGGCGAGATCGCGGGGATGACCACCTGCGGTGTCGGGTGGGTGTCGATCGACTGAACGGCCGCGTAGGCCACCCCGCTGACCGTCAGAAGGGACGCGACGGTGAGCGTCAGGGCGCTGGTCGAGCGTGCGGGCATCGTGGCTCCCGGGGTCGTGGCTGTCGTGCTCCCACGATGCGACCCGCCCCGGACGGCCTGCCAGTGGACGTTGGTGCTAGCACCCCGTGCCGTCGCCGCCGGGACGTGCGGGTCCACCGCAAGATCACGTGTGCCCGGGCGCGTCACCGGCCGCCTCCCCGCGGGGACGACGGCCGGTTGCTCTGGGTGGAGCTGAGGGGACTCGAACCCCTGACCCCCACACTGCCAGTGTGGTGCGCTACCAGCTGCGCCACAGCCCCAGAGTCGTTGCTGCACCCGCTCCCGCGGGCGCCGTTGCTGCACCCGCTCCCGCGGGCGACGACGAGTCTAACGGCTCGTCGCGGGTCGGCACGAATCGGGCTCGGCGGGCCGACCGGGCCCTCACTCCTCGTCGCTCATGACCGGCGTCGGCAGGCTGCCCGCGTTGTGCTCGACCAGCCGCCACCCGGGGCCGGTCTCCTCGAGCACGGACCAGCAGCAGTTGCTCAGCCCCCCGATCACCGCCCACCGGTCCATCGGCAGGCCGAGCAGCGAGTTGATCGCGGCCCGGGCCGACCCGCCGTGCGTGACGACGACGAGGGTCTCGCCGGGCGACACGTCCGCCAGCGTCTCGAGGACGGCCGGCCGGACCCGCCCGGCCACGTCGGTCCTGGTCTCGGCGCCGCCCGCCGGAACGTCCGCACCCGAGCGCCACAGCGCGTACGCGTCGGCGTCGAGGTCGCGGATCTCCGTGACGGTGAGCCCCTGCCACGACCCGCCGTACGTCTCGCGCAGCCGGGCGTCCTCGCGGACGGCGACCCCGGTCACCGCCGACAGCTCGGCCGCGGTGTCCGCCGCCCGCCGAAGGTCCGAGGACACGATCACCGCCGGGCGCAGGGCGGCGAGCAGGCGGGCGGCGCGTTGCGCCTGCTCGCGGCCCGTCTCGTCGAGCTCGACGTCCGTGTGCCCCTGGAAGCGGTCCTCGAGGTTCCACCGGGTCTGGCCGTGACGCCAGAGGACGAGCTGCCGGGGCGAGCCGCTCAGGAGGCCGCTCCCGCGGCGTCGTCGTGGCGCGAGTGCGGACGTCGCACGTGCGCGGGCAGCTCGACGACGGGGCAGTCCTTCCAGATGCGCTCGAGGGAGTAGTAGACGCGCTCCTCCGCGTGCTGGACGTGCACGATCACGTCGATGTAGTCCAGCAGGACCCAGCGACCCTCGCGCTCGCCCTCGCGCCGGACCGGCTTGGCACCGAGACCCCGCAGCCGCTCCTCGACCGCGTCGACGATGGCCTTCACCTGCCGGTCGTTGGGGGCCGAGCAGAGGACGAACACGTCGGTGATGACGAGCTGCTCGCCCACGTCGAAGGCCAGGATGTCGTCGGCGAGCTTGTCCGACGCAGCCTCGGCGGCAGCGACGGCCAGCTCGCGGGCACGGTCCGAAACGGTCACGGGGCTAGCGTCTCACGCCGCGAAGTCGCCCCCGAGGATCACGATCACGTCCGCCACCGTCTGCCCGCGGTCCGAGGTGGTCACCGCGTTCTCGGGCAGGCCGAGGGCCGCGGCCACCCGCTGACCCCGCTGCACGTTCTTCTCGGTGCCGTCCGGGATCAGGACGGCGCTCGGCTTCCGGCTGAACTCGCCGGCGTTGCCGCCGTTGACGAACCGGAACCCTGCGTCCACGAGCCTGGCCCGGGCCTTCTCGACCAGGCCGGGGGTGCCCACGCCGTTCTCCACCAGGACGCGCACGACCTCTCCCCCCGCGTCCTGCTGGAGCGCGCCGGGGAACAGCGAGCGCATCACCGCGGCGACCTGCCCCGGCTCGATGCCGTACGACGCGACGGTGGACCCGGTGTCGATCTCCGTCACGGGCAGGACGTCGGACACCAGCGGGTCGGCCGCCTTCATCGCCAGCAGCCGGTTGGCGACCCCGGCGGAGTCCAGCGTGGACCGCGACCCGTCGCCGGCCGCGTCGACGGCGGCGGCGACGCCGGCCGCGTCCTCGGGCAGGGCCGAGAGCAGGCCTTCGAGCACGTCGTCGAACCGGACCAGGCGGGCCTGCTCGGGCTCGCGCTCGGCGAGGTAGGTCGCGTAGGCCGCCGCGGCGGTCCCGCCCAGCTCCTGCCGGCCGGCGCGGGCGACGACGGTCTCGTCGCCCTTCGCGTCGGTGGTCACCACGTCGACGTCGACGGCGACCTCGACGCCGCCCACCGCGTCGACCATTGCGGCCAGGCCGGGGCCGGTCAGGACCCAGCTGTCGTCCACGCGGACCCCGAGCAGGTCGGTCAGCGCCTGCGCCGGAGCCGACGGCTCGGTGAGCGTCACGGTCTCACCGAACGGGATGCTCCCCGTGCCCGCCACGTCCACCAGCAGGCCGGCCGGCAGCAGGACGGCCGCGGCGTCACCCTCGCCCGGTGTGACGCCGACCAGCGCGCTGGAGGCCGCCACCCCGTCGGGCCCGGTGACCTGGACGAGGAGCGTCTGCTGCCGCGCCGGACCTCCGGCCGTGGTGCCCGCGCCGTCCCCGCCGCGGGTCAGCAGGAACCAGGACCCGAGGACGACGACCAGGACGCCCGCGACCGCACCGGCCACGATGAGGTTGCGCCGTCGCGCTGCGGCCCGGCGGGCCGCCCGCTGCGCGGCCCGGTCGCGCCGGGCGACCACCGTCGTGCCCGGGACGGCCGGCGCCGGCCCGGGCACCGAGGGGACCGGGCTCGGCGGCTCGGCCGCGGGAGGCCCCAGCGTGGTGCTGACCGCGGCGCCCTCGGCGATCTGTGCGGCCACGTCGACGTCGGGCAGCGAGTCGGCTTGCGGCCGGCGGTGGCGACCGCTCACGACGCCGGGTCCGGCCGCGACGCCGCGGCCGCACCGGCCGGGTAGAGCCGGTGCTTGCGGACGTACTGGACGACACCATCGGGCACGAGGTACCAGATCGGCTCGCCGCGGCAGGACCTTTCGCGGATGTCGGTCGACGATATGGCCATGGCCGGCACCTCGAGCAGGCTGACCCGGTCCGCGGGGAGGCCGTCGGTGGACAGGGTGTGCCCCGGCCTGGTCACCCCGATGAAGCGGGCCAGCGAGAACAGCTCGTCCGCGTCCTTCCAGCCGAGGATCTGCGCCAGGGCGTCGGCCCCGGTGATGAAGTAGAGCTCGACCCCCTGGCCGCGCTGCTGGTGCAGGTCACGCAGCGTGTCAATGGTGAACGTCGGCCCGGGACGGTCGATGTCGACCCGGCTCACGGTGAAGTCCGGGTTGGCGGCCGTGGCGATGACGGTCATGAGGTAGCGGTGCTCGGCGGGGGTGACGTCGCGCTCGTCCTTCTGCCAGGGCTGGCCCGTGGGCACGAAGACCACCTCGTCCAGGCCGAACCGGGCGGCGGCCTCGCTGGCCGCCACGAGGTGCCCGTGGTGGACGGGGTCGAAGGTGCCGCCCATGACGCCCAGGCGACGGTGATGCCCCTGGTCGGCCGCGGTCTCGCCCACGTCGGCGACCCTAACGGGCCGAACGCGCGAAACCCGTGAGGGCGCGACGGGCGCGGCCGCGCCGGCGGCTGCCCCGTCGGGTCAGCGGTCCTTGCCGAAGGCCAGCGTCACGAGCAGGAGCGCCACCAGCAGGACGAACGCGCCCACGCCGAACGCCCAGGGCTCGACGGGCAGGTCGCGGGGGGTGCCCTCGCCGGCGGCGAGGAGGCGGGCGACGGTCATCTCGGGGCCACTCCTGTCAGGTCGGGAGGATCGTGTCCGGCCGGTCGGTCGGCCGAGTCTCCCACGTCCGACGGGATGGCCGACGGCAGGTCAGAACGGGCGCACCCCGCCGGCCGGGACGAGGGACGGCTCGGCGCGGTCGGCTGCCCGCCGCTGAAACGTCGAGCGGTCGACGACTTCGAGCCCGGCGACCCGCCAGGGCGGCAGCCCGGCCGACGTGCGGTGCTCCCCCCAGAGCCGCAGCGCCAGCGCGGCTGCGTCCTCGAGGTCGCGGGCCTCCTCCCAGTAGCGCAGCTCCGCGCGGTCGGGTGCGTAGCGCGCCGAGAGCAGGAAGGGCTGCTCGTGCGTCAGGCGCTCCAGCGCGGCGCGGACCTCGCCCGGCTCGACCGCGTCGCCGACCACGGTCAGCGTCACGTGCCACATGGGCCGGCTCTCGGCCGGCCGCGCGATCTCGAGCCGTTCGTCGCGGTGCGGGGAGAGGGTGCGCTCCGCCACCTGGGGCACCGACCTTCCCTGTCCGTGGCGGCAGGCGCCGCCGTCACCGCAGCAGCACGAGATCGTCCCGGTGGACGACCTCGCGGCTGAACGCGGGCCCGAGCTCCCGACCGAGGTCCGGGGTCGAGCGGCCCAGCAGCGCGGGGAGTTCACTCGCGTCAAAGTTCACCAGCCCGCGCGCCACCGCGTGACCGTTTTGGTCAAGGAGCTCGACCGGGTCGCCCGCCACGAACGTCCCCTCGACGCCTGTCACGCCGGCCGGCAGCAGCGACATCCGGCGGTCCACCACGGCGCGCACCGCCCCCTCGTCGAGCGAGAGCCGCCCCCGGGAGGTCGCCGCGTAGGCCAGCCAGAGCAGCCGCGTGGGCATCCGGGACGACGCGGGCGCGAAGGAGGTGCCGACCGGCTCCCCCGCCAGGAGGTCGCCGACCGCCGTCGCCGACGCGACCACCGCGCGGATCCCGGCCGCGGCCGCGATCCGGGCGGCCGCCACCTTCGAGGCCATCCCGCCGGTCCCGACGCCCGAGCCGCCCCCGCGGCCCAGCCGGACGCCGGCGAGGTCGTCGGCCCCCCGCACCTCGGTGAGCATCCGGGAGGCGGTACGTCGCGGGTCGCCCGCGTAGATCCCGTCGACGTCGGAGAGCAGCACGAGCAGGTCGGCGTGCACGAGGTGGGCGACCAGGGCCGCCAGCCGGTCGTTGTCCCCGAACCGGATCTCCTCGGTGGCGACCGTGTCGTTCTCGTTGACGATCGGGACCGCACCCATCTCCAGCAGCCGGTAGAGCGTCCGCTGCGCGTTGCGGTAGTGCCCGCGGCGCACGACGTCGTCGGCGGTCAGCAGGACCTGTCCGACCGCGAGCCCGTGCCGCGCGTAGGACTCGGTGTAGCGGTGGACCAGCACGCCCTGGCCGACGCTGGCAGCGGCCTGCTGGGTCGCGAGGTCCCGGGGGCGGCGGGCGAGCCCGAGGGGCGCCAGGCCCGAGGCGATCGCCCCCGAGGACACGAGCACGACCTCCCGGCCGGACGACCGGGCTCCCGCGAGGGCGTCGACGAGGGCGTCCAGCCGCGGCGGGTCCAGGCCGCCCGCGGCCGTCGTGAGCGACGACGACCCCACCTTGACGACGACCCGCGGCCCGGGCCGGGAGCCGCCGGCCGCGCTCATCGCCCGTCGAGCCGCAGGTCGGTGCCGCGGCGGCCGTGCAGCAGCTCGGCGCCGGCCTTCAGCGACGGCTCCCAGTCGAAGACGACCGCGTCGTCGCCCGCGCCGATCAGCACCGTGTCGCCCTCCTGCGCCCCGGCCTCCAGCAGCGCGTCCTCGACGCCGAGGCGGGCCAGGCGGTCGGCCAGGTAGCCGACGGCCTCGTCGTTGGAGAAGTCGGTCTGGCGGACCCAGCGGGTGGGCTTGGAGCCGCGGACGGCGAACCGCCCGTCGACCTGGACCACCTCGAAGTCGCGCTCGTCGACGGCTCTCGGACGCAGCACGATGCGGGTGGCCTCGAGGTCGGGCGCCTCGGATCGGGCCCGGGCGACCAGCTCGGCCATCGCGAAGGACATCTCGCGCAGGCCGGACCGGGTGGCCGCGCTGACCAGGAGCACCTGGAGCCCGCGGGCCTGCAGGTCCGCGGTGACCATGTCGGCCAGCTCCCGGGCGTCGGGCACGTCCACCTTGTTCAGCGCGACGACGCGCGGCCGGTCGTCCAGCCCGCCGTAGGCCGACAGCTCGGCCTCGATGACGTCGAGGTCGGTGAGCGGGTCGCGGCCCGGCTCGATCGTGGCCATGTCGATGACGTGGACGAGCACGCTGCAGCGTTCGACGTGGCGGAGGAACTCCAGGCCGAGGCCCTTGCCCTGGCTGGCGCCGGGGATGAGGCCGGGCACGTCGGCGACCGTGAAGCGGACCTCGCCGGCCTCGACCACCCCGAGGTTGGGCACGAGGGTCGTGAAGGGATAGTCGGCGATCTTCGGCCGGGCCGCGGACAGCGCGGCCACCAGGCTCGACTTGCCGGCGCTGGGGAAGCCCACGAGCGCCACGTCGGCGACCGACTTGAGCTCCAGGACGAGGTCGGCGGTGTCCCCCGGCTCGCCGAGCAGGGCGAAGCCGGGCGCCTTGCGCCGGGCCGACGCGAGCGCGGCGTTGCCGAGGCCGCCCCGGCCGCCCTGGGCCGCGACGTAGGTCGTGCCCGCGCCGACCAGGTCGGCGAGCACCTCGCCGCCGGCCGTGCGGACCACGGTGCCGTTCGGGACCGGCAGGACGAGGTCCTGCCCGTCGGCGCCGCTGCGGTGCCCGCCCTGCCCCGGCTTGCCGCTGGTGGCCCGCCGGTGCGGCGTGTGGTGGTAGTCGAGCAGGGTGGTGGTGCTCGGGTCCACGCGGAGCAGCACGTCCCCGCCGCGACCGCCGGTGCCCCCGTCCGGCCCGCCGAGCGGCTTGAACTTCTCGCGGTGGACCGACGCGCAGCCGTGGCCGCCGTCGCCGGCAGACAGGTGGAGCACCACCTGGTCCACGAAGGTCGTCATGGTCCTGCCCGCCTGCCGTCCTGCTGCTCGTGCACCCGGCGACGGGTGCGTCCCGTCCCCGAGGCAGAGACGGGGACCATGGTCGAGACCATGATCCCCATCGTGGAGGTGCGGCGGCCACCGGCCGCCGCAGCGCGCTAGCCCGTCGCCTCGGCGGGCACGATGTTGACGACCCGGCGGCCCCGACGCCTGCCGAACTCGACCGCACCGGCCGCGAGGGCGAACAGCGTGTCGTCGCCGCCCCGGCCGACGTTCAGGCCCGGGTGGAAGTGGGTGCCGCGCTGGCGCACGATGATCTCGCCCGCGTTGACGGCCTGGCCGCCGAAGCGCTTGACGCCGAGCCGCTGCGAGTTGGAGTCGCGCCCGTTGCGGGTGGACGAGGCGCCCTTCTTGTGAGCCATCGTGCTGCCTTTCGCGGTGCTGGGTCGGGGTGTGCTGGGGGTCGGCTCCGGAGGTGCCGGGGACCTACTTCTTGCCGCCGGTCTCGATGCCGGTCACCTTGACCTGGGTGTACTTCTGCCGGTGCCCCTGACGCCTGCGGTAGCCGGTCTTGTTCTTGTACTTCAGGATGTCGATCTTCTTGCCCTTGGTGGCGGCCACGACCTCCACCGTCACGGTGGCCTCGGCCAGCGCGGACTTGTCGCTGGTGACGGCCTCGCCGTCGACGAGCAGCAGCACGGGCAGCTCGACGGAGGCACCCGGCTCGGCCTGGAGCCGGTCGATCTCGAGCACGTCGCCGACGGCGACCTTCTCCTGGCGCCCGCCAGCTCGGACGATCGCGTACACCATCGGGGACACCGGCTCGCTTTCTGCACTCACACGTGGAAGGACCTCTGCGGCGCCCGGAGCGCGGGCACGCGAGGACGTCGGCGTACGGGCACGCCGACCGGGTGGGACGGTCAAGGGTACGAACGGGGCGGGTGCCGGGTCAAACCGGCGGTCCCGCCCGCCCCTCACAGCGTGGTCACCGGGCTGACCGCCTTGCGCCGGCGGCGGGCCGGCTTCGGCGCGTCCCCGTCCGGGCCGGTCTCGGGCTCGGCGGAGCCCCGCGCGACGGACGGGGCCTCGACCGGGTCCTCGACCGCGACCGGGGACACAGCCTTCTCGGCCTTCTCCGCCTTCTCCGCCTTCTCCGCCTTCTCCGCCTTCTCCGGCTTCTCGGCCTTCGCACCGCGGCCGCCGGCCTTGCCGCCACCCTTGCCCTTGCCGCCGCCCGACGAGCCGTTGCGTCGCTCCGCGGACCCGCCGCGGCTCTCGACCGGCTCGGTGGAGATGTGGTAGCCGCGGCCCTGGCAGGCGTCGCAGGTCGTGGAGAAGGCCTCGTGCAGGCCCTGGCCGACCCGCTTGCGGGTCATCTGGACCAGGCCCAGCGAGGTGACCTCGGCGACCTGGTGCTTGGTGCGGTCGCGGCCGAGGCACTCCAGCAGGCGCCGCAGCACCAGGTCGCGGTTGCTCTCGAGCACCATGTCGATGAAGTCGATGACCACCATGCCGCCGAGGTCGCGCAGCCGGAGCTGGCGGACGATCTCCTCGGCCGCCTCCAGGTTGTTCTTGGTGACGGTCTCCTCGAGGTTGCCGCCCTGCCCGGTGAACTTCCCGGTGTTGACGTCGACGACGACCATCGCCTCGGTCCGGTCGATGACCAGCGAGCCGCCGCTGGGCAGCCAGACCTTGCGGTCGAGCGCCTTCGCGAGCTGCTCGTCGACGCGGTGCGCGCCGAACGCGTCACCCTCGTCGGTCCAGCGCGACATGCGGTCGCGCAGGTCCGGGGCCACGTGCCCGACGTACGGCTCGAGCATGTCCCAGGCGTCGTCACCGGAGACAACGAGCTTGCTGAAGTCCTCGTTGAAGATGTCGCGGACCACGCGGATCGTCATGTCCGGCTCGCCGTAGAGCAGCGTCGGGGCGGACGAGCCCTTGGCAGCCTTCTTCTCGATGTCCTCCCACTGCGCAGTGAGCCGCGCGACGTCGCGGGAGAGCTCCTCCTCGGAGGCCCCCTCCGCGGCGGTGCGGACGATGACGCCCGCACCCTCGGGGACGACCTTCTTCAGGATCGCCTTGAGCCGCGAGCGCTCGGTGTCGGGGAGCTTGCGGCTGATGCCGGTCATCGAGCTGCCCGGCACCAGGACGAGGTAGCGGCCGGGCAGGGAGACCTGGCTGGTGAGCCGCGCGCCCTTGTGGCCGATCGGGTCCTTCGTGACCTGGACGAGCACGGGGTCGCCGGACTTGAGCGCGAGCTCGATCCGGCGGGGCTGGCCCTCCAGGCCGGCGGCGTCCCAGTTGACCTCGCCCGCGTAGAGCACCGCGTTGCGCCCCTTGCCGACGTCGATGAACGCGGCCTCCATGGAGGGCAGCACGTTCTGCACCTTGCCGAGGTAGACGTTGCCCACCAGGCCGGAGCTCGAGGCGGTGCTGACGTAGTGCTCGACGAGGACGTCGTCCTCGAGCACGGCGATCTGGGTGCGGTCACCGCTCTGGCGGACGATCATGACGCGGTCGACGGACTCGCGGCGGGCCAGGAACTCGGCCTCGGTGATGATCGACGGGCGGCGCCGGCCGGCCTCGCGGCCCTCCCGGCGGCGCTGCTTCTTGGCCTCGAGCCGGGTCGAGCCCTTGACCGAGCGCACGCCGTCGTCGTCCTCGTCCTTGGCAGCACGGGAGCGACTGCTCTTGCGGGGCGCGCGGACCTTGGTGACGGTGTTCGGCGGGTCGTCGGTGCCGGTCTCCTCGCCGTCGGCCTCGCCGCCGCCACGGCGGCGGCGCCTGCGGCGGCGCCGGGTCCCGCCCTCGCCGGGCTCCTCGTCGGGCCCGCCCGAGCCGTCGCCCGCATCGTCGGCCGAGTCGTCGCCGGCCGTGCCCGCGCCGTCGCCGGCCGTGCCCGGCCTGCCGTCATCGTCGGCCGTGCCCGGCCTGCCGTCATCGGCGGCGTCGCCGTTGCCGTCGCCGCCGTCCTCCCGCCCGCGGCCCCGGCCGCGCCGGCCACGGCCTCCGCGCCGGCGGCGGCGGGTGCCGCCCTCGGCGTCGTCGCCCGCGTCCTGCGTCTCGTCGGACTCCGGCCCCCCGCCGGCGTCGCCGTCGTCGGCGGTCTCCGCGGCGGCGGTCTTGGCAGCGGCCCGGCGCCGCGGTGGCGCCGCGCTCGGCTCGGGCGGCTGGAAGAGCACGCCCGGCGCGGCCGGCGCCTCGGACGCGGCACCCGCCGGGTCCGTCCCGGTGCCCGCCGCGCCCTCCGCGGCGGCTTCCGGTGCCGCCGACGCCTTCTTGGCGGTCCGCTTGCGGGTGGCCTTCTTCGCCGGGGCGGGCTCGGCCGTGGCGGCGCCGTCCCCCGCGTCGGGGGCGGCGTCCGTGGCGGAGGCGGCCGCCTTCTTCGACGCCCGCTTGCGGGTTGCCTTCTTGGCCGGGGCCCGCTCCGCGGAGGACGAGGGCGTGCCGTCCGGCGACGCTGCTGCCGTGGAGGGTGCGTCGCCGTCGCCCCCGGCGACGGGCGGCCCGGCGGGCCTGCTCGCCGCCCGGCGGCGGCGGGGACGTTCGCCGGCGGTCGTGGTGGTCGTGCCGGCGCCGCTGCCGGCGCTGCTGTCGTTCCGGTCGTTCGTGTCGTGCTCTGTGGGCTCGGTGTCGAGCATCCGGGGGTTCTCCCGTCACGCTCCCGGGCGCTGGTGGGACGGGCGGGCTCACGAGCCCGTCCGCTCCCTGACAGCGCCGCACGGGTGCTGTTGTCCGTGCCGTCCGGGGACGGCATCCGAAGAAGTCTGAGGGTGCGGCAGTCGCCTCGCGCGCGGCTCCCGGTCGGAACACGTGCGCGGCGGGTCAGCCGCCGACGGCGCCCCGGTCCGGTGCCAGTGGGTCGGACACCGTGCCGGCCGGCTCGTCGAGCGGGCCCTGCGCCAGCCGCACGACCGAGGGGGTCGAGGGCGGCGCGAGGTCGCCGATCTGACGGAGTCCGGCGAGGACGTCATCGGGTCGAACAGCCGGTGTCAGGTGGCGTACGACCAGGTGAAGTATCGCACACGGCTCGCCCGCGTCGGCCACGGCGCGCGGGGGCACCGACAGCGAGACCACAGCCTCCCGGGCGTCGAACGTGCGCAGCCCGTTCTTCGTCATGCGCGACACCTCGACGCGCCCGGCGGCCAGGAACGCGGCGACGGCCGCCTCGGCGACCCCGGGCTCGACCCCGGCCAGCGTGACCTGCCAGACCGATGCCTCGAGCCGGTCGGCCAGGCTCGGCGCCTTGGTGTTCGCCGGCGGCGGGGCCACCTCGACCACCTCGAGGACGTCGAGGTCGGGCGGGAGCGACGCGTCCAGCGCGGCCCGGAGCCGCTCGGGGTCGCAGCGCTCGGCCAGCCCGATCTCGAGGTACTCCGCCTCGCTGGCCACGCCCGTGGGAGCCGCGCCGGCATAGCTCACCTTGGGGTGCGGCGAGAACCCGGCCGAGTAGGCCATCGGCACCGCGGCCCGGCGCAGCGCGCGCTCGAACGCGCGCTGGAAGTCCCGGTGGCTGGAGAACCGCAGCCGGCCCCGCTTCGTGTAGTGCACGCGCAGCCGCTGCACGGTCGGGGGCGGCGGCGGCCCCTCAGGGGTGCGGGCCATCGCCGGCGAGGACCTGCTCCCGGCCGGAGGTGAGCACGGTCAGCGGCAGCAGCGACGCGCCGGTCGGGCCCTGCTGGATCTCGGTGCCCATCTGCGGGCACACGCCGCAGTCGAAGCACGGGGTCCAGCGGCAGTCCTCGACCTCCTCGCCGGTGAGCGCGTCCTGCCAGTCCTCCCACAGCCAGTCGCGGTCAAGCCCCGAGTCGAGGTGGTCCCAGGGCAGCACCTCGTTGTAGTCGCGCTCCCGCACGGTGAACCAGTCGACGTCCACCGGCTCGTCGGCCAGCGCCGTGTCGGCGCAGGTCATCCAGCGCTCGAAGGAGAAGTGCTCGCTCCAGCCGTCGAAGCGGCCGCCGTCCTCGTAGACCGCCTCGATGACCTTGCCGACCCGGCGATCGCCGCGGGACAGCAGTCCCTCGACGATGCCCGGCTTGCCGTCGTGGTAGCGGACGCCGATCGCCTTGGCGAACTGCCTGTCCGAGCGCACCGAGGCGCGCAGCTTGGCCAGCCGCGCGTCGGTCTCGTCGTGGCCGAGCTGCGCGACCCACTGGAACGGCGTGTGCGGCTTGGGGACGAACCCGCCGATCGACACGGTGCAGCGGATGTCGTTGCGCCCGGTGACCTCGCGCCCGGTCGCGATGACCTTCTTGGCCAGGTCGGCGATCTGCAGCACGTCGTCGTCGGTCTCCGTGGGCAGCCCGCACATGAAGTAGAGCTTGACCTGCCGCCAGCCCGCCGAGTAGGCGGCGGTCACCGTGCGGATCAGGTCGTCCTCGGTGACCATCTTGTTGATCACCTTGCGGATGCGCTCGCTGCCGCCCTCGGGCGCGAACGTCAGGCCGGTGCGCCGGCCGTTGCGGGTCAGCTCGTTGGCCAGGTCGATGTTGAACGCGTCGACCCGCGTGGAGGGCAGCGACAGCGAGGTCTGCGTCCCCTCGTAGCGGTCGGCCAGCCCCTTGGTCATCGGGGCGATCTCACTGTGGTCGGCGCTGGACAGCGACAGCAGCCCGACCTCCTCGAAGCCGGTGGCTGCGAGGCTCTTCTCGACCATCTCGCCGACGCCGGTGATCGAGCGCTCGCGCACGGGGCGGGTGATCATGCCCGCCTGGCAGAAGCGGCAGCCGCGCGTGCAGCCGCGGAAGATCTCCACCGACGCGCGCTCGTGCACCGACTCCGCGAGCGGGACCAGCGGCTTCTTGGGGTACGGCCACTCGTCGAGGTCCATCACCGTGTGCTTGCCGACCCGCCACGGCACGCCGGACCGGTTGGGCGCCACCCGCTTGATGCGCCCGTCGGGCAGGTAGTCGACGTCGTAGAGGGCCGGGACGTAGACACCGCCGGTGCGGGCCAGGCGCAGGAGAAGCTCCTCGCGACCGCCCGGTCGACCCTCGCGCTTCCAGCGGCGGACGACGTCGCTGATCTGCAGCACGGCCTGCTCGCCGTCGCCGAGCACCGCGGCGTCGACGAACTCGGCGACCGGCTCGGGGTTGAACGCCGAGTGGCCACCGGCGAGGACCACCGGGTGCTCCTCCGTGCGGTCGGCGGACCGGCGCGGGATGCCGGCGAGGTCCAGCGTCTGCAGCAGGTTGGTGTAGCCGAGCTCGGTGGCGAACGACACCCCGAGCACGTCGAACGCGCCGACCGGTCGGTGGGCGTCGACCGTGAACGCGGGCAGGCCGTGCTCGCGCATGAGGGCCTCCATGTCCGGCCACACCGCGTACGCCCGCTCGGCCAGCGTCCCCTCGGCCTCGTTGAGCACCTCGTAGAGGATCATGACGCCCTGGTTGGGCACGCCGACCTCGTAGGCGTCGGGGTACATCAGGGCCCAGCGGACGTCGCAGGAGTCCCAGTCCTTGACCGTGGAGTTCAGCTCGCCGCCGACGTACTGGATCGGCTTCTGCACCTGCGCCAGCAGTGGCTCCAGTCGCGGGAACAGCGACTCGACGGGCATGACGACAGACCTGCTTCCGGCGGGGGTGGGGACGGTCCAGGGTAACCCCGGGCCTCGGGTCAGGCGTAGCGGCGCATGTGCACGTTCTGCAGCAGGCCGACCGCGACGAGGTTCGCGAACATCGAGGACCCGCCGTAGGACACGAAGGGCAGCGGCACGCCCGTCACCGGCATGATCCCCAGGGTCATGCCGATGTTCTCGAAGGCCTGGAACGCGAACCAGCACAGGATGCCCGTCGCGACGAGCCGGCCGAACAGGTCCTCGGCCGACATCGCGATGCGCCCGGCCCGCCACAGCACGAGCCCCAGCAGCACCACGACCAGCGCCGCCCCGACGAAGCCGAGCTCCTCACCGGCCACGGTGAAGATGAAGTCCGTCTGCTGCGCGGGCACGAACCGGCCCTGCGTCTGGCGGCCCTCGAAGAGCCCCTGCCCGTCGAAGCCGCCGGACCCGATGGCGATCTGAGCCTGCCGGACGTTGTAGCCGGCGCCCTTCGGGTCGGCCGTCGGGTCGTAGAACGCGCGGAACCGGTCGATCTGGTAGTCCTTGAGCAGCCCGGTCTGCACGGCGACGACCGCGACCAGCACCGCGCCGAGCACCAGCCCGACCACCCAGCGGATCGGCGCCCCCGACACCGCGACGAGGCCGAGCACCAGCGCGCAGATCACCATCGCCGTGCCGAGGTCGGGCTGCAGCATGACCAGCGCCAGCGGGACCGCCGCGACGGCCAGCGCGAGCACCACGTCGGTGTCGCGCGGCTCGGCCTCGGCGTCGCGCTTCTCGGCCAGCAGCATCGACATGCCGACCACGAGCGCGACCTTGGCCATCTCCGAGGGCTGGATGGAGAAGCCCGCGGGCAGCACGATCCACGAGTGCGACCCGTTGATCGTCGTGCCCAGCGGCGACAGCACGGCGACGAGACCGACCAGCGAGAGGACGTACAGGACGGGCGCGTAGGCCCGCAGCAGCCGGTAGTCGAAGACCGATGCGGCGACCCCGAGCACGAGGCCGACGCCGACGTTGAGCGCGTGCTTCTCGAGGAACGCGGTCGGGTCACCGCCGGTGTCGAGCGCCTCCTGCCGGGTGGCCGACCACACGAGGGCCCCGCCGATCGCGCACAGGGCCAGCACCGACAGCAGCAGCGTCCAGTCCATCCGGCGCAGCGCGGAGTCGCGGTGCATCAGCCGGGACCCCCGCCGTGGCGGCGGCACGGAGTAGGGCGTGGGGCGGTAGCCGACGCTCATCGCCGACTCCCCCGGCGGCCGACGTCCCGGTCCTCGCGGCGTGCAGCGACGGCGCGGCCCGGCAGGTCGGGGACGCGCGAGGCCTGTCGGCGGCTCTCGGGCTGCACCACGGTGCCGTCGGGGCGCACGCTCGGCAGCTCGGTCGTGGGGTGCCCTCCCGGCGGCACCGCCCTGGCGAGGTCGACGCGCGACCCGCGGACGCCGAAGAGGGTCTTGTAGAGCTCGGCGACCGAGGGTCCGGAGATCCCGGAGCCGGTGCCGCCCTGGGAGACCATCATCACCACGGCGTACTGCGGCTTCACCGCGGGCGCGTAGGAGGCGAACCACGACGTGGTCTGCTTGCCGTAGACCTCGCCCGTGCCGGTCTTCGACGCGACCGGCAGCTTGTCGAGCGGGAACCCCGCGCGGGAGAACGGGCCGGCGCCGGTGCCGACCTCGGTCACCGACCGCAGCGCGCCGCGCAGCCAGCCCAGCGTGGCCTTGCTGACGGGCACCCGCCCGGCCGGCTTCGGCTCGAGCCGCCGCACCAGCTCGCCCTCGGGGGTCATGACGGCCTTGCCGATGTGCGGGGTGACGAGCGTCCCGCCGTTGGCCACCGCGGCGTAGACGCGCGCCATCTGCAGCGGCGTGGTCGTCGTGTCGCCCTGCCCGATCGCGAAGTTGGCCGCGTCGCCGCCGCGGTAGGCGTAGCCGTCGACGCAGTTCTCGCGCGAGAGCTGCAGGAGGTACGCCGCCCGGCGCGGGTCCTTGCGCGCCACCTCGGGGTAGCCGGTCTTCGCCTTCGCGCAGTAGAAGTCCTTCGTCGCCTTCCAGTAGGCACGCTTCCAGGCCCGGTCGGCGATGCGGCCGTCGGACTCGCCCGGCAGGTCCAGCCCGGTGGTGCGGCCGAGACCGAACGCCTTGGCCATCTCGGTGAACGGGTCCTTGGCCTTCTTCTTCGCGTTCAGCCCGCCCATGCGCAGCCACGTCTCGTAGGCGAACTTGTAGAACACCGTGTCGCACGACACCTGGATCGCGCGCAGCATCGAGATCGTGCCGTAGCCCTGCGACTCGTAGTTGCGCTTGGGCGCCCCGCCGATCGAGTAGGACGACGGGCAGTCGTAGGACGCGTTCACGGAGTAGCCGGCCTTCACCGCGGCAGGCAGGGTCACGGCCTTGAACGTGGACGCCGGCGCGAACTCGCCCTGGAAGGCACGGGACTGGTTCGGGTAGTTGTTCCGCCTGCCGCTGATGGACCGGTAGTCCTTGCTGCTGATGCCCCCGACCCAGATGTTCGGGTCGTAGGTCGGCCAGCTGGCCATCGCGACGATCCCGCCGGTCCGCACGTCCATGACGACGACGGCACCGGAGTCGGCCTTCAGCTTCGTGGCGTAGCCCTTGTTGATGTCACCGGTCTTGCGCGCCCGCGTGATCGCTGCCCGGAGCTGCCTCTCCGCCTCGGCCTGCACCTCGGCGTCGATCGTGGTGACCAGGTAGTTGCCCGGCTCGGCATCCGTCTCGGACAGGACCCCGCTGACACCGCCCCGGTGGTCGACCGCGAGCGTCCTGACGCCGGGCCGGCCGCGGAGGACCTCGTCGTACTGCCGCTCGAGACCGGCCCGCCCGATCAGGTCGGTCCGCTGCAGGACGGTCTCGCTCACGCTTGTCGAGTTGTGCCTCGCGTCCTGCGACTCCTTCGCCCGGGCCGCGAGCTCCTCGTCGGAGACCGGGCCCAGGTAGCCGAGCTCGTGCGCGGCGTTGGCGCCCAGGGGCTGGGGGTACTCGCGCACGGCCGTGAGCTCGGCGGTGACTCCCGGGAAGTCCTCGCGGCGCTCCATGATCTGCAGCGCCATCGCGGTGTTGGCCTCGTCGGTCAGCGGGATGGGCTGGTAGGGCGAGCCGTTGAAGCAGCGGGGCGCGGGCGGGGCGCCCGCGGTGCCGCAGAGCTGCGTCTTCTCCCAGACGGTCTCGGCGGGCTCGCCGATGACGCCGGCGACCTTCGCCACCAGGTCGCGGCCGCCGTCGCGCTGACGCAGCATCGCCGTGCGGCTGATCGACACCACGAGGGCGGTCCGGTTGCGCGCGAGCGGCCGGCCGCGCGCGTCGAGGATCATCCCCCGTGCCGCGGGGGTCACGATCTCGCGCGTGCCGTTCTCGGCCGCCGCCGTCCGGTAGTTCTCCGACTCGACGACCTGCAGGAACCACAGCCGGCCCAGCAGGGTCACCAGCAGGGACAGGACCAGCACCTGCAGGACCACCAGACGCAGCCGCGACCGGTCGCTCACGACCTCTCCCCCCGTCGCGCCCCGCCCGACGTCGCGCCTGCTGACATCGCGCCTCCCGGCTCGGTGCGTCGGGCCACGGCGATCACCGCAGGCACCGCGAAGGCGCTGAGGACCACGTCGTAGACGACGGCCGTGGGCAGCAGCGCGGTCACCGCCGACCAGGTCACGTGGTCGTCGTCCATCAGAGCACCCAGCGCCGCGTACGCGAGGACCGACCCCGCCGCCGCCGCGGCCACGACCGCGAGCGGCAGGAACGCGGAGCGCCGGGTCTCGGCCTGCGCGAGCCCGGCGCCGTAGCCGACGAGGGTCAGGACCAGGGCCCACCGGCCGATCTCGTGGTCCGCGGGCGGCACCAGGTCGACGGCCAGCCCCGCGCCGAAACCGACCGCGAGGCCGAACCCCGGCCCCTGGCTGAGCGCGAGGCCGACCACGACGAGGAGGACGAGGTCCGGCGTGGCGCCGGGCAGCGACAGGCGCGACAGCAGGGTCACCTGCAGCGCGAGGGCGACCGCGACGAGGACGACGGCGGCGGCGACGCGGGCGTAGGGCACGTCAGCCTCCCCCGCCCGGCGCCGTGGGAGCCGGTGGGGGCGGCTGCGTCGGGGTCGGCCGGGGGGGCAGCACGGCGTCGCGCGGGTCCTCCCGCGGCGGCTGCACGACAACGCCCACCAGGTCCAGCGCGGAGAAGGTGACGTACGGCGCCACGACCGCCGTGCGGGTCTGGGACCCGGGAGTCCCCTGCACCGAGAGCACCTGGCCCACCGGCACGCCCGGGACGTACGGCGTCGAGCCCTGCGACCCGAAGGTCACCAGCCGGTCCCCGCGGACGACGGTCGACTGCCCGTCCAGCAGCTGCAGGCTCAGGGCCGACCCGTCGGCGAGCCCCTGACCCGTCGTGAAGCCCACCTCCATCGAGCCCTCGAGCCGGACGCCGACGGAGGACTCGGGGTCGATCGCGAGCAGCACCGTCGCCGTGCTCGGGCCGGCCGTCTTCACCCGCCCGACGAGGCCGTCGCCGTTGAGGACCGTCATGTCGCGGCGGACGCCGTCGCGGGTTCCGGCGTCGATGGTCACGGTCCACGAGAAGCTCTGGGCGGCACCGATGGCGATCACCTGTGCCGGCACGACCTTGTAGCGCCCGGCGCCGGCGACGCCCAGCAGCGCGTCGAGCTCGGCGACCCGGGTGCGGTCGATCTCGGCCGTGCGCAGCCGCCGCAGCAGCTCGGCGTTCTCACGGCGGAGGCGGCGCGCCTCGTCGCGGCCGTCGCCCAGGCCCGAGATGCCGTCGACGGCGTCGGCGACCGGGCCGACGATCGCCGCGGAGACCTGCTCCACAGGTCCGAAGACGGTCGCGGCCAGCGAGCGCAGCCCGCCCAGCGGCGACTGGTCGCCGCCCCGGTAGTCGAGCGTGATGAGGCTGATCGACGTGACCAGGAGCAGCGCCAGCAGCACCCGCGTGCGCCGGGTGTCTCTGTTCACTGCGTGCTCCGCCCCTGTCGGGGGAGGTCGGTCGTCGGCGGGATCGGTCTAGTGGCGGGGCTCGGAGATGAGCACCTGTTGGAGAGCCTCGAACTCCTCGACGCACTTGCCCGAGCCCATCGCCACCGAGTCCAGCGGACGGTCGGTGAGGTGGATGGGCATGCCCGTCTCGTGCCGGAGCCGCTCGTCGAGCCCCTTGAGCAGGGCGCCGCCACCGGTGATGACGATGCCCCGGTCCATGATGTCGCCGGAGAGCTCGGGCGGGCACTTGTCCAGGGTGGTCTTCACCGCGTCGATGATCGAGTTGACCGGCTCCTCGATCGCCTTGCGGATCTCCTCGGCGCTCACGACGATCGTCTTCGGCAGGCCGGAGACCAGGTCACGGCCACGGATCTCGGCGTGCGGCTCGTCCGGCGCGGGGAACGCCGACCCGATCGCCATCTTGATCTCCTCGGCGGTGCGCTCGCCCAGCATGAGCGAGTACTCCTTCTTCACGTACGTGATGATCGCCATGTCCAGCTCGTCGCCGCCGGTGCGGATCGACTGGGAGGTGACGATGCCGCCCAGGGAGATGACCGCGACCTCGGTGGTGCCGCCGCCGATGTCGACGACCATGTTGCCGGTCGGCTCGTGCACCGGAAGGCCGGCCCCGATCGCCGCGGCCATCGGCTCCTCGATGATGTAGACCTTGCGGGCGCCGGCCGCGTAGCCCGCGTCCTTGACGGCCCGCTGCTCGACGCCCGTGATGCCGCTCGGCACGCACACGACGATGCGTGGCTTGGCGAGGTGGCGGCGGCGGTGGACCTTCTGGATGAAGTAGCGCAGCATCCGCTCGGTCGTGTCGAAGTCGGCGATCACGCCGTCCTTGAGCGGGCGGATCGCGACGATGTTGCCCGGGGTGCGGCCGATCATCTTCTTGGCCTCGGCGCCCACCGCGAGGATGCCTCCGGTGTTGGTGTTGATCGCGACGACCGACGGCTCGTTGAGCACGATGCCCTTGCCGCGGACGTAGACCAGGGTGTTGGCGGTGCCCAGGTCCACGGCCATGTCCCGGCCGATGAACGACATGTTGGTACCCATACGAAGGGCCTTCCCGAGTTGCGTGCTGGTGGATCTGGCGTCCACGCCCCGTGCCGCACGGGCGCGCGTTCATCGTATCGGCGGGTCAGGAGAGCGACCGGAGGGACGCGCGCGGCCCGCGAGGCAAAGATTCCCTACAGGGCCGGGAAGAAGATCGCGATCTCGCGCTCGGCGGACTCCGGCGAGTCGGAGGCGTGGACGAGGTTCTCACGGTTGGACAGCGAGAGGTCGCCGCGGATCGTGCCGGCAGCCGCTGCCCGACCGTCGGTGGCGCCGTTCAGCGCCCGCACGACCGCGATCGCCTGGTCGCCCTCGAGCACCATCGCGACCAGCGGCCCGGACGTGATGAACTCCCGCAGCGGGGGGTAGAAGTCGCGCTCGACGTGCTCGGCGTAGTGGCGGTCGGCCAGCTCCCCGTCGACGCGGCGCTGGTCCATGGCCACGATCTGCAGGCCCTTGCGCTCGAAGCGCGTCAGCACCTCCCCGACCAGGCCGCGGCGGACGGCGTCGGGCTTGACCAGAACCAGGGTGCGCTCGCTCACGGGCGGCGACCCTACCTCCCTAGGTGCCGGGCGGCGGCCGCTGGGCCCGGCGCTCCGCCTGGAGCCGCTCGAGCTTGAGACCGAGGTGGACGGTGAGGAACCACAGGACGGCGAAGACCGCGGCCAGGAAGAGCATCGCGGGCACGGCGAGGGCCACTCCCGCCGCCAGGACGAGGACCTGCATCACCGAGCCGGACCACAGGCCCCACGGTCGCCGGACCAGTGCCGCCGCGACGACGCATCCCACGGCTGCCACGCCACCGACCCACCACAGGGTCGCGTCGTCGACGTCGCTGAGCTCGACCGCCACGAGGGTGGCGAAGAAGAGCACCAGGCCCTCGAACACCAGAACCACGGCCCCGATGCCCCTCACCGCGTGCCCAGCCCGAGCAGTGTGCGGGCCTCGGCGACGGTGACGATCGAGCCGGTCACCAGGACGCCGGAGCCCCCGAGGTCCCCCTCCTCCTCGGCCAGGGTGACCGCCGAGTCGATGGCGTCGTCGAGCCGTGGCGTGACCTCGACCCGGTCGGCCCCGAAGATCTCGACCGCGATTGCACCGAGCTCGTCGGCGGGCATCGCCCGCCCCGAGCCGGACTGGGTCACCACCAGCTCGGCGAGCACCGGCTCGAGCGCCGCCAGCATCCCGCGGACGTCCTTGTCGGCCATCGCCGCGAACACGCCCACCAGGCGGGTGAAGCCGAAGGACTCCTGCACGGCCTCGGCGGTCGCCGCGGCACCGGCCGGGTTGTGCGCCGCGTCGAGCACGACGGTCGGCGAGCTGCGGACGACCTCGAGCCGTCCCGGCGAGGTCACCCCCGCGAAGGCAGCACGGACCAGGTCGACGTCGAGTGGGCCGCGCTCGGCGTGCGCGCCGCCCAGGAAGGCCTCGACCGCTGCGAGGGCGGTGGCCGCGTTGTGGGCCTGGTGGGCGCCGAGCAGCGGCAGGAAAACGTCGTCGTACTCCCCCACCAGCCCGCGCAGCGTCAGGACCTGCCCGCCGACCGCCAGCGGTCGGGCGAGGACGCCGAACTCGAGGCCCTCACGCGCGACGATGGCCCCCACCTCGACCGAGCGCCGCATGAGCACGTCGGCAGCGGCCAGCGGCTGCTGGGCCACCACGCCGTACGACCCTGGCTTGATGACCCCGGCCTTCTCTGCCGCGATCTCCTCGAGGCTGGAGCCGAGGAAGTGGACGTGGTCGATCGCGATGGGGGTGACCACGGCGACCCTGGCGTCGGCGACGTTGGTCGCGTCCCAGGAGCCGCCCATGCCGATCTCGACGACCGAGACGTCCACCGGGGCGTCGGCGAACGCCGCGTAGCCCATCGCGGTGAGCACCTCGAAGAAGGACAGCCGCACCTCGTGGCGGGCGTCGACCAGGTCGAGGTAGGGCGCGACGTCCTCGTACGTCGCGACGAACCGTTCGGGGTCGATCGGCGCGCCGTCGAAGCTGATCCGCTCGCGCACCGAGTGCAGGTGCGGGCTGGTGAACCGTCCGGTCCGCAGCCCGAACTCGCGCAGCAGGGCTTCGATCATCCGCGCAGTGGAGGTCTTGCCGTTGGTGCCCGCGACGTGGATGACCGGTGCGGCGTCCTGCGGGGACCCCAGCAGGTCGAGCAGCTCACGGATCCGGTCCAGCGTCGGCACGATGTCGTGCTCGGGAGTGCGTCCCAGGACCGCCTGCTCGACCTCGGCCAGGCGCCGCTGGAGGTCGGGCTGCTCGGTCACGACCGGCGAGTCTAGGCTCCCCCGCCCTCCCGCAATCGACCACGTACGGCAGGCGTGCGATCGCCTCGGGAGGCGTCTGCGCCTACCGAAGCGATCACCGGCATGCTTTACGTGGTCGATTGCGCCGAGGGGGCGGGGTCGGGGCGCCCGTAGGATTCGGCGTCATGGAGCAGCAGACGACCGCGCCGGCGGCCGCCCGGGCACAGGTGCCGGACAAGCCCACCGTCGACGGGCTCGAGGCCCGCTGGACCGCGGTGTGGGAGGAGCAGGGCACCTACCGCTTCGACCGCACGCGGACCCGGGAGCAGGTCTTCTCCATCGACACCCCGCCGCCGACCGTGAGCGGCTCCCTGCACGTCGGGCACGTCTTCTCCTACACCCACACCGACATCGTCGCCCGCTACCAGCGGATGCGCGGGCGCGAGGTCTTCTACCCCATGGGCTGGGACGACAACGGCCTGCCGACCGAGCGCCGGGTCCAGCACGACTTCGGCGTGAAGTGCGACCCGTCGCTGCCCTACGACCCCGACTTCACGCCCCCGGAGAAGCCGGACGCCAAGCGTCAGGTGCCGATCTCGCGCCGCAACTTCATCGACCTCTGCGAGACCTGGACCGAGCACGTCGAGAAGGCGTACGAGGACCTGTGGCGCACCGTGGGCCTCTCGGTCGACTGGACGCAGAAGTACACGACGATCGGCGAGGCGTCGATCGCGGCGTCGCAGCGGGCCTTCCTGCGCAACCTGGCCCGGGGCGAGGCCTACCAGCAGGAGGCGCCGAGCCTGTGGGACGTCACGTTCCAGACCGCGGTGGCCCAGGCCGAGCTCGAGGCCCGCGACTACCCGGGCCACTTCCACCGCGTCGCGTTCCACGGCGCCGGCGGGCCGGTCGTGGTCGAGACGACGCGACCCGAGCTCGTCCCTGCCTGCGTGGCACTCATCGCCCACCCCGACGACGAGCGCTACCGGCCCCTGTTCGGCACGACGGTGCGGTCCCCGCTGTTCGGGGTCGAGGTGCCGGTGCTCGCGCATCCCGCGGCCGAGCCGGACAAGGGCGCCGGCATCGCGATGTGCTGCACGTTCGGCGACCTGACCGACGTGATGTGGTGGCGCGAGCTGGACCTGCCGACACGGTCGGTGGTGGGCCGAGACGGCCGGCTGCTGCGGGAGACACCCGAGTGGCTGGGCGACCCGGAGGCCTCGGCGGCGTACGCCGACCTGGCCGGCAAGACGACCTTCTCGGCGCGGGCCGCGATGGTCGACCGGCTCCGCGACGCTGGCGACCTGCACGGCGAGCCGGTGCCGACCCAGCGGATGGCCAACTTCTACGAGAACGGCGACAAGCCGCTGGAGATCGTCACCAGCCGGCAGTGGTACATCCGCAACGGCGGCCGTGACGAGTCGCTGCGCCGGACCTTCGTCGAGCGCGGGCGGGAGATCGCCTGGGTGCCGGACTTCATGCGCCACCGCTACGAGAACTGGGTGAACGGCCTGCAGGGCGACTGGCTGATCAGCCGCCAGCGGTTCTTCGGCGTGCCCTTCCCGGTCTGGTACCGCCTGGACGCCGACGGCCAGCCGCGCCACGACGAGCCCGTGCTGGCCGACGAGGCCGACCTGCCCGTCGACCCCGCCTCCGCGACGCCGGCCGGCTTCACCGACGACCAGCGCGACGTTCCGGGCGGCTTCACCGCCGACCCCGACGTCATGGACACCTGGGCGACCTCGTCGCTCTCGGCACAGGTCGTCTGCGGCTGGGAGCGCGACCCCGACCTGTTCGCCCGCACGTTCCCGATGGACATGCGCCCGCAGGCACACGAGATCATCCGCACCTGGCTGTTCTCGTCCGTCGTCCGGGCGCACTACGAGCACGGCACCGTGCCCTGGTCGAACGCCGCGATCTCCGGCTTCGTCGTCGACCCCGACCGCAAGAAGATGTCCAAGTCCAAGGGCAACGTCGTGGTCCCGACCGACGTGCTGGAGCGCTACGGCTCCGACGCCGTGCGGTGGCGGGCGGCCGGCGCCCGCCCCGGGATGGACAGCCCCTTCGACGAGGCGCAGATGAAGATCGGCCGCCGCCTGGCGATCAAGATCCTCAACGCCAGCAAGTTCGCGCTCTCGCTCGGGGCCGTCGAGGACCCGCACGCGGTCACCGACCCGCTGGACCGGTCGCTGCTCGCCGCGCTGGCGGGCGTGGTGCGCGAGGCCACCGAAGCGCTCGACGCCTACGAGTACACCCGCGCACTCGAGGTCACCGAGACCTTCTTCTGGGCCTTCTGCGACGACTACCTCGAGCTGGTCAAGGACCGGGCCTACGGCGGTCGCGGCGAGGAGGCGGCCGCCTCGGCGAAGGCGACGCTCGCCGCCGCGCTCTCCGTCCAGCTGCGGCTGTTCGCGCCCGTCCTGCCGTTCGTCACCGAGGAGGTCTGGTCCTGGTGGCAGGAGGGGTCGGTGCACCGGGCCGACTGGCCGGTCGCCGATGCCGTGGCCGAGCTGGGCCACCACGGCGACGGGATGGTCCTCGCCGACGCCTCGGTCGTGCTCGCCGCCGTGCGCAAGGCCAAGTCCGAGGCCAAGACCTCGATGCGCACCGAGGTGGCCGTCTCGACGGTCACCGGCCCCGAGCACGCCCTGGACCGGGTGCGCCTGGCGGGCGAGGACGTGCGCGCCGCCGGGCACGTCGCCGAGCTGCGGTACGAGACGTCGGACGGGCCTCTCGGCGCCACGGTCACGCTCTGAGCCTCAAGGCGGACACCCCGCCTGCCGAGCACCTCGTGGAGACCACGACCCGGGGGTGCGGTGTGACCGACGAGAACGGCGGGGGACAGGACGGACCGGCGCCGACCGGCCCGGTGCCCGATCTGGGCTTCTTCGCCGGGCCGCCGACCGCGCGCACAACGTTCGGCGGGTCCCCCCATCTCGGCGCCCCTCCCCCTGCGGCTGCTCCCCCGGCACCCTCCCGCTTCGGCACCGCCCCCCATCTCGGCGCGCCCGCACCTACCGCTGCGTTCGGCGCGCCCCCACCTACCGCTGCGTTCGGCGCGCTCCCACCTACCGCTCCGTTCGGCGCGCCTGCACCCGCCGCTCCCTTCGGCGGGCCGTCCCCGGCCCCTCCAGCGGCGCCGCCCGCGTCCGCGCGTAGCTCGGACGCCGCGCGCATCGCCCGGCGCGTCGCCGCCCCGCTGGTGGTGCTCGTGGTCCTCGGGGCGTTCGGGGTCGGCCGCTTCTCGGGCCTGCTCGGCTTCCTCGCCGGGGACCTCGAGCTCCCGGCGACGGTCCAGGGGATGCCCCGGTCCACGGAGGCGGTCTACGCCGGCGTCGAGCGCGAGGTCGAAGCGCAGCTGGAGGACGAGAACAGCGGCGACGCCGTCGTGGGGACCTACGCCGACGGGGCCGGGAGGGCCATCTTCGTGGTCGCCCAGCGCACCGAGGTGAACGTCGACACCACCTTCGCCGCGGCGGGGAGCGGGAGCGCCACCCGAAGCGTCGGCGACTCCACGTGCGCGACGATGCCCGAGGGGCTCACGTTCTGCCTCCGCACGAGCTCGGCGAAGTCCGTCGGAGTGCTGGGCCTCGACGAGGCGTCGGCCGCGGCCGCCCTGGCCGAGGTCTGGGAGGCTCAGTAGGAGCCGGCAGCTCGCGGCGGGCGTCGACCCAGGCGGGACGGCTGGGCAGGACCCCGGCCGGTCAGGCCGACTTCTCGCGGCGCTCCCGCTTGGGGGTCTCGCGCGGCACCAGCGTGGGGTTGACGTGCTCCAGCACGACCTCGCGGCTGATGACCACCTTGGCGACGTCCTTGCGCGAGGGCACTTCGTACATCACGGAGAGCAGGACCTCCTCCATGATCGCCCGCAGCCCGCGGGCGCCGGTGCCGCGCAGGATGGCCTGGTCGGCCACGGACTCCAACGCGTCCTCGGTGAACTCGAGCTCGACGCCGTCGAGGTCGAAGAGCCGTTCGTACTGCTTCACCAGGGCGTTGCGCGGCTCGGTGAGGATGCGCACGAGCGCGTCCTGGTCGAGGTTGCGCACGTTGGTGATCACGGGGACGCGCCCGACGAACTCGGGGATCATGCCGAACTTCAGCAGGTCCTCGGGCAGCACGTCACCGAAGACGTCGCTGGAGTCGCGGTCGGCCTTCGAGTGCAGCGTGGCGCCGAAGCCGAGGCCCTTGCGGCCGATGCGGCCCTCGATGATCTTCTCGAGACCGGAGAAGGCCCCGCCCACGATGAACAGCACGTTCGTCGTGTCGATCTGGATGAACTCCTGGTGGGGGTGCTTGCGACCCCCCTGCGGCGGCACCGAGGCCGTCGTGCCCTCGAGGATCTTCAGCAGCGCCTGCTGCACACCCTCGCCGGAGACGTCGCGGGTGATCGACGGGTTCTCGCTCTTGCGAGCGATCTTGTCGACCTCGTCGATGTAGATGATGCCGGTCTCGGCCTTCTTGACGTCGTAGTCGGCGGCCTGGATCAGCTTGAGCAGGATGTTCTCGACGTCCTCGCCGACGTAGCCGGCCTCGGTCAGCGCCGTCGCGTCGGCGATCGCGAACGGCACGTTGAGCATGCGGGCGAGCGTCTGCGCGAGGTGGGTCTTGCCGCAGCCGGTCGGGCCGATGAGCAGGATGTTGGACTTCGCGAGCTCGACGTGGTCCTCGCGGCTCTTGGTCGTGGCCCCGGACTCACCCGCCTGGACCCGCTTGTAGTGGTTGTAGACCGCGACGGCGAGCGCCTTCTTGGCGACGTCCTGGCCGACGACGTAGGAGTCGAGGAACTCGCAGATCTCGATCGGCTTGGGCAGCTCGTCCCACTTGAGGTCCGAGCTCTCGGAGAGCTCCTCCTCGATGATCTCGTTGCAGAGGTCGATGCACTCGTCGCAGATGTAGACGCCGGGGCCGGCGATGAGCTTCTTGACCTGCTTCTGGCTCTTTCCGCAGAACGAGCACTTCAGCAGGTCACCGCCGTCACCGATGCGTGCCACCCGGGGGCCTCTCCCTCTCGCTGGCCGGTCGGACGACCGGGTCGTGTGTGCCCTGACGGTACCTCGGCAGGGCCTCGTGCGCCTCCATTACCGCGCCGATCAGCGCCGGACGGGCGAGTCGCCGCCACGCCTGGCGACCGCTCAGCCGCCGCGGGTCGTCAGCACCCGGTCGACCAGGCCGTACTCGACCGCCTCCTCGGCGGTGAGGATCTTGTCACGCTCGATGTCGCGCTCGACCTGCTCGGCCGTGCGGTTGGAGTGGCGGGCGATCATGTCCTCGAGCAGCTTGCGCATGCGGAGGATCTCGCGGGCCTGGATCTCGACGTCGCTGGCCTGCCCGCCGCCCTCGGTGTAGGGCTGGTGGATGAGGATGCGCGAGTTGGCCAGCGCGAACCGCTTGCCGGGCGTGCCGGCAGCCAGGATGATCGCCGCCGCCGACGCCGCCTGCCCGAGGCAGGTGGTCTGGATGTCGGGGCGGACGAACGTCATCGTGTCGTAGATGGCGGTGAGGGCCGTGAACGAGCCGCCTGGCGAGTTGACGTAGATGGAGATGTCGCGGTCGGGGTCCATCGACTCGAGCGTCAGCAGCTGGGCCATGACGTCGTTGGCGATCGTGTCGTCGATGGCCTGGCCGAGGAAGATGATGCGCTCCTCGAACAGCTTGGTGTAGGGGTCGAGGCGCTTGAAGCCGTAGGAGGTGCGCTCCTCGATCACGGGGAGCACGTAGCGCGAGCTGGGCAGGTGGAGCCCGCCCGGGGTGCTGGTCATGGGTGCGCTGTCTCCTCGCATGTCGCCGTGGCGGTGGGCGCCGTGGTAGGTGCTCGTCCGGTCGGTCACGCGGTGCCTCCCGAGCCCGAGACCTGGCCCGCGCTGCTCACGACCTGGTCGACCATGCCGTAGTCCTTGGCCTCCTCGGCGGTGAACCAGCGGTCGCGGTCGGAGTCGCGCTCGATCGCCTCGTCGGTCTGGCCGGTGTGCTGCGCGATGAGCTCGGCCATCTTCTTCTTGGTGTAGAGCATCTGCTCGGCCTGGATGCGGATGTCCGAGGCGGTGCCGCCGAGACCGCCCGACGGCTGGTGCATCATGATCCGCGAGTGCGGCAGTGCGTAGCGCTTGCCCGCCGCTCCGGCGCAGAGCAGGAACTGGCCCATCGAGGCCGCGAGCCCCATCGACACGGTGGCGACGTCGTTCTTGACGAACTGCATCGTGTCGTAGACGGCCATGCCGGCCGACACCGAGCCGCCCGGCGAGTTGATGTAGAGCCAGATGTCCTTGTCGGGGTCGTCGGCGGCGAGCAGCAGCAGCTGGGCGCAGATGGCGTTGGCGTTGGCGTCCTCGACGACCGAGCCGAGGAAGATGATGCGCTCGCGCAACAGGCGGTTGTAGACCTGGTCGTCGAGCCCGAAGGACTGGGGCTGCGGGGTCCGGCCCTCGACGGTCTGCAGGCCGGGGGTGATCAGCTCGCTCACTGCGCGTCACCTTTGTCTCGATCGGGAAGCTCGTAGGTCAACTGGTAGCGACAGTAACGCCCGCCCTGGACACAGCGATCCCCGACTCGGCGGTGTTCGCTGACGGCGCACGAGCCCCCGGGGACGCGTGAGGCCCCCGTCGTCGACGGGGGCCTCACGGGCGTACGGGCGTGGGTGGGGACCTACTGCTGCTCGGCGTCGACCGCCTCGGTCGCCACGGCGTCCTCGGCGTCGCCGATGACGTCCGCCGCCGGCTGGTCCTCGCGCAGCGCCTCGAGGTCCACCTCGCGGCCGGACTCGTCGGTGACGACGGCCTTCTCCAGGATCAGGGCGAGCGCCTTGCCGCGCACGACCTCGGACACCAGCATCGGCACCTGCCCCGCCTGCACGACCTGCTGGGCGAACTGGTCCGGCGCCATGCCGTAGCGCGACGCGGTCGCGACGATGTGCTGGGTGAGCTCCTGCTCGTTGACCGAGAGCTGCTCCTTGTCGACCACCTTGTCGAGCACGAACTGTGCGGTCATGGCCTCGCGGGTGCGCTTGTCGACGTCGGCGTCGAAGTCCTCCTGGCTCTGCCCCTCGGCGGCGAGGAAGTCCTCCTTGCTCATGCCGGCGGCCTCGAGCTGGTGGCCCAGGTTGTGGTTGCGCGCCTCGACCTCGGCCTTGATCGCGCCCTCGGGCAGGGGGATGTCCACGCGCTCCAGCAGCGCCTCGAGCACCCGGTCGCGGGCCTGGACGCCCTGCTCGACCGTCTTCATCCGGGCCAGACGGCCGCGCACGTCCTCGCGCAGCTCGTCGATCGTGTCGAACTCGCTGGCGGTCTGCGCGAAGTCGTCGTCGGGCTCGGGGAGGTCGCGCTCCTTGACCGACGCCAGCTCGACGGTGACGGTCGCCTCCCGGCCGGCGTGGTCGCCGCCGACCAGCGTCGTCGCGAAGTCGCGGGACTCGCCGGCGGCGAGCCCGGTGAGCGCCTCGTCGAGCCCGTCGAGCAGCGAGCCCTGGCCGATCTGGTAGCTCAGGCCCTTGGCGGTGAGGTCGTCGACAGGCTCACCGTCCACGGCGGCGGACAGGTCGATCGAGACGAAGTCGCCGTCGGCGGCGGCCCGGTCGACACCGGTGAGCGTGGCGAAGCGCTCCTGCAGGCCGCGGAGCTGGTCGTCGATGTCGGCATCGGTGACCTCCGCGTCGTCGACCGTGACCTCGATGCCCTCGTAGTCGGGCAGGTCGAACTGCGGGCGCACGTCGACCTCGGCGGTGAACTTCAGGTGCTGGCCGTCCTCGAACTCGGTCACGTCGACCTCGGGCTGGCCGAGCACCTGGACCTCGTTCTCCTCGACCGCCTGGCCGTAGAACTTGGGCAGGGCCTCGTTGACGGCCTCCTCGAGCACCACGCCGCGGCCGAAGCGCTGGTCGATGACCCGCGGCGGGACCTTGCCCTTGCGGAACCCGGGGATGGTGACCTGCGAGCCGATCTTCCGGTACGCGGCGTCGAGGCTGGTCTTGAGCTCGTCGAACGGCACCTCGACGGTCAGCCTGACCCGGGTCGGGTTCAGGGTCTCGAGATCGCTCTTCACGGTCGGGGCTCCTCGGGGCACACGGGGTCACGGGCGGACGGCTGCGGGACGGCGCGATGGTCGCCTGCGCTGCGCAGGCGGTCCAGGCGGTCGTACGGGGTCGTTCGGGGGTCGAGATGGTCGGGGCGGGGAGACTCGAACTCCCGATCTCCTGCCCCCAAAGCAGGCGCGCTAGCCACTACGCTACGCCCCGCAGCGCACATGGCATCCTAGGGCCGGCGCGCAGCAGCGGCCAATCGACCGGGCGGCCGTCCGGGTGCGGCCAGGCGCCTCCGCGGGTGTAGCTCAATGGCAGAGCCCCAGCCTTCCAAGCTGGTCATGCGGGTTCGATTCCCGTCACCCGCTCCACCGGCTCGCCGCCCCTGCCGGGCGTGAAGGCGGTCTACCCGCGCCAGATGAGGACGACCGCCCGGTCGTCGTTGTGCGCGGCGGCGACCCGGTCGAGCAGCTTGCGGGCGCCGTGGCGGAAACCGCGGGTGACCAGCCGCTCCGCCTCGCCGAGGAGCCGGTCGATGCCGACGTCCATGTCCTGCCCGGGCTTCTCGATCAGCCCGTCGGTGAACAGCAGCAGGGCGTCGCCACGCTCGAGGCGGCCGCGCTCGCTGACGAACTTCGCGTCGGGGAAGATCCCCAGCAGCGGTCCCTCGCTGGCGTCGCTGACCTGCCAGCGCCCCGAACCGGCCGCGAACTTCACCGCCGGCGGGTGGCCGGCCACCGACACGAGGTAGTCACCGGAGCGCAGGTCGAGCACCACGTGCGCGACGGTCGCGAAGCCCTCCTCCCAGTGCTGCCGGAGCAGGTAGCGGTTCGTGGCGGGGAGGAAGTCCTCGTGCGGCACGGAGCCCAGCAGCCCGCCGAACGCTCCGGAGAGCAGGAGCGCGCGGGTGCCGGCGTCGACGCCCTTGCCCGACACGTCGACCAGCGCGACCTCGAGCAGGTGCTCGTCGTCGGAGCGGGTGGCCACCAGGAAGTCGCCGGAGAAGGACGCGCCGCCAGCCGACCGCAGCACGACCTCGGCCGACCAGCCGTCCGGCAGCTCCGGCATCTCACCCTGTGCGGTGAGCCGGTCGCGCAGGTCGACCAGCATCGAGTCGCCACGGGTGCCCTGCACGCCGAGGCGGCCGCGGCTGCGCGCGAGAAGGTGCACCATCGCGGCGGTGCCCGCGACGACCACGACCGCGCCAGAGGGCACCGTCGTCTCCTGGGTGAGCTCGAACACGACGACGGCCGCCACGACGACGTCGAGCAGCAGCAGGCTGCGAACGCTGAGCAGGAGCCCGCCCGCGAGCACCACCAGGGACAGGGTGGGCAGGGGGAAGAGCATCGGGTCGGTCTCGAACAGCGCGCCGAGCCCGGCGGCGCACAGGCTCAGGACGAGCAGCGCGTATCCGTCGTGGTGCAGGTGCCGCCGGACGAACATCGACGCCCGCCACCTGGCCACCGAGCGCATGCCCCGGCGCCGGCGCGCTGTGGAGGCAGGCATGGGAGAGGACAGTAGCGACCGCCTGCGCTGACGACACCGCGGACGCCCACAACGGCAGAACGTGCTGGCCCGGGCGCCGGCCGCTCTGGTAGAGACCTCTCATGACCATCGGGCCGGGAGGACCGGCGAGCGGGGGCTGGAAGGTCCGTTCGCTGACCGAGAGCGACCGCGACGACCTGCTCGCCGTCGACAGCCACGCGTTCGGCATGACCACTCCCGACGAGCTGGCCGAGGCCGAGCGCGACACCCACGAGGACGACCGCGACATCGGCGCCTTCGACGGGGCCACGCTGGCCGGGGTCGCCGCCGCGTACTCCTACGAGCTCGGCGTCCCCGGCGCCACCGTCGCGGCGGCCGGCGTGACCTGGGTGGCAGTGCTGCCCACCTACCGCCGCCGCGGCGTCCTGCGGGCCCTCATGACCCACCAGCTGCACTCGATCCACGAGGCGGGCCGCGAGCCGGTGGCGATCCTGTGGGCCTCGGAGCCGCAGATCTACGGCCGCTTCGGCTACGGCGCCGCGTCGGCGTCGCTGTCCCTCACCGTGCCGCGCGGCCCGCAGACGCTGCGCGGCGACGTCCCGACCGACCCCGGGCTCCGGCTCCGGCTGGTCGACCCCGCCGACTGGGCGGCCGTCGCCGGCGTCTACGACGCCGTCTCGGCGCGCCGGCCCGGCATCCCCGCGCGCGACGGCCGCTGGTGGCGCCGCGCCGTGCGCGACCTCCCCGCGCTGCGCGACGGTGCGTCCGCGCTGCGCTGCGTCCTGGCCGAGTCGAGCGACGGTGCGCGCGGCTACGCGCTCTACCGGACCTCGCACACCGAGGACGACTTCGGGTCCGGCGACGTCAAGGTCCGCGAGCTGATGGCCGTCGACGGCGCCGCACTCGCGGCGCTCTACCGCTTCCTGTTCGACCTCGACCTGATGGCCCGGACCAGCCTCTGGAACGTCCCGGTCGACGACCCGCTCCAGCACTGGCTGCAGAACCCCCGCCTGGCCAAGCCACAGCTCGGCGACGGCCTGTACGTCCGCCTGGTCGACCTCCCGGGCGCGCTCTCGGCCCGCCGCTACGCCCACGCCCTCGACGTCGTGCTCGACGTCCGCGACGACCTGTGTCCCTGGAACGCCGGCCGGTGGAGGCTCACCGGCGGGAAGGACGATGCCCGCTGCGAGCGCACGGACGACGCCGCGGACCTCTCGCTCGACGTGGCCGAGCTCGGCGCGGCCTACCTCGGCGGAACACGACTCACCGACCTGGGCGAGGCCGGCCGGGTGACCGAGCGCCGGCCCGGAGCGCTCGCCGCCGCCACCTCGTCCTTCACCCACAGCCCGGCACCCTGGTGCCCGGCGATCTTCTAGTGGCCGCGCCGCCCCGGCCCGAGCCCCGCGGTGAGTCGTTGCGCGGCCTCACCGGTGCGGGGGCGTCGAAGGTCGGGGTCGAGAAGGCGATGCGGGCCCGCGACGTCTCGCGCGAGGCAGGTCCCGACCGACCCGGCGAACCGGGGTCCGGCGCGCCGACGCCGGCTGCGGGGCCGACGCCCGCCGCAGGGCCTCAGAGCGAGGGTGGCTCGGGCAGCAGCGGCAGCTCGCCGGACGACTCGTAGTGCCCGATCATCGCGATCCGCCGCGCGTGCCGCTCGTCGCCGGTGAACGGGGTGGTGAGGAACCGCTCGACCAGCCGCACGGCCTCGTCGACGCTGTGCATCCGGGCGCCGATGCTGACCACGTTGGCGTCGTTGTGCTCCCGCGAGAGCCCGGCGGTGTCGTCGTTCCAGGCGAGGGCCGCCCGCACGCCACGCACCTTGTTCGCCGCGATCTGCTCGCCGTTGCCCGAGCCGCCGATCACGACGCCCAGGCTGCCGGGGTCATTGACGACCGACTGGGCGGCCCGCAGGACGAAGGGCGGGTAGTCGTCGACGGGGTCGTACTCGACCGGGCCGTGGTCGACCACGTCGTAGCGCTGGCCCTGGAGCCACTCGCCGAGCGCTGCCTTGAGCTCGAACCCTGCGTGGTCGGAGCCGAGGTGGACGCGCATGGCGGGCAGTCTGGCAGGGGGCCGGCATGACGGCGGTCCTCGGGGTGGACGGCTGCCGGGGCGGCTGGGTGGGTGCGCTCGTCACCGGTGGGAGCGTCATCTGGCTCCGGCTGCCGGACGTCGACGCGGCGCTGGCCGTCGGAGCCGACGCGGTGGGCATCGACATGCCCATCGGGCTCCCGCGGCAAGGGCGCCGGGAGTGCGACCTGCTGGCCAAGCGGCTGCTCGGCCCGGCGCACCCGCGGGTCTTCCTGACTCCGCCCCGCGCGGTCCTCGCCGCCGCCACCTACGAGGAGGCGGGGCACCTGCACCGCGGCCTGGTCTCCGGCAAGGGGCTCTCCGTGCAGACGTGGCACCTGGCGGCGAGGATCGCCGAGGTGGACCGCCGGGCCGACGACCGCCGGTTGGTCGAGGTCCACCCCGAGCTCTCGTTCGCCCTGCTCGCGGGCCGCGTGCTGCCGCCGAAGCGCACTGCTGGGGGCCGCGAGGCGCGACTGGACACGCTGCGGCGCTGGCTGCCGGGGCTGACGGACGTGCCGCGCGGCGACGACGCCCCCGACGCGCTCGCGGCCGCCTGGTCGGCGGCGCGCTGGCTCGCGGGGTCGGCGCGGACGCTGCCCGACGACCCGCCGCGCGACGAGGCCGGTCGGCCGATGCGGATCGTCAGCTAGCGGGCGGGCCGGAGGGCGCCCTCTCGACGGGCTCCTCGTCCTCGCGCTGCTGCGGGACGGCTGCCGGGTCCGCGCTCCCCGACCCGCCGCCCGGGACCCGGTCGCTCGGGTGCTCGGCCGGCCGCACCGGCGGCACGACGTACATCGGCTCGACGCCCACCCACGTGCACCGGTCCACGTCCCAGTAACCGGGTCGGCTGTTCACCACGGTTCCCACCTCCGCCGACCAGCATCCACCCGTCGCGTCCTGCCGTCACCCGCTTTGCGGGGCTCGACGGGCGGGGAACGGCCGGCCGGCGGTCAGTCGAAGATCGGGTCGCGGGTCCGCGAGCGCTTGAGCTCGAAGAACCCGTCGGTGCCGGCCACCAGCCGCACCCCGTCCCACAGCCGCGCGGCGGCGTCGCCCCGGGGGGTCGGCGACACCACGGGGCCGAAGAACGCCACCCCCTCGACGGAGATCACCGGCGTTCCGACCTCGTTGCCTACCTGGTCCATGCCCTCGTGGTGGGAGGCCTTGAGCGCGTCGTCCCAGGCGGGGTCGCCCATCTCGTCGGCGAGGTCCCCGGGCAGCCCGGCCTCCTCGAGCGCGGCGGCGACCGTCGCCCGGTCCTTGGGCAGGCCCTCGTGGTGGAAGCGGGTGCCGAGCGCCGTGTACAGCGGCAGCGCGACCTCGTCGCCGTGCTTCGCGACGGCGGCCACCACCACGCGTACGGGCCCCCACGCCTCGTCCATGAGCCTCTGGTAGCCGGCCGGCAGGTCACGTCCCTCGTTGAGGTAGGCCAGCGACATCACGTGCCAGCGAACGGTGACGTCGCGCTCCTGCTGGACCTCGAGCATCCAGCGAGAGGCGATCCACGCCCAGGGGCAGATGGGGTCGAACCAGAAGTCCGCGGTCGTCGGCGACGGGTCGGCGCCGCCCCGGCCGGCGAGGGCACGGTCGGCGGCGGACGTGTCGGGGGTGGGCACGGGTGGAGGAACCGGGACGACCCGGACGGCATTCCCCTGTTGGGGACGCTCCCCGCGGCGTGGGAGGATTCGCCGTCCCTTTCCTCACCTAGGAGTGCCGCCCGGTGCACAGCGCGACCGCCCGCATGAACCTGACCCGCGAGGACGCCCAGGCCCGGGCCCGGGTGCTGCGGGTGGACTCCTACGAGGTCGACCTCGACCTCACCGTCGGTGACGTCACCTTCGGGTCCGAGACCGTTGCCCGGTTCCGCTGCGCCGAGCCGGGCGCGACGACCTTCGTCGACCTGGTCGCCGAGAGCGTCTCGCTGGTCGAGCTCAACGGGCAGGCGCTCGACCCCGACGCCGTCTTCGACGGCACGCGCATCACGCTCGACGGCCTCGCGGCCGAGAACACGCTGCGGGTGCGCGCCCTGTGCCACTACATGCGCTCCGGGGAGGGGCTGCACCGGTTCGTCGACCCGGTGGACAAGTCGGTCTACCTCTACACGCAGTTCGAGGTCGCGGACTCGCGCCGGGTGTTCACCGTGTTCGAGCAGCCCGACCTCAAGGCGACGTTCCGGTTCACGGTCACGGCGCCCGCCGAGTGGCAGGTCGTGTCGAACCAGCCGTCGCCGGAGCCGGAGCCGGCGGGGCTGGGCAACGCGAGGTGGCGGTTCGACCCGACCGAGCGCATCTCGTCGTACATCACCGCGCTCGTCGCCGGTCCCTACCACCGGGTCCAGGGCGAGTACCGGTCGGGCGACCGGGTCGTGCCGCTCGGGATCTACTGCCGCGAGTCCCTGGCGCCCTACCTCGACCCCGAGGTGCTGCTGGAGGAGACGCGGCAGGGCTTCGAGTTCTTCGAGCGCGAGTTCGACCTGCCCTACCCCTTCGCGAAGTACGACCAGCTGTTCGTCCCCGAGTTCAACTCCGGGGCGATGGAGAACGCCGGGTGCGTGACCCACAACGAGGACTACGTGTTCCGCTCGCGCGTGCCGGACGTGTCGTACGAGCGGCGGGCCGTCACCGTCCTGCACGAGCTCGCGCACATGTGGTTCGGCGACCTCGTGACCATGACGTGGTGGGACGACCTCTGGCTCAACGAGTCGTTCGCGGAGTGGGCCTCGACGCTCGCGGCCGCCGAGGCGACCCGGTGGACCTCGGCGTGGACGACGTTCGCCAACACCGACAAGACCTGGGCATACCGCCAGGACCAGCTGCCCTCCACGCACCCCATCGCGGCGGAGATCCGCGACCTCGAGGACGTCGAGGTCAACTTCGACGGCATCACCTACGCCAAGGGCGCGTCGGTGCTGAAGCTGCTCGCGGCGTGGGTCGGGCGCGAGGAGTTCATGGCCGGCATCCGCGCGTACTTCCGCGCGCACGCCTGGGGGAACACCACGCTGGCCGACCTGCTGGGCACGCTGGAGGAGACCTCCGGCCGCGACCTGAAGGCCTGGTCGGCCGAGTGGCTGGAGACGGCCGGGGTCAACACGCTGCGGCCGGTCTTCAGCACCGGCGACGACGGCCGGTTCACGTCGTTCGCCGTCGAGCAGTCCGCGCCGGAGGCATGGCCGACGCTGCGGTCGCACCGCCTCGCGGTCGGGCTCTACTCGCACGGCCCCGCCGGACTCACCCGTGTGCACCGGGTCGAGCTCGACGTCACCGGGGCACGCACCGACGTGCCCGAGCTCGTCGGGGTCGAGCAGCCCGACCTGCTGCTGGTCAACGACGACGACCTGACCTACGCCAAGATCCGACTCGACGAGCGGTCGCTGGAGACGCTGACCCGGGCGATCGGCCGCTTCGAGGACACGCTGGCCCGCTCGCTGTGCTGGTCGGCCGCCTGGGACATGACCCGCGACGGCGAGATGGCGACCGGTGACTACCTGACGCTGGTGCTCGGCGGCATCGGCACCGAGAGCGACAGCTCGGTGACCCGCAGCGTGCTCCGGCAGGCCGAGACCGCCGTGATCCTCTACTCGGCGCCCGACAAGCGCGACGCCGCACGGCTGCGGCTGGCCGACGGGCTGCGTCGCCTGCTCGACGAGGCGGCTCCCGGCAGCGACAGCCAGCTCCAGCTGCTGCGGGCCTACGCCGCGGCCGCGGTCGGCGACGAGCACGTCCGGGCCGTGCGCGACGTGCTCGACGGCACGCGGCGCGTCGACGGGCTGCAGGTCGACACCGACCTGCGCTGGCACCTGCTGCACCGGCTGGTGGCCGGCGGTGCCGCCGACGAGGCCGAGATCGACCGCGAGCTCGACGCCGACGACACCGCGACCGGACGGCGCCAGGCCGCCGCCGCGCTCGCGGCCCGGCCGACCGCCGAGGCCAAGCGCGAGGCCTGGGCGTCGGTGATGGACGACGACGCCCTGCCCAACGCCGTGCAGACCGCGGTGATCGGCGGGTTCGCGCAGGCGGGCCAGACCGATCTGCTGCGGCCCTACGTCCCGGCCTACTTCGACGCCCTCACCGACGTGTGGGCCGAGCGGACCAACGAGACGGCGCAGAACATCGTCATCGGCCTGTTCCCGACCCTGCTCCCCGAGGCCGACACGCTCGCCGCGGCCGACCGCTGGCTGGACGAGCACCCGGACGCCGTCGCGGCCCTGCGCCGGCTCGTGGTCGAGGCCCGCGACGGGGTGGCCCGGGCCCTGCGCGCCCAGACCCGCGACGCCCAGGTCTGACCGACTCCCACCCGCGCCCCGTTCGCAGAATGATCACGCGGGCGTGATCGATGACGCCCGAGCGCGGCGAATTCGGCGCGGTCGGGCGCCAATCGGCGCGCTCGGGCCTCCGACTTCGGCCCCGCCGGCCATGGCTGGGCTGGTTGGGCTGACTGAGCTGGGCTGACTGAGCTGGGCTGACTGGGCTGTGCTGACTGGGTGCGGACGAACCGACCGGCGGTTCAGCCGGCCCGACGATGGCGCATGGACCGACGGAAGGCCCTGTCGAAGCGAGCCCGGACCGCGCGGTCGTGACCGTCGAGCTCGGCCCAGACGATCCGCACGACCTCGATGCCATCGTCGCGGAAGGAGTCCTCCCGCCGCTTCTCCTGCCAGACGACGTCGCCGACGTCACCGTGGTCGAGCCGGTTGCTCCCCTCGTAGAGCGCCCGGGCGTACTTGAGTCGCCCGTCGAACTCCGCGGCCGTGTCGAACTCCTCGATGTAGAAGTCGCTGATGCCCAGCAGCCTTCCGGTGGAGTCGCGGATGGGGTGCTGCAACCTGGGTGGCGGCATGCCGATCCTGGCGAGCAGCACCCGGGCTCTCGACTCGCCGACCGTCTGCGCCGCGCCGTCCGCGAAGACCTCGCGGTCCGGGAGAAGGCCTCCGTGGTGCACCACCCGGGCCGAGCGACGGGTCGAGTGGGCCTCCTCGCGGTGGACGTGGACGTACGCCAGGTCGACCCCCCACAGCGGGACTCCATGGACAGCCAACGCGGAGGCATGGGTGACGACCACCTGCCCCGCGAGGTTGCCCACGACGGCACGGACCAGCAGGACGTGCCGGCCGGCCGGGTCGAGCGCGTCGACGACACTCCCCAGGGCGTACGCGCCGCGGCGCACCGTGCGCCAGTCCCTGCTGCGCAGCAGCCCTGCGATCTCGGTCGGCCGGTAGCCAGAGTCCAACGCCTGCCACCGGTAGACGAAGCCGCCCCGTTCGATCATGACGCGGGCGAGGTGTCCGTCCATGGGCTGAGCCTCTGCGACAGCGCGCCACTGCGGTCGCCGACAGCAAACGTCTGTGGATGGACAGACCTCCCACGCCGGCTGTGGACCGGCAAAGCCGGGAGGGGCGGTCAGCGCCACGCCGGCGAGCCGGGAAGGCGGTCAGCGGCCAACCCTGCACCCCGGGTGGGCTGGGTCCGAGCCCTACCGCGACATCTGTTGCCCGACCTCGACGAGTTCGCCGCGCTCGGGCGCGAACGATCACGCTCGCGTGATCATTGCCCGATGGAGGCCGGGGCCGGGGGCCGCGGGCCTACCCGCGGACGGGGCCTAGGGGGTGTCGGTGTGCAGCGAGCGGGGGGCGTGGGCGTGCTCGGCAAGGGCGAGCACGCCGTTCGCGATGCCGCCGGAGAGGTCGCCGGCCTGGAAGGCCGAGGTCATCGTCATGGCCGCGAGCCCCGCCGAGCGGTCGTCGAGGCGACGGCGCACCTCGGCTCCGGTGACCACCTCGACCCGGCGGGCTCCGGGGTCGACGGCGACGAGCACCGACCGGGCCGCCTCCTCGCCGATGGCACCGTGCAGCCGCAGGGCCGTGGCCCGGCTGTCTCCCTCGAGCGTGCCGACGTAGACCGACACGGGCAGCTGCGACTGCTGGCGGGCCAGCCGGATCGCCCGGACCACGTCGTCCTGCTGTCGCGCCGAGAAGGCGTCACCAGCGGGCACTCGCGCCACCTCCTCCGGCGGTCGGGGCGGCCTTGCGGACCGCGGTGTCGGCGTCGTCGGGACCGTTGAACCAGACCGGCGCCGCCCACCAGCCCAGGCCGGGCCGGTAGCGCGGCCCGCGGGCCATCGACGGCGCGGTCGAGAGCAGGGCGATCACGACGAACAGCGCGCCGGGCAGGACGACGAACCACAGCAGCGTCTCGATGACGCTGAACCCGTCGCCGGGCTCGGCGCCGCCGTCGGGGTTTGACGCTGCCATCGCGGACGTGGCTTGCAGGAGGACCAGGGTCGCCGCGCCGAGCGCGGCGGCGGCTGCTCGGCGGAGCACGGTGCGGTCGGTCACGGGAGGAACCGTACTAGGCAGGCCGCGGGCAGTGGGTCAGGAGGACCACGTGCCGCGCACCGCCTCGGCCAGCCGGGCCGGTCGGTCCAGGGCCACGAGGTCCTCGAGGAGCACCGGGCGTCCCGAGCCGTCGGCGAGCGGCAGCTGCCAGTTGGGGTACTCGGCGTGCGTACCCGGCTGGTTCATCGCGCGCCGGTCCCCCACCGCATCGGTCAGCGCCACGCCCCGCAGCAGGCTCGGGGTCGCGGCCAGCGCCCGGTGCAGCGCCACCACCACGGCCTCCTCGTCACCCTCCTCGCCCGCGCCGAGCCAGCCGCGCTCGACCAGCAGCGCGAGCCAGGACGCCCGGTCGGCCTCGTCGACCCGTCGCTCCTCGCCGACCGTGCGGGTCAGCAGGCCGAGCTCGTCGCGGATGCGCACGTGCTCCCCCGCCAGGTAGCCGGCCGTCGGCGGGAGGTCGTGGGTCGTCACCGCGGCCAGGCACAGCCGCCGCCACGTCTCTGGCGGCCGCGGCAGTGACCGGTCGTCGCGCTCGAACCACAGGATCGAGGTCCCCAGCAGCCCCCGGTCGAGCAGGTAGTCACGCACCCACGGCTCGACCGTGCCGAGGTCCTCGCCGACCACGACCGCGCCCGCACGGTGGGCCTCGAGCGCCAGGATGCCGACCAGCGCCTCGTGGTCGAACCGGACGTAGGTGCCCTCGGACGCGGGACGGCCCTCGGGCACCCACCACAGGCGGAACAGGCCGATGACGTGGTCCACCCGCACGCCGCCGCAGTGGCGCAGCACGGTGCGGAGCATGTCGCGGTAGGCCGCGTAGCCGGACTCCTCCAGCCGGTCGGGCCGCCAGGGGGGCTGCGACCAGTCCTGGCCCACCTGGTTGAACGCGTCGGGAGGGGCGCCGACGCTGACCCCGCGGGCCATGACGTCCTGCAGCGCCCAGGTGTCCGCGCCGTCGGGGTGCACCCCGACGGCCAGGTCGTGCACGACACCGAGCGCCATGCCGGCGTCGACCGCCCGGCGCTGGGCGGTCGCGAGCTGCTCGTCGAGCACCCACTGCACCCAGCAGAAGAAGTCGACCCGGTCCGCCAGGTCGTCGCGGGCCTTGGCCACCTCGGGGGACGACGGGTCCTGCAGCTCGTCGGGCCAGTCGGACCAGACCTGCCCGTGCACCTCGGCGAGCGCGCACCAGGTCGCGAAGTCGACCAGCCCGCTGCCCTCGCGGGCCAGGTAGTCGCGGTAGTCGGCCTCCCGCGCCGGGCTGCGCGGCACCGCGTGGACGAGCGTCAGCGCCGAGCGCTTGGCCTCCCAGACCGCGTCGCGGTCGAGGAGCACGTCGGCGGTGTTCACCGACCGGGCGAGCAGGGCCGTGCGCTCGATCTCGGCGCGGACCGCGCCGGTCAGGTAGGCGTGCTCGGGCACGAGCTCGACCCGCACGTAGAGCGGGCTGGCGAACCGCCGGGTCACCGGGAGGTAGGGCGAGGGCTCGATCGGGACGGTGGGCGACGGCGAGTGCAGCGGGTTGACCAGCACGAAGCCGGCCCCCTCCTCGGCGCTCCAGGCCGCGAGCTCGGCGAGGTCGTCGAGGTCGCCGTGCCCCCACGACCGCTTGGAGCGCAGCGAGTAGAGCTGGGTCATGAACCCCCACGCGCCGCGGTCGCCGGTCGCGGGCTCCGGCATCCGGTCGGGCGTCACCACCAGGGGGCTGCGCGCCTCGGCCCGGCCGCTCGTCGCGACGAGGGTGTGCCAGCCCAGCGGCAGGTCGGCCGGGACGGCCACCGTGGCCTCGCCGACCAGCGCGCCGTCGACCTCCCGGGGCTCGACCCACCGGTCGACCTGCGCCAGCTCCACCCGCCCGCCGGCCTCGAGCTCCACCCACGAGCGCACCGGGTCGCCGTGGACCACGTGCACGGGAACGTCGTACGTGCGTCCCGACCTCGTCACGACGCACGGCGCGAGCATGCGCCGCCACGGCCCCTCGTCGACCGCGGTCAGCGACGCGCGCACCGACTCGGGCGTGGCCGACGGGACGCCGAGCGCGGCCAGGACCGCCTCCACCGAGTCGCGGGGGACCTCGACGTGATGGCCCTGCCAGTCCCAGAAGTCGGTGGCCACGCCGTGTGCCGTGGCGAGTGCGCGCAGGTCGTCGTCCATCGCCGAGGAGTCTGCCTCACCAGCAGGGCGGCCTCGCACCACCGTCGGTGCCGCCCGCGCCCGGGAGCCACACGGTGCCCGCCGCGGCCTCGACCTGGGCGGCCAGGGAGAGCAGCACCGCCTCGCCCGCGGGACGCCCGGCCAGCATCACGCCCACCGGCAGGCCGCCGGCCGTGCGGTGCAGCGGCAGCGTCACGGCGGGCTGCCCGGTGAGGTTCCAGAGCGCGGTGAACGGCGTGAACCGCTTGTTCGCCTCGAAGTCGGCGGCGGGGTCGTCGTCGTCCCGGATCGCGCCGACGGGCAGCGGCGGCTGGGCGAGGGTCGGGGTGAGCACGGCGTCGTAGGGGGCCAGCGCGGTCACGGCCTGCCGTGCCATCGCCTGCAGCGTCACGGCCGCGAGCGCGAAGCCGGGGCCGCTCGTGGCCCGGCCGCGCTCGCGCAGCCAGCGGGTCAGCGGCCGCAGCTCGCCCTCGCGGGCCGGGTCGACCGGCGCCAGCGTGGACAGCACCGACCACACCGTCTCGAAGTGCGCCACCGCCTGCGGCGGCAGCGGCACCGGCACCTCCTCGACGTCGTGGCCGAGGCCCTCGAGCAGGACGGCCGCCCGCTCGTACGCCGACAGGCACTCGGCGTGCACCTCGGCCGCGGCGATCACCGGGGTGGCGAAGCGCGCGATGCGCAGCCGTCCCGGCGCCCGCAGGGCGTGACCGAGGAACGTCTCGCCGTCGGGCAGCGGCGGCGCCCAGTGCGGGTCGCCCGGCATCGGCCCGGCCATCACGTCCAGCAGGGCGGCGGCGTCGGAGACGGTGCGGGCGAGCGCGCCCTCGCACGGGAGCCCGCTCACGTCGCCGCGGACCGGCCCGCCGCTGACCCGGCCGCGTGACGGCTTGAGCCCGACCAGGCCGCAGCAGCTCGCCGGGATGCGCACCGACCCGCCGCCGTCGTTGCCGTGCGCGACCGGCGCGAGCCCGGCCGCCACCGCCGCGGCCGCGCCGCCGCTGGAGCCGCCGGCCATCACGTCGAGGTCCCAGGGCGAGCGCGACGGGGGCGCGACGGCCGGCTCGGTGTAGCAGGGCAGGCCGAGCTCGGGGGCGCTGGTCTTGCCGAGCAGCACGGTCCCCGCCTCGCGCAGCCGGGTCACGACGTGGTCGTCGACGTCGGGCACGAAGTCGGCGAAGGCGGCGCTGCCGAAGGTCGTGCGGACCCCTCGGGTGAGGTTGAGGTCCTTGACCGGGACGGGAACGCCGTGCAGCGGCGAGCGCGGGGCGCCGTCGCGGAGGTCGGCCTCGAGGCCTCGGGCCTGCTCCCGTGCGAGGTCGGCAGTGACCGTGACGAAGGCGCCGACCTCGTCGGAGACCTGGCCGATCCGCTGGAGGTAGTGCTCGACCAGGTCGACGGGCGACACCTCGCGGCGCGCGACGGCCGCGCCCTGCTCCAGCGCCGTGAGGTCGTGCAGCCGCATCGTCAGGCCGTGGCCACCCGGGCCACAGCCTGACCGCCGTAGGCCTCGAGGTAGGGCGCCCAGCAGGGGTCGGAGCGCCCGGTCCCGAGGATCCGCCACGCCGTCCCCGACGGCTCCTGCGGCGGGTGCAGCCGCCAGCCGAGATCGGCGACGGTGCGGTCGGCCTTCACGTGGTTGCACCGGCGGCACGCGGAGACCACGTTGCCCCACTCGTGCCGGCCCCCCCGGCTGCGGGGCACCACGTGGTCGATGCTCGTGGCGGTGGTGCCGCAGTAGACGCAGCGCCCGCCGTCGCGCACGAAGACGGCCCGTCTCGTGAGAGGGACCGGGCCGCGGAAGGCGATGCGCACGTAGCGGGTGAGGCGTACGACCGACGGCGCACTGATCGACAGGGCCGCGCTGTGCAGCACGGTGCCGGAGTCCTCGACGGCGACGGCCTTGTGCATCAGGACGAGGAGCAGCGCGCGCCGTGCGGGCACGACGCACAGCGGTTCGTACGTCGCGTTGAGCACCAGAGCGTGTCTCACCCGCGCCTCCCAGCGAGAGGCCCGACACATCCGTCAACCTGCCCGTGCCGGGTCGCCTGGGTCCAGTGTCCCCCGATCACCCCCCGCACCGCCACCACCTGGGCCGGAGCCGCCTCCCGTGGCGGCGGATCGGGCGCCCGTAGGGTGTCGGCCATGACGCGCCCCGACTACCCCGAGGCCCGCCGCGGCGACGACGCCGACGAGCTGCACGGCACGACCGTCGCGGACCCCTACCGCTGGCTCGAGGACGACGCGGCGCCCGACACGAGCGCGTGGAGCGACGCGCAGGACGACCTCCTCGCGTCGCACGCCGCCGACCTCCCGGGGCGCGACCGGCTGCGCACGCGGGTCACCGAGCTGCTCGGCGCGGGCACGGTCGGCACCCCGTCGTGGCGCGGGGAGCGGCAGTTCTTCCTGCGGCGCACCGCCGAGCAGGAGCACGCCGTGCTGCTGACCGTCGACCCCGATGGCACGGAACGGGTCCTGGTCGACCCCGTCGCCCTCGACCCGTCGGGCAGGACGACCCTGGACGCCTGGCAGCCGTCGAAGGAGGGCGCGCTGCTCGCGTACCAGCTCTCGGCGGGTGGCACCGAGGAGTCGGTGCTGCACGTGCTCGACGTGGTCACGGGGCAGCACGTCGACGGGCCGATCGACCGCGCGCGCTACTCCCCCGTCGCGTGGCTGCCCGGCGGCGGGGCGTTCTACTACGTGCGCCGGGTGGACCCGGTGGGCGTCCCCGCCGACGAGGAGCAGTTCCACCGCCGGGTCTGGCTGCACCGTCTCGGCACCGACCCGGGCGAGGACACGCTGGTCTTCGGCGAGGGCCTGGACAAGACCAACTACTACGGTGTGACCGTCTCCATGGACGGGCGCTGGCTGGTGGTCGGCGCCTCGGCCGGCACCGCTCCGCGCAACGACCTGTGGCTGGCCGACCTCTCGACCGGGTCGCTCGAGGCGCCGGACCTGCGCGTGGTGCAGCAGGGCGTCGACGCGAGCACGTCGCTGCACGTCGGCCGCGACGGTCGCGCCTACCTGTTCACCGACCGCGACGCGCCCCGCGGCCGCCTCGCCGTCACCAGCACGGACGCCCTGTCCTACGACGCGTGGCAGCCGCTGGTCCCGGAGGACGACGAGGCAGTGCTCGAGGGCTACGCGATCCTCGACGGCGAGCACCTGCGGTCGGGGGTGCTCCTGTGCAGCTGGACCCGCCACGCCATGGGCGAGATCAGCGTCCACTCGCTGGCGACCGGGGAGCGCACGGGCTCCGTGCCCCTGCCGGGGCTGGGCTCGGTGACGGGGCTCAGCGAGCGTCCCGAGGGCGGGCACGAGGCGTGGTTCGGCTACACCGACCACGTGACCCCGTCGTCGGTCTTCCGCTACGACGCGTCCGCCGGCGAGACGTCGCTGTGGGCGACGGCGCCGGGCACGGTCGAGGTGCCCGAGGTGCATGCGCGGCAGGTGGAGTACGCGTCGGCCGACGGCACCCCGGTGCGGATGCTGGTCATCGCGCCGACGAAGGAGCCCGACGAGCCCCGGCCCACGGTGCTCTACGGCTACGGCGGCTTCGGCGTCCCCATGACCCCGGGCTACTCGGCCGGGCTGCTCGCCTGGGTCGAGGCCGGAGGCGTCTACGCGATCGCGAACCTCCGCGGCGGCTCGGAGGAGGGTGAGCAGTGGCACCGCAGCGGGATGCGCGAGCACAAGCAGAACGTGTTCGACGACTTCCACGCCGCCGCCGAGCGCCTCGTCGCCGACGGGTGGACGAGCAGCGACCGCCTGGCGATCTCCGGCGGCTCCAACGGTGGGCTCCTCGTCGGTGCCGCGATGACCCAGCGCCCCGAGCTCTACGCGGCGGTCGTGTGCTCGGCCCCGCTGCTCGACATGGTGCGCTACGAGCGGTTCGGCCTCGGCGCCACGTGGTCCGACGAGTACGGCAGCGCCGAGCGTCCCGAGGAGCTGTCCTGGCTGCTGGGCTACTCGCCCTACCACCACGTCCGGGAGGGGGTCGACTACCCGGCGACGCTGTTCACGGTGTTCGACGGCGACACCCGCGTCGACCCGCTGCACGCACGCAAGATGTGCGCGGCGCTGCAGCACGCGACCTCCGGCGAGCGGCCGGTGCTGCTGCGCCGCGAGCGTGACGTCGGTCACGGCGCGCGGGCGCTGAGCCGCACGGTCGCGCTCACGGTCGACACGTTGACCTTCGCCGCACGGTGGACGGGTCTGGGGCTGGGCTGAGGCCTCGCTAGCCTCAGGGTCGGGCCGCCCGCACGACACCGGCCCGCGCCCCGCATACCGAACGCCCTGGAGGTCCCCCCGTGCCGTTCGCGGCCGTCACGTCCCTGCCCGTCGACGCCCTGCAGTTCACCAGCTGCACGGACGACGACGAGAAGGGCACCTGGTGCGACTGGGTCTACAAGACCACGGGCAACCAGACCCTGGCCGAGTCGTCGGACTGGCTCGTCGTCAAGCCGCTGAAGATCCTGGCGATCATCGTCATCGCGGTGCTGCTGCGCGCCGTGCTGGCCCGGCTGATCAAGCGGCTCGCCGCCCGCGCCGCCGAGGGCAACGTCCCCGGGGTCCTCGCGCGCGGCAAGGGGTCGGCGTTCTTCGGCGACAGCCCGCTGCTGTCCGCGCGCCGGGCCCAGCGGACGGCGACGATGGGCTCGGTCCTCGGCTCGATCACCACCGGTGTGATCGCCAGCATCGCGCTGATCATGATCATCGCCGAGCTCGGGGTGAGCATCGCGCCCCTGATCGCCAGCGCCGGCATCGTCGGCGTCGCGCTGGGCTTCGGCGCCCAGAGCCTGGTCAAGGACTTCCTGTCCGGCATCTTCATGATCCTCGAGGACCAGTACGGCGTCGGTGACGTGATCGACGCCGGCGACGCGTCGGGGGTCGTCGAGGCGGTGGGGCTGCGCGTGACCCGGCTGCGCGACGTCGCGGGTGTCGTCTGGTACATGCGCAACGGCGAGATCGTGCGTGTCGGCAACATGAGCCAGGGCTGGGCCCGCGCCGTGCTCGACATCGGCGTCGCCTACCACGAGGACGTCGAGCGGGTCCGCGAGATCATCCTCGAGACGGCGCGGGACCTCTACGCCGACGAGGACTACCGCGACCTCGTCATGGACGAGCCGGAGGTGTGGGGCGTCGAGGCGCTCGACGCCGACGCGATCGTCGTCCGGCTGGTCGCCAAGACCAAGCCGCTGCAGCAGTGGGCCGTCGCCCGCGCGCTGCGCGAGCGCATCAAGGCGGCCTTCGACCGCTACGGCGTCGAGATCCCGTTCCCTCAGCGCACGGTGTGGATGCGCGCCGAAGGCCCGGGCAGCGAGGCCGCCGAGGCCAGGGCCGACGCCCCGGCCGCCGCGGACACCGGCCCCGCCACGGCGAAGCGGCAGGACGCGCCGCGGCCGGCGTCGGAGACGTCGAAGCAGCCGGTCCGCTCGGAGTACACCGGCGAGATGGCGGCCGTCACCGACACCGAGGAGGACCCGGCCAAGGACATCCGGGGCACCTGAGCGTCCCCGCGGGCGCGCCGGTCGTCAGGCGAGCGTGGCGTCGAGCGTGATCGTCGTGCCGGCGAGAGCCTGGCTGACGGGGCAGTTGGTCTTCGCCAGCTCGGCGAAGGTCGCGAACTCCTCGGCCGACAGGCCGGGCACGGCGGCACGGGCGGTCAGCGCCACCCCGGTGATGCCCTTGCCGGGCTGGAACGTGACGTCGGCCTTCGTCTCGACCGTCTCCACCGAGTGCCCGCCCTTGGTCAGCTCGTTGGACAGCGACATCGAGAAGCAGGTGGAGTGCGCGGCCGCGATGAGCTCCTCCGGGCTGGTGACGCCGTTCGGCTCCTCGGTGCGGGCGGGCCAGCTCACGTCGTACGTGCCGAGGCCGGACGAGTCGAGCGAGACCCGGCCCTTGCCCTCCAGCAGGGAGCCCTCCCAGTGGGCGTTGGCGGTACGTGTGGCGGCCATGTGTCCTCCGGTGATCGGGTTGGGTGGTTCGTGCCCCTGTCATGACACGATGGCGCGCGTGAGTATTCCGGCCGGCCGCGGCGACGCGGTGACCTTCTTCGACGCCGTCGGGGGCGAGGAGACCTTCCACCGGCTCGTCCACCGCTTCTACGCGGGCGTGGCCGACGACCCGGTCCTGCGGCCGCTCTACCCCGAGCCCGACCTCTCGGGGGCGGAGGAGCGGCTGCGGATGTTCCTCGTGCAGTACTGGGGCGGGCCGAAGACCTACTCCGAGCAGCGCGGCCACCCGCGGCTGCGGATGCGCCACGTCGGCTTCCGCATCGGCCTCGCCGAGCGCGACGCGTGGCTGCGGCACATGCGCGAGGCGGTCGACTCGCTCGAGCTCCCAGCCGAGGCCGACACGCTGCTGTGGGACTACCTGGTGATGGCTGCCCAGAGCCTGGTCAACAGCGACCACGACAGCCGGGACGGCGGTGGCGCGTGAGCGGGGACGAGTGGTGGCGGACCGCCGTCATCTACCAGGTCTACATCCGCAGCTTCGCCGACGCCGACGGCGACGGCATCGGTGACCTCGAGGGCATCCGCTCCCGGCTGCCCTACCTGCGCGACCTGGGTGTCGACGCGGTCTGGGTCACGCCGTTCTACCCGTCGCCGATGGCCGACGGCGGCTACGACGTCGCCGACTACCGCGACATCGACCCGCTGTTCGGTTCGCTCGACGAGGCCGAGCGCCTGGTCAAGGAGGCGCACGGCCACGGGCTGCGGCTGATCGTGGACCTGGTGCCCAACCACACCTCGGACCGCCACGTCTGGTTCCAGGAGGCGCTCGCGTCGCCGCCGGGCTCGCCGGCCCGCGCGCGCTACCTGTTCCGCCGAGGGCGTGGCGGTGGCAGCCAGCCGCCGAACGACTGGGTCTCGGTGTTCGGCGGACCCGCCTGGGAGCGCGTGCCGGACGGCGAGTGGTACCTGCACCTGTTCGCCCCCGAGCAGCCCGACCTGGACTGGACGAACGACGAGGTCGTCGAGGAGTTCCACGACATCCTGCGCTTCTGGATGGACCGCGGCGTCGACGGCTTCCGCATCGACGTCGCGCACGGCCTCGCCAAGGACCCCGCCATGCCCGACGTCGGCGAGGACGCCGAGGACATCCTCGAACCGACGAAGCGGCTCGACCACCCGTTCTGGGACCGCGACGAGGTCCACGAGGTCTACGAGGGATGGCGCCGCGTCACCGACTCCTACGACGGCGACCGGATGCTCGTCGGCGAGGCGTGGGTGGCCACCGCCGAGCGCCGGGCGCGCTACGTCCGTCCCGGAGAGCTGCACAGCGCGTTCAACTTCGACTTCCTCAAGTGCGAGTGGGACGCCGCAGAGCTGCGGGCGGTGGTGGACCGGTGCCTCGACGCCGACTCGGCGTTCGGCGCGCCCACGACGTGGGTGCTCGCCAACCACGACGTGACGCGCGAGGTCACCCGCTACGGCGGCGGGGAGACCGGGCTGCGGCGCGCCCGGGCCGCCGCGCTGCTCATGCTCGCGCTGCCGGGGGGCGCCTACGTCTACCAGGGCGAGGAGCTCGGCCTCGAGGAGGTCGAGGACATCCCCGAGGAGCTGCTGCAGGACCCCACCTGGCTGCGGTCGGGCCACACCGTGCGCGGCCGCGACGGCTGCCGCGTCCCGGTGCCGTGGACCACCGACGGGCCGTCGCTGGGCTTCGGGCCCGGCGAGCCGTGGCTGCCGCAGCCGTCGGCCTGGTCGGCGATCTCGGTGCAGGCGCAGTCCGGGGTGGCGGGCTCGACGCTCGGGCTCTACCGGGAGGCGCTCGCGTTCCGCCGGTCGAACCTGCTGGGCTTCGACCTCGAGTGGCTGGACAGCCCCGCGGGGTCGCTGGCGTTCCGGCGGCGCACGACTTCCGGCGGCGAGGTGGTGTGCGTCGCCAACACGGGGAGCGACGCGGTGGCGGTGCCGGGCCACGACGCGGTCGTCCTCGCCAGCGAGCCGCTCCACGACGGCCGGCTGCCGGCCGACGCCGCCGCCTGGCTGCGGCTGGGCTGAGCGCGGCCGGCTCCCGCGGGGCACGTGGTCGCGCGCCCGCGGGATCCCCTGAACCGACCCCTGAACCGACCCTGAAATCCCGGGAAACGGGGTGACGTCTGTCGGACCCCTCCCCTAGCGTTCGGGGCGGTCGCCGACGCGGCCCACGACCTGCCCTGCCGGGCATCTCACGCTGGAGAAGCGATGGTCCGTCTCGCCGAGTTCGTCCTGCACCACCGGCGCCTGGTGATGCTGTTCTGGCTCGTGATGTTCGTGGTCGGCGGGGCCGCCGCCGGCCGCACCGCCGAGCGGCTCACGGTCGACTTCTCGCTGCCCGGGCAGCCGGGCTACGAGACCGAGAAGCAGATCCTCGAGACGTTCGACAACGGGGGCTCCAACCCGCCGACAATCGCCGTCGTGACGGTGCCCGAGGGCACCACCGTCGACGCCGAGCTCGACCGCATCACCCCGGTCCTCGACGAGGTCCGCGAGGCGCTGCCGGCCACCCGCATGGTCAGCTACGCCGACACCCGTGACCCGGTCTTCCTGACCGAGGACGGCCGCACCACCTACGCGCTGGTCTACCCCGAGCCGTTCGAGAGCTTCACCGACGTCGGCCCCGACGTCGCCATGGAGCCCATCCTCGACGAAGCGAGCGCCGAGTCCGGGTTCGAGTGGGGCGTCACCGGCTACAACCTGCTCGCCCAGGGGTCCGAGGACCCCGAGGAGCCGAGCCTGCTCGTCGACACGATCCTGGCCGGGCTCGGCGCGCTGACGGTGCTGCTGTTCCTGTTCGCGTCGCTGCTCGCGCTCGTTCCCCTGCTCATCGCGGCCGTGTCGATCCTCACGACGTTCACGATCGTGCTCCTGGGGACCTACGTCCTCGACGTGAGCTTCGTCGTCCAGTTCCTCATCGCGCTGGTCGGGCTCGGTGTCGCGGTCGACTACTCGCTGCTCGTCGTCAACCGGTGGCGCGAGGAGCGTGCGCACGGCCTCGACAACCATGCCGCGGTCGTCGTGGCGATGCAGTACGCCGGGCACGCCGTGGTCGCGAGCGCCGGAACGGTCGCGATCAGCCTGTGCGCCCTGCTCGTGATCCCCGTGCCGTTGCTGCGCAGCATGGGTCTGGGCGGCATGCTCATCCCGCTCGTGAGCACGCTGGTCATCCTGACCCTGCTGCCGGCGCTGCTGGGCGGCATCGGCCCGCGGGTCGACTGGCCGCGCATCCGCCACGAGGGCAGGCAGTCGCGCGGGTGGACGGCGTGGGCGCGGGTCATCGTGCGGTGGCGCTGGGTCGCCGCCGGCCTGGCCGTCGCCTTCCTCGCGGCGCTGGTGGTCCCCGTCTTCGGCATCAAGATCGGCCAAGCGCAGACGTCGTCGCTGGCAAGCGGCGGCCCGGTCTTCGACACCCTGCAGAAGCTGAAGGACGGCGGGGTGCCTGCGGGCGTGGTGTCACCCCTCGAGGTCCTGGTCGCCGGCGACGACCCGGCCGGGTCCGCCGACGAGGTCGTCGAGCGCGCGGGTGGCGTGTCCGGGGTCGCGGCCGCGTTCGCCCCCGACAACGCGCAGTGGCGCACCGACTCGGCCGCGCTGGTGGCGGTCATCCCCGACGACGAGGCGGTCGACTCGACGAAGGCCGAGGTCGTGCGCCGGGTGGACGACGCCGTCTCGGGCGTGCCGGGTGTCGTCGGCATCGCCGGCGTCGGCGCCACGGTGCTCGACTACATCGACGCGGTGTACAAGAACTTCCCCTACACCCTCGGGCTGATCGCCCTGGTGACGTTCGTGCTGCTGGTGCGGACCTTCCGGTCGATCCTGCTCCCGGTCAAGGCGGTGCTGCTCAACGTCATCTCGGTCGCGGCGACCTTCGGTGCGGTCGTGCTGTTCTGGCAGGAGGGCTTCGGCTCGGAGCAGATCTTCGGCATCGCGCCGACCGGTGCCGTGACGTTCTGGCTGCCGGTGCTGATCTTCGCGTTCCTGTTCGGGCTGTCGATGGACTACGAGGTGTTCATCCTCGCCCGGATGCGTGAGGAGTACGACAAGACGGGTGACACCGACGACGCGGTCGTCATCGGTCTCGCCCGCACCGGGCGCCTCGTCACCGGCGCGGCACTCATCCTGTTCCTGGCATTCATGGCCCTGTCCACGTCGCCGGGCACCGACATCAAGGTGTTCGCCACGGCGCTGGGCATCGGCATCCTGCTCGACGCGACGGTCGTGCGTGCGCTGCTGGTGCCTGCGCTCGTGTCGCTGTTCGGCCGGTGGAACTGGTGGCTGCCCGCGTGGGCCGCCCGGACGCTGCGGGTCGAGCCGCACGCCGCGGTCCCCGAGCCGCGGCGGCCGGAGCGCGAGCGGGAGCCGGCGGGCGTCGGCGACTGAGTGCCTGAGGCCGAGCGGCTCACGGCGCGCGCGCCGACCGGTCCCGCGGCGCCACGAGCGGGAGGGACACGACCAGGGCCACCCACGCCGTCGCCCACAGCCAGCCCACCAGGACGTCGCTCGGGTAGTGGCGCCCAAGGGCCAGCTGCGCGGCACCGGCCAGCAGGAGCACCGCACCCGCCGCGGCCAGCGCAACGGTCCGCCCGGTCCCCTCGACCCGCGGCAGCAGGACGACGACGACGCCGGCCGCCAGCGCTGCGGTGTTGGCGGCATGGCCGGCCGGCAGCGAGTGCGCGGAGACGTCGCCGAGCGGCCAGAGCTCGGGCCGGTCACGTCCCACGATGACCTTGAGCACCGGGTTCAGGGTCCACGGCACGGCGACCGAGGCCAGCAGCAGCCCGGCGGAGCGGAGCCGTCCGGTCGCGACCAGGACACCGATGCCCACCACGGCCACGACCGCCAGCGGAACCACATCGGTGGCGTCGGACACCGCCTGCCAGAACCTCGCCGCGGGCCCGTCGCTGTCGGCGTGGGCGGCACGCAGCACCGCCACCTCCCCCGGCAACGGGTCGCGGACGAGGACGGCCCCGGTCACCAGGAGGGCGACGAACCCCAGGCCGGATGCGATCACTCGCGCCGGGTTGACGACGCGCAGTGCGAGCACGTCAGACCACGGGCTCCAGGAACCGGCCGAGGAACGCGCGCTCGTCCTCGCTCACCCGCCGGGGCCGCGCCTTCTCCAGGTCGTAGGGCACCAGCACCGATGCGGCGGTCGCGAACACTGTCGTCTCGTCGGTCACCTCGTAGCGGATCTCGAAGGAGGCACCCTTGATCGCTCCCACCCACATCTCGATGTCCACGCCGCGAGGGTGGTAGACGAGGGGGCGCTTGTAGTCGATCTCGTGGTGGGCCACGAGGACGCCCTCGGCGAGTGCCTTCCCTCCGTAGTCCGCACCCAGGGTGAACAGCATGTCGACCCTCGCCTCCTCGAGGTAGGTGAGGTAGACGACGTTGTTGACGTGGCCGTAGGCGTCCATGTCGGACCAGCGCATGGGGCAGCGGAAGATGTGCCGGGTCATGGGCTCAGCCTGCCAGGTGCGCGCGCGGCCCGGCGGTGCCGTCCGGTCAGTGGTGGCGGGCGTAGTGCTCGGCCAGGAGGTCGGCGCCGAAGTCGCCCTCGGGGTCGCGCAGGACGGTGTGGACGTGGTTGGCGCCGTTGGCCGTGTTGTCGTACTCCACGAGCAGGCGCGGCCCGGTCACGGCGTAGTAGTGCGGGCGCCCCCGCTCGGTCGACCCGCGCCACTGGAAGTGCACCCGCTCCCAGCCGCCGGCGTCGAGCCGCGACCGCGTCGGCTCGGTGACCGGTGCGGGCAGGCGTCCGAGGTAGACGTCGGTGAGCGCCTGCAGCAAGCGGCGCGCATCAGGGGTCATCGCCGCCCAGGACAGCCCCGCCGCCCCCGGCTCCTCGACGCTGGGCCGCATCCGCGTCAGGATGTCGTCGGGGGCGCGCGCGTCCACGACGGCTCGCTCCCGCGACGCAGGGTCCAGGGCGGACAGCAGGTCGCGCGCGGCGTCCTCCTCCCGGCCCAGGGGCCGGGTCACCGTGGCGCCGTCCTCCGTCACGGCCGCGGGGTTGGCCCCGAGGAACAGCGGGACCGCTCGCACCACTCCCCCGACGACGGTGACGTTGACCGACACGTGGTGGCCCTCGAACCGCCAGCCCCAGCGCTGGTCGCCAGGCCGCCCGAAGACGGTCAGCCAGTAGTCGCCGCGGTGCCGTCGCCCCGACCCTCCCTCGGCGACGTCGAGGACGTCCTCGAGCGCCATGACGGCGGCGACCTGCGCGAACGACGGCGGGCGCAGGGCGGCCGCGACGACGCGCAGCACCTGCTGCTGCGTGCCGCGCGGCAGGGAGTGCAGCGCGACGCCGACCCGCTCCCCCGGCAGGTAGCTCCAGGAGCGGCGCTCGTCGTCGTCGACGTCGAGCTGCGCCGATCCCCGCTCGTCGGCGGTCAGGTCGGCGAGCAGGACGCGGACGAGCGCGCCGGCCCCCGCGTCGCCGGGGCTCGCGCCCGCCATGGAGCCGGCACCGCCCACCGGCTCAGCCGCGGGTGAGCTTGCGGTAGGTCGCCCGGTGCGGGCGGGCCGCGTCGGGACCCAGCCGCTCGACCTTGTTCTTCTCGTACGACTCGAAGTTGCCCTCGAACCAGAACCACTGCGAGTCGCCCTCGTAGGCGAGGATGTGCGTCGCCACGCGGTCGAGGAACCACCGGTCGTGGGAGATCACGACGGCGCAGCCGGGGAAGTCGAGCAACGCGTTCTCCAGCGAGGACAGGGTCTCGACGTCGAGGTCGTTCGTCGGCTCGTCGAGCAGCAGCAGGTTGCCGCCGATCTTCAGGGTGAGCGCGAGGTTCAGCCGGTTGCGCTCCCCGCCGGAGAGCACACCGGCCGGCTTCTGCTGGTCGGGGCCCTTGAAGCCGAACGCCGAGACGTAGGCTCGCGAGGGCATCTCGACGTTGCCCACCTTCATGTGGTCGAGGCCGTCCGACACGGTCTCCCACAGGGACTTCTTCGCGTCGAGGCCGCCACGGCTCTGGTCGACGTAGGAGATCTTCACCGTCTCGCCGACCTTGAGGGAGCCCTCGTCGGCCTTCTCCTCGCCGAGGATCATCTTGAACAGCGTCGTCTTGCCGGCGCCGTTCGGGCCGATGACACCGACGATGCCGTTGCGCGGCAGCGAGAACGACAGCTTGTCGATGAGGAGCCGGTCGCCGAAGCCCTTGGACAGGCCCTCGACCTCGACCACGACGCTGCCCAGGCGCGGGCCCGGCGGGATCTGGATCTCCTCGAAGTCCAGCTTGCGCGTCTTCTCGGCCTCGGCGGCCATCTCTTCGTAGCGCTCGAGGCGGGCCTTGCTCTTGGCCTGGCGGCCCTTGGCGTTGGAGCGGACCCAGTCGAGCTCGTCCTTGAGGCGCTTCGCGCGCTTCTCGTCCTTGCGGCCCTCGACCTTGAGCCGGGACTGCTTGGTCTCGAGGTACGTCGAGTAGTTGCCCTCGTAGGGATAGGCCCGGCCGCGGTCGAGCTCGAGGATCCACTGCGCGACGTTGTCGAGGAAGTAGCGGTCGTGTGTCACGGCGACGACGGTGCCGGCGTACTTCTCCAGGTGGCTCTCGAGCCACTGCACGCTCTCTGCGTCGAGGTGGTTGGTGGGCTCGTCGAGGAGCAGCAGGTCGGGCTGGCTGAGCAGCAGCTGGCACAGCGCGACCCGGCGGCGCTCACCGCCGGAGAGCACCGACACGTCGGCGTCCGGCGGCGGGCAGCGCAGCGCGTCCATCGCCTGCTCCAGCTGGGAGTCGAGGTCCCACGCGTTGGCGTGGTCGATCTCCTCCTGCAGCTTGCCCATCTCGGTCATGAGCTCGTCGCTGTAGTCGGTCGCCATCTGCTCGGCGATCTCGTTGAAGCGGTCGACCTTGGCCTTGATCGCGCCCATGCCCTGCTGGACGTTGCCGATGACGTCCTTGGTCTCGTCGAGCTGGGGCTCCTGCTCGAGGATGCCGACGGAGTAGCCGGGCGAGAGGAACGCATCGCCGTTGGACGGCTGGTCCAGGCCTGCCATGATCTTCAGGACCGTGGACTTGCCGGCGCCGTTGGGCCCGACGACGCCGATCTTCGCGCCCGGGTACATCGCGAGGGTCACGTCGTCGAGGATGACCTTGTCGCCGTGGGCCTTGCGCGCCTTGCGCATCGTGTAGATGAACTCCGCCATGCCCGCCAGCCTAACGGCGGCGCGAGACGCGTCGGACCACGGCGATGCGGGGTCGCGCCCGAGCCGGGAGCATCGGGGGAGGTTGCTGGCCCGGCCCGGACGCGGGTCTCACGCGGCGCTGGGCGAGCCGGACCCGAGGTCCTCCTCGTCGAGCCGGCCGCCGCCGGCGAGGGCAGGAACGGGAGCGGGCTGACCGGCGGACCCGTCGGGCTCGTCCCGCTCGTCGATCTCCTCCGGGTCGGGCACGAGCTCGTGGCGGTCGGCGGACTGGCTCGCCCGCGTGAACCGGCTCACGCCCCGCGAGATGTCGTGCCCGAGGGAGTAGGCCTCGATCTCGAGGTAGGACATCTTCTGGCCCTCCTTCTCGTAGCTCGGGTTGCGCAGCTTGCCCCGGACCACCATCGGCTGCCCCGAGACGACCGAGTCGAGCGCGTTCTCGCCGGTGTTGCGCCAGCAGGTCACCGTGTAGAAGACGGTGTCGCCGTCGCGCCACCCCCGCAGCGCCTTGTCGTAGCGTCGCTCGGTCGACGCCAGCCGGAAGCTGACGACCCGCGTTCCGGTCGACGTGACCCGCAGCTTCGGCTCCGTCGCCACGTTGCCCACGACCGTGATGACTGTCTCGTTCACGAGCGCCTCCCTGTCCCTCGACTGTCCGTTCGTGTCCTCGTGCGACCGGGCGCCGCACTGCGTCGACGATGTGCCCAGCGGGCCGGACGCGACAGGGGGCGCCGGCCCCCTGGGGACGAACGCCAGGAGCACTCGCCCTGTGGACGAGGGCTCGGGGAGCGTGCACGCTGCTGACTGTGGCTGCGTGGCGGGTCATCCTTCTTCCCGGGGTCGTGCTCCCGGCGGCGGCAGCGTACGGCGACGTGCTGGCCGTGCTCGGGTCCGACGTGGATGCGGTCGCCAAGGATCTCGAGCTGTACGCCACCCCGGCACCGCCGCCGGGCTACTCCCTGGACACCGAGGTCGCGGGTGTGCTCAGGACGGCGCAGGAGCGAGGGTGGGACCGCTTCCACGTGGTGGGGTACTCCGGCGGCGGGTCGGCCGCGCTCGCCCTGACCGCTGCGCACCCCGAGCGCCTGTGGAGCGTCGCGCTGCTCGAACCGGCGTGGGCGGGCAGCTGGGACGACACGAGCCCGGCGCACCGGGCGCTGTGGCGGGACTACGCGCGGCTCGCCGACCTGCCGCACGACCAGTTGATGGCCGCGTTCACGCGGCTACAGCTGCGTCCCGACGTGGCGCCCCCGTCGCCGCCGCCAGGTCCGCCGCCGCCGTGGATGGCGCAACGCCCGGCAGGGATCCGCGCACTCCTCGACACGTTCCAGAGCTACGACCTGGACCGGGAGGCGCTGGGCGGCTTCGACCGGCCCGTGTACTTCGCACTGGGCGGGCTGAGCAACCCCGACCAGTTCGAGGAGGAGGCCGAGCGGCTGGCCCGCGTGTTCCGGGACTTCCGGCTCGAGGTGTTCCCCGAGCGCCATCACTTCGATCCTCCGCACCGGGTCGAGCCGCAGGCACTCGCCTCCTCCCTGCGCGGCCTGTGGGAGCGGGCCGAGCCGCAGCACGGATCCCCGCCGTCCTAGCAGGCCGCCGGGCACCACGACGAGGGCGCCTGACACCCCGCCCGGTCGCTGTCGCGGGCGATCATCGCCCGGCCCTGGGCGGCGGGTGAGGGAACCGGCCGTCGGTGCGGCTGTCGACGGCCTGACCCGCTCACAACCACTCGTGCATGATCACCGCGAGGGGGGTCAGCCGGTGCGGGCGCGGTCCAGCGCCTCGCGGGCGCGGCGGTGCCGGTCGAGCTCCTCCTCCACCGGACGGAGCATGAGCGACGTCGCCACCTCCTCGATCGCTGCCCGCAGCCGCGACACCGCACGACGCCGGCGGGTGACCGCGCCGGCGCGGGCGACCGTACGTCCGGCGAGCGCGAGCAGCAGTCCGAGCACGACGCCGCCGACGAGCAGGGCACTCGGCACGGGAACGCCGAGGAGGTCCGGTGTCGGCGGGTCGGGCAGCCGTAGATAGCTGCCGACCCCGAGCAGGAGCAGCCAGCCGGCTCCCGTCAGGGCCGCCCCGACGAGCAGCCACTGCAGCGCGCCGGCCGCCTTCCACCACACCGGCTCGCGGTCGACCCCGAGGTCGGTCGAGACGACGGCCTGGTCGAGCGCGTCGCGTACGTCACCGGACCGGCCGTCGGCGGCGCGACGCACCGACCGCTTCCATGCGTCGGGCAGTCCCTCGGCCGCGCGGTCGCAGACCTGCCGCAGCGCGGTGTCGACCTGGGCCCGCTGGACCGGGGTCGGCTCGGGCACCGACGAGCGCACCATCGCGCGGACCTCACGGCGGTCCTTCGACCGCAGGTGCAGCCGGCGCAGCGGGTCGGGGCGGAACCGGCGCACCCACCGGGTCGGGGGCCAGCCCAGCGACCCGGCAGCCCGCAGCCGCCACGAGTCCTCGACGGCCCGGCCGATGACCGGCACGCCCGCGGCCGACGACAACGCCTCGACGAGCACGGAACGGTCGTCGGGGCGCACCCCGCGCGGCTCCTCCACGGCGACGAACGGCGCCAGCCCGTCCAGGACGTCCTCGACGTCGGCGACCAGCCGGTCGTTGCGCGCCCGCCGCCGCGACACGGCGTCGGCGAGCAACGAGCGCAGCGCGTCGAGACCCACCCCGGTGCGCACGGACGTCTTGAGCACCGGTGAGCGTCGGAGACCGTCGGCGTCGAGGAGCCGGCGCAGGTCGTCGGCGCAGTCGGCCGCCGCGAACGGGTTCATCGTGTCGACCTTGTTGAGGACGACGACGGTGACGCCGGCGTGGCCGGCCAGCCGCCGCAGGTAGCGCTCGTGCAGCAGGGCATCGGCGTACTTCTGCGGGTCGACGACCCACACCAGCAGGTCCACGAGCTCGACCAGCCGGTCGACCTCGTGCTGGTGGGCGACGACCGTCGAGTCGTGGTCGGGCAGGTCGAGCAGCACCAGCCCCTCGAGCTCGTCGCCCGCGACGGACCCGGCCGTCCCGTCGCTGTCCCAGCCGTCACCCTCGTGCCGCCACGCCGTCTGCCGGCGCGGGACGCCCAGCCACTGCACGAGCGGCGCGGCGCCCTCGGTGCCCCACACGCTCGCGAACGCCTTCGACGTCGTGGGCCGGCGAACCCCGACGGGCGAGAGGTCAGCACCGGCGAGAGCGTTGAACAGCGAGGACTTGCCACTCCCCGTCGACCCGGCGAGCGCGACGACCGTGTGCTCGCCCGACAGGCGCAGGCGCTCCCCCGCCCGGCCCGACACCGTCCGTGCCCGCCGCAGCACCGCGACGTCCGCGCGGCCCTCCAGGGCGTCCACCGCCTCGTCGAGCGCGACGAGCATCCCCGGCAGGTCGGCGCGCCGGTGGCGCCCCCGCAGCCTCGGGCTCACCGGCAGTCCTCGACGTCCTGCACGGCCGCGCGCAGCGCCGGGCCGGCGGCCTCGTGCACGGATACGTCGTCCAGCCGGGTCGTGAACCGCGAGCGCTCGGCGTCGAGCAGCTCGGTCACCCGGCGGCGCAGGTCGGCGCGCGCCTGCTCCGCCAGCGACCGGACGGCCTGGTCGCCGAGCACCGCCTCGAGGACCTTCTGGCTCAGGGCGGACGCCCCACCGGCGACCGCGACCTCGCCGGCCACCAGTCCCCCGGTGTGCGCGAAGACCACGATCATCACCATCAGGCCCAGGCCGTTCACCCCGAACGCCAGGTAGCGGGCCGACCGCCGCTTCCCCTGCGCCTGGCTGCGGACGAGGTCGAGCACCGAGGACTGCCAGTCGCGCACCGCCCGCTCGGTGGCCGCCGCCAGGCCGGGCGACCGGCGGCTCAGGTCGTCGTCGCCGACCAGGGCACGGCCGGCGGGGTCGGAGCGCCAGGAGGCCGACGCGCGCTCGGCGGCGTCGTCGGCGGCGGAGCGCACGAGCGCCTCGACTCCCGACTCCAGCGCCTCGGCCAGGTCCGCGCCGGGCGTCGGCTTGCCCTGCACGGCGGCCGTGACCCGGTCGCGCACCCGCCCGACCTTCGCCTCGAGCGAGCGCATGAGCTCACCGGTGCCCACGAACTCCTGCCAGCGCGCCAGCACCTCGCCGCGCAGCAGGGACCCGTCGCTGCTGGCCTCGTCGACCTGCGCGACGGCGGCGTCGTAGGCCTCGTCGACGACCGCGCGCAGCCGGGCCGTCACCTCGGCCTGCTCGTCGGCGGCCGCCGCCAGGACGAAGACCCGGGCGCCGAGCGAGCGCACCGCACCGTCGAGCGTGTGCCGCACGACGGCGGCACGCAGGGCGGCGTCGGAGGCCAACCCGTGCAGCCAGCTGCGGATCGGGTCGACCGCGTCGTCCGGGAGCATCGCGTCGTACGCCGTCGTCTCGGGCACGACGAACAGCGGCGCGCCGCCCAGGCCCTGCTCGGTGAGCATCGCGCCGAGGTGCGGGCGCACCTCGTCCGTCGCCTCCGGCGGCACCCGGTTGAGCACGACCGCGACCGCCGTGCCCCGCGTCACCGCCGACCGGAGGAACTCCCACGGCACGGCGTCCGCGTAGCGCGCGGCGGTCGTCACGAAGACCCACATGTCCGCCGCGGCCAGCAGCTGGGTCGCCAGCGCGCGGTTGGCGGTGACCACCGAGTCGATGTCGGGCGCGTCGAGCACGGCCAGGCCGGCCGGGATGTCCTCGCTGGGCGCCAGCTGCAGCGCGGTGGGGTCGTCGCTCGAGGGGCCGGTCACCCGCCGCAGCCCGGGCAGGACGCGCGGCTGCTCGAACCAGTCGCTCTCCGCCGGGTTGTAGGCGAGCACGGCCGACCTCGTCGTCGGGCGCAGCACCCCCGCGGCGCTGATCCGCTGCCGGACGAGGGTGTTCACCAGGGTCGACTTGCCGGCGCCGGTCGGGCCGCCGACCACGGCGAGCAGCGGCGCGTCGAGGCGGCGCAGGCGCGGCAGCACGTAGTCGCCGAGCTGGTCGGCGATCTCCCGCTGCAGCCGTCGACCGGCCTGCGCGCCGGGCGCGTCCAGCGGCAGGCGCAGCTCGTCGACCTGCCCGCCGAGCGCCTCGAGGGCGGCGAGCAGCGCGGAGGTGTCGGCACCCGTAGCCACGGGCGCAATCCTCGCGTAGATCGGGGGCCGCCGCGGTGATCTACCTCCGGCGAGCCCCGCCCGGGCCACGCCCGGGCCACGCCGCGGCGGTGCTCAGAGCAGGGCGCCGCCGACGTACCAGCCGCCGGCGCACGCCGCGAGCCCGACGACGACGCTGCCGAGCGAGTTGAGCGCGGCCGCGCCGACCGAGCCCTCCTCGACCAGCCGGAGGGTCTCGAACCCGAACGTCGAGAACGTGGTCAGCCCGCCGCAGAAGCCGACACCGACCAGCGGCAGGACCCACGCCGGGCCGGACGCGGCGTCGACCGCCGCCGCGGTCACGCCGAGCACCCCCGACCCCACCACGTTCACGGCGAACGTCCCCCACGGGAGCACGCTGTCGTGCCTGCTCTGCACCCAGCGGTCGGTCAGGTAGCGCAGCGGAGCGCCCAGGGCACCACCGACCAGCACCGCCAGCAGCGTCACGTGCTCTGCCCGCGCAGGACCTCGACGTCTTCCAGCGTCACCAGGCCCGCGTCCCCGACGAGCTCCAGGACCTCGGGCAGGAAGGCCCGGACCCGGTCGGGTGCGTCGACGACCACGACCGCGACCGGCAGGTCCTCGGACAGCGACAGCAGCCGGGTGGTGTGGATCCGGCTCGACGCGCCGAAGCCCTCGATGCCGCGGAAGACGCTGGCTCCGGCGAGCCCGGCGGCGTGCGCCCGGTGCACGACCTCGGTGTAGAGCGGGCGGTGCCCGACCTGGTCGGACTCCCCGATGAGCACGGTCAGCCGCAGCGCGGCTCCCTGCAGTCTCACGCCGACCTCCTCGTCGTACGTCCGCCGCGCCGTCGCCCGGCGTCGATGCCGGCGCGCCCGGTCGCGACGCCGGCCCAGGTCGCCGCCAGCCCGGCGACCAGCGTCGCGGCGACGTAGGTCAGGGCGAGCCCCGCCTGACCGTCGTCGAGCAGGTCCCGGGTCTCGAGCATGTACGCGGAGAACGTGGTGAACCCGCCGATCAGGCCGGTCGCGAGGAACGGCCGCAGGTAGCGGCCGGGCGGCCACAGGTCGAGGACCAGCACCATGAGCAGCCCGAGGGCGAGGGCTCCGGACACGTTCGCGGCGAACGTGGCCCACGGGAACTCCCCCGAGGACGTGGGCAGCGCCTCGCCCAGCGCCCAGCGCGCGAGGCTGCCGAGCGCGCCGCCCGCCGCGACGGCGGCGAGGACGTCCCACCGGCCGGCGACGAGCACGGGAGCGAGCGTAGCGGCCCCTCCGGTCCGGGCGGTCGCCCTAGGCTTGGCCGCGAGCGCCCGTAGCTCAGCGGATAGAGCGGCTGCCTTCTAAGCAGTTGGTCGCAGGTTCGAGTCCTGCCGGGCGCGCCCGCCGTTCTTGATCTTGTACGCACGTCCGTGGCCCGGACGCGGCCGTACGGATGATCTGTACGGGCTCTGTGCGTGGTCTGTCCCGCCAGGACGGGCGACGGTGGTTCACGGCGCGACGATGCGCCGCTGCCGCACCGTCAGGAGGCTGCTCATGCCCGCAGCGCCGGTTCAGCACAGTCGGGTCGTCGGGAGCGACGGGAGGGTCGGCTTCGACGCCTGGGTCCGTGACCGCCGTCCGGCGCTCCTGCGCGCGGCGGTCGCGATCACCCGCGACCGGGACAGCGCCGAGGACCTGCTCCAGACCACGTTGACCAAGGTCTACCTGTCCTGGGACGACGTCCGCGACCAGGCGGCGCTCGACGGCTACGCGCGCCGGGTCATGGCCAACACCCAGTCGTCGTGGTGGCGCCGCGGGTGGCGGCCTCGGGAGACGGCGGCGGCCGACGTCGCCGGCGGCCTGGCGTCCGCGACCGACGGGTTCGCCGCCGTCGACGCCCGCGAGGTGCTGCGGCCCCTGCTGCGGTCGCTGCCGCCCCAGCAGCAGTCCACCGTCGTGCTCCGCTACCTGCAGGAGCGCTCGGTGGCCGAGACCGCGCGCCTGCTCGGCGTCTCGACCGGGGCCGTCAAGTCCCAGAGCAGCCGCGCGCTCGCGACGATGCGCCGGGCCTGCCGGCCCGTCACGACGGCGGCGTGAGGGCGAACGCCACGGCCTCGCCCGGCTCCATCGCCCTGCCCGCGTCGAGAGCATCGTCGTACTCCTCGGCGCCGAGCCGGTCCCGCGCCTCGCTCGACGCGCGCCGGCCCGCCTCCTCGTCGGGGCGGTAGTAGCCGTACGTCGCGTGGCCGGACGTCTCGCGCAGCCCCTCGGCGGCGCCGAGCAGCACGGGCACGCGCGGGTAGGCGCCGACCGCCGACTCGACCACGGCGAGCGCGTCGCAGAAGTAGGTGAGGTTGGCCACGTCCCCGGTCTCGACGGAGAGCCGCAGGCCCTCGCCGAGGTAGCGCCGGGCCGCGGCGTGGTCGCCGAGGGCCGACGACACCTGCGAGAGGTTGTACAGGGCGATGTAGGCCGTCAACCGGTCGCCCCGCGCCCGTGCCGAGGCCAGCCCCGACTCGACCGAGGCGACCGCGCGGTCGGGGTCGCCGCGCAGCATCGCGACGGTTCCGAGCCAGACGTCGATCAGCCCCCGGATCCAGGCACCCTCCTCGCCCACCTGCTCGCCCAGGGCACGCGCAGCGACGAGATGCTCCTCGGCCCGCTCCGCGTCCCCCGATGCGAGGGCGACCAGGCCCGCGCCGGCGGTCGCGTTGGTCTGCGAGAGCAGGTCGCCGCACTCGCGGGCCAGCGCCAGGCCTGCCTTCCAGTGGCGGGCACTGTCCACGGCGTCTCCCATCCGGAACGCGGTCGTGGCGGCCGCGATCTCGGCACGGGCCCGCACCCGTGTGCTCATCGGCAGCTGCAGTGCCGCCTCGACCTGGCTGCGCCCGTGCAGCGAGTGCCCGCGCAGCCACCAGTAGAGCCACAGCGACCAGCACAGCCGACCCGCACTCTCCCCGTCGCCCGCCGCGACGGCGCGGGTCACCGCGGTCGCGAGGTTCGCGTGCTCCGCCGAGACCAGGTCCAGCCAGCGGACCTGGTCGGCGCGCTCGTACTCGGGGTATGCCTTCTCGGCGAGCGCGAGGTAGTGCGCCGTGTGCGCCGCCCCCACGGCGTCGGCCTCGCCCGCCTCCGCGAGCCTGGCCCGGCCGTACTCCGCCACCGGCTCCAGCAGCACGAACCGCGGCGGGCCGGGGCCCGTCGCTGTGTCGACCAGCGACTGCTCGGCGAGGGACTGCACGAGCATCAGGACCTGGTCGGCGGGCACCGCACCGGCGCGCGCCGCCACCGACTCCAGGGCGTCGAGCCTGAACCCGGCGGAGAAGGCCGAGGACACCCGCAGCAGGGCCCGCTCGGTCGGGGTCAGCAGGCCGTAGCTCCAGTCCAGCGTCGCCTGCATCGTGCGCTGCCGGGCCGGGAGGTCGCGCGCGCCGTCGAGCGAGATCGCCTCGTCGAGGCGGCTCAGGAGCGTCCGCGGGTCGAGCAGCCGGATGCGTGCCGCGGCGAGCTCGAGGGCCAGCGGGATCCCCGCCAGCCGGGTGCAGATGCCTGTGACGGCCGCGGCGTCGCCGTCGGTGAGCTGCAGCGTCGGCGCCACCGCCCGAGCCCGCTCGAGGAAGAGCGCGCCGGCCGGCGAGGCCGCGACGCCGGCCGCCGTCTCGCCGGGCGAGGGCAGCGCCAGCGGGTGCAGCGGGAACTCGTGCTCGCCCCGGACGCGCAGCGGGGCGCGGCTCGTGGCGAGGACGACGACGTGCGGGCATGCCTCGAGCAGCCCCGCGACCTGCGGCGCCGCGGCGAGGACGTGCTCCATGTTGTCCAGCACGAGCAGGACCCGCCGGTCGGCCAGCACCGCGACCACGGCGGTGAGGGCGTCGGCGGCCTCGGTCACGTCGGACTCCAGGGCGGTCCCGATCGCGGCCAGGACGAGGTCTGCGTCGAGGACCGGAGCGAGCGGGACCCAGGCGACGCCGTCCGCGAAGTCCTCGTCCAACACGCGGGCGGCGGCGACGCCGAGCCGGGTCTTCCCGACGCCCCCGAGGCCGGTGACCGTGACCAGGCGCTGCCCGGGCTCGCGCACCAGAGCGGTGAGATCGGCCAGCTCGCGCTCCCGGGCGACGAGCGCAGTCGGCGGCGTGGGCGTCGCACCGGCGAGCCGCGGTGAGCCGGTGCCGTCGGACGCCCCCGCCGTCGTGCGCGCCCTGTTGCCGACCGCCGCCGTCAGCCCGGCCCGCTGCTCGTCGGAGAGGCCGAGCGCAGATGCCAGCGACCGCACCGTGCTCGGGTACGGCCGCTTGCGCAGGCCGCGCTCCAGGGCGCTCACCGCGTGCACCGTCAGGTGGGCGCGCGCCGCGAGCTCCTCCTGGGTCAGACCCGCCGACTCCCGGTGTCGCCGCAGCAGGCCGCCGAACGACTGATCGTCGGGCCCCGCCCGGGCACTGGTCGTCGGCACGAGCGCCGAGTGTAGGTCGGCCCGGCGCGCCTCGGGCCGGATCGGCTAGCGGTCGTCGTGGTGGTGGCGGTGCTCCAGCTCGGAGCTCGCGCGCAGCCGCGCCTCGTGCTCGGTGCGGGTCGCGACGAGGAACTCCGCCGCCTCGATGCGCACGTCCTCGGGCTGCCAGTCGACCCGCACGCCGTAGTCCTCGGGCTCGGCCGCCTCGCACTTGTCGGACAGGGCCGCGCCCTTGAGGGCGTTGTCGTCCGGAGCCTCCGACCGGTGGCCGGTGATGTCCGCGATGTTCCAGGTGTGGTCGCGCCCGTCGTGCTGCACGCTCAGCCCGTCGTCGCGTACGGCGCCCCGGTTCTTGCCGTGTCGTCCCATCGCCCGGCTCCCTGCCTGCGTCCCTCTCCAGGGTGCACCCGCTCGTCCCAGAAGGCTACCAACGGAGGGTCACGGTAAACTAACGGTGCGTAACCTGTCGGGCGCGATCCCCGCGTGCAGTCGCCCGACGGGCACCGTCCGGACCGACCTCTAGGGTGACCGCCATGACGGAGCGCAACGACCGGATGGTCTGGATCGACTGCGAGATGACCGGGCTGTCCCTCGAGCACGACGCGCTGGTCGAGGTCGCGGCGCTGGTCACCGATGCCGACCTGAACGTGCTCGGCGAGGGCATCGACGTCGTCATCCGGCCACCCGACGAGGCGCTGGAGCAGATGCCCGACGTGGTCCGCGACATGCACACCACGTCCGGGCTGCTCGCGTCCCTGCCGACCGGCCTCACGCTGTCCCAGGCGGAGAAGCTCGTCCTCGACTACGTCCGCGAGCACGTCCCGGCGCCGCGGAAGGCCCCGCTGGCCGGCAACACGGTCTACGTCGACCGCGGCTTCCTGGCCCGCGACATGCCGGCGCTCGACGAGCACCTGCACTACCGGCTCGTGGACGTGTCCTCGATCAAGGAGCTGGCCCGGCGCTGGTTCCCCAAGATCTACTTCAACGCCCCCGCCAAGCACGGCGGGCACCGGGCCCTCGCCGACATCCGCGAGAGCATCCAGGAGCTCAAGTTCTACCGCGAGGTCCTGTTCGTCGCGGCGCCCGGGCCGCATGCCGAGTCGGTCAAGGAGACGGCGGCCCGCTTCGTCCTGGCACCGGCCGCCGAGACGCTCGACTGAGCGACCCGTCGCGGCTTGTATGATTCTCTCCGCCGCGGCACAGCCGCGGTTCTCGTGGTGGGTGTAGCTCAGTTGGTAGAGCACCTGGTTGTGGTCCAGGTGGCCGCGGGTTCAAGTCCCGTCACTCACCCCACGCGCGTCCGGTCCGGGTGACCGCGCGCCGACCACGCCGTCGTTGACTGAGTGCCCTCACGGGAGCACGGTGGGCACAGATCATCCCGCCTGGACCGTGACGGGCATCCGGCGTCGAGCGGTCCACCGACCCCGGGGGTCCCCATGGCCGCGAGCACGACCTCACGCCGCACGCGCAAGACCTCAGCCCGCTCCAGCCGTCCGTCCGGCGGGCGCGCGGCGGCGACCAAGCCGCGCATCGCCAAGCTGCCCTCCGGCCTGCCGCGGCTGGTCTACGCGCAGGCGTCACCGCGGTCGCAGGGCGGGGTGTCGATGTTCGCCATGGACAGCGTCGACGCGGCCGGCGCCGGCGCCGTCGAGTCCGAGACCTCGATCGTGCTCGCGGCCGCCGAGCGGCTGCAGACCGCCGGCTTCCAGGTGCTGCAGACGTCGAGCACCACGATCAACATCGCGGGGGCGCCCGGCCTCTACGAGCGGGCCTTCGGCGTCGACCTCGTGGCCGACGAGCGCCCGGTGCGCAAGGAGCAGGGCAAGGAGGACACCGCGACCTTCGTCGAGTGCCCGCAGACCGACAAGCCCGGGCTGATCGACACCGCCGGCACGGACTTCTCCGACGTCCTCGAGGGCATCGCCCTCGAGGAGCCGCGATACTTCATGGCCGACGCCTTCGCCCCGAAGGTCGCGTACTGGCACCTCGAGGTCCCCGGCGACGTCGCGGCCGCGTGCAACGCCGAGCGGGCGCACCGGCGCGGCATCACCGGCCGCGGCACCCGTGTCGTCATGACCGACACCGGCCACTACGCGCACCCGTTCTTCACGGCCCGCGGCTACCGCGTCCGGCCGGTCGTGCTCGGGCCGGGGGCCGCCAACCCCGCCGCCGACGAGGTCGGCCACGGCACGGCGGAGTCGGCCAACATCTTCGCCGTCGCGCCCGACGTCGACTTCACGATGGTGAAGATGAGCTTCGTCAACAGCGTCGGCGCGTTCAACGCCGCTGTCGCCCTGGCGCCGCACGTCATCAGCAACAGCTGGGGGTCGGACAAGCGGACCGGACCGCTCAGCGCCGCCGACAACGCGTTGGCCGCCGCGATCGCGGTCGCGACCGCTGCCGGCATCCTCGTCGTCTTCTCGGCCGGGAACGGTCACTTCGGGTTCCCCGGCCAGCACCCCGACGTCCTCAGCGCCGGCGGCGCGTTCATGACCTCCGACGGCAACCTGCGGGCGTCGGACTACGCGAGCGGCTTCGCCAGCGAGATCTACGCCGGCCGCTCCGTCCCCGACCTGTGCGGCCTGGTCGGCATGCGCCCCCGCGCGGCCTACATCATGCTGCCGGTGCAGCCCGGCGACGACATCGACCGGGACCTCGGCAACGGCAAGGCGCATCCCGACGGCGACATGACCGCACCCGACGACGGCTGGGCCGCCATCTCCGGTACGTCGGCCGCCGCGCCGCAGCTGGCGGGAGTCGCGGCGCTGGTGCGTCAGGCCTGCCCCCGGCTGGACCCGCGCGCCGTCCGCGACCTCATGGTGCGCACGGCCGTCGACGTCAGCGCCGGGCGCTGCTTCAACCGGCCGGGCATGAACCACGCCGCGACGGCCGGCCGCGACCTCGCGACCGGGACCGGGCTGGTGAACGCCGACCGGGCGGCCCTGCTCGCCCAGCTCCGCTGCCTGCTGCGACCCTCGCGGCCGCTGGCCTCGACGCCGCTCGACGCGAGGGCGGCCACCTCGGACCTTCCGGGGGCGGCGGAGGGTGTGCCGATGACCGAGCAGGACGCCGAGCAGCTCGAGAACCTCCTGCTCGAGCTCGGTCCCGACGCCGCCGGGTGAGGCCCTCGACGCCTCCCGGCCCGGACGGGTTCATGATGAGCCCGTGGAGACCCGTCTCGTGTCGGCCCTCGTCGTCCTGCGGCACAGCGGCGCGGGCGGCGACGCCGCCCCGCCGGGCACGGCTGCGGACATCCCCCGCCCCGACGCGACGCCCGACGTCGTGGAGACGCTCACTGCCTGGTTCCGCGACCACGGGCTCGAGACGGGGCCGGCGGTCGGCATCTCGTTCGCCGTGAGCGGCTCCGGAGAGGCCTTCGGCGCGCTGTGGCCGTCGACCGCCACGACGGACCTGCCGGTCGAGGCCGAGACCGCCCTGCCGCTTGACCCGCTGCCGGACGCCGTCGCGCGGTGGGTGGACACCGTGGTGCTCACGCCCCCACCGGACTTCGGCCCGACGGGCCCCTGACCGGGGGCCCGGACCCGAGGTCAGTGGCTGGAGAGCTGTCCGGTCAGCCGGTCGTGCATGCTGCCGCTGGCCTTGTTCAGGCCGAGGATGCGCACGGTCTTGCCGCGTCGCGCGTACTTGTGGGTGACCGCGTCCAGCGCCGCCACCGACGAGGCGTCCCACACGTGGGACTCGGAGAGGTCGATGACGACCCGGTCGGGGTCCTGCGCGTAGTCGAACTGGGTGACGAAGTCGTTGCTGCTGGCGAAGAACAGCTCACCGTGCACCGAGTAGATGACCTCGTGGCCGTCCGGGTCGGTCACGGAGGTCACGTCGACCAGGTGAGCCACGCGACGGGCGAACAGCATCATCGCGGTCAGCGTGCCGGCCAGCACGCCGTACGCCAGGTTGTGCGTGATCACCACGACCGCGACGGTGACGAGCATCACCGACGTCTCGCTGCGCGGCATGCGGCGCAGCGTGGCCGGCGCGACGCTGTGCCAGTCGAACGTCAACGCCGCGACCACGATCATCACCGCGACCAGCGCCGCCATCGGGATGGTCGCCACGAGCGGCCCGAGCACGACGACGAGCACCAGCAGGAAGACACCGGCGAGGAAGGTCGACAGGCGGGTCCGGGCACCGGAGGTCTTCACGTTGATCATCGTCTGGCCGATCATGGCGCAGCCGCCCATTCCTCCGAAGAGCCCGGTGACGGTGTTGGCGACCCCCTGGCCCCAGGACTCGCGGGTCTTGGACGAGTGCGTGTCCGTGATGTCGTCGACGATCTTGGCCGTCATCAGCGACTCCATCAGCCCGACGAGGGCGAGCGCCAGCGCGTACGGCGCGATGGTCCGCAGGGTCTCCAGGTCGTAGGGCACGTCGGGGATGCCGAACCTCGGCAGCGACCCGGGCAGCTCGCCCTCGTCGCCGACCGTGGGGACGGCCACGGCTGCAGCAGTGGTGACCACCGTGAGCACGACGATGGCGACCAGCGGTGCGGGCACGGCGCGCGTCAGCCGCGGCAGGCCGACGATGATGGCCAGTGCGAGACCGACCAGGGGGTAGACCACCCACGGGACGTCGACGAGGTGCGGCACCTGCGCGAGGAGGATGAGGATCGCCAGCGCGTTGACGAAGCCGACCATGACGCTGCGCGGCACGAACCGCATCAGCCGGGCGGCGCCCACCGCCGCGAGCGCGACCTGGATCAGGCCGCCCAGGATCACCGCGGCGATCAGGTGGTCGAGGCCGTGCTCCCTCGCCAGCGGAGCCACGACCAGCGCGATCGCACCGGTGGCGGCCGAGATCATCGCCGGGCGGCCGCCGGTGAAGGCGATGGTGACCGCCATCGTGAACGAGGCGAACAGCCCGACGCGCGGGTCCACCCCGGCCAGGATCGAGAACGAGATCGCCTCGGGGATGAGCGCCAGCGCGACCACCAGGCCGGCGAGCGCCTCGGTGCGCGCCACGCGCGGCGAGAGCCACTCGGGGCGCGACGGCTGCCCGAGCCGGAGCCGGGCGATCGGTCCGGTGTTGGACGGGGTGGACGGGCGGACGGGTGGGCGTGAGGCGCCGGAGGGCATGAAGTCCTTCGCGATGTGACGGTCTGGTAGAACGACGACATCGGCATCGTGGGACATGCACTGAAACCGACGGCAGGCACGCGGGCTCGCCGTCACCGGCGAGAAGCGCACCGCGCGGCCTCGCTCGACGACCGCACCAAGTCTGGTCGAAGCCTATCGTCCGTGTGGGCCGGTCAGGTCCGCCTCACGCGCGGCCAAGCACCAGACGTGCGCAACGTCACAGCCGCCAGCCACTGGCTCGCTCAGACGAAGATGACCTGCGCTCCCTCGGTCTTCTCGATGAAGTCACCAGCGCTGATGATCGCCTCGACGCCGTCCGTCAGGTCGTCCATCGTGAGGTGGTTCATCTCGGCCGACATGCGGCAGGCCCACAGGTGCCCGCCGGAGTCCACGATCTGCTCCAGCAGCTCGGGGACCTCGGGCACGCCGACCTCGGCGATCGACTTCTTCAGCCGGGACGTGGCCATCGCGGTCATCCCGGGAAGGCCGCCGAGGCCCTGCGGCATGTGGGTCGCGGTGTTGCCGAGCATCGTGAACTTGAGGTCGTGCATCGTCTTCTTGTTCACCAGGTCGAAGCCCCAGAAGGTGAAGAACAGGTGCGTCTCGACACCCTCGCCGAGCGCGGCGTTGGCGAGGATCAGCCCGGGGTAGGCCATGTCGAGCGTGCCCTTGGAGCAGATGATCGCCAGCTTGCGGTCGGTCGACGTGTCGTCGAAGGTCGGAAGGATCGGGGCGGTGTCGGTGGTCATGACGTCTCCTCCGGGTCTCAGACGCAGCCGCGTGGCTTGGGCAGACCGGCGACGTAGGCCATCTTCTTCGCCGGCTTCTTGGGGAACAGCTCGAACAGGCGCTTGGTCGGCACCCCCGCCACGGTGGACACTCGCCGCAGGGTCGCGGTCTCGCCCTTCTGGGTGAAGTCCTCGCGCAGGAAACGCAGGACCTCGAGGTGCTCCTCACCCAGCTCGATGCCGATCTGGTCGGCCAGCGACTTCGCGAGCCCCTCGTCCCACTCGTCGTAGGACGTGAGGAATCCCTCGTCGTCCACGTGGACGTCGTGTCCGGCAATGGTGGTCACGGGCATGTCAGCTCTCCTGCTTCTCGAGGGTCTTGCCCGCCATCGACATGTGGGCGGGCAGCGGGATCCGGCGTCCGGGCAGGAGGAGGTTCCAGTACATCCACCGGAAGGCGAGCTTGCCCCAGTGGTTCGTCCTGGTCTCCTCGAGCAGGTGGAACGGGCCGACGTGCGGCACCGGGTAGGTGCCGGGCAGCGGCTCGGTGTCGTAGTTGAAGTCGATGAGGAGCGCCTTGCCGTCGCCGGCCTCGACGTAGCAGTTGGCGTGCCCGTCGAAGCTCCCGGTCATCGGGCGGCCGTCGACGTGCTCGAGGAAGTTGTCGACGAACACCTCGACCGAGAAGTGCGCGACGGACCCCGCCTTCGAGGTGGGGATGTCCGAGGCGTCACCGACGGCGAAGATGTCGTCGTGCGCGGTGGACAGCATCGTGTGCCGGTCAACGGGCACGTAGTTGAGCTCGTCACCCAGCCCCGAGCGCGCGACGAACTCGGCCCCCATGTTCAGCGGGACGGTGACCAGCAGGTCGTAGGGCACCTCGCGGTCGTCGTAGGACACCAGCGTGCGGTTGGCGGCGTCGACCCGCTCGACCACGAAGTCGGACTCGAGGGCGATCTTGCGGTCGTCGAGCATCCCGCCCAGCCGGGCCGAGGCGATGGGCTGGGTGAACGCCCCCGGGAGCGGCGTGACGTAGCTGAGCTCGACGCGGTCACGCATGCCGGCGCCCCGGAAGAAGGCCTCCGCGAGGAAGGCGAACTCCAGCGGCGCGACGGGGCACTTGATCGGCATCTCGACCACGTGCACCACGACGCGGCCGCCGGTGAAGCCGCGCAGCTTCTCCCGCAGCGCCATCGCCCCGTCGAAGGTGTAGAACTCGTGGATGCTGTCGCGCCACTGCCCGCCGTCGAGCATGCCGGGCGTCTGGTCGGGTCGCGGCTGCGTCCCTGTCGCGATGACGAGGTAGTCGTACGGCAGCCGGCGGCCGTCGTCGAGGAGCACGACGTGGTGCTCGGGGTCGACCCGGTCTACCACCGCGCTGTCCAGGTTCACACCGTCGGGCACGAAGGCCCGCGTCGGCTTCACGACGTCGGAGGGCCCGTACGTCCCGAAGGGCAGGAACAGGTACCCCGGCTGGTAGTGGTGCAGGTCGCTCTGCTCGACGACCGTGATCTCCCAGTCGTGGCCGAGCCGGTGGCGCAGCTTGTTGACCACCATCGTGCCCGCCGTGCCGGCGCCCAGGACCACCAGACGTCTCATCGCATGCCTCCTCGGCTCTTCTGTCAGCCCGACGCTAGGTGGGCCGGGCACGTGGCGGACCGGCCGCGGGACCCTGGTCCTCGGGACCTTCTGCCCTGCCTGGTGCACGGACCCCGGACAGGGACGGCCGCGGCGGCGGTCGACGGGAGTGGACGGCGGGGCCATGATGCGGGCATGACCACGGCGCCGACGGGGACGCAGCACGAGATCTCCTACGGCGACCAGGTCGCCGTGGTCACCCAGCTGGGCGCCACCCTGAGGACCTACGAGGTGGCGGCACGTCCCGTCCTGGACGGGTTCCCGGAGAGCGCCGCCCCCGACGGCGGGCGTGGCCAGGTGCTCGCCCCGTGGCCCAACCGGGTCCGCGACGGCCGCTACTCGTTCGCCGGCAGGGACCACCAGCTCTCCGTGACCGAGGTCGACAACCGCAACGCGATCCACGGGCTCGTCCGCTGGGTTGGCTGGGACCTCGACGAGCGCGGCGAGGACCGGGCCGCGCTCACGACAACGGTCTGGCCGCAGCCGGGCTACCCGTTCCTCCTCCGGCTGCGCGCGGCGTACCGCCTCGACGACGACGGGCTGCACGTCGCGCTGCAAGCCCGCAACGACGGTGAGCTCGCCGCCCCCTACGGCGCGGGACAGCATCCCTACGTCACGGTCGGCGCGCGCGTCGACGACGTGGTGCTCACGGTCCCGGCGGGGAAGCGGCTCGTGACCGACGAGCGCGGCATCCCGACAGGAGCGGAGCCGGTGGCGGGCACGGCCTACGACTTCCGCACCCCTCGCCCGGTCGGCGACCTGGTCCTCGACACCGCCTTCGGCGACCTCGAGCGCGGCACCGACGGGCGCGCCACCGTGCGGCTGCAGGACACGAGCGGGGACCGGGCCGTCTCGGTGTGGGCCGGCCCGGGCGCCGACTACCTGCAGGTCTTCAGCGGCGAGACGCTGGCCGACCCCGCCAGGCGCCGCGCCGCGCTTGCCGTGGAGGCCATGACCTGCCCGGCGAACGCCTTCGTCGACGGCACGGGGCTGGTCGTCCTCGAGCCCGGGGACGAGCACGAGATGACCTGGGGCATCCACGCCGGATGAGGGCGGCGTGGACATCGGGGTCCCCATGTCCTAGCGTTGTCCCCGGTTGGAAGTAGTGAGTGCCTCGTAGTCTGGACACGCCCGCGCTGCTCATCGGCTCGGGCGTCTCTGATGAGTTGGCCCTGGCGCTGTCAGGCCCCGAAGGGGACGCGATCTCTCGACCCGGTCGCCGCACGGTGCGGCGTCCGAACTTCGTTTCCTCCGAAGGAGAAACAGTGGCACAGGGCACGGTCAAGTGGTTCAACGCCGAGAAGGGCTTCGGCTTCATCGCTCAGGACGGCGGAGGCCCCGACGTCTTCGTCCACTTCTCGGCCATCCAGGCTGACGGCTACAAGTCGCTCGACGAGAACCAGCGCGTCGAGTTCGAGGTCACGCAGGGCCAGCGCGGCCCGCAGGCCGACCAGGTGCGCCCCATCTGATCAGCAGACGTCGTGGCGAGCGCCCGTCCCCCTTCGCGGGGGGCGGGCGCTCGCTCTTTACCCGACCTTTACGGACCATCTCTCAATGGCCGACTCGGGCCGGTCGATATTCGTCCCGTAGTCCCATGTGGCCAGCCGAGATCCGGCAGGCAGGTGCTCGGGGGATCACGACCGTGAGGACGTGAGGACGATGGAGACGGTGATGGCGACGGCGAACGACGAGACGACGACGATCAACCTGACCGACAAGACCGTGATGACGATGCTTCACGACCACGTGCCGCTGTCGCTGCTGTGCGACCTGCGCGCGTCCGACGGTCCGGCGTCGGCCGAGATCCTGGCTCAGGAGGGCGCGCCCGCCGTGCACTGGTGGGTGCAGTAAGCCGTCCCCTTCGCTGACCGGCCGGCCCGCGCCTCTACGGTGTGCGGGTGCCGGAGGGTCACACCGTCCATCGCCAGGCGCGCGAGCACCGCGCGCGCCTTCGGGGCAGCCGCCTCGCCGTGAGCAGCCCGCAGGGACGGTTCTCCCAGGGAGCGGCCCTCCTCGACGGACGCGAGCTCGAGCGCGCGGACGCCTACGGCAAGCACCTGTTCCTCGGCTTCGCCGGCGGCCTGCACCTGCACGTCCACCTCGGGCTCTACGGCACCTGGGAGTTCGGCGCAGCGCCCGCTCCCCCGCCGCGCGGCGCCGTGCGGGTGCGGCTGGAGGGCAACGGTTCGTTCGCCGACCTGCGGGGCGCGACGGCCTGCGAGGTGTGGACGTCCGGCGAGCGGGCGTCCCTCGTGGCCCGCCTCGGCCCCGACCCGCTCCGCCGGCGCCCGGACCCCGGGCGGGCATGGGACCGGCTCTCCCGCAGCAGGACGTCGGTGGGCCGGCTGCTGATGGACCAGGCCGTGGTCGCCGGCGTCGGCAACGTCTACCGGGCCGAGGTGCTCTTCCGCGGCGGGCTCTCGCCGCACCGACCCGGTGTCGCGGTGTCGCAGGCCGAGTTCGACGCCCTGTGGGCCGACCTCGTCACCCTCATGCGGGCCGGGCTGCGCGCGGGGCGCATCGTGACGACCCGGCCGGCCCACCGGGCGCGCCGCGGCACGCCGTGGGCGGAGGAGGCGCACTACGTCTACCGGCGTGCGGGCCTGCCGTGCCGGGTCTGCGGCACGCCGGTCGCCACCGAGGTCATGGCCGGCCGGAACCTGTTCTGGTGCCCCGGCTGCCAGGCGGCCTGAGCGGCCACCCGGCGGCCGGGGAGCTCAGCGGGACCGGAGGACGCTGCGGCCGTTGCGCGGCTGGACCGGCCGGTTGTTGAAGCCGTAGCCGTCATAGCCCGGCAGCTCGCTGACCACGTCGTGGTGACGCTCGACAGAGGCCGCGGACACCGTGCCCGCCCGCTCGAGCACGAACCAGCGCACCCCCTCGGTGCAGGGCGGGGTGGTCAGCGAGCCACCGTAGGTCACGTAGTCGTCGGCGGACGCGCGCCCCCCGCCGCGATGGCCGGGGCTGCGCGGCAGGAGGTCCGCCGGCGTGATCCGCGCGTGCACCTCGTGCTCCTCGCCGGCCTCGGACGGCGCGTTCGCGACGACGCGGTCGACGAGGGCGCGTGACATCGTCCTCTCGTCCAGCAGCACGCCGACCACGGCCAGCTGCCCGGTCCGCGGCTGCCGGTGCACCAGGTGGGCCTCCATGGCGAACGACCGCCCGCGGACCTCGTGCTCGCTCGGGGCGTGCAGGTGGAACTGCAGGAGCTCGTACGTCGTGCGGCCGACCCGCAACCTCGCGTCCGACCCCTCGGGCACGGGCACCTCGATGACGTGCCCGGTGTTCTCGACCGTCAGCGGCACGCGGGGGTAGTGGAAGCGCAGCTCCGGGAGCCGCGCGGAGCGGGTCCGGCCGACGTCGACCGGCGACTGGCTCCGGCCCGCGGAGCACGCCTCGAACATCGCGTCGACCTGTGCCCAGCCGAGCGGGCCACGGGTCAGGTCGGCGGGGTCGTGGTTCCACTCGGGCGGCACGGCAGCCGAAGCGGCCGTGGCCCAGGTGGTGCCGGCCACTGCCACCGCGAGGGCGAGAGTCCGGATCCGGCGAGTGGCCATGGCGCGCCTCTTTCGGTTGCGACCGACCGGACCTGGGGCAGCACACCAGGTCCACGACGTGGTCAAGTCGCGCCGGGTGGCGCGGCGTTACGCGACGGGCGCTCAGCGCTCGGCCGGCGTCCGGTCACCGCCGAGGTCCAGCCGGTAGGTCTTGGTCGCGGACCACTCGGCGGAGAGGCTGAAGCGGTCTCCGCGCACCAGCGTCTGGCGCCACTCGACCGGGCGCGACCGCATGCACCCGATGCGGCCGATCGAGAGCGCCGCGACGCCGGGCCCGACACCGAGGAGCCGACGCTCGGCGGCCGACGGCAGCACGGCCTCGATGTGCTCCCGTCCGCCCGTGAGCACGACCCCTCCGCGCCGCAGCTCGTCGTAGAGCCCGGAGTGGCTCAGGTCGGCGTCGAGAAGGCCCCTGCCCACGGCCGTGGGCATCCACGTGCGGTCCCACGCCAGCGGCTCGCCGTCGGCATAGCGCAGCCGCTCGATGTAGACCAGCTCCGCGTCAGCGGGGAGCTGCAGGACGGCCGCCGCATCCGTGTCGCGACGCACGTCGCGGGCCCTCACCTCGCTGAGCTGCTTCATGCCGCGGCCCTCGACCTCGCGGAAGAGCGAGTAGAGAGCGCCCAGCGGCTGCTCGATGCTCGCCGTGCGGACGACGGTCAGCCGGCCCCGGTTGGAGGTGATGGCCCCGGACTCCCGAAGCCGGCGCAGCGCCTCCCGGACGGTGTGGCGGCTCACGCCGTACTCCGTCACGAGGTCGTGCTCGCTGGGGAACCGCTGGTCGAAGGCGCTGGACTCCAGCCGGCGGACGAGGTCCTCGAGGAGCTGCGCCCACAGCGGCATGGGGCTCGCCCGGTCCAGCTCGCGGGCGCGGCGGCTACGTGACGCCATCGCCGTCCTCCCCTGCGACCGCCCGTGACCGGTGACCCTCTCCTGCGTCGGACTCTAGCGACGCGGCGCCGGACGCGAGGGTGTCCGGCGTTGGGTTCGCCCGCCGGCAGTCCGCGACTCCGCGGCCGAGCACGGCGTCGACGAGACGCCGCGCCTGCGGCTGGGTCCCTTCGATGACCACGTCGGCGTCGCCGCGCTGCATGTCCTCGACGAGCGACCTGAGCACGAGCGCCCCGGTCAGGTCCAGCCGGCCGAGCCGGTCGAGGTGCACCACGACGTGCCGCAGGTCGGGTCCCTCGGCCATGAGCGTCATGACCCTGGTCTCCAGGCCCGGCGCGGAGGCGAAGTAGAGCACCCCCTGCGGACGCACGTGCAGCGTGTCGTGCGTGGTCCACACGTCGAGCTCGAGCCGTAGCTCGCGCCACAGGTGGACGGCCAGCGACAGTCCCACCCCGACGAGGACACCGCGCTCGACCCGCGGGGCGAAGACGAGCGTGGCGACGAACGTCGGGACGGCGACCAGGAACTGCGGCCTGGAGGCGCGCCAGGCCTCGAGGAACGGCCGGAAGTCCACCAGGGTCACGACCGCCGCGACGACCAGCCCGGCCAGCGCTGCCCTCGGCAAACCGCTCAGCACCGAGGCCACCGGCATCACCGCCAGCACCGCCAGGCCGGTCACCACGCCGCTCCACCGGGTGCGGGCACCGGAGAGACGGTTCAGGGCCGACCGGGAGAACGAGCCTCCCGCGGGATAGCCGCTGAACGCCCCGGCCGCGAGGTTCGCCAGCCCCTGCCCGACGAACTCGCGGTCGGCGTCCCACGGCGCGCGGTCCTGCGCGGCGTACCGCCGGGCGATGCTCGCCGGCTCGGCGAAGCCGACCAGCGCGATGACCGCGCCCGGCACGAGCAGGCTCCCGATCGCGCCCCACGGCAGGCCCGAGCTCAGGGGCGGCAGCCCGTCGGGGATGTCGCCGACCTCGGTGACCGACACCCAGCCCACCGCGCTCAGGCCGAGCGCGGCCACGATGGCCACGAGCGTCCCGGGGAACCGCGGGCTGACCCGGCGGCCGCCGATGACCAGGGCGACGGTGGCCAGCCCGACGACGGCCGAGACCGCGCCCCACCCACCCGGGTCGCCGAGGGCCTGCCCCGCCGCGAGCAGCGGGTTGGACTCGTCGGTGCGGACGTCCAGCAGGCCGGGCAGCTGCGAGGCGACGATGAGGATGGCGGCCGCCGCGGTGAAGGCGCTCACCACGGGCTGGCTCATCAGGTAGGCCACGACGCCCCAGCGCAGCAGCCCCAGCAGCAGGCGGACCGCGCCGACGACCAGCGCGAGCAACGCGGCGTGCACCGCGAAGTCCCGGGTGCCCGCGTCGGCCAGCGGGGCGAGCGCCCCGAAGGTCAGGAGGCTGGTCAGGGCGACCGGGCCCGTCTGCAGGTAGGGCGACGAGCCGATCAGACCCGCGGCGACGGTCGCGACGGCCGCGGTGTACAGGCCGTGCACGGCCGGCAGCCCCGCCAGCTCGGCGTAGGCCAGCGACTGCGGGACCAGGACGAGCGCGACACTGAGCCCGGCGACGACGTCGCCCCTGACCGGGAGCCCCCGCCGGGGTCGCGCCGTGCCGGCAGGTCCACGTCGCGGCACGGGCCCGGCGGACCTCAGCCCGACGTCAGTCTCGCGACTGCCTCGTCGACGTCTTGCCGGCTGCGCTGGTTGTAGGGCAGTCGGGCGAGCACGTTGCCCATGGCGCAGGTGTTGCTCGCGGCGGCGAAGGCGAGACCGCCACCGATGGCCCCGGACAGCAGCTTCATCCGCGGGTAGCGCATGCTGCCGACCACGCCGAGCAGCACCAGGGAGCCGGCGACCAGTCGCACCTGCCGCTCCAGGGCCCACAACGGCCTGCCCTGCTCGATGTCACCGCCCATGGACTGCCACGCGTTCAGGCCGCCGTCGACCACCCTGGCGTCCGAGCAGCCGTTCTCGCGCAGGAGCTCCTCGGCCTTCTCCGACCGCACGCCCGACTGGCACATGACGGCGATGCGCCCGCGTCCGCCGCCGGCGAGGTCCTGGCAGACCCGCGGCAGCTGGGACAGCGGGATGTTCACCGAGCCGGGGACGTGGCCGACCTCGAACTCGGCTGCCGTGCGCACGTCGAGAACCTGGGCCGGCGCGTCGTCGGCGAGCCATTCCCGCAGGGTCTTGATGTCGAGCCGGCGTGGCTGGGTGTCGGCGATCGTCATGGGCGTCCTCTCGAAGTGACAGCCGCGTCCGGAGCTGCACCCAAGTAGTCCGGACAACCGTTCAGGGCACGATAGCCTGCACGGCGTCCGGGGACCAGACCCTGCCGCGAGGGGTGAGACGTGATCGGACGGCGCAGCAGGCGCCGACCACCGTTGCGGGAGGTCGGAAAGGACCCGGACTACCGTTTCACCCTCGCCAACGAGCGCACCTTCCTGGCCTGGGTCCGGACGTCCCTCGCGCTGCTCGCCGGCGGGGTGGCGGTGGTCACCGTGCTCCCCGACTTCGGGCCCGGCGGCTCGCGCCGGGTCGTCGGCCTGCTGCTGATGACCTTCGCGGCGGTCGTGGCCACGGCAAGCTATCTGCGGTGGGATCGCTCCGAGCGTGCCATCCGCGAAGGACGTCCGCTGCCCCCCACGTCGATGACCCGCCTCACGGCGACCGGTGTCGCTGTCGTCGCCGCCACCGTCGCCGTGCTCGTCCTCATCGGGACGTGAACGGCGACAGCCCGGCCCGGGGCATGGTGCCGGAGCGCGTCCTCGACGTCGTGGCGGCCGCCGAGCGGACCGCGCTGGCCTGGGAACGCACCGGGTTCGGTCTGGTGGGCGTCGGCGCCCTGATCGTCCACGACAGCCGCTCCGCCTCCTCGCCGGGTCCGCTGGTCCTCGGGGTCGCGGTCATGGTCCTCGGTGCGGCGACCAGCGTGGTGCTCGCACCGCGTCGCTACCGCCGGATCACGTCGGACGTACGTGCCGGGGACACACCGGTGCTCGGCCGGTCGGCCTGGCTGGTCGCGATCGTGGTCGGTCTGGTCGCGGTCACCGCTGCAGGGCTGCTGCAGCCCTGAGGACGCGGGCGATCTCAGGGTCCACCCTGAGAACCACGTCGGGGTCGGAGCAGGGTCGGGTCAGTTGCCGTCCCTGATGCGCGCGGGGCGGGTCACGACGAGGCTTCACCGCATGATCACAGTCGAAGGACTCACCAAGACGTACGGCGGGTTCACCGCCGTCGACGACATCACGTTCACCGCCCGCTCCGGTCGCGTCACCGGGTTCCTGGGCCCCAACGGCGCCGGGAAGTCGACCACGATGCGCATCATGGTCGGCCTGACCCCGCCCACCCGCGGCAGCGCGACCGTCGCCGGGCGGAGGTACTCGGAGCTGCCCAACCCCGGCATGGAGGTCGGGGTCCTGCTCGACGCCTCGGCGCAGCATGCCGGCCGCAAGGGCCGGGAGATCCTCACCATCGCGGCCCGCACCCTGGGCCTGCCGGCCCGCCGGGTCACGGAGATGCTGGCCCTGGTCAGCCTCACCGAGCGCGAGGCCGACCGCCGGGTCCGGGACTACTCCCTGGGAATGCGGCAGCGGCTGGGCGTCGCGACCGCGCTGATCGGCGACCCCGAGGTCCTCGTCCTCGACGAGCCGGCCAACGGGCTGGACCCCGCCGGCATCCGCTGGATGCGCGGCCTGCTGCGCGACTACGCGGACCACGGCGGGACGGTCCTGCTGTCCTCGCACCTGCTCCACGAGATCGAGGTCATCGCCGACGACCTCGTGGTGATCGGCAACGGGCGCATCGTCGCGCAGGGGAGCAAGGACGAGCTCCTGCAGGCCGCGGGGACCCTGGTGCGGACCCCGCGACCCGCGGACCTCGCCCGGGCGCTGCACGACAGCGGCCTGACCGCGGCGCGCCTCGAGGACGGCGCGCTGCGCACCGACGCGACCCCCGAGCTCGTGGGGCAGATCGCCCTGCGGGCCGGCCTCCCCCTGACCGAGCTCAAGGCGGCCGGCGGCGCCGGCCTGGAGGAGATGTTCCTCGAGCTCACTGCCGACACCCAGCGAGAAGGAGCAGCAGCATGACCGCCATCGAGGTGCAGCCGGACGTACAGCAGGAGGTCGTTCGCGTCCGGGCGGCCCACCGTCCCGTCCCGATGCCTCGCATCGTGGCGGTCGAGCTGCGCAAGATGTTCGACACACGCTCGGGCTTCTGGCTGATGGCGGGCATCGTCGCCGCCGCGGTCCTGGCCACCGCCTCGGTGATCCTGTTCGCCCCCGACGACGAGCTCACCTACGGGACGTTCTCGGCGGCGATCGGCTTCCCGATGGCGGTCATCCTGCCGATGATCGCGATCCTGTCGGTCACCAGCGAGTGGAGCCAGCGCAGCGGGCTGACGACGTTCACCTTGGTGCCCAACCGCGCCCGCGTCATCACGGCGAAGGCGGTCGCGGCGGTCGCGGTGGGTGTCGTCTCGATCCCGGTCGCCTTCGCGATCGGAGCCGTCGGCAACGTCCTCGGCACGTCGCTCACGGGCACCGGAACGGTCTGGGACGTCTCGGTCGCCGACGGCCTCTACATCGTGCTCGGCAACGTCCTCGGCCTGCTGGTCGGGTTCATGCTCGGTGTGCTGATCCGCAACTCGGCGGGGGCGATCGTGGCGTACTTCGTGTACTCCCTCCTGCTGCCCACCCTGTCCGAGGTGCTGGCCGGGACGCAGCAGTGGTTCCGCGACCTGCAGCCCTGGGTGGACTTCAACACCACCTCGGCCGTGCTCTTCGACGGCGGGCCCCAGGGCGAGCAGTGGGCCCAGCTGGGCGTCACCGGGACGCTGTGGCTGCTGCTCCCGCTGGCCGTCGGGCTCGCCCTGGTGATGCGTTCCGAGGTCAAGTGAGCGCGGGCCTCATGCCACGCTGAGGGGCAGCGGCACACCGACCAGGCTCCGGCGTACGACCGGGAGCCGGCCGGCGAGGGCGCGCAGCTCCAGCGCGGACGGCGCCGCCGGGTCCCGGCGTACGACCGGGACGCCGGCGTCGCCCGACTCGCGCAGCGCCAGGTCGAGCGGCACCTGGGCCAGGAGGTCAACTCCGGCGTCGGCGGCCAGCCGCGCGCCACCGCCGGACCCGAAGAGCTCCGTCCCGTGGCCGCAGGCCTCGCAGGTGGCGACGCTCATGTTCTCGACCACGCCGGCGACGGGCATCCGGGCGTCCGTCGCCATCCGGACCACCCGGGTGGCGACGGTCCGCGCGGCCGGCTGCGGCGTGGTGACGGCGAGAAGCGCCGCCGTGGGCACGAGCTCGAGCAGCGAGAGGGTGATGTCGCCGGTGCCCGGTGGCAGGTCGAGGAGCAGCACGTCGAGGTCGCCCCAGTGCACGTCGGCCAGGAACTGCTCGAGCGCCTTGTGCAGCATCGGGCCGCGCCACACCACCGGCTCGTCCTCGCCGACCAGGAAGCCGGTGCTCATCAGCCGGACCCCGTGGGCCTCGAGAGGGAACATCAGCCCGCTCAGGGCGACCGGTGCGCGGCGCGTCCCGAAGAGCTGTGGGACGGAGTAGCCCCACACGTCGGCGTCGAGCAGCCCGACCGTGAGCCCCTGGTCGGCCAGCGCCACGGCCAGGTTGGCCGTGACCGTCGACTTGCCGACGCCGCCCTTGCCGCTCGCGACGGCGTAGATGCGCGGCGCCACCGGCTCGACAGCCCCGGCCGGGCTCGCACCGCGCAGCATCAGCGCGAGGTCCCTGCGGGCCCGCTCGTCGAGCACGCCGAAGGACACGTCGACCGCGGCACCCGGTACGACGGAGGTCACCGCGCCGGCCACCGCCGCCCCGAAGGCCTCGCGCAGCGGGCAGGTCGCCGTCGTCAGCCGGACCTCGACCCTGACCCGCCCCGCCCGGTCCACGCCGACATCCCCGAGCATGCCGAGGTCGGCGATCGGGCGGTGCATCTCCGGGTCCTCGACCCGGCCCACCGCCTCCCGGACGCGGACGAGGTCCTCCGCCGAGACCGTGGGCACGGCACGCCGCAGCAGGCCCATGGCTAGCGACCCTCGGTCGCGGTGTCGCCGTCCACGCGGAACGCCCGGCGCCTGGGCTTGACCGGACGCATGAGGAACTCCGGCCGCCGCTGACCGCCGGGACCGGTCGTCGCCCGGGTCTTGGCCAGCCACTCGGTGTAGACCTCGCGGGAGAGCCGCGTGTCGACGACGACGTCGGCGTAGCGGTCGCCGTCGTGCGCCGGCTCGATCGTCACCTTCTGCAGCCAGCAGTGCATGCCCGACCACGGGTCGGGCTGCACCGGGAACGTCAGGTTCTGGTGGACGCCGGGGTCGTCCCAGAAGATGCGCTCGCTGTCCTTGTCCGAGGAGCCGAACGCCCGCACGCCCTGCTTCTGGCGCATCCGCCACACGCCGTCGGCGTCGTGGTCGAGGTCGACGACTCCGGTGACCCAGCGGCTGCCCTCCCCGTCGCGCAGCCGCCACCGGCCCATGTGGTGGGACAGGGCGGTGACGCCCGGCCGGATGCCCTCGGTGGCCCACACCTTGACGACGAAGTGCCCGATGCGTGTGGAGACCCGCACCAGCGAGCCGGTCCCGACGCCGAGTCGGGCCGCGTCCTTCGTGTTCACCCAGAGCGGGTGGGTGTTGCTGAGCTCGTTGAGGTACTTCGCGTTCCCCGACCGGGTGTGGATCAGCGTCGGCAGCCGGAACGTCGGGACGAGCACGAACTCGCCGGCCTCGCTGTCGATGGTGCGCCGGCTCACGTGCGACTCGATGTAGGTCGGCGTCGCGTGCTCGGGCCAGCCCCAGTCACGCATCGCGGTGCTGTAGACCTCGAGCTTGCGCGACGGCGAGAGCCAGCCGAACGTACGGCTGCCGTCGGCGTGCTGCAGGCCGACCGCGCCGGCCTCCCCCACCAGCGGCGGGGTCGAGTCCAGCGTCACCGGCTTGCGCAGGACGCCCTGGTCGTCGGGCTGGGCACCCTCCAGCTCCACCTCGGTCAACGGTCGCTCGTCGACGCGATAGACGTCGGTGGCCACCTCGACCACACCGAACTTGCGCATGTACGCCAGCGGCGTCAGCCCCGCGCGCTCCGCCTTCTCCGGCAGTCCGGGCACCTGGTTCTCGAAGATCCACCGGTAGTACTCGTCGACGGTGACCTTCTCGCCGGGACGGTAGGGCGACTCGAAGTACTGCCGGATCCCCAGCGATCCGTCGGGGTCGATGCGCCACGACAGCTCGAACCAGTACTCGTTCTCCTCCCACACCTCGCCGGGGTTGGAGTCGCGGGTGTCAGTGACCGGTCGGCCCATCTTCTCCCGCGCCACGCGCTGCACCGGCTGGCGGAAGCCGAGCCACTTCCCGGCGTGCGTCTCGTAGGAGTGGGTGTCGTGGCGTTCCACCGAGTGCCCCATCGGCAGCACGTAGTCGGCGAACTCCGCCGTCTCGCTCCACGTCGGGGTCAGCGCCACGTGCAGTCCCACGAGGGACTCGTCGGTGAGCGCCTCCAGCCAGCTGAACCCGTCGGGGTTGGTCCAGACCGGGTTGTAGACACGACTGAAGTAGACGTCCAGCCTCCCCCGCCCGTCCTTGAGGAAGTGCGGCAGCAGGATCGACATCTCGTTGGTCGACAGCGGGTACTCCGCCGGCCAGAGCATCTCGTTCCACGTGTCGTGGGCCGGCGGCATGTTCGGCCCGTGCGGGATGAACTTGTCCCACCCGTTCGGGCTCGTGCCGCCGCGACCGCCGATGCTTCCGGTGAGGGCGAGCACGAACCACAGCGCGCGCGAGACCGCCCACCCTCCGTAGTTGCCGGCCGCCGCCGAGCGCCAGACGTGCGCAGCCAGTCGGCCGTCGCACTGCGCCACGATCCGCGCCATCTCCTCGATGCGCTCGGCGGGGATCTGCGCCTCCTGCGCCGCCATCTCGAAGGTGTAGGGCGCGTAGTCGTCGGTCAGCCGTTGCAGGAACGCCTCGAACGTCCGGGGCGCGTCGGGGTGCAGGTTCTCCAGGTAGACGTCCCAGTTGAGCCAGCGCTCGAGGTAGGCCCGGTCGACCTGCCCGGTGCGCAGCAGGTAGGACGCGATCGCGAGCAGGATCGCGGCCTCGCTGCCCGGCCAGGGCGCCACCCAGAGGTCGGCGTGCGCCGCCGTGTTCGACATCCGGGGGTCGACGACGACCAGCTTGGCGCCGTCGAGCTTGCCCTCCATGATCCGCTGGGCGTGCGGGTTGAAGTAGTGACCGGTCTCCAGGTGGCTGGAGAGCAGCAGGATGACCTTGGCGTCGGCGTAGTCCGGGGACGGCCGGTCGAAGCCGCCCCACAGCGACTGCCCGAGCCGGGCGCCGGACGAGCAGATGTTGGTGTGGCTGTTGTGCCCGTCGACCCCCCAGGCCTGCAGGAAGCGCTCGGCGAAGCCGTCCTCGCCGGGGCGGCCCACGTGGTACATCACCTCGTGGCGGCGGCCCTCGACGATCGCGGTGCGGATCCGCCCGGCGATGTCGTCCAGCGCCTCGTCCCAGGACACCTGCTCCCACTCGCCGGCACCGCGGGCTCCCGTGCGCCGCAGCGGGTGCAGGATGCGCTCCGGGTCGTTGACCTGGTTGACGGTCGCCGGTCCCTTCGCGCAGTTGCGCCCGCGGGAGCCGGGGTGGGCCGGGTTGCCCTCGACCTTCTTGATGGACAGGTCGTCCTTGTCCACGTAGGCGAGCAGGCCGCAGGCCGACTCGCAGTTGAAGCAGGTCGTCGGGATGAGCATGAACTCGCGCGCGACCTTGCGCGGGTGCGCCTTGGCGTCGTACTGCACGAAGGAGTCCCACTGTTCCGGCGGCGGGAAGTTGCGCAGGTTCTCGTGCCGGCGCTCGCCCGGCAGGTCGTACGCCGGGGCGGGCGTCCGCTCGGTGGTCACTCGGTCTCCTTCATGACAGCGGGACGTCCTGGCCGGCCCGCACGAACACGCTCTCGTAGGCGAGCAGCGACGCCTGGACGAGCAGCCCCGCGACCAGCGCCGCCACGAGCCCGTCACCGCCCCACGACACGGCAGCCACGACCGCGGCGACCGCGCTGAGGCCGACGGCGCCGGCCCAGAACGTCCGCGCGTAGCGGCCCGCGGTGACCATGTGCGCGGCCGCGGCGGCATGCCGGGTCGCGTGGCCCCCGCCGTACTCCAACGCCAGGACGACCACGTGCGCGGCGGCCGCCAGCACCAGCGTCCGGACGACGAGGCGGTCACCGGCGGGGTCGACGTCGGTGAAGGGCAGGGCGACGGCGAGCGCACCCGCGCCGACCATCAGCGCCTGGACCTGCAGGTGCCAGAACAGCAGCGGCGACTGCCACAGGTCGCGGCCCTCGGCCTGCCCGAAGAGGAAGCCGGTGTAGCCCGAGGCCATCACGGCCGCCGGCACGGCCACCCAGCGCAGCACGTCGAACGCCCCCGCCGCGTCGTAGGAGCCTGTCTCGTCGAGGACGCCCAGCAGCAGCCACAGCGCCGCCACCGCCGCGAAGGCGGCCAGCGCGACCGAGCCCCAGAACAGCCACGACGTCGGGTTCGGCTTGAGGAAGATGAACAGGAACCGCTCGGGACGCTTCAGGTCCCAGACCAGGAGCACGCCCGTCGCGGCGACGAGGACGAGCGCCAGCGCCGGCGCGACGACGGTGCCGAGGACGCCGAGGTCGGTGCCGAGGAACAGCGCGAGCGCCGCCACGAGCAGCGCGCCCGCCGCGACTCCCTTGGTCCACAGGTAGGTCGTGACCCGCCATCCCCAGGGACGTGGGTGCGCGGTGTTGTACGTCGTCCGCGCCGAGGTCGTGTCGTCGCGGGGCAGGTCTCGTGCGACGTCGGTCCGGTGCGCGTCGGGCGTCGACCAGATGTAGGTCTTGTCGACCGGCGCGTCCAGGGGCTCGAGGACGGCGCGGTCGGCACCGAGGTAGAACACGTTGGGCCCGGTGTTCTGCTCCGGCGACCGCACGCTGGTCGGGTTGCCGTTGACCAGCCGGCTGATGCCCGAGGTCGGGTCGTCGAGGTCGCCCACCCAGATCGAGTGCGTCGGGCAGACCACGACGCAGGCCGGCTCGATGTCCTCGTCGATGCGGTGGGCGCAGAAGTTGCACTTCGCCGCGGTGTGGGTGTCCTCGTCGATGTAGATCGCGTCGTAGGGGCAGCCCTGCATGCAGCTCTTGCAGCCGATGCAGCGGTCGCGGTCGAAGTCCACGATGCCGTCGTCGCGCTTGTAGAGGGACTTCGTCGGGCAGATCTTGACGCAGGGCGCGTCGGTGCAGTGGTTGCAGCGCATGACCCCGAACTCGCGGGTCGTGGCCGGGAACTCGCCCTTCTCGACGTACTTCACCCAGGTCCTGAACTGGCCCACCGGCACCTCGTGCTCGGTCTTGCAGGCGACGGTGCAGGCGTGGCAGCCGATGCACGTGCGCTGGTCGATGGCGAACCCGTAGCGCATGCGTGCTCCTCCGTCAGGGGTCGCCGGACCATCCGGACGAACCGTACGAGCCGTGGGTTGCGTCGCGCAAGAGATGTCCGTACGTTTCCTCTGACGGATTGCTCACGGACGGGCTCCCCGGGGCCCGAGGAGGCACTGATGGACGTCCGCACGGTGGAGACCCCGCAGCTCGGCGACCGCAGCTACCTGGTCCACGACGGCGACGCCGGCGTCGTGATCGACGTCCAGCGTGACCTGGACCGGATGCAGGCCGAGATCGACGCAGCGGGCGTCCGGGTCACGCACGTCCTCGAGACGCACATCCACAACGACTACGTGTCCGGCGGGCTCGAGCTGGCCCGGCGGACGGGCGCCGAGTACGTCGTCGCGGCGGGTGACGACGTCGCGTTCGACCGGCGCGCGGTCTCCGACGGGGACACCTTCGAGTCCGGCCGGCTGCGCGTGACCGTGCTGGCGACGCCGGGGCACACCGTGCACCACCTCGCCTTCGCCGTCGAGGACACCGACGGCGGCGACCCCGCGGTCTTCACGGGAGGCAACCTGCTCTACGGCAGCGTCGGCCGCACCGACCTCGTGGACGCGAGCCTCACCGACGACCTGACCCGCAAGCAGTTCCGCTCGGCCCGCATGCTCGCCGAGCGGCTGAGCCCGCAGACGCAGGTCTACCCCACCCACGGGTTCGGCAGCTTCTGCTCGTCGGGGCCGGCGACCGTGCAGGACGTCAGCACGATCGCCGAGCAGCAGCAGAGCAACAACGCGCTCGTCACCGACGACGAGGACGCCTTCGTGCGTGACCTGCTCGCGGGCCTCGCGGCCTACCCCCGCTACTACGCGCACATGGGGCGGGCGAACCGGCAGGGCGCCGGCGCGCCCGAGCTCGACCCGCCGACCCCCCTGGACCCCGAGCAGCTGCGCGCCCGCCTGGCCGAGGGCGCCTGGGTGGTCGACCTGCGCGACCGCAAGGCCTACGCAGCCAAGCACGCCAAGGGGTCGGTCAGCTTCGAGCTGGCGCAGAACTTCACGACGTACTTCGGCTGGGTGCTGCCCTGGGACGAGCCCGTCGTCCTGGTCGGCGAGTCCCCGGAGCAGGTGCGCGAGGCACAGGTCGACCTGTCGCGCATCGGTGTCGAGCGCGACCGCGTCGTGGCCGCCGCGACCGGTCCGGTCGAGTCGTTGGTCGACGGCAACGCGACGTCGTACCCGGTGGCGCGCTGGGAGGACCTGCGCAAGCAGCTGGAGTCCGGTGAGCCGACCGTGGTCCTCGACGTGCGCCGCGACGACGAGTACGCCGAGAGCCGCCTCCGCGACGCCGTGAACATCCCGATCCACGACCTGCTGGGGCGCCTCGACGAGGCGCCCGCGGGGACCCTGTGGGTGCACTGCGCCAGCGGCTACCGCGCGGCGGTGGCCGCCAGCATCCTCGAACGGGCCGGGCACGACGTCGTGCACATCGACGACGACTGGGACCGCGCCGCCGAGACCGGCCTGCCGGTCGTCACGTCGTAGCCGCTCAGGGCGCGGGCACGTCCAGGGAGAGCACGCGCAGGACCGCCTGGGCGGCTGCTCCCCCGGACTCCTCGGCGAGATCCAGCGCCGAGACCACGTCGAGGTCGTGCAGGAGCTCCCGCAGCGCGGCGACCTGGGCACCCTGACGGTCCCCCCCGCCGTCGCGGCCCGCCGCCGAGTAGAGGCGCTCGAGCCGGTCGGACGCGCGCGCCAGGTCGGCCCGGTCGACGTCCCAGGAGTCGGCCCACGGCCGGTCCAGCAGGTAGAGGCGCAGTGCGGCGGCGGGGACCTCGCCCAGCAGGTCCTCGACGAGCACGAGGTTGCCGGTGGACTTGGCCATCTTGTCGCCGTCGAGGCACACGGTGCCGACGTGGAGGTCCACCCGTGCGAACCGGCCGGCCCCGGACACCCCTCGGACCATCGCCGACTGGTAGGCGTGGTGCGGGAACTCGAGGTCGGCGCCACCCGCGAGCACGTCGACACAGGGGCTCAGCACCGACATCGCCATGGCAGCACACTCGGCGTGCCAGCCGGGACGCCCCGGGGTCCAGGGGCTCGGCCAGGCGGGCTCGTCGGCCCGCGACGGCTTCCAGAGGGGGACGTCGAAGGGGTCGTCACGCAGCGGGTCGCCCGGGTCGTCGCCGTAGTCCTCGAGCAGTCGCAGGCCGTCCTCACGGGAGATGCCCGCCTCGACGGGCACGTGCGTGCCACGGAAGTAGACGGCCCCCTCGCGCTCGTAGGCGGCGCCCAGCTCGACGAGCGCCGCCGCGAGCTGGATCGCCTCACCGACGTGGCTGCCGGCGCGCGGCGCGTGGGTGGGCGGGTCGACGCGCAGCTCGCGCATGGCCCGGTCGAAGAGGAACTCCTGCGTGGCGGCGTACTCGTCGTAGCGCCGGCCCCGTGCGGTCGCGGCGGAGGTGAGGACGTCGTCGACGTCGGTGACGTTGCGGCAGGTCACCACGCGGGTGCCGGTGGAGCGGATCACCTTGGCGAGCGCGTCCGCCCACACGAAGGTCGCGGCATGGCCGAGGTGCGTGACGTCGTAGGGCGTGATCCCGCACACGTACAGGCGTGCCGGGCTCACGAGGGGCAACGCCTGCGACCCGAGCCGCAGCACGCCGGGCGGACGGACGTACTCCCCACGGCGCAGTGCTTCCGACAACGGGGCGTCGAGGCGATCGGGCGAGTCGACCATGCGGGTCATTCTGCCCCTCTGCCCAGCGTGTCGCGTTCACCGCGGCGGGCCTGCTCCTTCTCGATCTGGCGGGCGAAGTAGTGCGCGATCGGAACGTCGGTCGACGAGTGCGCCAGGATGGACAGCACGACGACCAACGCGATGAGGTGGAACATCTCGTCGGCACGAGCCGCCCCGCTCTCCAGGACGATCAGGCCGTAGACGACCGACGCGAAGCCCTTGGGGCCGAACCAGGCGACGGCCGCCTGCTCCTCCCACGGCAGCCTGCTGCCGGTGAACGAGACCCCGATCGCGAGCGGCCGGGCCACGACCAGCGCGAGCACCGCGAAGACGTAGCCCAGCACGGGGATCTCGCCGAGGAACGCCGGCGAGATGAGCGCGCCGAACACGAGGATGGCGACCAGCTTGAGCAGCTCGGCGACCAGCTCGCCGAACTGCTCGAACGCGTCGCGCAGCTCGGGCGCCAGGGTCGCGATGGTGACTCCCGCCGCGAAGGCTGCAAGGAACAGGTTGGCGTGCGTGAGCTCGGCGAGGGAGAGCACGATGAGCCCGACCGCGACCGGGGTGAGCGCCTCGTAGGTCGAGGTGGCCGAGGTGAACCGGCTGCGCAGCAGCAGCACCGCGACCAGGGGGACCACGACGCCGATCACCAGTCCGAGGCCCAGCTCGCCGGCCAGGGCGCCGTACTCCACGCCGGGCCCTCCGACGACGGTGACCAGCACGAGGACGACGGGCAGGGCGAGCCCGTCGTTGAGGCCGCTCTCCACGTTGAGCAGGTGGCGCAGGCGGCCCGGCACCTCCTCGCGGCCCACGATCGCCGCGGCGAAGACGGGGTCCGTGGGGGCCAGCACGGCCGCGACCAGGAGCGCCTCGTGCCACGGAAGGTCCGCCACCGTCACCGCGAGCAGGGCCGTGACGAGGAAGGTCAGCGGCATGCCGAGCAGCAGGGCGCGGCCCGGCAGGCGCCAGGCGTCCACGAGGTCGCGCAGCCCCACCCGCTGGCCGTCCGTGAACAGCACGGAGAACAGGGCGAGCTCGGCGAGGACCGTGACGATGCCGTCTCCCGCGCGGAGGTCGACCACTCCGAGCACGCCCTCGCCGAGGAGGAAGCCCGCCAGCAGGAAGAGCACCGCCGTCGAGAGCACGCTGCGATGTGCGAGCCCCGAGATCAGGACACCGACCAGCAGCACGAGCGAGAACGCGAGCAGCAGCTCCACGCCGGACAGTCTCCCCGGGGGCGGGTCCTATCGGCGCATCGCGGTCCGCAGCCGAGCCATCGGCCGCTCCCACCAAGAACCGGAGGAGGGGACATCCGGTCCTTGGTGGGAAGCCCACGGCCGCCCGCCGCCGAGCAGGCACCGCATCCGCTCCAGCGCCGGGGGCGCGTTGGTCACGGTCACTGCCACACCGATGGTCTTGCCGACCTCGACGGTGTCGGTGAGGACGTCGAGGCCGCGGAGGTCGCAGAAGGTGACGCCCGACAGGTCGAGGACGAGTTCCAGTGGCGGGCCGGGCGCGCCGCTCGGTCGGGCCGCCGCCATGAGCGAGCCCAGGAGAAGGTGCCGGAGCATCGCCTCGCTGTCCAGGCAGGCGTCTCCTTCGAGCCTCGCGATCAGCGAGCCGGCCGTGCGGGTGAGGTGCACCCCGTCCAGGACCGCCGATGGCAGCGCATCGTGCGGCAAGCGATCGGTCTGCGCCATCTGTCCACCCTCGCCCGTGCGTCGCATCTCTCGGACGCCACCGGGGTCTGGGGCAGCTGTCTCTGACGGTACTCCGGAGGCACGAGTTCGGGAAGGTGTCAGTTTCGGGCTAGTGCCCGAGCACCGCCCGCTCGTCCAGCTCGCCCTCCACCAGCGCGCGGGCCGCGGCGGCGAGGTGGAGGTTCGCAGACCGCGCATACCTCCGAAGCCGGACGAACGCGTCATCGAGCTCGATCTGCAACCGCTCGGCCAGGACGCCCTTCGCCTGCTCGATGACCACCCGGCTGTCCAGGGCGCTCTGCAGCTGCTCGACGAGCACCTCTCTCCGCTGCACCGCGCGCTGCTGGAGGATGCTGATGGTCGCGACGTCAGCCAGCGCCTGGGCCACTGCGAGGTCGCCGGGCGCGCCTTGGCCCGGCTGCTCGCGGAAGAGGTTGAGGGTGCCGACGGTGTCGGCCCGCAGACGCATCGGCAGTGCAGCCACCGAGCGGTAGCCCTCTTCGAGCGCATATTTCGTGAACCGCGGCCATCGGCGGCTCTCCAGTGACAGGTCGTTGACGACCACCTGGACACCCGAGTCGTAGCAGTCCAGGCACGGGCCCTCGTGGGCCTGCAGCTGGAAGATCTCCAACAGGTCGGACCCCTCGGAGGAGGCCGCCATGACGCGCAGCGAACTGTTCTGGTCGGCGAGCAGCAGGCCCGCCGCGGACGCGCCGAGGAGGGCGACGCAGTGGTCCATCATCTGGTGCATGACCTCTACGACGTCGTAGTCGTCGACGAGCGTGTCCGCGAGGTCGACGAAGGCGCGGGCGAGATGCCGCTCCCGTTCCCCTTCCACCCTTCCAAAATATGCACGCGTTGGCGGGCGGGCTCAAGACCCTGGCCGAACTCCGTCGGCGCCGGTGTGGTCGCCTGCGGGCCAGGTCCACGCGTGGTGGATCACGAGGGCGAGCAGGATCGCCTCGACGGCGCTGCCGAGGATGAAGTAGTTCCACTCGCCGACGGCGCTGCCGGCGATGGTGAGGGCGTAGGCGGCAGCAACGACGACGTTCACGACACGGTTCACGGCGGGGCGCATGACCAGTGTCAGGTAGACCATGAGGCTGGGGATGATGATGTACAGCGTCGTGAAGAACAGGAACGTCTCGTTGATGTCGAACGCGCTGACCGTGCCCGCCTCGATGTCGGCCCGGAAGTCGGGGCGGTAGAGCGAGAACAGGTCGACGTAGGTCGAAGACGAACAGCACGGCGACCCAGAGCGCCGAGATCCGCTGCCTGGTGTCGACGGGGCCGGAGTGGGGAGACGCTGATCTGGCTCAGCTACCGCGAAGTCCGCCCCGCAGACGTTAGGAGTGATCGCCGTGCCGGTCGGGTCATTTGACCCGCTCCCACTGGCCACAGTTCTGTGTCTCGAACGCCTCGTCCGACCGTGAGATGGTCACGATGGCCTGGCCGCTCGGGTTGCCATTGGCGATGATGTCGCCAAGGCCACCGCCAGTGCCCGACAACCGAGCCCAGTAGCAACCGTCGCCGCCACCACGGTAGGTGGCCGCCCTGATGTCGCTGCCGACCAGCCACACCCCGTCGCCAGGGATGGTGCCCTTGGGCTTCGGTGGCTTGGCAGTGACCGTCTTGGTCGTTCCCGGTCCCGGCACCTGCTCGGTCGCCGTCACGGTCGGTCCGGGCTCACCGGCCGCAGGCGTCGCCGTGACCGTCGTCGTCCCGCCGGCCGAGGTTGTGGTCGTCGTGTCCCCTCCCCCGGCAGCGCCGATGCCAACACCGACCAGCAGTGCCGCCACCACCGCGGCGATCCACCCCCATGGCTTCGACTTCTTGGGGCCGGCGTCGTCATCGAGCCACAGCTGGTGACCGGGAGGTGGAGGACCCCACGCCGGGTCGGGCTGCCAGCCCTCGGGCGGTGTCCAACCTGCAGGCGGTGCAGGCCAGTTGGGCGGCGGGTTGTAGCGCATCAGGATTCCCCGTGACCTCATGGGCTCCCTGGGGGTGCCCGCGAAGCAGGTCTATAGGACGAGTCGCCTTGATCACCGGCGAACCGGACAAGTCCGGCCGAACAGATGCGAGGCCGCAGGAGCCGGGGGGTCTTGCACGCTTGGTCCGGTGAAGCACGGCAAGCCAAGCTGCACGACGCCCGGCATGCCGCGACAATCGTGATGCTCTCGCTCGGCGTGCCCGCACGGGTGGCTATGCAGGTGCTGGGTCACTCGCAGTTCAGCCTGACGCTCGGCACCTACTCGCACGTTGTGCCGGAGCTGACCGACGAGGCTGCCGAGCGCGTTGGGGGAGGCGCGGTGGAGCTGACTGGCCACCACGCTGGCACCACAGACGACACTGACCTCCCGCCCGCGTGGACGAAAGGTCAGGTCAGAGGTGTGCGCCGCGAGGGACTTGAACCCCCAACCCGCGGATTAAGAGTCCGCTGCTCTGCCAGTTGAGCTAGCGGCGCAAGAGCCCGAACAGGTTATCAGCGGGTGACGCCCTCCGCGAAACCGAGCCCCGGCGGTCCGAGCGGGCTACCAGTCGAAGCCGGGCGGCTCCGGGACGCATGCCTTGACGGCCTTGGCCTTCATCCGGTCCCGCACGTCCCTCCACGACCGCTTGTGGGCGAGGTTGCGGCGCTCTGCCGGGTCGCGCCGGTAGTCGAAGAGCTCCGTCTCGCCGGTCCCCCACCGGACGAACATCCGGTGCTTGCTCCGCCAGCCGCAGTAGGGCGGGCGGTCGTGATAGCCCTTCATCGCCTCGAGCAGGAAGCCCTTGCGCTCCCTCTTCCCGAACATGTCGATGCCGTCGCTGCGCATCGTGGTGCCGACGGCCTTCGTGACGGTGCGCGCCACGTCGACGTTGAGGACGATGCTCTTGTCGACCGCTCCCGCGGGCAGGTGGCCGTCCCACCGCGCCACCATCGGGATGAAGGTCGAGTCCTTGTACGGCGCGTCCTTGCCGATGATCCGGTGCTCGCCCCAGAAGTAGCCGTTGTCCGACAGGAACAGGTAGAGCGTGTCCCGGTCGCGTCCGGTGTCCTGCAGCGCCTGGTGGATCCCGCCCACGGCCTCGTCGACCGCGAGCAGCGACTCGTGCTGCTTGAGCCGCATCCAGTCGGCCTCGAGCTTGCCCGCGTGCACCCGGTCGCGCATCCAGCGCGGCATGGTCCGCAGCGGCTGCTTCAGAGTCGGCGCGGTGTAGTCGGGCAGCAGCCCCTCCATGGAGCCGTCGTGCCGCGGCGCCGGCAGGTACGGCGAGTGCGGGGCGTAGGGCGCGAAGAACAGGAACAGCGGCTGCTGGGCCGGCGTCGAGCGGATGAAGTCGGTGGCCTTCGCCGCGAACACGTCCGTCGAGTAGTCCTCGGGCGCACCGCCGTGCATCGTCCCGTCGTTGAGCCGGTAGTGGTAGTAGCGGCCGTGGTCGACCATGAACGTGGAGAACTCGTCCCAGCCCGGCGGCACGAAGCCCGGCGGCGAGTGCTTGCCGAAGTAGTTGAGGTACTTGCCGATGAGCGCGGTGCGGTAGCCCGCCCGGCGCAGGGCCACGGCCATGGTGCGCTTCTCGGCACCGGTGCGGTTGAACCGTCGCCAGCCGCCCAACCGGGCACCGCCCACGTCGCCGTTGCCATAGACCTGGGTCGTGTGCGCGTACTTGCCGGTGAGGATCGTCGCGCGCGACGGGCAGCACAGCGAGGTGGGGACCATCGCGCGCGTGTACTTCGTGCCCTGGTCGACCAGGAGGCGCTGCACCTGCGGCATGTAGCGCAGCGAGTCGCGGCGCTGGTCGTCGGTGAGGATCACGACGACGTTCGGCCGGTCGTCGCCCCAGGGCCTGACGGCTGTGGTGCCCGTCGCGTCCCGCGACGCGGCTCTGCCCGGCCCGCCGGCGACCGCAAGCGCGCACAGAGCCACGACGAGCGTGGACGTGACCGCGCGGCGGCCGGACCGGCGCGTACGACTGGCAGACATGGAAGGGGCCCCCGTTGTTCGCAGCATGCGCGACGAGACGGTACGGCACGCGCGCCGCCGGGCCGGAGCGGCTCGACGCGGCTTTACAGGACTGTGACGCGAACGGTGGCCGCTACCAGCCCAGCGTGCCGGGGCCGCCCTTGAACGGGCCGACGACGCGGTCGGTGACCCAACCGCCGTAGAAGCCGCCCTGCTGGGGCCGGACCTCCTCGCCGTCGACCGTCACCCGGTCCATCAGGCCGGGGTAGAGCGCGACGTGACCCTGCAGGGCCTCGAAACCGGGCGACGGCTCGGGGTACGTCCAGCCGGCGCGGGTCGCGCGCCGACGGCCGCCGACAACGTCGAGGTAGCGCGCGGTGCCCTTGTACTCGCACCAGGACGAGCCCTCGGCCGGCCCGAGCGCTCCGTCGACGAAGGCGTCGGTCGGCAGGTAGTAGACCGGCGGGTGGCTCGTCTCGAGCACCCGCAGCGCCGATGTGGACTCGGCGACGACCGACCCGCCCAGCTCGACACGCACGTGCTCGCCGGTGGGCTCGACGCGAGGCGGTCGAGGGTAGTCCCACACCGACTCCTGCCCGGGGCCGGGCTCCTCCCGTCGACGCGCCGGCGTCGTCACCGGGAGCGGCGCCAGGCGACCAGCGCGACCGCGGCGCCGACGGCCACGGCAAGGACCGCGACTCGGCCGACCCGCAGCCCGCCGCCGTCGTCGACGACCTGGGCCTTCATCGAGTCGGCACCGCGACGCGCGACGTTGGCCGGCTTCACCCGGTCGGCGATGGCGTCGACCGTCTCCGACAACCGGGCTCTGGTGAGCTCGATGTCGGCCTCGATCTCGGCCGGGCTGCGGTCGGCAGCGGGCTTCTCCGGCGGCCGGGCCTCCAGGCCACCCGGCGTCGCGGTGCTGCTCGTCATGACGGTTCCCTCCCGGCTGATGCATGCTGGTCCCGGCCCATGATCCCCCGCGCCCGGCGTGAGGGCCACCCACGCGCTCCCGGTACCCCGTCTAGGTTGTCCGGGTGACGAGACTCTCAACCGGTGACCCCGCCCCCGACTTCACCCTTCCCGACCCCGACGGCACGCCCGTGCAGCTGTCGTCCTTCGCGGGCCGGAAGGTCGTCGTCTACTTCTTCTCGGCGGCCTCCACGCCCGGATGCACGACGGAGGCGTGCGACTTCCGCGACAACATCGCGTCGTTGCAGGGGGCCGGCTACCAGGTGCTCGGCGTCTCGCCCGACGAGCCCGAGGCCCAGCGGCGGTTCCGCGACGAGGAGCACCTCCCCTACCCGCTGCTGTGCGACCCGGCCCGCGAGGTCCTGCAGGCCTACGGCGCGTGGGGCGAGAAGAAGCTCTACGGCAAGACCGTGACCGGCGTGATCCGCTCGACCGTCGTCGTCGACGAGAAGGGCGTCGTCGAGAAGGCGATGTACAACGTGAAGGCGACCGGTCACGTGGCCAAGCTCCGCCGCGACCTCGGCATCGACTGACCGTCACCGCACCCCCTCCCGCGGGCGGATCCCTACGATGGCCCCACGCGGGAGTGGCGTAACCAGGCAGCCGCGCAGGATTTAGGTTCCTGTGCCTTCGGGCGTGGGGGTTCGAGTCCCCCCTCCCGCACCAGTCAGGCCGGCCCCACGCCGGGGACGAGCTCGCTGATCAGCGGCGCCAGCGCACGGAAGGCGTTGCCGCGATGGCTGATGGCGTTCTTCTCGTCGGCGTCCATTTCGGCCGTGGTGCGCTCGTGCCCGTCGGGCACGAAGGCCGGGTCGTAGCCGAAGCCGCCGGTGCCGCGAGGCTCGCGGACCAGCCGGCCCTCGACGCGCCCCTCGACGACGCGCTCCTCGCCGGTCGGCAGGACCAGCGCGGCCGCGCAGACGAAGGCCGCACCCCGGTGCTCGTCGGGCACATCCTCGACCTGCGCGAGAACGAGCCGCAGGTTCGCCGCGTCACTGCGCTCGGCACCCGCCCAGCGGGCCGAGAGCACGCCGGGCATCCCGTTGAGCGCGTCGACGCACAGCCCGCTGTCGTCGGCGATCGACGGCATCCCGGTGGCGGCGGTCGCGGCCCGCGCCTTCTTCAGCGCGTTCTCGGCGAACGTCAGCCCGTCCTCGACCACGTCGGGCACCTCGCGCGGAAGGGCGACGAGCTCGACGTCGAGCCCGAGGACGCCGAGGATCTCCTGCAGCTCGCCGACCTTGTGCGGGTTGCGGGTCGCCAGGACGACCTGGCTCACGGGGCGAGAGCGGCAGTCTGTGCCGTCGTGAGCTCGGCGCACCCGGTGGTCGCCAGGTCCAGCAGCTGGTCGAGCAGGGCCCGGTCGAACGGCTCGGCCTCGGCGGTGCCCTGCACCTCGACGAACGCGCCGTCACCGGTCATCACGACGTTCATGTCGGTCTCGGCGTTCACGTCCTCCTCGTAGCAGAGGTCGAGCAGCGGCAACCCGTCGACGATGCCGACCGACACGGCGGCCACCGACGTGTGCAGCGGCTCGGAGACCAGGGCACCCTGCTCGCGGAGGTAGGTGACGGCGTCGGCCAGCGCGACGTACGCCCCGGTGATCGCGGCGGTGCGCGTGCCGCCGTCGGCCTGCAGGACGTCGCAGTCGAGAACGATCGTGTTCTCGCCCAGAGCCTTGTAGTCGATCGCCGCGCGCAGCGACCGGCCCACCAGGCGGGAGATCTCGTGGGTGCGGCCGCCGATGCGGCCCTTGACCGACTCGCGGTCGGAGCGGGTGTTCGTCGAGCGCGGGAGCATCGCGTACTCCGCCGTCACCCAGCCCAGACCGCTGCCCTTGCGCCACCGCGGCACGCCCTGGGTGACCGACGCCGCGCACAGCACCCGGGTGCGGCCGAACTCCACCAGCACCGAGCCCTCGGCGTGGTCGAGCCAGCCGCGGGTGATCGTGACCGGGCGCAGCTGGTCGGGGGTCCGTCCGTCGATGCGTGCCATGGCGAGGACCCTACGTGGGACGTCTCACACCTCGAAAGTCGCGCCGGGGCGGGCCACCTCGACCGACCCGGAGAACACCTCCGACGCGGCGGTCAGCGACAACGACGGGTCGTTCCACGGCGGCAGGTGGGTGAGCACGAGCCGGCGAACCCCCGCCCGCTCGGCGTGCTCGCCCGCCTGGCGACCGGTCAGGTGCAGGTCGGCCGGCGCCGCGTCGTCGCGGCCCTCCTCGAACGCCGACTCGAACAGCGCCAGGTCGGCGTCGCGGGAGATCTCGACCAGCGCGTCGGTGGGACCGGTGTCGCCGGAGTAGACGAGAACCCGGCCTGCGTGCTCCACCCTCATCGCATACGTCGGCACCGGGTGCGCCACCCTCGCCACGCTCACGGTGAGCGGCCCCACCTCGTGGCGCCCGGTCCACGCCACGAAGTCGAACGACCCGCTCAGTCCACGGCCGTCCACCCGCCCGTACGCCCGGGCGAGGTGCTCCCCCGCCCCGTCGGGGGCCAGCACGGGGATCGGCGGGCAGGGGCCGGCGGGGTCGTAGTTGCGGGCGACGTACAGAGGCAGCAGGTCCATGCAGTGGTCGGGGTGCAGGTGGCTGACCAGCACCGCGTCGACGGCGCCGGCCGGGCAGTGGCGCTGCAGCGGGCCGAGGGCTCCGTTGCCGAGGTCGAGCAGGGCCCGGAACCCGTCGGCCTCCACCAGGTAGCACGACGCCGGTCCGTCGGGCCCGGGCAGGGACCCGGAGCAGCCGACGACGGTGACCCGCATCGCATCGGTCACGCCACGGCCTCGACGCCGCCGGCCTCGGGCCCGAGGAACCGCCGGCTGAGGTCTCGGAAGACCGACGGGTCCCCGGTGGTGAGGAAGCGGTGCTCGGGCTCGGGCAGCCCGTCCGGACGCTCCAGCCCGCCCGCGACCAGCGTGCGGTAGACGTCCTTCGCCGTCTCCTCCGCGCTGCTCACGAGGGTCACGCCGTCGCCCATGACGTACGAGACGACGGCGCTGAGCAGCGGGTAGTGCGTGCAGCCGAGGATCAGCGTGTCGACCCCGGCCGCGGACACCGGGTCGAGGTACTCGTGCGCGACCTTGATCAGCTCGTCACCGCCCGTCACGCCCCGCTCGACGAACTCCACGAACCGCGGACAGGCCTGCGTCGTGACATGGATCTGCGGGGCGGCGGCGAACGCGTCCTCGTAGGCACGGCTGGTCTTGGTCGCGGCCGTCGAGATCACGCCGACGTGGTCGTTGCGGGTCGCTGCGACGGCCCGTCGGACGGCCGGTCGGATCACCTCGACGACGGGCACCGCGTAGCGCTCACGGGCATCGTGCAGCACGGCGGCGCTCGCGCTGTTGCACGCGATGACCAGCATCTTCACGCCCTGGTCGACGAGGTGGTCGAGGCACTCGAGCGCGAAGGAGCGGACCTCGGCGATGGGACGTGGCCCGTAGGGCTGGCGGTCGGTGTCGCCGTAGTAGAGGACCGGCTCGTGCGGCAGCTGGTCGAGCACCGAACGCGCGACGGTCAGCCCGCCGAAGCCTGAGTCGAAGATGCCGATCGGCGCGTCTGCCACGGCCGAAGGTTACTTGCATCGACCGCGCGCCCCGGGGTAGGCAAGGGCCATGTTCGCCGTGACGATCGCCACCGAGGCCGCCAGGTTCGACAACTTCCGCACCGTCCTGAACACCGGGGAGCACACGCAGGTCGTCGCGATGACGCTGCAGCCGGGCGAGGACATCGGCGCCGAGGTCCACCCCGACAACGACCAGGTCCTGATCTTCAGCGAGGGCACCGCCCGGGCCGAGGTGGCGGGTGACAGGCAGGAGGTCACGGCCGGGGACCTGGTCGTCGTCCCGGCCGGCACCGAGCACAACTTCACGAACACCGGGTCGGGCGTGCTGCGGCTGCTGACGATCTACGGGCCGCCCGACCACGCGCCTGACACCGTGCACCGGACCAAGGCCGAGGGCGAGGCGGCCGAGGAGCGCGGCGAGGACGAGCCGCCCGGCGCCTGACCCACCCCCGTCACGAAGGCCGACCGCGCGACGTCGCACCCACCCCCGCTCTGAGCCGTCCACAGCCCCGGTTCGTCCACGACATCGCTGGAGCGGGAGCTGTGACCGTACGGCGTCGCACAGGGTGTCCGCGTGCCCACGTCCGGCGTCACGCCGTCGCGCTCGCCCTGGGAGACCCCCCTCGGCGAGCTGGCCGGACGTCAGCGTGGCGTCGTCGGCCGGGCGCAGCTGCGCGAGCTGGGTGTCCCCCGGGCGTTCGTCCGCGGCCAGCTCAGAGGCCGACGCTGGCAGCGCTTCCATCCCCGGACGTACGTCGTCTTCACCGGCCCGCTGCCGTTCGAGACCTGGGTCTGGGCGGCGCTCGTCCACGCCGGGCCCGACGCCGTCGCCTCTCACTCGACGGCCGCGTTCCTGGCCGGCCTGGCCGATCGCGAGCCCGACCGGCTCGAGGTGACGGTGGCGCACGGACACCGCGTGGCCCGGCGTCCGGGTGTGCGCATCCGGCAGTCCCGGCGGCTGGCCCTGACCCGGCACCCGAGTCGGACCCCGCCGCAGACCCGGGTCGAGGACACCGTGCTCGACCTCACCGACGACGCCGCGACGGAGGACGCGGTGGTCGACATCGTGCTGCGCGCCTGCCAGCGCCGGCTCACGACCGCCGCGCGGTTGGCGCTGCGGGCACGTGGACGCAAGCGCATGCGCTGGCGGCATCTCGTCGGCGAGCTGGTCGCCGAGGTGCAGGACGGGGTGATGTCCGCCCTGGAAAGGCGCTACGTCCGAGACGTCGAGCGGCCGCACGGCCTGCCTCGCGGACGCCGCAACCGTACGGAGGGCGGGCGCGGGCGCCGGAGGTACCGGGACGTGCACTATCGCCGATGGCGCGTCGCGGTCGAGCTCGATGGGCGTGCGGCGCACCCGGAAGAGTGGCGGGAGGCCGATGACGTCAGGGACAACGAGCTGGTCGCCGACGAGGACACCCGCACCCTCCGCTACGGCTGGCGCTCGGTCACGACGAGGCCCTGCGCGACGGCAGCCCAGGTCGGGCGGACACTCCGTGGCCGCGGCTGGTCGGGACGGCTGACCCGCTGCGGCCCGGCCTGCACGGCGGTGCTCGACTGACCTCGTCGCGCCCCCTCGCCGGTGCGCGAATGGTCATGATCGGAGCAGATCCGCAGGGGGACGTGGCTCTCGCTCGCTCCGATCATGGCCAAAGCGGCACGACCGGCCTGCTCGGCGCGACCGGCTGCGCGGCAACTGCCGGGCCGACCTACGCGGACGCGGGGCCGTAGTGGTCCGCAAGGGCGAGGTAGGGGTCCCACTCGGGCATCGGCGCGTCGGCCAGGGCCGCTCCGAGCCGGTCGAGGTAGAACTGCCAGCCGGGCCCGACCTCGCGGCTCATGCCCGCGTCGGCCAGGTGGTGGACGAACGTCAGCGCCGTCCCGGTGCGGACCGCCGCGAGCGTCACCTCGACGCGCCACACCGGCTGGCCCTTGGTCGCGATGTCGACCACGAGGTGGCGAGGCGGGACGCAGGCGACGATCGTCACCGGCTCCGGGTCGACCTGCCCCTCGGCGGTCATCACGAACTGCACCGTCGAGCCCTCCGCAGCGGTGCCGGTGTAGGTGCCGATCCACCGGTCGAGCCGGGCGGGCTCGGTGACCGCCGCCCAGACGTCCTCGACGGGGTCGGGGTAGTCCCGCCGGAACACCACGCGCGCCCCGCCGGGGGCCCGCTCCACCGTGCCCCGCGGGCTGCTGATCTCGCTCATGCGTCCTGCCTCCTCCGCCGGTCGGCCCGGCCCCTCCGGATCTCGGTGTCGAGCGCGTCCAGCCGCTGGGCCCAGGCCGCCCGGAACGGCTCGAGCCACTCGTCGAGCTCGGCGAACGGGCCGGGTTCGAGCGCGTAGACCCGACGCCGCCCGTCCTCACGGCACCGGACGAGCCCCGCGTCGCGCAGCACGCGCAGGTGCCGGCTCATGCCGGGCTGGCTGATCGGGAACTGCCGCCCCAGCTCACCCGCCGAGCGCTCGCCCTCGCCCAGCAGCTCGACGATGCGCCGGCGCGTCGGGTCGGCGAGGGCCGTGAGCGCGTCCACGCTGACACCTAACCGCAGAGTTATATAACTGTCAACGCATACGAATCGCCGACGTCACGGGAGTCGGTAGGCGTCGGGTCACCGGGCCCGTCCTGCGTCAGGCCCAGAGCTGGCCCTCGAGGGCGGCCTCCGCCTCGTCCAGCGTCCCGGCGTACGCGCCGGTGGAGAGGTACTTCCAGCCGGCGTCGCAGACGATGAAGCAGATGTCGGCGCGGCGGCCCTCGCGGTGCTCCTTGGCCGCGATGCCGAGCGCCGCGTGGGCTATGGCCCCGGTCGAGAACCCGGCGAACATGCCCTCGTTGTCGAGCAGCTCGCGGACCCGGCGCACCGCGTCGCGTGGCCCGACCGAGTAGCGCGAGGTGAGCACCGACTCGTCGTAGAGCTCGGGCACGAAGCCCTCGTCGAGGTTGCGCAGGCCGTAGACCAGCTCGCCGTAGCGCGGCTCGGCCGCGACCACCGCGATGTCGGGCACCTGCTCGCGCAGGAAGCGGCCCACGCCCATCAAGGTGCCCGTCGTGCCCAGGCCGGCCACGAAGTGGGTGATGGAGGGCAGCGCGGCGAGGATCTCGGGGCCGGTGGTCGCGTAGTGGGCCTCGGCGTTGGCGGGGTTGCCGTACTGGTAGAGCATCACCCAGTCCGGGTGGTCCTCGGCGAGCGCCTTGGCCACGCGGACGGCCTCGTTCGACCCGCCCTCGGCCGGGGACGACACGACCTCGGCGCCCCACATCTCCAGCAGCTGACGTCGCTCGACGGAGGTGTTCGACGGCATGACGCAGACCAGCCGGTAGCCCTTGAGCCTGGCCACCATGGCCAGCGAGATGCCGGTGTTGCCCGACGTCGGCTCGAGGATGGTGCACCCGGGGCGCAGCTGGCCGGCCTTCTCGGCCTGCTCGACCATGTAGAGCGCCGGCCGGTCCTTGACCGAGCCGGTCGGGTTGCGGTCCTCGAGCTTGGCCCACAGCCGGACCTCGGGCGACGGCGAGAGCCGCGGCAGCCCCACGAGCGGGGTGTTGCCGACCGAGTCCAGCAGCGAGTCGTAGCGCATGGCGGGCGCCGCGGGTCCTAGCCGCCGGCGACGGCCGGCAGCACGGTGACGTTGTCGCCGTCCTTGACCGAGGTCTGCAGGCCGCCGAGGAAGCGGACGTCCTCGTCGTTGAGGTAGACGTTGACGAACCGGCGCAGGCCCTTCTCGTCCACCAGCCGGTCACGAAGGCCCGAGTGGCGCGACTCGAGGTCGTCGATGAGCTCGGACAGCGTGCCCCCCGAGCCCTCCACGGCCTTCTCGCCGCCGGTGTACTGGCGCAGGATCGTCGGGATCCGGACCTCGATGCTCACTGCTGGACACTCCTCGTCAGGGTCTGGCTGTCTCGGTTGCGTGCGGATCGTTGCGTGCGGATCGTTCTGTGCGGGTCGCGCCCGGACGCGGGCACACCTCGTGGTCACAACGCCGCGAGCACCCGGACCTCTTCCTCGGTGACCTCACCGTCCACGATCCGGTACGAGCGGAACTCCACTCCGTCGGGCTCACGGGTCGAGACGAGCACGTAGTGCGCGCCCGGCTCCATCGCGAGCGCGATGTCGGTGCGGGACGGGTAGGCCTCCGTCGCCGTGTGCGAGTGGTAGATCACGACCGGCTCCTCGTCGCGCTCGTCCATCTCGCGGTAGAGCACGAGCAGGTCGTGGGAGTCGAACTCGTAGAAGGTCGGCGACCGCGCCGCGTTGAGCATCGGGACGAACCGGGCCGGCCGGTCGCTGCCCGCCGGGCCGGCGACGACACCGCACGCCTCGTCCGGGTGGTCGCGGCGCGCGTGGGCCACGATCTGGTCGTACGTCGCCTGGTCGATCTCGAGCACGCCGCCAGCCTACGGTCCGGTCCACAGCGCCTGGACCAGCGTCTCCTGCAGGTAGGTCAGCCGGTCGTAGACCCAGAACAGCCCCAGCCGCGGGTCGTCGTCCTCGAGCTGCTCCACCAGCTCGTCCCACTGCTCGGTCACGCCGAGGCGCTCCCCCAGCACGAGCCGGGTGTCGTTGAGCGCGCGAAGCCACGCCTCGGCCTGCTCGGCCGTGAGGGTGACGCGCTCGCCCGGGTCCTCGAGGGTCGCCAGCACCGTCCGCAGGGCCTCCCGCTTGGCCGCGCGCAGCCCGGGCTCGGTGTAGCGCCGGAAGTCCGCCGACGCGTCGGCGTCGTCGGTGTAGCCGTCGGGGAAGAGGCGGGCCAGCGCCGGGTCGGCGGGGGTCGTCGTCGACGTGCCGATGCCGACGGCCGCGGCGAGCGGGTCGTCCTCCACCGAGTCGTCCGGGCCGAGCAGCCCGACCATCTCCTGCAGCACGTGGCGGAACACCCGCGCCTCGTCCGCGCCGAACGTCGCGACCACGCCACCCTTGCGGGCACGCCGGAACGTCGCCACCACGTCGTCAGCCCCTCACTCGTCGTGCTGCATCGTCGCCCACAGGCCGTAGCCGTGCATCGCCTCGACGTCGCGCTCCATCTCCTCGCGCGTCCCGTTGGACACCACGGCCTTGCCCTTCTCGTGCACGTCGGTCATCAGCCGGGTCGCCTCCTCCCGCGGGTAGCCGAAGTGCTTCTGGAACACGAAAGCGACGTAGGACATGAGGTTGACCGGGTCGTTCCAGACGATCGTGACCCACGGCTTGTCCGGCGCGACCACGCTGTCGGTGTCCGACTGCTCGATCTCCACCGGCGCCACGGACATGGCCCCAATCTAGGCTGGCGGGCGTGCCCGCCGACACCGGTCTGCTGACCGACCACTACGAGCTGACGATGCTCCGGGCGGCGCTGCGCGACGGCAGCGCCGGCCGCCGCTGCGTGTTCGAGGTCTTCGCCCGGCGGCTCCCGGCCGGCCGCCGCTACGGCGTCGTCGCCGGCACCGGGCGGCTCGTGGAGCGGCTCGAGACGTTCCGCTACGACGACGAGCAGCTCTCCCGGCTCAGCGACGCCGGCGTGCTCGACGGCGACACCTGCGCCTGGCTGCGCGACCACCGGTTCACCGGGGACATCACCGGCTACGCGGAGGGCGAGGTCTACCTCCCCGGCTCACCCGTCCTCACCGTCGAGGCGTCCTTCGGTGAGGGGGTCCTGCTCGAGACGCTGGCCCTCTCGGTGCTCAACCACGACAGCGCGGTCGCGTCGGCGGCGGCCCGGATGGCCCACGCCGCCGGCGACCGGCCGTGCATCGAGATGGGCTCCCGCCGGACCCACGAGGAGGCAGCCGTCGCGTCGGCCCGCGCCGCCTACCTGGCCGGGTTCGCCTCGACGTCCAACCTCGCGGCGGGCAGCCGCTACGGCGTGCCGACCACCGGCACGGCCGCCCACTCGTGGACGCTGCTGCACGACCGGGAGGCCGACGCGTTCCGCGCCCAGGTGGACGCCCTCGGCGTCGGGACGACTCTGCTGGTCGACACCTACGACATCGCGGCGGGCATCCGCACCGCCGTGGAGGTCGCCGGCCCGGGCCTCGGGGCGGTGCGCATCGACTCCGGCGACCTGGCGGTGCTGGCCCACCAGTCCCGCGAGCAGCTCGACGCACTGGGCGCGCACGGCACGCGGATCGTGCTCTCGGGCGACCTCGACGAGTTCTCCCTCGCCGCGCTCGCGTCGGCACCCGTCGACGCCTACGGCGTCGGCACGTCGGTCGTGACCGGCTCCGGCGCCCCGACCGCCGAGTTCGTCTACAAGCTGGTCGAGGTCGACGGCCGGCCGGTGGCCAAGCGCTCCGAGGACAAGTCGACCCGCGGAGGGCGCAAGACGGCCCTCCGCCGGCACCGCCCGACCGGCACCGCGACCGAGGAGGTCGTGCACGCCCAGGGCCGGCCGGAGGCGCGTGACGGCGACCGCGCCCTGCAGGTCCCCTTCGTGCGCGGCGGCCGGCCGGTGGACGTACCGTCACTGTCGGCGTCGCGCGACCACCTGCGCCACGTGCTGACCACCCTGCCGTGGGAGGGGCTGTCCCTCTCGCGCGGGGAGCCGGCGATCCCGACCACGTACGAGGGGGCACCGTGAGCGAGACCCGACCGGACAGGGCGGTCGCCCGCTACGACACCGCAACGGCACTGCTGGTCGTGGACGTGCAGAACGACTTCGCCGACCCGGGCGGCGGCCTCTACGTCCGCGACGGCGAGGCGGTCGTGCCGCTGGTCAGCATCGAGGTCGGCGCCGCGCAGAACGCCGGTGCGGCGGTCGTATACACCCAGGACTGGCACCCGGAGAGCACCCCGCACTTCGAGAAGGACGGCGGCATCTGGCCCGTGCACTGCGTCGCCGAGACGTGGGGCGCCGAGCTGCACCCGCAGCTGCTGGTCCACGGCCCTGTCGTGCGCAAGGGCACGTCGGGCGAGGACGGCTACTCCGGCTTCTCGGTCCGCGACCCCGTGTCCGGCGTGGCCACGGCCACCCAGCTGCAGTCGCTGCTCGACCCCTCGGTGCGGCGGCTCGTCGTGGTCGGGCTGGCCGGGGACTACTGCGTGAAGGAGACCGCGCTCGACGGGGTGCACCTCGGCTACGAGGTGGAGGTTCCGCTCGCCCTCACCCGGTTCGTCGAGCTCGCGGCCGGCGACTCCGACCGCTCGGTCGCCGAGCTGCGCTCCGCGGGCGTCACCGTCACCTGACCACTGGGAGTCGCGCGGTCAGCCCACGCGGGTCGCGATCGAGGGGTCGAGCGGGAGGCCGGCGTCCGGGTGCAGGATCGCGGCCAGCGCCTCGACCCCGTCGACCAGACGCGGGCCGGGGCGGGCGAAGGACGCGTTGGCGTCGACGGCCCAGAGGGGCACGCCGGGCGGCACCCGGTCGGCGACCTCCGTCGCGAGACGGGCCGACTCGCCGAGCCCGAAGCCGCACGGCGCCGCGACCACCACCGCGGGCTCCGCGGAGGCGACCGCCGCCCACGTCGTCCGCTCGGAGCGCGCACCGGCGGCGCCGAGCACCGCGTGCCCGCCGGCGGCCGTCACCATGTCGGGCACCCAGTGGCCCGGCGTGAACGGCGGGTCGGTCCACTCCAGCACCATGACCGGCACCGGCGCCCGCCCGGCGACCGCCTCGGCCACCACCGCCAGGCGCGCGCGCAGCCCGGAGACGAGCGTGTCCGCCGCCGCCTCGGTGCGAGTCGCCTTGCCCAGCGTGAGCACCGACCGCAGGACGTCGTCGAGGGTCTGCGGGTCCAGCGTCAGGACCTCGGCCCGGCAGCCCAGGTGGGCCAGGGCGTCGTCCACGACGGACACGTCCACGGCACAGACCGCGCAGAGGTCCTGGGTCACGACGAGGTCCGCGTCCAGGCCGGACAGGGCGCCGGCGTCGAGCCGGTAGAGGTCCTCGCCTGCGCGCATCCGCTCGGCGACGACCGCGTCGACCTGCGCCGGGGACAGCCCCTCGGGCAGCGACGACGTCGACACGACCCGGCGGGTCCTCGCCTCGGGCGGGTGGTCGCACTCGAAGGTCACCCCGACCACGTCGTCGCCGGCGCCGAGCGAGAAGAGGATCTCGGTGGCCGACGGAAGCAGGGAGACGACGCGCACGACCGCCACGCTACGCGGGCGTCAGCGGCGGACGTGCTTGTGCGCGGTTCGCGGGACTTGTGCCGGGACGTTGCGGGCGCGGTGTGCGCCGCCGTGGCGCCTGTGCTCGCCCAGCATCCGTCCCAGCCGGCTGTAGCGGCGGCCGTACAGCAGGTAGAGCAGCAGGCCGGCGACCACCCAGATCGCGAAGTAGCCCCAGGTCACGACCCGCAGGTTGATCATCATCCAGGAGGTCGCGAGGATCGCGAGCGTCGGGACCAGGGGTGAGAACGAGACCTTGAACCCGCGCTCCAGGTCGGGCCGGGTCCGGCGCAGCACGAGGACGCCGATCGCGACGAACAGGAACGCGAACAGCGTGCCGATGTTGACCATCTCGGCGAGCAGCAGCACCGGGGCCGTGAGAGCGAGCACCACGGCCGCGGCGCCGACCAGCAGGGTCGCGCGGGCCGGCGTGCCGACCTTGCTGACGTGCGCGAGCGGCGCCGGCAGCAGCCCGTCGCGCGCCATCGCGTAGACGACCCGGCTCTGCCCGATCAGCACCACGATGATCACCGTGGTCAGGCCCAGCAGCGCACCGAGGTTGATCAGCCGCGCCGACAGGTCTGCCCCGACGGCGCGGAACGCCTCGGAGACCGGTGCGGGGCCGCCCAGCTCGGTGTAGGGCTGCATCCCCACGAGAACCGTGGCGACCCCGAGGTAGAGCACGGTCGCGATGCCGAGGGTCCCGATGATGCCCCGGGGGACGTCGCGCTGGGGAGAGCGCGACTCCTCGGCCGCGGTGGCGACGATGTCGAAGCCGAGGAACGCGAAGAACACCACCGACGCTGCGGTGAAGACCCCGATGACGCCGAAGACGTCCGGTGTCTCACCGGCGAGAGACTGCAGCACGCTCGCATCGGCCCCCGGATCGGCGGGCTGCGCGGCGGGGAGGAACGGCGTGAAGTTGTCGGCGTCGACGTGCAGGACCCCGACGACGAGGACCAGGCCGATCACGGCCAGCTTGGCGACCACGGCGACCCACAGGACCACCAGCGACATCCGCGTGCTCGCGATGACCACGAGGACGAGCAGCAGGATGATGCCGGCGGCGATGATGTCGCGCCGCGCGTCGAAGCCCGCGAACTGGCCCCAGCCCGACGGCAGGTCCACGCCGAAGTCGCCGAGCGTCGCCACGGCGTACTGCGACCAGACCCTCGCGACCACGGCGACGGCCAGGAGCAGCTCGAGCAGGAGCGCCCAGCCGATCATCCAGCCCCACACCTCGCCGAAGATCACGTAGGTGAACGTGTAGGCGCTCCCGGCGACCGGCAGCACCGAGGACAGCTCGGCGTAGCAGAGCCCGGCCATGAGGCAGGCGAACGCGGCGATGCCGAACGCGAGCAGCACGCCCGGCCCGGCCGTCGAGGCAGCCTGCTGACCCGCGAGGGAGAAGATGCCGGCCCCGATCGTCACGCCCAGCCCGAGGATGATCAGGTCGGCGCGCCGGAAGACGACGCGCAGCCGGTGGCGGCCCACCTCGCGCGGCGCCAGCGCCATGTCCAGCGGCAGCCGCCGGAAGACCGTGTTCCGCCCCGGGCTCTCCGCCACTGCGCCCCCTCCCGCGCCCCACGGCGCGCACAGACCGACCCACCACCACGCGCGACGTCGTCGGTCTCCCCCGGACGGCCGACGACCCCGCCCATGTGCCCCCGCTGGCTGCTGCACACCTTGTCGGGCGGCGGCGGTCGGCACAAGAGCCCCGATCATCCGCTGGCCCGCCGGCGCCGGCTCCTGGACTGCGATGTCCGATGCCCGCTAGTAACTGTCGGCGGGGCACGGCAGTCTGGACCCGTGCTCGACCACGAGACCTGCTACCGCGCCGTCCACAGCCGCGACGCCCGCTTCGACGGCCGGTTCGTCACGGCCGTCACGACGACGGGCATCTACTGCCGGCCCAGCTGTCCGGCGACGACACCGAAACGCGCGAACGTCACGTTCCACCCGACGGCCGCGGCAGCCCAGCGGGCCGGCTTCCGGGCCTGCCGGCGGTGCCGGCCCGACGCCTCCCCCGGCTCGCCCGAGTGGAACGTGCGGTCCGACACCGTCGCCCGCGCGATGCGTCTCGTGTCCGACGGGGCCGTCGACCGTGACGGCGTCACCGGGCTGGCCGCCCACCTCGGCTACAGCGACCGCCAGCTCCACCGCCTCCTGACGGCCGAGGTGGGCGCCGGGGCCCAGTCGCTGGCGCGGGCCCAGCGCGCCCACACCGCCCGAATCCTCATCGAGACGACCGCGATGGCCTTCTCCGAGGTCGCCTTCGCTGCCGGCTTCGCGAGCATCCGCCAGTTCAACGACACGGTGCGAGCCGTGTTCGCCGCCACCCCCCGCAACCTGCGGGCCGTGGCGGAGCGGCGGGCGGGCACGACCCGGCCGGCGCCGGGGGTGCTGACCCTGCGGCTGCCGGTGCGGCCTCCCTTCGACGGCGCGGGCCTCATGCGGCTGCTCGCCGCCAAGGCCGTCGGCGGCGTCGAGGCGGCCGACGGCTCGACCTACCGGCGCGCCCTCCAGCTGCCGCACGGCGAGGCGACGGTCGCGCTGCGCCCGGCCGCGGACCACGTCGCCGCCGAGCTGCGGCTGGCCGACCCCCGCGACGTGGTGCCGGCCGTTGCCCGGGCGCGACGGCTGCTCGACCTGGACGCCGACGCGGCGGCCGTCGACGAGGCGCTGGGCGCCGACCCGCTGCTCGCGCCGCTCGTGGCGGCGTGGCCCGGCATGCGCGTGGTCGGGGCCGTCGACGGGCTCGAGATGGCCGTGAAGGCCGTCGTCGGCCAGCAGGTCTCGGTCGCCGGCGCCCGGACGGTGACGGCCCGGCTCGTCGCGGCGTACGGGAAGCCGGTCACCGCCCCCGACGGGGAGGTGACCCACCACTTCCCCACCGCGGAGGCGCTGGCCGAGGCCGATCCCGCGACCCTGCCGATGCCGCGGCGCCGCGGCGCGACGCTCGTCGCGCTGTGCCGGGCCGTCGCCGACGGGCGCGTCGACCTCGAAGCGGGCGCCGACCGCGACGAGACCGCCGCGGCGCTGCTGGCCCTGCCCGGCATCGGGCCGTGGACGGCCGACTACGTGCGGATGCGGGCCCTCAACGACCCCGACGTGCTCCTCACGACGGACCTCGGCGTACGCCGGGGCCTCGAGCGGCTCGGTGTCGCCGGCGACCCCCGCTCGGCTGCGGCCCACGGCGAGCGCTGGCGGCCCTGGCGCTCCTACGCCCTCATGCACCTCTGGCACCTCGTCACCGACCGGGAGATCCCCTGATGACCACCTACACGACCACCGTCGACAGCCCGGTGGGGCCGCTGCTGCTGACCAGCGACGGCACCGCGCTGACCCGCCTGCTCTTCGACGCCGAGCCGGACCCGACCTGGTCCACCGAGCCGTGCGAGCTGCTCGACCGGGTGGCGGGACAGCTCGGTGAGTACTTCCGCGGCGAGCGCACGGAGTTCGACCTGCCCCTGGAGCCCGCCGGAACACCGTTCCAGCGGGTCGTCTGGGACGCGCTGCGCGGCATCCCCTATGCCGAGACCATCAACTACGGGCAGCTGGCCGGCCGCGTCGGCAACCCGCGCGCGTCGCGAGCGGTGGGCCTGGCGAACGGGCGCAACCCGATCTCGATCGTGGTGCCGTGCCACCGGGTGATCGGTGCGAACGGCTCGCTCACCGGCTACGGCGGCGGTCTCGACCGCAAGCGCACCCTGCTGGACCTGGAGCGGCGCACCAGCGGCGCCGCCGATCCGCAGCTGTCGCTGCTCTAGACCGGCTCGGCGCCGGCAGCGAGCGGTTGCGCCGGGGCGGGCTCCCGGTCGCCCGCCCGGGTCCGCGTCGCGCGCGGGGGGCAGGCGTCGAGGCCCTCCGGCGGGCCGGGCCGGCCGAAGTACCAGCCCTGCGCGTAGCCGACGCCCAAGGCGTCGAGGGTGTCGGCGTCCACCTCGGTCTCGACCCCCTCGGCGACGACGGCGGCCCCGGCACCCGCGGCGAAGGACACCATCGAGCCGACGAGGGTGCGCAGCACCGGGTCGTCCCCGACGCCGGCGACGAGGCTGCGGTCGAGCTTGATGACGTCGGGCGCGGTCACGACGATGTGGCGCAGCGACGAGAACCCCGCGCCGACGTCGTCGATGGCCAGGCGCATGCCACGTCCGCGCAGCGGGGCGAGCACCGCCCGCAGCGCCGCGTAGTCCGCCACGGCGTCGTGCTCGGAGAGCTCGAGCAGGACCCGGTCGAGCGGCAACCTCCCCAGCAGGTCGGCACAGGCCGGGGTGAGCAGCGTCGCGGGCGACACGTTCATCGACACGTAGCCCGACACGCGCGCGAGGTGGTCGGCCGCGCGGCCCAGCGCGGCCAGCTCGGCGCGGTGCCCGATGCCGATGCTGTGCGCCTCCTCGAAGCACACGTCCGGCGGCTTCCCCCACTCCGCCGGGAACCGGCTCAGGGCCTCGGCGCCGACCCGGTCACCGGTCGGCAGCTCGACGATGGGCTGCAGCACCACCACCGGCCCGCCGGTGTCGAGCAGCGGCTCGAGGCGGCCCGCGACCTCCGACCGCCGCGCCCGCTCCCGGACCTCGGGCTCGATGATCACCGACGCGGCCTGGGCCAGGACGTCCATGAGGGCCTGGTCGCGCCTGGTCAGCGCCTTGTCGGTGGTCAGGCCGGCCGCGCAGAACGTGCCGTACAGCGTGCCGTCGCTCAGGCGCACGGGCACGGACACGAAGCTGCGGATGCGCGGCATCCGCGAGGCGGGCAGCTTCATCGCCTCGGGGAACGCCCGGACGTCGGGCATCACCGCCGGCAGGCGCCCGTCCAGGATGGCCTGGCAGAACGTGGTCTCCTGCCGTTGGGTCGCGCCCTGGCGGAACAGCAGCGGCACCGAGGACTCCACGACCTCGAGGTGCTGGGTGGTCCCGTCGAGCCGGGACAGGAACGCCACGCTCATGTGCAGCGACCTGCGGGCGGTGACGAGCAGGTCCCCGACCTGTCGCTCCGCCTCGGACCGTCCCGCCGCCACCCCGTCCTATCGGCCGATACGGCCCGTTCCTGCAGTCCGTGGGACGAGCGGGCTCGCAGGCTCGGCTCACGGCGCGGGCCGCGCGCGCACGACATGGCTCTCGATGGGGACGCGGCTGCGGCCGTCGGCGTCCACGTAGCCGGCGAGTGCGTCACGCGCGTCGGCGAGCAACCGGCCGTACGCGCCGGCGTCGACCTGGTCGGCCAGCGGCGTCGCGCCCACCTCGGTGGCGACGAACTCGTCGATCGAGTCGAACACGACGTCGTGGAGGTCGGTGCGGGTCGACTCGACGACCAGCCCGGCAGCGCCGACCAGCCCCGTCAGGGCGGGGAGGTCCCCGTGCGAGAAGTAGGCGCGGATGAGGTCGCCGGCACCGGGGACGTAGCCTGCGCACACCTCGGCCAGGCGGACGTACGCCGGGCTGCGCTCGAATCGTCCCGGCACCAGCACGACGACCGCTCCCCCGGGCCGGGTCACCCTCGCCATCTCGCGCAGGGCCGCCACGGGTGCAGGGAAGAACATGAGCGAGGCCTGGCAGGTCACGAGGTCGAACGTCGCGTCGGCGAACGGCTGCTCCGCCGCGTCCCCCTGCCGCCACTCGAGGTCCGGCCGCACCCGGCCGGCGACCGCGAGCATGGTGGGGTTCAGGTCGAGCCCGACGACCCGGCCGTCACCCGCGAGGCGGTCGGCGACCGCCCGGGCGACGACGCCGGTGCCGCACGCGACGTCGAGCACCGCCTGTCCCGGTCGCGGCCCGGCGACCTCCATCACGTCCGCGCACCAGGTGGCGAACAGGGCGGGGACGAAACGGGACTCGTAGACCTCGGCTGCCTCCTGCGAGATCTGGAACGTCTCGGTCGGCGTGCTCATGGCTGCCACCTCCTCGCGGCGCCCGCGCCGGCGGCGGGACCTGGCTCGAGCCTGCGCTCGCGACGGCGGCGATGCATCGGTCAGCCGGCCCAGACGGCAACCCGGTCCACTCGCATACTGACGGCGTGACCCACGCGCACGACACCGGGGCTGCCGCGCTCGCCGCGGGCCGGTGGGCGCAGGCCCGGGACGCGTTCGCGAGCGAGCTCGCCGAGGCCGAGACCGCCGAGCGCCTCAGCGGCATGGCCGAGGCGCTGTGGTGGCTGGGCGAGATGTCCGACAGCGTGAAGTTCCACGAACGGGCCTACGCCGCGCGGCGCCGCGCGGGAGACCGGGCCGGCGCCGCCATGTCGGCCATCGCCCTGTCCATCACCCACTCCTCGAACTTCGCCGACCACGCGGCCGCGGGCGGGTGGGCCCGCCGGGCGCGGACCCTCCTGGGTCCCGATCCCGGGCCCGAGCTGGGCTCGTGGCTCTGCCTGGCCCAGGGCTACGCCACCGCCGACGCCGCGAGTGCCCTGGAGCACCGGCAGGCGGCACTGGCGCTGGCCCGTCGTGCCGGCGACGCGGACCTCGAGCTGTGCGGGCTCACGGCGGTCGGCGAGGCGCTGGTGATGACCGGCCGGGTGCGCGAAGGCCTGGCCCTCGTCGACGAGGCGATGGCCGCGACGCTGGCCGGCGAGCCGCAGCGCTTGGACACCGTCGCCTACACCTGCTGCGACATGGTGGTGTCCTGCCTGTACGCCGGGGACGTGGAGCGGGCCATCGGGTGGTGCCGGCACGCGGACACGTTCATCGACCGCTACGGCTGCCCGTTCCTCTACGCGCGTTGCCGCATCTCCTACGGCTCACTGCTCACGATGACCGGCGACTGGGTCGAGGCGGACGCGCAGCTGACCGCCGCTGCCGGCATGGCCGCGCAGGGAGGAGCCGCCGTCCAGGTGCAGGCGCTCGCCGCCCTGTCACTCCTGCGCACGCGCCAGGGGAGGCTGGACGCCGCGCGCGACCTTCTCGACGGCAGGAGCGGTGACCCGGCCGCGGCCACCGCGTCGGCGGCGCTGCACCTGGCGGAGGGGGCGCCCGGCCAGGCGGTGGCTGTCCTGGAGCGCGGCCTGCGGGACGGCGCGACGACATGGCGCGACCGGGTCGAGCTCGGCGCCCTCCTCGTCGAGGCCCACCTCGGCGCGCGCGACCACGCCGCAGCCGGGAACGCGGCATCGCGGCTGGCAGAGGTCGTGGCGCTCGGGGACGACGCCCTCCCGAGCGGGCTGGAGACCCTTGCCCGCGGCCAGGTGCTGGCCGCGGCAGGCGATCCTGACGGCGCGGCGCGGTGCCTCGAGGAGGCGGTGGCCGTGTTCGCCCGTCTCGGGCGGCCGTTCGAGCTGGCCCGGGCCCGGCGGCTGCTCGCCGCATCGCTGTCCGGTTCCCGGCCCGACGTGGCCGTGGCGGAGGCCAGGGCAGCGCTGGACGCCTTCGAGTCGCTCGGGGCGGCCACCGAGGCCGACGTCACGGCAGCCCTTCTGCGGTCCCTCGGATCCCCGGGGCGCCGGCAGCCCCGGCGCGACGCCGCCCTGACCCGGCGGGAGGAGGAGGTGCTGGCCCTGGTCGCCCAGGGGCTCTCCAACCCCGAGATCGCAGAGCGCCTCTACATCAGCCGCCGGACCGCCGCGCACCACGTGAGCGCCGTCCTGGCCAAGCTCGGGGTCCGGCGCCGGGCCGAGGCGGTCGCGCTGGTGGCCGACCGGGCCAGGTCGGCGGTCGGCGGGGCGCCCGGCGCACGACGCCCTACCGTGTGAGGCGTGCCCGACGACATCGACAGCCCCCTGCTGGCCCGCATCCGCGAGTCGGTGATCGGGGACGACCAGGTGATGCACGGGCCGTACGCCCCCCGGCGCGACGAGCACCCGCAGTGCCACAAGGACGCGGTGTTCCTGTCACCGCACAAGTTCATCGGTGGTCCCGGGACGCCGGGCGTGCTCGTCGTACGCCGGGAGCTGCTCACCAACCGTGTGCCCGTCGTGCCCGGCGGCGGGACCGTCGCCTACGTCAACCCGCTGGAGCACCGCTACCTCGAGGACCCGGCACACCGGGAGGAGGGCGGCACGCCGGCCAGCCAGCCCTCGGCGAACTCGTCCCCGAGATACCGGCGTATGGAGGCGGCGTACTCCGGCGACACATCGTCGAGCATCTCCACTTCGACGGTCCCGCGCAGGAGCAGCGCCTTGTAGGGCCAGCTGCCCTCGTCGTCGATCTTGACCGCGACGTCCGGCCGCGCAGCCAGCGCCTTGAGCTTGGGGGCCCGCACCGGAGTCCCCATCACGACGCCGGCGCCGTTCCAGTGGAAGCAGATCGGGACCACCCTCGGCGTCCCCGTCGGTCGAGGTGTAGGCGAGTCGAGCCGCCTTCCGTGAGGTGAGCAGCTCCTGGGCGACCGGGTCGTCGAGGACGGCCAGGTCCGAGGTGTCTGTGGTCATGGGGCACCCCGCTCCGTCGGGCCCGGTCCCCGGGGCCGAGCTGGCCACAATGCGCGCCCCGACGGCCGGCGTCCAGCGCCAGGGCACCCGTTCGGAGCGGCAGCGCCTCCGGCGAACCGGGTCAGGCGGCGGCCACCGGCCGCGCCGGCCGGTCGGACGGCTGGGGCCGGGGGCGCAGCACCAGCAGGACCGACAAGACTCCGATCCAGAGGAATGCCAGGAGCACGCCGCTGCCGGGCAGCACGGGGCTGAGCAGGGACAGTGCCACCAGCGCGCCGGTCCAGCCGAGCCAGCGCGGTGGCAGCCGTTCGCGCAGCCAGAGGGCACTGGTCGCTCCGACCAGCGCCGCCAGCGGCGGCGCCTCGACCAGCAGGTACTCGTTCCAGTCGAGCACGTACAGGGTCTTGGCCACCTGGGTGTCCGCGCCGTACCCGGTGAGCACCGTGAACGACTGTGTGACATGCGCCGAGACGAGCAGCAGCGCGGCCGACACCAGCCCACCGCCGAACGCCATGGCCACCAGCCAGTTGCGCTCACCGGTGGCGGCGAGCAGGTAGCCGCGCAGGAACGCGGCGAAACCCACGAGGAAGAAGGCACCAAGCATGGTGAGGTAGGTACCGACCAGGATCCGCTCGCGGTGCTCGACGAGCACCGCCGCGATGGTGTCCGAGGACGACCCGACCGGCGCCTCCGGGCTGACGTCTCCGACGATCACTCCGGCAAGGAGCAGACCGGACGCCACCAGGCCGCAAGCCGCCCCTACCCGGGGCCAGGGCTGCGGCGTCCGGGTCTCGACCGCGCCGCGGCCGTCTCCCATGCCGTCACGCTAGTCCGCCGGGACCCGCGATCGTGACGTCACCCGCACGAACCGCTCGGCCAGCCCGCGGCCCGCGTTCTCGACCTCGGCCCCGCCACGCGTGGAACGTCTGCACCGACACCTCGGGGTGGAACTGCACCCCCCACGCGGCCTCCCCGATGCGGAAGACCTGGTGCGGGTACAGGTCGGTCTCGCCCAGGAGGACGGCGCCCGGGGGCAGCTCGGTCACGGCGTCCCGGTGCATGCTCGGCCCGGGGAAGGGAGCCGGCAGGCCGCCCACGAGCTCGTCCGCGGCCGCCTCGGACGCCACCGGACGTCCACGACGCCGGCCTCGATCCCGTGGCCGCCGACCTCGGCCCGGCCGCCGGTCGCCAGCGCCAGCAGCTGGCGCCGAGGCAGATCCCCAGCGTCGGGGTGCCGTCCGCGACCGCCCTGGCGAGCAGCGCCCGGACGTGAGGGAGCCACAGCGCGACGTCGTCGTCGCGGGCGCCCATGTGCCCGCCGAGGACGATCAGGCCCCCGGCATCGACCCGGTCAGGAACCGCGTCGCCGCGGTACGGCCGGCACACGTCCAGCCGGGCACCAGCAGCCTCGAGCCAGCCGGCGAGACGGTCCGGTGGGCAGCCCGCCTCGTGCTCCACCAGCGTGATCCTCACCCGACCGACGGTACGCCGGGCCCTACCGGTGAACGCCCCGATGCGGTACAGACGAGGCACGAGGTCCCTGCCGCACACCCGTGCGGTTCACGACGGGAGGCAGCGCGATGGCGACTGGCAGCGGCACCAAGGACGATCCCTGGGTACTGACGACGGCACCGGGCAGCTCGCAGTACACGATGTACCGCGACGAGACCGCTGACCCGCCGGCCCTGGTCTGCCAGGTCGGCACCACGACGCTTCGCTACCACCTGAGCGCGGTGGACGACCTGCACGCCTGGCTGCGGGAGCAGGGCGACTGGGTCGACCTTCGGCGCGGCCGACGAGAAGAAACCGGCCACGGACGGCACCGTCGAGGCCTGGGGCCGGTCCACCGACAACCCGGTCGGCGGCTGGTACGGCCTGCGCAACGGCTACCGGGGACGGTTCGGGATGTACCTCCCGCCGTTGCTCGAGGCGCTGGGGCTGGGGCTGGCCGAGCTGACCACGACGCCCGCAACAACCGCGTGCGCGCCCGCTGACCGTGGACGTCCGGTCCGCGGGCCCGACCGCCTACCGTGGACCCATGCGCGAACCCCTGGTGGAGACCCCCCTGCTCGCGCGGATCCGCGAGTCGGTGATCGGGGACGACCAGGTGATGCACGGGCCGTACGGCCCCCGGCGCGTCACCTACGCCGACTACACGGCCAGCGGCCGCGCGCTGGGGTTCCTCGAGGACTTCATCCGCCACGAGGTGCTCCCCCGCTACGCCAACACCCACACCGAGTCCAGCGGGACGGGCCTGCAGACCACCAGGCTGCGTGAGGACGCCCGGCGCATCGTCCGCGACGCGGTCGGCGGCGACGAGTCGTCCGTGGTGATCTTCTGCGGGTCGGGCTCGACCGCCGCCGTCGACAAGCTGATCGGGCTGCTCAACCTGCGCATCCCCGCCGACCTCGACGACCGCTACCACCTCTCCGACCAGATCCCGCGCGACGAGCGGCCGGTCGTCTTCATCGGCCCCTTCGAGCACCACTCCAACGAGCTGCCGTGGCGGGAGTCGATCTGCGACGTCGTCACCATCCCCGAGGACCGTGACGGGCACATCGACACCACGGTCCTCGAGGAGCGGCTGGTCGAGCACGCCGACCGGCCGTTGCGCATCGGGTCGTTCTCCGCCGCGTCCAACGTCACCGGCATCGTCACCGACACGCACCGCATCGCCGACCTGCTGCACCGGCACGGCGCGCTGTCGTTCTGGGACTGCGCCGCGGCCGCGCCCTACGTCGACATCGAGATGAACAGGTCCTGCGACGAGCACCCGCAGTGCCACAAGGACGCGGTGTTCCTGTCACCGCACAAGTTCATCGGCGGGCCGGGCACGCCGGGCGTGCTCGTCGTACGCCGGGAGCTGCTCACCAACCGCGTGCCCGTCGTGCCCGGCGGCGGGACCGTCGCCTACGTCAACCCGCTGGAGCACCGCTACCTCGAGGACCCGGCACACCGGGAGGAGGGCGGCACGCCGGCCATCGTCGAGTCGATCCGCGCCGGGCTGGTCTTCCAGCTCAAGGCGGCGGTCGGGGTGGAGACCATCCGCGCCCGGGAGGAGATGCTGCTGCGCCGCGCCGTCGACGCCTGGCGCGGTCACGAGGCGATCGAGATCCTCGGCAACCTCGACGCCGAGCGGCTCTCGATCGTGTCGTTCGTGGTCCGCCGGCCGGGTGGGCAGTACCTGCACCACAACTTCGTCGTCGCCCTGCTCAACGACCTGTTCGGCATCCAGTCGCGCGGCGGCTGCTCGTGCGCCGGGCCGTACGGCCACCGGCTGCTCGGCATCGACCTCGACCGGTCGCACGAGTTCGAGCGAGAGATCGCGCACGGCTGCGAGGGCATCAAGCCGGGCTGGGTGCGCATCAACTTCAACTACTTCGTCTCCCCGGCCGTGCTCGACTACATCGTCGAGGCGGTCGCGCTCGTGGCCGACCACGGCTGGCGGCTGCTGCCCGACTACACGTTCGACCCGGCGACCGGGCTGTGGCGCCACCGCGCGGGGCCGGTCGAGCCGCCGTTGCGCCTGGACCAGGTGACCTACGACCCGCGGAATGGCGAGATGACCTATCCGCGTCACGACGAGCCGGTGCCCGAGTCGGCGTTGCCCGGCTACCTGGACGAGGCGCGCGACGTCCTGGCCGCTGCGGCCGGGCGTGCTCCCGATGGTTCGGCGGTCCCCGCCGGGCTGGTCTCGGACGACTTCGAGCACCTGCGCTGGTTCGAGCTCCCCGCCGCCTGCCTGCGCCCCTGAGGCCCCTCACCGTCCCTGCCACCGCGCTGCCACGGACGTCCGGTCGGTGCGGGTCTCCGATCGGCCACACCACGCCAGGAGCCCCGGAAGCGGGTTCGGCCGGGCGGGAGAGGGCACAACCGGGTAGACCGACGGAAACCACCACGGGAGGCCCCCCATGCTCAAGCTGCTGATCGTCATCGCCCTGATCGCGCTCGTCGTGATGTTCGTCGTGCCCGCTCTGCGCGGACGCAGCCGCCGCGGCCTCTGAGCCCTAGACTCGCCGCCTGCGCGCGGACGGCCGCGCCGCTCGGGGTGGGAGGGCCGCGGTGTCGCTGCCCTCGCCGGGTGCACGACGCGTCCGGGTGGCTGCACCGGTCGTCGCGGTGGTCGCCATCGCCCTGCTGGTCGCGGTGCTGGCGCAGGACGCGCCGACCCGGAACCCGAGGGTGCCCGCGGTGTCGCCGGCCAGCACCCCTCCGGCGGCGCCGGGAAGCACGAGCGACCGGCCGGACGTCCTCGTGGTCCTGACCGACGACCAGCGGACCGACACGGTCGCCCTGATGCCCCAGGTCCAGCGGCTCCTCGCCGAGAAGGGCACCTCGTTCGCCCGGGCCTAGGTGCCGACGCCGCTGTGCTGCACCTCCCGTGCCTCGCTCCTCACCGGCCGCTATGCGCACGACACGGGGGTCTGGTCCAACGGCCGACCGGACGGCGGCTGGTGGGTCTTTAACGAGCAGGGCCTCGAGGACCGGACCGTCGCCGTGGCCCTGCAGCAGGCGAGCTATCGCACGGGTCTCGTCGGGAAGTACTTCAACTCCTTCGCCAAGTGGTCGCCCCCGGACCACACGCCACCGGGCTGGGACCGCTTCCTCGCGTTCCGGACTCCGGTGAAGTCGGGCGGCTACTACCACTACGCGCTCAACGACGGGACGACCCGGGGCGGGACCGCAGGCGACTACTCGACGGACGTCCTGGCGCGCGCTGCCGACCGCTTCATCCGACGCACGCCGTCGGCGCAGCCGCTGTTCCTGTACTTCGCGCCCTACGCGCCGCACGCGCCGTACCGTCCGGCGCCCCGTCACCGCGGTGCCTGGGCCGGTCGGCTCCCGGACCTGATGTCACCGCCGGCCGCCGAGGACGTCCGGGGCAAGCCGGACTGGGTGCGGGAGCAGCGCCCACCCAGCCGCCGCGCGGTCACCGTGGCCCGGACCCGCCAGCAGGAGTCGCTGATGGCCGTCGACGACGCGGTGGAGCGGTTCGTCGACGCCCTCGACGACACCGGCCGCCTGGAGAACACGCTGATCGTCTACCTGTCCGACAACGGGCTGCTGCTCGGCGAGCACGGAATGGTCGGCAAGGGCGCGCCGTACGCCCCTGCCCCGTCGGTGCCGATGCTGATGCGCTGGGACGGCCGGGTCGGGGAGGGCGTGGTCGACCAGCGGCTCGCCCTCAACCTCGACGTCACCGCGACGATCGCCGCAGCCACGTCCGTCCCCTTCGGCACCGACGGGCTGAGCCTGCTGGGTCCCCGCCGGCGGTCCGGCTTCGTCGTGGAGGGAGCCCCGGACCCCAAGCTCGCGCGGCCCGCCTTCTGCGGCTGGCGCACGGCCGACTGGACCTACGTGCGCTGGGCGACGGGCGAGGAGGAGCTGTACGCGCAGCAGGCCGACCCGGGCCAAGTGCGCAACCTCGCGCGCGCGGGGTCGCGTCACCCGCGGCTGGGGCCGCTGCGGGAACAGGCGCGCCGCCACTGCCGGCCGGAGCCGCCCGGCTTCGACTGGTGAGCCGCCTCCCGTCGGCCGCCGGTCAGCCCGTGGTCGAGTCGGCCTCCGGGTCGACCGTGCGGCCGGCCCAGGTCCACGCGTACGACGCGTCCTCGCACGCCAGCGCCGGGTCGAGCAGGTCCAGCGGGCGGAACGTGTCGACCATGACGGCGAGCTCGTCGGTCTTCTCCTTGCCGATCGAGGCCTCCACCGAGCCGGGCTGCGGGCCATGGGTGAAGCCCGAGGGGTGCAGCGAGATCGAGCCCTGCTCGATGCCCGCACCCTTGCGCGACATGAAGTCTCCGCCGGTGTAGAAGATCACCTCGTCGGAGTCGACGTTGGCATGGTTGTACGGCGCCGGGATCCCGTCGGGGTGGTAGTCGAAGAGCCGCGGCACGAAGGAGCAGATCACGAAGTTCGGCCCCTCGAAGGTCTGGTGCACGGGCGGGGGCTGGTGCAGGCGGCCGGTGATCGGCTCGAAGTCGTGGATCGAGAAGACGTGCGGGTAGAGGCAGCCGTCCCAGCCGACGACGTCGAACGGGTGGTGGGCGTACACGTAGCGCGTCCACGCCGTCGCCGAGCCCTGGCCGCGGTGCTGCACGAGGACCTCGACGTCCTCGCCGTCGGTCTGCAGCGGCTCGTCCGGGCCGCGGATGTCGCGCTCGCAGTAGGGCGCGTGCTCGAGGAACTGGCCCTTGCTCGACAGGTAGCGCCTGGGCGGGCGGATGTGCCCGGACGCCTCTGTCACCAGGAGACGCAGCTCTCCCTGAGGGACCCAGCGATGCGTGGTCGACGTCGGCAGCACGACGTAGTCGCCGGCGGACACCGGCAGCGCTCCGAACACCGTCTCGACCACCGCGTCGCCGCTCTCGACGTAGACGCACTCGTCACCGATCGCGTTGCGGTAGAGCGGAGACGGCTCGGTGGCGACCGCGTAGGAGATGCGCACGTCCGCGTTGGCCAGCAGGTGCTGCCGGCCGAGCACGGCGTCGTGGTGCTCCGCCGCGCCGTCGAGCTTGTGCGTGCGCAAGTGCCGCGGCTTGAGCGGGTGGTTGGGCCGGCGGTCGTACGTCGGTGCGCCGAACACCTCGCTGGACACGATCGCGGTCGGGATGTGGCGGTGGTAGAGCAGGGACGCGTCGGAGGAGAAGCCCTCGACGCCCATCAGCTCCTCGGCGTAGAGGCTGCCGTCCGGCTGGCGGAACTGGGTGTGCCGCTTGCGCGGGACATCCCCGACCTGGCGGTAGTAGGGCATCGCAGCCTCCCCATGACGTGCTGTCGCGCGGCGCCTCGTCGCGCCGTGCCTCCACCCTGCCACGCGCGAGCCGGGTCCAACCCCTTGGCTAGGGTCGCGGCATGGCTGGACCCGAGGATCCCCTGCTCGTAGGGCTGGTGGACGACGCCGCCCTGTTCCCGCCGGGCAACGCGTCGATGGCCGACGCGCTGCGCGAGCACGAGGCGCGGCAGGACGAGCCGTGGTCGGAGGCGGTCGGGGCCTTCGTGTGCCCCGTGGCCCGCGTCGACGAGCTGCTCGCGACCCGGCGTGAGCACCAGGCCGTGCTGGTGTCGCTGGTCGTCGACCCCACGGTGCCCGGTGTCTACGACGCCGTGCGCGCCGCAGACGCCGCCCGCGGGGTCGTCGTGGTGGGCATCGAGGCGCCGCTCGCGAGCCTGGGCGAGGCCGGCGCCGGGGTGCTGGCCGAGGACCTGCTCGGCCTCAAGCCGGGCGGCGGGCCGCACATGGGCTTCCTCGAGGTGCCGCGCGACGCCCCTGACGACTCGCTGGACCTCGTCCAGGCCACCGGCTGGAACGCGGCCAAGTACCGCACCGGTGGCGTGACGGCGGCGGTCCACCCGAGCGAGGCCGAGCTCGCGCACTTCCTGGTGGGCTGCGAGGAGCGTCGGCTCCGCTTCAAGCTGACTGCCGGCCTGCACCACGCCGTGCGGACCACGACTGCGGACGGCTACGAGCAGCACGGCCTGCTCAACGTGCTCGCCGGCGTCGCGCTCGCCCGCAACAAGGGCGACCGGGCCCAGGTCGCCGAGGTCCTCGCGGAGCGCGACGGCGCCTTGCTGGCCAAGGACGTGCGGTCCTGGCGCGCGGAGGACCGGCGAGCCGTGCGCCGGCGGTTCCTCTCGTTCGGCTGCTGCGGCGTCGAGGAGCCGCTGGGCGAGCTGCGCGACCTCGGCGTGCTCGACGATCAGGAGGCCTAGTGGTGACGACCTGGACCGAGGTTCCGGCGGGATCGCCGTTCCCGGCGACCAACCTGCCGTTCGGCGTCTTCTCCCACGGCGGCGAGGATCCGCGCGTCGGCGTCGCGCTCGGTGACTCCGTCGTCGACCTCGCCCCGCTCGCGGCGGCCGAGGGTCTCGACGGCGGCCACGTCTTCGAGTCGCCGACGCTCAACCCGTTCCTCGCGCTCGGCCGGCCGGCGTGGGAGGCCGTGCGGTCGTGGCTGACCGAGCTGCTCGAGCACGAGGGCTACCGCGACCTGGTCGAGAGCCACCTGCTGCCGGCTCGCGACGTCACGATGCACCTGCCGTTCGAGGTGGCCGACTACGTCGACTTCTACTCCTCGCAGCACCACGCCGAGAACGTCGGGCGCATCTTCCGCCCCGACGGCGACGCGCTGACGCCGAACTGGAAGCACCTGCCCATCGGCTACCACGGCCGCTCGGGGACGGTCGTCGTGTCCGGCACCGACGTCGTGCGGCCGAGCGGTCAGCGCAAGCCGCCGTCGGAGAGCGCGCCCTCCTACGGCCCGTCGGTCCGGCTCGACATCGAGGCCGAGGTCGGGTTCGTCGTCGGCGTCCCGACGCCGCTCGGCACGGCCGTCGCGCCGGGCGACTTCGCCGACCACGTCTTCGGCGTGTGCCTGGTCAACGACTGGAGCGCGCGCGACCTGCAGGCGTGGGAGTACGTCCCGCTCGGCCCGTTCCTCGGCAAGTCGTTCGCGACCTCGGTGTCGCCGTGGGTGGTGCCGCTGGCCGCGCTGGAGCACGCGCGAGTCGACGGGCCGGCGCAGGAGCCGGCGGTGCTGCCCTACCTCCGCCGCGAGGAGCCGTGGGGGCTCGACCTCTCGCTCGAGGTGTCGTGGAACGGCACGACCGTGGCCCGCCCACCCTTCGCGGGCATGTACTGGACGCCCGACCAGCAGCTGGCCCACCTCACGGTCAACGGCGCCTCGCTGCGCACGGGTGACCTCTACGCGTCGGGCACCGTGTCCGGCCCGGAGCGCGACCAGCGCGGGTCGTTCCTCGAGCTGTCGTGGAACGGCACCGAGCCGGTGACCCTCGACGACGGCTCGACCCGGACCTTCCTGGAGGACGGCGACGAGGTGGCCGTGTCGGCCTGGGCGCCAGGTGCCGACGGCACCCGCATCGGCTTCGGCTCCGTGACCGGCCGGGTCCTACCGGCTCGCGGCTGAGCGACCGCTGCGTCCCCCGTGACCTGACCGCCGCAAGAGGCCCAGGGGTGCGACAACAGGCCTCGCCGCCTGGTGTCGCACCCCCTGGTCCACCTCACGTGGTCGAACCGGCGGGGGTCACAGGTTGCCGCTGTACCTGACTGCGGCAACACTGCGACCCGGCGCTGGCGCGCCTCTCACAGGTTGCCGCGGCGCTCCTGCTCGCGCTCGATGGCCTCGAAGAGGGCCTTGAAGTTGCCCTTGCCGAAGCCGAGCGAGCCGTGGCGCTCGATGAGCTCGAAGAACACGGTCGGGCGGTCGCCGATCGGGCGGGTGAAGATCTGCAGCAGGTAGCCGTCCTCGTCGCGGTCGACGAGGATGCCGCGCGTCTGCAGCTCCTCGATCGGCACCCGCACCTTGCCGATGCGCGCCCGCAGCTCGGGGTCCTCGTAGTAGGAGTCCGGAGTCACGAGGAACTCCACGCCCTCGGCGCGCATGACGTCCACCGTGCGCAGGATGTCGTTGGTCGCGAGCGCGAGGTGCTGCGCGCCGGGGCCCTGGTAGAACTCGAGGAACTCGTCGATCTGCGACTTCTTCTTCGCGACCGCCGGCTCGTTGAGCGGGAACTTCACCCGGTGGTTGCCGTTGGCCACGACCTTGGACATCAGCGCGGAGTAGTCGGTGGCGATGTCGTCGCCGATGAACTCGGCCATGTTCACGAAGCCCATGACGCGGTTGTAGAACCCGACCCACTCGTCCATGTGACCGAGCTCGACGTTGCCGACGACGTGGTCGAGCGCCTGGAACAGCCGCTTCGGCGACCCCTCGCGCTTGGTGAAGCTGGAGGTGCGCTCGACGTAGCCGGGGAGGTAGACCCCGTCGTAGCGGGAGCGGTCGACGAGCGAGTGCACCGTCTCGCCGTAGGCCGCGATGGCCGCCCGGCGAACGGTGCCGTGCTCGTCGCTGAGGTCGTGGGGCTCCTCGACGATGCGCGCGCCCTGGCTGCGGGCCTGCTCGACGCACTTGTCGACGTCGGGCACCTCGAGCGCGATGTCGACGACGCCGTCGCCGTGGGCCCGGTGGTGGTCGAGCAGCGGGCTGTCGAGGCCGACCCCGCCCTTGACGACGAAGCGGCACGACCCGCTCCGGAGCACGAACGCCTTGTGGTCACGGTTGCCGGTCTCGGGGCCGGAGTAGCCGACGAGCGTCATGCCGTAGGCGGCCTGGTAGAAGTGCGCGGCCTGCGTGGCGTTGCCGACCACGAAGACGACCGCGTCCCATCCGGTCACGGGGAACGGGTCGGTGCTGCTGTCGTACTCGACGAGCCCCACGAGCTGCTCGAGCTGGTCCGGCGAGAGCTCGGCGGCGCGCTCGGCGTCGGTGAGGGCGGGGATGGCGGACGGCGCGTCGGTGCTCATGGGGTGATGGAACCTGGTCGGGGACAAGTTGTGCAAGTTCTGTCACGATGACCGTGCAGGTTGCCCGGTCAGAGGCCCGAACAGCTGGACGGAGCGTGCAGGGTGCCCATCGACGCGCTGGACCGACGGATCGTCGAGGTGTTCGCCGCGCAGCCGCGCGTCGGCGTGCTCGAGTGCTCGCGGCGGCTGGGTGTCGCCCGCGGCACCGTGCAGGCCCGCCTGGACCGCATGGACCGCGACGGGGTGATCCGCGGCTGGGGCCCGGACGTCGACCCGGCGGCCGTGGGCTACCCGGTGACGGCGTTCGTCACCCTCGAGATCCGCCAGCACCACCCCAGCCGCGCAGCCCACGACGCAGTGGCCGAGCACCTGTCGACGATCCCCGAGGTGCTCGAGGCGCACACGACCACCGGCGCCGGCGACGTCCTCGCCCGCATCGTCGCGGTGTCCAACAGCGACCTGCAGCGCGTCATCGACCGCGTCGTCGCCTTCGAGGGCGTCGTGCGGACGTCCACCGTGATCGCGCTGGACACCCAGATCGCCTACCGTGTGCTGCCGCTGCTGGGTGCGGCGGCGTCACCGCAGAGCTAGGGAGGACCGGCCCGTGCAGGTCGTCGGCCGCGTCGAGCGGCTGCACCGCTACCCGGTGAAGTCGCTGCGCGGCGAGAGCCCCGTGGAGGTCGACGTCGAGCGCCGCGGCCTCGTCGCCGACCGGCGCTGGGCGCTGCGCGAGCCGGACGGCAGGCTCGGCAGCGGCAAGAGCACGCGCCGGTTTCGCGCGATGGACGGACTCGGGGACCTCCACGCGTGGCTGGACGGCAGCGAGCCGGTCGTCGCGTTCCCCGACGGCAGCGTCCTGTCGCCGGGGCAGGCTCTCGACGACGCCCTCACCGACCACGTCGGGCGCCCGGTGCGGCTCGCCGAGGAGGACGACGTCGCCCACCACGACGACTCGCCGGTGCACCTGGTCACCGACGCGAGCTGCCGGGCGGTCGGGGCGGACCCCGCGTGCTTCCGGGCGAACCTCGTCGTCTCGGCCGGCGGCGCGACCGGGTTCGTCGAGGACGGCTGGGTCGGCCGCGACCTGACCGTCGGAGGGGTCCGGCTGCGGGTCACCGGGACCACCGAGCGGTGCGTGATGGTCGGGGCCGGGGCCCTCCGCACGGTGGCGGCCCGCAACGCGCTCCAGCTCGGGGTCTACGCGGACGTGCTCGAACCCGGGGTGGTGCGGGCCGGTGACGACGTCGCCCTGGGCTGAGCAGCGGCGCGTCGCCGCGACGCGCGGACGCGAGGCAGGGCAAAGTCGGCGTAAACGGCCCGGCCCGGGCCACCCGAGCCGTCAGGATGTCCGGATGCCCCCCCGCCCCGCCCGACGTATGTCCTCCCGACGTACGTCCTCCCGGCTGGCGGCCGTCGCGGCCACCGCCGCCCTGGCCGTCGCCGGCACCCTGGTGCCGGCGTCGTCGGCCGCAGCGGCCCGCGTGCCCCTGTCGCCGACCGACCAGGTGGCCCACGACAAGCTCGAGCGCCGCTCGACGGCGAAGCGCCTGGGCCGCGACCTGGCGGGCGTGGTGCTCGACGCCGAGACCGGGCAGCGCATCTGGTCGCACCACCGGGGCGAGCGGCAGATCCCCGCGTCGACCGTGAAGCTGGTCACGGCGGTGACCACCCTGGAGGCGTTCGGGCCGGACCACCGGTTCGCGACGCGGACCGCGACCGGTGCGCGCCCGGACCGGGTGGTGCTCGTCGGGAGCGGCGACCCGTCGCTCTCGCGCGGCGACCTGCGCCGGTTGGCCACGCGCACGGTGGCTGCGGTCTCCGCACAGGGCCTGACCCAGGTGCGCGTGGACGTCGACGACACCCTGTTCCCGACGCCGACGAACGCGACCGGCTGGCGGCCCGGCTACACGATCGCGGACGTGTCACCGGTGCGGGCCCTCGTCGTCGACCAGCACCGCCGCTGGGACACCTCGATCGACGCCGGCCGCGTGTTCGCGGCACTGCTGGAGCGCAAGGGCCTGGACGTCCGCCGGGTCGTGCGCCGCGCGGCACCGGACGGGGCGACACCGATCGCGGAGGTCCTCGGAGACGACGTCGGGACCCAGGTGGCGGGCATGCTGCGCACCAGCGACAACGACGTCGCCGAGGGGCTGCACCGGCTGGTCGCGGTGCAGACCGGCTACCCGGCGACCTGGACGGGCGCCGCGCAGGCACAGGTCGCGGGGCTGGCCCGGCTCGGCGTCACGGTCGCACCCGGCAGCCTGCACGACGGCAGCGGCCTGTCCCGGCGCGACCGGCTGCGCCCCGCCGAGGTCGCGGCGGTCCTGCGGACGGCGTTCGACCCCGCGCACCCCTCGCTCGCCGGCCTGCGGAGCGGCTCGCTCGCGGTGGCCGGGGTCAGCGGCACGCTGGCGCCGAGCTACCTGCGCTACGTGACCAGGCCCACCCGGTGCGCCGCCGGCCTCGTCGAGGCGAAGACCGGGTCGCTGTCAGGGGTGATCGCGCTGTCCGGCCTGGCCCGGGGTGCCGACGGGCGGGTGAAGGTCTTCTCGTTCCTGCTCAACCGGGTGCCCTCCACGCTCACGACCCGCCGGGCGGTCGACAAGCTGGCCGCGACCGTGACCGGCTGCTGGTGACCTGGCGCCGCTCCTGCCCCACGCGTCCCGCCGCTCCTGCCCCACGCGTCCCGCTAGGATGACCAGCCCGACGAGGGCGGTCCAGACCCGGCTCCCCTCGTCCCCCCCTGCTGAAGGACCGGGTGCATGGAGCTCGAGCTCTCGACCAGTCACCACGGCGACCGGGCGGTGGTCACCGTCGGTGGCGAGGTGGACCTCGAGACGGCGTCCCAGCTCGGTGACGCCGCCGTCGAGGCGGTGCAGGGGGTCTCCCCGCACCTCGTGCTCGACCTGTCCGGGGTGACCTTCATGGACTCCACCGGGCTCAAGGTGCTGCTCACCTCGCAGCGGCGGGCCCAGCTCGCCGGCGGTTCGTTCGCCCTGGCCGGTGCCTCGCGGACCGTGCAGCGGATCCTGGCGCTCACCGGCCTCGACCAGTCCATCCCCGCCTTCCCCACCGTCGACGAGGCGCTGGCGGCCAGGCTCGAGGGACCACCACCCGCCGTCGACCCTCCGGCCTAGCGGGCCCGGCGCAGCGCCCACGCGCGGATCAGGTCGATCCGCGCCTGCAGCTGCTCGGCCGTGGCCTGCGCGGCCAGCGGGCCCCCGCACGCCTGGCGCAGCTCGGTGTGCACGGCGCCGTGGGGCAGCCCGGTGCGATGGTGCCAGGCGCCCACGAGACCGTTGAGCTCCCTGCGCAGCGCCGGGATCGCCCGGTGGGTCGCCGCCTCGCGCTCGGCCGCCGCCGCCCGTGCGCCCGCCCGCCCGGTGACGCGACCCGCCTGCGCGCTCTGCCGGGCCCGCAGCAGGGTGGCCACCTGGTCGGGCTCGAGCAGGCCCGGCAGGCCCAGGTAGTCGGCCTCGTCCTCGGAGCCGACCGCGGCCTGGGTGCCGAACTCGCCGCCGTCGAAGAGCACCCGGTCGAAGTGCGCCTCGGCTCCCAGCGCCTCGAAGCTTAGCTCCTCGGCACCCGGCTCGGTCCGCGCCCGGTTCGCCTCGGCCACCAGGGCGTCCTCGGGCGAGAACAGGTCGCCGTAGGCGTCGTCGGCGGCCGCCCGCCGGTCGAGGGCGTGGTCTCGCTCGACCTCCATCTCGGCGGCATGCTGCAGCAGCAGCGGCACCGACGGCAGGAACACCGACGCGGTCTCACCCCGCCGCCGCGCCCGGACGAACCGCCCGACCGCCTGGGCGAAGAACAGCGGCGTCGAGGTCGACGTCGCGTAGACACCCACCGCGAGCCGCGGCACGTCAACGCCCTCGGACACCATGCGCACCGCGACCATCCAGCGCGACGTGCCCTCGGAGAACTCCTCGATGCGGCGGCTGGACCCGGCCTCGTCGGAGAGCACGACGGTCGGTGCCTCGCCGGTGATCCGCCGCAGCTGCGCGGCGTAGGCCCGCGCGGTGAGGTGGTCGGTCGCGATCACCAGCCCGCCCGCGTCGGGGACGCCGCGGCGCACCTCGGTGAGCCGACGGTCCGCGGCCGCGAGCACCTGGGGGATCCAGTTGCCGTGCGGGTCCAGCGCCGTCCGCCAGGCCTGGGCGGTGGCGTCCTTGGTGAGGGGCTCGCCGAGGGTCGCGCTCACCTCGTCGCCGGCGCGGGTGCGCCAGCGCATCTGCCCCGAGTACGAGAGGAAGATGACCGGCCGCACGACGCCGTCGGCCAGCGCCCGGCCGTAGCCGTAGCCGTAGTCGGCCACGGAGCGGCGGACCCCGTCGGCCCCGGGCGCGTAGGACACGAACGGGATCGGCGTCACGTCGGACCGGAACGGCGTGCCGGTCAGCGCGAGCCGCCGGGTCGCCGGGTCGAACGCCTCGCGCACCGCGTCGCCCCAGGACAGCGCGTCGCCACCGTGGTGGACCTCGTCGAGGATCACCAGCGTGCGCCGGGTCTCGGTCCGCCGCCGGTGCAGCAGCGGGTGGGCGGCGACCTGGGCGTAGGTGACCGCGACACCGGTGTAGTCCCGCGACACGGTCCCCTGCCCGTTGCGGAACGCCGGGTCCAGGCTGATGCCGACCCGGCTCGCGGCGTCGGCCCACTGGTGCTTGAGGTGCTCCGTCGGCGCCACCACCGTGACGGCGTCGACGACCCGCGACTCGAGCAGGTTGCTGGCCACGCGCAGCGCGAACGTGGTCTTGCCCGCGCCCGGCGTCGCGACCGCGAGGAAGTCGCGGGCAGCCGCGCCCGAGCGCGCCAGGTAGGCGTCGAGCGCCTCCTGCTGCCAGGCACGCAGGGCGCTGGCGGTGCCCCACGGGGCACGCATCGGGAAGGCCGGGGAGAGGTGGGAGGCAGCGGTGGTACTCATCGGTGCGCCGAGGCTAACGACGTCTTCGGGTCGACATGCCCACGCCGGGGGGATGTCACGGGAACCCGCGGTGGCGTGCTAGTGCGTGTCGCGGATCCGGGGCGCGACGACGACGCCGGCGAGCGCGACCGACGCCATCGTCAGGTAGATGAGCACGAACGCGCCGCGGTCGCTGCTGCCGGGCGTGTGGAGGGCGGCGAACACGGCTCCGCCCAGTCCGACGAACGTCGTCGTGCCCAGGGCGTCGCTGATCTGCAGCGCGGCGGAGTTGAAGCCCTGCGCGTGCCGGGGCGACAGGTCGAGCACCGAGACGCTGGTGCTCGACATGGCCAGGCCCATGCCGAAGCCGCCGACGGTCCAGCCGATGGCCGCCACGAGCGGTGGCAGCGCCGGCCAGACCGCGAGGCTGACACCGGCGACCCCCACGGCGACCAGCGCCGTGCCGCGCTGGATGAGCAGCTCGCGGGGAACGGTCAGCGACGGGCGGCCCTGCAGCCAGGAGCCCGCGGTCCAGCCCAGCGCCGCGACGGTGAGCGTCACGCCGGCGACCGCGGTCGCCACCCCGCGTTCCTCGACGAGCATGAGCGGCACGAAGGCCTCCGCCCCGAAGAAGGAGCCGGCCAGGACCCCCCGCATGAGCACGGCGCTGGGCAGGCCGCGCCCGACCCGCACGGTGCCCTTCGGCAGCAGCGGCGGCAGGCCCAATGCCAGCCCCGCCAGTGCCAGCAGGACCAGGGGGATGGACACGAGGTCCAGCCGCTGTCCCGCGTACTGCAGGGTGGCCACCGAGACGGCCGTGACCGCCGCTGGCACCACCCGGAGCCGGTTGTCGGTGCCGGCGTGGGTCGCCGTGAGCCGGCGCAGCCGAGGCAGCATGAGCAGCACGGCCGGCGCGATCAGCGGCGGCACGGCGAGGAACACCAGACGCCAGGACAGGTGGTCGGCGGCCAGGCCGGCCAGCAGCGGGCCGACAAGTGCCGGCAGCACCCAGGCGCTGGAGATCGCCGCGAACACGCGCGGTCTCGTGCGCTCCGGGTAGGTGCGTCCCACGACGACGTACAGGACGACCACGACCATGCCGGCGCCGAACCCCTGCATCGCCCGGCCGGCGAGGAACGCCGGCATGCCCGTCGCCGTCCCCGCGACCACGAGCCCGACGCCGAACGAGGTCACGGCGCCGACGAACGGCCCCAGCGGCCCGCGGCGGTCGGAGAGGTCGCCCGCGAGGACCATGCCGACCAGGCTCGTCGTGAAGAACGCCGAGAAGCTCCACGCGTAGAGCCGCAGCCCCCCGAGGTCGCGCACCGCGACCGGCATCGCCGTCGCGACCGCCATCGCCTCGAAGGCCACCAGCGAGACGACGGCGACCAGCCCCACAGTCAGCGCCCGGTGGGCGGGAGCGAGGATGCCGCCCGGTGCGGACGGCTCGGCCTCGCTGGTCACTCCTCCAGCCTGGCGGAACGCGTCGGGACCGGATAGACCGGTCCCCATGACGACCGTGCCGGACCCCAGCCTCCCGTTCCGCGTCGCCGGCGAAGACGAGGCCATCGGCCTCGACGAGCTCGGCCTCGCCGCGCGCAACCACGGCATGCCGCTGGAGCTGATGCGCCACGACGTCACGCCGGTCGGTGCCCACTACCTGCTCACGCACTACGACATCCCGCCCGGCGACGCCTCGACCTGGCGGCTGGAGGTCGCCGGCCTCGTCCGCGCGCCGGTCTCGCTGTCGCTGGACGACCTGCGCGCGCGCCCGCTCGTGCACCGGACGGTGACCATGGAGTGCGCCGGCAACGGCCGCGCCCGGCTGCTCCCCCGGCCGGTCAGCCAGCCGTGGCTGCACGAGGCGGTGGGCACGATGACCTGGACCGGCACACCGCTCGCGCCGGTGCTCGAGGACGCCGGGCTCGCCGACGGCGCCGTGGACCTGGTGTTCACCGGCGCCGACCACGGCATCGAGCGCGGCACCGAGCAGGACTACCAGCGGTCGCTGTCGGTCGAGGAAGCGATGACCTCCGGCGCGATGCTCGTGTGGGGGTGCAACGGCGTCGACCTGCCGCCCCAGCACGGCTATCCCCTGCGGCTGCTGGTTCCCGGCTGGTACGGCATGGCCTCGGTGAAGTGGCTGCGGCGCATCGAGGCGGTGCCCGAGCGCTTCGACGGCTTCCAGATGCGCGCCTACTCGCTGCGCCAGGCACCGGACGACCCGGGCCAGCCGCTGACCCGCATCGCGCCGCGCGCCCTGGTCGTGCCGCCCGGCTTCCCCGACTTCATGTCCCGCCGCAGGGTGCTGCGGCCCGGCCGGCACGTCCTCGAGGGCCGCGCCTGGTCGGGGTGGGGCGAGGTCACGGTGGTCGAGGTCAGCGTCGACGGGGGCGGCTCGTGGGCGCCGGCCGAGCTCGGGCCGCAGGTGGACCGGTGGGCGTGGCGGCGGTGGACGCTGCCGTGGGAGGTCGGCGGGCCGGGGACGTACGCCGTGCTGGCGCGCGCGACGGACGCCACCGGGCGGACCCAGCCGGCCGAGCAGCCGTGGAACCGCGGCGGCTTCGCCAACACCTCGCCCCAGCGCGTCGAGGTGACGGTCCTCGCCTGACGCGCGACCGCTTGACAGCCGGTCCGGGCCGGTGGTCGGGTCCGGGCATGGGCGACGACATGGGCGACGACACGGCCGGTGGCGGCATCGACCTCGACGCGATCGAGCGGGAGCGCGACCGGATCAGGTCGACCTACCTGCGCCCGGCCGGCGAGCGCCCCGAGTCCTCGGCCCGCGGGCTGCACCACTTCGCGCTCCTCAGCTCGGACGTGGAGCGCACCGTGCGCTTCTACCAGGACGTGCTGGAGTTCCCGCTGACCGACATCTTCGAGAACCGCGACTACACGGGGTCGAACCACTTCTTCTTCGACGTCGGCCACGGCAACCTGCTCGCCTTCTTCGACTTCCCCGGCCTGGACGTCGGGCCCTACGCCGAGGTGCTCGGCGGGCTGCACCACATCGCGATCTCGGTCACCCCGCAGCGGTGGGAGCACCTCAAGGGCAAGCTGGAGCAGGCGGGGGTGGAGTACCTGCTCGAGAGCACGGTGTCGATCTACTTCCGCGACCCCGACGGCGCGCGCCTCGAGCTGCTCGCCGACCCCCTGGGCGAGATGTACGGCAGCAAGGTCCTCTAGGACGGACCGCTGTCGTCGTCCCCGCCGCTCGGGATGCCGCCGAAGATCTCCTTGCAGGCAGGGCAGACCGGGAAGCGCTGCGGGTCGCGGCCGGGGACCCAGACCTTGCCGCACAGGGCGATGACCGCGTCACCGGACAGCGCGGACTCCAGGATCTTCTCCTTGCGAACGTAGTGCGCGAAACGCTCGTGGTCGCCGTCCTCGTGCGCGGTGCGCGGGGTGGCCTCGACCTCCTGCTCCAGCAGGGTTCTCGTGCCCCCGCCGGGACCGGGCTCGTCGAGGCCGGGACCGCCGTCGCCGTCGTGCTCTGTCATGGCGCCGAGTGTAGGCACCACCCCTCAGTTCAGCGAGGGGTCGTCGAGGTAGGTGGAGACCATCGCGAGGTCGCCGCCCTGGCGCCGCAGCACGGCTCGCCACAGACCGTCGGGGCTGGCGGAGAAGGCGTCGGCGAAGCCCCCGTCGGGGTCGGCCGGGACGACGTACCACGCGCCCTCACGGAGCTCGTCCTCGAGCTGCCCGGCGCCCCACCCCGCGTAGCCGGCGAAGATGCGCAGCCGGGTCACCTCGGCGGCGAGCACCTCGGGCGGGGTGTCGAGGTCGACGAGGCCGAGCCGTCCGACGACCCGGCGCCAGCCGAGCGGCTCGGCGGCCTCGTCGGTGCCGGGGACCACGGCGAGCCCCAGGGCGGAGTCGAGGGCCACGGGGCCGCCCTGGAAGAGGACGCCCGGCTCGCAGGCCAGCGGCTGCCAGGTCGGCAGCACCTCGGCCACGTCGACCGGCGTCGGCCGGTTGATGACCACGCCGAGGGCACCGTCGTCGTCATGGTCGAGGACGAGGACGACGCTGCGCTCGAACGTGCCGTCGCCCAGCTCCGGTGTCGCCACCAGCAGCCGGCCGGCGAGCCCGGTCTCCAGAGGTGCCGAGTGCTGCGCGCTCATGTGGCCATGATGCCCGCGCCAGCAGCATTCCGGCGAGCACACCTGCCAGGTCGGCCGCGACGTCGGCGAGGTCACCGCTGCGCCCGGGGAGCAGGCGTGCCTGCACGATCTCGCTCGTGACGGCGTGCAGGACGAGCAGCGGCACGAGCAGGCGCGCCCGCCACCCCGCGCGGAGCCCGGCCCAGCCGACCGCCGCGAAGATCAGCACGTGTGCCACCTTGTCCAGCGGCAGCGGGCCGCCGGACGCGTCGACCGTCCGCGGCCAGTACAGCACCGCCAGGTTCACGCACACGGCGACGGCGAGGAGCGCCCGCTCCCGATGGCCGGACGCGGCAGCGGTGCCGCCGCGGGTCACCCTGCGGGCACCTCGTCGGCCGGGAGCAGGGACGACCCCGTGGCCTTCACGGCCGCGCTGACGGCGGCGGCCACGGTGTGCGAGACGTCGGGGTGGAAGACGCTCGGGACGATGTAGCTCGCGTGGAGCTCCTCGGGCGGCACCACCCCGGCCAGCGCCCGCGCGGCGGCGATGAGCATCTCGATCGTGATCGTGTGGCTCTGGGCGTCGAGGAGGCCGCGGAACACGCCGGGGAAGGCCAGCACGTTGTTGATCTGGTTGGGGAAGTCGCTGCGGCCGGTTGCCACGACGCTCGCGTGCTCGGAGGCGGCGAGCGGGTCGACCTCAGGCACCGGGTTGGCCATGGCGAAGACGATGCTGCCCTCGGCCATGGTCGCGATGTCGGGACCGGTGAGCAGGTTCGGTGCCGAGACGCCGACGAACACGTCGGCACCGGCCAGCGCGCCGCGCAGGTCGCCGGTCACCCCTGCCCGGTTCGTGCGCTCGGCGACCGACACCAGCTCGGGCGCCAGCCCGTCGCGGTCGCGGTGGATGACCCCGTCCTTGTCGGCGACGACGACGTCGCGGGCCCCCGCCTCCAGCAGCACGGCGAGGATCGCCATGCCCGCCGCCCCGGCCCCGGACATGACGATGCGCACGTCCTCGAGCCGCTTGTCCACCACGGTCAGCGCGTTGAGCAGGGCGGCGAGCACCACGATCGCAGTCCCGTGCTGGTCGTCGTGGAAGACGGGGATGTCCAGCTTCTCACGCAGGCGGCGCTCAATGTCGAAGCACCGGGGGGCAGAGATGTCCTCGAGGTTGATGCCTGCGAACACCGGCGCGATCAGCTCGACCGTGCGCACGATCTCGTCGACGTCCTGGGTGTCCAGGCAGATCGGGAAGGCGTCGATGCCGGCGAATCGCTTGAAGAGCGCGGCCTTCCCCTCCATCACGGGCAGCGCCGCCACGGCACCGAGGTTCCCGAGCCCGAGCACCGCCGACCCGTCGGTGACGACCGCCACCGTGTTGCGCTTGATGGTGAGCCGTCGCGCGTCGTCGGGGTTCTCGGCCAGCGCGAGGCAGACCCGCGCCACCCCGGGCGTGTAGATCATCGACAGGTCGTCGCGGGTGCGGATCGGCATCTTGGGCTGGATCTCGATCTTCCCGCCGAGGTGCATGAGGAACGTGCGGTCCGAGACCTTGCCGATCGAGACTCCCTCGACCGCCGAGAGCGCCTCGGTCAGCCGCTGCGCGTGCTCGGTGTCGGTCGCGGCGCACGTGACGTCGATGCGCAGCGACTCGGCCCCGGACGCGGTGACGTCCAGCGCCGTCACCACACCACCCGCCTCCTCGACCGCATGGGTGAGCTGGCTGACGGCGTTGCCGCGGGCCGGCACCTCGAGACGGACGGTGATGGAGTACGAGATGCTGGGCTGGCCGGACATGGGGACGATCGTGTCAGATCGCGCCGCCGGCCCGTGAGGCGTGTCACGTCCCCCGCGTGGCGCGGTCAAGACGGGCGCGGCGGTCACCGATAGTTGACACCGAAGGGTTTCGCCGCGCTTCCTCGGGCAACAACCTGCGGCGGAGGGTGATCACATGATGTTTGCGGCGCTCCTCGTGCCGGTCGGTCTGCTCGCGCTGCTCCTGGGGATGGAGCGGCTGGAGCGCTGGACCGTCAGCGACCGCGACGAGTCCTAGGCACCCCCGGCGCTAGCGGCGCGGCAGCCGCACCACGGTCACGAAGAAGTCGTCGATCTGGCGCACGACCTCGATGAACCGCTCGAAGTCCACCGGCTTGGTCACGTAGGCGTTCGCGTGCAGCGAGTAGCTGCGCAGCACGTCGTCCTCCGCCTCCGACGTCGTGAGGACCACGACCGGGATGCTCGCCAGCTCGGCGTCGGACTTGATGGCCTCCAGGACCTCCCGCCCGTCCATCCGGGGCAGGTTGAGGTCCAGCAGCACCAGGTCCGGCCGCGGCTTGCCCTCGTACTCGCCCTCCTGGCGCAGGAAGGCCAGCGCGTCCGCCCCGTCGTTGACGACGTGCAGCTGGTTGCGCAGCTTGTAGTCCGCGAACGCCTCGCGCGTCATGAGGACGTCACCCGGGTCGTCCTCCACGAGCAAGATCTCGACCTGGCGCTCCGGCTGCTCCGTCATCCGCGGTCCCTTCCTCGAAGTCGTCCGTGTCGTCGCTGTCGTCGGTGTGGCCACTGTGGTCCGTGGCCGGTGTGTTGGTCGTTCCGGCCGCTCCCGGGGCCTCCCGGGCCGCGGCCGGCAGCGTCCAGCGGAACGTCGAGCCCCCGCCGGGCGCCGTGCTGTCCAGCCACAGCCTGCCGCCGTGATGCTCCACGATCTTCTTGCACATGGCCAGCCCGATGCCGGTGCCGCCATAGGCGTCGCGGCCGTGCAGGCGCTGGAAGATGACGAAGATCTTGTCCTCGTACTGCTCGTCGATCCCTATGCCGTTGTCCGCACAGGAGAACTCCCACACGTCCGGCTCTCCCGGTGCCTGCCGGACGCCGAGGTGGACCCGCGGGGCCGCCTCGCTCCGGAACTTCACCGCGTTGCCGATGAGGTTCTGCAGCAGCAGCACGAGCAGCCCGGCCTCGCCCTCCACCTCGGGCAGCGGGTCGTGGGTGACCACCGCACCCGACTCCTCGACAGCCGCCTCGAGCTGACGCAGCGCGCCCGCCAGCACCAGCTCGAGCGGCACCCGCTCGAACCCGCCGGTGTGCCGGCCGACGCGCGAGAAGGCCAGCAGGTCGTTGATCAGCTGCTGCATCCGCTTGGCGCCGTCGACGGCGAACTCGATGTACTGGTCACCGCGCTCGTCGAGCTGGCCCTTGTACCTGCGCTCGATGAGCTGGCAGAAGGACGCGACCTTGCGCAGCGGCTCCTGGAGGTCGTGCGAGGCGACGTAGGCGAACTGCTCGAGCTCGGCGTTGGACCGCCGGAGGTCCTCGGCGTGCTCCTCGACCAGCGCCTGGGCCTCCTCGGCTCGGTTGCGGGACTCCTCGGCGAGGGCGAACTCGTGCAGGATCCGCACCCGCATCCGGTCGATCTGCTCGGCGAGGTCGCGGATCTCCTGCGGCGCGTCCTCGATCGCCACTCGTCGCGACAGGTCGCCGCCCTCGACCCGGTCGACCTCCGCACCGAGCTGCGCGAGGGGCCCGATCACCCAGCGCCGCAGCGCGACCCAGGCGAGGGCGGCGGACGTCGCCAGCAGCACCAGCCCCGCGCCGAAGCCGACGAAGAGCAGCGTCACCCCGCGCCGCAGGTCCGCGACCCGGTCCTCGCGCTGCACGAGCAGGGCGTCGCGGTAGTCGTCGACCGCCGACCGGACGGCGTCGAAACGGAGCCTGCTGGTCTCCAGCGCGGCACGGTCGAGGGTGCGACCAGCGGCGACAGCCGCGATCCCCGGCTCGGCGACCGTCCGGCGCCAGTCGTCGGCCGCCGCGGCGACCGCGATGCGGCGCGGTCGCAGCGCCGGGAAGTCCTCCTCGATCCGCTCGAGGCGCTGCAATGACCGTTGCGCCCGCGCGGCGCCTGCGCGATAGGGCTCGAGGAAGTCCTCGTCGCCGGTGAGGGCGTAGCCGCGGAAGCCGGTCTCGTGGTCGACGAGCGCCTGGTTGACGTCGGCGGCTGCCGCGTAGCTGTCGAAGAGCCGCTCGACGACCTGCTCCTGGGCGCCCACCAGCCGGACCGCGACGACGACGGCCAGCGCCACGCCGACGGTGGTGACCAGCAGCAGCGCCAGGAAGGTCCGCCCGAGCTGCCGCTGGAGGGTCGTCCTCACTCCCAGCCCGCCCAGGACAGCATGAGCACGGCGACGTCGTCGGTCAGCTCGCCGCCGTTGCGGAGCCGGACCTCGGCGAGGAGGCTCGCGACCAGGTTCTCTCCCGCCAGGCCGCGGCCGAGGAGGTCGGCGAGCACCCGGTGCAGGCCGGTGTCGCCCAGCCGCCGCCCGCCGACCTGCCCGTCGAAACCCTCGATCAGCCCGTCGGTGAACAGCACCAGCCGGGTGTCCCCCTGCACCGGCAGCTGGCAGCTCTCCCAGGCGACGTCGTCGACGATGCCGAGCGCGACGTCGGAGCACAGCTCCGCCGGGGGGCGCACGGTGGCGCCGTCCACGACCGCCGGCGCCGGGTGCCCCGCGAGCCACAGGGTGAGGACACCGTCGTCCGGCTGGACCCGCGCCATCGCGACGGTCGCGAACACCTCGTCGGACTCACGCTCGCTGACGAGCACGTCGTGCATGGCGGGCAGGATGCTGTCGGGGTCGGCTCCGGAGAGCACGAGCGTGCGCCAGGCGATGCGCAGGCAGACCCCGACGGCGGCCTCGTCCGGCCCGTGCCCGGCGACGTCGCCGATGAGCACGAACACCGACCCGTCGGCGCAGTCGATCACGTCGTAGAAGTCGCCGCCGAGCAGCGACTGGTGCCGACCGGGGCTGTAGAGGCTCACGACGTCCTGCGGCCGGAGCCGGCGCAGCAGCGGCTGGGGAAGCAGGCCCCGCTCCAGCCGGGCGTTCTCGGCGGCCCGCATCTCCGACGCGTAGAGCCGCCGCAGCGACTCGTCGGCCCGCTTGCGCTCGACCGCGTAGCGGATGGCGCGGGTGAGGAGCTGCCCGTCGATGCCGCCCTTGACGAGGTAGTCCTGGGCGCCTGCCGCCACCGCCTCGGTGCCGCGGTGCTCGTCGGCGAGGCCCGTCAGCACGAGCACGGCGATCGACGGGGCGTGGGACAGGACGCTCGACAGGGCGTCGAGCCCGGTGGCGTCCGGGAGACCGAGGTCGAGCAGGACGCAGTCGACCTCCCCGGGCAGCAGCGCGAGCGCCTCGGCCAGGGAGCCGGCGCGGGTCAGCTCGACGTCGCTCGCAGCGTCGAGCAACAGCTCGCGGACGAGGAACGCGTCGCCGTCGTCGTCCTCCACGAGCAGCAGCCGCAGCGCGCTCGACTCCGCTTCGTCCCAGGCAGCCGTCGCCGCGAGGACGGTCGCGGCGGCCACGTCGCGGGCGCTCAGCCGAGGTCCCCGGGCCAGGGGGCGTCCAGGGCCCCGGTGCTCTCGACCATCCGGGCCCCGCCCTCGATCAGCATGTCGCGGGACGTGTCGCCGGCGTCCAGTGCCACGTCGCGCTCCTCGTCGGGCACCGGCTCAGATGTCACGGTCGGCACCTTCGAGGGCGTCGTCGTCGAAGGAGCTCCACGCCGAGTCGGCGGGCAGTCCGACCTCGAACCAGACGACCTTCCCGCCGTGGCCGAGGGGGTCGACCCCCCAGGCACGCGCGAGCCGGTCGACCATGCGCAGTCCGCGGCCGGTGCCCGAGGACGGGGGGAAGTGGTGCAGCCGCGGCGGCACCGGCGACCCGTCGTGGACCTCCACCCGGACGACCTCGACCCCGTCGCGCACGACGAGCCGGATCTCACTCCTCGCATGGAGAACGGCGTTCGTCACGACCTCCGAGACGAGCAGGACGACGGTGTCGACGTCGGACGTGCTGTCGCGGAGCAGCTGCCGAGCGAACCGGCGGGCCAGCGGGACGCTGTCCGTCGTCGGCGGCAGCTCGAGCTCGCTCACCTCGCCAGGCTATCGCGCAGCCACCCGGCCGGGCCGTCAGCGACGCCGCGCTGGCCGTGCGTTGTCGCGTGCCGCCTTCGCCGCCTCGATGCGCTCGCGGCGCTCGGCGCGGTCGAGCGCCGCTGCCTCGTCCGGCGTCGGCGCCGACCCCCCGAGCCTGGCCGGCAGCCACCAGGCGTCCTCCGGGCCGGACGGACGGTCGGGGTAGGTCTCCTGGGCCTCGTGCAGCAACCGCTCCATCGCCGCCCTCAGGTCCGCGGTCACCTCGGCCGGGTCGGCGTCGGCGGCGACGTGCAGCGGCTCGCCGACGAACACGGAGATGGCGACGTTGGAGCGGCCGAGCCGGCGGGGCCGTCCCTTGGTCCAGACGCGCTGCGAGCCCCAGATGACGGTGGGCAGCAGCGGGACGCCCGACTCCGCGGCCATCCGCGCTGCACCGGCCTTGAACTCCTTGAGCTCGAAGGAGCGGCTGATCGTCGCCTCCGGGAACACGCCCACGATCTCCCCGCCCCGCAACGCCTCGACGGCGTGCCGGTACGAGCGTGCGCCCGCCTCACGGTCCACCGGGATGTGGTGCATCCCCCGCATCAGTGGGCCGCTGACGCGGTGGACGAAGACCTCCTGCTTGGCCATGAACCGCACGAGCCGCCCGGAGGGGCGCGCCGCGAGACCGGCGTAGGTGAAGTCCATGTAGCCCACGTGGTTGATCGCCATCACGACTCCACCGCGGCGCGGGACGTGCTCGGTCCCCCGCATGGTGAACCGCAGGCCCTGCAGCGCGAACACGACACGGGCGAGAGAGATGACGGGCGGATAGACCAGCTCCGCCACGTCAGTGCGTGATCTCGAGGGCCGCCAGGAGCCGGCCGACCGCCTCGTCGACGTCACCGTCACCGGTGACCACGACGTCCGGGTGCTCGGGCGGCTCGTACATCTGCCCGACGCCCGTCATGTTCGGCAGGGTGCCTGCCTTCGCCTTCGCGTAGAGGCCCTTGGGGTCACGCTCGACGACGACGTCGGACGGCGTGTCGACCCACACCTCGAGGAACTCGCCCTCGGAGAACAGGCCCTTGGCGGCGCGCCGGTCACCGCGGAACGGCGACACCAGCGACACGATCACGATCAGTCCGGCGTCCATCATCAGCTTCGCCGTCTCGGCGACGCGCCGCACGTTCTCGGCCCGGTCCTCGGGCGTGAAGCCCAGGTCCTTGTTCAGCCCCGTGCGCACGCCGTCGCCGTCGAGCACGTACGTGTGAAGCCCCAGGCCGTGGAGGTGGCGCTCCAGCGCGTCGGCGATCGTCGACTTGCCCGCGCCGGGGACACCGGTGAGCCACATCACGCGCGGCCGCTGAGCCTTGAGCCGCGCGCGCGCCTCCTGGTCCACCGTGAACGCGTGCGGGACCACGTTGTGCGCGCGGCGCAGCGCGTGCCGCACGAGGCCGGCGGCGACGGTGTCGCGGCTGACCCTCTCCACCAGCAGGAAGCCACCTGTGTCGCGGCACAGCGAGTACGCGTCGAGCGGCACGGGCGTGTCGGTGGCGATCTCGACGTGCCCGATGTCGTTCATCTTGAACGTCCGGGCGGACATCTCCTCGCCCGAGACCACGTCGCGCCGGCCGCGGATGGCCGTCACGACCGCCGGGACGGCGAGGGAGCCGGCCAGGAGCAGATAGGACCGGCCGTGACGCAGCTCCTCCTCGCCGGTCCACACCAGGTCGGCCGCGAACGCCGTCGCCGGGCGCGGGAACTGCTCAGGCGGCAGCCCGTTCTCCGGCGCGACCAGAAGGTCGCCCCGCGTCACGTCGGTCTCGGTCTCGAGGGTCAGCGTCACGGCCTGGCCGGCGTGGGCCTCGGCGATGTCCTTGCCCCCGGCAATGACCCGCTCCACCGTGGTGGGCGACCCCTTCGCGTTGACCGTGACCTCGTCGCCCGGACGCACCGACCCCGCGACGACGGTCCCGGCGTACCCACGGAACTCGTCGGCGCGCACCACGATCTGCACCGGCATCCGGAAGGGCGCCTTGGTCTGGTCCTCCACGGGCGCGGGACGCCAGGACGTCAGGGCCTCGAGCACGGTCGGCCCGTGGTACCACGACATCTGGCCCGACCGTTCGAGGACGTTGTCCCCGGTGAGGGCACTGACGGGGATGACCTCGACCTCCGCGAGGTCGAACCGGGCCGCGGCGGACCGGACCCCGCCCGCGAACTCCTCGAAGGGCACGTGCGCGAACTCGACCGCGTCCATCTTGTTGATGGCGACGATCACCGTCCGCACGCCCATCAGCGCGCACACGGTCAGGTGCCGGTGCGTCTGTGCCCGGATGCCGCGGGTCGCGTCGACGAGCAGGATCGCGATGTCCGCGGTCGAGGCCGCGACGGCCATGTTGCGGGTGTACTGCTCGTGCCCCGGCGCGTCGGCGATGATCGCGCGGCGGCCGGAGGGCAGGTAGAGGTGGCGGTATGCCACGTCGATGGTGATGCCCTGCTCGTGCTCGGCCTCCAGCCCGTCGGTGAGCATCGAGAAGTCGACCTCGCCCTTGGCGATGGTCGAGCCGCTCCGGCGGGTGTTGCGGGCGTAGTCGAGGATGTCGTCGGGGATGCTCTCGGTCCCGGCGAGCAGCCGGCCGATCAGCGTCGACTTGCCGTCGTCGACCGACCCGCAGGCGACGACGCGGACGATGGGGTGCTCGGTGAGAGCAACGGACGCGGTGGTCATCTCAGAAGTACCCCTCGGTCTTCTTGCTCTCCATGGAGCCCCCGCCCTCGCCGTCGATGAGGCGGCCGGAGCGCTCGGAGCGCCGGTCCACGAGCATCTCGGCGAGCAGGTCGTCGAGGTTGTCCGCCTTCGACTCGACGGCCGCGGTCAGCGGATAGCAGCCGAGCGTCCGGAAACGGACGCTGCGCATCTGCGGCTGCTCGCCGTCGCGCAGCGGGTAGCGGTCGTCGTCGATCATGATGAGCTGCCCCTCGCGCTCGACGACCGGGCGCTCCTTCGAGAAGTACAGCGGAACGACCTCGATCTGCTCCCGCTGGATGTAGCGCCAGACGTCGAGCTCGGTCCAGTTCGACATCGGGAAGACGCGCATCGTCTGCCCGTCGGAGAGCTGGGTGTTGGCCGTGCGCCAGAACTCCGGGCGCTGCTTGCGGGGCTCCCACCGGTGGCCCGGCTCACGCAGCGAGAAGACCCGCTCCTTGGCGCGAGAGCGCTCCTCGTCGCGGCGGGCACCCCCGAACGCGGCGTCGTACGCCCCCTCGTCCAGCGCCTGCCGCAGCGCCACCGTCTTCATGATCCGCGTGTACTCGTGGGTGCCGTGGGTGAACGGGGTGACCCCGTCCTGGACGCCCTCGGCGTTCGTGTGGACCCTCAGGTCGAGGTCGTGCTCACGCGCCATGCGCTCACGGAACTCGATCATCTCCCGGAACTTCCAGGTCGTGTCGATGTGCAGGACCGGGAAGGGCACCTTGGCCGGCGCGAAGGCCTTGACGGCGAGGTGCAGCAGGACCGACGAGTCCTTGCCGATGCTGTAGAGCATCACCGGGCGGCGGAACGCTCCGGCGGCCTCGCGGAAGACGTGGATCGCCTCCGCCTCGAGGGCGTCGAGCACCGCGTCGGGGGCGATGGCCGTCTCAGCGGCGGACGACGTGGCTGACGACATGGCAGGGGGACCTCTCGACCTCGCGGACGGGCAGCGGCCATTGTGCCCGCCGGACGGCGAGGCGCCCAATCGGGCCCGGAATAACCGATGGACCCCCCTCCGTTGCCGACCCTAGGCTCCCCGCCTGTACGGAACCGTTTCGTACCAGCCCCGCTCGTCCGCCCTGCCACCGGAGACCGCACGATGCCCACCCCCGGCCGCGACGCCGCCATCTGCGACGCCGCCCTGGCCCTGCTCGCCGAGGTCGGCTACGACCGGATGAGCATGGACGCCGTCGCCGCGCGGGCGCACGCGAGCAAGGCGACGATCTACCGCCACTGGCCCGGCAAGCGCGAGCTCGTGCTCGACGCGCTGAGGGGCCGGTCCGAGCGGCACCCGGCCGCGGCCGACACCGGCAGCCTGCGCGGCGACCTGGTGGCGACGCTGCGGGCGATGGCGCACGACGTGGGCGCAGCGGACGCCGACGTGATGGCCGGGGTCCTGCTCGCGATGCGCAACGCGCCCGAGATCGGCGACTGCGTGCGCGACCAGGTGCTCACGGCGAAGGCGTCCGCCCTGCGCACCGTTGTCGAGCGCGCCGTCGCGCGCGGCGAGCTCCCGCCCGACGCGGACGCCGCGCTCGCCCACGAGGTGGCGGGCGCCCTCTGGTTCCAGCACGTCCTGGTTGTCGGTGCCGACGTGGACGATGCGTTCATCGACCACGTGACCGACGACGTCATGATCCCCCTGCTGTCCGGCAGCCGAGGCAGCGGGCCAACCCCCTCACAGGAGACACCGTGACCGACCCCACCCGCCCCTCCGGCGTGCCCGTGGTGGAGCCCCAGGCATCCGCCACCGAGCCGGACCCGAAGCGCTGGCTGGCGCTCGCCGTCCTGGCCGCAGCACAGCTGATGATCGTCCTCGACGCGTCGATCGTGAACATCGCGCTGCCCTCGGCGCAGAACGACCTCGAGATAACCAACGCCGACCGGCAGTGGGTCGTGACGGCCTACACGCTGGCCTTCGGCGGCCTGCTCCTGCTCGGCGGGCGCATCGCCGACTACACCGGCCGCAAGCGCACGTTCATCATCGGCCTGCTCGGCTTCGCCGGCGCCTCGGCGCTCGGCGGCGTCGCGCCGAACCAGGAGCTGCTGTTCGCCGCGCGCGCCCTGCAGGGCGGGTTCGCCGCGCTGATGGCGCCGGCCGCCCTGTCCATCGTGACGGTGACGTTCACCGACCCCAAGGAGCGGGCCAAGGCCTTCGGCGTCTTCGGGGCGCTCGCCGGCGGCGGGGCCGCGATCGGCCTGATCGTCGGCGGCGTGCTCACCGAGTACGCCTCCTGGCGCTGGACCCTCGGCGTCAACGTCCCGGTGGCGCTGCTCGTCGCCGCCCTGGCGGTCCCGCTCGTGCACGAGAGCAAGGCTCACGGGGACACCCGCTACGACGTCCCCGGCGTCCTGCTCGCGACCCTGGGGCTCGTCTCGCTCGTCTACGGGTTCACCGAGGCGGCCCGCGCCGCCAACCCCGACGACCCGACCGACACCGCCGTGCAGGGCTGGACGGCCGGCTCGACGATCTTCTTCCTCGTGACCGCCGTGGTCCTGCTGGTGGCGTTCGTCTGGTGGGAGACCCGGGCCAGGAACCCGATGCTGCCGATGCGCGTGGTGCTCCACCGCAACCGCGGCGGCTCCTACCTCGTGTTCCTCCTCGTGGGTGCGGGCCTGTTCGCGATGTTCCTGTTCCTCACCTACTACTTCCAGGTCAACCTGGGCTACAGCCCGCTCAAGGCCGGGTTCGCGTTCCTGCCGTTCAGCGCCGGCATCATCCTCACCGCGGGGGTGGTCGCCCAGCTGCTGCCGCGGTTCGGCCCCAAGCCCCTCATGGTGCCGGGCCTGGTGATGGCCGTCGCGGGCATGCTGCTGCTCACGCAGATCACCCAGGACACCGCCTACTGGTCCCACGTCCTGCCGGCCGAGCTGCTCATGAGCATCGGCCTCGCCGGGGTCTTCATCCCGGCGTCGAGCACAGCACTGATCGGCGTCGAGCACCATGACGCCGGGGTCGCCAGCGCGGTGCTGAACACCTCGCAGCAGATCGGTGGCTCGCTGGGCACCGCCCTGCTGAACACGCTGTTCGCCGGCGCCGTGACGGCCTACTTCGTCGACAACCCGGTCACCGACCCGAGCAAGGCCGAGTCCACCCTCAACCTGGCCTTCCTCCGCGGCTACCACGTGTCGTTCTTCTGGGGCGCGGTGCTGCTGGCCGCGGCGCTCGTGGTGACGCTCGTGCTGATCAACGCCCGGCGGCAGGACGTGCCGAGCGACGAGACGCTGCCCACGGCGGCCTGACGCCGTCCGCGCCGTCCTGCCCGCCCGCGACCGGCGGGCGGGCAGGATGTCCGGCGTGACGCAGCGCGCGGTGGCGGTGGCGGCGCCGAACTCCGCGTCCGCGGACGCGGCGCTGCGGGCGGCCTCGCTCGGCGGCGGCGCGGTCGATGCGGCGGTCGCGGCGATGTTCGTCGCGATGGTCACCGAGCCCGGCATCGTCTCGCTGGCCGGCGGCGCCTACCTCACGATCTGGCCCGCCGGCGCGCCCGAAGCGGTCACCGTCGACGGCTACGTCGCCATGCCGGGCGCCGGGCGGGCCGACGCGGCGCCCGACCCGCTCGCCCGCGAGGTCCGCACCGACTACGGCGGCGGGCTGACCATGACCGCGGGGCACGCGGCGGTGGCCACCCCGGGCGCCCTGGCCGGGCTCGGCCTCGCCCAGCAGCAGCACGGCACGCTGCCCTGGGCCGAGGTCGTGGCGCCGGCACACGAGGCGGCTCGCGACGGGTTCCTGCTGGGGTCGGCCGCGGGCTACTACCTCCCCTACGTCCGCGACAGCCTTCTCGCCTGGGACCCGGAGACCTCCGCCGCGGTGCGCCGCCCCGACGGGGCCTGGCTGGAGACCGGCGACCGGATGGTGGTCGACGGGCTGGCGGGGACCCTCGAGCTGATCGCCGGCGAGGGCGCCGGCACCCTCTACGTCGGGTCCCTCGCCGAAGCGTTCGTGGCCGACATGGCGCAGCGCGGGGGCCTGGTGACGCGGCAGGACCTCGCGTCCTACCGGCCGCTGGTGCGACCCGCGCTCGGCGTGCGTACGTCCGCCTGGTCGCTGCGCACCAACCCCGTGCCGGCCATCGGCGGGGTGGCCCTGGCGGCGATGCTCACGCTGGTCGGCGAGAGGGGTCCCGGCCCGTGGCGCGCGCCGGACACCGCGCGCCTGCTGGCCGCCCAGCGACGGGTGCTGCACGCCCGCCGGGCCCGTCTCGACCTCGACGACGACCGGGACGCCGCGGCGGCCGACCTGCTGGCGGAGGTGGGGTGGCGGCAGCCGCGCTCACCGAGCACGGTGCACGTGTCGGTCGTGGACGACGCGGGCACCGCGTGTGCCGTGACGGCCTCCTCGGGCTACGGCTCGGGCGCCACCGTGCCGGGCACCGGGCTGTGGCTGAACAACTGCCTGGGGGAGCTCGAGCTCAACCGGGGCGGCCCGCTCGAGCCGGGCGAGCGCCTGCGCAGCAACATGGCACCGACCGTCGGGCGCCACGACGACGGGGCGGCGCTGGCGATCGGCAGCCCGGGTGCCGACCGCATCACGACGGCCCTGCTCCAGGTGCTCGTGCCGTTCGTGCACGGTGCGGCCGGTCTCCAGCAGGCGATCGACCTGCCGCGGCTGCACGTCAACCACCTCGACGAGCACGGCCCCGACGGCGACGTCCGCGTCGAGGCCGAGGAGGACGTCCAGCTGCCCGCGCTCGACCTGCCGGTCCGGCGCCACCACCGGCACTCGATGTACTTCGGAGGGGTCGGCGCCGCCCTGGGCGGGCCGGGCCGGGCGCTCGAGGCGGCCGGTGACCCGCGCCGGGCTGGGGCGGTCGCGGTCGGGCCGTGACCCCTGGGTTCGCCACCGGCTCAGGGCCCGGTGGGCGATGCCGACGGGCCGGGCGACGTCTTGCGCATCGGCAGGCTCGTGGGAGACACGAGCGCGGTGTAGTCGCTGGCGGTCAGCGGCCGCGACGTCCGCTCACCGCCGGGCAGCGGTGCGGACAGCGGCACCTGGTCCTGCAGCAGCAGGGTCTGGTCCACGCCGTCGACGGAGGTCATCGTGAGGACGATCTGGCCGATCGCGAGCGGCAGCTGGTCGGCGGCCGGCCCCTGCTCCGCGGCCACGACCTCGACGTACGCGATGCCCTCGACCACGTGCACCAGCCGGAGGCCCACGTCGGGACCGAGCGCGCTGCCCAGGCCGTTGCTGCGCTGCTCGTCGGTGGGGCCGGCGGCCAGGCGATCGAGCAGGGCCGCGACGACCGGCTCGAGCCCCGACGCCTCGACGGGCTGGCGCTCGGCGACCAGGAGGTCCTCCTGGTCGGTGAAGAACACGCGGGGCGCCGTCACCGCGAGCGCGTCGGCGGTCGGCTCCGGTGTCGGACCGGCCCCCTCCTCGAGCAGCCGGTAGGGGACGTCGTCGGGCGCCACGGTGCGCATCGACCCGTCCTGGGGGGCGCCGCACGACACGACGGCGCCGAGGAGGACGAGAGCCACCAGGGCCCGCGGGACCCGGGGCCTGCTCATGTGCGCCCCCCGTCCGGCGACGGGTCACGGTCCGGCCGGGAGTCCGGGCACGGCAGCCGCAGGGTGAACCGGGCGCCCGACTCGCCCGGCGCGCTCCCGCACCAGATGGCGCCGCCGTGCGAGCGCACTGTCTCGGCGACCAGGCTCAGACCGAGCCCTGCACCGGGCAGTGACCCGCGGGACCCGCCGCGCACGAACCGCTCGAAGATGCGCTCCCGGTCCTCGATGGGGACACCCGGCCCGTCGTCGTCGACCGCGATGACGACCCCGTCGACGTCGGGCGCCACGGTGATGCCGGACAGCCCGCCGCCGTGCCGCTCGGCGTTCTCGAACAGGTTCACCAGCGCGCGCTGCATCTGCGCCTTGTCGACGGCGACCAGCGTCCCCCCGGAGCCCGCGGGGGTGCGCAGCAGGCCGACGTCGCGCCCGCTCTCCTCCAGCGCGAACCGCACGAGGTCGCGCGCGTCCAGCGTCGAGCCGTCGAGCCCGGCGGCGCCCGACTCGAGGCGGCCGAGCTCGAGGAGGTCCTCCAGCGCGCGATGGAAGCGGCGCAGGTCCGCCTTGACGAGGTCCAGCGCGCGGCGGGACCGCTCGGAGAGCTCGTCCCGGCGCCCGTCCAGGACGTCCACGCTCGTCACCAGGGCCGTCAGCGGCGACCGCAGCTCGTGGCTCACGTCGGCGGCGAAGCGGGCGTCGCGCTCTATGCGCTCGTGCACGGCGTCGACCATGCTGTTGAACGAGCCCACGATGGTCGCGAGATCCGGGTCCTCGGTCGTCGGCAGCCGCGTGTCGAGGGCACCCCCGGCGATGCGTGCCGCGGCCCCCGCCACGTGGTCGAGCGGGGCGACGACCCGCCTCGCCGCCCACCGTCCGAGCAGGGCACCCGCGGCGGCGGTGAGCGCCGCGAACACCGCGAGCACGATGCGCAGGGTGTCTAGCGTCCGGGCGAGCTCCTGGGCGGAGACGACCTCGAAGAAGTGGGCGTCGACCGCCGGCAGCGGCACCCCGACCGCGACGGCGGGTGCGTCCTGGGCGCGGGTCCAGACCACGGCAACGTCCCCTTCGTCGACCGCCCGCTGCACCCGGGCGGGCACGTCCTGCTCGCCCAGCTGGAGCGACGACGAGAACCACCGGTCGAAACGCCGCACCAGGACCGTGGAGTCGGCGGCGGGCGCGACCCGGCCCAGGACGTCGCTGACCTCGACGCCGGAGGTGAGCAGCCCGTCGCGGACGTACGACGCGTCGGCGAACGCCTGGCGCACGGCGGCGCGCTCCCGCTGGTCGACGAGGTAGTCGCGGGCGGTGAGGTAGGTGCCGATGCCCATCACCGCGGAGAGCAGCATCGCTCCCACGGCGAAGGACAGCATGATCGTCGTCCGCAGCCCCACGGCGCGGACGGGGCGTCTCATCTCGGATCCAGCCGGTATCCCAGGCCCCGGACCGTCACGACCAGCTGCGGCTCACCGGGGTCGCGCTCGACCTTGGTGCGCAGGCGGCGGACGTGGACGTCCACGATGCGCTCGTCGCCGAAGAAGCCCTTGTCCCAGACGGCGTCGAGCAGCGACTGGCGGCTGCGCACCCGGCCGGTCGGCGAAGCGAGCTCGCAGAGCAGGCGGTACTCCGTGACCGTCAGGTGGATGCTGTCGGCACCGCGGCGCACGGTCCCGGCGCTCATGTCGAGCACGAGCGCCGGCTCGGCGGTGTCGAGCACGACGTGGTCGGCGACCTCCGGGTCGGGAGCCGCGCCGGCCCTCCCCCGCCGCAGCAGGGCGCGCAGCCGCGCGCTGACCTCCTTGACCACGAACGGCTTGGTGACGTAGTCGTCGGCGCCGGCCTCGAGCGCGGCCACGATGTCGACGGTGTCGTTGCGCGCGCTCACCACGATGATCGGCGCGTCACTTGCCGGCCGTGCGCGCCGGATGAAGGTGTAGCCGTCCATGCCGCCGAGCATCAGGTCGACGAGCATCAGGTCGACCGGCTGCTCGGCCACGACCCGCAGCGCGTCCTCGGCGCGGGCCGTGTCGACGACGAGGTAGCCCTCGTCCTCCATGGCCATCCGCAGTGCGGTCCGGATGCCGTCGTCGTCCTCGAGGATCAGCAGGGTCTCCGGCACCCGGCCATGCTGCCAGGCTCGGCGCGGCGACGAGGCGCCCGCCACCTCCGCCGGCGGACTCGTCACGTGATCGCAAACTCGCCGGGTGGGGTCAGCGGCGGCGGGTCACGCGCAGGATCATCCCGTCGTTGCCCGCCGTGACGGTCACCCCGTCACGGGTCATCCGGGTGCGGTGGGGCTGGTTCGGGTCCGGCTGGACGTCCTGCGGGTCCTCGATCACAGCGCGGATCTGGTCGTCGCTGATCTTCATGCCGGCCGCGGCCTGCCGGGCGCCCTTGAGCATACGCAGGTTCCCCCCGGGGGCGGAGGGGCTCGCCGGGCGGGCACCGTCGCCCGCGGCCCTCCGCGGCCCGCGGTCGGTGGCGGGGCGCAGGTCCTCGTCGTGCAGGTCGTCCGCCGGGAGGCTGGGCGGTGCCTGGAACAGCAGGTCGGTGCTGCCGGCGGGCGTGGTGGGCACGTCCTCGCCGCCCGTCACTTGTGCCGGTAGACCAGCCGGCCACGCGACAGGTCGTAGGGGCTGAGCTCGACCACGACCCGGTCCTCGAGGAGGACGCGGATGTAGTGCTTGCGCATGCGCCCGGACAGGTGGGCGAGCACCTTGTGCCCGTTGGTCAGGTCGACCCGGAAGTACCCGTTGGGCAGCGCCTCGGTGACGATGCCCTCGACCTCGATGCCATCGGCTTTCGGCATTCACACAATCCCTTCGTCGTTCCGACCCCGCACCACCGGCGCCGTCGGCGCCGTCAGGATGGGTCGTGCGGCCGCGGCGCACCTGTCGTGCGCTTGGAAACGGCCTCTACCAATGGGCGGCCACCACGGTCGGCCACCCCAGGGTCCCGCCGACCGGCGGCCCGCCGGACGAGCGCGGGCCCGGCCGAGTCACCGGGACGACAACTACTGCGCGCAACATCGTAGCGGCCCCGGCTGTTCCCGGCACCCGCTGCGTCCGAGCGTGGCGCAAGCGTGGCGCAAGCGTGGCGCAACCGTGGCCCGTCCGTGCCCGGAGGGTGGAGGTGCCCCACCGGGACGGCCGCCTCAGCGCCGGCGGCCGCCCAGGACGAGGAGCACGAGGAACGTCGCGAGGAAGGCGCCCACGGCCCCCGAGGTGGCGCGCAGGAACGGCAGCAGCGCGAACAGCACCCAGATCGCGCCCCCGGCGACGGCCGCGGACACCGCAGCGGTGCGCACCCGGCCGCCGGAGCGCTCGGGCGGGCTCGCGTCCCGCGGCTGCGGCGAGCGCGACGTCCCGCCGGAGAGGGTGCGCTCGGCCTCGGCCAGCAGCGACTCGATGTCGTCGGGGTCGTCCTTGCGCGCCATGCCCCCATCTTGCGCCCGCCCGGCGCTCGATGTCGCGGAAGGGGCCCCCGGGCTCAAGGTGGGGCCCGTCGGTGCCGATGTCGCGGCGTGCCGCCCCGGGAATGCCAGTCCGCCGTCGCGCGCCCTGGCATCCTCCCCCGGTGCCGTCGATGACCGTCCGCTCCCGGGTCGCGACGGCCGTGGCCGGCACACTCGCCGCCGGAACGCTCGCCTCGCTGGTCGCCGCCGGCCCCGCCGGAGCCGACCCCGTGGCGCAGGCCCGGTCCTGGGACGAGCAGACGTCGTCGCTGACCGACCCGCCCCGCCGCATCACCGCGGACGTCGAGCCCGGCGAGCGTGCGCGGGTGGTGTCGGTGCGCAGCGTCGACGGGCGCCCGGTGGTGCGGGTGGTCCGGGTCACCGGACGCGCCGCCGCGCGCGAGGCCGTGGCCGGCCTCCAGCAGCACCCGGACGCGGTCAGCGTCGCCCTCGACACCCGGGTCCGCCTCGCGAGGACCGACCGATCCGTGTCCGCCGCCACGCCCCTGTCGAACGACCCGGGCACGGCCTACCAGTGGTGGCTGTCGCGCCTGCGTGCCCCCAGCCTGTGGTCGGCCGCACCGTCGGGAGGGGCGACCGTCGCCGTGGTCGACTCCGGCGTCCAGGCCGCGCACGAGGACCTCGCCGGCGTCGTGCTCCCCGGCGCGGACATCCTCACCGGCGCGGGCGACGGCAGTCTCGACGAGCACGGGCACGGCACCCACGTCGCGGGCATCGTCGCCGCGCTGACGGGCAACGGCATCGGCGTCGCGAGCCTCGCGCCCGGCACGAGGGTCCTGCCCGTCCGCGTGCTCGACGCCGACGGGGGTGGCTGGGACTCCGACGTGGCCGAGGGCATCGTCTACGCGGTCGACCGCGGCGCGAAGGTCGTCAACCTCTCGCTGGGTGGGCCGGGCACCGGCCCGAGCGCCGACGCGGTCCGCTACGCGGCCGAGCACGACGTCCTCGTCGTCGCCGCGGCCGGCAACGAGCGGATGAGCGGCAACCCGGTCAGCTATCCGGCGGCCTACCCCGACGTCCTCGCCGTGGCCGCCTCGGACATCGACGACCGGACCGCGGCGTTCTCGAGCACCGGGCCCCACGTCGACATCACGGCACCCGGCGACGACATCGCCAGCACCTACCCGGACGGCTACGCCTACCTGTCGGGCACGTCGATGGCGGCGCCCGTCGTGGCCGCCGCCGCCGCGCTGGTGCGGGCCGCGCGGCCCGACCTCTCCGCCGGCCAGGTCGCCGCGCTGCTCACGTCGACGGCCACCGACCTCGCCGCGCCCGGCCGCGACGACGAGAGCGGCGCGGGCCTGGTCGACCCGGTCACCGCCCTGTGCTCGGTCGTCACCTGCCCGTCCGCGGGCGCCGCCGCGCCGGTCCCGGCGGCGCCGAGCCCGACGCCGAGCGCGACCAGCCCGTCGACGGCCGCCCCGGCCGCGCACGCCTCCTCGCTGCGGCTGCTGAGCGGGCCGGCCACCCGGCCGTACGGCACGAGGACCTCGGCCGCGGCCCGCCTCGTCGACGCGACCACGGGCAGCCCGCTCCCCGGCCGGGCCGTGCAGGTCTGCGTGCGGCCGGTGGGCGCGGCGGCCGCCGGGTGCTCGGTGCTGACCACGGACGGCAACGGCGAGGTACGCCGGTCGCTGACGCTGCGGGCGCACACGACCCTGACCATGGGCTTCGCCGGAGCCGCGGGCCTGTCGCCGTCGACGTCGCAGCCGCTGCGCTTCCGGGTCAGGTCGAGCGTGACCGTCACGGGCTTCAAGAACGCCGTGTCCGTCCGGCTGGCTCCGGCGTCGAGGACACGGGTGACGCTGCAGCGCCGGGCCGGGACGGCCTGGACTTCCGTGACCTCGCAGCGCACCGACCGAGAGGGCTCGGTGAGGTTCGCCGACCTGCTCCCCGGTGCGTACCGGGTCCTCGCGCCGGCCGCGCCGACACTGGCCGCGACCGTGAGCCGCACCGTCCGGGTCCGCTGACGCCGCTCCCGAGCAGCCGGCGGCCCCTCAGCCGGCGAGCCGCGCCGCGGGCGTGGGCACCAGGAAGGTCCGGCCGAGCTCCGCCGCCTCGCGGTGCGCGCGGCGGCGGCCCGGCTCAGGGTCGGCGATCGCGAGGTTGGGCTGGAAGTGCACGGCGCGGATGTCGTCGATGCCGGCCCAGCGCAGCCAGTCCTCGAAGAACGGCGTGGCGAAGTCGGCGCCGAACGCGGGCCCGCGGTCGGGCCCGTAGACGGCGCCGGTGTAGAGCACCGCCGCCCGCCTGTGCTCGAGCAGGCCGGTGTAGCCGTGCACCGGGTCGAAGCCGAACACCATGCCGGGCTGGCTGATCACGTCGATGAGCTGCTTGAGGACGTAGGGCACCGACGCGTTCCACATCGGGACGCTGAACAGGTAGTGGTCGGCCGCGGCGAACCGCTCGAACGCCTCGCGCGCCACGCGCCAGGCCGCCGCGGACTCGCCCTCCGGGTCTGCCCCGGCGAAGACGGCCATCTTCGCCGCGACCGCGGCCGGGCCGAACGGCGGCAGGGAGCCGTCCCAGAGGTCCCAGTGCGCGACCTCGACCTCCGGGTGGGTGGTGGTGAGCTCGTCGAGGAACGTCGCGGCCAGGGCCAGCGACTCGGAGCGGTCGCCCCGGGGTGACGCCGAGACGTGGAGCAGGGTGCTCATGGGGACCTCCGTGGTGGCAGGGAACGTGCGGACGCACGTACTCTAATACAGTGTGTGCGCACGCACAAGAGTTACGCTCCGCTGGGTCGCGAGGCGAGCCACCTCCACGGCAACCGGTGGGACCTCATCGAGCCGCGCCCTGGCGGCTAGTGGCTGCCGGCCAGGTTGAGGCCCAACACGCCGACGATGATCAGCCCGATGCTGGCCGCCTGGACCTTCGACATCGACTCGCCCAGGAAGAGCAGGCCGACCACGGCGACCAGCGCGGTGCCCGCACCCGACCACACGGCGTAGGTGACCGAGACGGGGATCGTCTTGACCACGGCGGCGAGCAGCCCGATCGACACGGCGTAGCCCGCGACGACCACCACGGTCCAGAGCGGGCTCGTGAAGCCGTTGGTCCGCGGCAGGAGCGCCGTCGAGGCGACCTCGACGACGATTGCCAGGGCGAGCAGCACGGCGGCCACGGGTCGACCTCCTTCACGATCGCTTCGGTATGTAGCGGGTGCTACATCCCTACTGTAGCACCCGCTACAGTAGGGTTGATGTCGCGACGGGACGAGCTGCAACAGGCGGCCACGGACTACGTGCTCGAGCACGGGCTGATCGGGCTCAGCCTGCGCCCCCTCGCCTCCGCCGTCGGCACGAGCGACCGGATGCTCGTCTACCACTTCGGCTCGAAGGACGAGCTCGTCGCGGCCGTCCTGGAGTCGGTCACCGAGCGGTCGAACGAGGTCGTCCGGTCGTTGCGTCCGGCCAGGACCGTGCGGGCGGGGGTGGTGCGGCTCTGGCGGGCACATCTGGGCGGGCAGCTGGACCGCTGCCAGAAGGTGTACGTCCAGGCGGCCGCCTCGGGACTGCTCGGCGCCGAGCCGTTCCGCTCCGGCGTTCGGCGCGCCAACGCCGGCTGGGCGGACGTGCTGGCCGCCTACCTCGTCGCGTGCGGGTCTCCCCCCGCGCGGGTCGCCCGCGTTGCCGACCTCGTGGACGCCGGGCTCGCCGGCCTGCACCTCGACCTCCCTGCGGTCGACGACCCTCGTGACCTCGACCGGGCCGTGGACGACCTGGCCGAGGCGGCGCAGCGCCTCGCCGACGGTGCGGGCGCCGCGAGGGGTGACGGCCGCGACCGACGTGTCTAGGGTTCCAAACGACACGGCAAACTCCACCGAGGGACACTCATGGCTGCCCACCGCGCACTGCCGCTCCGTGCGGCGCTGGCACTCCTACTCGTCGCGCTCCTGGCGCCGGCAGGCGCCGACACGGCGGTCGCCGAGCCCGGCAAGCACGGCTGGCCGGGATACGTGGCGGGCGCACCGGGCGCGGGCGACGCGTACTTCCCGTACGCGGGCAACGGCGGTTTCGACGTCCGGCACTACGACCTCGACCTGACCTATACGCCGCCCGCCGCGGACCCGGCGCCGCTCGTCGGTCACCTCGACGGCGTCGCGAAGATCAGGCTCACCGCCACGGAGGACCTCGAGCGCTTCAACCTCGACCTGCGCGGCATGGACGTCGAGTCGGTCAAGGTCAACGGCAAGCGCTCGCGAGAGGTCGCAGCGCCGGCCGCCGGCGAGAAGGTCCGCGGCGGTGCGTACTGGCAGGTGCAGGACGACGCGGCCCGGATCTGGGAGCTGACGATCCAGCCGACGAAGGAGCTCAGGAAGGGGAAGCGCGCGACCGTCGTCGTGGAGTACGCCGGGGACACGACGCGGCCGACGGACATCGAAGGCGCGCTGTACGGCTGGGTGACGACGCGGGACGGCGCCATGGTCGTCGGCGAGCCCGAGGGGAACATGACCTGGTTCCCGTCGAGCGACCACCCGACGGACAAGGCGACGTACGAGTACGAGATCACCGTCCCCGAAGGCAAGGTCGCCGTGGCCAACGGGCTCCCGTCGCGCAAGCCCAAGACCAAGAGGGGGTGGACGACCTGGTTCTGGGACGCCCGGGACACCCAGGCCAGCTACCTGGCGACCGCCACCATCGGTGACTTCGACCTGACCTTCCAGAAGGCCGGCAGGCTGCCGATCATCAACGCGGTCGACCGCGACCTGACCGCCGCGAACCGCGCCACCACCGACGCGAGCCTGGCCCTGCAGCCGGAGATGATCGAGTTCTTCTCCGAGCAGTTCGGGCCGTACCCGTTCGGCTCGTACGGCATCGATCGTCGACGACGACAGCGTGGGCTACGCCCTGGAGACCCAGACCCGCCCGTTCTACTCACGCGTGGCCCGCGAGGGCACGGTGGCCCACGAGCTTGCCCACCAGTGGTTCGGCAATGCCGTGAGCCCGCAGCGCTGGCAGGACATCTGGCTCAACGAGGGCTGGGCCACCTACTCCTCCTGGCTGTGGAGCGAGGAGCGCGGCGGCACCACGGCACAGCAGAGCTTCGACAACGTCATGGCGATCCCCGCGACCTCCTCCTTCTGGGACCTCGCGATCGCCGACCCGGACCCCCTGGGGCTCTTCGCCAGCCCCGTGTACAACCGCGGCGCGGCCACCCTGCACGCGCTGCGCCAGAAGATCGGCGACGAGGCGTTCCTCGCCGGCGCGCGGCTGTGGCTGCAGCGCTTCGACGACGGTGACGCGACGACCGAGGACTTCGAGGCGGTGTACGAGGAGGCGTCGGGTCAGGACCTGTCGACCTTCTTCGACGTGTGGCTGCGTGAGCGGGTGAAGCCCACGGCGTGGTGAGGCCCGCCGGGAGCTCCCCTGCTACCGACCCGGTTTGCGCCCGGAGCCGGACTCGAGAAGCAGGGCGGGCAGCGCCCGGCAGGCCCAGTCGATGGCCTGGTCGTGGGTCCAGCCGCGTTCGGTGGTGAGGAGCAGGTAGCTGCTGTCGCCGTAGACAGTGAGCAGGATGTCGGTCGCGGTGGCCGGGTCGAGGCCGCTGCGCAGGGGACTCTTGGTGATGACGGCGTCGATGACGCGCCGGAACGCGTCGACCTGCAGCCGGTCGTGACGGCGCCAGATGGCATGGACGTCGGGGTCGGTGAGGGCTGCCGCGCGCAGGACCTCCGAGATCCCCGCAGCGCGCGCGTAGAGGGGACCAGCGCCGCGGACGAAGTGCTGGAGGGCGTCCGCGCCCGTGCGGGCGGCCAGCATGGCAACCCACCAGTCGGCGTGTTCGGGATCGGTCGGTGCGTCCTCGCCGAGGACGGCCGTGTCGATGGCGGCGCTGATGAGCTCGGCCTTGGTGTGGAAGACGAAGTACACGGTCTGGGTGGCGACCCCGGCGCGGCGGGCGATCGCGGCCATCGTCGCGCCGTGGTAGCCGTGCTCGAGGAACTCCTCGTGTGCGGAGCGGATGATCTTGAGCCTTGTCCGGCGGGCTCGATCCCGTCGGTTCGCGCCCTTGACCTCGCCCATGACCCGGATCATAGTAGCCACCGACTAGAGCAGCACTCTAGTCAGAGACTAATGTGCTGAATGCCCGGTACAGGGAGGACCAGTCGTGATCATCGTCGAGTCGACCCTGGACATCGACCGCCCGAGCACCGAGGTCTTCGGGTTCGTCGCCGACCAGACCAACGCCCCGAGCTGGCAGAACGGGCTGCACGAGGTGCGGCGCTTGACCGACGGGCCGATCGGTGTCGGGACAGAGCACGTGTTCGTGCGACGCTTCGCCGGCCGGCGGATCGAGTCCCGCAACCGCTTCACCCGTTACGAGTCCGGCCGCCTCGTGCACTTCGAGATCCCCGACGGCTGGCTGACCGGGCAGGCCTCCTACCGCGTCGAGCCCCTCGGGGCCGGGCGCTGTCGGCTCACCAGCCGGATGGAGTTCCAGGTCGCCGGCCCCGCGGCACTCGCAAGCCCGCTGCTGGCCCGCGTCCTGGCGCGGGACTCCCGACGGGACGAGGCGGCGCTCAAGGCCCTGCTGGAGATCAGGAACAGCCACAGCGCAATCGGGGGCTCCCTGCCCGAACCGGGTCCGCGCCCCGAGACGACCTGACTTGTGGCACCCGCGTCCCCTGGTCGGGCGGAGCCTCTCGCGAACACAGGTGCCCGCGATCTCGCGGGCACCCCGTCGTCGTCGTGGAGGTGGCGGGAATCGAACCCGCGTCCTTCGGTGCGGAACCAGGGCTTCTCCGGGCGCAGCCTGCGTGCGCATTTCTCGGCCCCGAGCAGTCATGCAGGCGAGCTGCTCGACAGGCCCAGTCGCTGTGAGGTTTCCCGCCCGGTCCCGCGACCGGACCGAGCGGTGGAGCCTTCTAGCTGATGCCAGTCACCGGGCCGAAGGCACTCCCGGGCTGACAGCCTGCTCTCGCTACTTAGGCAGCGAGAGCGTAGGCGCGCTGATTGGAATCGGCGCTTATTGGTTTGCCGGGCATGGTTTCCGAGATCATCCCGGCCATCCTCGGCCCGCTTCCCCTGGCTCGACATCCGAAGTCGAGACCATTCACCCCCTGTGCAGTTGTCCGACCATCCTAACGCGCCGGATGCGTGGCGATCTTCCCGTGGCGGACCCCCGGGTGTGGCCGCCCGGTGAGGCGGGAAAGGATCGCGGGATGACCTCCGACTCCTCGACGCGCCTGGTGGGCGGCCGCTACCGGCTCGGCCGCTCCATCGGCAGTGGCGGCATGGGCACCGTCTGGGAGGGGACCGACGAGCTGCTCGGCCGCCAGGTCGCGGTCAAGGAGGTCCGCTTCCCGCCCGAGGTCGGCGAGAAGGAGCAGGCCGAGCTGCGGGAGCGGACCCTGCGGGAGGCCCGAGCCACCGCCCGGCTCAGCCATCCCAACGTCGTCACGACCTATGACGTGGTCGAGGACGACGGCCGGCCGTACATCGTCATGGAGCTCCTTCCGACCCGCAGCCTGTCGACGGTGCTCCGCGAGGACGGTCCCCTCCCCCCGCACCGCGTGGCCGAGATCGGCCTGGGCATCCTCAGCGCGCTCGAGTCCTCGCACGCCCAGGGCGTGCTGCACCGCGACGTCAAGCCGGGCAACGTGCTGCTGACGGCCGACGGCCGCCCCGTGCTCACCGACTTCGGCATCGCCACGATGGCCGGCGACCCGGCGCTCACCTCCACCGGCGTCGTGCTCGGCTCGCCCGCCTACATGTCGCCCGAGCGCGCCCGCGGGCGCAAGCCCGGCCCCGAGTCCGACCTGTGGTCGCTCGGCGCGACGCTCTACGCGGCCGTCGAGGGCCGCCCGCCGTACGACGCCGACAACGCGCTCGGCACGCTGACCGCGGTCATCTCCGACCCGGTCGAGCCACCGAGCACCGGCGGCCCGCTGGCCGAGGCGATCCTCGGGCTGCTCGCCAAGGATCCCGCCGACCGGATGAGCATCCCCACGACGCGCGCGCTGCTCGAGCGGGCGGCGGCGGTCCGCACGACGGCCACGACCGCGGCGGTGCCCGCGGCCGGCGCCGTGGCCCTCGACCGGGCGGGACGCACCGAGGCGCTTCACCCGGTGGCAACCAGCGGTGCGGGTGGCCCGGCGCCCACCGAGTACCCCGCCCGTGAGTACGCCGAGAGCCGCAGGTCGAGGGGCCTCGTCGCGGCGCTGGTGGTCGCTGTGCTGCTGATCGGCGGGCTCGTCGCCCTGGCGGTGACCCGCGACGACGGCGACCAGTCGGCCGGCACCGGCGCCCAGCCCGGGCAGTCCCCCGCGACGTCAGCGGCGGAGACGACGCAGGAGCAGACCGAGCAGACCACGCCCCCGGAGACGCCGGAGCAGGACAGCGCGCCCGACGGCTTCACGACCTACGAGGACCCGTCCGGCTTCACCGTCGCCGTCCCCGACGGCTGGGAGGCGGAGCAGTCCAGCGCAACCGCGGTCGACATCACCGAGCCCGGCGGCTCGCGGTTCCTGCGGATCGACCAGACCGACTCCCCCAAGGACGACCCGGAGAAGGACTGGAAGGAGCAGGAGAAGTCGGTGAAGGAGCGGCTGCCCGGCTACAAGAAGATCGACATCGACACGGTCGACTACAACGGCTGGCCGGCCGCCGACTGGGAGTTCACCTTTGGCGAGGACGGCACGACTCACGTGCTCAACCGCGGGTTCGTGCCGAACGAGAACAAGGGCTACGCCCTCTACATGTCCGCCCCCGAGGAGCAGTGGGGCGACAGCCAGTCGATCTTCCAGACCGCAGCCGACACGTTCCAGCCCGCGGGCTGAGCGGCGGCTATGCCCTGACCTGTCCGACGTGGCGTGACTTTCCACCCGGACAACTCGGTGCCCATCCGGGCAACCCCGGCCGATACTCGATGCATGACCACCTCGTTGGTCAGCCCCGAGCTCGTCGGCCGTGGGTCGCAGGTCGCCCGGCTCGACGATGCGCTGCGCCGAGCTCGCGGAGGCTTTCCGAGCATCGTCCTGATGCGGGGCGAGGCCGGTGTGGGTAAGTCCCGGCTCCTCCAGGAGTTCCTGTCCGCGGCTCGGGACGAGAGCGTCACGACCCTCTCCGGCTCCTGTGTCGACGTCAGCGCGGGAGACCTCCCGTTCGTGCCCTTCCGCACCGCATTCCGCCACCTGGTCCAGACCCGCGCGCCCGAGGATCTGGCGCAGCTGTTCGAGACCTCGTGGCGCGACATGCAGGTCCTGCTCCCGGAACTGGCGGCGGGCTCGCGCCGGGTCGAGAGGCAGAGCCCCGGTTCGCCGCATGTCTTCGAGGTCGTGACGTCGGTGGTCACGCAGATGGCGCGCGAGCACTGCGTCGTGTTCGCCGTGGACGACGCCCAGTGGGCCGACCAGTCGACGCTGCAGCTGCTGCGCTACCTGACGCTGGGAGGGGCTCCCCTTCCCCTCCTGGTGGTCGTCGCCTACCGCGGCGAGGAGCTGCCGAGCGACCCGACGAGGCAGCGGGCGTTCGAAGAGCTCAGCCGCTGCGCCGCGGACGTGGTCACGGTGAGCCCGCTGAGCGGCGAGCAGGTCGAGCAGCTGGTGCGGTGCCTGGGCGTCGAGCTCACCGACCCGGCGATGCGACGGCTGCAGGCCCGCTGCGCCGGGCTCCCGTTCCTGGTCGAGGAGCTCGCGGCGGCAGAGCAGGAGGGTCTGACCCGAGGCATCCCCGGGCGACTTCGCGACGTCGTCCGGCTCAGGCTCGGCCGGCTGTCGGGTCCCGCTCGGCTTGTGGTGACACTGGTGGCTGTCGCAGCCCGGTCGATGAGCCACGGCGTCCTGTCAGGCGCCGCTGACCTCGGGTCCCACGACCTTGCCGAGGCACTGGACGAGGCACTCAACTCGCACCTGCTGGTCGAGGACCGTGACGACGCGAGCTACGGCTTCCGCCACGCGGTGGCCCGCGAGATCGTGCACGACGAGCTGCGAACGGCAGTGCGACTCGACCATCACGCGCGGCTCGCAGCGGCGCTGGAGGCGGAGCTTCGCGACGATGCGTACGCAACTCGTCTCTGCGAGGTGGCCTTCCACTGGTCCCGGACGGTGGGGCACGAGCCGGACGCGATGCGCGCCGCACTGCTGGCAGCCCGCGCCTCGACCCGGGCCAACGCGCATCCGGAGGCTGCGCGGCAGTACGAGCACGTGATGGGCCTCTGGCCGACGGTCGCCGACCCCGAGGCCGTGTGCGGCACGGACTTGGTGACGCTGAGCACCGAGGCCGCAGAAGCAGCCCACTGGGCTGGCTCCACCGACGTCGCGCTCCGTCACATAGACCGGGCACTCGATGCCGCGCCCGCCGACCATGCCGAGACCATGGTCGGGCTACAGGAACGCCGCACCCTGTACTCGTGGCTCGACTCCGGAACACTTGCACGCGGACCCGACCTGTTGGCCCAGATCAGTGGAACGGTCACGGGGGAACGCATGCGCGCCAGCGACCTGATGCAGAGCGGCCGCTACGCGGAGTCGCTGGATGCCGCGCGCTCCGCGATCCACCTCGCCCGACGGTTCGGGAACACCTACGAGGAGATCCGCGCCAGCGTCATGCTGGGAGTGGGGCTGGCCATGACCGGAGCGGTCGCCGACGGTGTGAGCATCCTCGGCCAGGCCTTGCAGGACGCCCTACGCCGTGAGGACGACGAGACCACGATCACGACCCAGATCAACCTCAGCTTCGTGCTGCTCGTCGACGGCCAGTGGCAGGAGGCGGCGCGCGTCGCTCTCCAAGGACTCGAGGATGCCGAGAAGCGGGGCACGAGCGGCGCAGACGGAGCCCTGCTGGCGCCGAACGCGGCGGAGGCGCTCATCCGCCTCGGGCGTCTCGCCCAGGCGACGCGGATCCTCAAGCGCGCGCTGGACGCGGACCCTCCGCCGGCCGTCTCCCGGGTCCTGCTCCTGTCGCTGGCGGAGGCGGACGTCCTGAGCGCCAGGTTCAGCGATGCGGACGCGGCCCTGCGGTCGATCGCCGCCGGGGGTGGCCTGGATGACTTCCAGTTTCAGCAGCAGATGAGCAGCGTGGAGGCCGAGCTGCAGCTCTGGCACCCGAGCGCCGGCCACGCCGTCGCACTCGACGACCTCCGCCGCAGTCTGGGCTCAAGCCTGTCCGACGTGGCCGGAGAGGACCTGCCGCTAGCAGCCCGCTCGTTCTGGCTCGGGGTCCGTGCCGATGCCGACGCCGCCACGGTGGCGACCCTGGCTCGCGACGATCACCGGGTGAGCGAGCTCGCCGACGACGCGCTCCGCCTCCAGCAGTCGGCCCGCGCCCTGCAGGGACGCGCACTGAGCGGCGGCGTCCGGGCCCAGCTCGACCGATTCATCGCCCTGATCGCGGCCGAGGTCTCCCGGCTGCGAGGATCTCCAGCGCCCGACCTCTGGCGGGCTGCCGAAGCAGCGGCTGCAGGCGACGCCTACCTGCACTCGTACTCGCTGTGGCGCCTCGGGTCGTCGCTGCGCGCGGTGCACAGGCGTCGCGACGCCGGCGTCGCCCTTCGCGAGGCGTACGGCGTGGCCGACGACGCGGGCCTGCGTGTCATCGCTGACGCGGTCACCGTGGCGGGGCACTCGCTCGGCATCCGGGTCGACCGACAGGCGGCTGCTCCGACCGCAGCACCACGTCCCATCAGTCCGTTCAACCTGACCCCGAGGGAGCTCGAGGTGCTGGCGCTACTGGTGCAGGGCTTCACGAACCGGCGCATCGCGAGAGCGCTCGGCATGGCGGAGAAGACCGCCAGCGTGCACGTCTCCCGCATCCTCGGGAAGCTGTCGGTCAGCGGCCGTGGTGAGGCGGTTGCCCGGGCCTACGAGGTGGGCCTCGCCTCGGTCACGGATGAGTGATCTTCTTGATCGGGTCGGCGGCCCAGACCAGATCGTCCTCGCCGTACACGACAAGCAGATCAAACTGGCATACGGCGCCCGGCACCTTCCCGGCCGGTGGCTGCGCCGCCATCGCGTGCTCGATGCGGAGCCGGTCGGCCGTCGCCTCGAACGCGTTGCGGTAACGCGTGACCAGCTGGAACTCCACGTCTGGCTCGGAGTAGCGGTTGCCGCGCCACTGCGGGCGGGAGACGTCACACCCCATGGTGACCCTGGTCGGCAGGGACTCGTAGAGCCACCGCAGCAGACGGTCGGCGTCCCCGATGGTGTCAGGCGAGAGCACACCCCTGTCCGCCAGGCGGAAGGTCGTACGGAGCTCGTAGCGCATCGCCGTCCCCTGCGGTGTTGACGCCGCTCCATGAGGGGTCTTATCTGGAACGGCATGATCCAGTCGTCGCCAGGATCATCCCGGGCGGGCGCTGGCGCAAGGGGAGATGCCGTGGAAGATGCCGTCGACGTCCCGCCCGGCTGGTCCGTCGTCATCTGGGCCACCGTGACACCCGACCTCGACGAGGCCTTCCTGGCCGACCTGCGAGAGGCCACCCTCGCACTCGAGACCATCGACCCCGGCGACGTCCACGTACACGTCATCGAGACCAGACCGGGCACGTCGGGTCCGACGCTGCAACCATGGGCGCCACCGGTGGCCATCCCCAACGACGTTGGCTCGGTTGCCACCCTTGGCCAGGCGCTGGCAAACGCCAGGTGCTGGACGACCGAGCGGCCGGTCGAGACGAAGCGCCTGCTCGTGCTGTGGGGGCACGGAGAGCTCTTCTTTCCCAGCGCTGCCCCATCACCGGCTGTGGCGGCCACGGGCGAGCTCTCCGCCCCCGGCGGTGCAGCCTCGCTTGCCGTGCTCACCGCGGAGGAGCTCGTCGGCGAGCTGCCGCCCATCCAGCCGCAGACGGCCAGTGAGGCGGCTGGGACGCCGCCGCCGGACATCATCGGGTACGACGCTTGCCGGATGGCCACGGTGTCGAACGTGGAGACGCTCGCCGACGCATATCGCGAGGCAGTCTTCATCGGCTCGATGGTGCCCGAGCCGGCCAGTGGCTGGCCGTACGTCCAGCTGTTGCGGATCCTGCGCGACACCGGCAGTTCGAAGGCGGTGGCCGCCGCCATCGTGGAGGCCTACGCCGCGTCCGTCGACGTCCCGGAGTGGTGCCTGGTCGCGGTGACCTTGGCCGAGGTCGCGGCCCTGCGCGGTGCGCTGGACGCCCTGGCGGGCAGCACCCCACCGGGACGCGTCGAGTTCTTCGACGCCGCCGCCGGCGCAGACATCCTCGACGACACGAACTTGCTCGACCTCGGGGCGTTGATGCGCCGGCTCGGTCGCTTCGAGGCCAACCCGGAGGCCGAGGCGGTCCGCGGGGCCCTCAGGCTGGCGACGCTTGCGCGGCGGGCGGCCGGCATCCTCGGTGGCCGCGACGGGCTCGCCACCCGGGCTGGCCTCCCTCCGAGCCGCGCCCTCGACCTGGACTGGCCGCCAGAGCCGGAGTGGTCCGCTTACCTGCCGGACCTCTTCCCGACCAAGACAGCACCGGCGAGCACGGGGTGAGAACGACGACGTAAGGCAGCCGAAGGGCTGGCGTAAGTGGATGCCGGACGCCGCGGCTGCCTGACGGGCCCACGCTGCGGGCATGGATGAGAGAACCGCCCGCACGCTGGCGCATTCACGTGGCGTCGACGAGGTCGCGCGCCGCCGCGGCGTCGTGCTCGCGCTGGCCGTCGCCGCCGTGCTCACGGTCGGCCTGCACGCGATGGCCCTGGCCCGGGCCGTGGTCAACCTGCCCATGACCGCCGCAGCGGTGGCCTGGGCGAACACCCACGGCGGTGACTGCAGCGTGCGGAGCGACCTCACCGTCGCCTGTGCGGACATGACCGGGGGCTATGCGAACGCCGGGACGACAATCGGCAACACGTGGCTCTACGGCGACCTGGACGGGAGCGACCGGCACCGTCACGAGTCGCGCCACTCCGACCAGTGGGCGATGTTCGGCGGCGGGCCGACGTTCCCCGGGCTCTACGGCGCGGAGTCGCTGCGCACGCGCGGCGACTTCTACGACAACGTCTTCGAGCGCTGGGCGGGGCTGCACGACGGCGGCTACCGGGCGCGTTGACCAGCGCGTCCGCAGGCCACGACGTACGACAGAAGGCCGGGTCCGAGATCTCGGACCCGGCCTTCTCTCTTGCCCTGCGTGACCGGTGGTGCTGCCCTCAGCCCCGAGCACCCAGCACGATCACGAGCAGGCATCCCAGGGTCACCGAGACGCTGGCCCAGCACAGCCGGGCCGCGGCCCGCGACGCGCGGCGCGCCGCCGCGGCGTCTCCCAGGGCCAGCATGGTCCTGACCTGGCCGGCGTAGACGACGGCGGCCACGCCCGTGGGGGCGAAGCAGAGGACGGTGCACAGGACGGCCGCGACCAGGTGGGTCGCTACGCGGGCCTCCTGGCCCGTCTCGTGGCGCTCGTCCGCCTGGGTGGGCGTCGTGCGGGTGATGACGTAGGACATGCCCCGAAGGTGGCGGCCGACGACCGCGGAGGCATCAGGCGATGTCCTTAGCCGGCACCCCGAACTCGCTTACCAGGAGCCGCCCCCGCCGCCTCCGCCCCCGCCGCCGGACGAGCCGCCGCTGAAGCCGGAGCCGCCGGACGACGACGGGGTCGCCGCCGCGATCGTGCCCGAGGTCGCGGACGTGAAGCCGTCGAGGGACTCCCCGAAGCTGGCCGCGCTCCAGCCGTCGGGCCCGGAGTACCAGGCCGGGCCTGCGGCCGCGGCGGCCCCACCGGCCACCGCCAGCGGCCCGAACACCTTCACCCAGTGCTCGGTCTCGCCGAACACGACGGCGTAGGGCAGGTAGCGGCTGAAGACGTCCTGCGACTCCTCGTAGCGCAGCTGGTGCGCCTCGGCCGTGCGGACGTACTCGCGGAAGCCGCGCGCCTGGGCCAGCACCGCCGAGCCGCGGGCGGTGCGCGCCGGCATCCGCTTGGCCATCGCGAGCAGCACCAGCCCGACGAGGGTCAGCGCGATGCCCACCGGCGCCCAGTGCAGCCGCTGCGCGAGCAGGTACGTCAGCCAGCCGCCCGCCACGGCCAGCACGACGCCGCCGACCTGCCACCGCCCCCGGACCTTGTCCGGCCGCCCGCTGAACCAGCCGGCCCGGGTCACGTCCTCGTAGAGCGCGGTCTGCACCTTCTTCAGCCGCGCGGCGAACTGCTTCTTCAGCGACGAGAGCTTCACCGTGGGACCCGACTCGAACAGCCCCTCGTAGAGCAGCGTCTCGTAGCCCAGGAGGTCGCCCGTCCCGCCGTCGAGACGCACCAGCCGCCAGTCGCGGGAGGAGAACCAGCCGCGCCGCGGCAGCTCCTCTATGCGCAGGTGCCCGCGGACCGCGAGGTCGACGATCGTCGCCGTGACGTCGAGGACGTTGGCCTCCTCGTCGAGCAGCGTCCCGACCTGACCCGGCCGCAGCCCCTCCGGCGGCCGGAACTGCACCGCGACCGCACCGGCCCCGGTCAGCGGCACGGGCTCCTCGGCCGCTCCGACCGCGGAGACGCCCGGCGTGACCCCCGCGAAGCGCCGGTCGCGGCCGCGGGAGCCGACCAGCCACAGGACACCCGCCAGGCCGGGCAGGAGCACGGCAGCCGCCAGCCCGCCGGTCAGCGGCGTCGGGGTCAGCGACCGGGCCAGCGTCCAGCGCTCCTCGAGCACCGGGCCCGTCGCGCTCACGGCACCCTTGGGCAGGCCCGCGACCACGGTGAGGGCCTCGTACGGCTGCAGCCCGGCCGGTTGGCCCGCCGTCAGCGTCCCCGCCGTCGCGCCGAGCTGCGCGCACGGCAGGCTGCTGCCGGGCGGGCCGGCGAAGCAGGCCTGCTGCGTGATCCCGGCGGGAGCCTCGACCGTCACGCGAACGCGCTCGATCGGCACGCCCCAGCCGTCGCCGATCGCGTTCCAGTAGAGCTCGTCGTGGTCGGCGAAGGAGTTGAGCGCACCCTCGACCGAGTAGTCGAGGACGTAGTCGTGCCGGCCGCTGACCGTCTCGTCGGGGTCGCCGATGCGGAACGACGCGACTCCCCCGTCGTCGCTGCGCTCGACCCCGGTCGGCGCACCGGTGGGGCTGCTCACCCGGAAGCCGTCGAGCCGGTAGACGCGGTCGTTGTCGTCGTCGAACGGCACCCGCACCGGGATCGTGCGGAAGATGCCGTGCCGGTCGGGCGAGCCCGCGAAGTCGTAGCCGATCGTCTCGCGCACGCCGAGCGACCCGTCCTCCCCGACGGTCAGCACGACGTCGAACGACGTGATGCGCTCGCCGTCAGCCGCGGCTGCGGGCGACGCGATCGCCAAGAGAGCCGCGACGGCAGCGCCGAGCAGCAGCCCGCACCGGCGCAGCACCGGGTCAGGCCTTGCCGCTGCTGCGCCGGGAGAGCGCCCGCTCGGTCTCGCGCTTGGACTGCTTCTCGGCCAGCGCCTGGCGCTTGTCGTAGGTGCGCTTGCCACGCGCCAGCGCGATCTCGACCTTGGCCTTGCCGTCCTTGAAGTACAGCGCCAGCGGCACCATCGTGACGCCGGTCTCCTTGGTCTTGCCGATGAGCCGCAGGATCTCCTGCCGGTGCAGCAGCAGCTTGCGCTCGCGGCGCGGCTCGTGGTTGGTCCACGTGCCCTCGGTGTACTCCGGGATGTGCACGTTCGCCAGCCACGCCTCGCCGTCACGGATGTGTGCGAACCCGTCGACCAGCGTCGCGTGGCCCGCGCGCAGCGACTTGACCTCGGTGCCGGTGAGCACGAGGCCGGCCTCGTAGACGTCGTCGATGTGGTAGTCGTGGCGCGCCTTGCGGTTCTGCGCGACCACCTTGCGTCCCTGCTCCTTGGGCATCAGCCGCGCCCCGTCCCGGTGAGTGCCGCGACGAGTCCGGTCAGGACCTCGATCGCACGGCGCTCGGCCATCTCGGGCGCCTCGCCGGGGGGGACGACGACGTCCGGCTCGACCCCGACGCCGTCGAGGCTGCGGCCGGCCGGTGTCAGGTAGCGGCCGACGGTGAGCTCGAGCGCGGACCCGTCGGACAGCGTCGACGGCTCCTGCACCGACCCCTTGCCGTACGTCCGTGTGCCGACGACGACAGCGCGGTTGCGGTCCTGCAGCGCGGCCGCGACGACCTCGGCGGCACTCGCGGTGGACGGGTTGACCAGCACGACGAGCGGGGTCGACACGTCACCGCCGGCGAACGCGTCGAGCGTCTCCTGCTGGCGGCCACGGCGCTCGTAGCTCACGACGGGCCCGCCGTCGAGGAACACCGACGCGACCGCCACGGCCTCGTCGAGCAGGCCGCCCGGGTTGTCGCGCAGGTCGAGCACGACGCCGCCGACGGCCCCGCCCGCCCCGGCCTCGAGGGCCCGCTGGACGTCGGCGCCCACGCCCCGACTGAAGGCCGAGACCACGATGCGCACGATGTCTCCGCGCAGGCGCTCCACCGAGACGTCGGGGGTGGGGAACGTGGCGCGGGTCAGGGTGACGGTGCGGGTGGCGGAGCCGCGGCGGACGGCGATGCGCACCGTCGAGTCCTCGGCGCCGCGCAGCAGTGCCGCAACGGCGGGCACGTCGGAGGCCGACACGTCGCGGCTGCCGACGGCGATCAGCACGTCGCCGGGGAGCAGGCCGGCGCGCTCGGCCGGGGAGCCCGGCTGGACGCTTCCGATCTCGATGCCGGTGGCCGGTCCGGTGGCGCCGCGCAGCCAGAGGCCCACGCCGGAGTAGCGCCCCTCCAGCGCGGAGCGGAAGGACGAGAACTCGGAGCGGCCGTAGTAGGTCGACCAGCGGTCGCCGAGCGCGCGCAGCATCCCCTCGACCGCCGCACGCTCGAGGGCCTCGCGCTCGACCGGCCGGGCCGCGCGGGCGGCGATGCGGTCGGCCGCCTCGTCGATGACCCCGCGGCTCTCGACCGCAGCAGGGTCGTGCGAGCCGACGACACCGGTCACGACGCCGCCGACGTACGCGACGGCGACCGCCGCCACGAGGGCGGAGGCGCGCAGCGCGCGTCGGGCCGAAATCACCGCACGAGTGTAGGGCTCAGACCGGCGATAGACCGGCCGTCCGGGCCCGGGTCCACCGTCCGGCCCTACAGCCAGCCCATGGGGTCGGTCGTGCCGCCGTTGACGTAGACCATGAAGTGCAGGTGGCACCCGGTGGAGTAGCCGGCGCCGTACATGCCGGCCGCGCCGCCGCTGTAGCCGACGACCTCGCCGCGGCCGACGCGCGACCCCGGCCCCTGCGTGAAGCGCATCAGGTGGCTGTAGCTGCTCGCCACACCCGCCCCGCGCATCGCGCCGTGGTCGATGACCAGCTGGTTGCCGTAGCCGGGGACGTTGGCGGCCTGGATGACCGTGCCGGACGCCGCGGCGCGCACCGGCGTGCCGCAGCCGACCCCGAAGTCGGTGCCGTCGTGCAGCTTGTAGACCCCGGTGACCGGGTGGACCCGCATCCCGTAGCCCGAGGTGATGTAGCTCGACACCGGCCACGACATCGCGCCGCCGCCGCCGACGGACGAGCCGCTGGACGAGCGCCCGGCGGCCCTGGCCCGGGCCGCGGCGAGACGGGCCTGGCGGGCGCGCTCGGCCAGGATGCGCGACAGCCGCTGCGACTCGGCCTGCATCCGCGAGTAGCGCGCCTCCTCCGCCGCCTTCTCCCGCTCGACCGCGGCCACGGCCACCTCGCGCTCGGCGATGAGCGCCTCGACGGCCTCCTTGGCCTCGACGGCCTCGTCCTTGAGGCCCTCGATCTTCACCACGAGCCGTTCCTGCTCGCGCTTCATGCCCGCGACCTGCTGGCGCTTGGCGACCAGCGTCGCGCGCTGCGCCGCGAGGTTCGCCTTGGACTCGGCCAGGTCGCCCAGGACGTTGCCCTCTGAGCGCAGCGCGTTCTGCACGAGCACCAGGCGGGTCGCGAAGTCGTCGGGGCTCTGCGACTGGAGCACCACCGCGAGCTCGCCCATGCCGCCGCTCTGGTAGGACGAGCGCGCGATGCGGCCGATGAGCACCTCGCTCTCCGCGATCTCGGCGAGGGTGTCCTCGATCTGCGCCTGCGCGCGGGCCACCTCGGCCTTGGCCAGCTCGAGCTGCTCGCCGAGCATCCGGTCGCGCGCCCGGGCCGCGACGAGCTGGCCACGCACCCGGGAGACCCGTGCCCGCGCCCCGGGCAGCTTGGTCTCGGCCCGGCGCAGCGACCGCGCGGCCGCCCGCAGCTCGCGGGAGGTCTCGTTCATGTCGTGCCGGAGGTCCTTCATCTCGGCGTCGACACGGTTCTTGCGGCGCCGTTCGTCGCCCGCGTGCGCCGGGGTGAGGAAGGCGACGAGGAGCGCCGCGATCACGGCGAGGGTCAGCGCAGGTCGCAGGCGCATGCGGGAGGTGGCTCCGTAGCGTCGGGGACGGGCAGGGACGTGAGGTCTCTCTATCGGGAGGTGCCGCGCCGCACTGTCGAGCCGGTCGGAAGACTTTACGGACTGTTGGTGTTGGGACGAAACGGACAGATGGTGCCGGTGTGACGCGTGTGACTCAGACCCGAAGGTACTTGAGAAGCGCCAGGAATGAGGCGATTGAGGCGAGCGCCACGCCGATGACGAACACCGCGCCCGAGCTGAGCCACACGTCGCCCCAGGTGATGAAGCGGGCGATGGGGAAGTTCGGGGCGAGCACCTGGTCCACGAGCACCGACTTGATGAGCACGAACGACCCGCTGGCCAGGGCCGCCCCGAGCAGGCCCGCGACCGCCCCCTCGAGCAGGAACGGCAGCTGGATCGAGAAGCTCGAAGCGCCGACCAGCTTCATGATGCCGGTCTCGCGGCGCCGGCTGAACGCGGCGACCCGGATGGTGTTGACGATGAGGATCACCGACACGATCACCATGAGCAGCGCCAGGCCGAAGGCGAACCACTGCACCCAGTTGAGCACCTTGAAGAACCGCTCGAGCAGCGCCTTCTGGTCCTGCACCGTGTCCACTCCCGAGCGCCCGACGAACGCGCTGGCCACGATCGGGAACAGCTCGGGGTCGACCAGCTTGACCCGGAACGACTCCGGCATCTGGTCGGGGGTCACGTTGTCGACGATCGCCGAGTTCTTGAACTGCTCCTGGAACCGGGAGTAGGCCTCGCGCTTGGACTCGTAGTAGATGCGCTCGACCTCGGGCATCGCGTCGAGGTCTGCCTGGATGGACGCCCGCTGGTCCTGGGTGACCTCCCCGGCGGCGCAGCTGCCGCCGTCGCTGTCCTGGCCGCAGAGGAAGACCGACACCTCGACCTTGTCGTACCAGAAGTCCTTCATGACGCTGACCTGCTGGTTGAACAGGATCGCCGTGCCGAGGAAACCGAGCGAGACAGCGGTGGTGATGACCATCGCGAGGGTCATGATCAGGTTCCGGCGCAGGCCGATGCCGATCTCGTTGACGATGAAGCTGGCTCGCATGGCAGTCCTGTCGTACGGCGGTGCGGTGCTGGTCGGTGTCTACATCGGTCGTCAGTGCGAGTAGCCGTAGACCCCCCGCGACTGGTCACGCACGATGCGCCCGGACTCGAGCTCGATGACCCGCTTGCGCATCTGGTCGACGATGTCGTCGTCGTGCGTGGCCATCACGACGGTCGTGCCGGTGCGGTTGATGCGGTCGAGCAGCCGCATGATGCCGACGCTGGTCTGGGGGTCGAGGTTTCCGGTCGGCTCGTCGGCGATGAGGATCATCGGACGGTTCACGAACGCCCGCGCGATCGCCACGCGCTGCTGCTCGCCGCCCGAGAGCTCGTCGGGACGCCGGTTCTCCTTGCCCTTGAGGCCGACGAGGTCCAGGACCTCGGGCACGACCTTCTGGATCTGGAGGCGGGGCCGCCCGATCACCTCGAGGGCGAACGCGACGTTCTCGCGCACGGTCTTGTTGTTGAGCAGCCGGAAGTCCTGGAACACGGTGCCGACCTGGCGGCGCAGCGCCGGCACCTTCCAGCTCGAGAGCCGGTTGAGGTCCTTGCCGGCGACGAAGACCTGGCCGCTGGTCGCCCGCTCCTCCTTGAGGACCAGCCGCAGGAACGTCGACTTGCCCGACCCCGACTGCCCGACGAGGAAGACGAACTCGCCCTTGCCGATCTCGACGGTGACGTCCTTGAGTGCCGGGCGGGTCTGGCTCGGGTAGAGCTTGGTGACGTTGTCCAGGCGGATCACGGTCGCAGCCTATGCCGGATCGGGCATTTCGCAGCCGACCGGCTCGCGGGCGCGGCGGTCGCGCTCAGCCGGCCTTCTCGACCTGCTTGCGCCAGCGGATGCCGGCCTCGATGAACTCGTCGATCTCGCCGTCGAGCACCGCGCCGGTGTTGCCGGTCTCGTGCTCGGTGCGCAGATCCTTGACCATCTGGTAGGGGTGCAGCACGTAGGAGCGCATCTGGTTGCCCCACGAGCCCGCGCTGTCGCCCTTGAGGGCGTCCATCTCGGCCTTCTCCTCGCGGCGGCGCTGCTCGAGCAGCCGCGACTGCAGCACCCGCAGGGCCGCCGCTCGGTTCTGGATCTGCGACTTCTCGTTCTGGCAGGACACGACGATGCCGGTCGGGATGTGCGTGAGGCGCACCGCGGAGTCGGTGGTGTTGACCGACTGGCCGCCGGGGCCCGACGACCGGAAGACGTCGACCCGCATCTCGTTCTCGGGGATCTCGATGTGGTCGGTCGTCTCGGTCACCGGGAGCACCTCGACGCCGGCGAAGGACGTCTGGCGCCGGCCCTGGTTGTCGAACGGCGAGATGCGCACGAGCCGGTGGGTGCCCTGCTCGACCGACAGGGTGCCGTAGGCGTAGGGCACCTTCACCGCGAAGGTGGCCGACTTCAGCCCGGCTTCCTCGGCGTACGAGGTGTCGTAGACCTCGGTCGGGTGCCCGTGGCGCTCGGCCCACCGCAGGTACATGCGCATCAGCATCTCGGCGAAGTCCGCCGCGTCGACCCCACCCGCCTCGGCGCGGATCGTGACGAGCGCCTCGCGCTGGTCGTACTCCCCCGCCAGCAGCGTGCGGACCTCCAGCTCGCCGAGCGTCCGGCGGATCGAGGTCAGCTCTCCCTGGGCCTCGACGAGGGTGTCGGCGTCGCTCTCGTCCTCGGCCAGCTCGAAGAGGACAGACAGGTCGTCGAGCCGGCGGCGCAGGGACTCGACCCGGTTGAGCTCGCCCTGGACGTACGAGAGGCGGCTGCCCACCTTCTGTGCGCGCTCCTGGTCGTCCCACAGATCGGGGGCCGCGGCCTGCTCGTTGAGGTCGGCGAGCTCCCGGCGCAGGGCGTCGAGGTCGAGGACCGCCTCGATGCTGCTCAGCGTCTGGTCGAGCTCCTTGAGCTCCTCAGCGACGTCCACGGTTGCCACGTGCAGGAAGCGTACGCGACGCCGGGCCCTCGTCCCGGCGGGTCAGCGCTTGCGCTCCCGCGGGCTGGAGACGTAGATGATGCGGTCGCCGGTGCGGAGCTGGGCGACGTCGGGCTCGTCGTAGGGGACGTTGCTGCCGTCGCGGACGACGGCGAGGACCGGCATCGGCAGCGACTGCGGGCTGGACCCGGACTCCTCGGGCCGGATCTCGCGCTCGACGAGGTCCAGGCCGTGGCCGAAGGCGATGAGGTCCTCGACGAGCGCGACGGTGCTGGGGGAGCCGGTGGCGAGCCCGAGCAGCCGGCCCGCGGCGTCGGAGGAGGTGATGACCGAGCTCGCGCCGCTCTGCGTGAGCAGGTCGGCGTTCTCGGACTCGCGCACGGCGGCCACGATCGTCACGTCGGGCGCGAGCTGGCGCACCGTCAGCGTGGTGAGGACGGCGGAGTCGTCGCGGTTGACGGCCACGATGACCGCCCGGGCCCGGGCGATCTCGGCCTCCTTGAGCACGGAGTCGCTCGTCGACGTCCCCTGCACCGTGGCGAGGCCGGCGGCGGCGGCCTCCTCGATCGCGTCGTGCTCGTTCTCGATGACGACGATGTCCTCACGCGCGACACCGGACTGCCGCAGCGCGCGCACGGCGCTGCGGCCCTTGGTGCCGTAGCCGCAGACGATGACGTGGTCCTTCACGCGAGCCCTCCAGCGAGCGACGTTGAACTGGTCCCGCGACCGTTCGGTGAGCACCTGGATCGTGGTGCCGATGAGCACGAGGACGAACAGGAAGCGCATCGGCGTCACGAGCAGGGCGTTGGTGAGCCGGGCGCTCCCGGTGACCGGCGTGATGTCGCCGTAGCCGGTCGTGGACAGCGTGACGGTCGTGTAGTAGAGGGCGTCGCCGATCGAGACCGCGCCGTCGCTCGCGTCCTGGTAGCCGTCGCGCTCGAGCAGGACGATGACCCAGTTGATCAGCACGACGGCCAGCGCGATCGCCACCCGGCGGGCGATGGCGACCGCGGGCGGCACGGACGCGCGCCGCGGCAGCCGCAGCTTCCAGGTCGGCTCGTCCACCCGGCCATTGAGCCACACCGGCGCGACGGCGCGGCCCGTGACGCGCCAGGCACCGCGGTGCCGTCTTGGCGGCCCTGTCGCGGGCCGGCGTGGTCGGGCTCACCCGATCGGCCCCGTCACGCCACGTGCATGCGCACTGGACGGGTGGTCACGACGCACCCCCGAGCCCTGTGCGCTTGCTCACAACCCGTGCGTGGCAAAGGGTTTCCTGGTCAAGAGCACCCGATCGGTGCCCGACGATGGATGCAGAGCCCCCGCCGTCCTGAGGCGGGGCGGCCCCCGCGGACGCCGAGCCCTGTCACCCGCGCGTGGGTCCCCGACGAGTCATCCATGTGGCAGGGACGGAGAACCCAGCACGGCGGACGACCGGCGTACACGAACGTACGACGGCCGCCCTTGGGGTTAAGCCACCCGCTGCGAGCAGCGGGGGCCGGGCATCTTCGGCGCCCGAACCCGACAGGTCACTCTTCGCAGGCGGATCCCGAAGGAATCCCTCGCAATGTCGCTGTCTCGACTCGCCCCTGTCCGCATGCTCACGACCGCTGCCCTGGTGCTCGGCCTCACCTTCACCATGTCCGCGGCCTACACCGTGAGCCCCGCCGCGCCGAAGGCCAAGGCCGGCGTCATGAGCCTCTCCAAGGCCAAGGGAGCCGTCGACGCGGCGCGCACCCGGAAGGGCTCGCCGTACCGCTACGGCGCGATCGGCCCGCGCCGCTTCGACTGCTCGGGCCTGACCCGCTGGTCGTTCGCCAAGGTCGGCAAGAAGCTGCCGCACTCGTCGTCGGCGCAGGTCAGCAAGACCAAGCGCATCAGCAAGAGCCAGCGCCGCAAGGGCGACCTCGTGTTCTTCGGCAGCCGGAGCGGGGTCTACCACGTCGGCATCTACGCCGGGAAGAACCGCATCTGGCACGCGTCGCGCCCGGGCACCCCGGTGCGCAAGAGCAAGATCTGGACCAGCCGCGTGTTCTACGGCCGGGTCCGCTAGACATTTGCTTGTACGTCGGGCGCGGCCACCTCTCGCGGGGTGGCCGCGCCCTTCGCGTGCTCCTGGTGCGCGGCTCAGAACGAGCAGACGCCCTTGAGCGCGTCCTTGGTGGGCTGGCCGACTTCGGGGGTGATGGCGATCTCCTCGCCGTCGGGGGTGGTCACCCAGACGAGGAACTCGTAGGGCTTCTTGATCTCGCCGATGGTGTGCGGGTCGCAGCGGGCGGCGAAGACGACGACCGGGACCGTGGCGGTCGGTCGGGCCGCGGTGAGTGACGCCAGCGGGTCGGGGGCGCCGCCGTCGGGGCGCAGGCCGTAGAGGATGGCGCCGGCCACCTGCGTGACGTCCCGCGCGGGTCCGGCGACGAGCCGGGCCCGCAGCTCGCCGTGGGCGACCGGGCCGTCCGTGGTCTTCTCGACCTGCCACTCGTCGGCGAAGGCCAGCTCGACCTGCTCCTGGGTGCGTTCGACGTCGCAGGCGCGCGTGGCGATCCGCTGCAGGAGGCCGTCACCGTCCCCCGCTTCGATGCGTACGGTCCATGGCTCGGGGTTCTGCGCGGTGTGGACGCGCAGGGTCACCTCGGCGGTGCCGACCTGCGGCTCGCCCGTCGCCGGGCAGTCGACGACGCGGTAGGGCACGGGCAGGTTGACCACCACGCCGTCCGCGACCGGGGAGCCCTTGCGGATCGCCCCGGGGAAGCGGAAGCCGTCGACCCGCAGCCGCACGCTGTCGACCACGACGTCGGTGGCGCCGCGGTTCGCCACGGCCACCGAGACGCGCTCGAGGACCTGGTCGCGGCGCAGCTGCACGACCTCCGCGTCGACCTGTACGTCGGTCGCCCCGGTCGCTCCGGTGGCTTCGGTCGACGGCTCGGCCGTCGAGCCGCTCGAGCAGGAGACGAGGAGGACCGCGAGTGCCGCGACACCGGCTGTCGCGCGGAGGCGGGTCCCCATGTCGGCGACCGTATCCGCCACGTCCGCCTCGTGCCGCCAGGTTCCCGGCACGCCCGCACACACCAGGATCCGCTCCGGAGGTTTGTGTCCGGGGGTGTTCGTAGGTTGCGGGCATGGACCTTGTGGTGGACGAGGTGGCGGTGGAGCACCCGGCCGAGTGGGTGCTCGCCGGGCACGCCGCCGCGTCCTCGTTGCCCGGGAACGTCGCGGCCGGCTCGGGTCCCTCGCGAGTAGAGGCGCGACTCGGGGCGCGGCTGACCGAGCGGTTCGTCGCCCTGGCCGCGGAGAAGGCGGTCGATCTGGCCGACCTGCCGCGGCTGGCGGCGGTCGACCCCGCCTCGCTCTCGCACGGGGGGCGGGTGGAGCTGATCGAGGCGTTCGAGCGGGTCAAGGCGGTGATCGACGGGCTGCAGCAGGCGGCGCTCGCGGCGGTGGTCGAGGCGACCGAGGCGGTGGGCCTGGACGGTGACCTGGCCCGCCACGAGGTCGGCGCGGCGCTGCGGCTGTCCCCGGTGACCGCGCACCGGCGGACCCGGGTCGCCGCGGACCTGGTCCGCCGCCTCCCGGCGACCCTGGCCGAGCTGAGCGCGGGGCGCATCGGCTACCTGCAGGCCGCGCACCTGGCCGAGGCGGTGGCCGACCTGCCCGACGAGGTGGCTTCCGCGGTGCAGGCCCGGGTGCTGGCCCGGGCGCCGGGGCAGACGGTGGCCGAGACCCGCCGGGCCACCGCCCGCGCGGTGCACGCCGCGGACCCCGCCGGCGCCGCGGACCGGCACGACAAGGCCGCCGCCGGGCGCCGGATCGAGCGCAGCGCGCTGCCGGAGGCGATGGCCGGCTGGTGGGTGGCCATGCCCGCCCACCACGAGGCCGCCGCCTTCGACGCCCTGACCGCGACCGCCCGCGCCACCCAGCAGGCGCTGCGCGCCGGCGCCGGGGACGACCCCGGGCTCGACGCGCTGCGCGTGGACGCCCTCCTGGACGCCATCCACCACCAGCCCCACCGCGACCCCCTCCACCCCGACCCAGGCGCCCCCACGGACACGACCACGACCACCGACACGGCCACTCAGCCGACGCTGCGCGTGCCCGGGCGGCTGCCGCGGTGCCGCTGCGGCGGCGCGCAGACCGCCGCCGTGGTGGTCGACCTGCCCACCCTGCTCGGCCTGGCCGAGCACGCCGGCGAGCTGCCCGGCTACGGCCCCGTCCCCGCCACGGTGGCCCGCGAGCTCGCCGCCGACCGCGACTGGGTCCGCTGGGTCATCGACCCCACCACCCGCCGCCTGCTCGACCGCGGCGCCCGCCGCTACCGCCCCACCGGGCGGCTACGCGCCTTCATCGCCGCCGCCCACACCCGCTGCGGGTTCCCCGGCTGCCCCCAACCCGCCCACCGCTGCGACTGCGACCACCGCACCACCTACCGCCACGGCGGACGCACCATCGTGATCAACCTCGGACCCCTGTGCCGCCAGCACCACAACGCCAAGACCCACGGCCACTGGCGCGTCACCCACGACCCCGACACCGGCGCCCTCACCTGGACCAGCCCCCTGGGCAAGACCTACACCAAGAGCATCGACCCCATCCTCGAGTGAGCCCGCGGGGGCCTGTCGGTGACACCGGTCATGCCGGTGCGGGCGCCCTGGCCTCTCGTGCGACGACCGCCGAGCGAGCCGCAGACACCTCGGCGCCGCCGTCACCCAGTCGGCCACGGATGTCCACAGCCGCAAGGCCCGGGTGGTCGCGAGCCCGCAGCTCGGCCGAACCGTCGCGGTCGATGCTGCCCGCGTAGAGCACACGGCCAGAGCCGGCGCGGTGAACCGTCACGCGGACCCCGGCGCGTGTCGGGGTTGCGAGCCCGATCGCGGACAAGGAGTACGAGGGCTCGATCGGGTGGCGCCGGAGCAGCACCCCGACCACCTGCTTTGTCCTGCCGAGAGCGCCGAGCGACCCACCGCCGGCGTCGGCGGTCCAGACCCAGACGAAAGCGTTCGGCTCGCAGTCGATGCGCCACGCTGTGGACGGATCGAGCGCGACGTCGACCGGGTCCGAGCTCAGCGCTGCTAGCGCAGTGTCTACATCGGACTTGCGTGCCCTGGACACCTCGATGGGCCTTGACTTCCGTCGGCCCAGCTCCTGCATCGCGCGCGGGCCGGGTGCCCGTACATCGTGCCCGTCCATCTGGTGGCGGTAGGCCAGCAAGGTGGCCGCGAAGTCGGCACTCGGTCGAGCGTGCCGAGGGGTCGTCGCGGCCAGCTGCTCGATCACGGCCATCTTGTCGGGGCCGCCGATGCGCCCGAGCCCCAGGGCCAGGGCGGGCGCCGAACCTGCATCGGCGTGGCCGGCAGCCTCTGCCAGGGCGACCTCGCCCCGGGCTCCGCCGACCTTGTAGAGCTCGAGCGCAGCGACGTAGCGCAATCGCGACGGCTTCGCGTTGTCGGTCACGACCTCGAGGAGCACGTCCGTGTAGTCCTTGCGGGAGCGCTGGCCCAGAGCCGACACCGCCCGCATCGGCGAGACCCCTCGTTGCGGGACGCCGGTGCGCACGATCTCGGCGAGCTCGGAGCGGGTCAGGGCTGGCGTGGTAGTCGTCGTGGCCATGGTGACCTCAGCATCCAGACCTGGTGAAACAGTGGTCGCGCATGTCGCTGCCCTGTGAGCCGGACAGGTTCCCGCCGTTGGGCACCGTGCCGAACATAAGGTTCGTCGAGCTGCCGCTGTGGCTGAGACCGAGGTAGTGGCCCGCCTCGTGCGCGAGCACGAACCCCGTCGTGTTCACATCCCCCTCGATGGCGACAACGGATCCGTCCATGCCCTTCGCGTCCTTGTCGCACGGACCGTCGACGCGGGAGAGCCCGATCGTGCTGCCTGAGTACGTCAGCACCCAGAAGATGTCCAGTGCGGAGTTCGGGACGGTCCAGTCGTTGGTCAGCTCCTCGGCCTCGTCGTCGTTGTTGATGTTCTCCGCGGTGTCAGCCTGCGCGGTGCTGATGACGTAGTGCTCGATTCTGCCCACTCCGAGGTTGACCTGGGCGTAGTTGTCCCGCGTGAACTGCAACCCCGCGTCCATCTCGGAGAGGTCCGATGCCAAGAACTGGTCACTGCCGACTCGGATGAAGTTCATGTGCACGTGGCGGCCCTTGAGACGGTTGACCTGGGTACCGACGGACACCTCGCTCGGCGCTCCGCGGAGGAAGCCGAAGAAGTCCCTCGAGACGGAGAACTCCCCGGTCACTCCGATGCACGCCGCGGAGCTGCGAACAGAATCGACCATCAGCTGCCCGACCCGGGTGCCACCTGCTCCAGGCCCTCGACCCGGCGCCGGAGCGTGCGATTCTCGGCTGCCAGGTCCTTCACGGCCTCCACGAGCATCCCGACCAACCCGCTGAGGTCGACGCCCTTGTAACCGTCGTGAGCCGAGTCCACCAGCTCCGGTGCGACGTCCTCGACCTCCTGCGCAACCACGCCGACCTGACGGCGGGCGTCGAGGGCTGGTGAGTCCTGTGCGCCGGACCGCCAGGAGAACTCGACTCCCCGAAGCCGCTGCACCTTTGCCAGGGCACCGCTCAACGGGCGGACATCCTCCTTCAGGCGTGCGTCGGAGGTGAGGAGGAAGTCATTGGCTCGCACGTCCCCTGACACGTGCAGCTTGCTCGTCGGAGTCTGCGTTCCGATGCCCACGTTCCCCTCGCCACCGAAGGGCTGCATGATGACGTGGTTGCGGCCGCCGGGGCCGGAGCTGTGGACGTAGACGCTGTGCGTCTCGGACTGCACGTCGAGGGCGCCGCCGTCGGCGCGCAGGTCGAGGCGCCGGCCCCCGGACTCCAGGCGCAGGCGATTTCCGGTGACGTGGAGCTTCACCGACGGCGCGGCGGTCCCCACGCCGACGTTGCCGTCCTGGACGAGTGTCAACAGCTCGGCGCTGCCTGGCGTCGGCCCGTGCGAGAAGCGAAGCCGCCCGATTCGTCGACGTGCCGGCCCGTTGTCGATGTGGAACCAGGCGAACCCGTCCGGTGGGAAGAACGTCAGCGCACCGGCCGATGTGTGGTCGAGTCCGGTCGCCATGCGGCCCAGCACGTGGAGCGGTGTCCGCGGATTGTTCAGCCCTACCCCGACGTTTCCCTCCGCCTGCACGTGGACACGCTCGGCACCGTTCGTGCGGACCGACAGTGCCTGGGCATTGGTCGTGCCGAGGAAGTCGCCTGCTGCGATCGCATTTCCGGCCAGATCCCATGCTGCCGCCACGGGTCTCTCCCTCCATCGCCGAACGCCAGCCGTCGCGGATCGGCGGCGACCCTCGACACCGGTCTAGCCCCGCTCGATCCCGTCGTCAAGATGCTCGCAACGGGACCGGGATACGAGGTCGCAGCGGCGCATCACCGGGTCAGGGCGAGAGCGGCGAAGTGGCCCGCGCGGTCGCGCCCACCTCGTAGCCGTCGGCGATGCCTGCGGTGAGCACGTTGGCGAACGGCATCTCCACGACCGCCCGCAGGGCGACCGTCACCGTCTGGCCGTCGGTGCTCACGTCCACGACGCGGAAGCCGTCGAACCGCCGGTCCAGGTCCGCGTCCACGGCGTACTGCCGGACTGCCGCACGGGCACCAGTCTCGGACAACGGGAGCACCTGCCCGGCGCCGGCGTAGATGCGCTCGAGGTCGGGTTGGTTCGCCGCCGTGAGCGCGGCACCGTCGGCGGCGGCCACGAGCGAGCGGCGGTAGAGGTAGGCCTTGGACAGGTTCACGACGACGGCGACCAGGAGTCCGGCGATCACGGTGTAGATCAGCACGAGCAGCAGCAGCTGGCCCTCGTCGCCGCGGGAGCGCACGGCACGCAGCCGGCCGAGAGCGCCCGGACGGCCACCGGACTCGCGATGCTTCATCGCGCACCGTCGCGGAACCGGTCGACCACCTCGAGGTGCCGGCTGCTGACCCGGACCGTCGCGGGCGCCCGGTCGAAGATCCGGGGCAGCAACGGCAGCGACACCTCGTAGTCGATGACCACGTCCACCCGGCTGCCGGGCACCAGGCACGGGTCCGACGAGCAGCTGATGCGCAGGTCGCGCGCCGACAGCGGAAGGTTGCTGTCCCTCATCACGATGGAGGCCGCGGTGAAGGCCCGTTCGCCGGCGTCGTCGAGCGAGTCCGACGTGGCGTAGACCCGGCCGGCCTCGCGGGCCGCGCTGGACACGGCGTAAGCGGCCCCTTGCACGCGAAACACCGTCAGCAGGACGTAGACAAGCGGCACCATGAGCAGCACCGCGAGGTAGACGAACTCCACGATGGCGTTGCCGTCGTCGGACGCGCCCCCGCGGCCGCGCGACGGCACTCGTGCAACCAGACGCGCGACGCGACACCGCAGCTCCACGGTCACGGCGCCTCCTCGACCGAGTGCCCGCGCACGCGGATCCCCCGCGACGGCCCGAGCAGACCGACCAGCGGCAGCGTCGCGTCGACCTGCACGTAGACAGTGGGCACCCCGTCGACCGTCTCGAAGCCGCTGGTCACCCCTCGCGCGAAGGTGTCGGCGAGCGAGTCGCGGATGAGCTGCCGGGTGACCGCCTCGCCGTCCGCCGGCTCCCGGTCGGCGTTGGCTGCGTACCGCGCGCCCTCGGCGGCCGAGGCCGCGAGCGTGTTGCGCACGTGCAGCGCGAGCCCGAGCTGCAGCACGCCGAGGAACAGCACGGTGAGCAGGACCCCGACCAGGGTGAACTCGACGATCGCCGAGCCCCGGTCGTCGCGAGGCGCCACGGCTTCGTCAGGGCGCGTTGCCCACGACACCGTCGAGGGCGTTGTTGAACAGCTCCTTGAGCTTGTCGTCGGCGACCAGCCACAGAGCCGTCACCAGGCCCGCGGTCATGATCGTCACGAGCACCCATCCCGGCACGTCGCCGCGGTCGCGACCGTGGCTGGTGAGCCTCGTCCAGGCCCACAGCGCGGCCTCCGTCAGCGGCCTGGCCGCCCCTCCGAGCACCTGCAGCATCTCGACTCCCTCGTCAGTCCGTCATGCCCCTGCGGTCCTGCCCTTGCTCATCCGGAGACGGTGAACCCGAGGAACCCCGGGAACAGCGCGAAGAGAACGGTCACCGGGAGCACGAGAAAGACGACGGGGACCATCATCGCGATCTCCTTGCGTCCACCCGCCTCGAGCAACGCTCTCTTGCCTGCCTCGCGCACGTCGACCGCCTGTGCGCGCAGCACCTCTGCCAGCGGCGTCCCGCGCTCGACGGCGACCGCCACCCCGTCCACGAAGCGCGCGAGCGGCGGCAGCGTGGTGCGGGTCGCGATGCCTTGCAGCGCCTGGACGAGCGACGCGCCGGCGCGCGCGTCGGCCAGCGCACGACCCAGCTCGCGGGCCAGCTCGCCGCGACTGATGGTGGTGACGCGCTCGAGCGCGCCGACCGCGCCCTCCCCCGCCGCCACGGCGAGCGCCAGCAGCTCGGCGATGGTCGGGAACTCCGCCATCATGCGCTCCTCGCGGCGCGCCACCTCGCGCGAGAGCCACCGGTCCCTGGCGAGCACCCCCGACACGGTGCACACCAGGCAGAGCACGAGCAGGGGTACGGGGCGGAAGTCGCCGTTCGCGGAGAACAGCAGGCTCATGCCCAGCCCCGCAAGCAGCCCGGCCCCGCCCCACAGGACCTGCTCGGCACGGAACTCCTCGAGCGTCGTGCCACGCCCCGCCTGCTCGAGCCGGTGACGCGCGGAGGCCGCCCCGCCGAGGACGCGCTCGAGCATCCGCACCGCGTCGCCCATGACGGGGCCGACGATGCGCTCCAGTGTCGGGAAGGGGGTCAGCGCACGCTCGGTAAGGAGCAGGCGCGACGGGCGCGCGGCGTCGCGCAGGTACGGCGAGAGCCGGTCGTCGAGTCGCGGCCTGCGCATCGCGGGCACGCGGCTCAGCGCGAGCAGCGCCCCGGTGGCCGCGAACAGCCCGACCAGCGCGCCCTGCAGCGCCGGGGTCACGTCCCGCTCCTCGTGCAGCGGCGGCTCATCGCAGCACCCGCTCCTCCTCGGGCAGGCGCCCGATGCGGATCATCACCCGGTAGGCGACCAGGCACAGCCCGCCGCCGAGAGCGAGCACGACGAGCCCCGTGCCGCTGTTGTAGGCCCGCACCGCCTCCGGCCGCAGCGACAGCAGCGCCAGCACGATCCACGGAGCAGCGACCGCGAGCCGCGCGGCGTTGACCGTCCACCCCTGCCGGGTCTCGAGCTCCGCCCTCGTCCGGGCGTCCTCGCGCAGGAATGCCGACAGGGTGCGCAGCAGTCGTCCGAGGTCGCTGCCGCCCACCTCCCGGGCCATGCGTAACGACTCGACGATGCGGTCGCCCACCGGGTCGGCGAGCGATGCCTTGAGCCGGTCGAGGCAGTCGTAGAACCGCCCCGTCGCGCGGTAGTCCTCGCCGAACCGCGCGAACGGCCGGCGCAGCTCGACCGGCCCGCGCACGCCGACCTGCGTCAGCGCCTCGGGCAGGGACAGGCCCGCCCGCACCCCCGAGGCGAGGTTGTCGACGACCTCGGGCCACAGGTCGCGCAGCTCGCTGCGCCGCTGACGGGCCCGGAACCGCACGACCGCGACCGGGCCCCAGGACGCGATCAGGGCGAACGCGAGAGCGATCGCGGGCGAGCGTGACACCGCGTACATCAGGACGAGCACGACCGCGCCGACGCCGACGCACGACGCGACGAGGCCACCGGGGGTGACCGCCTCGATGCCGGCCTGCGCGAGCAGGTTGGCCACCTTGTCGCGCCGCTGCGTGCGTCCCGGCGCCTTCGGGGCGGGCGGGGTGAACGAGCGCCACACGAGGAAGAGCCCGAGGCCGAACAGCAGCCCGACGAGCGCGCCCATCAGCGGCCCGCCGTCATGCGTCGGCTCCGTACGGCGCGAGCAGACGCGTCAGGTCGAAGCCCGCGCGCTCGAAGCGGTCGGTGTGCGGGGGCCAGCCGTCGGCCCGGACGAGGCGGTCGCCGCGCGTGGTGAACACGTCCGCCGTCTCGACGACGTCGCCCTCGACGCGACCCGGGATCGCGAGGATCTCGCGCACCGCGCGGCGGCCGTCGCGCTCGGTGGCGATGTGCACGACGAGGTCGATGCAGCCGGCGACCGTCGGGACGACGAACGCGTGCCCGACGTTCTCGCCCGCGAGCAGCGGCAGGGTGCACATCTTGGTGACGGCCTCGCGGGCGGAGTTGGCGTGAATGGTGCACATGCCGGGCAGGCCGGAGTTGAGCGCGATCAACAGGTCGAGGCTCTCCTCCTGCCGCACCTCGCCGACGATGATCCGCGACGGACGCATCCGCAGCGCCTCCTTGACGAGGCGGCGCAGCTTGATCTCGCCCGTGCCCTCGAGGCTGGGCTGCCGGCACTGCATGGCGACGACGTCGGGCAGCGGGACCTTGAGCTCGAAGACCTCCTCGGCAGTGACCACGCGCTCGCTGGTGGGCACGGCGGCGGTGAGGCAGTTCAGCAGCGTGGTCTTGCCGGCCTGCGTGCCTCCCGCGACGAGGATGTTCAGGCCGCTGCCGACCGCGGCCTCGAGGAACCGCGCGGCCTGGGCGGTCAAGGTCCCGAGCGCGACGAGGTCGTCGAGGTGCGTGGCGCGGACGACGAACTTGCGGATGTTCACCGACCAGTGCTGGCGGGTGATGTCGGGGATCGCCACGTGCAGCCGCGACCCGTCGGGCAGCATCGCGTCGACGAACGGGGTCGAGAGGTCGACCCGCCGGCCCGAGGACTTCAGCATCTTCTCGACCAGGTCGCGCACCTCGTCGGCGGTCAGGATGGTCGTCGTCAGCTCGTGCACGCCCCGGCGCGCGATGAACACCTTGGTCGGCTCGTTGATCCAGACCTCCTCGACCGTCGGGTCGTCGAGGAACTTCTGCAGCGGCCCGAACCCGGCCACAGCGTCGAACACGGCGCGTGCGGCCTGGCGGGCGTCGACCAATTGCGGGAGGGCGCCGGTGACGCTGCGCTCGTCGTAGTGGGAGATGACCTCGTCGACGAGGCGACGGACGGCGGCGGGGTCAGCGACCGGGTCGAGGCCGCGGCGGCGGACCAGCTCGCGCACCTCGTCCTCGACGACGCTCACGGCGTTCAACGACGTTCCCCCCGTTGGTGCGGACGACCGGAGGTGAGGGAGCGTAGCCAGCCCGGGCAGCGTTGCCCAGCCGCCGTCCGGGGCCTGTGGACGAGGGTCCGCTGTGGAGACTGCAGGCGCGGTCGCTCAGCGTGAGCGGGCGACCCCGAGGCGCGCGCTGCCCAGCCCGGGGAACGCCGCCGACGCCGGGACGAAGCAGCGCCGTTCGAGGATCTCGGCCAGGACCGTGCGGTAGTCGTTGGCGGCAGGCAGGTCGCCGTCGAGCAGCGCCCCCGAAGACAGCCCGCGCCACGCGCCGTGCATCCGACCGCCGACCACTCCCCCGCCGAGCATCAGCATGAGGTTGCCGTGCCCGTGGTCGAGGCCCCCCGAGGCGTTCTCCCGTACGCGCCGGCCGAACTCCGAGAGCGTCACGAGCGTCACCCGGGACAGGTCGCCGCCCAGGTCGGTCGCGAACGCGGCCAGCGCCTCGCCGAGCTCGGTGAGCTGGCGGGTCATCCAGCCGCCGTCGACCCGGCCCAGGCCCTGGTGCATGTCCCAGTCGCCGAAGTCCACCGTGGCCACCCGGAGCCCGACACCGCCCTTGACCAGCCGGGCCACGTCGCGCAGCGAGTCGCCGAGGTCGCCGCGCGGGTAGGCGGCGCCGTTGGCCGGCACGTACTCCGTCGCCTGCAGGGCGGCCGCGGTGCCCAGCGCGTTGAGGGTGAGTCGCGCGGGCCGGGCCACCGACGACCGCGACCCGCGGTGCATCGCGTCGAGCGCGCGGGTCCACCGGGCACGCTCCTCGGCCTGCTTGCCGCCGGCGAGCGAGAAGTCCTTGACCGAGCCGACGAGCAGCTCGGGCGACGGGCCGACGAACGCCCGCTGGTTCGCGTCCGCCCCGACCCCCACCGTCGCGAACGCCCCGCCGGAGCCCTGCGCGGCGCTGACGCGGTCGAGCCAGCCGGTGCGCACGCTCGACCCCGGCGCGGCGCGCTCCATCTCCTCCATCGCCCTGAAGTGCGACCGGGTGGGGTCGGGCTGCCCAGCGGCATGCACCGCCCCGAGCACCCCGGCGTCCCACAGCGGCTTGAGCGGCGCGAGCGCCGGGTGCATCCCGAACGTCGCGTCCAGCGGCAGCAGCCGACCGGCCGGGATCGCGATGCCGGGCCGCGCGGCGACGTACGCCGGGTCGGCCGCGGGCACCACGGCCGAGAGTCCGTCGAACCCGCCGCGCAGGCTCAGCACGACGAGCACGTCGCCGGTGTAGGCCGGGCCGGCGAACGCCAGCCGGGTCGACGCGGTGTCGCGCACCAGGCCGCCGACGACCCCGAGCGCGACGGCCGCACCCGCGGCACCGAGCAGCCGCCGCCGGCTCATGCCCACCGGGTCGATGGCCTCGGCCGGCCCGTCGTGGCCGCAGGAGCAGGTCGCCGTCGAGGTGTCGTCGCTCATCGCAGGGCCGCCTCGGGGCTGTCGAGCACGAGGGCGAACACGTAGGGCAGCCGCCAGCCGAGCGCCTCGTCGTCGCGCGACAGCCGGGCGGAGGGACTGCGCCCGAGGAAGGTGCACACGGCGTTGCGCACGGCCGGCGTCGGCCGCGGCAGCGCGAGAGCCTTGGCCACCGCGTCGACCAGGTCACCGTGGGTGCGCGGGTTCCTGGGCCGCAGGACCCGGTTCAGGTCGGCGTGCCGCAGGTCGTCCGGCCACCATCCCGCGGCGAGCGAGAGGTGTGAGTTCCACCGGGCGAGCGTCGTGCCCGCGCCCTGCCACGACGCGACCACGTCGGGGTAGCCGTCCGGCGGGCGCCAGCCCAGCGGCGCGTGCCCGAGACCGCCGGACATCCAGTACAGCTGGCGCATCCCGTCCGTGCCGGAGGCGGGCGGCCGGATGCCCAGCGCCCGCACCGTCGACACCAGGTCCTCGAACGGCCGCTTCACCTTGTCGCCCGAGGACGACCGGAACGCCTTGGAGTGGAACAGTGCCCGCAGCACCGGCTTGATCTCCGTGTCGTTGCGCAGGTAGACCTTCGCGAGCTGGCGCACGAGAGCTGCCGGCGGGTCGTCGCTGACGAACCGGACCGCCAGCTTGTGCGCGATGCGCCGAGCGGTCGCGGGGTGCCGCGCGAGGTAGCGCAGGTACGCGACGGCCACCTTCTCGCCGTACGGCGACTTGTTGGGGTGGCTGAAGCCGAGCACGCGGACCTTGCCGGTCGCGTGCTTGGACGTGTCGTAGAGGTAGGTGTATGTGTCACCGTCGATCGAGAGCCCGGTGAGCAGCCGCGCCGCCGACTTGACCATGGCCTCGCTGTAGCCGGCCCCGACGCCGACGGTGTGCAGCTCGAGCACCTCGCGCGCGTAGTTCTCGTTCGGTGCGTCCTTGTCCGAGCTCGCGTTGTCGAGGTAGGCCAGCATCGCGGGGTGCCGCGCGGACGCGACGAGCATGTCGCTGAACCGGCCCAGCGCATGACGCCGGATGACCTGCGCGTCGTAGAGGTGCCGGGTCGCCCACACGTCCGAGGACGGGCAGGTGACGTTGAGGTGGTTGGACCAGAAGTCGACCATCACCTCGAAGAGCTGGCGGTCCGACCAGCAGGCCCGGGCGATGTGGGCGTCGCACAGGTCGACCATCGCGTCCCACTGGAACCGTCCGATCCGGGCGGTGAGCAGGGTCGGCGACAGCCTCAGCGTCGGCCAGCGGCGCAGCACCGCCTTCATCTGCCGGTCGGGCAGCCGGGTCGGCCGCAGCTGCTTCTCCAGCCACGCGGTCGTCCCCATCCGGCGCACGGTGGCGAGCAGCTCGGGCGTGGGCCCGTACGTCGCCCGGCGCACGAGGTGCAGGACCGGGTCGCGGGTGGCTGCCTCGGCCGGCGAGGCGGTGACCACGGTGCCGACCGCCCCGAGCGCCTGCGCGCCGAGCAGGCCCGCGCCCACGCCGAGGAAGCCACGGCGCGACAGCGTCGCCGCCGGGCCGGGCTCGTCGCTGTGCAGGGGTGCCACGGGACCTGCCGTCGGGAAGGAGGACGTCACCTGTCTGCATCGCCCCCCGGGGCGGCCGACTTGAGCGGCCGTCGGCCGTGGACCGTGCGCACCTGTGGACAACTCGGGCGGTACGTCGGCCCGGCCCGCCCAGGATGGACGCATGCGCCTCACGGTCACGCTGGTGGACCCGTCCGGGTCGGGTCCCTCGGCCGACGTCGAGGTGTGCGCGGCCCCCGGGGCCCCGCTGGCCGAGGTCCGGCCGGGCCTGCTGCAGGCCGTCGGTCGCGACGGCGGCCACCTCTTCTGCCGGGGCGAGCGGCTCGACGATGACGCGCCGCTCGGCGAGCCTCCGCTGCTCGACGGAGCCGTGCTCACCGTCGACCGGGCCGAGCCGCGCGAGCCCGTCGGCCTGCTCGAGCTGCACGTCGTCGCCGGTCCCGACGCCGGTGCCGTGCACCGCCTCGCCCCCGGCGAGCACGGCATCGGGCGGGCGGTCGAGGCCCGCGTCCGCCTCGAGGACCCCGACGTGTCGCGGCTGCACGCCGTGCTGCGGGTCGGTCTCGGGGCCGACGGCACGACCACCGTGCACGACCTGGGCTCCACGAACGGCACCACGGTCGACGGCGAGACGGTCGACCGGGACGGGCGGCCCGTGCTGCCGGGGCAGGCGCTGCGGGTCGGCGACACCCACCTGTCCCTCGCCGTCCCCGGCGCGGAGCCCGTCTCCTGCCGCCCCGACGGCGCCGGCCACCTCCAGCTCAACCAGCCGCCGCGCCACCGGGCGAGCGCCGCCCCGGTCCGGGTGACCCACCCCCAGGAGCCGGTCACGCGCGAGCCGACCCGCTTCCCGCTGCTCGCGATGGCGCTGCCGCTCGTCGCCGGGCTCGGGCTGGTGGCCGTGACCCGCACACCGACGTACCTGCTCTTCGTCCTGCTCTCCCCGGTGATGATGCTCGGCAGCTGGCTCTCCGACCGCACCGTCGGCGGCCGGGCCCGGCGGGCGCAGCAGGCCGGGCACGCCGCGGCGGTGCAGGCGTCGCAGGACGAGGTGCGGCGGGCGGTCGCCGACGAGGCGGGGGCTCGTCACCGCGCGCACCCGGGAGCCGCGAGCCTCCTCCTCGCCGCCGAGGGCCCCCGGCCCCGGCTCTGGGAGCGCCGGCCGGCCGACGACGACGCCCTCGAGCTGCGGCTCGGCCTCGGGTCCGTGCCGGCGGCGGCCGAGGTGCGCACCCCGGGCACGGCGGGGCGCCCCGAGACCACCGAGCACCCGGCCCTGCCCGACGTGCCGGTCACCGTGTCGCTGCCCGACGCCGGCGTCCTGGGACTCGCGGGGCCTCGCGACCGGGTGCTGCCGCTCGCGCGGTGGGTCGTGGCGCAGGTCGCCGGGTGGCACAGCCCGCGCCACACCGACCTGGTGGTGCTCGGCGCCGGCCCGGGGCCGGACTGGGAGTGGACGCGCTGGCTGCCGCAGGTGCGCCCGCGCCGCGGCGAGGCCGCCGCGCTCCTCGTGGGGCACGACGCCGTCCAGGTGCGGGCCAGGGTCGACGAGCTCGGGCGGCTCCTCGACGCGCGGCAGGCCGCGGCGGCGCAGCGGGTCCAGCAGGCCTGGCGGGGGCCGTGGACCGTGGTGCTGCTCGACGGCGCGGGCGAGCTGCGCCGCCTCCCCGGCGTGGCCCGCCTGCTCGCCGAGGGCCCGCCGCTGGGGGTGCTGCTGCTGTGCTGCGACCGCGACCTGGTGTCGCTGCCCACCGAGTGCCGTGCCACGGCTGAGGTCACGGGCGAGACCGGGACGAGGCTGCGCGTCGTGGCACCCGACGCCACCACGTACGACGACGTGGTGGCCGACGGGGTCGACGCCCGGTGGGCCCGGCGGTTCGCGCGGGCGCTGGCCCCGCTGCGCGACGCGACCCCCGACGAGCAGGCGTCCGGCCTGCCGCAGACCGCCCGCCTGCTCGACCTCCTCGGCTTCGACGCGCTGGACGCGGCGGCGCTCGAGACGGCCTGGCGGGTCAGACCGCGCGGCACCCGCGTGCCGCTCGGCGTCGGCGCAGACGGCGGGCCGTTCGTGGTCGACCTGGCCGTCGACGGGCCGCACGCCCTGGTGGCCGGCACCACGGGCTCCGGCAAGTCCGAGCTGCTGCAGAGCCTGGTCGCCGGGCTCGCGGTGGCCAACCGGCCGGACGAGATGTCCTTCGTGCTCGTCGACTACAAGGGCGGCGCCGCGTTCAAGGACTGCGCGCGGCTGCCCCACACGGTCGGCACCGTCACCGACCTCGACGGTCACCTGACCCAGCGGGCGCTGCGGTCCCTGGGCGCCGAGCTGCGCCGCCGCGAGCAGGTGCTGCGCGCGGCCGGCTGCAAGGACCTCGACGACTACCTCACGAGCGCGCCACCCGGCTCGCCCGGCCTCGCCCGCCTGGTGCTGGTCGTCGACGAGTTCGCCACGCTGGTCGACGAGCTCCCGGACTTCGTCGGCGGCCTGGTCGGCATCGCTCAGCGGGGGCGGTCCCTCGGGGTGCACCTGGTGCTGGCGACACAGCGCCCGTCGGGGGTCGTGAGCGCCGACATCCGCGCCAACACCGGGCTCCGGCTGGCCCTGCGGGTCACCGACGTCACCGAGTCGACCGACGTGGTCGACGCCCGCGACGCCGCGGACATCGGTCGCGCCACGCCGGGCCGGGCGGTCGTCCGGGTCGGCACCGGCCCGGTGCGGCACCTGCAGACCGCGCGGGTCGGCGGCCACGCGGTCGGCGCCGCGCCGGTCGCCACGGTCCGGCCGCTGCCCTGGAACGCCGTCGGTGCGCCCCCGCCGGCCCCGGCCGCGGCAGAGGTCTCCGGCCCGACCGACCTCGCCCGCCTCGTCGACGCGGCGACGACCGCCGCGCGGGCGATCGGCGCCGACCCGGTGCCCAGCCCCTGGCTCCCCCCGCTGCCCTCGCTCGTCGGCACCGGCGAGCTCGGGCCGGCGGGACGCGGCGTGGCCATCGGCGTGCTCGACCTGCCGGGCGAGCAGCGCCGGGCCACCGTGAGGTTCGACCTCGACAGCGGCGACCACCTCCTCGTCGCGGGCGGTGCCCGCAGCGGCCGGTCGACGGCGCTGCGCACCCTGGCCGCGCGCCTCGCCGAGAGCCACGACCCGGCCGAGGTCCACCTCTACGCGCTCGACGGTGGCGGGGGAGCCCTCGGTGTCCTCTCGTCGCTGCCCCACTGCGGCGCGGTGGTCGGCCGTGACGAGCCGACGCGCGCCGACCGTCTGCTCGTGCGCCTCACGCAGGAGCTCGAGGCCCGGCAGCGGCTGCTGGCTGCCCGCGGCCTGGGGTCGCTCGAGGAGCAGCGCCGGGCCGCGGCACCCGGTGACCGCCTGCCGTGGGTGGTGCTGCTGGCCGACGGCTGGGAGGGGCTGCAGGCCGCGCTCGAGGAGGTCGACCACGGCCGGCCGCTCGACGCCCTGACGAGGCTGGTCCGCGAGGGCTCGGGCGCCGGCATCCGGGTGGTCCTCTCGGGTGACCGGTCGGTGCTGACCAGCCGGGTCGGTGCGGCGTTCCGCGACCGGCTCGTGCTGCGGCTGGCCGACCCCACCGACTACGGCCTGGCCGGCATCGCCGCCCGCGCGGTCCCGACCCACATGCCGCCGGGTCGGGCGCTCGTCGGCCCCGACGCCGCCGAGGCGCAGCTCGCGCTGCTCGACGGCGACCCCGACGGACCCGGGCAGGTGGCCGCGGTGGAGCGGGTCGCAGCCGCCGCCCGGGCGCGGGACGTCGCGGTAGGGGACCGGGTGCGGGACCTCGCGGCCGGGGACCGGGCCGGTGGGTCCCGGCGACGACCGATGCGGGTCGAGCCGCTGCCCGCCACGGCGCTGGTGGCCGAGGTCGCGGCCGAGGCGAAGGCCGTCGCGACCGGCCCGGCCTGGGCCCTCGTCGGGGTCGGGGGCGACGACCTCGCCCCGGTCGGGGTGGACCTGGCGCTCGACGGCCCGGCGTTCGTGGTGGCAGGGCCCGCGGGCAGCGGTCGCACCACGGCGCTGCTCACGATGTCGCGATGGCTGCTCGAGCAGGGCCGCCAGGTCGCCCTCGTCGCCCACCGGCGGTCACCGCTGCGCGACCTGGCCGGCGTACCGGGAGTCGTGGGCTGCCTCGGGCCGGCCGACGGCGACGAGCTGTCGGCCCTGCTCGGCCGGCACCCCGGCCTCGTCGTCGTCGGCGACGACGCCGAGACCCTCCACGACACCCCTGTCGAGCGGCCGATGCTCGGGCTGCTGCGCCCCGACGCCGACGGCGACGCCGCGCTGCTGCTCGGCGGTTCGGCCGCGGACCTGGGCGGTTGCTTCCGCGGCCTGACCGTCGAGGCGCGGCGCGGCCGGACCGGTCTGCTGCTCGGCAGCCTCGCGCCCATCGACGGCGACCTGCTGGGCGTCCGGCTCCCGGCGGGCGGCGGAGGTGCCCCGGTCGGCCGCGGCGTGCTCGTCGTCCGCGGTCACCCCACGCCGGTGCAGGTCGCGCGCACCGCCCCGTGACGCCCGCTCAGTCCACGATCGCGGTCACGTCGAACTCCACGAGGATCTCGGGGGCGGCCAGGGCCTGGACGCCTACGACGGTGGTGGGCCCGAGGGCCCCGATGCCGACCCGACCGGCGACGCGGCCCAGGCCCTCGCCCAGCGCCGCCACCTTGTCGGGCGACCAGTCGACGACGTAGATGGTCGTCTTCGCCACGTCCGCGAACGTCGCGCCCGCGGCGGCCAGCGCGATGGACACGTTGACCAGCGCCTGCTCGGTCTGGGCCGCCAGGTCACCGGCACCGACGACGTTCCCGTCGACGTCCTGGGCGACCTGCCCGGCCACGAACACGGTGCGGGTCCCGGTGGCGACGGCGACCTGAGCGTGGGTCGCCGGCGTCACCAGGCCCTCGGGGTTGATCAGCTCGACTGTCATGTCCTGCTCCGCTCTTCGAGGTGTGCCCGTCAGGAATGGGCAGGGCTTCCGGATGCGCCAGGTCTACCGCCCACCACCGACAGCCGGGACCGAGCGCTGCCCTCGTCGCCCGGCGGCGACAATGGCGCCATGAGCACCGTGACCGTCCGGGCGGCCCGGCCGGGCGACGTCCCCGAGGTCCTCGCGATGATCCGCGAGCTCGCGGAGTTCGAGCGGGCCCTCCACGAGGTCGAGGCGACCGAGGAGCTCCTGCACCGGACCCTGTTCGCCGACGACCCGGCCGTCTTCGGGCACGTGGCCGTCGGCGGCGACGGCCGGCTCGCGGGCATGGCGCTGTGGTTCCTCAACTACTCGACCTGGCAGGGCTCTCACGGCCTGTACCTCGAGGACCTCTACGTCCGGCCCGCCCACCGCGGCCAGGGCGTCGGCCGGCTGCTGCTGCAGACGCTCGCCGCGGTCTGCGTCGAGCGCGGCTACCCCCGGTTCGAGTGGTGGGTGCTGGACTGGAACGAGAGCGCCCGCGGGGTCTACGACGCGATCGGCGCCGAGGCCCTCACCGAGTGGGTCCCCTACCGCGTCAGCGGCGCCGCGCTGCGGCGGCTGGCCGGCCCCGGCGACCCTGCCTGACCGTCCGTGGTGGCCCGGCCGCCGCGGCCGTTGGCGCGGCCCACCCCGCCGACGGGGTACCGTTCGGGCTGGCGTCATGCGGCCGCGGACGGGACCTGTCCGGGATCCATCACACGGGAGGTACCAGCGTTGAGCGAAGGCATCGCCACCGGCGCGAGCGGCTCGGTGTCCGCGCTCGGCGCGGTCGCCGCGACCTCTGGTCAGGTCGAGGACGCCGTCGAGATCCGGCTCCCTGCCGACTCCGCGTACCTCTCCGTCCTGCGCACCGCCACGGCCGGGCTCGCCGCGCGCCTGGACTTCACCCTCGACGAGATCGAGGACCTGCGCATCGCGGTCGACGAGGCCTGCGCCATGCTCCTGCCCCACGCGATCGAGCTGGCGCAGCTGACCTGCCGGTTCCGCCTCGACCCGGCCACGCTCGAGGTGACCGTCACGATCCCCACGACCCGCGGGCAGCTCCCCGAGCGCGACACGTTCTCCTGGACCGTCCTCTCCGCGCTCGCCGGCGAGGTCGACACCGGCCTCGACGACGAGCGCCGGGTGTGGATCCGTCTCCGCAAGCGGCGCGGCACGGCGGGCGCGGCATGACCGCCGCCGCCGAGCCGGGCCGGTCGGGAGGCACCGACATCGCCGACGACGTGCCCGGCGCCCGGCAGCCCCCGCCGGGCGGGGACCCCTCCCCCGCACCGGCGCCGCCCGAGGCCGCCTCGGCGCCGGAGGCACCCGCGACGACCGGCGCGCCCGAGCGCAGCACGCGGCTCTCGGTCGACCGCGAGCGCACTCGCGCGCTGTTCCAGGAGCTGCAGGGCGCCCCCGAGGGCGACCCCGCCCGCCAGCAGGCCCGCGACGCCCTCGTCGAGCAGCACCTTCCCCTCGTCGAGCACCTGGCCCGCCGGTTCCGCAACCGCGGCGAGCCCTACGACGACCTCGTCCAGGTCGCGACGATCGGGCTCATCAAGTCCGTCGACCGCTTCGACCTCGACCGCGGGGTCGAGTTCTCCACCTACGCCACCCCCACGATCGTCGGCGAGATCAAGCGCCACTTCCGTGACAAGGGCTGGGCCGTGCGCGTGCCGCGACGCCTCCAGGAGCTGCGGCTCTCGCTCGCGTCCGCGACCAGCGAGCTCTCCCAGCGCATCGGCCACGCGCCGACGGTCGCCGACCTCGCCGGGTACCTCAAGATCAGCGAGGAGGAGGTGCTGGAGGGCCTCGAGTCGGCCAACGCCTACAGCACGCTCTCCCTCGACGCGGGCGACTCCGGCAGCGGCGACGAGCCGATGCCGGTCTCCGAGACGCTGGGCAGCGAGGACGAGAGCCTCGAGGGCGTGGAGTACCGCGAGTCTCTCAAGCCGATGCTCGAGCAGCTGCCGCCCCGCGAGAAGACGATCCTCATGCTCCGGTTCTTCAAGAACATGACGCAGTCGGAGATCGCCGCGGAGATCGGCATCTCGCAGATGCACGTCTCGCGCCTGCTCGCGCGCACCCTCGCCCAGCTGCGCGAAGGGCTCCTCGTCGAGGAGTGAGGATCAGTCCTGCAGGGCGGCGTCGACCACCGGCCGGAAGAGCAGCACCATCACGGTGACCGCCAGCAGCCCCAAGGGCACGGCGACGTACGCCCGCCCGCCGCGCAGCAGGTCCCACGCGACCGGCAGCACGAGCAGGTTGGTCACCAGCGCGGGCGCCCGCGCCCAGCGGCGGCGCCGGTGGAGCCCCCGCGCCACCAGCGCCAGACCCGCGGCGGCCAGCAGCGTCAGGAGTGCGGCGAGCACGGCGCGGGTGCGGTCGTCGGCGGTGGCGACGACGGTCTCGACGGCGAAGAAGACCGCCGCGGCCAGCAGGCCTGCGGCCTCCAGCGCCACGAGCCCGACGCAGGCCAGCAGCGTCGGGTTGCCGTCCGCCCGGTCGCTCGACACGGGCCGGACCATATCCGGCGACTAGGCTTGCCCCGCATGAGGGCACTCCTGGTGGTCAACCCGGTCGCCACCACGACCTCGGCCGTCACCCGTGAGGTGCTGGCGAGCGCCCTCGAGGGCGACCTCAAGCTCGACGTCGCCCGCACCTCCTCCCGCGGCCACGCCGCCGCGCTCGCCCGGCGGGCCCGGGCCGACGGGCTGGACCTGGTGGTCGTCCTCGGCGGCGACGGCACCGTCAACGAGGTGGTGAACGGGCTGCTCGCCGACGGGCCGCACCCGTCGGTCCCCGCCCTCGCCGTGGTGCCCGGCGGCGGGACGAACGTGTTCGCCCGCGCCCTGGGGCTCCCCCGCGACCCGGTCGAGGCGACGGGCGCCGTGCTCGCGGCGGTGCGCGAGGGCCGCAGCCGGGACATCGGCCTCGGGCTGGCCGGCGACCGCTGGTTCACCTTCAACGCGGGCATGGGCTGGGACGCCGAGGTCGTGGCGCGGGTCGACCGGGCCCGGCTGGCCCGCGGCGTGGACCGCCCGCCCACGGTCGGCGACTACGTCCGCGCAGCGGTGGCCCAGTTCTTCCTGTCCAGCGACCGGCGGCACCCGGCGATGACCCTGGACCGCCCGGGCGCCGAGCCGCTGCCGGGCATCCACCTGGCGATCGTCGCGAACACGGCGCCCTGGACGTACCTCGGGGACCGCCCGCTGCTCACCTCCCCCGACGCCGGCTTCGACACGGGCCTGGACGTCTACGCGCTCACCCGCCTGCGCACGGTGCCCACCCTCGCCGAGGTCCGCCGCCTGATGACCGGACGGGTGAGCACCCGCGCCCGCCAGGTGCGTCGCGAGCACGACCTCGCCGCGCTCACGCTGCGGGCGGCCCGCCCGGTGGCGGCCCAGGTGGACGGCGAGGCGCTCGGCGAGGTCACCGAGCTCACCCTGCGCTCGGTGCCCCGCGCCCTGCGCGTGCTCGCCTGAGGGGGCGTTTCCGGGCGTCTCGGGATATTGCGGTCGTGTGACGAAGGCCACCGCCGCATGTCGAAAAAATGCGTGGCGAGGGTTGTATCGCCCTGATTCCTTTGCCAGGCTGACATCACTGGTTGAGCAGCGTGCTTCCTGGGTAGAGCACGGCCGGACACCCACGGGCGGAGCGGGGCCTTCGGGCCCTGACCGCCCGCGGTGCCGTTCGTGAACTGCTTCACAAGCACGGGGAGCCCACCAGCCGCACACGACGACGAGGAGCCACCCGCATGGACTGGCGTCATCGCGCAGCCTGCCGTGACGAGGACCCCGAGCTGTTCTTCCCTATCGGCAACACCGGGCCCGCCCTGCTGCAGATCGAGGAGGCCCGGGCCGTCTGCCGCCGCTGCGAGGTCGTGGAGACCTGCCTGCAGTGGGCGCTCGAGTCCGGTCAGGACGCCGGCGTCTGGGGAGCCATGAGCGAGGACGAGCGGCGCGCGCTCAAGCGCCGCACCGCCCGCAACCGGGCCCGCACCGCCTGACCGCACCCCGTCACCCGTCCAGAGAGGGTCCCGGCCACCCGGCCGGGGCCCTCTCTGCCGTGCGGGCGCCGGGCGGGCGCAGCGCCCGCGTCACCCGGCGGTCGCCGGTCGCGGCACGCTGACCTCGGCGCAGGCCCCGCCCTCCGGGCGGCCGCCCACGGTGAGCCGGCCCCCGAGCTCGGCCTCGACCAGGGTGCGCACGATCTGCAGCCCGAGCCCCGCGTCGCGGGCGACGTCGAACCCCTCGGGCAGGCCCGACCCCTCGTCCGAGACGGCCACCACGAGCCGGCCGGGCTCCTGGCGCACGCGGACCCCGACCCTGCCCCCGGCGGGGCCCAGCCCGTGCTCGACCGCGTTCTGCACCAGCTCGACCAGCACCAGGGCGAGCGGCGTGGCCACCTCGGGCTCGATCAGGCCGAAGGTGCCCTCGCGGGACACGTCCACCGCGCCGGGCTCCCCCAGGTCGCCGACCATGGCGACGACGCGGTCGGCGACCTCGTCGAAGTCGACACCGTCGTCGGCCGTGCGGGCCAGGGTCTCGTGCACCAGCGCGATCGACGCGATGCGCTGCTCGGCCTCGCGCAGCGCGGCGCGTGCGGTGGCGTCGGTCTCGACCAGCCGCCGGCCCTGCAGGCGCAGGAGGGCGGCCACGGTCTGCAGGTTGTTCTTCACCCGGTGGTGGATCTCGCGGATCGTCGCGTCCTTGCCCACGAGCTCGCGCTCGCGCCGCCGCACCTCGGTGACGTCGCGGCAGAGCACGAGCGCGGCGGTCCGCACGTCGTCGGGGGTGAGCGGGATGACCCGCAGCCGCACCGTCGTGCCCGCGGCCTCGACCTCGGCCTCCCGCGCGACCGAGCCGCCGACGACACTGGCCAGGGCCTCGTCCAGCGGCTGCTCGCGGCCCACCTCGCGGGTGAGCCGTGACGTCACGGCACCGAGCGAGGTGCCCGTGAGGTCGGCCGTCAGCCCGAGCCGCCGGTAGGCCGAGAGGGCGTTCGGGCTGGCGAAGGCCACCAGGCCGTCGGCGTCGAGCCGGATCAGCCCGTCCCCGACGCGGGGCGCGAGGGCGACGTGGCCCTCCGTGCCGGGCACGGGGAAGCGCCCCTGCGAGACCATGACCGCCAGGTCGTCGGCCGTACGCAGGTAGGTGAGCTCGAGCCGGCTCGGGGTGCGCGCCGCGGCCAGGTTGGTGTGCCGGCTCACCACCGCCACGACCCGGCCGGCCCGCACCACCGGGATGGTCTCCTCGCGCACCGGCACGTCGCCCGGCCAGTCGGGGTCGCGCTCCCGGCAGATGCGCTGCTCGTCGAAGGCCCGGTCGAGCTGCGGCCGGCGGCCCCGCGGCACCTCCGTGCCCACGACGTCGTCGTGGTAGGCGGTCGGGCCGGTCGTCGGGCGCATCTGCGCGGCGGCCAGGAAGCCGCCGCGCTCGCGCAGCGGGAGCCACAGCAACAGGTCGGCGAAGGACAGGTCGGCGAGCAGCTGCCAGTCGGCGAGCAGGAGGTGCAGCCAGTCCACGTCCTCGACCGAGAGGTCGGTGCGCGACCGGGCGAGGTCCTGGAGCGACGGCACGGCCCCGAGCCTAGGTCTCGGCGCCGCCCGCTCTACAGTCTGAGCCCGTGACGTCCCCCGCCGCACGCCTCGACCGCGGGCGCACCGCCGACCTCGTCGAGCGTGACCTCCGCTCGCTCTGGCACCCGTTCACCCAGCACTCGGTGTGGCCCGCCGACGAGCCGATCGTGGTCGACCGGGCGGAGGGGATGCACTTCTGGGACACCGACGGGAACCGCTACCTCGACGGCGTCTCGTCGCTCTGGCTCACCGTGCACGGCCACCGGGTCCCCGAGATCGACGCCGCCGTCCGCGAGCAGCTCGGCCGGCTCGACCACACGACGTTCCTGGGCCTCACCCACGAGCCGGGCATCGAGCTGGCGGAGCGCCTGCTCGACGGCGCGCCCGCCGGCCTGACGCGCGTCTTCTACGCCGGGGACGGGTCCTCGGCCGTCGAGGCGGCGCTGAAGATGGCCTACCAGGCGACCGCGCAGCGCCGGAGCACGCCGCGGCCGCTGTTCCTGCACGTGGCCGAGGGCTACCACGGCGACACCCTGGGCGCGGTCAGCGTCGGGGGCATGGACCTGTTCCACGCGACGTACCGGCCGATCCTGCTCGACACCCGCGCGGTCTCCTCCCCCGGCGTGCGCGCGCCCGGGCAGCGGCCGGCCGACCGCGCTGTCGAGGTCCTCGACGAGATGCGCCGGGCGCTCGCCGACGCCGACGGGCAGGTCTGCGCCGTCGTCGTCGAGCCGATGGTCCAGGCCGCGGGGGGCATGCTGACCCACGACGCCGCCTTCCTGCGCGGCGTGCGGGCGCTGTGCGACGAGCACGACACCCTCATGGTCGTCGACGAGGTCGCGACCGGCATCGGGCGCACCGGGCGCATGTGGGCCGTCGAGCATGCCGGCGTCTCACCCGACCTCATGACCTGCGGCAAGGGACTGACGGGTGGCTACCTGCCGCTGTCGGCGGTGCTCGCCCGCGAGGAGGTCTACGAGGCCTTCCTCGGCGCGCCCGGCGATGCCCGCACGTTCTTCCACGGCCACTCCTACACCGCGAACCCGCTGTGCTGCGCGGCCGCGATCGCGAACCTCGACCTCATGGCGGCGCGCGGCACGGTCGCGCACGCGGCCACGGTCGGGGAGCGGATCGGCGAGCTGACCCGCGGGCTGGCCGCGCACGACGGCGTCGTCGAGGTCCGCCGCATCGGCACCATGACCGGCATCGAGGTGGCTCCGCTAGGCGAGCGCACCGGGTTCGCGGTCTGCCAGGCCGCCCGCCGCCGCGGTGTGTGGGTGCGCCCGCTCGGCGACGTGGTCGTGCTGATGCCTCCGCTGTCGATCGGCGACGACGACCTCGAGACGCTGTGCGGCGTCGTCGCGGAGAGCGTGGTCGAGGTCCTCGGGTGAGCGACCCGCTCGGGTGGCTCCGCGACGCCGCCGCCGCGCGCGAGCGGGCCGGGATGCGCCGGGTGCTCGAACCGCGACCGGCTGTGGACCCGACGCTCGACCTCGCCTCCAACGACTACCTCGGGCTGGCGCGCGACCCGCGCGTGACGTCGGCCGCGGCCGAGGCGGCTCTCGAGTGGGGCGCGGGGTCGACGGGGTCGCGCCTGGTGACCGGCTCGACGGACCTGCACGCCCTCCTGGAGCGCGACCTGGCGGCGTTCGTCGGTGCCGAGTCGGCGCTGGTGTTCTCCTCCGGCTACCTGGCCAACCTCGGCGTGCTCACCGCGCTGGCCGGCCCGGGCACCGTGGTCGTCTCGGACGCGCTCAACCACGCCTCGGTGGTCGATGCCTGCCGGCTGTCCCGGGGCGAGGTGGTCGTGACGGCCCACCGCGACGTCGAGGCCGTGGACAGGGCGCTGTCCCGGCGTACGTCCGAGCGCGCCGTCGTGGTCACCGACGCGGTGTTCTCGGTCGACGGCGACCTGGCGCCCCTCGCGCGCCTGCACGACGTCGCGCGCCGGCACGGTGCCCTGCTGCTCGTGGACGAGGCGCACTCGCTCGGGGTCATCGGCGACGAGGGGCGAGGTGCCGGCCACGCCGCCGGGATCGCGGCGGCGCCCGACGTCGTCACCACCGTGACCCTGAGCAAGTCGCTCGGCGCCCAGGGCGGTGCGGTGCTCGGGCCCGCGGTCGTCGTCGAGCACCTCGTCAACACCGCGCGGTCCTTCATCTTCGACACCGCGCTCGCACCCGCCGCCGTCGCGGCGGCGGGTGCCGCGCTGGCGGTCCTGACGACCGAGCCCTCGCTGTCCGGGACGGTCCGCGCCCGGGCCGACGAGCTGGCGGCCGGGCTGGCGGCAGCAGGACTGCCCGTGACCCGGCCGCGGGGCGCGGTGGTGTCGGTGCTGGTAGGCGAGCCGGGCCCCGCCGCCGAGGCGGCGGCCCGGCTCCTGCGGGACGGCGTCCGGGTGGGCTGCTTCCGCCCGCCGTCGGTGCCGGACGGCGTGTCGCGGCTGCGCCTGACGGCACGCGCGGACCTCACGGTCGGCGAGGTCCGACGTGCCGTGACGGCGACCGGCCGGGTGATGCTGGGCTGAGCCGGTCGCCGCGTGCGACGGCCGGATGCGGCCGCGCTCAGCCCCGCAGCAGCGTGCGGATGGTGCGCAGTGCCACCGACATCGTGGCGAGGTCGTAGATGTCGCTCTCGATGATCTCGGTGAGGGTCGCCTGGGCGCGGGTCACGCCCTCTCTGTTGGCCTCCTCCCAGGCCGTGATCCGCTCGACGGGCCCGTCCTGGGACGAGGTGGCGGTCAGGACGTTCGAGGTGAGACCGGCGAGCGCGGCATAGAGGTCGTAGCGCAGCGCCGAGCGGGCCAGTGCCGTCCAGCGGTCGTCGCGGGGCAGGCCGGTGATGCGGGTCAGCATCTTGTCGACCTCCATCCGCTCGGACATGACGAAGTAGACCGCGGCGACCTCCTCGGCCGGCAGCTTCTCGGCGGCGGCGATCTCGACGACGTCGAGCAGTGAGAACGAGTCGAGCAGCGTGGCGCCGCGCGTCGCCAGGTCGCGCGGGACGCCCAGCCCCGCGAACTCCTCCTGGCGCATCAGCAGCCGCTCGTGCTCCGAGCCGACCAGCAGGTCGGGCACCATCGGCAGCAGCCGCTCGACCTCGGCCCGGAAGTGCTCGATCTCGCCCAGCACGTCGATGCTCGCGCGCCGGGCCTGCACGAGCCACCGCGTGCTGCGGTCGATGAGCCGGCGGTTCTCCAGGTAGAGCATCGCCTGGACCTCGGTGGGCACCTGGTGGTCGAGGGCGGACACCGCGTGCCAGAAGTCGTCGAGGCCGAACACCTCGCGCACGACCGAGTAGGCGCGCACGATCTCCAGCGGGCTCGCGCCGGTCTCCTCCTGGGCGCGGAAGACGTACGTGAGCCCCGCCCGGTTGACGAGGTCGTTGACCAGCCAGCTCGTGACGATCTCGCGTCGCAGCGGGTGACCCGCCAGCCGGTCGGGCATCTCGGCCACCACCTGCTGCGGGAAGTAGTGGCGGAGCGCGCCGGTCAGCCACGGGTCGTCGGGGAGCCCGGAGTCCAGGACCGTCGTCGTCAGGGTGATCTTCGCGTAGGCCTCGAGGACCGCGAGCTCGCTGGACGTGAGCCCCTGGCCGGCCGCCTCACGCTGCTCGATCACGTCGCGCGCGGGCAGGAACTCCAGCGCCCGGTCGATCTCGCCGCGCTGCTCGAGCATCTTGAGGTAGCGCTCGTGCACCGAGAGCATCGCGGGTGCCTGGAGCCGCGCGACGCCCAGCAGCACGTTCTGCTCGTAGTTGTGCGAGAGCACGAGGCGTGCCACCTCGTCGGTCATGTCGGCCAGGAGCGAGTTGCGCGCCGAGCCGTCGAGGATGCCGTCGCGGACCGCCTGGTCGAGCAGGATCTTGATGTTGACCTCGTGGTCCGACGTGTCGACGCCCGCGCTGTTGTCGATGGCGTCGGTGTTGACCCGACCACCGGTCCCGTCGGCGCCGCGCAGGCTGTACTCGATGCGGCCGAGCTGGGTCAGCCCGAGGTTGCCACCCTCGCCCACGACCTTGGCCCGGACCTGCGACCCGTTGACGCGGATCGCGTCGTTGGCCTTGTCACCGACGTCGGCGTGCGTCTCGGTCGACGCCTTGACGTAGGTGCCGATGCCGCCGTTCCAGAGCAGGTCGACCGGCGCGGCGAGCACCGCCTTGAGCAGCTCCGGCGGCGAGAGCGCCGTGGTGCTCGACGGGAGTCCCAGCCGGGCGCGCACCTGCGCCGAGACGGGGATCGACTTGGCGCTGCGCGGGTAGATGCCGCCGCCCGGCGAGAGCAGCGTGCTGTCGTAGTCGCCCCAGGACGAGCGCGGCAGGTCGAAGAGCCGGCGGCGCTCGGTGTAGGACGTGGCGGGGTCGGGGTCGGGGTCGAGGAACACGTGCCGGTGGTCGAAGGCGGCGACCAGGCGGATGTGCTCCGACAGCAGCATGCCGTTTCCGAACACGTCTCCGGACATGTCACCGACGCCGACGACGGTGAAGTCCTCGCTCTGCGTGTCGATGCCCATCTCGAGGAAGTGCCGCTTGACGGACTCCCACGCACCCCGCGCGGTGATGCCCATCGCCTTGTGGTCGTAGCCCACCGACCCGCCGGACGCGAAGGCGTCGCCGAGCCAGAAGTCGTAGTCGATCGCGACCTGGTTCGCGATGTCGGAGAACGTCGCGGTCCCCTTGTCGGCCGCGACGACCAGGTAGGTGTCGTCCCCGTCGTGACGCACGACCCTGGGCGGCGGGACCACCTCGGTGCGCCCGTCGACCGTGACCAGGTTGTCGGTGACGTCGAGGAGCCCGCTGATGAACGTGCGGTAGCAGGCGATGCCCTCGGCCAGCACGGCCTCCCGGTTGCCCGGGTCGGCCGGCGGGTGCTTGACGACGAACCCACCCTTCGCGCCGACCGGCACGATGACCGCGTTCTTGACCATCTGCGCCTTGACCAGCCCCAGCACCTCGGTGCGGAAGTCCTCGCGCCGGTCGGACCAGCGCAGCCCGCCGCGTGCGACCGCGCCGAAGCGCAGGTGGACGCCCTCGACCCGTGGGCTGTAGACCCAGATCTCGTAGCGTGGCCGGGGCTGCGGCATGTCGGGCACCTTCTGCGGGTCGAGCTTGAAGGCGACGTAGGGCTTGGGCCGCCCGTCGGTGTCGACCTGGAAGTAGCTCGTGCGTAGCGTCGCCGTGATGCCACCCAGGAACGATCGCAGGATGCGGTCCTGGTCGAGGCTCTCCACCGCGTCGAGGGCGGCCCCGATCTCCTCGAGGAGCACCTCGACGAGGTCAGCCGACGAGTCCTGGTGCTCGGGGTCGAAGCGCGCCTCGAAGAGCCGCACGAGCAGCCGGGCGAGGTGCACGTTGGACGTCAGGCACTCCTCGATGTACGTCTGGCTGAACGTGGACCCGCCCTGGCGCAGGTACTTGGCGTAGGCCCGCAGGATCATCGCCTGCCGCCAGGTCAGCCCGGCGCGCAGCACGAGCGCGTTGAACCCGTCGCTCTCCGCCTGACCTGCCCACACCGCGGCCACGGCGTCCTGGAACAGGGTCCTGGCGTCCTGGCCGGGCAGCTCGCCGGTCGGCACGTAACGCAGGCCGAAGTCGTAGACCCACGCCGTCGGACGGCCGACCCGGTCGATCTCGTACGGCCGCTCGTCGACGACCTCGACGCCCATCACCTGCAGGCGGGGCAGCACCAGCGACAGCGAGACGGGCTCGCCGACGTGGTAGAGCTTGAGCCGCCGCTCCCCGACCGCCGCGTCCGGCGGCGTGTAGAGCGACAGGTCGATGTCGCCGTCCTCCAGCGCCTCGAGGCGCTGCAGGTCCACGACCGCCTCCCCGGCCGCCAGGTCCTCCTTGTAGGCCTCCGGGAACGCGCCGGTGTAGGCCTTGGCGAGGACCGCCGCCTCCACGTCGCCGCAGGTGTCGGTGAGCGCGTCGAAGAAGTCGTCGTCCCAGGACCGGGTGGCCGCCACCAGGGCGGCCTCCACGTCGACCGGGTCGACGTCGGGCACGGCGTGCTTCTCGTCGACCCGCACGACGAAGTGCAGCCGGGCGAGCACGGACTCGGAGACCAGCGCCGTGTAGTCGATGCTCACGCCGTCGAACGCGCCGAGCAGGATCTCCTCCATCGCCAGCCGCACCTGCGTGGTGTAGCGGTCGCGCGGCAGGTAGACCATGCATGACATGAAGCGGCCGTAGTCGTCTCGCCGGAGGAAGAGCCGCAGCTGCCGCCGCTCCTGCAGGTGCAGGACGCTCAGGACGATCAGCTGGAGGTCGTCGACCGCGATCTGGAACAGCTCGTCGCGCGGGTAGGTCTCCAGGATCTGCAGGAGGTCCTTGCCCGAGTGGCCGGTGCTCGCGAAGCCGCTGCGGGCGAGCACCTCGGCGGCCTTGCGCCGCAGGACGGGGATGCGCTGGATGCTCTCGTTGTAGGCCGCCGACGTGAACAGGCCGAGGAAACGGCGCTCCCCGGTCACCTGGCCCTTGTCGTCGAAGGTCTTCACGCCGACGTAGTCGAGGTAGGCCGGGCGGTGCACGGTGGACCGGCTGTTGGCCTTGGTGACCACGAGCAGCTGCTGCTGGCGGGCGCGCTCGCTGATCTCCTGCGGCAGGCGGCCGACGTCCTCGCCCTGCGGCTGGTCGGCGCGCAGGATGCCCAGTCCGCTGCCCGGCACCGCCCGCAGCCGGTCCTGCCCGTCGCTCTCGTCGACGGTGAGGATGTACTCGCGCGAGCCGAGGAAGGTGAAGTGGTCGTCGGCCAGCCAGCGCAGCAGCTCGGCGGCCTCCTCGACCTCGAGCCCGGTGATGCCGACGGGAGGGTTCGCGGTGACGTCGTCAGCGATGCTCAGGGCGAGTGCCTTGGTCCGCGGCCAGTCCTCCACCGCCTCGCGGACGTCCCGGAGAACGCGCTCCAGGTCGGCGGAGAGCCGGGCCAGCTCCTCCTCGTCCCCGTCGCGGTCGATCTCGATGTGCATCCACGACTCGACGACGGCGTCCTGGCAGTCGGGCCCGGCGGCCTCGGGCGAGGACGCGTCGCAGACCGCGAGCAACCGGCCCGCGACGTCTCGGCGGACCACCAGCTGCGGATGGACCACGAGGTGGATGGCGCGGCCGTGCCGGCTGAGCTCGGCCGTGACCGAGTCGACGAGGAACGGCATGTCGTCGCTGACGACCTCGACCAGGCTGTAGCTCTCGCCCTCGGGGGACGTGACCCGCACCGTCGCCGTGCCCTGCGGTCGGCTCCCGGCCAGCGACCGGTGCGACAGCGCGGCGCCCAGGACGTCCTCGGCCCGGCGGCCGACGAGGTCCTCGGCGACGACGTGGCGGTAGTAGCGCCGCAGGAAGGCGGCCAGCGCCTCGCCCGAGGTCTCGTTCGGCGACACCCCGCTGCGCCCCGCCTCGGCGGCGCGCTTGATGAGGTTGTCCTTCGCTGTCCGGAGGGCGGCGATCCGGTCGGCCTGCCTGTCCTTGATGTTCGCCGACATCGTCGTCGCCGCCCGCCCTCGGTGCTCAAGATCCTGACCCTGCACCCGCACTCGTGGCGGGCCTCTCCGACCCTAGCGCCGACCGCCGCACGCGAGGCCTAGAGGTGCGACCTGAGCTCCCAGAGCATCGGGTAGTAGTGCAGGCCGAGCCGGCTGCGCAGGTAGGGCGCGCCGCTCGACCCACCCGTGCCCGACTTGGTCCCGATCTGCCGCTCGACCATCAGGACGTGGCGGGCGCGCCACATGGCGGAGTTCGCGTCGTGGTCGAGCAGCCGTTCCGCCAGCTCCCAGACCTCGCCGTAGGTCGACCGGTCGGCGGTCACGACGAGCAGCGAGGCGAGCAGCGCCTCGTCGTCGTCGGCGTCGAGCCCTGCCCGCCGGACGACGTGCAGGAAGCCGTCCCACAGCGTCGGCTCGGCGAGCCGCCGCTCCAGCCGGGCCGTCTCCTCGCCGGTGAGCCCGCGGAACCGCTCGAGGTAGCCCGGGTCCTTGGCCCCGGACAGGAACTCGAGCTCGCGGAACTGCACGCTCTGGAACCCGCTCGCCGGCGCCAGCCGGTCACGGAAGACGAGGAAGTCCTGAGGGGTCATCGTCTCGAGCACGGCCACCTGGCGGATCAGCACGTCCTCGATCGCGACGACCCGGCCGAGCAGGTGGCGGGCACGCCACAGGTCGCCGGAGAACATCTCCTCGCGCGCCGCGGTCAGCTCGTGCAGCAGCTGCTGGAACCACAGCTCGTAGACCTGGTGGATCGTGATGAACAGCAGCTCGTCGTGGGCCGGCGGGTCGGACTCGAGCCGTTGCTGGTCGAGCAGCTCCGAGACCCGCAGGTACGAGCCGTACGTCAGCCGCGCCCCCTGCTCGCCGAAGTGCCGGTCCGACTGCTCGCCGAGATTCCCGTCCGGCTGCTTGCTCTGCGCGTCGGTCACCCAGGCAGGCTAGCGGCCGACCACCTCCCCCGAGACCCCGTCCCCGAGGCCTCAGCCCATGTGCGGGTAGCGGAAGTCCGTCGGCGGGACCAGCGTCTCCTTGATCGAGCGGGTGCTGGTCCAGCGCAGCAGGTTCTGCGGGGCACCGGCCTTGTCGTTCGTGCCGCTCGCCCTGGCGCCGCCGAAGGGCTGCTGCCCGACGACCGCGCCCGTCGGCTTGTCGTTGACGTAGAAGTTGCCGGCCGCGAACCGCAGGAACTGCTGCGCGTGCGCGACGGCCGCCCGGTCCTGGGCGATGATCGCTCCGGTCAGCGCGTAGGGCGCGACCGACTCCATCTGCGTCAGCATCGCGTCGTAGTCGCCGTCGTCGTAGACGTGCACGCCCAGGATCGGCCCGAAGTACTCGGTCGTGAAGATCTCGTTGTCGGGGTCGCTGGACTCCAGCACCGTCGGCCGCACGAACCAGCCCTCGCTGTCGTCGCAGGTGCCGCCGGCGACCACCGTGACGGTGTCGTCGGCCTTCGCCCGCTCGAGCGCCGCCTGGTGCTTGGCGAACGCGCGGTCGTCGATGACCGCCCCCATGAAGTTCGACAGGTCGGTGACGTCACCCATCGTCAGCGACTCGGTGGTGTCCGCGAGGTCGTCGCGCAGGCGCGACCAGAGGCTGCGGGGGACGTACGCGCGGGAGGCCGCCGAGCACTTCTGTCCCTGGTACTCGAAGGCACCGCGCACGAGCGCCGTCCGCAGCACGTCGAGGTCGGCCGAGGGGTGCGCGACCACGAAGTCCTTGCCGCCCGTCTCACCCACGATCCGCGGGTAGGAGCGGTAGCCGGCGATGTTGTCGCCCACCTGCTTCCACAGCGACTGGAACACCGCGGTCGAGCCGGTGAAGTGGATGCCGGCCAGGTCACGGTCGACCATCGCGACGTCCGACACCGTCTTGCCGTGCCCGGTCACCATGTTGATGACGCCCGGCGGCAGCCCGGCCTCCTCGAGAAGCAGCATGATCAGGTGGGCGGCGTACTGCTGGGAGGGCGCCGGCTTCCAGACCACCGTGTTGCCCATCAGCGCCGGCGCGGTCGGCAGGTTGCCGGCGATCGCGGTGAAGTTGAACGGCGTGATCGCGTAGACGAACCCTTCGAGCGGGCGGTGGTCGGTGCGGTTCCAGATGCCGGGCGAGGAGATCGGCTGCTCGGCGAGGATCGACCGGGCGAAGCCCACGTTGAAGCGCCAGAAGTCGATGAGCTCGCAGGCGGCGTCGATCTCGGCCTGGATCGCGGTCTTGGACTGGCCGAGCATGGTCGCTGCGTTCAGCGTTGCCCGCCACGGGCCGGCCAGGAGGTCGGCGGCCTTGAGCAGCACCGCCGCCCGGTCGTCGAACGACGTCGCGCGCCAGCCCGGCGCCGCCGCCATCGCGGCGTCGACCGCGGCCCGCGCGTCGTCGTGGGTCGCGCCCCGCATGGTGCCGAGCACATGGTGGCGGTTGTGGGGCTGCACGACGTCGATCGCCTCGCCGCCGCCGAAGCGCTTCTCGCCACCGATCGTCATGGTGAGCTCGCGCGGCTCGCTGGCGCAGCGCTTGAGCGTCTCCTCGAGCTCGGTGCGCTCGACGGAGCCCGGGGCGTACTGCCGGACCGGCTCGTTGACGGGGGCGGGGACCTGGGTGACGGCGTCCATGGCCGTCATGGTGCCACCTCAGGTCTCGAGCGCCACCAGGGCGGGCAGCTCCTGCGCCGCGTACCAGCCGAGCTCGTGGTCCTCCACGGCGTCCACCGCTAACGCGGCGTCGGGGTCCCCGGCCTCGGCGGCGGCCAGGGCCCCGGCCCCGCGCGACACGTCGTCCGCCGCGACGGGATCGTCGACGAGTGCGGAGACGACCTGGGAGAGGCGCAACGGGTCGCCGAGGCGGACCGCGGCACGGTCGAGGTCCGGCGCCGGCCGCGCCGACGCGTCGGGCACCTCGACGGCCAGCACGACCCGTCGGCGCGGTCCCCCGCCGCCTGCCAGCCGCCGCAGCGAGGCCCTGGCCGCAGCGGCCGTCGCCGCGTACTCCAGCTGCTCGTCGTCACCGTCGCTGTACCACTCGCGCAGCGCCGGCGTGACCGCGTAGGCGACGGGCGCCTCGAGCGAGCCGGCGTCCAGCGCGCTCGCCAGGGCGGGCAGCGTGAGGGCGCAGTAGACGCGCACTAGAGCGCGACCCCGAGGTCGTCGGGGCGGGGGTTGCTCAGCGCCCGCGCGCTCGTGCGCAGCGAGGTCTCCAGCACGGCGAGCCGGCGCGACGGGTCCATCATGTTGGCGCCGATCTCGGCGAGGTCCTCGGGTCCCGGCGCCAGGACCGTGACCGACGTGCCGGACCGGCTGACCGTCTGCGCCTCGGAGAGCAGCCGGCGCGTGACCCGGCGGCGCAGGCGGCGCTCCAGCCGCGCCGTGATCTGGCGGGGCGAGTCGCTGACGAAGGAGGCCATCGGCGCGAGCACGTAGACCTCGTCGAAGCGCTCGCGGGCGAGCAGGTCCACGCTGGTCGACGAGAGCGTGCCCCCGTCGACGTACCGCCTGCCGCCGATCGACACCGGGGCGTACCAGCCGGGGATCGCGCACGAGGCCATCACGGCCTCGTCGAGGCGGGCCGTCGGGGCGTCGTCGCGCCCGAACGCGACGCGGCGACCGGAGTCGTAGTCCATGGCGACGACCCAGACGCCCTCGCGCCGGGACCAGCCGTCCTCGCCCGCCACCGCGGCCACCCGCCGGCCCACCTCGGCCAGCGTCCCGGTGCCGGCGGGGGTCAGCGCCGCGAGCACGGCGAGTGGGGGAAGGCCACGAGGGTGGGCCACCGACCGGCGCAGCAGCGCGGGCGACCCGACGCTGAGCCGCGGGCGAGGCGGGAGCGCGCCGCCGGTCGCCGTGTCGTAGCTCCAGTCGGCGCCCAGCTCGTGCGGCAGCGGCATCCCCCGCTGGTGGTCGACGAGGTCCGCGACCGACAGCCCCCCGCCGAGCAGGGCGGCGAGCACCGAGCCCGCCGAGGTGCCGACGACGACCTCGGCCTCCGCCGGGTCGAAGCCCTCCACGTCGGCCACCGCCTGCAGCGCGCCGATCGTCCACGCGGCGCCGAGCACCCCCCCGGCGCCGAGGACCAGCCCGCGACGCCTCGACCCCCCGCCGCTCACCGCACCGTCTCCAGCAGCTCGGCGAGGGCGTCCTCCAGGCACTGGGCCAGCACACCGACGTCGGGCATCGCGTCGCGGTCGGCGTTGAGGCCGTAGTGGACCCGCCCGTCGTAGGACGTCAGGCCGATGCTGAGCGCCTGCCCCTTCGCCAGCGGTACGACCGGGTACGCGGCCAGCATCCGCGCGTCACCGGCGTACAGCGGCTGCTGGGGGCCGGGCACGTTGGTGATGACCAGGTTGAACCACCGCTTCGACAGCCCGCTCGCGACGCGCGCGCCCAGCGAGTGCAGCGTGGGCGGCGAGAACCCGGCGAGCCCGGCGAGCGCGTCGGCCCCGACCGCCTGCCCGGTCTCGCGGTGCGCCTGCATCCGGTAGGACACCTGGTGCAGGCGCATCACCGCGCTCGGCTCGCCGACCGGCAGGTCGACGAGCCAGGACGAGACGCGGTTCCCCGTGGGCGCCGTCGGCTCCTCGCCCTCGCCTCCCCGGACGCTCACCGGCACCAGCGCGCGCACGGTCGTCGACGTCGACACCGTCTCCCCGCGCGTGAGCAGCCAGGCGCGCAGGGCGCCGGCCACCGTGGCGAGCACCACGTCGTTCACCGTCGCGTCGTGAGCCTTGCGGACCCGCCGGTGGTCGTCGAGGTCGAGGTCGACGGTCGCGTAGCGCCGCTGCTCGCCGATCTCGGCGTTGAGCGGGCTCACCGGTGCCGGGCGTGCCGCGGACGTCGCGGCCGCCAGCAGGCCCCCGGCGGCTCCCGCGAGCCGTCCGGCGGTGTGCAGCACCTCGGTCAGCCCGCCGCGCAGGGTGTCGACGGCGGCCGTGGGGCGTCGGACGTTCTCGGCGAGGGCGCCCGCCACCAGCTCGGCCCACGACGGCTCCGGCGAGGGGCGCCAGGTGTCCGGGGCCCGGTCCCGCGGCTCCGGGCTGGTGTCGAGGATGACCTGCCCGATGTCGACGGCGGCGACACCGTCGACCATCGCGTGGTGGGTCTTGGTGATGATCGCGAAGCGGTCGCGGGCCAGTCCCTCGACCAGGTACATCTCCCACAGCGGCCGCGCCCGGTCCAGCCGCCGGCTCTGGACCCGCGCCACGAGCTCCGCGAGCTGCGCGTCGCTGCCGGGACGAGGCAGCGCGGAGCGCCGCACGTGGTAGCTGATGTCGAAGTCCTCGTCGTCGACCCACACCGGGTTGGCCAGCCGCCCCGGGACCCACTTGATCCGCTGGCGGTAGCGGGGGACGAACGCGATGCGCTCCGAGATCAGGCCGACCAGGCGGTCCAGGTCGAACCCGCCGGCAGGGGCCTCGAACACCGCGACGCCGCCCACGTGCATCGGCGTCGTGGGCTCCTCGAAGTAGAGGAACGAGACGTCCAGCGGGCTCAGGCGGTCCGGCACGGGGTCATCGTGGCACGCGTGCGATCCTGGCCGCATGCACCACCGCGCCCTCGCAGCCGCTGCCGCCGCGCTCCTGCTGGCGGTCACCGGCTGCGCCGCCGACGACGACACGCCCGACACCGGCACGACGGCAGGGGCCGGGGCCGCGAGGTCCGGCTCCCCGTCCCCCACCACGGCACCGCCGACCTCCTCCTCGCCCACGACCGCGCAGGAGACCCGCTCGTCCAGCGTCGAGATCAGCGTGGCCGTCGCCGGGGGCAAGGTCAGGCCGGCGACGCAGCGGGTGAAGATCCCGAGGGACAGCCGGGTGCGCCTGCTGATCACGAGCGACATCGACGACGAGGTGCACGTGCACGGCTACGACCTCGAGGAGACGCTCGAGGCCGGCCGCACCGCCACGATCGAGTTCGTCGCCGACCAGCAGGGCGTGTTCGAGGTCGAGACGCACGAGAAGGCGCTCGCCCTGCTCCAGCTCGAGGTCCGCTGATCCCCGCCGGGGGGCCCGCCCTGCTGCTGGGTGGGGGGCCGGAGCTGCTCGCCCACGGCGTCGGCAGCCGGGAGGACCTGCCGATCCCGCTCTCCTACGCGGTCATCGGGGCGGCCGTCGCGATCGTGGCGTCCTTCCTGGCGCTGGGGCTCCTGTGGCGCGAGCCGCGGCTGGACCCGGCCCGTGCCGGTCGGGCGCTGCCCGCCGGGCTGACGAGGGCGCTGGACAGCACGCCGCTGCGGGTGGCGCTGAGGCTCCTGGGCCTGGTGGCCTTCGCCTACGTCGCCATGGCCGCGGTCTTCGGGCGCGACGACGCGCTGAACCCGACGGCCGGCGCCGTCTACGTCCTGCTCTGGATCGGCGTGCCGCTGCTGTCGGTGCTGCTCGGCCCGGTCTGGCGCCTGCTGAACCCGCTGCGGTCGGTGCACTGGGCCGTGTCCCGGCTGGTCGGCACCCGGCCCGAGGAGGGCATCGCCGCGCTGCCGGCGCGGTTCGGCTACTGGCCGGGGGCCCTGTCGCTGCTGGCCTTCGTGTGGCTCGAGCTGGTGGCGCCCGAGGGCACCAGCCTGCCGGTGCTGCGCACGTTCTTCGCGGCCTACGTCGCCGTGCACCTGCTCGCGGCGACCTACTGGGGGTCCGCGTGGTTCGACCGCGGTGACGGCTTCGAGCTGTTCTCGACCCTCGCGGGCAGGCTCTCGCCGCTGGGGCGCCGCACCGACGGCGCCCTGGTGCTGCGCAACCCGCTCGTCGGCGTGGCCTCGACGCCCGCCGGGCCGGGACTGTTCGCGGTGGTCGGCGTGCTCCTCGGCTCGACGGCCTACGACTCCATGGCCGGCTCCCCCTGGTGGGTCACGAGGCTGCAGGACGGGCCGTTCCCGGCCGAGGTGACCGCCACGCTGGGGCTGCTGGGCATGGTCGTCCTGGTCACCGCGGCCTTCTCGACCGCGGCGGCGCTCTCCGGTCGCGGCAGCGGCCGCAGGGCCCGCGAGGTCGGCGCGCAGTTCGCGCACAGCATCGTGCCCATCGTCATGGGCTACGTCGTGGCCCACTACTGGTCCCTGCTCGTGCTCGTCGGCCAGCAGACGGTGATCCAGCTCTCCGACCCGCTCGGCACGGGGGCGGACTGGCTCGGCACCGGGGGTCGCGGCATCGACACCACCCTCGCCGGACCCGGGTTCGTCGCCGTCCTGCAGGTGGCCGCGGTCGTCACCGGCCACGTGCTCGGGGTCGTGCTCGCCCACGACCGGGCGGTGCGGCTCCTCCCGCGACGGCGTGCGGTCGTCGGGCAGGTCCCGCTGCTCGTGCTGATGGTGGGCTACACGGTCGGCGGGCTGACCCTGCTCTTCGCGAGCTGACGCCGCGGCGGACCGGTCAGGCGGGCGGGCCGGGAGGCGCGTCCCCGGCGGGCGGGCCGTCCTTGCCGAGCTCGCGCTCGCGCCGCTTGAGGTCCTCCTCCCACGTGCGCAGGAGCTCCTCCTGCTCGGCGTCGCCCCGGCGCATCTCGGCGAGGAACTCGGGGTCGTCGTCGGGGGCGACGACCCGCCGCGGCCGCTCGTACTCCGGGAAGCCCGAGGTCGCGGTCGACGGCCAGGCCGCCTGCCGCCCGCGCCCGCGGTGCGGGCGCCCCGCGACGAGCCAGGCGATCGCGCCGATGATCGGGAAGAACAGGATCAGCAGGACCCACCAGACCTTGCCCAGGTTGCGCACCTCCGACTCGTCCGTCTGGATGCAGTCGATGAGGCAGTAGACGAGCAGGACGACCTCGACGGCGACGGGCAGGAAGCGGATCATGCGGTCCCCCAGGTCCGGATGGTTCGGCGCGCCGAGGATAGGCCCGCCGGGCTCAGTCGCGCAGGTGGAGGCCGAAGAGCTGCTCGAGCTCGGCGGCCGTGCGCTCGTAGGACGTGTGGTGCACGCCGACCAGGCCCAGGGCCTGCGCGGCGCTGACGTTGTGCTCGAGGTCGTCGACGAACACCGCGTCGCCGGCGGCCACGCCGAGCAGGTCGAGGACGTGGGCGAAGATCTCGGGCTCCGGCTTGCGCATGCCGACCTCGCCGGAGATGACGATGGCGTCGAACATCTCGTCCCAGCCCTCCCGCGGGTACTCGTTGCCCCAGGAGTTGGACAGCAGCCCGGTGCGCAGACCGGCCCGGCGGGCCCGGAGCACGAGGCCGGACATCGCGGGTGCGTGCTCGAACTGGTCGAACATCCGCTGCAGCAGCCCGGTCCCGACGACCTTCCGTCCCGTGACCTCGGACAGCCGCCGGGCCAGCTGGCCCTCGAAGTGCGGCACCTCGATCTCGCCCCGCTCCAGGGCGGCGACCGGGTTGTCGCGCGCCAGCTCGCCCTGGTGCGGGCCGAGCCAGTCGCGCATCACCGCGACGTAGTGCTCGAACGCGACGCCGTCGAGGTCGGCCCATGCGCGGATCGCGGCGTCCAGCGGCTCGGTCAGCACCCCGCCCCAGTCGACGACCAGGGCCTTGGGCGAGGTCTCGCGCGCAGCGGGCCGGTCGGCAGTCACCCGGCCGATCCTAGAGAGCACGCCGCAGGACGCGCCGCCTCCGTCGTGGCACCGACCTGCCGACCAGCCCGGCCGCCAGGCCCGCCAGCGCCTCCCGGGCCGGCGAGTCGGGCGCGACCTCGCAGAGCATCCGGGCCTGCAGCAGTGCGGCGTCGAGGGCGTCGCGGTCCTCCGGCACGCACACGACGTCGCGCACGCCCGCGTAGCGCTCGAGGGCCTCGCGGACCTGACGCTCCGGGTCGGCGCCGACCGCGCCGCGCCGCAGCCGGTTGACGACCACCCGCGGCACCGTGCCCGGGACCGACTCACGCAGCTGCGTCACCCCCCGCACGAGGCGCTGCATGCCGACGGGGTCGCCGGTGCCGACCGCCAGCACGACGTCCGCCGCGGCCAGGGTGGCCAGCGTCGCGCCGTTGCGGCGGGGCGCCGCGGTGTCGAAGGACAGCTCCTCGTCCTGCTCGAGGCAGAAACCGCAGTCGACGACGGTCACCGCGGCGAGGCTGCGGGCCACCTCCCAGACCTGCTCGAGGGCGGCCGGCCGCAGCTCGGGCCACCGGTCGGCCCGGGAGATGCCGGTGAGCACGCGGAGCCCGGGCGACACCTGGGGAGCCGCCGCGGCCAGGGCGGCGACGTCGAGGGAGCCGTTGTTGGCCAGCCGGGCCGCGGCGGCCAGACCCGGTGCCTCGTCGAGCAGCCCGAGGACCTGGGCGACCACCCCGCCGTAGACGTCGGCGTCGGCGAGCAGGGCGGCGACGCCCGAGCGGGCGAGCTCCCCCGCGACCCCGACCGCCACGGTGGTGCGGCCGGGTGCGCCGGTCGGTCCCCACACGGCCACCAGGCGACCGGTGCCGGGCTCGACGGCAGGAGCGGCCGTGGCCGGCGAGCCGGGCTCGGCCGGCAGCGCCTCGAGAGGCCGGCTCCACGCCGCGTCGCCGGACCCTGCCCCCGCCTGCTGCTGCAGGGCGGCGGAGACCGCGAGGGCGATGTCCCCCGGCGGAGCGTCCGCGGGCAGGACGTGCGACACCCCGAGCTGCCGCAGCCGGGTGGCCGCCGCCTCGTCGCCCGGGGAGTGCAGCCCGACGACCGCCACGCGCGCCGCGGCCAGGCGCGAGAGGGCGTCGCGGTCGAGGCGGCGCAGCTCCGCGGAGAGCAGGGCAGCCCGCGCCGTGCCCGTCGCGGCGGCGGCCAGCAGGTCGGCCAGGTCCACGCACCGCCGCACGACCGTGATGCCGGTCGGCGTGCGCTCGAGGCCCGCCACCAGGGCCGCCTCCCAGGTCGCCCCGGTGACGGCCGCGAGGACGGGAAGCGTCACGGGGTCCCCCGCGCGTCGACCGCCCTGCTGCCGTCGGGGACCTGGACGACGTAGACCTCGCCGTGGGCGACCGCGTCGATGACGTCGGCCACGTCGGCCTGGTCGACGAGCAGGGTGACGCCGGACCGCGAGCCGCTGCCGCCGAACGTCCCCCCGCCCGAGCGGACGTCCTCGCCGACGGTGACGCCGGCCAGGACCAGCTCGGGCGCGGACGTCTCGTCGCCCGCCGTCGTCTCACGGACGACGTAGAGGTCGACCACCCCACCCTTGCCGAGGCCGCTGACGCCGAAGCGGTCGACCTCGATGACGACCCGGCGCCGGCTGCGGTCGTCGGCCCGCCCGACCGCGGACACCGGCAGCAGCTCACCGCGGCTGACCGGCCGGGTCAGGACCAGCCCCTCGAGGTCCTGCGACGCCGACAGGTAGCGCCGGGCCACCCCGTCGAGCCGCACGGCGGTGACGTCGAGGTCGTCCTCGCTCAGGGTCGTGTCCGCACCGAGGTCCCGGGTCACCGACCAGACCTCGACCCGCTCGTCGGCGTCGGCGAACACCTTCGCCCCGACCACCACGGACAGCAGCACCATGAGCAGCCCGGCCAGCAGGCGGGCGTCCAGCCAGCGGGCACGGGGCAGCCGCGACGCGCGCGGCGTCGGAAGGTCGGACACGTCAGACACGTCGGGCACGCGGTGCTCCCCCATGGCGGCGTCGATCTCGCCGGGTCATCCTGCCGTACGCGTCGACCGCGAGCGGCCGGGCGTCCACAGGACATCCGAACGGCCGAAGGCTGTGGAGGACGGGCACCAGCACAGGACGGCGCGGGCATACTGAGGCACGCGACAGCGAGTGGCGATGTCCGTTGCCGGAGGAGGACCGCATGACCGCACCGACAGCGCCCGGACCGCGCTTCCTGCAGCTGGCCGACGTGGCCGAGGTCCTCAACACCTCCTCGGCCCAGGTCTACTCGCTGGTCCGCTCCGGCGAGCTGCCCGCGATCAAGATCGGCGGACGCGGCCAGTGGCGAGTCGAGGCGAGCGAGCTCGAGGGATACATCGCGCGCATGTACGACCAGACGCGCGAGTTCGTCAGCACCCACCAGTTCGGCCGGAGCACCGACGGCGACGAGCGGTCGGACGGCGACGAGCGGGCCGACGACGACGCGGACGAGCACGCGGACGCCTGACGTCGCCCTGACCTCGCCTGACGTCAGCGCCGTCAGGGGCCCGAGCGCAGCAGGGCCAGCCCGGCGAACGCCACCGTCCGCACCGAGGACACCTCGGTGCGCCGGCGCGGCTCGCCGGGGCCGTGCGTGCTGACCTCGAGGAAGTCCGCGCCCACCCGGTCCACGGTCCCGCTCACCACGCTCCCGTCGAGCAGCCAGACCGACACGGGCGCCCGGTCCCGCGCGATCCCGCGCAGCGCCGACCCGAGCCCGAGCCGGGCGAACACCTGACCGCCTGCCCCCGGTGGCGCGGACCACGCGGTCAACCCGGCGAGCGAGAGGACCGCCGGCAGGGCGACGAGTGCGTCCCGTCCGCCGTCCTCCTCGACGAGCAGCCACTGGGCGCCGACCTCCTTCAGGACGCCGTCGACGGCGCCGGCGCCCAGGACCCGCACCGCGACCCGGCTCCCGGCGGCTCCGAGCGCCCGGTCGACCAGGGCGACGGTCGCGCTCTCCCGGCGCGTGCGGTCGGCGACCTCCGCCTCCGCGGCGGCGCTCTCCGCAGCCTCCAGCTGGGCCTCGAGGTCCCGGAACAGCCCCTCCCAGCGCATCGCGCCCTCCCGTCGCCGCCCGGCCGTGGACACCTCGTGCCGCAGGGTGCGGCCCGCTCGCCGCCGCGGGGCCGTTTCTACCGCACCTCGCCCGACGCCCGCGGCGACCCGCCCACCGGCATCCGGGTCTCACCGCGACCGTTGACAGCACGACGTCGAGCGTATACAAAGGCAAACGTAAGCAAACGACGTCATACGAAGCGAGGAGGCACGGATGAGAGCACGCGGGTCGGTGGCGACCGGCGTCGTCGTGCTGGCCTACCTGGGCGCGTGCGCGACGCTCGCCTGGGCCACCGCCGGCCTGCTCGACCTGCCGGGGGCCGCCGCCCGGTTCGACGTCCTCGTGGGCCTGGCCGCCTGCGCCGGCGCCGGTGCCGTCGCCACGTGGCTCGCGGCGGTGTCGGCGCTGGCCCTTGCGGCCGAGACGGCGTCCGCCGGGTCCCCGCTGCGCCGGCTGGCGCGGCGCGTCGCCCCCGCGGCCGTCCGCCGCCTGGCGGCGCTCGCACTGGGTGCCGGCCTCGCCGGGTCGACCGTCTGGACAGCAGGAGCCGCGGCCGCCGCGCCCCAGGCCTCCGTCTCCGCGTCCGCGGCGCCCACCGCCGCCGCGCCCACCGCGACAGCCGCGCCCACCGCGGTGGCACCGGGGGTGCCCGCGCTGGACCGGCCGGCCGACGACCTGGCCGGGTGGACCCCGGACCGCCCCGCACCGCCACCTCGTCCTCGCGACGGCGGGTCGGTCCGGCTCGTGACGACCGCGCCGCGCGCCGGGACATCGGTGGTCGAGGACGTGGTCGTCCGCCGCGGCGACACGTTGTGGGACATCGCCGCGCGACACCTGGGACCGGGGGCATCGGCCGCCGAGATCGCCGCCGAGTGGCCGCGCTGGCACGCGGCCAACCAGGCCCTCGTGGGCCCCGACCCCGACCTCATCCGGCCCGGCCAGCGGCTGTCCCCGCCGCGCCCCTGACGCCCTCGACCAGCACGCCGCCCGACCGCCCGAGCCCTCGACCAGCACGCCGCCCGACCGCCCGCGTCCCCGACCGCCAGTACCACGTCCCGCGAGGAGCCCATCGTGACCGCGACCCTCACCAACCCCCGCAACGGCACCGGCGCCACTGACGGGCCACCGGTCCGGCGGCTCCCCGCCCCCGCGTGCGAGCCGCCCTACGACGACGAGGTGGGCGACGCGGGTGGCCGCAACGACTCGGGCGGCGGGTGGCGCGGCACGAGCCGGCCGTCCACCACCGACGCCGTCCAGGGCACCCTGGCGCTCGCGTTCGTGCTGCCCACCGGGGTGCCGTCCACGCCCCAGGCGCCGGCGGGGCTGCACCTCGTGCCGCCGCTGCGGCCCGACGCCGAGGCCGACCTCGACGCGGTGGAGTTCGGACCGCAGCCGACATCGCGCAGCGACCTGCCCGAGCCCCGGGGCTGGTCCGGCCGCTTCGCCCAGGCCGTCGTGGAGGTCCTCGAGGGTGACCGGCCCGTCGCGCAGCTGGTGCGCTGGACCAGCACCGACGTCTACGACGAGGTGGCCTGCCGGGTCCTCGACCCCGGCACGGGTGCGGCCGGCCCCCGCGCCGTGGTCCGGTCGGTCCACGTCACCGAGCCGGCCGACGGCATCGCCGAGGTGGCGGCGATGGTGCGCCGCGGCACGCGCACGACGGCTGTGGCGCTACGCCTGGAGGGGCTCGACGGACGGTGGCAGTGCACCGCGATCGAGCTGGGCTGAGCGCCCCTGGCCGGGTCAGCCGACCCGCGCCCGGGGGTCCCCGTGGCACCGCTTGTACTTCTTGCCCGAGCCACAGGGGCAGGCCGCGTTGCGGGGCGTGCCGGCGTACTCCATCTCCCCGGTCGCCGACCCTGCGGCCACCTCGCGCTGCGACGTGTCGCCGTCGACGGTCGGGGCGGTGTACTGCAGCTGGGCCGGCCGCCGCGGCGCCTCGAGGCCCTTGGCGACGACCTCGGCGTGATGGGCCTCGTCCGGCGCGGCCTGCTCGTCGCCCGCCTCCCCGCCCTCGTCGACCTGCACCTCGAGGTTGAAGACGTAGCCGACGGACTCCTCCTTGATGGCGTCCATCATGGCCGAGAACATGTTGAAGCCCTCGCGCTGGTACTCCACGAGCGGGTCGCGCTGGGCCATCGCGCGAAGCCCGATGCCCTCCTGCAGGTAGTCCATCTCGTAGAGGTGCTCGCGCCACTTGCGGTCGAGCACGGAGAGCACCACCCGGCGCTCGAGCTCGCGCATGACCTCGGCGCCGAGCTCCTCCTCACGCCGGTCGTAGGCCGCGTGCGCGTCGGCCGTCAGCTCCTGGGAGAGGAACTCGGCCGTCAGGCCGGACTGCTCACCGCCCGACGCCTCCACGAGCTCGTCGACGGTCACCGACACCGGGTACAGCGTCTTCATCGCCGCCCACAGCTTGTCGAGGTCCCACTCCTCGGCGAACCCATCGCCGGTGGCCGCCACGACGTAGCCGTCGATCACGTCGTCGACCATGTGCCGGATCTGCTCGTGGAGGTCCGCTCCCTCGAGCACCCGGCGCCGCTCGGCGTAGATGACGGTGCGCTGGCGGTTGAGCACCTCGTCGTACTTGAGGACGTTCTTGCGGATCTCGAAGTTCTGCGCCTCGACCTGGGTCTGCGCCGACCGGATCGCGTTGGTGACCATCTTCGACTCGATCGGGACGTCGTCGGGGATGTTGAACCGGGTGAGGAAGTTCTCCACCATCGCCGCGTTGAACAGCCGCATCAGGTCGTCGCCCAGCGACAGGTAGAAGCGGGACTCGCCCGGGTCGCCCTGACGCCCGGATCGGCCGCGCAGCTGGTTGTCGATGCGCCGCGACTCGTGCCGCTCGGTGCCGAGGACGTAGAGCCCGCCCTGCTCGGTGACCTCGTCGTGCTCGGCGGCGACGCGCCGCTTGACGTCCTCCACGGCGTCGGTCCAGGACTTCTCGTAGTCCTCGGGGGTCTCGACGGGGTCGAGGCCCCGGGCGCGCAGGTCGTGGTCGGCCAGGAACTCGACGTTGCCCCCGAGCATGATGTCGGTGCCGCGACCTGCCATGTTCGTGGCCACGGTGACGGCGCCCTTGCGCCCCGCCTCCGCGACGATCGATGCCTCACGCTCGTGCTGCTTGGCGTTGAGCACCTCGTGGCGGACCCCGCGCTTCTTCAGCAGCCCGGACAGCAGCTCGGACTTCGCGACACTGACGGTGCCGACCAGCACCGGCTGACCCTTCTGGTTCCGCTCGACGATGTCGTCGACGACCGCGTTGAACTTGGCCTCCTCGGTCTTGTAGACGAGGTCGGGCTGGTCCTTGCGGATCATCTCCTGGTTCGTGGGGATGGGCACCACCCCGAGCTTGTAGATCTGGGAGAACTCGGAGGCCTCCGTCATGGCCGTACCGGTCATGCCGGAGAGCTTGCCGTAGAGGCGGAAGAAGTTCTGCAGGGTGATGGTGGCCAGCGTCTGGTTCTCCTGCTTGATCTCCACCCCCTCCTTGGCCTCGATGGCCTGGTGCATGCCCTCGTTGTAGCGGCGGCCGGCGAGCATGCGGCCGGTGTGCTCGTCGACGATGAGGACCTCGCCGTTCATCACGACGTAGTCCTTGTCGTTCTTGAACAGCTCCTTGGCCTTGATGGCGTTGTTCAGGTAGCCGACGAGCGGGGTGTTCGCGGACTCGTAGAGGTTCTCGATGCCGAGGTAGTCCTCGACCCTCTCGACGCCGCGCTCGAGCACGCCGATGGTGCGCTTCTTCTCGTCGACCTCGTAGTCGACGTCGCGCGTGAGCCGCGCCACGATCTTGGCGAAGTCGGCGTACCACTTGGTCGCCTGGTCGGCCGGCCCGCTGATGATCAGCGGGGTGCGCGCCTCGTCGATCAGGATCGAGTCCACCTCGTCGACGACGGCGAAGTGGTGGCCGCGCTGCACGAGCTCATCGCGCGACCAGGCCATGTTGTCGCGCAGGTAGTCGAAGCCGAACTCGTTGTTCGTGCCGTAGGTGATGTCCGCGGCGTACTGCCGGCGCCGCTCGTCGGGTCGCTGGTCGGAGATGATGACGCCGACCTCGAGACCGAGGAACCGGTGGACGCGGCCCATCAGCTCGGACTGGTACTCGGCGAGGTAGTCGTTGACCGTGATGACGTGCACGCCGTTGCCCTCGAGCGCGTTGAGGTAGCAGGGCAGCGTCGCGACGAGGGTCTTGCCCTCACCCGTCTTCATCTCGGCGATGTTCCCGAGGTGCAGGGCGGCACCGCCCATCAGCTGGACGTCGAAGTGGCGCTGCCCCAGGGTGCGGCGCGCTGCCTCGCGGACCGTCGCGAAGGCCTCGGGGAGGATGTCGTCGAGGGTCTGCCCGTCCTCGAGCCGGCTGCGGAACTCGTCGGTCATCGCGCGCAGCTCGGCGTCGCTCATCGCGACGAAGTCGTCCTCGATGGCGTTGATCTGCGCGGCGATCGCGGTGAGCTTGCGGAGGATCTTGCCCTCGCCGGCGCGGAGCATCTTGTCGAAGAAGGCGGGCACGCAGGAACTCCTCGAGCGGTGGGTGTACGGCCGGGTGGCCGGATCGTCTCGTCACGACGCCGGGCGACGTCTCACGCCATGGTAGGCGCACCGTGCGGCGCGAACCGGCTCGACCGCCCGCCCGGCTCCCGGTTGGATGGGCGCATGGTCACCCCCGTGAGCCCGGCGGAGCTCTCCGACGGCACGCTGCTCCTGCGGCTGCCCGGCGTGCAGGACGTCGAGGCGGTCACCCTTGCCTGCCAGGATCCCGAGATCCAGCGGTGGATCCCGGTCCCCGTGCCCTACCAGCGCGTGCACGCCGAGGAGTTCGTCGCCTCGCGCCCCAGCCGGTGGGACGCCGACGACGGGGAGATGACCTTCGCCGTGACCGACGCGCGGGACGGCCGGCTGCTCGCCATGGTCGGCCTGCACGCGCGGGACGCGACGATGCGGGAGATCGGCTACTGGACGGCCCCGTGGGCACGGGGTCGGGGGGTGATGACCGACTCGGCCCGGATGGTCTGCCGGTTCGGCTTCGACGTGCTCGGGCTCGCACGCATCGAGTGGCTTGCGGCGGTGGGCAACGACCCGTCATGGCGCGTGGCCGAGAAGCTCGGCTTCCGCCGCGAGGGCACGCTGCGCTCCCGGCTGCTGCACCGGGAGGAGCGTCTCGACGCGTGGGTCGGCGGATTGCTCGCCGGCGAGCTGCGGTGACCGGCGCCGCCGAGCGGGTGCCCCGTCTGGAGGCAGGCGGTCTCTGCTTCCGGCCGTGGCGCGACGCCGACGCCGACGCCGTCCGCGCTCTCGCCGCCGACGAGGACGCCTGGCGGTGGATGCCGACCCTGCTGCGGGTGCACGACTCCGCGACCGCGCTGGCCTGGGTTCGGGCGCGCCACGACGACGACCGGGTGGACTGGGCGGTCTGCGACCCGGTGACGGACGCGGTCGTCGGGCGGGTCGGGCTGCACCGGTTCACCACCAGCCGCGGCGCCGAGACCGGTTACGCGGTGTGGCCGGGCAACCGTCGCCGCGGCATCGCCGCGCTGATGGTCACGACGGCCACGGCGCACGCCCTGGGCCCGATGGGACTCGCCCGCGTGACCCTGCGCCACGCGACCGGCAACCTGGCGTCCTGCCGGGTCGCCGCCCGCTGCGGCTTCGCCCTCGAGGGCACCGAACGCGCCGGCCAGGACCACGGCGACGGCGTCCTGCACGACCTGCACGTCCACGCCCGGCTCGCGACCGACCCGCCGGGAGCCGTGCCCGCGGCTGCCGGCGTCGAGCCGGTCGAGATCTCCGCCGGGCAGTGGCACCTGCGCCCCCCGGCGACGGAGGACGCGGCCGAGGCGCTCGCCATGCTGTCGGACCCGCTGACCGTGCGCTGGAACCCCGCACCGGACGTGGTCGACCTGGAGAGGGCCCGCGCCTGGTGCGAGCGCGGCGGCGACTGGCGCAGCGGGAACCACGCGACGTTCTCCGTGCTCGACGCGACGAGCGGGCGCATGGCCGGGAACGTCTCGCTCTGGCAGGTGGACCTCGCCGCCAGGTCGGCGTCCATCGGCTACCGGACCGCGCCGTGGGCCCGGGGCCGCGGCGCAGCCACCGACGCCGTCGGCGCGGTCAGCCGGTGGGCGTTCGGCGGGCTCGGGCTGGAGCGCATCGAGCTGCCGCACGCTCCCGACAACCTGGCGTCCTGCCGGGTCGCCGAGAAGTGCGGCTTCCGGGCGGAGGGCACCCGGCGCGGCGGCTACCGGGCGGAGGACGGGACCCGGGAGGACGAGCACGTTCACTCCCGGCTGGCGACCGACTGAGCGAGCGCTGCTGCCAGGTCCCCGCGCGGCTGGACGCGCACCGCGCCCAGCCCGAGCCAGCCCGCCATCGTGGCGAGCTCGTCGGCCAGCGCGTCGGCCGTCTCCACCGGAGCGGACTCCTCGGCGAAGGCGCCGCGCACGAGCAGGGCGCCCGCCTGCCGGTCGGCCTTGAGGTCGACGCGGGCGACGAGCCGGTCGCCGAGCAGGAACGGCAGGACGTAGTAGCCGTGCACCCGCTTGCCGGCCGGGACGTAGATCTCGAGGCGGTAGCGGAACCCGAACAGCGCCTCGACCCGCGCCCTCTCCCACACCAGCGGGTCGAACGGGGCCAGCAGCGCGCGGGCGCCGACCGCGCGCGGCACCCGGGCGTCCCGGTGGAGGTACGCAGGCCGGGACCAGCCGTCGACCCGCGCGGGCAGCAGCTCGCCGGCGTCGACGAGCACCGCGACCGCGGCCCTGGTGTCCTCCGGGCGCATCCGGAAGTAGTCGCGCAGGCACGGCTCGCTGGCGACGCCGTGGGCCTGCGCCGCGATGCGCACCAGCTCGACGAACGCCTCGTCGTCGGACGGGTCGGGGGCGATGAGGACGTTCCGCGGCAGCACCCGCCCGGGCAGCGCGTAGCGCCGCTCGAAGGAGGTGGTCCGGCCGGCCGAGGTGACCTCGCCCGCCCAGAAGAGGTACTCCAGCGCCCGCTTGACGGCCGACCAGTTCCAGCCCCAGTCCACGGTGGAGCGGGGGACGTCGTGGGCGAGAGCGACCTCGACCTCACCGGCGGTCATCGGCACCGACCGGCTCGCGACCTCGGCGAGCACCGCCTTCACCAGCCCGGGCTGCTGCTCGACGACCGCGCGCATGCCGCCCCACGCCTCCTCCCGCCACCGGCGCATGCGCCAGCGCAGCAGCCGATGGGTCGACGGGGGCACGAGGCTCGCCTCGTGGGCCCAGTACTCCACCAGCCGACGGGGCGACCGGCCGCAGGCGCGGTCGAGCAGGCCGCGGTTGTACGGCCCGAGGCGCGAGAACAGGGGCAGGTAGTGGGCCCTGGTCAGCACGTTGACGCTGTCGATCTGGAGCAGCCCGATGCGCTCGACGGTGGACGTCACCTGCCGCATGCCGGGTGCGGCCGGCCGCGCGACCGCCAGGCCCTGGGCGGCGATCGCCACCCGCCGGGCGCGAGCGGCGCTCAGCCGCACGGGGGCCTGACCGGGTCGACTCACGGCAGGCGATGCTGCCACGCGGGACCGACACGTCCTGAGAGGATGCTCCCCGTGCCCGGACCCCGTCGCCTCGCGCTGCTCGCCGCGGTGGCCGCGCTGTCGGTGGTCGTCGTCGCCCCGGCACCGTCGGCGGGGGCGGCGGTGCACGAGGAGCGGGTGCGCATCGGCACGTCGGTGCAGGGCCGGGCGATCACCGCTGTGCACCGGTGGTCCGACGACGCGCGCCGGCCGACGCTGGTGGTCGGCAGCATGCACGGCGACGAGCGCGCCGGCATGCGTGTCGCACGCCGCCTGCGCACCGCCCCGCTCCCCCGCGGGGCCGACCTGTGGCTCGTGCGGACGATGAACCCGGACGGCACCGCCGCCGACCGTCGCACCAACGCCCGGGGCGTCGACCTCAACCGCAACTTCCCCCGCTACTGGACGCCGGCGGGCTCCGGCACGTCGACGTGGTCGGGGCCGGCAGCGGCGAGCGAGCCCGAGACGGCAGCCATGATGCGGTTCCTGCGCGAGGTCCGGCCGCGCACCACCGTCGTGGTCCACCAGCCGCTGTTCGGCATCGACTCCTACCGTGCAAGGTCGATGACGCTGGTCCGCCGGCTCAGCCGCGCCACCGGGCTGCCGGTGCGGTCCTTCGACTGCCGCGGGGGGTGCCACGGCACCCTCACCGACTGGCACAACTCCCGGGTCGGCGGGCGGGCGGTGACGCTGGAGCTCGGGCGCAGCGCGTCGTCGGGTCGCGTCGCCCGCGTCGCCCGGGCGCTGCTCGGCGTCGCCGGCAGGTGACGGCGGCACCGTCCGCCGTCGCGGCCCGGCTGTCCGCACAGCTGCTGAGCGGGCCGCAAGCGACGCGACCCGAGGACGTGGCCGCACGGCTGCTCGCGGTGCAGGGGCAGGACCCGCGCGGCTTCCGCCTGGCCGTCCGGGCCCGGTCCCGCGGGCTGACCGTCGCGGACGTCGACGAGGCGCTGGGCGCCCGTCGGAGCCTGGTCGTGTCCTGGCTCAACCGGGGCACGCTGCACCTGGTCACCGCCGCGGACTACTGGTGGCTGCACGACCTGACCACCCCTCCCGTCCGCACGGCCAACGCGCGGCGGCTGCGCCAGGAGGGCGTCGACCCGGCGGCGCTCGCGCGCGGTGTCGAGGCGGTCGCCACCGCGGTCGCCGAGGGCCCGCAGACCCGGGCGGCGCTGCGCGACCGCCTCGACGCCGCGGGGGTGCCCACCCGCGGGCAGGCGCTGGTCCACGTGCTGATGGAGGCTGCGCTGCTCGGGCACGTCGTCCGCGGTCCGGTCGCCCGGGGGACCGAGCAGTCGTGGGTGTCGGTGCCGGGCTGGCTCGGTCCCGCACCCGCTCCCCTAGACCGCGACGAGGCGCTGGCCCGGCTGGCCGAGCGGTACCTGCGGGGGCACGGACCCGCGACCGCAGCCGACCTGGCCCGGTGGGCAGGGCTCCCGCTGCGCGACGCCCGCGCGGGGATGGCGGCAGTCGCCGCGGGGACGGAGGTGGTCGGGGACGACGGGCGGGGGGACGACCACCTGGTCGACCTGGTCGACCTGGCCGACCGGGAGCCGCCCGGCGCGCTGGCGCCTCCTCGGCTGCTCGGCGCCTTCGACCCGGTGCTGCTCGGGTGGGCGTCGCGCGACCCGCTGGTCGGCCGGCACGGTCCCGCGGTCGTCTCCGGCGGCGTGTTCCGTCCCTTCGCCCTCGTCGAGGGGCGGGCCGTCGCCACCTGGCGCATCGTCGGGTCGCAGGTCGAGATCGTTGCGCTCGAGCCCCTCGACCGGGCGACCCAGGCGGCGCTGGAGCGCGACGGCCAGGATGTGCTGAGCTTCCTCGCCCTGCCGGGGGCATAGCCGTCCGGCCCGCGGAGCCCCGGCCGCTTGGACACAACCCCTTCCGCGGGGATTCCGCCCGGGTGGCCCGCTACGCGTCCGGCGCTACGGTCGGGCCATGACGACGAGCGTGTGCGTGGCCGGGGCGACGGGGTGGACCGGGCGCCCGGTCGCCGAGGCGGTCCTCGCCGCCGACGACCTGGACCTGCGCTCGGCGGTGAGCCGGTCGTCGGCCGGGCAGGACCTGGGCCGGGCATGGGGTGGTGACGCCAACGGCGTCCCTGTCTTCGGCCTGGTCGCCGAGGCGCTCGACGGGGTCGAGGTGCTCGTCGACTACACGTCCCACGACGCGGTGCGCGCCAACACGCTCGCCGCGGTCGAGCGCGGCGTGTCGGTCGTGGTCGGCTCCTCCGGGCTCGGGGCCGACGACTTCGCCGAGATCGACGCCGCGGCCCGCGACGCGGGCGTCGGCGTCGTCGCCGCAGGCAACTTCTCGATCACCGCGGCCATGGCCCAGGCGGCGGCGCTGCTGGTCGCACGCCACCTGCCGCACCGCGAGATCATCGACTACGCCTCGGCCGGCAAGCGCGACGCCCCGAGCGGGACAGCCCGTGAGCTCGCCGAGAGGCTGGCCACGGTCAACTCGACGACCCTCGACGTGCCGGTCGGCGAGACCGGTGGCCAGGTCGACGCGCGCGGCGCATCGGTGGCCGGGACGCAGGTGCACTCCCTGCGGCTGCCGAGCTTCGTGGTCTCCACCGAGGTGGTCTTCGCCCTGCCCGACGAGCGCCTGGTGATCCGCCACGACGCCGGACCGACACCCACGCCGTACGTCGCAGGCACCCTGCTCGCCGTGCGCGCCGCGACCAGCCGCACGGGGCTGGTCCGCGGCCTCGACACCCTGCTGCTCGGGTAGGACGGGCGCTCGGGCGGACCACGCGCGGACGTTCGTCGGGCTCAGGTGATCTCGAGCAGCTTCTCGCGCACGGCGTAGACCACGGCCTCCATCCGGGAGTGCAGCTGCAGCTTCTCCAGGATGTTGCGGATGTGGTTCTTCACCGTGTTCTCGCTGATGAACAGCTCCTTGGCGATGTCGCGGTTGTTCAGGCCCTTCGCCACCAGCTTGAGCACCTCGAGCTCGCGGTCGGTCAGCCGCGGGGCGGGCACCTGCTGGCGCTCGTCGCCCTTCTTGATCATCGTGGCGAACTCGGTGAGCAGCTTGGAGGCCATCGAGGGGCTGATCAGCGACTGTCCTCCCGCCACCGACCGGATCGCGGCCGCGACCTCGTCGATCGAGATCTCCTTGAGCAGGTAGCCGCTCGCCCCGGCCTTGATCGCGTCGTAGAGGTCCGCCTCGTCGTCGGAGATCGTGAGCATGACGATCTTGGCGCTCGGGACGACGTCCTTGATCGCGGTGCACGCCTCGATGCCGCTGCGCCGGGGCATCCGGACGTCCATGAGCACGATGTCGGGCAGCAGGGCGGAGGCCAGGTCCACCGCCTCGGCGCCGTCGCCGGCCTCGCCGATGACCTCGATGTCGGCCTCCTGGCCGAGCACCATCTCCAGCCCCCGGCGAAACAACGCGTGGTCGTCGACCACCAGCACCCGGATCGGCTCGCTGCGACCCGCGCGGGCGGGAGGCGCGGCAACGGCTGCTTCGTCGCCCACCGGCTCACCCCTCTCCCTCGGACACGGACGGCCCCGTCGTCGGCCGGGCCCGACAGAGGCCAGCCCGGGCTGAACTATGACACGTCGGGGCATGCCGGGTCGGCGGTTCGCCAGGACGGTCCGGCACCGGGCACGCGGCACCGCCTGGCGTCACACCGCCAGGCGGATGACTCCGTAGTCGTAGGCCCGCCGGCGGTAGACGACGCTCGGCTGCGACGTCTTGGCGTCCACGAACAGGTAAAAGTCGTGACCGACCAGCTCCATCTCGTACAGCGCCTGGTCGAGGTGGATCGGAGTGGCCTCGTGCACCTTCTCCCGGACGTACAGCGCGTCGTCGTCGCCCTCCGGCTCGGCCTCGTGCAGCTCGGACGCGAGCCCCGGCGCCACGCCGTTCTGTGCCTCCAGCCGGGCGGTGGCCGCGGCCACCGAGACCGGGGTCTTGGCCCCGTGGTGCACGCGACGCCGGTCGTGGGCCCGCCGCAACCGGTTCTCCAGCTTGGTCATCGCCGCGTCCAACGCCGCGTAGCAGTCCTGGGCTGCCGCCTCGGCCCGCACGACTGGGCCGCGTGAGTGGATCGTGAGCTCGATGCGCTCGCTGAAGTCCGCCAGTCGTGGGTTGCGCTCCTTGGAGTACTCGACGTCGACGCTGATCACCTTGGGATCGAGCTTCTCGATCTTGGCGAGCTTCTCCGTCACGTGCACACGGAAACGCTCCGGAACCTCGGTGTGACGACCCTTGACGACGATGTCCACGAACTGACCCTCCACGTCTCGATCGAGCTGGTGGTGCGTACCAATCTACGAGAAGCGGCACCCGCCCGGCCGACCTGGTCTTCGACCCCACATCCGCCTGCCGAGGGTCTCGCGGCGTCACGCGCCACTACTCCCCTTCTCCCGTACCCGGGGGACATGGGATCCCCCGGCGGGGCAGGACTTACTCCTAAGCCGCACCGTGATCGAACGACGAGAAGTCGCCTTACGTGGACCGTTTCGCCTGCGGCTGGCATCGGCTTGCCGGACCTTGCCCCGCGAGGGGCGGAGGGAACGGCGCAACCACGGACCCGGACGGGTGCCATGACGGAACGCTAGACCCCTGACGCGCCCGGCGACAGTCCGCCGGACGGACCCCCTGCCCCCCGGACGTCCGGCGGCCTGCTCCGCCGGGCGGTCGCCGCGACCACGGCGGCCGCGACGACCTCGCAACCGACGCGACCGAGGGCGGCCGCGGCCGCGGCGAGCGTGGCGCCGGTCGTCACCACGTCGTCGACCACCACGACCCGCCGCCCCACCACCAGCGGGACCAGCCTCCGCGGGACGCGCAGCGCCCCGGTCATGTTCGCGGCCCGGGCCGCCGCGGACAGGCCCGACTGGTCCACCACGCCGCCACCGACGCGGAGCACCGGGAGGACGCGGACGTCGCCACCGGCCCGGCGGACCGCCGACGCGGCGTGCCAGGTCATCCGCAGCGTGGGGTCGTGACCTCGCCGACGCACCGCGGAGGGCCGCGACGGCGCGGGCACGAGGATCAGCGGGCCGGGGTGGCGGGCAGCCGCCCCCGTCGCGGTCACGCTGCGGGCCAGCGCCGCCCCCAGCGGGGCCGACAGGGCGAGCCGGCCCGACTCCTTGTGCGCGACGACGAGGGCGCGGACCGCCCCGTCGTAGGTCGCGACGGCCCAGGGCTCCGGCAGTCCCGGCGGCGGGGGGTCGGGCCACGCGCACCGGGCCGGTCCGCCCAGCGCGACCCGGCAGGCCGGGCAGAGGGTCGCCCCCGTCGCGCCGCACCCTGCGCACGCCGCCGGCAGGGCGAGGTCGGCCAGCCCCGCGAGGACCGCCACGGCCCAGCGCGCCGGCATGCGCGCTGACCCCGAGCCGACCACGCACCTCAGCCTGGCCGCGCGGTCGCCGCACCCCCGCCTCCGGCCCGGTCCCTGTGGACGGCCGGTCCGGGCCGGGCGGGTGTGGACGCCGCGCTCAGCCGGGGTAGGCCGGGTCGGAGCCCGGTCCGAGGTTGAGCCAGCCGCGCCCGGCCGTGTAGAGCTCGAGGCGGCCGTCGGCGGTCCCCACGACGAGCGGGCTGCCCTGCTGCTCGACGGGGGCGGAGGCCAGCGAGACCAGCTCGCTGAGCGGCTCGAACTCGCGCACCTGGTAGCCGTCGATGCTCGTGTCCAGCGGCCGCTGGGCGAGCTCGTCGCGGCTGCCGAGGACCGCGAGGGTCCCGGCCGAGGACCAGGCCACCCCGCGCACGCCCCGCAGGTCGGGCAGGACCTCGCGGGCGGCCACCAGCGAGACCGTCGCCTCACCCTGCTCACCGAGCACGTCCACGCCCGTCACGGTCGCGACCACCAGGCGGGCGCCACGGCCGCTGCCCGTGACGAGGGCGACGCGGGCGCCGTCACGCGAGACGGCCACGCCGGTGGGTGCGCCCCCCGGGAGCTTCGGCAGCCCGACGGCCGTCGCGGCCTCGGCCCCCTCGGGGAGCACCACGAGGGTGCCCGCGGCCCGGTCGACGGCCCAGAGGTTGCCCAGCGGGTCCCACGACGGCCGGGCGAAGTCGCCTCCGCTGAGCACAGGGCGCAGGGCCGCGCCCTCGACGAGCCGGCCGGTCGACACCGTCCTCCCGTCCAGGCTCACGGTCGCGACGCGGTTCTCGTCGAGCGACACCGCCGGGGTGCGGACGCCCGCCCCCTCGGCACCCGCCGCCCCGTCGACCGGCGCGAACTCGTTCTCGATGAGGACGCCCGCGCGGCCGTCGCGCACCGCGTAGACCGAGGGGATGCCGCCGAGGCCCGCCGGGTCGTAGGTCTGCCACGAGTTGCGGCTCTGCTCGACACCGACACCGGAGACGACCAGGTCCTCGCCGGCGGCGGTGATGCGGATGCGCTGGATGTCGGGGCCCAGCTGCTTGAGCGTCCAGACGATCTGGGCCGACATGCGCTCGCGCGCGTCGTCGTCGGCGCGCAACGCGTTCTCGTCGAGCCGCACGGTCGCCAGCCCGTCGTTCACCGGCACCGACGCCACCTCGAGCGAGGTGCCCTGGGGGAAGGCCGTGCCCACCGCGCCGCGCAGGGCGGACGTGGGCCCCCGCAGCAGCCGGCCGACGACCTTCGTCGACAGGCCGGGCAGCTCCGGCAGGAGAACGGTGTCGGGCACCAGCGTGTTGGCGGAGCGGGACAGGAAGTACAGCGAGACGGCGCGGAAGCTCTCCTGGACGTCGACGAGGGAGAGCAGCAGGCCGTCGTCGAGCCCCGCGATGCGCCACTCGCCGTCCAGCCGCGCCATCCGGAAGGTGCGCGCGACCTCGGTGCCCTCGGGCGTACGGCGGAAGGAGCCCTCCGCGTCGATGGTGGCCACCTCGGCCGCCCGGACGGTGACCGTGCCGTCGTCCTCGGCCTGCGCGGTCAGCGGAGCGTTGACCCGGTCGTAGACCGACGTGCCGGTCGACGCCCGCCACTGCGAGCGAGCCTCCGGCGTGAGGTACAGCCGCGCGACGGCGTGGTCGCCGACGAAGTCGGCGCTGGCCCGCAGGAAGCCGCGCACGACGTCCTCCGGCGAGGCGCCCCGGACCGGGGGCACGCCGATCGCGGGCACCGCCAGGTCGGCCCGCTCGAGCCCGGGGTCGCCGCCGGCCCGCACCGGCCCCGACGTCGGGATCGCTGCGCAGGCCGTCACGAGGAGGAGCGCGGCCAGCCCGACGGCGGCGGCGCGCAGGCTGCCGGCGCGGCGGGTGGCCCTAGTCACGGACGCCTCCGGGAGCCCCGACGGTGCGGTAGGGCTCCCCGACCCGCACCGGGCGCCGGCGACGCGCGGAGTCGCGCGGCTCCAGCGGGATCGGCGAGCCGGTCAGCTCACTGCCGGCCCGCCGGGGCAGGGTCAGCCGGAACTGGCAGCCGTCGCCCGGGGCGCCCCACACCTGCAACCAGCCGTGGTGCAGGTGCGCGTCCTCGAGCGCGATCGAGAGCCCGAGCCCCGTGCCGCCGGTCGTGCGTGCCCGGGCCGGGTCGGCCCGCCAGAACCGGTTGAAGACCATCGTCACGTCCGGCGAGGCCAGACCCGCGCCGCGGTCGCGCACCGCCACGGCCGCCGTGTCCTCGTCGCAGGCGACCAGAACCGTGATGGCGCGACCCTCGCCGTGCTCGATGGCGTTCGCCACCAGGTTGCGCAGGATGCGCTCGATCCGCCGGCTGTCGACATCGGCCACGCAGGCGTCGCCGGGAGCCACGAGGACCAGCTCGCTGCCGCGGCGGTCGGCCAGCGGGTCCATCGACTCGATGACGTGGCGGGCGATGCCCACGAGGTCGGTCGGCTCGGCGTCGAGCACCGCGGCCCCCGCGTCGTAGCGGCTGATCTCCAGCAGGTCGGCGAGCAGCGACTCGAACCGGTCGAGCTGTGCCTGCAGGATCTCGGCGCTGCGCTCCACCGCCGGGTCGAAGCCGGCCCGGGCCTCGTGCAGGACGTCGGCCGCCATCCGCACCGTCGTGAGCGGCGTGCGCAGCTCGTGGGAGACGTCGGAGACGAACCGGCGCTGGACGCGGGAGAGGTCCTCGAGCTGGCGGATCTGCCGCTGCAGGCTGGTGGCCATCCGGTTGAACGAGGCCGCGAGCCGCGCCAGGTCGTCCTCGCCGCGCACCCGCATGCGCTCCTCGAGACGGCCGGCCGAGAGCCGCTCGGCGATGCGCGCCGCCATGCGCACCGGTGTCACCACCTGCCGGGTGACGAGCCAGGCGATGCCGCCGACGAGGATGACCAGACCGAGCGCGGCGAGCAGCAGCGCGCGGCGCACCAGCCCCAGGGTGTCCTGCTCCTCGTCGAGCGGGAACATGAAGTACAGCTCGTACGACCCGATCTGCGGCACCAGGACGCGAGAGCCCACGACGACGACGGGCACGGTCCGGCCCGAGCTGCGCTGCACCTGGCTGTACGTCCACTGCTGCACCGACTCGACGCGGACCTTCTCGCGCAGCCCCGCCGGGACGGCGTCGACGTCGGCGCCGAACGAGCTGCGGCCGAGGGGCGCCTCCGGCGCGGCGACGTCCGGGCCGCGCAGCAGCACGACCTCGCGCGACCCGTCCGGGCTGGTGCCGCCCTTCGACAGCGACCGGACGAGGTCCGGCACGAGGATGTCGTAGACGCTGGGCGCCTCGCTGCGGTCGGCGGAGTCGAAGGCCTCCTGCGCGGTCCGGCTGCCGGTCGACGCCTCGGCGAGCGAGGACGACACCTTGGCGTCGAGCAGCCCGTCGCGGACGCTGCTCATGAGGACGTTGCCCAGGACCATGATCGCCACGATCGAGAAGGCGGTCGTGGTCGTGACCACGCGCAGCTGCAGGGACCGCCGCCACAGCGCGATCGACCGCCGCCACCACCGCCGGAGGTGACGCTGGGCGCGCTGGCCCAGGGCCGGGAGTCGCGAGGTCCGCGCCGGCCCGGCGGCGGCCGGGAGGTCGGTCAGGCCGGCCCCGCCTTGTAGCCGACGCCGCGGACCGTGACCACGACGTCCGGCCGCTCGGGGTCGCGCTCGACCTTGGAGCGCAGCCGCTGCACGTGGACGTTCACCAGCCGGGTGTCGGCGGCGTGCCGGTAGCCCCAGACCTGCTCGAGCAGCACCTCGCGGGTGAACACCTGCCACGGCTTGCGGGCGAGGGCGACGAGCAGGTCGAACTCCAGCGGCGTGAGCGCGATGGGGGCGCCGTCGCGCTTGACCGAGTGACCGGCGACGTCGATGACGAGGTCGCCGACCTCGAGCAGCTCGGGTGCCGGCTCCTCGCTGCGCCGCAGCCGTGCCCGGATGCGCGCGACGAGCTCCTTGGGCTTGAACGGCTTCATCACGTAGTCGTCGGCGCCGGACTCGAGCCCGACGACGACGTCGACGGTGTCGGTCTTCGCGGTGAGCATGACGATCGGGACCCCGGACTCGGCGCGGATCGCCCGGCAGACGTCGATGCCGTCGGTGCCGGGCAGCATCAGGTCGAGCAGCACGAGGTCCGGCTTGTGCTCGCGGAAGGCGGCCACCGCCTGGTCGCCGTCGGCGCAGAGCACCGGCTCGTAGCCCTCGCCGCGCAGGACGATGCCCAGCATCTCGGCCAGCGCGGTGTCGTCGTCGACGATGAGCACCCGGCCCTTCATCTGCCCGTCCTCATGGGTCCATCGTGGCACGTCGCAGGCCCCGATCCCGGGTCCCGGCGCGACGGCGTCGATCTTGGCGATGCCGCCCGGGGTCACCCGGACGGCCCGGTGACGGGTGAGGCGCGCGTGGCACGATGACCCGGTGACCGACCAGCCCGGGTGGACGCCGCCCGTCCAACCGGTGCAGCCCGGGTGGGCTCCGCAGCAGCCGCCGCCGCGCCCGCCGTACGTCCCCCCGGGTGGACCACCGGCGCCGCCGTCCGGCCCGGCGACCGGGTGGGGGGCGCAGCCCGGCTGGGGCCCGTCGCCGCAGTGGACGCCGCCCCCGCCGCCCCCGAAGCCGGGCGTGATCCCGCTCCGGCCCCTCGGCGTCGGCGAGATCCTCGACGGGGCCATCTCGAGCATCCGGTCCCAGCCGATGATCATGCTCGGCCTGTCGGCGCTCGTGGCCGTGGCGACCCAGCTGCTGACCGTGCCGCTGACCTGGCTGCTGCTGCGCGACGTCGGCGACATCGGCTTCGGGGTCGACCAGCCCACCGACCCCGACCAGCAGATCGCGTTCACCGCGAGCGCCCTGTCGGCGGCCGGGGTGCAGATCGTCGTCACGCTCGTCGCGACCCTGCTGCTGACCGGCATCCTCACCGTGGTCGTGAGCCGCGCCGTGCTGGGTCAGCGCATCGGCGCGGGGGCGGCCTGGGCGCAGGCACGTCCACGCATCCCCGCGCTGCTGGCCGTCACGGCCCTGGTGTTCCTCGCGGTGCTGGGGGTGCTGCTCGCCGCCCTGGTGCCCGGCATCCTGCTCGCCCTGCTCGACGCGCCCGTCGCGGCCGTGGTCGTCGCGTTCGTCCTCGGCGTCCCGCTGGCCGTCGCGCTCGCCGTCTACCTCTACGTGGCGTTCGCCCTCGCGCCCGCGGCCATCGTCCTGGAGCGGCAGCCGGTGACGGCCTCCCTGCGCAGGTCGCGCGAGCTCGTCAAGGGCGCGTGGTGGCGCACCTTCGGCATCCTGCTGCTGGTCAACGTCATCGCGCAGTTCCTGGCGGGCATCCTCAGCGTGCCGTTCACCGTGCTGACGGTCGTCGTGGCGTTCCTCACCACCAGCGGGAACGACGTCAACCCCTACGAGATCCTGCCCCTGCTCGTGACCGCTCTCGGCACGATCGTGGCCTCGGCGGTGACGTGGCCCTTCACCGCGGTCTCGACCGCCCTGCTCTACGTCGACCGACGCATCCGGCGCGAGGCGCTGGACCTCGAGCTGGCGCGCGCCGCCGGGGTCCCGCACGCGACGGCGACGCCGTCGGCCCGTCCCGGTCCCGGTCCCGGTCCCGGTCCCGGTCCCGGATGAGCGTCCCGGTCGAGCTGGGCCGCGAGGCCGCCCAGCAGGCCGCGCGCGAGGAGCTGGCCAAGCAGGTCTACCGCGACGCCGGGCCCGGCCTGGTCGAGCGGGTGCTCGGCTGGCTCTACGACCGGGCGGTCGACCTCCTCGACGGGGCTGCGGGCGTCTCCCCCGGGGGCTACGCCGGGGTCGCGGTGCTGGTGCTGCTGCTCGTGGCGGCCGTGGTCGCGGTCCGCCTCCGGGTCGGGCCGCTGGGCCGGCGGGAGGCAGCGGCCCTGCCGCTGTTCGCCGGGCGCGAGCGCACGGCCGACGAGCACCGCTCGGCCGCCGCCGCGCACGCCGCGGCCGGCGAGTGGGCCGAAGCCGTCCGCGAGCGCCTGCGCGCCGTCGTCCGCTCCCTCGAGGAGCGCTCCGTCCTCGAGCCACGGCCGGGCCGCACGGCCGACGAGGCGGCCCACGAGGCAGGGCTGGCCCTGCCCACGTGCGCTTCCGCGCTGCGGTCCGGGGCCCGCCTGTTCGACGAGGTCTGGTACGGCGGGCACCCGGCGGGCCCAGGGAGCGACGAGACGCTGCGGGCCCTGGACCGGCAGGTCGCCGACGCCCGCCCGGTGCGGGCCGACGCCCCGTCCGGGGCCGGTGCGACCGCCCGGTGGTGACGACGACGCTCGCCCCGACCGCGGGGCAGCTCTGGCGGCGGGCGCGGGGGCCGGTGGTCGTCCTGGCCGTCGTGCTGCTCGGCGCGCTCGCCCTGGCGGTCCTGGCCGGCGGCAGCGGCAGCGAGCGGCTCGACCCCCGGTCACCGGAGCCCTCCGGCAGCCGGGCGGTCGCGGAGGTGCTGCGCGACCAGGGCGTCCGGGTGGACCTCGCCACCACCACCGCCGGGGTGCGCGCGTCGGCCACGGCCGGCGACACGGTGCTCGTGGTCGACCCCGGGCTGCTGGTCGACCAGCAGGTCGACTCCGTGCGCGCGACGGGCGCCGACCTGGTGGTGGTCGCGCCCCCCGCCCCGGAGCGCTTCGCTGCCGCGGTGACCGCGGGACGTGGGTCCTCGCCCGGCCTGCGCCAGCCAGGCTGCGAGCTCGGCGCGGCGCGCCGGGCAGGTGCCGCCGAGGTCGGCGGGCAGGACTACGAGGTCGCCGGAGACACCGACGCCCTCCGGTGCTACGCGCGCGACGGCCGGCCCTCGCTCGTGCGGGTCGTCGACGCGGGCCGTGCGGTGACGCTCGTGGGCAGCGCGACGGCACTCACCAACGACAGCCTGGGCGACGAGGGCAACGCGGCCCTCGTCCTCGGGCTGCTCGGCGAGAACCCCCGGCTCGTGTGGTACCTCCCGTCGCTGGCCGACGTGCCCGCGCGGGCGCAGCAGACGTCCTTCTACTCCCTCGTGCCCGACGGCGTCTGGTGGGCCCTCGTCCAGCTCGCCGTCGCGTTGCTGCTCGTCGCGCTCTGGCGCGCCCGGCGGCTCGGGCCGGTCGTCGCCGAACCGCTGCCGGTGGTGGTGCGGGCGTCCGAGACCGTCGAGGGACGGGCCCGGCTCTACCGCCGGGCGGGCGCCCGCGACACGGCGGCCGAGGCCCTGCGCGCCGCAGCGCGCTCCCGGACGGTGCCGGCGCTCGGCCTCCCGACCCGGTCCGCGCCGCCGGCGGTCGTCGACGCGGTCGCCGCGCGCACGCGGCGCACCGCGCCGGACGTCGCGGCCCTCCTGTACGGTGCCGCACCTGCCGACGACGCCGCGCTGGTGCGGCTCGCGGACGACCTCGACGCCCTCGAGAGAGAGGTCCGCCGACCGTGAGCGACCCCCAGCCGCACGCCGCGACGAACGCGACGGACGCGATCGACTCGGCGAACGAAGGACGCGAGGCGCTGCGCGCGCTGCGAGCCGAGGTGGCCAAGGCCGTGGTCGGGCAGGACGCCGCCGTGACCGGGCTGGTCATCGCGCTGCTGTGCCGGGGCCACGTCCTGCTCGAGGGCGTCCCGGGCGTGGCCAAGACCCTGCTCGTGCGCACGCTGTCGGCGGCCCTGGACCTGGGCACCAAGCGCGTGCAGTTCACCCCCGACCTGATGCCGGGCGACGTCACCGGGTCGCTGGTCTACGACGCGCGCACCTCGGCGTTCTCCTTCCGCGAGGGCCCGGTCTTCACCAACCTGCTGCTCGCCGACGAGATCAACCGGACCCCTCCCAAGACGCAGGCGGCGCTGCTGGAGGCGATGGAGGAGCGCCAGGTCACCGTCGAGGGCGAGGCGCGTGCGCTGCCCGACCCGTTCGTCGTCGTGGCGACCCAGAACCCCGTGGAGTACGAAGGCACCTACCCGCTCCCCGAGGCGCAGCTGGACCGCTTCCTGCTCAAGCTCACGATGCCGCTGCCCCCGCGCGAGGACGAGGTCGCCGTGCTGACCCGGCACGCGGAGGGGTTCGACCCGCGTGACCTGCGCGCCGCCGGCGTGCGGGCGGTCGCGGGGGGCGCCGACCTCGAGGCGGGCCGGGCCGCCGTAGGACGGGTCGCGCTGGCCCCCGAGGTCGTCGGCTACGTCGTGGACATCGCGCGGGCCACCCGCTCCTCGCCGTCGCTGCAGCTCGGCGTCTCGCCGCGCGGGGCGACGGCGCTGATGTCGGCCGCCCGCGCGTGGGCCTGGCTCTCGGGCCGCGACTACGTGACCCCGGACGACGTGAAGGCGCTGGCCCGCCCCGCCCTGCGGCACCGGGTCGAGCTGCGCCCCGAGGCCGAGCTCGAGGGCGTCACGGCCGAGGCCGTCCTCGACGGGGTCCTCGGCGCGGTCCCCGTGCCGCGCTGAGCCGGTGGCGCTGACCGGGCGGCTGGGGCTGCTGGGCGTGGTCGCGGCCGTTCTCGTCGGGCTGCTCGCGCCGAGCGCGTGGGGCGTGCTGGCCGCCACCGGCGTGCTCGTGCTGCTCGCCGCGGCCGACGTCGCCCTCGCCGGCCCGGTCCGCCCGCTGCTGATGGAGCGCGACGGCGACTCCGCGGTCCGGCTCGGCGAGAGCGCGACGGTGCGTCTCACCGTCGCGAACCCGTCGGGCCGCAGGGTGCGCGGCCGCCTGCGCGACGCGTGGCCGCCCAGCGCGGGGGCGGCCGGCCAGCGGCACGCGCTGGACGTGCCGCCCGGGGAGCGCCGCCGGGTGGTGACGACCCTGCGCCCGACGCGTCGCGGCGACCGGCTCGCCGACCGGGTCACCGTCCGCTCCGTCGGGCCGCTGGGCCTGGCCGCCCGCCAGGGCTCGCACCGGGTCCCGTGGCGGCTGCGCGCGCTCCCGCCGTTCACCTCCCGCAAGCACCTGCCGTCCCGCCTGGCCCGGCTGCGCGAGCTCGACGGGCGCTCGGCGGTCATGGTGCGCGGCCAGGGCACCGAGTTCGACTCGCTGCGCGAGTACGTCGTCGGCGACGACGTCCGCTCCATCGACTGGCGCGCCTCGGCCCGCGCGGCCGACGTCATGGTGCGCACCTGGCGCCCCGAACGCGACCGGCGCGTGCTGCTCGTGCTCGACTGCGGTCGCACCGCGGCGGGCCGGGTCGGCGACGCGCCGCGCCTGGACGCCGCGATGGACGCCGCGCTGCTGCTGGGCGCCCTCGCCACGCGCGCCGGGGACCGCGTGGACCTGCTCGCCTACGACCGGTCGGTGCGGGTGCGGGTCGAGGGCGTGCCGGCGACCGCGGTGCTGCCGGCCATGGTGACGGCCATGGCCCCGCTGGACGCGTCGCTGGTCGAGACGGACTACCGGGGACTGGTCGGGACCGTGCTGGCGCGGGCCTCCCGGCGCAGCCTCGTGGTGCTGCTCACGGCGCTGGACACGGCACCGGTCGAGCAGGGCCTGCTGCCCGTGCTCGCCCAGCTCACCCGGCGCCACCAGGTGGTCCTCGCGTCGGTGGCGGACCCGCGGGTCGAGGAGATGGCCGGCGCCCGGGGGGACCTCGAGGGGGTCTACGACGCCGCCGCCGCCGAGCGTGCCCGCGGTGAGCGGGCGCGGGTCGCCGGGCTGCTCGGCCGGCGCGGCGTGGCGGTCGTCGACGCGGCACCCGAGCGGCTGGCCCCCGAGCTGGCCGACCGCTACCTCGCGCTCAAGGCTGCCGGGCTGCTCTGAGCCGCCTCAGCCCGCCGTCGGCACGACGTCCGTGGCGCCCGAGCCGCCCACGTCCCCCAGCTCGCCGGCGCGCGCCGCGCGACCGCCGAGCACGACGACGTACGCCAGGAAGGCCAGCCACACCACGGCGCCGATGCCGACACGGGCCCACGTCGGCAGCCCGGACGGCGTCACGAAGGCCTCGACGATCGCGGAGAGGAACAGCGTCGCGGCCAGCCCGAGGGCGAGGGCACCCGCGGCCTGGCCCTCCTCGGCGAGCGCGCGGGACCGGGTGCGGGGTCCCGGGTCGACCCAGGCCCAGCCCAGCCGCAGGCCCGCACCGGCCGCGACGAACACGCAGGTCAGCTCGAGCAGCCCGTGCGGCAGGATGAGGCCGAAGAAGAGGTCAAGGCGGCCGCCGGACGCCATGAGGCCCCCGGCGATGCCGACGTTGAGGGCGTTCTGCCAGAGGATGACGACGACGGGCAGCAGCAGCACGCCCAGGGCCAGCGCCAGCGCCGACACCCACGCGTTGTTCGTGGCGACCCGGGCCGCGAAGGAGCCCGCGGGGGCCGAGGAGTAGTAGCTCTCGAAGTCCTCCTCCACCAGGGCCCGGATCTGGTCGGGCGCGGCGATCGTCGCCTGGACGTCGGGGTTGGCCGCGACCCACCACCCGACGACGAGCCCGGTGAGGCAGAACGCGACGCCGACCGCGGCCCACCAGTGCCGGCTGCGGTAGAGCGCCGCCGGGTAGACGACCGCGAAGAACCGGGCGAGCTCGCGCCAGGCCGGCGTGCGGGTGCCCGTCACGTCCGAGCGGGCGCGGGCCACGAGCGAGGACAGCCGCCCGACGAGGGCGGGGTCGGGCGAGGCCGAGCGCACCACCGACAGGTGGGTGGCCACCCGCTGGTAGAGCTCGACGAGCTCGTCCACCTCGGCGCCCGTGCGATGCGACCGGCCGCCGCCGCCGCGGCGCAGCAGCTCGTCCAGGCGCTGCCAGTCACCGCGGTGGGTCGCGACGTACGCGTCGATGTCCATCGCTGCCGAAGGCTAGCGCCTGGGCGCAGCCGGCCCGGATAGCCTCGTGACCCATGTCCGAGCACCCCGTGGGCGTCACCGGCGAGGCCGTCGTCCTCGAGCTGCGGCTGGCCAAGCTGGCCAGCCGCTCACTGGCCCTGGCCGTCGACCTCACCGTGCAGCTCGCGCTCTTCCTCGTCGGCACCCTCGTCGCCGCCGGCGGGCTCGGCTTCGTCGACGACACGCTCGCCACGGCCCTGGCGCTGGTGTTCTACGTCCTCGTCGTGGTCGGCTACCCGGTCGCGATGGAGACGGCCACGCGTGGTCGCAGCCTGGGCAAGATGGCGCTGGGGCTGCGGGTCGTCCGTGAGGACGGCGGCCCCATCACCTTCCGGCACGCCTTCGTCCGCGGCCTGCTGTCGGTCGTCGAGATCTGGATCACGTTCGGGTCCGTCGCCCTGGTGACGTCCCTGGCGTCGGCGAAGGGCAAGCGGCTCGGCGACTTCCTCGCCGGCACGGTCGTCGTGCGCGAGCGCATCCCGGTGCGCGGCGCTCCCCTGGCGGCCATGCCGCCGCCCCTGGCAGCGTGGGCCGCGGGGCTCGACCTGTCCCAGGTGCCCGACGACCTCGCCCTGGCCGCCCGCCAGTTCCTCGCCCGCATCGGCGAGCTCGCCCCTGCCGTGCGCGAGGAGATGGGTGCGCGCATCGCCGACTCCCTCGCCGCCGTCACCGCTCCCCCGCCGCCGCCCGGGACGCCGGCGTGGGCGTTCCTGTCGGCCGTGCTCGCCGAGCGCCGGCGGCGGGAGCTCCAGCGGATGGGCCCGCCGCCCGGACCCGGGGTCGCGCCGGGACCCGTGCCGTGGCCGCCCGGCGCGGCACCCCCGCCGCTGGCCCAGGCACCACCCACGTCCCCGGCCCAGGCACCACCCGCGCCCGCGCGGCGTCCGGGCCCGGGGGACGGGTCGTTCGCCCCGCCGTCATGAGGGCACCGGCGAGTAGCATCGCGGGGTCGTTCGAGCACCCGGACGACGACTCCACCCACGAGCAGACGGGGTGCCCGACCATGACCGGCAGCCTCTCGCCGCAGGAGCAGTTCGCGGTCCTGGCCCAGCAGCTGCGTGCCGACCGGACGCCCGAGGAGATCCACGACACGGTGGTGCGGTCCGCCGTGCGGCTCGTCGACGGGTGCGACCGCGCGGGCATCGGGGTCCTCGACGGTGAGCGGTTCACCAGCGCGGCGGCGACGGACGACGTGATGCGGCTCATCGACGACCTGCAGAACGAGGTCGGCGAGGGCCCGTGCCTCGAGGCGAGCACCGACGGCGTGGCGCAGGTCGACAACGACATCACGACCCACTCGACCTGGCCGTCCCTCGCGAAGATCGTCGTCGAGCGGACGCCGGTGCGCGCGATGCTGGCCGTGCCGCTCGTGGACGACGACCGGCGCACCGGCGCCCTCAACGTGTTCGCCGACCGGCCGGGAGCGTTCACCGCCGACTCGGTCGGCCAGGCCGCCGTCCTCGCCTCCTTCGCCTCGGTCGCGCTGGCCGGCGCGCGGCACTCGGCGCGGGCCGACCAGCTGCAGGAGGGACTGGCCACGAACCGTGAGATCGGCGCAGCGGTCGGCATCCTCATGGCGACGCACCGGATCTCCTCCGACGAGGCCTTCGCCATGCTGTCCACGGCCTCGCAGCGGCTCAACCGCAAGCTGCGCGACATCGCCACCGGCATCGTGCGCTCCGGCGAGGGGCCTCCCCCGGACGGCGGGCGCTCGACATGACGCGGCGGCGTCGCCCCGAAGGGCGACGCCGCCGCGTGACCGTCGTGGCCGGTGGCGCCTAGTAGCGGTAGTGGTCGGGCTTGTACGGCCCGGCCACGTCCACGCCGATGTACTCGGCCTGGTCCTTGCTCAGCTTGGTGAGCCTCACACCCAGGGCGTCCAGGTGCAGCCGCGCGACCTTCTCGTCCAGGTGCTTGGGCAGGACGTAGACCTGGCGCTCGTACTCGTCGTTCTTCGTCCACAGCTCGATCTGGGCGATCGTCTGGTTGGCGAACGAGTTGGACATGACGAAGCTCGGGTGCCCGGTCGCGTTGCCCAGGTTGAGCAGGCGGCCCTCGGACAGGACGATGATCGAGCGCCCGCTCTCGAAGGTCCACTCGTCGACCTGGGGCTTGATCGTCGTGCGGCGCACACCCTTGGTGCGGGCGAGGCCGACGATGTCGATCTCGTTGTCGAAGTGGCCGATGTTGCCGACGATCGCCTGGTGCTTCATCCGCGCCATGTCGGCCGCGGTGATGATGTCCTTGTTGCCCGTGGCGGTGATGAAGATGTCGGCGGTCTCGACGACGTCGTCCAGGGTGGTGACCTGGTAGCCGTCCATTGCCGCCTGCAGCGCGCAGATCGGGTCGATCTCGGTGATGATGACGCGGGCGCCCTGGCCACGCAGCGACTCGGCGCTGCCCTTGCCGACGTCGCCGTAGCCCAGGACGACCGCGACCTTGCCGCCGATGAGGGTGTCGGTGGCGCGGTTGATGCCGTCGATGAGCGAGTGCCGGGTGCCGTACTTGTTGTCGAACTTCGACTTGGTCACCGAGTCGTTCACGTTGATGGCGGGGAACAGCAGGTCACCGCTCTTGGCGAACTCGTAGAGGCGGTGGACACCGGTCGTCGTCTCCTCGGTGACGCCCTTGATGCCCTGGCCCATGCGGGTGTACTTCGTCGTGTCAGCGGCGACGGAGCGGCGCAGCAGGTCGAGGACGACGGCGTACTCCTCGGAGTCGTTCTCGTCGGCGCTGGGCACCGCGCCGGCCTTCTCGAACTGCGTGCCCTTGTGGATCAGCAGCGTGGCGTCGCCGCCGTCGTCGAGGAGCATGTTCGGGCCCGCACCGTCGGGCCAGGTCAGCATCTGCTCGGTGCACCACCAGTACTCCTCGAGCGTCTCGCCCTTCCAGGCGAAGACGGGCACGCCGGTGGGGGCGTCGGGCGTGCCCTCGGGACCGACGACGGCGGCGGCCGCCGCGTGGTCCTGGGTGGAGAAGATGTTGCAGGAGACCCAGCGCACGTCGGCGCCGAGCGCGACGAGGGTCTCGATCAGGACGGCGGTCTGCACGGTCATGTGCAGCGAGCCGGCGATGCGCGTGCCGGCGAGCGGCTGGCTCGCGCCGAACTCCTCGCGCAGCGCCATCAGGCCGGGCATCTCGTGCTCGGCGAGGCGGATCTCGTTGCGGCCGAACTCGGCCAGCGACAGGTCGGCGACCTTGAAGTCGCCCGGGCTCAGGACGGTGGAACGGGAGGTCATCGTCTCTCCAGACTGGGGTGGGGCGGCGCACGACCGGGGCGAGACGCCCGCGACGGCATGGGTGGGCAGGTGGAGCGCTGCCCGGCGCGGTCCCTCAGGACCAACCCATCAGTGACGCCGAGACTCCGCGCGCCAGTCTAGCCGCCGGAGCGCCCCTGGTCATCCCGACCGTGCGGGGCCGGTGCCCGGCCCGCGTGCTGGGCGCTGTAGATGTCGGGCTCGAGGTAGATCACCCGGGCGAGGGGCTCGGCCTCCCGGATCCGGCTCTCGGCGGCGTCGATCGCGCGGGCCACCTCGCCCGCCGTGTCGTCGTGGGCGACGGCGATCTTCGCGGCCACGAGCAGCTCGTCGGGGCCGAGGTGCAGCGTGCGCATGTGGATGACCCCCTCGACGGAGGGGTCGGCCAGCAGGGCGTCGGTGATGCGGCGCACGACCCGCGGCTGGGCCGCCTCGCCGAGGAGCAGGCTCTTGGTCTCGACGGCGAGGACGACCGCGATCACCACGAGCAGCACGCCGATCGCGACGGTGCCCGCGCCGTCCCACGTGCCGTCGCCCGTGAGCAGCGTGAGCGAGACGCCGAGGAGGGCGAGCACGAGCCCGACCAGCGCCCCGAGGTCCTCCAGCAGGACCACCGGCAGCTCCGGCGCCTTGGCGCGCCGGACGAACTCGACCCAGGACGCGTCCCCGCGGACGTGGTTGGACTCGACGATCGCGGTCCGGAAGGAGAAGGACTCCAGGCCGATCGCCACGAGCAGCACGACGACGGGCACCCACTGCCAGGCGTCGATCGGCTCCGGGTGCTGCAGCTTGTGGTAGCCCTCGTAGAGCGCGAAGAGACCGCCGACGCTGAAGAGCACGATGGCGACGATGAAGGCGTAGATGTAGCGCTCGCGGCCGTAGCCGAAGGGGTGCTCGGGGGTCGCGGCGCGCCGCGCCCGGCGCCCGCCGAGGAGCAGGAGACCCTGGTTCCCGGAGTCGGCCACCGAGTGGATGGACTCGGCCAGCATCGACGACGAGCCGGTCAGCGCGAACGCGACGAACTTGGTGACCGCGATGCCGAGGTTGGCCAGCAGCGCCGCGACGATCGCCCTCGTGCCGCCGGACGCGCTCACTGCCGCTCCTCGGGTCGGGTCGCCTTGAGCGCCACGATGGGCCCGATCGGGGAGGGGTCGATGCCCTGCAGCAGCCCGAGGTAGGCGCTGGCGAAGTCCAGCGGCGCGACGAGGCTGGCCAGCCGGGCGACCGGGTGCTCGCCGACGGCGGCGACCTCCTCGACCGGAACGCCGTAGCGCTCCGCGAGACCGCGCGTCGCCTCGCGCCGCCGCGCGACCTCCGGCACCTCCTCGGTGTCGCGCAGCAGGAGCACCCGCATCCGCGGGACGTGGCTGCCCTCGGGGTCCTCGGTCACGCGGTCGCGGAAGATCTCGGCGTCGTCCTCGACGGCGAGCTCGCCGAACCGGCCGGCCATCACGACGACCTGGTTGTGGTGCACCTCGGTCAGCGCGCCGTGCACGGCGGGGTACTTCGCGTTCTCGGCCAGCTGGGCGGCGCAGCGCGCGGCCGCGACCGATGCCACGTCGCTCGAGCCCCAGATGTACGGGAGCGACCCGGCCAGCTGCATGGCCACCTGCTTGGCCGGGTTGTCGTAGCTGTCGGAGCCGGGGCCGCAGCGCTCGGCGTCGACGTCGAGGGCGTCGGCGACCTGCTCGAGGACCTGGCGGGGTACGTCGGCGAGCCCGAGCGCGTCGGCGACGAGGAGCACGGGGGTGGCGAGCCCCCACAGGTTGGCGCGTGGCATGCGGCCCTGCGCGTCCACCGGCAGGTGCAGGGCCCGGCCCTCCTCGGCGCGCGCCGCCAGCGTGGACCCGGCCGCTCCCACCGCGACGACGCGGGCGCCGCGGCGCAGCGCCTCGTCCAGCGAGGCCAGGGTCTCCTCGGTCTCGCCGGAGCACGAGACGGCCACCACGAGGTCCATCGGGCCGACCCAGCCGGGCAGCCGGTGGCCACGGTGCGCGACGACGGGCACCGGGCAGGTCCGCCCGGCGACCGCGGCGGTGACGTCGGCGACGATGCCCGACCCGCCCATGCCGGTCACGACCACTGCGCGCGGGCGCCCGTCCTCGACCAGCCGCGCGAGCGCCGGGCCCTCGATGTCGACCAGGGCCTTGCGCACCTGGGCGCCGGACGTGGCGATCGCGCGCAGCATGCCGCCCTGGTCGAGGAGCTCCAGCGCGTCGCGGTCGTCGAGGACCGAGTCGTCGACAGGTGGCGACCAGCTCATGCCGGCGGCTCCCCGCCCGGTCGCCGGGCCTCGTCGATGAGCAGCACCGGGATGTCGTCGCGCACCGGGTAGGCCAGGCCGCACGACCCGGAGGTGCAGACGAGCTCCTGCGCCTGGTCGTCGACGCGCAGCGCCGCGTGGCACTGCGGGCAGGCGAGGATCTCGAGCAGACGCGGGTCGAGCTGCACGGCTCAGGTCTCCTTCCGGGTGGCGGCGAGGGACGCCTCGCCGCGGACGACGACGAGGACGTCGTCGCGGACACTCTCCATCGTGTCGCGATCGGCGGCCTCGACGTTGAGACGGAGCAGGGGCTCGGTGTTGGAGCCGCGCAGGTTGAACCACCAGTCCGCGGTCGTGACCGTCATCCCGTCCAGGTCGTCGACCGTGACCCCGGGCAGGCCGGCGTAGCGCTCGCGCACCTGCGCCACCGCAGCGGCCTGGTCGGTGACCTGGCTGTTGATCTCGCCGGACCCGACGTAGCGCTCGTAGCGGGCGGCCAGCTCGGAGAGGGGCCGCTCCTGCTCGCCCAGCGCGGCAGAGCACGTGCAGGGCGGCGAGCATGCCGGTGTCGGCCCGCCAGAAGTCCCGGAAGTAGTAGTGCGCCGAGTGCTCGCCGCCGAAGACGGCATCGGTGCGCGCCATCTCCGCCTTGATGAACGAGTGCCCCACGCGGGTCCGGACCGGTGTGCCGCCGCTCTCCCGCACGATCTCGGGGACCGCCCGGGAGGAGATGAGGTTGTGGAGCACGGTCGCGCCCGGGTGCCGGGCCAGCTCGCGCACCGCCACCAGCGCGGTCACCGCCGACGGCGACACCGGCTCGCCCCGCTCGTCGACGACGAAGCAGCGGTCGGCGTCGCCGTCGAACGCCAGCCCGACGTCGGCCCCCTCGCGGCGCACCCGCTCCTGCAGGTCGACGAGGTTGGCGGGGTCCAGCGGGTTGGCCTCGTGGTTCGGGAAGGTCCCGTCGAGCTCGAAGTAGAGGGGGACGAGGTCGACCGGGAGCCCGGCGAGGACCGTCGGGACCGTGTGGCCCCCCATGCCGTTGCCCGCGTCGACCACGACAGTCAGCCGGCGGCCGGCCCGGAGGTCGACGAGGGACCGCAGGTACTCGGCGTAGTCGCCGAGCAGGTCGGTGCGCCGCACCGAGCCGGGCGGGCCGGGCGCCGCGGGGACGCCGTCCTCGGCCAGCCGGCGGACCTCGCCCAGGCCGGAGTCCTGGCCGAGGGGCACCGCCCCGGCGCGGCAGAGCTTGATGCCGTTGTAGCGGGCCGGGTTGTGGCTGGCGGTGAACATCGCGCCCGGCAGGTCGAGGCTGCCGCTGGCGTAGTAGAGCTGGTCGGTGGAGGCGAGCCCGATGTCGACGACATCCGCACCCTGCGAGGTGGCTCCCTCGGCGAACGCGGCGGCCAGGCCCGGGGAGGAGGGCCGCATGTCGCGGCCCACGACCACCGCGCCGCCGGTGGCCCCGACGACGCGGACGAAGGCCGCGCCCAGTGCGGCGGCGACGTCCTCGTCGAGCTGGTCGGGCACGACCCCGCGGATGTCGTAGGCCTTCACGATCGCGGACAGGTCCGCACCGGTCGCGCGGTTCGGGCTGGGCACGGCGGGGAGCCTATCGGTGGCCCGCCGTGCGGGCCGCGGGGTCAGACCTTGCGCGACTTGTCCAGCACGCGCTGCACCGGGAGCAGGCGGCTGCGGGTGCCCTCCTCCTCCCAGGTGCGGTGCTCGCAGCGGTGGCAGGAGGTGAACTGCACCGGCGAGCCGTCCGTGAGCGCCATCGCGATACGGGTGACCCGCTCGCTGCCGCAGGACCGGCACGAGGCCCCGGCGCGGGCGCCGGGCTGGGTCAGGGAGCCGAGGGGGACGCTCTGGCGGGCGACAGTGCTGGAACGCGGCATGAGGGTGTCTACCTTCGAGAGACCGATGACGGACGGTGCGCTGCCGGTCCCGCCCCGATGACGTGCTGGGCGGTGGCCGACGTGATGACATCTCTCGCTTCGGCAGCGGGCCGCGATTCCTTGAGGCCGCGGGCCTCCCTCGGGTGAAGATCGACCGGTAGGGACGGGGGCCGGATCGGCCGAACGGATGACGTCAGGCGTCGGGGCTGCGCAGCATCCGCAGGTGGCCGCGCCGGCCCACCTCGACCGGGGCCCGCTCCTGGGCCGGCGCCGGCCGGGCCGCCTCGCGCACGGCGTCGGCCAGGGCCTCGAGGTCGTCGCTGCTCGGGCCCAGCGCGGCCGGGTCCGGCGCGAGGCGCAGGACCTCCCAGCCGCGGGGGGCCGTCAGTCGCTCGGAGTGGGCCGAGCACAGGTCGTAGCAGTGCGGCTCGGCGTAGGTGGCCAGCGGTCCGAGCACAGCGGTCGAGTCGGCGTAGACGTAGGTGAGCGTCGCGACGGCGGGACGGCCGCAGGCAGTCCGCGAACAGCGTCGAACGGGGCTCACGGTGCGAACCGTAACGGGCGGGACCGACCCGGCGCGGGAGGCTCGCCCCGGGCGCGCCCGGATGCTCGCTAGCCTGGGCACGTGCCCACCTCACCGGCCGGGTCGGGGTCGGGGCCGCCGCCCCGCCGGAGCCGCCGGGACCGCCGGGACCGGCGCGGCCGTGGCATGCGCGGCCCGGTGGCCCCCCGCGACGTGCCGCTGACGCTGACCCGCGCCGAGCGGTTCGACGAGTTGGTGCTCACCTCGGTGAGCCGCCTCGAGAACCGCTGGGCGGACCAGCTCGACGCGATCGAGGTGGCGGTCGAGGACGTGCCCGGCCCCGAGGCGGCAGGGGTGTCCGCACCGGTCCGGCCGGTGGCCCTGGGCCGGGCCGAGGCGGCGACCGGCGATCGCCCGGCCCGCATCGTCGTCTACCGACGGGCCGTGGAGGCACGCTCCGGGCGCCAGCGTGCCCGCGAGTCGCTGGTGCACGAGGTGGTGGTCGAACAGCTCGCGGCACTGCTGGGGGTCGACCCGGAGACGGTCGACCCCGACGCGGCCGAGTGAGCCGCTCGGCGTCGGGGGCGGCTCAGCCGCCGCCGCGAAGCCCCGTCGACAGGTCAGCGACCACGCGCGGCACCGGCACGGTGTAGCGACCCGGCGCGACCGGGCTGCTGGTGACGAACGCGCCCCGCGGCTCGAGCTCGTCGACCTGGTGCACCGCGAGCAGCCGTCCCGAGCGCGGGGTGACGGTGAGGGCGAACGAGGTCGCGCTGCTGACCGTGGACAGGTCCAGCGCGACCTGGCTCCCGGCGGGCACCGTCACCTCCGTCGGGACACCTCCGGCGGGCGGGAGCGCGGCCACCTCGACCGTCACCTCGCGGCCCGGCGCCGTGAGCAGCAGCCGGTTCGTGCGGCCTTCGACCTGGTGGACCTCGGGCACGACCCCGGGCGTGCCCGGGGTCAGCGGCGCGGTGGCGGCGGCGTAGGCGATCTCGCCGAGCAGTGGTGGCGCCGCGCGGACACGGGCGAGCACGCCTGCCGTGACGGGGACGTCGGCCACCACCTCGACCGTCACCGTCTCGCCGCCCGCGTGCGGCGAGAGGTCCACCTCGGCCACGGTGCCGGCGCGGACCTCGAGGAGGTCCAGACCCGCGGGGGCGAAGGCGCCGGAGTCGGCCAGCAGACGGACCCGCACGATCGCGTCCGAGCCCCCGGGCGCCACCACCTGCAGCAGCCGCTCGCCCTCCCCGCCGGGCACCCCCGGCACGAGCACCCGCTCGGAGGGCGCCCGGGCGGCCGGCACCCAGTCGGCGCCCAGCGGCGTGAGCCCGTCCACCTGGTGGTCCCGGACCGCGGCGGACACCCGCCCCTGCCGGGCCCGGACGTGGACGGCGAACCGGGTGGTGTCCGGCGCGAGCGCGTCGAGCAGACGGATCTCCTGGGAGCCGCCCGCGACCGACACCCCGCGCCCGTCGGGGGCGTCGATCGGCCCGTCGGGGCCGTACAGGGAGATGTCCACCACCGCGGGCGCGGGCTCCGGGTTGGTCAGGTAGACCCGCCCCCGCTGCCCCACCACGGCGCCGCTGCCCACGAACCAGAAGTCGGTGCCCGTGGGCGCGCAGGCGGTGCCGGACAGACCGCGCATCGTCGCCTCCGTGCTCCGGGTCAGCTGCGCCGCGGCCAGCCCGGGTGCCGAGCGCTCCGTGCCGCGCGCCGCGAGCGGGCCCGACCGGGGCAGGACGTCGACCGCCGTCGACCCCGGGGCCTGCAGGCGCGCCAGCGCCGACCCGCCGACGGTCGACAGCGCCGCCTGGCCCACCCGTCGTCCCGTGGCCGTCGGCCCGGCGGGCCCCGGCGCGGCGATCGCGGCGCGGGAGGACGTGCCCTCGTCCACCACCGGGTCCGGGCACGAGGCGGCCGCGCGGGCCACCGTCACCTCGCGCGTCGGCCCCCTCTCGACGGCCGGGACGGTCGTGCGCTCCGGCGCCGTCGCGAGGGCGGCGGCGCTCCCGGCGACCAGGACCGCCGACACCAGCACGAGGCTCGCGGCGGGACGGGTCAGCAGGAGGTCACCCGGACGCACCCGAGGGCTCACGACGAGGCCTCCGCTGCGGAGGGGTCGCCGAGCAGGTCGTCGCGGGTGCGCGCCTGCGGCAGGGCCAGCAGCACGACGAGGCCCAGCGCGGCCCCCTGCAGCCAGGTCAACGGCGTGCGCACCCCCTGCTCGTGGGTGACCTCGAGCCGCCCCCCGGCCGCGGGCACCTCGAAGGCCTGCGCCCATCCGGCGTACGTCCGGGGCACCAGGGGCCGGCCGTCCAGGCTGGCCCGCCACCCCGCGTCCCGCGGGTCGGCGAGCACCGCCAGCCGGCCGGCCACCCCGGGCCGGACCACGGCGCGGGCGCCGACCTGTCCCGCGGGCAGCACCTGCGCCCGCGGCGGCGAGCCGTCGTCCTCGACCACCACCGCGCCCGGGGCGAGCATCCGCAGCCGCCCGGTCGGGTAGTCGATGCGCCACAGGACCGCGCCGGACGGGCCGCTGACCCGGGTGACCCCGGGCACCGCGTCGACCCCGCGGACGAGCGCGCGGTCCACCGGCCGGCTCAGCAGGACGTAGCGAACTCCGTAGGGCACCAGCCGGGCCGCGGCGTCGCCACCCCGCCCGGAGGCGAGGTCCGCCACGACGCGGTCCAGTCCCGTGCCCGCGTCGGTCGGCGGGCTCAGCTCGGCGTCACCTACCCGGGGCCCCTCCGACCGGAGCAGGGCGTAGGAGAGGGAGCCGGTGCCCGGCGACCGGAGCACGAGGGTGCGGGGCCGGTGGGGCTGGTCGCCCTCGGCCGCGACGAAGGCGGGCAGCAGGACGGGGTCCCGGCGCTGCAGCGGCCCGTCGGCGCCGTCCGCCACCCACCAGCCGGCGAGCAGGACCGGCGACGCGGTGGCCGCGGCGACCAGGACCAGGGCGCCGGGCTGCCGCCACCCGAAGCTGCTGACCGCGACCCGCTGCCGCGCGCCCTGCGCTCCCGTCACGCCCGCCAGGAGCAGGCCAGCGCCGGCGAGCAGCGTGGCGGCCCCCGGCCAGGCCGGCACCGCGGTGCGCAGCGTCGGCGCCGTCACGTCGAGCCGGCTCGCCACGACCGCGGCGGTCAGGCCCACCAGCGCGAGCACCCACCCGGCCAGCACCGGGCGGCGCCGGTCGGGCCGCAGCAGGGCGGCCAGGCCGACGAGGAGCACGGCGGCGGTGAGCGGCAGGGGCGGCATGCCCGGGCCGCCCGGGCGCAGCAGGAGCAGGTCGACCGGCGAGAGGTCGGGGTCGGACAGCCGCGGACCGGGCAGGCCGCTCTCCAGCAGCAGCAGCTGCGGGTCGGCCACGACGGCGGGCAGCCACGGCAGCAGCAGCACCGGCGGGACCACGACGAGCACGGCCAGGCGGGCCAGGTCCCGCCCGCGCAGCCAGAGCGCCCCCACCGCGGCCAGCGCCAGCGAGAGCACCGCTGTCAGCGGGACGAAGGCCGTCATCACGCCGAGGACGAGCACGGCAGCCCAGACGGCGCGGTCGCTGCCGGCGCCGCCCCCGACCCGCAGCCCGCGGGCGACGGCCAGCCCGGCCAGCGGCAGCAGGACGGCCACCACCGCCGTGCCCAGCCGGCCGGCCGCGACCGCTCCCAGCACGGCGGGCAGCAGCGCGTACGCGACGGCGGCCCACACGCGCAGCGCGACCGACCGCACGACCGCGCCGGCCGCGAGGTAGGCGGTGAGGCCCGCCAGGGGGACGCAGCCGAGCAGCAGCAGGTCCACCGCGCGGCCGGCGCCGACGACGGCCGCGACCCCGGCGAGCACCGCGAGGTACGGCGGCGCCGCCGTGTCGCTGCCCACCCCGACCGGGTGCCAGGCCGAGAGATAGCTGCGCCACAGGTCCCCCGCGTCGTCGGGGGCGGGCAGCAGGGCGCCCCCGAGCAGCCTCCCGTCCCCGAGCAGGCCGCGGGAGGCCAGCAGCGTCAGCGCCGCGAGACCGGCGAGCAGACCGACCGAGGGCCGCAGCACCAGGCGGCGCAGGTGGCCGGCGCCCCACGACGGCAGGTCCTCGTCCTCCTCCGACGTCGGGCCGGTCGCGGGCGCCGACGTGCCGCGCGGCGCTGCCGCGGCGCGGCGCCGGCCGGAGAGCGCGCCCCCCGGCGCCGTGCCGGTCAGCAGGCCGAGGGTCTCGACGGCGTGCCGGGCCCCGGCGCTTCGCGGAGCGAGGAGCCGGAGCACGCTGCGTGCCGGGACCCGACGGGTCCGGCGGCGGTCGCGACGGGCCCGCGCCAGCCGGGCGGGCCGGCCCAGCACCGCCACCAGCGCCGCGGCCTCGTCGACGGCCTCGCGGGGGCGCTTCCCGAGCAGGTAGCCGCCCGCCCGGACGAGGCCACCGGCAACGAGCGTGACGACCGCGACGGGCAGCAGGACGAGCGGGAGGTTGGCGAGCAGGACGTACGTCGCGTGCTGCCGGTCGAGCCGGTGGCGGCGGAGCCCGCCCGCGTCCAGCGTCCGGCTCCCGCGGGTGCCGGCCTCGACATGGTGCACGACCGCGTCGGTCACCACCGCCACGCGGTGGCCTGCGAGGTTGGCCCGCCAGCCGAGGTCGACGTCGTCGCGCAGCAGCGGCAGCGCGGGGTCCAGCCCGCCGAGCTCGTCCCAGACGTCCCGGCGCACCAGCAGCCCGGCCGTGCCCGCCGCGAGCACCCGCCGGGTGCCGTCGTGCTGGCCCTGGTCGACCTCCCGCCGCTCCAGCAGCGTCTCGCGGCGGCCGCTGCGCGCGATGGTGACGCCGACCTCGAGGAGCATCCGGCGGTCGGTCCACGACCGGACCTTGGGGCCGGCGACCGCGGTGCGGGGGTCGCGCGTCACCTCGGCCAGCAGGTGGGCGAGGGCGTCGGCCGCGGGCGCGCAGTCGTCGTGGAGCAGCCAGACCCAGTCGTGGGGCGTCGCCGGTCCGTCGGGCCCGGCGGAGCGCAGTGCGGCCCGGACGGCGTCGCCGAAGCCGCAGTCCCGGGCGAGGGCGAGGACCCGGTCGGCGCCGAGCCAGCCCTCGAGCAGCTCACAGCTGCCGTCACGGCTGCCGGTGTCGGCCGCCGTGAGCAGGTCCGGCGGCCGGGTCTGGGCCTCGACCGCCGCGCGCAGCCCCGGCAGCCAGCGCGCCCCGTCGTGCGTCACGACGACCGCGGTGACCCGTGGGGCGGGGCTCGGCGAGGAGCCCGCGGAGACGTCGGTCGGCATGCGGCTGCCAACCCTACGGGAGCGGGTCGCCGGGCCGGCCGCAGCCGACCCGGTCGCGCACCGGCCGACGGGTCGCTAGACCGCGCTCTTCTTCAGGCGGCGGCGCTCGCGCTCGGAGAGCCCGCCCCAGATCCCGAAGCGCTCGTCGTTGGCCAGCGCGTACTCGAGACACTCCCCCCGCACGTCGCACCCGAGGCAGACCTTCTTGGCCTCCCGCGTCGAGCCGCCCTTCTCCGGGAAGAAGGACTCCGGGTCCGTCTGTGCGCAGAGGGCGCGCTCCTGCCAGCCGCCGTCCTCGTCCGACTCCTCGATGAGCGGAAACACCTCGCCCATGGTGCGCCTCCTCGACCCTGGCGGCACCGGCTGCGGATCAGCCGGACCGGAATGACACTGATGGAATTACACGCGCGTCATCCTTTGTCGTCAAGTGGAAGCGTGATATTTAGCCGAACGGACGACCCTCTTCCGGCGTGTCGGCGTGCGTCGGGGAGACTGCGCCCATGTCTGCCGACGAGCCCCGGGTCCCGCGCATCGTCGTGCCGGCCGGTGGCATCGGCGGTGCGCGCTTCCTGCGCGGGCTGCTCGCGGCCACCGCCTCCCCCGACGGCTCCCCGGGCGCGGACGTGACGGTCATCGGCAACACCGGCGACGACATCACCCTGTTCGGTCTGCGCGTGTGCCCGGACCTGGACACCGTCATGTACACCCTCGGCGGCGGCATCCACGAGGAGCAGGGGTGGGGGCGCCGCGACGAGACGTTCGTGGTGAAGGAGGAGCTCGCGGCCTACGGCGCCGGCCCCGCCTGGTTCGGTCTCGGCGACCGCGACATCGCCACCCACGTCGTGCGCACCCAGATGCTCGACGCGGGCTTCCCCCTGGGGCAGGTCACCGAGGCTCTGTGCACCCGGTGGGGCCTGCCGGGCCTCGGCGTGCGGCTGCTGCCCATGAGCGACGACCGCGTCGAGACCCACGTCGTCATCGACACCCCCGACGAGGCCTCGCCGCGACGGGCCGTGCACTTCCAGGAGTACTGGGTCCGCCTGCACGCCCAGCCCGTCGCGCACGAGGTCGTGGCCGTCGGGGCCGAGCAGGCGACGCCGGCACCGGGCGTCGTCGAGGCGATCCGCGACGCCGACGTCGTGCTGCTGCCGCCGTCCAACCCGGTCGTGAGCATCGGCACCGTGCTCGCCGTCCCCGGCGTGCGCGAGGCGCTGGTCAGCTGCCGGGCGCCGGTCGTCGGCCTGTCGCCCCTGGTGGGAGGGGCGCCGGTGCGCGGGATGGCCGACAAGGTGCTCGCGGCCGTCGGCGTCGACAGCACCGCCGAGGCGGTCGCGCTGCACTACGGGAGCCGGGGGGGCGGCGGCCTGCTCGACGGCTGGCTCGTCGACGAGGTCGACGCCGCCGCTGTCCCGCCGGTGGAGGCTGCCGGCATCGCGTGCCGTGCCGTCCCCCTGCTCATGCCCGACGTCGGGCGGGCCGCGGCGATGGCCAGGGCGGCGCTGGACCTGGCCGGCGAGCTGCGGGCGCGGCGCGCGTCGTGACAGCCGAGCTGCGCGTCTGGGCGCCGGACGGGGTCCCGGAGGTGTCGGCCGGTGACGACCTGGCCGCGCTGGTCGCGCACGCCCTGTCCGCGGGGGCGACACCGCTGCGCGACGGGGACGTCGTCGTGGTCACCTCGAAGGTGGTGTCCAAGGCCGAGGGGCGGGTCCTGCGGGTCGACCGCGAGGAGGCGATCACGTCGGAGACGGTGCGCGTCGTCGCGCGCCGTGGCGCGACGCGGATCGTGCGGACCCGGCACGGGCTGGTCCTCGCCGCCGCCGGCGTCGACGCGAGCGGGGTCGACCCGGGCTCGGTGGCGCTGCTCCCGCTGGACCCCGACGCCTCCGCGCGACGGCTGCGCTCCCGGCTGCTCGAGCTCACCGGCGCCGACGTCGCCGTCGTCGTGAGCGACACGATGGGCCGGCCGTGGCGGGTCGGGCAGACCGACCAGGCGATCGGCGCCGCGGGCATCGCACCGCTGGAGGACCTGCGCGGCCGCGCCGACGAGCACGGGACAGTGCTGGGCGTGACGGTCACCGCCACCGTCGACGAGATCGCGGCGGCCGCGGACCTGGTGAAGGGCAAGCTCGCCCGCCGGCCGGTCGCCGTGGTCCGCGGGATCGGCCACCGCGTCACCCGGGACGACGGCCCGGGCGCGGCGGCTGTCGTGCGGCCGGAGGCCGAGGACATGTTCCGGCTCGGGACCTCCGACGTCGTGCCGTCGCGACGGACGGTGCGCTCGTTCACCGACGAGCCGGTCGACGTCGGGGCCGTACGACGGGCGGTCGCCGTCGCGGTCACCGCACCGGCGCCCCACCACACGACACCCTGGCGCTTCGTCGTCGTGGCCGACGCGGGCACTCGCACCCGCCTGCTGGACGCCATGCTCGCCGCCTGGGTCGACGACCTGCGCCGCGACGGGTTCACCGACGAGCAGGTGGTGCGCCGTACCCGCCGCGGGGACGTGCTGCGCGGCGCGCCGCTGCTCGTCGTGCCCTGCCTGGTGCCGGACGGCATGCACCCCTACCCGGACGCCCGCAGGTCCGCGGCGGAGCGGGAGATGTTCCTCGTCGCCACCGGCGCGGGGGTGCAGAACCTGCTCGTCGGGCTCGCCGTCGAGGGGCTCGGGTCGGCGTGGGTCAGCAGCACGATGTTCTGCCGCGACGTCGTGCGCGACGTGCTCGACCTGCCGGCCGAGTGGGACCCCATGGGCGCGGTCGCGGTCGGCCACGCAGCCGGCTCACCTCCGGGGCGCCCGCCGCGGGACGCCGCGGACTTCGTCGTCGACCGCTGACCTACATGGCGCGGTAGTCGCGGCCCTCGTAGCGAGGGCCCCGTCGCGGCGGTCCCTGCCCGGACATCTCGATCATGCGCACCGCGCGGTAGCGGTGGCCCCGGTAGGGCTCGAGCAGCTCGAGCATCGCGTCGTCGTCGACGACCTCGCCGACGAGCGCCCAGCCGACCTGCCGGGCCAGGTGGAAGTCGCCGACGGAGACCGCGTCCGCGTCGCCGAGCGCCCGCTGCCCGACCTCGGCCGCGGTCCAGACGCCCACCCCGGGCAGGGACCGCAGGCGGGTCGCGGCGTCGCCCGGGGGGACGTCGCAGAGCCGCTCCAGGCGACCGGCGGACCCGGCCGCGGTCACCGCGGCCCGGGACCTGGCCAGGTCGACACCGGCCCGGTGCCAGTGCCAGGACGGCACGGTCGCCCAGGTGCGGGCGTCCGGCTGGACCCACAGCCCGCCGACGAGGTGGTCGACCGGACCGGGCGCCCGCTCGCCGTACCGTCGCACGAGCGTCCCGAAGGCGCGCCAGGCCTCGCGACCGGTGACCTTCTGCTCGAGCACGGCGGGCACCAGCGACTCCAGGACACGGCGGGTGCGCGGCACCCGCCAGCCGGGGTGGCGCCGCCACACCTCGCGGACGACCTCGTGGCGCGGCTCGAAGCCCGACGGGTCGTCGTCGGCGCCGAGCAGTGCCGGCAGCCCGTCGAGGACCCAGTCGGCGCCGGGGCCCCACGCGCCGGCGTCCACCTCGCCGAGGTCGGCGCGGACGCGGAGGGACAGGGTCGCCGGGCCGTCGGGCGTCCGGGTGGCGCGCCAGCGCGCCCCGGTCGGCTCGGTCCGGGACGTCGGGTCGAAGCGACCGCGGTGCAGCGGCCCCAGGACCGCCGCGAGGTCGAGCGGCCAGCCCGGTCGCCACCGGCGGCGACGGTGACCCGGCACTGGCATGCGCCAAGTCTCACAGGTCGGTTGCATAGACTCCGCCGGTGGCCAACAAGAGCAAGCAGCAGGAGCGGGACCGGCGCGCCAAGATCGAGGCGATGCGCAAGGCCGAGCAGTCCAAGCAGCGGCGCAAGAGCGTGCTGTTCGTCGTCCTCGCCGGCGTCGTGGGGCTCGGGCTCGTGGCCGCGGCCGCCGTGCCGGCGTACCTGAGCAGCCGCAACGACCCGGCCAACAAGGCGCTGTCGTCCTTCGGCGTGAGTGCCGCGGAGGCTGACTGCGACGACGCGACCGACGACGCGGCCACCGGCGGCAACGACCACCGCGAGGACGGGACGGCCATCGAGTACGACCAGGTCCCGCCCTCGTCGGGCCCCCACTGGGCGCAGCCGGCCTTCCCCGCGCGCGAGTTCTACACCGACCGCGACCGGCCGGCCGTCGAGCAGCTCGTGCACAACCTCGAGCACGGCTACACGATCCTCTGGTACGACGACACGGTCACCGGCGCCGACCGCGACGAGCTGGAGAAGCTCGCGGCGAGCGCCCGCGAGGACGACAACACCCGCGGCAAGTTCATCGTCGCGCCGTGGGACCAGGAGCGGGGCCGCCTGCCCGAGGGCAAGCACGTCGCCCTGACGCACTGGGGTGCCGAGCAGGGGCACCGCCAGCTGTGCGGCGCCCCGAGCGGAGCCGTCGTCGAGGACTTCGTCGCCGAGTACCCCGCGTCCGACTCCCCCGAGCCCAACGCCGCCTGACGTCACCGCCCACCCGCCCGGCCGCCCGCCCGGTGGCGAAATGATCACGCGAGCGTGATCGATGACGCCCGAGCGCGGCGAATTCGGCGCGGTCGGCGACGAGTGATCACGCCGGCGTGATCACTGCGACAGGGCTCGAGCGGTCGGCACGGAGAGCGCAGGGGTGCCCCGCGTCAGGCGGGCGGCTCGTCCGGGGAGAACCGGATCGCGTACGGCGGGATGGTGACGTCGCACCAGACGCGGACGCCCGGCGCGAGCTCGTTGCCGGCGCCCACCACGGCACCGTCGCCGACCACGGCGCCGTCGAGCAGCGCGCCCTCGCCCACGCGGGCCGACGCCCCGACGACGCTGCGCCGGACGACCGCGCCCTCGCCGACCACCGCGCCGTCGAGCAGCACGCTGCCCTCGACCGTCGCTCCAGAGCCCACGACGGCACCAGCGCCGACCGTCGTCCCGCCGGTGACCGACGCGTCACGCGCGACCGACCCGCCTGCGAGCACGAGGCACTCGCCGACCGGGCCGGGCAGGGCGGGGGACGGGGGCCGGCCCCGCACCAGGTCGGCCGACCCCTGGACGAACGCCGCCGGGGTGCCGAGGTCGAGCCAGTACGCCGGGTCGAGGTGGCCCAGCACGAGCGAGCCCTCGGCCACCATCGCCGGGAACGTCTCGCGCTCCACCGAGACCGGCCGGTCCGCGGGGATGGCGTCGATCACCCGGCGGCGGAACACGTAGCACCCGGCGTTGATGCGGTTGGTGACCGGCTCGGGAGTCTTCTCCAGGAAGGCGGTCACGCGGCCCCCGCCGTCGGTCGGCACGCATCCGAAGGCCCGGGGGTCCCCGACCTCGGTGAGGTGCAGCGTCGCGTCCGCGCCGGCGTCGACATGGGCGCGCACCTGGGCGGCGAGGTCGTGGCCCGAGAGCACGTCACCGTTGAGGACGACCACCGGGTCGTCGGGACCGCCGTCCAGCAGCGCGGCCGCGTTGCGGATGCCGCCGCCCGTGCCGAGCGGGACCTCCTCGGTGAGCAGGTCCACGCGCAGCCGGTGCCCGCCGAGCGCGAGCGCCGACCCGTCACCGATGCCCTCGCGGAACACCTCCGGGCGGTACGACGTCGCGAGCACCACGTGGTCGACCCCCGCCGCGGCGGCCCGGGCCAGCACGTGCAGCAGGAAGGGCACCCCCGCCGTCGGCAGCATCGGCTTCGGGGTGTTGACGGTGAGGGGGCGCAGGCGGGTGCCCTTGCCTCCGACGAGGAGGACGGCTTCGGTCATGGGGGTCAGACGGTGACGCCGGCCGCGGCCCGCCGGTAGGTCTCGAGGTGCGCGGCCGCCGAGGCCTCCCAGGTGAACTCCTTCGCCCGCTCCTGGCCCGAGCGCGAGAGGGCCTGCCGTCGCGGCTCGTCCTCGATCAGCGTGCGCAGCGACTCGGCGATGCTCGCGGCGTCCGGCTCGGTGTAGGCGACGGCGTCGCCCCCGACCTCGGGCAGTGACAGGCGCCGCGCGGTGAGCACCGCCGCCCCGCACGCCATCGCCTCCAGGACCGGCAGCCCGAAGCCCTCGGCCTTGCTCGGGTAGGCGACGACCAGCGCACCGCCGAGCAGCCCCGGCAGGTCGGCCGGCCGCAGGAACCCCGGGCGGACGACCTTCAGGTGGGCGGGCACCTCGGCGATGGCCTGGTCCACGGCGTCGTCCCAGCCGCTGCTGCCGGCCAGCACCAGGGCCGGTGGCTCGTCGAGACCCTCGACGGCGGTGACCCAGCCACGCACCAGGTCCGGCACGTTCTTGCGGCGCTCGAGGACCCCGAGGAAGGCGATGTAGCGCTGCCCGTGCAGCCCGAACCGTTGCGCCACCCGGCGGCACTCGGTCTCGCTCGGCGGGTGGAACGTCGCGAGGTCGACCCCGTGGTGCGCGACGTCGATGCGCGAGGGGTCGGCGTCGAGCAGCCGCACGAGCTCGTCGCGCGTCGCGCGGGAGGGCACCACCACACGCGCCGCCCGGCGGACGGCGGTCCGGGTGGCCGACCGGTAGAAGCCCGTGCGCACCGCGGAGTGCAGGTGCGGCTCGGCGAAGTAGGTGACGTCGTGCAGCGTCACGACCACGGGCACCGGCGCGTGCAGGGGGATCGTGTAGTAGGGCGAGTGGATCAGGTCGGCGCCGACCTGCTGCGCCACGAGCGGGAGGCCGGTCTGCTCCCAGGCCAGGCGGGCGGGCCGGTGGGAGATGGCCGAGGGTCCGGGCACGACCTCGGCCTCGCCGGCCAGCCGGGTGAACCGCTCGGCGTCCGAGCGCTGGCAGACGACGACCAGCTCCTGCCCGGCCGCCGAGAGCGCACCGACGAGCCCGTCGACGTACCGGCCGACCCCGCCCCGGTCCGCCGGCACGGCCGTCGCGTCGAGCAGGACGCGGGGAGAGCCTTCGGGCCCGGTCGACACTGGCGTCATCACTCCCGTACCGCACTCCTCGAGTCAGGTCCCCCGGCCGATCCGCCGCGCCGGTCGGCTGCGTCGGTCATCGGTCCACAACGCAGCCTACGCCGCCCGGACCGGCGCCTGCAGGAGGTCACCCGACGGTGCGGCGCGCGGTCACCCGACGAAGCGGCGGGAGGTCACGGCGGACCGTCGCGCGATGGTGGTCCGCAGGTGGAACACGGTCCCGCGTACGGCGCCGGCGGTCGTCCTGCCGTCGCCGTCCCAGTCGCCCGTGACCGCGCGGTCGGCGGCCCGGCCGAAGGCCAGCCGGATGCCCGGCTTCCCGGCGGACCGCCTCTGCCGGAGCAGCCACCGGCCGTCGCGCTCGACCCCGATGCCCGACCTCGCGGAGCGTGTCCAGGAGCCGACGACCGGGGTGTCGCTCGCCCGGCCGAAGCGGAAGCTCTTCTGCGACGGACCGCTCGACACCGTGCGGCGCAGCATCCACCGGTTGCCGCGCACCACCCCGATGCCCGTCGTCCGCCCGTTCCGCCACCTGCCGACGACCGGCTTGTCGCCCGGCGCCCCGAACTCGACGGTGGTCGTCGGAGGGCCGGCGGAGAGCTCGGTGCGCAGCAGCCAGGTGCCGTCGCGGAAGACGCCGAGGTCGTCGTCGCCGTCGCCGTCCCAGTCACCGACGACCGCGACGTCACCGGCCCGCCCGTAGCGGTAGCGCTGGGTCCAGGACGAGCCGTTGCCGGTCAGCGCGAGCGCGACCCGGCCGTTGCGGAACCAGCCCGGGTCGTCGTCGCCGTCGCCGTCCCAGTCACCGACGACCGGCTGGGCCTTGCGCCCGCCGACCTTGCCGGTGGAGATGGTGAAGCCGGGAGAGAGCAGCCCGAGTGCCTGTCGCACGTCCCACCCCTCGAGCCTGGTCGTCGTGACCGTGCCGCCCCGCACGCCGGTGACCTTGACGCCGGCGACCCGGGCAGCCGAGCCGCGCCGCGGGACGGAGATGGCCGACACCTGGTCGAAGCCGAGCTTCGTGGCCAGGGTGGCCCACGAGAACCCGACGGCCCAGGAGCGCTTCTCGGCCGGGTTGCTGGACGCGAGGTCCCAGCGCGAGTCGTCCACCGCGCGCAGGAACGGCGCCTCGACGCCCCACACGTAGCGCTCGTCCTCGGTGTGCCCGCCCATCGACGAGGAGTAGAAGGCGTCGATCATGCCCCCGCCGACGCTCGCGACGACCTTGCCGCTGGTGGCGTCGACCGCGCTCTTCCAGCGCTTGCCCCACGCGCCGTCGGTCCCCTCGGTCTCCTTCTTCCAGCCGGTGTAGTTCTGGTCGGCCGGGGTGGGCTGCAGGATGCGGCCGGCGCGCTTCGCGGCGTACGTCCGGGCAGCCACGGCCTGCGCCTTGAGCGCCTCGACGGGGAAGGACGCGGGAACCTCGGCGATGCCCCACAGGTAGGTGTCCATCGCCGACCCGGCCGACGTGGGGCCGATGTGCTGGACCGCGTCGAGGCGGCCGCCGTCGATGCCGAGCACGGTCGAGCCCCAGCGCAGCCACCGGTCGAGGTAGATCGACGAGCCGCGCCACGTCGTGACCCGCGACACGGTGCCGGCCTGGTCCAGCCGCAGCACCTGCCCCGGCGACCCGCCCTGCCAGACGACGGCCTTGGGGGTCACGCCGAGGTCGTGGAGGACGTACTGCGAGCCGGTCGCGTCGTCGAGCCGCAGCTGCCAGGTGGCGCCCTGCGGCTGCACCGGTGGGCAGGCCGCGTCCGCGCACCCCTCGAGCACCCAGCGGAGTGGCCCGTCGTGGGCCCGGACGTCGACGCGGTAGCCCCCGTCGAGCAGCCGCAGCCGCACGAGGTCGGGCATCGCGGCCGATCGGACCTCGGTGCCCGTGTAGTAGCGGCGGAGGATCTGGTCGTACGCGCAGCCCAGCGACGCGGCCCCCTGCGCGCCGTACTGGCTCATGCCGAGACCGTGACCCCAGCCGCCTCCGCGGAAGACGACGTCACCGCTCGCGCTCGCCCCCGGCATCGTGACCCCGCCCGACGCGGGGCACTGCGCGGCCACGGCCGGGACGGCACCGCCCACACCGACGGCGGAGGCAAGCGACAGGACGAGGCCCGCCGTCAGCAGGAGGGGGAGGGGACGGCGCATGGGGTCCTTCCGGGGCTGGTGGGGCGGGTGGGGCGGAGCGGGCCCCGACCACGATAAGCGGACGGGTGGCCCGCCACTAGGGTGTGGCGGCGATGCGCCTCCTGTTCTTCGGCACCTATGACGCTTCGGCGCACCCCCGGGTTGGCGTCCTGCGCGACGGACTTCGCGAGCGCGGTGCCCAGGTCCTCGAGTGCAACGTCCCGCTGGGCCTGTCCACCGCCCAGCGCGTGGGCATGCTGCGCAACCCGGCCGGGCTCCCGCGCCTCGCCTGGCGGATCGCGCGCTGCTGGGCCGGGCTCGTCGTGCGGTCCCGGCGGGTCCGCCGCGACGGCTCGTGGCCCGACGCGGTCGTCGTCGGCTACCTGGGCCACTTCGACGTCCTGCTGGCCCGACGGCTCTTCCCGCACGTACCCGTCGTCCTCGACCACCTCATCGGCGCGAGCGACACGGCGACCGACCGGGGCGTCGCCGGCGGAGTGCGGCAGCGCATGCTCGGCGCGCTCGACGCCGCCGCGCTCGGGGCTGCCGACGTCGTCGTCGTCGACACCGAGGAGCACCGCGAGGCCCTGCCCGCGCAGGTGCGCCGGCGCGCGGTCGTCGCCGCCGTCGGGGCCCCGCGCGAGTGGTACGTCGCCGCTCCCGGCCGGGCCGACTCGTCGCGGCCGCTGCGCGTGGTGTTCTTCGGGCTGTTCACCCCCCTGCAGGGGGCGCCCACCATCGGCGAGGCGCTCGGCTGCCTCGCCGGGGAGCCGGTCGAGGTCACCATGGTGGGCACCGGGCAGGACCACGACGAGACCAGGCGGCTGGCGGCGGCGAACCGCACCGTCCGGTGGGTCGACTGGGTGTCCCCCGGCGAGCTGCCGGGGCTCGTGTCGGAGCACGACGTCTGTCTCGGGATCTTCGGCACGGCGCCCAAGGCGCGCCGGGTGGTGCCGAACAAGGTGTTCCAGGGTGCGGCTGCCGGCTGCGCCCTCGTCACGTCGGACACCGCACCGCAGCGACGGGTCCTCGGCGGGGCGGCGCTGTTCGTGCCGCCCGGTGACGCGGACGCGCTGGCGGGGGCGCTCCGCCTGCTGGCCCGCGACCGCGACCGGCTGGCCGGCGCCCGGGGGGCCGCCACCCGGCTCGCCACCGACCGGTTCACCCCGGAGAACGTCGTCCGGCCCCTGCACGACCGCCTGCTCGCCCTCGTCCCCCCGGAGGCCTGACGTGCCCGTCCACGCCGCACTCCCGCCGCTGAGCCCCAACGGCTGGCTGCGCTGGGAGGTCGTCCACCGGCTGCTGCCGGCCCCCGACCGGTCGCTGCGGGTGCTCGAGGTCGGCTGCGGCCAGGGCGGCTTCGGCGCCCGGCTCGCCACGGCCTACTCCTACGTCGGTGTCGAGCCGGACGAGGTGTCCTGCACGGTCGCCCAGCAGCGGCTCGCGCTCGCCGGCGCCCACGGCGAGGTGCGCCACGGCGACCTCTCGGTCGTCGGCCCGGACGAGACGTTCGACCTCGTGTGCGCGTTCGAGGTCATCGAGCACATCGAGGACGACGCCGCGGCGCTGCGGTCGTGGGTCGACCGGCTGCGTCCGGGCGGGTCCGTGCTGCTGTCGACCCCTGCCTGGCAGAGGCGGTTCGGCGCGGCCGACGAGATGGTCGGGCACTTCCGCCGCTACGACCCTCCCGTGCTGCGCTCGCTGCTCGCCGGCGCAGGGCTCGTCGACGTCGACCTGGTGCACTTCGGGGCGCCGCTGGGCTACCTGCTCGAGGCCGGCCGCAACGCCGCCGGACGCCGTCGGCTGGCCGCTGCCGGTGGGGAGGTCGCGCAGGCGTCGACGCAGGAGCGCTCGAGCGCGTCGGGGCGGACCCTGCAGCCCTCGACGTCCCTGACCGCGCTGGCCGCCCGGGTGGGGACGCTGCCCTTCCGGGCCGTGCAGCGCGCGTTCCCGCACACCGGACCCGGGCTCGTGGCTCGGGGACGCCGTCCCGGCGCCTGAGCGCCCGGCGGGTGCAACGCCGCGGCCCTGACCTGTCGGCGGGCGTCGCTAGCGTCGGCGCCATGGCCCACTTCCACCAGCAGGATCTCGCCGACTCCCGCTTCGAGCAGGTCCACCTGCAGCGGGCGACGTTCCACCAGGTCCACCTCAACGACGCCGCCTTCGACGACGTCGACCTGACGGGCGCGCAGTTCCGCGAGGCCTTCTTCAAGGACGTCGTGATGCGCGGCAGCGGTTTCGTCAACGTGCGGATCGAGGGAGAGATCGACGGCCTCACCGTCAACGGCGTGGACGTCGCACCGCTGGTCCAGGCCGAGCTGGAGCGTCGCGACCCCGACCTGGCCACGATGCGGCCCACCGACCCGGACGGGTTCCGCGAGGCGTGGGACACCCTCGAGCGACTGTGGGCCGAGACCGTCGAGCACGCCAGGGGGCTGCCCGAGGACGCGCTGCACGAGTCGGTCGACGGCGAGTGGTCGTTCATCGAGACGCTGCGGCACCTCGCGTTCGCGACCGAGTGCTGGCTGCACCGCGCGATCCTCGGCGACCCGCGGCCCTGGGCAGCCCTGTCGCTGCCCTGGGACCAGATGCCCGACACCGAGGGCGTGCCGCGCGACCGCGCGGCACGGCCGTCGCTCGACGAGGCCCTCGCGCTGCGGCTCGATCGGCAGGCGGCGGTCCGCCGCTACGTCGACACGCTCGACGACGCGACACTCGCCTCCGACACCGTCGCCGTCGAGGCGCCGGGCTGGCCGGAGCAGCGGAGCCACCCGGTCCGCGAGTGCCTGCTCACCCTGCTCAACGAGGAGTGGTGGCACCGCCAGTTCGCGCTGCGCGACCTCGCGGCGCTGCAGGAGCGGCACGCCTGAGGCGCGGCTGTCAGCCCGCGATCAGCCCGGCGCACGCCCGCCGCCCGGGACCCCCGCAGCACCGCCGCCTGCCCGCCACCCGAACCCTGCGGCGGCCAGCAGCCCGTCGGTCAGCATGAGGATGCCGCGCGAGGTCAGCGCCACCGCGACCGCCTCCGACGTCGTGAGCACGCTCGCGAGCAGCACGACCAGCACCGCCTCGCGCACGCCGGCACCGGCCGGCAGCACCACCAGCAGGGGCCCGAGCGAGAAGGCGATCGCGAAGCCACCGATCGCGACCGGCAGGGCCTCGAGCGGGTCGGCGCCGAGCCCGACGGCGAGGGCCCAGGCGTGCCCGCCGTACACGAGCCAGAACGCCAGCGCCCAGCCGACGCCGCGCGCCACGTCCCGCCCGGCGAGGGGCCGGTCGAGCCCCGGGCGCCGGACCACGCCCAGCGCCAGGTTCAGCAGCCGGTTGAGCACGGCGGGCACGAACAGCGCGCCGAGCAGCGGCAGCGCGAGCAGGCCGAGCAGGACGACCGGACCCTCGGCCCGCAGCAGCGCGGGCAGCGCGGCGAGGCCGACCAGGACGCCGACCACCGTCGTGAGGCCCAGCGTCAGCAGGAACGCGAGCGCCATCCGCTGCCGGGGCACGCCCATCTCGCGACCGAGCCGCATCTGCGCGACGACCGGCCAGACCGCGCCGGGCAGGTACTTGCCGAGCTGCGTGACGAAGAACAGCCGGGCCAGCGGCGCGACCGGCAGGTCCGACCCGAGTGCGCGCAGCGTCCCGCGCCACAGCAGGAAGCTCATGAACACCCCCGCGAGGGCGAGGGCGAGCGACGCGAGCAGGACGAGCGGCCGCTGGTCGCCCAGCCGGTTCACGATCTCCGACCAGCGCCCGGCCAGCGCCCACGCGAACGCGGCGACCATGACCGCGACGAGCAGGGCCGAGACCAGCGCGCGCCGCCACGACCTGCGCCGTGCGGTCGCGACGTCGGGCTCGCCCACGGAGGGCTAGACCTCCGAGCGCGACCGGACGATCAGGTCCGCCAGCAGCGCCAGCGCCATGATCAGCATGCCGGTGATGAGGATCAGCACGGTGTTGACGGCGAACCGGCCGAAGTGCGCGACCAGGTCGTAGACCGCCTTGACGGCGCCGATCACGAGCAGCCACAGCGCGGGGGGCATGAGGACCTTGAGCGGGTTGAAGTACATGACCATCCGCAGCACCTGAAGGATGTAGCGGTAGGCGTCCTTCACGAAGTGGAACTTCGAGGTGCCGGAGCGCTTCGCGTAGTCGATCGGCACGTACTTGATGTCGTGCTGGTTGGACAGGAACGCCAGCGTGATCGTCGTGACGCAGGAGAACCCGGGGGGCAGGAGCCGCAGGTACGGCAGCGACACCGACCGCCGGAACGCGCGCAGTCCGGAGTTCAGGTCCGGGATCGAGGAGTTCGACAGCTTCTCGGCGATCTTGCGGATCACCCACTTCGCCGGCACCCGCAGGATCTTGTGGCTGCCCTCCTCGGTCAGCCGCGCCCCCACGACCTGGTCGTAGGTCGGGTCGTCGACGAGCATCGTCACGAGCTCGGGGATGCGCTCGTTCGGGTAGGTCATGTCCGCGTCGGTCCACACGACGATCTCGCCGCGGGCGTCCTGGGTGCCGATGCGCCGCGCGGTGCCCGAGCCGCCGTTGCGGCGGAACGGCATCAGCCGCATGTGCGGGAAGCGCGGCAGGGCCTCCTCGAGCAGGGCAAGCGTGTCGTCGGTGGACGCGTCGTCGATCGCGAGCAGCTCGTAGGTCAGCCCGGAGGCGTCCATGGCCGCGCAGATGCGCTCGACCTCCTCCACCACGTGCTCGTGCTCGTTGTAGCAGGGCAGCACGATGGTCACGAGGGGCGGCGGCGACTCGCCTGCCTGCTCGACGTCCGGCGACGGCTCGGCGGCCTGCTCGGTCACCTGCCCGGTGACGGGGCTCAGCCGCTCGGTGACGGGCAGCTGGGCGGTGGCGGCGGGGTCGTGGCTCATGTCGGCGGTCACTGTACCGGCGGCCGGACCCCTCCCCCGCCCTACGGGTAGTAGCCGACGATGTCGCCGACGAGGTGCGTCGACCCCTTGCTGTTGGCGATCCGCACGCGGTTCTTCTTCCCGACGCGTACGACGACGAGGTTGGCCGTCGTGCGCCATGCCGAGACGCTGAGGTCGGGGTAGGCGGGACGCTTGCGGCCGTGCGGCCAGGCGGTGACGTACGTCCGCCGGGTGGCGCTGCGCGCGGTGAGGTTCATGACGACGGCCTTCGCGCTGCCGGGCACCGGCTTTCCCCGTCCCGCGACCTTGACCTTGAGCACCCGACCGGCACCGACCTTGGCCCGCGGCGCGCCTACCCCGCGGGTCGTGTCGAGCACCCTGGTCGTGGTCCGCGCCTGGTAGAGCCGGCCCCCGGTCACCTCGGGCGGCGCCCACCACCCGACGGCGTCGACGACGACGTGCGTGGAGCCGGCGCCGTGGCCGGTGATCTTGAAGGCGCCGCCGACGAGCCGGGCGACCGCGCGGTTGGTGGCCTGGCCGCCGGGCGCGAAGCGGACGGTCGCGCTGTCCCGCGAGCTGTCGGTGCCCTGCACGGTCACCGACCCGACGCCCTTGGCGCCCTTGGTCCGCACGTTGAGCAGGACCCCGCTCATCGAGGAGGACGGCACCCGCCCGCGGGACGGCATGGCGATGCTCCGCTCGGCACCGGGGGTCAGCCGGCCGCGGGCGTCGCGCTTGGAGTCGTACAGGCGCAGCGTCCTCGTCGGGCGGAACACGTGACCGCCGGCGAGCGGGTAGTAGCCCACGACGTGCACGGTCAGCTCGGTCGTGCCGTAGGCGTTGTAGACGCTCACGGCGCCGTCGCCGCCGAGCGCGGTGACGGCCAACGCCGACGCCCCGGACCCGGCGGGCGCATTGAGCGCGGGCGACGCCGGCCGGGCCGCGCCGGCCGGCCAGGCGGTGACCGTGGTCGAGGACGTGGCGCAGGTCGTGGAGATGTTCAGCGCCACGGCGCCGATGCCGCTGTCGGGCAGCCGCCCGACGCCGGGCACCCGCAGGTTGAGCTGCTGGCCCGGCCCGACCGGGAACCGGCCGGCGTCGGTCGTGTCGTAGAGCTTCACCGGGTCGACGGGCACGAAGCTGGTGCGCCCGGGCTGCGCGACGGCGCCCACGGCTGCAGGTGTCGTGCGGGCCGCGTTCACCGTGACGGGCGCGGTCCACGTGTAGGAGCTCGCCGACGCGTCGGCACTGACCAGACTGACGGCGTAGGACCCCGGTCTCACCTCGGCACCGGTGTCGTCGCGCAGGTCCCAGGGCGCGGTGATCCGCGCCGCCGGCGATGCCACGCCGGTGAGCGTGCGCACGAGGGTGCCGCGGCACACCTCCCGCACCTCGAGCCGCCACTGCTGGTCGGAGTTCACGGCCGCGGTGGCGGTGACGGACGCACCGGTGCCGTGCACCACGCTGCCCGTGGACAGCCGTGGGTCGAACATCGTGGTCCCGAGGTAGGACGTCGTGAGTGCCCTGATCTGGCCGAGCTGGGTGTAGAGGTTGCCGCCCGGGCACGAGGTGCGGCCCGCGTCCCGGTGACCGGAGATGTTGGCGAAGGTGACCCGCGTGCCCGCGCCGTAGCGCGACGTGCCCCCGCCCTGCGAGGTGAGCACGGTCGTGCCGTTGGGGTTGCGGAAGTTCTGCGCGAGCTTCCACGCCATCACCCGGGCGATGGAGTCCACCATGGCCGGCGGCGCGGCGGCCTTGTCGTAGTTGCCGATCGCCGACACCGCGAACGTGTCGACGTTGAAGCCGCCGGTGTGGGCCCCGACGACCGCGCGGTCCATGCCGCCGTAGCGGCCCTCCCACAGCCGGCCGAACTTGTCGACCAGGAAGTTGTAGCCGACGTCGGACCAGCCGTTGCCCTTGACGTGGTAGGCGTAGACCGCACGCAGGATCTTGGGGACGTCGGCCGCCGAGTAGTTGTTGGCCCCGGCGGTGTGGTGCACGAAGCCCGCCTTGATCGTGCTGTTGTAGCTGGGCGAGCCGCGCCGGATGCGCTCGTCGGCGCCCCACTGGGCGCGGGTGAAGATCTGCGGCATGCCCGCGGCGGCCTGCGCCGTGCTCAGGGGCGACGACGCCCGCGGCCGGGCGTCCGCCGGTGAGCTGCCCGGGTCGATGAGGTCGACCCGCAGGCCCCGCGGCAGGGCGCCACGGCGGGTGTCGACGCGCACCTGGTAGCCGTCGGACGGTCCGACCCAGAGCGGCTCGGTGCCGGGCCTGGCCCGCTTCGCCTCCGACGCGCGCGGCGGCGGCGCGGGGTCCAGCGCCGTCCAGGCCGACCAGCCGGAGTCGCCGTGGGTGCGGACCAGCACGCTCAGCTGCGGGGCCGGGGAGGTCCTCCCCCACGTCACCCCGAGCAGCGAGAACTCGTCGAGGCCCCGGCGCGAGACGAGGACCTCCGGGCGCCCGGCGGCGGGCGCCTGCGGCGCGGCCGCCGCGAGAGCGCGGGTCGCGGCCCCCAGGCTGCGGCGCAGGGTCGTGCGCGCCAGCGACCGGTCGACTCCGGCGAGCGCGACCGAGCGGACCTCCGGCGTCACCGGCCGTGGGGACGCCTGCGGCAGGGACACGACCGGCACGACGCCGGTCAGCGGCACGAGGATGCTCAGGAGGGCAGCGGATCGGGCTCGGCGCATGGAGTGAGGGCCTTCGTGGTGGTGCGGCGAGTGTGACCGGAGTGACGCGACGTGGCTAGAGAGGCCAGTGGTGCACGAGCGCTGGCCGGGGTCAGTCTGTCTCAGATCGACGCGGGGACGGGGTCTCTTGACGATCTCGGCGTGTACGGACGGGATGCTTTGCGTTTCCGTGACCGTCGGGGAGCCCCGGCCCGGCTGACCTACGGTGAGCCGGTGACGGCCACCCCGACCACGCTGCTCGCCGACGCGCTGCGTGTCGACCCCGCGCGACCGCTGCTGACCTTCCACGACCACCGCACCGGGGAGCGCAGCGAGCTCTCCGTCGCCACGTTCGCCAACTGGGTCGCCAAGACGGCGAACCTCGTCTCCTCCGAGCTCGACCCGGACCCGGGCGCGGTCCTGTCGCTGGAGCTCCCCGCGCACTGGCAGGCCACCGTCTGGCTGCAGGCCGCATGGGCCGCCGGCCTGGTCGTCGACCTCGACGGCGCCGCCGACGCCGCCGTCCGGGTGGTCGCCCACGAGCGGGCCGACGCGGTCGCCGGCGAGGTCGTGTCGCTGGGGCTCGGCCCGCTGGGCCTGCCGCAGCCCGGTGCCGCGCCGGCCACGCCGGGCGCCCTCGACTACGACCGCGAGGTCCACTCCCACGGCGACCGGTTCGACGGGCCACCCCCGGCCGCCGGCGCCGCGGCACTGGTCGCCGGGGGCGCGACCTCCACCGCGCGCGAGCTGGCGGTCGCCGCAGCCGCGGCCGGCCACCCGGGTGGGGCGCTGCTGGTCACCGAGCCCCCGAGGTCGGTGCTCGACGTCCTGGGCGGCCTGCTCGTCCCGCTGGCCACAGGCGTCACGGCCGTGATCTGCCGCCACGCCGACCCCGACCGTCTCGCCGCCACGGTCGCGCAGGAGCGGGTGGTGGCGGCCGTGGGGAGGACCGTGGGACACGTCCCGGCGTGGCGGGCCACGCAGCGGGAATGACCTAGACTGGACGGTCACACCGCCGTACGCCGTCGTGCGTCCACCCGCCCGCTCCGGGCGGGCACGGCGATCGCGTGCCCCGCCGACGAAGGACCTTGCCCCGTGCCGACGACCGCTGGACGGCGTCACTCGCCCCGCGCCCGCCACGCGGCGCGGACGCGACCGCTCAAGCGGGTCCTGACCGCTCTCGGTGTCACCCTCGCGTTGCTGGCCGCGACCGGAACGGCCAGCGCGTTCGTCGCCTACTACCGCCTGAACAACAACATCACCAAGCAGGACGTCGCGGGGCTGCTCGGCAACGACCGCCCCGAGAAGGTCGCCGAGGCCGCCGAGGACCGGGAGGCGCAGAACATCCTGCTGATGGGCTCCGACAAGCGCCGGGGTGACGCTGCGCTCAACGTCGAGGGCGAGCGGTCGGACACGACGATCCTCCTGCACCTCGCGGCCGACCGGGAGAGCGCCGTGATGGCCAGCATCCCGCGCGACTCGATCGTGGACATCCCCGAGTGCCTGCGCGAGGACGGCACGACGGTGCCCGCACGGTCCGCGCAGATGTTCAACTCCGCCTTCTCCGAGGGCGGCGCGGCCTGCACCATCAAGACGGTCGAGAAGCTCACCGACATCCGCATCGACCACCACGTCGTCATCGACTTCAACGGCTTCAAGGGCATGGTCAACGCCCTCGGCGGCGTCAAGGTCTGCCTTCCCGACGACGTGAACGACCCGAAGTCCCACCTCAACCTCAGCGCCGGCACGCACACCGTGAAGGGCCAGCAGGCCCTGGCGTACGTCCGCACGCGCACCGGCCTGGGCGACGGCAGCGACATCTCCCGCATCGACCGCCAGCAGGCGTTCCTCGGCTCGATGGTGAGCAAGGTGCGCAGCACCGGCCTGCTGCTCCGGCCCGACCGGCTGCTGCGGTTCCTCGACGCCGCGACGAAGTCGCTCACGACCGACCCGGAGCTGGGGAGCCTGAACGCGCTGCGCAAGCTGGCGCAGGACGTCCAGGGGCTCGACACGAAGGACGTCACCTTCGTCACCGTGCCGAACGAGCCCTACGACCTGGACCCGAACCGCGTGCAGTTCAAGGACTCCGCCGGTGCGCTGTGGGACGCGCTGCGCTTCGACCAGCCGCTGCCCGGCAAGGAGCCCAAGCCCTCGCCCACGGCCAGCCCCTCGGTCTCCGGTCCCCCGCTCGTCACCCCGCCCGAGAACGTCAGCGTGACCGTGCTCAACGGCTCCGGCGTGTCCGGTGAGGCGAGCCGGGTGGCCAAGGAGCTCACGGCAGCCGGCTTCGACGTGGTGTCGGTCGGCAACGCCGACCGCAAGGACTACCCGACCACGACGGTCAGCCACGACCCCGCCTACGACGAGTCCGGCCGCACGCTCGGCGCCGCCCTCCCCGGCTCGACCGTCACCGAGGACCTGTCGCTGGGCAGCACCCTCGTCGTGGTCGTGGGCGCCGACGGCATGACGGCGGTCCCCGTCGAGGTGACCGGGTCGACGAGCGCCCCGCAGCCGGAGGAGACGCTCGAGACGCGCTCCGCCGACGACGACATCTGCGCCTGAGCCGTCCCGGGCGGCTTGGCTAGAGTTCCCCCGTGCCCGACGAGCCGGTCCCCGACGCCCTCCGCCCCGCCGACAAGGTCAGCCCCTCGGCAGCCGCCGCGGTCGCCGACGTCCCCGACGGCGCCACCCTCGCCGTCGGCGGCTTCGGGCTCTGCGGCGTGCCGCAGCAGCTGATCACCGCGCTGCACGACGCCGGCACGACCGACCTGAAGGTCGTGTCGAACAACTGCGGCGTCGACGACTGGGGACTCGGCATCCTGCTCCGCGACCACCGCATCTCCCGGATGACCTCGTCCTACGTCGGGGAGAACAAGGAGTTCGCCCGCCAGTTCCTCTCCGGCGAGCTCGAGGTCGAGCTCACGCCGCAAGGCACGCTGGCCGAGCGGCTGCGAGCGGGCGGGGCCGGCATCCCGGCGTTCTTCACCGCCACCGGCGTCGGCACGCAGGTCGCGGAGGGCGGCCTGCCGTGGCGCTACGGCCCCGACGGCTCGGTGGTGCTCGCCTCCCCGGCCAAGGAGACGCGCGAGCTCGTGCTGGCCGGCGAGCAGCGGACGTACGTCCTGGAGGAGTCGATCGTCACCGACTTCGCGCTGGTGCACGCGTGGATGGGGGACCGGTCGGGCAACCTCGTCTACCGCGAGAGCGCTCGCAACTTCAACCCGCTGTGCGCCACCGCGGGCAGGGTCACGATCGCCCAGGTCGAGCACCTCGTCGAGGTCGGTGAGATCCGGCCGGAGCAGGTCCACACCCCCGGGGTGTTCGTGCAGCGGGTCGTCGAGGTCGGGCCCGACGTCGAGAAGCGCATCGAACGGCGCACCGTGCGCCCCCGGCCCACCGAGGAGTCCTGACGATGGCCCTGACCCGCGAGCAGATGGCGGCCCGGGCCGCCCGCGAGCTGCAGGACGGCCAGTACGTCAACCTCGGCATCGGGCTGCCCACGCTCGTGCCCAACTACCTGCCCGACGGCGTGCACGTCACGCTGCAGAGCGAGAACGGCATCCTCGGCGTCGGGCCCTACCCCTACGACGGCGACGAGGACGCCGACCTGATCAACGCGGGCAAGGAGACGGTCACGCTGCTGCCGGGTGCGTCGTTCTTCGACTCGGCCACGTCGTTCGGCATGATCCGCGGCGGCCACATCGACGCCGCCATCCTCGGCGCGATGCAGGTCTCGCGCGGCGGCGACCTCGCCAACTGGATGATCCCGGGGAAGATGGTCAAGGGCATGGGCGGGGCCATGGACCTCGTCCACGGGGCCAAGCGCGTCATCGTCGTGATGGAGCACGTCGCCAAGGACGGCACCCACAAGATCGTCGACGAGTGCTCACTGCCCTACACCGGCCGCGGCGTCGTCGACCGTGTCATCACCGACCTCGCGGTGGTCGACGTCACCGACAGCGGCATGGTCCTGCGCGAGCTGGCCCCCGGGGTCAGCCTCGACGACGTGCGCGCGGCGACCGGTCCGACCCTCGACGTGCCCGAGGCACCGACGGTCATGGAGTCGTGACCGCGGCCACCGAGTCGGCTCCCACCCCCGTCCGGCCGTCGCGGACCGGGCCCGGGGCCCTCGCCGACCGCGTGCCCACCTGGGCGCTCGGGCTCGGGCTGGTGCTGCTGCACCTTGCCGTCACCGTCCAGGTGCGACCACACCCGCGGTGGAACGACGGCATCTTCGTCCTCAACGACGCGGCCAGCTTCCCCGATGCGGACCGCGCGCTCGACCACCACGCGCTGCGCTACGGCAATCTGCTGCCCGTCCGCGCGTTCCTCGAGCTCTTCGGCTACGGGCAGGTCGCCTACTACGCCTGGCCCTTCCTGACCGGCATCCTGCTCGTCGTCGCGGTCTTCGCCCTCGGCGCGCTGCTCTTCGGACGGTGGACCGCGGTCGCCGCGACGGTGCTGCTCGTGTTCCACCCGGTGCTCGTCGACACCGTCATCGGGTTCGGCAGCGAGCGCATGACCAGCTGGCAGCTGCTGCCGGACATCCCGTCGACGGCGTTCTTCACCCTCGGGCTCGCCCTGCTGGTGGCGGGCGCGCAGCGCACCGGCCACGACGGGCGGGCCGGCGCGTCGGCCTCGCCGTGGTGGTTCCTCCTCGCGGGCGCGGCCTTCGGCTGGGCCTACCTCGTGCGCGAGCTGACGGTCTTCGTGTTCCCGGTCATCGTGCTCGTCCTGCTGGCCTGGCGGCTGCCGCTGCGCCGCTGGGCCCAGGTGGGCGCCACGATGCTGGCCTGCCTCGCGCTCGAGCTGGTCATCAACGCACTGGCCCACGGCGACGCGCTGGTGCGGCTCGAGGTGGGCAGCGAGCACGGCAGCCCCATCGAGGGCATCACGCGGCTCGACGCGCTGCTGCGCTTCCCCCGGGCGGTCGAGGGCTACCCGCAGACCGTCGCGGTGCTGACGGCCGTCGCGCTGATGGTCGCGGGCGCGCTCCTCGTGCGCCGCCGCGGGCACGTGCTGATGCTCGCGTGGTTCGTGTCGATGTGGCTGCCGCTCACCCTGGTGTCCGGGCTGGTCGATCCCGGCTTCATCCGCATCAACGCCTCACTGATGCGCTACTGGGTCCCGATCATCCCCGCCGTCTGCCTGGGCGCGGCGGCGGCCGTCGCGGCGGCCCTGGCCCACCTGCGGGGACGGCTGCCCGACGACCGACGCGGTCTCGGCACGGCGGGCACCGCCATCGTGACCGCCGTCGGCCTCGCCGCCTGGGTCGTGCCGCTGCTCGACGACATCGCGGGCAACCCGCGCGATGGGGCGTGGAACGCGGTCCGCGCCTACCTGGCCGAGAACGACGACGTCGTCGACACCGTCGTCACCGACGACCGCGACGCCCTGGTCCTCGGCATCTACCAGCGCGAGCCGATCGGTGGTGACATGGCCTTCCGGGCGACGGTGGAGCGGACCGGCCACGGCCTGCCGCGGCCACCGGAGTCCGACGGTGACCCGGGGACCTACCTCGTGTGGACGCCGAGCATGTCCCGCACGAAGCCCAAGGCCGCGCAGGGATGGGAGCTGGTGCTCCAGGAGCGCCAGCTGCGCGTCTATGCCCCGTCGCTCGCGGACCGCTGACGGCTGCGGCCGCGAAGGGAGGTGCGCGGGGTGCCTGAGCCGATGACACGCGTCCCTGCGGTGACCGTCGAGCAGATGATCGACGTGGACCGGTGGACGATCGAAGCCGGGATCTCACTGCTGCAGATGATGGAGAACGCCGGTCGCGCCGTCGCGTTGTCGGCCGCGACCCGGCTGAGGGCCGAGGGGGCCACCGGACGGGTGGTCGTGCTCGCCGGCAGCGGCGGCAACGGCGGCGGCGGCATGGTGGCCGCGCGCCGGCTGGCGTTGTGGGGATGGCCCGTGTCGGTGCACCTGACCCGCCATCCCGCGGCGCTGTCGGGCGCCGCGGCGCACCAGGCGCGAGCGCTCGAGTCCGTCGGCGTCCCTCTCCGTCCGCCGGGCGAGGCACTCGTCCTGTCCGCCGGGGACGTCGTCGTGGACGCGCTCGTGGGGTACAGCCTTCGCGGTGCCCCGTCCGGCGAGGTGGCCCGACTCGTCGAGGCGCTGGCCGGGCTGCGCGGCGCGGTGACAGTCATCGCGCTCGACGTCCCGACCGGGCTGGATCCCGACACCGGACACGCCTCGGACGTCACCGTCCGCGCGGACCTGACCGTGACCCTGGCGCTGCCCAAGACGGGCCTGCTCACCGATGGGGCTCGCGAGTGGGTCGGTGACCTGTGGCTCGCCGACATCTCCGTCCCGCCGTCGGTCCTCGAGCGCGCCGGCGTCTCGCCGGGGCGGCCGTTCGCCGAGGGTGACCTCGTCCGCCTGCCGGTCCGATGACGGAGCCGGGGCTGGTCCTCCCCGGCCGGTGCCTGGGGGAGCACCGACCGGTGGGAGGCACCCGGGGAACCCGTCGACGCGGGCCCGGTCTTCCAGGTCAGGCCTCGCGGGTCTCCACGATGATCTCGGAGTGCAGCGTCCGGTGCACCGGGCACTTGTCCGCGATCGCGAGCAGCCTTCTCCGCGCGGCGTCGTCGAGGTCGCCCTCGATCCGGATCTCGCGCACGATGCGGTCGAGGTACCCGGCCGACGTCTCGCAGCTCGCGCAGTCCTCGGCGTGCACGCGGTCGTGCCGGAGCGTCACCGTGACCCGGTCGAGGGACCAGCTCTTCCGGTCGGCATACATGCGCATCGTCATCGACGTACAGGCTCCGAGCGCGGACAGCAGCAGCCCGTACGGCGTGGGCCCGGTGTCGGTGCCGCCGGGCACCGACAGCGGCTCGTCGGCGACCCAGGCGTGCGCGCCCGCCGTGATGCGCTGGGCCAGCCGGCCCGTGCCGCTCTCGGACACGACGACGGTCCCGGGCTCGCCCGGCGCCTCGGCGGCCACCGGCTCCGGCACGGCGTAGCGGCTCGCCCAGGCCGCGACCACGTCCGCGACGTACGCGGCGTCCGGGCGCGCGGTGAGCAGGTGGTCGGCGCCGTCCAGCGACACGAACGACTTCGGGTGCCGGGCCGCCTCGAAGATGACCGCGGCGTCGCCCACCGCGACGATCTCGTCCTGCGGTGAGTGCATGACGAGCAGCGCGCGACCGAGCCGCGCGATCCGCTCGCGCTGCGGCTGCTCGGAGATGTCGTCGAGGAAGGCCCGCTGGATCCGGAAGGTCCGCCCGGCCAGCGTGACCTCCGCCTCGCCTCGTGTCTCGATCTCGGGGCGCGCGCTCTCGATCAGGTGCGCGACGTGCCCCGGGTCGCTGGGAGCGCCGATGGTCGCGACGGCGCGCACCTCCGGGATCGCCCCGGCCGCCGCGATGACGGCGGCGCCGCCGAGCGAGTGCCCGACGAGGAGCGTCGGCGCGACCAGGTGCTCGCGCAGGTGGTCGGCGGCCCGGACCAGGTCCGACACGTTGGAGCTGAACGTGGAGTTCCCGAAGTCCCCGCCCGACTGCCCCAGCCCGGTGAAGTCGAAGCGCAGGACGGCGACACCGTGCCCGGTCAGGCCGTGGGCGATGCGGGAGGCGGCGAACCCGTCCTTGCCGCAGGTGAAGCAGTGCGCGAAGACGGCGTATGCCCGCGGCTCGCCTTCCGGCAGGTCGAGCCGGGCCGCCAGCGTCTCGCCACCGGTCCCGGTGAACTCCAGCTTCGACGTGCCCGCCATGCGCCTCTCCTCGGTCGGCTCGGGAGGCCGACGCTACGTGGCTGCTCGGACGGGTCCGGCGGTCACCCGGTTCCGCCGGCTCAGTGCCAGTGGCTCAGGTCGCGGCCCAGCCACTGCCCTAGCCGCTCGTTGTGGGGCCGGTAGTGCTCGGCGAGCGCCGCGCGCGTCTGCGGGTCCATCGGGTGGTACTTCGCCGGCTGGACCTTCCCCGAGTCGTCCGGGCGCCGGTAGCGGTTGGCGTGCACCTCCTGGATGGTCTCTGCCGGGCTCTCGCGGACGCGCAGGAAGCGGAGCAGGACCCGCAGCGAGGCGGTCCGGTCGGCGATGAGGTCCTCGAGCAGCATCACGTGCACCCGGTCGCGGCCGTAGGCCGCCACGAACGGCTCGATCTGGTCGATGTACTCCCCGCGCCCGATGTAGGAGTCGCGCCGGCTGGCCACTGCCGACGAGCCGGCCTCGCCGCCGCCCGACGGGAGCAGGTCAGGCTGCTCCTCGGCGACCGCGGCCTCGAACGTCGCCGGCACCGGGCGGCTGTGGCGCTCCTGCTCGAGCCGGCGCACGTCGTGCCAGTAGTGGGAGTAGGCCCGGTCCACGGGGTTGCGCAGGATCATCACGATCCGCGCGTCCGGCAGGTGCGCGATCAGCCGCTTGCGCGCCCGGGGCTTGTACATGTACGCCGGGGTGGTCTCACCGACCTGCTCGTGCCGCTTCCGGGGCTCGAACTGCTCGGCGTACCACTCCATGCCCCGGTCGAAGTGACGGTCGAAGAAGTGGAGCTCCTTCGTCCGGGACATGTGGATCTGCGGGTGCTTGCGCAGCATCCTGTGCAAGCTCGAGGTCCCGCACTTCTGCGCACCGACAATGACGAAGGTGGGTAGTGGCACGATCGCGGGACGCTACCACGTGAGGCGGCTCAGCGGATCGTCGGGCACCGGCCGGTGCCCCAGGCATGGCAGTCGACGACAACCGCGTCGTAGGTGCGCAGGACGACCTGGCCGCCCGTGTTCCGCAGCGGGGGGTTCGCCGCGTCGAGATAGCGGCTGAGCCGCTCGTCGCGCCCCGAGCCGCCGTGGACCCGGACCGTCTCGCCGGGGTACAGGACGTGGTCGCCGGGCAGCTCGTAGACCCACGGCCAGATCTCCACCACCATGTCGCCCGTGCGTACGGGCGCGGTGCCCGAGTTGGTCAGCGCGACGAACTCGGAGTTCAGCGCCTGGTAGTCCTGGCCGGGCGGGTCGACCATGACCTGCGAGAGCCGCAGCGCTCCCCCCGTCGGGTCCCCGCAGGCGAGCGTGCAGGGCCACGTCATGTGCGCCCGGATGTCACCGTCGGGGTCGACGAGGTAGCTGCCGCTCCCGAGGTGCTTCCTGCCGGTCAGGTCGGCGTTCTGCAGCATCGGGACCGCGCTGCCGAGGTAGCGGTCGTGGACCGTGTTCGTCCCGGAGCCGACGTGGATCGTCACCGAGTCGCCGGGGGCGACGGGGCCGCCGGGCGGGAGGCGCCGGCTGCGGTCGTTGCCGACCCGCAGCGTCCACCCGTCGAGGTCGACCGGCTCCACGCCCTCGTTGCGGACACGGATGAACTCCTGGTTGCGGCGCTCGGCCGGGCTCAGCCGCTTGGTCGCGTCGGCGTTCCACTGCACGTGCATGCGCAGCGTTCCCTCGGCGCCGGGCCCGGCGCCGCAACGGTCCTCGTCGAACCAGCCGATGCCTGCGGCGGCCGCGCTGTCCGCGGCGCGGTGGTGGGCGCGGCCGTTCGTGGTCTCGCCCTTGCGGGGCATCCACACGCCGAGTCCCCGCTCCAGCAGCCAGGTGGTCGCGTCGACCTTGCGGCCGGCCGACCGGACGATCACGCGGCGCTCGGGGCGGCCGCGCAGGCCGCTGGACGCCGTGTCCGAGCGCAGGACCACACGCTTCTTGCGGACGAGCGAGCGCAGCGCTCTGGTCGCCTCGCGGTAGCCGCACTGCCCGTGCTCCGGCGTGTCGATGCCGATCAGCCGGATGATGGCGTCCGCGCGGCGGTCGCGGTTCTGGTCCACGGCAATGGTGTCGCCGTCGATGACCTTCGTGACCTTGACCTTCGCGGTCGTGCCGGCGTGACCTGCCGGGACCGGGCCGAGGAGGGCCACGGGGACGGCGACGAGCACACCGCAGGCGAGCGCGCGGAGGCGGCGAGAGGAACCCACGACCTCCTCTTCGACCCGGGCGTGGAAACGCTTGAGCGGCACGCTCCGACATCGCACGAACGGACGCACTCCCCCACCTACCGCTCGACCAGCGCGAACACGGCCTCCCACTGGGCCAGCACGGCGTCGGCGGAGAACTTCGCCACGTTGGTCCGCGCGGCAGCCCCGTAGCGCCGGCGCAGCTCCGCGTCGCCCATCAGCCGGGACAGCCCGGCGGCCAGCGCCTCGACGTTGCGCGGCGGCACCACGATGCCGTCGACGCCGTCGGTGACGATCTCGCGCACACCGGGGGCGCAGTCGAAGGCCACGCACGGCACGCCGCACGCCATCGCCTCGGCCATGGCCATCGGCAGCCCCTCGTGGACGGAGGAGAGCGCGAAGACCGAGGAGGCCTGCAGCTCGGCCTCGATGTCCCCGGCGAGCCCGGGCAGCAGCACCCGGCCCGCAAGGCCGAGCCGCTCGACCTGCCTGGTCAGCTGCTTCTCCAGCGGCCCGTGCCCGAAGATCTTCAGCACCCATGCCGGGTGGTCGGCGGCGACCGTCGCGAAGGCATCGATGAGACGGTCGTAGCCCTTCTCGGGGGCGTAGCGGCCGGCCGCGACCACGACCGGAGCCGTCGTGTCGCTGGGGGCGACCGGGAAGAAGCTCAGTGAGTTGTGCATGACGCCCACGTTGTTGAAGCCCTCGAGCTCGAAGCGCTCGGCGTCGCGCTCGGTGAGCAGCAGCAACAGGTCCACGTCGCGGTAGTACTTGTTCACCCGTTCCCAGCGGGTGGAGTTCAGGGTCGCGTCGAAGGACTCGTGGCTCATGCCGATGACGTGGAGGTGGTCGGTCGCGGCCTCCGCCACCCAGTTCATCGAGAAGATCTGCATCACGACGACGACGCCCTCGCGGGCGCCGGCGAAGACCTCGGAGAGCCGGGCCACGGTGGCGCGGTGCGCCTCGTCGTGGCGACGGCGGGCCGCCTGCACGCGCGGGTCGAGGCGGCCCAGCACACCGGTCGCCGGCGGCGCCGGCGGCTCCGGGCCGTCCGTGAGCACGAGCGAGCGGTAGGCCCGGTGCCCGTAGTCGTGCGCCGGTCGGTGGCGGGTCATGCCGACGACCGTGACCCGGTGACCGGCCTCGTGCAGCATCGTCGCGACGTTGTGCGTCACACGCTGCACGCCGCCGAGCTCGTCGATGTTGTTGGCGACGAGGAAGACGTCGCGCGGCGTCCCCGTCACCGTGCGGCGCCCTTGTCGAAGAACTCCTTGACGACGTGCTCGGCGGCCACACCGGTCTCGTAGGTGCAGAACCGCTCGCGGAACGCCGCGTACTTCTCGCGGTAGGCCTCGCGGCTCCCGTCCACGCCGCGCAGCGCCGCGACGAGGCCGTCGGTGTCGGTGACCAGCGGCCCGGGGGCGATCTCGGCCAGGTCGACGTAGGTGCCGCGCTCGTCGCGCACGTACTCCTCGTAGTCGTAGGTGAAGAAGACCATGGGTCGGCCGGTGTTCGCGAAGTCGAACATCACCGAGGAGTAGTCGGTGACCAGGACGTCGGCGAGGAGCATCAGCTCGGTCACGTCGTGGTGACGCGAGAGGTTGGCCGCGAACGTCATGTACCGGTCGGGCAGCCGGTAGGAGTCCAGGTAGTGGGTGCGCAGCATGAGGAAGGCGTCCTGGTTGAGCTCGCGCACCATGACGTCGAGGTCGAACGGGAGGTCGAACTCCTTGCCCAGCCGCCGCGCCCGGTCGCGGAAGGTGGGGCAGTAGAGCACCAGCCGCCGGTCGGTCGGCAGGCCGAGCTCGCGCTTCTTCGCGTCGACCCAGTCGCGGTCGACGCCGCGCACCAGCAGGTCGTTGCGCGGCAGGCCGTGCCGCACGATCGCGCCCTCGTAGCGGAAGGACCGCACGAAGGTCTCGACGAAGTACTCGCTGGGAGCCAGCAGGGCGCTCCACCGCTTCATCATCGCCCGGTGGGTGCGGCGGGTCGAGGCGCTCGCGCGCTCCAGGGCGGGCGAGTCGAAGCCCATCCGCTTGAGCGGGGTGCCGTGCCAGGTCTGGATGTAGGTCGTCTCCTTGCGCCGGGAGTACTGGCGCGGCAGGCCCTGGTTGTCGACCCAGAACTCGGCCCGCGCCAGCAGGTACAGGTAGCGCCAGGTGTCGCGCTGCACCGTCCTGACGCCGGCCGGGAACCCCTTCGGTGTCGGGCGGGCGTGCGACCAGACCGGTGTGAGCCCCAGCCGGTCGAGGCCGGACGCCACGGCTGCCTCGTAGATGTAGCGCGGGCTGTCGGAGAACTGCCGGCCCATGTGCGACTCGAAGACCGCCAGGCCGCGTCGCACCGGCAGCCGCCGGATCAGCCGGTAGGCCTGCCCTCGCAGCACCGGCGAGCCGAGGGTCTTGCGCCAGCGCCACTGCACGGCGGAGGAGGCACGCGCCGCGGCCCGGTCGACCCGGCCGGCCAGGCGGCCCGGCCCCGAGTCGGGCGCCTGCTCGAACGCGAGGTTGAGCTTGGGCGTGACCAGCGGGCGCAGCGACCCCGGCACGAGCCCCCCGAGCCGCCCGCGGAAGGAGATCGTCGTCCCGCTCACGAGGTCGGGGTCGACGCTGAAGGTGGCGGTGGCGACCCGGTCCTGCCAGCCGATCTCCAGGCGGATGTCCCAGTAGGGCTCGGGCCGGTCGAGCGGCCCGACGACCTGCCGGAGGTCGAGGTCCGCCGTGTAGTGGATGTGCTCGCCGTCGTGGCTCCAGTCGGAGACGGGCGCCCGGCGCCGCCGGCCGCCGCTGCGGTTCTTGACCGACACCGACAGCGTCAGCTCGGCGTCGGGCGGGATGCGACCGAGCTGGTTGCGCACCCGCCCACGCAGCCGAAGCCGGCCGCGCCCGGCCGAGGCCGACACGACCTCGTTGTGCAGGGGCAGCTTCCCGAACGGGAGCCGGTGCAGCCCGAGGTCCGTGACGTCGAGCGCGGCGCGGCCCTCCGGCGTGTCGAGGTACTTCGCGGTCCAGTAGACGCGTCCGTCGCGCTCGACCAGCGACGTCGACAGCTTGAACCCGAACTTGAGGTAGTCGATCGTGCGCAGCGTCTCCTCGAGGTCGAGGCGCCGGATCATGTGCACGCAGATGCGCTCGACGACGCGGCACTGCTCCAAGGTCGCCTCGCTGACCGTGGCGAGGTAGTCGGCCGCCAGGCGCATCATCTCGCGCTGGTAGGACTCGTCACGGTGGGGCAGGTCGCTCAGGTAGAGACGCAGGTCGTGCCGGATGAACTTGACGTCCTTGGCCTCCTTGAGGTCCGCGGCGCCGTGCTCGCGCAGGAAGTCGTCCATCATGCGGTGCACGGCGATGCGGTCGCGGAAGTTGTCGATCTCGTAGCGTCGCTGGGTGATCGAGAGGTCCTCGGTCTCCTCCGCCCGCACGACGCGCCACAGGTAGACGATGTTCGGCACGACGGCGATGACCTCGGCCTGGCAGTAGACCTCGGTCGAGAACAACGAGTCCTCGTAGTGCACACCCTCGGGGAACCTGATGCGGTGCCGGTCGAGGAAGTCGCGCCGGTAGAGCTTGTTGGTCGACAGCGGGTCGAAGAAGAGCTCGGGGTTCTCACGGATCCCGCGGTAGACCGCGCGCCGCCGGTAGAGCCGCTTGACCCAGCTGGCCTCCTTGCCCTCGGTGACGAGCAGACGCCTGACCTGGCCGGCCACGACGTCGGCGCCGGTGCGCTCGGCGGTGAGCAGCAGGTTCTTGCAGGCGTGCCGGTCGTAGACGTCGTCGCTGTCGAGGAACATGACGTACGGAGCGCGGGCGAGGTCCAGGCCGACGTTGCGCGGCCTGCTGCAGCCGCCGCTGTTCTCGGGGAGGCGCACGACCCGCACCCGGGGGTCCTGCCCGGCGATCACGTCGGCGGCCTCGGCCGAGCCGTCGGTCGAGCAGTCGTCGACGACGATCACCTCGAGGTGACGCAGCGTCTGCTCCTGCACGGACCGGACGGCGGTGGGGAGGTGCTCGCGGTCGTTGTAGCCGATGACGACGACCGACACCTCGGGCTCCCCGAGGGGGTCAGGGACGATCGCTCGGGGCACCAGCGTCCCTTCGTACGGCTATGTCGGGCATGTGTGTCGGTAGGCCGACTGAGTCTAGGTCAGCGCCAGGAGTCTCAGACGACCGGCGGGCGGCCCGCGCGCGTCAGGCGCCAGACCGTGCGCCACGACATCGGCCGCCGCTCCCCCGCGCCCGGCCCGAGGCCCTCGCGGAAGCCCGCGAACCAGGGGGCGAGGCGGCGCGGGGAGCGCAGCCGGGCCACGGTCAGCACCGTCCACACCGCGAGGTAGGGCGCGACCAGCGGCCACGGCAGGTTGCGCCGGGCGACCCAGACGCGGTTGCGCGCGTTCATGCGGTAGTAGACGTCGTGACGCGTCGGGCTGGTCGCCGGGTGGTGCATGACGATGTCGGGGGCGTACCACCCGACGTGCCCGCGGTCCCAGACCTTCCACATGAGGTCGATGCCCTCGTGGCCGTAGAAGAAGTGCCCGGGCCACCCGCCGACCCCGTCGAAGACGTCGCGGCGGATCGCGAACGTCCCCTCCCAGACCCAGGTCACGACCCCCGGCCGCAGGGGGTCCCCACCACCGGGGCGGGGCACCCAGCGCTGCGGCGACGGCCGGCCCGTCGGGTCCACCGGGCGCGGCTGGACGGCGGCCACGCGCGGGTCCCGCTCGAGCACGTCGACCAGACGGGACACGACGTCGTCGGTGGGCAGGTACGCGTCGTCGTCGTAGAAGAGGATGACGTCGCCGCCCACGGCGGCCGCGCCGACGTTGCGCCCCTCGGGGATGCCCAGGTTCTCGGGCAGGTGGACGGTCCGGACGCCGTCGGGCAGCCCCGTGGGCTCCCAGCCGTTGCCGACGACCACGACCTGCAGGTCGACGCCCCGCTGCGCGAGCAGGGACTCCAGTGCCAGCGGGAACTCGACCGGCCGGGTGCCCATGCTGAGCACGACGGCGCCCACGCTCGGCCGGGTCACCGCAGCCTGCTCGAGGTGACGATCGCCAGCAGGTGACCCGCGACGGTGACCCCGGCGACCGGCAGCAGCGCCGCCACGAGGAACCTCGTGGCCTCGAGGCCGCCGCCGAGAAGCGCGTCGGCGACCGCGGCGACCAGCGCCAGCAGCGTCATCTCGACCGAGTGGAACACCCGGTGGAAGGGCACGAACCGCGCGAGCGACCGCAGCCTGCGGACCGACGAGACGCGGGGCGCCGCCTCCTGCGCGCGGTCCTCCAGGCGCGGCAGCCCGCTCGCCGACCGGGCGAGGTGGACGGCGTCGTTGAGCGACTTGTTGACCAGCACGAGGACCGCGAGCACCGCGCCCAGCGTCGTCCAGCCCCCGACGGATCCCGGCCCGCCGTCGGCGCGCACGCCCAGGGCCAGCGGGATCGCGCTCTCGGCCACGGTGTGGCCGAGCTTGTCCAGGAAGAAGCCGGCCGGCGAGAACGTGCGCCGCCAGCGGGCCACCTCGCCGTCGGAGCAGTCCCACAGCATCTGCAGCTGGCCGAGGAACGCGGCCAGCACCGCCCCCAGCAGGCCCGGCAGCAGCAGCGCCGCCCCCGCGGCCGCCCCCGTGACGATCATGATCACCGTCACCGCGTTCGCCGACAGCGACGTCGCGAGCAGCGCCCTGGTGAGGTAGGGCGAGAGGCGCCGCTGGTAGAGGTCGGCCGTCCAGTGCTCCGAGTTGCGCCGGCCACGCACGGCCGGCGGCTGGGTCACCGCACGCAGCTCGGCGATCGTCGGCCGCGGCTCACCCATCGGCGCGAGCCACCGGGCTCCCCGGCGTCCGGGCGTGCGGACCGGACCTCGTGCAGCACCCGCACCGGCTCGACCACGAGGTACAGGATGCCGAGGGCGGCCGCCAGCACCCACAGGCCCCCCGCCAGCGCGCCGCCGCTGCGAGCACCAGCACGGCGACCACGGCAGGCCGCCCGACGACCCCGAGCCCGGCGACCAGGCTGATGCGCGACGCGGGCGCCAGGCGGTGCAGCACGCGGTACAGCTCGTCGTAGTGGTGGGACGCGGCGACGAGCAGCAGCGCGTACGCCGGGGGGAGCGCGCCGGCGTCCGCGGCCACGACCACCCCGGCCAGCGCGGCGTACTCGGCGAGCCGCAGCAGCGCCGGCCGCGCCCACAGCCAGCGGCCGGTTCCCGCGGCGAGCAGGCCGCCCAACCGGAGCGGCAGCGGGCCCGGGTCGGCCTGCGCGGCGACGATCTCCCGCTCGCGCGCCGTCGGCGCACGACGCGGCCACGCCCGGGTGCGCAGGCTGCGCCCCGCCGAGGTGTAGGCCAGGGACAGCAGCCCGAGGACCAGCAGCACCGCGAGGGCGAGCGCGGGCCGGCCCGCGGCGGCCAGCACCGAGAGCACCAGCCACCGCTCGCCGATGGACATGTGCACGGCGCGCTTGGCCCACTTCACCGCCGGGTTGCGGTTGCTCCGCTCGGACGCGGCGACGGCGCGGGCGCTCGCCGAGCCCTCCTCGGCCGGGCCGTCGTCGAGGCGGTCCAGCGGCGCCGCGGCCGACTCGGCCTCGCGCAGGTCCTTCACCGCGGTGAACGTGTAGTCCACGGTGTGCCGGGCGGTCTGCAGCGTCAGCATCGCCGCGGCGAGCAACCAGGCCGTGTCGCCGTCGGCGGCTCCCCAGGCCAGGCCGCCGTAGCAGGCGAACTCCTTGAGCCGGTCGGTCGAGGCGTCCAGCCACGCGCCGGTCGCGCTGAAGGACCGGGTGTAGCGGGCGACGTCGCCGTCGACGCAGTCGACCACCAGCGAGAGCTGCAGCAGGACGGCGCCGGCGACGAGAGCCGCCCGGTCCCCGGTGGCGAAGCAGGCCGCCGCGGCGAGCCCGACGACGACCGAGCCGAGGGTGACCTGGTTGGGGCTCAGGCCCCAGCGCAGCGCGACGGGCGTGACCAGCCGCGACAGCGGACGGCTGAGCACGGTCGCGACGGCACCGTCGTCGGCCTTGGTCGCCCGCTCGAGCCGGAGCCGGTGGGACGCCTGCGGCCCGATGGCGCTCAGCCGGTCGCCGAAGGCCGCACGCTCCTGCGGGTCGCCGCCGCGCTGCCAGGGCCAGGGGTCCAGCGACACCGTGCCGACCGCGGTTCCTCCGCGCACCAGCGCGACGAGCAGGTAGTCCAGCGGGTCGCCCCGCCACCCGGCCTGCCGGGCCAGGGTCGCCATCCGCCGGGCGGCCCCGGCAGCGGCGGCCCGGTCCGGGTCGGCGACGCGCAGGGCACCAGCGAACTGCGCGTCGCCGCCACGCACCCGGTGGGCGCCCGACGAGGCCGCGACGACCCGGCCGCCCCGCAGCCGGACGGCGGGGTCGGCGCCCGGCCGCCGGTCCGACGGGTCGGCGGGCCGCGAGACGAGGGCCGCCGTCGCCCGCCGCGGGTCCTCGGTCAGGTCGGCCAGGGCGTCGGCGTGCACCAGCAGGTCGTCGGCGACGAGCACCACCGCGCCCGACGCCGACTCGAACCGCCCTGCGAGCGCCTCGAGCCCGCCCGCCAGGTCGACGTCGACCGGCCTCACTCCGTCGACTTCGGTCCGCGCCGCCGGCCGGTGTCCTCGCGGTAGCGGTCCAGGGCGTCCTCCACCGGCCCGTCGGTGACCAGGGAGCCCGCCCGCAGGTAGAGGCCCCGGGTGCAGAAGCGGCGGAGGTCGTTCTCGTTGTGCGACACCAGGAACAGCGTGCGACCCCCGGAGAGCAGGTCGCCCATCCGCTTGTAGCACTTCTCGCGGAAGGCCCGGTCGCCCACGGCGAGCACCTCGTCGACGAGGACGACCGGCTCGTCCAGCGTCGTGATGACCGCGAACCCGAGCCGCACCTTCATGCCCGAGGAGAAGTGCCGGAACGGTGTGTCGAGGAACTCACCGACCTCGGCGAAGTCCACGATCTCGTCGAAGCGGGCGGCGATCTCCGGCTTGCTGAGCCCGTGCAGGCCGCCCGTGAGCCAGATGTTGTCCCGCGCCGTCAGGTCGCCGACGAAGCCGCCGGTCACCTCGATGAGCGGCGCGACCCCGCCGCGGACGCGCAGCCGCCCCTCGTCGGGCAGCAGCACGCCGGCGATGAGCTTGAGCAGGGTGCTCTTGCCCTGGCCGTTGCCGCCGACGAGACCCACGGCCTCGCCCTCGTGCACCTGGAACGAGACGTCGCGCAGCGCCCAGAACTGGTTCCTGCGCAGGCGTTTCGCGCGCTCCGCGCGACCGGAGGCCAGGTCGCGCAGGCGGCGGTTGCGGCGACGGCGCTTGAAGCTGATGCCCAGACCGTCGGCCTCGATGACCGGGCTCACGTCAGATCTCCTTGAGCACGGTGCCCTCGAGGCGCCGGAAGGTGAAGATGCCGACGACCAGCATGGCGACCGACACGCCCGCCGCGATGCCGACCGCGCCCCAGCCGGCCCACTCGTCGGCGAAGAAGGCGGTGCGGTAGAGGTCGAAGATGCCGGCCAGCGGATTGAGGACGTAGAGGTCGGCCACCGTCCCGCCGAGCCGGCCCTGCACGTCGCTCACGCCGTAGAGGATCGGCGAGAAGTAGAACAGCAGCCGCAGCACGATGCGCATCAGCCGCTCGACGTCGCTGTAGAGCGTGGCGAGCGGGGCCAGGATGAGCCCCGCCCCGGTGAGGAGCATGGCCTGCAGCAGGACGGCGAGCGGGAAGAAGACGACGAACCTGGTCAGCTCGGCCTGGTTGATCAGGGCGAAGAACGCGAGCACCGGGAGGGCGAAGACGAACTCCACGAACTTCGACCCGACCGTGCGCAGGATCCAGATCTCTCGGGGCAGGTTGGTCGACCGCACGAGCTTGGCGTCCTTCGACAGCGCCTTCATCGACTGGCGCAGGACGGCGTTGGCCCACTGCCAGGGCAGCATGGCGGCGAGCAGGAAGACGATGTACGGCGACTCGCCGAGCTGGCGGTCCATGAGCTTGGTGAAGACGAACCAGTAGACCCCGGCCATCATCAGCGGCTCGAGGATCGACCAGACGTAGCCCAGCAGCGAGTCGGAGTACTTGACCTTCAGGTCGCGAGAGACGAGCAGCCGCAGGATGCGACGGTTCCCCCAGAGGGCCCCCAGGCGGGGCGTCGCCTCGACGTGTACAGCCACTGCACTCCCACCGGCGCGGACCCTCGCCCTCACATGACGGACCGGGGAACGCTACCACCGAGCCCCGGCCCGACCGTGCTCGCCCGTCAGCCGCCGTACGCCTCGACGAACGCGTCGACCTGCTTGCGCACCGAGGCGGCGTCGAGGTCGAGATGCTCGAGGATCGTGTAGCGGTCGGGCCGGGTCGTCGGGGCGAGGACGACGGCCTGGGCGAACTGCTCCGCCGTGAGCCCCAGGTCCTCGGGCACGCGCGGCAGGCCGTGCCTGCGCAGGCACGCGTCCACAAGCGCGGCGGTCGGCTCGTCGTCGCGCAGGAAGAAGGAGAACAGCGCGCCGACCCCGGCGAGCTCGCCGTGGTTGCCGGCCGAGGGGAACAGCACGTCGATCGCGTGCAGGATCTCGTGGTCACTACCGCTGCACGGCCGGCTCGAGCCTGCAGCGACCATCGCGATCCCGGACAGCACGAGCGCCTCGGCCAGCGCCGTGAGGAACCGCGGCGACTCCACGCCGTCGACGCGGTGCAGGATCGCCTCGGCGGCCGTCCGGGCGAACGTGCCCGCCACGCCGTCGACCGGCTCCCCCCGTACGTCGTGGGCCAGGTTCCAGTCCTCGAGAGCGGAGAGGTTGCTGACCACGTCACCGATCCCGGAGCGCACCATCCGTGGCGGGGAGTCCCGGACGTAGTCCAGGTCGACGACCACGGCCATGGGTGGGCTGACGCCGAAGGAGCCCTTGCCACCGTCGTGCAGCAGGGAGCTCATCGGCGAGGCGATCCCGTCGTGGGCGAGGTTCGTGGCGACCGCCACCATCGGCAGCGCGAGCCGGGTCGCGGCGTACTTGGCGACGTCGAGGGTGCGGCCGCCGCCGATGCCGACGAGAGCGTCGTAGTGCTTGCCGTGCAGCCGCGACTGCAGCTCGCCGGCCGCGTCGAGGGTGCCGCCGCGCACCGTGAACACGTCGGCGTTCTCCAGGTCCGGCCGGATCGCCTCGACGAGCCTCTCGCCCTGCCCGGGACCGACCGCGACCGCCACGTGCCCGTCGGCGGAGATGCGCCGGTCGGAGAGCAGGTCGCCCAGCCCGCTGACCGCGCCCGCCCGGATGTCGATGAACAGCGGGCTGAGGAGCATGCGGGCTAGTAGTGGCACGCGATCTCCCTCGCCCGGGTCAGGTCTGCGTGGTTGTCCACCTCGACCCAGGGCAGCGTGCCGATGCGCGCGACGCCGACCTCACCGCCGGTGTCCACCAGCGTCTGGTAGCCGTCCTCGTAGTAGAGGTCGGGGTCGCGCCGCCAGGTCGCCTCCAGCGCGGTCGCCAGCGAGGCGGCGGCGTGCGGCTGGATCAGCGTCGCCCCGATGTACTCGCCGTGCGCCTCGGCGGGCGACATCAGCTTGGTGATGCGGCGCATGCGGTCGTTGTCGTCGAGGGTGACCTTCATCTCCTCCTCGTCGAGGACCTTGGTCGCGTCCAGCGCCAGCAGCACGCCCGCAGCGCCGTCCTGCCCGGCGGCCGCCAGCAGCGTCCGCTCGACGTCCACGGGGTGCACGGTGTCGCCGTTGACCAGCAGCGCGCCCTGGGCGAAGTGGTCGCGGGCCAGCCACAGCGAGTAGCAGTTGTTCCACTCCTCGGCCTTGTCGTTGTGGACCAGGGTGATGGTCACGCCGTGGCGCTCCTCGAGCTCGGCCTGGCGGTCCTCGACGGCATCGGCGCGGTAACCGACGACCACCGCGACGTCGGTGAGACCGACCGCAGCGAGGTTGCGCAGCCCGATGTCGAGGATGGTCGTCTCGCCGTCGACGGGCACCAGCGCCTTGGGGAGCGTGTCGGTGTAGGGGCGCAGCCGCCGCCCGGCACCCGCCGCCAGCACCATCCCGATCATGCCTGCTCCTCAGTCGTCCGGCGTCCACCGGACGGTACCGTCCCGGCCGGCACCTCCCGACCAGCGACCGCCCGCCGGCATGTTCGAGCAGCTCGCTCGGTCACCTCGTCACGGTGGCAAGGAGCCGTTGCGCGGCGTCGTCGTCGTAGCCCTGCCCGCCCCGCGCCGTACCGGCAGGCATGCCCTCACGTTGGATCCAGGACCAGGTGTCCCGGACGGTCTCGATCACCGGCCGGGTGGAGAACCCGGCGGCCAGGACAGCGGACACGTCGCAGTCGTGCAGGCCGGCAGCATCATGACCCGGCGGCAGCCACAGCGGCATCCCCGTCCACGGCTCGACGCCGGCCTGCTCCACCTGGGCCTCAGTCAGCCACACGAGCTCGGCATCGGACCCTGTCACCTCGGCACACGCGCCGAGCACGCCACCGATCGTCACCAGGCCCACCGGTGAGACCACGTTGTAGACCCCCGACGTGAGCGACGTGGCGCACGACCGGACCCACCGTGCCAGGTCACGGGCGTCCAGCAGCTGTATCGGCAGGCCGGGAGGGCCAGGAACCGGTACCCGTCCGCCTCGTGCGATCCGCTCCAGCCAGAACGGCAGCCTCCCGACGTTCTCGTACGGACCCACCACCAGACCAGCACGCGCGACAAGGACTGACCCATCGTGCTCGAGTGCCGCTAGCTCACCCCCGCGCTTGGCCGTCGGGTAGAAGTCGTCGTCGGCCGTCGGGTCGCCGGCGACCACGGGTGCCGACTCGTCCGCACCCAGCGCCAGCGGGAAGCAGTAGACCGAGCGCGACGACACGTAGGTCCAATGCCCCGCACGGCCACGGAGCAGCTGCACAGCCGTGCGCACATGCCGGGGTGCACCCGACCAGGTGTCGACCACCGCGTCCCACTCGTCGTCGCCCAGCGCATCGCGCAGTGCGCCGGCATCTCGCCGGTCGGCGTGCCGCGCCTGCGCGCCGACGGCCGGTGGTCCGCTCGCGCCCGACGTCAGGGTCGTGACGTCGTCCCCCGCGGCCAAGAACTCCTCCACCAGGGCGCGACCCACGAAGTGCGTCCCCCCGAGCACCAACAACCTCATGAGCCCCAAGCCTGCCCGACCGAGCAGTTGGGGGCGAGGACGTTCACCCAGGGCGCACGCGGTCAACCGTGACTCGGGCGCAACCAGTCCTCGCCAGGACCACGTCGGCAGTCGGAGCAGCGGGTGGTGCCGGATACCGGGCATCGGGTTCCCGCTCGCTCGTCGTCGCACCCTCACCGCCAGGGAGGCCCCGGGGTGAGCCGTCGGCCAGCCACTGTCAGCGGGGCTCGACGGCGACGGGGGCGCGCAGCGATCGGCGACTGGTGAGGAAGCCGAGTCCCCACGCGCCGTGCATCGTGGCCAGCACCACGGGCAGCCACGCCTTCACCCGTGTCGGCAGTCCGCGGCCGGTGACCAGTGACCCGGCGACCACGGTGGCCGCGTAGCCCAGCGGTGCGGCCAGCGCCGGCCGCCACCACACGGCGCCCACGACGGTGCCGACGCCGACCGCGAGCACCGCCGCCGGGGGCGCGAGGTAGCGAGCGCTGGCAGTGCCCTCGTGCTCGCGCATGACGACGCGACGCCACCGGCCGTAGTCGGCGTACTGCCTCGCCAGCGCACGCAGCGTCGACCGCGGCCGGTAGGTGACGGTCATCGACGGCGTGAACCACACGACGCCTCCGCTCTCGCGGATGCGGTGGTTGAGCTCCCAGTCCTGCGCCCGCAGGAACGACTCGTCGTAGCCGCCGAGCCGCTCCAGCACCGAGCGGCGGAACGCGCCGAGGTAGACGGTGGGCGCCGGGCCCTCCTCGCCGCCGACGTGGAAGCTCGCCTGCCCCACCCCCAGCCGACTCGTCATCGCGGCGGCGACGGCCTGCTGGAAGACGGTCACGCCCTCCGCCGCCATGACGCCACCCACGTTGTCCGCGCCGGTGCGCTGCAGGGTCTCGACCGCGGTCCGCACGTAGTCGCCGGGCACCAGGGCGTGGCCGTCCAGCCGCACCACCACCTCGTGCCGGGCGGCGCGGACGGCGAGGTTGAGCCCGGCCCCGGTGCGTCCCGTCGGGTTGGCGACCGTCCGGACGCGGTCGTCTCCGGCGGCCAGGCCCGCGGCGATCCCGTCCGTCCCGTCCCTGGACGGACCGAGGGCGAGCACGACCTCCAGCGGGCCGGCGTAGTCCTGGCCGAGCACGGTGGCGACCGAGGACGCGAGGTGCTCCTCCTCGTCGAGGACCGGCATCACCACCGACACCCCGGGCCACTGCGACATGGCCGGACACGCTAGCGGCGGGCGCGGCGAGCCTGCCCGGCGGGCGGCACGAGCGGCCCTAGCATCGCCGCGACACGGTCCACCGCCGCCGGAAGGTCCCCGCATGCCCCCGCCAGCCGGCGCCTCCCCCGCGCTGCCGCCCCGGCTCAGCCCCCGCCGCCCCGCGCGCGCCCGGCGGGCCGCGCGGGTGCTGCGACGCGCCGGCCTGGGCGCGGCGGCGGCGGCCTCGGTGCTCGTGCTGGCCACCGCGGGGTCGGGCCACGCGCTGCTGTCCTGGTCGAACGGGTCGATCGAGCGGGTCGACGCCTTCGCCGGGCTCGCCGACCGGCCCGGGCCCAACGCGGGCGGCTCGACGACGTTCCTCCTCGTCGGCTCCGACGCCCGCGAGGGCATGACCCGCCGGGAGATGCGGCGGCTGCACGTCGGCACGCTGGCCACCGCCGCCGGCCGGCGCGCGGACACCATGCTGCTGGTGCACGTCTCGGCGGAGCACGGCACGGTGCGGGTGGTCAGCCTCCCGCGCGACTCCTACGTCACCATCCCGGCGCACGAGGCCGAGGACGGCACCGACGTCCCGGAGCGGCGCAACAAGCTCAACGCCGCCTACGCCTTCGGCGGCCCGCCGCTGACCGTGGCCACGATCGAGCGCAGCACCGGGGTCCGCGTCGACCACTACCTCGAGATCGACTTCCTCGGCTTCGTCCGGCTCGTCGACGCCGTCGGCGGCGTGGACGTCTGCACGCCGACGCGGCTGCGCGACCGCAAGGCCGGCCTGCGGCTGCCGAAGGGCACGACCCACGTCGACGGCGAGACGGGGCTGGCCTACGTCCGGGCGCGCAGCCTCGACGCGCGGGCCGACCTCGGCCGGGTCGAGCGCCAGCAGCGGTTCCTGGCGGCGATGGCCCAGCGGGTCACCAGCCGAGACGTCCTGCTCGACCCGCGGGCCCTGATCCGCTTCCTCGAGGCGGCGTTCTCGGCCGTACGCGCCGACCACGGGCTGACCGAGCGCGAGATGGTCGCGCTCGGCACCCGCCTGCGCCACGTGTCCGGGCGCGACATCAGCTTCCGGACCGTCCCGGTCGCCGACCCGTCCTACCGGTCGCGCAGCGCTGGCTCGGTGGCGCGGTGGGACGACGCGGCAGCGACCGAGCTGTTCGCCTCCATGCGCGACGACTCGCCGCCCGCGCGCGAGCGGGCACCTCGCCGGGGGCGACCCACCGTGGCTCCCAGCCAGGTCCGCGTCCAGGTCTTCAACGCGACCTCCACCGCCGGGCTCGGCGCGCGGGCGGGCGACGAGCTCGCCCGGCGCGGCTTCGACGTCGCGGGGCCGGCGCAGAACTGGCGGCGCAGCGACGTGAGCCGCACGACGGTCCGGTTCGACTCCCGCTACACCGAGAGCATCAAGACGGTGGCCGCTGCCCTGCCGGAGGCCCGGGTCGAGTCGGTGCCCGGGCTGGGCCGGACGCTCCAGGTGGTCGTCGGCAGCTCGTACGCCGGCACCCGCGCCGTGCGGGTCGCGGCCCCCTCAGGCGGGTCAGCAGCGGGCGACGGGCGCACCGCCGCGGCCGACCCCTGCAGCTGAGGGTCCGCCGGTCGCCGCCCTGCCCTGGTGGCCGACCTGCGGGAACGGGGTCCAGGCCGCCTGCCGGGTTTCGTCCCCTTCGCGCCCGGGCAGCACCGTCGGGGACACAGTCGACACCGGGGGCGCTCGCGCGCCGCCACGGGGACGGAGGACGACAGATGAGCGACGCCGCAGGCAGCGACCGGGCACCTCTCTCGCAGGACGAGCTGGCCGCCGAGGGCGCCACCGCGCTCCCTGACAAGGAGGTCATCTCGCTGCTCGACCTCAACGCCGACCTGGACCTGGCGCTGGACGCCGCGGCCCCGATCGACCTCGCCGTGGCCGCCAACGCCAACGTCGCGGCGCCGATCGACGCGGCCGTCAGCGCCAACATCCTGTCCGCGGGCTCCAGCGCGGGGGCGCTGGCCGACCAGGACGCGGTCATCGCCCAGGGCATCACGGGCAGCGCCGAGGCCACCGGCGGCCAGGACAGCACCATCGACCAGGGCAACGACGTCGTCGACGCCGGCGGCACGGGCGGCGCGGCCGCCGACGGCACGGCTGCCGCCGGGACGGGCGGCACGTCGGCCGGTGCGCCGGCCGACGGCAGCGGCGCCGGCGTCGCGGCCGACCCGGCGTCGATGCTCGACGGGGACCTGCTCAACGTCGACGTCAACGCGGCGCTCGACGCCGACCTCGCGGCCCCGATCGCCGGCGCGGTGGCGGCCAACGCCAACGTCGCGGCGCCGATCGACGCCGCGGTCGCGGCCAACGTCGGCTCGATCGGCTCGGAGGCCACGGCCGTCGCCGACCAGGACGTCGTCATCCAGCAGAACATCGACGCCGACGCCGAGGCCACGGTCGACCAGCAGTCCGACATCACCCAGTAGCCGCTCTCGTGACAAGCACCACCGTCGACCCGGCGGCGGGGTCTCCGGGGAGCCCTGGCGACCCCGCCGCCGGCGCCGGTCCGACCGCCACCCCTGCCCTGGACCGGGCCGAGGGCGTGGAGCTGCTCGGCGAGCTGCGCGGCTCCGGCTACCGCGAGCCACCGGCCCTGGTCCGCCGCGGTGACGGGCAGACGATCCAGCTCACGCCGCTGCTCCACGCCGTGCTCACCGCGGTCGACGGGCGGCGCACGCTCGACGAGGTGGCCGCCGCCGTCAGCGACGCCACCGGGCGCGCGGTGACCGCCGAGAACGTCTCGGCGCTGGTCGACTCCCAGCTGCGCCCGCTCGGGCTGCTGCAGCTCGCGGACGGCAGCCAACCGGCCGTGAAGCGGTCCAACCCGCTGCTCGGCCTCCGGTTCAAGTACGTCGTGTCCGACCCGGAGAAGACCCGGCGGGTCACCGCACCCTTCGCTGCGCTGTTCGCGCCCGTCGTGGTGGCCCTGGTCACCGTTGCCTTCCTCGCCGCGGCCGGCTGGGTGCTCTTCGAGCAGGGGCTGGCCGCCGCCACCCACGAGGCGTTCGACCGGCCGGGCCTGCTGCTGCTGGTCCTGGCGGTCACGGTGCTCTCCGCGGGCTTCCACGAGTTCGGCCACGCCGCGGCCTGCCGCTACGGCGGCGCCACTCCGGGCGCGATGGGCGCCGGTCTCTACCTCGTCTGGCCGGCCTTCTACACCGAGGTCACCGACTCCTACCGCCTCGGCCGGGCCGGCCGGGTCCGCGTGGACCTCGGCGGCCTCTACTTCAACGCGATCGTCGCGGTCGCCATGTTCGGCGTCTGGGCCGTGTCGCAGTTCGACGCGCTGCTGCTCATCATCGCCGCGCAGGTGCTGCAGATGATCCGCCAGCTCGCGCCGCTGGTCCGCTTCGACGGCTACCACATCCTCGCCGACGTCACCGGCGTGCCCGACCTCTACTCGCACATCGGCCCGACGCTCAGGGGCCTGCTGCCGACGCGGTGGGGCAAGCCCGAGGGCAGGGTCCTCAAGCCGTGGGCCCGCGGCGTCGTCGCGACGTGGGTCCTGCTCGTGGTGCCGCTGCTGCTGGTGTCGCTCGCCCTGATGGTGCTGGCGTTCCCGCGGGTGGCCGCGACCGCCTGGGCCAGCCTCGGCCGGCGCTGGGACGTCCTCGGGTCGCGCATCGCCGAGGGCGACCCGGTCGGCATCGCGCTGCAGATCCTCTCGATCATCGCCATCGCCCTGCCGGTGCTCGCGACCGTCTACCTGGTCGTGCGCATCGTGCGGCGTACGGCCGCAGGCGTCTGGAGGTCGACGGAGGGCAGGCCGGTGCGGCGGGCCGCGGCGGTCCTCACCGCCGTCGCGGTCGTCGCGGCGCTGGCCGGGGCGTGGTGGCCACGCCCCGAGACCTACGTCCCGGTGCGAGCGACCGATCGCGGCACCGTGCTCACCGGCATCGGGGAGGTCGCCGAGGCCAGCGGCTTCACGCGGCTGACGGGGATCGAGGTCGGCGGCCGGTCGACCACCCTGGACGAGGGCCAGGTAGGCACGGCCCAGACGCTGTGGGCCGACGGCGCACCGCCGCCCACGAAGGACGAGCCGGCCCTCGCGGTGGTGCTGGTCCCGTCGGACCCCGCGTCGGACGCGCCGACGTGGGTCTTCCCGTTCGACCGGCCCGACGCGCCGGGCGTCGGCGACAACCAGGCACTGGCCGTCAACACCGCCGACGGGACGACCCTCTACGACGTCGCGTTCGCCTTCGTCTGGGCCGACGGGTCGTCGGTCCTGAACACCAACGAGGCGTACGCGTTCGCGAGCTGCCGCGACTGCACGACCGTCGCGGTCGGCTTCCAGGTCGTGCTGGTCCTCGGCCAGGCCGACGTGGTGGTCCCGCAGAACCTCTCCGCCGCGGTCAACTACGACTGCGTCGCCTGCGTCACCTACGCCCTCGCGCAGCAGCTGGTGCTCACGGTGCCGGGCGACCTGAGCCCCGCCGCCACGGCCCGCCTCGAGGCGCTGTGGGCCGAGATCGAGCAGTTCGGACGCGGGCTGCGCGACGTGCCGCTCGCCGAGGTCCAGGCCCGCCTGGTGGAGTTCGAGCGCCAGATCGTCGCTGTCGTCACCCAGGAGTCCGAAGGGGCGACGCGCCCCGCGCCGGCGACGAGCCCGTCGTCGTCCCCGTCAGGACCTGCCGGGACACCGGCGCCCGCGGGCTCCTCCGCGCCGGAGCCGACCGGCTCGGGCGGCACCGGCGCGGGCCAGCCGACGGCGCAGACGGGAGGGTCGTCGCCCGCGCCGACGACGACACCGAGCGGCAGCTCCACCCGCAGCGGCACGGGCGACGCCGGCAGCGGTCCCACCGCCACGCCGACGGCCTCGCCGACGGCCACCGCGACGACGACCCCCTGACCGCGACGGTGGCTGCGGTGGCTGCCGGAGCCGTCAGGGCCCGGTCGCCGCGGCCTGCTCGCGGGAGTGCAGGATCGCCTCGCGTCGCGCCAGCCGGTGGGTGCGCCGGATCTCGGCCTCCCCGACCCGGCGCCGGTCCTCGTCGGTCTCCGGCAGGACCGGCGGGACGGCGCGGGGCCGGCCGTCCCCGTCGACCGCGACGAAGACGAGGTAGGCGGTGGCCACCCGCGTCGGCGGCACGCCGGCCTCGTTCCAGGGCTCGGCGAGCACCCGGACCCCGACCTCCATCGAGGTCGTCCCGGCCCAGTTGACCTGTGCCTCCGCGTGCACGAGGTCGCCGACGCGCACCGGCGCCAGGAAGGCCATCTCGTCCATCGACGCGGTCACCGCCGGCCCGCCGGAGTGCCGCTGCGCGACGACTCCCGCGACGTCGTCCACGAGCTTCATCACGACGCCGCCGTGCACGGTGCCGAGCAGGTTGGTGTCCAGGACGGTCATGATGCGGCTCAGCGTGCTCCGAGCCGCGCTCGTCGGCTTGCCGTCCAGGGCGGCCGGGGCTTCGTCGGTCATGACCGGCAAGGGTACGGTCGTGACCGCGGCCGGCCGGTGATGTGCCCCGGCGGGACCCGGCCGCTCGTACCCCCTCGACACGACGACGGACGGAGCGGCAGGCGTGAGCGGACCGAAGGGCTGGCCCGAGGGCTGGTCGCGGGGGTCGGGAGGCCCGGCGCCCGCGCGCGGCCCGCAGGGCCAGGCGCCGTCACGCGGCCCGGACCGTCCGGCGCCGTCGCGCGGGTCGGAGGCGGACCGGACCCAGGTCCTCCCCGTGCCCGGCGCGTCGCGGCCGTCGCGGGCCGAGCCGCCCCGGGGGCCGTCCCCGGACGAGCGCCCTCGCCGCGGCGCGCACCCGCCGCCCCCGTTCACCCGGCGGCCGCGCGGGCGCAGCGCCCGCCGCTGGCTGCGCCGGGTGCCGCTCGTCCTGCTGCTGCTCCTGGCCCTGCTGCTGGGCACCCTGCTGTTCTTCTACTCCCGCATCGAGAAGGTCGACGCGCTGCAGGACTACGACGGCCGGCCGGAGGCGGGCTCGGGGCAGAACTGGCTCATCGTCGGCTCGGACAGCCGCGAGGGGCTCTCGGACGAGCAGATCAAGGACCTGCGGCTGGGCAAGGTCGAGGGGCGCCGCACCGACACGATCATCCTGCTCCACCGGCCGGAGAGCGGGAAGCCGACACTGGTCAGCCTGCCGCGCGACTCCTACGTGCCGATCCCCGGCCAGGGACGCAACAAGCTCAACGCGGCCTACGCGTTCGGCGGTCCCTCGCTGCTGGTGCGGACCGTCGAGCAGGTCACCGGCCTGCGGGTCGACCACTACGCCGAGGTCGGCTTCGGCGGCTTCGTGGGCATGACCGACGCGGTGGGTGGTGTCGAGCTCTGCCCGTCGCGGCGGATCCGCGACCGCAAGAGCGGCCTGCGCGTGCAGAAGGGCTGCCAGGAGATGGACGGCCCGACCGCCCTCGCGTACGTCCGCGCGCGGTACTTCGACCCGAAGGGCGACCTCGGGCGCGTCGAGCGCCAGCAGGAGTTCCTCGGCGCCGTCTTCGACGAGGCCACCAGCCCGACGACCCTGCTCAACCCGTTCCGCATCCTGCGTCTCGGCGACGCGGCCACCACGTCCCTGACGATCGACGAGGACGACGGGCCGATCTCGCTGGTGCAGTTCGCGCTCACGATGCGGGCCGTGGCCGGCGGCGGGGGCAAGCAGGTGACCGTGCCGGTCGCCGACCCGAACTACTCCACCCCCGCCGGGTCGGCCGTGCGCTGGGACCGCGACGAGGCCCTGCGCCTGTTCCGCAACCTGCGCGAGAACTGACCCCCCCCCCCCGCAGTCGACCACGTACGGCAGGCGACCGGCATCAGGCGGCGGGAGCCACCTCCGACTCCTCGTCGGCCGCGACAGCGGCCGCGGGGCGGGGCAGCCGGAGGCTGACCGCTGCGATGAGGGCTCCCGCGACCGCGACGAGCCCGGCCCCGACGAACGCGGCGGAGTAGCCGTCGGTCAGGGACCCGAGGTCACCGAGCCGGTCCGCCCCGCTCGCCGCGGCGACGGCGGTCATCGCGGCCAGTCCCAGCGCGGACCCGACCTGGTAGCTCGTGTTCACGAGGCCGGCCGCCAGACCGCCCTCCTCCGGGCGGGCGGAGGAGAGAGCCACCCCGAGAGAGGGGATGAAGGCGAGCGACATGCCGGCGGCAGCGATGAGCGACGCGGGCAGCACGTCCACCCAGTACGACCCGTCCGAGCGGACGAGCGAGAGCGCGAACAGGCCCACGGCCAGCACGCCCATGCCGGTCACGAGCGGCACCTTCGGCCCGAACCGGGCGATGACGCGGGGCGCGACGAGCACCATGCCGAGCATGATGAACACGGTCATGGGCAGCAGCGCCGAGCCGGACGGGAACGCCGAGAGCCCGAGCACCTGCTGCAGGTAGAGGTTCAGGAAGAACCACATGGGCACCCAGGCGGCGCCGAGCAGCAGCTGGGCGACGTTGGCGGCGCCGAGGGCGGGCGCGCGGAAGATGCCGAGCCGCACCAGCGGGTGCCGGTGCCGGGCCTGGACGGCGAGGAAGACCACGATGAGTCCGGCCGCGGCCAGGCCTGTCAGCAACGTCTGCGTCGAGCCCCAGCCGACCTCGGGCGCGCGCACGATCGTGTAGACGGCGGTCGCGAGACCGCCGGTGACGGTCGTGGCGCCGACGACGTCGTGGCTGCCGTGGCTGCCGGGGACGGAGGGCATGACAGCGGGGACGATCGCCAGGACGACGAGGGCGATCGGGATGTTCAGGTAGAAGACCCACGGCCAGGCGGCGTACTCCGTGATGACCCCGCCGAGGAACACCCCGGCCGTCCCGCCGGCCGGTGCGGCGGCGCCGTACAGCGCGAGTGCCTTGGTCAGCTCCTTCGGGCTGGAGCCGAAGAGCACCATCAGCAGGGTCAGGGCGGCCGGCGCGATCAGCGCGGCGCCGCCGCCCTGGACGGCGCGGCCCACGAGCTCGACGGCCGGGCTCTGCGCGGCACCGGCGAGCACCGACCCCGCGAGCAGGACGACCCATCCGGAGACGAATACCTTGCGCGCCCCGAGCAGGTCGGACAGCCGGCCGCCGAGAAGCAGCAGGCCGCCGAACGCGATGACGTAGGCGTTGAAGACCCAGGACAGGTCCTGCGGCGCGAAGCCGAGGTCGGCCTGCATGTCCGGCAGCGCCACGCCGATGATCGAGGTGTCCATGATGACCATGAACTGGGCGGTGGCGATGAGCCCGAGGGCCCACCAGCGGTGGGTGCCCGTCCGGCCGGGTGGAGCCGTGGTGGTGGCCATGTCGTCCTTCCTCTCGTGAGATACCCAGGACGGGTATGTCGAGAGGGTCGCCGACCCTCCTGTCCGGCGGCTGTCCGCCCGCTGCCGGGCCCGGGGCACGTGTCCGGGACAGCCTCCGGACAGCCCCCGGGGGGACGCTCGGCGGGAGGTTGCAGCGACGACGAGGAGGTGGGGACCGGGTGGGCCGGATCGTGCTGTCCGTCCCCGGCATGACCTGCCGGCACTGCGTGCGGACGGTCACCGCCGCGCTGCGCGACGTGCCGGGCGTCGAGACCGTCACGGCGGACGCCCGGTCCACCACGGTCGTCCTGACCGGACCGGTGAGCGTGGCCGACGCCCTGGCGACGCTGGACGCCTGCGGGTTCCCGGGCACGGCCGCCCCCGGGACCGCGCGCGGCTGAGGCGCCGCCGGCTATCCCCGCCCGGCGGATGCCGTGAGCTCGGCACTCTCGTACGGCGGGGCCGGCCGCGAGGACGCCTGCCGCACGGCGCGCGCCTGCCGCACCAGGGCCCGGCCGCCTTCCGGGTCGCCCGACGCGGCCGCGACCCGGCCGAGGCCCTCCAGGGCACTGGCGCGCAGCCCCGGCTCGCCGGCAGCGCTGCCCAGCGCCAGCGCCCGGTCGTACCCCTCCCGCGCCCGTTCCAGGGCGCCGTCCTGCTCGTCGCAGCGCGCGATCCCGACGACGGCGAGGCCGGCCGCGACCGGGGTCCCGAGCTCCTCGAACCCCGTCTGCGCCCTGGCGAACATCGTCCGGGCCCGCGCCCACTCGCCACCGACCCGCGCCAGGACGGCCCTCCCGTACGCCGCGAGGACCTCCCCCGCACCGTCCCCGACCTCCTCGGACGCCGCGCCCGCCCGGTCGAAGCAGGTCCGCGCGTCGTCGAGCTGGCCCAGGTGCAGGAACGCGACGCCCAGGTCGGCGAGGGCCCACTGCGCCGTGTTGTGCAGACCGGCACCCGCCGAGACGTCGATGGCCTCCTCCAGGACGGGAACCGCCTCGGCGTAGCGGCCGAACTGCCGCAGCCCCCACCCGAGGTGGTAGAGCACCGCCGAGAGCCCCCACGGGTCGTCCAGCGCGCGGAAGGCCGCGACCGCGGCCCGACCGGTCGCCAGCGCCCGCGGCTCGTCGCCGGTCTTGAGGAAGGTCTCCATCCGGACGAAGGCGATGACAGCGTGGCCCCAGGCGTCGCCCTCCGCGGTGAACCGCTCCCCGGCCTCGCGCAGCAGCCGGGCGGACTCGTCGGGCGCCGACCCGTCGACGCCCTCCACGGCCAGCAGCACCCGCGACAGCGCCGCCCGGTGCGCGTCGCCGACCGCGTCGAAGAGCTCGAGGCTCTCGCGGGCGGTCTCGGCGCAGCCCGGGCTGGGGTGCACGAGGCAGGCCCGGGGCCGCTCGACCAGCGACATCGCCTGCAGTGCCCGCGCGCGGGCCGCGGGCGAGCCGGCGCCGTGGGGCACCAGCCCGCGCAGCACCGCGCGGCCCTCGACGTGCCGTCCCAGGTGCCAGAACAGCCCGAGGGCGCCCGCCATCTGCAGCGCGTCGTCGACACGGCCCGGGTCGGCGGACAGCCACGTGAGCGCGGCGCGCAGGTTCGGCTGCTCCGCCCGCAGCAGGTGCAGGGCGTCGCGCTGGCCCGGGCCGCGAAGGGACAGGTCGGCCTCGTCCGCGACCGTCCCGAACCAGCGGGCGTGCCGGGCGGCGAGCGCGTCGTGCTCGCCCGCGTCGGCGAGCCGCTCGGCGGCGTACTGGCGGAGGGTCTCCAGCATGCGGAACCGCGTGGGGTGCCCCGGCTCCGCGATCACCATCGAGCGCCGCACGAGTCCCATGAGCACGTCGAGGACGTCGGTCGGGGCGACGGCACCGTCCGGCACGACCGCCTCGGCGGCCGCCACGGTCCAGCCGCCGTGGAAGACCGCGAGGCGACGGAAGACCACCTGCTCCGGCTCGCCGAGCAGGGCATGGCTCCAGTCGACGGTGGCGCGCAGGGTCTGCTGCCGGGCCTCCGCCGTGCGCGCCCCGGCGGTCAGCAGCGCGAACCGGTCGGTCAGGCGGTCCGCGAGCTCGACCGCCGACAGCGACGCGGTGCGGGCCGCCGCGAGCTCCAGGGCCAGCGGCATCCCGTCCAGGTGCGCGCAGATGGTGACGACGGCCGACAGGTCCGCGTCGTCCAGCTCGAGGTCGGCCCGCACCGACCGGGCGCGCTCGACGAACAGCTGCGCGGCGGGGAAGTCCAGGACCCGGTCGGGGTCCGTCCCGGGCGGCGGGACGGCGAGAGGGGCCACCGCGAACTGGACCTCGCCGGGCACGGCGAGTGCCTCGCGGCTGGTGGCGAGCACGGTGACGTCGGGGCAGCCGGCGAGCATGACGTCGACCAGGCTGGCGACCGCGTCGATGACGTGCTCACAGTTGTCCAGCAGGAGCATCAGGCGCCGCCGGCGCAGGTACGCGACGACCCGGTCGCGAACGTCCGGACCGGGTGCCGCTCCGTCCAGGGGGACACCCAGCGCCTCGGCGACGGCCAGCGGGACGTGCGCCTGCTCGACCACAGGAGCCAGGCGGGCCACCCAGACACCGTCGGCGTAGGACGGCGCGGCGGTGTGGGCGACGGCCAGCGCGAGGGACGTCTTGCCGGCACCGCCCGGGCCCACCAGGGTCACGATCCGGGTGCCCGCCAGGAGGTCCGCCACCGACGCCGCCTCGGCGTCGCGCCCGATGAGCCGGCCGACCGCGGCGGGGAGGCTGGCCGCCGGGCCGCCGGGTGACGGCTCGGGCGCGGGACGCGTCCCGCGCCCCGGGCGGCGGGCTGCGGGGACACCCGCCAGGTCAGGGTCCTGCTCCAGCACGCGCTGGTGCACGGCGCGCAGCGCCGCGGACGGCTCGAGGCCCAGCTCCTCGTCCAGCACCGCTCGGGTGCGGGCGTAGACCTCGAGGGCGTCGGCCTGACGCCCGCTGCGGTAGAGGGCCGTCATGAGCAGCGCTGCCAGCGACTCGTGCGTGGGGTCCGCCGCGACGGCCGGCTCCAGCTCCGCGACGGCGTCCGGGTGCCGGCCCAGCTCCAGCGCGACCTCCGCGCGCTCGGTGACCGCCGCGAGCCGCTGCTGGGTCAGCCGCGCTGTCTCGACCGCGGCCCACGTCTCGGCCGAGAACTCCGCGAGCGGTTCGCCGCGCCACAGGTCCAGCGCGTCGTCGTAGGCCGCGAGCACGTCCTCGCTCGCGCCGCTGGAGGCCCTCGCCGCCCGGGCGGCACGCACCCCCCGGGTGAAGCGCTCCACGTCGACGCTCGCCGGGTCGACGTCGGCCCGGTAACCGGCTCCCGAGCGGGACACCACGTCGAGCCCGGCCGCGGCCAGCGCCCGCCGCAGCTTCGACACCCGCAGCTGGAGCGCGTTCAACGGGTCGACCGGCATCGTCGCGCCGGACCAGAGGCGGTCGATGAGGCTGGTCGCCGCCACGGCCCGGCCCGCCGACAGGAGGAGGAGGGCGAGCAGGCCACGCTCGGCCGCGCCGGGCAGGCGGACGGGCGCCCCGTCGACCCGGACCTCCAGGGACCCGAGCAGCCGGAAGTCGACGCCTTCCATCGGCCGGACGCTACCGGACGGCCATGGCGACAGCAGGCGGACAGCGTCACGCCGTACACACGGGCCATGACCCGACCGAGCAACGACCTCGGGCGAGGCGAACGGCTGCCGTCGCTCGCGCTCCTCCCGGCGCTGACCACCGAGCACTTCACCCTCCAGACCGCGCGCAACGCGACCATCGCGGAGACCAGCAGTCGCACGGCCCTGTTCATGGGGACGGTGACGGGCTCGGTCGTGGCGCTCGCGCTCGTCGGCCAGATGTCCTCGGGCGGCCCCGCCTTCGGGCTGTTCGCCCTCACGATGCTGCCGACGGTGCTCGCCCTCGGGCTCATGACCTACGCGCGCCTGGTGGAGACCGCCCTGGAGGACCTGGCCTACGCGCGCGCGATCGAGACGATCCGCGGCTACTACGTCGGCCTCGACCCGCTCGCGGCGCCGTACCTGCTGATGAGCCACGGCCCGGCTCCGGGTCCCGGTCCACGGGCCGTGACCCACGACGGGAGGTTCCACCTGCTCGGGCATGCGGCGACGACGGTCGCTGCCGTGGACGGCGTGCTCGCCGGCGCCGTCGCGGCCCTGGCGCTGCACCAGGCGGGGGTTGCGCTCGGCGCGTCCGGCGCGGCGGCGCTCTCGACCGCCGGGTCGGTCGTTCTGGGGCTCTACGTCCACCAGGCTCGCCGATGGCGCCGTGCGTCACGCTCCGCGTGGCCCGGTGGCCCGCGGAGCGAACAGCGGGGTGACAGCGGCTGAACAGGGCACTGGACCACGCTCGGGCCACGAGAGAGGAGCTCGCCATGAAGACCGTCGTCACCGAGTGCCCCCGCTGCGGCTCCGCCGCCGAGCTGCCCAGCACGAGCGTGCTCGTCGACGTGGGGTCCTCCGACGGCGACGAGGCCGTGGGGGGGACCGCCAGCTGGGTCTGCGCCATCTGCCGCGACGTCGTGAGCCACCCCGTGACCTGGGCCAGCCTGCTGGTCCTCGTGGAGGCCGGTGCCCCGCTCTTCGACGAGGGCGACGACCCGAGGCCCCCGCACCCGGAGTCGCCGACCGCCGGCCCCGCCCTCACCTACGACGACCTGCTCGACCTGCACGTGCTGCTCGCGGACCCGACGTGGCCGCACGAGGTCCCCGGGGCCGCGGGGCTCGGCTCCCAGCAGGTCACGCGGAGCGAGCCGTGAGGGCGCGCCGCATCGGCGTGACCCGCCGGGTCGACGCGCCGCCGGACGCGGTCTGGGCGCTCCTGTCCGACGTCGGCACCTGGACCCGCTGGGGTCCCTGGGAAACCGCCGATCTCGAGCGGCCCGGCCGGGACCGGCCGCAGGGGGTGGGGGCGGTGCGTCGGCTGCGCGCCGGACGCTGGACGCTGCGCGAGCTGGTCGAGGTCGCCGAGGCGCCGCGGCGCCTGCGCTACCGCCTCCTGTCGGGCATGCCGGTGCGCGACTACGTCGCGGACGTCCGGCTGGCCCCGGCTCCCGACGGCGGGACCGAGCTCACCTGGTCCGCGCGTTTCGCCCCACGCGTCCCCGGGACTGGACGGCTCCTCGCCCGCCGCCTGACGGCGCTCCTCGGCGACATCTCGTCCCGCCTGGCCGCCTTCGCAGAGAACCCGGACCCCGGTCGCCGGCCGGGACGGGCAGCGATGTTGCATGGACGGGGACCGGGGGCAGGGGCAGGACACGCCGGACCGCCGGCGTGACGCCGACCGGGGGATGAGGAGGAGCCATGGCGTACGCCGGTGCGCTCGCGATGCTGCTCACGGCGATGGCCGGGATCGGCGTGCTCTACGGCGCCCACCGGGTCACCGCCGTCGCGCCCGACCCCGTGTCCTCCCTGCCGTTCCTGTCCGGGCACGACCCGCGCGAGCACGCGCTGTCCCGCTTCCACGCCCGCTGGTACCCCGTGACGCTCGTCTTCCTGGCCTTCGACGTGGAGATGCTGTTCATGTACCCCTGGGCCGTCGTGGTCGCCGAGGTCGGCGCCGAGGCGGTCATCGAGATGTTCGTCTTCCTCGGCCTGCTCATGGTGGCCGTCGCCTGGGCGTGGCGGGAGGGGGCGCTGCGATGGACCTGAGGGCGCGCGTCACCACGGCAGCCGTCCGCGCGGCGCACGTCCTCGTCGTCGAGGCGCCGGGCGGCTGGCTGGAGCGGGTCGCGGTCGAGCGGGCCGCCGCCGATCGCGGCTGGACGCCGGCCGGCTCGCCGGCGGACGCGGACGTGCTCGTCGTCTGCGGGGCGCCCGACGCTGACCTCGCGGCCCTCCTCGACCGCGTCTGGGACCAGCTGCCCGGCCCGCGGGCCCGCACCGAGGTCCGCTCCCCCGCCGGGGCCGGCACGGCGCTGGCCGAGGCGGCAGCGGTGCTGGCCGAGGACGGTCACCAGCGCCGCGACGCCCGCGAGCGCCGTCAGGAGCCCGCCCCGCTCGACGGCGACATGGCCGACACGGCCGACACGGCCGACATGGCCGACATGGCCGACATGGCCGACACGGCTGGCACGGCCGACACGGACCACGGCGACATGGACCACGGCGAGCACGGCGACATGGCGCCCGCCGGCATCCCCCTGGCCGCCGGCGGTCCGGACCGTGACGGCCTGGAGATGGACGTCCTGCACGTGGCGCTCGGCCCGGTGCTGCCGTCCTGGCCGGCCGGGCTCGTGCTGGACGTCGCCCTGCAGGGCGACGTCGTCGTGGCGGCCGCGGCGAGGTATGTCGGCGGACGGCCCGGCGAGGCGGACCGCCACGCGCAAGAGCCGGCCGAGCGGGCCGCGCGCCGCGTCGACGGCGTCGCGCGCCTGCTCGACCTGGCGGGCTGGGCGGACGGCGCGTCCCGCGCCCGCCGGGTGCGCGACCTGCTCCTCGACGGTGACCGCGCCGCGGGCCACCGCCTCCTCGTCGGCCTGCGGACGCGGGTCGGCCGGTCCCGGCTGCTGCGCTGGCAGCTGCGCGACCTGGGCCGACCCGGGCAGCCCGACGTCCACGACCGGCTCGTCACGGCGCTCGGGAACGCCGTGGACGACCTCGACGGAGCCGCGGCCGGCGACCGGGGCGGTGCCGACCCCGACGGGCTCGCGTCCGCGACCGTCGGCCTCGAGCTCGCCGCGGTGCGGCTCGTCGTGGCCGCGGCCGACCTCGACCCGCTGCCGAGCCGCCGGGAGGTCGTCGGTGGCTGACGTGAGCGTGGTCTCGCCGGGGTGGGCGCCGGCGGCGGCGCTGCTGGTCCTCGGCGGCGCCTGGGGGGCGGCGGCGCTCGACGGCGTGCTCTCCGGCCGGTCGGCCGGTCTGCCGGCCCGCGCGTCCTCCCGCCGGCCGGTCGACGAGGTCGCCCGGCTGATGCGCCAGCGGCGCCGTACGACCGTGCAGGCCGACGGCCTGCTGTGGCGGGTCGGTGGCGCGGCGATGCTGGTGGCGGCTCTGCTCATGGTCGTCGTCGTCCCGCTGGGCACGTGGACCCTCGCCGACCTCGCCGTCGGCGTCGTCTGGTTCAACACGATGGACGTCGTGGTGTGGGCGGCGGTCTGGCTCGCCGGGTGGGGGGCGAACAGCGCCCACTCGCTCGTCGGCGGCTACCGGTTCCTGGCCCAGGCCCTGGCCTACGAGCTGCCCCTGATGTTCGCGCTGACCGCGCCACCGGTCGCGTCAGGCAGCCTCCGCGTGGCCGACATCGCCGCAGCGCAGGACGGGCTGTGGTTCGCCGTGTGGATGCCGGTCGCGTTCGGGGTCTACTGCATCGGGGTGGTGGCGTTCTCCGTCTGGGGACCCTTCGCCACGGCCGCAGGCCCGGACATCGCCGGTGGCGTGCTCGCCGAGCTCTCGGGCGTCGACCGCCTGCTCGTGCTGGTCGGGCGCTACGCACTCCTCGTCGCGGGCGCGGCGTTCGCGGTGCCCATGTTCCTCGGCGGGGGCTCCGGGCCGCTGCTGCCGGCCTGGCTGTGGGTGCTCGTCAAGGCGGCCCTGCTCGCGGCGGCGCTGGTCGCCGTGCGGCGCCGGGTCCCCGCGGTCCGGCCGGACCGGTTCGTCGAGGCCGGCTGGGTCGTGCTGCTTCCCCTGGTCCTGCTGCAGGTGCTCGTCGTCGCCGTCATCGCGGTCGGAAGGGGCTGACGTGGTCGAGGGCGTCGCGTTCTGGTCGCTGGGTGTGGTCGCCGTGGCGTCGGGCGTCGCGGTGTTCGTCGTCGACTCGATGGCCCGGGCGACCTACGCGCTGGCGGTGTCGTTCGTGGCCGTCGGGGCCACCGTCCTCCTGCTGGAGCAGGACTACGTCGGCATGATCACGGTGCTCATGATGATCATGGAGATGGCCGTCATGGCCGTCTACATGATCATGTTCATGGGCATGAACCCCGCGCTGATGCCGATGAGCATGGTGCACGACCACCGCCGCGCGGTGGTGGCGGGCGTCGCGACCTTCGCCCTGCTCGGCGCGGGAGCGCTGCTGGTGCCGTGGCCCCCGCGCCGGGGCGCCCCCGACACCGACGTCACCATGGCCCTCGGCGAGACGCTCATGGGCTCGAAGATGCTCGTCATGATGACGATCAGCCCGGTGATGGTTGCCACGATCGTCGCGGGCATCGTGCTGGCGGCCCCCCGCGGCCGCTACGACCGCTTCGGCGACGACCTGCGGAGCCGACCGGCCGACGACCCGCAGCCGGGGGGAGTCGGCCGATGACGCTGGAGACCGTCCTGCTCGTCGCGTCCGCATTGTTCGCCGTGGGTCTCTACGGTGCGCTGTCCCAGCAGGTCGTCGTCATGGTCATGATGGGGCTGGAGCTGATGATCAACGCGGTCATCCTCGCCGCGGCCGGCTTCTGGTGGTTCCTCGCGCCCGCGCCGACCGGGCAGGTGCTCCTCCTGGTCGTCATCGCCGCGATGACGGTCGAGATGGCGATGGGATTCGCCGTCGCCACGCTGCTCAACCGCACGCGCGGGGTCGACATGACCGACATGGCCGCGGACCTCTCGCGATGAGCCCCGACGCGAGCGTCCTCTGGCTGCTGGTGACGCTGCCCGCCGTGGTCGGCGCGGTCCTGTGCCTCACGGGAGCCCGCGGGGAGCGGGCCGCGGCGCCCGTGTCCGTGGCCACGAGCACCGTCGTGCTCGCCCTCACCGTGGTGGCCGCCTCGACCCGACCCGCGGTGTCCGTGCCGTTCGTCGCGGGCGCGCCGTTCGGACTGGCCGTCGACGCCCTCTCGTCCGTCGTCCTGCCCACGGTCGCCGCCGTCACCGTGCTCGTCCTCGTCTTCTCCGCCGGCCACGTCCGCGAGGCACGGGCCCGCTTCCACGGGCTCATGCTGCTCTTCGCCGCGTCGGTGGCGGTCACCGCCACCGCCACGTCGTTGCCCACGCTGCTGCTCGCCTGGGAGGTCATGGGCGCCACGTCGTACGCGCTGGTCGGCTTCTCGTGGCGCGAGGAGTCGCGGGTGACGGCGGGCGCCACGGCGTTCCTGACCACCCGCGCGGCCGACCTCGGCATGTACGCGGCGGCGGGCGCCGCGCTCGCCGGCGGCGCGGGCCTCGCCCTCGCCGACCTGCCGGAGGCCTCGGCCGGCTGGCGGCACGTCGTCGCCGGCGGGCTGCTGGTCGCGGCGCTCGGCAAGGCCGCCCAGCTGCCGTTCTCGTTCTGGCTGTCGCGGGCGATGGCCGGGCCGAGCCCCGTCAGCGCCCTGCTGCACTCGGCGGCGATGGTCGCGATGGGGGGCTACCTGCTGCTGCGTGTCGCGCCGCTGCTGGAGGTGACCGGGTGGGCCGCGACGGCCGCCGCCTGGGTCGGCGCGCTGACCGCCCTGCTGCTCGGGGCGGTCGCGGTGGCTCAGCGCGACCTCAAGCAGCTCCTGGCGGCGTCGACGTCGGCCCAGCTGGGGTTCGTGGTGCTCGCCGCCGGGGTCTCGGCCGTCGCCGGCGGGACGGCACACCTGGTGGCGCACGCGGCGACCAAGGCGCTGCTGTTCCTCGTCGCGGGCGCGTGGCTCTCGGCGCTGGGCACCAAGGAGCTCGCGGGGCTGCAGGGCGCGGCGCGGCGGTGGCCGCTGGTGGGCGTGACGGCCGGTGTCGGCCTGCTCTCGCTGGCGGGGGTCGCCCCCCTGGCACTGTGGGCCACGAAGGACTCCGTGCTCACCGCCGCGCTCGAGCGGTCGTGGCCGCTCTACGTGGTGGGGCTCGCGGCCGCCGCCCTGTCCGCGGCGTACGCCGGGAAGGCGCTCGTGCTCGTCTGGTCCGGCGACGCGACCGGCGCCCGGGACGCCGAGCAGCACTGGGACCGCGAGGAGCCCGGCAGCCGCCGCATCGGGCGGCTCGAGCAGGCGCCCCTGGTCGTCCTCGCCGCGGGGGCCGCAGTCCTCGGGGTGCTCGCCCTGCCTCCCGTCTCCGACGACGTGCACGCGCTGCTCGGTGACGGGTCCTCGCCCTCGTCCGGCCCGGTCGAGCTGCTGGCCTCCGCGCTGCTCGCGGTCGCCGTGCTGGCGGCGGTGGCGCGGTGGAGGGCACCGTCGCTGCCGTGGGCGGCCGGGTGGCTCGGTCTGGAGCACGCCGCCCGGGCCGGTGTCGTCCGCCCGGTGCTGCGCGCTGCCGAGTCCCTTGCCCGCTTCGACGACCGCGTCCTCGACCGCGGGGTCGACGCCCTCGGCCGGCGCACGCTCGCGGCGGCCGACCGGGCGGCGGCGCTCGACGACCGTCGCCTCGACGCGCTCGTCGAGGCGACCGCAGCCGGGGTCCGCCGCCTCGGCCGGTACGCGAGGCTGCCGCAGACCGGTCAGCTGCACGACTACCTCGCCCAGGCCGTCGCCGTGCTCGCGCTCGGTGTCCTCCTCCTCGTCGTGGTGAGGTGAACGTGCTCAGCCTGGTGACCTTCCTCCCCCTGCTGGCGGCCGCCGTCCTCGCGGTCGTCCCCGTCCCGGACCGGTGGGCCCGGTGGGTCTGGGTCGGCGTCGCGACCCTCGACCTCGCCCTCGTCGTCGCCCTCTGGGCACGCTACGAGTCGCCCCCGGTCGGTGGCCTGGCCTTCGAGGAGCAGGCCACCTGGATCCCGGGCGTCAACAGCAGCTACCACGTCGGTGTCGACGGGCTCTCGCTGCCGCTGGTCGCGCTGACCGCCGTCCTCTTCCTCGCCTGTGCGGTCTACGCGCTGCACGAGCGGGAGCGGCCGCGGACCCTGGCCGCGCTGTTCCTGTTCCTGCAGTCGATGAGCGTCGGCCTGTTCGTGGCGGCCGACCTCATCCTGTTCTTCGTCTTCTTCGACCTCTCGATCGTCGGCATGTACTTCGTCATCGCCGCCTGGGGCCACGGCGACCGTGCACGCTCGGCACTGAAGTTCTTCCTCTACACGTTCCTCGGCTCGCTGGCCCTGCTGCTGGGGTTCATCGGCCTCTACGTCGCGGCCGACCCGCACACGTTCGACATGGTGGAGCTGGCCCGGGCCATGCCGCTCGCCGACGACGGCCTCGTGGGCGGCCTCGTCCTGGCCGCCGTCCTGCTGGGCCTCGCGGTGAAGACCCCGACGGTCCCGTTCCACACCTGGCTGCCGCCGGCACACACCGACGCGCCCGCGATCGGGTCGGCCGTCCTCGCCGGTGTGCTGCTCAAGATGGGCACCTACGGCTTCGTCCGCATCGGGATGCCGATGCTCCCGTCCGCGTGGCGGGACTGGGCATGGGTCGTGGTGGCGGTCGGTGTCGTCTCGGTGGTCTACGGCGCGCTCGTGGCGCTCGCGCAGACCGACCTGAAGCGCATGATCGCCTACACGTCGGTCAACCACATGGGCTACGTCGTCCTCGCCGTGGGTGCCGCGGGAGTGGTCTCCGGCAGCGACGAGCAGGCCCGCTCGGTCGCCGTCGCGGGCGCGGTCACGCAGATGGTCAGCCACGGCCTCATCACGGCCGCGCTGTTCCTGCTCGCCGGCGTCCTGCAGGACCGCGCCCGGACGTACGAAATGGACGCGTTCGGCGGCCTCGCGGGACCGGCACCACGGTTCTCGACGCTGTTCGCCGTCGGAGCCTTCGCCTCGCTGGGCCTGCCCGGCTTCAGCGGCTTCATCGCCGAGTTCCAGGTGTTCACCGGAGCTGTCGCGGCGGTGCCCGTCACCGCCGTCGCGCTCGTGGGGATCCTGATCACCGCAGCCCTGTTCCTCCGGGCGATGCAGCGCCTGCTGGCGGGGACGACCCGCGGGAGCTCGCTGGGCTTCGCCGACCTGCGGCCGGCGGAGACCTGGTCCGTGGCGCCCCTGCTCCTGCTCGCCCTGGTGATCGGTGTGCTGCCGCGACCGCTGCTCGACGTCATCGAGCCGGCGTCCGCCGCGGTCGTCGAGCTCGTGGGGCGGTAGCCGTGGAGATGCAGGTGGAGCCGCAGGCGCTGGTCCCCGAGCTGGTCCTGCTCGTCGGGGGGCTGGCGGTCCTCATGGGCGGGTCGTTCCTGCCCCGGGAGCGGCAGTGGGTCGCCCGGCTGGGCGCGGTGGCCGCCCTGCTCGCGTCGGCGGCCGCGGCCATGGTGGGGCTCGCGGGCACGGCACGGACCGTCTTCGACGCGACGTACGCCGTGGACACCCCCACCGGGACCGCCCGGCTGGTCGTGGCGCTGGCCACGCTGCTGGTCATCGGTCTCGGCGTCGACGAGCTGGCCGGCGACCGCCAGGAGAGCGAGACCTACGCGCTGCTGCTCCTGTCGGGGCTCGGTGCGGTCGTGCTGGCCGGGGCGAGCGACCTGCTGGTGCTCTCGGTCGGCTTCCTGCTGGCGAGCATCCCGCTCTACGGCCTGGTCGGGCAGGCGCGGACGCCGGCTGCGGCCGAGGCGGCGATGAAGACCTACCTGCTCGGCGCCCTGTCGGGCATCACGCTGCTGCTGGGCGTCACGGTCCTCTACGGCGTGTCCGGCACGACGTCCTACGACGGGCTCGCGGACGCGCTGGCCGGGGCCCCGACGTCGGCCGTGGCCTTCGGAGCCGTCGCCGTGGTGGTCGGGCTGATGTTCAAGGCGGGCGGGGTGCCGGTTCACTTCTGGGTCCCCGACGCGGCCGAGGGGTCGACCGTCACCGTCGCCGCCTTCCTCACCACCGTGCCGAAGGTCGGCGCGGTCGTCGCGGCCTACCGGCTGGTCGACGCGCTGCCCGGCAGCGTCGACGTGGCTCTCCTGCTGGCGCTGCTCGCCGTCGCCGGCATGACGCTGGGCAACCTCGCGGCCTACACCCAGACCGACCCACGGCGTCTGCTCGGCTGGTCGACGGTCAGCCAGGTCGGCTTCCTGCTGGTGCCCGTCGTCGTGGCCGGCCGCAGCGACCTCGCACTGCCCTCGATGCTGCTGTACCTGGGCGCCTACGCGGTCACCAACCTCACGGCCTTCGCCGTCGTCGCCGCACTGCCCGGGCACCGCGACCTCGAGTCCTACCGGGGGCTGGCGGGCGCCCACCCGTGGCTGGCCGCCGCGCTCGTGGTCAGCCTGCTGGGCCTGGTCGGCACCCCGCCGACCGCAGTGTTCGTCGGCAAGCTGACCACGGCGACGGCGGCCTGGGACGGCGGCTGGGCCTGGCTGGCGGTGGCGGTCGTCGTCAACTCGCTGGTCAGCCTCTTCTACTACCTGCGCTGGCTCGTGCCGGCCTTCCGCGTCGGCGGCCCGGGCGAGCGGGCCGCACCCGGCGCGCTCGCGACCGCGCCGTGGGCGACCGCCGCCGCCGTCACCGGGGGCGCGGCAGGTCTGGCGCTGGGGCTGGCAGCCGGGGCGGCCTGGGCGGTCGTCGACGGGCCGCTCGTGCGCTGACCGGCGCTCGCTCGTCGGCGGTCAGCGCAGCAGCTGTCGTGCCATCACCAGGCGCTGGACCTGGTTGGTGCCCTCGTAGATCTGGGTGATCTTCGCGTCGCGCATCATGCGCTCGACCGGGTAGTCCTTGACGTAGCCGTAGCCGCCGAGCAGCTGCACGGCGTCGGTCGTGACCTCCATCGCGGTGTCGGAGGCGAAGCACTTGGCGGCCGCGCCGAAGAAGGTCAGGTCGTCGTCACCGCGCTCGGACTTCGCCGCCGCGACGTAGGTCATCTGCCGCGCGGCCTCGAGCTTCATCGCCATGTCGGCGAGCATGAACTGGACGCCCTGGAACTCGGCGACCGCCTTGCCGAACTGCTTGCGCTCCTTGACGTAGCGCGTGGCGTGCTCCAGCGCGCCGGTCGCGATGCCGACGGCCTGCGCGGCGATCGTCACCCGGGTGTGGTCCAGGGTGCGCAGCGCCGTCTTGAAGCCCGTGCCCTCCGCGCCGACCAGCCGGTCCGACGGGATGCGGCAGTCGTCGAAGTAGAGCTCGCGGGTCGGAGACCCCTTGATGCCGAGCTTCTTCTCCGGCGCACCGAACGTGAAGCCCGGGTCGGACTTCTCGACCACGAAGGCCGTGATCCCGTTCGCACCCGCGTCGACGTCGGTGACGGCCATGACCGTGTAGAACTCGGAGACACCGGCGTTGGTGATCCAGCGCTTCGACCCGTTCAGGACGTACGAGTCGCCGTCGCGGGTCGCAGTCGTGCGCATCGCCACGGCGTCGCTGCCCGCCTCCGGCTCGGAGAGAGCGTAGGAGAACATCGCCTCACCGCTCGCGACCGCGGGCAGGTAGCGCTTGAGCAGGTCCTGCGAGGCCGAGAGCAGCAGTGGCATGGTGCCGAGCTTGTTCACGGCCGGGATGAGCGACGTCGAGGCGCAGACCCGCGCCACCTCCTCGATGACGATGCACGTCGCGAGCGCGTCGGCACCCGCGCCGCCGTACTCCTCCGGCACGTGCACCGCGTGGAAGTCGGCCTTGCGCAGAGCGTCGTAGGACTGCTGGGGGAACTCGCCCGACTCGTCGACCTCGGCGGCAAGCGGCGCGATCTTGTCGTCGCAGACCGCGCGCACCGCCTCCTGCAGCATCCGGTGCTCGTCGGACAGGCGGAACAGGTCGAAGTCGCTCACGGCATCAGAGGGTACGGTCGCCGGACCGGGCACCGCCGCCCGGGTGAGGTCGCTAGCCTCTCCTGCCATGACGCAGCGCATCACCGTGCTCGGCACCGGCTACCTGGGTGCCACCCATGCCGCGTGCATGGCCGAGCTGGGCTTCGACGTCCTCGGCATGGACGTGGACGAGGACAAGGTCAAGTCCCTCTCCGAGGGGCGCATCCCGTTCTACGAGCCCGACCTCGAGCCGCTGCTGCGCAAGCACGCGGAGAGCGGCCGGCTGCGGTTCACCACGTCCTACGAGGAGGTCGCCGCCTTCGGCGACGTGCACTTCCTCTGCGTCGGGACCCCGCAGAGCAAGGGCGAGTACGCCGCGGACATGCGCTATGTGGACGGCGTCGTCGACGGCCTGGCGCCCCACCTCGACCGGCCGTGCGTGGTGGTCGGCAAGTCCACGGTCCCGGTCGGCACGGCCGCGCGCCTCCAGGAACGCATCGGGTCCCTGGCTCCCGCCGGCGACCGGGCCGAGCTGGCGTGGAACCCGGAGTTCCTGCGCGAGGGCTTCGCCGTCGAGGACACGCTGCGACCGGACCGTCTCGTCGTCGGGACGTCGTCGGCGACGGCCGAGGCCGCCCTGCGCGAGGTCTACGCCACCGCGATCGCCGCGGGCACACCCTTCCTCGTCACCGACTTCGCGACCGCCGAGCTGGTGAAGGTCTCGGCCAACGCCTTCCTGGCCACCAAGATCTCGTTCATCAACGCGATGGCCGAGCTGTGCGAGGCCACCGGCGCAGACGTCACGGTGCTCGCCGACGCCCTCGGGCACGACGCGCGCATCGGCCGCAAGTTCCTCAACGCCGGCCTCGGCTTCGGCGGCGGCTGCCTGCCCAAGGACATCCGTGCCTTCATGGCCCGCGCCGGCGAGCTCGGCGTCGACCAGGCGCTGAGCTTCCTGCGCGAGGTCGACGCCATCAACATGCGCCGACGGTCCCACGTCGTCGAGCGTGCCCGCGACATGGTCGGCGGGTCCTTCCTCGGCACCCGGGTCGGCATCCTCGGGGCCAGCTTCAAGCCGAACTCCGACGACGTCCGCGACTCCCCCGCGCTGAACGTGGCCGGCCAGATCCAGCTGCACGGCGCGCAGGTCACCGTCTACGACCCGCGTGCCATGGACAACGCGGGTGTGCTGTTCCCGACGCTGGCCTTCGCCTCCTCGGCGGTCGAGGCCTGCACCGGCGCGGACGTCGTGCTGCACCTCACCGAGTGGCAGGAGTTCCGCGAGATGGACCCGTCGGTCCTGGACGGCGTCGTCTCCGAGAAGCGCATCATCGACGCGCGCAACGCCCTGGACCCGGCGCGCTGGCGCGACGCCGGCTGGACCTACCGCGCGCTCGGGCGGCCGTGACCGCCCGACCGGTCGAGAGCGAGCACGACGTCGTACGCCGCGTGCTCGGGCTCGGGACCTGGGCGGTCGTGGGCCTGCGCGACAACCCGGCCCGGGCCGCCTTCGGGGTGGCGCAGTTCCTGCAGGAGCGGGGCAGGCGGATCGTGCCGGTGCACCGGCACCCGCAGGACGTCCACGGCGAGACCGCCTATGCCCGGCTGGGGGACATCCCGTTCCCGGTCGACGTCGTCGACGTGTTCGTCAACTCCCGGCTGTGCGGCGGCATCGCCGACCAGGCGGTGGCGATCGGCGCCAAGGCCGTGTGGTTCCAGCTCGGGGTCGTCGACGAGGACGCCGCCCGCCGGGTACGCGATGCGGGGCTGGACATGGTGGTCGACCGGTGTCCGGTCATCGAGTGGGACCGCTGAGTGTGAGACCGACGGGGCGACGGGAACCTGTCATGCGGGGACGACACCGGTGCGGCCTGGCCTCGGCCGTGCTGGCCGGCGCGCTGCTGGCGCCCGTCGCGACCGTCGGCGGCGGCGGCCCGCGACCCCTTCGACGGCAACGGCACCTGGGTCTCGATCTTCGCCGGGGACGCTGTGTGGGACCACCCCGCCCGGCACGTGCGGTTGATGCACCGGCACGGGGTGCGGACGCTGTACCTGCAGACCGCGAGCTCGACCAACCCGGTCGGCAGCGACCTCTACCGCCCGTCGCGCCTGGCGCGCTTCCTGCACGCCGCGCACGCGCGGGACATGGAGGTCGTCGCGTGGTACCTGCCGCCGCTGCGCCGGGTGGCTCGCGAGCACACGCGGGCGATGGCGGCGGTCGACTTCCGCACCGCGCGGGGCCACCGCTTCGACGGGTTCGCCCTGGACATCGAGCCGTCGGCGACGACCCCGAGGGGTCCGCAGCGCGACCTGAACCTGCGCCGGCTCAGCCGCCGGATCCGCGCTTCCGTGGGGCCGGACTACCGGCTCGGCGGGATCATCCCGTCGCCCGTGGGGATGACCTTCGCCACGCGGTTCTGGCCGGACTTCCCCTACCGCACCGTCGGTCGGTTCTACGACGTCGTCCTGCCGATGAGCTACCACACCTACCGGACCAAGGGTGCCCGCCAGACCTACGACTACACGGCCCGGAACATCGCGATCCTGCGCGACCGGCTCGGACCGGACGTGGCGATCCACCTGATCGGCGGAGAGGCGGGCGCGTCGAACCGCCGCGAGACGCGGGCGTTCGTCCAGGCCGGCAGCGACGCGGGCGTGACGGGCGCCAGCCTGTGGCACTACGGCCGGTACGGCCTGGAGGACTGGCAGGAGATGAGCGCGCTCGTGCCGACCCGGACTCCTTGACTGTCGACTGTCGATGTTCTCGTTCCCCGTTGATGACGACGGCTGAACCGAGGAGACAGCCCGCACCGAGGCCGGTCAGTCCGCGGCCATCGCGGCCAACGCCGTGACGGTGCGCCAGTTGCGCAGGGTCACGGTCAGCCCCGCCGTCCGCCGCTCCACGACGGCGGCAAGCCGGCTCCGCTGCAGGCCGTCGGGCAGCCAGAGGTACGCCTCGCGGCCGATCACGGCCAACCGCTCGGGCTCGTACTCGGCGAGGTCGGGACGGCCGGCGGGCGCCGAGGCGATGGGACGGTCGGCGAACTGCACCAGGTAGCGGGCATGGTCGGTGGCAAGGTCGCCGAACGGATCTGCGTCGACCACCGCCACCATCTCCCGCGCCGACCGCGCGACCACCGGGACCGGGAAGTCGAACCGGTCCGCGAGGGCCCTCTCCACCGTCGCCGCGACAGCTGTCGCCGACCGGGCCGATGCCGTGAACACCGCATTCCCGCTCTGCAGATGGGTGCGGACGTCGCCGTACCCGAGTCCGTCCAGCAGCCCGCGCAGGTCGGCCATCGCCACCCGGTTGCGGGCGCCGAGGTTGATCCCGCGCAGCAGCGCGACGTAGGTCGGCACTGCCCTCAGACGCCGAAGCCGACCCCGCCACCGCGCTTGCGGCGCAGGGTCTCGCCCTTGGCCCTCGCCTTCTCGCCGAGCTCGACCTGGAAGGCGGAGACGCGATCGCGCAGGACGGCGTCGGACGCCGCGAGGATGCGCACCGCGAGCAGCCCGGCGTTGCGCGCCCCGCCGACCGACACGGTCGCGACCGGGACGCCGGCCGGCATCTGCACGATGGACAGCAGCGAGTCGAGGCCGTCGAGGTTCTCCAGCGGCACCGGGACGCCGACGACCGGCAGCGGCGTCACCGACGCGAGCATGCCGGGCAGGTGCGCGGCTCCCCCCGCCCCGGCGATGAGCACCTTGATCCCCCGGCCGGCCGCCTGCTCACCGTAGGCCAGCATCTCGCGGGGCATCCGGTGGGCCGAGACGACGTCGACCTCGTAGGCGACGTCGAACTCGTCGAGCGCCGTCGCGGCGGCCTCCATCACCGGCCAGTCGGAGTCGGAGCCCATCACGACGCCCACGACAGGCCCCGCCGAGTCACTCGGCTGAGTCATCACTGTCTCCTCGCAGGAAGGCGGCGGCGTGCCTGGCGCGCGCCCTGACCTCGTCAGCATCGTCCCCGAGCGCCGTGACGTGACCCACCTTTCGCCCTGGGCGTACCTGCTTGCCGTACATGTGGATCCGCACGCCGGGGTCGTGGGCGAGGCAGTGCAGGTAGCCGGGGTACATGTCCGCCAGGTCTGCGCCGAGCACGTTGGACATGGCGACGTGGCGGGCCGTCATCCGGGTGTCGCCCAGGGGGAGGTCCAGCACGGCGCGCAGGTGCTGCTCGAACTGGCTCGTGCGCGAGCCCTCGATCGTCCAGTGACCGCTGTTGTGCGGCCGCATCGCGAGCTCGTTGACCAGCACGCCGGACTCGGTGTCGAACATCTCGACCGCCATGACGCCGGTCACGTCGAGGCCCTCGGCGATGCGCAGGGCCGCCTGCTGGGCCGCCAGCGCGTGGTCCTCGGGGACCGGTGCGGGCGCCAGGACCTCGCGGCAGACCCCGTCGGCCTGCACGGTCTCGACGACCGGCCAGACGGCCGCCTGGCCGTGCGGGCTGCGGGCGACCAGGACCGCGAGCTCGCGGACGAACGCGACGCGCTCCTCGGCGAGCAGCTGACCGCCGCGGGAGAGCCAGTCGCCGGCGTCCTCGAGGTCCTCGACGACCCGGACGCCCTTGCCGTCGTACCCGCCGCGCGGGGTCTTGAGCACCACCGGCCACCCGGCCTGCGCGCCGAACGCCGCGAGGTCCTCGGCCCCCGTGACGACCGCCCACCGCGGGCACGGGACGCCCAGGTCGGTGAGCCGGCGTCGCATCACCAGCTTGTCCTGCGCGTGCTCGAGCGCGTCGGGGCCGGGCCGGACCGTCACGCCCTCGGCCTGCAACGTGCGCAGGTGCGCGGTGGGCACGTGCTCGTGGTCGAAGGTCAGGACGTCGCAGCCCTTGGCGAAGCGGCGCAGCGCGTCGAGGTCGTCCTCTGCGCCGATCTCGGTGCCGGGCACGACGCGGGCGGCACTGTCGGCGGGGTCCCGAGCGAGCACCCGCAGCGTGATGCCCAGGCCGATGGCCGGCTGGGCCGTCATCCGGGCCAGCTGCCCGCCGCCGACGACGCCGACCACCGGGAAGTCACCCACGGGCGCCGACCCTACCGCCCGCCAAGATCCTCACCTCGTGCCCAGGAACGCGGTCGACTCGCTTCCTGGGCACGGTCGCGGGGATCTTGGGGCGGGTGGGCGGCCCTAGAGGCCGAGCTCGCGGGCGATCAGCATCCGCTGGACCTCGGAGGTGCCCTCGCCGATCTCGAGGATCTTCGAGTCGCGCCACATGCGGGCGACCGGGAACTCGTTCATGAACCCGTAGCCGCCGTGCACCTGCGTCGCCTCGCGCGCGTTGGTCACCGCGATCTCGGAGGCGTAGAGCTTGGCGATCGCCGCCTGCTTCTTGAACGGCTCGCCGCGCAGCATCCGGGCCGCGGCGTCGTAGTAGGCGAGCCGGGCCGTGTGGGCGCGCATCTCCATGTCGGCGACCTTGAACGCGATCGACTGGTTGTCACCGATCGGCCGGCCGAAGGCGTGGCGCTCCTTCGCGTACTTCACCGACTCGTCGACGCAGCCCTGCGCCAGCCCCACGGCGAGCGCCGCGATCGCGATGCGGCCCTCGTCGAGGATGGACAGGAACTGGGCGTAGCCCCGGCCGCGCTCGCCGAGCAGGTTGGCCACCGGCACCCGGCAGTCCGAGAACGACAGCTCCCTGGTGTCGGAGGCGTTCCAGCCGACCTTGGAGTACTTCTTCGACACCGTGAAGCCGGGCGTCCCGGCGGGCACGATGATCGAGGAGATCTCCTTGCGCCCGTCCTCCTGCGTGCCGGTCACGGCCGTGACGGTCACCAGACCGGTGATGTCGGTGCCCGAGTTGGTGATGAACGCCTTCGTGCCGTTGATGACCCACTCGTCGCCGTCGAGGCGCGCGGTCGTCAGGGTCGCGCCCGCGTCGGAGCCGCCGCCCGGCTCGGTGAGGCCGAACGCGCCGAGCATCTCCCCCGAGCACATCCTCGGCAGCCACCGCGCCTTCTGCTCGTCGGTGCCGAAGCGGTGGACCGGCATCGCACCGAGCGACACCGCGGCCTCGAGCGTGATCGCCACCGACGAGTCGACGCGGGCCAGCTCCTCGAGCGCCACGCACAGCGCGAAGTAGTCGCCCCCCATGCCGCCGTGCTCCTCGGGGAAGGGCAGGCCGAAGAGCCCCATCTCGCCCATCTGGCGGACGATGTCGTAGGGGAACTCCTCGCGCTCGTAGAAGTCGCCGATCGTCGGCGCGACGACCTCGTGCGCGAACTCCTCGACGGTCTTGCGCAGCGACTCGAGCTCGTCGGAGAGGTGGCTGCCGGTCACGGGGGTGCTCCTGAACGTCGTGTGTCACCACTGTGCGGGATCGACGCCCGCCTGTCATGTCCTACGGACGTATCGTGCCATGTCCGGGCCACCACCCCGTACCCTCGACCCGTGCCGGCACGGTGGGGAGCGCGCGCGTGAGAGTGCTGCTGCGCGCTTACTACCGGCTCGGCGCCCTGGTCCGTGAGGTCATGAAGTTCGGCGTCGTCGGCATGTTCGCCTACGCGGTGGACCTCGGGGTGTTCAACCTCATGCTGCACGCCACCGACAAGCCGTTGACGTCCAAGACGGTGTCGACGGTGCTCGCGACCACGGTGTCGTACGCCGGCAACCGCACGTGGACCTTCCGCCGCCGGGGCAGGTCGGGGGTCCGGCGCGAGTACGCGCTGTTCTTCCTGCTCAACGGGGTCGGGCTGGCCATCGCGCTGACCTGTCTCGCGGTCTCGCACTACGCGCTCGGCTTCACCAGCGCGCTGGCCGACAACATCGCGGCCAACGTGGTCGGCCTGGCGCTCGGCACGTCCTTCCGGTTCTGGTCCTACCGGCGCTACGTGTTCCCGGCCCTGCTGCCGGAGGCGGCCGCGCCGGACGCGCTCGACGGCCCGGTCGACGACGCGCTCAGCGAGGACCCGCCGACGCGGCGCTGAGGAACAGCGCGAACACCGGCGGCTTCTGCTGCACCAGCTCGAGCCGGCCGCCGTCGGCCTCGGCGAGCTCGCGGGCCACCGCCAGCCCCAGCCCCGTCCCCCGGCGCCCGCTCACCGAACGCTCGAAGATGCTCGGCCCGAGCTCGGTGGGCACGCCTGGCCCCTCGTCGGTGACCTCGACGACCAGGGAGATGCCGGTCGACCGCGTCGACACCGTCACGGTGCCGGCGCCGTGGATGAGGCTGTTCTCCAGCAGCGTCGCCAGCACCTGGGAGAGCCCGTTGGGGGTGGCGAGGGCGACCAGGGCGCGCGTCCCGACAGCCTTGATCGACCGGGACGCGGCCGCGAACGCGGGCTCCCACTCGACCACCTGCTGGAGCACGATGTCGTCGAGGTGCACCGGCCCCGCCCGCAGGTGGCTCTCGCGCACGTTGTCCAGCAGGTGCTCGACGACCGTCGCGAGCCGCTCGACCTGCGCGAGCGCGCTGGCGGCCTCCTCCTGGACGGTCCGGGGGTCGTCGGCCTGCAGGATCTCCTCGAGGCGCATGGACAGCGCCGTCAGCGGGGTGCGCAGCTGGTGGGACGCGTCGCTCGCGAACTGACGCTCGGCGGCGAGCAGCCGGTCGACCCGGTCCCCCCCGCGCTCGAGCAGCCGGGCCACCTGGTCGACCTCCGGCAGGCCCGTCTCGGCCATCGGCCGGCGGGTGTCGCCCGACCCGAGCCGCTCGGCGCGGTCGGCGAGGGTGGCGACCTTGGCCGCGACGACCCTGCCCTCCAGCAGCCCGAGCGCGGCGGCGGCGACCAGGGCGGCGGCGCCGAACGCGAGCACGAGCACGACGAGCGTGCCCGCCTCCAGCGGCTCGTCCGCGAGCACGGCGACCAGCACGAGCGGCAGCCCGAGGACCACCGCGGTGAGGAGGGAGACGACGAGGGCGCTGACGAGCAGCCGGCGTCTCATGCGTGGGCGCTCACGAGGTGCTCACTCGCGCTCGAAGCGGAACCCGACACCTCGGACGGTCGTGATGAACCTGGGGTTGGCCGCGTCGTCGCCGAGCTTCTTGCGCAGCCACGACACGTGCATGTCCAGGGTCTTGGTCGAGCCCCACCACGCCGTGTCCCACACCTCGCGCATCAGCTGCTCCCGCGTGACCACCTTGCCGTTCTCACGGAGCAGGACGCGGAGCAGGTCGAACTCCTTGGCGGTCAGCGAGAGCTCGTCCTCGTCGACCCAGGCCCGGTGGGACTCGGTGTCGATGCGCACGCCGTGGACGCCCTGGGTGACCTCGATGCCCCCGCGGCGCAGCAGCGCGCGAGCGCGGGCGAGAAGCTCGGCCAGCCGGAACGGCTTGGTGACGTAGTCGTCCGCCCCGGCGTCGAGCCCGACGACCGTGTCGACCTCGTCTGCCCGGGCGGTCAGCACCAGCACCGGGACGCCGCTGCCCTCGGCCCGCAGCCGGCGACAGACCTCGAGACCGTCCATGCCGGGAAGACCGAGGTCCAGCACGACGAGGTCCACCGGCTGGCCGGCCGTCGCCGACTCGAGAGCACCGGGACCGTCCTCGCAGACCTCGACGTCGTAGCCCTCGCGACGCAGGGCGCGCGCCAGCGGCTCCGAGATCGCGTGGTCGTCCTCGGCCAGGAGAACGCGGGTCATGACGGCATCGTATGCACAGGAGGGGTCGCGACCGCCGCGGACGCGCTCAACCCAGGCGCGCGACCTCCCGACCGACCCGGCGCAGGTCGCGCACCCGCTGCTCGTACGTCGCGCCGCTCGCGAGCAGCAGCAGCCCCACCAGCCCGATCGTCACCCAGCGCGGCACGACCTCGTACGCCTGCGCGAGGTAGGGCGCCAGCTGGACCAGCGCGTCCACCGCGAGCACTCCAGCGCCGACGAGCAGCGGCGCCTGCAGCCGGCGGGCGACACCCGCGCCGAGCACGGCGAGCGCTGCAAGCCCCAGCAACAGCGGGCGCAGGTCGCCGGTGTCCGAGATCGCGCGGAGCAGGCTCGGCACGAGAGCGAGGGAGAGTCCGGGGCCGTAGGCGTGCCAGGACGGGTAGTCCCGGTCGCGCCGCCTGCGGAGCAGCCCCACGGCGAGCAGCGCCACCGCCGGGGGGACCGTGTAGGCCTCCGGCGCGGTGACGTCGGAGAGGGCGAGGCGCACCCAGCTGCTCGCTGCCAGCAGGAGACCCGCCGCCCAGCCCCACCGGTGGTCCTCCCGGACGCCGAGCACGGCGACCGCGACGCCGAGTGCCAGCAGGGCCAGCCAGAGCCGGTCGCCGTCGACGCCGGCGAGCACCGTGCCCGCCGCGGCGCCCGCGGCCACGACGAGCCGGACGTCGAGCACGGTCACGGCCGTACCCGCGCTCGGCAGCGCGGTGGCGGCGAGCAGGAGGGCCGCGGCGACGGAGAGCGCGAGGCCGACACCGGCGTCGCCGGCGCCCTGCCACAAGGCCACCGATCCGGTGCCCGAGACGGAGGCGGCCGTGGCGACGACGACGAGTACGCGCGCGACCCAGGACCAGAACGGGTCGGTCCGGTCGGTCCGGGCCGTCACGACGCCTGCCGCGGCGGCCGCCGCCACGAGCACCAGGACGAGGACGAGCGACCAGACGGCCGGCCATCCGGCGCCCTCGTGGCGGGCGACGGCGCCCGCCTCGGCGACCAGCAGCGAGACGGCTGCGGCGGCTGCGGCCACCCGGGCGCCGCGCAGCGACCCGACCCCGTGGGCGGCAGCCGCCGTCGCGAGCAGCAGGCCGGCCGCGACGGGCAGCACGGTGAGGGTCGCGGCGGCGACCGCGAACGACCAGGACACCACCAGAGCCAGCACGACGGCACCCGACGCGAGTGCCGTCACGCCGGGACCTGGCCGGCGACGACGGACCAGCAGGACACCGGCGACCAGCGCGGCCGGTGCCAGCGCGAGGTCGGTGCCCAGCCCCACGGCGTACGTCGCCGTGAGCGCCGGCGGCACGAGCAGCCCGGCCGCGACCACCGGGGCAACGGCCGCGGAGGCCGCGGCGGGGCGCGCGACGGGCCGCAGCACGGCCATCACGGCCAGGGCCGAGGCGACGACCAGCAGCAGCACCAGCGACGGCCGGGCCTCCTGCCCGGTCAGCGCGACGGCCGCGTCGATGTCGGGCAGCCGGAGCAGCCGGGCCGCGGGCTGGTCGCCGCTCGCCGTCCAAGGCTGGTCGGGCCACTGCACGCGGCCCGCGACCGCGGGCACGAGCGCGCGCAGGGTGTCCACACCGGGCAGTACCGCCGCGACCAGCAGCACGCTCGCCGGCGAGGCCCGGCGGTCCCGCGGCACCGCGACCAGCGCGGCCAGCAGCACCGCCGCGGCCGCTGCGAGCCCGACGGCCGTCCAGGAGTCGGAGGCGAGGTCGACGACCGGCGCCCAGACGCCGAGGACGAGCACCGCCGCCGCGCCCCCTTGCAGCGCTGCCGCCACTGTTGACGGCAGGGCAGCAGGCGCCGGCCCGGTGGCCCCAGCACCCGCCTGCTGCGCTGCCGCCACTGGTGACGGCAGGGCAGCAGGCGCCGGCCCGGTGGCCGCCGCACGCGCCACGGGGGCGGGCCGTCGGACCGCTTCGGAGCCCGCGACGAGTGCCAGCGCGACGACGACCAGGACCGCGGTGCCGACGACGAGCGACCCGTCCTCGGCGTAGGCCGCGACCAGGGCGAGGCCGGTCGCCGCGAGACCGGCGGCGACGCCACCAGCCGCCACCAGTGACCGAGCGTCGCGCGACGCCCGCGAGCCGGGCCACGCGACGACCACGGCCAACGCCGCGAGCGCCTGCCCGGTCGCTCCCGCGGCGAGCAGCGCGGCGGGGTTGTCCGAGCGGTCGGCGAGGTGGAGGAGGGCGAACGGCACGGCCAGCTGGGCCAGGACGGCCGACGACGTCCGAAGGGCGCGCGTCCGCAGGACCAGGCTCCCGGCGCCCGCGCCGAGAGCCAGGAGAGCCGCGGTCCCGGCCGCGAAGAGCAGGCCGGGGACGTCCCCGAGCGAGAACAGGTCCGAGGCGCGGGCACCGTAGGCGTCGAGCACCGCGAGCCCGACCGTGAGCAGGGACAGCGCCTCGGCGGTGGAGGTGAGCCCACGGCGCGCGGTGCGGTGGCCCGCGACGGCGGCCGTCGCGGTGACACCGGTCATGACGGCCGCCCGGCCGCCGACTCCCAGGCTGCCCCAGGAGACCGCGAGGAAGATGACGGCCGCCACGCCGAGCAGCCCCACGCCGAGCGCGAGCAGCAGGTTCTGCACGCGTCGCGGGGTCCACTCCGGACGCGGCGCAGCGACAGGCCGCGGCGGCGCTGCAGCTGCCGATGGCCCGGCAGCGACGGTCGCGACCGGCGCTGCAGGCACACCGACCGTCGGCCCGATGGCCGACTCGGCACGCAGCCGGGCGACGAGGGCGGTCCGCTCCGCGAGGAGCCTGGACACCTCGACGCTGACCTGCCAGAGCCGGGCTGCGGTCGACCCCTGGAGGCTGACGCGGCAGGCGGGGCAGGCCGTGGGACGGGCGCCGAGCGGCGCGCCGCAGGACGGGCAGCGCCGCGGGTCGGCGAGCAGTGTCTCGTCGATCATCGTCCCCACCCCTCCTCCGAGCCGCGGCCTGCAACGCCGGGCGGCTGCGCGGGCAGCGGTGGCCGGGCAGCGGCGCTCCCGTGCACCGCGTAGGCCAGCGCCCAGCACGCGACCCAGGCAGCCAGCACGGCCGGGACCGTCGCGGAGAACAAGTGGTCGAGCAGGCCGGCGACGACCGCGAACACCGCGGCGCTGACCGCGATGCCGGCCAGGGCACCGCCGGCCCCGCGCGACCAGCGGCGCGCCCGGGAGGCGCCCGGGCCCGCCGCCCGCGCCGCGACCACGGCGAGGGTGAGCCACCCTGGTGCGCTCACGACGAGCGCGAGGGCGGCCAGGACGGCGACGATCATCGCGATGTCGAGCGGGCTGAACTCGACGGCACCGGCGAGCAGCGTGGGTTCCATGGGTCAAGAGTCGGCCCTGACACCGCCCGGCCGTACCCGTACGGGTACTCAGATCGCGGACCGTGTCACCCGGTCGGGCCAGCGCAGGCCCTTGACCCGGCCGGTCGGCGGGGTCCACCGTCGACCGGTCGACCCGTCCGGCCCCGGGAGCAGGACATGCCAGACAGCATCGAGGACCCGTTCCCCGCCGACGTCGTGTCCGAGCTCGCCGGCCTCTCGGCCGCCCTGGACCGCGTGGTGCCCGCCAAGGCCTACGGCAACCTGCTCGTGGGCACGTGGAACGTGCGGGTCTTCGACCGCGTGCGCCCGGCCTGGCGGTCGGTCCGCGGCGACCGGCCGCTTCGCGACCTGAGCAACGTCGCGTGCATCGCCGAGATCGTGCGTCGCTTCGACGTCGTCGCGGTTCAGGAGGTCCGCCGCAGCGCGTCCGCGTTCCGGGCGATGATGCACCTGCTGGGCCGGACGTGGGCCTACCTCGTCACCGACGTGACCGACGGCTCGCCGGGCAACAGCGAGCGGCTCGCGTTCGTGTTCGACACCACGAGGGTGCGCCCCTCAGGCCTGGCCTGCGAGCTCGTGGTGGCGCCGGACCGGTCGGGGGCTCGGCCCGGTGGCCTCACCGACCAGTTCGCCCGGACGCCGTACGCCGTGAGCTTCGAGCGCGGCAGCCGGCGCGTCACCCTGGTGACCCTCCACGTGCTCTACGGCAGCCGGGCCGCGGACCGGGTGCCCGAGCTGACGGCGATCGCCCAGTGGCTCGCGCGCTGGTCGGCGAGCAGCGACGTGTGGGGCGAGAACCTGCTGGCCCTCGGTGACTTCAACATCGACCGCAGCGGCGACCCGCTGCACCAGGCGTTCACCTCGACCGGCCTGCGCGCCCCGGACGCGCTGAACCTCGTCCCCCGCACCATCTTCGACGACCCCGACCCGTCGGCACCGCCGAACCTGCGCCACTTCTACGACCAGATCGCCTGGTTCCCCGAGGGGCGCGCGCGGATGACGGTGCCCTTCGTCAACGCCGGCATGTTCGACTTCTCCGACGGGCTGATCCGGGCGGACGACCGGCAGCAGCTGGCCAACCGCGTCTCCGACCACTACCCGCTGTGGTGCGAGTTCGAGGCCTGACCGAGGGTCGGTGCCTCAGACGGGGGTGACGCCGTGCCGCCGCCGCGAGAAGGAGCGGTCCTTCCCCCGGTAGGTGCGGTAGCGGCGCACCAGCTCGGCGCGCAGCCGGTCGGGCGTCACGACGTCGTCGACGACCAGCTCGCTGGCCAGGCGTACGACGTCGATGTCCTCGTCGTACTCGCGTCGCTTGCCGGCCACGAAGGCGGCGCGCTCGTCCTCGTCCTCGATCGCGGCGATCTTGTTGGCGTAGACGGCGTTCACCGCCGCCTCGGCGCCCATGACCGCGATCTTGGCCGTCGGCAGCGCGATCGTCGCGTCGGGCTCGAAGCCGGGGCCGGCCATGGCGTAGAGCCCCGCGCCGTAGGCCTTGCGCACGACGACGCAGATCTTCGGCACCGTCGCCTCCGAGATCGCGGTGATCATCTTGGCGCCGTGACGGATGATGCCCTGCTTCTCCACGGCGGAGCCGACCATGAAGCCGGGAACGTCGGAGAGGAACAGCAGCGGCACGTTGAACGCGTCGCACAGCTGCACGAAGCGCGCGGCCTTGTCGGCGGAGTCCACGAACAGGACGCCGCCCTTGAACATCGAGTTGTTGCCCACGACCCCGACGACCTCGCCGTCGAGGCGCCCGAAGCCGACCGTGACCTCGCGGGCCCACAGCGCGTGTATCTCGAGGAACGACCCCTCGTCGAGCAGCCCCTTCGTGTAGCGGCGCATGTCGAAGGCCTGCCGCTCACTGTCGGGGACGAGGGTGGTCACGTCGATCGACGAGGGCGGGTCGACCGGCGCCGCGCCGGGCGGCTCGCCCTCCCAGCTCGACGGGAGGTAGGACAGGTAGGAGCGGACCGTCTCCAGCGCGTCCTGCTCGGTCTTCACGAGGAAGTGCCCCACGCCGGACTCGGCGCAGTGCACCCGCGCCCCGCCCATCTCCTCCAGGGTGGTCTTCTCGCCGGTGACCATCTCGACCATGCGGTCGGAGCCGAGGTACATCGAGGCGTTGCCCTCGACCATGACGACGACGTCGCAGAAGGCGGGGATGTAGGCGCCCCCCGCCGCCGAAGGGCCGAACAGGGCGCAGACCTGGGGGATCGAGCCGCTGGCCCGGACCTGGTTCCAGAAGATCTTGCCGGCGCCCCGGCGGCCGGGGAAGAGGTCGATCTGGTCGGTGATGCGGGCGCCCGCGGAGTCGACGAGGTAGACCATCGGCACGCCGGTGCGGTAGGCCGTCTCGATGATGCGGATGATCTTCTCGACCGTCCGCGCCCCCCACGACCCGGCCTTGACCGTGGAGTCGTTGGCCATCAGGCAGACCGGCCGCCCGTCCACGGTGGCACTGCCCGTCACCACGCCGTCCGCGGGGAGGTCGGCGGCGGCCACGTTGGCGAAGGCGCCGTCCTCGACGAAGGACCCCTCGTCGACGAGGAGCCGGACCCGCTCACGGGCGAAGAGCTTCCCCTTGGCCGCGTTGGACTCGTGGTACTTCGCCGCGCCTCCCCGCTCGACCCGGGCGCGCAGCTCGGGCACCGGCGGGTGCTCGGGGATGGGGTTGTGCTCCTGGGTCTGCACCGGGGACACGGCGGGACTCACCTCATGGCGGGCTGGCGCGGGGTCGGGACGCGGCGAGCCTAACGGTCGGTGGTCGCGACGGGGCGTGGCGGCTACAGGCGCTCTGCCGCACGTGCCGGAGGTAGGCGGACGCCCGCGGCCTCGCGGACGGCACCGGCCACGGCGACGGCGACGAGGGCTCGTAGCACCGGCTCGAACGTCCCCATCGGCAGGCTGATCGTGTCGGCGTAGACCTCCACGAGCCAGCCGCCCCCGGCGTCCGAGCCGCCGGCGCCGAGAACCGCGAGGTAGCCCGCGGTGGCCAGGGTGGCCTCCTCGGCCGGGTCGTTGCCGGGCATGCCTGTCTCGACGAAGAAGGACCCGGCCTCGTCGATGGCCCGCCGGGTGACGGGGTAGTCGCGCAGGTCGAACACCGCACCGACGTCCGCGTAGTCCTCCGCACGTCCGTCGACCGTGTGGGCGAGGCGTTGCACGGAGGTGCCCAGCGTGACCAGCCGGTCCTCGCCGGCCGCGACGTGCGAGATCCACCAGCCTGCCGCGTCGAGCAGGTCGCGAAGGTGGTCGGCGACCAGCTCGAGCCGCTGCCGCACGTCAGCCCGCCCCAGCTCGTCCAGCGCGGCGAGGCCGGACTCCAGCGCCGCGGGGACGTCGGTGCTCAGCCGGCCGCGGCGGGCGCGCCGGTCGGCGGGTGCCTCCCCGGGGTCGTCGGGCACCGACCGGCCGGCCACGACCGGGCGACGGGACGCGGCGCGCTTCGCGCGGTACTGCGCGGCGTCGGCGAGCCGGAACAGTCGGGTGGCGTTGTCGACGGTGGCGGCCAGCACCTCGGTGGAGGCGACGCCGCAGGAGATCCCCGTGCTCATCGGCTGGTTGTCGACGAGGCGGCACAGCTCCTCGGCGACCTGCACGGACACCGACAGCGGCTCGCCGTCCACGACGACGCAGAACTCGTCGCCGCCGATGCGGGCGGCCAGGCTGTGCTCGGCGAGTCCGCTGGCGCGGCTCACGGCCTCGGCGACCGAGACGATCAGACGGTCGCCGGCCTCGTGACCGAAGGTGTCGTTCACCTGCTTGAGCCGGTTGATGTCGGCCAGCACGATCGTGACCGTGCTGCCGGTCGACCGGTGACGCTCCAACGCGGCGTCCAGCCGCTCGTCGACCGCCCGGCGGTTGGCGAGACCGGTCAGCGGGTCGGTGAAGGCCAGCCGTTCGATGCGCGCCATGTGATCGGCCTGCACCACGCCGGCCGCCACCTGCGTGGCGACGGCCTCGGCGAAGTCGAGGTCCTCCCCGGTGTAGGCCGGCTGCCCCTCGGCCCGGGCGGCCCAGAGCGAGCCCCAGACCCGCGCCTCGACCAGGATCGGCGCCGAGAGCCCCGAGGTCTTCCCGAGCTCGGCCAGGTGGTCGCCCTCGGGGGTCCCGTCGTCGAGCCCGGTGACGAAGGACATGCGGCCCTGGACCAGCCCGCCCACCTCGGGCCAGGCCGCCAGCGCGACGGTCTCGTCGGCGGGGAAGCGCACCTCCCCGGGCGCGAGCATCCCGACGTTGACCATCGTCGTGAGGACCCCGCGCTCGCGGTCCCAGCGCGAGATCGACAGCGACGCGGCGTCCAGGGCACGCCGAGCCGACTCCGCGAGCGCCTCGACCAGGTCCTCGGTGCGGCTGGCGCCGATCACCTTGGCGATGTCCAGGAGCGCCCGCAGACGCGTCGCGTCGTCGCCTGTCTGGGACACGCAATCGAAGATGACGCATCCGGGGCCTCCGTGGGGGCGAAACCGGGCGATCAGCCCACCGATCGGACCATCGGGACCAGTCTCGTCCCCACCACCCAGACCCGTGCGGACCGCGCGGATCGGGCGCGTCAGGTGACCGCGTCGATGGTGCGCGTGCGGGGCCCGGCCCGCAGCACCTGCGACGGGAGCGTGCGCCCGACGAGGCGCTCGGCCTCGCCCGCGGCGTCGATCATCGCCTCGAGGTCGACGCCGGTCGCGACGCCCATGTCCTCGACCATGTGCACGAGCTCCTCCGTGGCGATGTTGCCGGTGGCGCCCGGTGCGTAGGGGCACCCGCCCAGCCCGCCCACCGAGGCGTCGAAGTCGCTCACGCCCAGCTGCAGGGCAGCCAGCACGTTGGCCAGACCCGTGCCGCGGGTGTTGTGGAAGTGCAGGTTGAGCCCGGCGTCGGGGTGGGCCGACCGCGTCTCGCTGACCAGGCGGGTCACGCGCGACGGCGTGGCCATGCCGGTCGTGTCGCCGTACGAGAGGGTGTCGGCGCCGTCGCGCAGCGCCCGGCCCGCGACCGAGAGCACCCTCTCGACCGGGACCTCGCCCTCGTACGGGCAGCCCCATGCGGTCGACACGATCACCTGGCAGGTGGCCCCCCGGGCGTGCACCAGGTCCATGATCGCGGCGATGTCGTCGAGCGACTCGTCGGTCGAGCGGTTGAGGTTCTTGCGGTTGTGGGTGTCCGACGCCGAGACGACGACCTCGATCTCGGTGAACCCCGCGCCCAGCGCCCGCTCGGCGCCCTTGAGGTTGGGCACGAGCGCCGAGTAGCGGACCCCCGGGGCCGGCGTCACGGCCGCCCAGACCTCTGCCGCGTCGGCCATCTGGGGGATGGCGCGGGGGTGCACGAAGGACACGGCCTCGATGCGCCCGACCCCGGTGCGCGACAGGGCCTCGATCAGCGCCACCTTGCCCGCGGTCGGGACCGGGTCCTCGTTCTGCAGCCCGTCGCGCGGGCCGACCTCGCGCAGCGAGAGCCGCTCCGGCAGGTCACTCATCCGTCCACCCCCGGCCAGTCGGGTCGCCGCTTCTCGTTGAAGGCCGCGACGCCCTCGGCCCGGTCGCCCGAGAAGGCCGTGGCCCGCCAGGCCCCGTCCTCGACGTCGAGCCCCGTCGCCAGGTCCACGTCACTCCCCCGTCGCAACGCCCTCTTGGCGTTGCGCACTCCCACGGGCGAGTTCGCGGCGATCGTCGCCGCCAGCCCGAGCGCCTCGGCCCGGTCCGTGCCCGCCGGCACCCGACGGTCGACGAGCCCGATGCGCTCGGCCTCGGCGACGTCCAGCCGCCGCCCCGTGAACACGAGGTCGGCGGCCCGCGACGCACCGAGCCGCCGGGTCAGCAGCTGCGTCCCGCCGCCGCCGGGGATGACCCCCACCGTGACCTCCGGCAGGCCCAGCACTGCCGTCTCGTCGGCCACGACCAGGTCGCACGACAGGGCCAGCTCGAGCCCGCCGCCGAGGGCGAACCCGTGCACGGCCGCGACCGCCGGGACGGGCAGGTCGAGGATGCCGCCGAAGCACGCCCGGAAGTGCGGCCGCTGAGCCAGCAGGTCGGCGTCGCTGAACGCGTTGCGCTCCTTGAGGTCCGCCCCCACGCAGAAGGCCTTCTCCGACGCGGACGACACGACGACGGCGCGTACGTCCGCGTCGCCCGCCAGGGCCGCCGTCGCCGACGCGACGTCACGGGCCATGGCCGTCGACAGCGCGTTGTGCGCGGAGGCCCGGTCCAGGACCAGCTCGACGACGTGGCCCCTGTCGTCGTGCGGGGTCAGGGTCACGTGCTCGTAGTCGCCGAACCGGTTCGCGCTCACGGTGGCCGAGGCTAACGCGTGCGCCGCACGACCTCTAACGCGTGCGCCGCTCGACCTCTAACGCGTGCGCCGCACGACCTCTAACGCGTGCGCCGCACGACCTCTAACGCGTGCGCCGCACGACCCCGGGACGCACCAGGCCCATCCCCCGCACCGCCCGCGTGCGCTGCACGTCCAGCGCGAAGGCCGGGTGCCCGTCGAGCGCCTGCGCGGTGTCGGAGTCGACCAGCACCGAGCCGGGGGCGGCGAGCGCCGTGAGACGACTGGCCAGGTTGACGGTCCGGCCGAAGACGTCGCCCATGCGCGTGAGCACCGTGCCCGTCGCGATCCCCACCCGGACGTCGGGCAGGTCAGGGTCCTCGGCCATGACCTCGGCGAGCTCGAGGCCGATCAGCGCGGCGTCGGCGGCGTCGTCGGCGACGAAGAGCACCTCGTCACCGACCGTCTTGACCAGGCGCCCGTGCGCACCGGCGATCACGTCCGCGGAGCGCCGGCCGAAGCGGTCGACGAGCGCTGCCAGCTCGCGCTCCTCGAGCTTCTGGGACAGCCGGGTGTAGGAGACGAGGTCGGCGAACCCGACGGAGAGCCGGCCGGTGACGGTCTCGCGCGCCGCGCCGGCCAGCGCGCGGCCGGCGACGGCGGCCAGCTGCCGGCGCCACACGAACACCAGCAGGGACTCGAGGTCGTCGAGGTGCTCGGTGACGGTCTCGGCCGCGACCCGTGTCGCCTCCTCCACCGTGCTCCCCTGCTCGTCGACGAGGTGCTCGACCATGGCGTCGACGAGCCACTCCGCCAGCCGGGCCGCGTTGTGCCCCATCGCCCGGGTGACGCTCACGGCGAGCTCGTCGTCGAGCACGCCGCCGTTCACCAGCCGCAGCAGCCGCCGCAGCGCGGCCAGGTCCTCGTCGGTGAACGCCACGGCGACGTCGCCGACGTCGGGGAAGCCGACCGCGCGCCAGAGCCGGCGGGCGTACTCCACCGGGACGCCGGCCGCCTCCGCCACCTCGTCGCGCCGGTAGCGACGCGGCCCGCCGAGCAGGCGCGCCTCGATCGCCTCCGGCGAGACCGCCGGCCGCTCAGAGCTCGCCATGCCGGCGACGTTCCTCGTCGTCCTCGGCCAACCGGTAGACGTCGCGCTGCACCTCTTCGACCTTCGGCACGTCCCTCAGCACCAGCTGCCCTCGCTCACCGGCCGACTCGACGACGAGGGTGCCGCAGCCGAGGATGCGCTCGAGCAGCCCGCTGTGCTCGAAGGTCACGTCGTTGACGCGAGACAGCGGCATGTCCCGTCCCAGCCGGGCGATCACGCCGGCCCGGGTGATCAGCCGGCGGTCGGTGACGACGTACGCGGTGGTCAGCCAGCGCAGGAACGGCCACACCACCCACCGCAGCACGACCACCACGCCGACTGCGACCACGGCCAGCCGGAGCCAGGTCTGCCAGCTGCTCTCGGGGACGACGGTGGCGAGGAAGGTGGTCGCCGGGCTCACCACGAGCAGCAGGACGACGGGCCAGACCATCTCCTTCCAGTGCGGTCGCATCGCCAGGACGACCTCCTCGTCGTCGCCGAGCAGCCGCCTGGGGATCCCGGTCACGGGCCCGATGGTGCCAGCCGGGGACCGACCGCCGCAGGCGGCCGGGTCGGACGGATCGCCGGCGTGTCGTCCCCGCACACCTTCAGCGGAGCGACGCCGGTCGCTCAGCGGACGTGGACCACGTCCCCCGCGCCGAGGACGTGCACGGTCGAGCCGTCGTCCACGAGCAGCCGGCCGGAGACGTCGACGTCCTCGGCCGTGCCGGCCAGGGTCGCTCCGTCCGGGAGGTGCACCGTGACCGGGCGCCCGAGGGTCACGCAGGCCGAGCGGTAGGCGCGGAGCAGGCCGGTCGCGTCGACGTCGCCGGCGGCGTCGCACCACGAGCGGTAGCGACGGGCGAGCTCGCGGAGCACCGCGCGCAGCACCGGGTCCCGGTCGGTCACCTCCGACCCGGCGACCCGCAGCGACGTGGCTGTGGGGACGGGCAGCTCGTCCTCGCGCAGCGAGACGTTGAGCCCGACGCCGATGACGACGGCGTCACCGGCCACCTCAGCGAGCAGGCCGGCCAGCTTGCGGTCGCCGACGAGCACGTCGTTGGGCCACTTGAGCCCGACGGCGAGACCGCTCAGCCGGGCCACGGGTTCGGCCACGGCCAGGCCCGCCAGCAGGGGCAGCCAGCCCCACTGCGCCCGGGTCGACGGAGGGGGCCTCAGCAGCACCGAGAACGTCAGGCCCGACCGGGGCGGCGACGACCACACCCGCTCCGCCCGGCCACGCCCCGACGCCTGGTGCTCCGCGACGACCACGAGCCCCTCCGCGGCGCCGTCCGCGGCCGCGGCCACGACGTCGGCGTTCGTCGAGCCCGTCTCGGCCACGACCCGCAGGTCCGACCAGGTCCCGTCGTCGGCCACCAGAGCCGCACGCAGCGCCCTCTCGACGAGCGGAGGGCGGTCCAGGTCGCTGAAGGGGCCGGTCACGGCTGACGAAAACTTGACACTCGCACGCTCCGCCTTGGTCAAGGCACAACCGGCGCTGTGCCGACAACCATCCTGCCGCCGGCACAGGCGGCCGGACCGCCCGGGCTGCCCGGGCTGCCCGGGACCAGTCGTGGAGCACCTATGGACCGCAGCGCGTCGACCCCGATCTCCCGAGCACCCGCCCGCCTGCTCGGCGCCGCGCTCGCCGTCCTGCTCGCCGTCGCCCTGGTCCCGGGAACGGCCCGCGCGAAGGCCGGGGCGGTGATCTCCCCGCAGTTCTTCGGCGTCCACCACAACGGCCTGGCCGGGGAGGGGCCGACCGCGTGGCCGCAGACGCGGGTCGGTTCGATCCGGATGTGGGACAACGGCGTGTCCTGGCGCGAGATCGAGCGAGCCCCCGGCGTCTTCGACTGGACGGTCGTCGACGCCCACATGGCCAAGGCGCGCGCCAACGGCGCGTCGGTGCTCCTCGTGCTGGGCCAGACGCCCGAGTTCCACTCGAGCCGGCCCGCGGCCGAGGGCTTCTACGGTCCGGGTGCCTCGGCCATGCCGGCGAGAGACGCCTGGGTGCGCTACGTCCAGGAGGTCGCGAAGCGCAACAAGACGGTGTGGGGCGGGGTCGCGGACTTCCAGGTCTGGAACGAGGCGAACGTCATCGGCTTCTGGTCGGGAACGGCCGCGCAGATGGCGACGCTCACCTCGTGGACCCGCAGCGCCCTCACGGCCGTCGACCGGTCTGCCACCCTGGTGGCGCCGGCGCTGGTGACCCGGCTGTCGAGCCAGCAGCAGTGGGTCAAGGCCTTCTACTCCCGCAAGGTGGCGGGCAAGAACGTCAGCGCCTTCGTCGACGCCCTCTCCTTCCAGCTCTACCCCCTCGCGACCGGGACGCCCGAGACGTCGATGTCGCTGCTCGCCTCGGTGCGCAAGACGCTGGCGAAGTACAAGGTCCGCAAGCCGATCTGGAACACCGAGGTCAACTACGGGCTGGTCAGCGGCCCGGTGCCCGAGGCCGGTGTCACGCCGCTCAGCTCGATCCGGCAGGTGGGCAACGTCCTGCGCACGTTCACCCTCAACGCCCAGCACGGCGTGAGCCGGGTCTACTGGTACTCCTGGGACATGCTGGCGATGTCCAACACCCGTCTGGTGGAGACGGACCGCAGCACGTTGACCCCGGCCGGGCGCTCGTTCGCGACCGCCCAGGCGTGGCTCTCGGGTACCCGTCCGGCCGGCTGCTCCCGTGACCGCAAGGGTGTGTACACGTGCGTGTTCATGAAGGGCCGGGAGGTGCGCCGCGTGGTCTGGCACCCCAGCAGGAGCGTGGCGGTGAAGGTGCCGAAGGGCAGCACGGTCACCACCTTCCTCGCCGGCCCGCGCAAGCTGCGCACGGTCCGGGCCACCGCGGTGCCGGTGCTGCTCCGCGGCCGTCGCTGAGGCTGGTCACCGGGGTCGATACGCTCACCGCGTGAGCAGCGTCCCGGAGTCCGCCACACCCGGGCACGGCACCGAGGTGCCGGCCGACATCGACGTGCACACCACGGCCGGCAAGCTGGCCGACCTGCACCGCCGCAACGACGAGGCCGTGCACGCCGGGTCGGCTCGAGCCGTGGAGAAGCAGCACGCCAAGGGCAAGATGACCGCGCGCGAGCGCATCGAGGCGCTCCTCGACGAGGGCTCGTTCATCGAGATGGACGAGCTCGCCCGGCACCGCTCGACGGCCTTCGGGCTGGACCGGAGCCGCCCCTACGGGGACGGGGTCGTGTCCGGCTACGGCACGGTCGACGGCCGCCAGGTGTGCGTGTTCGCCCAGGACTTCACGGTGTTCGGCGGGTCTCTCGGCGAGGTGTTCGGCGAGAAGATCGTCAAGGTCATGGACCTCGCGATGAAGATCGGCTGCCCCGTGGTCGGCATCAACGACTCCGGCGGCGCCCGCATCCAGGAGGGCGTGGTCTCCCTCGGGCTCTACGGCGACATCTTCCTTCGCAACGTGCGCGCCAGCGGAGTGGTCCCGCAGATCTCCCTGATCATGGGCCCGTGCGCCGGGGGCGCCGTCTACTCCCCGGCCATCACCGACTTCACCGTGATGGTCGACCAGAAGTCGTACATGTTCATCACCGGTCCCGACGTCATCAAGACGGTCACCGGCGAGGACGTCACCCAGGAGGACCTGGGCGGCGCCCGGACCCACAACACCAAGTCGGGCAACGCCCACTACCTCGCCCCGGACGAGGCCGACGCCATCGACTACGTCAAGGCGCTGCTGTCCTACCTGCCGAGCAACAACCTCGAGGACCCGCCCGCCTACGACGAGACGGCGGCGCTCGAGGTCACCGACGAGGACCGCGAGCTCGACACGTTCGTCCCGGACTCTGCGAACCAGCCCTACGACATGCACACGGTCATCGAGCACGTGCTCGACGACGCGGAGTTCCTCGAGGTGCAGGCACTGTTCGCGCCGAACATCCTGTGCGGCTTCGGCCGGATCGAGGGCCGCTCCGTCGGAGTCGTGGCCAACCAGCCGATGCAGTTCGCCGGCACCCTGGACATCGACGCGTCGGAGAAGGCCGCGCGCTTCGTGCGTACGTGCGACGCCTTCAACGTCCCGGTGCTCACGTTCGTCGACGTGCCCGGCTTCCTGCCCGGCACGTCGCAGGAGTGGGACGGCATCATCCGCCGCGGCGCCAAGCTGATCTACGCCTACGCCGAGGCCACCGTCCCGAAGGTCACCGTCATCACCCGCAAGGCGTACGGCGGCGCCTACGACGTCATGGGCTCCAAGCACCTCGGCGCCGACATCAACCTGGCGTGGCCGACGGCGCAGATCGCGGTGATGGGCGCGCAGGGTGCGGTCAACATCCTCTACCGTCGCGAGCTCGGCGAGGCCGGGGCGGGCGCGGAGGAGCGGCGCAAGCAGCTCGTGACGGAGTACGAGGACCACCTGGCCAACCCCTACATCGCCGCCGAGCGGGGCTACGTCGACTCGGTCATCCCGCCCTCGTACACCAGGTCCTATGTCGTGAAGGCGCTGCGCGCGCTGCGCACGAAGCGCGAGACGCTGCCGCCGAAGAAGCACGGAAACATTCCCCTGTGAGGGAGCGACGAGCGCCAGCGAGGCGCACGAGCGAACCGGAAGCACCGTGAGCGAGCGACGAGCGCCAGCGAGGCGCACGAGCGAACCGGAAGCACCGTGAGCGAGCGACGAGCGCCAGCGAGGCGCACGAGCGAACCGGAAGCACCGTGAGGGAGCGACGAGCGCCAGCGAGGCGCACGAGCGAACCGGAAGCACCGTGAGCCGAGAGCGTCCCGAGGGCATTGCGGAGCGGCCGCTGCTGCGGGTCGTGCGCGGCGACCCCTCGCCCGAGGAGCTCGCCGCTCTCGTCGCCGTGGTGACTGCTCGGTCGGCGGCCTCGGCCGACCGGGGACCTGCCCCTCGGGCGGCCTGGAACGCGCCGTGCCGCCTCGTCCGGCAGCCGGTGCACCGCGGGCCGGACGGCTGGCGCTCCTCGGCGCTGCCGCGCTAGCCCTTCACGTAGGACAGCTTCTCCGCGATGCGGCCGTCCGCCACCCGCAGGACGTCGACGCCGCGGACGTGGCCCGGGGAGCCGTCGTCGTTCGTCCACGCGAACCGCCACCGCGCCGTCGCGCGGTCGCCGCAGACGACGGAGTCCTCGAAGGTGAACGACGCGTCACGGGTGCCGTCGAACATCTGCTGCCAGGCCGCCCGGATCGACTCCCTGCCCTCGAACCGCGCCCCGTCCGGCGCCGGCCCGGTCGACTCGAAGACGGCGTCCTCGGCGAGGCACGCGACGATCCGGTCGAGGTCCCAGGCCTCCCATGCGGCGCCGAACCGCTCGACGGTGGCCTGCGCCGCCGACCACGAAGGGGTGCGTCCGAAGGACGCGAGCAACCGGTCCTGCCGGGACGCGCGAGCCGAGAGCGGGACCGCCGGGCCCACGGCGCCGGCCGACCGGTACGCCTCCTCCCACTGCTCCCACCAGTGGGCGCAGCGCACCACGAGGTCGTGGTCGAGCTCGGGATCGGCTGCGACGGCGACGGCGAGGTCCCAGCCGTGCACGACGTGGTCCGCGACCAGCTGCCAGCCGTAGTCCGCGGCCGAGAAGTCCCCGAAGGACAGGTGGACAGTGCGTTCGAGCGCGCCGGGCTCGGCGAACGCGGCCACCGCCGCCTTGGCCGCGGACTCGGCGGCCTCCTGGGGCGCCGACCCGAGCAGGTCGCCGTCGAGCGCCGACCCGACCTCCGCGACGGTCTTGCCCTCCAGGAGCGGCACGACCCAGCGCTGCTCCCCCACGACGTGGTTGACGAGCGCGCGGACGTCCCAGTCCGAGCACGGCGTCGGCCGGTCCCAGGCGTCCTTGCCGACCGCTCTGACCCGCGACTGGAACTCCTCGACCGAGTGCGCGAACACCGTCGCCACGTCCGGGTTGACGTCCATTCCCGACCTCCTCCGCGGGTCCACGAAACCTGGGCCCTTCCGATCGTGCGCCGGTCCGCAGGCCGCGTCGAGAGCCGCTGTCGCTACCGTGTCCGCCCGTGACCAGCGTGCCCCGGTTCGTCCTCGCCTCCGCGTCGCCGGCCCGGCTCGGGCTGCTGCGCCAGGCGGGCATCGAGCCCTCGGTCGTGGTCAGCGACGTCGACGAGAGCACGGTGACGGGGCCCGCGGCGGACGTCGCCGTGACCCTCGCCGTGCGCAAGGCGACCGCGGTCGCCGCGGGCCTGTCCGACGCTCTGGTCCTGGGCTGCGACTCGGTGCTGGACCTCGACGGGGAGGCGCTCGGCAAGCCGCGGGACGCCCGGGACGCGGTCGAGCGCTGGCACCGGATGCGCGGCCGCAGCGGGGTGCTCCACACGGGTCACTGCCTCATCGACACCACGACCGGCCGGGACGCGGCGGAGGTCGCGTCCACCGTGGTGCACTTCGCCGACATCACCGACGAGGAGATCGAGGCCTACGTCGGCACGGGCGAGCCGTTGCGGGTGGCCGGGGCCTTCACCATCGACGGGCTCGGCGGACCGTTCGTCGAGGGCGTCGAGGGCGACCCGCACAACGTCGTCGGCCTGTCCCTGCCGCTGCTGCGCCGCCTGCTCGCCCCCCTCGGCGTCCCGCTCACCCGCTTCTGGCAGCCGGAGCACCTGCAGCGACAGCCGTAGCCCGCACCGTCCCGGCACCGGCCTGCTGCTCCAGCTCGTCGAGCCGGCGCGCCAGGTGAGGGTTGTCGACGGCCGCGACGTGGGACCGGGCCGACTCCATGCCCCCTGGCTCGCCGGCAGCGACGCGGAGCAGCGCTGCCTCGGCCTGGAACTCTCGCATCCCGTGGGTCGCCGCCAGTCGGTCCAGCTGGTCGAGCAGGTCGACCCCGTTGGACTGCCCTGCATCGACGGCGTGCCGGGCCTGGGCCGCCAGCGCGTAGGCCTCGACCCAGACGTACGTGTCGGTGAACTTGCGGCAGGCGACGGGCCCGTCGTGCAGCCACCGCGCGGCCGCCTCGTGGTCGCCGTCCTCCTCCGCGACCAGGCCCAGCCCGCGGCACGCGAGCGACTCCCAGCACGGATCGGCCACCTCCAGGGCGAGCGCGTGCGCGTGGCTGAGGAGCTCCGCCGCCTCGCCGGACCGACCCTGCTGCAGTGCGACCTCGCCCAGCCAGGCGGTGGGGTAGGACAAGAACGACGTCCAGCCGGCCTGCTCGGCCAGCTCCAGGGCCCGCTGCAGGTCGGCCTGCGCCCGCTCCGCCTCGTGGCGAAGCACCCAGATCCGGCCGAGGTGGGTCAGGGCCATCGCCGCCGCGTTGAGGTCGCCCGCCTTCTCCCCGTGGCGCAGCGCGTCCCGGAGCAGCGGCACCGCCTCGTCGTGGCGCCCCGCGTCGCTGCGCAGCGACCCCCGGGTCAGCAGGATCCAGGCCCGCTCCGAGTCGTCCGCCCCCACGGTCGACATGGCCCGGTCGAGCCACCGTTCGGCCGAGTCGAACCGGCAGCGCAGGAACTCCACCCAGGCGAGCTCCCGGCACGCCGCGGTCGCCAGGTCGAGCCGCCCGGCACGCTCCGCGACGGCGACGGCCTCGCGCAACGCACCGGCTCCCGACTCGTCCGCGCCGCGCACGGCGTGCACCTGAGAGCTGCCGACCGCGGTGAGCGCGCGGACGAGCAGCTCCACGTCCCCGACCGCTCGGGCCCCCGCCACGGCCCGTCCCAGGGACTCAAGCCCTGCGTCCGACGCGCCCGCCGACACGGCCTTCCGGCCGGCCTGGAGCTGGGCCAGGGCTCGCGCCCGGCTGGCGCCGGCAGGACGGGCCAGCACGGGCTCGGCCGCGGCGGCGAGGGACCGCGACGGCGGGGTCCCCAGCTCGACCAGGAAGAGGTCGGTGATCGTGGCGACGTGGGCCCGGGCCTCCTCGACCGCGCCGCTCTGGGCCAGCGCCCGGACCAGCAGCTCGTGGGCGTTCTCGTCCCACGGCTCGAGCAGGACCAGCCGGCGAGCGTGCGGCAGGGCCTCGCCGGGCCGGCTCGAGGCGATCTCGGAGCGGGCGGCGTCGCGGAGGACCGCGGCCGCCTGGCCCGCCACCCGCCGACGCTCGCCCTCGAGCCAGAGCTGGAATCCCGGGCAGGAGGTCAGGTTCATGCCCTCAAGCAGCGGGGACGTCAGGTCCGCCAGCTCGGTGGCCTCGTACCACGGCGCGGCCGCGAGCAGCTGGACGTCCGCCCGCACGTGGGGGCCCAGGGCAAGGCCGACCGGGTCACCGGCGAACGCCTGCGGGTTGCCGACGGTGCGCCGGAGCTCCGCCAGGCTCCAGCGCAGGGCGGCCGGGCCGTCCCCGGCGTCGGGGAACAGCAGCGACACGAGCCGGTCGCGAGGCACCGGGGCCGGGCTGCCGACCAGATAGGCCAGGGTCGCCCAGGCCTTGTTCCCCCGGGGGCCGGGGACCTCGGACCCGTCCGCGACCAGCGCCGGCCGGCCGAGGAGCTTGACGAGCAGCATGGCCGCCTCCCGCGCGCCAGTCTGTCGCCTCAGCGGCCCGCCGTCTCCACGACGGCGGAACGGAGCAGCGCGGTCGCCGCCACGAGCTCACGGACGACGACCACGCCGGGGGCGCGGGTCACGGGCGTGCCGGCCTCGGCGCCGAGCCGCCGGGCCGCCTCCCGTGCCGTGGCGGCGAGGTCCAGCAGCTCGCGTCCGCGGCGCCGGCCCGAGCCGAGGCCGGCCGGGTCGGCGTCCGCCACCGAGGCGACGGTGGACTCCAGGACGGCGAGCAGCCGAGCACCGGGTGACACGTCGACGTGTGCGCCGTGAGCGGGAGCGGTGGAGTCGAGGGTGGTGGGGTCGAACGTGGTGGTCATGGGAACCTCCTGGTCGGGTGCTCCCAGCGTGGTGGCGAGGCGTGTGACGCCGCGTGTGAGCGGGTCGAGCCCGGCCGGACGGCCGGCGCCGGGCGCGGGCCGTCACCCGTCGAGGGCGCCCTCTAGACTCCCGGCGACCCCAGGTGAGGAGCGAGCGTGCAGAAGGTGCTGATCGCCAACCGCGGCGAGATCGCCGTCCGGGTCGCCCGTGCCTGCCGTGACGCGGGCATCGGCAGCGTCGCGGTCTACGCCGAGCCTGACCGGGACGCGCTGCACGTCCGGGTCGCCGACGAGGCGTTCACCCTGGACGGCAGCACGCCGGCCGACTCCTACCTCGACATCGACAAGATCCTCGGGGTGGCCGCGGCGTCGGGCGCCGACGCGGTGCACCCCGGCTACGGCTTCCTCGCCGAGAACGCGGGCTTCGCCCAGGCGGTCATCGACGCCGGGCTGACCTGGATCGGCCCACCCCCCTCGGCCATCGACTCCCTCGGCGACAAGGTCAAGGCCCGCCACATCGCCGAGCGCGCGGGCGCGCCCCTCGTCGCGGGCACCAAGGACCCCGTCGCCGACGCCGACGAGGTCGTCGCGTTCGCCGAGGAGCACGGCGTCCCCGTCGCGATCAAGGCGGCCTACGGCGGCGGTGGGCGCGGCCTGAAGGTCGCGCGCACGCTCGAGGAGATCCCCGAGATGTTCGAGTCGGCGGTCCGCGAGGCCGTCGGCGCGTTCGGCCGCGGCGAGTGCTTCGTCGAGAAGTACCTCGACCGGCCGCGCCACGTCGAGACCCAGTGCCTCGCCGACAGCCACGGCAACGTCGTGGTCGTCTCGACGCGCGACTGCTCGCTGCAGCGCCGCCACCAGAAGCTGGTCGAGGAGGCACCCGCCCCGTTCCTCTCCGAGCAGCAGAACACCGAGCTCTACCGCGCGTCCAAGGCGATCCTGCGCGAGGCCGGCTACGCCGGAGCCGGGACGTGCGAGTTCCTGGTCGGGCAGGACGGGACGATCTCCTTCCTCGAGGTCAACACCCGGCTGCAGGTCGAGCACCCGGTGACCGAGGAGGTCACCGGCATCGACCTCGTCCGCGAGATGTTCCGCATCGCCGACGGCGAGGCGCTGGGCTACGACGACCCGCCGGTGCGTGGCCACTCGATCGAGTTCCGCATCAACGCCGAGGACGCGGGACGCAACTTCCTGCCCGCGCCGGGGACGCTGACCCGCTGGCACGCCCCGTCAGGCCCCGGCATCCGCCTCGACGGCGGCTACGACGCCGGGGAGACCATCCCCGGCGCGTTCGACTCCCTCGTCGCCAAGCTCATCGTGTCCGGCGCGTCCCGCGAGCAGGCGCTGCAGCGGTCCCGCCGGGCGCTGGCCGAGTTCGAGGTCGACGGCATGCCGACGGCCATCGCGTTCCACCGGGCCGTCACAGCCGACCCGGCATTCACCGACGAGCCGTTCCGGGTGCACACCCGATGGATCGAGACCGAGTTCGACAACACGATCCCCGCCTACGACGGCGCGGGAGGTGACACTGCCGAGCCGGGCGAGCGGGAGCGCGTCGTGGTCGAGGTCGGGGGACGGCGCCTGGAGGTCGTGCTGCCCGCCGGGCTCGGAGCCGCGGCCGCGGGTGCGGCCAAGGGGAAGCCCGCCCGGCGCGGTGGCGGGTCGAAGGCCGGCGCGGCCGCGAGCGGCGACAGCCTCACCAGCCCCATGCAGGGCACGATCGTCAAGGTCGTCGCCGAGGAGGGCCAGGTCGTCGCCGAGGGCGACCCGGTCGTCGTGCTGGAGGCCATGAAGATGGAGCAGCCGCTCAACGCGCACAAGGCCGGCACGGTGACCGGGTTGGCGGCCGAGGTGGGGGCCACCGTCACCAACGGCGCCGTCATCTGCGAGATCAAGGGCTGAGGAACCAGCCGTCAGCGGGGGGAGTTGACGGGCCATGGAGACCGTGGTCGTCCTCGCGCTGGTCGGTGCCGGAGTCCTCTTCCTGGTCAGCCGGTCGCAGCGCCGCAAGGCCCAGCAGGAGCTCGAGTCGCTGCAGGCGGTCACGTCCGTCGCCGAGGAGGACGTCACCCGTCTCGGCGAGGACGTGGCACTGCTCGACGCCGACACGGCGGGACGCGACCTCGACGAGGCCACCCGCCAGGACTACCGCCGGGCCCTGGACTCCTACGACGCCGCGAAGGCTGCCCTCGGCCGGGTCCGGACGCCGGACGACGTCCGCGGGATCACCGGCATCCTCGAGGACGGGCGCTACGCCATGTCCTGCGTCCAGGCGCGCCTCGCCGGCCGGCCGGTGCCCGTCCGGCGCCCGCCCTGCTTCTTCAACCCCCAGCACGGGCCGTCCGCCGACGACGTCGAGTGGGCGCCTCCCGGGGGCGTCCCCAGGCCGGTGCCGGCCTGCCCGGCGGACGCCGAGCGGGTGCGCGACGGCGCGGAGCCGGACGTGCGGAAGGTGCCTGTCGGTGCGGGGCGCCAGCCGTACTGGCAGGCGGGCCCCGCGTACGGCCCGTGGGCGCAGGGCTACTTCTCCCCGTACGCAGGGTCCGGCCTGCTGCCCGGCGTCCTCCTGGGCACGATGCTGACGGGCGGCTTCGGCGGCTGGGACGGCGACGGCGGGGACCCGCAGCTCGGCGACGCCGGCGCGAGCGACGCCGGCGGCGACTGGGGCGGCGGCGACGCGGGCGGGTCCGGTGGCGACTGGGGCGGCGGCTTCGACGGCGGCGGCTTCGACGGCTTCTGACCCACCGCTCCCCCGCCCTGCCTCCCCACCCCGCGGTGATCATGCGCGAGTGGTTGTGCCCGGCGCGTCCCGGTGCGAGAGGGTGTCCCGGTGCGCGTGACAGCCAGGGTCGACTACGCCGTCCGGGCGATGGTGCAGCTCGCCGCTGACGGGACGAGCGAGCCCGTCAAGGCGGAGACCCTCGCGGCGACCCAGCAGATCCCCGCCAAGTTCCTCCTCGAGATCCTCCGCCAGCTCAAGCAGCACAAGCTCCTGGTCAGCCGCCGCGGGCCCGTCGGCGGCTACATGCTGGCCCGGCCGGCTGCCCAGATCGCCATCGCCGACGTGATCCGCGCCGTCGAGGGGCCGCTGGCCACCGTCCGCGACGTCAGCCCCGCCGACCTCGCGTACGTCGGCCCGACCGAGTCGCTGCGCACGGTCTGGGTGGCGGTGCGGGGGAGCCTCCGGCACGTGCTGGAGGACGTGACCCTCCAGGACGTGCTGACCGGTCGCCTCCCCGCGCACGTGACCCGCATCGCCGAGCGTTACGGCGTCGACGAGCGGCCGTAGCCGACCGCCGGCTCAGGCGGCCGCCTGCTCCTGCTCCGGGACGCCCGCGTCCCGCCGGTCGGACCGCATGCCCTGCACCGCCCCGCCGAGGAACGCCAACCAGATCGCGGCGATCGTGACGTAGACGGCCGGCCGCGAGCTGTTGGCGACATCGAACGCGTTGAGCAGCGTGCGGGTGTTGGTGAGGATGATCACCCCGCCCACGGCGACCCCGAGCAGCCGTGTCGGGAGGTGGCGCACCAGGTAGGCAGCCAGCGGCGCCGCGGCCAGTCCTCCGAGCAGCAGACCGGTCACCGTCGTCCATGGAACGTCGTGCAGGCCCATCCCCAGGAAGAACCCGCCGCTCGCGGCGACGGCCACGAGGAACTCCGACGTGTCGACGGTGCCGATGACCCGCCGCGGCGTCATCCGCCCGCTGCTGATGAGCGTCGGCGTGGCCACCGGGCCCCAGCCGCCACCGCCGGTCGCGTCGACGAAGCCGGCGAAGGCCCCGAGCGGCACGAGGAACCGCCGCCGCGGTGGCACCTCGCGGCGGACCGGAGGCACGGCGGACGCGAACCGCACGAGGAGGTAGGCGCCGAGCGCGAGCAGGATGCCCGCCATCCACGGCGCCGCGGCCTGCGTGGACAGCGAGCTGAGGAACGTCGCACCGGCGAACGCGCCCACCGCGCCCGGGACGCCGATCGCCCGCACCACCCGCCAGTTGACGTTGCCGAACCGCCAGTGCGCGGCCCCCGAGGCCAGCGTCGTGCCGATCTCCGCCAGGTGGACCGACGCGGAGGCGACGGCCGGCGCGTAGCCGGCCCCGAGCAGGAGGGTCGTGGACGTCACGCCGTAGGCCATGCCGAGCGTGCCGTCCACGAGCTGGGCACCGAGGCCTACGAGCGCGATGGTGATGATCGATCTCACAGTAACTCCATGTTGTCAATTATTTAGATAGATAACATAGCGTAATAGGAAGGGTCCGGTGCGACGCGGGACACGCGGAGCGCCTCGGGGAGGCTCAGACCTGCCAGACGCGGGTGTGCAGCTGTCGCGCCGCCTCGGCCACCGACCCGCTGATGGATGGATAGACCGTGAACGAGTGCGAGAGCTGGTCGACTGTGAGACGGCCGTCGACCGCCAGCGCCACCGGGTAGATCAGCTCGCTGGCCCGCGGGGCCACGATGACGCCGCCCACGACCGTCCCCGACCCGGTGCTGGCGAACAGCTTGACGAAGCCGTCGTGCACCCCCTGCATCTTCGCCCGCGCGTTCGTCGCAAGCGGCAGCTTGAGCGTCACCGTCGAGGTCGAACCCTCCTCGATGTCCTTCTCCAGCCAGCCGACCGTGGCGATCTCGGGGTCGGTGAACACGTTCGAGGACACCGCCCGGATGTTCAGCGGGCTGACCGCGTCGCCGAGGACGTGAGCCATGGCGATGCGTCCCTGCATCGCCGCGACCGACGCGAGCATGAGCACACCCGTGCAGTCACCTGCGGCGTAGACGCCGGGCTCGGACGTTCGGGACACGCGGTCGACCTGCACGAAGCCGCCGTCGTCGAGCCGCACCCCGGCCTCCTCGAGGCCCAGCCCGGCGGTGTTCGGGATCGAGCCGACCGCGACCAGGCAGTGGCTGCCCTCGACGGTGCGCCCGTCGGCCAGCGTGACGACGACGCCGTCATCGGAGCGCTGCACCGACCGGGCCCGCGACCTGTCGAGCACCGTCATGCCGCGACGCCGGAAGACGTCCTCGAGCACGGCGGCCGCGTCGGCGTCCTCGCCGGGCAGGACGCGGTCGCGGCTGGAGACCAGGGTCACCTCGCTGCCGAGGGAGGTGTAGGCGGAGGCGAACTCGGCTCCCGTCACCCCCGAGCCGACCACGACCAGGTGCTCCGGCAGGCAGTCGATGTCGTAGACCTGCTCCCAGGTCAGGATGCGCTCGCCGTCGGGCACGGCGTCGGGCAGGGAGCGCGGGTGGGCCCCTGTCGCGACGAGCACGGCGTCGGCCTCGATCTGCTCCTCGCCGCCGCCCGCCAGCGCGGCGACCACCCGGCGGGGCCCGTCGAGGCGGCCGACGCCGGGGACGATGCGGACCCCCTCGCGCTGCATCCGCGCCGCGATGTCGTCGGACTGTGCCTTCGCCAGCGCCTTGACCCGGACGTTGACCCGCGCCATGTCCACACCCACGCGCGCCTGCGACGGGTCGCCGTCACCGGACCCGAGCAGGACGCCGAGCTCACCCGACTCGGCGGTGTCGGTCATCGCCTCGGCGGTCGCGATGAGCGTCTTGGAGGGCACCACGTCGGTCAGCACGGCCGACCCGCCCAGGCCGTCGCGGTCGACGACGGTCACGTCGGCCCCCAGCTGCGCGGCCACGAGCGCCGCCTCGTAGCCGCCCGGGCCGCCGCCGACGATCACGATGCGCGTCACGCGCGCCATTCTGTCCCACCGCCGCGTCCCCTCTACGCTGCGGTCCCGTGGCCGTCTACGCCGCCTACGGCAGCAACATGGACCCCGCGCAGATGATCCTGCGGGCGCCGCACTCCCCCCTGCGCGCCATCGGATGGCTCACGGGCTGGCGGCTGACGTTCGGCGGGGAGGACCGCGGCTGGGAGGGCCCGCTCGCGACGGTCGTCGAGGACCCGGGTCACGAGGTCTTCGTCGCGCTGTACGACGTCACCGAGACCGACGAGACCAGCATGGACCGCTGGGAGCACGCCGACCTGGCGCTGTTCCGCAAGCTGCGGGTGCGGGTGCACACGCTCGACGGCGAGGTGCTCGCCTGGATCTACGTGCTCGACGACTACGAGGGCGGCCTGCCCTCCGCCCGCTACCTCGGCCTCATCGCCGACGCGGCCGAGGCCGCGGGCGCACCCGACGACTACGTCGCCGAGCTGCGCACCCGGCCCTGCCGGTCGGTCGGTCCCTAGCCGGCGACAGGCTTCAGACCGGCCAAAACTTTGCCGATGCTTGGGAAATGCGACGGCCACGGACCACGACGGCGGAGACGGGCGAGTGCCTGCTCGCCGCGCTGCGCGACTGCCCTTCGAGCCAGACCGTGACCATCCGGCTGGCGACGAGCACCCCCCGCACGCGACCGTCCATCGCCGAGCTGCTCCAGGCACACGCGTTCGCCGCCCACTGCCAGATCGCGGTCGCGGAGACCCGGGGCATCGCGGTCCGCTGGGTCGACGGGATCGTGACCGGCACCGCCGAGCAGCTGGAGCTGTTCGTGGCCACCGTCTCGCCGGTTCTCGACCGGTCGCACGGCCGGGCCAGCCTCGCTGCCGCATAGGCACCTCCCCCGCCGGCGCTCTCTGACGCCGGCCCGCTGCCGCCGCTAGGGTCGCGGCCGTGACGACATCGCCGACCACCGACCCGTACGCCCTCGCCCAGGAGGCGGCTGCCCGCCTCCGCGGGCTCACGGGGGTCGCCACGCACGACGTGGCGCTGGTCATGGGGTCGGGTTGGGTGCCCGCGGCGGACCTGCTCGGCGAGACCGTGGCCGAGCTGCCGGTCACCGACCTCCCGGGCTTCCACGCGGCCGCCGTCGAGGGCCACGCCGGGACCCTGCGGTCGGTGCGGGTCGGCGAGGCCACCCACGCGCTGGTCTTCCTGGGCCGGACGCACCTGTACGAGGGCCGGGGTGTCGCGTCGGTGGTCCACGGCGTGCGCACCGCCGTCGCGGCCGGCGCGCGGGTCGTCGTGCTGACCAACGGGTGCGGCGGGCTCAAGGCGGCCTACTCGCCCGGGCAGCCCGTGCTCATCAGCGACCACATCAACCTGACCGCGACCTCCCCGATCGTCGGGGCCCACTTCGTCGACCTCACCGACCTCTACTCCAGCCGGCTGCGCGGGCTCTGCCGCGAGGTCGACCCGTCGCTGGACGAGGGCGTCTACGTCCAGCTCCCCGGTCCCCACTACGAGACGCCCGCCGAGATCGGCATGGTCCGGGCCCTGGGCGGCGACCTCGTCGGGATGTCGACCACGCTCGAGGCGATCGCGGCACGGGAGGCCGGGGCCGAGGTGCTCGGGCTCTCGCTGGTCACGAACCTGGCCGCCGGCATGACCGGTGAGCCGCTGGACCACGAGGAGGTCCTGACCGCCGGCCGCGAGGCGGCGACGCGGATGGGCGAGCTGCTGTCCCGCGTGCTGGGCAGGCTGTGACCGGCACGGCGGGTGGCCGCGGGCAGGGCCACGAGCACCGCGAGAGCGAGGACACCGTCGACGCGACGCAGGTCGCGCGCGCGTGGCTGGCCGAGGACCCCGACCCCGACACCCGCGAAGAGCTGCAGGCCGTGCTCGACGCCGGCGACGCCGACGGGCTGGCCGACCGGTTCGGCGCCCGGCTCGAGTTCGGCACGGCGGGCCTCCGGGGCGCCCTCGGGGCGGGTCCCAACCGCATGAACCGCGTCGTCGTGATCCGCGCCGCCGCCGGCCTCGCGGCCTACCTGGCCGCCCGCGGCGGGAAGCTGGTGGTCGTCGGCTACGACGCGCGGCACAAGTCCGACGTCTTCGCGCGTGACACCGCCGAGGTCGTCCGCGGCGCGGGCATGCACGCGCTCGTGCTGCCGCGGCCGCTCCCCACACCGGTGCTCGCGTTCGCGATCCGCCACCTCGGGGCCGACGCCGGCGTCATGGTCACCGCGTCGCACAACCCGCCGCAGGACAACGGCTACAAGGTCTACCTGGGCGACGGCTCGCAGATCGTGTCGCCCGCCGACGCCGAGATCTCGGCCGCGATCGAGGCCGTCGGTCCGCTGTCGACGGTGCCGCGCACCGACGGCTGGGAGACCCTGGGCGAGGACGTGCTCGAGGCCTACCTCGACCGCGCGGCCGGCCTGGTGGACGACGGGTCGCCGCGAGACGTCCGCATCGTCTACACCCCGCTCCACGGCGTCGGTCGCGACGTCGTGCTCGCCGCGTTCGAGCGCGCCGGGTTCGCCGCCCCGACCGTGGTGGCGCGCCAGGCGGACCCCGACCCCGAGTTCAGCACGGTCTCCTTCCCGAACCCCGAGGAGCCCGGCGCGATCGACCTCGCGCTCGACGCGGCCGTCGAGACGGGGGCCGACATCGTGCTGGCGAACGACCCCGACGCCGACCGGTGCGCGGTCGCGGTGCCGGACCCGGACGCGCCGCGAGGGTGGCGGATGCTGCGCGGCGACGAGGTGGGGGCGCTGCTGGCGACCCATCTCGTGCGCCGCGACGCCGGCCTGTCGGGCACCTTCGCCGCCTCGATCGTCTCGTCGTCGCTGCTCGGTCGCATCGCCGAGGCGCACGGGCTGGGCTACGCGGAGACGCTCACCGGCTTCAAGTGGATCTCGCGCGTCGAGGGGCTGCGCTTCGGCTACGAGGAGGCACTGGGCTACTGCGTCGACCCCGCGGCCGTGCGCGACAAGGACGGCATCTCCGCCGCCCTCCTCGTCGCCGAGCTCGCTGCGACGCTGAAGGCGGAGGGACGCACGCTCACCGACCTGCTCGACGACGTCGCCCGCGAGCACGGCCTGCACGCGACCGACCAGCTGTCCGCGCGGTTCGAGGACCTCGCCGAGATCGACGCCGCCATGGCCCGGCTGCGCCGGCGGCCCCCGACGGAGCTGGGCGGCCGGGCTGTGGAGCGTGCCGAGGACCTCGGCGTCGGGTCCGACGAGCTCCCGCCCACCGACGGCCTGCGCTACCGGCTGGAGCAGGGCGGCCGCGTCGTCGTGCGGCCGTCGGGGACCGAGCCCAAGCTCAAGGCCTACCTCGAGACGGTGGTGCCGGTGGCCGACGGCGACGTCGCGGCCGCCCGGCGTACGGCCTCAAAGACGCTCGCCGCGGTCCGCGCGGACCTGGCGTCGGCCCTCGGGCTCCCCGGCTGACCGGACGCTCCTCGGACGATCCCTTGCGCTACCTCGCCGAGCGAGGTACCTTGCGTCCCGTGGTAGTCGCGGCCGACGTGCTCAGCCAGCTGCGCCGGGGGGCGCTGGAGTACTGCGTGCTCGGCCTCCTGTCGCGGGAGGAGCACTACGGCTTCGACCTGGTCCGCCGGCTGGGCGCGATGGACGGGATGGTGACCGGCGAGGGCACGCTCTACCCGCTGCTCTCCCGGTTGCAGAAGGACGGCCGGGTCGCGACGACGTGGCGCGACTCGGACGCCGGGGGACCGCCGCGCAAGTACTACGCCATCACCACGAAGGGCCGCCGCGCCCTCGACGAGTTCGCGGCAGAGTGGACCCGGTTCCGGGACACCGTCGACACCATCGTCATCGAGGGAGCAGCGTGACGACAGTCATCGAGGGGACGCCGTGACGACCACCCTGCACCCGCTCGCCGAGGAGTACCTCGAGCGGCTGGAACGCGCCGCGTCGGCCCTGCCCGCCCCGGACCGCCACGAGCTCCTCACCGAGATCCGCGGCCACCTGCACGCCGGTCTTCCCGAACCGGCGGGCGACGCCGACGTGCGCAACCTGCTGCAGGAGCTCGGTCGCCCGGAGGACATCGTGGCGGCGGCCCGGTCCGAGTCCGAGCCGCTGGCCGGCCCGGGGCCGGCCGTCACCAGGCCGCCGGCAGCCACGGGGTCCGACAGCCCGTGGGGCGTCGTCGAGATCCTCGCGGTGCTCGGGCTCACCGTCGGGATGTTCCTGGTGCCGGTGGTGGGGCCGGTGGTCGGCATCGTCCTGGTCTGGGTGTCGGCACGCTGGACCCGGAAGGAGAAGTGGGTCGCCACGGCCCTGACCACCCTGCCGGTGCTCGCCGTCGTCCTGGCAGCGGGCATGTTCGTCGTCTCGGGATCCTCCTCCACCGAGGACGTCCGGACCCCCGCACCCGTCGTCGAGGAGAGCCGCCCGTGAACATCGTCGCCCTCCTGGTCCTCGCCGTCGCGGCGATCGCGCTCTTCGGCCCCGTGATCGCCGGCGCCTATCTCGCGGCCAGGCTCAACAGCCGACGGCGCTAGACTCACGCGGTGACCACGACCGCTCCCCCGCCGGTCGAGCCCGCGTCAGCACTCTCCGACACCGCCTCGATCACCGCCACCGACGCCGCGTTGCGGCGCTTCCTGCACGGCCTGCCGGGCGTGGACCAGGTCGGCGCCGAGGCCCGCGCCGCGACCCTGTCGACGCGCTCTATCAAGACCTCGGCCAAGGCCTGGGCGATCGACCTGGCGATCACGATGATCGACCTCACGACGCTCGAGGGGCAGGACACCCCGGGCAAGGTGCGAGCGCTGTGCGCCAAGGCGATGCGGCCCGACCCGTCCGACCAGACCGTGCCGCAGGTCGCCGCGATCTGCGTCTACCCCGACATGGTGCCGGTCGCGGTCGATGCCCTCGGCGACAGCGGCGTGCACGTCGCGAGCGTCGCGACCGCGTTCCCGAGCGGACGAGCGAGCCTCGCGGTCAAGCTCGCCGACACCCGTGAGGCCGTCGCGGCCGGGGCCGACGAGATCGACATGGTCATCGACCGCGGCGCCTTCCTGTCCGGGCGCTACAAGGAGGTCTTCGACGAGATCGTCGCCGTCAAGGACGCCTGCGGAGACGCACACCTCAAGGTCATCCTCGAGACCGGCGAGCTCGTGACCTACGACAGCGTCCGCCGGGCCTCGTGGCTGGCGATGCTCGCCGGCGGCGACTTCATCAAGACGTCCACCGGCAAGATCGCGCCTGCGGCGACGCTGCCGGTGACGCTGGTGATGCTCGAGGCGGTCCGCGACTTCCGCGCCGCGACCGGGCGCCAGGTCGGGGTGAAGCCGGCGGGCGGCATCCGCACCACCAAGGACGCCGTCAAGTACCTCGTGCTCGTCAACGAGACCGCGGGCGACGACTGGCTCGACCCCGACTGGTTCCGCCTCGGGGCGTCGAGCCTGCTCAACGACCTGCTCATGCAGCGCTCCAAGATGGCCACCGGCCGCTACAGCGGCCCCGACTACTTCACTCTGGACTGACATGGCCAGCAAGAAGTTCGACTACGCGCCGGCGCCCGAGTCGCGGGCCATCGTGGACCTGCAGCCGTCGTACGGCCTGTTCATCAACGGCGAGTTCGTCGACCCGGTGGACGGCCATGCCTTCAAGACGGTCAGCCCGGCCACCGAGGAGGTGCTCGCCGAGGTCACCGAGGCCGGCCAGGCCGACGTCGACCGGGCCGTCGCCGCCGCCCGCCGCGCCTACGACAAGGTGTGGTCCAAGCTGCCCGCCCGCGAGCGCGGCAAGTACCTCTTCCGCATCGCGCGCATCCTGCAGGAGCGCGCCCGCGAGCTCGCGGTGCTCGAGTCGCTCGACAACGGCAAGCCGATCCGCGAGTCGCGCGACGTCGACATCCCGCTCGTCGCCGCGTGGTTCTTCCACTACGCCGGCTGGGCCGACAAGCTCGACCACGCGGGCTACGGCAGGAACCCCCAGCCGCTGGGCGTCGCCGGGCAGGTCATCCCCTGGAACTTCCCGCTGCTGATGCTCGCGTGGAAGGTCGCGCCCGCGCTGGCGTGCGGCAACACCGTCGTGCTCAAGCCGGCCGAGACGACGCCTCTCACCGCGCTGCTGTTCGCCGAGATCTGCCAGCAGGCCGACCTGCCGCCGGGCGTCGTGAACATCATCACCGGCGCCGGCGACACAGGCCGCGCGCTCGTCGAGCACCCGGGCGTCGACAAGGTCGCGTTCACCGGCTCCACCGACGTCGGCAAGATGATCGCCCGCTCGACGGCCGGCACCCACAAGAAGGTGACGCTCGAGCTCGGCGGCAAGGCCGCGAACATCGTCTTCGACGACGCCCCGGTCGACCAGGCGGTCGAGGGCATCGTCAACGGCATCTTCTTCAACCAGGGGCACGTCTGCTGCGCCGGGTCGCGGCTGCTGGTGCAGGAGAACGTCTACGACGAGGTGATGACGTCGCTCAAGCGCCGGCTGGGGACGCTGCGCCTCGGTGACCCGCTGGACAAGAACACCGACATCGGGGCCATCAACTCCTCCGAGCAGCTCGCGCGCATCCGCGAGCTCTCCGAGGTCGGCGAGTCCGAGGGCGCCGCGCGCTGGTCGCCGCCGTGCGAGCTGCCCGACAAGGGCTTCTGGTTCCCGCCGACGGTGTTCACCGGCGTCAGCCAGGCGCACCGGATCGCCCGCGAGGAGATCTTCGGTCCCGTGCTGTCCGTGCTGACCTTCCGCACCCCCGCCGAGGCGGTGGAGAAGGCCAACAACACGCCGTACGGCCTCTCGGCCGGGGTCTGGACCGACAAGGGCTCCCGCATCCTCTGGATGGCCGGCCAGCTGCGCGCCGGCGTCGTCTGGGCCAACACGTTCAACCGCTTCGACCCGTCGTCGCCCTTCGGCGGCTACAAGGAGTCGGGATACGGCCGCGAGGGCGGTCGCCACGGGCTGGAGGCCTACCTCGATGTCTGACCGGCTCAGCGTGAAGAAGACCTACAAGCTCTACATCGGCGGCAAGTTCCCCCGGTCCGAGAGCGGCCGCTCCTACGAGGTCACCGACAGCAAGAACCGGTTCCTCGCCAACGCCGCCATGGGGTCACGCAAGGACGCCCGCGACGCGGTCGTCGCGGCCCGCAAGGCCTTCCCGGGCTGGTGGGCGGCCACCGCGTACAACCGCGGCCAGGTCCTCTACCGGGTGGCCGAGCTGCTCGAGGGCCGGCGCGGCCAGTTCGTCGACGAGGTCGGCGCGGGCGAGGGCCTGACCAAGGCCAAGGCCGAGGCCGCGGTCGACGCGGCCATCGACCGCTGGGTCTGGTACGCCGGGTGGTCGGACAAGGTCATGCAGGTGCACGGATCGGCGAACCCCGTGGCCGGCCCGTACTTCGACTTCTCGGTCCCCGAGCCGACCGGCGTGGTCGCCGTGCTCGCGCCGCAGGAGTCCTCGCTGCTGGGCCTCGTGTCGGTGGTCGCGCCCGCCGTCGTGACCGGGAACACCGTCGTGGTCCTCGCCAGCGAGCAGCGCCCGCTGCCCGCCGTCACGCTCTCGGAGGTGCTGGCAACCTCCGACGTGCCCGGCGGTGTCGTGAACGTGCTCACCGGCCGTACGGCGGAGGTCGCTCCGTGGCTGGCCTCGCACATGGACGTCAACGCGATCGACCTCGCCGGCGCCGCCCCCGAGCTCGTCACCGATTTGCAGGTCGCCGCCGCCGACAACCTCAAGCGGGTCCTGCGCCCCCAGAAGGCCGACTGGGCCGTGACGCCCGGGCCGGAGCGGATGTTCGCCCACCTCGAGACCAAGACGGTCTGGCACCCGATCGGGGTCTGAGCGGTCCCGATAGCCTCCCGCGGGTGACCCCGCAGGCCCGGCTCGTGCTGCTGGCCGGCCCCTCCGGCTCGGGGAAGACCCACCTCGCGGAGCAGTCCGGCCTGCCGCTCCTGGACCTCGACGACTTCTACAAGGACGGCGACGACCCGACGCTGCCCCGCCACCCGACGCTCGGCATCGTCGACTGGGACGACCCGGCGTCGTGGGACCGCGAGGCGGCACTGGTCGCCCTGGCGGCGATCTGTCGCGACGGCGTGGCCGAGGTCCCGGTCTACGACATCTCCCGCGACGGCCGGGTCGGCACCCGTCGGTTCGAGCTCGGCGGGTCGCCGGCCTTCGTCGGCACCGGCATCTTCGCCGCCGAGCTGGTGGAGCCGTCCCGCGAGCTCGGCCTGCTCGTCGACGCGGTCGTGGTCCGGCGGTCGCGGGTCAAGAACTTCCTCCGCCGCCTCTCGCGCGACCTCCGCGAGCATCGCAAGCCCCCGCTGACCCTCCTCCGGCGCGGGCTCGCGCTGCTGCGCGCCGAGCGCGCGGTCGTGGCCCGGCAGGTCTCGCTCGGCGCCCGGCCCTGCGACCGCGCCGGCACGCTCAGCGCCCTGCGACGGGCCGGTCGTCCTCCCGGGCCCAGTCGCGACTGAGCTCGGCGCACACCTCGGCGGCCAGCTCGACGAAGTGCTCGACGTTCGGGGCCGGCGCCCGGTCGGCGTGCCAGATGAGTGCCAGGTTGCGGGGCGGGAGGCCGGTCACGACCGGGATCACCGAGACCTCGGGGTCGTCCTCGTCGACCGTGAGGCGCGGCATGAGGGCGTAGCCGAGGCCGGAGGCCACGAAGCCCTGGATCGTCGGGTTGTCGTTGGAGCGGAAGACGAAGCTCGGCTCGACGCCCGTACGCCGGATGTGCCAGAGCAGGTCCTCGAACTCCTGCGGGTCGCTGTAGCCGATGAGCGGCAGCCGGGCCGCGGCCCGCAGGGTGACCGACTCGCTGCCCGCCTCGGGCGCGTCGGCCGGCGCGAGGAGGACGTGCGGGTCGTCGAGCACCCTGCGCACCGCGAACGGGCCCTCCGGGATCGGCAGCTGGGCGAAGGACAGGTCGAAGCGGCCGTCCTCGACCGCCGCCGCGAGCTCGGTGAGGTCCCAGGTCTCCTGGGGCAGCAGCTCGATGCCCGGCCGCTCCTCGCGGTAGCGCCGCAGCAGCCGCGGCAGCACCTTGGTGCCGATGCTCTGCATGGTGCCGACCCGCAGGCTGCCCTTGTCGCCGGCGCGGACCGCCGCGACGTCGGCGGCCGCGGCGTGCAGCCGGGCGACGATGGCCCGGGCGTGGCCGACCAGGACCTCGCCGAGCGGCGTCAGGCGCACGTGGGTCGGGCCGCCGGGACGGTCGAACAGCTTGGCCCCGACCGCCCGCTCGAGGCCGGCGACCTGCTGGCTCACCGCCGACTGGGTGTACCCCAGCTCGCCGGCGGCGCCGCTGAACGTGCCGGTGTCGACCACCGCGAGCAGCGCCAGCAGCTGCTTGCTGTCCCACGTAGGAGCATAAGGTCTACTAATGGGTACCTCCAGGAACAGTGGTTGGACTTATGGTGCCAGAGTGCCGACACTAGAACCATGTTCATCACCGACTGCCAGGCGTGCGGCCTGCGCGAGCTGCGCGGCCCCCGCTCCATCGAGCTCCTCGTCAACACCGACCACGGCATCGACCTGGTCTACCGCTGCACCCGCTGCACGACCAACAACCTCGTGGGCGCCCCGCGCCCGGCCGCGGCCGCGACCCCGGCCGGCGACCTCGTCGCTGCCTGACCCGGCAGCGCCGCACGATCGCGACCGCCGTGCCCAGGAAGGCAGTCCACTGCCTACCTGGGCACGGCGACGGGGATCATGGTCGCGGGCTCAGGCCTGCAGCGCCGCGTAGCCGGGCTTGATCACGTCGTTGATCATCGCAAGGCGCTCGTCGAAGGGGATGAACGCCGACTTCATGGCGTTGACCGTGAACCACCGGAAGTCGTCGAGGTCGTAGCCGAACGCCTCGTGCAGCTGGCTGAACTCCCGGGTCATCGACGTCCCGCTCATGAGCCGGTTGTCGGTGTTGATCGTCACCCGGAAGTAGAGCCGGCGCAGCAGCCCGATCGGGTGCTCCGCGATCGACGGTGCCGCGCCCGTCATCACGTTGGACGTGGGGCACATCTCCAGAGGGATCCGCTGGTCACGGACGTACGCCGCGAGCCGGCCCAGCTTCACCGACTCCGGGGAGCCGAGGTCGCCCTCGATGTCGTCGATGATCCGCACGCCGTGGCCGAGCCGGTCGGCGCCGCACCACTGGATCGCCTGCCAGATCGAGGGCAGCCCGAACCCCTCTCCCGCGTGGATCGTGAAGTGGGCGTTCTCGCGCTGGAGGTACTCGAACGCGTCGAGGTGCCGGGTCGGCGGGAAGCCGGCCTCGGCCCCGGCGATGTCGAAGCCCACCACCCCGCTGTCGCGGTGCCGGATGGCCAGCTCGGCGATCTCCATCGAGCGCGCGGCATGGCGCATCGCCGTGAGCAGCGCCCCCACCCGGATCGGGTGGCCGGCCGCGGCGGCGCGCCGCTCGCCCTCGCGGAAGCCGTCGTTGACCGCCTGGACGACCTCCTCGAGGCTCAGCCCGCCCGTGACGTGCAGCTCCGGGGCGTAGCGCACCTCCGCGTAGACCACGCCGTCGGCCGCGAGGTCCTCGGCGCACTCGGCCGCGATGCGGACCAGGGCGTCCCGGGTCTGCATGACGCCGACCGTGTGCTCGAAGGTCTCCAGGTAGTCCTCGAGCGAGCCGGAGCTCGCGGCCTCGACGAACCACCGCCCCAGCTCGTCCACGTCGGTGCTGGGCAGGGCCGAGTAGCCCGTCTCCCGGGCCAGGTCCACCACCGTGGCGGGCCGGAGCCCGCCGTCGAGGTGGTCGTGCAGGAGGACCTTCGGGGCGCTGCGCAGGGTCGCGTCGGTCAAAGAGTTGGTCACGGGCGCACGTTACCGTCTGTCAGACTCTCAACTTCCGGGTCCGGCGGCACGAAGAAAGAGGCTATGACGGTGGGTGCACGGGAGGACGTCCGGATCATCCGGCCCGCGGCCATCCTGGACGAACGCGCCGCGGCGCAGGTTCTCCAGCAGCTGCGACGCCTCGACGTGTCCGCGGGCGGGGTCTGGAACGCGACCTCGTCGCTCTGGCAGCGCTACGACGTGCCCTGGGACGGCGTGGGGGGCACCCGCGGCGAGGCCCAGCTGCTGGGCTCGATCGCCGTGATGTACGACAGCCCGCACCGGCACGAGATCACGATCTACAAGGTCACGGTCACCGAGCGGGGCCTGGACCAGGGCTGGACGGTCGAGAGCCTCTGCGACGACGCGCTGATCTGGGCGGGGCTGACGATCGCCACCTGCCCGCGGGCCGAGCTGGGAGCGCCCCCCGCCGCCGACCCGTTCCGGCGCGAGGACGAGCCCCGCTGACCCCGGCGGCCCGCCGCTAGGAGCCCGCGGTTCCCTCGGGGGCCTCCGGGTCCCGGTGCGCGAGGTCCGGCTCGAACGCCGGCAGGCACACGGCGACGTAGTCTGCGCCCTCCGGCCCGACCGCGTAGCGCACCCGCTCCCCCGCCCGGGTGAGCACGGCCTGCCCGGCCGGCACCTCCAGCCTTCCCCCGTCGGTCTCGACGACCACCGTGCCGGCCAGCACCAGCGTGACCTCGTCGAACTCCGGCGTCTGGGCAGGCTCGTCCCAGCCGGCCGGGGCCGTCATGCGGGCCACCGAGACCGACGCGGTCCCGGACGTGACCCGCCCGACGTACTCCTCGATGACCTTGCCCCCCGGCACGGGGATGCGGGTGGGTCGCTCGATCAGCTGGGGCACTCGGGTCTCCTCGGGGTGTGACGGGGCCGCCGCTAGTCGGCGACGCGGTCCAGCACGAGCCCGGGCAGGTCCGGCCGCGACCCCTCCGGGGCGATCGTGACGGCGGACTCCAGCACCTCCCGGGCGCGGTCGAAGCGGTCGGGCTCGTCGGTGTGCAGCGTGAAGAGCGGCTCGCCGCCGCGCACGGCCGCTCCAGGCTTCGCGTGCATCTCGACGCCGGCCCCGGCCTGCACGGGGTCCTCCTTGCGGGCCCGCCCGGCACCCAGCCGCCAGGCGGCCACCCCGACGGCGTAGGCGTCGAGGCCCACGAGCACGCCGTCGGCCGGGACGGGCACCACCGTCGACTCACGTGCCGTCGGGAGCGCGGCGTCCGGGTCTCCGCCCTGGGCGCGCACCATGCGCTTCCAGACATCCATGGCCGTGCCGTCGGCGAGCCGCTCGGCCGGGTCGACACCGTCGAGGCCGGCCGCGGCAAGCATCTCGCGGGCCAGCGTGATCGTCAGCTCGACCACGTCGGCCGGTCCTCCCCCGGCCAGCACCTCGACCGACTCGCGCACCTCCAGCGCGTTGCCGGCGGTGAGCCCCAAGGGGGTCGTCATGTCGGTCAGCAGGGCGACCGTACGGACGTCGTGGTCCGTGCCGAGGGCCACCATCGTGCGGGCGAGCTCGCGGGCGGAGTCGACGTCCTTCATGAAGGCGCCGGACCCGACCTTGACGTCGAGCACGAGCGCGCCGGTCCCCTCGGCGATCTTCTTGCTCATGATCGAGCTCGCGATCAGCGGGATCGCCTCGACCGTGCCGGTCACGTCCCGCAGGCCGTAGAGCTTCTTGTCGGCCGGCGCCAGGTCGTCGCTGGCCGCGCAGACGACCGCGCCGACGTCCCCGAGCTGGGCGAGGAACTCGTCGCGGGTGAGGGTTGCCCGCCAGCCGGGGATCGACTCGAGCTTGTCCAGCGTGCCACCGGTGTGGCCCAGCCCCCGCCCGGAGAGCTGGGGGACGGCGGCGCCACAGGCCGCCACGAGCGGCGCCAGCGGCAGGGTGATCTTGTCGCCGACGCCGCCGGTCGAGTGCTTGTCGGTCGTCGGGCGGCCGCCGAGCGACTCGCTGGGGAAGGACATCCGGATGCCCGAGGCGATCATCGCGTCGGTCCAGCGCGAGATCTCGCGCCGGTCCATGCCGTTGAGCAGGATGGCCATCGCGAGCGCGGACATCTGCTCGTCGGCCACCTCGCCGCGGGTGTAGGCCGCGATGACCCAGTCGATCTGCCCGTCCGAGAGCGCCTGCCGGTCGCGCTTGGTCCGGATGACCTCGACCGCGTCGAACCCGCTCATGACCGCCCCTTCTCGCACGAGATGTGCAGCGACACACCGGACACGCCGCAGAACTGGTGTGTCGGCGCAACAAGGATCATCGGTCGAGGTCCTCGCGGCCGAACGCGTCGGGCAGCACCTCGGACATCGGGCGCACCCCCCGCACCGTCTCGAGCAGCATGTCGGGACCGCCGTTCTCCCACAGCAGCTGCCGGCAGCGCCCGCACGGCATCAGCGGGTCGCCATGGGCGTCCACGCAGGCGACCGCGACCAGGCGCCCGCCGCCGGTCGCGTGCAGCGCCGACACGAGCCCGCACTCGGCGCACAGGCCGACGCCGTAGGCCGCGTTCTCGACGTTGCAGCCCACGACCACCCGGCCGTCGTCGACGAGCCCGGCCGCCCCGACCTTGAACTTCGAGTACGGCGCGTAGGCGCGGCGCATCGCTCCGGTCGCGGCCTCCCGCAGGGCAGACCAGTCCACCGACGCGGCGTCAACCACCTTGGCCTCGCCGGTACGGCTGCCCGTCAGCAGCCGGCATGCGCAACCGTTGGGAGAACAGCGCCAGGACCAGCAGTGTCGTCACGTAGGGCGTCATGGTCGTGAAGTCGCCGGGCACCACGTCGGTCATCCCGAACCAGGTCAGCACGGCGGCCGCGAAGACAGCCGCGATGACGGCGGGGAGGACGCGGTTGCGCAGACCCAGCATGACGGCCGCGACGAGCAGCAGCACCCCGACCAGGAGCAGCAGGGCGTGCACCGACTCGCCCCCGCGGCGCAGCTGCAGGGCGTCGGCGTAGCCGAAGAGGGCCGCGCCGCCCGCCAGGCCCCCGGGCCGCCAGTTGCCGAAGATCATGGCCGCGAGACCGATGTAGCCGCGGCCTCCGGTCTGGCCCTCGCGGTAGCCGTTGCCCAGCTCCACGGCCAGGAACGCGCCGCCGATGCCGGCGAAGGCGCCGGAGGCGATGACCGCGGAGTACTTCATCAGGTACACGTTCACGCCGAGCGACTCGGCCGCTGTGGGGTTCTCACCGCAGGACCGCAGCCGCAGCCCGAACGCCGTGCGCCACAGGACGTAGTAGGACCCGATCACCAGCAGGAGGGCGACCAACGTCAGCAGTGACACCCCGGTGAACAGGCCACGCACGATGCCCGCGACGTCCGAGACCAGGAAGATGTTCTCCTTCTGCAGGTCGAGCAGCGGCCCGGACAGCCCGGGCAGTGAGACCTCCCGGATGTCGCCGATCGGTGGCGACTGCGACTCGCCCCCGCCACGCACGCCCTCGAAGGCGATGACCGAGAGGTACTGCGTCACGCCGAGCCCGAGGATGTTGATCGCCACGCCGGAGACGATGTGGTCGACGCCGAAGGAGACCGTGGCGATGGCGTGCAGCAGCCCGCCGACCGCACCGAAGGCCGTCCCGACGAGCACCCCGGTCCACGGGCCCCACTGGTAGCCGGCCCACCCGGCCCCCCAGGTCCCGAGGATCATCATGCCCTCGAGACCGATGTTGACCACCCCGGCCCGCTCGGCCCAGAGGCCACCGAGGCCCGCCATGCCGATCGGGACGGCCAGCGCCAGCGCGGCACCCATCGTGCCGCTGGAGGTGAGGTCGTCCGCTCCGGTGACCGCGCTGATGGCGCTGAGCACCACGACCAGGCCCGCGACGGCCAGCAGCACCAGCGGGAGCCCCGCGCGCGGCAGCCGGCGCTTCGACGCCGGTGCCGGACCGCGCGGCTCGGTCGGTCCGGTCGTGGTGTGCGTCCCGGGGGTGCTCATGCGCTCACCCCCTCGCTCTCGGTGGACCGTTCCTCGAGCTGGCGGCTGACCCGGCGCTGCTCGGCGACGATCGAGTAGCGGCGGACCAGCTCGTAGGCGACCACCACGGAGAGGACGATGGTGCCCTGCATGATCAGGACGATCTCCTTGGAGATGTCGTTGATGTCCAGGATGATCGACGACGCGTCCAGGAACGAGAAGAGCAGCGCGCTGAACGCCATGCCGATCGCGTTGTTGCGCCCGAGCAGTGCGATGGCGATGCCGGTGAAGCCGATGCCCGCGGGGAAGTCGAGGCTGTAGCTGCGTGAGTCGCCGCCGAGCAGCTGGGGCATGCCGACCAGGCCGGCCACGGCTCCCGAGGCCAGCATCGAGATCAGCACCATCCGCTTGACGCTCACGCCGCTGGCCACGGCCGCCGTCTCGGAGTGGCCGGTGGCCCGCAGGTCGAAGCCGAAGCGCGTACGGCCCAGGACCACGGAGTAGGCGATGCCCGCGAGCAGGGCCACGACGACGAAGCCGTAGACGTCGAGCGGGCTGCCGGGGATGAGCGGGATGCCGGGGAACGCGCCCGACTCGGCGATGGGCTTGGTCCCGATGTTGTTGCTGCCGGCGACGTCGACCGCGACCTGGCGCAGCATGTAGGCGATCAGCGCGGTGGCGATGGCATTGAGCATGATCGTCGAGATGACCTCGCTGACGCCCCGGGTGACCTTCAGCAGGGCGGCGACCCCGGCCCACATGGCGCCGACCAGCATCGCCACGACGACGATGACGAAGATGTGCAGCGGCTTGGGAAGCTCGAGCCAGCTGCCCACGACGGCGGCGCAGAACGCGGCGAGGCGGTACTGGCCGTCGACCCCGATGTTGAACAGGTTGAGCCGGAAGCCGATGGCCACCGCGAGCGCAGCCAGGTAGTAGGTCACACCCTGGTTGATCGCGAGGGAGATGACGCGCGTCTGCTTGCCGTAGTCGTAGACCTGCTCGAGCGTCCCGAACACGGGGTCGCCGGTGGAGTACAGCACGAGGCCCGTGACCAGCAGGGAGAACGCGATCGCCAGCACGGGAGCCGCGACGGCGATCGCGACGCGGCGCGGGTTCAGCCGGGCCGACACGGCGCTCGCGGCGCTCACCGGCCCTCACCCGCCCCCGTCATGGCGGAGCCGAGCTGTTGCGGCGTCACCGTGGCCGGGTCGACCTCCGCGACGAAACGGCCACGCAGGATGACCATGAGCGTGTCCGACAGGCCGATCAGCTCGTCGAGGTCGGCGGAGATCAGCAGGACGGCCAGGCCGGACCTCCGCGCGTCGCGGATGTAGTCCCAGATCGCCGCCTGGGCGCCGACGTCGACCCCGCGGGTCGGGTGGGCAGCGATGAGCACCTTGGGCTCGCCGCTCATCTCGCGGCCCACGATCAGCTTCTGCTGGTTGCCGCCGGACAGGGAGCCGGCCAGCACGTCGATGCCGGGCGTGCGGACGTCGTACTCCTCGACGATGCGCAGGGTGTCCCTGCGGGCGGCGGCCCGGTCGATCCATGGCCCGTTGACGCTCCCGGGCTCGGTCTGGTGACCCAGGATCCGGTTCTCCCAGAGCGGTGCGTCGAGCAGCAGGCCGTGCCGGTGCCGGTCCTCGGGGATGTAGGCGATCCCGGCCTCGCGTCGGCGACGCGTCGACCAGTCGGTGACCTCCTGGCCGCCGAGGCTGATCGTGCCGCCGGCGAGGGTCCGGATCCCCATGATGGCCTCGACGAGCTCGGCCTGCCCGTTGCCCTCGACGCCGGCGATGCCCAGGACCTCGCCGCGGTGGATCGTGAACGAGACGTCCTCGAGCAGTGCCCGGCCCTCGGGGGTGCGCACGGTCAGCCCCTCGGCGCGCACCTGCTCGACGTCGGTGACCGTCGAGTCCGCCGTCGCAGGTGTCGGCAGCTCCGAGCCGACCATCAGCTCGGCCAGCTCGCTCGCGGTGACGTCCCCGGGGTTCACCGTGGCGACGGTGGTGCCGCGCCGGATCACGGTGATCTCGTCGGCGACCTGCAGCACCTCGTCGAGCTTGTGCGAGATGAACAGGACGGTCAGCCCCTCCTCCTTGAGCTCACGGAGGTTGTCGAAGAGCTCATCGACCTCCTGCGGGACCAGGACGGCGGTGGGCTCGTCCAGGATGAGGATCTTGGCGCCGCGGTAGAGGACCTTGAGGATCTCCACGCGCTGGCGGTCACCGACCCCGAGGTCCTCGACGAGCTCGTCGGGCTCGACGCCGAGCCCGTAGGTGTCCGAGATCTCCTTGATCCGTCGACTTGCCGCCCCGAAGTCGATGATCCCCGCCCGGGTGGGCTCGCTGCCGAGCACGACGTTCTCGAGGACCGTGAGGTTGTCCGCGAGCATGAAGTGCTGGTGCACCATGCCCACACCGGCGTCGATGGCGTCCCCGGGCGAGTGGAAGGCGACGCGGCGACCGTCGATGTCGATGGTGCCCTCGTCGGGACGCTGCATGCCGTACAGGATCTTCATCAGCGTCGACTTGCCCGCGCCGTTCTCGCCGACGATCGCGTGCACGTGGCCGCGCCGCACCTCGATGTTGATGTCCTTGTTGGCGACGACACCCGGGAAGCGCTTGGTGATCCCTTGGAGCTCGACAGCCGTCGCGGCAGCGGTCTCGGCGGCCGGGGCGGGGCTCGACGTGGCGATGACGCACCATCCTCATCAGCGGGAGCACGGGAACAGCAGACCGGGTCCGAGGGAGACGCTACCGCCCCCTCGGACCCGGTACGGGTCGGTTCCGGACCTACTCGGTCGGGACCGTGATCTCCCCTGAGATGATCTGCTCCTTGTAGCCGTCGAGCTGGTCGGTGATGTCGTCGATCTGCCCACCGGTGGTGGAGTAGCCGACGCCGTCCTTCTCCAGGTCGTAGGTCACCGTGCCCGCCGTGAAGCTGCCGTCCACGACGCTGCTGATGAAGTCGTAGACCGCGACGTCGACGTTCTTGAGCATCGAGGTCATGATCACTTCCTGCACGGCAGGGTCGGCGGTGTTGTACTGGTCGGAGTCGACGCCGATGGCCTTGGCGCCCGCGTCCTGCGCCGCCTCGAACACGCCACCACCCGAGCCGCCCGCGGCCTGGTAGACCACGTCGGCGCCGGCGTCGAACATGCCGGCCGCAGCCGTCTTGCCCTTGGCCGGGTCACCGAATCCGGAGAAGTCCGGCGGCTGGGTGAGGTACTTGACCTGCACCTTGATGTCCGGGTTGACCGCCTTCGCGCCCGCGGTGTAGCCCGCCTCGAACTTCTTGATCAGCGGGACCTCGACGCCGCCGACGAAGCCGACGTTGCCGCTCTCCGACTTCAGCGCCGCTGCGGCACCGACGAGGAAGGAGCCCTGCTCCTCGGCGAACACCAGGTTGGCGATGTTGTCGCCCACCGCTGCCGCGTCGTCGATGATCGCGAACTGCGTGTCGGGCAGCTCCGTGGCGACCTTGGCGACCGCACCGGAGTAGGCGAAGCCGACCGCGATGACCGGGTTGAAGCCGGCGCCCGCGAGGGCGCGCAGCCGCTCCTCCTTGGCCGAGTCGGGCTCGCCGTTGGCGGCCTCGGCCTCCTTGGTCTCGACGCCGAACTCGGCAGCAGCCTTGTCCAGGCCCGCCGCGGCGGAGTCGTTGAAGGACTGGTCGCCGCGGCCACCGATGTCGTAGGCCAGGCCCACCTTGACGTCGCTCGCGGCGGCGCTGGTGGTCGTGTCGTCCTGCGGGGTAGTCGTCGTGTCGTCGCCGTCGTCGCCGCCACAAGATGTGAGGACGAGGGCGCCGGCAAGCATGGCCGCCGCCAGTGTGGTCACCCGTCGCACGGGGTCTCCTTCCATGGGCCGGGCGCCGCACGGTGCGAGGCGCCGGAGCCGACCGAGTTGCGGTCGACCGTGGGGAACTGTAGCCAACGGCGGGCCGCGAGGTACCCGGTCGGCCGATCTACGCCCGAGGCGTTATGAGAACGAGAGGATGGCCGCTGCGACGAGCACCCGCACCGCGGTGGGGATGGCACGCTCGTCGGCGTCGAAATGTCCCTGATGCAGGTCGAGCCGGGCGCTTTCGGGCACTCCCGGAGGACACACGCCGAGCCGGGCCAGGGCGCCGGGCACCTTGTCCAGGTACCACGCGAAGTCCTCGCCGCCCAGGCTCTGCTCGGTGCCGACCAGGGCGTCGGGTCCCTCGACGGCGCGCACCGCGGCGGCCAGCAGGTCGACGCTGACTGCCTCGTTGTCCACCGGCGGCACGTTGCGGTTGTAGATGACCTCGGCGTCCACGCCGTAGGGCGCCATGAGCGCGTGCACGAGGCCCTCGACGAGCTCGGGAGCGTCGTGCCAGGCGGAGGTGTCGAGGCAGCGCACGGTGCCCTCGGCCTCGCCGATCTGGGGGATGGCGTTGGCCACCCGGCCCGCCGCGACCCGGCCCCAGACGACGCTCAGCGAGGCCCGGGGGTCGACGCGACGGGACAGCGTCGCCGGCAGCTCGGTGACCAGGCGGCCGAGGGCGTAGACGAGGTCGGCGGTCAGGTGGGGCCGGGCGGTGTGACCACCCGGACCGGTGAGGCGGACGAGCAGGTGGTCGGCCGACCCGGTGATCGGCCCGGCGCGCAGCCCGACCTCCCCGACGGTCGTCCGGGGGTCGCAGTGCAGCGCGAAGATGCGCCCCACCCCGTCCACGCCACCGGCGTCGAGCACGGCGCGGGCACCGCTGCGCGAGGACTCCTCCGCAGGCTGGAAGACCAGCCGGACCCGGCCGGGGAGCCTGCCCTCACGGGCCAGGTCGGCCAGCACGAGCCCCGCCCCGAGCACGGCAGCCGAGTGCACGTCGTGCCCGCACGCGTGGCAGACGCCGGGGACCGTCGACGCGTAGTCCACGTCCTTGGCGTCGACGATGGGCAGCGCGTCGAGGTCCGCCCGCAGCGCCACCGCGGTCCCGCCCTCGCCGACGTCGCAGGTCAGGCCGGTGCCGCCCGGCAGCACCCGCGGCCGCAGACCCGCGGCCTCGAGCCGCTCGCCCAGGACCCGGGTGGTCCGGACCTCGGCCCAGGACAGCTCGGGGTGGGCGTGCAGGTCCCGGCGGAGGGCGACCAGCTCGTCGAGGTAGCCCGCGACCCGCTCCGCGAGGTCCTCGGGGACCGGACCCGCCACGGCTGCACTCACCCGCGCGACCTTACCGCCGGGCGCGACGGGCCCCGGGTCAGAACGCATCGGCGGGGTGGTGGACACCCCAGACGTCGCGCAGCACGTTGCAGACCTCGCCGACGGTGGCCCTGGCCCGCAGGGCGTCGTGCATGGGGTAGAGCAGGTTGGTGGCCCGGCTCTCGTCCTCGGCCGCGGCGCGGAGGGCGTCGAGGTGCCTGCGCACCTCGCCGTCGTCACGGTCGGAGCGCAGCCGCGCCAGCCGGGCCGCCTGCTGCTGCTCGATCGCGGGGTCGACCCGCATCGGGTCGTAGATCTCGTCGCCGTCGTGGCGGAACCGGTTGACCCCCACCACGGTCCGGGAGCCGTCCTCGACCGAGATCACCACGTCGTAGGCGGACTTCTCGATCTCGCGCTTCTGGTAGCCCGCCTCGATGGCCGCCACCGCCCCGCCGAGCTCCTCGACGTTGCCCATCAGCTCGCGGATCGCGGCCTCGAGGTCATCGGTCAGCGACTCGACGGCGTAGGACCCGGCGAACGGGTCGACCGTCGCGGTCAGGTCCGACTCGTAGGCGATGACCTGCTGGGTGCGCAGCGCCAGCCGGGCCGCCTTCTCCGTGGGCAGGGCGATGGCCTCGTCGTAGGAGTTGGTGTGCAGCGACTGCGTGCCCCCGAGCACTGCGGCGAGCGCCTGCACGGTGACCCGGACCATGTTGACCTCGGGCTGCTGCGCGGTCAGCTGCACACCTGCCGTCTGGGTGTGGAAGCGCAGCATCATCGACCTGGGGTCGGTGGCCCCGAACTCCTCGCGCATCACCTGGGCCCAGATGCGCCGCGCCGCACGGAACTTCGCGACCTCCTCGAGCAGCGTGGTGCGGGCCACGAAGAAGAAGGACAGCCGCGGCGCGAAGTCGTCGACGGCCAGCCCGGCGTCGAGGGCGGCGCGGACGTACTCCCTGGCGTTGGCCAGCGTGAACGCGACCTCCTGCGCCGGCGTCGCACCGGCCTCGGCCATGTGGTAGCCCGAGATGGAGATCGTGTTCCAGCGAGGGATCTCCTTGTGGCAGTAGGCGAAGATGTCGCTGATGAGCCTCAGGGACTGCTTGGGCGGGTAGATGTACGTCCCCCGCGCGATGTACTCCTTGAGCACGTCGTTCTGGATGGTCCCGGTCAGCCGGCCGGGGTCCACGCCCTGCTCCTCGCCCACCAGCTGGTAGAGCAGCAGCAGCAGTGCCGCGGGCGCGTTGATCGTCATCGACGTCGACACCTCGCCGAGCGGGATGCCGTCGAAGAGCGTCCGCATGTCCTCGACCGAGTCGATCGCGACGCCGACCTTGCCGACCTCGCCGTGCGCCACGGGGTCGTCGGAGTCGTAGCCCATCTGTGTCGGCAGGTCGAACGCGACGGACAGCCCGCCCGTGCCGGCCTCGACGAGCCGGTGGTAGCGCTCGTTGGACTCGGTCGCCGTCCCGAAGCCGGCGTACTGGCGCATCGTCCAGGGGCGGCCGGTGTACATCGACGGGTAGACGCCGCGGGTGAAGGGGTAGGCGCCGGGCTCGCCCAGCCGCTCGGCCGGGTCGAAGCCCTCCAACGCGTCCGGCCCGTAGACCGGGGCGACAGGGAGCCCCGACTCCGACTCGCGTCCCATGCCCGCGATGCTAACGCCGCCGGTCGTCCGGTCCCCCGGCGCGTCACGTCGGCCGTCGGGCTCACGACGACCAGGGGCCGACTCAAGTCGATGGGTCGGACACACCGATGCCCTTCGGTACGGCGGGAGGCACCCGTCCGGCGGTTAGCCTGGGCCCGCGATGAGAGAGAAGGCCGCGGTGCAGCGATGAGGACACGCGTCCCGCGCGCCGTGCTCGTCGGGGCCCTGCTGCTGCTCGCGCCGGGCACGGCGTCGGCGGCGGCCGAGACCCCCACGCCCACGGTCGGCGGCGCGCGGCTCGCGACCGACGGCCTGGTCGTCGAGGCGCCGGGAGCCGCGCCGCTGCCGAAGCTGGCCGCCGCGTCCTGGGTGCTGGCCGACCTCGACACCGGCGAGGTCCTCGCCGCCAAGAACCCGCACGGCCGGCTGCGCCCGGCGAGCACGCTGAAGATCCTCACGGCCCTGACCGTGCTGCCCCGGCTGGACCCGCAGGCCTCCTACGTCGCGCAGTGGGAGGACGCGAACACCGAGGGCAGCCGGGTCGGCCTCGTGCCGGACGCGACCTACTCGGTCCACAACCTGTTCGAGGCGCTGATGCTCGTCTCCGGCAACGACGCGGCGGTGGCGCTCGCCAACGCCGCCGGAGGCGTGGACACGACCGTGGCCGCGATGAACCGGACCGCCCGGGACCTGGGCGCGCTGGACACGACCGCCAGGAACCCGAGCGGCCTGGACGCGCCGGGGCAGTTCTCCTCGGCCTACGACCTGGCCGTCCTGGCCCGTGCCGCGATGGCGCGGGAGGACTTCCGCGCCTATGCCACGACGGTGAAGTCGCAGTTCCCCGGGAAGATGCCCAAGGCGGGCAAGACGCGCAGGACCTACGAGATCTACACCCAGGACCGCCTGCTGCTGAACTACCGCGGCGCGATCGGGGTCAAGACCGGGTGGACCACCAAGGCCCGCGGCACGTTCGTCGGGGCGGCGACGCGAGGCGGCCGCACGCTGGTCGCCACGGTCATGCTCACCGACTTCGAGGCGTGGAAGGAGTCGGCCAAGCTGCTCACCTGGGGCTTCCGGAACGCCGCCGCGACGACCCCGGTCGGCACGCTCGACGCCGGCCGGGCCGCCGAGACAGGGTCGGGCTCCGTCGGCCCGGCCGCGACCGACCCCGACGTGGCCGAGACCGCCGCGGCCGGGAGCACCGGCGGCGGTCGCCCGTGGTGGGTCGAGGTGCCCCTCGTCATGGCCGGGGTCCTCGTGGCGCTGCGGGCTCGGGTCCTGCTCCGCAGCCGGCTGCGGAGCAGGCGCCGCGCCCCGGGGCGCGGCGTGCTCGGGCCTCAGGTGCGCGACCTGCGCCGCGACACGAGGGCGGCCGCCGCCGCGCCGGCACCGGCGCCGAGCACCGCGCCCCGCAACGTGCGGCGTCGTGACCCCGAGGTCGAACCGACCACGTCCTCCGCCTCGACCGGCACCGCCTCGTAGCTCCCGGGAGCCACCGCGAGCACCGGTTCGGTGGCCGCGGCCAGCCCGGTGCTGCGGCCCGCTCCGCTGTCCCCTGCGGCTGCCGGGTGCAGGGAGTAGGGCTGGGTCGCGGCCCAGGCCGCCGCGAAGACGAGCAGCCGTGAGTTCAGGTTGATCCAGACCAGCAGCCCGACGACGACCCCGAAGGTGGCGTAGAGCGGGTTGGACGTCGTGTTCGCCACGAGGAACGTCCCGAGCAGCTTGAGGATCTCGAAGCCCACCGCGGCGAGGAACGCCGCCGACCGCACCTGGTGCCAGGGCGGGTGGGCTCGCGTCAGCCGCGAGAGCAGGATGGCGAAGATCACGACGTCCAGCGCCAGGGCCAGCGCGACCGACAGCACCTTGAGCAGGCCCGTCGCGACGAGGGAGTCCTGCAGGCCCACGGTCCCCAGGACGTACGACGTGGCTGCCGTGGCGAGGCTGGACACGACCAGCGACGCCAGCAGGCTCAGGCCCAGCATCGCGAGCACGCCGACGTCGACGAGCTTCTTCTTCAGCAGGCCGTAGGCCGGGACCTCGGCGCCGAACACCGCTCGGAGGCTCTCGCGCAGCGCGTCGAGCCAGCCGAGCCCGGCGTAGAGCAGGCCGGCGAGGCCGAGCACCCCGGCGCCCGCCCTGGCACCGATCACGTCCTGGATGTCGATCTGCCCCTCGCCCGGGCCCACGAGGCTCGGGAACGCGCCCTCCACCGCCTCCGTCACGCCGTCCTGCGCCTCGGGGTACACGTCGCTGACGTAGCCCACGAGGGCGAACGCCAGGGCGAGCAGCGGGAAGAAGGACAGGAAGCCGAAGTACGTGACCGACGCCGCGAGCTGCCCGCCCTTGACCTCGCTGTTGCGGTCGTAGGCGCGCACGGTGTGGTCGACCCAGGGCCGCCGGGCCCTGGCCCGCCGGAGCCTCTCCTTGACCCGGTCCGCTGCTGACACAGTGCCGCCCCTCCCCGGGTCGGACGTGGGTTACACGCTCGAGGCGCTCAGCTGCCGCTGGGGTGCGGGCCCGGGAGCGCCTTGCCGAGCGGGAAGTCGCGCTGCGGTCGCCAGACGCCGTCCGCCCCGTGCTCGTACAGGCTGAAGCCCCAGACCCCGAAACGGACGTCGTATCCGGACATCTCGTCGAAGGCCCGTTTCAGGACGGTGTCGGGCAGGTGGTGCGCGATCGTCACGTGCGGGTGGTAGGGGAAGCCGAGGTCGCGCGCGAGCGGCCCCGACCGGACCCGCTCCTCGACCCGTTCGCAGGCGCTGATGCCGAGCACCACCGAGACGAACACGACCGGGGACACCGGGTGGAACGTGCCGGTGCCGCGCAGGTGGATCTCGAAGGGCTGCTCGGACTCGGCGATGGTCCGCAGGTGCTTCTCGATGCGGTCGAGATCGTCGGCCTGCACCTCCGTCGGCGGCAGGAGCGTGATGTGGGTGGGGATGGACCCCGCGAGCGGGTCGCCGTAGCTCTCACGGACCCGTTGGAGGTCCGACGCCTGAGGCTCGGGGATGGCGATCGCGACCCCGATGGTCCGGGTGCTCACGTCCCGGTCGACCGTGCGGCGGGCAGGAACCCGACGCGCTCGTAGACGTCGGCGAGGGTCGTCGCGGCGACCTCACGGGCCCGCTCCGCGCCGGTGGCGAGGACGGCGTCGAGGGTGGCCGGGTCCCCGAGCAGCTCGTGCACCCGCGCCTGGAAGGGTGCGACGACGTCGAGCACGGCCTCGACGACCGCCTTCTTCAGGTCGCCGTAGCCGCTGCCGGCGAACCTCTCCTCGAGTGCGCCGACCGTCTCCCCGCCGACGGCGGAGAGGATCGTGAGCAGGTTGCTCACGCCCGGCTTGCCCGCGGGGTCGTGGACGACCTCGCGACCGGTGTCGGTCACCGCCGACTTCAGCTTCTTCTCGACGACCTTCGGGTCGTCGAGCATCCACACGACGCCGTTGCCGCCCGTGCTCTTGCTCATCTGCTTGTCGACCAGCTGCAGGTCGTAGATCTTGGCGACCTCGCGCAGGATGTGCGGCTCGGGGACGACGAAGGTGTCGCCGAAGCGGCCGTTGAACCGCTGGGCCAGGTCGCGGCTGAGCTCGAGGTGCTGGCGCTGGTCCTCGCCGACCGGCACCCGCTCCGGCCGGTAGAGCAGGATGTCGGCGGCCTGCAGCACGGGGTAGGTGAACAGCCCGACCGACGAGCGGTCCGCGCCCCCGCGCTGGGACTTGTCCTTGAACTGCGTCATCCGGCTGGCCTCGCCGAAACCGGTGAGGCAGCCCAGCACCCACTGCAGCTGGGCGTGCTCGGCGACATGGCTCTGGACGAACAGCGTCGAGCGCTCGGGGTCGACCCCGCCTGCGAGGTACTGCGCGGCCGTCAGCCGCGTCCGCTGCCGCAGCAGCGCCGGGTCGTGCTCGACGGTGATGGCGTGCAGGTCGGCGACGAAGTAGAAGGTGTCGAACCGGTCCTGCAGGGCGACCCACTGCCGCAGCGCGCCGAGGTAGTTGCCGAGGTGCAGCGAGTCGGCCGTCGGCTGCATGCCGGACAGGACGCGGGGGCGGGGCGTGCTGGACGTGCTGGACATGGCGGTCATTGTGCCAGCCGCGGTCTCTCCCGCTCGTCGTCGTGCACGGCCCCGGCGGCCCCGTCCGGGTCGCCGCCGTCGTCGGCCACGTGGTCGCCACCGGCCACTGCGGCATCGGCGCCCGGTCGCTCCGGGGACTCCGGCTCGGGGGCCGGGCTGACCCGGACGCGCGCGATGCGGCGGCCGTCGAGCTCGGTGACGGTGAACCGGTGCCCGAGCGCGAGCACGCTCTCCGCCATCTCGGGGAGCCGGCCGAGCTCGTTGATGACGAAGCCGGCCACGGTCTCGTAGGGACCCTCCGGCAGCTCGAGGCCGGTGCTGTCCTGGAAGTCCTCGAGGTTGAGCAGGCCGTCGACGTCGACGTCGCCGCCGCGCAGGCTTCTCGCCGGGTCGCGGGCCACGTCGTACTCGTCGTGGATCTCACCGATGACCTCCTCCATGAGGTCCTCGAGCGTCACGATGCCGTCGGTGCCGCCGTACTCGTCGACCACGATCACCAGGTGGTGGCCCTCACGGCGCATCTCCGACATCGCCGAGAGCACCCTCTTGGTGCCCGGCATCATCTTCACGTCACGGGCGATCTCGCCCACCCGCACCGAGCGCCCGGCCAGGTCGGGCGAGAACAGGTCGCGCACGTGGACGAAGCCCACCACGTCGTCCTGCGACCCGCGGATCACCGGGTAGCGGCTGTGCGGGTTCGTGGAGGACAGCCGCACCGCCCGGTAGACCGGCGTCGACGCGTCGAGGAAGTCGACCTCCGTGCGCGGCACCATCACCTCGTGCAGCTGGCGCTCGCCCGCCTCGAAGACGTCCTCGATGAGCTGGCGCTCCTCGCGGCCGAGCGTCTCGTGCGCCGCGACGATGTCGCGCAGCTCCTCCTCCGAGATCGTCTCCCGCGCCCCCCGCGGGTCGATGCCGAAGACCCGGACGACGACGTCTGTGGAGCGCGAGAGCAGCCAGATCACCGGGCGCGAGATCTTGGCCAGCCGGTCCAGCGCGGGCGCGACCAGCAGCGAGAGGCCCTCGGCCCGTTGCAGCGCGATGCGCTTGGGCGCCAGCTCGCTGATGACCAGCGACAGGTAGGTGATGACCAACGTCACGGCGATGAAGGCCACCCAGTAGGCGGCTCCCTCGGACATCCCCCAGCCCTCGAGGGCCGGGGAGATGTCGTCGGCGAAGGCCGACGCGCCGAACGCGGCCGACAGGAACCCGGCGGTCGTGACGCCGATCTGCACCGCGGCCAGGAACCGGTTGGGGTCGGCGTGGAGCTCGGCGACCTTCTGCCCGCGCCGGCCGCGCTGAGCGAGGCTGCGCACCTGCCCCTCCCGCAGGGACACCAGGGCGATCTCCGAGCCGGCGAAGAAGGCCCCGACGAGCAGGAAGAACAGCACCAGGAGCACGTTGGCGAGCGTGGCGTTCACGGCGTACCGCCGCAGCGCGGGCGGTACGCCGGACTAGAGCAGCCGTCCATGGCAGGAAGGGTAGACGAAAGGGGCGGACCGCCCACCCGCCCGGCGAGTCGTCAGATCGCGCGCAGGTGCAGGACGAGCGCCTGCTCCGGGCCGAGCACCGGCACCTGGACACCCACCGTCCCCAGGAACGCGCCGGGCAGCACGGCGGACGCGCCCGGGGGCGGCCACCAGCCGGGCGGCTGCTTCTGGACGGCGAACGGCTCGCCGCCGGTGTCGACGACCTCCAGCCGGTAGTCGGCCGCGGGGTCGAGCCCCGGCAGCCGGACCGGGGCGGGCACCTCGGCGGCGCGGGTGGTCAGGGAGACGTAGGCGAACAGCGCCTCCGAGCGGTCCTCCGCCACGACGCCGTGGACGGACGAGGCGGGGTCCGGGTGGTCGGCATGCACCACGTCGCCCGCGTGCAGCAGGGCGCGGTGCCGCTTGTACGTCGCCACGAGCCTGGTCACGGCGTCGCGCCCGGCCGCGTCCAGCGACGTGATGTCCCACTCGAGGCCGAAGTGGCCGAACAGCGCCGTGGCGCCGCGGAAGGACAGGCCGTGGGTCCGGCCCGTCGTGTGCGCCGTCGGCGGCCCGACGTGGCTGCCGACCAGCTCGGGCGGCAGCAGCAGCTGGGTCCACCGCTGGACGGTCTGGCGCTCGAGCGCGTCGTTGCAGTCGCTGGCCCAGACGCGGTCGGTGCGGGCCAGGATGCCCAGGTCGACCCGGGCGCCGCCCGAGGCGCAGGACTCGATCTCGATCCGGGGGTGCCGGGCGCGCAGCTCGTCGAGGAGCCGGTACAGCGCAAGGGTCTGTGCCCGGACCCCGGGCACCCCGAGGTGCCCGGCCTCGACCAGGTCGCGGTTGTGGTCCCACTTCAGGTAGTCGATGTCGTGGTCGCGCAGCAGGCCGTCCACGAGGCCGAGGACGTGGGCCCACGCCTCGGGCTCCGCGAGGTCGAGCACCTGCTGGTGCCGCCAGGCGACCGGAAGCTGCTGCGCCGAGCGGAGCACCCAGTCGGGATGGGCGCGGTAGAGGTCGGAGTCCTCGTTGACCATCTCCGGCTCGACCCACAGGCCGAACTCCATGCCCAGCCCACGGACGTGGGAGATGAGCGGGTCGAGCCCCTGCGGCCAGACCTGGGGGTCGACCGCCCAGTCGCCGAGCCCGGCGCGGTCGTGCCGCCGGCGCAGGAACCAGCCGTCGTCGAGCACGAACCGCTCGATGCCGACGGCCGCTGCGGTCTCGGCCAGCTCGGTCAGCCGGTCGAGACGGTGGTCGAAGTAGACGGCCTCCCAGGTGTTCAGCACGGCCGGCCGGGGGCTGCGGGGGTGACCCGGACGGGCCCGGACGTGGCGGTGCAGCCGCTGGCTCATGCCGTCGAGCCCGGCGCCCGACCAGACGGCCAGGACGTCGGGGGTGCGGTAGGACTCGCCCGGCGCCAGCACGACCTCGCCGGTCCCGAGCAGCTCGGCGGTGCCGACGACGCCCCGTCCGTCGGGCCGCCGCTCCGCCCACGAGGTGTGGTCACCGCTCCACGCGAGGTGCAGCCCCCAGACGTGGCCGTGCCGGTTGCCGAAGCCGGGCGTGCCGGCGACGAGCAGCAGCGTGGCGTCGTGCCCGGTCCGGCCGTGCCGCGAGTCACGGCCCCAGGTGCCCTGCGCCGTCCAGGGGTGACGTTGCGGATGGCGCTCCCGGCACCACCGGCCGGTGAGGTCCAGCAGCTCCTGAGCGTGGGCGGGCACCGGCAGCACGACCCCGAGCTGCTCGAGCCGGTAGGGCTCCTCCCGGTCGTTGGTGAGCTCGTGGTGCAGCCGCAGGACACCGTGGTCGTCCAGGGCCAGGTCCGAGACCAGGGACAGGCCCGCGTCGTGCGCGCGGCAGGTCAGCCGGACCCGTCCCCCGTCGACGTCGACGTCGGACAGCCGCCACGTCGGGACCCACGGGGGACCACCGCGCAGCCCCGGCTGGTGCTGGGTCGCCCCGACTCCCCCCGCGAGCAGGGTCAGCGGTGCCACGACGTCAGAGGCACTGTGCGCCCTGGCCGGAGCCCACTCCGCCGGGTCGGGCAGCCGCTCGCCCAGCTCGGTCCCCCAGTGCAGCACCGCCGGCACGGAGGGCCCCGAGGCGTCCAGGACCAGGCTGACCCCGGCAGCGCGAAGGTGCACCACGCCGGACGAGGAGCCGTCGGCGACCGGCGCCCGTCCCGTCATCCCTTGGTGGCGCCCAGCGTGAGTCCCGACACGAACTGCTTCTGCAGGACGAAGAACACGATGAGCGGCGGCAGCGCGACGACGATCGAGCCTGCGGCGACGAGGTTGACGTCGGTGAAGAACTGGCCCCGCAGGTTGTTCAGCGAGCTGGTGATCGGGAACTTGTCGCCGCTCTGCATGAGCACGGTGGCCCAGAAGAACTCGTTGTAGATCCAGGTGACCTCGAGGGTCGCGAGCGCGGCGAGCGGTGGCCGGCACAGCGGCAGCGTCAGCTGGAAGAACTGCCGGATCACCGACGCACCGTCGACCATGGCCGACTCGTAGATCTCCTTGGGCAGGGTCTTCATGTAGTTGCTGAGCACGAACGTGCAGAACCCGGTCTGGAAGGCCGTGTTGACCAGGATGAGGGCCCAGTAGCTGTTCAGCAGCGTCCCGCCGTCGGAGTTCATGAACTCGGGCAGCGGGATCTCGCGGAACATCCGGTAGAGCGGGATGAGCAGGGCCTGCTGCGGCAGCAGGTTCGCCGCGAGGAAGACGCCGAGGAGGGTGAGGTTGAGCTTGAAGCTGAAGCGAGCCAGCACGAAGCCCATGCACGACGAGAGGAACAGGGTCAGCAGGACGGCCGGCACGGTGACGTACAGCGTGTTGACGAACTTGCCGGTGAAGTCGGCGCGCTCCCACGCTGTCGTGTAGTTGTCGAAGGTCCAGCCACCGAGGGAGAAGTAGCCGTTCTCCGCGGTGTACTCGTAGCTGCGCAGGCTGTTCATCACGGCGTAGAGCAGCGGGAACAGCCACAGCACCGACATCGTGATCAGAAAGCCGTGCTTGAACCACGGTCGCCTCCCCGGCCGTGCGGCGGCAGTCGGCGCGGAGTGCTCGGAGCCGGCCGGGGGCGCAGTGGTCGTCGTCGTCACGGCCGCTCCTCCTTCATCACGATGCGCAGGTACATGTAGACGAAGACCGAGGAGATCGCGAGCATGATCGTCGCGAGTGCCGAGCCGAAGCCGATGCGGCTCGCCTCACCGATGATGTTGGACGTGACCAGCGTCGAGATGAGCTCGAGCCCGTTGCGGCCCTTGTTGACCACCCAGACGATCTCGAAGGCGCGCAGCGCCTCGATGAAGGTGATGACCAGGACGATCACGTTGATCGGGCGCATCACCGGGAACACGATCCGGAAGAACGTCTGCGTCTCGCTGGCGCCGTCGACCGTCGCGGCCTCCCGCAGCGACGGGTCCACGGCCTTCAGCCCGGCGAGGTAGAGCAGCATGACGTAGCCCGTCTGCTTCCAGCAGGTGGCGACGAGGACGGCCCAGAGGTTGACGCTGGAGTCGCCGTACCAGTCGGTCGTGCCGCCCGTGATCTCGTTGATCAGCCCCTGGTCGCGGGAGTAGATGAGCTGCCACATGAAGCCCACGAGGGCGAGCGACAGGACGATGGGGAGGAAGAACGCGGTCTGGTAGAAGCGCCCGCCGCGCAGCTCCTTGTCCAGGAGCACGGCGAGGTAGATGCCCAGTGGCGTGGGCACGAGGAACAGGACGAGCAGCCAGATCACGTTGTGCTGGATGGCCGGCTTGAACGGCGGGTAGATCGTGAAGATGTTCTTGTAGTTCTCGACCCCGATCCAGTTGATGGTGTCGACGCCGCCGATGCCCTCCCACTTGGCGAAGGACAGGACGACGGACAGCACGCCCGGCACCCACACCAGCCACAGCACGAGCAGGGTCGGCACCGCCACCATGAGGCTCACGGCGACGCGGTCGGCGGTCCCCATCCGGGTGCCGACCATGCGCGCCTTCGGGCGCCTCCCGAACCGGCGACGGCCCCGATCGGCGTCCGGGGGAGGAACAGCGGGAGGAGCCTGGGTAGCCATCTGGGTCTTCCTTCTCACGTGGTGCCGGATGCGTCCGGCGTGCCCCGGGCCCGCCCGTCACCACCGGTGGCGGACGTGCCCGGTGACACTCAGGGGACAGGGGCTCAGACGAAGATCGACTTCTTCTGCTCCTCGATCTTCTTGGTGAGGCCTGCCACGTCGTTCGGGTTCTTGATGAAGTCCTGGATCGAGGGGATCATGACGGTCGACGCGAAGTCGGGACGCGTGTCGCGGTCGAGGAACTGGGCGATGGAGGACTGCTCCGCGATGAACGTCGCGGCCTCCTGCTGGATCAGTGCCAGCGAGCTGAGGTCGGCGTTCGAGTTGGCCCAGATCAGCGGGTAGCCCGCCTCGCTGAGGGTGTCCGCCGCCTCGACCGAGGGGATGAACTTCAGGAAGTCCTTCGCCCCGTCCTCGTTGTCGGGGTCGGCGGCCATGCAGTAGCCATCGATCGGCGCGTCGATCGCGTCGGCACCGATGCTGGAGTCGATCTCCGGGAAGTTGAAGAAGCCGACGTCGTCTCGCTCGTCCTCCGGGAACTGCTCGAACGCGAACAGGCCCAGGTAGTACATGCCCGACTTGTTGGCGACCAGTGACTGCGCCGCCTCCTCCCAGTCACGCCCGAGGGCGTCCGGCTGGGCGTACTCCAGCAGCTCACGCCACTGGTCGAAGACGCTCCTGACCTCTGCCGAGTCCCAGGACTCCTCGCCGGCCATGAGGCTGACGTGGTAGTCGTAGCCGTTGATGCGCATGTTGAGGATGTCGAACGTCCCCATCGCCGGCCAGCCCTGCTTGTCCGCGAAGGCGAACGGGTTCAGTCCGTCCGACTTCATCTGGGTGGCGAGCGTGATCATCTCGTCGTAGGTGGTCGGCGCGGTGTAGCCGCGCTCGTCCCAGAAGGACCTCCGGTAGAGGACGACCCACGGGTAGTTGGAGTCCGGGACGAAGTACTGCTTGCCGTCGCTGCCCGTCGAGGCCTTCTGGAACGCCTCGCCGACGCCGTCGATCGGCCACACGTCGCTGACGTCGCCGATCAGCCCGCGCTCGGCGAAGAACTGCATGCGGTAGCCCGCGAACCACGAGAACACGTCGTCCGGGTTGCCCTGCAGGTAGTTGTTGATGTTCTCCTGGAACGTGTTGTGGTCGACGGCGTTGATCGCGACCTTCAGCCCCGACGACTTCTCGTACGCCGCGACGAGGGCGTCGCGGCGCATCTGCGGCACGTCGCCGCCTGCCTCGTTGGAGCCGAAGCTCACGGTGCCGGTCGGCTTCCCTCCGCTGCTGCCGGACGAGCCCTCGTCGTCGCCGCCGCAGGCCGCGAGCAGGCCAGGCAGCGTGAGCGCCGCGCCCGCCCCGGCTGCCCCCTTGAGGACGTTGCGGCGGCCCACTCCGGCGGCCACGGACGGCGGGGTCAGGCTCGCCAGGTAGTGGGCCTCGGACTCGAAGTTCGGCATGTTCCCCTCCTGGGGCGGTCAGACTGACAGGACACGTTCCAACAGATTCCAACAACTAGCCACACAGTGGCGCGCGTCACATCCCGTGTCAAGAGCCAGCGCGTAACATCTCCGCCACAGGCTGAATTTCTCCGATATGCTCGGTCACTGTCGCTGCCGCTCGGTGCGCTCGCGGCCGGCCGCGGCGCCCTACGGGCCTGGTGGATCGCACGCCATCTCACCACAGCCGTTGGATTCTGTTGACTTTTCGCCCGACCTCCCTCAGGCTGCCACGCATGAGCGCCTGGCCCCCTGCCCTGGCCGGCATCGCGTATGGCGGCGACTACAACCCCGAGCAGTGGCCGCGCGAGACCTGGGCCGAGGACGTCCGGCTGATGCGCGAGGCCGGGGTCACCGTGGCCACGGTCGGGGTGTTCTCCTGGGCCCTGCTCGAGCCGGAGCCGGGACGCTTCGAGCTGGACTGGCTGGGCGACGTCCTGGACCTGCTGCACGGGGGCGGCATCGCCGTGGACCTGGCCACGGCGACAGCGTCACCTCCGCCGTGGTTCTCCCGGGCCCACCCCGAGACGCTGCCCGAGCGTGCCGACGGCACCCGCCTCTGGCCCGGCGGCCGGCAGGCCTGGTGCCCCAGCTCGCCGGTGTTCCGCGAGCGGGCGCTCGCCCTCGTGACCGCCCTGGCGGCGCGTTTCGGGGACCACCCGGCGCTGGCCATGTGGCACGTCTCCAACGAGCTCGGCTGCCACAACGTGCACTGCTACTGCGACGTCTCGGCCGCGGCGTTCCGGCGCTGGCTCGAGAGCCGCTACGGCACGCTCGAGGCCCTCAACGACGCGTGGGGCACCGCGTTCTGGAGTCAGCGCTACGGCGACTGGGAGCAGGTGCTGCCTCCTCGCACGGCACCGACGTTCCCCAACCCCACCCAGCAGCTGGACTTCGCACGCTTCAGCTCCGACGAGCTGCTCGACCACTTCCGCGCGGAACGCGACCTGCTCCACCGGCTGACCCCCGGCATCCCTGTCACCACGAACTTCATGGTGTCGCCGCGCACCAAGGACATGGACTACCACGCGTGGGGCCGCGAGCAGGACCTCGTGTCGCAGGACCACTACGTCGTGGCGGCCGACCCGGACGCCCACGTCGAGCTGGCGTGGAGCGCCGACCTGACGCGAGGGACCTCCGGCGGTGCGCCGTGGTTCCTGATGGAGCACTCGACGAGCGCGGTGAACTGGCAGGAGCGCAACGTCGCCAAGCTGCCCGGCCAGCTCGCCCGCAACAGCCTGGCCCACGTCGCACGAGGCGCCGACGCCGTGTGCTTCTTCCAGTGGCGTCAGTCGCGGGCCGGGGCCGAGAAGTTCCACTCCGCCCTGGTGCCGCACGCCGGCACCGACACCAAGGTCTGGCGCGAGGTCGTCGAGCTGGGCGCGACCCTCGCGGCGATCGGGGAGGTGGCCGGCTCGACGGTCCGGGCCGACGTCGCGATCCTCTTCGACTGGCAGTCCTGGTGGGCTGCCGAGCTGGACAGCCACCCGAGCGCCGACGTCACCTACCCCGACGTGTCCCAGTCCCTCTACCGGGCGCTCTGGGACGCAGGGGTCACCGCCGACCTGGTGCACCCCGACAGCGACCTGTCGCGGTACAACCTGGTGCTCGTGCCCACGCTGTACCTCGTGACGGACCGCTCCGCCGAGGCCCTGCGCGGCTACGTCGAGCAGGGCGGGCACGCGCTCGTGACCTCCTGGAGCGGCATCGTCGACGAGCACGACCACGTGCGCCTCGGCGGCTACCCCGGGGCCTTCCGCGACCTGCTCGGCATCCGCACCGAGGAGTTCCACCCGCTGCGCGCGGGCGAGGAGGTCCGGCTCTCCGGCGGCGTGCTCGACGGCGAGACCGCCGACGTCTGGACCGAGAACCTGGCACTGCACGGGGCCAAGGAGGTCTCCGGCTACGTCGACGGGCCGCTCCCGGGCGTGCCCGCGCTCACCCGCCACGCGGTCGGCAGGGGGACCGCCTGGTACCTCGCGCCCCGGCTGCGGCCACAGGGCACGGCGGCGCTGGTCCGCGAGCTGTGCGCCGTGGCGGGGGTCACGGTCCACGACCGGCCCGGTGTGGAGGTCGTACGACGGGAGGGCGACCGTGCGTCGTACCTGTTCGTCCTGAACCACACCGGGCGGGAGGCGACTGTTCCTGCCGTCGGGACCGACCTGGTGTCGGGACAGGACTGCGCAGGCACTGTCCGGGTGCCACCCGGCGCGGTGGCCGTCGTCCGGGAGCAGAGGGAGGTCTGAGGTGCTCGCGAGGGAACGCCAGTCCTACATCGCCGACCGCGTCCGGGAGCTGGGGGCGGTGCGGGTCAGCGACCTGACCCGCGAGCTCAACGTCTCGGACATGACGGTGCGCCGCGACCTCGACCAGCTGGCCCGGCAGGGGGTGGTCGACAAGGTGCACGGTGGTGCCACCATCCCGGGCCGCACCAGCACCGACGAGCCGGGCTTCGAGGCGAAGTCGGTGCGCGAGCGCGACGAGAAGGACGCGATCGCGCGCGCGGCGGCGAAGCTGGTGCAGCCCGGGTTCGCCGTCGGGCTCTCCGCGGGCACCACCACCTGGACGCTGGCCCACCGGCTGCTCGGCGTCCCCGGCATCACGGTCGTGACCAACAGCGTGCAGATCGCGACCGTGTTCTACCAGAACCCGCGGCCGGAGCAGACGGTCGTGCTGACCGGCGGCGTCCGCACGCCATCCGACGCGCTCGTCGGACCGGTCGCCGTGGCCGCCCTCCGATCCCTCAACCTCGACATCGTCTTCCTCGGCGTGCACGGCATGGACGAGCGCACCGGCTTCACCAGCCCCAACCTGCTGGAGGCGGAGACGAGCCGGGCACTGGCGGCATCCGGCCGCCGGCTCGCGGTGGTCGCCGACCACACCAAGTGGGCGGTCGTCGGCATCAGCACCATCACGCCGCTCGACGAGGCGGACGTCGTCATCACCGACGACGGCCTGCACGCAGGGGCGCTCGCCGTGCTGACCGACCGGGTGGCCGACGTGGTCGTGGCGACGACCGACCCCGCGCACACGGCACTGGACGTCTCGTGAGGCGCACCGCGGCCCGGCTCGCCGACGGCCGCGAGATCATCTACTTCGACGCCGAGGACACCGCCCCGTCCCGGCAGCTCGAGGACCCGCGGGACCTCGGTCCGATCTCCACCGCGTCGGAGATCCGCTACGACGCGGTGCTCGACGAGTGGGTCGCCATCGCGTCGCACCGGCAGGGCCGCACCCACCTTCCCCCCACCGACGAGTGCCCCCTGTGCCCGTCGCGAGGGGGCCGCCACACCGAGGTCCCGGCCGACGACTACGACGTCGTGGTCTTCGAGAACCGCTTCCCGTCGTTCGCGACGCGCCTCGACGGCGGGGGGCCCTCCAGCCACCTCGTACAGACCACGGGCGGCCCGGGCGACGACGTGTTCGCCCGCGGACCGGGTGTCGGCCGCTGCGAGGTCGTGTGCTTCACCAGCGACCACGACTCGCCGATCAGTCACCTGCCGCCCGAGCACGTACGCCTGGTCGTGGACGCCCTGGCCGACCGCACCGCCGCCCTGTCGGCGCTCCCCCACGTCGAGCAGGTCTTCTGCTTCGAGAACCGCGGCGAGGAGATCGGCGTCACGCTGGCCCACCCCCACGGCCAGATCTACGCCTACCCGTTCGTGACGCCCCGGACCCGGCGCATGCTCGACTCCGCGCGCCGGCACCGGGAGCGCACCTGGCGCAACCTGTTCGCCGACGTCCTGGCGGGCGAGGTGGCCGACGGGTCCCGGGTGGTCGCGGCCAGCGAGCACTGGGTGGCGTTCGTGCCGTCGGCGGCGCGCTGGCCGGTCGAGATCCACCTCTACCCGCGTCGCCAGGTGCCGGACCTCCCGGCGCTCAGCCCGCCGGAGCGCGACGACTTCGCCGCGCTCTACCTCGAGGTGCTCGGCGCCATGGACCGTCTCTACGGCGCCCCCCTGCCCTACATCTCGGCCTGGCACCAGGCGCCCGTCCGGGTGGACCGCGACCTGTCCTACCTGCACCTACAGGTGTTCTCGGTGAAGCGGGCGGCGAACAAGCTGAAGTTCCTCGCCGGGTCCGAGTCGGGCATGGGTGTGTTCATCAACGACGTCACACCGGAGCAGGCCGCCGAGCAGCTGCGCGCCACGGTGCCGGTCGGATGACCGTCGCCGACGCCTTCACCGCGACCTACGACGCGACGCCGGCCGGCGTGTGGTCCGCTCCTGGACGGGTCAACCTGATCGGCGAGCACACCGACTACAACGACGGCTTCGTGCTGCCGTTCGCGATCGAGGCGAGGACGACGGTTGCGGCCGCCCACCGCGACGACGGCATGGTGCGTCTCCGGTCGGTGCAGCAGCCCGGCGGCGACGTGTCGGCGCTCCTCTCCGACCTCCGCCCCGGACGACCGGGCGGGTGGGCCGCCTATCCGGCCGGGGTGCTCTGGGCCGCGCGGCAGTCCGGTCACGAGGTCGGGGGGCTGGACGTGCTGGTGGACGGCCGGGTGCCCCTGGGCAGCGGGCTCTCGTCCTCGCACGCCCTGGAGTGCGCCGTCGCGATGGCGGTGTCGGACCTGTTCGGGCTGGGCCTGGACACCACCGGGCTGGCCCACCTGACGCAGCGCGCCGAGAACGACTTCGTCGGCGCACCCACGGGGCTCATGGACCAGCTGGCGTCCCTGCGGTGCACGCAGGGCCACGCGCTGTTCCTGGACACGCGCACCCTCGGGTCCGAGCAGGTGCCCCTCGACCCCGGGTCCGAGTCGCTGCGCCTGCTCGTGGCCGACACGAGGGTGCACCACTCCCACGGCGACGGGTCCTACGGCGACCGGCGGGCGGCCTGCGAACGCGCGGCCAAGGAGCTCGGCGTCGCCTCCCTGCGCGACGTCCCGTCCGACGGGTTGGAGGAGGCGCTGCGCGACCTCGACGACGAGCTGCGGCGGAGGGCTCGGCACGTGGTGACCGAGAACGCCCGGGTCGTGGCGGCCGTCGCCGCGCTGCGCTCCCGCGACTGGGGCGCCCTGGGCGCTCTCATGGGGGCCTCGCACGCCTCGCTGCGCGACGACTACGAGGTCAGCTGCGACGAGCTCGACGTGGCCGTGACCGCGGCGTCCGACGCCGGTGCGGTCGGGGCACGGATGACCGGCGGCGGCTTCGGCGGGTCGGCGGTCGTGCTCGCGCCCGAGTCACGCGTCCGCGCGGTCAGGGACGCGGTGACGCGGGCGTTCGCAGCGCGCGGGTGGGCCGAGCCGTCGGTGACCGAGGTGACCCCGTCGGCGGGCGCCCGCCGCGACGCCTGAGCCCCCCCTCGCCCGACCACCCTCCCCCTCGGTGATCATGCACGGGTGGTTGTGGGAGGCGGGCAACCCCCTTCAGACCTGCTCCACGGGCGGTGCAGGTCTGAGCACCGCGGGGTGGGACCCGACGCGCGGGGTCCGCACGTCGGCCTGGGTCAGCCGGCCATCTTCTTCTGCAGGTTCTCGTCGAGGGCGGCCAGGAAGTCCTCGGTGTTGAGGTAGGGCTGGTCCTTGGACACGAGAAGCGCCAGGTCCTTGGTCATCTGGCCGGCCTCGACGGTCTCGATGCACACCTGCTCGAGCTTGTCGGCGAACTCCGTGACCGCGGGCGTCGAGTCCAGCCGGCCGCGGTGAGCCAGCCCCCGCGTCCACGCGAAGATCGACGCGATCGGGTTGGTGGAGGTCGGGTTGCCCTTCTGGTGCTCCCGGAAGTGGCGGGTCACCGTGCCGTGCGCCGCCTCGGCCTCGACCTTGCCGTCGGGCGTCATGAGCACCGAGGTCATCAGCCCGAGCGAGCCGAAGCCCTGCGCCACGGTGTCCGACTGCACGTCACCGTCGTAGTTCTTGCAGGCCCAGACGTAGCCGCCCTCCCACTTCAGCGCCGCGGCGACCATGTCGTCGATGAGGCGGTGCTCGTAGGTGATGCCGGCCTTGCCGAACTGCTCCTCGTACTCCGCCTCGAAGACCTCCTGGAACAGGTCCTTGAACCGGCCGTCGTACGCCTTGAGGATCGTGTTCTTCGTCGAGAGGTAGACCGGGAAGCCGCGTTCGAGGCCGTAGCGGAACGACGCCCGGGCGAAGTCGCGGATCGAGTCGTCGTAGTTGTACATGCCCATCGCGACGCCGCCGCCGTGGAACTTGGCGACCTCGAACTCCATCGGCTCGCCCTCGCCGTCGGGCGTGTACGTCATGGTCACCGTGCCGGGACCGGGCACCACGAAGTTCTGCGCCTTGTACTGGTCGCCGTGCGCGTGACGGCCGATGACGATCGGCTTGGTCCAGCCCGGCACCAGCCGGGGGATGTTCGAGATGACGATCGGCTCGCGGAAGATCACCCCGCCGAGGATGTTGCGGATCGTGCCGTTCGGCGACAGCCACATCTTCTTCAGGCCGAACTCCTCGACGCGCGCCTCGTCGGGCGTGATGGTGGCGCACTTGACGCCGACGCCGTGCTCCTTGATGGCGTTCGCCGCGTCGACCGTCACCTGGTCGTCGGTGGCGTCACGGTGCTCGATGCCGAGGTCGAAGTACCTCAGGTCGACGTCGAGGTACGGGTGGACCAGCCGGTCCTTGATGAACGACCAGATGATGCGTGTCATCTCGTCGCCGTCGAGCTCGACGACCGGGTTCTCAACCTTGATCTTCGCCACGGGTCACTCCTCGCAAGGGGATGGGGTAGTCGGTCGGGAGCCTCAGACCAGGCCCAGGGAGGTGACGGCCTGTCGCTCCTCCTCGAGCTCCTGCACCGACGCGTCGATGCGGGCCCGGGAGAAGTCGCTGATGTCGAGGTCGGGGACGATCTCCCATGCGCCGGAGCGCGACACGACGGGGAACGAGGAGATGAGTCCCTCGGGCACCCCGTAGGACCCGTCGGAGACGATCGCCGCCGACGTCCAGTCGCCGTCGGGCGTGCCGTTGACCCAGTCGTGGACGTGGTCGACGGCAGCGTTCGCGGCAGAGGCGGCGGACGACGCCCCGCGCGCGTCGATGATGGCCGCGCCGCGCTTGGCGACGGTGGGGATGAAGTCGTCCTCCAGCCACTGCTGGTCGGACACCACCTCGGGCGCCGGCTTGCCCGCGACCTCGGCGTGGAAGATGTCGGGGTACTGCGTCGCCGAGTGGTTGCCCCAGATCGTGAGCCGGTGGATCTCCGACACGGGCGTGCCCGTCTTCTTCGACAGCTGGCTGAGCGCGCGGTTGTGGTCGAGCCGGGTCATCGCGGTGAAACGCTCGCGCGGGACGTCGGGCGCGTGCGACGCCGCGATCAGGGCGTTGGTGTTGGCGGGGTTGCCGACCACCAGGACCCGGACGTCGTCGGCCGCTCCGGCGTTGATGGCCTCGCCCTGCGGCTTGAAGATGCCGCCGTTCGCCTCGAGCAGGTCACCCCGCTCCATGCCGGCGGTCCGCGGGCGGGCCCCGACGAGCAGCGCGACGTTCACGCCGTAGAACGCCGCGCGGGCGTCGTCGGTGATGTCGATGCCCTCGACCAGCGGGAAAGCGCAGTCGTCGAGCTCCATGGCCGTGCCCTCGGCAGCCTTCAGCGCCGGTGCGATCTCGAGCAGCCGCAGCCGCACCGGCACGTCGGCGCCCAGCAGCTGGCCGGAGGCGACGCGGAACAGCAGCGCGTAGCCGATCTGCCCGGCGGCGCCGGTGACGGTCACGGTGACGGGTGTCCGGGCCATGGCAGCGCTCCTTGTCGTCACGGGGCGTACGGCCGGGCGGGTGGCCGCGTCCGCGCTTCTCCCCCGAGGTCTCTCGTCATCAAGACATTCTCGAGCGGTCGAGGCTATCTCAACACCCCGGCGGGCCCGTGACGAGCCCGGGGTCACCGTGACGGGGGGACGATCACCGCGAGGACGACCAGTGCGACGCCCATGGTGGTCAGCACGAGGACGTCGAACGCGCGGCTGCGCACGACGAGGAGCCCCACGCGCCGCGCCGGCAGCACCAGTCGCGCGAGCGAGGCGAGCAGCACCGAGACGCCCAGCAGCAGGCAGCCGCTGCGGAAGTGGTCGGTGGCGACGAGACCGATGCCGACGACCCCGCCGCCCAGGACGCTGAGCAGCGGCCACTGCCGGCCGACCCATCCACCGCGGATCGGCGGCCGGTCGTCGTCGGCCGGGGCGGCACGCAGGGTGCCCTTCGGTCACGCCGAGGACCGTTCGGCGCTCTCGACGACGTTCAGCAGCAGCATCGCCCGCGTCATGGGTCCCACCCCGCCGGGGACGGGCGCCAGATGGCCCGCGACCTCCCGGACGTCGGGCGACACGTCCCCGACCAGCCCGTCCGGGCCGCGCGTGATCCCCACGTCGACGACAGCCGCCCCCGGTCGCACCATGTCGGCGGTGACCAGGCCGGGCACCCCGGCCGCGGCGACGAGCACGTCGGCGCGCCGGAGATGGCCCGCGAGGTCCCGGGTTCCGGTGTGGCACAGCGTCACCGTCGCGTTCTCGCTGCGGCGGGTCAGCAGCAGGCCCAGCGGCCGGCCCACGGTGACCCCGCGACCGACGACGACCACGTCGGCACCGGCGATCGGGACGTCGTGGCGGCGCAGCAGCGCGACGATGCCGCGCGGTGTGCAGGGCAGCGGCCCCGCCTCCCCCAGGACGAGGCGCCCGAGGTTGGTCGGGTGCAGCCCGTCGGCGTCCTTGGCCGGGTCCATGCGGTGCAGCGCGGCGTTGGCGTCGAGTCCCGCGGGGAGGGGGAGCTGCACGATGTACCCGGTGCACGAGGGGTCGGCGTTGAGCTCGTCGACCACTCGCTCGACGTCGGCCTGGGTGGCGTCGGCGGGCAGCTCGCGCTGGATCGAGGTGATGCCGACCTCCGCGCAGTCGCGGTGCTTCCCGGCGACGTACGACCGGCTGCCCGGGTCGTCGCCCACGAGGACGGTGCCCAGCCCGGGCACGACCCCCCGCCCCGTGAGCCGGGCGACCCGCTCGCGCAGGTCCGCGCGGACCTCGGCCGCCGCGGCCTTGCCGTCGAGGATCGTCGCGCTCACGGGGCGCGAGTCTGTCACGCCGGCCCCGCCCCCACGACCGCCACGCCGGGTGCCGCGCGCGGGCAGTCGCCGCTCAGTGGGCGAAGTGCCGCACCCCGGTGAGGTAGAGGGTCGCGCCGGCCGCGCGGGCCGCCGCGACGACCTCCTCGTCGCGGACCGAGCCGCCGGGCTGCACCACCGCCCGCACCCCGGCATCCAGCAGGACCTGCAGCCCGTCGGCGAACGGGAAGAACGCGTCGGAAGCCGCGACCGACCCGGCGGCCCGCTCGCCGGCCCGAGAGACCGCCAGCCGCGCGGAGTCGACCCGGTTGACCTGCCCCATCCCCACACCGACCGTGGCACCGCCGCGGGCCAGCAGGATCGCGTTGGACTTCACCGACCGGCAGGCCCGCCAGGCGAACTCCAGGTCGGCGAGCACCTGGTCGTCGGCGGCCTCGCCCGCCGCCAGCGTCCACCCCGCCGGGGAGTCGCCGGGCTCGGTGACCGTGTCGACCGACTGCACGAGGAAGCCACCGCACACCTGGCGGGCGTCGAGGCCGGCCCCGGCGTAGTCGGGGACGCGCAGCACCCGGACGGCCTTCTTGCGGCTCAGGACGTCGAGGGCCCCCTCCTCGTAGGCGGGGGCGGCGACCACCTCCGTGAACACCTCGGCGATCTGCTCGGCCATCGCCACCGTGACCGGGCTGTTGGTGGCGATGACGCCGCCGAACGCCGACACCGGGTCGCACGCGTGCGCCCGCCGGTGGGCGTCGGCGACGGGGTCCTCGGCATCACCCGAGGCGATCGCGATGCCGCACGGGTTGGTGTGCTTGACGATCGCCACGCACGGCGCGACGAAGTCGTTGGCGGCCCGCAGCGCGGCCTCGGTGTCGACGTAGTTGTTGTAGCTCATCTCCTTGCCGTGCAGCTGCTCGGCGCCGGCGAGACCTCCCGGGCCGCCGCCGTGGCGGTAGAGCGCGGCCTCCTGGTGCGGGTTCTCGCCGTAGCGCAGGACGGCGGCGCGCTCGAGGGCGAGCCCGGCGAACTGCGGCCAGCCGTCCGGCTCCGGCGCGAGCTCCTGGCCGAACCAGGTGGCGACGGCGACGTCGTAGGCGGCCGTGTGCGCGAAGGCGGCGGCCGCGAGCCGCCGCCGCTGGTCCAGGGTGAACCCGCCCGCGCCGACCGCGGCGAGGACGTCGGCGTAGCGCGCCGGGTCGACCACGACCGCGACCGACGGGTGGTTCTTGGCGGCCGAGCGCACCATCGCCGGGCCCCCGATGTCGATCTGCTCGACGCAGTCGTCGGGGCTCGCGCCGCCGGCGACCGTGTCGGCGAACGGGTAGAGGTTCACGACGACGAGGTCGAACGGCTCGATGCCCAGCTCGCCGAGCTGGTCGCGGTGCGCCTCGCGGCGGCGGTCGGCGAGGATCCCCGCGTGGACCGACGGGTGCAGGGTCTTGACCCTCCCGTCGAGGCACTCGGGGAACGACGTGACGTCCTCCACGCGTGTCACCGGCACGCCGGCAGCGGTGATGCGTGCCGCGGTCGACCCGGTGGAGACGATGGCGACCCCCGCGCGGTGCAGGCCGGCCGCCAGCTCCTCGAGACCGGTCTTGTCGTAGACGCTGAGCAGCGCCCGGCGCACCGGCAGCGTCCCGCCGGCTCCCTCGACCTCGTCGTGCTCGCTCACGGGACCGTCACCCTCCTGCCGGAGACCGTGAACCCCTCGCGGAGCATCCGGCCGACCACGTCGACGAGCAGCCTGCGCTCCTCGACCTTGATGCGCTCGTGCAGCGTCGCCTCGTCGTCGTCGTCGAGAACGGGCACCGCGGCCTGGGCAACGATCGGGCCCGTGTCGACGCCGCGGTCCACGACGAACAGCGTGGCGCCGGTCACCTTGACGCCGTAGGCCAGGGCGTCCCGCGCGCCGTGCATGCCGGGGAACGCCGGCAGCAGGGCGGGGTGGCTGTTGACGTACCTCCCGCCGAAGCGGGCGAGGAAGGCCTCGCCCGCCAGGCGGAGGAAGCCGGCCGACACGACGAGGTGGGGGTCGTATGCCGCCACGCGCTCGGCGAGGTCGGCGTCCCAGGCGACCCGGTCGTCGCCCACCGGCGAGACGAAGGTCTCGACCCCCGCCGCCTGCGCCCGGTCGAGCGCACGCACGCCCGGGCGGTCGGTGCCGACGGCGACGACCACGGCGCCGTACGACGGGTCGCGCGCCGCGTCGAGCAGCGCCTGCAGCGTCGACCCGGCCCCGGAGGCGAGCACGACCAGGCGCTTCGGCTGCGCAGCGGCCTCGGTCACCGGGGAGACGATAGCGACGCGGTCAGCGTCGCCGGAGCAGCAGGAGGACCGCCGCGGCCACGGCGGCGACCTCGGCACCGGCCACGGGGCCGACGGCCCACCAGTCGGGCCCGACCTCCGCCAGCCGGCCCGGCCCCGCCGGGCCCGCGACCAGTGTCGCCAGGCCCGCGGTCGCGGCCGCGACGACGGCGCCGGTGACCGCGGTGGCGACGAGGACCGGGCGCCACCCGTCGACGCGCGGCGCGCCGGGCGGGAGCGACCCCCGGCGCAGCAGCAGCGCGGCGAGCGCCCCGGCAGCGAGCGGCACGAGGAGGGCGCCCAGGCCGACGCCGGGCGAGGTGCCCTCCGGGAGGGCGCCGAGCAGCGGGAAGGCCGGCACCGGCCCCAGGTCGGCGCCGAACGGCGTGACCGACGTGCCCTGCCCGACCGCGAACCCGGGTCCGACCGCGTAGGCCGTGCCCCAGACGGCGGCCGTCGGGACGTACAGCAGCGTGCCGAGGAGCAGGAGCGGCACCCCCCCGGCACCGGGGTCGAGCGCGTCCACGAGCTGCCCCGTGCGGGCGTGGTGCACGGCGAGCGCGAGCCCGGCGACCACGGCGCCACCGGCCACGAGGACGCCGAGCGCACCACCGGCCGCCGGCAGGGCCAGGCGGAGCGTCGGGGGGACGCGGACCCACAGCACGTGCCACCGCCCCGTCGCCCGCAGGGAGCCAGCCGACGCCGCCAGGGCGGCGAGCCCGGCCGCGCCGGCGAACGCGCTCAGCGGGAGCGGCCGGACCTCGGCGGTGCGGGCGAGCACGGCCACCACCGTCGTGACGACCGCGTAGGTCGCCGTGACGGCGGAGGCGAGGGCGATGACGCCCCGCCGCCCGGTGACCTCCGCCGAGCGACCGGCCCGCAGGGTGGCGGAGTAGATCAGCACCACCGGGAGGGCGGTCAGGCCCAGCGGCACGAGGCCGAGCTCCCCGCCGGGGAAGGACAGCCGGGCGTGGTGACCCACCAGCCACACCTGCAGCGCACCCCGCACCGCCGTCGTGGCGCTCGCCCCGGTGTCGGCGGTCGTCGCCCAGCCGACGAGCACCAGCACCATGACCGCGAGCACGCCGAGCCCGGCGGCCTGCAGGGCGGCGAGGGAGCCGGCGACAGTCACCGGCCGGGCGGGCGGCCCGGCGGGCGGGCGCCGCGGCGCGCGCGGGCCCGGCGGGCGGGAGACGAGATCGGTCATCGCCCCCCATGGTCGCGGCTGCGCCGGGCGCTTCCGGGGACCACGGGCGGGCTCGGGGTGTCGCGCGCAGGAACCCGCGATCGGGTGCAACCTGGAGGCCGGTCGGCGGGTCATCACTGGTGACCGGCACGGATGACCGGGACGAGCGACCGGCGGGACGGGAGGGCACGGTGGCGGGCAAGGACGCCGAGGGCTTCGACGCCTTCTACACCGGGACCAACCGGCGCGTGCTGCACCAGATGTACGCGATGACCGGCAACCTGGCCGACGCGCAGGAGCTGGTGCAGGAGGCGTACGCCCGGGCCTGGCAGCGCTGGTCGACCGTCTCGACGTACGACGACCCGGAGGCGTGGATCCGCACCGTCGCCTGGCGGCTCGCCGCCAGCCGGTGGCGCAAGGCAAAGAACGGCGTGGCCGCGATGCTGCGCCACGGGCCACCCGAGCACGCTCCCGAGCCGAGCATCGACAACGTCGCGCTCGTCGCGGCGCTGAAGAAGATCCCCGAGGCGCAACGACGCGCCATCGTCCTGCACCACCTCAGCGGCCTGTCGGTCGCCGAGGTCGCCCACGAGACGGGCTCCCCGGAGGGCACGGTCAAGGCGCGCCTGGCGCGCGGCCGGGCCGCCCTCGCCGAGCTGCTCGCCGACAACTCGCTCGCGGAGGTGAGCTGACATGCCCGACCGCATCGAGGAGACGCTGCGCTCGCTGCAGCTCGACGTCGACCGCACCCCCCTGCCCGACTCGGGCTCGGTGCGCCGTCAGGGCGACCGCCGCACCCGCAACCAGGTGCTTGCCTCGGCCTTCGTCACCGTCGCGTTCGTCGCGGCGGCCGTCGGGGTGGCCGGCAACCTCGCCGGCGACCGCCGGGCCGTCGAGGGCCCGCCGGCGACCGACGGCCCCACGATCTCGACCAGCCAGGAGCCGACGCTGGCTCTTGCCGCGGCGCCGTTCCTGCAGGACGGGGACCTGACGGGCATCGGTCCCTACGGCGACTTCCAGGACAGCGGCGAGGCACCGTCGTACCAGCTCATGCAGTGCATCGACGTACCGGCGCTCGGCTCCCTCGCCAGGCAGACGTCGACCGTGCTCTTCGAGCCGGACATCGGGGAGCCCAGCGTGCACCAGCACGCGTTGGAGTTCGCGTCGGCCGCGGCCGCCGAGGAGTTCGTCACGCGCGCCGGGGAGGCCTTCGCCACGTGCGACAAGGGTGACCCGGCCGAGGCCACGGTCACCGACCGCGGGCCCGAGGCGGTGGCGGCCGTCGACGGGCTGCGCGGCTCCCGGGAGACCAGGCCGACCGTGGCCTCCGACATCGGCTACTACGAGCTCGGCGTCGCCCGCGAGTCCAACGTCGTGGCCGTGCTCGAGTGGACGTCGATGGGCAACCCGGGCGGCAAGAAGGAGTCCGACTGGGTCTGGGTCCTGACCCCCGAGCGGCTCCGGCTCGCGCTCGACCGCGCCGTCGGCTGACCGCAGGCGGGCGCCTCAGCCGGTCGTCATGACCTCGCGCATGAGGCGGGCGGTCTCGGACGGGGTCTTGCCGACCTTGACGCCGACCGCCTCCAGCGCCTCCTGCTTGGCGGCAGCGGTGCCCGACGAGCCGGACACGATGGCACCCGCGTGACCCATGGTCTTGCCCTCGGGAGCCGTGAACCCGGCGACGTAGCCGACGACCGGCTTGGTGACGTGGTCCTTGACGTAGGCCGCCGCGCGCTCCTCGGCGTCGCCGCCGATCTCGCCGATCATCACGATGGCGTCGGTCTCGGGGTCGTCCTGGAACGCCTGCAGGCAGTCGATGTGGGTCGTGCCGATGACCGGGTCGCCGCCGATGCCGACGCAGGTCGAGAAGCCGATGTCGCGCAGCTCGTACATCATCTGGTACGTCAGCGTGCCCGACTTGGACACCAGCCCGATGCGGCCCGCCTTGGTGATGTCGGCCGGGATGATGCCGGCGTTGGACTGGCCGGGGCTGATCAGGCCCGGGCAGTTCGGCCCGATGATGCGCGTGCTGCCGGCGTTCTGCGCGTACTGGAAGAACGCAGCCGTGTCGTGGACCGGGATGCCCTCGGTGATGACGACGCACAGCGGGATCTGGGCGTCGACCGCCTCGACCACGGCGTCCTTGGTGAACGCCGGCGGGACGAAGACGACGGAGACGTCGGCACCGGTCTCCTTCATCGCCTCGCCGACGCTGCCGAACACCGGGAGGCTGGTGCCGTCGACGTCGACCGCCGTGCCGGCCTTGCGCGGGTTGACCCCGCCGACGACCTGCGTCCCGGACGCGAGCATCCGGCGCGTGTGCTTCATGCCCTCGGAGCCGGTCATCCCCTGGACGACGACCTTGCTGTCCTTCGTGAGCCAGATGGCCATGTCGGTTCGCCCGTCCCTTACTTCGCTGCCAGCTCGGCGACCCGACGGGCCGCTCCGTCCATGGTGTCCACCATCTCGACCACGTCGTGCTCCGCCTCGTCGAGGATCCGGCGGCCCTCCTCGGCGTTGTTCCCGTCCAGCCGCACCACGAGAGGCTTGCCGATCGAGTCGCCGCGGCCCTTGAGCATCTCCAGCGCCTGCACGATGCCGTTGGCGACCGCGTCGCACGACGTGATGCCGCCGAAAACGTTGACCAGCACCGACTTCACGCCGGGGTCACCGAGGATGACGTCGAGCCCGTCGGCCATCACCTCGGCCGAGGCACCGCCGCCGATGTCGAGGAAGTTGGCCGGCTTGACGCCGCCGAACTCCTCGCCCGCGTACGCCACGACGTCCAGCGTGCTCATCACCAGGCCGGCGCCGTTGCCGATGATGCCGACCTCGCCGTCGAGCTTGACGTAGTTGAGGCCCTTGGCCTTCGCCTTGGCCTCGAGCGGGTCGGCGCTGCGCTCGTCCTCCAGGGCGGCGTGCCCGTCCTGGCGGAAGTCGGCGTTGCCGTCGAGGGTCACCTTGCCGTCGAGGGCGACGACGCGACCGTCACCGGTCTTGACCATCGGGTTGACCTCGACCAGCGTGGCGTCCTCGGCGACGAAGACGCCCCACAGCTTCTGCACCGCCGCGGCGACCTGGTCGCGCACGTCCTCGGGGAAGCCGCCCTTCTCGGCGATCTCGCGGGCCTTCGCCTCGTCGATGCCCTCCAGCGCGTCGACCGCGACCCTGGCCAGCGCCTCGGGCTTCTCGACGGCGAGCTGCTCGATCTCGACGCCGCCCTCGCGCGAGGCCATGGCGAGGTACGTCCGGTTCGCGCGGTCGAGCAGGACCGAGAAGTAGTACTCCTCGTCGATCGTGGCGGCCGGCGCGATCATCACGCGGTGCACGGTGTGGCCCTTGATGTCCATGCCGAGGATCGCCCGCGCCACCTCCTCGGCCTCGTCGGCCGAGCCGGCGAGCTTGACCCCGCCCGCCTTGCCGCGGCCCCCGGTCTTGACCTGGGCCTTGACGACGACCTTGCCGCCGCCCTCCGGCAGCAGCCGCTCGGCCGCGGCCCGCGCCTGCGCGGCGGTCTCCGCGACGGCACCCCCGAGCACCGGCACGCCGTGCTTCTCGAAGAGGTCTCGCGCCTGGTACTCGAAGAGGTCCACGGGGTCTGTCCTCGTCTGTCCGGAGGGGTGCGGGCGGTACGCGAGCGTAACCGGCAGGCGGCGCGGCCGTTGAACCGGGCGAACCCCGCAGCGACCCCCGGAGGCAGCCGTGCCCGCTCGACGACCCCGATCGGCGATGCTCGGCGCGCTGGCCGCCGGCGGCGGCCTGGTGGCCGGCCTGCTCGTGGCGGCACCGACGGCGCACGCCGGACCGGACGTGACCGTGCAGGCCAAGGAGATCGACGTCACGGTCGGTCCGGCCGGGCAGGAGAAGGTCTGCACGGTCGTGCTCGACCTCTACCGCCCGTCGACGGCCACGGCACGCACCCCGAAGCCCGCCATCCTGACCACCAACGGGTTCGGGGGGTCCAAGGACGACCAGGCCGACCTCGGGCGGGCCTTCGCCGCCCGCGGCTACGTCGTCCTGTCCTACTCGGGTCTGGGGTTCGGCGGCTCGGACTGCAAGATCACCCTCGACGACCCCGACTGGGACGGCCGCGCCGCCCAGCAGCTCGTGACCTACCTGGGCGGGGGGAAACGGGCCAACGACGGCACCCGCATCGCGTACGTCCGCAAGGACCCGGTCGCGCACGACGGGCGCGCGCGCCGCCACGACCCCCGCGTCGGCATGGTCGGCGGCTCCTACGGCGGGCAGGTGCAGTTCGCGGTCGCCGGCATCGACCCCCGGGTCGACACGATCGTGCCGATCATCACCTGGAACGACCTGGCCTACTCGCTGGCGCCGAACAACACCGACCTCGCCCGCGGCGTCTCCTCCCGCACGCCGGGCACGGAGAAGGTCGGCTGGACCAGCCTGTTCTTCGGCGCCGGCATCGCCGACGGCATCGAGCACGCCGCCACCGACCCGTCGCGCAACGTCGGCTGCCCGAACTTCACCGACCAGGCCTGCGTGGCCAAGGCGCAGATGGACGCGCTGGGCTACCCGACCCAGGACACCGTCGACTTCGCCCGGCACGCGAGCGTCGCGTCCTACGTCGAGCGGATCCGCGTCCCCACGCTGCTCGTGCAGGGCGAGAACGACACGCTGTTCAACCTGCAGGAGGCCGTCGCGACCTACGACGCGCTGCGCGCCCAAGGCACCCCCGTGAAGATGATCTGGCAGTCGTGGGGGCACAGCGGCGGCGGCGAGCCGGCGCCGGGCGAGCTCGACATGGCCGACCCGACGAGCAGCTACGAGGGGCTGCGTATCGCGCGCTGGTTCGACCACCACCTCAAGGACCGCGACGTCCGCACCGGCCCGCGGTTCGCGTACTTCCGCGACTGGGTGGACTACGACGGCATCGCCACCCCCGCCTACGGCCGGGCCGCGTCCTACCCGGTGGGCGGCACGCAGCGGCTGTTCCTGTCCGGTGGCGACAGGCTGGTCGGCGACCGCGCCGCGGTGGAGACCGGCAGCGCGACCTACGCGAACGTCGCCGGCGAGGCCCCGACCAGCTACAGCGAGGTCTCGGCGCTGCAGGGCGCCGTGGTCCCCGACGGGGTGACCCCGCCCTACGACACCCCCGGCACCTTCGCGTCGTGGACGACCCGGCCGCTCGCGGCGCCGGTCGAGTCGGTCGGCGTGCCGCGCCTCACGCTGCACCTGTCCTCGCCGGTCGCGGAGAAGAGCCAGGCCGCGGGCCCGGCCGGCCGGCTGCTGCTGTTCGCCAAGATCTACGACATCGCCCCGGACGGCACCACGACCCTGGTCAACCGGCTGGTGTCACCGGCCCGCGTGCCCGACGTGCGCGAGCCGGTGCAGGTCGAGCTGCCGGGAGTGGTCCACCGCTACGAGGCCGGCCACCGCATCGCCGTGGTGGTCGCCGCGACGGACGCGGCCTACCGCAACAACAAGGTCGTCACGCCGGTGACGGTGACGACCTCGCGCGACGAGCCCGGGGTGCTGCGGCTGCCGGTGCTCGGCGGGGGTGTGACCGGCTGACGGCGGTGGGGTCAGGCCGGGGAGGGCTGGCCGAGGTTCTCGTGCACCCAGGTGACGATCTCGCCCGTGGTGGCGCCGGGGGTGAACACCTTGGCGACGCCGAGCCGGTCGAGCTCGGGCAGGTCGGCCTCGGGCACGATGCCGCCGCCGAAGACCACGATGTCGGAGGCGTCACGCTCGGCGAGCAGCTCGATGACCTTGGCGAACAGCGTCATGTGGGCGCCGGAGAGGACCGACATGCCGATCGCGTCGGCGTCCTCCTGGATGGCCGTCTCGACGATCTGCTCGGGGGTCTGGTGCAGCCCGGTGTAGACGACCTCGACGCCGGCGTCGCGCAGCGCGCGCGCCACGACCTTGGCGCCACGGTCGTGCCCGTCCAGGCCGGGCTTCGCCACGACGACCCGCACGGGTCCGCTGGAGGTCACCGGCGCAGCGTAACCGACGACGATCGGGTGCTCCCTGCGCGTCCCGGGCCCGGGAGCGGCCCGGCCGGGTTACGGTCGTGCCCGACCAGACGAACGGGGCCGGCTGTCGGAGGTGTCCGGGTGCGGGAGCGCACGAGCGGTCCGGGCAAGCCCTCGCGCGCCCGGGACCTGCGTCGCGGAGCGGCCAGCCTGCTGAGCCCCACCGGCCTGCGCGGAGCCGCCGTCGAGCTGGGCTGGGTGGCCGCCCACGCGGCGCTCTACCCGCTGGGCGTGGTCGCCGAGAAGGCCCGCGAGCGCGACGTCGGCCGGCGCGACCTGGCGGGCCTGTCCCCGTTGCAGCGGGGGCTGGTCGTCGGGGACGTCGAGGCTGCGGGCACGCCGATCCTGCTGGTGCACGGCATGGTCGACAACCGGTCGATCTTCACGGTGCTGCGACGCGGGCTGCGCAGGCGGGGCTTCCACCGGGTGCTCGCCCTGAACTACAGCCCGCTCACGCGCGACGTGCGGCTGGCGGCGACGGGCCTGGCGACCCGCGTCGAGCAGCTCTGCGAGGAGACCGGGTTCGAGCGCATCCACGTGATCGGCCACAGCATGGGCGGGCTCATCGCGCGCTACTACGTGCAGCGGCTGGGCGGTGACGCCCGCGTCCACACCCTCGTGACGCTCGGCACCCCGCACGCGGGCACCCGCGCCGCCTCGCTGGTCCCCCACCGGCTGGCCCGCCAGCTCCGGCCGGACAGCGACCTCGTGCACGAGCTCGCCGAGCCCGCGCCCGGCTGCCGCACGCGCTTCCTCGCGGTGTGGAGCGACCTCGACCAGCTGATGGTGCCCAAGCGCCACGCCCGGCTCGACCACGGCGACCTCGAGGCGCGCAACCTGCTCGTGCGCGGGGTCGGCCACATGTCGCTGCCGATCCACCGCCACGCCGTGCACGAGATCGGGCTGACCCTGGCCCAGCTCGACCCGGCGGGCGCGACCGTCACCGCCGGGGTCACCTCGATCCGCAGCGACGGTCCCGGCAACCGTCACCGAGAGCGCCCGAAGCGTGCCGTTTCGGACCGCTCGTCCCGTTCTGCACACGAGCAGTAGTTGAACAACATCTGAACAGGTACCCAGTTGTGCGACGCCGTAACCCCTTCGTTATGGTCGCGCAGTCCCCCTGCCCCCGACGACGAGGCGATTCCCCCCGTGCCACCTCGCCGCCCCACAAGCGGACGCCATCGCCGGCCCAAGAACACCGGCGGCCCTGTCTACGTCACCGCCGCAACGCTCGCCGCCTTCGCGGCGAGCGGCATGAACGTCCCCGGCGCGATCGGTGACGTCCGGCAGGCCTCCTCGTCGGCGCCGGCGACCGCCGCGACCGACGCACCGGCCCAGCGGCTGGCGATCTCGGCGGTGCAGCTGCGCGACACCCTCGCCGAGCAGCAGGAGGAGCGCGCCAGCCGCCTGCGCGACGTGCGGGCCGAGGCCGTCCGGCTGGCCCAGAAGGCCGCCAAGGAGGCCCGCATCGCCGCTGAGAAGGCGCGCCCCAAGTGGGTCGCGCCCGTCCTCGGCTACCGCCTCACGGCGGGCTTCGGCGACTACGGCCTGTGGAGCAGCGCGCACACCGGGCAGGACTTCGCCGCCCCCTACGGCACCGCGGTCCGCTCGATCGGTGACGGCAAGGTCATCTTCGCCTCCTACGACGGCGCCTACGGCAACAAGATCGTCGTCGAGCACGAGGACGGCACGCTCTCCTGGTACGCCCACCTGGCCTCGTTCGTGCAGACGTCGGGCATCGTGAAGGCCGGCGACGTCATCGGCCGGGTCGGCTCCACCGGGAACTCCACAGGTGACCACCTCCACCTGGAGATCCGCCCCCGCGAGGACAGCCCCGTCCCCCCGCTGACCTGGCTGCGCCAGCACGGCGTGAAGGTCTGAGCACCGCTCCCTACCGGGCACGCTGACCGTCAGGTCTAGAGCTTCTCCACCGGCGCGTAGCGCAGCAGCAGGCGCTTGACGCCCTCCGAGCGGAAGTCGACCGACGCGACCGACCGCTCCCCCACCCCCTCGACCGCGACGACGGTGCCCATGCCGAAGGTGTCGTGGGTGACCCGGTCGCCGGGCTCGAGGTGGATCACGACCCGGTTGCCCGGCGAGCGGGCGCTCGAGCGCGCCGCCAGCGCCGCGACGGCAGGCACGTGGCTCACCGTGGACTCCTCGCGGCGCCAGTCGACGAGCTCGGCCGGCACCTCCTCGAGGAACCGCGACGCCGGGTAGTGCTGCGGGCTGCCCCACGCGCTGCGGACGACCGAGCGGCTCAGGTAGAGCCGCTCCTGCGCGCGGGTCACGCCGACGTAGGCGAGCCGGCGCTCCTCCTCGAGCTCGGTCGGGTCGCCCAGCGACCGCTGGTGGGGGAAGATGCCGTCCTCGAGCCCGGTGAGGAACACCACCGGGAACTCCAGGCCCTTGGCCGTGTGGAGCGTCATCAGGGTGACGACTCCGGTGGCCTCCCCGGCACCCTCCTCGGGCTCGTCGGGGATCTCGTCGGCGTCGGCGACGAGCGCGACCTGCTCGAGGAACTCGGTGAGGGTGCCGCCGCCGCCGGCCGCCGCGCTGGACTCCTCGAACTCGCGGGCGACCGACACCAGCTCCTGGAGGTTCTCGATGCGGGTCTGGTCCTGCGGGTCGGCCGACCCGGCGAGCTCGGCGGCGTAGCCGGTGCGCTCCAGGACGGCCTCGAGCACCGTGGCCGGGCCGGTGCCCGACTCGACCAGCGTGCGCAGGTCGTCGACGAGCTGCCGGAACGCCTGCACCGCGGCCAGCGACCGGGTCGCGAGCCCGTAGGCGTCCTCGCAGCGGCGCAGCGCCTGCGCGAACGAGAGGCTCTCACGCTGGGCCAGCGCCTCCAGGCACGCCTCGGCGCGGTCGCCGATGCCCCGCTTGGGCACGTTGAGCACGCGGCGCAGGGACACGGTGTCCTCGGGGTTGGCCAGCAGCCGCAGGTAGGCCAGCGCGTCGCGCACCTCGCGCCGCTCGTAGAAGCGCACGCCGCCGACGACCTTGTACGGCAGGCCGACCCGGATGAACACCTCCTCGAAGACCCGCGACTGCGCGTTGGTGCGGTAGAAGACCGCGATCTGCGAGTGGCTCACGCCCTCCTCGTCGGCCAGCCGGTCGACCTCGGTGGCCACGAAGGACGCCTCGTCGTGCTCGTTGTCGGCGACGTAGCCGACGACGAGCTCCCCGGCGCCGGCGTCGGACCAGAGGTTCTTGGGCTTGCGGCTCTCGTTGCGGGCGATGACCGCGTTCGCGGCCGACAGGATCGTCTGCGTGGACCGGTAGTTCTGCTCCAGCAGCACCGTCGTCGCGTCGGGGTAGTCCTGCTCGAAGGCCAGGATGTTGCGGATCGTCGCGCCGCGGAAGGCGTAGATGGACTGGTCGGCGTCGCCGACGACGCACAGCTCGCCGGGCGGCGTCCCGCCGGTGCCGGGGCCGACCAGCTCCTTCACGAGGACGTACTGCGCGTGGTTGGTGTCCTGGTACTCGTCGACGAGCACGTGCCGGAACCGGCGCCGGTAGTGCTCGGCCACGTCGGGGAACACCTGCAGCACGTTGACGGTCGTCATGATCAGGTCGTCGAAGTCCAGGGCGTTGGCCTGCAGGAGCCGGCGCTGGTAGAGCGTGTAGGCCTCGGCGAGGGTCTGCTCGACGTGGGTCTGGGCCCGGCCGGTGAACGTCTCGTGGTCCACCAGCTCGTTCTTGAGGTTGCTCACCTGCACCGAGAACGAGCGGGGGTTGTAGCGCTTGGGGTCGAGGTCCATCTCGCGGCAGACCAGCGTCATCAGCCGCTGCGAGTCGGCGGCGTCGTAGATGGAGAAGCTGGAGCTCAGGCCGACGTGCTTGGCCTCACGCCGCAGGATGCGCACGCAGGCGGAGTGGAACGTACTGACCCACATGATCTTGGCGCGGTTGCCGACCAGGGCGGCGACACGCTCCTTCATCTCGCCGGCCGCCTTGTTGGTGAAGGTGATGGCCAGCACCCCGCCGGGGTGCACGTTGCGAGCGCCGAGGAGGTGGGCGATGCGGTGGGTGAGGACACGGGTCTTGCCCGAGCCCGCGCCGGCGACGATGAGCAGCGGTGAGCCCTCGTGCACGACGGCGGCACGCTGCTGGGGGTTGAGCCCCTCCAGGAGCGTCGACGGGTCGGTGGCGCGCGGCCGGCGCGGCGGCCCGGCCGTCGTGCCGGTGAGCGGGAACGAGTCGTCGAAGAGGGTGCTCATCTCCTCCTCAGTCTAGGTGGCGCTCCCGACCGTGTAGCCGGTCGCGTCCACCACCACGTGGGCCATCCCGCCCGCGAGCTGGAGGCTCACCAGGCCCTCCTGGCCGACCGGCACGGTGACCGTGGCGGTCGCCTTCGCCCGCCGCTCGACCACCAGTGCGGGCGCGAGCGGCTCCGCCGTCCCGGCCGTCCACACCTTCAGCTGGGCCGGGGCGTCCGGTCGGACGACGGTGACCCGGAGCACGACGGAGGAGACCCCGCTCGGCGGGACCCCGCCGATGCCGAGCACCGGCACGTCCAGCCGCGTGTCGGGGGCCGCCTTGCACGGCCCCGCGGGGAGCCCTACCCCGCCGCGGGTGGCGAGGGCGCGGGCCGGGGCGACGGGCACGACGCCGGAGACCTGCGGGAGCACGGCCGGAGGCCACGGGCTCGTCCAGCCCTCGGGGCAGGCCACGTAGCCGGTGAAGTAGCTGGTCCGGCCCAGTGCACCCGCCCAGCCGAAGCTCACGTGCACGTGGTCGCGGTGACAGGTGGTGTCGTACCGCTTGGCGCGCATCTTGCGGCGGTCGCACTTGTTGTACGGCGTCCAGGTGTCCGTCGAGGGACGCCACATCGCGTTGTTCCAGATCACGTAGCTCAGCCCGAGCCGGCGCGCCATCACGGCGGTGTTGCCGGCCGCGTCGGGCGCCCGCAGCCACTCGAGGAAGGACTCGGCCGACTGCCGCTGGGACGCGTTGCGGACGCTGACCATCCAGTCCAGCGCGCGGCCCTCCTCGTGCCCGGAGTCGGAGGCGCTGCACCGGCGCACGATGTTCGACGAGACCGGGCCGTAGGTCCGCAGCAGCAGCCGGCGCAGCTTCTTGGGGCCCTTCTTCTCGACGGGATCGCACCCGCTCTCCCGCTCCCAGGTGGCCGGCGCGTCGACGGTGGTGCTGACGAGCGCGCGGGCGGTGGGCGTCGAGGGCCGGGCCTGGGCCGGAGCGGCCAGCGTGACGGCAGCCGAGAGCACGACGACGAGGGCGACGAGGCGGGAGAGCAGCACGGTGGGTGATCGACGCCTGGCCGGGTGGTCTTGAGCGCGTGCCTACGATGTCGCCCGACGAGAGGAGCACGGCGTGCTGGACGACGGTGCGGTGGAGCGGGTGCTGGTGGTGACGGCCCACCCCGACGACGTCGACTTCGGGGCGGCCGGGACGGTGGCGACCTGGACCGCGTCCGGCGCGGAGGTGACCTACTGCGTCTGCACCGACGGCGACGCCGGGGGCTTCGACCCGACGGTGGACAGAGCCGACATACCGGGCATCCGACGCGGCGAGCAGGAGGCCGCGGCCAAGGCCGTCGGTGTCCACGACGTGCGCTTCCTCGGCTACCGGGACGGCGCCCTCGAACCGACGATGGACCTGCGGCGGGACATCAGCCGCGTCATCCGCCAGGTGCGGCCGCAGCGGATGCTGATCCAGAGCCCGGAACGCAACTGGGAGCGCATCCAGGCCAGCCATCCCGACCACCTCGCGGCCGGGGTGGCCGCGATCTCCGCGATCTACCCCGACGCCCGCAACCCGTTCGCCCACCCCGAGCTGCTGCGCGACGACGGCCTGGCGGACTGGGCCGTCGCCGAGACCTGGCTGATGGCGCACCCGACCACGAACCACCACGTCGACGTCACCGACGTGTTCGACGCCAAGCTGGCGGCGCTGCGGGCCCACGTGAGCCAGACCGGCCACATGGACGGCTTCGAGGACCGGATGCGCGAGTGGTTCGGGCTCCACGCCGCCGCGGCGGGGCTGGCGCAGGGCAGGCTCGCGGAGCGGTTCCACGTCGTGCCGACGGCCTAGCCGCCGCCCGCTGCGCGCTGCGCGCTGCCTCAGGGCAGCCGGACGGTGCGCGTCCAGTAGCGCTCGATCTCCCGCACGACGTCCAGGAACTCCTGCACGTCGAGCGGTTTCACGACGTACGAGCTGGCGCCGCAGGCATAGGCCGCCGCCACGTCCACGGGCGCGCGCGACGTGCTGAAGACGACGACGGGCACGGCCCGCAGGTCGGCGTCGCCCTTGATGCGCCGCAACAGGTCGAAGCCGCTCACCCGCGGCAGGTTGACGTCCAGCACGACGAGGTCCGGTCGCGGTCGCTCCCCGGCGGTGACGGCGGCGAGCAGGGCGAGCGCCTCCGCGCCGTCCTCGGCGACCACGAGCTCGCTCGTGCTGGCGGACTCCTCCAGCGCCATCCCGACCAGCTTGGCGTCGGCCACGCTGTCCTCGACCAGCAGCAGGCGCGCCGGCCGACCGCGGTGCCGCCCCATGGTTCCGCCCCCCTGCACCGATCAGCGCATCGAGAAACCCCGGCCCCCCCGACCGGCGCCCGAGGGTCGAGACGGTACTGCCTCGGACGGCTCCCGGAGGGCGATATCCACCGGTTGACGCGGCCACCGGTCCGGCCCGGCCCGCCCCGCCCAGCCGCCCCGGCCGCCCCCTCCCCCACCCCGTCCTAGACTGACCGCCGCCGGCCGACTCGACCGTGAGGAACCCAAGCCCGCATGCCGCGCATCAGCGTCGTCGTCCCGATGTACAACGTCGAGAGGTACCTGACCGACTGCCTCGAGTCGTTGGCGCAGCAGACGTTCGGCGACCTCGAGGTCATCATGGTCGACGACGGCTCGCCCGACTCGTGCGCCGACATCGCCCGCGCGTTCTCCGCGCGCGACCCGCGCTTCCGGCTGGTCCAGCAGCCCAACGGCGGTCTCGGCAACGCGCGCAACACCGGCGCGGAGCACGCGACCGGCGACTACCTCACGTTCGTCGACAGCGACGACGTCGTCGTCCGCAACGCCTACGAGCTGCTCGTCGGGTCGCTCGAGGAGACGGGCTCGGACTTCGCGTCGGGCAACTACCACCGGCTGACCTCGACGGGCACCCGCCAGGCCGGCATGGTCACCTCGGCGTTCACCGCGACCCGGCTGCGCACGCACGTCTCGAAGCACCCGGCCCTGCTCAACGACCGCACCGCCTGGAACAAGGTCTTCCGCCGCTCGTTCTGGACCGCGAACGGGTTCCGCTGGCCGGAGGGGGTCCTCTACGAGGACATCCCGGTGACGCTGCCGGCCCACGTCCTGGCCCGGTCGGTCGACGTGCTGCGCCAGCCGATCTACCTGTGGCGGGCCCGCGTGGGCGACAGCACGTCGATCACCCAGCGCCGCACCGAGCCCCGCGCCATCCGCGACCGCACCAGCGCGGTCGACGGCGTGAGCCGCTTCATGGCCGAGCAGGGCCAGCACGAGCTGAAGAAGAAGTACGACCGGGCTGTCGCGGAGCAGGACCTCCGCTACTTCCTGCAGCAGCTCGACGTGGCCGACGACACCTTCCGGGCGCTGTTCCTCGACCTGGTCAACGACTACTTCGACCGGGCGGCACCCGACGTCTTCGACCACCTGCCGGCGATCGACCGGCTCAAGTGGCACCTGGTGCGACAGCGGCAGATGCCCGAGCTGCTCGAGGTCCTGCGCTTCGAGAAGTCCGGCGAGATGAGCGCCACGCCCGTCGTACGCCGGGGCCGGAGGTTCTGGGGCGACTACCCCTTCCGCGGGGACCCCGCCCTCGGGATCCCCGAGAAGATCTACCGGCTCGACCGCGACGAGCTGCCGCTGCGCGCCCGCATCGAGGACGTCTACTGGGACGGGGACGACCTCCGGCTGGCCGGGTTCGCCCACATCGCGTTCCTGGACCTCAGCCGCGAGGGCTCGACCCGCATCCGCCTCACCCTCGAGGAGTCGGGCCACCCCGAGAGCGTCGTCGCGCTGGACGTGCGGTCCGTGCACCGCCCTGACGTCACGCAGACGTCCAAGGACGGCGTGACCAACTACGACTGGTCCGGGTTCGAGGCGAGCGTCGCCGCGTCGGCGCTGCGGCACCGGGGCCGGTTCCGCAACGGTCAGTGGCGGCTGCGGGTCGAGGTCCGGTCGCACGGCATCACCCGCCGGCGCTGGCTCTCGGGCACGGCCCCGGGTCGCGCGACGAGGCCGCCGCTGCACCTGGTCGACGGGGCCCGCCTCATCCCGACGACCGACGCCGGGCACTTCGCGCTCGAGGTCAGCACCATGCCGGCCCACGTCGACACGGTGCGCGTCGACGGCGACGTGCTGGAGATGTACGGCGCCCTGCACGGACGCACCCTCGACCCCGCCACGGCGCAGGTCCGCGTCGCGCGCCAGGACGGGGCGTCGACGCTGCACTACCCGGTCGCGGCCGGCGGACCGGAGGGGCCGGACGGACAGCCGTTCCTGTTCCGGCTGCCGCTGCGCGAGCTGCTCACCCGCCTCGGGGTGGGTGACCGGGTCGCGGGGTCCGAGGACCGCGGCGACGGCATCGTGTGGCAGCCGTCGCTCCTCCCCGACGACTCCGGCGCCCGCATCCCGCTCGCCGCGGCCGACGGGCTCGCCGAGCCGCGGCTGACCGTCGGGGGCGCCGAGGTCGTCGTGCGCGCCAACCGCACCGGGCGGCTGCGGGTCATCGAGCGCCACTTCCGGCCCGAGGTCGAGCGGGTCGCCTGGACAACCGACGGCCGGCTCGAGCTGTCGGGCAGCTATCACGAGCCCGAGGGGCACCCCGCCGAGCTGGTGCTGCGCGAGGCCGAGCGCGACGAGACGTTCACCGCGCCGGTCACCCGGGACGGCGACCGGTTCTCGATGGCGCTGCGGCCGACGGCGATGACCACGACGGCCGGCGACCTGCCGCTGCCCGAGGGGCAGTGGGACCTCTACCTCCGGGCCGGCGGTGCGGGGGAGCCCGTCCGCGTGAAGATCGACCGGGCTCTGCTGACCTCGCTGCCCGCCTCGCACCAGGTCGGCGGGCGGCAGCTCATGGTCCGCGACGTGGAGTTCGACAGCCTCGCGGTCGTCGCCGGTCCCGACGTGCCGGTCAGCGAGACCGGCCGGGCGGGGCGCCGGCGGCTGCAGACCCAGGACTACCCGTCGTACCTGCGTCTGCCGCGCCGCGAGCTGGTGCTCGTCGACGGCTACGCGCACGGGGCCTACGGCGACGACGCCCGGGCGCTGCACGAGGAGCTGCTCCGGCGCGACACCGGCCTGGACGTCCTGTGGTCGGTCGTCGACGGGCAGGCGGTGCTGCCCGAGGGCGTGACGCCCGTCGCCCGGCACGGCCGGGAGTGGCACGAGGCGCTGGCCCGAACACGCTACGTCGTCGCCGCCGACTACCGCGACGTCGCCGACCTCGAGAAGCCCGCGCACCAGCGCGTGCTGCAGACCTGGCACGGCACGCCCGTCACCACCGTCGGCCTCGACGACGAGCGCGCCACCAGCCGGCTCGGGCTGGGCTGGGAGAGCCGCGTCCGCCGCGAGGCCGACCAGTGGGACCTGCTGCTCGCCTCCGGGCCGGAGTCCGCCAAGGTCCTGCGCCGGGCCTTCGACTACCCGCACCGCCTGCTGGAGACCGGGCTGCCCCGGCACGACGTGTTCGCCTCGCCGGACCGCGACGCCGTGGCGGCCGAGGTGCGCAAGCGGCTCGGCATCGACGCCGCCCGCACGGTCGTCCTCTACGCGCCCACCTACCGGCCGGACGAGCGCGGGCTGACCGGCGCCTACCGGATGGACCTGCAGCTCGACCTCGCCGACGCCCGGCAGGCGCTCGGTGACGAGCACGTCCTGCTCGTGCGGCAGCACCCCAAGGTGGCCGGCAGCGTCGCGGGCGTCGACGGCGAGACCTCGCTGGACGTGTCGCGGTGGCAGGACTCGCGGGAGCTGCTGCTCGCCGCCGACGTGCTGGTCACCGACTACTCGTCACTGCTCGTCGACTACGCCCACACCGGCCGGCCGATGGTCTTCTGGGCGCACGACCTCGACTACTACCGCGACCACCTGCGCGGCCTCTACCTCGACCCGGCCGAGCTGCCCGGGCCGACCGTCAGCACGGCGGAGGAGATGCTCGCCGCCGTGGTGGCCGCCTCACGCGGCGAGACGACCGGCGCCTACACCGGCACCTACCGGTCGTTCCGCGACACGCACTGCCCCGACACCGACGGCCGCGCCGCGGCGCATGCCCTCGACGCCCTCCTCGAGGCCTGACGGGTCAGCGCAGGCGGCCCACCCGGCCGTCACCGCCGGCCGCCCAGCACGACCGGTCGCGGGTGCAGTCGAGCGTGTGGAAGCCGACGCCGCTGAACAACGTCCAGGTCCGTCCACCGTCGCGGCTGAGGTGGCTGCCGGCCGTGTCGCCGGACTCCCCCACGCTGACCAGCGTGCTGCGGGTCCCGGACACCCAGGCGGCGTCCTCGGCGAGCACCTGGAGGTCGCCCCCGTTGCGCCAGGTGCGGCCGCCGAAGGTGTATGCGGACGCGTCGGCGCCGTCGCCGGGTGCCGCGAAGTCGCCGCCGACCGCCACGCCCTGCCACGGGTTGCGGAACGCCAGCCCGAACACACCGGCCGCCTCGCCGGCGGGGATCGTCGAGTCGGTCGCCGACCAGGTGTGGCCGAGGTCGCGGGACCGGAAGATCCTCGCCGCCGCACCACCGGAGCCGAACCACGCGCTCCAGCCGGAGATGACGAGACAGTCGCCGCTCGCCGCGAAGTTGTACTCGCCGGTCGAGTCCGGCATGCCCTCGTCGGGCAGGATCTGCCAGGACCGGCCGCCGTCACGAGTGGCGATGACCCGGAACTTCCCGTCGACCGGGTCGCTGACCGCGAGCCCGCGACGGCCTCCCGGGTAGAAGTCCATGCAGTTGTAGAACGCGGCCTCCTCCTGGTTGCGGAACGTCTCCGTCCAGGTCTGCCCGCCGTCGGTGGTCCGGTAGATCCGGGACGCCTCGCCGGGCCCGATCGCCATGACCAGCGCGGTGCGCGCGCTGCGCGCCTCGACGTCGCGGAACAGCAGCCCCTCGGTGTCGGGCGGGCTGACGTCGCGCCAGGTGGCCCCACCGTCGGTCGTGCGCCACACCGTGCCGGGGCCGCCCTCGGTCTGGCTCCCCCCACCGATCCACGCCGTGCGCCGGTCGACGGCGTCCAGCCCCCGGAAGCTCTGGTCCGCGTCGACGACGGACTCCCGCCACTCGGGGCCGCTGCGAGGATGTGCCCCGGCAGGGACGGCGACGAGCGAGGCGGCGAGGGCAAGGGTCACGGTCCCGATGGCGAAGCGCATGACCGCCACCCTGGCCCGGCCACCGGGGGGTTGTCCAGGTCAGCGGCGAAGGATGCGAGCGGCCTTGTTGGCGGCGCGCATGATGCGCGAGCGCCACACCGGGGGCACCCGGCGGCGCAGCTTGGGAGGCACGACGCGCTCGGCGACGCGGATCAGCGCGTCGGCTCCCGAGCCGCGACCGGAGACTGCCGCGCCGCCCGCCGTGCGGCGCGCCACCGCCGAGCCCTTGGCGGCGCCACCCGCGGGACGCAGCGCGTGGATCGTCGACTGCGCGATCGCCTCGGCCTCGGCGTAGAACGCGTGGTAGGCCTCCCGCGACTGGTCGAGAGGCGCGTAGTTCTCGGCGGAGTCACCGCCGGCGACCGCGAGCCCGGTGAACTGCTTCCAGACCTCCTCGGTCATCTCCTCGACCCGGGAGGGGACGCCGACCTCGGCGAAGGTCACCTTCTGCCGGTGCAGCGTCGGGTCGACGAAGTCGTCGACCTCGCGCCGGACGTCTGCGGGCAGCTCGCGCAGGACGGGGATGTCGAGCGCCGCGCCGACCCGGGTCATCTCCGAGGCCCAGTCGGCCAGCAGGTCGTCGTAGCGGACGAAGACCCGCCTCGAGTCACGCGTCGCGTACTCCGTCTCGAGCATGATGTTGACCCAGGACAGCGTGCGGCTGGCGGGGGTCTGCCAGTCGCCGTACCACTTGATGGCGCTGCTGACGGCCTCGGCCGGGTGGCGCAGCAGGGCGGCGAAGGAGGTCTCGACGCCGAGGTCGTCGGCGGCCTTCTCCCACAGCGGCAGGAACCAGCCGATGCGCGGGTCCTTGACGACGACGCTGTCGCGCCCGACGAACTGCACGGCCAGCCAGGCCCGCAGCTCGGCGAACGCCTTGGGGTCCTCGGCGGCCCTCGAGGTCTCCTCCCACGCGAGCGGCCGGGAGTCCCAGACGGACACGCGACGGGAGCGCAGCTGGCGGCCGTGGAAGTCCACGACCCACTGCGGCTCGCCGAAGCCCTTGGGGTTGGTCGAGTCGGCCTCGACCTCGGGCTGGGGGACGTGGAAGCCGGCCTTGCCGAGGATGGAGGTGAACAGGCTGGTGCCGCTGCGCCCCACGCCGGCGACGATCACCAGACGCTTGCGGGAGGCGGTGTCTGCGCCGTGGGTGTCACTGGTCATGCATGTCCTCCAGGGGGAGCCGGCCACAGCCTGCGCACCACGCGCTCGGACGCCCTGCCGTCCTCGAGGGAGCAGAACCTGTCCCGGAACGCCTGCCGGTACGCGGTGCTCTCATCGTCCCACGCCCGCCGCGTCACGAGCACCTCGGCCAGCTCGGCCTCCGTCCTCGCCACGGCACCGGGCGGCGTGGCCAGCAGGTCGAAGTACGTGCCGCGCAGGGTGCGGTAGTCGTCCCAGTCGGGCACATAGGCGACGATCGGCCGGTCGAGGACGGCGTAGTCGAACATCAGCGACGAGTAGTCGGTGATCAGCAGGTCGGCCGCCAGGCACAGGTCCTCGATGCGCGGGTGCGCCGCGACGTCGAGCACCCGGCCCGCCCAGCCGTCCTTCGGCTGCTCCGACGCGCCGTAGAAGTAGTGGGCCCGCACCAGCAGCACGTGGTCCGGACCGAGCTTGTCGGCGAGCGCCTCCGGGTCGAGCTGCGGGACGTAGCCCTCGTGGTACTCCCGGTGCGTCGGGGTGTAGAGGATCGCGGTCTGCCCCGGCCGGATGCCGAGCCCGGCGCGGACCCGCGCGACGTCGTCGGGCGTCGCGTCGGCCAGCACGTCGTTGCGCGGGTAGCCGGTCTCGAGGCTCTCGTACGTCCCGGGGTACGCGCGCTCCCACTGGATCGTCGTGAACGCGTTCTGCGAGATGCTGTAGTCCCACCGCGCGACCCGCTTCATCAGCCGGTGGAAGTTCATGCGCTTGCGACTGTACGGAGACTCGACCAGGTCGAGCCCCATCGTCTTCAGCGGTGTGCCGTGATGGGTCTGCAGGTGCACCTGACCTCGGCGCTTGACGATGTCGTTGGGGAAGTTGACGTTGTTCACGAGGTACGCCGCGCGGGCCATCACCCGGTAGTAGTCGCGGGTGCCCGCCACGACGTGGCGCACCCCGGCCGGCACGACGTCGACCTTGTCGGGGTTCACGACCCAGACCTCGTCGAGCCACGGCGCGACCTCGCGGGCCTTCTCGGAGATCGCCCGCGGGTTGCACGAGTAGGCGGCGTACCAGTACGCGCCGTAGACGACGAGGTTCGGCTCGATCGGCGCCTTGAGCTGCAGCCGGTACCAGGCTCTCAGCGGCCAGCGCCGCGCCGTGCTCGCGAGCCGGCGCGGAGAGCGAGCCCGGCGGACCGCGCGCCGCGCGGTGCCGCGGGCCTTGCGGGCGAGGCGACGGGCCGGGTGCGGCGCTGGTGCCGGGTGGACCGGCCGGGAGGTGGCGGGCACGGGGTCGTAGCTGCCCGACCGGCGGCGGACGGCGTCCGGGAGGGCGCGGCGGACGTACGCCGGCCGGTCGAGCACCGAGACCGCGTCCGCCGACCCCACGGGGGCGGCGTGGGCGCGCGCGAGGTCGGTCCGCACGACCTTGTCCCAGACGTACGGCGTGGCGCCGCCCGCCGGGACGGGCACGTCGCGTCGCGCCCCGTCGACCTCGAGCACCCGGTGCGCGACGACGAGGCAGTCGGGGTCCTCGTCGGCGAGGCGAGCGGCGACCGCGCCGAGCGCCCCGTCGGCCAGCAGGTCGGTCGGGTCGACCACCCAGACGTGGTCACCGGTGGCCTCCGCCAGCCCGAACGCGCGGGCCGGGCCCGGGCCGCGGCGCGGGTCGAGCCGGTGCACCCGCACCCGGTCGTCGTGCTCCGCGATCTCGGCGAGGACCTCGGGCGTGTGGTCGGGGGAGGCGTCGTCGACGACGACCACCTCGAGGTCGTCGGGGCCGTCGAGGCCTGCGACGCCCGGCTGCGCCTGGTCGAGGATCGAGCTCAGGCAGGCCCGGAGGAAGCCCTGCTCACGGTGGGTCACCAGCACGATGCTCAGCCGTGGCATGTGCCGCCCTTCGACCTCCGGCGCGCCGCGCCGACCGCGCTCCATGCGGGATTGGCCCGCCCTGACAGGGTTGCGTATCGTACTCCGCGCGCTGTCCAGCACCGACCCTGACTCCGAGGAGCCGACTGTGGCCGACACCCCCGCGACGGGTGGCCCGACGGGGCAGAAGCCGGTCTTCATCGTCGGCCCGATGGGGTCCGGGACCACGCTGCTGCGCCTGATCGTGGACAGCCACGACAACATCGCCATCGCGCAGGAGACCTCGATCATGCGGGCCTACCTGGCCCACCGGTGGATCCCGTTCCACCGCCACGGCGGCGACTGGTACCCCCGGCTGGGCTGGTCCGACGACGAGCTCGACGAGCGGATGCGCGAGTTCTACGCCGGCATGTTCGAGCGGTTCGCGGCCGGGCAGGGCAAGGCCCGCTGGGGCGACAAGACGCCCTGGCACGCCTGGCACATCCGCGAGATCTCGCGGGTCTTCCCGGACGCTGTGATCCTGGCGACCGTGCGGCACCCGGGCGCCGTCGCCGCGTCGGTGTCCAAGCGCTTCCGGCTCGGCTGGGGCGGGGCCGTGAGCCACTGGATCAACACGACGACCGAGCTGGTGCAGCGCGGGCAGGAGATGGGCGACCGCTTCCTCCTGGTGCGGTACGAGGACCTGGTGCTCGACCCGGAGACCACCCTGCGCGAGGTGTTCTCCTGGCTGGACGAGCCGTGGTCGGACCGGCTGCTCGAGCACCACCTCGTGCACAGCGAGCGCGGCACTCCCAGCAAGGTCGAGGGCGCCAGCCGCTCGGACGACCCGATCGACCCCAGCCGGATCAGCGCGTGGACCGAGAAGGTCAGCGACGACGACATCGCGGTGATGCGCAAGCGCGTCGGCGGGCTGGCCTCGTTCTACGGCTACGACCTCGACGACGTCGACACCTTCACGCCGATGACGGCCCCGGGGTCGGAGCGGAAGAAGACGCTGACGGGCACGGACCTGGCGAAGCGCCGCGCGGAGTTCCCCGAGCTGGTCGAGCTGGACAAGGTCAACACCCCCTGGGTCGGCAACCAGATGCTCACGCCGGAGGCGATCGGCATCGTCGCGCCCAAGAAGAAGAAGGCGGAGAAGAAGGTCGCGAAGAAGGCGGCGCCCCCGGCCGCCGCTGCCCGGCCGACGACCACCGCCGCCCGCGCCCGCCGCGCCGTCGGGCGCACCATGCGGGCCGTCGCCGGCAAGGTCGACCCCGCCGGGCGGTAGCGGCCTCAGCGCGCTCCGCGTCGCAGCGGCGGGCGGGGTGGACGGGGCTGTCGCGGCTCTCGCGGCTCTCGCGGCTCTCGCGGCTCTCGCGGCTCTCGCGGCGGAAGGTCGAACGTCCACGGCGGGCGCGGCGGCACGCCCCAGTAGATCCCCCACCTGTCCGCCCACCAGGATCCTCTCGGCACCGTCGACCGGAGCTCGACGTGAGCCGGGTATCGGCGTCCGGCGGCGTCCCGGCGTGGGTCCTGGGCGACGTCGAGGACTCTCGCCCCGGTGTCGTCGGTCACCACGAGCTCCCAGCCGCAGGCCTTCAGCAGCCAGGCGTAGGCGCTGACCGGCACGTCGCGCTCCCCTGTCTCCACCGCCGCGATCGAGCTGGCGGCCACCCCAGTGCGCTCGGCCAGCGCCCGCTGGCTCAGTCTCGCGGAACGCCGGGCGGCGCGCAGCACCCGACCCAGGAGGTCCGACGGAGGTCTGGCCACGTCGCGATGCTGCCCCGCCGCCGGCCGGGTCGACGTCCCGTCCCATCCTGCTGTGGACGGTGCCCGCCCGCGACGCCGGTGTGGACGGACAGGTGCGGAGCCCGTGACAGGCCGCCCCGCACCTCTGCCCCCGTGCCCTGCATCAGACCCGCCTCAGACCTGCCCCACGGGCAGTGCAGGTCTGAGGGGACAAGCACGCTTCCCCGCCCGCGTCGCCGGTGTGGACGGCCAGGTGTGTGGTGCCCGGAGCGGCGGCTCAGACCTGCCCCACGGGCAGAGCAGGTCTGAGGCAGTCGGCAACCCGCCCCCGCTCCGCCTCAACCGGGCAGGGACGGAGTACGGCGAACAGCGGCGGCAGGGCCAGACACGTTTACTCCCACTCGATCGTGCCGGGCGGCTTGGACGTCACGTCCAGCGTCACCCGGTTCACCTCGCGCACCTCGTTGGTGATGCGCGTCGAGATGCGGGCCAGCACGTCGTAGGGCACCCGGGTCCAGTCGGCCGTCATGGCGTCCTCGGAGGAGACCGGCCGCAGCACGACCGGGTGGCCGTACGTCCGCCCGTCGCCCTGGACGCCCACGGAGCGTACGTCGGCGAGCAGCACGACGGGGCACTGCCAGATGTCCCGGTCCAGCCCGGCGCGGGTCAGCTCCTCGCGGGCGATCGCGTCGGCCTCGCGCAGGACGTCGAGCCGCTCCTGGGTGACCTCGCCGACGATCCGGATGCCGAGGCCCGGGCCGGGGAACGGCTGGCGCCACACGATCGCCTCGGGCAGCCCGAGCTCGAGCCCGACCCGGCGCACCTCGTCCTTGAAGAGGGTGCGCAACGGCTCGACCAGCGCGAACTGGAGGTCGTCGGGGAGCCCGCCGACGTTGTGGTGCGACTTGATGTTCGCCGCACCCGTGCCGCCGCCGGACTCGACGACGTCGGGGTAGAGCGTGCCCTGCACGAGGAAGTCGACCTGCTCGCCGTGCGCGCCCGCCTCGGCCACGACCTCGCGGGCGGCCTCCTCGAACACCCGGATGAACTCGCGCCCGATCGCCTTGCGCTTCTCCTCCGGGTCGCTGACCCCGGCCAGCGCGTCGAGGAAACGCTTGGAGGCGTCGGCGACCTTCAGCCGGACGCCGGTCGCCTCGACGAAGTCGCGCTCGACCTGCTCCGCCTCGCCCTTGCGCAGCAGCCCGTGGTCGACGAACACGCAGGTCAGCTGGTCGCCGACGGCGCGGTGCACGAGCGCCGCGGCCACGGCGGAGTCGACTCCGCCCGAGAGCCCGCAGACCACGCGCTTGTCCCCCACCTGCGCGCGGACCGCCGCGACCTGCTCGTCGATGACGTTCGACATGGTCCACGTGGGCGAGAGGCCGGCCACCTCGTACAGGAAGTGCTCGAGGACCGCCTGCCCGTGCTCGCTGTGCAGCACCTCCGGGTGGAACTGCACGCCGGCCAGCCGTCGCGACGCGTCCTCGAACGCCGCGACCGGCGTCTGCGACGTCCGCGCGACGACGGTGAACCCCTCCGGCGCCTGCGACACCGCGTCGTTGTGCGACATCCAGACGGACTGCTCACGCGGGAGGCCGTGGAACAGCGTCGGGTCCGAGCCGAGGACCTCCAGCGGCGTCCCCCCGAACTCGGCCGCTCCGGTCTGCGCGACCGTGCCGCCCAGGGCGAGCGCCATCGCCTGGAACCCGTAGCAGATGCCGAACGCCGGCACGCCGGAGGTGAACATCGCCGGGTCGACCGACGGGGCTCCCGGCGCGTAGACCGACGCGGGGCCGCCGGAGAGGACGATCGCCGCCGGGCGGCGGGCCAGCATCTCCTGGACCGGCATGGTGTGCGGGACGATCTCGCTGTAGACGCGCGCCTCGCGCACGCGGCGGGCGATCAGCTGGGCGTACTGCGCGCCGAAGTCGACGACGAGGACGGTGTCGGCTGCCTCTGCGGTCACGCCGGCGAGTCTAGGGCGCGGCCCACGAGCCACCCGGAAGCCGCCGCGAAACCCGGTTTATTCCGGGGCACCCGAGGCCGTACCGTCGATCATCGTGCGCCACCTCCCCTTCGACGACCCCGGTCAGCCGGACCTGCGGTCGCCTGCCCGCTACCTGCTCTGGACCGGCCGCCTGCAGTGGCGCACCCTCTGCGTCGGCGTCGTGTTCGGCGTGGTCTGGATGGTCGCGCAGGCCCTCGTCCCGGCCGCGATCGGGCGCGGCCTGCAGGAAGGCGTCGCCCGGCAGGACCTGGGGGCGGCCGGGCGCTGGTCGCTGGTGGTCCTGGCGCTGGCACTGGTGCAGGCGGTCTTCGGCGTGCTCCGCCACCGGGTGGCCGTCGACAACTGGCTGCGGGCGTCGTTCCGGGCCATGCAGCTGCTGGGCCGGCACAGCTCGCTGGTGGGCGTCGCGATCCGGCGGCGGCTGCCGACCGGAGAGGTCGTCTCGGCGGCGACGAACGACGCGCTGCACATCGGGAGCGCGTTCGACGTGACGGCGCGGTTCGCGGGCGCCGTCGTCTCGTACACCGTCGTGGCGGTCATCCTGCTGACCACGTCGGTCACGCTCGGGCTCGTCGTGCTGCTCGGCGTCCCCGCCATGGTGCTGCTGCTCGGCCCGCTCCTGCGCCCCCTGCAGCGCCGTCAGGCGATGCAGCGCGAGGTCGCCGGCCGCCTGACCGCCCTCGGCGCGGACACGGTCGCAGGCCTGCGCGTGCTGCGCGGCATCGGGGGCGAGCCGGCCTTCCTCGACCGCTACCGGCGGCGGTCGGCCGAGCTGCACCGCGCCGGGATCCACGTCGCCAACCCCCAGGCCACCCTCGACTCGGCGCAGGTGCTGCTGCCGGGCGTCTTCCTGGTCCTGGTCACGTGGCTGAGCGCCCGTCTCGCCCTGTCGGGCACGATCGACGTCGGTGACGTCGTCGCGTTCTACGGCTACGCGTTCTTCCTCGTCATCCCGATCCGCACCGCGGTCGAGGCGGCCGACAAGCTGACGCGGTCCCTGGTCGGGGCCCGGCGGGTCGTCGCGGTGCTCACGACCCAGCCGGAGCTGGCAGAGCCCGAGACACCCTCCGCCGAGCCGCCGCTGCAGGTCCCCCTGGTCGACCCCCGCTCCGGCCTGACCGTCGAGCCGGGCACCCTCACCGGCGTGGTGTGCGCCGACCCCGACGGCTCGGCGGCGATCGCCCTGCGGCTCGGCCGGCTCGGCGACGACGACGGCGTCAGCCTCGGCGGCACCCCGCTCGCGACCCTGCCGCTGGCGACGGTGCGCCGCCGGGTGATGGTCTCCGAGGCCGAGCCGCGCCTGTTCACCGGCCTGCTGCGCGACGAGCTCGACCCGTGGCAGCGGGCCACCGACGACTCCGCCTACCGGCGCGCCCTGCACGTCGCCGCGGCCGAGGACGTGCTCGAGGCGCTGCCCGAGGGGCTCGACGCCGAGGTCGACGAGGCCGGGCGGGGGTTCTCCGGCGGGCAGCGGCAACGGCTCGCGCTGGCGCGTGCGGTGCTCGCCGACCCGGACGTGCTGGTGCTCGTCGAGCCGACCAGCGCGGTCGACGCGCACACCGAGGTGCTCGTCGCCGAGCGGCTGCGCGCCGCGCGGCACACCGACCGCGACCGCACGACCGTCGTGACGACGGCGAGCCCGCTCGTGCTCGACCGGTGCGACGACGTCGCCTTCGTGCTCGCCGGCCGGGTGGTCGCCCGGGGCACCCACCGCGACCTGCTCGCCTCGCACCCGGGCTACCGCGAGACCGTCACCCGCGGGGAGGAGCAGTGAGCCGCCGGACCCTTCCCGTCGCCACCTCGGCTCAGGTGCGGGCCACGGCGCGCTCGCTCCTGGCCCGGCACCGGCGCGCGCTCGCCCTGATGCTCGCCCTCAACACGCTGGCGGCCCTGGCCGGGCTGGCCGGTCCCCGGCTGCTCGGGGAGGTCGTCGAGTCGGTGCGCGACGGCTCGTCCCGCGGTCACATCGACCGGCTGGCGATGCTCCTCGCCGCGGCGCTCGCCGCCCAGACCGTGCTGACCTGGTTCGCCCGGCGGGCCGGGTTCGTGCTCGGCGAGGCCGTCTTCGCGCGGCTGCGGGAGGGTTACCTGGCGCGGGTGCTGTCCCTGCCGCTGTCCACGGTCGAGCGCGCCGGCACCGGCGACCTCGTGACGCGCAGCACCGGGGACGTCGAGGCCCTGGCGCGCACGGTGCGCTTCGCGGTGCCCGAGGTGCTCGTCGCCACCGTCACGGTGCTGCTGACCGTCGTCGCGGCGTTCGTCACCAGCCCGCTCGCCGCGCTGCCGATGCTCGCCGGCGCCCCCCTCATCCTGCTCGGCACCCGCTGGTACCTGCGCCGGGCGCCGGAGGGCTACCTGCGCGAGCGCGAGGCCTACGCGGAGTGCAACGGCTCGCTCGCCGAGACCGTCGACGGCGCCCGCACGGTCGAGGCCCTCGGCCTCGGGCAGCGCCGGCTGCGCCGGATCGAGGCCGACCTGGCCGACGCCCACGCGGCCGAGCGCTACACCCTGCGGCTGCGGACCTTCTGGTTCCCCACGATGGAGCTCGCGTACGCACTGCCGGTCACGATGAGCCTCGTCTGGGGTGGCTGGCTGGTGTCCCAGGACAGGGCCTCGCTGGCGCAGGTCACCGCCGTGACGCTGTACGCCGTGCAGGTCGTCGACCCGGTCGACCGCATGATCTCCTGGCTCGACGAGGTGCAGGTCGGCGCCACGGCCCTGGCCCGCATCCTCGGGGTCGACCTGGTGCCCGACGACCGGGTCGAGGGGGACGCCGTGCCGGAGGACGAGCACGTCGTCGTCGAGGACGTCCGGTTCGCCTACCGGGACCGCGACGTCCTGCACGGCATGGACCTCGACCTGCGTCCGGGCGAGCGGCTCGCCGTCGTCGGCCCCTCCGGCGCGGGGAAGTCCACCCTCGGCCGGCTGCTCGCCGGCATCCACCCACCGCGGACCGGCACCGTCACCGTCGGCGGGGTGCCCCTCGTGGACCTGCCGCTGGACGACCTGCGCCGCCGCGTCGTGCTCGTCACCCAGGAGCACCACGTCTTCGTGGGCACCGTGGCGGAGAACCTGCTGCTGGCCCGCCCGGACGCGACGGAGGGCGAGCTGCGCGAGGCGCTGGCCGCGGTCGACTCCCTCGACTGGGTCCTCGCCCTGCCCGACGGCCTGGCCACCGACGTCGGCTCGGGCGGCCGGCCCCTCACACCCGCCCAGGCCCAGCAGATCGCGCTGGCCCGCCTGGTCCTGGCAGACCCCCACACCCTGGTCCTCGACGAGGCGACGTCCCTGCTCGACCCGCGCGCCGCGCGCCACCTCGAGCGCTCCCTCGCCGCGGTGCTGCGCGGGCGCACGGTCGTCGCCATCGCGCACCGGCTGCACACGGCCCACGACGCCGACCGCGTCGCGGTGGTCGAGGACGGCCGGATCCAGGAGCTGGGCTCCCACGACGAGCTGATCGCCGAGGGCGGTTCCTACGCCGCCCTGTGGGACTCGTGGAGCGCCGACCCCTCGGCCGCGGCCCGGACCTGAGACCGGAGGAGAACCCGTCCCATCCGGACACCCCCTCCACGCCGAAGAGGGGGCGGGCGGGGTCGGTGATCGGAGCAGGGGAGCCGGCCCCGCCCCGCCCGCCGGTCCGCGGCTACACGGCCGCCCGCTCCCGGGGCTCCTCCAGGTCGAACGCCTCGTAGCCCACGCCGGTGAGCTGCTCGGAGGCGTCCCACAGCAGCCGGGCCGCCGCGTCGTCGCGGGCGTTGCCGCTCATCCTGGCCCGCCTCGGCAGGCCGCGCTGCCCGCCCAGGCCGCGCGGCCCGAAGAAGTCGCCCGAGCGCACCGACGGGTCGGTGGCAGCTCGCAGCTGCGGGAGGGCGCCGGTGGCCGCGCTCTGGCCCATGACGGCAGTGGCGACGGCCATGACCGCCTCGGTCGCCTTGCGCCCGGCCATGCGGGGGCCGGCCGACTGCAGGTTGGTGCGGGAGTAGCCCGGGTGCGCGGCGGCGCTCACGAGGTCGGTCCCGGCCTCGGCGGCGCGCCGCCCCAGCTCGCGCATGAACAGCAGGTTCGCCAGCTTGGACCGGTGGTAGGCGGTCCAGGGGTCGTACTGCCGCTCGCTCTGCAGGTCGTCGAGGTCCATCGCCCCGACCCAGTGCAGGAGGCTGCTGACCGTCACCACCCGGGCACCGGGACGGCGCAGCAGGGCGGGCAGCAGCAGGCCCGTGAGGGCGAAGTGCCCGAGGTGGTTGGTGCCGAGCTGCAGCTCGAAACCGTCGGCCGTCTGCCGGGGCGGGACCGCCATCACCCCCGCGTTGTTGACCAGCAGGTCCAGCGGCTCGCCCCCGTGCTCCGCGGCGAACGACCGGACGGACGTCAGGTCGGCGAGGTCGAGGAGCCCGGCCTCCACCGACGCGTCCGGCACCTCCGCCCCGACCCGGCGTGCGGCCTCCTGGCCCTTGCCGGCGTCGCGTGCGGTGAGGACGACGTGCGCGCCGGCCCGGGCCAGCTCGGTCGCGGTCACCAGCCCCAGCCCGGAGTTCGCGCCGGTCACGACGGCTCGCCGCCCGTTCAGGTCGGGGATGTCGTCGGTGGTCCAACCGGGCAGGAGGGAGAGGGTCATGCACGTGTCATGCCCCGCACGGCGGGTCGGTACGCCGTGACGGGCGACACCCTCCTGTAGGCCTCCCCCAGCGCCGGCCGCGGGTCCGGATCGCCGCGGTTGGGCCACAGGGCCATGGCTCGCTCGGCCTGCGCGGTGATCGTGAGTGACGGGTTGGCGCCCAGGTTCGCCGAGACGGCCGTGCCGTCGACGACGTGCAGCCCGGGGTGCCCGAACACGCGGTGGTATCCGTCGACGACGCCGTGGTGGGCGTCGCGGCCGATCGGCGCGCCCCCGATGAAGTGCGCGGTGAGCGGAGAGTCGAGGAGGTCGGCGAGCGAGCCGCCCGGCTCCCCGTCGATGACCCCGGCCAGCCGCCGGACCGTCTCGTTGCCGGCCGGGATCCACGTCGGGCTGGGCACGCCGTGGCCCTGGCGGGTCGTCAGCCGCCAGCGGCCGAGCCGGCCGCGCGTGCCGGACACGACGAGGGAGTTGTCGACCGACTGCATCACCAGGGCGATCACCGTGCGCTGGGACCAGCCGCGCACCGACAGCGACCGCACGGCGCGGGCGGGGTCGCGCGCCAGCGCGCCCAGCCACGTCACCCAGCGCGGCCGCGGTCCGTCGCCGTCGGTGAGGACGGTGCCGAGCAGACCCATGAGGTTGGACCCGGCGCCGTAGCGCACCGGCTCGACGTGGGTGTCCGGCGCCGGCCGGAACGACGAGGTGATGGCCACCCCGCGGCTGTAGTCCACGTCGCGCCGCCGCGAGGTGGCGCCGAGCAGCGCCTCGGAGTTGGTGCGGGTGAGCTCGCCGAGCCGCGACGACAGGTGGGGCAGGTGCCCGTCGTCGCGCATCCGGTGCAGCAGCCGCTGGGTGCCCAGGGCGCCGGCGGCGAGCACGACCTGGGCGGCGGTGACCGTACGCCGGGTGCGACCCGGCCGCCAGGAGCCGGTGCGCACCGTGTCGACGGCGTAGCCGCCGCCGGGGAGCGGACGCAGCCCGGTCACCGTGGTCAGCGGCCGCACCTCGGCGCCGGCCCGCTCGGCGAGCCACAGGTAGTTCTTGGGCAACGTGTTCTTGGCGCCGTGGCGACAGCCCGTCATGCACGAGCCGCACTCCACGCACCCGGTGCGCGCCGGACCGGCTCCGCCGAAGAACGGGTCCTCGACGGTGACCCCCGGTCCGTCGCCGAAGAACACCCCGACCGGCGTGAGTGCGAACGTGTGGCCGACCCCCATCTGCCCGGCGACCTCGCGCAGGGCCTCGTCGCTCGCGGTCACCGTCGGGTTGCGCACCACGCCGAGCATGCGCGACGCCAGCGCGAACCAGGGCGCGAGCTCGGCCCGCCAGTCGGCGACGTCGCGCCACTGGGGGTCGTCGTAGAACGCGTCGTCGGGCTCGTACAGCGTGTTGGCGAAGACGAGCGACCCGCCGCCGACGCCCGCCCCCGCGAGGACCGTCACGTGGGGCAGCCGGTGGATGCGCTGGATGCCGAAGCAGCCCAGCCGCGGCGCCCACAGGAAGCGCCGGACGTCCCACGAGGTCCGCGCGAACTCGTCGTCGGCGAAGCGCCGGCCGGCCTCCAGCACCGCCACGCGGTAGCCCTTCTCGGTCAGCCGCAGGGCGCTGACCGACCCGCCGAACCCCGACCCGACGACCACGACGTCGTAGTCGTGCCCGTCGCCGGTGCTCACCGCCGTCCCAGCGCCTTCATGACGCGCAGCGCACGGGTGAACCCCCCGGCCCACCGGTCGAACGGCAACGCGTCCGGCGGCGCCAGCCCGGCCAGCCGCTGCACCGCGACGGTCTGCGACTCGGTGTACTTCAGCAGACCTTCGCGGCCGTGCCGGCGGCCGAGCCCCGAGTCCTTGCGCCCGCCCATCGGTGCGGCCGTGGCGCCCCAGGGGGCGCCGTAGGTCTCGTTGACCGCCACCGTGCCGGTCTCGATGCGCGCCGCCAGCCGACGGCCGCGCGCGACGTCGCGGGTCCAGACGCTCGCGTTCAGGCCGTAGGTCGAGTCGTTGGCCCGCCGCAGGGCCTCGTCCTCGTCGCGCACCGCCGTGACGGCGACGACCGGCCCGAACGTCTCGTCGCGGCACAGCGCCATCTCCTCGGTCACGCCGGTGAGGACGGTCGGCTCGTAGAAGAGCGGCCCGAGGTCCGGGCGCGGCCGGCCGCCCGCGAGCACCCTGGCACCCTTCGCGACCGCGTCGTCGACGTGGTCGGTCACCCGGTCGAGCTGCCCCCTCGACAGCAGCGAGCCGACGTCCACCGAGTAGTCCAGGGCAGGCCCGAGGCGCAGCCCGCGCACGCGGCGGAGGAAGTGCTCGAGGAAGGCGTCGTACGCGGGCTCGACGACGTACAGGCGCTCCATCGACACGCACAGCTGGCCGGCGCCGGTGAAGCAGTCGCGCACCGCTGCCTCCGCCGCCCGGGGGAGGTCGGCGTCCTCGAGCACCACCATGGGGTTCTTGCCGCCGAGTTCGAGCGAGCAGCCGACGAGACGGCGCCCGCAGCGTTCGGCCACCTCGCGGCCGACGGACGTCGACCCGGTGAAGCAGACGAAGTCGCCGCCGTCGACGACGGCCCGGCCGATGGTCGGCCCGTCGCCGAGGACCACCTGCCACACCTGCGGAGGCAGCCCGGCCTCGACCGCGAGGGCACGCACCCACAGCGCGGTGAGCGCCGTCTGGGTGTCGGGCTTGTGCACGACGGCGTTGCCGGCGACGAACGCGGGCAGCGCGTCGGAGACCGCGAGGGTCAGCGGGTAGTTCCACGGCGAGACGATGCCGACCACGCCCTTGGGGTGGCGCAGCTCGTGGACCTGCGACAGCAACGGCACCAGCCCGGGGCGGCGGGCGGGGGCGAGGTCGCGGCGCGCGGTGCGCGCGTAGCGGCGGGCGTTGAGGGCGACGTCGACGACCTCCTCGAAGGCGTGCCGGCGCGCCTTGCCGCTCTCGATCTGCACCAGGTCGAGCACCTCGTCCTGGCGGGCGAGGACGAGGTCGTGCAGGCGCAGCAGCACGCGGGCCCGGTCGGCGACCGGCCGGGCGGCCCAGGCGGGCTGGGCGGCCCGGGCGGCGACGTAGGCGGCGGCGACGTCCTCGGGCAGCGACAGCGGCATCTCGGCGACCGGGTGCCCGGTGAAGGGAGCGGTCGTCGTCTCGGTCGCGCCGGACGAGGCCAGCACGGCCGAGGTGAGCCGCGGCCCGTCGTCGACCGGGAGGGGCATGGCCATGATGTTACCCGTGGGTAACGGCCGGCGGTCCGGGACCACCACGCCTCTTCGGCGCCGGACGTAGGCTCGCCGCATGGAGCTGCTGCTCGCGCTGGTCGCGACCCTCGCCTTCGCGTCCTGCGCCGTCGTCGGGCTGACCCTGCGGGTGACGCGGGGGGTGCGGCGGCGGGTGCACGACGTGCGACGGCGGGCCGGGATGGCCGCCCGGTCCTACGCCGGGGGCCCCGCCGGTGAGGTCTCCCGGCTGCGCTGGGACCTCGAGCGGGGCGTATCCGCGGCCAGGAAGGCCCTCGCCGTGGCGCAGGCGATCGACGCCCCGGTCGGTGACGTTCCCTCGCTGTTGGCGCGGCTGGAGCTGGCGGCGCACCGGGTCGACGGCGAGCTGCGGCTGCTCGAGACCCAGCCCGACCCGGCACGGGTGGTGGCCGGTCTCGACGGGCCGCGCGGACGCGCCGTCGCTCTCACCGATGCGTCGTCCCGGCTGGTCGGGGCGCTCCTCGACGCGGCGGGGTCGGGGGTCCTGGACGTCCCGCTCCTGCACGCCGAGTGCGAGATGGAGGCCGAGGCGTTGCGCGCGACGCGCCGGCCCTGAGGGCCTACGCCGACGACCCGCAGGCGGGGAGCCCGCCGGAGCCGGTCCCGTTCCCGTCGGGCCCGACCGATCGGCCCCATCCGGTCACGACGCGGGTGCGTAGCGCAGGTGCAGCACTCCGCTGTCGAGCGCCGCCGACGAGAGCAGCCGCAGCGGGTGCGTCGGCGTGCCCTCGAAGAGCCGCTGACCCTTCCCCACGGCGATCGGGTGAACCAGCAGGGCGAGCTCGTCGAGCAGGCCGTTGGCCAGCAGCCAGCGCACCGTCGTGGCGCTGCCGGACATCCCGATGTCGCCGTCGGTGCGGTCCTTGGCGGCGCGGACCGCGGCGGCGACGTCGCCCGACAGCACCGTCGCGTTCTGCCACGTCGGGTTCTCGAGGCTCGAGGACACCACGTACTTGGGGATCGAGTTGATGAACTCCGAGAACTCGACATCGGGCCCCTGCTGCGGCCAGTAGGAGGACCACTCGTCGTAGAGCGTGCGTCCCATCATGAGAGCGCGGCTGGCCTGCATCCCCTCCTCGATGATCGCGCCCATCGCGTCGTCGAAGTAGGGGAAGTGCCACTGGTCGGGCGACTCGACGACGCCGTCGAGGGAGATGAAGAAGTTGGACACGATCCTGCCCACGGTGACGCTCCTCGTCAGACGTCCGATCCGGTCACCCACATAGACCCGGCCGACCGCCGGAAGTCATCGGTCACTCGACGTCGACCCAGTCGAGGGTGCGCTCCACGGCCCTCTTCCAGCCGCGGTAGCCCTCCTCGCGCTGCTCCTCCGACCACGAGGGCTCCCAGCGCTTGTCCTCGTTCCAGTTCTCACGCAGCTCGTCGGTGTTCTTCCAGAAGCCGACGGCCAGGCCCGCGGCGTACGCGGCACCGAGCGCTGTGGTCTCGGCCACCTGCGGGCGGCTGACCGGCACGCCGAGCACGTCCGCCTGGATCTGCATGCACAGGTCGTTGGCCGTCACGCCGCCGTCGACCTTGAGGACGTCGAGCTCCACTCCGGAGTCGCTGGCCATCGCCTCGGCGACGTCACGGCTCTGGTAGCAGATCGCCTCGAGCGTGGCCCGCGCCAGGTGCGCGTTGGTGTTGAACCGGCTCAGCCCGACGATGGCGCCACGTGCGTCGGAGCGCCAGTACGGCGCGAACAGGCCGGAGAAGGCGGGAACGAAGTAGACGCCGCCGGTGTCCTCGACCTGCCGGGCGAGCGACTCGCTCTCCGACGCGCCGCTGATGATGCCGAGCTGGTCACGCAGCCACTGCACGGCCGAGCCGGTCACCGCGATCGAGCCCTCGAGCGCGTAGACGACAGGGTCGTCGCCGAACCTGTAGGCAGGCGTCGTGAGCAGCCCGGCCTTCGAGCGTACGAGCTCGGTGCCGGTGTTGAGCAGCATGAAGTTGCCGGTGCCGTAGGTGTTCTTCGCCTCGCCCGGAGCGAAGCAGACCTGCCCGACCGTGGCGGCCTGCTGGTCGCCGAGGTCGCCGGTGAGGGGCACCTCGCCGCCGAAGGGCCCGTCGGCGCGGGTCACGCCGTAGGGGTTCGGGTCGGAGGAGGGCCGGATCTCCGGGAGCATGCTGCGCGGGATGTCGAAGAACGAGAGCAGCTCGTCGTCCCAGTCGAGCGTCTCGAGGTCCATCAGCATCGTCCGGCTGGCGTTGGTGACGTCGGTGACGTGCACGCCTCCGTCCTTGCCGCCGGTCAGGTGCCACAGCAGCCACGCGTCGGTGTTGCCGAAGACGGCGTCACCCTTGGCTGCGGCCTCCTTCACACCGTCGACGTTGTCGAGGATCCACTTGATCTTGCCGCCGGAGAAGTAGGTCGCCGGCGGGAGACCGGCCTTCTCGCGGATGACGTCGCCCTTGCCGTCGCGCTCGAGGGCGGAGGCGATGCGGTCGGTGCGGGTGTCCTGCCAGACGATCGCGTTGTAGTACGGCCGGCCGGTGCGCCGGTCCCAGACCACCGTGGTCTCGCGCTGGTTGGTGATGCCGAGAGCCGCCAGGTCCGAGGCGTCCAGCCCCTGCTTGTTCAGCGCCGTGCGGACCACCGACCCGGTGCGCTCCCAGATCTCCTCCGGGTTGTGCTCGACCCAGCCGGCCTGCGGCAGGACCTGCTCGTGCTCCAGCTGGTGGCGCCCCACCTCCTGACCGCTGTGGTCGAAGATCATGAACCGGGTGCTGGTCGTGCCCTGGTCGACGGCGCCCACGAAGTCAGCCATGTCAGGAGTCTCCCTCTCGTCAGCGGGTCGCGTGTGCGCGGGTGCCGTAGTCGGCCGCTTCGGCGTCGGGCAGGTGCACGGTGTCGGCCGGCACCCGTCCGACCTCGTGCTCGTCGTCGGGGATGGGCAGGAAGCGGCCGACGAGCAGGTTGTAGGCGCCGGCGCCGAGAAGACCGCCGACGAGCGGGCCGATGATCGGCACCCACGCGTAGAACATGCCGTTCTGGTCCTCGAACGCGGTGCCGTAGCCGGTGAGGAACGAGGCCAGCCGCGGGCCGAGGTCGCGGGCCGGGTTGATCGCGTAGCCGGCGTTGGTGCCCCAGGCCATGCCGATGCCGACGACGATGAGCCCGACGATGAACGGCGCGAGGTACGGCGCCGGTCCCTGGTTGCGAAGGTCGGTCACCGCGAGCACGAGGAAGAGCAGGATCGCCGTGCCGATGACCTGGTCGAAGAAGGCGGTGGTCTGGCTGATGTCCAGGGCACCGTTGCCGGGCAGGGTGGAGAAGATGACCTGGGTGTCGATGGTGTGGTCGGGGTCGACGGCCGCGATCGCCTCGCCGTAGTTCCAGCGGACGACGAGCGCCGCGACGAAGGCGCCGGCCGTCTGGGCCAGCGAGAACGGAAGCACCTTGCGCCACTCGAACCCCTGGAACACCGCGAGCGCGAGCGTCACGGCGGGGTTGAGGTGGGCGCCGCTGATCCGCGCGGCGGTGTAGACGCCCAGCACCACACCCAGGCCCCAGGCCCAGGCGATCGAGTCGTGGTCCCCGAGCGTCCCGTCACTGGTGACCACCTGGGCCACCACGCCGACGCCCAGCAGGATGAGGATCATCGTGCCGGCGAACTCCGCGCTGAGCTCGGCGGCCAGGCTGGGTCGGCGCGCCGCCAGGGGCTCGCCCGCTGTCTCGGACGCACGATCGCTCATGTCGTCTCCCGTGGAGCCCCCGTGGGCACGGCCCGACACGCCGGAGGGCCCCGGACTAGGCGGTCGAGATGTCCGGTTTCTCCCCCTTCTGTGCTGACTCCCAAACCATGATCGGCTAGCTGAGCGGCACGATCTCCGGCGCCCCGAGCCGGGCCGCGTCGGCGGTGTGGTCGTCCGGCTGCTCCTGGGACAGCCGCTCCGCCTCCACCCGGGCCGCGTAATGCGCGACCTCCTTCGCGACCTGCGCCTCGCTCCACCCCAGCACCCGGGCCATCAGCCCGGCGACGACCGGGGCGGCGGCCAGGCCGCGGTCGAAGCTCTCGATGTAGGCACGCGTGCGCCGGGTGAGCACGTCGTCGAGGTGCCGCGCGCCCTCGTGCGACGCGGCGTAGAGCGCCTCCGCCTGCAGGTAGTCGTCGGCGCCGGGCAGCGGCTGCGCGAGGTCGGGCTCGTCCGCCAGGGGCGCGAGCACCTCGTGCACCAGCGAGCCGTAGCGCTGCAGCAGGTGCTCGACCCGCGCGACGTGCAGGCCGTGCCGCGTCGCGAGCCGCTGCCGCGAGTTCCACAGCGCCGTGTAGCCCTCGGCCCCGACGAGCGGGACGCGGTCGGTGCAGCACTCGGGCACCTTCTCGTCCAGGCCGTGGCTGACGGCGTCGACGGCGTCCTTGGCCATCACGCGGTACGTCGTGTACTTGCCGCCCGCGACCACCACCAGCCCCGGGACCGGATGGGCCACCATGTGCTCGCGGGAGAGCTTGGAGGTCACGTCCGACTCGCCGGACAGCAGCGGCCGCAGCCCCGCGTAGACGCCCTCGACGTCCTCGCGGGTCAGCGGCGTGACGAGCACCTCGTTGACGTGGGAGAGCAGGTAGTCGATGTCGGTGCTCGACGCAGCGGGGTGGGCCTTGTCCAGCTGCCACGCGGTGTCGGTCGTGCCGATGATCCAGTGCCGGCCCCACGGGATGACGAAGAGGACGGACGTCTCGGTGCGCAGGATGAGCCCGGTCGAGGACTGGATGCGGTCGCGGGGCACGACGAGGTGGATGCCCTTCGAGGCCGTGACGTGGAACTGGCCGCGCTCCCCCACCATCTGCTGCGTCTCGTCGGTCCACACCCCCGTCGCGTTGACGACCTGGCGGGCCCGGACCTCGATCTCGCGCCCCGACTCGAGGTCGCGCACCCGGACGCCGGTGACCCGCTCGCCCTCACGCAGGAAGCCGACCACGCGCGACCGCGACGCGCACAGCGCGCCGTATGCCGCGGCGGTGCGCACGACGTTCATCGTGTGCCGGGCGTCGTCGACCTGCGCGTCGTAGTACTGCAGCGCGCCGACGAGCGCGTCCTTGCGCAGGGCGGGCGCCTCCCGCAGCGCACCGGTCCTCGTCAGGTGGCGGTGCCGGGGAAGCCCGCGGGACCTGCCCGACGACATGGCCATCGCGTCGTAGAGCGCGACACCGCTGCCGGCGTAGAGCCGCTCCCAGCCGCGGTGGCGCAGCGGGTAGAGGAAGGGGACCGGGCGCACGAGGTGCGGCGCGAGCCGCTGGGTCAGCAGGCCGCGCTCGCGCAGCGCCTCCCGCACGAGCCCGAAGTCGAGCATCTCGAGGTAGCGCAGCCCGCCGTGGATGAGCTTGCTCGAGCGGCTGGACGTGCCGCTGGCCCAGTCGCGCGCCTCGAACAGGGCCGCCGACAGGCCGCGCGTCACCGCGTCGAGCGCCGTGCCCGCGCCGACCACGCCACCGCCGATGACGACCACGTCGAGCTCCTGCACCTCGGCCTGGTCGAGGGAAGCCTGCCGCTGCTCGGGGCCGAGCCGGCTCGTCCGCCCGGTCACGGGGTGACCGTCACCTCGACCCGCTGGAACTCCTTGAGGTCGGAGTAGCCGGTCGTCGCCATGGCGCGGCGCAGCGCCCCCATGAAGTTCATCGAGCCGTCGGAGACCCGCGACGGGCCGCAGAGGATCTCCTGCAGCGAGCCGACCGTCCCGACGTGCACGCGCTCGCCGCGCGGCAGCTCGCCGTGGTGGGCCTCGGACCCCCAGTGGTAGCCGCCGCCGGGCGACTCGGTGGCGCGGGCGAGCGGAGAGCCCATCATCACCGCGTCGGCACCGCAGGCGATGGCCTTGGACACGTCACCGGAGCGGCCGACGCCGCCGTCGGCGATGACGTGCACGTAGCGGCCGCCGGACTCGTCGAGGTAGTCACGCCGTGCAGCGTGCACGTCGGCGACGGCGGAGGCCATCGGGACCGAGACGCCCAGGACCGACCGCGTCGTGTGCGACGCGCCGCCGCCGAAGCCGACGAGTACGCCCGCCGCGCCGGTGCGCATGAGGTGAAGTGCCGCCTGGTAGGTCGCGCAGCCTCCCACGACCACCGGCACGTCGAGCTCGTAGATGAACTGCTTGAGGTTCAGCGGCTCGGCCCGGCCGGACACGTGCTCGGCGCTGACCGTCGTGCCCCGGATGACGAACAGGTCGACGCCGGCGTCGACCACGGTCTTCCAGAGCTGGGCCGTGCGCTGCGGCGGCAGCGCGGCGGCCACGGTCACCCCCGCTGCGCGCACCTCGGCGATCCGCGCCGCGACCAGCTCGGGCTGGATCGGCGCCTCGTAGACCTCCTGCATCCGTCGGGTCGTGTCGGCGTCGTCCCGCGCCGCGATCTCGGCCAGCAGCGGCTCGGGGTCCTCGTACCGCGTCCAGATGCCCTCGAGGTTCAGCACGCCCACGCCGCCGAGCCGCCCGATCGCGATCGCCGTCGCGGGCGACACGACCGAGTCCATCGGGGCCGCCAGCACGGGGATCTCGAAGCGGTAGGCGTCGATCTGCCAGGCGATCGACACCTCCTCGGGGTCACGGGTGCGCCGGCTCGGCACGATCGCGATGTCGTCGAAGCCGTAGGCGGTGCGGCCGCGCTTGCCGCGGCCGATCTCGATCTCGGTCACTGCGACCGGGCGTCGTAGTTGGGTGCCTCGACGGTCATCTGGATGTCGTGCGGGTGGCTCTCCTTGAGCCCCGCGGACGTGATGCGCACGAAGCGGCCCCGCTGCTGCAGCTCGGGGATCGTCCGGGCGCCCACGTAGAACATCGACTGGTGCAGCCCGCCGACCAGCTGGTGGGCGACGGCCGACAGCGGGCCGCGGTAGGCGACCTGGCCCTCGATGCCCTCGGGCACGATCTTGTCGTCGCTCGCGACGTCGGCCTGGAAGTAGCGGTCCTTGGAGAAGGACTTCTTGCCCCGGGAGGCCATCGCTCCGAGCGAGCCCATGCCGCGGTAGGCCTTGAACTGCTTGCCGTTGACGAAGATCAGCTCGCCCGGGCTCTCCTCGCAGCCGGCGAGCAGCGAGCCGATCATCACCGTGTCGGCGCCCGCGACCAGGGCCTTGGCGATGTCCCCGGAGTGCTGCAGGCCGCCGTCGCCGACCACCGGCACGCCCGCAGGCCGGCACGCCTGAGCGGCCGAGTGGATCGCGGTCACCTGCGGCACCCCCACGCCGGCCACGACCCGGGTCGTGCAGATCGAGCCGGGCCCGACGCCGACCTTCACGGCGTCCGCGCCGGCGTCGACCAGGGCCTGGGCGCCGGCCCGGGTCGCGACGTTGCCCCCGATGACCTGGGCGTGCCGGGTGGCCGGGTCGCTCTTGAGGCGACGGATCATGTCGAGCATCAGCCGGGCGTGCCCGTTGGCCACGTCGGGCACCAGCACGTCGACACCGGCCTCCACCAGGGTCGTGGCGCGCTCCCAGGCGTCGCCGAAGTAGCCGATCGCGGCGGCGACGAGCAGGCGACCGTGGTCGTCGTAGGACGCATGGGGGAACTGCTCGCCCTTGACGAAGTCCTTGACCGTGATGAGCCCGACGAGCTTGCCGGCGTCGTCGACGATCGGCAGCCGCTCACGCTTGTGCTGACGCAGCAGCCGCGTGGCCTCCTCCCGGTTGATCCCCTCGTGGCCCGTGATCAGCGGCATCGGGGTCATCACGTCGCCGACGAGGCGCGAGCCCCACTCGGCCACGGGGACGAACCGCAGGTCGCGGTTGGTGATGATGCCGAGCAGGGAGCGGTCCTCGTCGATAACCGGGAGGCCGGACACGCGGTACTCGCCGCAGATCTCGTCGAGCTCCTCGAGCGTCGCCTTCGCGCCGATGGTGACCGGGTTGGAGATCATCCCGGTCTGGGTGCGCTTGACCAGGTCGACCTGGTAGGCCTGGTCCTCGATCGAGAGGTTGCGGTGCAGCACCCCGATGCCGCCCTGGCGCGCCATCGCGATCGCCATCCGGGCCTCGGTCACGGTGTCCATCGCGGCCGACAGCAGCGGCACCCGCAGCGAGATCTCCCGGGTGAGCCGGGAGGTCGTGTCCACCTCGGACGGGACGACGTCGGTCTCGTCCGGCAGGAGCAGGACGTCGTCGAACGTCAGGGCGAGCGGGGCCAGGTCGTCAGGGTGGTGCAGCGGGGTCGTCGGGGGGGTCATCGAGGCAGTCCCGGGCCTTCCGCGTGGCGTGGGCGTGGAACCGTCATGCTACCGGCGGCCGGGCGGTCAGCCGGTCCGGCGGCCCCGCTGCGCGTCGGCGCCGTTCTTGTCCGGGCGGCTCTCGTCCTGCGCCTTGTCCGGGGGGCTCGTGTCCTGCGCCTTGCCCGGGCGGGTCGTGTCCTGCGCCTTGCCCGGGCGGGCCGTGTCCTGCGCCTTGCCCGGGCGGCTCGTGTCCTGCGCCTTGCCCGGGCGGCTCGTGTCCTGCGCCTTGCCCGGGCGGCCGTGTCCTGCGCCTTGCCCGGGCGGCTCGTGTCCTGCGCCTTGCCCGGGCGGGCCGTGTCCTGCGCCTCGTCCGGGCCGTCCGGCTCGGCCGGGTCCTTGTCGGGTCCCGGCGTCCGGGTGCCGTCGGGGTCCCGGGCGGGACGGGCGGAGGCCCGCTCGAGCCGGTCGCCGAGCCGCTGCAGCCGCCGCTCGACGGCCGCGCGCTGCCCGTCCCGGAGGTCGAGCCCGTCCAGCCGTGCGCGCACGCCCTCGAGCCGGGTCTGCGCGGCCTCGACGTCGCCCCGGGCGAGGTCGGCCCGGGCACCGGCCAGCGCGCGCTGCAGCCGCGCGACCTCGCCGGCGTTCGGCGGCAGGTCGTCCTCGCCCCAGGGCAGGACGGCTCCGACGGCGGCGTACGCCGCGAACGGGTCACCGGTGACGGCCGCCGCGACCCCGCTCACCGAGAGCGTGGCACCCACCACGACGGCCGCGACCGTGGCGTACGCCGTGCGGCGCCGGCCGTGCCGCTCCGCCCGGCGGTGCCCGGGCACGGTCGGCGCGGCGGCGAGCAGGGTCTGCGGGTCCCGCACCGGCGCGTCGAGCAGCTCGGTCAGCCCGTCGTCCACGTCGGCGGCGAGCCCGGAGAGCAGCCGGGCCACCTCGTCGGCCGGGTCGACATGGCCGCGCGCGGCGATGGCCGCCAGCAGGTCCTCGTCGCGCTGCACCGCCTGCAGGTCGAGCAGCCCCTCGCCGGTCTGCCGGCCGATCACGCGGTCACCTCGGCGGCCATGACCCTCAGCCGGGCCAGCGCGCGGTGCTGGGCGACACGCACGGCGCCCGCGGACATGCCCAGCGCCGAGCCGGTCTCGTCCGCGGACAGGCCCGCGGCGACGCGCAGCAGGAGCAGGTCACGCTGCCGGGGGGGCAGCCGGTCCAGCAGCTGGCGTACGAGCGCGACGTCTCCGCGCCGCATCGCCTCGCCCTCGGGCCCGGGCGCGGGGTCCGGCTCGTCCGGGATCCGGTCGGTGGGCAGGGCCGCGCGGGCCGCCGAGCGGGCGGCGTCGGCGACCTTGTGCGAGGTCACGCCGAAGACGAACGCCTCGAACGGGCGGCCTTCGTCGCGGTAGCGCGGGAGGGCTGCCAGCACCGCGATGCACACCTCCTGGGCGACGTCGTCGGCGGCGTGCTCGCTTCCGGGCAGCCGTCCGAGCCGTGCACGGCAGTAGCGGTGGACCATCGTCCGCACCTGGCAGAGGAGCGTGTCGCGCGCCGCGGTGTCACCGCGCTGCGCGAGCGCCGCCAGCCCCGCCAGGTCCGCCCGGGACCCACCGACGTCCGTACGAGGGGAGATCGCCGCGGTCCGGCCGGGCGTTACGGCCACGCCCTCACCGCACGAGGCCCCAGCGGAAGCCCATCGCCACGGCCTGCGCGCGGTCGGCCGCGCCGAGCTTGCGGAACAGGCGGCGGGCGTGCGTCTTCACCGTGTCCTCGGAGAGGTAGAGCTCCTTGCCGATCTCGGCGTTGCTGCGGCCGCGGCCCATGCCGCGCAGCACCTGCAGCTCGCGCTCGGTCAGCGGGGGCACGCCGCCCTCGGCCTCCTGGCGGGCGCGCGGCACCTGGCGGGCCGCGACGTCGTGCAGCGCCTGGGTGACCAGCGCGACCAGCTCCTCGCGGGACGCGTCCTTGACCAGGTAGCCGCGGGCCCCCGCGTTGACCGCGCGGGCGACGCCGTCGACGTCCTCGGCCATCGTCATCATGATCACCGAGGCCTGCGGGGCGGAGCCGAGGATCCGCCGGGCGGCCTCCGCACCGCCGATCCCGGGCATCCGGACGTCCACCATGACCAGGTCGGGGCGGTCGCTGCTGAAACGCGCCAGGCACTCCTCGCCGGACCCGGCGACGAGCACCCGGTCGACCGCCGGCACGGCGGCCACGGCACGCCGCAGCGCCTCGCGCGCGAGCGGCGAGTCGTCGCAGACCAGAACCGTGGTCATGCGTGGTCTCCCCTGTCAGCCGGTGGCCGGGTGGTCCGGCACGCTTCAGAGGTTCTCGGCACGTACGGGCGGGGACGTGAGCGATTTGTGGGGACGCGCGACTCCCGGGCCCGGGTCAGCCGGGGGGAGCCTCCCCCGAGCCCAGCAGCGCGTCGACGTCGGGCCGGGCCAGCCACTCGGCCCGAAGGACGTCCGGGAGGTCCTCGCCGATGGCGACGGCGGCCCGCCGGGCCGAGGCCAGGCAGCGCTCGCTCTCGGCCTCGTCGGAGCCCGCGACGAGCGCTCCCAGGACGGCCCGCACCGGCCACTGCAGGGGCAGCGTGCCCAGGCTCTCGGCCAGCAGGGCGGCGCGGCGCAGCGTCGCCGCGGCCTCGGCCGCGCGGTCGGCCTGCAGCTGGGCGATCCCGAGGAAGAGCAGCCCCTTGGCGACGTGGCGGGGCGCCCCCGCCTGCTCTGCCAGCTCGACGGCCGACCCCGCGTGGCCCACCGCGTCCCCGGGCCGGTCCTGCAGCAGCGCGACCTCCGCGCGCACCCAGTCCAGGCGCACGCGCTGCCGCCACCACTCGGCGTGCCCCTCGACGAGCGCGGCCGCCTCCTCGAGCCGCCCGGAGGCGGTCTCCGCGTCCCCCAGCCCGACGGCGTCGGCGGCCAGCCCCACCAGGGCGTCGAAGCCGGCCTCCCCGCGGCCCTCCGAGCCCGACAGGGCCATCTCGTCGTAGCCCTGGGCCACGCCGTGCCGGCCGAGCTGACGGTGCACGCTGGCCACCGTCGCGCCCGACAGCGCCGCGAGCACCCGGATCTCGGGCGACCCGGCCGAGGCCACGAGGGGGTCGAGCACCGTCAGCGCGGCGCCGTAGCGTCCAGCGGCCGCCAGGCAGACGCCCAGCAGCCAGCTCGCACCGGCCGCCTCCGCCTCCCGACCCGCCGCCGCCGCGGTCTCCACGGCCTGGCGCAGCGGCTCGACGCCCGCGGCGGGACGGCCGTGGAACGCCGCCCGCTCGCCTGCGGCCAGCAGTCCCGCCAGCTCGCGACCCTCGTCGTCGGCCACCCAGACACCCCCTCCGCTCCCGGTCGGCCGTGAGGCTACCGCGCCCCGCCGGTCTCCCCCGGCGCCGTCGAGGTCGCCGCGGTCATCGACTCGAGCATCGTCACCGCCTGGCCGAGGTCGGCCGCCCACGTCAGGCCCGGCGTCCAGCGCTCGTGCTCCCAGCCCGGTCCGCCGAGCACGACCGAGGGACGGGGGCGCACCGCGGCCCAGCCGTCGGCCGGGGGGAGGTCGGCGGGGCCGACCGCGCCGTGCGACCAGAGGAACACCGCCGCGGGCCCGGTGCGCGTCACGGCGTCGGCGAGCGCGCGCAGCGGCAGGCGCACGCCGAGCATGCGTGCCGGGACGGCCCGCTCGGCGAGCGCCGCGGACAGTGCCACGAGCGGGAGCCGGTGGTCCTCGGGAGCCAGCCCCGCGAGGACGACGGGGCGCAGGCCGGGCGCCGGCCGGTGGGTGCGCGGCGCCGACCGCAGCGCGGCCTCCGCGCACTCGCTGAGGAGGTGCTCGACCTCGACGCCCCGTCCGGTCGAGCGCCACCGCTCGCCGACCCCCGCGAGCACAGGCAGCAGCACGTCGTCCCAGGTGGGCACCACGCCCCGACGGCGCAGCGCCGCGACGAGCATCTCGGTGCACGTGTCGGCGTCCAGGCTCATGGCGGCGCGGCTCAGCCCGCGCGCGGCGGGCGAGGCGTCGCGCAGCGGCACGACCCGGCCGCCACCGGCCCGGCGCGACCGGGCGGGGCGCCCCGGGGCCGACGGGGCGGGCAGGACCACCGCGTCGCCGTCGGCCAGGTCGGCGCCGAGCGCGACGCGCGCGGCCTCGGCCGGGGTCACCCCCTCGAGCATGTGCCGCCGCATGACCTCCAGCCGCGCCAGGTCGGTCGCGGTGTAGCGGCGCCGCGTGCCGGTCGCGTGCGACGTCGGGCCCACGCCGTAGCGCCGGTCCCAGGTGCGCAGCGTTCCCGTCGCGACCCCCAGCCGGCGCGCCACGGCGGCCACGCCGAGGGCGGCCTCCGGTTGCGGCTCGCCCGCAGCGTCGTCGGTGTCCTCGGCGTCGTCGGCGTCGTCGGCGTCGTCGGGCACCCCCCGATTCCACCACGCACGAGGGCCCGGCTCGCACGGAGCCGGGCCCTCGGGGGTGGGTCGGGAGGGCTAGTGCCCGTGCCCGTGGGAGTGCCCGTGACCCGCGGCCTCGGGCTCCTCCTCCTTCTTCTCCACGACGAGCGTGTCGGTCGAGAGGATCATGCTCGCGATGGAGGCGGCGTTCTGCAGCGCCGACCGGGTCACCTTGACCGGGTCGAGCACGCCCTGGGCGACCAGGTCGCCGTACTCCCCGGTCGCGGCGTTGTAGCCCCCGCTGCCGGCCTCGCGGACGCGGTTGACCACGACGTAGCCCTCCTGGCCGCCGTTCTCGGCGATCCAGCGCAGCGGCTCGTCGGCGGCCCGGCGCACGATCGCGACGCCCGTCGCCTCGTCACCGGTGAGGCCGAGCGCGTCGTCGAGCACCGAGACGGCGTGCACGAGGGCCGAGCCGCCACCGGGGACGATGCCCTCCTCGATGGCCGCGCGGGTCGCCGAGACCGCGTCCTCGATGCGGTGCTTGCGCTCCTTGAGCTCCACCTCGGTGGCCGCGCCGACGCCGATGACGCAGACGCCGCCGGCCAGCTTGGCCAGCCGCTCCTGCAGCTTCTCGCGGTCCCAGTCGGAGTCGGTGTTCTCGATCTCGGCGCGGATCTGGCGGACGCGGTCCTCGACGGCCGCGTGCTCCCCGCCGCCGTCGACGACGGTCGTGTCGTCCTTGGTGACCACGACGCGCCGTGCCGTGCCGAGCACCTCGAGCCCGACCTGGTCGAGCTTGAGCCCGACCTCGGGGGCGACGACCTGAGCGCCGGTCAGGACCGCCAGGTCCTCGAGCATCGCCTTGCGGCGGTCGCCGAAGCCCGGCGCCTTCACGGCGACCGACACGAACAGCCCGCGGATCTTGTTGACGACCAGCGTGGACAGCGCCTCGCCGTCGACGTCCTCGGCGACGATGGCCAGCGGCTTGCCGGCCTTGGCGACCTGCTCCAGAAGGGGCAGCAGGTCGGCGACGGCCGAGATCTTGCCCTGGTGGATCAGCAGGTAGGCGTCCTCGAGGACGGCCTCCATGCGCTCGGCGTCGGTCACCATGTACGGCGAGATGTAGCCCTTGTCGAACTGCATGCCCTCGGTGAAGTCGAGCTCGAGGCCCATCGTGTTGGCCTCCTCCACCGTGATCACGCCGTCCTTGCCGACACGGTCGAACGCCTCGGCGATGAGCTCGCCCACGGCCTTGTCCTGCGCCGACACCGACGCGACGGCCGCGATGTCCTTCTTGCCGTCGACCTCGCGGGCGCTCTCGAGCAGGGCGGCGGAGACCGCCTCGACGGCCTTGTCGATGCCCCGCTTGAGACCGATCGGGCTCGCACCCGAGGCCACGTTGCGCAGACCCTCCCGGACCATGGCCTGGGCCAGCACGGTGGCGGTCGTGGTGCCGTCACCGGCGATGTCGTTGGTCTTGGTCGCGACCTCCTTGGCGAGCTGGGCGCCGAGGTTCTCGAAGGAGTCCTCGAGCTCGACCTCGCGCGCGATCGTCACGCCGTCGTTGGTGATCGTGGGGGCGCCCCACTTCTTGTCGATCACCACGTTGCGCCCGCGCGGGCCGAGGGTCACCTTGACGGCGTCGGCGAGCTTGTTGACTCCACGCTCGAGCGCCTTGCGCGCCGAGTCGTCGAACTGCAGGGTCTTGGCCATCGGGCTGACGTCCTCACCAGGATCTAGGGGGCTACGAGAGATGACGACGCCCCGGAGGACCGGACGCGGGGGAACGGCCCGCCCGGGGCGGAGTCGTGGGGGCCGCGGCCGGCTGCGCCGGTCACGGCCCCGGGTGGGGCAGGGTGCTACTTGTCGAGGACCGCGAGCACGTCGCGGGCCGACAGGACGAGATACTCCTCGCCGTTGTGCTTGACCTCGGTGCCGCCGTACTTGCTGTAGATCACGGTGTCGCCGACGCTGACGTCGAGCGGCACGCGCGCACCGTCCTCGAAGCGACCCGGACCCACGGCGAGGACGACGCCCTCCTGGGGCTTCTCCTTCGCGGTGTCCGGGATGACGAGGCCCGACGCGGTGGTCTGCTCGGCGTCGGACGGCTGGACCACGATGCGGTCCTCGAGCGGCTTGATGGCAACCTTGGTGGCCGTCGTCACGTTCTGACTCCCTCTCGCACAGATGTCACGAGCTGTGGGGCGAAGTGACCTGGCGGTCCGCCGTCGCGGGGTCCGGACTGCCCTGTCCTTGCCGTGAGCTGTCGTTGGCACACTCACGTCGAGAGTGCCAACACGGAATCTAGGCGAGACCTGGCACTCGGTCAACCCGAGTGCCAGCGGTCGGTCAGTCGGTGCGCGTGCTCCGCAGCGCCTTGTCGGCGTACATCTCGGCGTCGGCGCGCGCGATGAGGGCCGCCACGCTGTCGCCGGGCCGGTAGGTCGTGATGCCGAGCGACGCGCTGATCCGGGCCGCACCGCCGGTCACCTCGCCCCAGCCGTCCTCGAGCGAGCGGCGCAGCCGGGTCAGGGCCGCGACGGCGCCGGGACCGCCGGTGCTCTCCAGGAGCACCACGAACTCGTCGCCCCCGAGACGCCCCACCGTGTCGACGGCGCGCGCCGTGCGGGTGAGGCGGTCGGCGACCGAGCGCAGGACCGTGTCGCCCGCGGCGTGCCCGAACGCGTCGTTGACGTCCTGGAACCCGTCGAGGTCCACCACGACCACCGACGGCGTGCCCAGCCCGCGCTCGGCCCGCGCGATCGCCGCGGCGATCGAGTGCTCCACGCTGCGCCGGTTGGCCAGGCCGGTCAGCCCGTCCCGGTTGGTCGCCCGGGCGAGCTCGGTGGCCATCCGCCGCCGGTCGAAGAGCGCCATGGTGAGCGTCGCGGCGTCGCGCAGCAGGTCGACCTGGTCGTCGGTGAGGCTGCCCTCCTGCTCGTCGTACGCGCTGACGGTCCCGATCACGTGCCCGTCGCGCGTCACCAGCGGGGCGGAGGCGTAGAACCGGACCGAGCCGCGCGACCCGGTGACGAAGGGGCTGTCGGCGAGGTGCGCGACGTCGCGCGCATCAGGGGTCCAGAAGACGTCGGCCCGGGTGAGGGTGTGCGCGCACAGCGCGTCCGCGCGGGAGCACTCGGCCGGCTCGGTCCCGGCGGCAGCGGCCTGCCACTGGCGGTCGGCGTCGATGAGGTTCACCACGGCGAACGGCGTGCGGCAGACGTCCGCGACCAGACGCGCCACGGTGTCCAGGTCGTCCTGGCGGGGGCGGTCCAGCACCCCCAGCTCGTGCAGGGCGGCGACGCGCTCGGCCTCGCGGTCGGGCACGGGCCACCCGCTGGGCCCCCCGTCGTCCGACGGGTCCCTCGTGTGGTCCAGCACTGGTGCGGTCATGTTTCCTCCTCGGCACTGCTCTGCTGCATCGGCAGGACCGGGCAGAACCTTCACCTCGCGGCTGGGATGATCCGGTCGTGGGCGCCGAGCAGCTCGACGCGTTCCGGGCACTGCTGACCCCCGACGGGCGGCGCCTGCTGGGCCGGCTGCCCCCCTACGACCCCGCGGCTGCCCTGTCGCTGGGCGCCGCGCTGCGCCGCGAGGGGCTCGACGACGGCCTGGTGTCCGCCGCGCTGACCCAGTCCCGGCTGCGCGCCCGGGCCCGCGCCCGGCTCGGCGACCTGGCCGACCTGCTCCTCCTGACCGACGACGGGCTCCAGCAGGCGACCCGGCCCGCCGTCGCCGCCCGGCACGCCGTCCGGTACGCCGACGCCGACCGGCCGGTCCTCGACCTCTGCTGCGGGGTCGGGCTGGACCTCCTGGCCCTGGCCGCGGCGGGGCTGCAGGTCATCGGCGTCGACCGGGACCCGCTGACGGCGGAGGTGGCCCGGGCCAACGTCGAGGCGGCCGGCCTGTCCGGGCGGGCGGAGGTCCGGTGCGCGGACGTGCTCGACGTGGACGTGACCGGCGCCGGAGGGGTCTTCGTCGACCCGGCTCGGCGCAGTGGCCGGGGCCGCACGTTCGACCCGCGGTCGTACTCGCCGCCGTTCGACGCGGTGCTCGGGCTGGCCGCACGGGTCCCGGCCACGGGCGCGAAGCTCGCGCCGGGCATCCCGCACGCCGTGCTGCCCGGCGACGCCGAGGCCGAGTGGGTCTCCGACGGCGGCGATGTGCTCGAGTGCGCCCTGTGGTTCGGCCCGCTCGCGGGCGGCGCTCCCCGGCGCGCGACGCTGCTCCCGTCGGGCGTGACCGTCACCGGCGACGGGTCGGTCCGGGCGCCGGTGGGGCCGGTGGGTCGCTGGCTGCACGAGCCCGACGGCGCGGTCATCCGGGCGGGCCTGGTCGCGGAGGTGGCCGAGCCGCTCGCCGCGACGCTGGTGGACCCGTCGATCGCCTACCTCACGACCTCGCAGGAGGTGTCGACCCCGTTCGCCCGGTCCTACGAGGTGACCGACGTGCTGCCCTTCGGGCTCAAGCGCCTCCGCTCGCTGCTGCGCGAGCGCGGGGTCGGCACCCTGACGGTGAAGAAGCGCGGCTCGGCCGTGGAGCCCGAGGCCCTGCGCCGCCAGCTCCGGCTGCGTGGCGACGAGGAGGCCACGATCGTGCTGACCCGGGTGATGGGCGCACCGACCGTGCTCGTCGTGGAGCCGGTCCGGACCGGGTGAGAGGCGGCGGGCCGCGACGGCCACGTGTCAGCGGGCCAGGACCACGTCGACCGGCATCGAGGAGTCGGCCGGGAGGTCCAGCGGCGAGGGCTCGGCGCCGCGGGTGGCGAGCTCGGCGCCGAGGGCGGCCACCATCGCCCCGTTGTCGGTGCACAGGCCGGGCCGGGGGACGCGCAGCCGGATCCCCGCCGCCTCGCACCGCTCCTGGGCGAGCGTGCGCAGCCGCGAGTTGGCGGCGACCCCGCCACCGACGAGGAGGTGGTCGACCCCCTGCTCGGTGCAGGCCATGACCGCCTTGCGGGTGAGGACGTCGACGACGGCCTCCTGGAACGCGGCCGCCACGTCGGCGACCGGCACCGGCTCGCCGTCGCGCGCCCTGGCCTCGACCCAGCGCGCGACCGCCGTCTTGAGCCCCGAGAAGGAGAAGTCGTAGCGGTGGTCCCGCAGGTCCTTCGGGCCGGTCAGCCCGCGCGGGAACGCGACGAACGAACGGTCGCCCCCCCGCGCGACCCGGTCGATGTGCGGCCCGCCGGGGAACGGGAGCCCGAGCACGCGGGCCACCTTGTCGAACGCCTCCCCCGCCGCGTCGTCGACCGTCGCGCCGAGCGGGCGTACGTCCGACGTGACGTCCTCGACGAGCAGCAGCGACGAGTGCCCGCCGCTGACCAGCAGGGCGAGGCACGGCTCGGGCAGCGGGCCGTGCTCGAGCTGGTCGACGGCGACGTGGGCGGCCAGGTGGTTCACGCCGTAGAGCGGGACGTCGAGCCCGATCGTGAGCGCCTTCGCGGCCGCGACCCCGACCAGCAGCGCCCCGGTCAGGCCGGGGCCACTCGTGACCGCGACCGCGTCGACGTCGGTGAGTCGCACGCCGGCCTCGGCGCAGGCGCGCTCGACGGTCGGGACCATCGCCTCCAGGTGGGCCCGGCTGGCGACCTCGGGCACCACGCCGCCGAACCGGGCGTGCTCGTCGACGCTGGACGCCACCGCGTCGGCCAGCAGCGTGTGGCCGCGCACCAGCCCGACGCCCGTCTCGTCGCAGGACGTCTCGATGCCGAGCACGAGCGGCGCGTCCACGTCACTCACCCTCGACATCTCCCGGTCACGGGAGCGCGCGCACCAGGGCGTCGGCGAAGCGGTCGGCGGCGCCCGCGCCACCGTCGCCGTCGTGGACGAGGAACATCGACGGCTCGGCCAGCTCGAGCTCGAGCAGCGTCGGCGCCCCGTCGGGGCCCGGGACGAGGTCGACCCGGGCGTACGGCAGGTCCTCGCGGCCGGTCGGCGCCACGTCGGCGAGCGTGTCGAGGACCCGCTCGGCGACCGCGCGCTCGTCCGCCGACGGGTCACGCGCCACGATGTGCTCCTCCTTGAAGTGCCCGGCCACGGGCTCCATGCCGAGGGTCAGCAGCGGGCCCTTGCGGATCGCGTGACTGAGCTCGCCGCCGAAGAACAGCAACGCCGTCTCGCCGGCGGTGTCGACCTCGGACAGGTACGGCTGGACCATCACCGTGCGCCCCTCCGCGAGCAGCGCCGTGACGTGGGCGACCGCCGCCTCGTCGTGCTGGCCCGCCCGGTAGCGGTGGGTGTCCTTGGAGCCGGCGGACACGGCCGGCTTCACGACGTACTCGCCCCCGTCGGGCACGGTGAACGTGTCACCTGGCACCAGCCACCGGGTGTCGACCACGGGCAGCCCCGCCTCCGCCAGGGCTCGCAGGTAGGTCTTGTCGGTGTTCCACGCCAGCGTGGCGGCGTCGTTGACGATGCGGGTCACGGCACCGACCCGCCCGGCCCAGGCCACGAACTCGTCGCGGCGGGGCGCGTAGTCCCAGGTCGAGCGCACGACGACCAGGTCGTACGAGGACCAGTCGACCCGCGGGTCGGTCCAGACCGCGGGCTCGGCCACGGCGCGGCGCGCGGAGAGGGCCTCGACGAGGGCCGGGCCGTCCTCGTCGAGGTCGGCGAACTCGGCGGCGGTCGCGATGGCGATGCGTGTGGTCACGGGGCCAACGTTAGAGCCGCAGCCGCAGCACGAGCGCGTCGGTCCCGCCCGGCCGGTAGTAGCCCCGGCGCACGCCCACCCGTTCGAAGCCCGCACGGGCGTAGAGCGCCTGCGCGGCGACGTTCTCGGCCCGCACCTCGAGGAGCACCTCGGCGGCCCCGCGACGGGCCGCCTCGGCGAGCAGGTCGTCGAGCAGCAGCCGCCCGAGCCCGGCTCCTCGCCGGTCCTCGGCGACCGCCAGGGTCTGGACGTCGGCCTGGTGCCCGGTCGCGACGAGCCCGGCGTAGCCGACGACCTCCCCTGCCGCGCCGGCGACGACGTAGTGCCGGCTCGCCGGCACGTGCGCGAGCTCGGACCAGAACGTCTCGGCCGACCACGGGTCCGGGAAGGTGACGACCTCCAGCGCGTGGACGGCCGGCACGTCCCACCACCGCATCCGGCGCAGCCGGGCCGGGTCGTCGACGGTCACCGGACCGGCTTGCGGGCGCCCGGCTCGACGGCGTCCGGACGGCGCAGGTAGAGCGGCTCCGGCGGCCCGGTCGGGCGCCCCGCCGCGACCCAGGCGCACAGCGCCGCGGCCGACGGGTGCCCGGGGGCCAGGTGGCCGGGGAAGTCCTGCGGGTACAGCGCCGCCCCCGCGCCGACCGCCGGCCCGGCCCAGGCCGCCGCGGCGGGCGCCTCGACGTGCGGCCCGTCGGTGCGGTGCAACCCGCCGTCCAGGGAGTACGCGGCCCAGTACACCTCCTTGCGCCGCGCGTCGGTGACCACCCGGAAGTCCTCGAGCGCCCGCTCCCGGCCTGCCTGCAGCGCCAGGACGTCCAGCGTGCACACGCCGAGGACGGGGAGGCCCAGCGTCGCGCCCAGGGTCCGGGCGGTGACCAGTCCGACGCGCAGGCCGGTGAACGGGCCGGGTCCGACGCCGACGGCCACGCCGGTCAGGTCGCGACGGTCGACGCCGGCGTCGCGAAGGGCACCCGCGATCGCGGGGGCGAGCAGCTCGCCGTGCCGGCGGGCGTCGACGGTCGTCCGCTCGGCGAGGACCTCGCTGCCGTCGGCGACCGCGACCGTGACCGCAGGGGTGGCGGTGTCCAGGGCGAGCAGCACGGCGACGAGGCTAGCCGGGAGCCAGCTCCCCGACGTCGACGCCCGCCCAGCGGTCACCGACCCCGTGGAGCGTGACGGCGCGCGTCTCGTCGCGGTCGTCCGCGCCCCTCCGGAGCGTCACCTCGAGCCGGGCCACGGCCAGCCCCTCCACCATCCCCGTGCCCCACTCGACCACCGTCACCGACTCGTCCAGGGACGCCTCGAGGTCGAGGTCGTCGACCTCCGCGAGGTCGCGCAGCCGGTAGGCGTCGACGTGCACCAGCGACGGTCCCCCGCCCGGGGCGGGGTGCACCCGCGCGATGACGAAGGTCGGCGAGGTCACCGCACCCCGCACGGCCAGGCCCTCGCCGATGCCGCGCGTGAGCGTCGTCTTGCCCGCCCCGAGGTCGCCGCTGAGCACCACGAGGTCACCGGGGCGCAGCACGGCGGCCAGCCGGCGTCCGAGCGCGTGCATGTCCTCGGCGGTCGGCACCGCGAAGCTCGCCGAGGGCGACGTCACCCGCGCCCCCCGGGGACGAGGGCGGCTGCCGCGGCCAGGTCCTCGCGCAGCGCGGCCAGCGGCGCGCCATGGGGCCCGAACCTGATCGCGGCGGACGGGTGGTAGGTCACGACGAGCGGCCGCCCGTCGTACGTCCGGGTGGTGCCGCGCAACGCCCCGATGCGGGCACCGCTGCCCAGGAACCACGCCGCCGCCGTGGTCCCGAGCGCCACGAGGACCGCCGGGTCGGCCAGCTCGACCTGGCGGGCCAGCCACGGCCGGCACTGCTCGACCTCGCGGCGGCGCGGTGTGCGGTTGCGCGGCGGCCGGCACTTGAGGACGTTGGCGACGGCGACCCGGTCGCGGGGCAGCCCGGCCTCGGCGAGCAGCGAGTCGAGCAGCCGGCCCGAACGGCCGACGAACGGCGACCCCGTGGCGTCCTCCTCCGCGCCGGGCGCCTCACCCACCAGCAGCACGTGGGCGCCCGGCGGGAACGCGCCCGGCACCACCTGCGTGCGGCTCTCGACGAGCTCCGGGCACGCGACGCAGGGACGTACGGCCGCCGCCAGCGCCTCGGTCGACGCGCACGACCCCGCGGCCTCCCCGGTGGTCACCCGGCCGAGCGCTGCGGGTGGGCGCGCACCGCGCGCTCGACCAGGTTGCGCAGGTGGTCGGTCACGACGTCGTGGTGCTCGAGCATGAGCAGGTGACCGGCCTCGGGCAGGATCACGAGCTCGGCACCGGGGACGTGCTCGACCATCTCGCGGCTGTGGTCGGCCGGTGTGAGGCGGTCGCGCTCGCCGCCCATGATCAGCGTCTCCACGCCGTTGAGCACGCTGAGCGCCGCGAGCTTGTCGTGGGCGTCGAAGGCCGGGAAGAGCTCGGCCAGGACGTCGAGCGGGGTCTGGTCGTGCATCCGCTGCACGAACCGCACGAGCGACGGCGGCACGTCGGTCGCGAACGAGTAGCGCTTGGTGAGGACGAACTCGATGTCGTGCCCGAGGTGGCGGCTGCGGGCGACGGCCGCGGGCCGGCGGTTCAGCGCGAGCAGCGCCTTCGGTGCCGCCCGGCGCAGGGCGCGCCCGGCGGCGGCGGGGACGCCGAACGTGACCTCGGCGAGGCGACCGGGAGACGTCGCGACGAGGGCCACGCCGACGACCCGGTCCCCGAACAGCTTGGGTCGCTGGTCGGCCAGCGCCATCACGGTCATGCCGCCCATCGAGTGCCCGACGAGGACGACCGGCCCGGTCGGCGCCGTCGCGCGGAGCACCTCGTAGAGGTCGCGGCCGAGCTGGTCGATGTTCGCCCCGTCGCCGTTGCCGCGACCGGACCGGCCGTGACCGCGCTGGTCCCAGAGCACGATCCTGCCGAGGTCGGCCAGGTCGCGCCGCTGGTGGTGCCAGCTGTCCATCGTCAGCGCCAGGCCGTGGCAGAGCACGATGGTGACCGGGGGCTGGTTCCGGGCCCGGGGCGACGCTCCGTCGACCTCGACGTGGAGGGGGACACCGTCGGACGCGCGGACCGGCACGACCGTGCCGCGCACCTCGCCGAACGGCTCGTCGGCCCAGGGGTCGTCGGCCGTACGGAACGAGCGCCCGACGGCGTAGCGCTCGGCGGCCAGTCCCACCGCTGCGCCCGCAGCCATCACGCCGGCCGCGCCGGCCACGACGGCGGCGCGCTTCCCCCAGACCGGCACCGCGTTCACGCCACGTCCCCGCCGAGGTAGACCCGCGGTACGCGTGGGCCGACCCGCGACACGATCTCGTAGGAGATCGTGCCGGTGGCCTCGGCCCATTCCTGCGCGGTGGGGCCGCCGTCGTCCCCCGGCCCGAACAGCACGACCTCGTCCCCCGCCTCGGCCCGGTCGTCGCCGAGGTCGAGGACGAACTGGTCCATGCAGACACGGCCCGCGACCGTGCGGCGGCGACCGGCCGCGAGCACCGGCCCGACGTTGCCTCCGTCGCGGGGGATGCCGTCGGCGTAGCCGAGCGGGACGAGGCCGAGGGTGGTCTCACCGGCGGTCGTGTAGATGTGGCCGTAGGACACGCCGCTGCCGGCGGGCACCCGCTTCACCAGCACCAGCGAGCCGGTCAGCGTCATGGCCGGCCGCAGGCCGAAGGCCGCCGGGCCACCGACGTCCGGCACGGGCGAGAGCCCGTAGACCGCGAGCCCGGGGCGGACGAGGTCGAAGTGGTGCTCCGGAGCGGTCAGGGTGGCGGCCGAGTTGGCGAGGTGGCGCACCTCCGGCTCCAGGCCGGCGCGCTCGGCCTGCTCGACGGCTCGCGCGAACTCCTCCGCCTGGCGGGCGATCGTCGGGTGGCCCGGAGCGTCGGCGTAGGCGAAGTGCGACCAGACCCCGACGACCTTCACGATGCCGTCGGTCTCCGCCTTGCGCGCCGCCTCGCACAGGTCCGGCCAGTCGGCCATCGCCGCCCCGCCGCGACCGAGGCCGGTGTCCGCCTTGAGGTGCAGCCGCGCGGTGGTGCCCGTCTCGCGGGCGGCCGCCGCGACCTCATCGAGGGCCCAGGCCGCGTTCACCGAGAGGTCGACGTCAGCGCGGACGGCATCGGCCCACCGCTCGCCCGGACCGAGCAGCCAGGCCAGGACCCGCGGTTCGGTGAGGCCGGCCGCGCGCAGCGCCAGCGCCTCGTCGACCAGCGCCGTGCCGAGCCAGGTCGCCCCACCGGCCACGGCGGCCCGCGCGCAGGGGACGAGGCCGTGGCCGTAGGCGTCGGCCTTGACCACGGCGAGCACCTCGGCGGTCGTCCGGGCCCGGAGGGCCTCGACGTTCGCCCGCACCGCGCCCAGGTCGACCCGCGCCTCGGCGTGCCGGCGCGGGGATGACGGGGAGTCGCTCACCCGTCCAGTTTCCCAGAGCCACCCGCGAGGCTCGCCACGGCCTGGGGGAGGGCCTCGACGACGTCGCTGGCCCGCACCGGCCGGCCACCGGCGGACGCGAGCCGGCCGGCGAGGCCGTGCAGCCATGCGCCGACCGACCCGGCGTCGAGCGGGTCGAGGCCCCCGGCCAGCAGCGCCCCGCACAGGCCGGCGAGCACGTCGCCCGACCCGGCGGTGGCGAGCGCGGGCGTGCCGGTCGGGTTCACCCGCACCCTCCCGTCGGGCGCCGCGACGACCGTGGTCGAGCCCTTGAGCAGGACGACCGCTCCCAGCTCGCGGGCCGCGGACGTCGCATGGTGCAGCCGGCGGGCCTCGACGTCGTCGCGGTCGGCGCCGACCAGCCGGGCCAGCTCGCCGGCGTGCGGGGTGAGCAGCGCGGCGACGGCGTGGTCGCGGTGCTCCGCGAACGCGGTCAGCGCGTCGGCGTCGACGACGAGCGGGACGCCGTCCTCGGCCGCCTGCCCCAGCCGCCGTCCGGCGTCGCCACCCCCGCCCGAGCCGACCGCCCACGCCTGCACCCGGCCCTCCCCGACGACGGCCTCGGGCCAGCGGGCACGGACGAGGGCCGTGGGCTCGCCCGGCCCGACGTAGCGGACCATCCCGGCGCCGCCCCGCACGGCGCCGCCCACGCAGAGGACGGCCGCACCCGGGTACTGCTCCGAGCCCGCGGCGACCCCCACCACGCCGCGCCGGTACTTGTCGGACGTGCGGTCCCGCCGGGGCAGCAGGCGGGCGACGTCGTCGGCCTGCAGCACCTCGACACCAACCGACGGCATCTCCAGGCCGATGTCGACCAGCTCGACCACCCCCGCGTGCCCCGCGCCGGGGTCGACGAGCAGGCCCGGCTTGAGCGCGCCGAAGGCGACGGTCACGTCCGCGCGGACGGCCGCGCCGGTCACCTCGCCGGTCGAGGCGTCGACCCCGCTGGGGACGTCGACCGCCACCACCCAGGAGCCCGCGGGGAGGTCGGCGACGGTCCCGGCCGCGCGGTCACGCAGGCCTCCCCGACCGCCGATGCCCAGGATGCCGTCGACGACCAGGTCCACGTCGTCGGGAACGCCGTCGACCACCGTGCCGCCGGCCCGCCGCAGCGCCGCCAGGCCCGCGTCGTGCGCAGCGCCGGAGACCAGGACCGCGCCCACCCGGGCCCCGCGGCCGGCGAGGCGGGCACCCGCGAACAGCGCGTCGCCGCCGTTGTTGCCGGGGCCGACGAGCAGGGTGACGCGGGCGCCGTAGACGCGGCCGACCAGCCCGGCGCACACGGCCGCGAGCCCGGCGGAAGCTCGCTGCATGAGCGCACCGTCGGGCAGCCGGTCGAGCAGGACCTGTTCGGCCGCCCGCACCGCCTCGACGTCGTACGCCCTGCGCACGTCAGTCCTCGACCACCACGACCGCCGAGGCGATGCCCGCGTCGTGGCTGAGCGAGACGTGCGTACGCCGGACGCCGAGCTGCTCGGCCCGCGCCGCGACGGTGCCCTGCATCGTCAGGTGCGGCCGGCCCGCCTCGTCGCGGTGGATCTCGGCGTCTCGCCAGTGCAGCCCCACCGGCGCACCGAGCGCCTTGGCGAAGGCCTCCTTGGCGGCGAACCGGGCAGCCAGGGAGTTCGGTGGCAGCCGCTGCTCGTCGTCGGTGAAGAGCCGCTCGCGCAGCCGCGGCGTGCGGTCGAGGGTCTCGAGGAAGCGCGCCACGTCGACCACGTCGATGCCCACACCGATGATCACGGCCCCACTGTGGCACGGTCGGCGCGGCGAGGTCTCCCCTCGCCGCGCCGCCCTGATGCCGCTGCGGACCGGTAGCCGGTCGGTCGCCCTCAGACGCCGATGCGGCCCCACGGCCCCCAGATCGCGAAGGACAGGCCAGTCGAGTCCTGGATGTTGACGTAGAGCGTGCGGCCGTCGTGGCTGAACGTCGACCCGGCGAACTCGTCGTTCTCCTCGCCCGGGATCTTGTTCTGGGCGATGTCGAAGAGCTGGCCGCGCCGGCTCAGGCCGCGCAGGAAGTTGCCGTTGCCACCGTCCTCGCAGATGACGATCGTCCCGCGCTTGCTGGTCGTGACGTTGTCCGGGAAGTCGAGGATGTCCGGGCTCGGCGACTCGTAGAGCATGTGCAGCCGCTGCCGCTTGATGTCGAGCCCCCAGATCTGTCCCGCACCGTCGCCGAAACCGCTGGGCGGCGAGGTCGCCACCTGTGCGCCGCCCTGGGTCGACGACCAGAAGACCCAGCCGTGGTCGTAGGCCGCGCCCTCGAGCCGGGAGAAGATGGCTGCCCCCTTGGCCCTGCCCTGGTCACCGACGAAAACGATCGCCTCGTCGTTGGTGGCGTTGGGCACGCCGCCGACGGGCGCGCCGAAGTCCTTGTCGGGCTGGTCGATGCGGACCCACTCGACCGGGAAGCTGGTGCCGTTCGCGAACGTGCCGGACAGGTCCCGGTTCGTCTGTCCCTTCACCTTCAGCATCCAGAGCTTGCCGCCGTCGACGAGCCGGCCGGCGCGCCAGGGGCTCACCGGCGGGTCGTAGCGGTAGAACCCCGACGCGAAGCCGAAGTTGTCCTCGGTGAGGTACAGCGAGCCCCCACGCGGGTCGAAGGCGACCGCCTCGTGCGCGAACCGGCCGGCGTTGCGGATCGGCTCGGCACCGGCCTCGCCGTGGGCGGGCACCTCGAAGATGTAGCCGTGCCGCTGGGTGAGGCGGGCGTTCTGGATGTACGTCGTGGGCGGAGCGCTCCCGCGCGTGAAGTCGTCGCCGACGTCGTTGCCGTTGATCGTCTCCTCGCAGGTCACCCACGACCCCCACGGCATCGGGCCGCCGGAGCAGTTCATCTGGGTGCCGCCGAGGCTGGCGAAGGACTCGAGGACCACGCCCTTGCGCGTCACGTGGACGGTCGACGTACCGCCCTTGGCGGCGCTGTCGTAGACCGGCGCGACCCCGAGGCCGAACGCGCCGCCGACGAGCGACCCGTTCTCCTCGTGGTTGCGGACGAGGACGCTGCCGCGGCCCCTCGAGTGGTGGTGGTCGTCGTCGTGGTCGTCGCGCCCGTGCCAGCCGCGGTGACGGTCGTCGTCGTCGTGGTGGCCCCGTCGCGCCGGGAAGGCCGCCATGCCGTCGTGGCGCCCCGGCAGCTTCGACCCGTCGTCGAGCGTGATCGGCGCGGCGAGGCTGCTCTGCTGGAAGGAGCGGTAGCGGAAGCCGTCGGGCAGGGCGAGGCGGACGATGCCGTCGGCCTCGTCGGGGGTCGGGACCAGGGCCGGCGGCGGGTCGCCAGGGCGGCGATGCCGCGCACCGGCGGGTGCTGCGAGGAAGCCCGCGAAGGGCCCGCCCAGCGCGGCGGCCCCGGCGGTGGCAGCGGCGCTGCGGGCGAGGAAAGCACGGCGATCCAGCTCGGTCATCCCGACATCTCCTTCGGCTCTGTCCCGATCGTCTCGGCCTCGCCACACTAGGCCGGGACCCCGACGGAGGGGAACAGGCGCCGACGGAATCTGACGCGTTGTGACCTGACGCCTACTCGACGGTGACCGACTTGGCCAGGTTCCGTGGCTGGTCGACGTCGTGGCCGCGAGCGGCGGCCATCTCGCAGGCGAACACCTGCAGCGGCACGGTGGACAGCAGGGGCTGCAGCAGGGTCGGCGCCTCGGGGATGCGCACGACCACGTCGGCGTACGGCTCGACGGCCGTGTCACCCTCCTCGGCGATCACGATGGTGCGCGCGCCCCTCGCGCGCACCTCCTGCAGGTTCGAGACCACCTTGTCGTGCAGGACGCTGCGGCCGCGGGGCGAGGGGACGACCGTGATGACGGGCACGCCGTCCTCGATGAGCGCGATCGGCCCGTGCTTGAGCTCGCCGGCCGCGAAGCCCTCGGCGTGCATGTAGGCGAGCTCCTTGAGCTTGAGAGCGCCCTCCAGAGCCGTGGGGTAGCCGACGTGGCGGCCGAGGAAGAGCACCGACGTCGCGTCGCGCAGCTCGCGCGCCAGCGCGCGCACCGGCTCCGCCGCTGCGAGGACGGCGGCGATCTTCTCCGGCATGGCGCGCAGGTCGTCGACCACGCCGGCGATCTCGTCGCCGTACTTCGTGCCGCGCACCTGCGCGAGGTAGAGCCCGACCAGGAAGCAGGCCACGATCTGGGTGAGGTAGCCCTTGGTCGACGCGACGGCGACCTCCGGACCAGCGTGCGTGTAGAGGACGGCGTCGGACTCGCGGGGCATGGTCGAACCGTTGGTGTTGCAGATGGTCAGGACGCGGGCGCGCTGCTCACGGGCGTGGCGCATCGCCATCAGGGTGTCCATCGTCTCGCCCGACTGCGAGATGGCCACGATCAGCGTGGAACGGGTGAGGACCGGGTCGCGGTAGCGGAACTCCGACGCCAGCTCGACCTCGCAGGGGATGCGGGTCCAGTGCTCGATGGCGTACTTCGCGACGAGGCCGGCGTGGAACGAGGTGCCGCACGCGATGACGATGATCTTGTCGACCTCGCGCAGGTCGTCGTCGGAGAGCCGCATCTCGTCCAGGTGCAGCCGGCCGTCGTCGGTGAGCCTGCCCAGCATCGTGTCGGCGACCGCCTGCGGCTGCTCGGCGATCTCCTTGAGCATGAAGTAGTCGTAGCCGCCCTTCTCGGCGGCCGAGAGGTCCCAGTCGACGTGGTACTCGTGCACGTCGCCGGGGCTGCCGTCGAAGCCGGTGACGGTGATGCCGTCGCGGCGGAGCTCGACCACCTGGTCCTGCCCCAGCTCGACGGCGTCGCGGGTGTGTGCGATGAACGCCGCGACGTCGGAGGCCAGGAAGTTCTCGCCGTCGCCGCGGCCGGCGACCAGCGGCGAGTTGCGGCGCGCACCGACGACGACGTCGGGTGCGTCGACGTGCGTGGCGACGAGGGTGAACGCGCCCTCCAGCCGGCGGCACACCGTGCGCATCGCCTCGGCGAGGTCGACGGTGCCGTCCTGGCCGCGGGTCTCCTCCTCCAGCAGGTGCGTGACGACCTCGGTGTCGGTCTCGGACGCGAGCTGGTGGCCCCGCTCCTCGAGCTCGGCGCGCAGCGCCGCGAAGTTCTCGATGATGCCGTTGTGGATCACGGCCACCGAGCCCGTGCAGTCGAGGTGCGGGTGGGCGTTGCGGTCGTTCGGCGCCCCGTGGGTGGCCCAGCGGGTGTGGCCGATGCCCGTCGTCGACGCGGGGAGAGGGGTCTCGGCCAGCGCCGCCTCGAGGTTGGCCAGCTTGCCGGCGCGCTTGTCGGTGGCGATCTTCCCGTCGGCGAGCAGGGCCACGCCTGCCGAGTCGTAGCCGCGGTACTCGAGGCGCCGCAGCCCGCCGATCACGACGTCAAGGGCGGACTGCTCACCGACGTAGCCCACGATGCCGCACATGGGTGACAGGGTATCCGCCCATGGGGAGCCGGCCGGACGCGCGACGGGCGTACGACGCGTCGCCCTGGACCGACGTGGAGCGGGCGTCGTGGAGCCGGCTGCGCGACGCCACACCGCTCCCCCTCACCGACGACGACCTGGCCCGGCTGCGGGGGCTCGGTGAGCCGATCGACCTCGCCGAGGTGGAGGAGGTCTACCTCCCGCTGTCCCGGCTGCTCAACCTGCAGGTGACCGCGTCGCACGAGCGCCACGCCGCGACGTCGACCTTCCTCGGGGAGGGAACGTCGCGCGTGCCGTTCGTCGTCGGCGTCGCGGGCAGTGTCGCGGTCGGCAAGAGCACGACGTCGCGGGTGCTGCGCGAGCTGCTCGCCCGGTGGCCGGACCATCCCGCGGTCGAGCTGGTGACGACCGACGGGTTCCTGCTGCCCAACGCCGAGCTGTCGCGGCGCGGGCTGCTCGACCGCAAGGGGTTCCCCGAGTCGTACGACCAGCGGGCCCTGCTGCGCTTCCTCGTCGAGGTGAAGTCGGGCGCGCCCGTGGTGCGGGCCCCGGTCTACTCCCACCTGGCCTACGACGTCGTGGCCGACGAGCAGGTCGCGGTCCGGGCGCCTGACGTCCTGCTCGTGGAGGGGCTCAACGTGCTCCAGCCGCCACGCACCCGCGCCGACGGCGGGTCGAGCCTGGCGGTGTCGGACTTCTTCGACTTCTCCATCTACGTCGACGCCGCGGAGTCCGACGTGCGCCGGTGGTACGTGGAGAGGTTCCTGCGCCTGCGCGACACGGCCTTCGCCGACCCGGCGTCGTACTTCCACCGCTTCGCCGGCCTCGACGACGCCGCTGCGGTGCGCACCGCCACGTCGATCTGGGACAGCGTCAACGGGCCCAACCTCGCGCAGAACATCCTCCCCACCCGCGGACGGGCGACGCTGGTGCTGGAGAAAGGCCACGACCACGCGGTACGGCGCGTGCGACTGCGCAAGCTCTGAAGGCTGTGGTCGCCTCCCAGGCCACGAGGGTGTAGGAAAGCGCGCGTGGCCGACTACCCCCGACTGCTGCACACCGCCATCGACACCACCGATGCCCGGGCACTCGCCGAGTTCTATCGGCGGCTCCTGGGACTGCGCTACCGACCAGGTGACGAGCCTCCCGCGGAGGGCGTCGTGGACGACGCGGACTGGCTCGTGCTCGTGGACGCCGACGGTGCTCGCCGCCTGGCGTTCCAGCAGGTCGACCGTCTGGAGCGGACGACGTGGCCCGAGCACGACGTCCCGATGCAGATGCACCTCGACTTCACGGTCACGAGCCTCGATGAGCTGCAGCGGCAGCGCGAGCGGGCCGAGTCGCTCGGCGCCCGGGTGCTGCTCGACCGCACGGATGACTCCGACGAGCCGCTCTACGTCTTCGCCGACCTCTCGGGACATCCGTTCTGCATCTTCGTCGCCGGCAGCTAGCCGGAGGTGCCCCGACGGGATCCGCGTCGCCTGCGGTGATCCGGAGATCACCCGACGGGCCCCCGCGGGCTCACTCGAGGATGGGGTCGATGCTCTTGGTGTAGGTCTTGCCCAGGGGGCTGGTCCAGGTGAGGGCGCCGGTGTCGGGGTCGTGGGTGACGCGCCAGTGGCCGTGGGTCTTGGCGTTGTGGTGCTGGCGGCACAGGGGTCCGAGGTTGATCACGATGGTGCGTCCGCCGTGGCGGTAGGTGGTGCGGTGGTCGCAGTCGCAGCGGTGGGCGGGTTGGGGGCAGCCGGGGAACCCGCAGCGGGCGTGGGCGGCGGCGATGAAGGCGCGTAGTCGCCCGGTGGGGCGGTAGCGGCGGGCGCCGCGGTCGAGCAGGCGGCGGGTGGTGGGGTCGATGACCCAGCGGACCCAGTCGCGGTCGGCGGCGAGCTCGCGGGCCACCGTGGCGGGGACGGGGCCGTAGCCGGGCAGCTCGCCGGCGTGCTCGGCCAGGCCGAGCAGGGTGGGCAGGTCGACCACCACGGCGGCGGTCTGCGCGCCGCCGCAGCGGCACCGCGGCAGCCGCCCGGGCACGCGCAGCGTCGGCTGCAGCTGGGCCCGTGTCGGTGGTCGTGGTCGTGTCCGTGGGGGCGCCTGGGTCGGGGTGAGGGGGTCGCGGTGGGGCTGGTGGTGGATGGCGTCCAGGAGGGCGTCCACGCGCAGCGCGTCGAGCCCGGGGTCGTCCCCGGCGCCGGCGCGCAGCGCCTGCTGGGTGGCGCGGGCGGTCGCGGTCAGGGCGTCGAAGGCGGCGGCCTCGTGGTGGGCGGGCATGGCCACCCACCAGCCGGCCATCGCCTCCGGCAGCGCGCTGCGCTCGATCCGGCGCCCGGCGGCGGCCTTGTCGTGCCGGTCCGCGGCGCCGGCGGGGTCCGCGGCGTGCACCGCGCGGGCGGTGGCCCGGCGGGTCTCGGCCACCGTCTGCCCCGGCGCCCGGGCCAGCACCCGGGCCTGCACCGCGGAAGCCACCTCGTCGGGCAGGTCGCCCACCGCCTCGGCCAGGTGCGCGGCCTGCAGGTAGCCGATGCGCCCCGCGCTCAGCTCGGCCAGGGTCGCCGGGAGGCGGCGGACCAGGTCCGCGGCGACCCGGGTCCGCCGGTGCGCGGTCACCGGGGACAGCCGCAGCGCCGCGCCGACCTCGTGGCGGGCCAGGTCACCGTCCAGGCCCACCGCCTCGGTCGCCTCCACCACCGCCGCGAGCGCCGCCTGCTGCAGCCCGTCGATCACGGCCTTGACCCGCTCGAACGCCTCGATCAGCTCCACCCGCTGCCCGTGGGACAGCGAGGCCGGGTCCACCGCCGCCAGCCGCGGCAGGTCGGCCAGATCCACGGCGTCCTCCGCGGCCTGCGACACCAGGTCGGAGGTCAGCCGCGCCGAGAACAGACGCTCCACCACGGAGTCCGCCGATCCCGTGATCTCGTCTACCTGCGACCTCATGACGGCACGCTAGAAGCACCCCCGGACACAACCCTCGGGCGCGCGGCAGGAGGCCGACCGGCGGTGCCGACCGGGGATCCGGCCCGTCCTCAGGTCAGGGCGAGCTCGTCGCGGACGACCTCGGCGAGCCGGTCGGCGGCCTGCTGCGCCTGCGCGACGTCCGGTGCCTCGACCATGACCCGCACGACGGGCTCCGTGCCCGACGGCCGCAGCAGCACGCGACCGGTCGCACCCAGCTCGGCCTCGACCTCGCGCACCGCCGCCTGCAACGGCTCGCACACCTCGACGCCGCTCCTGTCGACGCCCTTCACGTTGACGAGCACCTGGGGCAGCCGCTCCATCACGGCCGCGAGCTCGGCCAGCGACGACCCGGTCGACACGACGCGCGACAGCAGGTGCAGGGCGGTCAGCGTGCCGTCGCCGGTGGTCGCGTGCTCGAGCATGATGACGTGGCCCGACTGCTCACCGCCGAGGGAGTAGCCGCCCTGCTTCATCGCCTCGAGCACGTAGCGGTCACCGACGCCCGTCTCGACGACGCTGACCCTCTCTCGCGCCATCGCCAGCCGGAAGCCGAGGTTCGACATCACGGTCACGACCGCGGTGTCGTGGTGCAGGTGCCCGCTGTCGCGCATCGACACTGCGAGGATCGCCATGATCTGGTCGCCGTCGACGACCTCCCCGGCCGCGTCGACCGCGAGGCACCGGTCCGCGTCGCCGTCCAGGGCGATGCCCGCGTCGGCCCCGTGCGCCACCACCGTCTCCCGGAGGCGGTCGAGGTGGGTGGATCCGTAGCCGTCGTTGATGTTCAGCCCGTCCGGGGCGTCGCCGATCGTGACGACCTCGGCGCCGGCGTCGCGCAGGACCTGCGGGGCGAGGGCGTACGCCGCGCCGTGCGCAGCGTCGAGCACCACTGTCAGGCCGGCCAGCGGGTGCGGCACGGTGCTCAGCAGGTGCGCCGCGTAGCGCTGCGCGAGCGACGCGTCGACCCGGATCCGGCCGACGGCCGCACCGGTCGGGCGCGCCCAGTCCTCGCGCAGCCGCTTCTCGATCGCGTCCTCGAGCTCGTCGGCCAGCTTGTGCCCGCCGCGGGCGAGGAACTTCAGCCCGTTGTCGGGCATCGCGTTGTGGCTCGCCGAGATCACGGCCCCGAGGTCGGCGCCGATGTGTGCGGTGAGGTAGGCGACGGCGGGCGTCGGCACGACACCGACGTCCACGACGTCGACTCCGGCGCTCGCCAGCCCGGCGACGACCGCCGCGGAGAGGAACTCCCCCGAGGCGCGCGGGTCACGGCCCACGACCGCCACCGGCCGGTGCCCCTCGAACGCGCCGACGTCACCGAGGACGTGCGCGGCAGCGACGGAGAGGTCCAGGGCCAGCTCGGCCGTGAGGTCGGCGTTGGCCAGACCGCGCACCCCGTCGGTGCCGAAGATGCTTCCCATGGAGCCCGAGCCCTCCTCGCCTGCCCAGATGCGCGTGCCCCGGCTCGCACGCTGGCGACCGGGGCACGACACGGTGTGGCCGCCGCGGCGGCCGACGGTCAGCGCTTGCTGTACTGCGGCGCCTTACGGGCCTTCTTCAGACCGTACTTCTTGCGCTCCTTGGCCCGCGGGTCGCGGGTCAGGAAGCCGGCACGCTTGAGCGACGGGCGGTTGCCCTCCTCGTCGATGCCGTTGAGAGCACGGGCGATCGCGAGGCGCAGCGCGCCCGCCTGGCCGGAGATGCCGCCGCCGTGGATGCGGGCGATGACGTCGAAGCGCTCCTCGGCACCGAGGGTCACGAACGGCTCGTTGACAAGCTGCTGGTGGACCTTGTTCGGGAAGTAGGTCTCCAGCGACTTGCCGTTGACGGTCCACTGACCGGACCCGGGCGCGAGGCGGACCCGGGCGATGGCCTGCTTGCGACGTCCGGTCGCGGCTCCGGGCGCGGTGACGATCTCGCGCGGGGTCGCGGAGGTGAACGACTCGGAGGACTCGGAGGTGAAGCTCTCGGGCACCTCGTCGGTCGCCGCGTCGGTCGCCTCGTCGTCGACGGGCTTGGTGGTGGTCTCGGCCACGGTGTCTCTCGGTCTCTCTCGTCTGATGGGGTCCGGCAGCGCTTACTGCGCGACCTGGGTGATCTCGAACGGCTCGGGCGACTGCGCCTGGTGCGGGTGCTCCGGGCCGGCGTACACCTTGAGCTTCCTGAGCATGTTCCGGCCGAGGCTGGTGTGGGGCAGCATGCCCCGGATCGCCTTCTCGACCGCCTTCTCGGGGTGGCGCTCGAGGAGCTGGCTGTACGGCGTGGCGCGCAGGCCGCCCGGGTAGCCGGAGTGGCGGTAGGCCATCTTGGCCTCGCGCTTGTTGCCGGTCAGGGCCACCTTCTCGGCGTTGATCACGATCACGAAGTCCCCGGTGTCGACGTGCGGCGCGAAGATCGGCTTGTGCTTGCCGCGCAGGAGCGTGGCCGCCTGGGTGGCGAGCCGGCCGAGCACGACGTCGGTGGCGTCGATGACGTGCCACTGACGCTGGACGTCGCCGGGCTTGGGGCTGTACGTGCGCACGGTGGGGCCTTCTCGTGATCGGGTCTGGACGACTCGTGCCCGCGGGCAGCGACGACGGAGCACTCCGCGTCACGGGCAGGCACAACGACCTCGCAGACTACCGTCCGCCCCGGGAGGGGTCAAAAGCGCCGGACCACCCCCGCTACCGGCCCAGGACGACCACCCCCGTGGCGTCCACCAGGCGGCCGAGGGAGTCGAACTCCGCGACCGCCACCTGGTAGCCCGCGCCGCCGGAGCGCCACACGTCCCGGGTCTTCCACCGTGCCGACGGGCCCAGCCGCAGTGCGTCCTGCCCCTCGAGCTCGGGATGGTCGGCCAGCACCGACCGGGGAAGGCCCCCCTCGTCGAGCGTCAGCCGCACCGACGACCCGCCCTGGATCGTCTCCGCGTCGAGGGTGAGGCTGCCGGGGGCACCCCAGAACAGCCGGTACGTCCGGCCGGTGCCGTTCCCGGACACGTCCCAGGCCACGACGTCGGACCGGGCCCAGGTCGCCTCCGACACGGACAGGTCCGGGCCGGTCTCCGTCGGGGAGGCGGGCGCCGTGGACACCGAGAACTGGTTGGTCGAGCGGTCGAAGCGGAACGTCGTCGCCTCGCCCTCGGCCACGGTGAACACGACGTTCGCGCCGCTGCTGTCGCCGTAGCTCTCGTCCCACGACAGGCCGACGGTCGCCTTGGCCTGCCAGGTGCCCGGAGGCACCTCGACCGTCGACAGGGTGTAGACGTCGTCGTCGTTCGGGTCCTGCAGCCAGGCCCGCATGCAGCCCGGGTCCCAGTCGGCAGCGCAGCCCATCTCGTCCTGGAAGTCGCCGGCCGCGGTCACGATGTCGCTCAGGACGTCGTTGGTCGCCCAGTGCGTGCGGTGGTCGTAGTAGAAGTGGATCGGCCCGCCGGGGGCGGTGTAGCCGATGTCCCCTCCGTTGCGGACCCCGCCCGCCCCGTAGTTCTCGTCCCAGCCGCGGTCGATCGCGGCCTTGAACGCGAAGCCCTCGGGCTCGGGGGCGACCTCGCTCTTCCAGATGTCGTCGTTCATGTCCAGCGCGAGCTGGGCCTGCTCGCACGCCGGGTCCCAGTCGCCCGGGTCGGTGCCGCCGTCCGTGTCGCTGTCGGGGCAGCCGATCTCGGACCCGTGGCTGCCGGGGATCGAGACCGCCCCGGGCTGGTCGACCGGGCCGACCGGCTCGTCACCGCCGCCGCCGGGGGCGGGCGGGTCGCCCACGATGCCGTAGGTCGACGCGACGCCGAGGTCGCCGTCGTGGTCGCGCACGACCGCGCGGTACTCCAGCAGGCTGCCGCGCGCCATGCCGCGGACGTCGTGGAACACCCGGTAGGGCGCGTTGTCGTCGGTGCCGAGCACGGTCCAGGCCTTCCCGCCGACCGGCCGGTAGGCGACGGTCACCTGGTTGAAGTCGCCACCCGGCGCTCCGACCCCGATCTCGGCGCGGCCTCCGACGACGCCGCCGGCGCCGGGCGAGGTGAAGAACGGCGCGGGGGCCACGCGGTCCTGCCGCAGCGGCTTCTCCGCGCGGTAGACCACGACCGAGCGGGCGGGGACGCTCAGCGCGAGCCGGCCCTCGTCGTCGCTGCGGACGTACGTCCCGTGCTTGCCGTGCTTGCCGTGCTTCGGGGCCTTGCCCGACGCGGGCCAGATCTGGCGCAGCTTCTGCCACCGCGCGAAGGTCGCCACGTCGGCGCTCTTGGGCGTGTCGGCGTTGTTGGCCGCCACGACGTACTCGACGTTCTCGCCGGCGCGGATACGGCTGAACGCGTAGAGACCCGCGTCGTTGCTCGCGAACCGGTGGATCTGCGCACCGTCGGCGAGGGCCCTGTGCTTGTCCCGCAGCTTCGACAGGGCGGCGATGTGCCTGTACAGCGGGTGCGACGTGTCGAAGTTCGCGTCCGCCGTGGTGGCGTCGGTGCCGATCAGGTCGTTGTCGTTGTAGGACCCGACCCGCGACGGGAACATGTCCTCGCGCGCGTCCTGGTCGCCGCCGTCACCGACGAAGCCCTGCTCGTCGCCGTAGTAGACGACCGGCTGGCCGCGGGTGAGGTACATGAGCGAGTTCGCGAGCCGCGAGCGGTCAAGCAGCGCGTCGCCGCCGAACCCCTCCGTCGCGATGAAGCGCCCGATGCGGCCCATGTCGTGGTTTCCGAGGAACGTCGGCAGCGAGTAGGCGTTGGAGTCGGCGTCGGTGAACCAGTCGTCACCGGCGTAGAGGTCGCGCATGGCCGTGGTGGCCTTGCCCTGGGCGAAGCGCTGGGCCGCGGCCTGGAAACCGAAGTCGACGGTCGCCTGGAGCCTTCCCGTGGTCGTGTAGCGGGACATGAACTCCTGGTTGGCGTCGAAGACCTCGCCGAACATGAAGAAGTCGTCGTTGCCGATCGACGCGGCGTAGCCCTGCAGCGCGGGTCCGAACCGCTGCCAGAACTCCATGTTCACGTGCTTGACGGTGTCGATGCGGAACCCGTCCACGCCGGCCTTCTGGACCCACTCCTCGTAGATGTCCACCATGCCGTTGACGACCTCGGGCCGCTCCGTCCAGAGGTCGTCCAGGGCCTGGCGCGGTCCGCCGGGGAAGTCGCCGTACTCGCTGTTCTCGCCGGTGAAGCTCGACGTGCCCCGGTTGTGGTACATCGTCGGGTCGTTCAGCCAGGCCGGTGTCTTCGCGGTCTCGTCGCCCGGCGCACGGAACACCGGCTCGTACGGGAACGAGCTGGTGTCGACGGCAGGGAACGTGTCGCCCAGCGCATAGTCGCGGTCGTCGAAGGGCTCGCCCGACGTGTCGACGTACGGCGCCTCGGCCTTGCTCTTGTACGGCACGACCTCGCCTCCCGCGTAGGCCTCGTCGGTGTAGTCGAGGACGTCGGCGGTGTGGTTGGTGATGATGTCGAAGAAGACCTTGATGCCGCGGGCGTGGGCGGCATCGACGAGCGTCCTGAGGTCGGCGTTGGTCCCGAGGTGCGGGTCGATCTGGGTGAAGTCGGTGATCCAGTAGCCGTGGTAGCCGGCGCTCTCGGTCCCCGGCGCGCCCTGCACCGGCTTGTTCTTGAAGGACGGCGTCATCCAGATCGCCGTCGTGCCGAGGCCCTCGATGTAGTCGAGCTTGTCCAGCAGGCCCTTGAGGTCACCACCGTGGTAGAAGCCCTTGTGGGTGGGGTCGAGACCGCTGACGAGGCGGTCTCCGCCGTAACCGCCGTCGTCGTTGGCCGCGTTCCCGTTGGCGAAGCGGTCGGCCATCACGAAGTAGAACTGCTCGCGCGTCAGGTCCTTGCGCAGGCTGGTGCGCGCGAGCCGACGGTCGGCTCGCGTCAGGCCCGGCTGCTCGACGCTCGGCGCGACACCGACGCGGTGCGACGTGTGGTCGTAGCTGAAGGTCAGCTGCGCCGCGTTCTCGAGGGCGAGCGGGACGTTCGGGCCGCCCGCCACCCCGCCGGCGCCGTAGTTCTCGTCCCAGGACCCGTTGAGCCGCACCTTGAACTCGTAGGACCCGGCCGGGACCGTCACGTCGAGCTCGAAGACCGGCGTGTCCCCTACCCGGGACAGGTCTGTCGCGGAGCATCCCTCGTCCCAGTCACCGCCGTTGGGCCCGCCGGTGCAGCCGAGCTCGCTCATCAGCGAGCCCATCAGCGTCACCCGGTCCGGCAGGCCGGTGTGGTCCGCGGCGGCGGGCAGGGCCGCGGGCGCCACGAGCCCCAGCGCGGTCGCCACGGCGACGACGAGCCCGAGCAGGAGGCGGCGGGTGGGACGGCGACGGGGCATGGCGGTGTCTCCTCGGGGCGCGCGACGACGAAACCGATGCGAACCTAGCCGCAGCCGGACGAACCGGGAAGCCCCGACCGCCACCCGGCGCGCTCCGGGTCAGGGAGCCGGCGCCGCCTCCGGCCCGCCGCGCAGGGCGTCGGACCACAGCACGGTCTCGACCAGCCCCGCGTCCGGCTCGAAGCGCATCCAGGTGGCGAGGTCGCCTCCCGAGGTGTCGGTCGTGACCAGCCGCTGGTCCGAGCCGTCCCGCACCAGCCAGACCACCCGGTCGCCGGCCCACCCGAGCGCCCGGACCCCGTCCGGGGGCCGCTCGACGACGGTCCGTCCACCGTCCAGGGCCGCCGCCACGACGTCTCCCGCGGCGGCGTCGTAGAGCAGCACCGAGCGGCCGTCCGGCGACCACGACATCGAGCCGTTCACCAGCACGCCGGCGCCCAGACGGGCCCGGACGTCACCCGCCAGGTCCACGACCAGCGTGGATGCGTCCTGGTCCACCGCGAGCTGGTCCCCCGCCGGCGACCAGCCGAGGTGGCTGCTGTCACTTCCGGGCGTCACGCCGCGCAGCGGGCGCGAGGTTCCGTTCTCCAGGTCGCGGAGGTCGACCCCGTCGGGCAGGACGACGGCCAGCGTGCGGTTGTCGGGCGACACCTCGGAGAAGGCAGAGATGTCCTGGCCGGCCGTCGTGCTCCTGCCGGTGACGAGGTCCTGCACGGTGATGTTCCCGTTGGAGCTGTGCACCAGGTAGACCAGCCGCGTGCCGTCCGGCGAGAGCCGGATGTCCATGGCAGTGTTCTGCGCGGCCTCGTCGGGTACCGCGACACGGAGGACGCCGCCGCGCGCCCCGGGCACCGCGTAGGACGGCCGCGTCGCGTTGTCGACGGGATCGGTGACGACGACGACGATCTCGAGAGGACCCGGAGCCACCGACTCGGTCCCGGCCAGGCGGAAGACCTTGGGTGGCGTCGTGATCGGTGCGAAGGCGTCGTCGTCGCGCGGCAGCAGGCCGACGCCGACGACGGCCGCGACCACCGCTGCCGCCGTGGCGGCCGCGACCAGCACGAGGCGGCGTGGACGGCGAGCCGGCTCCTCGGCGAGCGAGGCCTCCAGCCGCGGCATCAGCGGCACCTCGTGGACCTCGCCCTCCATCTGCTGGAAGAGGTCCCTGACCCGCTGCGACATCTCGGTCACGGCCGCTCCTCCCCCCGGGGCTGGGGCATGGGCGCCAGGTCCCCGCACTCCTCGCGCAGCCGCCGCAGCGCCTTCGCGGCCTGGCTCTTGACCGTCCCCACGCTCACGCCGAGCACGTCGGCGACCTGCGTCTCGGTCATGTCCTCGTAGAACCGCAGCACCAGGACGGTCCGCTGGCGGCGCCCCAGCCTCGACATCGCCTGTCGCAGCACGGCACGGTCGTCGACCGCGTCGTAGCCCCCGGCGACCGGCCGCTCGGGAAGCTCACCCGGCAGGGTCTCGGTGACGCGGCGGCGGCGCCAGAAGGACACGCGCTCGCGGTAGAGGATGCGCCGCACGTACGCCTCGGTCGCGGCGGACGCCCGGATGTGCTGCCATCGGGCGGCAGCCTTCTCGAGGGCCGACTGCACCAGGTCCTCGGCCAGGTGCTGGTCACCGGTCAGCATGTACGCCGTCCTCAGCAGTGCAGGTCCGCGCGACGCGACGAACGCGCGGAACTCGTCGTCGTCGACGGCGGGCATGCCCCTGGTCGCGGCCATGCCAACGCCTAGGCGTCCGGTTCCAGGAGTCGTCGTCGGCCCTGCACGTGACCTCCCCGGGGCGGATGCCGGTGTTCCACCGGTGAAGACGCGGCCCCTCCCACGAAAGGTTGCCCGACCGGCCCGGTCACCGCACCCGCTGCACCCGCCCCTCCTCCCAGACCGGCTCGTCGGACTCGTAGACGGTGCCGTCGGCGCCGAACACGAGGAACCGGTCGAAGCCCCCGGCGAACCACCGGTCGTGGGTCACCGCGAGCACGGTCCCGTCGAAGGCCGCGAGACCCTCCTCCAGCGCCTCGGCCGACACCAGGTCGAGGTTGTCCGTCGGTTCGTCGAGCAGCAGCAGCGTCGCGCCGGAGAGCTCCAGCAGCAGGATCTGCAGCCGCGCCTGCTGCCCGCCGGAGAGGCTCTCGAACCGCTGCTCGGCCGCGCCGGCGAGCTCGTAGCGGTCCAGGACCCGGGAGGCCTGCTCCCGGCCCAGGCCGTCGCGGTGCTCGTCACCGCGCCACAGGATGTCGAGCAGGGACCGCCCGACCAGCTCGGGGTGGTCGTGCGTCTGGGCGAACCACCCCGGCCGCACCCGGGCGCCCAGCCGCGCCCGCCCGGTGTGCGCGACTGCAGCGATGCGGACGTCGTCGACCGGCCGGTGCTCGAGGTCGGGGTCGCTGCCGCCGAGGGCGAGCAGGCGCAGGAAGTGGGACTTGCCCGAGCCGTTGGACCCCAGCACGGCCACCCGGTCGCCGTACCAGACCTCGAGGTCGAACGGCTTCATGAGCCCGGTCAGCTCCAGGGCCTCGCAGACGACCGACCGCTTGCCGGTCCGGGCGCCGCGCAGGCGCATCGTCACGTCCTGCTCACGCGGGATGGCCTGCGGCGGCCCGGCCTCCTCGAACATCCGCAACCGCGTCTTCGCCGCCTGGTAGCGCGACGCCAGGCCGTCGTTGTAGGCGGCCTTCTGCTTGTACATCAGCACCAGGGCCTTGATCTTCGCGTGCTCCTCGTCCCAGCGCCGTCGCAGCTCCTCCAGCCGGGCGAACCGCTCACGCCGGGCGTCGTGGTACGTCACGAAGCCCCCGCCGTGCGTCCACGCGGTGTTGCCGCCCGCGCCCAGCTCGACGGTCACGACCCGCGTGGCCGACCGGGCCAGCAGCTCGCGGTCGTGGGAGACGAACAGCACCGTCTTCGGCGACTCGCGCAGCGCCTGCTCGAGCCACTGCTTGCCCGGCACGTCGAGGTAGTTGTCCGGCTCGTCGAGCATGAGCACCTCGTCGGGGCCTCGCAGCAGCGCCTCGAGGACCACGCGCTTCTGCTCGCCGCCGGAGAGCGTCCGCAGCTCGCGCCACTGCGCACGCTCGAACGGCACCCCCAGCGCCGCGACCGTGCAGGTGTCCCAGAGCACCTCGGCCTCGTAGCCTCCGGCGTCCGCCCAGTCGGCCAGCGCCTGCGCGTAGCGCATCTGGGTCGGCTGGTCGTCGCGCTCCATCATCAGCAGCTCGGCCTGCTCCAGCGCGGCGGCCGCCGTCCTGACCGCCGGTGGCGCGACCGACACGAGCAGGTCGCGCACCGACGAGCCGCCATGGACCGGCCCGATGCCCGTTGTCGCGCTCCGCCTCCGCTCGTCCCTCGCTCCGGACGTCGCCGCTCCCATGCTGTCTGTCGCGCTCCGCCTCCGCTCGTCCCTCGCTCCGGACGTCGCCGCTCCCATGCCTTCTGTCGCGCTCCGCCTCCGCTCGTCCCTCGCTCCGGACGTCGCCGCTCCGACGAACTGGCGCATCACGCCCAGCCCGCCCGACCGCCCGATCGAGCCCTCGTGCGGGTCGATGTCACCGGCGACGAGCCGCAGCAGCGTCGTCTTGCCGGCACCGTTCGCGCCGACCAGGGCGACCTTGGCCCCGTCGCCGACGCGGAAGGAGACGTCGGAGAGCAGGCACCGCCCGTCGGGCAGGTAGTAGCTGATGCCGTTGACGTCGACGTGGCCCACGGGTCACGAGTGTGGGCCAGCCGGGGCGTCGACGCGACCCGGTTACAGTCCCCGCTCGTGGACGTCGCGTCGCTCGGGTTCCGCACCGACATCGCGCTGCTGCGGCTCGGCGGGAGCGAGGTCGAGGACCACGGCGACCACCTGGTCGTGCGCAGCCCGCACGACCCGGCGTTCTGGTGGGGCAACTTCCTGCTCCTCGCCGCGCCACCGCCGCCCCACGAGACCGACCGCTGGCTCGACCGGTTCGCCACGGCCTTCCCGGACGCCGAGCACGTCGCCATCGGCGTGGACGGCCCACGGGGGAGGCTGGGCGACCTCGCGGCCTTCGCCGGGAAGGGGCTCACGGTCGAGGCCTCGACCGTCATGACCGCGACCGCCGTGCACGCGCCGCCGCGACCCAACCTGGAGGCGACGTACCGGCGCCTGCGCTCCGACGACGACTGGGCCCAGAGCGTCGAGCTGGCGACGGCCTGCAACGACGACGGCCACGAGCCGGTGAGCCACCGCCAGTTCGTGGTCGGCCGGGCGAGGACGAACCGGGCGCTGACCGAGGCAGGCCACGGCGGTTGGTTCGGGGCGTTCCTCGGCGACCGGCTCGCCAGCCAGATGGGTCTGCTCGCGGCGAGCCCCGGGCTCGCGCGCTTCCAGTCGGTCGAGACCAGTCCCGACGTGCGGGGCCGCGGGCTGGCGGGCACCCTGGTGCAGCACGTGAGCCGCTACGGCCTCGGCGAGCTGGGCGCCCGGACGCTGGTGATGGTCGCCGACCCCGACTACCTGGCGATCCGGGTCTACCGCTCGGTCGGGTTCACCGGGTCCGAGACCCAGCTGCAGGCCGAGCGGCCGCCCCCGCGCCCGCCGGCGTGACGGCTCAGCTCAGGGCACGCGGTGCATCGGGGTCGGTGAGGTCCACGACCACGTCGGCGCGCGACCAGGGATCCGACTCCTCCTCGTAGAGCGACCACGCACCCAGGTACCTCCGCAGGTAGAGCTCGCGCACCTGGTCCGGGGTCCCGAGGTCGCTGTCGCGCACCAGCGCCCGTGCGACGACCGCGGCCGGGTCGGCGACCAGCAGCACGGCGAGGTCCCACCTGCCGAGCCGGTCACCGAGCAGGAACTCGCCCTCGACCAGCACCACCGCGTCCCCCGGCAGCTCGACCGGGTCCGGGGCGACCGCGACGTCGCCCGCCAGGTCGAAGCTGGCCGTCACGACCGGACGGCCGGCAGCGGCGGGGTCGAGCACGAGGCGGCGCAGGGCGTCCGGGTCGTAGGAGTCGTGCAGGTAGCCCTCCGCCGAGAGCCGCTCTCCGCGGTGGCGGACCTCCCGCGCGTGGTGGAAGTCGTCGTAGGACACGGGTACGACCGGCCGCCCAGCACCCGAGACCACCGCCGCGAGCTGGGCGGCCAGGGTGGTCTTCCCCACGCACGACATCCCGTCGACGGCGACGGTCACGACCCGGTCGTCGGGCAGCGCGAGGATCCGCGCCGACAGGGAGACCAGCAGCTCGTCGCGGCTCATCCCAGGGCCCCTGGTGCCGCCTCGTCCCGGCGACGGCGCGTCGCGTCCGCCTGCTCGGCCAGCCGGTCGTCGGGGGGATAGCGGACCTCCTCCAGCGTCAGCCCGTGGGCCGCGACGACGTGCACGTCGGGCACCCGCTCGCGCTCGGCGAGCACCTGCGCGGGCCAGCCGGCGGGCCGACGCCCGTCCCCCACGGCGAGCAACGACCCGACGAGGGCCCGCACCATGTTGTGGCAGAACGCGTCGGCCCGAACCGTCCCGACGACGAGGCCGTCGGGCTCCCGCTCCCACGCCAGCTCGAGCAGCGTGCGCACCGTCGTCGCGCCGTCCCGGCGGCGGCAGAACGCGGCGAAGTCGTGCTCGCCCACCAGTCGGGCCGCGGCGCGGGCCATGGCCGCCACGTCGAGCGGGCTGCGGTGGTACAGGACGTCGTGGCGGCGCAGCGGGTCGACGCCGAACGGCGCGTCGCTCACCCGGTAGGCGTAGCGCCGCCACAGCGGTGAGAAGCGCGCGTCGAACCCGGCCGGCGCCAGGTCGAGGGACCGCAGCCCCACGTCGCCCGGCAGCACCCCGGCAAGCCGATGGCCCAGGACCGCCGCCTGGGCGTCGTACGCGCCGGCGGGCACGTCGGTGTGCACGACCTGGTCGCGGGCGTGCACTCCGGCGTCGGTCCGGCCGGCGCACCTGGTCCTGACGTCGTCCAGGCGCAGGACCGTGCGCAGCGCCTCCTCCAGGGTGCCCTGCACCGTGCGCCGCCCCGGCTGGCAGGCCCACCCGGCGAACCCCGCGCCGTCGTAGCCCAGGCGCAGCCGCAGACGGACGAGCCCGCCGCCCCCGGTGAGGGGAACGGCGGGCTCGCTCTCGCGCGTCGGCGAGTCGGTCAGGACTCGTCCTTGGCTTCCTCGGCAGCCTCTTCGGCCACCTCGGCGAGGGCCTCGGCGTCACCGGCAGCCGCGTCGGCCTTCGGGTCGTCCGAGCCCTCGGCGGCCTCGGCCGCCTTGTCCGCCGCGGCGCGGGCCTCGGCAGCGGCCTGCTCGGCGCCTTCGACATCGCCCTCGGCCGCGTCGTCGGCGGCCTCCGTGGCAGCCGCCTCCGCCGCCTCCGCGGCGACCGCGGCCTTCTTGGCCGCCGACTTCGTGGCCGTCGCCTTCTTCGCCGTCGACGACTTCGCGCTGCGCTTGGTCGCCGCCTCGGCCTCCTTGACGGTCTCGGCCTTGACCGTCAGCGCCTCGACCAGCTCGATGACGGCCATCGGCGCGTTGTCGCCCTTGCGGGGGCCGACCTTCGTGATGCGCGTGTAGCCGCCCTGCCGGTTCTCGTAGCGTGGGCCGATCTCGGCGAACATCTCGTGCACGACGCCCTTGTCACGCACGACCGTCATCACCCGGCGGCGGGCGTGCAGGTCACCTCGCTTGGCGAAGGTGATGAGCCGCTCGGCCAGCGGACGCAGCCGCTTGGCCTTGGCCTCGGTCGTGGTGATCTTGCCGTGCTCGAACAGCGCGGTGGCGAGGTTCGCCAGCATGAGCCGCTCGTGCGCCGGGCCGCCGCCGAGACGATGTCCCTTGGTGGGGGTGGGCATGGTCGTTCTTCTCCAGTCCTGGTGTCCGTGCAGTACGTCCGGTCAGCCGACCGTCAGTACTGCTCGTCCTCGACGTAGGCCGTGTCGTCGTCGGCCCCGTAGTTGTCGACGGCGGTGCTCGGGTCGAACCCGGGCGGGCTGTCCTTGAGAGCCAGGCCCATCGAGTGCAGCTTGGCCTTGACCTCGTCGATCGACTTCGCGCCAAAGTTGCGGATGTCGAGCAGGTCGGCCTCGCTGCGCGAGACGAGCTCACCCACCGTGTGGATGCCCTCGCGCTTGAGGCAGTTGTAGGAGCGCACCGTCAGCTCGAGGTCCTCGACCGGCAGGGCGAGGTCCGCGGCCAGCGCGGCGTCGGTCGGCGACGGCCCCATGTCGATGCCCTCTGCCTCGACGTTGAGCTCGCGGGCGAGGCCGAACAGCTCGACCAGGGTCTTGCCGGCCGACGCCATGGCGTCGCGGGGGTGCATCGAGCGCTTGGTCTCGACGTCGACGATGAGCTTGTCGAAGTCGGTGCGCTGCTCGACACGGGTGGCCTCGACCTTGTAGGTCACCTTGAGGACCGGGGAGTAGATCGAGTCGATCGGGATGCGGCCGATCTCCTGGCCGGCCTGCTTGTTCTGCACGGCCGAGACGTAGCCGCGACCGCGCTCGACGGTGAGCTCCATCTCGAGCTTGCCCTTGCCGTTGAGCGTGGCGATGTGCAGGTCGGGGTTGTGCACCTCGACACCGGTCGGGGGCGCGATGTCGGCGGCGGTGACGGCGCCGGGACCCTGCTTGCGCAGGTACATCACGACCGGCTCGTCGACCTCGGAGCTCACGACGAGCCCCTTGATGTTGAGGATGATCTCGGTGAGGTCCTCCTTGACGCCCGGCACGGTGGTGAACTCGTGCAGCACGCCGTCGACGCGGATGCTCGTGACCGAGGCACCGGGGATCGAGGAGAGCAGGGTGCGGCGGAGGCTGTTGCCGAGCGTGTAGCCGAAGCCGGGCTCGAGGGGCTCGATGACGAACCGCGAGCGGTAGTCGTCGACGACCTCTTCGGAGAGGGTGGGGCGCTGTGCGATGAGCACGTCAGATCCTTCCCACGGGCGTCCGCCATATGACGCCTCGCGAATGTGGTGCGCCCAGGAGCGGCGTCGGTCTGCCGCCCCTGGGATATGGAGTTGTGGTCGTGCCTACTTGCTGTAGAGCTCGACGATGAGCTGCTCCTGGACCGGCGTGTCGATGACCTGCCGGGCCGGGAGGGAGTGCACGAGGATGCGCATCTTGTTCGGGATGACCTCCATCCACGCCGGCACCGGGCGCTCGCCGGCCTCGGCGCGGGCCACGATGAACGGCGTGAGCTCGAGCGAGCTCTCGCGCACCTCGATGATGTCGTTGTCCGAGACCCGGAACGACGGGATGTCGACCTTGGTGCCGTTGACCTTGATGTGGCCGTGGCGCACCAGCTGGCGGGCCATGTCGCGGCTCTTGCCGAACCCGGCCCGGTAGACCACGTTGTCCAGCCGGCTCTCGAGGATGCGCAGGAGGTTCTCGCCGGTCTTGCCCTGCTTGCGGTTCGCCTCGTCGTAGTAGCCGCGGAACTGCTTCTCGAGGACGCCGTAGATGCGCGCGCACTTCTGCTTCTCGCGCATCTGCAGGAGGTACTCGCTGTCCTTGGTGCGGCCGCGACCGTGCTCACCCGGGGGGTAGGGCCGGATCTCGATCGGACACTTGGGCGACTCGCACTTGGAGCCCTTGAGGAACAGCTTCATCTTCTCGCGGCGGCAGCGCTTGCAGTCCGCACCTGTGTACCTGGCCATGTCTTCCTTCTCCTCCCGTCAGACCCGGCGCCGCTTGGGGGGGCGGCAGCCGTTGTGGGGGACGGGGGTGACGTCCTGGATGGTCCCGACCTCGAGGCCGGCCGCCTGCAGCGACCGGATCGCGGTCTCGCGGCCCGAGCCCGGGCCCTTGACGAACACGTCCACCTTGCGCATGCCGTGCTCCTGCGCGCGACGCGCGGCGCTCTCGGCGGCCATCTGCGCGGCGAACGGCGTGGACTTGCGCGAGCCCTTGAAGCCGACGTGGCCGGCGGAGGCCCACGCGATCACGTTGCCGGTCGGGTCGGTGATCGAGACGATGGTGTTGTTGAACGTGCTCTTGATGTGCGCGTGGCCATGGGCCACGTTCTTCTTCTCCTTGCGGCGCACCTTCTTGGCGCCCGCGCCTTGACGGCTCTTCGGAGGCATAGGCTGGTTTCTCTCCTGGAGTCTGGGTGGCCGGCTGAGGTCAGCGGTGACCCGGGGTCTGGACTGGTGTCGGGGTCAACGGGGCGGAGGCCCCGCGTGCTTACTTCTTGCCGACCTTCTTCTTGCCGGCGATCGCCTTGCGCGGGCCCTTGCGGGTGCGGGCGTTGGTGTGCGTGCGCTGGCCGCGGACGGGGAGGCCACGGCGGTGCCGCAGGCCCTCGTAGCAGCCGATCTCGACCTTCCGGCGGATGTCGGACTGCACCTCGCGGCGCAGGTCACCCTCGATCCGGTAGTTGGACTCGATCCAGTCGCGCAGCTTGACGAGCTCGTCGTCACCCAGGTCGCGGACCCGGGTCAGCGGGCTCACACCGGTCTGGGCGAGGGTCTCGACGGCGCGGCTGCGGCCGACACCGAAGATGTAGGTCAGGGCGATCTCCACGCGCTTCTCGCGCGGGAGGTCGACGCCGACGAGGCGTGCCATCGGGCGGTTCTCCTTCGTGTCACCAGGTCGTGCCCGTCGCTCCCCCACCCCGCCCGGGGTGGATGGCCCCGGCCTGGTCCGGGGGTGACCCGCCGTCCCTGTCAGTGACAGGTTCGTCGGGGCGCGACGCGCTGTTGTCTCGGTCTTGAAGCTCTGGACTCAGCCCTGGCGCTGCTTGTGTCGTGCGTTGTCGCAGATCACCATGACCCGCCCGTGGCGGCGGATCACCTTGCACTTGTCACAGATCTTCTTGACGCTCGGCTTGACCTTCATGGGTGGTGTTCTCAGCCTCGGTCGTCGAAAGTCGGTCTCGGGTGGTGCGCGTGCCCGCCATGGAGCGGCCGAGCGCGTGGTGCGGGTGTCTCCGGCTCACTGGTGACGTCGTCCGCGCATGCCGGGCCAGCCGCGGGGCATGCAGGACGGGGCTCGTGAGCCAGCGAGTGAGTCTACGACACCGAGGGGCTATTCGGGAAACCGGGCATCGTCGCAGGTCAGCGCGGGCCCGGCCACCGATCCGGGCGGCTGCCCGGCCCGCCGCGCCCGAAGACCGTCGCCGCGAGCAGGACCGCGCCCCAGGGGCCCGCCACCCAGATCGGCCAGAAGTAGGCGAGCTCGGCGTTCGAGATGCTCACGAGGGCCCAGATCACGAGGTTGACCATCACCGCGGCGCCCCAGACGCCCCACGCGGCCCGTAGCCCCCGCTCGAGACCGTCGCCCCGTCCGGCGGCCTCGCGTGGGGCGGGGGCGGCCTCGTCACCCGTGCGCGGGCGCCGCGGCGCGCCATGGCCTGCGGGAAGGTCGCTCGTCAGCGGCACGAGGTCGCCGTGGGTGCGTGCGGCGTAGGCGGCGTCGAGCCGCTCGGTGAACTCCTCGACGGTCAGCCGCCCCTCGGCGTGCGCCTCGCGCAGCCGGCCCGCGACGGCGTCGCGGTCGGCGTCGGAGGCCCGCACGAAGGGGTCGACGGGGTCCAGACTCACGGCGTCGAGCCTAGTGGCTGCCCCTGACGGGGCCGGCCCGTGAGGCTCAGCCGGCGACGGCGACGCCGAGCTCGGCGAGCCGGGCCCGGCCGCCGTCCAGCGCCGTGAGCACCCACGGGCCCTCGGCGGTGACGGCGAAGGTGTGCTCGAAGTGCGCCGCGACCGACCCGTCGGTCGTCGACACGGTCCAGTGGTCGTCGAGCTCGCGCGTGTGGCGGCCCCCCAGCGTGAGCATCGGCTCCACCGCCAGCACGAGACCCTTCGCCAGCTTGGGCCCGCGCCCGGGCCGGCCGTAGTTGAGCACGTGCGGCTCCTGGTGCATCTCGGTGCCGATGCCGTGCCCGCCGTACTCCTCGACGATGCCGTAGCCGCCCTGCGAGCGGACGTACGTCTCGACCGCGTGCCCGATGTCGGACACGCGCTTGCCCAGCTGCGCCGCGGCGACCCCGCGCCACATCGACTCCTCGGTGACCCGCATCAGCTCGCGCACCGCGTCGGGCACCTCGCCCACGGCGATGGTGGTGGCGGCGTCGCCGTGCCACCCGTCGAGGATGGCCCCGCAGTCGATGGAGATGACGTCACCGTCTCGCAGCGCGCGCGACCCCGGGATGCCGTGCACGATCTCGTCGTTGACCGACGCGCAGATCGAGCCCGGGAACGGGGGGACGGCCGGGTGCGGCTGGTAGCCCTTGAACGACGGGACCGCGCCGGCCGCCCGGATGCTGCTCTCGGCGATCTCGTCGAGCTCGCGCGTCGTGACGCCTGGCGCGGCAGCCGTGCGCAGCGCCTCGAGCGTGCGGGCGACCACGAGCCCCGCCTCGCGCATGAGGGCGACCTCGGTGTCGCTCTTGATCTGGATCATGCGGTCCCGCTTCCGAAACATGTGACCACCCCGGCGTCAGTCACCGAAGCGCCGCAGCGCGTTGATGGCGCGGTCGGTGACGTCCTCGACGGGGCCGGCCGCGTCGACACCGGCCAGGATGCCGCGGTCGCCGTAGTAGCCGATCAGCGGCGAGGTCTGGTCGGCGTAGACCTCGAGCCGGTGCCGGATCGTGTCCTCGCTGTCGTCGTCACGCTGGAAGAGCTCGCCGCTGCAGCGGTCGCACCGCCCGTCGGCCGACGGGGGGTCGAAGTCCAGGTGCCAGACGTGGCCGCACTGGCGGCAGGTGCGCCGGCCGGACAGCCGCCGCACGACCTCCTCGTCGTCGACGACGAGCTCGAGCACGGCGTCGAGGCCGACGCCGTCCTCCTTGAGCAGCTCGTCGAGCACCTCGGCCTGGTGGACGGTGCGCGGGAAGCCGTCGAGCAGGAAGCCCTCCGTGGCGTCCTCGTCGCCCAGCCGCTCGCGGACCATGCCGATCGTCACCTCGTCGGGCACCAGGTCACCGGCGTCCATGAACTTGCGGGCCTCGAGCCCGAGGTCGGTGCCCTGGCTCACGTTGGCCCGGAAGATGTCCCCCGTCGAGATCTTCGGCACTGCGAAGTTGGACGCGATGAACTGCGCCTGGGTCCCCTTGCCCGCCCCGGGCGGCCCGACGAGTACGAGCCGCACTAGCGGAGGAAGCCCTCGTAGTTGCGCTGCTGGAGCTGGCTCTCGATCTGCTTCACCGTCTCCAACCCGACGCCGACGATGATGAGGATCGCGGTGCCGCCGAACGGGAAGTTCTGGTTCGCGTTGAAGAGCACGAGCGCCATGAGCGGGATGAGCGCGACCGTGCCGAGGTAGAGGGATCCGGGGAGCGTGATGCGGGACAGGACGTAGTCGAGATACTCGGCGGTCGGTCGGCCGGCCCGGATGCCGGGGATGAAGCCGCCGTACTTCTTCATGTTGTCCGCGACCTCGGTCGGGTTGAACGTGATCGCCACGTAGAAGTAGGTGAAGAAGACGATCATGCCGAAGTACAGGAGCATGTAGATCGGGTGGTCACCCCGCACCAGGTAGTCCTGCACGAGGCGTGCCCAGCCCGGCGGGTCGTTGGCGTCGGCCAGGTTGACCGCCAGCGCGGGCAGGTAGAGCAGCGACGAGGCGAAGATGACCGGGATGACGCCGGCCTGGTTGACCTTCAGCGGGATGTACGTCGACGAGCCGCCGTACATGCGCCGCCCGATCATGCGCTTGGCGTACTGCACGGGGATGCGCCGCTGCGCCTGCTCGATGAACACCACGAACGCGACCAGGACCAGTCCGGCGGCCACGACGACGGAGAAGAGGGTCCAGCCGCGCTCGACCCGGATCGCCCACAGCGAGCTGGGGAAGCTGGACGCGATGGAGGTGAAGATCAGCAGCGACATGCCGTTGCCGATGCCGCGGTCGGTGATGAGCTCGCCGAGCCACATGATCACGCTCGTGCCGGCCGTCATCACGATGACCATGATGAGGATGCCGAAGACGCCGATGTCGGCGAAGACGATCTCGTTGGGGCAGCCCTGGAAGAGCTGTCCGGGCTGGCGGGCCAGCGCCACCAGGCCGGTCGACTGCAGGACCGCGAGACCGATCGTGAGGTAGCGGGTGTACTGCGTCAGCTTGGCCGTGCCGGACTGGCCCTCCTTCTTGAGGGACTCGAACCGGGGGATCACGACGGTCAGCAGCTGCACGATGATGCTGGCCGTGATGTACGGCATGATGCCGAGCGCGAAGATCGACAGCTGCAGCAGCGCGCCGCCGCTGAACAGGTTGATCAGGCTGTAGAGGCCGGTGTCGGTGTTGTTCTCGATGCAGTCCTGGACCGCCTGGTAGTCCACACCGGGGGTCGGGATGACCGAGCCGAGGCGGAACAGCGCCATGATCCCCGCCGAGAAGAGGATCTTCTTGCGCAGGTCGGGCGTGCGCATGGCCCGAGCGAACGCGGTGAGCACGAGATCCTCCGAGACGTTCACGCTCACCCGCAGGCGGGCTGCGGGTGGTCTGGCGGGGCCGGCACCAGGGCCGGAGGGCTGTCCAGGGTCGTCGGGGAGCCTAACAGCCCCGGGCCGACCGTCCGACGGGACGAGACGGGCCTGCGACGGCGGCGCCCGGGCACGTGTGCTGGGTGCCCGGGCCGCCGGACGCCTGCCTAGAGCTGGGTGGCCGAGCCTCCGGCCGCCGTGATCTTGCCCTTGGCGCTGGCCGAGAACGCATGCACGGTGACCTGCAGCTTCACGCCCGCCTCCCCCGAGCCGAGCACCTTGACGAGCTCGCCCTTGCGGACCGCTCCCTTGGCGACCAGGTCCTCGACGGTGACCTCGCCGCCCTCGGGGTAGAGCGCGGTGAGCCGGTCGAGGTTCACGACCTGGTACTCCGTGCGGAACGGGTTCTTGAAGCCCCGCAGCTTGGGCAGCCGCATGTGCAGGGGCATCTGACCGCCCTCGAACCGGGCGGGCACCTGGTAGCGGGCCTTGGTGCCCTTGGTGCCGCGGCCGGCCGTCTTGCCCTTGGAGCCCTCACCGCGACCCACCCGGGTCCTGGCGGTCTTGGCTCCTGGCGCCGGGCGCAGGTGGTGGACCTTGAGGGTCATGACTAGTCGACCTCCTCGACGGTGACCAGGTGGGCCACCGTGTTGACCATGCCGCGGATCTCGGGACGGTCCTCCTTGACGACGACGTCGTGGAGGCGCTTGAGCCCGAGCGTGCGCAGCGTGTCGCGCTGGTTCTGGCGGCCACCGATCCCGGACCGGGTCTGGGTGACCTTGAGGCGCTTGCCCATCAGGTGACAACTCCCGCACGTGCGCGCAGCAGCGAGGCGGGCGCGACGTCCTCGAGCGGCAGGCCGCGGCGGGCCGCAACCTCTTCCGGACGCTCGAGGCCGCGCAGGGCCGCCACCGTGGCGTGCACGATGTTGATCGGGTTGGACGAGCCGAGCGACTTCGACAGCACGTCGTGGATGCCGGCACACTCGAGCACGGCGCGCACCGGGCCACCGGCGATGACGCCGGTACCGGGGGACGCGGGCTTGAGCATCACGACGCCGGCGGCCTTCTCGCCCTGGATCGGGTGCGGGATGGTGCCCTGGATCCGGGGGACCTTGAAGAAGTGCTTCTTGGCCTCCTCCACGCCCTTGGCGATGGCGGCGGGCACCTCCTTCGCCTTGCCGTAGCCGACACCGACCGTGCCGTCACCGTCGCCGACGACGACCAGCGCCGTGAAGCTGAAGCGCCGGCCGCCCTTCACGACCTTGGCGACACGGTTGATGGCGACGACGCGCTCGACGAACGCGGTCTTCTCCGTGGCGCCGCCGTCACGGCCGCCGCGGCCGCCGCGGCGGCCGCTGCTGTCGCCGCCTCCGGCAGCGCCACCTCGACGCTGGGGTCCGGGCATCAGATGTCCCTCATCTCGTTGCAGATCTGGTGGCGGGAGATCCCGCGCTTCGTCACGGTCACAGGGACAGCCCTGCCTCTCGCGCACCGTCGGCGATGGCCGCGACGCGACCGTGGTAGCGGTTGCCGCCCCGGTCGAACACGACGGAGTCGACGCCGGCGGCCTTCGCGCGCTGGCCGACCAGCTCGCCCACCGTGCGGGCCTTGGCGGTCTTGTCGCCGTCGGCGCCGCGCAGGTCCGCCTCCATCGTCGAGGCGGACGCGATCGTCCGCCCCGCGACGTCGTCGACGACCTGCACGAACACGTGCCGGGTCGACCGGCTGACGACGAGGCGCGGGCGAGCGGTCGTGCCGCTGACCTTCTTGCGCACCCGCAGATGCCGGCGCGACCGGGCGACCTTCTTGTCGCCACGGCGGATCTTCACTGCGATGCCAGCTCCGGCCATCGTCACTTACCAGCCTTTCCAGCCTTGCGGCGGATGTGCTCACCCTGGTACCGCACGCCCTTGCCCTTGTACGGGTCGGGCTTGCGGAGCTTGCGGATGTTCGCGGCGACCTCGCCGACCTTCTGCTTGTCGCTGCCCGACACCGAGAAGCGGGTGGGGCTCTCGACCGCGAAGGTGATGCCCTCGGGGGCTCGCACGAGCACCGGGTGGCTGAAGCCGAGGGAGAACTCGAGGTCGCTTCCCTTGGCCGCCACGCGGTAGCCGGTGCCCACGATCTCGAGCACCTTGGTGTAGCCGTCGGTGACCCCGATGACCATGTTGGCCACCAGCGTTCGCGACAGCCCGTGCAGCGCACGGTTCTGGCGCTCGTCGTCGGGGCGGGTCACCTGCAGCGTGCCGTCCTCGGCGCGCGTGATGTCGATCGGCTCGGCGACGGTGTGCGTGAGGGTGCCCTTGGGGCCCTTCACGGTCACGGCGCGGCCGTCGAGGGACACGTCGACGCCCGAGGGGACGGTGATGGGAAGACGTCCGATTCGCGACATGGCTTCTCCCCTTACCAGACGTAGGCGAGGACTTCCCCGCCCACGCCCTTCTTGCCGGCCTGGCGGTCGGTCAGCAGCCCGGAGGACGTCGAGATGATCGCGACGCCCAGGCCACCGAGGACCCTCGGCAGGTTGGTCGACTTGGCGTAGACCCGCAGTCCCGGCTTCGAGATCCGCTTGATGCCCGCGATGGAGCGCTCTCGGTTCGGGCCGTACTTCAGGTCGAGCACGAGGGTCTTGCCGACCTCGTCCTCGGTCGGCTCGTCGACGTGCCAGCCGGCGATGTAGCCCTCCTGCTGGAGGATCTCGGCGACGTGCGTCTTGAGCTTGGAGTGCGGCATCGCCACGGTGTCGTGGTAGGCCGTGTTGGCGTTGCGCAGACGCGTCAGCATGTCTGCGATCGGGTCGGTCATCGTCATGGCTTGGTGGCCGCTTTCTCGCCCTGGTTTCCGCTCGTCACCGGGACGAGGGACCTGTGGCGGTGTCGGTGAGACAGGGTCGGTCGGGAGGCTGGGCTACCAGCTGCTCTTGGTGATGCCGGGCAGCTCGCCCGCGTGCGCCATCTCGCGGAAGCACACCCGGCAGAGCCCGAACTTGCGGTAGACCGAGTGCGGTCGGCCGCATCGCTGGCAGCGGGTGTAGCCCCGCACCTTGAACTTCGGCTTGCGCGCAGCCTTGTTGATCAGCGCGGTCTTGGCCACGGTCAGGCCTCCTTGAACGGGAACCCGAGGGCGCGCAGGAGCGCGCGACCCTCGTCGTCGGTCTTGGCGGTGGTCACGACCGTGATGTCCATGCCGCGGACGCGGTCGATCCTGTCCTGGTCGATCTCGTGGAACATCGACTGCTCGTTGAGACCGAAGGTGTAGTTGCCCTTGCCGTCGAACTGCTTCGGCGACAGGCCGCGGAAGTCACGGATGCGAGGGAGGGCCAGCGACAGCAGCCGGTCCAGGAACTCCCACATCCGGTCACCGCGCAGGGTCACGTGGGCGCCGATCGGCATGCCCTCGCGCAGCTTGAACTGGGCGATCGACTTGCGGGCCTTGGTGACCTGCGGCTTCTGACCGGTGATCGTGGCCAGGTCGCGGATCGCCCCGTCCATCAGCTTGGAGTCCTTCGCCGCGTCGCCGACACCCATGTTGACCACGATCTTGGTCATGCCGGGCACCTGCATGACGTTCGCGAACTGGAACTCCTCGCGCAGGCCCGCCACGATCTCGTCGCGGTAGCGCTGCTTGAGGCGCGGCATCGCCGTCGCGCTCTTCTCTTCGGTTGACGTGCTCATCAGATGTCCTCACCGGTCCGCTTGGCGTAGCGGACACGCACGGTCTTCTCACGGCCGTCGCGCTCGACGGTCTCGACGCGGTACCCCACACGGCTGCCGACCTTCTTGCCGTCGACCTCGACGAGCAGCATCACGTTGCTGACGTGGATGCTCGCCTCCTGGGTCACGATGCCGCCCGTCTTGGCACCCCGGGTGGACTGGCCCACCTTGGTGTGCTTCTTGATGCGGTTGACACCCTCGACCAGGACCCGCTGGGTCTCCGGGTAGGCCTCGATGACCTTGCCCGACACGCCCTTGTCCTTGCCCGAGACCACGATGACGCGGTCGCCCTTCTTGATCTTCATTCCCATGGTCAGAGCACCTCCGGCGCCAGCGAGATGATGCGCATGAAGCGCTTGTCGCGCAGCTCGCGGCCGACCGGGCCGAAGATGCGCGTCCCGCGGGGATCGCCACCGTCACGGATCAGCACGGCCGCGTTCTCGTCGAAGCGGATGTAGGAACCGTCGGGCCGGCGGCGCTCCTTGACGGTGCGCACGATGACGGCGCGGACGACCTCGCCCTTCTTGACGTTGCCGCCGGGGATGGCGTCCTTGACGGTCGCCACGATGACGTCACCGATGCCGGCGTAGCGCCGCCCGGAGCCGCCGAGCACGCGGATGCACAGCAGCTCCTTGGCACCCGTGTTGTCGGCGACACGCAGTCGCGACTCCTGCTGGATCACTTGATTCTCCTGATCGTCGCGCCGGTTCTCTCGTCGAGCCTGGCGGAACGGACACGTTCGCTTCGCGGACGGCCGCGGCCGGGCCGGGGCCGTCCCATGGACTACTTCGCCTTCTCGAGGACCTGGACCACACGCCAGCGCTTGGTCGCCGACAGCGGCCGGGTCTCCATGAGGAGCACCCGGTCACCGACGCCGCACTCGTTGACCTCGTCGTGCGCGTTGAGGTTGCTCGTGCGGCGGATGACCTTCCCGTACAGCGGGTGCTTGACGCGGTCCTCGACGACGACGACGACGGTCTTGTCCATCTTGTCGCTGACGACCAGGCCCTCACGGGTCTTCCGGAAGCCGCGGGCAGCCGCGGCCGTGTTCTCAGTGCTCATGTCTGCCTTCTCGCTCATGCGGGCACCTCGCCGCTGGTCTCGACGGCGCTGATGCCGAGCTCGCGCTCGCGCATGATCGTGTAGATCCGGGCGATGTCCTTGCGGACCGCGTTGAGGCGGCCGTGGCTCTCGAGCTGGCCGGTCGCGGCCTGGAACCGGAGGTTGAACAGCTCCTCCTTGGCCTCGCGCAGCTTGGTGACGAGCTCGTCGTCCTCCAGCGAGCGAAGCGGAGCCATGAGCTTGTTCGAGACGCTGCTCATCAGACCTCCTCGCGCCGGACGAACCGGCACTTCATCGGGAGCTTGTGCATCGCCCGGCGCATCGCCTCGCGGGCGATCGGCTCGGGCACGCCCGCCAGCTCGAACATGACGCGGCCGGGCTTGACGTTGGCGACCCACCACTCGGGCGAGCCCTTGCCGGAGCCCATGCGCGTCTCGGCCGGCTTCTTGGTCAGCGGACGGTCCGGGTAGATGTTGATCCAGACCTTCCCGCCACGCTTGATGTGACGGGTCATGGCGATTCGCGCCGACTCGATCTGCCGGTTGGTCACGTACGCCGGCTCGACCGCCTGGATGCCGAAGTCACCGAAGGCGATCTTCGTGCCGCCCTTCGCAGCCCCGGAGCGACCCGGGTGGTGCTGCTTGCGGTGCTTGACCCTGCGCGGGATCAGCATGCTGAGAACTCCGTTCGAATGGGAGGCATGGTCAGGCCTCCGTTCCGCTGGTCGTCGCGGCCGCGTCGGCGGTGGCCGGGGCCTCGGTCGCGACGGCCGTCGCCTCGGCGGCAGGGGCCGCCCCCTCGGGACGCTCGTCACGGCGCGGGCGCGTCGAGCGCGCGGGGCGCTGACGCTGGGCCATGCGGGCGGCCGCCTGCGCCGCGTCGCGCTCGACCTTGGTGCCGGCCGCGTCGCCCTTGTAGATCCACACCTTCACGCCGATGCGGCCGAAGGTCGTCTTCGCCTCGTAGAAGCCGTAGTCGATGTTCGCGCGGAGCGTGTGCAGCGGCACCCTGCCCTCGCGGTAGAACTCCGACCGGGACATCTCCGCGCCGCCGAGGCGCCCGGAGCACTGCACCCGGATGCCCTTGGCGCCGGCCTTCATCGTCGTCTGCATCGACTTGCGCATGGCGCGGCGGAACGAGACGCGGCTGGAGAGCTGCTCGGCGACGCCCTGGGCGACGAGCTGCGCGTCGACCTCGGGGCTCTTGACCTCGAGGATGTTCAGCTGCACCTGCTTGCCGGTCAGCTTCTCGAGGTCGCCGCGGATGCGGTCGGCCTCGGCGCCGCGGCGGCCGATGACGATGCCGGGGCGCGCCGTGTGGATGTCGACGCGGACGCGGTCACGCGTGCGCTCGATCTCGACGCGGCTGATGCCGGCCCGCTCCATGCCCTTGGACATGAGGCGGCGGATCGCCACGTCCTCCTTGACGTAGTCGCTGTAGCGCTGTCCCGACTTGGTGCTGTCGGCGAACCACCTGCTCTTGTGGTCCGTCGAGATGCCCAGGCGGAACCCGTGGGGATTGACCTTCTGGCCCACTATCGGGTCCTCCTCTTCGTGGCTGCGGGCGTGCCCGCGTCGTTGGCGTCCGGCTGCGGCGCGACCACCACGGTGATGTGACTGGTGCGCTTGCGGACGCGGTAGGCCCGGCCCTGGGCGCGCGGCCGGAACCGCTTCATGGTCGGGCCCTCGTCGACGTATGCCTCGCGCACGACGAGCTCCTCGACGTCGAGGCGCCGACTGTCACGCTCGGCGGTGAAGCGCGCGTTGGCGACGGCGCTCGCCAGGACCTTGTAGACCGGCTCGCTCGCGGACTGCGGCGCGAACCGGAGGACGGCGAGCGCCTCCTCGGCCCGCATGCCGCGGATGAGGTCAACGACGCGGCGCGCCTTCATCGGCGTCACCCGGACGTGGCGGGCCTGTGCGCGGGCGGACAGGTCGGCCTCGACGGTGCTGGTGTCAGCCACGGCGCGCCCTCCTGTCGTCACGGATGTGCCCGCGGAAGGTCCGCGTGGGGGCGAACTCGCCCAGCTTGTGGCCGACCATCGACTCGGTGACGAACACCGGGACGTGCTTGCGCCCGTCGTGCACCGCGATGGTGTGGCCGAGCATGGCCGGAACGATCATGGACCGCCTGGACCACGTCTTGATGACGTTCTTGGTGCCCTTGTCGTTCTGGGCGTCCACCTTCTTGATGAGGTGGTCGTCCACGAAGGGACCCTTCTTCAGGGAACGCGGCATGGTTCCAGATCTCCGATCAGCGCTTCTTGCCGGTCTTGCGGCGGCGGACGATCATCGCGTTGCTGGCCTTGTTCGGCCGGCGCGTGCGCCCCTCGGGCTTGCCGTTGGGGTTGACGGGGTGACGGCCACCGGACGTCTTGCCCTCACCACCACCGTGCGGGTGGTCAACCGGGTTCATGGCGACACCGCGGACGGTCGGGCGCTTGCCCTTCCAGCGCATGCGGCCGGCCTTGCCCCAGTTGATGTTCGACTGCTCGGCGTTGCCCACCTCGCCGACCGTCGCGCGGCAGCGCAGGTCGACGTTGCGGATCTCGCCCGACGGCATGCGCAGCTGGGCGTACGGCCCGTCCTTGGCGACGAGCTGGACGCTGGCCCCGGCCGAGCGGGCGATCTTGGCGCCACCGCCGGGACGGAGCTCGATCGCGTGGATCACGGTGCCGACCGGGATGTTGCGCAGCGGCAGGTTGTTGCCCGGCTTGATGTCGGCCGACGGCCCGTTCTCGATCCGGTCACCCTGCTTGAGGCGGTTCGGCGCGATGATGTAGCGCTTCTCGCCGTCGAGGTAGTGCAGCAGGGCGATGCGGGCCGTACGGTTCGGGTCGTACTCGATGTGGGCCACCTTCGCGGGCACACCGTCCTTGTCGTGCCGGCGGAAGTCGATGACGCGGTAGGCGCGCTTGTGGCCACCGCCCTGGTGGCGGGTGGTGATGCGGCCGGAGTTGTTGCGGCCGCCCTTGTTGTGCAGGGGGCGCACCAGCGACTTCTCCGGCTCGCTGCGCGTGACCTCGACGAAGTCCGCCACGCTCGAGCCGCGGCGGGCCGGGGTGGTCGGCTTGTACTTGCGGATGCCCATCAGCGGACCCGCCCTTCGGTCGTCTCGTTCAGGTGGCTCATGAGACCGGACCGCCGAAGATGTCGATGCGGTCGCCCTCGGCGACGGTGACGATGGCGCGCTTGGTGGCGTTGCGACGACCCCATCCGGTCCGGGTGCGCTTGCGCTTGCCCTCGCGGTTCATCGTGTTGACACCGTCGACCTTGACGCCGAAGACCTTCTCGACCGCGATCTTGATCTCGGTCTTGTTGGCGTCGGGGTGGACCAGGAACGTGTACTTGTTCTCGTCGAGGAGCCCGTAGCTCTTCTCCGACACGACCGGTGCCAGGAGCACGTCACGGTGGTCCTTGTGGATGCTCGACATCAGCCCTCGACCTCACTCTCGGTCTCGCTGGCCACGGCGCTCACGGAGCGTCCCTTCGCCGGGCCGGCCAGGAACTCGTCCAGGGCGTCGCGGGTGAAGACCACGTCGTCCGAGACGAGCACGTCATAGGTGTTGAGCTGGTCGGGAGAGAGCAGGTGCACCCGCGAGGCGTTGCGCAGGCTCTTCCAGGTGAGCTCGTCACCGCGCGGCGCGACCACGAGCACGTGCCGGCGCTCGGACACGCCGGCGAGCACGGCGACGGCCGTCTTGGTCGACGGCGCGTCGCGGTCCAGCAGCGAGGAGAGCACGTGGATGCGCCCGTTGCGCGCGCGGTCGGAGAGGGCACCGCGCAGGGCGGCGGCCTTCATCTTCTTCGGCGTGCGCTGGGCGTACGAGCGCGGCGTGGGGCCGTGGACGACGCCGCCGCCGGCGAACTGCGGCGCGCGGGTCGAGCCCTGGCGGGCGCGCCCGGTGCCCTTCTGGCGGTAGGGCTTGCGGCCACCGCCGCGCACCTCCCCGCGGGACTTGGTGTCGGCGGTGCCCCGGCGGGCCGCCGCGAGCTGGGCGACGACCACCTGGTGGATCAGGGGGACGTTGACCTGGACGTCGAAGATGTCGGCCGGCAGCGTGACGGTGCCGGTCGAGGCGCCCTTCGCGTCGCGGACCTCGATCTCGAGGCCGGCGGTCTCGGCGGTGGCGGTCACTGGTCGGCTCCCTTCGTCACGAGCGAGCCCTTGGCGGCGGTGCGGACGAGCACGACGGAGCCCTTGGGCCCCGGCAGCGCCCCCTTGATCAGCAGCAGGCCGTTCTCGGCGTCGACAGCGTGGACCGTGAGGCCCTGGGTCGTCGTGCGGACGTTGCCCATGCGGCCGGCCATCCGGATGCCCTTGAACACCCGGCCCGGCGTCGAGGCACCACCGATCGACCCCGGCTTGCGGTGGTTGCGGTGCGAGCCGTGCGAGGCGGAGACGCCGTGGAAGCCGTGGCGCTTCATGACACCCGCGGTGCCCTTGCCCTTGCTCGTCCCGGTGACGTCCACCCGCTGACCGGCCTCGAACAGGTCCACCGTCAGCTCCTGGCCGAGGGTGTACTCGGTGGCGTCGTCGGTGCGCAGCTCGACCGTCACCCGGCGCGGCGTCACGCCGGCCTTGGCGAAGTGTCCGCTGTCGGGCTTGTTCACCCGGCGGGGGTCGATGGCACCGAACCCGATCTGCACGGCGGCATAGCCGTCGGTGTCGACCGAGCGCACCTGCGTGACGACGCAGGGGCCGGCCTGCACGACGGTCACCGGCACGATCCGGTTGTTCTCGTCGAAGACCTGGGTCATGCCGAGCTTCTCGCCCAGCAGGCCCTTCATCTGCTTACCCATGACTAGCGCGTCCCTCGATCGTCTTTAGAGCTTGATCTCGATGTCGACCCCGGCCGGCAGGTCGAGCCGCATGAGCGAGTCGACGGTCTTCGGCGTGGGGTCGATGATGTCGATGAGCCGCTTGTGCGTGCGCATCTCGAAGTGCTCGCGGGAGTCCTTGTACTTGTGCGGCGAGCGGATCACGCAGTAGACGTTCTTCTCGGTCGGCAGCGGCACCGGGCCCGCGACCTGCGCACCCGTGCGGGTGACCGTGTCGACGATCTTGCGCGCCGACGAGTCGATCACCTCGTGGTCGTAGGCCTTGAGCCTGATGCGGATCTTCTGTCCCGCCATGGCTTCGTGTCGTCCTTACTCGTTGTGAAGGGCTCTTCCGACCCCCGAGGTCGGGCGTGTCGCGGGCTCGCGGACATCACGGGTGCTGACACGCTCTGATCGGGGACTTCTGACGGGTGGCGACCCGGGCCGGCGCGGTGACGCGCTGCCCCCGGGCGCACGGTCAGGACGGCCGGAACTCTCGGGACCCCTCTCGGATGTCCCGCGCCCGGCCGTCCTGCCGAGCAACTCGCCCTGGAGTATGCCGCACGGGGTGCGGCGAAGGCGAATCCGCGGGTGCGCCCCGACGTTCCGGGGCACGGTGCTGCCTACTTGACGATCTTCGTCACCCGGCCGGCGCCGACGGTGCGGCCGCCCTCGCGGATGGCGAAGCGCAGGCCCTCCTCCATGGCGATCGGCTGGATGAGGTCGACCGTCATCTCGGTGTTGTCGCCCGGCATGACCATCTCGGTGCCCTCGGGCAGCGTGACGACGCCGGTGACGTCCGTGGTGCGGAAGTAGAACTGCGGCCGGTAGTTCTGGAAGAACGGCGTGTGCCGGCCACCCTCGTCCTTGGACAGGATGTAGACGTTGGCCTCGAACTGGGTGTGCGGGGTCGTCGTGCCGGGCTTGATCACGACCATGCCGCGCTCGACGTCCTCGCGCTTGGTGCCACGGAGGAGCAGACCGACGTTCTCACCCGCACGGCCCTCGTCGAGGAGCTTGCGGAACATCTCGACGCCGGTGACCGTGGTCGTCTGCTTGGTCTCCCGGATGCCCACGAGGTCGACGGTCTCGTTGACCTTGACCACGCCACGCTCGATGCGGCCGGTCACGACGGTTCCGCGGCCGGTGATCGTGAAGACGTCCTCGACGGGCATCAGGAACGGCTTCTCGACCTCGCGCTCGGGCTGCGGGATCGCGGTGTCGACCGCGTTCATCAGCTCCATGAGCTTGTCGCCCCACTCGGCGTCGCCCTCGAGCGCCTTGAGCGCCGAGACGCGCACGACCGGCAGGTCGTCGCCCGGGAACTCGTACTCCGAGAGCAGCTCGCGGACCTCGAGCTCGACGAGCTCGAGGATCTCCTCGTCGTCGACCATGTCGGCCTTGTTCAGCGCGACGACGATGTAGGGAACGCCGACCTGGCGGGCCAGGAGGACGTGCTCCTTCGTCTGCGGCATCGGGCCGTCGGTCGCCGCGACCACCAGGATCGCGCCGTCCATCTGGGCGGCACCGGTGATCATGTTCTTGATGTAGTCGGCGTGACCGGGGCAGTCGACGTGCGCGTAGTGGCGGGCCTCGGTCTGGTACTCGACGTGCGCGATCGAGATCGTGATGCCGCGAGCCTTCTCCTCGGGCGCCTTGTCGATCGAGTCGAACGCCGAGGCCTCGTTGAGGGTCGGGTACTTGTCGTGCAGCACCTTGGTGATCGCCGCGGTCAGCGTCGTCTTGCCGTGGTCGATGTGACCGATGGTGCCGATGTTGACGTGCGGCTTAGTCCGCTCGAACTTCGCCTTCGCCACTGGTTCCTCCTAGGACTTGAGGTCGTTACGCCGTACGACGTGCTGGCTGGTCGGTTGCGACAGGCAGGGCGGTTGCCCTACTCGCCACGGGCCTTCTTGATGATCTCTTCCGCCACGTTGCGAGGAACCTCGGCGTAGGAGTCGAACTGCATGCTGTAGCTCGCCCGGCCCTGGGTCTTGCTCCGGAGGTCTCCGACGTAGCCGAACATCTCCGAGAGGGGGACGAGCGCGTTCACCACCCGGGCGCCGGAGCGCTCCTCCATGGCCTGGATGTGGCCACGGCGGGAGTTCAGGTCGCCGATGACCTCACCCATGTAGTCCTCGGGCGTGGTCACCTCGACCGACATCATCGGCTCGAGGATGACGGGGTCCGCCCTGCGGGCGGCCTCCTTGAACGCCATCGAGCCGGCGATCTTGAACGCGAGCTCGGAGGAGTCCACGTCGTGGTAGCCACCGTCGAGCAGGGTGACCTTGATGTCCACGAGCGGGTAGCCGGCCAGGATCCCGAACTCCATGGCCTCCTGGGCGCCCGCGTCGACCGACGGGATGTACTCCCGCGGGATCCGGCCACCGGTGACCTTGTTCTCGAACTCGTAGCCGCCGTCGCCGGCGCCCGTGGGCTCGATCGCGATCTGGACCTTGGCGTACTGGCCCGAACCGCCGGTCTGCTTCTTGTGCGTGTAGTCGTGCCGGTCGACCTTCTTGCGGATCGTCTCGCGGTAGGCCACCTGCGGCTTGCCGATGTTGGCCTCGACGCGGAACTCGCGCTTCATCCGGTCGACGAGCACCTCGAGGTGCAGCTCGCCCATGCCGGCGATGATCGTCTGGCCGGTCTCCTCGTCGGTGCGGACCTGGAAGGTCGGGTCCTCCTCGGCGAGCCGCTGGATGGCGGTGCCGAGGCGCTCCTGGTCGCCCTTGGACTTCGGCTCGATGGCGACCGAGATCACCGGGGCCGGGAAGTTCATCGACTCGAGGATGACCGGGGCCTCGGGGCCGCAGAGGGTGTCACCGGTCGTGGTGTTCTTCAGCCCCATGACCGCGACGATCTGGCCGGCGGTCGCCCTCTCGATCTCCTCGCGCTTGTTGGCGTGCATCCGGTAGATCTTGCCGATGCGCTCCTTGTTGCCCTTGGTGCTGTTGAGCACCGCGGAGCCCGCGGTCATCGTGCCGGAGTAGATGCGGATGTAGGTCAGCTTGCCCAGGTGGGGGTCGCTGGCGATCTTGAAGGCCAGTGTCGCCAGCGGCGCGTCCTTGTCGGGGTCGCGGGACTCCACCTTCTCCTCGTCGCCCACCGCGTGACCCTCGACCGCGCCGACGTCCAGCGGGGAGGGCAGGTAGCGGACCACGGCGTCGAGCATGGGCTGCACGCCCTTGTTCTTGAACGCCGACCCGGTGAGGACCGGGGTGATCTTGCTGGCGATCGTCGCCCGCCGGATGCCGGCGATGAGCTGCTCCTCCGTCGGCTCGGTGCCGTCGAGGTAGAGCTCCATGAGGGCGTCGTCGTTCTCCGCGGCCGTCTCGACCAGGCGGTCACGCCACTCGCGGGCGGCCTCGGCGTGGGACGCGGGGATGTCGAGGGTGTCGTACATCTCCCCCTTCTCCGCCTCCTCGCTCCACAGCAGCGCCTTCATGGCGATGAGGTCGATGACGCCCTTGAAGTCCGCCTCGGTCCCGACCGGGATCTGCAGCACCAGCGGGGTGGCGTTGAGCCGGCTCACGATCATCTCGACGCAGCGGTGGAACTCCGCCCCGGTGCGGTCGAGCTTGTTGACGAAGCAGATGCGCGGGACGTTGTAGCGGTCGGCCTGCCGCCAGACCGTCTCCGACTGGGGCTCCACGCCCGCGACGCCGTCGAACACCGCCACGGCGCCGTCCAGGACGCGCAGCGAGCGCTCCACCTCGACGGTGAAGTCGACGTGGCCGGGGGTGTCGATGATGTTGATCGTGTGGTCGTCCCACTCACAGGTGGTCGCGGCCGACGTGATCGTGATGCCGCGCTCCTGCTCCTGGTCCATCCAGTCCATGGTGGCCGCGCCGTCGTGGACCTCGCCGATCTTGTAGTTGATGCCCGTGTAGTACAGGATCCGCTCGGTCGTCGTGGTCTTGCCCGCGTCGATGTGCGCCATGATCCCGATGTTGCGGACCTTGGCGAGGTCGATGATGGCGGTGTCGAGTGCCACTGCTAGCTCAGTCTTCTCTCGGTCGTCGACGAACGGTGTCGGTGCAGGGGAGCGGTGCGGACTACCAGCGGTAGTGCGCGAAGGCCTTGTTCGACTCGGCCATCTTGTGGGTGTCCTCGCGGCGCTTGACGCTGGCCCCGAGGCCGTTGCTCGCGTCGAGCAGCTCGTTCATGAGGCGGTCGGTCATGGTCTTCTCACGGCGCTGCTGCGAGTAGCTGACCAGCCAGCGCAGGGCCAGCGTGGTCGAGCGGCTCGGCCGCACCTCGACGGGGACCTGGTAGGTCGCGCCGCCGACGCGGCGGCTGCGCACCTCCAGGGCGGGCTTGACGTTGTCCATGGCCCGCTTGAGCGTGATCACGGGGTCGCTGCCGGTCTTGTCGCGGCAGCCCTCGAGCGCGCCGTAGACGATGCGCTCGGCGACGGACCGCTTGCCGGCGGAGAGGACCTTGTTCACCAGCGAGGTGACCAGGGGCGAGTTGTAGACCGGGTCGATGATGACCGGCCGCTTGGGAGCGGGACCCTTGCGCGGCATCAGCTCTTCTCCTTCTTCGCGCCGTAGCGGCTGCGGGCCTGCTTGCGGTTCTTGACGCCCTGGGTGTCCAGCGACCCACGGATGATCTTGTAGCGGACGCCCGGCAGGTCCTTCACCCGGCCGCCGCGCACGAGCACGATCGAGTGCTCCTGCAGGTTGTGGCCGACGCCCGGGATGTAGGCCGTGACCTCGATGCCGCTGGTGAGCCGGACCCGGGCGACCTTGCGCAGCGCGGAGTTCGGCTTCTTGGGCGTCGTCGTGTAGACGCGCGTGCAGACGCCTCGGCGCTGCGGGCTCCCCTTGAGGGCCGGCGTCTTGGTCTTCTCGACCTTGTCCTGGCGGCCCTTGCGGACCAGCTGCTGGATGGTGGGCATTCTCGCCGCGTCTCCGTCTCGTACTGCTTGGTCGTGCCGTGGCTCTGGTCTGGTGTCGCGTCCCGGTGCGCTGGTCGTCCGACCCACGCGGTCGGGCGTGTCGCCTCGGTCCGCCCGATGTGGCCTGTGGGGGCCGCGCCGGGTTCGGTGGTGCTACCCGCTCGTGCTCTCCGTCCCGGAGTGACGCTCGTCGGTCCGGATGTCGCGCACGCGCGAGGGCCCAGGGATCCCCAGGCACGAGGAGAGAGGCTACCCAGCGCGCGCGCACAGGTCAAAATCGCCCGCGCCGGCCCTCCTCCTTGCCGTACGGCGCCGGTCGCCGCAGGCTCTCACCTGCGGCGACCGGCGACGGTGGCTACCCCCGACTCCAGATGGCGTCTTCCTCGCTCCGACCGCTCGATCCTCGCGGTCTGCGCTCGTCAGCCGCGGAAAGGCCCGTAGTCGAAGTCCTCCAGCGGCACGGCCTGGCCGGCGCCGGACCCGAACGGGGCGTAGTCGAACGCGTTCTCGTTGCTGTCGTAGCCACCCATGGTGTACATCGCGGCCTTGGCCTCCTCGGTCGGCTCGACCCGGATGTTGCGGTAGCGCGGGAGGCCCGTGCCGGCCGGGATGAGCTTGCCGATGATGACGTTCTCCTTCAGGCCCAGCAGCGGGTCGGACTTGGCGTGGATCGCCGCGTCCGTGAGCACCCGTGTCGTCTCCTGGAAGGAGGCCGCCGACAGCCACGACTCGGTGGCCAGCGAGGCCTTGGTGATGCCCATGAGCTCGGGACGGCCCGAGGCGGGCGTCCCGCCCTCGGCCACCACGCGCCGGTTCTCCTCCTCGAAGCGGACCCGCTCGGCCAGCTCGCCCGGGAGCAGCTCCGCGTCGCCCGACTCGATGATCGTCACGCGCTTGAGCATCTGCCGCACGATGACCTCGATGTGCTTGTCGTGGATCGACACGCCCTGCGAGCGGTAGACCTCCTGCACCTCGCTCACCAGGTGCTGCTGCACGGCCCGCGGGCCGAGGATCCGCAGCACCTGCTTGGGGTCGATGGCCCCCACGATCAGCTGCTGCCCGACCTCCACGTGGTCGCCGTCGTGCACCAGCAGGCGGGACCTCTTGGAGATGGTGTAGGCCATCTCCTCGGACCCGTCGTCCGGGACCACGATGATCTCGCGCTTCTTGTCGGTCTCCTCGATGCGGGCGCGGCCTGCCGACTCCGAGATCGGCGCGACGCCCTTGGGCTGGCGCGCCTCGAACAGCTCGACCACGCGCGGGAGGCCGTGGGTGATGTCGTCGCCCGCGACGCCTCCGGTGTGGAAGGTCCGCATCGTGAGCTGGGTGCCGGGCTCGCCGATCGACTGGGCGGCGATGATGCCGACCGCCTCGCCGACGTCGACGACCTTGCCGGTGGCCAGCGAGCGCCCGTAGCACGCCGCGCAGGTGCCGACCTTGCTCTCGCAGGTCAGCACGCTGCGGACCCGGACCTTGTCGACGCCGTTGTCGATCAGGGTCTGGATCAGCACGTCGCCGATGTCGCTACCGGCCGTGCCCACCGTCTCCTTGCCGACGACGACGTCCTCGGCGAGGTTGCGGGAGTAGATGCTGGTGTCGATGTTCTCCAGGCGGGTGAGTCGCGTGGCGCCGTCGACCTCGCTCGACTTGGCGATCGGCATCACCAGGCCGCGGTCGGTGCCGCAGTCCTCCTCGCGGATGATGACGTCCTGGGAGACGTCCACGAGACGACGGGTGAGGTAGCCCGAGTCCGCCGTGCGCAGCGCGGTGTCGGCCAGACCCTTGCGGGCACCGTGGGTGGAGATGAAGTACTCCAGCACCGTCAGGCCCTCGCGGAAGTTGGCCTTGATCGGCCGCGGGATGATCTCGCCCTTGGGGTTGGCCACCAGGCCGCGCATGCCGGCGATCTGACGGACCTGCATCCAGTTACCGCGCGCCCCGGAGTTGACCATCATGAAGACGGGGTTCGTCTTCGGGAAGGCGTCCTGCATGGCCTCGGCGACCTCGTTGGTCGCCTCGGTCCAGATGTTGATGAGCTCCTGGCGGCGCTCGTCGTCGGTGATCAGGCCACGCTCGTACTGGCTCTGCACCTTCTCCGCGCGCGCCTCGTGGCGCTCCAGGATCCCCTGCTTGGCCTGCGGGGTGACGACGTCCTCGATGGAGATCGTGACGCCGGACCGCGTGGCCCAGTGGAAGCCGGCCGTCTTGAGCGCGTCCAGCGTCGCGGCGACCGCGACCTTCGGGTAGCGCTCGGCCAGGTCGTTGACGATCGCCGAGAGCTCCTTCTTGTCGACGGCCTTGTCGACGAAGGGGTAGTCGACGGGCAGCGCCTCGTTGAGCAGGGCACGGCCCAGCGTGGTCTTCAGCGTGATCGGCCGACTCTCGTCCCAGCCCTCGGGCGCCTCCCAGCCGCGCGGCGGGACGACCCCGTCGAGCCGCAGGGTGATGGCCGCCTGCAGGTCGAGCTGGTGCTGGTCGTGGGCCATGATCGCCTCGGCGACCGACGAGAACACCCGGCCCTCCCCGACCATGCCCTCGCGGAGAGCGGTCAGGAAGTAGATGCCGAGCACCATGTCCTGGGTCGGCGAGGTGATCGGGCGGCCGTGGGCCGGCGAGAGGATGTTGTTCGAGGACAGCATGAGGATGCGGGCCTCGGCCTGCGCCTCCGCCGACAGCGGGAGGTGCACCGCCATCTGGTCGCCGTCGAAGTCGGCGTTGAACGCGGTGCAGACCAGCGGGTGGATCTGGATGGCCTTGCCCTCGACCAGCTGCGGCTCGAAGGCCTGGATGCCCAGACGGTGCAGCGTCGGCGCCCGGTTGAGCAGCACCGGGTGCTCGGCGATGACCTCTTCGAGCACGTCCCAGACGTGGCCGTAGCGCGCGTTGTTGCCGCCCGCCCGCTCCACCATGCGCTTGGCGCTCTTGATGTTCTGGGCGTGGTTGAGGTCGACCAGCCGCTTCATGACGAACGGCTTGAACAGCTCGAGCGCCATCTGCTTGGGCAGGCCGCACTGGTGCAGCTTGAGCTGCGGGCCGACCACGATGACCGACCGGCCCGAGTAGTCGACGCGCTTGCCGAGCAGGTTCTGGCGGAACCGGCCCTGCTTGCCCTTGAGCATGTCCGAGAGGGACTTCAGCGGGCGGTTGCCCGGGCCGGTGACCGGCCGGCCGCGGCGGCCGTTGTCGAACAGCGCGTCGACGGCCTCCTGCAGCATGCGCTTCTCGTTGTTGACGATGATCTCGGGCGCGCCGAGGTCGAGGAGCCGCTTGAGGCGGTTGTTCCGGTTGATGACGCGGCGGTAGAGGTCGTTGAGGTCCGAGGTCGCGAACCGGCCACCGTCGAGCTGCACCATCGGGCGCAGGTCCGGCGGGATGACCGGGACGCAGTCGAGGACCATGCCCATCGGGGAGTTGCGCGTGTTGAGGAACGCCGAGACGACCTTGAGCCGCTTGAGGGCGCGGGTCTTCTTCTGGCCCTTGCCGGTGCGGATGATCTCGCGCAGCGACTCGGCCTCGGCCTCGAGGTCGAAGGACTCGAGGCGCCGCTGCAGCGCCGCCGCGCCCATGCCGCCCTGGAAGTACATGCCGAAGCGGTCGCGCATCTCGCGGTAGAGGATCTCGTCGCCCTCGAGGTCCTGGACCTTGAGGTTCTTGAACCGGTCCCAGACCGCCTGGATGCGCTCGACCTCGGCGTCGGCGCGCTTGCGGATCTGGTTCATCTCGCGCTCGGCGGACTCGCGGACCTTGCGCTTGACGTCGGACTTGGCGCCCTCGGCCTCCAGCGCGGCCAGGTCGGTCTCGAGGACCTTCTGGCGCGCCTCGACGTCGGCGTCGCGGCGGGCCTCGATCTGCTTGACCTCGACGCCGATCTTGGCCTCGAGCGACGGGAGGTCGCGGTGGCGCTCCTCGTCGTCGACGTAGGTGATCATGTACGCCGCGAAGTAGATGACCTTCTCCAGGTCCTTCGGGGCGAGGTCGAGCAGGTAGCCCAGCCGGGACGGGACGCCCTTGAAGTACCAGATGTGCGTGACGGGCGCGGCCAGCTCGATGTGGCCCATGCGCTCGCGGCGCACCTTGGCCCGGGTCACCTCGACGCCGCAGCGCTCGCAGATGATGCCCTTGAAGCGGACCCGCTTGTACTTCCCGCAGTAGCACTCCCAGTCGCGGGTCGGACCGAAGATCTTCTCGCAGAAGAGCCCGTCCTTCTCCGGCTTGAGGGTGCGGTAGTTGATCGTCTCCGGCTTCTTGACCTCGCCGTGCGACCACTGACGGATGTCGTCAGCGGTGGCGAGGCCGATGCGCAGCTCGTCGAAGAAGTTGACGTCGAGCAAAATTTCCTTCTTTCACAAAGGCGAACTCAGGTGGCCTGGGGGGAAGGGGCGGCTAGACCTCTTCGACGCTGCTCGGCTCCCGACGGGACAGGTCGATGCCGAGCTCTTCAGCGGCGCGGAACACGTCCTCGTCGGTCTCGCGCATCTCGATGGACATGCCGTCGCTGGAGAGCACCTCGACGTTGAGGCACAGCGACTGCATCTCCTTGATCAGCACCTTGAACGACTCGGGGATGCCGGGCTCCGGGATGTTCTCGCCCTTGACGATCGCCTCGTAGACCTTCACGCGGCCGAGCACGTCGTCGGACTTGATGGTGAGCAGCTCCTGCAGGGCGTAGGAGGCGCCGTAGGCCTCCAGGGCCCACACCTCCATCTCGCCGAAGCGCTGGCCACCGAACTGGGCCTTACCGCCCAGCGGCTGCTGGGTGATCATGGAGTACGGGCCGGTCGAGCGGGCGTGGATCTTGTCGTCGACCAGGTGCAGCAGCTTGAGGATGTAGATGTAGCCGACGGACACCGGCGCCGTGAACGGCTCGCCGGAGCGGCCGTCGAAGAGCTGGGCCTTGCCGGACTCACCGATGAGCTGCACGCCGTCACGGTTGGCGAGGGTCGACCCGAGGAGGCCGGTGATCTCCTCCTCGCGGGCGCCGTCGAAGACCGGGGTCGCCACGTTGGTGCCGGGCTCGCCGCTGTCCGCGCCGATCGCGTGCAGGCTCTTCTTCCACGAGGGAGCGTTCTTGGCCTCGCCGCCGCTCGCGTCCCAGCCGGTCTTGGCCACCCACCCGAGGTGGGTCTCGAGCACCTGGCCGACGTTCATGCGGCCGGGCACGCCGAGCGGGTTGAGCACGATGTCGACGGGCGTGCCGTCCTCGAGGAAGGGCATGTCCTCGACCGGGAGGATCTTGGAGATGACGCCCTTGTTGCCGTGCCGGCCGGCGAGCTTGTCGCCGTCGGTGATCTTGCGCTTCTGGGCGACGTAGACGCGCACCAGCTGGTTGACGCCGGGAGGCAGCTCGTAGCCCTCGTCGCGGTCGAAGACCTTGACGCCGATGACCTTGCCGGACTCGCCGTGCGGGACCTTCAGCGACGTGTCGCGCACCTCGCGCGCCTTCTCGCCGAAGATCGCGCGGAGCAGGCGCTCCTCGGGGGTGAGCTCGGTCTCGCCCTTGGGCGTGACCTTGCCGACCAGGATGTCGCCGGGCACGACGTCGGCCCCGATGCGGATGATGCCGCGCTCGTCGAGGTCGGCGAGGACCTCCTCGGAGACGTTCGGGATGTCCCGGGTGATCTCCTCGGCGCCGAGCTTGGTGTCGCGGGCGTCGACCTCGTGCTCCTCGATGTGGATCGAGGAGAGGACGTCGTCCTGCACCAGGCGCTGGCTGAGGATGATCGCGTCCTCGTAGTTGTGGCCCTCCCAGGACATGAAGGCGACGAGCAGGTTGCGGCCAAGCGCCATCTCGCCGTCGTCGGTGCACGGCCCGTCGGCCAGGACCTGGCCCTCCTCGACCCGGTCGCCCTCGGCGACGATCGGGCGCTGGTTGAACGAGGTGCCCTGGTTGGACCGGCGGAACTTCGCGACCCGGTAGGTCGAGTAGGTGCCGTCGTCGTTCATGACGGTGATGAGGTCCGCGGAGAGCTCCTGGACCACGCCGGCCTTCGTGGCGATGATCACGTCGCCGGCGTCCTTGGCCGCGCGGTACTCCATGCCGGTGCCGACCAGCGGCGCCTCGGAGCGGAGCAGCGGCACGGACTGGCGCTGCATGTTCGAGCCCATGAGCGCGCGGTTGGCGTCGTCGTGCTCGAGGAACGGGATCATGGCCGTCGCGACCGACACCATCTGGCGCGGCGAGACGTCCATGTAGTCGACCTCGCCGGCCGGGATGAACTCGACCTCGCCGCCCTTGCGGCGGACGAGCACGCGGGCCTCGGCGAAGCTGCCGTCCTCGGAGAGCGGCGCGTTCGCCTGGGCGATGACGTGCTCGTCCTCCTCGTCGGCGGTGAGGTAGTCGACCTGGTCGCTGACCTTGCCCTTGAGCACCTTGCGGTAGGGGGTCTCGACGAAGCCGAAGGCGTTGATGCGGCCGTACGTCGCGAGCGACCCGATCAGGCCGATGTTCGGCCCCTCAGGGGTCTCGATCGGGCACATGCGGCCGTAGTGGCTGGTGTGCACGTCGCGGACCTCGAAGCCCGCCCGCTCCCGGGACAGACCGCCCGGGCCCAGCGCCGACAGGCGGCGCTTGTGGGTGAGGCCGGCCAGCGGGTTGGTCTGGTCCATGAACTGGCTGAGCTGGGAGGTCCCGAAGAACTCCTTGATGCTCGCCACCACGGGCCGGATGTTGATCAGCGTCTGGGGCGTGATCGCCTCGACGTCCTGGGTGGTCATCCGCTCGCGGACGACGCGCTCCATGCGCGACAGGCCGGTGCGGACCTGGTTCTGGATGAGCTCGCCGACGGTGCGCAGGCGGCGGTTGCCGAAGTGGTCGATGTCGTCGACCTCGACCCGCACGCTGCGCCCGGCCTTGCCGTCCTTGGCCATCGCCGGCATCTCGGTCTCGCCGGCGTGCAGCTTCACGATGAACCGGATGGTCTCGACGATGTCGTCGATGGTCAGGACGCTGGAGCCGGCGGGCAGGTCGACGCCGAGCTTCTTGTTGATCTTGTAGCGGCCGACCTTGGCGAGGTCGTAGCGCTTGGGGTTGAAGTAGAGGTTGTCCAGCAGCGTCTGCGCCGCCTCGCGCGTGGGCGGCTCGCCCGGGCGCAGCTTGCGGTAGATGTCGAGCAGCGCGTCGTCCTGGCCGGTGGTGTGGTCCTTCTCCAGGGTGGCGCGGATCGACTCGTAGTCGCCGAACTCCTCGAGGATCTTGGCGTCGTCCCAGCCGAGGGCCTTGAGCAGCACCGTGACCGACTGCTTGCGCTTGCGGTCGACGCGGACGCCGACCTGGTCGCGCTTGTCGATCTCGAACTCGAGCCAGGCGCCGCGCGACGGGATGATCTTGGCCCCGAAGACGTCCTTGTCCGAGGTCTTGTCCAGCGACTTGTCGAAGTAGACGCCCGGCGACCGGACCAGCTGCGACACGACGACGCGCTCGGTGCCGTTGATCACGAACGTGCCCTTGTCGGTCATGAGCGGGAAGTCGCCCATGAACACGGTCTGGCTCTTGATCTCGCCCGTGGTGTTGTTCATGAACTCGGCGGTGACGAACAGGGGCGCCGAGTAGGTGATGTCGCGCTCCTTGCAGTCCTCGATCGAGTACTTCGGGGGCTCGAAGCGGTGGTCGCGGAACGACAGCGACATGGTGCCCTGGAAGTCCTCGATCGGGCTGATCTCCTCGAAGATCTCCTCGAGGCCGGACTTCGTCGGCACGTCGTCGGGACCGCTGGCGAGGGCAGCCTCGACGCGCGACTTCCACTTCTCGTTGCCGAGCAGGGTGTCGAAGCTGTCGGTCTGCAGTGCCAGGAGGTTCGGGACCTCCAGGGGCTCGCGGATCTTCGCGAAGGAGATGCGACGCGGGGCGGTGCTGTTCTTGCTGTTCTTGCCGGTCTTGTCGGTGGTGCTGGCGGGCTTGCTGGCGGTGCGCGAGGCGGCCAAGAGGGGTCCTTCCGAGGGCTGCCGGACTCTGCTGCGTCAGCGCATGCCGGACGACCCAAGGCAAGGTGCCCAGGGTGGAGTCAGATGGCAGCGCAAAGCGGCAGCATACCCGTTGGGCACGCCGACCTCAAGTGGGCCCCTGCCGCCGCCAGCGGCCGGTGCCCGTCCCCTTGTGTTGTCACGGCGCGAGCAGGATGGACCCACCCGGGCCCGGCGTCAAGGCCCTGGGCGTCCACCGCGCGTCGCAGGCGCGCCCGGAGCCGGTCGCGCCGGGGTCCCGGGGAGGCTGTCAGAGGGCGTCTACGCCGCTGACCAGCCACTGCCCGCCGGTGCGGACCAGGGTCATCCGGACCCGGTTGAGGTCCACCTTCGGGCCCTCGAGCCGCGTCGAGGTCGTGGTCTGGTCGACGAACAGCAGCACGACCGCGCGGTTCTCGCTCGCCCGGACCACCGACGAGGACGCGACCTCGGCCGTGACGACGGCCTTGACCTCCTCGGCGCTGGGCCGGACGACCTTCTCGGTGGTGGCGGCGTAGTCCCCGGCGAAGTCACCGGTGAGGACCTCCCGGGCGCGGGCGAAGTCGCGGTCCAGGCGCCGGTGGTCGTAGGACAGCAGCGTGACGGCGTGCGCCTCGGCGGCGGCCCGCGCCTGGGAGCGGGCGCGCTCGGCGCGGTCCTGCCCGCCGGCGCGCACCGTGACGAGCGCCACGGTGGCCGCGAGCGCGAGGACGAGCACCACCGCGGCGACGAGCACGACGTCCGTACGGCGGGGGCGGCGCGGGCGCGGCCCACCGTCCTCGGGCGGGTCGGCCGGGGGCGGGGGCGCCGGCCGGTCGAGCACGGCGGTGGGCAGGGCGGCGTCGCGGCCGGCACCGCGGGGCGTTCCCGGGTCGGGCGGGGTGCCCAGGCGCGCGCGGGAGCGCTGCCCGGCGATCGGCCTGGTCCGTGCCATCGTCGCGTCCTTCCTGCTCAGCCGACGAACTGCAGGTCGGAGACGAGCCACCGGTCGCCGTCGCGGACGAGGTCGAGCTGCAGCCGGTAGTGGCGCTTCTGCGGCGACGGGTCGGCGGCGTTGGTCACGGTGCTGTCGGCCACGACGAGCACCCGCGCGGAGTCGGCGTCGTCGCTCACGATGCCGGCCTCGAGCACCTCGCCCTCGGCCACCGCCTCGTTCGCCGTGACCAGCTCGGAGAGGTCCGACGTGCCCGCCTCGAACTGCTCGCGGAAGTCTCCCGTCGCGCCGTCGAGGACCCGCCCGAGGTCGCGGTCGAGCCGCTGGTAGTCCAGCGTCGTGAAGTTGACGGCGTGCTGGCGGGCCGCCTGCAGCACCTCGACCCGGCGCTGCTCGCGCTCGGAGGCGTCGGCGAGGCGGGGCACGGTCATCGCGACCAGCACAGCGCACGCCACGGCCGCCAGCGCCAGCCCCGCCAGGGCCAGCGCGCGGGCACCGGGCCGCCGGAGGCGGGGGGGCGCGGCCGACGGGCTCACCGGCTCAGCGGTCCGAGCAGCAGCCACTTCCACGACTCCTCTCCGAAGGTCTCGGCCTGACCGCCCCGGGCACCCAGCAGCAGGGGCGTGTCGCCGGCACCGAGGGCGACCCCGCTCGTGGCGTCGTACCCGGTGAGGTAGGACCGCGAAACGGCGGCGTCCTCATCGTCCCGGTTCGTCCCCCCGGTCGGCGCACCGGGCACGCCGGCCAGCCCGCGGGCGGAGCGGCCAGACGGCGCCGGCGCGTTCTGCGCGCCGCGGACGCTGGTCTTGCTCCCCCGCGGCTCGGTGCAGCGCGCGTCGGTGTTGGCGGGGACGTCGGAGGTCGCCGCCGGGGTGCGCGCCCTCGTGCCGCCGTAGCCCTTCGTGCAGGACGGCGGGTCGCTGTTGAGCACCAGGCCGAAGTGCGAGGTGCTGTCCCCGGGCACGACGGTGTAGCCGCCGGCGACGTTGTCGGGGTAGGTCACGAGCACCTGCTCGAGCCCGTCCAGCCGGGCGACGGTGACCTGGCCGCTGGTGATCAGGTTGGCGAGCAGCGCGGAGATGGAGGCCCGGTTGGTGCGGATCAGCGTCTCCATCTCGCGGGAGGCGACGATGCCGTTGTCGAGCAGCTTGCGCAGGTCGCCGTCACTGGTCCGCAGCGTCTGCGAGAGGTCGGCCAGGTCGCGCGAGAAGCTCTTGATCGCCGACCCGGACTCCCGCTGGGTGGCGAGCACCGTCTGGCCGTCCTCGATCAGCCGGATGGTCTCCGGCAGGGCCTCCACCGCGGAGCGCGTGAGCGCGTCACCGGAGTCGAGGAGGCGCTGGAGGTCACGCCCGGTGCCCGCGAAGGCCTCGCCCAGCTCGTCGATGACGACCACGAGGTCGCGCTTGTCGACCGACCGGACGAGCCGGTCGAGGTTGAGCAGCAGCACCTCGGTGGGCAGGGGCGTGCGGTTGTCCTCGGACCTGATGCGGTCGCCGTCGGCGAGGAAGGGACCACCCTGCGACCTCGGCTGCAGGTCGACGTACTGCTCGCCGACCGCCGAGCGGTTCTCGACGACGGCCAGCGTGTCGGCCGGGACGTCGACGCCGTCGTCGATGGAGAGGTCCACGTGGACGCCGTCGCGGGCCAGGCGCAGCCGGTCGACCCGCCCGACGGCCACCCCGCGGTAGGTGACCTCGGCGTTCTCGAAGATGCCCCCGGACTGCGGGAAGTCGGCGGTGACGAGGTAGCCGGCGCCGAAGAGCGCGCGCCCGAGGCCGACGTAGTTGGCGCTGACATAGCTCAGCCCCAGCACGGTGATGAGGGCGAACACGAGCAGCTGCACCTTGGTGCCCCGGCGGATCACGTCAGGCCGCCGAGCATGAGTGCCGCCAGGTTGGTGTCGTAGGCACCGGCGCGGGGGCCCGCGCCCAGGCAGATGGCGCCGACGCAGGTGCCGCCCCCGCCGGTCCCGCCACCGCCGGGCAGCGTCACGGTCGGCGTCGGGACGGGCACCGGCACGCTGGGCACCGGCACGCTGGGCACGGGCACGCTGGGCACGGGCACGCTCGGCAGCGGCCCCGCGGTCGGCGGCTTGGGCACGGTGGGCAGGTCGGGCGGCTTCGGGCCGCCGAGGTTGGCCAGCACCGTGCGCAGGTCGAGGTCCGCCGTGATGCGCAGGTTGGTGAAGTCGCCCTTGACCGCGCCGCTCGCGGCCCGCGGGAAGGGGTAGGTCACGAGCATCTCCAGCGCGCCCGGCAGGTTGGCCCCGGCCTGCGAGAGGCGGGTGAGGATCGGGTCGAGCGCGCGCAGGTTGGCGACGGTGTCGGCCTGGGACGCCCTGATGACCCGGGTGCCGACCCGCCCGAGGTCCGAGAGCGCGGTGAGCATCTCGGTCAGCTGCTCGCGCTGGTCGGCGAGCACCTCGAGGCCCGGCCCGAGGTCCTCGATCGCGACGGCGATGTCCTCCTTCTGCGCCTCGAGCCGTGCGCTGAGCCGGTCGAGCCCGTCCAGGGCCCGCACGACCTCGCTCTTGTGCTCGTCCAGCCCGCCGATGAACCGGTCGAGCTGGGCGATGGCGCCCTTGATGTCGGCCTCGTGGCCCTCCATCGCCTTGGTGAGCTCGACGTTGATCGTCTTGAGCTGGGCGACGCCGCCGCCGTTGAGCACCAGGGACAGGGCGGCGAAGACCTCCTCCACCTCCGGGTTGCGGCCCGAGCGGGGCAGCGGGATGGTGTCGCCGTCCTTGAGCCGCCCGACGCCCTGACCGGACGGCGGCGGCCCCAGGGAGACGAACTTCTCGCCGAGGAGGCTGGTCTGGCGCAGCTCGGCCACGGCGTTGTCCGGCAGCCGCACGGAGTCCAGCAGGCGCACCCGGACCCGGGCGTTCCAGCCGTCCAGCGCGACGTCCTCGACCGCTCCGACCGTGACGTCGTTGACCTTGACCGCCGACTGCGGCACGAGGTCGAGCACGTCGGCGAACTCCACGGTCACCCGGTAGACGTCGTCGCCGCCGGCCGCGCCGCCGGGCAGCGGCAGGTCGTAGACGCCCTCGCAGGCCGTCAGGGTCGTGGTCATCGCCAGCGCCGCGGCCGCGGTGGCGAGCCGACGGCCCCTCATCGCCCGCTCCCCAGGATGCCGCCGAGCGTGAGGTCGGGGCCGCCGGAGCCGCCGCCGGGCAGCGCGGGCGGGACGAGCTCGCGCTTGCGGAACACCTTCGTGATGTCGTCGCAGACGCTCTCCGGCTCGCCGAGCGCGGTGAGGAACGAGCACAGGTAGAGCGCCGGGTCCTCCTGCTGGGCCTCGTTGTTGCGGGTGTCGAGCGTTCCCGAGGACGGGTTGTAGGCGTTGGCCAGGTTGGACAGCGCGACCGGACCGGCGTCGAGCACCTCGGCCATGGCGTCCTTCTGCTTCGCCAGCGTGCCGGTGATGTCGGCGAGGCCCTCGATGTCGGTGGTGAGGTTCTTCCGGTTCTCCTTCACGAAGGAGGCGACCTCGCTGAGTGCGACGGCGAGGTTCTTCATGGCCAGCGCGAGCTCGTCGCGCTCGGCGGCGAGCTGGTCGGCAACGCTCGCGAGGTCGCTGTTGAACGCCTTGACCTGCTCGTCGCTGGTGGCCAGGGCGGTGGTGAACACCTGCAGGTTGCGCAGCGTGCCGAACAGGTCGTCCCTGCCGTCGGAGAGCGTGGCGATCGCCTGGGAGAAGTCCTCGACGGTGCGGTTGATGTTCGCCCCCTCGCCCTCGAGGTTGTCCGCCCCCACCGCCAGCAGCCGCGACAGCGCGCCGTTCTTGTTCGCGCCCTCCGGGCCGAGCGCGACGTTGAGGTCGTTGAGGCTGGAGAAGATCCGGTCCAGCTCGACCGGCACCGCCGTGCGCTCCAGCCCGATGCGCGCGTCGTCGGCCAGTGCGGCGCCCCCGTCGTAGACCGGGGTCAGCTGGACGTAGCGGTCGCTCACCACGGACGGCGCCACCACCAGGGCCTGCGCGTCCGCCGGGACCTTGTAGTCGTCGTCGTAGGTCATCTCCACGACGACGCGGTCACCGCGGGGCGAGACGTCGGTGACCTCGCCCACCTTCACGCCGAGGATCCGCACGTCGGACCCCTCGTAGAGGCCGACGGCGCGGACGAACTCGGCGCGCACCGTCCTCGAGCCGCCGCCGGGCCAGAGCACGACGAGCAGGCCGGCGACCAGCGCGACGGCCACCGCGGCGGACACCGCACTGCCCAGCCGGGAGCGCACGGCGGCGAGGCGAGGCGTGCTCATTCGGGGCTCCCCGGTCCGCCGGGCACGGGCACCAGGTTCTGGACGTAGGTGTCGAACCACCGGCCGTTGCCCGTGGTGTTGGCGAAGACGCGCACGAAGGGCGCGAGCAGCTCGATGCTGCGGTCGAGGCTGTCCTGGTTCGCGCGCAGCGTCGCCAGCACGTTCCCCAGGTTGGCCAGGGCGGGGCGGATCTGCGCGCGGTTCTCACGGACCAGGCCGGTGAGCTGCCGCGAGAGCGTGACGGTGCTGACGAGCAGCGTGTGGATGTCGTCGCGGCGGGCGCGCAGCTCCTGCAGGAGCAGGTCGCCGTCGGAGAGCAGGGTGACCAGCTCCTGGTTGCGCTCGGACAGGACGCCCGTCACGCCCTCCGCGTGGTCCAGCAGCTCCCGGAGCTGGTCGTCGCGCGAGGCGATCGTGCGCGACAGCCGCCCCAGCCCGTCGACGGCGGCCCGCACCTCGTCGGGCGAGTCGCGGAACGTGTCGGCGATGGTGTCCAGCGCCTCGGCGTACTGCACGGTGTCGATGTCCTCCGCCGTGCTCGCCAGGTCGCTGAACGCCTCGACCACGTCGTAGGCCGGCACGGTGCGCTCGATCGGGATCTCCCCCTCGAGCTCGCCCCCGCCGGCCGGCTCGAGCATGAGGAACTTCTGGCCGAGGATCGTCTTGATCCGCACCGATGCCGCGGTCTGCGAGCCCAGCCGGGTGCCGCCCCCGACGCGGAAGTCGACCCGCACGTGGTCGCCGTCGAGGTCGACCGACCGGATCTTCCCGACCTTCACCCCGGCCACGCGCACGTCGTCGCCGGCCTTGAGGCCGCCCGCCTCGGACAGCGCGGCGGAGTAGGAGCGCCCGGCGAGCAGCGGCAGGTCGTCGATGTTGAAGGCGAGCGCCAGCATCGCCGCGATGACGCCGAGCCCGACGGCCCCGATCACCACCGGGTTGCGCTCTCGGAACGGCACGAAGCCGCGACGTCGCCGCGACGCAGACAACTTGCGCGCTCCGCCTCCGCTCGTCCCTCGCCCCTCCGGACGTCGCCGCGCCACTAGTCGCACCTCGCCGCGTTCGAGTGGTAGTTCGGCGTGTACGTGACCGTGTTGGACAGGATCACGCGGCCGGTGAAGTCGCAGAGGTAGAAGTTGAACCACGAGCCGTAGGTCGCGGTCCGGGTGATCGTGTTGAGCTTGCGCGGCAGTCGCTTCAGCACGCCCTCGACGACCTCCTTGTTGTCGTCGAGGGTCCTGGTCACCTCGCCCAGCTCGCGGATGTCGTCCCTGACCGCGGGACGGGCGTCCTTCACGAGGCCGGCGGTCGACTCGGCCAGCCCGGCGATGTTCGTCAGCGACGCGCCGATCGCCTCGCGGTCCTCGGCCAGCCCGCTCACGAACCGCTGCAGCTCGAGCAGCAGCGTCGAGAGCTGGCGGTCACGGTCGTCCACCGTCTCGAGCACGGCGTTGAGGTTGTCGATCGTGCGCCCGATGACCTCGTCGCGGTCGGCGAGCGTCGTCGTGAGCGACGCGGTGTGCGACAGCAGCGAGTTCACGTTCCCGGCCTCGCCCTGCAGCGTCTTGATGATCTCCATGGCGAAGGAGTTGACGTCCTCGGGGTTCAGCGCCGCGAACAGCGGCTTGAACCCGTTGAAGAGCACCGTCAGGTCCAGGGCGGGCTGGGTCTGGCGCAGCGGGATGGTGCCGTTCTCGGTGAGGGTCCGGCCTCCCCCGGCGCCCTCCGCGAGCGCGACGTAGCGCTGGCCGACGAGGTTGCGGTAGCGGATCAGCGCGTTGGTGCTCGACGCGACCGGCCGGTCGTCGTCGACCGTGAACGTCACGCGGGCGAGCGCCCGGTCCCGGCCCTGCGCCACGTCGACGGCCTCCACCTCCCCGACCCGGACGCCCGCGATGCGCACGTCGTCGCCGGGCAGCAGGCCGGTCGCGTCGGAGAAGAGCGCCTTGTAGGTCGTCGTCCCGCCGAGCCTGATGTTGCCGATGGTCGCCGCCAGGACGCCGGTGGCGAGCACGGTGACCACGATGAACACGACGAGCTTGATGAGCGACGGGAGGGTCTTCACGACTGCGTCACCGCCGTCCCGCGGGCCATCGGCCCGAACAGCAGCGTGGCGAGGTCGGGCACCTCGCTCGCGCGCACGCCCAGCTGGGGCGCCACGAGGGCGTCGACCAGCCGCTGCTCCGCCGCCGTCCCGCTGCGCCCGCTGCTGGGGTCGACGAGGGCGCTGGCGTGACCCGGGACCGCGCGCCCCTTCGTGGACTTCTGCGTCCCGTCGTCGAACGGGGTGCCCGGCCACGGGCGCGGCGGGCTCGGCAGCCCGTAGCACTGCGGCCCCCGGTCCTCGCCCCAGCGCGGTTCCTCACCGGGCTTGTAGCCCGGGCGTGCCCGCACCACCTCGAGGGTGATGTGCAGCTCCCCGTTGGCGAACGTCTTGCCGATGAAGTCGTTGCTCTGAGTGAGCCCCTGCAGCAGGCACGGGTACTCCGGGGAGTACTCCGCGAGCAGCTCGAGGGTCGGGCGGCCGACCGCGTTGACCTGGATGATGCGCTGCTCGTTCGCAGCGAGGAAGTCCCGCGTGGTGGTGGCGAACCCGGCCGTGCCGGCCAGGAACCCGGCGTAGGTCTCGGCCTTCTCGGCGATGGTGTTCGAGGACACCGAGAAGTTGCGCAGCATCCGCGCCAGGTCCGGCGCGGCGTCGGCGTAGATCTCGGAGACGTCGGCGAGCCCGGTGATGTCGGTCTTGAGCTGCGGGAGCCTGGGGTTGAGCTGCGAGAAGTAGCCGTCGACGAGCTCGAGGTTCTCGCCGAGCCGCTCGCCCCGGCCCTCCAGGGCGGTGGCGAACGCGTTGAGCGTCGCGTTGAGCTTCTCCGGCTGGATCGTGCGCAGCAGCGGCAGCAGGTTGTCGAGCACGGTCTCGAGCTCGATCGCGGTCGACGAGCGGTCCTGCGGGATCACGTCGCCCTCGGCGATCCTCTGCCCGGACGGACGGGGGGGCAGCTGCAGCTCGACGAACTTCTCTCCGAAGAGCGTCTTGGGCAGCAGGCGCGCGCTCACGTCGGCCGGGATCAGGCCCGCCGTCTCCGGCGCGAGGGCGATCTCGACGCTGGCCTTCTCGCCGTCGGAGCGCACCGAGCGGACCTCGCCGACGATCATCCCGCGCAGCTTCACGTCCGCCGGGGGCGCGAGCTGGTTGCCCACCCGGTCGGTCTCGAGCGTGACCCGCACGACGTCGACGAAGGTCTTGTTGTAGATCGCGATCGTCAGCGCGACGAGCAGCCCCAGGACGACCAGGAAGACCACGCCGTACGTCCGCAGGATCGCGCCCTGCGCCAGCTTCGAGCCCCTCGACCCTGTCGTCATGAGCATCGCCGCTACCCCGCGATCCGCACGGTGGTGGTGGCGCCCCAGATGGCCAGGCTGAGGAAGAAGTCGACGATGTTGATCGCCACGATCGAGGTTCGCACGGCCTTGCCGACGGCCATGCCGACGCCCGCCGGGCCGCCGCTCGCGGTGTAGCCGTAGTAGCAGTGGATCAGGATGATCACGACGGCGAACACCATCACCTTGCCGAACGACCACAGCACGTCGCCCGGCGGCAGGAAGAGCGCGAAGTAGTGGTCGTAGGTGCCCTTGGACTGGCCGTAGTAGCCGGTCGCGATGAGACGGGTGGCCGCGTAGGAGGACAGCAGCCCGATGACGTACAGCGGGATGACGGCGACGAAGCCGGCGATCATCCGGGTCGTGACGAGGAACGGCAGGCTGGGGATGCCCATGACCTCGAGCGCGTCGACCTCCTCGCTGATGCGCATCGCGCCGAGCTGGGCGGTGAAGCCGCAGCCGACCGTGGCCGCGAGGGCCAGGCCGGCGACCAGCGGGGCGATCTCGCGGGTGTTGAAGTAGGCGGAGACGAAGCCGGTGAACGCCGCCGAGCCGAGCTGGTTGAGGGCGGAGTAGCCCTGCAGCCCGACCTCGGTGCCGGTGAAGAACGCGAGGAACGCGATGACGCCGACGGTGCCGCCGATGACGGACAGGGCGCCGGTGCCGAGGCTCACCTCCGCGAGCAGCCGGAGGACCTCCTTCTTGTAGCGGCGCACCGTGCGCCCGCTCCACCCGATGCTGCGGGCGTAGAAGCGCAGCTGCCCGCCGAGCCCGACGAGGCCGTCGTCGACGACCTTCGCGGGCTTGAGCAGGCTCTGCAGCGCCACGGGTCAGCCGAGCTTCTGGGGGACGACCTGGAAGTACACGGCGGTCATCACGAAGTTCGCGACGAACAGCAGCATGAACGTGATGACGACGGACTGGTTCACGGCGTCGCCGACCCCCTTGGGACCACCGCCGGCGGTCAGTCCCTTGTAGGACGCGACGATCGCCGCCAGGGCACCGAACACCAGCGCCTTGAGCTCACCCACGTAGAGGTCGGGCAGCTGTGCCAGGGCCGTGAACGACGCGAGGTAGGCGCCCGGCGTGCCCCCCTGCAGCACGACGTTGAAGAAGTAGCCCCCGGCGACGCCGACGACCGACACGAGGCCGTTGAGCAGGACGGCGACCAGCATCGAGGCGAGGACGCGCGGCACGACCAGGCGGTGGATCGGGTCGATGCCCAGCACCTGCATCGCGTCGATCTCCTCGCGGATCTTGCGCGCGCCGAGGTCGGCGCAGATCGCCGAGCCCCCGGCTCCGGCGATGAGCAACGCGGTGACGATCGGGCTGGCCTCGCGGATCACGGCGAGCACGCTGGCCGACCCGGTGAAGGACTGGGCGCCCAGCTGGCGGGTGAGGTTGCCCAGCTGCAGCGCGATGACGGCGCCGAAGGGGATGCTGACCAGCGCCGTCGGCAGGATCGTCACGCTGGCGATGAACCACGACTGCTGGACGAACTCCTTGGTCTGGAACGGGCGGCGCGGCAGGGCGCGCAGGACGTCCAGCCCGAGCGCGAACAGGTTGCCGCTCTGCCGCAGGGCACCGACGGCGGGGTTGCTCATCGGCTCTGCTCCGGGGCGGGCAACGGCACGAGCTCGGGCGCCGGGCGGCCTGAGGCCTCGCGGCGGGCGGCGTCGGGCTCGGCCGCCCGCTGCGACTCGAAGGAGCCGGGCGGCGGCGTGACGCCGTTCTCGCGGCACCACTGCCCGGGCTCGCGGGAGCTGCTCCGGACGCTGCCGTCGGAGGGCGAGATCTGCAGCGGGATCGGCGGGAGCGGCGGCAGCTCGTGGCCCTCGGCCTGCTCCTGCGCGAGCTCGTCGGCGTCCTTCTCCTCGGCCATGCCGATGGGCCCCTGACGCTGGGCGTTGAGGAACTGGCGCACGACCGGCTCCTCGCTCGACAGCAGCATCTCGCGGGGTCCGAACATCGCCAGGTGCCGGTGGTAGAGCAGCCCGATGTTGTCGGGCACCGTCCGGGCGGTGTTGATGTCGTGGGTGACGATGAGGAACGTGGCCTCGATCGCGGCGTTGAGGTCGACGATCAGCTGGTTGAGGTAGGCGGTGCGCACCGGGTCCAGCCCCGAGTCCGGCTCGTCGAACAGGATGATCTCGGGGTCGAGGACCAGCGCGCGGGCAAGGCCGGCCCGCTTGCGCATGCCGCCCGAGATCTCGCCGGGGAGCTTGTCCTCGGAGCCGATGAGGCCGACCATGTCCATCTTCTCGAGGACGACGTCCTTGATGTCGGACTCGCTCTTGCGCGTGTGCTCGCGCAGCGGGAACGCGATGTTGTCGTAGAGGCTCATCGACCCGAAGAGCGCGCCGTCCTGGAAGAGAACCCCGAAGAGCTTGCGCACCTCGTAGAGGTCGTGCTCGCGCAGGGTGGTGAGGTCGCGGCCCTGGATCATGATCGACCCGCGGTCGGGCTTGAGCAGGCCCACGAGGGTCTTGAGGAAGACCGACTTGCCCGTGCCGGACGGACCGAGCATCACCGAGATCTCGCCGGCGGGCAGCGTGAGCGAGACGTCCTGCCAGATGACCTGGCGGCCGAAGGACTTCGTCAGCCCGTCGACGCCGATCTCGACACCCACCTGCACACCTCACTGCTCGGCGGACGGCCGGGTCCGCACTCCGCGCTCCATGGGACAACGAGCGCGCACCCCCCGGGTTACGCGCAGCTGCCCGCCCACCGGCGGGGACAGGGGTTGCTGGGCCGGCAGGGTGCCCGGATTGTGCCGTGGTGCGCCGCCCGTCAAACCTCCAAGATCGACCCGGCACGTCCGGCCGCGTCGCGGGGGCCCGCAACGCCGCAGGGGCGGCCACCCGGTCTCCCGGGCGGCCGCCCCTGTCGGGACGTGCGAGGTGGTGCTACTTGACGGTGACCGCGGCGCCGGCGCCCTCGAGGGCGGCCTTGGCCTTGTCGGCGGCCTCCTTGGTGACCTTCTCCAGGACCGGCTTGGGGGTGCCGTCCACCAGGTCCTTGGCCTCCTTGAGGCCCAGGCTGGTGAGCGCGCGCACCTCCTTGATGACCTGGATCTTCTTGTCACCCGCGGCGTCGAGGATGACGTCGAACTCGTCCTGCTCGCCGCCGGCGTCGGCTGCCTCGCCGGCCGCGCCGCCGCCGGCGGCGGGGGCCGCCGCCACGGCGACCGGAGCGGCCGCGGTGACGCCGAAGGTCTCCTCGAACTGCTTGACGAACTCGGAGAGCTCGATCAGGGTCATCTCCTTGAACGACTCAAGGAGCTCGTCGGTGCTGAGCTTCGCCATGGTGGCGGTCCTTCCTTACTGGTCGAGTCCTGGCCGCACGTACGGCGCAGTGCTGGGGGCGGACGGGCCGATCTAGCCCTCGGGGGTGGCCTCCTCGGAGGCGACGTCGGCAGCCTCGGGCTCCTCGGTCACCGCCTCGGGCTCGGCGGCGACCGGTGCAGCACCGGCACCGCCTGACAGGACGCCGGGGTCCTGCTCGGCCTTCTGCCGCAGCGCCTCCATGACGCGTGCGGTCTGCGCCAGCGGCGCAGCGAACAGCGAGACGGCGTTCTGCAACGACGCCTGCATCGCTCCCGCCAGCTTGGCGAGGAGCACCTCACGCGACTCGAGGTCGGCGAGCTTCTTGATCTCGTCGGGCGAGAGCGACTTGCCGTCGAGCACTCCGCCCTTGATGACGAGCAGGGGGTGCACCTTGGCGAAGTCACGCAGGCCCTTGGCGGCCTCGACCGGGTCGCCCTTGACGAAGGCGATGGCCGACGGGCCCTGGAGCAGCCCGTCGAAGGCCCCGACCCCGGCCTCGGTGGCCGCGATCTTGGTCAGCGTGTTCTTCACCACGGCGTACGTCGTGTCCGCGCCGAGGGACCGGCGCAGCTCCTTGAGCTGGGCAACGGTCAGCCCGCGGTACTCGGTCAGCACGGCGGCGTTCGAGCTGCGGAACTCCTCCGTCAGCTCGGCGACCGCGGCCGACTTGTCAGGCCTTGCCATGAGTGGCCGGCCCTCCTTCCATTCGACGGACTGTCGTGCGCCGGACGGAAGGGCCCTGAACATGCAAGACGCCCCGGCGCAGGCGCGCGGCGGGGCGTTCGGCCGTGCCCGCGACTGCGGACGACGGAGGTCCCTACTGCACCTGCGCGGGCCGCCCGCGTGACGCGGGACCTTCGACCGTCCCGAGGGACGGCGACCGGCGGTCTGTGGCGTCGGTCAGGGTACGCGGCAGGGGGCGCGCCAGCCAAATCGCGGGCGTCAGCCGGTCAGCTCGTTGGCGTCGTAGACCTGCTTCTTGGCGGGCCGCTGGATGCGCAGGGACTTGCCCCAGTCGCGGTAGATGCCGGTGACGGAGAACAGGCCGGCGGTGGTGGGGATGTCCGCGCTGAACCGCCGCGGCAGCCCCGAGGTGTCCACCCAGACGTCGTACTCCAGGGTGCGCACGCCGGCGTCGAGCATCGACTGGTACTGCCCGCGGACCATGGGGTCGGCGAGGCGGGTCGCCCGCCGGAGGTCGATCTCGGCGTGGTGGCGCGTCGTGGGAACGCCCTCGACGGTGGCCGGGCCGACCTCCTCGACGCGGCGAGCGGCCTTGAGCAGGCCGAGGCCCTGCGCCGGGTCGAACGATCCGCGCATCTGGTCGACCACCGGGCGCATCGCCTTGCCGAGGGCGGTGCTGGGATTCGCGGGGACCTTCAGCCACGGCTTGCCGCGGGGCAGCCCCTTGGCCGCCGGGAGGGCGAGGTAGGACTCGGCGGGGAGCAGCACGGCACGCACCCGGCCGGTCTCCGGCATGGTGAGCTCGACGTCGGCGTCGAAGCCCTCGGCCGCGAAACGCATCGCGCCCTGGCCCGACACGGTCTCCCCGCCCCCGACGCCGGAGAAGGTGAAGGTGGCCGTGCCCTCCTGCACCATCCGGTCCGCGACGTCGGCGAAGAGCTCGGGACCGGGTGTCGTCACGGGGCGGGGGCGGGGCGCGGAGGCGCCGCCCCCGTCGCCGGGGTCGGCCAGCGCGCCGCACCCCGTGAGGAGCGCGACGGCGGCGACGGCGGCTGCGGCGGTTCGGCTGCGCATGCTCAGGCGGTGACCGCCTCGGCGTCCTCGAACAGGCCGCGCGTCTTGTTGGGGTCGAGGGGGATGCCCGGGCCCATCGTCGTCGACATGGTGGCCTTGCGGATGTAGCGCCCCTTGGCCGCCGACGGCTTGAGCCGCAGGATCTCCTCCAGCGCCGCCGCGTAGTTCTCCACCAGCTGCTGCTCGCCGAACGAGGACTTGCCGATGATGAAGTGCAGGTTGGCGTTGCGGTCGACCCGGAACTCGATCTTCCCGCCCTTGATGTCCGACACCGCCTTCGCCACGTCGGGGGTCACGGTGCCGGTCTTCGGGTTCGGCATGAGGCCGCGCGGGCCGAGGACGCGGCCGAGCCGGCCGACCTTGCCCATCATGTCCGGCGTCGCGACGACGGCGTCGAAGTCGAGCCGGCCCTTGTTGACCTCGTCGATCAGGGCGTCGTCGCCGACGATGTCCGCGCCGGCCGCCGTCGCCTGCTCGGCGCGCTCACCGGTGGCGAAGACCAGGACCCTGGCGGTCTTGCCGGTGCCGTGCGGAAGGTTGACGGTGCCGCGCACCATCTGGTCGGCCTTGCGCGGGTCGACGCCCAGGCGCATCGCGACCTCGACGGTGCCGTCGTACTTCGTGGTCGAGGTCTCCTTGGCCAGCCGGACGGCCTGAAGGGGTGCGTAGAGGGCGTCCGCGTCGATCTTCTCGACCGCGGCGCGGTAGGACTTGCTGCGCTTCACTGCTGCTCCTGGATGTGGTGTGGAGTCGTGGTACGGCGGGCCGCGCGCGGCCCTCCCACGTCGTGCTGGTGGTGCGGTGGTGCTGGCGGGTCTAGCCGTGGCCCTCGACGGTGATGCCCATCTGGCGGGCCGTGCCGGCGATGATCTTCTCGGCGGCGTCGAGGTCGTTGGCGTTGAGGTCGGGCATCTTGGTCTCGGCGATGGTCCGGACCTGCTCGCGGGTGAGGCGGGCGACCTTGGTCTTGTGCGGCTCGCCCGAGCCCTTCTCCACGCCTGCCGCGGCCAGGATCAGCCGGGCGGCGGGAGGGGTCTTGGTGATGAAGGTGAAGGACCGGTCCTCGAACACGGAGATCTCGACCGGCACGACCTGGCCGCGCTGCGACTCGGTCTGCGCGTTGTAGGCCTTGCAGAACTCCATGATGTTGACGCCGTGCTGGCCCAGCGCAGGGCCGACCGGCGGCGCCGGGGTGGCCGCACCGGCCTGGATCTGCAGCTTGATGACGGCTGCCAGCTTCTTCTTGGGGGGCATGTCGGGTCCTTCTCTGCTTTCCTGCCTGAGCGGTCGCGGATCTCGCGACCGGCTAGATCTTCTGCACCTGGTTGAACGAGAGCTCGACCGGCGTCTCGCGGCCGAAGATCGAGACCAGGACCTTGATCTTCTGCGAGTCGGCGTGGATCTCGCTGATCGACGCCGGGAGGGTCGCGAACGGGCCGTCCATGACGGTGACCGACTCGCCGATCTCGAAGTCGGCGGCCTTGGTCTCGACGACCTTCTCCTTCTTCTCCTGCTCGGGGGCGAGGAACTGCATGACCTCGTCGAGCGTGAGCGGGGAGGGCCGGTGGGTGTGCCCCACGAAGCCGGTGACGCCCGGGGTGTTGCGCACCGCGCCCCAGGACTCGTCGGTGAGGTCCATGCGCACCAGCACGTAGCCGGGCAGGAGGTTCTGCTTGACCTGCTTGCGCTGGCCGTTCTTGACCACGGTCTCCTCGCGCTGCGGGACCTCGACCTGGAAGATGAAGTCCTCCATGTTCAGCGAGGACGTGCGCGTCTCGAGGTTGGTCTTGACCCGGTTCTCGTAGCCCGCGTAGGAGTGCACGACGTACCAGTCGCCCGGCGCGCGCCGCAGCGCCGCTCGCATCTCCTCGACCGGGTCCACCTCGTCGGGCTCGGCGGCCGTCTCCGCCTCGGCGGTCTCGGAGCGACCCGTCTCCGCCTCGGCGGTCGCGGAGGCCGACTCCGCCTCGGGGGTCTCGGCGGCCTCGGGGGCCGACTCCGCCTCGGGGGTCTCAGCGGCCTCGGGAGTCCCGGGTGCGTCCGCGACCTCCTCGGTCACGTCCGCCGCAGCGGCCTCGACGGTCACGTCCGGCCCGGGAGCAGCCTCGGCGGTCTCGTCAGCGGTCCCGGCGACGTCGACCTCGGGGGCCGTCTGCTCGTCGAGGTGGCTGGGGGTGTCGGACACGGTGGCTGTCACTTCCTGGGTACGGGGGGGGTGGGTGGTGCGGGCGGTGCGGCGGGTCAGCCGAAGATGGCGAGGATCGCCTTGGCGAACCCGAAGTCGAGCACGCTGACGTACGCGATGACGATCAGCACGAACACGATGACGACCGAGGTGTAGGTCACCAGCTCGCGGCGGGTCGGCCAGATGACCTTGCGCAGCTCGGCGACGACCTGACGGTAGAACAGCGAGATCCGGGCCGGGAGCGGCTTGCGCGCCTCACCTCGGTCCCGCGACGGGGTCGGGTTCTCCCGCGTCTCTGTCACGTCGTCTCCACCTGTCCGGTCGGCTGTCGTGTCCGTCGGCTCGTCGTCGACGGGTTGGTCGGTGCTGTGGCGGCTCCGCCGCTCAGCGCGGGCCACCTCGCAGGGCCGGAGGGACTCGAACCCCCAACCGCCGGTTTTGGAGACCGGAACTCTACCAATTGAGCTACGACCCTTCGCCGGTCGCCGACCCGTCCCGCACGCCGGACGCTCCCTGATTTCCGGGCGCGCTGGCGCAGGGGCCGGAAAGCCACCGACGGGAGAGTCTACGCACACGACCCGCGCCCGGTCGAACCCGCGAACCGCCCGCGACGCGCGGCGGACGGCCCCACCGCAGGCGTGGCCGGGGTGGCAGCATGGCGGCCATGACAGGACGGGTCTCCCACCGCATCGGCGCGATCAGCGAGTCGGCCACCCTGGCCGTCGACGGCAAGGCCAAGGCGCTCAAGGCCGCCGGACGGCCGGTCGTCGGGTTCGGGGCCGGCGAGCCCGACTTCCCGACGCCCGACTACATCGTGGAGGCCGCCGCGGCGGCCTGCCGCGAGCCGCGCTGGCACCGCTACACCCCGGCGGGCGGGCTGCCGGAGCTGCGCGAGGCCGTGGCGGCGAAGACCGCGCGCGACTCCGGCTACGAGGTCCCGGCGGCCCAGGTCATGATCACCAACGGCGGCAAGCAGGCGGTCTACGAGGGGTTCGCCACGCTGCTCGACCCGGGCGACGAGGTGATCGTGATCGCGCCCTACTGGACCACCTACCCCGAGTCGATCCAGCTCGCGGGCGGCGTGCCCGTCGTGGTGCACACCGACGAGCACAGCGGCTACCTCGCCACCGTGGACCAGCTCGAGTCGGCGCGCACCGACCGCACCAAGGTGCTGCTGTTCGTCTCCCCCTCAAACCCCACCGGGGCGGTCTACAGCCCGGCGCAGGTCGAGGAGATCGGGCGCTGGGCTGCGGGCCACGACCTGTGGGTGATGACCGACGAGATCTACGAGCACCTGGTCTACGGCGACGCGCGGTTCGCGTCCATGCCGGCGGTCGTCCCCGAGCTCGCCGACCGGTGCGTGGTCGTGAACGGCGTGGCGAAGACCTACGCGATGACCGGCTGGCGCGTCGGCTGGCTGATCGGGCCGCAGGACGTGGTGAAGGCCGCGACCAACCTGCAGTCCCACGCCACCTCCAACGTGGCCAACGTCAGCCAGGTGGCCGCGCTCGCCGCGGTGCGGGGCGACCTCTCCGCGGTCGAGGCGATGCGCGAGGTCTACGACCGGCGCCGGCAGACGATCGTGAAGATGCTGCGCGAGATCCCGGGCATCGAGTGCCCCGAGCCGATGGGCGCCTTCTACGTCTACCCGTCGGTGAAGGGGGTGCTCGGCAAGGACATCCGCGGGCGGCGCCCGGCGTCCAGCGCCGACCTGTGTGAGCTCGTGCTCGACGAGGTCGAGGTCGCGATCGTGCCGGGCGAGGCCTTCGGGACACCCGGCTACGTCCGCATGTCCTACGCGCTGGGCGACGACGACCTGGTGGAGGGCGTCAACCGGCTCCACGGGCTGCTGGCCGAGGCCCGCTGAGCCACTCGGGGGTGCGCGACCTGCGGCTGCTGCCCAAGGCCCACCTGCACCTGCACTTCACCGGCTCACTCCGGCCGGACACCATGCGCGACCTGGCCCGCCGGCACGCGGTCCGGCTGCCCGAGTCGCTGCTCGAGGTCGACAGCACCCCCGCCCCCGAGCTGCACGCGACCGACGAGCGCGGCTGGTTCCGGTTCCAGCGGCTCTACGACACCGCGCGATCGGTCGTGCGGGCCGAGGCCGACGTACGGCGCCTGGTGCTCGAGGCCGCCGAGGACGACCGTGACGAGGGGTCGGGCTGGCTGGAGATCCAGGTCGACCCCACGTCGTACGCACCGCACCTGGGCGGGCTGACCCCGGCCGTCGAGATCGTCCTCGACGCGGCGCGCGAGGCGCAGGAGGCGACCGGGGTCGGCGTCGGGGTCATCGTGGCCGCCAACCGCACCCGCCACCCGCTCGATGCCCGCACCCTGGCCCGGCTGGCGGCCCGCTACGCGGGCGCGGGGGTGGTCGGCTTCGGCCTGTCCAACGACGAGCGGCGAGGGCGCACCGAGGAGTTCGCCCCGGCGTTCCGCATCGCGACCCGCGCCGGGCTGCTGTCCGCCCCGCACGGCGGCGAGCTCGCCGGCAGCGAGAGCGTGCGGCTGGCCCTGGACTGCCTCGGGGCAGAGCGCGTGGGCCACGGCGTGCGCTCGGCCGAGGACCCCGCGCTGCTCGACCGGCTGGCCGCTGCGGGCGTGACCCTCGAGGTCTGCCCCGTGTCGAACGTCCGCCTCGGCGTCTACGACCGGCTGGGCGACGTCCCGCTGCGGCGTCTGCGGGCGGCCGGGGTCCCGGTGGCCCTGGGCGCTGACGACCCGCTGCTCTTCGGTGCCCGGCTGCTCGCGGCCTACGAGGCGGCCCGCACCGTGCACGGGTTCACCGACGAGGAGGTGGCCGAGCTGGCCCGGTGCTCGGTCCGTGGCGCGCGGGCGCCCGACGACGTGCGGGCGCGCCTGCTGTCCGGCATCGACCGCTGGCTGGCCGCCCCGGCCCGCGGCGCCGAGGACGTCTAGAGCTCGCAGCCGACGAGGACCGGCTCGTTGACCAGCGTGATGCCGAACCGCACGCGGACGCCGTCGCGCACCTCGCGGGCCAGCGCGAGCAGCTCGCGGGTCGTCGCACCGCCCCGGTTCGTGACCGCGAGCGGGTGCTTGCCGGAGAGCCGCACCGTCCCGTCGCCGTATCCCTTCCCGAACCCCGACCGCTCGATGAGCCAGGCCGCGGAGGTCTTGACCCGCCCGTCGGGCTCGGGCCAGCGCGGTGCGTCGGCGGGCAGCAGCTGCTCGGCCTCGTCGGCCGTCAGCCGGGGGTTGGTGAAGAACGAGCCGGCGCTCCACGTGTCGTGGTCGGCGGGGTCGAGGACCATGCCCTTGCGCCGCCGCAGGTCCAGCACCGCCGCGCGGACGTCGCCGGCCGGGACGCGGGCACCGGTCTCGACGCCGAGCGTGCGGGCCAGCTCGGCATAGCGCACGGGTGCTCCCAGCGATGAGCGCTCGAGAGAGAACGCCACCGACAGCACGACGTGGCGCCCGGAGCCCTTGAAGACGCTGTCCCGGTAGGAGAACCCGCACTCCGACCGGTCCAGCGCCACGACCTCGCCCGTCGTCCGGTCCAGGGCGCGGACCCGGAGCACCGTCTGCGACAGCTCCTGGCCGTACGCCCCGATGTTCTGGATCGGCGCCGCACCGACGAGGCCCGGGATGCCGGAGAGCGCCTCGACCCCCGCGTAGCCCTCGGCCACCACGTCCGCGACGAACCCGTCCCAGTCGAGGCCGGCTGCCGGCTCGTGCGTCGACCCGTCCCCCGGCTCCGGCGCGCTCCCTCGGGCGTCGACCCGCAGGACCGTGCCGTCGAAGCCCTCGTCGGCGACCACCAGGTTGCTGCCGCCCCCGAGCACGAGCAGGGGCTCGCCGGCGGAGTCCGCCGAACGGACCGCGTCGACGACCTCTGCCTCGGTCTCGGCGACGAGCAGGCGGCGCGCCGGCCCGCCCAGGCGCAGGGTCGTCAACCCGGACAGGGCGACGTCGGCCTCCTCGCGCACGGGCTCAGAGTGCGACGACGGCCCGGGCGCGGCCCAGCACCTTCTGGCCCGCGGAGGTGGCGGTGACGTCGACGCGCACCCGGCCCTCACCGAGGTCGGCCGCGACCACGCCGGTGACCTCGAGCGTCGCGCCCTCGTCGTCGTCGGGGACCGGCACCGGACGGGTGAAGCGCACGCCGACCTCGAGCACCCGGCCCGGGTCACCGGCCCAGTCGGTGACGACGCGGGCGGCGAGCGCCATCGTGAGCATGCCGTGCGCGATGACGTCGGGGAGCCCCACCGAGCGCGCCACGCGCTCGTTCCAGTGGATGACGTTGAAGTCCCCCGACGCGCCCGCGTAGCGGACGAGGTCGGCGCGACGGATCGGGAAGGAGCGCGCGGGCAGCTCGGTGCCGACCTCCACCGCCCCCGGCGTCGGGCTCATCAGCCCTCCCCGCGCACGACGAGGGTCGACCACGCGGTGACCACGTGCTCGCCGTCGACCGTCGCGACGTCGCTGCGAGAGGTGAGCATGTCGTGGCCGCCCGCGGACTTCACCGACTCGAGGGTGACGGTCACAGCCAGCGTGTCGCCGGCCCGGACGGGACGGGTGTGGGCGAACCGCTGCTCGCCGTGGACGACCCGGCTGTAGTCGATGGCGAGCTCGGGGTCGTCGATGAGGCGGCGCGAGGCGCGGAAGGTGAGCACGAAGGGGAAGGTCGGCGGCGCGATGACGTCGGGGTGGCCCAGCGCGCGCGCCGCGTCGCGGTCGCGGTAGGCCGGGTTGGGGTCGCCGATCGCGTCGGCGAACTCCCGGATCTTCTCCACGCCGACCTCGTAGGTGTCGGTGGGCGGGTAGGTGCGCCCGGCGTGCGACGGGTCGATCGGCATGGGCGAGACGCTAACGCACCGCCCGCACCCGTCAGGCCGGCGTCTCCCCGCCGGCCGAGGTCCGCTCGGGGAAGCGGGTGGCGATGGTGATCAGGAGGTGCGCCACGCCCAGCGTGATGAACATCGCCGTCGGGGCGCCCTCCTCGGTGAAGCCGAAGAGGAACGGCAGGGCCACCAGCAGCACGGCCAGCACGACGTCGACCGTGACGTGCACGCCGGTCGAGATCGACTTCACGAGTCCCGTCGGGAGGCGGGACGTCGCGGTGAAGGCGAGCAGCGCCAGGCCGAGGACGACGGAGGCCGCCGTCGCGGAGGTCGCGTCGAACGAGAACACGAAGGGCGCCACGATCAGCAGCAGGCCGACGGCGTACTCGACCGCGCCGTGGACGAGCGTGGGCACGGGCCCCTGGCTCAGCATCTCTGGCTCGTTCCCGGCCGGCACGTGGCCGAGCCCGTCAGCGGGTCTCGCGGTGCACCGTGTGACGGCGGTCCCGCGGGCAGTACTTCTTCAGCTCGAGCCGGTCGGGGTCGTTGCGCCGGTTCTTGCGCGTGATGTAGTTGCGCTCCTTGCACTCCACGCACGCCAGCGTGATCTTGGGACGGACATCTGTCTGCTTGGCCACGGTGGCGGCTCCTTGCCTTAACGGGCGGGCGCTGCGGCCCCTGGGGTGTGCGGTGGTGCGGGTCGTCCGGTCGGTGCGGTAGCGGAGGCCGGACTTGAACCGGCGACACAGCGATTATGAGCCGCTTGCTCTACCTGGCTGAGCTACTCCGCCCGAGTCGGGCCGTCCTCCGCTGTCCTGCGGCGAGCGACCGTCCAGAGCCCCCTTACGGAATCGAACCGTAGACCTTCTCCTTACCATGGAGACGCTCTGCCGACTGAGCTAAGGGGGCGCGAGCCCGACGAGGATACATGCTCGGCGGACACCGGCAGTAATCGTTCCGGACGCGGCGGAGCCGGCCGCCGCGGGGTGCGCGGGGGCCGGCTCTGCGGTGCGGGCGGAGCCGCGGGTCAGGTCCGGGCGAACCCGGTGCTCGACCCCTCCGTCGCGCCGCTTCCCTGGTCGTCCTGCTCGGACAGGTCGTGGCCGAAGCCGTGACCGAACCCGTGGTGGCCGCGGAACCCCCCGCCGGGTCCGCCCCGGCCCGGGAACACGCCGTTCTTCGCCGCCTCGAGGATCGCGTCGGCCTGCGCCCTCGTGAGCGTCCCGTCCTCGACGGCCTGGTCCAGCCGCTCCTCGAGGGCGGCGGTGCGGTCGGCCTCGCGCTCGGTCTGCATCTCGCCTCGGACCTTCTCCAGCGCCGCGGTGACGTCGGCGGCGTCGACGCCCAGCTCGTCGGCCAGCCGCTGCGCGAACTCCTGCTCGGCGGCCGCCCGGCGCTGCTCGAAGTCCTCGCGCAGCGTGTCGCCGTCGGTCGCGCTCGGACCGGGGCTGGGGGTGCTGTCGCTGCTGGCCGCCAGGGCCGGGACGCCGGCCCCCAGGGCCAGCACGCCGGCCGTCCCTAGCGCTGCGATGCTGATCTTGCGGTTCACGGTGTCCTCCACAGGTCGGTCGATGTCCCTCTCGGTGTCACGAGGAACACGATCGTCGTCCAACCTGGGTCCCGTCCCCGGCGAACCTGGCAGGAGCCTGTGAACGGTCAGCGGGCCGGACCGGCCCCGGCCGCGCGGACGGCCCCCGCACCGGACGAACCGGTCGGGGGCCGTCACGCGTGGCAGGTGAAGGATTCGAACCTTCGTAGGCTAAGCCGACGGATTTACAGTCCGCTCCCATTGGCCACTCGGGCAACCTGCCGTGCCCGCCGAGGATAACGCGAGCGTCCGCCGCTGCGACAACTCACCCGTCCGCGGCAGCGTCACGACCCGGTGTCGGCACCGCCGCCCTCGGACGGCGCCGCCTCTTGCGGTCCGCGCAGCGCCCCGGCGAGGCCGGCGACCCCGAGCCCGACCAGTGCCAGCGGCACGAGCCAGGCCAGGTCGACGCCCTCGTCGGCTGCGGCGCCGGCCAGGTGGACCACGGCGACGATGGCGAACACCGCACCGCTGATGAGGGACACGAGGTCCAGGTCGTGGCGCTTCATCGCTGCACCTCCAGGTCTCCGAGACCGACCTCTGCGTCGATCGTGATGGTCGTCCCGCTCGGCGTGACGCCGGCCGGGGGATCGCTCGTCACGCGCTCTGCCAGGTCCGTCCCGTCCAGCCGGCGCCCGTCGAGGACGCGCATCGTCCCGGCGCCGACGTCGGCGTTCACGACGACGCTGGCGTCGGTCGGCACCGCGATCCTCAGCTCGCCGACGCCGAGCCGGACGTCGACGTCGACGTCGACGCCGCCGGGGAGTGCGGTCAGGTCCAGCCGGCCCTCCCCCGCACCGAGGCGGAACGGTCGTTCGGCCGCGACGACCGTCGTCGGCCGCCAGTCGCGCTCGCCGACCCCGCCGCTGAAGTGGTTCTCGGCGGCAGCCGTCGCCGAGGTGGCCAGGGACAGCACGATGCCCAGCAGGATCAGCCAGCGGGCCCGCCCGACGAACGCACCGACCAGAAGGCCGCCTGCCACGACGGCGAGCGCCGACGCGAGGATCGCGACCGCCTGGAAGTCGTTGCTGCTGACGCTGTTCCAGGCCAGCATCAGCCCGACCACGATCAGCGCCGCGAAGAAGGTCGCGCGGCCCAGGGGGGAGCGCTCCCGCGGCGGCCCGGGCGGCGGGGACTGGACCGGCGGCGCGTAGGGCGGCGGCGGGACGGGCGGGTCGTAGCCGGTGCTTGTGGCCGCGTACGCGGTGCCGGGGGTCTGCCCGTAGGTGCCCGGGGCCGGTGGCGGCACCGGGCCGTACGCCGGTGAGCCCTGCGACGGGTCGGCGGCCGGGCGCTCCCCCCGGTTGAGGAGCAGCACCACGATCACCGCGACGACCACGAAGGCCCCGACGCCGCCGAGCCCCGCCCCGGTGTCCAGCAGCGACCCGACGGCGACCAGGCCGAGCACCAGCACGAGGACCAGGGCGACCGCGGTCGACAGGGACGCCTTGGAGCTGCCGCTGAACAGCCGCTGCCCCTCCGACTCGTCCTCGCCCTCGTCCGGGATCAGCAGCCAGGCGAGGGCGTAGAGCAGGATGCCCGACCCGCCGAAGAGCGCCAGCACCACGAACAGGATGCGGAAGACGAGCGGGTCGACCCCGGCGTAGCGGCCCAGCCCGCCGGCGACGCCGGCGACCTTGCGGTCGGCCCGGCTGCGTCGGAGCGTCGCGACCGGCGGGTAGGCGCCCGGTCCGGGCGGGGGCGCGGGAGGCGGTGGCTGGGGCGTGGTCCGGGTGTCGTCGTCGGTCATGAGCACATCGTGGTCCGGTCGGCACCTCCCCGGCATCGGGTAGCGCCCCTGGACCGACCCTGAGTGCACCCTGACCTGCGGGGTCAGGTGGTCACCGGATGCGGGATGGACCTCCGGCGTAGGACCATCGGGGGGTGAGCACACCCGGGCCCCCCGTCGCGGTCGCCTCGTCGGCGCGTGAGCGGTCACCCGCGCGCCGCCTCTACCGCAGCAGCGACGGCCGCGTCGTGGCGGGGGTCGCGGCCGGCCTGGCCGAGCACCTCGGCGTCGAGGTCCTCTACGTCCGGCTCGCCTTCATCGCCCTGGCCGCCGCGGGGGGAGCGGGCATCCTGGCCTACGCCCTGTTCTGGGTCTTCGCGCCGCAGAACCCCTTCGGCTCGGAGTCCGGCCGGGACCGGGGCCGCAACCTCACCGTCCTGCTGGCGCTGGGCGCCCTGACCCTCGGCGCGGTGCTCCTCCTGGCGGCCCTCGGCCTCGGGCTCGACCCGGGCGTGACGGTGCCGCTCGTCACGGTCGGCGTGGGCGTGGTGATCCTCTGGCGGCAGGCCGACGACGACGCCCGCGCGCGCTGGCGGCAGGCGACCGGCACCCACCGTCTCTCCGGCGCGGCCCGCGCCGCGGGCGGCGTCGGCCTCGTGCTGCTCGGTGCCGGCGCGATCCTCGTGGGCCCGGCGGGGGCCGACGGGACGTCCGGGGGCCTGCTGGCCGCGGTCGTCGTCGCGGTGGGGATCGCCGTCGTGAGCAGCCCGTGGTGGGTGCGGATGGCCCGCGACCTGGCCGCCGAGCGCAACGCGCGGATCCGGGAGCAGGAGCGCGCCGAGGTCGCCGCCCACGTGCACGACTCGGTGCTGCACACACTGACGCTCATCCAGCGCCACGTCGACGACCCGCGAGCCGTCACGCGGCTGGCCAGGTCGCAGGAGCGCGAGCTGCGCGGCTGGCTGTACCGTCCGGCCCCGGACGGGGGCGACTCCGGCGCAGCCGGGCTGTCGTCCGTGCTCGAGCGGGCGGCCGCCGAGGTCGAGGACGCCCACGGTGTGGCGATCGAGGTGGTCGTGGTCGGTGACTGCCCGCTCGACGACCGCCTGCTCGCTGTCCGCGACGCGGCGCGCGAGGCACTCGTGAACGCCGCGAAGTACGCCCCCGACTCGGCGATCTCGCTCTACTCCGAGGTCGAGCCCGACCAGGTGACCGTGTTCGTCCGCGACCGCGGGCCGGGTTTCGACCTGGAGGCGGTGCCCGAGGACCGCCTGGGCGTGCGACAGTCCGTGATCGGGCGCATGGCGCGCAACGGCGGGACGGCGGTCGTCCGGTCCGGCGCCGCGGACGGGACCGAGGTGCAGCTGGAGATGCCGAGGAGGGCGACGTGAGCGACAGCGACAGCGAGAGCGAGAGCCCGGCGGGGCCGTCGAAGCGCAGCGGTCCCGTCCGGGTCGTGCTCGTCGACGACCACCGGATGTTCCGCAGCGGGGTGCGCGCCGAGCTCGGCGACGCCGTCGAGGTCGTCGGCGAGGCCGAGGACGCCCAGCAGGCGATCGAGGTCGTCACCGCGACGCGACCGGACGTGGTGCTGCTCGACGTCCACCTCCCGGGCGGCGGCGGGCGCCAGGTCCTCGCCTCCCTGGTCGCGGCGCTGCCGGACGTACGCTTCCTGGCGCTGTCGGTGTCCGACGCGCCCGAGGACGTCATCGCCGTCATCCGGGGCGGCGCGCGCGGCTACGTCACCAAGTCGATCACCGGCCCCGAGCTGGCCGCCGCCGTCCGGCGCGTCGCCGACGGGGACGCCGTCTTCTCCCCCCGCCTGGCCGGGTTCGTGCTCGACGCGTTCGCCGCCACGACCGAGGTCGCGACGGTGGACGAGGACCTCGACCGGCTCTCGCAGCGCGAGCGCGAGGTGCTGCGGCTGATCGCCCGCGGCTACACGTACAAGGAGGTCGGGAAGACCCTGTTCATCTCGGTCAAGACGGTCGAGACGCACGTCTCGGCGGTGCTGCGCAAGCTGCAGCTGTCCAACCGGCACGAGCTGACCCGGTGGGCCAACGCGCGGCGACTCGTCTGACGATCTTGACAGGCCCAGCACACTACGAGCCATGAGCCTCGACCCGACAGCCACCGACTCCGACAAGTACAGGGTCGTCTTCGAGAACGACCGCGTCCGCGTGCTGGAGTACGTCGACCGGCCGGGCGAGCACACCAGCCCGCACGAGCACCCGGACAGCGTGATGGTCACGCTGAGCGCGTTCCGGCGCCGGCTGCACCACGACGGCGCCAGCCGTGACGTCGAGCTCACGTCGGGCCTGGCCACGTGGCTCCCGGCCCAGCAGCACCACGGCGAGAACATCGGCGACACCGGGACCCACACGATCTTCGTCGAGCTCAAGGAGCCGGGCCCGGCGGTCCCCGACGGTGACCCCGGGCTCGGTCCCTCGACGCCATAGCCCGCGCCACGTGTCAGCAGCGGTGGTTGGCGTCGAAACCGTCGCGGGCGAACTGGGCCCACCGGACGGGCCCGCCGGTGAACGAGAAGCGGCGGGAGCACCGGTTGGCGGCTGACGTCGCGCCGCCCAGACCCGCGTACCAGACGGGCGCCCGGCCCAGCCGTGCGCCCCCGGTGATCCGGTCCCACTGGTGCAGCGTGCTGTAGGCACCGACGACCCGGATCCCACGACCACGCAGGTAGGCCCGCATGCCCTTGAGCACCGCGGTGTCGTTGGCGTGGTAGCTCGCCGTCTCGCCGTACTCCAGCGCCTCCCACGTGTTGCCGGTCTCGACGTCGAGCCACCAGCTGGCGCGGGTGACGGACGGCGCGCCGACCGATGCAGCGGCGGCCACCGCGCGGGCGTACGAGTCCTTCGCCGCGTTCCAGCCGTAGTCGTAGGCGCACGCCGAGGAGTCCGGTGCCGCGCGGGTGCAGCGCCGGGGCGTGGTCTGGCCGAGCGGCCAGTGGCTCGACAGCTTCGGGCCGGGGTTGGCCGTGTTGACGTAGTAGGAGGGCCGCCCGCCGGCCAGCGCCCACGAGATCTGCTCCGCCAGGCAGGGATTCGGGTCATAGGGCCGGCCGCCGTCGACCCCCACCACCCCGAAGCTCGCGCCGACCGGCAGCGCCCCGCCGCACTGCGGGTAGGAGACGTCGTACCCCGGCGCGACGGCACGGTAGGTCCGGCGCGGGGACGTGCCCGCGCGCCCGACCGGGATGACGCGCAGGACAGTGCGGCCCGCGACCGGGAACCTGTGCCGGAAGCGGAACGAGGAGCGACGGCTGAGCCGGGTGCGGTCGATCGTGCGCCAGGACCCGTCGACGCGCTGCTGGAGCCGGACCGGCTTCCCGGGCCTGGCCGGGCTGACCCGGCCGGTCAGCCGCAGCATGGCGCCGGTGGGCACCGTCCGGGACGGGGTCAGCGTGACCGTAGCGGCCGACGGGCTGCGCTCGGCCGCCGCCGCCGGACCGGCGGACAGCACGGACGCACCCAGCGCCACGACAGCTGCAGCGGTCGTGACGGCGCGCAGGACTGAGGTGTTCATGGTGTGGCTTCCCCCGTGGTCGTCGTGCCGCGGACCCTATCCGTGCGCTTCGGGGCCGGGGCCGCAGGGTTCGTATACGGTGCCCCGCATGGCTGACTCCTCCTTCGACATCGTGAGCAAGGTCGACCGTCAGGAGGTCGACAACGCGCTGAACCAGACCGCCAAGGAGATCTCGCAGCGCTTCGACTTCAAGAACGTCGGCGCCTCGATCAAATGGTCGGGCGAGGCGATCAGGATGGAGGCGAGCAGCGAGGACCGGGTCAAGGCGATCCTCGACGTGTTCGAGACCAAGCTCGTCAAGCGCGGCATCTCGCTCAAGGCCCTGAAGAAGGGCGACCCGACGCTGTCCGGCAAGGAGTACTACCTCGTCTGCGAGATCGAGGAGGGCATCTCCAGCGAGAACGCCAAGAAGGTCTCCAAGCTGATCCGCGACGGGGGCCCGAAGTCGGTCAAGGCGCAGATCCAGGGCGACGAGCTGCGGGTCAGCTCCAAGAGCCGCGACGACCTGCAGGCCGTGCAGGCGCTGGTCAAGGGCGCCGACCTCGACTTCGCGGTGCAGTTCGTCAACTACCGCTGACCCGCCGACCTGAACCGGGTCGGCCGGCCGGAGCTCTCAGGCTCCGACACATCCGTGGGCTGCGGCCCGACCGGGTCAGCGCTGGTAGCCGGCCATCCGCTCGAGGCGGGCGATGCGCTCGGCCATCGGCGGGTGGGTCGAGAACAGGCTCGACATGCCCTCCCGGCGGAACGGGTTGGCGATCATCAGCGAGCTCGTCGTCTGCAGGCTGGGCTCCGGGGGCAGCGGCAGGGCGCGGGCCCCCAGCTCGAGCTTGCGCAGGGCGCTGGCAAGGGCGAGCGGGTCACCGGTCACCTGCGCACCGGACGCGTCGGCCTGGAACTCGCGGGACCGGCTGATCGCCATCTGGATGAGGCCCGCGGCGACCGGGCCGAGGATGAGCACGGCCAGCGCGCCGAGCGGGCCGGGGCCGTCGTCGTCACTGCTGCGGCCGACCGGCAGCAGCCAGGCGAGGTACCCCAGGTACATCACGACGCTGGCCAGGCCCGCGGCGACCGAGCTGATGAGGATGTCGCGGTTGTAGACGTGCGAGAGCTCGTGGCCCAGGACGCCGCGCAGCTCGCGCTCGTCGAGGATCGCCAGGATGCCGTCGGTGCAGCAGACGGCCGCGTTGCGCGGGTTGCGGCCGGTCGCGAAGGCGTTGGGAGCCTGCGTGGGCGAGACGTAGAGCCGCGGCATCGGCTGCCGGGAGGCCGTCGAGAGCTCGCGGACGAGGCGGTACATCACCGGCTGCTCGGCCTCGCTGACCGGACGCGCCCGCATCGACCGCAGCGCGAGCCGGTCGCTGAAGAAGTAGGCGATGCCGTTGGTCCCGAGGGCGATGACGACGGCGATCGTGAGGCCGCCCGCTCCGCCGAGCCACTGACCGACGAGCAGGATGAGCCCGGACATGAGGGCGAGCAGCGCGGCGGTCTTGACGCCGTTCGCGTGGCGGTGCACTGAGGGGTCCTCCGGGTGGTGCGCGGGTCGTCCACGCGGGTAACGCCCCGGTCACGACCGGCGTTCCCGCGCCTCAGCCGAACCGCAGGATCGGGTCGGGCAGCACCGAGAGCCACAGGGCGGCACCGAGCGTCATCCCGATGGCCACACCGTCGGACCAGGAGATGCGGTACGACGGCGGCCGGGCGCCTGCGCCGGCCGCGGCGGGACGCGCGTACAGCAAAGCCGCCCAGGCGAGGTAGTAGTAGAGCCCGACGACGACGTTGACGGCCATCACGACGGCCAGCCACCCGACCCCCTGGTCGACGGGCGCCTGGAAGACGACGATCTTCGCGAACAGGCCGAGCAGGCCCGGCGGCAGGCCGGCCAGGCAGGCGAGCGCGAAGGCCAGCGCGAAGGCCGAGAGCGGCTCCGTGCGGCCCAGCGCGCGGTAGTCCTCGAGCCGGTTGGCCTCGCGGTGCCGGCCGACCAGCGTCACGACGGAGAACGCGCCGAGGTTCATCACGCCGTAGGCGACGACGTAGGCGACCGTGGCCGGCAGGACGGCGTCGAGCTCGCCGACCGAGGCCGCGCCCAGGGGAACGAGCATGTAGCCCGACTGCGCCACCGACGACCAGGCGAGCAGCCGCACGGCGCGTCGCTGCCGCAGCGCCGCGAGGTTCCCGACCGTCATGGTCACGGCGGCCACGACGGCGACCGCCGGTCCCCAGACGTCGGCGTAGGGCGCGAAGCCCTCGGTGAGCAGGAGGGCGAGGCCCACGAAGCCGGCGGCCTTGGAGACGACCGACAGGTAGGCGGCCACCGGCACCGGCGCGCCCTCGTAGGTGTCCGGCGCCCAGAAGTGGAACGGGACGGCGGCCACCTTGAAGCCGAAGCCGGCCAGCGCCAGCGTGACGCCGAGCGCGAGCACGGGCGCCCTCACGCCGGGGTCGTCCAGCGCCGTGGCGATGCGCGAGAGGTGCACCTGGCCGGTGACGCCGTAGACCAGGCTCAGGCCGAAGAGCATGACCGCGGTCGAGACCACCGACACCAGGAACAGCTTGAGGGCCGCCTCGCCCGACCGGCTGTCGAAGCGGCGCAGCGCGACCAGGGCGAACGCCGGCAGCGAGACGACCTCGAGCGCGACGACGAGCGTGAGCAGGTCGCGGCTGGCGGCCAGTGTCAGCGCGCCGGAGACCGACGCGAGGAGCAGGAAGAAGTACTCCCCCGCCGGGATGGCGCTGTCGCGCACGGTGTCCAGCGAGAGCAGGACGCAGACCACGGCACCGGCGAGCACGACCGCCTGGAAGACCAGCGTGAGGTCGTCGACGACGTAGGAGCACGCCGGCAGCAGCAGGCCGTCGCCCGGCACGCAGAACGTCGAGCGCCGGTCACCGACGAGCGGGACCAGCAGGGCGGCGGCGACCGCGAGACCTCCGGCGGAGACCCATCCGGTCACGCGGCGGTGGGCCGGCGGGAGGAACGTGTCGGCGACCAGCACGAGCAGTGCCAGGACGGCGACGAGCAGGGGGGCGGCGATGGCGAGGTAGTCGATCGACTGCACGGCCTGCATGCTCACGACGAGCCCCCGAGCAGCGCGCGCACGACGGGGTCGCTGGCCGCGAGGAGCCACTTCGGCCAGAGCCCGAGGGCCAGCACGAGCGCGACGACGGGCGCCCACACGAGGAGCTCGTGCGTGCTCGCGTCGCGCAGCAGCACCGCGTCGCGCCAGGCCTGGAAGCTCGTGCCCTGCGCGACCCGGCGCAGCAGCGCCACGAAGTAGGTCGTGGTCAGGACGACGCCGACGCCGGCGAGCACCATGCAGACGAGGAAGAAGCCCCGAGGCAGGGCGGCGTCGGGCCGGAAGGCGCCGAGCAGCACGAGCATCTCGCCCCAGAACCCGGCCAGGCCGGGCAGGCCGAGGCTGGCGACGGCCCCGAAGGCCAGCAGGACACCGAGCCGGGGCATGCGCTCGTAGAGCCCCCCGCCGAGGACCTCGATCGAGGACGTGTGGTGGCGGTCCTTCAGGGCGCCCACCAGGAAGAAGAGCAGGCCGGTGATGAGGCCGTGGGCGATGTTGGCGTAGAGCGCGCCGTTCACCCCGACCGGCGACAGGGTCGAGATGCCCAGCAGGACGAAGCCCATGTGGCCGATCGACGAGAACGCGATGAGCCGCTTGAGGTCCCGCTGTGCGAGGCAGGCCAGCGAGCCGTAGACGATGCCGACCACGGCGAGCGCGGCGAGGTAGGGCGCGACGACCTCGGCGCCCTCCGGGACGATCGGCAGCGCGATGCGCACGAACCCGTAGGTGCCCATCTTCAGCAGGACGCCGGCGAGCAGCACCGAGCCGACCGTGGGGGCGGCGGTGTGCGCGTCGGGCAGCCAGGAGTGCAACGGCCACATCGGCGTCTTGACCGCGAAGCCCAGGCCGAGCGCGAGGAACGCGAGCACCTGGATGCCCCGCGACATGTCGGCGCCCTGCCGGTTCGCGAGCTCCACCATGTCGAACGTGCCGGCCTGCGAGCCGACCAGCAGCATGCCGAGCAGCATCACGACGCTGCCGAGCAGCGTGTAGAGGATGAACAGGTTCGCCGCGCGGCGCCGGCCGCCCGGCACCGCGTCGTCGCCCCACTGCGCGATGACGAACCACATCGGCACCAGCACGACCTCGAAGAACACGAAGAACAGGAGCAGGTCCAGGGCGACGAAGGTGCCGAGCATGCCGACCTCGATCAGGAGCAGCAGCCCGACGAGGGCGCGCAGCCGCCCGGCCTCCGGACGTACGCGCAGGAGGTAGACCATGCACAGCGCCGTCAGGCCGGAGGTGAGCAGCACGAGCGGGGTCGAGACGCCGTCGGTGCCCAGGTGCAGCCGCAGCCCGAGCGTCGGCACCCACTCGACGTCGGTCTCGGGCGACACGGCCGCCACCCAGACGGAGACGGCGAAGGTGGCCGCGGCGACCGCGGTGCCGAGCTGCGCCGCGAGCCGCTCGCTCCGGCGCGGCGGACCGACGAGGAGCAGCAGCGACCCGGCCAGCGGCAGGGCCAGCATGAGCGGGATCAGCGCCTCGGTCATGTCAGCGTCACCACCCCGACGACCAGCAGGAGCACCCCGGCGAGCAGCCCGGTGAGGTAGGTCTGCACGTTGCCGGCCTGGGTGAGGGACACGAGCCGGGCGAGCCGGGCGGTCTCGGACCCGGTGGCCCGCACCGCCCCACCGACGACGGCGTCGTCGGTCCAAGCCACGCCGCCGGTGGCTGCGCGGACCGGCCGGACGAACACCCGGTCGTAGACGTCGTCGACGTAGAAGGCCCGCTCCAGGGCGGTGCGCGCCCGCAGCCCGAGCGTCGGGTCCACGAGCGGCTCCAGCCGCCAGGTCGACACCACGGCGGCGGCGCCGGCCACCGCGAGGACCACCGACAGCACGGAGGTCACGGCGCCGAGGTGCAGCGACGCCTGCGCCACCTCCTGCTCGCCCACGATGAGCGTGGCGGCGTCGGGGCGGTGCTGCCAGGCGATGCCGGCGGCCGCCCACTCGGGCAACCAGGACTGGCGCAGCCCGACGACGCCGAGCGCCACCGTGGGCACGGCGAGCGCGACGAGCGGCCAGCGCATCGAGGGCGGTGACTCGTGCGCGGCCACGGGCGAGCGCGGCGGGCCGAAGAACGTCATGAGCCACAGGCGGGTCACGTACGCCGCGGTGACCCCGACGGTCGCCAGGCCCACCCCGAGCACCAGCCAGCCGGTCCAGGCCGCGGCCGGCCCCTCCCCGTGCAGGGCCGTCTCCTCGGCCGCGCCGAGCACCGCCTCCTTGGAGAAGAAGCCGGCGAACGGCGGGATGCCGGCCAGCGCGGCCAGCCCGGCCGTCATGGCGAGGAAGGTGACCGGCATCAGCCGCCGGAGGCCGCCCATGTCCGGCATGAGGTTCGTGCCGACCGCGTGGATGACCGATCCGGCGGCGAGGAAGAGCAGCGCCTTGAAGGCGGCGTGGGTCAGCAGGTGGAAGTTCGCGGCGACGGCCGACCCGACCGACAGCGCCGCGAGCATGTAGGCGAGCTGGCTGACGGTGGAGTAGGCGAGCACCCGCTTGATGTCGTCCTGGGCGAGCGCGGCCAGCGCTCCGCCGAGCATGGTGATGCAGGCGATGACCGCCATGACGGCGAGGGTCACGGGGGCGAGCAGGAAGACGTCGAAGAGCCGCACCACGAGGTAGATCCCCGCGGCCACCATGGTCGCCGCGTGGATCAGCGCGCTGATCGGTGTCGGGCCGGCCATCGCGTCGGGCAGCCAGGTGTGCAGCGGGAACTGCGCCGACTTGCCGACCACCCCGCAGAGCAGCAAGAGGGTCGCGACCGTGACCGTCTGCTCCGACGTCGCGGGGACCAGCGGCAGGATGTCGAGCCGCCCGTTCAGCACCGCCGCCCGGGAGACGATGCCGTCGATGCTGAAGGTCCCGAAGGCCGTCGCGAGCGCGAAGATGCCGAACAGGAACCCGACGTCGCCCAGGCGGGTGACGACGAACGCCTTGACCGCGCTCGCCCGCGAGCCCTCCTGCTCCCAGTGGTGCCCGATGAGGAAGTAGGAGCAGACGCCCATGACCTCCCAGCCGACGAGCAGGGCCAGCAGGTCGTCGGCGAAGACCACCAGCAGCATTGCCGAGGTGAACAGCGACACGAGCGCGGCGTACGACGAGAAGCGCGGGTCACCCTTGAGGTAGCCGGTCGAGTAGACCTGCACCCCGAAGGCCACGACGCCGACCGCGAGGGACACGAGGGCGGCCAGCCCGTCGACCCGGAGGTCGAGCCCGAACGTCAGCGCGGTACCGCGCGAGGAGAACGCCCCGGTCGGGACCGTCGCGAGCTGGGCGCGCTCGAACAGCGGCGCGTCCAGCACCGCCCGGGCCGCGAGGACGAGCGTGGCCAGCAGCGCCACCCCCGTCCCGCCCACTGCCAGCGGGACCACGGCGCGCGGCCACCGCGGCCCGGCCAGCAGCCCGGCCAGCGCTGCCAGCGCCGGCACCAGCAGCGCCACGTAGACCGGGGTCATCCGACCGGCTCCCGCTCCTCGGCGAGCTGGTCGAGCGCGTCGAGCCGGGAGGTCTCCCGCTGCCGGAAGACGAGCAGGACGATGGCGAGCCCCAGCCCGACCTCGGCGGCCGCGATGGTGATGACGAAGAGGGTGAACACCTGGCCGGCGAGCAGCTCGTCGCGCAGCCAGACGTCGAAGGCGACCAGGTTCACGTTCACGGCGTTGAGCATCAGCTCGACGGACATCAGCACCAGGATCGCGTTGCGCCGCGCCAGCACGCCGTAGACCCCGATGCAGAACAGCAGCCCCGCGAGAAGGACCGGCATGAGCAGCGGCATCAGCGGCTCTCCTCCGCGCCGCCGGCACCGCCCGCGCCGGCCCCGATGTCGCGCCGGGAGAGCACGATCGCCCCGACCAGGGCGGCGAGCAGCAGCACCGAGAGCGCCTCGAAGGGCAGCACCCAGCTGCGGAAGATGGCCGCTCCGGCCGCCGACGACGAGCCGCGGACGGCGTCGTCGCCGAGGGCGATGTCCTCGCCGCGGAAGGCCTCGACGCTCGTCGCGACCACCACGCCCGCGAGGCCGAGCGCCACCACGGCCGCGGCCAGACGCTGGCCGGCGGGCGCGTCGAGGTCGGTGGAGGCGCCGATCGGGGCTCGGGTCAGCATGAGCCCGAACAGCAGGAGCACGACGACGGCGCCGACGTAGATGAGCACCTGCACCCACGCCACGAACTCGGCCGAGAGCAGCAGGTAGCAGCCCGCCACCGCGCCCAGGCAGACCACCAGCCACAGCGCCGCGTGCACCAGCTGTCGCGTCGTCACGACGAGCAGCCCGGCGCCGAGCGCAACGACCCCGAGGAGCCCGAAGAGCACCTCGACCAGGCTCACGGCTCGAGGGCCTTGTCGGCGGCCTTCTGGGCGGCGTCGACCTCCTTCGCGCGGACCCCGTGGTGGTCGTGCGCCGGCGGGGGCGGAACGGTGGCCATCCACTGGCCGAGCCGCTCCTTGCCATGGGTGAGGTCGCGGATGTCGAGCTCGGAGTACTCGAACTCCGGCGACCAGAACAGCGCGTCGAACGGGCAGACCTCGATGCAGATGCCGCAGTACATGCACAGCGAGAAGTCGATGTCGAAGCGGTCGAGGACGTTGCGCTGCCGCTCCCGGCCGCCCTCGGGCGCGGGGATCGTCTCCTTGTGGGAGTCGATGTAGATGCACCAGTCGGGGCACTCGCGCGCGCAGAGCATGCACACGGTGCAGTTCTCCTCGAGCAGCGCGATGACCCCGCGGCTGCGCGGCGGCAGCTCGGGCTTCACGTCGGGGTACTGCGCCGTGACCGACCGGCGGCCCATGGTCCGCAGCGTCACCGCGAGACCTTTGGCGAGCCCCGCTCCGGGCACCTTCACGACACCGTCACCGCCACCACTCCCGTCAACGCCAGCTGGCCCAGCGCCACCGGCACCAGGCCCTGCCAGGCCAGCCGTTGCAGCTGGTCCTCCCTCAGCCGCGGGTAGGACACCCGTAGCCAGATCACGACGAACGCCAGCGCCATCGTCTTGCCCAGCGTCCACACCACCCCCGGGAGGCCCGCGAGCGACTCGTCGAACGGCCCCCTCCACCCGCCGAGGAACAGCACCGTCGTCAGGGCGCAGAGCACGACGATGCCGGCGTACTCGGCGAGCAGGAACAGCGCGAACCGCAGCCCGGTGTACTCGGTGAACGCGCCGAAGATGATCTCCGAGTCGGCCACCGGCATGTCGAACGGCGGGCGCTGCAGCTCGGCCAGACCCGCCACGAAGAACACCACGGCGCCGGGCAGCTGCCACAGCAGCCACCACGGCTCCCACGCCTCGACGATGCCCGGCAGCGACAGGGTGCCCGCCGCCATCGCGACCGAGGCGGCCGCCAGGATGAACGGCAGCTCGTAGGCCGTCAGCTGCGCCGCGGTCCGCAGCCCGCCCAGCAGCGAGAACTTGTTGGCGCTCGCCCAGCCGGCCATCAGGGCCCCGAGCACCCCGACCCCCATGACGGCCAGCACGAAGAAGAGGCCCGCGTCGAGGTCGTGGCCGACCAGGCCGGGCCCGACCGGGATGGCGACCAGCACCACGAGGTAGGGGATCATCGCGACCGCGGGGGCCAGCCGGAAGATCGTGCGGTCGGCCGCGGCGGGCACGATCTCCTCCTTCTGCGCGAACTTCACGCCGTCGGCGACGAGCTGGGCCCAGCCGTGGAAGCCGCCGGCGTACATCGGGCCGAGCCGGCTCTGCATGTGCGCCATCGCCTTGTGCTCGGTCTGCCCCACGAGCAGCGGCAGCGTCAGGAACGCGCCGAGCACCAGGACGACACGCAGGGCGGCCTCGAGCACGTCGCTCACGAGGGGCGCTCCGGCCGGGGGCCCCAGGCCTCGGGGTCGGGCACGCCGGGCGGGCGGGTCTTGCGGCGGCTCGGCGAGCCCGCCCCGCCCTCGGCGTCGGACTCGCCGGGCTCCTTCGCCCCCGGCCAGGCCTTGGCTGCCCGGGCGGCGAGCACGAAGTCCTTGCGCAGCGGACGCCCCTCGAAGCCGTCCGGCAGGAGCAGCGGGACGAGGTGCGGGTGGCCCGCGAAGTCCACGCCGAACATCTCGAAGGTCTCCCGCTCGTGCCACGAGGCGCCGGCGTAGACGCCCGTCGCCGTGTCGAGGACCGGCTCGGCGGCGGGTACGCGGGTGCGCAGCAGCAGGTGCTCGCGCCGGTCCGGGGCCCAGAGGTGGCAGACGACATCGAACCCCGGCGTCTCGGCGTCGTCGAGCTGGTCGACGGCGGTCAGCCAGTCGAAGAACCGGAACCCGAGCTCGTCACGGGCCGAGGTCATCGCGGCGGTCCAGAAGGAGCGGGGAACGTCGACCGTGTCCTGACCGAAGGCCGACTCGACGGCGCCCTCGCCTGCATAGCGCCGGGCCAGGACCTCGGCCGCGGGGACCTCGGCGTCGGTCACGCGTCGTCACCGACCCGGATGGTCGTGATGGGTCCGGCCGGCGCGTCCCGGTGGTAGCGGTCGGCCAGGGACTCGGCAGCGATCTTCTCCTGCAGGGTCAGGATGCCCTGCAGGAGCGCCTCCGGGCGCGGTGGGCAGCCGGGCACGTAGACGTCCACCGGGACGATCTGGTCCACGCCCTTGGTGACGCAGTAGGAGTCCCAGTAGGGCCCGCCGGAGTTGGAGCACGCGCCGAAGGAGATGACGTACTTGGGCTCGGGCATCTGCTCGTAGAGCCGGCGCACGGCCGGCGCCATCTTGTCGCTCACGGTGCCGCTGACGACCATGAGGTCGGCCTGCCGTGGGCCGGGCGCGAACGGGATGACCCCGAGCCGGATGAAGTCGTGACGCGACATCGACGACGCGATGAACTCGATGGCGCAGCACGCCAGGCCGAAGTTGAAGACCCACAGGCTGTAGCGGCGGCCCCAGTTCAGGATCAGCCGCATCGGCTCGGGCGCCGCCCGCTGGAGCGCACCGACCGACGGGGGACCCACCGTCGGGGCCGGCAGGTCTACCGCCACGCGAGCACCCCCTTGCGCCAGGCGTAGAGCAACCCGACGGCCAGGAACCCGATGAAGACGAACATCTCGACCAGCGTCGTGGCGCCGTAGCCGGGGGCGGCGAACACGGTCGCCCAGGGGAACAGGTAGATCGCGTCGACGGCGAAGATCACGTAGAGGTAGGCGAACACGTAGTAGCGGACGTGGCTCTGCGCCCAGCCCTCGCCGACGGGGTCGACGCCGCACTCGTAGGTCAGCGACTTCTCGTGGCCGGGCACGCGCGGGCGCAGCAGCCGGTTCGCCGTGAACGCGACGGCGACGAAGGCGACACCGGCCAGGAAGACCAGCCCGACCAGGCCGTACCCGCCGTAGAAGCCGTCCACCAGCGCCTCCTCGATCTTGCCGATCGGAGTCTAGGGCCCCTCACAACCTACGAAGACGTAGCCTGGGGGTGTGGTGACCAAGCACGTCCAGCAGCTCGACCGGGTGATCATCCGGTTCGCGGGGGACTCCGGCGACGGCATGCAGCTCACCGGCGACAGGTTCACCACGGAGACGGCGTCCTTCGGCAACGACCTCTCGACGCTGCCCGACTTCCCGGCCGAGATCCGGGCTCCCGCGGGCACCCTCCCGGGCGTGTCGGCCTTCCAGCTGCACTTCGCCGACCACGACATCATGACGCCGGGTGACCGGCCGGACGTGCTGGTGGCGATGAACCCGGCCGCGCTCAAGGCCAACATCGGCGACCTGGCCCGCGGGGCCGACGTCATCGTCAACACCGACGAGTTCACCAGCCGCAACCTCGCGCGCGTCGGCTACGACGGCAACCCGCTCGAGGACGGCTCCCTCGAGGCCTACACCCTGCACCCGATCGCGCTGACCTCGATGACCGTCGAGGCGCTCAAGGGCTTCGACATCACCAAGAAGGAGGCCGAGCGGGCGAAGAACATGTTCGCCCTGGGCCTGCTGTCGTGGCTCTACAACCGGCCCACCGAGGGCACGGTGCGGTTCCTCGAGACCAAGTTCGCGCGCAACGAGCAGATCATGAAGGCCAACCTCAAGGCATTCAAGGCGGGATGGAGCTTCGGGGAGACGACCGAGGACTTCTCGGTGTCCTACGAGGTGAAGCCGGCCCGGCTGCCGGCCGGCACCTACCGCAACATCTCGGGCAACCTCGCGCTCTCGTTCGGGCTGGTCGCCGCGTCGCAGCGCAGCGGGCTGCCGCTGTTCCTCGGCTCCTACCCGATCACGCCGGCGTCGGACATCCTGCACGAGCTGAGCAAGCACAAGCGATTCGGCGTCCGCACGTTCCAGGCCGAGGACGAGATCGCGGCCGTCGGCGCGGCGCTCGGCGCGGCCTACGGCGGGTCGCTGGCCGTCACCTCGACCTCCGGCCCCGGGCTGGCGCTCAAGGCCGAGACGATCGGGCTCGGCGTGTCGCTCGAGCTGCCACTGATCGTCGTCGACGTGCAGCGGGCGGGGCCGTCGACCGGCATGCCCACCAAGACCGAGCAGGCCGACCTCCTGCAGGCGATGTTCGGCCGCAACGGCGAGGCCCCCGTGCCGATCGTGGCTCCGCGGTCCCCGGCCGACTGCTTCGACACCGCGCTCGAGGCGGCCCGCATCGCGACGACCTACCGCGTGCCGGTGATCCTGCTCTCCGACGGCTACCTGGCCAACGGCTCCGAGCCGTGGCGGGTCCCCGACACCGGGGACCTGCCCGACCTCACCGTCGACTTCGCCCGCGAGCCCAACGCGACGGTCGACGGGACGCCGGACGGGGACCCGGTGTTCCACCCCTACCTGCGCGACCCCGAGACCCTCGCGCGGCCCTGGGCGGTGCCGGGCACGGCGGGTCTCGAGCACCGCATCGGCGGCATCGAGAAGGCAGACATCACCGGGAACATCTCCTACGACCCGGCCAACCACGACTTCATGGTCCGGACGCGTCAGGCCAAGGTCGACGCGGTCGCCGCCACGATCCCCCCGACCGTCGTCGAGGACCCGTCGGGCCAGGCCCGGGTGCTGGTGCTCGGCTGGGGCTCGACCTACGGCCCGATCGGTGCGGCCTGCCGCCGCGTGCGCACCGCGGGCCACCACGTGGCGCAGGCGCACCTGCGCCACCTCAACCCGTTCCCGTCCGACCTCGGCGACGTCCTGCGCCGCTACGACCGGGTCCTCGTGCCGGAGATGAACCTGGGCTACGGCTTCGGCGGCCAGCTCTCGCTGATGGTCCGGGCCAAGTACCTGGTCGACGCGATCGGCTACAACCAGGTCCGCGGGCTCCCGTTCAAGGCCGAGGAGCTGGCGGGCGTGATCACCACCTGCATCGACGACATGAGTGACGAGGACCTGACGTGAGCGTTCCCGACCAGGGCTCGGCGTGGAACGGCAGCGGGCTGAGCTCGCTGGGCCTGGTGCCCAAGGCGACCGGCAAGCAGTCGGCCAAGGACTTCAAGACCGACCAGGAGGTGCGCTGGTGCCCGGGCTGCGGTGACTACGCGATCCTCGCCGCCGTCCAGTCCTTCATGCCCACGCTCGGTCTGGCCCGCGAGAACGTCGTCTTCGTCTCGGGCATCGGGTGCTCGTCGCGCTTCCCCTACTACATGGACACGTTCGGGATGCACTCCATCCACGGCCGGGCGCCGGCCATCGCGACCGGCCTGGCGTCCTCGCGACCGGACCTGTCCGTCTGGGTCGTCACCGGCGACGGCGACGCGCTCTCGATCGGCGGGAACCACCTGATCCACGCGCTGCGGCGCAACGTCAACCTCAAGATCCTGCTGTTCAACAACCGCATCTACGGGCTGACCAAGGGGCAGTACTCGCCGACGTCCGAGCTCGGGAAGATCACGAAGTCGACACCGCTGGGGTCCCTGGACTCCCCGTTCAACCCCGTGTCGCTGGCGCTGGGCGCCGAGGCCTCCTTCGTCGCCCGCTCGATCGACTCCGACCGCAAGCACCTGACGTCGGTGCTGCAGGCCGCGGCCGAGCACCGGGGCACCGCGCTGGTCGAGATCTACCAGAACTGCAACATCTTCAACGACAACGCGTTCGAGCCGCTGAAGGACCCGCAGACGCGTGACGACTTCACGATCCGGCTCGAGCACGGTGAGCCGATCAGGTGGGGCACGCAGGGCCAGCACGGCGTCGTCCGCGACCGCGACCAGGCGCTGAAGGTCGTCGACGTCGCCGCGGCGGGGCTCGACCAGCTCGTCGTCCACGACGCGCACGCCGAGGACCCCTCCCACGCGTTCGACCTGTCGCGGCTGGCCGAGCTCTCGCTGGCCCGCACGCCCATCGGCGTGTTCCGGGCCGTCGACCGGCCGGTCTACGACGACCTCATGCGCGCCCAGATCGAGGCGAGCCGCGCCGGGCAGGACGGCCGGCCGGCCGGCGACGCCGAGCTCGCCGCCCTGCTGGCCGGCTCGGACACCTGGACGGTCGCGTAGGCGCCACGTCTCGCCCGACGAGACAGCAGTGAACTCGTTGGACACTCCTGACGCCGGCGGTTAGCGTTCGGGCGTGGCTGACGAGCGGCGGGGCACCGCCTACGGCGTCGCCTGCTACTTCCTCTGGGGCCTGTTCCCGCTCTACTGGCCGCTCCTGGAGCCGGCGGGCGCGCTCGAGATCGCCGCGCACCGCATCGTCTGGTCGCTCGTGTTCGTCCTCGGGGTCCTCGCCGTCGGCCGCAGCTGGTCGTGGGTCCGCCCGCTGCTGCACGACCCGGCGTCGCTGACCCGCATGACGCTGGCCGCCGCGCTGATCGGCGGCAACTGGTGCATCTACATCTGGGGGGTCAACAACGGGCACGTCGTCGAGACGTCGCTGGGCTACTTCATCAACCCGGTCGTCACCGTGCTCATCGGGGTGCTGGTGCTGCAGGAGCGGCTGCGGCCGTTGCAGTGGGCGGCCGTCGGGCTCGGCGCCCTCGCCGTGGTGGTGCTGACCGCCGACTACGGCCGGCCGCCGTGGATCGCGCTGGGGCTGGCGCTGAGCTTCGCGGCGTACGGCCTGCTCAAGAAGCAGGTGGGAGCCACGGTCGGTGCGGTGCAGTCCCTCACCGTCGAGACCGCCGTCCTGTTCCTCCCGGCGCTCGGGTGGCTGCTCTACCTGGAGTCGCAGGGCGACGGACGGCTCGGGCACACGGGGGTCGGCCACGGCCTGCTGCTCGCCAGCGCCGGCGTGGCGACGGCCGTCCCGCTGCTGTTCTTCGCCGCAGCCGCCCGCCGGGTGCCGCTCTCGCTGCTCGGCATGCTGCAGTACATCGCGCCGGTGCTGCAGTTCCTGACCGGCGTGCTGGTCTACGACGAGGAGATGCCCGCGTCGCGGCTCGCGGGCTTCGCCCTCGTGTGGGCGGCCCTGGTCCTGCTCTCGGCCGACGGCCTGCGCCACCGCCACCGGTCGCGCCGGGCCGCGGCGGCGGCCGCTACCACGGTCGACGCCTACGTGTGACGCGTCAGAGCTTGGTCAGCTCGCGGTAGGGCGAGAGCACCCGGAAGGTCTGCTGCCCGAACTCGACCTGGACCGCCACGTCGGGCTCGACGCCGACGACGCGGCCGAGGCCGCACCGGTCGTGGGTGACCCGGTCACCGACCTCGAACACTTCGACGGGCGCCGCAACGGCGTCTTTGAAGGGACTGCCGGGGGGTCGCCGTCTGGCGGCGCGCGAGGTAGCCATTTGTCCTCAGTATGCCCCTCGTGACCCCGCCGCGTCGACAGTGCGCCGGGCCGTCGGGCGGTCCGGCACGCCGCCGGCGCAGCGCGATGGCACGCTGGTCCCCACCGGTCACCCGACGTGACCGGCCGGGACCCGGGAGGCAGCCTGAGGCGCTCGGTCAGCCACCGGTCCCGGCCAGGGCGTGCCCCGGCCTCCCGGCCCGGGCCAGCAGCCAGCCGGTCAGGCCCAGCTCGGCCGCGACCGCGGGCACGGCCACGACGACCAGGAACAGGTCGGCGTGGTCCGCGTAGCCGGACAGCAGGGCGTTCGCGAGCGTGTCCAGGACGTAGGCCGCCCCCGCCACGAGCAGGAGGACACCGAGCGCCCGGGGGGCCGACCCCGACGCGAGCAGGAGGTGGCCGACCAGCGCCAGGTGGACCCCGAACGCGACCAGCCCGATGAGCCAGGCGTAGTTGAACGCGTCGAGCGACAGCGTCACGTGGGCGGCCAGCTCACCCTGGTCGAAGGCCGCCAGGTGGTCGGCGCCGCTGACCAGCGACACGACCACGAAGAAGAAGACCAGTCCCACGCCGAGGAAGGCCGTGTAGACCAGCCGGAACCACGCCGCGAGCAGCGAGACCTCCTGGTTCACCGCCCGCAGCAGCACGTAGAGGGCCCAGGCGACGGCCACGTCGACGACGAACACCGCGAGGAACGCGACCAGCCCGGCGCGGAACAGGGTCTCGGACGCGGCGATGTTCTCCAGGGTCGCGCGGGCGTCGTCGGGGTCGACCAGGCGCGTGCGCACGACGAAGTTGGCGAAGACCGCGAGCACGAAGATCATCAGGTAGCCCACGCCGGCGACGAGGGCGGCGCGGCGCGGGGTCGTGGTGGCGCTCCGCCGCTGCGCGGGGACACCGGGCGTACGCGGCGGGCTGGTGCTGGTGGCGGTGGTGGCCTGGGCTGTGGTCGACATGGGCGTCGTCTCCTCGTGCGTCGAAACTTACACTGTACGTTTACGTTGTAAGGTACCAGCGCGGGACGGCCTGTCAACCCCGCGGTTCGGCGATCGGCGCCGGACCGTGCGGCAGACTTCCGCCCGCCGCAGGACCGGATCGACGACGAGGGGCGACGTGACGAGCACGAGCACGAGCAGAGAGGGGCAGGCCGCACCGCCGGCCTCGCCGTGGCCGCGCCGCGCCACCGTTGCCGTCCTCGTGGCGACCGTCGGGCAGCTTGCCGTCGCGGCGTTCGTGCCCGACCTGGCGCAGTTCGAGGGCAAGGGCTTCCGGGCCCGGCTCGTCGCCTACCCCGCGATGATGCTCCTCGTGCCGGCCGTGTGGGCGCTGCGGGCGCGGCGCGCGGGCACGGCCCCGTCGGCGGCACCCTGGACGGCGTTCGCGCTGATCATGGCGCCGTTCCTGGTCGACGTGACCGGCAACACCGCCGACCTGTACGACTCGATCGGCTGGTGGGACGACGCCAACCACTTCGTCAACTGGTTCCTGCTCACGGCGGGCATCGGCCTGCTCCTGCTGCGCTCCCGGGTCAGCCCGCCGTGGGCGCTCGGGCTGCTCGTGGCCGGCACCGGTGCGCTGCTCGCGGTCGGCTGGGAGGTGGGCGAGTGGTGGGCGTTCATCCGGCACGGCACCGAGCTCGAGACCGCCTACGAGGACACGCTGGGCGACGAGGTCCTGGGCTGCCTCGGGGCGACGCTGGCCGGTCTGCTGGTCGCACGCCGGTCCCGTGCGCGGGCAGACACCGGGCCCGAGGCGGCCTGAGCCGTCAGCCCAGCGGGGCGAGCAGCGACTTCTTCCCCTCGAACGCGAACAGCAGCAGGTCCACCATGCGGAAGGTCGTGCTGTCCGGCCCGAGGGTCGGCCGCCACGCCGGGTCCCGGACGATCGAGGACGCGCTGCCCTCCATCGCGCGGTGGAACGTCTCGGCCACGATGCGCGCCCCCACCCCGCCGAGCCTGCCGCCACCCAGCTCGGCCTCCCGCAGGACGTAGAACCACAGCGGGGTCTTCGTGACGACCGCGTCCCGCTGCGCCGCGGTGAGCGCGCCGAGGTCGGCGCCGTTGCGGCCGTCGCGGATCTGGGCCTTGCTGAGGGCCTTGCCGCCCACGCCCCGCCGCCTCAGGTGGGCGGCCATCTGCTGACCGCTCGCCAGGCGCACCATGGAGGCCCGGGTGAGGTTGCGGAACGCGAGGCTCGCCGTCGCGCGGTCGGGAGCCCGGCCCCCGATCGGGCCAGCCGGCAGCCTGCCCAGCGGGTTCGCGACCATGGTGTCGATGCGCAGGGCCCGGTTGAACTGGGACTCAGGCACGGTGAGGTCCGCCCGGCCGGCCTCGCCGAAGTCGTAGAGGCGCCGGAAGTCGGCGATCCAGTTGCTGGGCAGGCGCACTCCCCCGCCGAGGTCGCCGCCGGTGCCGGAGAAGGTGAAGAGCAGGTCGAGGGTGCCCTGCCCGCTCGGGAACCGGGCGTTCCAGTCGTAGGCCCCCCGGATCATCGAGTGCCCGAACCGGAAGGCGGCGACGGAGAACTCGACGGGCATCGTCGGCACGTCGGTCGGGGCGGCGCCGGTCTCGAACACCTTCCGTCCGCGTGAGAACACGTCGTTCACGACACCCCTCGCGCAGATGCGCGGCAGGTAGTCGTGGCGGATCATCCACTGGTAGTGCCTGACCACGATGTCGCGTGCCGTCGCGAAGCGCTGGGCCGGCGGGACGGAGGCCGGAAGGCTGTCGACGACCCGGTTGTGGAACCTGATGAACGCCAGGTGGGTCTGGGCCACCGCGAGGTTCTCGTCGTTGCGGAAGTCCGGGATGAGCGCCTGCCGCCGTGCCTTCTTCGACGTCCCGCTCCCGACCCGCGGCAGGTCGAAGCCGTCCCGGGCCGCGTCACCGCCGATGGCGACCGTCCGGCCCGTCCTGAGGTGGCGGTCGTCGGCGTAGAACGCCGCCGAGCCCGCCGCCTGCGGCCCCGCGCCGTAGAGCGAGTCCAGGTCGAGGCTCGGCGAGCGGGCCTGCAGCAGCTCCGCGGGCGACACGGTGCGCCCGAGCAGCACGGCGGTCCGGTCGAAGGTGAGGTCGTGGTCGACGAACTGGCCGAGGTAGGTGAAGCCCGACGGGATGCGGGATGCCTTCCCGCTCCCGACCATCGCGCGGGCGAGCCTCACCCGGCTCGACTCGCCGACGGCGCTGCCCTTGGGCCCCATCCGCGAGAACCGGAACGGCGGCGCCGCCGCCTCGACCGCGGCGGCCAGCGTCCGCGGCCGGCCCTGCCCGCTCTCGCCGACCAGGCCCTCTCCGAGGATGAAGTAGCTCTCCGAGCCGTGCCGCTCCACAGGGCCTCCCCCGCTCGCACCGGCAGCACGCGCCGGGCGTCGTCACACACCGTGCTCCCGAGGTGGCTCGACGTCAAGGTCCGTCGGGCGTCCGGCGATGCCCTCAGACCCGCAGGGTCCCCGCGGCAGCCTCCTCCAGCGTCGTCAGCTCCACGAGGCGGGTGGCCGCGTCGACCAGCCGCTTGCTCAGCGCCTGACGTCCGGGAGTGACGACCGTCAGCAGCGCCGAGTCCGCCAGGTCGGCGAAGATGCCGTCGTTGCTCACGACGCAGACCTCCGCGCCACGCAGGTCCAGGGCACGGGCGGCGTCGAGCAGGGCGTGGTCGGCCAGGTCGCTGCCGTCCGGCACGCCCTGGACGGTGGCAGCGACCCCGTCGAGGTGCGGCCTCGCCCGGCGGACCGCACCCGCCTGCCCGGCGAAGTGGGCGTGGTCGGCCTGGCTGGCCAGCGCGACCATCGCGGCCATGCGCACCCCCCACCGGCCGGGCTCGGCGCGCAGGTTGTCCAGGTCGACGAGCAGCACCCGGTCGCCGTCGCCGGGCGTCCACACCGGGTGGTCGGCCAGCCAGTCGAGGACCGCCTCGGTCAGCGGCTCGGCCGGCAGGTCGTCGAGCCGGACCCACTCGTAGTCGTCCCACTCGCTGGGCCCGCCGCCTATTCCCACCGTCACATCGTGTCAGGTGCCCGGTGTGAGTCCGGACGCGCCGGGCCGCGGCCGCCGGGTCGATATCGTGCGCGGGTGCGCGAGGTCGCCCTGCTGTTCCTCAAGCTCGGCACCATCGGCTTCGGGGGGCCGGCCGCGCACATCGCGCTGATGCGCGAGGAGGTCGTGCGGCGCCGGGGCTGGGTCGACGACCAGCGGTTCCTCGACCTGGTCGGGGCCACGAACATCATCCCCGGCCCCAACTCGACCGAGCTGGCCATCCACCTCGGCCACGACCGCGCCGGGTGGCGCGGGCTGGTGAGCGCCGGGGTGTGCTTCATCCTGCCCGCGGCGCTCATGGTGCTGGCACTGGCCTGGGCGTACGTGGAGTACGGCGAGACGCCCGCCTTCGACGGCTTCCTGTACGGCGTCCGGCCGGTCGTCGTGGCCGTCATCCTGCGGGCGCTGCTCGGTCTGCTCGGCACCGCTGTCCGGGGCCCGCTCCTCGCGGTCGTCGCGGCCTCGGTGCTGCTCGGCTACCTGCTCGGCGTGCACGAGCTGCTGCTGCTCGCGGCGGGCGCAGCGGCCGTCCTCGTCGCGCGGACGGGCCGCTCGCGGTGGGCCGGCGGCAGCCTGCACGGTGCCGCCCTGCCGGCGCTCCTGGCGGCCGGGCGGCCGTTCCTCGACGACCCCACCGGCGGCCAGCTCGCCCGGCTGTTCCTCACCTTCCTCAAGATCGGGTCGGTGCTCTACGGCTCCGGCTACGTGATCGTCGCGTTCCTGCGCGGCGACTTCGTCGTGCGCCTGGGCTGGGTGACCGAGACCCAGCTCGTCGACGCCGTCTCCGTCGGCCAGGTCACGCCCGGCCCGGTGTTCACGACCGCGACGTTCCTCGGCTACGTCGTGGCCGGGTTCCCCGGCGCGGCGCTCGCGACCGTCGGCATCTTCCTGCCCTCGTTCCTGCTGGTGGGTCTGCTCACCCGGGTCATCGGCCACGTCCGGGGCCGGGCCTGGTCTGCCGCCCTGCTCGACGGCGTCAACGCGGCGGCCCTGGCGCTGATGGCAGGTGTCACCCTCGAGCTGAGCACCACGGCACTGGTCGACCCGCTCACGGCCGCGCTCGCGGCGGCGGCCGTCCTGGTCCTGTGGCGCACCCGGGTGAGCTCGGTCTGGGTCATCGTGGCGGGCGCCGCCGTCGGTGCGGCCGTCACGCTGCTCGGCGGCGGCGCCTGAGGGTCAGGTCAGCGCGTCCCGCGCGGCCGCGAAGTCGTCGGTGGCCAGGACGAGGCGGGTGTCCGTCGCGAGGTAGGCCAGGGTGATGTTGACGCCCGTGTCCCCGAGCCGGCGGCACACGTCACCGAGGACGCCGGGCCGGTCGTCCACGGCGAACACCGCGACCTCCTGCTCGAGCGCGACCTGGACGTCGGCGGCTGCGAGCGCCGAGAAGGCGGCGGCCATGTCGTCGACGAGCACGTGCACCTCACCCCGGCCGCCGCCGCTGGTCACGGCGCAGAAGCCGGAGATGTTCACCCCCGCCGCGCCGAGCACGCCGGACACCCGGGCCAGCTCGCCGGGCTGGTCGTCGAGGTAGAGCGTGAGGTCCGTCGGCATCGGCGCCTCCTTGCCGTCATCCCGATGGTGCCACGACGGGCTCCCGGGCCGTAGGGTCTGAAGCCATGACCCAGGTCGTGCTCCGAGTCCGCCTCATCGACGGCGACCGCTTGGACGTCACCGTCGACGACCCGAGCGCGCCGGACCAGGACGGCGCGGTGGACAACGCCGTCGCCGCGCTCGCCGGGACCTCCGGCGTGCTGCGGTGCCGGCACGCCAACCGGGACGTGGTGCTGTTCAGCCGCGGCGTCGCCGCGCTGGAGGTCGCCCCGCTCGGCGCGGTGCTCTGACCGCCGCGGTCACACGGTGCGGCCGACGACCTGGTCGCACAGGGCGACCAGCGCGTCCTTCGCGGGCCCCTCGGGCAGCGGGGCGAGCACGTCGCGCGCGTCCTGCGCCCAGCGCCGTACCTCGGCCTGCGCCGCGGCGACGGCCGGGTGGGCCCGCAGCAGGCGCAGCGCCTCGGCGTGGTCGGCGTCGTCGGCCAGGCCACGGTCCAGCAGGCCGAGCAGCCGGTCGTCGCCCGGGCCCGGCGACCGGCGCAGCAGCAGCACCGGAAGGGTCGGCACGCCCTCCCGCAGGTCCGTGCCCGGCACCTTGCCGGACTCGGCCGTCTCGGACAGCACGTCGAGCAGGTCGTCGGAGAGCTGGAACGCGATGCCGATGCGCTCGCCGAACCTCGTGAGCACGTCGACCGCGGTGTCCGAGGCGCCGGACAGCATGGCGCCGAAGCGCCCCGACGTGGCGATCAGCGACCCCGTCTTGTCGGCCAGGACGGACAGGTAGTGCTCGACCGGGTCCTCGTCCGGCTCGGGCCCGACGGTCTCCCGGATCTGCCCTGTCACCAGCCGCTCGAACGTCCGGGCCTGCAGACGCACGGCCTCCGGGCCGAGGTCCGCGAGGATGTCCGAGGCGCGGGCGAAGAGGAAGTCGCCGGTGAGGATCGCGACGGAGTTGTCCCACCGGGCGTTCGCCGACTCGGCGCCCCGGCGCAGCGCCGCCTCGTCCATCACGTCGTCGTGGTAGAGCGTCGCCAGATGGGTCAGCTCGACCACGACGGCCGACGGGACCACACCCGGTGCCTCGGGGTCCCCGAACCGCGACGCGAGGAGCACGAGCAGCGGGCGGAACCGCTTGCCCCCGGCGTCGACCAGGTGTCGCGACGTCTCGGTCACGAACCCGAAGTCGCTCTTCACCGTCTCGTGCAGCATCGCCTCGACCGCCGCGAGGCCGGTGCGCACCGCCGCCTCGAGGACGTGGTCCCCCGACGGGGCGCTGAACGGTCCGGGCGAGGCCATGGGTCAGCGCACGAACTGCGTCGCCTCGGCGGCGAGCTCGAGGACCTGCGTCGGGTAGACGCCCAGCAGCAGCGTCACGCCGGCACCGAGGGCGATGGACAGGGTCGTCAGCGGCGACGGCACGACGACGGACGGCCCGTCGGCGGCCGGGGGCGAGAAGAACATGAGCACGACGACGCGGAAGTAGAAGAAGGCCGCCACCGCGCTCATCAGCACGCCGACGACCACCAGCACCTCGGCGCCGCCGTCCCAGGCAGCGCTGAAGACCGCGAACTTGGCGGTGAACCCGCTCGTGAGCGGGATGCCCGCGAAGGCGGCCAGCAGGAAGGTGAACACCACCGCCGTCAGGGGCGACCGCTTCGCGAGGCCGGCCCACTGCGAGAGGTGCGTCGCCTCGCCGGCCGAGTCGCGCACCAGTGTGACCACGGCGAACGCCGCGATCGTCGAGAAGCCGTACGCCGCGAGGTAGAACAGCACGGACGACACGCCCGCGGGCTCGCCCGACTGGCCGACGGCGTCGGTCGCCACCAGGCCGGTGAGGATGAACCCGGCGTGCGCGATCGAGGAGTAGGCCAGCATCCGCTTGACGTCGGTCTGGGTGATCGCGACAACCGACCCGACGACCATGGTGAGGATGGCGACACCCCACATGAGCGGCTTCCAGTCCCAGGCGAGCCCGCCGAGACCGACGTAGAAGACGCGCAGCAGCGCGCCGAACGCCGCGACCTTCGTGCAGGCGGCCATGAACCCGGTGACGGGCGTGGGGGCGCCCTGGTAGACGTCGGGCGTCCAGGAGTGGAAGGGCACCGCCCCGACCTTGAAGAGCAGTCCGACGGCCAGCAGGCCGGTGCCCGCCAGGAGCAGCGACTCGCTGCCAGCCTCCGTGCTGACCGCCTCCGCGATGCCCGACAGCCGCACGGTGCCCGCGTAGCCGTAGAGCAGGGCCACGCCGTAGAGGAAGAACGCCGAGGAGAAGGCGCCGAGCAGGAAGTACTTGAGCGCCGCCTCCTGGCTGAGCAGCCTCCGGCGCCGCGCCAGGCCGGAGAGCAGGTAGAGCGGCAGCGAGAGCACCTCGAGCGCCACGAACATCGTGAGCAGGTCGTTGGAGGCCGGGAACAGCAGCATGCCGCCGATGGCGAACATCAGCAGCGGGAAGACCTCGGTCTGGGTCACGCGCTGGGCGGTCAGGAGGCGCTCCTGCTGCGAGCCGGGCATCGACGAGCCGGCCGGGGCGAAGGCCCCGCCGGCCTCGACCTTGCGCTCGGCGGCGGCCAGCACGCCCGGGATCGCGAGCAGCAGGATCGTGCCCTGAAGGAACAGCGCGGGGCCGTCGATCGCGACGGCGCCCATGGCGGCCACGTTGTAGTCGCCGGCCACGGCGACGACCGCCGCGAACGCGGCCACGAGCCCGCCGAGCGCGAGGCCGAGCTGCACCTCGTGCCGCCACTGCCGGCCCATGAAGGCCTCGACGAGCACCCCGGCGATCGCGACCCCGAACACGATGAGCATCGGCATCAGCTGGCTGTACTCGACCGAAGGGGTCTCGAACGTGGCTGCTCTCACGACGGACGACGCGTTCACTCCGCCGCTCCTTCCGCTGCCGGGACGACCGGTTCGGGGTCGGTCACGCCGACCTGCTCCATGGTGCGGCCCACGGCGGGGTTGATCACGTCGAGCAGCGGCTTGGGATAGAAGCCGAGCACGATGATGACGGCGATGAGCGGGGCGACCACCCACGACTCGCGCAGGTTCAGGTCGGCCAGCCTCGACGTGTGCTCGTTGGGCTCACCGGTCATCGTGCGCTGGTACATCAGCAGGATGTACAGCGAGGCCAGGATGATGCCCCCGGTCGCGACCACGGCCGCCGCCTCGTACCGCGCGAACGTCCCGACGAGCACCAGGAACTCGCTCACGAACGTTGACAGCCCGGGCAGTGCCAGCGACGAGAGCCCGGCCACCAGGAAGGTGCCGGCCAGCATCGGCGCGACGCGCTGCACGCCGCCGTAGTCGGCGATCAGCCGCGACCCGCGGCGGCTGATGAGGAAGCCGGCGATGAGGAACAGCGCGGCCGTCGAGAAGCCGTGGTTGACCATGTAGAGCGTTGCCCCGGCCTGGCCGTAGGTCGTCAGCGCGAAGATGCCCATGACGATGAAGCCGAAGTGCGAGATCGAGGTGTAGGCGATCAGGCGCTTCATGTCCGTCTGGCCGATCGCGAGCAGCGCGCCGTAGAGGATGCCGATGACCGCGAGGGTGATCACTGCCGGCGTCGCCCAGCGCGAGGCGTCGGGGAACAGCGGCAGGCACAGGCGGATCATGCCGAACGTGCCGACCTTGTCGAGGACGCCGACGAGCAGCACCGCCCCACCCGGAGGCGCCTCGGCCGCGGCGTCGGGCAGCCACGTGTGCACCGGCCACAGCGGCGCCTTGATGGCGAAGGCGATGAAGAAGCCCATGAACAGCAGGCGCTCGGTGCCGGTGCTCATCTCGGTGCCGAGCAGGTTCTCGAACAGGAACGCCTGGGGCCCGCCGTCGGAGACGACGTAGAGGCCGATGACGGCAGCCAGCATGAGCAGGCCGCCGGCGAGGCTGTAGAGCAGGAACTTCACCGCGGCGTAGGAGCGCTGCGGGCCGCCGTAGGACCCGATGATGAAGTACATCGGGATGAGCATCGCCTCGAAGAGGACGTAGAACAGGAAGACGTCGGTCGCGGCGAACACGCCGATCATGAACGTCTCGAGCATCAGCAGCAGCGCGAAGTAGCCCTTCACGCTGCGGCGACCGGGCTCCACGTCGTGCCACGACGCGAGGATGCACACCGGGGTCAGCACGGTGGCCAGCGCGATGAGCACGAGCGCGATGCCGTCGACGCCGAGTGCGTAGCTCACCCCGAACTGCGGGATCCACTCGTGCGTCTCGGCGAACTGGAACATGGCGTCGCCCTCGGCGTCGAACCGCAGCGCCATGGCGACGGTGAGCGCGAGCACGACGAGCGAGAAGCCCAGCGCGACCTGCTTGGCGACGAGCTCCAGGCGCAGCGCCGCCGACGCGTCGCGGGCACGGTCGCCGGCGGGCACGGCCATCACCGCGATCGCACCCACGAGCGGCAGCAGCGCCAGGGTGGTGAGCCAGGGGAAGTCAGTCACGTCAGAGCCTCACCAGGAGCATGGCGCCGACCACGAGGGCGGCTCCCACGAACATCGACAGCGCGTACGAGCGCACGAAACCGGTCTGCAGCCTCCGGACCCGGCCCGAGGTGCCGCCGATCAGGGCGGCCAGGCCGTTCACGGCGCCGTCCACGACCCGGTTGTCGGCGAACACCAGGACCCGTGTGAGGTACTGCCCGGGCCGCATCAGCAGCGACTCGTTGACGGTGTCCTGGTAGAGGTCGTTGCGCGCCGCCCGCGTCAGCCACGTCCCGCGGGGCGCGATCGTCGGCACCGCCCTCCGCTGGTAGGTCAGGTAGGCCAGACCGGCGCCGGCGAGCACGAGGAGCACGGTCAGCGAGGTCAGCACCGGCACCGCGATGACCGGGTGCTCCTCGCCGTGCTCACCGACCACCGGTGCGAGCCAGTCGTCGATGAGACCGGTCGGGCCGAGGGCCAGGCCGAGCAGCGCCGAGCCGACGGCGAGGACCATCAGCGGGATCGTCATCACCAGGGGCGACTCGTGCGGGTGCACGTCGTCGGTCCAGCGCCGCTTGCCGTGGAAGGTCATGACGAACAGCCGGGTCATGTAGAACGCGGTCACGCCGGCCCCGATGAGCGCGGCGCTGCCGAAGACCCACGGGCGCCAGCCCTCCCCGATGAACGCCGCCTCGATGATCTTGTCCTTGCTCCAGAAGCCGGACAGGCCCGGGAAGCCGATGATGGCCAGCCAGCCGAGGCCGAACGTCGCCCAGGTGACCTTCATGACGGTCGATAGCCCGCCGAAGCGCCGCATGTCGACCTGGTCGTTCATGCCGTGCATGACCGAGCCGGCTCCGAGGAACATGCCCGCCTTGAAGAAGCCGTGCGTGAGCAGGTGGAAGATCGCGAAGGCGTAGCCGACGGGACCCAGGCCGGCGGCCAGCATCATGTAGCCGATCTGGCTCATCGTGGACGCGGCGAGCGCCTTCTTGATGTCGTCCTTCGCCGTGCCGATGACCGCGCCGAAGATCAGCGTGACGGCGCCGACGATCACCACGACGAGGGCCGCGTCAGGCGCGCCCTCGAAGATGACGTGGCTACGCACGATCAGGTAGACGCCGGCGGTGACCATCGTGGCGGCGTGGATCAGCGCGGACACCGGGGTCGGGCCGGCCATCGCGTCACCCAGCCACGACTGCAGGGGGAACTGGGCCGACTTCCCGCACGCCGCGAGCAGCAGCATCAGGCCGATCACGGTGAGCACGCCCTCGGACGCACCCTGCGCGCTGCTGAACACCTCGTCGAAGCCCACCGCGCCGAACTGCACGAACATGACCATGATCGCGACGGACAGCCCGAAGTCGCCGACCCGGTTGGCGACGAACGCCTTCTTCGCCGCGGCGGCGTAGGTGGGGTTGTGGCTCCAGAAGCCGATGAGCAGGTACGACGCCAGGCCGACGCCCTCCCAGCCGACGTAGAGCACGAGGAAGTTGTCGGCGAGGACCAGCAGCAGCATGGCCGCGATGAACAGGTTCAGGTAGCCGAAGAACCGGCGGCGTTCCTTGTCGTGCTCCATGTAGCCGATCGAGTAGATGTGGATCAGCATCCCGACGAAGGTGATCAGGAGCACGAAGCACATCGACAGCGGGTCGAGCAGCAGCCCGACGTCGACGCTGAAGGCCCCGGCCGGCACCCAGCTGAACAGGTGCTGGCCGACCGCTCGGTCCTCGGCGTCTCGCCCGACGAGCGCCAGGAACTGCAGCAGCCCGATGACGAACGAGGCGGCGACCGTGCCGGTGCCGAGCAGGTGGCCGAAGGCGTCGGTGCGCCGGCCGCCGAGCAGCAGCACGGCGGCCCCGGCCATCGGCAGCAGGATCAGCAGCCAGCCGAGCGAGAGGAGGCCGGTGGCGTCCGCGGCCGCCAGCCCGCCGGCAGGCTCCGCTGCTGACACGAGGTACGTCGACATGGGTGGCAGTCCCTCAGTACTTCAGCAGGTTGGCGCCGTCGACCGAGGCCGACCGGCGGGTGCGGAAGATCGTGACGATGATGGCGAGACCGATGACGACCTCGGCCGCCGCCACGACCATGACGAAGAAGGCGATGACCTGGCCGTCGAGGTTGCCCTGCATGCGGGCGAAGGTGACGAACGCCAGGTTCGTCGCGTTCAGCATCAGCTCGACGCACATGAACACGACGATCGCATTGCGGCGCAGCAGGACCCCGGCGCCGCCGATGGAGAACAGCAGCGCCGAGAGGTAGACGTAGTTCATGGGGTTCACGAGTCGTCCCCCCGGGCCTCGAGCTCGGACGAGGTCTCGGAGTCACCCGGGACCCGGCGCACGTCGCCCCGGGCGATGAGCACCCGCGACACCGAGGAGTCGGCCGGGCTGCCGTCAGGCAGCAGCGCGGGGGTGTCGACCGCGTTGTGCCGCGCGAACACGCCGGGGCTCGGCAGCGGCGCCGGGTGGCGGCCGCCGCGGAAGCGCTCGACCGACAGGTCGCGCTGGGTCATCCGGGCCTCGTGCCGCTCGCGATGGGCCAGGACCATCGCACCGAGCGCCGCGGTGATGAGCAGCGCGCTGGTGACCTCGAACGCCAGCAGGTAGCGGGAGAAGATGAGCGCGGCGAGACCCTCGACGTTGCCGTCGGAGTTGGCCTCCTCCAGCCCGGCGTTCGTGACCACCGCGTCGCCGATGCCCAGCACGAGCAGCGTCCCGAACCCGAGGCCGGCGAGCACCGCCGCCACCCGCTGCCCGCGAATCGTCTCGACCAGGGAGTCGCCCGAGTCGACGCCGACGAGCATGAGCACGAACAGGAAAAGCATCATCACGGCGCCGGTGTAGACGACCACCTGCACCACGCCGAGGAACGGCGCGTCCTGCGCGAGGTAGAACACGGCAAGGCAGAGCATCGTGAAGGCGAGCAGCAGAGCGCTGTGCACGGCCTTCTTGCTCAGCAGCATCCCCAGAGACGCGACGACCGCCAGCGGCGCGAGCAGCCAGAACGTGACGGCCTCACCCGTGCCGGTGTCGGTGGTGGCCGCGAGCACCGCGGCTGAGGTGCTCACGAGCCCTCACCGCCCGCCGATGCCGCGGCCTCGCGGGCGGCGGCGTAGCGCTCCTGCTCGGGGGTCGCCCGGCTGACGTTGCCGTTGTAGTAGTCCTGGTCGTCGGTGCCCTCGACCATCGGGTGCGGTGCCTCGACCATCCCGGGCAGCATCGGGCCCAGCAGGTCCTGCTTCTCGTAGATCAGCTTGGCCCGGGTGTCGTCGGCGAGCTCGTACTCGTTGCTCATCGTCAGCGCGCGGGTCGGGCAGGCCTCGATGCACAGCCCGCAGAAGATGCACCGCAGGTAGTTGATCTGGTAGACGCGGCCGTAGCGCTCGCCGGGCGAGTAGCGCTCGCCCTCGGTGTTGTCGGCACCCTCGACGTAGATCGCGTCCGCGGGGCAGGCCCACGCGCACAGCTCGCAGCCGATGCACCGCTCGAGCCCGTCGGGGTGCCGGTTGAGGACGTGCCGGCCGTGGAAGCGGGGTGCGGTCGGCTTCTTCTCGTCGGGGTACTGCTCGGTCACGACCTTCTTGAACATCGTCGAGAAGGTGACGCCGAACCCCTTGAGCTGGGTAGGCAGCTGGATCACCGCTCGTCCTCCGTCCGGCTGGGTGGGGTGTCGCCCGGCTCCGGGCCGGCCCCGACGGCTGTCAGCGCCGGGAGCTGCTGGCCGGGCAGCGGCGGCACCGGGTGGCCGCCGGCCATCGGGTCCCACTCCGCCGGTTCGTCCGGCTCCTCGTCCTGCAGGCGACCGGCGGTCACCAGGTCGTAGACGAAGGTGAGCCCGATGAGCGCCACGGCGATGAGGCCGCCGTAGAACAGCGCCTGCCGGGTGTCGAGGTCGTACTCCTGGTTGACGGCGCGCACCGTGGCGACGAGCAGCAGCCACGCGAGCGCGACGGGGATCAGGACCTTCCAGCCCAGCTTCATGAACTGGTCGTAGCGGAGCCGCGGCAGCGTCCCGCGCAGCCAGATGAAGACGAAGATGAACATGAACACCTTGGCGGTGAACCACAGGACCGGCCACCAGCCCTGGTTGGCGCCGTCCCACAGCGACAGGGGCCAGGGCGCCCGCCAGCCGCCGAGGAACAGCGTCGTGGCCAGGGCCGAGACCGTCACCATGTTGACGTACTCCGCGAGGAAGAACAGCGCGAACTTCAGGGAGGAGTACTCCGTGTGGAACCCGCCGACCAGCTCGCCCTCGGCCTCGGGCAGGTCGAACGGGGCGCGGTTCGTCTCGCCGACCATCGAGATGAGGTAGATGACGAACGAGGGGGCCAGCAGCACGGCGTACCAGTAGTCGCCCTGCGCGGCCACGATCTCGGACGTGGACATCGAGCCGGCGTAGAGGAAGACGCCGACGAAGGACAGCGCCATCGCGACCTCGTAGGAGATCATCTGCGCCGCGGAGCGCAGGCCGCCGAGCAGCGGGTACGTCGAGCCGCTCGACCAGCCCCCGAGCACGATCCCGTAGATGCCGACCGACGCCGCGGCGAGGATGTAGAGGACCGCGACGGGCAGGTCGGTCAGCTGCAGCGCCGTCCGCTCGCCGAAGATCGAGACCTCGGGGCCGAACGGGATGACCGCGAAGGCGAGGAACGCCGGCCCGGTCGACAGGATCGGGGCGAGGACGAAGACCACCTTGTCGGCCGCCTTCGGGATGATGTCCTCCTTGAGCGCCAGCTTGACGCCGTCGGCCAGGCTCTGGAGGAGACCGAACGGCCCGACCCGGTTGGGGCCGATGCGGTGCTGCATGCGGCCGACGACGCGGCGCTCGGCGTAGATCGTGAACAGCGTCATCAGCACGAGGAACACGAAGATGGCCACGGCCTTGCCGATGACCAGCCACCACGGGTCGGTGCCGAACCCGGGCACCTCCGGGGAGGCCAGCAGGGTCGAGGTCACCGGGCACCTCCCGGCTCCACGGGGGCGGTGACGGCGCGCAGCCGGACCCGGGAGCCGTTGGCGGCCGCCAGGTCCCGGCGGACGCGGACGTCACCGCTGTTGGTCGGCAGCCACACGACTCCGTCGGGCATCTCGGCGAGCGTCACCGGTGCGGACACCTCGCCGCGGTCGCTGGACACGGTGACCGATCCGCCCTCGACGATGCCGAGGCCCGCGGCGGTGGCGGGCGAGAGCCGGGCCGTCGCGCGGCGTGCGGTGCCGGCGAGGTAGGGCTCGCCGTCCTGCATCCGCCCGTTGTCGAGCAGCAGGGGCCAGGTGGACAGGACGGCGTCGCCCGCGGCGACGTCGACGGTCGGGCGGGCACCGGCGGGCACCGGCTCGAAGGCCGAGCGCTCGCCGTCCCACGTGCCCAGCTCGTCGATCTCGGACCGGGCGGTGTCGACGTCGGGCAGGCCGAGCTCGACGCCCATCTCCTCGGCGAGGACGTGCAGGACGCGGACGTCCGGCATGGCGTTCGTGCCGCGCAGCACCGGCGCGAACGGCCGCCACCGGCCCTCCCAGTCGACGAAGGTCCCCGCCTTCTCCACCACCGCCGCGACCGGCAGCACGACGTCGGCGCGCTCGGTCACGGCCGACTCGCGCAGCTCGAGGCTCACGACGAACGGCGCCGCGTCGAGGGCCGCGAGCGCGGCCGTCGGGTCGGGGAGGTCGTCGGGGTCGACGCCGCCGACGACCAGGGCGCGGATCTCGCCGGTGTGGACGGCGCGCAGGATGCCGTCGGTGTCGCGACCGGGCGAGACCGGCAGGCCGGTCACCCCCCACGCCGTGCCGACGTCGACCCGGGCGGCCGCGTCGTGGACCGGGCGGCCGCCGGGGAGCATCGAGGGCAGCGCACCCGCCTCGAGCGCTCCGCGCTCGCCGGCGCGGCGCGGCACCCACTCCAGCGCGGCACCGGTGGACTCGGCGAGACCGGCCACGGCCGACAGGGCGCCCGGCACCGAGGCCAGGCCCTCGCCGACGAGGATGACCGCGCCCTCCTCGCGCAGCGCCGCGGCGACCTCGGCCACGCGCTGGTCGCCGGTGCGCAGGGCGTCGAGCACCTCGGCCTCCGCGCCGGGCGCGGTCGGGAGCAGCGACGCGGACAGCTTGTCCAGCCCGCGGCCCGCGAACGGCGCGACGGCGTGCACCCGCAGGGTTCCGCGGCGCACGGCCTTGCGCAGCCGCAGGAAGACGATCGGAGACTCCTCCTCGGGCTCGAGCCCGACGAGGAGCACGGTCGAGGCGTTCTGGAGGTCGTCGTAGGTGACGCCGAGGCCGAAGCCCGCGACGTGCGCGGCCAGGAAGGACTCCTCCTCGGCCGAGTGCGGCCGGGCCCGGAAGTCGACGTCGTTGACGCCCAGGGCCACCCGGGCGAACTTCGCGTAGCCGTAGGCGTCCTCCATGGTCACCCGGCCGCCGGCGAGCACGCCGGCCGCGCCACGGGCGCCGGCCAGCCCGCGGGCCGCGACGTCGAGCGCCTCGGCCCAGGACGCCTGCACGAGCTGTCCGCTCTCGTCGCGCACCAGGGGGTGGGCGAGCCGGTCCTGGGCGGTGGCGTACTGGAAGGACCACCGGCCCTTGTCGCAGTTCCACTCCTCGTTGACCTCGGGGTCGTCGCCCGCGAGGCGGCGCAGGACCTTGCCGCGGCGGTGGTCGGTGCGGATGGCGCAGCCCGACGCGCAGTGCTCGCAGACGCCCGGCGAGGACACGAGGTCGAACGGACGCGACCGGAACCGGTAGGCGGCGCCGGTGAGGGCACCCACCGGGCAGATCTGCACGGTGTTGCCCGAGAAGTAGGACTGGAAGGGCTCGGACTCGTAGATGCCGACCTGCTGGAGCGCGCCCCGCTCGAGCATCTCGATGAAGGGGTCGCCCGCGACCTGCGCCGAGAACCGGGTGCACCTGGCGCAGAGCACGCAGCGCTCGCGGTCGAGGAGCACCTGCGAGGAGATGTTGATCGGCTTGGGGAAGGTCCGCTTGACGCCGTGGAACCGGGTCTCGCCGCGACCGTTGCTCATCGCCTGGTTCTGCAGCGGGCACTCGCCGCCCTTGTCGCACACCGGGCAGTCGAGCGGGTGGTTGATCAGCAGCATCTCCATCACGCCCTGCTGCGCCTTGTCGGCGACCGGGGAGGTGAGCTGGGTCTTGACGACCATGCCGTCGGTCACGGTGGTCGTGCACGACGCGAGCGGCTTGGCCTGCCCCTCGACCTCGACCAGGCACTGCCGGCAGGCGCCGACGGGGTCCAGCAGCGGGTGGTCGCAGAAGCGCGGGACCTGGATGCCGAGCAGCTCGGCCGCGCGGATCACCAGAGTGCCCTTCGGCACGTGGACCTGGAACCCGTCGATGGTGACGCCGACCAGGTCGGTCCGCGGCTCGACCTCGGCCCCGCCGGTGCCCTTGCTGGTGCCGGAGCTGGTGACCGTCATCGGGCGCGCGCTCCCGTCGTGGTGGCGGACTGGAAGACCGTGGACGCGGCCGGGTCGAAGGGGCATCCTCCGTGCTCGAAGTGCGCGACGTACTCGTCGCGGAAGTACTCCAGCGAGGACGTGATGGGGCTGGTGGCGCCGTCCCCGAGCGCACAGAACGCGCGGCCCAGGATGTTGTCGCTGATGTCGAGGAGCTTCTCGAGGTCCTCGTCGGTCCCCTTGCCGGCCTCCAGCCGCCGCAGGATCTGCACGAGCCAGTAGGTCCCCTCGCGGCACGGCGTGCACTTGCCGCAGGACTCGTGCGCGTAGAACTCGGTCCACCGCAACACCGCTCGCACGACGCATGTGGTGTCGTCGAAGACCTGCAGCGCCTTGGTGCCCAGCATGGACTTCGCCCCGGCGACGCCTTCGTAGGAGAGCGGGACGTCCAGGTGCGCGTCGGTCAGCAGCGGTGTCGAGGAGCCGCCCGGGGTCCAGAACTTGAGCTCGTGCCCGTCGCGGACGCCACCGGAGATGTCCAGCAGCTCGCGCAGCGTGATGCCCAGCGGTGCTTCGTACTGCCCCGGCCGCTTCACGTGGCCGGACAGCGAGTACAGGGTGAACCCCTTGGAGCGGAGCTTCGGGTCCTCGCTCTCGGTCCCCAGGGACCGGAACCAGTCCACGCCGTTGCGCACGATCGCCGGGACGCTGGCGATGGACTCGACGTTGTTGATGACGGTGGGCGACGAGTACAGGCCCGCGACCGCCGGGAACGGCGGCCGGAGCCGCGGCTGGCCGCGAAGCCCCTCGAGGGAGTCCAGCAGCGCCGTCTCCTCGCCGCAGATGTACGCACCGGCGCCTGCGTGCACGGTCAGCTCGAGGTCGTAGCCCGACCCGAGGAGATCCTTGCCGACGTAGCCGGCCGCGTAGGCCTCCGCGACGGCGGCCTGCAGCCGGCGCAGCACGTGCACCACCTCGCCTCGGACGTAGATGAACGCGTGCGCCGCACGGATGGCGTAGGACGCGATGACGACGCCCTCCACCAGCTCGTGCGGGTTGGCCATCATCAGCGGGATGTCCTTGCAGGTGCCTGGCTCCGACTCGTCGGCGTTGACGACGAGGTAGATCGGCTTGTCGCCGCCCTGCGGGATGAACCCCCACTTCATCCCCGTCGGGAACCCGGCACCGCCGCGGCCGCGCAGCTCGGAGTCCTTGACCAGCTGCACGACCTCCTCCGGCGTCTGCGCCAGCGCCGTGCGCAGGCCGGCGTAGCCGTCGTGCTCCTCGTAGACCTCGCGGGTCCACGACCGGTCCTGGTCCCAGGTGCGCGACAGCACCGGTGTCAGCGGGGAGGTCACCGGCCGCCGCCCTTCTCGTCGTCGGCGGACGGCGGCGGCGCCGGGTTGGCCGGGTCGGACTTCGCGGTCTCGGCCGGGGCGTCGTCGCCGCTGGGACCGCCCTGCGGACCGTAGCCCGTGCCCGACGCCGGCCCGCCGGACGCCGACCCGTCGGTCGCGGTGTCCCCGTCCTTGCGCCGCCTGCCCGCGGACATCGCCTCGCGGTGCAGCCGGAGGCCGGCCAGCGTGGCCGGGCCGGCCGACGGACCCTCGTCGGCCCGCCCGTCGTAGAAGCCCGCGAGGACCCGCGACACCTCGCGGAACGTGCACAGGGACGCGCCGCGGGTGGGAGTGGGCGCCTCGCCCGAGCGCAGGGCGTCGACCAGCTCGACGGCGGACTCAGGCGTCTGGTTGTCGAAGAACTCCCAGTTGACCATCACCACCGGCGCGTAGTCGCAGGCCGCGTTGCACTCGAGGTGCTCGAGGGTGACCGTGCCGTCCTCGGTGGTCTCGTCGTGCCCCACGCCGAGGTGCTCCTTGAGCGTGGCGAAGATCTGGTCGCCGCCCATCACCGCGCACAAGGTGTTGGTGCAGACCCCGACGGAGTAGTCGCCGTTCGGGCGGCGCTTGTACATCGTGTAGAACGTCGCGACCGCGGCCACCTCGGCGGCGCTGATGTCGAGCAGCTCGGCGCACAGCTCGATGCCGTGCGGGCTGACGAAGCCCTCCTCGGCCTGCACCAGGTGCAGCATCGGCAGCAGGGCCGACCGGCTGCGGGGGTAGCGGGCGATGATGTCGCGCGACTCGCGCACGAGCCGGTCGCGGACGTCGGGGGCGAAGCCGGTGGTCACCGTCATCGGTCGACACCCCCCATGACCGGGTCGATCGAGGCGATGGCGGCGATCACGTCGGCCACCATGGACCCCTCGGACATCGCCGGTGCCGCCTGCAGGTTGTTGAACGACGGGTCGCGGAAGTGCACGCGGTAGGGCCGGGTGCCGCCGTCGCTGACCAGGTGCACCCCGAGCTCGCCGCGCGGGGACTCGATCGCGGAGTAGACCTGGCCCGGCGGGACCCGGAAGCCCTCGGTCACCAGCTTGAAGTGGTGGATGAGGGCCTCCATCGACTGACCCATGATGTGCTTGATGTGGTCGAGCGAGTTGCCGAGGCCGTCGCCGCCGAGGGCCAGCTGCGCGGGCCAGGCGATCTTCTTGTCGGCCACCATGACCGGGCCCGGCTGGAGCCGGTCGAGGCACTGCTCGACGATCTTCAGCGACTCCTTCATCTCGGCCATCCGGATGAGGAAGCGGCCGTAGGCGTCGCAGGTCGTCTGGGTCGGGACGTCGAACTCGTAGGTCTCGTAGCCGGCGTACGGCTGGGACTTGCGCAGGTCGTGGGGCAGCCCGGTCGCACGCAGGATGGGTCCGGTGATGCCCAGCGCCATGCACCCGGTCAGGTCGAGGTAGCCGACGCCGACGGTGCGCTCCATCCAGATCTTGTTGCCGATCAACAGCTTCTCGGTGTCCGAGAGCCGTTTCGGGAGCAGCGTGAGGAGGTCGCGGATGGCATCGACCGCGCCCGGCGGCAGGTCCTGCGAGACCCCGCCGGGGCGGATGTACGCGTGGTTCATGCGCAGGCCGGTGACCATCTCGAAGATGTCGAGCACCAGCTCGCGCTCGCGGAAGCCGAACGTCATGGCCGTGAGCGCGCCGAGCTCCATGCCGCCGGTCGCGATCGCGACGAGGTGGGAGGAGATGCGGTTGAGCTCCATCATCATCACGCGGATGACCTGCGCACGCTCGGGGACCTGGTCCTCGATGTCGAGCAGCCGCTCGACGCCGCGCACGTACGCGTACTCGTTGTGCAGCGGGGCGAGGTAGTCCATGCGCGTGACGAACGTGACGCCCTGCGTCCACGTGCGGTACTCGCAGTTCTTCTCGATGCCGGTGTGCAGGTAGCCGATGCCCAGGCGGCACTCGTTGACCGTCTCGCCCTCGAGCTCGAGGATGAGCCGCAGGACCCCGTGCGTCGAGGGGTGCTGCGGCCCCATGTTGACGACGATGCGCTCCTCGGCGGACTCGCCGAGGTCGGCGGTGAGCGTGTCCCAGTCCTGGCCGGTGACCGTGTAGACGGTCCCCTCCGTCGTCTCGCGGCCGGCGGCGTACGGGTCGCCCGAGTCGGGGGTCATGGTGCGGGTCTCGTCGCTCACGAGTAGGACCTCCGCTCGTCGGGCGGCGGGATCTGCGCGCCCTTGTACTCCACCGGGATGCCCCCGAGGGGGTAGTCCTTGCGCTGGGGGTGGCCGGGCCAGTCGTCGGGCATCTCGATGCGCGTCAGGGCGGGGTGGCCGTCGAACACGATGCCGAAGAAGTCGAACGTCTCGCGCTCGTGCCAGTCGTTGCCCGGGTAGACCGAGACGACCGAGGGGATGTGCGGGTCGGCGTCGGGGCAGGTGACCTCGACGCGCACGCGCCGGTTGTGGGTGACCGACATCAGCGGGTAGACGGCGTGCAGCTCGCGGCCCTGGTCCTGGGGGAAGTGGACGCCGGAGACACCCATGCACATCTCGAACCGCAGGGCCGGGTCGTCGCGCAGCGCCTGCATGACGCCGAGCAGGTGCTCGCGACGGACGTGGAAGGTCAGCTCGTCGTGGTCGACGACGACCATCTCGACGCTGTCCCCGTAGGCCGGGACGGCACGTTCGAGCTGGTCGGCCACCTCGTCGAACCAGCCGCCGTACGGCCGCCGGCTGGCGCCCGGCAGCTGCACGGGCCGCACCAGGCCGCCGTAGCCCGAGGTGTCGCCGGTGCCCTGGGCACCGAACATGCCGTGGCGGACGTCGACGGTCTCCCCCGCGGGGGCTGGGGCATGGGTGACGTCCTCCTCGGCGCCCGTCCGCTCGATCTCGCTCATGCGGGCGCCCTCATCGCAGCAGGCCCTTCATCTGGGCGGTCGGCTTCGCGGTCAGTGCCGCCTGCTCGGCCTCCTTGGTCGCGGCGACGCGGTGGGCGCCGAGCGGTGCGGCCGCGATCTGCTCGTGCAGCTTGAGGATCGCGTCCATCAGCATCTCGGGGCGGGGCGGGCAGCCGGGCAGGTAGATGTCGACCGGCACGACGTGGTCGACGCCCTGCACGATCGCGTAGTTGTTGAACATGCCGCCGCTGGACGCGCAGACCCCCATCGACAGGACCCACTTGGGGTTGGGCATCTGGTCGTAGATCTGGCGCAGGACGGGCGCCATCTTCTGGCTGACCCGGCCGGCCACGATCATCAGGTCGGCCTGGCGCGGCGAGGCCCGGAAGACCTCCATGCCGAACCGGGCGAGGTCGTAGCGCGGCGTGCCCACGGCCATCATCTCGATGGCGCAGCAGGCCAGGCCGAAGGTCGCCGGCCACAGCGAGCTCTTGCGCATGTAGCCGGCCAGCTTCTCGACGCTGGTCAGCAGCACCCCGCTGGGGAGCTTCTCCTCGATGCCCATCAGGTGGTCACATCCCTGGTCGTCACGTGCACCGGTCCCCCGCCCCTAGTCCCACTCGAGCCCGCCGCGGCGCCAGACGTAGGCGTAGGCGGCGAGCAGGGTGAGGATGAACAGCGCCATCTCGACGAGGCCGAAGATGCCGAGCGAGTCGAACGAGACCGCCCACGGGTAGAGGAAGACGATCTCGATGTCGAAGACGATGAAGAGCATCGCCGTCAGGTAGTACCTCACCGGGACGCGCCCGCCGCCCACCGGCTGCGGGGTGGGCTCGATGCCGCACTCGTAGGCGTCGAGCTTGGCCCGGTTGAACCGCCGGGGCCCGGTGAGGTGCCCGGCCGCGATCGAGAAGATCGCGAACCCGAACGAGAGGGCGCCGAGCACGAGGATCGGTACGTAGGAGTCCACGCCGGGTTGCCTCCTCCTCCTCGACCGGCGCCGGACCGGTCTCGCATCGCACCCGGCGCGTGACCGGGTTTGCCATCCTAGGAGCGGTCGGGTCGCCACCCGAACCGCGGGTCGTCGCGGCGGTCAGGCGGCCGGCGCCAGCCGGGACAGGGCGTTGATCACCTTGTCCATCGGGTCGCCCCCGCGCGGGTCGGTGAGGTTGGCCATCAGCTTGAGCACGAAGCGCATGAGCAGCGGGTGCGGCAGGCCGTGCCGGGTCGCCAGCTTCATGACGCGGTCGTCGCCGATCGCCTTCACGAACAGGCGCCCGACCGTGTAGTAGCCGCCGTAGGCCGACTTGAGCACCTGCGGGTAGGACTGCAGCGCCCGCTCGCGGCCTGGTGCGTCCGGGCGGGCCAGCGCCTGGGCGATGACCTCCGCGGCGATCTCGCCGGACTCCATGGCGTAGGCGATGCCCTCGCCGTTGAAGGGGTTGACCATGCCGCCCGAGTCGCCGACGAGCACCAGCCCGCGCGTGTAGTGCGGCTGCCGGTTGAAGCCCATGGGCAGCGCCGCGCCGCGCACCGGCTGGGTGCGGTTCTCCTCGCGGAAGCCCCACTCCTCGGGGGTCTGGTCGAGCCATCGGCGCAGGAGGTCCTTGTAGTCGACCTGCCCCCAGGCCGTGCTCGTGTTCAGGATGCCGAGCCCGACGTTGGACGTGCCGTCCCCGACGCCGAAGACCCAGCCGTAGCCCGGCAGCAGCCGCTCGCGACCGTCGTTCCCGCGGTCCCACAGCTCCAGCCAGGACTCGAGCCAGTCGTCGTCGTGGCGCGGGCTCGTGTAGTAGGTGCGCACGGCCACGCCCATCGGCCGGTCGTCGCGCTTGAGCAGGCCCATGGCGAGGGACAGCCGGCTGGAGTTGCCGTCGGCGGCCACCACGACCGGGGCGCGGTAGGTGACCTCGCCCGACTCGCCCCTGGTGGTCACGCCGGTGATGTGACCGGTGCGGTCGTCGAGGACCGGACCGGTGACCGTGGTCTCCTCGTGGAGCACGGCGCCCGCCTTCACCGCCTGCCGCGCCAGGATGTCGTCGAAGTCGGTGCGCGGGCGGACCAGGCCGTAGGACGGGTAGCTCGCGAGCTCGGGCCAGGGGATCTCCAGGCGCATGCCGCCGCCGATGATCCGCAGGCCCTTGTTGTGCAGCCAGCCGGCCTCCTCGGCGGTGTCGATGCCCATCGAGACCAGGGACCGGACCGCACGGGGGGTCAGCCCGTCGCCGCAGACCTTCTCGCGCGGGAACGACGTCTTCTCCAGCAGCGCGACGTCCAGCCCGGTGCGGGCCAGGTGGTAGGCGGTCGCCGACCCGGCGGGACCGGCGCCGACGACGACCACGTCGGCGTCCCGGGTCACGGCTTCGCTCACGGGGGACCACCTCGAAGTGCGCTTGTGAATTGATTCACGAGGATGCGGCGGTCAGTTTACGCACGCCGGGCGCGCCCGCACGCCGAGGGGCCCGTCCGTCGGACGGGCCCCTCGGCTCCGGCCGTGCGCGGCCGGACGCAGCTCAGTGCTTGAAGGCGTCCTTGACCTTCTCGCCGGCCTGCTTGAGGTCGGACTTGCTCTGGTCGCGCTCGCCCTGGCGCTCGAGGTTCTCGTCGCCCGTGGCGGCGCCGATCTTCTCCTTGGCCTGGCCGCGGAGCTCCTCGACCTTGTTCTCGGTCTTGTCGTCGGCACCCATGCTCGGTCTCCGTCCTGCAGCGTGATCGTGCTCGTCGAGTTCGTCTGACCCAGCACTCCTTGCCGGGTGAGGGCGCCCGAAACCCCGTCAGCCTGCGGGCGACAGCGGCCGGCGGGCGCGGTGCAGCGCGACGATGCCGTACGTCAGGTCGCTCCAGCCGACGTCGGCCCACCCCGAGTCCGCGACCAGCCGCGCCAGGGCCGGCTGGTCGGGCCAGGCCTGGATCGACTCGGCCAGGTAGACGTACGCGTCGGGGTTGCTCGACACCCGCCGGGCGACCTCGGGCAGCGCGGCCATCAGGTAGCCGCTGTAGAGCGTGCGGAACGGCCGCCACACCGGGTGGCTGAACTCGCACACGACGAGCCGGCCCCCGGGGCGGGTCACCCGGGCCATCTCCCGCAGCGCGCCGGCCGTGTCGCTGACGTTGCGCAGGCCGAAGGAGATCGTCACGACGTCGAAGGACGCGTCCGCGAAGGGCAGGCGCAGCGCGTCGCCGGCGATGAGGTCCAACGTGGGGTGCGCGCGCTTGCCGACCCGGAGCATGCCGAGCGAGAAGTCCGCGGCGACCACCTGGGCTCCCGCGGCGGCGAACGGCAGCGACGAGGACCCGGTGCCGGCCGCGAGGTCGAGGACCCGCTGGCCGGGACGGGCGTCGACGGCCCGCGCGACGGCCCGGCGCCACAGGCGCGTCTGCCCCAGCGAGAGCACGTCGTTGGTGAGGTCGTAGCGCTCGGCCACGCCGTCGAACATCGCCGCGACCTCGTGCGGCGCCTTCTGCAGGTCGGCGCGGGTGCCCGTCACGGGCAGCAGTCTCGCACCGGGCTAGGGCTCGACCGTCGGCTGCCCGTCCGCCCGCTCCCGGTCCGACGCGTCGACGCCCGGGGCGTCGGCGCTGGTGCCCTGGGCGCGCTCCCGGGGCTGGTCGTGGCTCACCGCCCGTTCCGCCTGCTTGCGCGCGGCGACCTCGGCGTCGGCGGCCTCGCGGTCGGTGTCGCGGGGGTCCGCGCCCTCGGGCGGGTAGGTCCAGCGGTCCTCACTGCTCATGACCCGGGCCTACCCGGGGTAGAGGGCTGCCATGCCCGACTCCCCCGCGCCGCCCGACGGCTGGACCCTGGACATCACCGCGTCCGACGAGCACGTCTACGACGTGTCGGTCGCGCACGCCTCCGGTGCGCGGACCAGGCACTGCGTGACCGTTCCGGGCTCGCTGCTGGTCGACCTGGGTCTCTCCGCCGCCCAGGAGCCGTTGCTGCTGCGCACCTCGCTGGCCTACCTGCTGGAGCACTCGCCGTCCGGGCTCCCGGACCGCTTCGACCTCGACGAGATCGGCCGCGCCATCCCCTCGTACCGCGACGACATCGTGGCCCGGATCTGACGCGACGTGCGCCGCGCGCTCAGGCCTCCCCGTCGCGGAACAGGGCGTCGACGTCCGGCAGCGACGCGAACCGGGAGAAGGTCCCGGCCTCGGCGATCTCCCGTGCCGCCAGCAGGGCCCCGGCCCAGGCGGTCCGGGCGAGGGTGCCGCCCACGCTGATCCGGCGGACGCCGAGCGCCGCCGCCTCCGCGACGGTGATGAACGGTGCGTTGATCAGCAGGTTGACCGGCTTCGGTGCCACCGCGGCGACGACCGCCGCGACGTGGTCGGCGCTGCCGATCCGCGGGGCGTAGAGGCAGTCGGCGCCGGCCTCGGCGTACGCGCGCAGCCTCCGGACCGTCTCGTCGATGTCCGGACGCCCGACGACGAAGCCCTCGGACCGGCCGGTCAGGACGATGCCCGTCCCGCTCTCGTCGATGGCCCGGCGGGCGGCCCGGACGCGCTCGACCGCCAGGTCGAAGTCGTGCAGGGGGTGCGCCCCGTCGCCGGTGGAGTCCTCGATCGAGAGCCCGGCGACCCCCGTGGCGGCGGCGCGTCGCACGTTCGCGCCGACCTGCGCGGGGTCGACGGCGAACCCGCCCTCGAAGTCGGCGTTCACCGGCACGCGCACGGCGTCGACGACGACGCGCAGGTGGTCGAGCGTCTGGTCGAGCGTGACGCCGTTGTCCGCGCGACCCCACGTCCACGCGAGACCGGCGCTCGTCGTCGCCAGCGCCGGGAAGCCGAGCTGCTCCAGGGCGCGGGCGCTCCCCGCGTCCCAGGGATTCGGCATCACGAAGCAGCCGGAGGTGTGCAGACGGTGGAACTCAGCGACCCGGTCGTCCTGCACGCTCATGACACACCTCGCCTGGTCGGGGGCTGCCCTTGCGGGCACCGTAGCCGCATCCGGCCCGGGGAGGCCGCGCCGCCGGGGATCTCGACACGGTCTCGCCGAGTGTGGACCACACCCTTCGGGACCCGCCGCGGCGCCGACGTAGGCTGAGCGGTCATGAGCACCGTGCCGAGCGGCGACGCGCGCCCCGCGCCCGCCCCGCGCCTGGTTCGCTCCCAGCCGGTCGACCTGGTCGGCACGCTCCTGCAGCGACTCCCCCGCGCCGAGGGCGCACTGGCCTGGCTGCGCGACGGGCACGGCCTCGTCGGCTGGGGAGAGGCCGCCCGGCTGGAGATCAGCGGACCCGGGCGGTTCGCCGCCGCGCAGGCCTGGTGGCGCGAGGTCGTCGCCGGCTGCTCCGTCGACGACGCGGTCGGGGTCCGCGGGTCGGGGCCGGTGGCCTTCGGGTCGTTCTCCTTCGCCGAGGACGAGCCGTCGGTGCTCGTCGTCCCCGAGGTGACCCTCGGCCGGATGGACGGCCGGACCTGGCTGACCACGGTCGGCGACCCGCCGCGGCTGGCGCTGCCGGAGCCGGTCACCCGGCCGGGAGCGCTGCGCTACGCACGCGGCCAGGTGACCGTCACCGACTTCCGGGCCGCGGTCGAGAAGGCGGTCGCCCGCATCGACGCCGGCGAGCTCGACAAGGTGGTGCTCGCCCACGACCTGCTCGCGGTGGCCGACGAGGACATCGACGTCCGCTTCGTGCTCGACGGGCTGACCGAGGCCAACCCCGGCTGCTGGTCCTTCGCCGTGGACGGCCTCGTCGGGGCGACCCCCGAGCTCTACGTCGGGCGCGACGGCGACCGGGTCGTGTCGCGGGTGCTGGCCGGGACGACCGCGCGCGGTGGCGACGCGGCCGACGACACGGCGCGCGTCGAGGCCCTGCTCCACTCGGGCAAGGACCTCGAGGAGCACCGCTACGCGGTCGAGTCGCTCGTCGACGCGCTGGCCCCGCACGTGCGCGACCTCGACGTCGAGCCCGAGCCGCACGCCCTCGAGCTGTCCAACGTCACGCACCTGGCCACCGACGTCTCGGCGTCGCTGGCCGACAGCTCGGACGTGCTCGACCTCGTCGCCGCGCTGCACCCGACCGCGGCGGTGGGCGGCACGCCGACGCCCGTCGCGCTCGACGTGCTGACCGAGCTGGAGCAGATGGACCGCGGGCGCTACGCCGGGCCGGTCGGCTGGGTCGACGCGCGCGGCGACGGCGAGTGGGGCGTCGCCCTGCGGTGCGCGCAGCTGTCCGGGCGCTCGGCGCGGCTCTTCGCCGGGTGCGGGATCGTCGCCGGGTCCGACCCGGACGCCGAGGTCCTCGAGGCCCAGGCCAAGTTCGTCCCCGTCCGCGACGCCCTCGAGGGTTGACCTGCCGTCTCCCGGTCAGCGGGAGAGGGCGGACGCGACCGCAGCGCGCAGCATGGCGTGCAGGTCGCGGGCGCGGCCCCGGTCGGTCGGCACCTCCACGACCCGCAGCCCGTCGGGTGCCTCCAGCTCGCCGACCAGGTCGCCGAGGCTGCCGGCCCGCGTGTGCGGAGTCCCGGTGGCCGAGCAGAGCGCGCCGAGGTCGGCACCGGTCGGGGTGCCGAACACCCGCTCGAAGACGTCGGCGTGCTCCGGCTCGCCCTGCTCCAGCAGCGTGAACAAGCCTCCCCCGTCGTCGTTCACGACGACGATCGTGAGGTCGGGCCGGGGCTCGTCGGGCCCGAGCACCAGGCCCGTGGCGTCGTGCAGGAACGTCAGGTCGCCGAGCAGGGCGTACGCCGGGCCGCCGCCGTCGCGGGCATGCGCGAGCGCCGCGCCCACCGCGGTGGACACGGTGCCGTCGATGCCCGAGACGCCGCGGTTGGAGAGCACCTGCGGCGGCTCGTCCCACGGGTCGGCGAGGTCGAGGTCGCGCACCGCGCTCGACGAGCCCGCGACGAGCAGGGCGTCGGGCGGGATGGCCGCGGCGAAGGCCCGCGCCGCGGCGGGGCCGCTCAGCGGCTCCACCGACAGCACGCCCTCGACCGCCTTCCGCGCGGCCAGGTCGGCGGCCCGCCAGCGGCGCAGCCAGTCGCCGTCGCTCGGGCCGACGACCTCCGGGGTGCGAGCGTCGTCGCGGAGCCGCACCACCTCCACGTCCGCGCGGGCGAGCAGCCTGGTCACCGGGCGGGACAGCGTCGGGCGCCCGGCGAGCACCACCCGCTCGACGTCGCCGCCGAGGGAGTCCAGCGACAGCCGGTAGGTCGCCATGGCGTTCGGCCCCGCGCGGTGGCCCGAGCTGGGCTCGGCCAGCAGCGGCCAGCCGCCCGCCTCCGCGACGGCGCGGGTGTCCGGCCGGGCGCCGTCACCGGCGACCACGACCGTGCGGCCCCCGGGCTCGACCGGCTGGAAGCCCGGCGCGGTCTCCTGGGCGGCAGGACGCTCCCCGGTGGCGGCCAACGGCTCCGGCCAGGACGGGTCGCCGTCGGGGACGAGCGGCTCCCGGAACGCGACGTTGAGGTGCACCGGGCCGTCGCGGCCGGCGCGCAGCGCCCCGTCGACCCGGTGCCGCCACGCGGCCGGGGTCCGCTCGAGGTCGACCGACAGCTCGGCGAACGCGCGCACCGAGCCGCCGTAGAGCGCGACCTGGTCGATGGTCTGGTTGGCCCCCGTGCCGTGCATCTCGGCAGGACGGTCGGCGGTCAGCACCACGAGCCGCACGCCGGCGTAGTCGGCCTCGACCACGGCCGGGTGCACGTTGACCGCCGCCGTGCCGGACGTCGTGACGACCGCGACCGGCCGGCCGGAGGCCTTCGCCAGGCCCAGCGCCAGGAAGCCTGCCGTGCGCTCGTCGATGCGCACGTGCAGCCGCAGACGCCCGGACGCGTCGGCGGCGTGCAGTGCGAACGACAGCGGCGCGTTGCGCGACCCCGGCGCGACCACCGCCTCGCGGACGCCGCCGCGCACCAGCTCGTCGACGACGACGGTCGCCAGCGCCGTCGACGGGTTCACGCGAGGGAGCCTACGGCCGCGAGCCGCTGTCTCCACCGGGCCGTGGCCGCGGCGTCGGCGGCCACCGCGCCGGCGAGGTCGGGCTCCGGCCGGGCGACCGCGAGCGCGCCGTCGACGACGCGGAACGGCGCCGACGTCACGTCGCCGTCCAGCAGGGACAGGGTGGCCAGCCCGCAGGCGTAGGGCAGCTCGGGCAGTGCGGCGGCCAGCGCCACACCCGCGGCGATGCCGACCGAGGTCTCCAGCGCCGAGGACACGACGACCGGCAGCCCGATCTGCTCCGCGATGCGCAAGCAGGCCGCGACCCCGCCGAGCGGCTGGACCTTGAGCACGGCGACGTCGGCCGCATGGAGCCGGGCGACGCGCAGCGGGTCGTCGGCCCGGCGGATCGACTCGTCGGCGGCGACCGGCACGTCGACCTGTCGTCGTACGGCCGCGAGCTCCTCGACGGACCGGCACGGCTGCTCGACGTACTCCAGACCGCCGGCCGCCCGGTCGAGCAGCCGGGTCATGCGCACGGCGGTGCCGACGTCCCACGCGCCGTTCGCGTCGACCCGCACGGCACCGTCCGGGCCGAGGGCGTCGCGCACGGCCTCGACGCGGGCGATGTCGTCGCCCTCGAGCTGGCCCGGCTCGGCCACCTTGACCTTCGCGGTGCGGCAGCCGTCCGAGGCGAGCACGATCTGCCCGGCCCGGTCCGGCCCGACGGCGGGGACGGTGACGTTGACCGGCACCGCGGTGCGCACCGGCTGCGGCCAGCCGACGTCGGCGGCCTCGCGGGCGCAGCGCAGCCACGGCAGGCACTCGGTGTCGTCGTAGTCCCGGAACGGCGACCACTCGCCCCACCCGGCCGCCCCGCGCAGCAGCAGGCCCTCGCGCACGTCGATGCCGCGGAACCGGGTGCGCATCGGCACCGACCACACGACCACGTCGAGCACACGCCTATCCTCACCGACGTGCCCACCGCCGCCGTCTCCGACCTGTTCGACGCCACCGCGTGGCGGCAGGTCGAGGGCTTCGAGCTGACCGACGTGACCTACCACCGCTGCGTCGCCGACGGGCCGGCGGGCGGCACGGTGCGCGTCGCGTTCGACCGGCCCGAGGTGCGCAACGCCTTCCGCCCGCACACGGTCGACGAGCTCTACCGAGTGCTCGACCACGCGCGCATGACGCCCGACGTCGGGTGCGTGCTGCTGACCGGCAACGGCCCGTCGCCCACGGACGGCGGCTGGGCGTTCTGCTCCGGCGGGGACCAGCGCATCCGCGGCCGCAGCGGCTACCAGTACGCGAGCGGCGAGACCGCCGACACCGTCGACGCGGCGCGGGTCAAGGCCGCCGGCGGGCGGCTGCACATCCTCGAGGTGCAGCGGCTCATCCGCACCATGCCCAAGGTCGTCGTCGCCGTCGTCAACGGCTGGGCGGCCGGTGGCGGGCACTCGCTGCACGTCGTGTGCGACCTGACCGTCGCCAGCCGCGAGCACGCTCGCTTCAAGCAGACCGACGCCGACGTGGGGTCCTTCGACGGCGGCTACGGCTCGGCCTACCTCGCGCGGATGGTGGGCCAGAAGGCCGCCCGCGAGATCTTCTTCCTCGGGCGGACCTACGACGCCGAGACCATGCAGCGGATGGGCGCGGTGAACGTCGTCGCCGACCACGTGGACCTGGAGCGGACGGCGCTCGAGGTCGCCGCCGAGGTCAACGCCAAGAGCCCGACCGCGCAGCGCATGCTGAAGTTCGCGTTCAACCTCGTCGACGACGGGCTGATGGGGCAGCAGGTGTTCGCCGGCGAGGCGACCCGGCTGGCCTACATGACCGACGAGGCCGTCGAGGGCCGCGACGCGTTCCTCGACAAGCGCGACCCCGACTGGTCCCCCTACCCCTGGTACTTCTAGTGACCCGCGGCCTGCACGGCGTCACCGCACCGACGGGTGACGCGGTGCTGCAGACGTTCCTGCCGGCGCTCGCGGCAGCGCTCGACGGTGCAGGCCCGGCCCTGCTCCCCCTGCCCAGCGGCGGCAGCCGCGAGGCGGTCGTCGCCGCCATGCAGCCCGACCGGCCGCTCGAGCACGACGACGTGGCGCTCGTCGCCCCGACGTCCGGGTCGACCGGCGAGCCCAAGGGGGCGATGCTCACCGCCGAGGCGCTGCGCTTCGCCGCCCGCGCGACCCACGACCGGCTGTCCGGGCCGGGCCAGTGGCTGCTCGCGATGCCGGTCACCCACGTCGGCGGCATCCAGGTGCTCGTGCGGGCGCTGGTCGCCCGCGTGCGGCCGGTGGTGCTCGACCTCTACGGCGGCTTCGACGCGGCGGCGTTCGCCGCGGCCGCCGCGGCGATGGACGACCGCGTGCCGCGCTACGTCTCGCTCGTGCCCACCCAGGTGCGGCGGCTGCTCGACGCCGGCGCCGACCTGACCGGCTTCGACGCGGTGCTCGTGGGTGCGGCCGCCTTCCCGCCGGACCTCCGGCGTCGCTGCGACGAGCACGGGTGGCGCGTCGTCGAGACCTACGGCATGTCCGAGGTGTGCGGAGGTGTCGTGTACGACGGCAGGCCGCTCGGCGGGGTCGACGTCGCCGTCGTGGACGGCAGGGTGACGATCGGCGGCCCGGTCGTCTTCTCGGGCTACCGGCTGCGACCCGACCTCACTACGGACGCCCTGGCCGACGGACGTCACGTCACCCAGGACCTCGGCCGGCTCGACGGCGACGGCCTGCTCCACGTGCTCGGCCGGGCCGACGACGTCATCGTCTCCGGAGGAGTCAACGTGGCGGCCGCCCGCGTCGAGCGGGTCCTCGCCGACCACCCGGCCGTCGTCGGGTGCGCGGTGGTCGGCCGCGCCGACGACGAGTGGGGCGCGCGGGTCGTCGCCGTGGTGCAGCCTGCCGACCCGTCGTCACCGCCGTCGGTGGAGGACCTGCGGTCCTTCGCCGCCGACCGGCTCGAGCGGGCCGAGCTGCCGCGCGAGGTGGTGGTGCTCGGGATGCTGCCGCTGCTCGCCTCCGGCAAGCCGGACAAGGACGCAGTGCGTAGCATCGTCGGCAGCTGAGGTCCGGACCGCACCAGGAGGACAGATGGCCGCCGAGCAGCGCGTCGGAAAGGTGAGCGACCTGCCGCCGGGATCGGTGGTGGGCGTCGGGAAGTACGCCGTCGGCAACCACGACGGCGACTACTTCGCGGTCGGCCGCCGGTGCCGCCACCTCGGCGCGGACCTGGCGGGCGGGACGATCGACGAGGACGGCTGCCTCGTGTGCCCGTGGCACCAGTCGGCCTACGACGTGCGCACCGGGCGCATGGTCCGCGGGCCCCAGGGTGTCTTCGCGAAGGTTCCCGGTCTCGGCACGGGCTTCAAGCTGCTCACCCGGGTGCTGCCGCTGGGCCGAGCGGCCGTCAGCCGTCGAGGCAGCCAGCTCTACCTCGACCGCTGAGCCGGGCAGGCCCACGCGCGATGGCCACGGCCACCGACTGGGTGCAGGGCGCCCGGCCGCGCACGCTTCCCGCCGCGGTCGCGCCCGTGGCCGCGGGCACCGGGGCGGCAGCAGCGGTCGACGGCTTCGCCCCGGGCCGGGCGCTGCTGGCGCTGCTGGTCGCGCTGGCGCTGCAGGTGGGCGTCAACTACGCCAACGACTACAGCGACGGGGTGCGGGGCACCGACGCCGACCGGGTGGGTCCCCTGCGCCTGGTCGGGTCGGGCGTCGCCTCGCCCCGGGCGGTCCGGCTCGCGGCCGTGCTCGCGTTCGCGGCCGCCGGACTCGCGGGACTCGCCCTCGCGGCGACGACGACGTGGTGGCTCGTGCTGGTCGGCGTCGCGTGCCTGGTCGCCGCCTGGTACTACACCGGCGGGCGGTCGCCCTACGGCTACCGCGGCCTCGGCGAGGTGTCCGTCTTCGTGTTCTTCGGCCTCGTGGCGACCGCGGGCACGACCTACGTCCAGGCGGGCGAGGTCACCGCCGCCTCCGTCCTCGCCGGGACCGGCTGCGGGGCGCTGGCCAGCGCGATCCTCGTGGCCAACAACCTGCGCGACCGGGCCACGGACGAGGCGGCCGGCAAGCGCACGCTCGCGGTCCGGCTCGGCGACACCGGGACCCGGCGGCTGTACGTCGGCCTGGTGGGTCTCGCCTACGCGGTCGTGCCGGCCGCGGCGTTCGGCGAGCCGTGGGTCCTGGCGACCCTCGTGACCGCCGCGGGCGCCGCGGGACCGGTGCGCGTCGTGCTCTCGGGCGGCTCCGGGCTCGCGCTGGTGGGAGTGCTCAAGGCGACCGGGCTCACGCTGCTGGCCTACGGCCTGGTTCTCGGGGCGGCGCTGGCCCTGGCCTGAGGACGACGTCGTCGCGACGGCTCAGGTGCCGGCGAGGAGGTCGCGGCGTGCCCGCGCCTCCAGGTCGATGCTCGCCGTCGCCTGACGCGGGATGAGGGGCCGGGCCAGGAGGTCGCCCAGCTCGGGCGACGGCTCGATCCCGAGGACCTGCCGGAGGCGGCGCCGGTAGACCTGGTACTCGCGCACGGCGGCCGAGCGGTTGCCGCCCAGCAGGTGCGCCTGGATCGCGACCGCGTGCGCACTCTCGAGCAGCGGCTCGATCGCGATGGCCTCGCGGGCCGCGGCGAGCGCGTGCGCCGCGTTGCCCCCGGCGATCTCGCGGCGGGCCAAGGACTCCAGCGCGTCCAGGCGCACCTGCTGGAGGCGTTCGCGCTCGAAGAGCACCCAGTCCTCGTACCACCCGGGCAGAAGGTCTGCCTGCCGGAGCACGGCCATGGCCCGCGGGGCGTCCAGCGCCTGCTCGTCGCCGACGCGGGCGGCGTACCGGTGCAGGTCCGCCACGTCGAGGTGCACGTCGGGCGAGAGGGCGAGCGTCGTGCGCCGGACCTCGACCAGGCCGGGAGCCGCCCGCTTCACGCGCAGCACGGCAGCGCGCAGGCTCGTCAGGGCCCGGTCGTCGGTGGTGTCGGGCCAGAGCGTCCCCGCGATCTGCGAACGCGGCTTGCGGCCACGCAGGGCGAGGAGGGCGACCACGCGCTGCTCGCGACCGCCGAGCTCGACGGGACGGCCCTGGACGCGCAGGTCCCAGCATCCACAGAGCGTGAGCCTCAGCCCGTCGCGCTCCGCCGGTGCATCCGCTCGCAGCATCTGAGCCCCCTCAGCGAGACACAGAGAGTCACACCCTGTAGTCAACGTCCGCGCGTTCGATCACTCGCGTCAAGGACTTGGAAGGCAACGGGTCGTTAAAGGATCTCGCTCCGTGACGACGCCCGAGCGTCGATCCACTGCGTGACGAGCCGCTGCAGCGCGGCCTGACCGCGCACGACCTGCACCACCGGCACGGTGCCCGGACCGCTCATCGTGACGCGCGCGAGCATCTCGCCGGCAACCCCCGGGGTCCACGCGCTGATGACGAGGACGCCGCGCGCCTCGGCGGCTGGTGCATTGGTGGCGGGCTCCACGGTGCCTCCGGATCGACGTCACCGTCGCCCTCGCTGCCGCGACGCGTGCGTCAGAGTGCAGTGTTGCCCGAGGGCCGCGGCGCGGGAAGGTGCGGCCCGCAACCTGCCACGCCCTGGCAACGTTCCTGCCACGTTGCTGCCACGTTGCTGTCACGGCGGGATCACGCCTGGTGCGTTGAGTGAGGCCGTTCCCATCACGATGGCGCGCACTCAGGGGAGGTGACCACCATGCGCAAGGAACTCACTCTGACAGACCTCGACCTCCAGCAGGTCGAACTGCTTCCGGCGAGGGAGACGTTGTTCTTCAACTACAACGTCGCGAACATCTACGCCACCAACTCATCGCTGGCACTGAACGCGGCCACCCTCTGGTCGCAGGCGAACAGCGCGGCGGTGCAGACGATCGTCGTCGGGCAGGGCTGATCCGGCAACGGCGTGGCCTCCTCCGGAGGCCACGCCGACGGCCCGCGGACAACGGGCCGGGAAGGGGTGAACCTCGATGCGAAGTGCTCCTGTGGTGCGCTCCGACGAGCTCGACGTCCAGACCGCGCAGCTGCTCCCGCGTCGAGAGACGCTCTGCTACTTCGCGTGCACGAACGTCGTGAACATCGTGGGCCTCAACATCGCCATCGCAGTCAACGCCGCGAGCATCAACGCGAGCGCGAACGCGCTGGCACTGCAGTACATCACCGCGACGCAGTAGGCGCCGCCTGAGTCATGGCGGCGGGTGCGCAGCTCTGGGCGCGCCCGCCGCCATCCCCAGAGCATCCAGGGCAACCAGGGCGATGACGCACGATGACCGTTGACCAGCAAGATGACACCGCACTGCACGACCGATGGCGGCTGCCGCACGGCCTGCAGGTGCTCGGACAGGTTCAGGGTTCCGGCATCCGTGAACCCACCTACCTCCTGCGGCGGAGCGACGGCCAGGTCGTGCAGGTCTCCGAGCTGCTGCACCTCGTGGTGTCGGCCGTCGACCCGATGCGCACCCGGGAGCAGGTTGCGGACGCGGTCAGCGGCGCCTACGGGCGGACGCTGACGACCGAGGGGCTCACGCACCTCGTCGAGAGCCGCCTGGCGCCGCTCGGGCTCGTGGAGGGCGCGGACGCCGGCGAGCCGGAGGTGCACCCCCGGGCGCGGCCGCTCCTCTCGCTGGCCCTGAAGGGCACGCTGGTGCCGGCGAACGTCGTCCGCGTGATGGCGCGGGTGCTGGCACCGCTGTTCTTCCCGCCGGTCGTCGTGGCGGCACTGGTCGGGGTCGTCCTGCTCGACGTGCGGCTCCTGACCGAGGGCAGCCTGGTCGGCGCGCTCGGTCAGGTGCTGGCCACGCCGCCGTTGCTGCTCGCGCTGTTCTGCCTGCTCACGCTGGGTTCGCTGGCCCACGAGACCGGGCACGCGGCAGCCTGCCGCTACGGCGGCGCCCAGCCGGGCGAGATCGGGTTCGGCGTCTACCTCGTCTTCCCGGCGTTCTACACCGACGTCACCGACTCCTACCGGCTCAGCCGGGCCGGCCGGGTCCGCACCGACCTCGGCGGGCTGTACTTCAACGTGCTGTGCCTGCTGACGTCGGGCGCGATCTACCTCGCGACCGGCAACGGCCTGTTCCTCCTCGTCGTGCTGATCATGCACCTCGAGATGGTGCAGCAGCTCGTGCCGGCCGTGCGGTTCGACGGCTACTACATCCTCGCCGACCTGGCGGGCGTGCCCGACCTGTTCGCCCGCGTGCGCCCGGTGCTGCGCAGCATGCTGCCCGGCCGTCCGACCGACCCGCGGGTCGCCGAGCTGCGGCCGTACGCCCGCCGGCTCGTCGTCGGCTGGGTGCTCGTCGTCGTGCCGCTGCTGACGTTCGGCTTCGGCTGGCTGCTCTGGAACCTGCCACTCATCGTCGACCGGACCTGGGACGCGATCGGGGTCCAGACCGACCAGATCGGCCGTGCCTGGGACGCCGGCGAGGTGACCGTGGTCATCCTCTCCTCGCTGTCCGTCGCGCTGCTGGCGCTGCCCCTCCTGGGTGTCGCCGTGCTCCTCTGGCGACTGGCAGCGATCCTGGGCCGTGCGCTGCAGCGGCTGGCGGTCGTGTCGGCCGCCCAGCCCGACGAGCCTCGCATCCCCGCCCAGCTGCGCCCGATGCCGCTGACGGCGGCCGCGTTCAACGACGCCGACATGCTCGTGCCGCGACCTGCCGTGCCGAGCCGGGGCTGGCAGCGCACGGTGCACCGGGCGACCGCCGGCACCGTGCACCCGCGGCCCGGCTCGGCGGAGCAGCGTCGCGCCGAGCTGGAGGCGCGGCTGTGCGCCCCGATCGACGGGTCCCGCCGGGTCGTCGTGATGAGCAGGAAGGGCGGGGTCGGCAAGACCACGATGACGCTCGCGCTGGGCAGCACCTTCTCGTCGCTGCGCGGCGACCGCGTCGTCGCCGTCGACGCCAACCCCGATGCCGGCAACCTCGCGCACCGGGTGGCGCCGCCGAACAGCCGCACCATCACCGACATCCTGCGGGAGGTCGACTCGATCGAGACCTACGCCCAGCTCCGGTCGTACGTATCACAGGCGCCGGAGTCGCGTCTGGAGGTCGTGGGCTCCGACGACGACCCGCGCATCGGCATGGCGCTCACGCAGTACGAGTACCACCGGCTGATCGCGCTGCTCGACCGCTTCTACAACCTCATCCTGCTCGACACCGGGACCGGCATCCTCGACAGCGCCAACCAGGGCCTGCTGGCCGAGGCCGACGAGCTGGTGCTCGTCCTGCGGCCCGGGCTGGACGGCGGGCGCGCAGCCGCGCTGACCCTGGACTGGCTCGACGAGCACGACCACGCCGAGCTCGTCGCGCGGGCGATCGTCGTCATCAACGGCGTGCGCCGCGGTGTCGGCGTGCCGCTGGACCCGATGGTCAAGCACTTCGCGCGCCGGTGCGCGCGCGTGGTCACCGTTCCCTGGGACCCGGCCCTGGAGACAGGGGCACAGACGCGGCTGTCCTCGCTGCGTCGCGAGACGAGAGAGAGCCTGGTGGAGATGGCAGCAGCGGTCGCGGACAACTTCCTCGTCGACGGGGCACGGCGATGAGCCGCGCGCGCGTACGGGTCGGTGGCGCCGTCCTCGCCCTCGGCCTCGCGGCGAGCGTCGTGCAGGTGTCGCCGGCGTGGTGGTCGCGACACCAGTTCCGCGAGCCGTTGGACCTCGCCGCGGCGGCACTCACCGGGCCGGAGTCGCCGAACGTCGTGCAGGACGCCCACGAGGACGACCGCTCGTGGCGGCGCGCCGCGGAGGTCGACACGACCGCATCTGCGTCCGCGACCTGCGACGGCTGCACCGCCGACTCCAGCGCGCTGCACGTCGTGCACCTCGACCGGCCGACCGAGGCGACCCTCGACAACGTCGGTGTGGCGTGGTCGCAGTGCGTCGGCTGCCGGGCCACCGCGCTCTCGGTGCAGGTCGTGATCCTGCGCTCGCCGTACACCGTCCGCGCGAACAACCGCGCCCTCGCGGTGAACGCGGCGTGTGAGAGCTGCCTGACCTCGGCCGCCGCCTTCCAGATCGTCGTCGTGGGCGGTCGGCGTGAGCGGCTGACGCGCGCGGCCCACGACGAGCTGGAGCGCTGGGTGGCGGAGCAGGCGGCGGCGATGCGCAGCGCGGTCCCGGCCGGCGACCCGGGGGTCGCGCCGAGCGGGCTGCGGACGGTCGCCGACGAGCCGGACGCGACCGCGCTGCTCGACGAGCTCGAGGCGCTGCTGCGCTCCGAGCTGGGCGGGCTGCAGACGATCGAGCGCGACGCGGACGTCTCGGCGGGCGAGCCCGAGCCGGTCGGCGAGCCCGCGGCGGAGGCGACCCCGGAGCCTGCGCCCGAGCCGGTGTGACGGCCGCGCACCGCGCTCCGGCAGGCCCGTCGGCGGGCACGTACGCTGGGGTGAGGAGGCGCTGCCCACGACATGCTCAGAGTCCTGATCATCCTGCTGCCGCTCGCCCTGGCGATCTACGCGCTCGTCGACCTGGTCCAGACCGACGACAGCGACGTCCAGGGTCTGCCCAAGATCGCCTGGGGCGCGCTCATCGTGCTCGTCGCCGTGGTCGGACCGCTGGCCTGGATCCTGGCCGGGAAGCGCAGCGGCCGGCTGCTGTCCCGCCTGCTCCCGCCCGAGCCGGGGACGCTGGGCCCTCGCGGCGGCCGGCAGGTCCCGCCCGACGACGACGTCGACTTCCTGCGCGGGCTGCGCCGCAGGCCGCCGGGGCGCCCGCCGACGCCCCCGGCCACGCCGGCCACGCCACCCGCTCCCTCCTCGCCCGAGGACCTCGGGGCCGAGCTGGAGGAGTTCGAGCGCGACCTCGGCGGCGGCGACCCGGGCGACGGCGACGACGGCCCCGACGACCCGCCGCTGGCCAGCCGCTGATCCGCCGTACCAACGCCGGGGAGCGGGACGCTCAGCCGACGCCGGCGTAGGAGTGGAAGCCGACCAGCCAGATGTTCACGACGAGGTAGTTGAACAGGAAGGTCGCGTAGCCGAGCATCGCGACGTAGGCCGCGCGGCGACCCTTCCAGCCCGCCGTCGCGCGCGCGTGCAGGTAGGCCGTGTAGACCATCCACGTGATGAAGGCCCACACCTCCTTGGGGTCCCACCCCCAGTAGCGGCCCCACGCGTTCTCCGCCCAGATCGCGCCGGCGATGACGGCGAAGGTCCAGATCGGGTAGGCGAACGCGTGCATCCGGTAGGCCGACCGGTCGAGGGCGGCCGCGCTCGGCAGCCGGTCCATGAACGACCGGCGGCGGGCCTCGGGCGCCCGGCGCTCGAACCGGTCCTGCACGAGGAAGCACACCGTCTGCGCGAACGCGACCGTCAGGATGCCCGAGGCGATGATCGCCGCCGAGACGTGGATGACCAGCCACACCGACTTCAGCGCCGGCACCAGCTGCGCCGACTCGGTGTAGAGCACGGCGACCGCGAGGCCGAGCGTCAGCAGCACCGGGAGCACGACGAACGTCCCGAGGTAGCGCACGTCGCGCCGCGTCAGCATCACGAGGAACGCGCCCGTCACGGCCAGCGCTCCGGTGACCGAGAACTCGAACATGTTGCCCCACGGCGCGCGCTCGGCCGACACCCCGCGGGCGACGACCGAGCCGAGGTGCAGCGCGAACGCGAGCACGGTCAGCGACACGGCGGCCCGGCCGAGCCGGTGCGAGCGGGCGGAGCGGTCATGGTCGCCCGGGGCGTCGACCTGCTCGGCGTAGGGCGCACCGATGGCCGTGCCGGCACCCACCGTCGCCATTTCGCGCTCGTCGGCCCGGACCGTCACGGGGGACGACCGGCGGCCCCAGAAGGCCAGCTCGGCGGCGAAGGACACCATCGCGATCGCGTAGACCACCATCGCGGAGTAGAGCAGGTCGTTGCTCAGCCCGGCCAGCCCCGCACTCGTCACGTGCCCCTCCTCCGGTCCATGCCCATCTGCTCCGCGAGCGCGCCGACCTCCTCGGCCAGCGCGTCCCGGCTCTCCCCCTCCGAGCGGGCCAGGCCGGCGACCTCGACGAGCGTACGCCCGCCGGGTGCGCCGCTGACGCGCACCCAGACGCGCCGCCGCCGCACGAACAGCGAGAGCATCAGCCCGGCGAGGGCCAGCACCGAGGCGACCAGGGCGGGGCCGGTGCCGGGGTTGCGGGCGACCTGCAGCGAGGCCCAGCGGCGCACGCCGTCGAAGGTGATGCTGGCGCCGTCAGGCAGGTCCATCGTCGCGCCGGGGGCGAGCGACTGCGCGAGGGGCTGGCCGCCGTCGCCGCGCACCTGGGTCAGGCCGCGCTTGTCCAGCGAGTAGACAGACTGCGGCGACCCGTCGTCGACGCCGAGGTCACCGGTGAACGCGGTCAGCACGGCGCGCGGCAGCGTCGTGTCGGGGTAGGCGGAGACCGGGCCCCGCTGCGGGTCCAGCACCGCGGTCGGCAGGAACAGCCCCTCGAAGCCGAGCTGCTCGGGCTGCGCGGAGGGCACCTTGACCACGCCGGTCGAGGCCATGTTGCCGTCGCGCGGCAGGAAGGGCACCGGGCCGGAGAACACGACGGCGCCGGTCGCGTCGCGCACGGTGAAGACCGGCGCGTAGCCGTTGCCGAGCAGGAAGACCTTGGTGCCGTCGACCGTCAGCGGGTGGTTGACCCGCAGCACGCCGCGTCGCTCGGGCGCGTCCGGCGAGTCGGTGTAGGTGACGGCGGCGCGGAAGTCGCGCGGGGCGCCCCGCTGGTCGCCGGAGGTCTGGTAGCGCACCGCGAGCTCGTCGAGGGACACCGTGAACGGCGCGAGCGTCCCCTCGTCGAACGCGGCGCCACCGGTGAACGTGTCGTAGGCCGTGACGGTGTTGGAGAACGCCCGCCCCTCGACGACGAGCACCGAGCCCTTGAACCCGAACAGGCTGCCCAGCGCGACGGCGACGAGCAGCAGCAGCAGCGAGAGGTGGAAGACGAGGTTGCCGGTCTCGCGCCAGTGACCCCGCTCGGCCGCCACCGAGCCGTCGCCGTCCTCGACCCGGAAGCGGGCCGACCGCAGCGTGCCGCGGGCCGCGGCCAGGACCTCGGGTGCGGTCCCGGGCGTCGTCCACGACTCGTGCACCGGCAGGCGGTCGAGGTTGCGCGGCGCGGCCGGTGGCCGGGCCCGGACCGCGGAGAGGTGGGTCAGCGTCCGCGGCAGCACGCAGCCGACCAGGGACACGAACAGCAGCAGGTAGATGGCCGCGAACCACGGCGAGGTGTAGACCTCGAACAGCGACAGGCGCTCGTACCACCGGGCCAGCGTCGGGTTGTCGGTGGCGAACTCCTGGGCGCGCAGGGGGTCGACGCTGCGCTGCGGCACGAGAGAGCCGGGCAGCGCGGCGAGCGTCAGCAGGAACAGCAGCACGAGCGCGGTGCGCATCGAGGTGAGCTGTCGCCACGACCACCGGGCGAGCTCGACCGGTGTCATCGCCGGGGCGCGGGCGTCGAGCACGTCAGACCGCCGGCGTGAAGCCGGTGACCCAGGACTGCATGGCCAGGGTGATGTCGGCCCAGACGCCGGTGACGAGCAGCAGCCCGATCGTCACGAGCATGGCTCCGCCGGCGCGCATCACCCAGACCTGGTGACGCCGCACGAAGGCGAACGCGCTCATCGCCTTGCCGAACGCGAGCGCCGCGAGCAGGAACGGCAGGCCGAGGCCCAGGCAGTAGGCCACGGCGAGCACGCCGCCGCGCACGGCCGTGCCGCTCTCGATGCCCAGGGCCATCACCGCGCCCAGCGTCGGGCCCACGCAGGGCGTCCAGCCGAGGCCGAAGAGGACGCCGAGCACGGGAGCGCCCGCCAGGCCGACGCCGGGCCGCCGGTGCATCCGCAGGTCCCGCTGGAGCCACGGCAGGCCGCCGGCGAACGCGAGCCCGAACACGATGGTCACCCCGCCGAGCCAGCGCTGCAGGGTGCGCTCGTTCTCGAGCAGGAAGCCGCCGAAGCCTCCGAGCAGGACCCCGGCACTGACGAAGACCACGGTGAAGCCCGCGACGAACAGCCCGGAGCCCGCCAGCAGCCGCCAGCGACGTCGCGCCGCCTCGTCGAACACCTCGGCCGCGCTCAGCCCCGTGACGTAGGACAGGTAGCCGGGCACGAGCGGCAGCACGCAGGGGGACAGGAACGAGACCACCCCGGCGGCGAGCGCGAGCGGCAGGGCCAGCAGCAGCGAGCCGTCGGTGATGGTGCCCTGCAGGTTCACGCGGCGCCGCCCTCGGCGAGCGCGTCGCCGATGAGCGCGCGCAGCGTCGAGGCGGGCACCTGGCCGAGGACCCGGGCCGCGACCCGGCCGCGGCGGTCGAGCACCAGCGTGCTGGGGATCGCGCGCGGCGGCAGGCTGCCGCGCAGCGAGAGCAGCACGCGGCCGGCCTCGTCCTCGATGCTGGGGTAGGTCACGCCGAACCGGTCCTCGTGCGCCCGCGCGGCGGCCGTGTTGTCGCGGAAGTCGATGCCGACGAACTGCACGCCGTCGTCCTCCACCTCGCTCCAGACCTCCTGCAGGTCGGGCGCCTCGGCGATGCAGGGCGGGCACCACGAGCCCCAGACGTTGACGACGACCACCTCGCCGCGGTGGTCCCGCACGTCGAACGTGCCTCCGTCGAGCGTGGTGCCCCGGAAGCGCACCGGCTCGTCGCGGGCGGCGGCCCCGACCGCGGTGACGGTGCCCTGGCCGGCGATGTAGCCCTGCCCGGCGACGGCGGCGCCGTCGGCCTGCGAGCACCCGGCCAGCGCCGCGACGAGCAGCGCCAGGCCCAGCACACGGCGAGGGGTGGCCATCACGCCCCGGCGACGAACTTCTTGCCGGTGGCGGCCGGCGCCGGCAGCAGGTCGCGGGCCGGCTCCTCGTAGGACACCGAGACGAGGTCGTCGCCCCGGTAGGTGAAGGAGGTCAGCGACGCGAGGGCGCACTGGCGCTTCCTCGGGTCGTGCCAGAGGCGGCGGCCGGTGGCGATCGACCGGGCGGTCCAGATCGGCAGCTGGTGGCTGACGGCGAGGGCCTCGTGCCCGCGGGCCGCGTCGCGGGCGGTCTCGATGGCGGCCATCATGCGCGCGGCGATCTCGGTGTAGGGCTCGCCCCACGACGGCCGCAGCGGGTTGCGCAGGTGCACCCAGTGCGACGGCCGGCGCAGCGACCCGTCCCCGACGCCGAACGTCAGGCCCTCGAACACGTTGCCGGCCTCGATCAGCCGCTCGTCGGTGGCCACCGGCAGGCCGAGCTCGCGCGCGGCCGGCGCGGCCGTCTCCTGCGCGCGCTCGAGCGGCGAGGACACCAGGTGCACGACGTCGGCACCGGCGAGGTGCTCGGCGATGCGCTCCGCCATCGCCCGGCCCAGCTCGGAGAGCCGGTAGCCCGGCAACCGGCCGTAGAGCACGCCGCTCGGGTTGTGCACCTCGCCGTGACGGAGCACGTGGACGGTGGTCAGGTCGGTCATGGCGCTCCGTCGTCGGGGCGGGCCTCGGCGGCAGCGCGGGCGGCTGCGGGCAGTGCGTCAGCGACCCGCGAGAGGGCGTCGTCGTCGTGGGCCGCGGACAGGAACCACGACTCGAACGCCGACGGGGGCAGGTAGACGCCCCGGTCGAGCATCGCGTGGAAGAACGCGGCGAACCGGTGGAGGTCCTGGCGCCGTGCGCCGTCGTAGTCGGTGACGCGCGCGCCGGCCGAGCCGCGGTCGCTGAAGAAGATCGAGAACATGCTGCCGGCGTGCTGCAGGCGGTGGGCCACGCCGGCCGCCGACAGCGCGTCGGACGCCAGGGCCCCGAGCTGGGCAGCGGCCTTGTCGACGCGGGCGTAGACCTCGTCGTCGGCGTGCCGCAGCGTCGCCAGGCCCGCGGCGGTCGCGACGGGGTTCCCCGACAGCGTGCCCGCCTGGTAGACGGGGCCGTCCGGGGCCAGCCGGCCCATCACGTCGGCCCGGCCGCCGAAGGCCGCCGCGGGGAAGCCGCCCCCCATCACCTTGCCGAACGTCATGAGGTCGGGCCGCACGCCCTCGAGGCCGAACCAGCCGGCCGGCGAGACCCGGAACCCGGTCATCACCTCGTCGCTGACGAGCAGCGCGCCGTGACGGCTGCACAGGTCGGCGAGGCCGGCGGTGAAGCCGGGCTCCGGCGGCACCACACCCATGTTGCCCGCGGCCGCCTCGGTGATGACGGCGGCGACCTCACCGTCGTACGTCCGGAAGGCCTCGGCCACGGCGTCGAGGTCGTTGTAGCCGACCACGACGGTGTCGGCGGCCGACGCCCCCGTCACGCCCGGGGTGTCGGGCAGGCCGAGGGTCGCGACGCCCGAGCCGGCCGCGACGAGCAGCGAGTCGACGTGCCCGTGGTAGCAGCCGGCGAACTTCACGACCTTGCTGCGACCGGTGAAGCCGCGCGCGAGCCGGACCGCCGACATGGTGGCCTCGGTGCCGCTGGACACCAGCCGCACCTGGTCGACCGGGTCGACCCGGCGCACGATCTCCTCGGCGAGCGCGACCTCGCCCTCGGTCGGCGTGCCGAACGACGTGCCGCGCGCGACGGCGGCCTGCACCGCGTCGACGACGGCCGGGTGGGCGTGGCCGAGCAGCAGCGGTCCCCACGAGCAGACCAGGTCGACGTACTCACGGCCGTCGGCGTCGACGAGGTAGGGCCCGCGGCCGGAGACCATGAACCGTGGCGTGCCCCCGACCGCGCGGAAGGCACGGACCGGCGAGTTCACGCCGCCCGGGATCACCGCCTCGCGCGCGGTCGAGCAGCATCTCGGACGCCGGTGCGGCGCTCGGAGTGGTCATCGGCGCTCCTGACGCAGCAACCGGGCGGCCTCGACGGCCCAGTAGGTGAGCACGATGCCCGCGCCGGCCCGTCGTACGGCCGTCAGGGTCTCGACGATCGTCCGCTCGCGGTCCAGCCAGCCGTTGGCGAACGCCGCCTCGACCATCGCCAGCTCGCCGGACACCTGGTAGGCGGCGACCGGCACGCCGTGCCGCGCCGCCTCGTCGGCCACGCGGCGCAGCACGTCGAGGTAGGGCAGCGCGGGCTTCACCATGACGATGTCGGCGCCCTCCGCGAGGTCCAGCGCCAGCTCGCGCATCGCCTCGTCGAGGTTGGCGGGGTCCTGCTGGTAGGTCCGCCGGTCGCCCTGCAGCGTCGACTCGACGGCGTCGCGGAACGGGCCGAAGAACGCGGAGGCGTACTTCGCGGTGTAGGCGAGCAGGGCCGTGTCGATCGTCGCCGGCAGCGTCGAGCGCGCCGCGCACCGCGCCGACCTGGCCGTCCATCATCCCGGACAGGCCCAGCACGTGCGCCCCCGCGGCCGCCTGCGCGAGAGCCATGTCGCGGTAGCGGGCGAGGGTGGCGTCGTTGTCGACCGAGCCGTCGGCGGCGAGCACGCCGCAGTGGCCGTGGTCGGTGAACTCGTCGAGGCAGAGGTCGGCCATGACGACCGTCGCGTCGCCCACCTCGGACACCACGTCGCGGATCGCGACGTTGAGGACACCGTCGTCGTCGGTCGCGCCGGACCCGACGGCGTCGCGGGACGACGGCACGCCGAAGAGCATCAGCCCGCCGACACCGGCCTGCACCGCCTCGGCCGCCGCCTTGCGCAGCGAGTCGCGCGAGTGCTGCACGACACCGGGCATCGACGCGATCGGCGCCGGGGCGTCCAGCCCCTCCTTGACGAACATCGGCAGCACGAGGTCGCCGGGCGCCGGCCGGGTCTGGGCGACCAGCGACCGCAGCGCGGCCGTCCGGCGCAGCCGCCGCGGCCGGGCAGCCGGGAAGCCCGCGTCGCTCACGACAACCACTCGCGCATGATCACCGACATGTCGGCTGGTCAGGTGGCCTTGCGGCGGGCGGTGGTGCGCTTCTGCGACGGCCGCAGCACCGGCTCGCCGGCGGCGACGGCGGAGGAGCGCATCGAGGCGCCGTACTCCGACACGGCCGTGGCGAGCTCGGCCACCGACGGGCTCGGGGCGAGCACGTCGACCCGCAGCCCGTGCTCCTCGGCCGTCTTGGCCGTGGCCGGCCCGATGCAGGCGATGACCGTGGAGGCGTGCGGCTTGCCCGCGATCCCGACCAGGTTGCGCACCGTCGACGACGAGGTGAAGACGACCGCGTCGTAGCCGCCGCCCTTGATCGCCTCGCGGATCGGCGCGGCCGGCGGGGCCGCACGCACGGTGCGGTAGGCCGTCACGTCGTCGACCTCCCAGCCGCGCTCGACGAGCCCGGCGACGAGGTTCTCGGTCGCGATGTCGGCGCGCGGCAGGAAGACCCGGTCGATCGGGTCGAAGACCGCGTCGTAGGGCGGCCAGTCCTCGAGCAGCCCGGCGGCCGACTGCTCGCCGCTGGGCACGAGGTCGGGCTTGATGCCCCACGCGAGGAGGTCGCCGGCGGTCTGCTCACCGACCGCTGCCACCTTGATGCCGGCGAAGGCACGCGCGTCGAGGCCGTACTCCTCGAAGCGCTCGCGCACGGCCTTGACCGCGTTGCGCGAGGTGAACGCGATCCACTCGTAGCGCCCGGTGACCAGGCCCTTGATCGCGCGCTCCATCTGCTGCGGGGTGCGTGGCGGCTCGACCGCGATGGTCGGCACCTCCTCGGGCACCGCGCCGAACGCGCGCAGCCGCTCGGACAGCACGCCGGCCTGCTCCTTGGTGCGCGGCACGAGCACGCGCCAGCCGAACAGCGGCTTGGTCTCGAACCACGACAGCGCCTCGCGGGAGCCGACCGCGTCGCCGACGACGGTGATGGTCGGCGGCTCGAGCTTGGCGGCCTTCACGTCCGCCGCGACCCGCTCGAGGGTGGAGGTGACCGTGCGCTGCGACGTCGTGGTGCCCTGCTGGGTCATCGCGACCGGCGTCGCCGGGTCGCGCCCGGCCGCCATGAGCGCCTTCGCGGCGTTCGCGATGCCGCCCGTCGCCGACAGCAGCACGACCGTCGCCTTGCCGGCCCCGAGACCGGCCCAGTCGACCGCGCCCTCGGTGACGTTGACGATGCGCACCTCGCGGTTCTTCGCCGACGTCAGCGGGACGCCGGCGTAGGCGGGGACCGCGGTGATGGCGGGGACGCCCGGCACGACCTCGAACGCGATGCCGGCCTTGGCGCAGCCGGCGGCCTCCTCCGACCCCGTCGCGTAGAGGAACGGGTCGCCGTCGAGGAGGCGCACCACCGAGCCGCCGGCCTTGGCGGCCCTGACGACCAGGCGCGCGCGCATCGCGTGGCTCAGCGGCTGCCCGTCGTCGCCGACGGAGCCGTCGACGACCTCGACGTCCTCGCGGCAGTAGCGGCGGACGAACGACTCGTCCTGCGACTCGGTGACGACCACGTCGGCCCGGCCGAGCAGCTCGACGGCGCGCACGGTGAGCAGGCCGGGGTCGCCGGGTCCGGCGCCGACGAAGGCGACGGAGCCGAGCACCTTGGCCGGCTTCACCGGCTTGTCGGTGGTCTTCTTCTTGGCTGGGCGGGTCACGGAACGCGCTCCCACATCAGATCAGCCGCACCCTCGGCGAGCAGGTCGGCCGCCAGGTCGCGGCCGATCCGTGCTGCCTCGTCGAGAGGTCCGGTAGCGGACAGTCGTACGTTCGCGGAGCCGTCGACAGCACTGACGACGGCCCGCAGGTACAGCTCGGGGTAGTGCTCGCCCTCGGCTGCCTCCGCGTAGGCCCCAACGGGCGCGGAGCAGCCGGCTTCCAGGGCGGCGAGCAGGGTGCGCTCGGCGGTCACGGCGAGCCGCGTGGCGGCGTCGTCGAGACCGGCGAGCAGGTCGGCGGTGGTGGTGTCGCTGCTGCGGCACTCCACCGCCAGCGCCCCCTGGCCGGGGGCGGGAAGCATCTGGAGGGGGTCGATCACCTCGGTGACGGCGTCGAGCCGGCCGAGGCGGGCCAGCCCGGCCCGGGCGAGCACGACCGCGTCGAGCTCGCCGGTCTCGACGAGGCCGAGCCGGGTGTCGACGTTGCCCCGGACGTCGACGACCTCGAGGCCGAGCCCGAGCGCGCGCAGCTGGGCGGCGCGGCGCGGCGAGCCGGTGCCGACGCGGGAGCCGCCGGGCAGCTCGCCGAGCGTCAGCCCGTCGCGGGCGACGAGCGCGTCGCGGGGGTCCTCGCGCACCGGGACGGCGGCCAGGCGGATGCCGTCGGCGTCGGCCGTGGGCAGGTCCTTGAGCGAGTGCACCGCGAGGTCGACGCGGGCGTCGAGCAGCGCCTCGCGCAGCGCGCTGACGAAGACGCCGGTGCCGCCGATCTGGGTCAGCGCGGCCTTCGACGTGTCGCCGAGGGTCGTGACCGGGACCAGCTCGACCTCGCGCCCGGTGCGCTCGGTGAGGGCGGCCGCGACCAGGGTGGCCTGGGCGGTGGCGAGCGGGCTGCGGCGGGTCCCGAGACGCAGGGGGGCCGTCATCGCGCTGCCTCCCCGGCCGACGGGTCGACCTCGATGTCGGCGCGGGTGACCGCCTCGACCTGGGCCGGGTCGAGGTCGAACAGCTTGGACAGCGCCTCGGCGTAGGACTGGCCGCCCGGCTCGCCCGCGAGCTGCTTCACACGGACGGTGGGGGCGTGCAGGACCTTGTCGACCACGCGCTGCACGGCCTGCTCGATCTCGGCCCGGGCCCGCTCGTCGAGGTGCGGGAGCCGGCCGGTCAGGCGCGCGAGCTCGGAGCGCACGACGCCGTCGGCCATGTCGCGCAGGGCGACGACGGTGGGCGCCACGCTCGCGGCGCGCTGCCAGCCGAGGAAGGCCGTGACCTCGTCGGCGACGATCGACCGGGTGGCCTCCACGTCGGCGGCGTGCTCGGTGTGCTCGAGCACCTCGGCCAGCGTCTCGAGGTCGACGACCGTCACCCCGTCGAGGTCGCGGGCCCCCGCCTCGACGTCGCGGGGCATGGCCAGGTCGAGCACGGCGAGCGCCCGGCCGTCGCGGCCGACGAGGGCGGCCTCGATGTCGGCCGCCGCGACGACGTGGCCGACGGCCCCGGTGCACGACACGACGAGGTCGGCCCGGGCCAGCTCGTCGGGCACCGCGGCCAGCGGCACGGCCGAGCCGCCGACGGACGCGGCGACGCGCTCGGCGTGGGAGAGGGTGCGGTTGGCCACGACGATGCGGCCCGCGCCGAGCTGGGCGAGCACGGTGGCCGACAGCGCGCTCATCGCGCCCGCACCGACGACGAGGGCGGACCGGCCGGCCAGCGGGCCGACGACGCGCCCGGCCTCCTCCAGGCCCGCGGTGACCAGCGAGCGCCCGGCCCGGTCGATGCCGGTCTCCGTGCGGGCCCGCTTGCCGACCCGCAGCGCCTGCTGGGCGAGCGCGCCGAGGGTGCGCCCGGCGGTGCCGGCGTCCTGCGCCAGCCGCAGCGACCTGCGGACCTGCCCGAGGATCTGGCTCTCGCCGACGACCATCGAGTCCAGGCCGCAGGCGACCGCGAAGAGGTGGGCGACGGCGCGGTCCTCGTAGTGGACGTAGAGGTGCGGCGTCAGGTCGTCGAGGTCGACGTCGGCGCGCCGGGCGAGCAGCTCGGAGGCCTGCGCCAGCCCGCCGTGGAACTTCTCGACGTCGGCGTAGACCTCGACCCGGTTGCAGGTGGACAGCACCATGGCCTCGCCGGCGTGGTCGCTGGAGACCACGTCGTCGAGCAGCTTGGTGGCGGCGTCGGGCGTCAGCGTCACCCGCTCGAGCAGGTCGACCGGGGCGGTGCGGTGGGACAGGCCCACGACGAGGATGCTCACTCGGCGCCCACCACCCGGGCGAGCTCGTCGAGGGGCTCGGGCACGGTCTCGGCGAGCGCGCCGGCGACGAGGCCCGTGGTCACCTTCTGCTGCTCGTGGAAGGCGAGGATCTGCAGCTCGATGGACATGTCGACCTTGCGCACCTCGACGTGGTCGGGCACGGCGAGGACGCTGGGCGCGAAGTTGAGGATGCTGCTCACGCCGGCGGCGACGAGCCGGTCGCACACGTCCTGGGCGACCGTGGCCGGGGTCGCGATGACCGCGATGGCCACGCCGCGGGAGCGCACGACCTCCTCGAGCTGGTCGAGCGGGCTGACCTCGAGGCCGGCGACCTCGGTGCCGACCGTCTCGGGGTCGGCGTCGACGAGCGCCCGGATGGCGAAGCCGCGCGAGGCGAACCCGCCGTAGTTGGCCAGGGCGTGGCCGAGGTTGCCGAGCCCGACGATGACGACCGGCCAGTCCTGGGTCAGGCCGAGCTCGCGGGAGACCTGGTAGATGAGGTAGTCGACGTCGTAGCCGACGCCGCGCGTGCCGTAGGAGCCGAGGTAGGACAGGTCCTTGCGCAGCTTGGCGGAGTTGACCCCGGCGGCCGTCGCGAGCTCCTCGGAGGAGACGGTGGTCACGCCCTCGTCGGAGAGCGCGCCGAGCGCCCGCAGGTAGACGGGCAGCCGGGCGACGGTGGCATCCGGGATCCCCGCCCGGGCGTGGCCACCGCGGCTGCGCGCGGAGCGCGCTCGGCGCACGGCGCTCGGCTCAGGGGTCGTCACAGCTCTCCACTCGCCCCCGGGCAGTCGGTCGCCACCCGGGCGAGCGCCAGGCTATGCGCTTGTGAACGTGAGCACAAAGTGAGCGTGGACGCGCCCCAAATCAGCGCGTCAGGGCCGCGCGGAGCCGGTGCTCGTCGACCCGCCAGAAGTCGTGCTGCTCGCCGTCGACGAGCGTGACCGGGATCTGCTCCCAGTAGCGCTCGTGCAGGCCGGGGTCGTCGAGGATCGAGACCTCCTCGAAGGTCTCGCCGAGGTCGGCGGTGACCCGGGCGACCACCTCCCGCGCCTCGTCGCAGAGGTGGCAGCCGGGCTTGCCGACCAGGGTGACCCGCGCGGTCACGCCGTGCCGTCCTCGAGGTCCTCACGCAGGCGGCCCTTCGCGACCTTCCCGGTCGCCGAGTGCGGCAGGGCCTCGACGACCTCGACCTCGGCGGGCCGCTTGAAGCGGGCCAGCCGGGTGGCCGCGTGCGCGCTCACGTCCTCGGGCGTGAGGGTCGCCCCCGGCCGCGCCACGACGAAGGCCTTGACCGCCTCGCCCGTGTCCGGGTGCGGCACGGAGATCACGGCCGCCTCCGCCACGTCGGGGTGCTGGACCAGGGCGTCCTCCACCTCGCGCGGGTAGACGTTGAACCCGCTGACCAGCACCATCTCCTTGCGCCGGTCGACGAGGAACAGGTCGCCGTCGCCGTCGGCGTAGGCCACGTCGCCGGTCGCCCACCAGCCGTCGGCGCCGGGGCCGTCGGCGCCGTCGGGCCAGTAGCCGCTGAACAGGTTGTCGCCGCGGACCCAGACCTCCCCCGGGTCGCCGTCGAGGACGTCGTCACCGCGCTCGTCACGCAGGCTGACCTCGACGCCGGGGACCGAGCGGCCGACGGACCCCGGCTTGGCCTGCGCGGAGGCCAGGGTGCTCGACACCACCGGGGCGCACTCGGTCAGGCCGTAGCCCTCGTGGACCGTGCGGCCGGTGCGCGTACGCACCGTCTCGATGACCGCGGGGGGCAGCGGCGACGCGCCGGACACCAGGAGTCGTACGTCCCGCAGGGCCTCGCCGTCGTCGCTGCGGGACCAGGCGGCGAACATCGGCGGGGCGCCCGGGATGTTGGTCACGCCGTGCCGGACGGCCGTCGCGAGGGTCGTCGCGGGGTCGAAGCGCTCGGCGAGCAGCGCGGTCGCGCCGGTGGCCGCGACCATCCCGAGCCCGGCGTTGAGCCCGTAGACGTGGAACAGCGGCAGCACGAGGAGCACGACGTCGTCGGGCTGCATCGGCGCGGGCTCGAGGCGCCGGCACTGCGCGAGGTTGGCCAGCATCGCGCGGTGGCTGAGCATCGCGCCGCGCGGGCGCCCGCTCGTGCCGGAGGTGAACATCAGCACGGCGAGCCCCTCGCCCCCGCCGCGCGGGTCCTGGGGACCGGCCGACCGGCCGGCGGCGACGACCGAGTCGAGCCCGGCCGGGTCGACGTGCACCCGTGACGTGCCCGCGACGGCCTCCTCGACGACCGGCGTCGTCGTGTCGTCGCAGAGCACGACGTGGACGTCGGCGTCGGAGAGCAGCCGGGCCACCTCGGGCGCGGTGTATCCGGTGTTGACCGGCACGGCGACGAGCCCGGCCCGCAGGACCGCGAAGTAGGCCGTGACGAAACCGGGGCTGTTGGTCAGCGCGATCGCGACCCGGTCGCCGTCGCGCAGGTGCAGCTGGTCCCGCAGCCCGGCCGCGGCCGCGTCGACGTCGCGGTCGAGCTCGGCCCAGGTCGTCGTGACCGCCTCGTCGGTGCCGTCGGGGATGTGCAGCAGCGCGGCACGGTCGCCGCGCCCGGCCGCGGCCTGGCGGACCAGGTCGGCGAGGTTGCCGGCGTCCGGTACGGGCACGTCGGCAGTCTCGCACAGGCAATAGATTGGCTCGTCATGGCGAGGCGAGACCCACGAGCGAGCGCGGCCGGCGAGGCCGCCGCCGCGGCTGCGACCGAGCTGGAGGCGGCCCTCGACGTGCCGGTCGACCGCCACGCGGCCGCCTTCTTCGACGTGGACAACACGGTCATGCAGGGCGCGTCGCTGTTCCACCTCGCCCGCGGCCTCTACGCCCGCGACTTCTTCACCGCCCGCGACATCGCGCGCTTCGCGTGGGCCCAGGCCAGGTTCCGGGTGCTGGGCACCGAGCACATGGGCACCGTCGCCGACGCGCAGGAGACCGCGCTGTCCTTCGCGGCCGGCCACAGCGTCGCCGAGCTGACCGCGATCGGCGAGGAGGTGTTCGACGACGTCATGGAGGCCAAGGTCTGGCCGGGCACCCGGGCGCTGGCCCAGATGCACCTGGACGCGGGGCAGAGGGTGTGGCTGGTCACCGCGACCCCGATCGAGGTGGCCACGGTGATCGCCCACCGGCTCGGCCTGACCGGGGCGCTGGGCACCGTCTCGGAGACCGTCGACGGGGTCTACACCGGGCGGCTGGTGGGCGAGATCCTGCACGGGGAGGCCAAGGCCGAGGCCGTACGTTCGCTGGCCGAGCGCGAGCGGCTCGACCTCTCGGCCTGCGCGGCCTACTCCGACTCGGCCAACGACATCCCGATGCTGTCCCTCGTCGGCCAGCCCTGCGCCATCAACCCGGACAGCAGGCTGCGCGCGCACGCCAAGGAGCACGGCTGGCGGGTGCGCGACTACCGGACCGGGCGCAAGGCCGCGAAGGTCGGCGTGCCCACCGCCGCCGGGCTCGGGGCGGCCGCGGGGGCGTTCGCGGCGGCCGTCTCGGCGCGGCGGAAGGGCCGCTGAGAGGCTCCTGGGGCCGCTGGGACGCCCGGACAGGTCGGGACACGTCATGATTTGGCCGCCCTCCCGCTACGCCGGTACGGTCGAGCGCCGCCCGAGACGTTCGTCACACCCGCTCGGCGGGTAGGACGCTTCTCGACCCCGTGCCGGAGGGAGGGCTCTGTGCAGCCACTTCTTGCCTGCACCGCGCCCGGCGCGCAGGTCGCGACCGGCTGGCCGGTCGCCCCGGTGGCCCTCTCCGAGCTGCGCGCCCTCGTCGCCACCGAGCTCGGCATCGCTCTGGCCACGGCGCAGGCGCCTTCCGGGCCCGGCACCGGCCGGCGCGGGGGTGGCGTCCCCGACGGCGACGACCCCGAGAAGGCGCGCATCGCGGCCCTCGTGACGCTGGCCCAGGAGGGCGACGCCGAGGCCTTCGGCCAGGTCTACGACGCCTACGTCGACTCGATCTACCGCTACCTCTACTACCGCGTCGGGTCGCACGCCCTGGCCGAGGACCTGACGTCCGAGACGTTCCTGCGGGCCCTGCGCCGCATCGACTCCTTCACCTGGCAGGGCAAGGACATCGGCGCCTGGTTCGTCACCATCGCGCGCAACCTGGTGACCGACCACGTGAAGTCCAGCCGGTTCCGCCTCGAGGTCAGCACGGCCGACATGCTCGACGCCGACCGCGCCGACGACGGCATCGAGGACGAGGTGATGCGCCGCCTGCAGAGCGCCGTGCTCATCGACGCGGTGCGCCAGCTCAAGGCCGAGCAGCAGGAGTGCATCGTGATGCGCTTCCTGCAAGGGCTCTCCGTCGCCGAGACGGCGAAGGTCATGAAGCGCTCCGAGGGGGCGGTCAAGCAGCTCCAGCTCCGCGCCGTACGCGCGCTCGCCCAGCTCATGCCGGAGGGTGCTCGGTGATCTTGTCCCGACACCCCGTAACCGGCGGCCCCGCCGGTCGTTGTCCGTGCACGAGGGCAACGCCGGCACCGGTCGGCGGACGAGATGGCAGAGGGGGTGCCGGGGGATGAGCGTGTTCACGGGGATCGTCGGGCCCTCGCGCCGTGAGGCCGAGGAGTTCGCCGCGCTGCTCGACGGCGGGCGCACGCCGGCCGACCACGAGCTCGCCGACCTGGTGGCGCTCGCCCGCAGCCTCGCCCCTGCCCAGCACGCGCCCTCCCCCGACTTCCGCGCCGCGCTGCGCGAGCGCCTGGTGGCCGAGGCGGCCACCCGCACGCCGACGGTCCCGGCGCCGCGGTCGCACTCCTCGGTCGAGGTCGCCCCGCGTCGGCGGTGGCGGACGGCCGTCGCGGCCGTGGCCCTGACCTCGGTGGTCGCCGGCGGCGGTGCTGTCGCGGCCAGCACGCAGGCCCTGCCCGGCGACATGCTGTACGGGCTCAAGCGCCAGGTCGAGGACGTCCAGCTCGCCCTCGCCGGCTCGGACCTCTCCCGCGGCCGCGAGCACCTCGAGCAGGCCGACGCCCGCCTCGGCGAGGTCGAGGCGCTGGCCGCGTCGTCGTCGGCGAGCGAGGCCGGAACGCGTGCGCGGATCGACGCGACGCTCGAAGACATGGCGCGCTCCACCGCTCTGGGCACCACCGAGCTGACCGACGTCTACCGCGAGACCGGCGACCCCGAGCCGGTGCTGCTGCTCGACCGCTTCGTCGCCGACCAGCGGGTGCGCCTCGACGACCTGCTCTCCGTGCTCGACCCGTCGCTGCGGGCGCGGGTGCAGGCTCAGCTCGACGAGCTCGCGCGGATCGCGACCGAGACCGGCGCGGTGCTCGGCGCGCGGTCGGTCGCGGTGCTGGGCGTGAGCGTGCAGGACGTGTCCTCGACGTCGCGGGACGGCTGGGCGGAGAGCAGACGCAGCGACCACGCGGCTTCTTCCGGCGGCACCTCGCTCGCCGGGGCCGGTGATGTGCCCGCGGTCGCGGGAGGCACCGAGTCCGGTGGCACCGATCTCCTCGACGCATTGCCCGGCGTCGGCGGCGGGTCGTCGGAAGGATCCACGTCCGGCTCCGGGTCGACGCCGAAGCTCGGGGGCGGGACCAAGGCCTCGCTGCCGCCGGTCGGGTCGGTCACGTCACCCCTGCCGAGCATCTCCCCCACGCCCCTGCCGAGCGTCGCGCCAACGCCCCTGCCGACCGTGACTCCCACGTCCGCGACGTCGCCCCTGCCGCTCCCCTGCGTCCCCGTACCGCCGCTGACGTCCTGCTGAGTTGGCGCGGCAGGTCCAGTAGGCAGGCGTGACCAATGGGCGATGCCCGACTGCGAAGTAGTGACGGTTCTGTTCGCTCGGCCCGAGGGCGACATAACCGCCTACGTCGCCGGGACGGGTGAACTGAGCCGCTTCACTCCGCCCACTATGACGCAGGCTGGAAGGCGGCGAAGAACGTCCGCCCATGTCGGACTGCGGGTGCTTCGGGGGACGCATCGGTATGCGGCCCGCAGTTGACTATGCGAGGCCGCCGCGGGCGCCAGGCCAACCGCGATGGAAGTCCGTGGGCCGAGTCGTCGAGTTGCTCCGCGCCATTGGGACCATTCGTTCTCGGGCGCGCCCTGCGTGTTGCTCGACATTTGTCCGGATGCCCCATGCGTCCCGGGACGGCTTCGGGACGGGCTATCCGGCGACGACTGCCTCGACGTGACGGCGCCTCACCCTGTTGACATGCGCGTTCGTCAGTTGCGGTTCGTCTTGCGGGACGCCCGGGCGCCTCGTGAGGACGCACGCATGCCCGACGCGCGGACGGTTCGTGTACTGCACATCATCGGCGGGGTCTACCTCCCGTTCATCGGCCACAAGGGCCAGGACCGCATCGGGGCCGCATTCGGCGCGCCAGATCGCGTCGTGGGACCCGATTCATCGCATCAATCACCAGGTGTGGTGATCCCCACTCACCACATCCGCTCCTACCTTCCGGTCATGAACCAGGGACCGGCCGCAACCGGCGGCTCTCTCCGCCGGCATCGACATGGCCCTGACCCTGGTGGGTCTCACCCACGGCCCCGCGGTGGCCCAAGCGCTGCAGCTGTCCATCCAGTACGACCCCGAACCCCCGTTCGGCGCCGGGTCCCCGGCAAGAGCGCCAGCCCAGATCGGCGGGCTCGTGCACGCCTACTACGCACACAGGAGCTAGCACATGTCGACCCCCCAGGTCCTGCTCGCCGGACCACCTTCACAGCCGCCCGCTGAGCCAGCCCGACAGCCCGGGGTCCGGCGAGGACTGGTCTTGACCGTCCTAGCGGTGGTCGTATTCGTTGCTGCTGTGCTGGTCCTCGGACCGTTCGGTCTGATTCCGTTCGGTCTGCTGCTCGCCTTCAGTACCGATTCCGACGAGGCGGAAACCGGACGGTCGGTCAGGCTCACCCCGCGCAATCTCGGTCTGGCTGCCGCCATGATGGCGCTCTTCGCCTGGTTCTCGCTGTGGCACCTCGAGCTGACGCCGTTGACGCTCGTGGTGATCGCCGGGGCGCTGATCGCCATGCCGCTCGCGCTCCAGAACTCCGCCGGCGACGCGGCCCGTGATCGCACTATCGTGGTCACGAAGCGCAGCCTCATCCTGGCCATCTGGGGGCTGGTGACCTTCACCTACCTTTACCACGACAGGGGGGTGTGGCCCTACGCAGTGGCCGTGGTGTGTGTCGTGCTGCCTCTCGTAGTGGCGGCGTCGCGGGCGTGGGGTGCTCGCCGGGGGCGGATCGAGCTCGGGCTGCTGCGCCACCCGTTTCGTCGGGAGCTCCGGGCCCACCTGGTGCAGAGCCTGAACGTCTGGCTGTGCTGCGGGCTGCTCGGTGGAGTCGTGGCCGCCGGTGGCATGCACTTCGCACGAATCGGGTTCTCCTTGACCGTCGCCCAGTTCGACGTCGTGATCGCGGCCTTCGCCGCGGGCCTGGTCCTGCTGGCGGCGTTGGCGGTCGTCCCTCGCCGGCGTGTCTACGTGGCCACCAACGTGGCCGTGGCCCTGCTGTCGGGCTTCCTCGCCATGCAGCTCGTCCAGATATCCGCCCCGCCTACCGATGCGGTCGTGCTCGACTCACCACTGGTCGGGGAGTGGTTTGTGCTCAACGGCGGCCGCAGCGTCCTGCTCAACGGTCACTCCCCGAACGAGAGCAACGCTGTGGACTTCCAGCGACTCGGGGCGAACGGGCGAACCCACACGGGCGGAAGTGGCGCCCCGCTGGCCGACTACCCGGGCTTCGGGTCCCTGGTGCTGGCGCCGGCCGACGGACGGATCGTCGAGGTCACCGACGGCTACCCCGACAATCCCCCTGGCACCAACGGCGACCACGCCAACCATCTGGTGCAGGACATCGGTGGCGGCCGCTACGTGTCGATGGCCCACCTCAAGCAGAACAGCGTCACGGTCCGGGTGGGGGACATCGTGCGCCGCGGTCAGCCGCTAGCCGCGGTCGGGAACAACGGCCACTCGAACGAGCCGCACCTGCACCTTCAGGTCCAGGACTCCCCGGCAGGAGCGGACGCCGACCGCACCTACCCGATGCTCTTCCGCAACGCCCAGATCACCAGGGGCGGTGCCTGGCCATGGGGCGACCCCCGCGGGCTTCGCACCGGCGACCTCGTCCGGGCCCGCGGGCAGCGACAACCATGACGTCGAACCTGGTCCGGCGCCGCGGTTCACGACGGGCGAGCCTGCTGTCGGTGGCGGTCTCCATCGTCGTTCTGACGGCGTGCGGAGGCTCCTCGGCTGGCCCGCCCGCCCAAGCCGCCGATCTTTACCAAGTCAACGGCGAGACGGCACACATGCAATGTCAAGGCACCGGTTCGCCCACACTGGTCCTCCTCGGCGGCCGAGGCTCCACAACGACGACCTGGGCCAAGTTCCGCACCGCCCTCGGACCTGACGTCAGAACATGCGCGTGGGACTACCCCGGCGTAGGCCATTCCACCGGTGCGCCGATGATGACAGCCGCCAGGGCCGCATCCTCGCTCCAAGGCACGTTGCGCGCCGCCAAAGTGCCGGTGCCGGTGATTCTCGTCGGCCATAGCATCGGCGGCCTTACGACACGTCTCTTTGTTGGCGAGCATCCAGACGATGTCGCCGGCGTCGCGCTCTTCGATCCCACTGTCGCCTCGTTCGCCCGCATGTTCGACGACAAAGAGTTCCGGCCGGACTGGGACGGGACGGCGAGCGCCAACCAAGCCGAGCAGGTCACGACATGGCCGGACATCCCCTTCGAGATCCTGCTCCACGATCCCGCCGTGTACGCCAGGGGACAGGTGTGGAGCGAGAAGGTGGAGGCGCTCTGGGGTGCCGACCAGGCCGCGTTCGCCACGCTTGCCCCTCACGGCACCGTCACCGTGGTGCACGGCTCAGGACACAACGTCTACCAAGATGCCCAAGCTGCCTCGGTGGCCGCCGTTCGGCGCGTGCTCGGCGCGGTCGTCAAGAAGCAGCCAAGCCGCTAGTGAGTCAGCCCAGACGACACTATTGGTGTTGCCTGGTTGAGAGGGGACAAGCGCTCGATCGGCTTAGCCCGCAGCACCAGAACAGCTCGGGAGTGCCAGCTCCGAGGTGGACGTAGACCGCACGCAGGACGAGTCACCTGAGCACTCCCGTGTCCGTCAGCGTGCCTGCAGGCCGAGCCGATTAGCAGGACCGATCAGCCGCATGACAACCAGCGGTTGCCCGCGCTAGCCGCGCCAGGCGGCGATCATCGCGTCTCGAACCTCGCCGGCGAGCCCGACCTCGGTGTTGATCAGCACTACGAGGTGCACGTCCTCCTCGGACCAGCGATAGGTCAGTGCCTCGACGCCGGGGTCGCCGCCGCCGTGCCCGTACCGTCCGTCGGGGTAGAGGTGCACGCCGTAGCCCTCCCCGAAGCCGTCCCCGGCGTCGGCGTGCTGGGTCAGGACGACATCGCGCAGCGGTCCCAGCAGCGTCCCGTCTGCGTACGCCCTGAGGAATCGGTCCAGGTCGCGCGCGGTGCACATCGCGCCACCGTCCGCACCGCCGATCACCGGGATCGAGTAGACGTTGCTACGCCATGGCCCGTCGGGTGACGCGCGGCGGTAGCCGACCGCCACGTCAGCGACTGCGTCGTCGAGCCGGAAGAAGCCGCTTTCCGACATGCCGGCAGGGTCGAAGACGCGTTGCTGCACGACGTCGGTGTAGGCCTGACCGGTCAGTTCCTCGATCACCATGCCGAGGACGATGTAGCCGGCGTTGGAGTACATGAAGCACTCGCCCGGCGGGCGGTATGGAAGTAGGTCGCCGAAGAGCGGCAGAAAGTCAGCCGGCCGGGTCAACGAGTACGAGGGCAGGTCGCGCCACAGCTCGGCGTAGTCGGCGAGGTAAGCCGGGGAGTCCTCGTCCTCCTCGCAATAGTCGGCGATGCCCGAGGTGTGGCAGAGCAGATGGTGCACCGTGACCGTGGGCAGCAGGGTCCTCGGCCTGCGGTCCGGAGGCAACACGTCCACGACAGGAGTCTCGAATGTCACCAGCCCGGCACGGACGAGGCTGACCACCGTGCAGGCGGTGAACATCTTGGTCACCGACGCAATGCCAAACCTGGTGGCGGGCGTGACGGGGGTCTGGGTCGCGCGGTCGGCGTACCCGACGCAGGACTCGAAGAGCCGCTCACCGCCCCGGGTTAGCAGCATCGCACCGGACAAGTCGCGGGTATCGCCCCACGACCTCAGCTGGTGGGCGAGCGCCTCCAGTCGGTCCACCTCCGCCGGCACCCAGCGAGCGTGGCACCACTACGGCGATGTCGCCACCGAGTTTGGCCATCGGCGCACAGAGCCGGGCGATAAGCCTTGCTCGCCGTGACGCGGCGTCCACCGGACCCCCGCAGCGACAGGGAACTCGGCGCACACCCGCCCTGGCCGGTCCACGACGAACCGATCGGTAGTGCCAGCTCCGTCGTGACGGTCCGGTGAGACGCAGTCATGCTCTGAGTGGCGCCGGGAGACCGGCTTCCGGCCTTGCCGGGAGGAGCGTCCCGTACCACGACGGAGCTGGTGCCGAGCTACCTGGATGTGACGAGGCTGGCGGTGGGCTCTTTCCTAGCCCGCTACCGGGGGCCCACGCTGACCGCCTACACCCAGGACCTGCGGGCATTCTTGGGCTGGTGCCAGACCTACGAGCGTGAGCCGCTGCGGGTCAGCCGCGGCGAGCTCGAGATGTACGTGCGCAACCTGGAGAGCCGGGGCTACGCGGCCGCGACGGTGGCCCGCCGGTTCGGCACCGTCGCCACGTTCTACAAGTACGCCGTCATCGACGGCCTCATCCCGGCCAACCCGGCCGCGGCAGTCACCCGGCCGAAGGTGGCCTGGGAGGGCCAGAAGCGCACCGTGCTATCCCCTCGAGTTCGCCGCGCTGCTCGCCGCCGCCCGCGTCTCCGGACCCAATGACCATGCCTTGGTCTGCCTGCTCGGGATGCTCGGTCTGCGGGTGTCCGAAGCCTGCGCCACCGACATCGGCGACCTGCGCTACGAGGCTGGCTACGAGCTGCTGCACGTGCTCGGCAAGGGCGCCAAGCCCGCCGACATCCCGCTGCCGATCCCTGTCTTGCGCGCCGTCCGGGAAGCCGTCGACGGGCGCACCGCCGGCCCGATCCTGCGGACCAGCACCGGCCGGCGGATGGACCGCGCCGGCGCCAGCCGCGCCCTGACCCGGGCCGCCCGCGCCGCGGGCATCAGCCACCCGATCAGCCCGCACGGACTCCGGCGCACCTTCTGCACCACCGGCCTGGTCGCCGGGATCAGCATCCGCGACATGCAGTACGCCAGGCGCCACGCCGACCCACGCACCACCATGCGCTACGACATGGCCAAAGCCAACCTCGACCGCCACGCCGCCCACGCCGTCGCCGCCTACCTAGCCGGCATGAGCACCGGCTGACCAGAAGCCTGGCGTCGAAACGAACGCAACCGGCACTATCGCTCGGACTGACCGAAAGCCTGAGCTCGATCAGGCTTTCGCTGCGCCGGCTCCGGCGCGTTCAGTGCCAACATGAGACGTCACTTCGACGGCGGGGCTGGACGCCCAACGGTGAGTGCGATCTTCCCAGCCACGTCACGGTCTCGCAGACGTCCGATCGCCGCCGACATCTCCTCCCAGGGCATCTCGCCCGTGAGTTGGGGATCGAGCTTGTGGTCTGCCACCAACGTGGCGAGGTAACCGAGGTCGCGCCCAAATGGATCTCCACCGTGGAACAGTTCGAACCCTCGGATGTGGACGCTCGCATCGTTGTACACGTCGCGCGCATCAAACTCGGTGAGCTCGTTGGAGCTGTTGCCGAACATCACCAGCGTGCCCTGGCGGTCGAGCATGGTCACGAGCCTGCCGAGCGTGTGGCCGCCCACCGACTCCAGGACGAGGTCGAACCCGCCTCTTAGCTCCTCGACGTCGGACGCTAATTCGCCGGCTCCCAGCTGGCGAAGCCCTCCCGCCCGCGCTGAGTTACCGCTGACCAGCGCAGTTACTTCCGCACCGCCCAAATGCGCGAGCTGGATCGCGAAGCGACCGACCCCGCCCGAGGCGCCTGTCACGAGAACTCGCCGGCCAAGGAGTCCGGATCCAGCCCGAAGCGTTCGCAGGGCGGTCAACCCGGCAGTAGGAAGCGTCGCGGCCTCAGTAAACGACACGCCACCGGGCAACTCGGCCATCCATCCCTCCGGCACCGTGACACGTTCGGACCACGTCCCTCCTTGTCGGATGCCAACCACCCGAGCGCCTGCTCTCGGGCCACCGTCGACGTCGACCTGTAAGACGCCAGCGAAGTCCCAGCCCGGACGCCACCCATCAGCCGCGGTCTCCAGCATTCGCAGCTCTCCCCGATTGATCGAGAACGCGCGAACCTCCACGAGCGCTTCGCCAGGTGAAGGAGTCGGCTCCGGTACATCGCGCAAAAAGAGGCGGTTCGGCGCCGAGCTCTCTGCAACAAGTGCACGCATCACACATCGCCTCCGAGACAATCTGGCTCGTCACCCACAACGGACCATAACGACGCCCACAGCGGCCGGCGATCGAATCGACCAGACCCGGCGAGCGTGCGCACCGAAGTGCCGTTCCAGCGCATTCTCTCGGCCGTCGTTGACAGGCGGCTGACACGACACGACGTGAACCGGCATCATCCGTGCTAGTGGCGAGAGCCGGAGGGAGTCCCGCAGGGGTCATGCATCGGTTCCTGATCGGGTGCATCTGCGTGCTCTTGGTCGGGGCGCTCTGGGGGTGCGGGTCAGCTGATCTGCAACCTGAGTCCGGCGGCAGCGCCACCTGTGCCGGGCAGCACGATGGATTCGCTCTGAGCCTGGCAGTCACCCGGGGAGGGGACGACTCGCCAGTGGCAGGCGCTCAGTCGTTCGGCGGTACCGCCGGGGTGGGCTTCGACGTCCCCAAGGACGGCTGGCGCGTAGTCGGCCCGGTCCGCAACGAAGCGCAGATCCGATCCGGTGACGTGGTCCTGCACTCGATTTGGGGCAACGACGGCACCTGGTTCATCGACAGCGGGGCGCGCTGCCCCTGACGATCTGTTGGCTCGGCGCGCAGACGTGCCGCTCCGAGAACCGGCTACGAGCCCGCGCACCGAGCGCTAATGCCAGCTCCGTTGTGACGGTGATGTTCGCCACCCTGCGGGCGCTGGCGACTGACTCAGGTCTCTTGGTGATATGCCGGCCGCGCTGCGGCGACCGCCTGTGTCTATGTGACGGCAACGCACATGATGCCGACAGCAAGATGCCATGTGGGCAACTTTGTGCAGGACGTTGCACAGGAGGAACGTCATCGGCGAGTACCGAGGCAAGAGGTTGGCTGGTGAGTCGGTCGCCAGCTGGACTCCTTACCGGCCTGCTCGTTAGCGCGTACGTTGTCCGGCCAGGCAGCGATTGGCGTCGAGCGGCTGGCCGGCGGCGGCGAAGAGGTCGGCGGCCTCGATCAATCGTCGGTGTGCGGCGTCGTGGTCGCCTTCGGCGCGGTGCAGGTGTGCCCGAGCCTCGACGGTCGCCGCCTGCCAGGCGGTCCCTTGCCAGAGGGCAGCCGATTTCTCAGCCGCCGCGAGGTGCTGGCGGGCGTCGTCGAGGTCGCCGGCGTCTGCGCAGGCGGTCGCGGCTGGGACAGCGAGCATGACGGAGCAGAAGGTGCAGCTGTCCTCCTGGCCGAGCGTGGCCATGGCCCGATCCACGACCGCCCGGGCGCTGTCCACATCCGGCGCGGCCTGGATCATTGTCCCGTACACGCGCTGCATGAGGTGCAGCGCGATGGGCGACCAGCGGGCGAGGGGGAGCGCGCAGCTCAGCAGCCGCGTGGCCTCGGCCCGGTCTCCCTGCGCAAGACGCAGTTCGGCGAGCCTTTGCAGGCTGTGGGCCTCCCCTGCGGAGGAGCCGATGCGCTGGTGCAGTGCGACGGCCTCGGTGAGCTCGGCCTCGGCGAGGGTCAGATCGCCGGAGAGCAGCGCCGCCTCCCCGCGCAGGGCGGTGGCGAACGCCACGGCCCGCAACACGCCTGACCGTTGGGCCGACTCGCGCAGGGTGGCGGCCAGGGCCACCACTTCCGCGTACGGCGTGGGCCCGTAGAGCAGGAACTCCGCCACACACAGATGGCTGTCGAACATCGACTGCGCCAGGTCGGGGCGTTGCGCGCCGGCACGCATCTCCACGGCGAGCCGGGAGAACCACTCCCCACGCAGATGAGCGACCAAGCCCTGCAAAGAGATCAGGTCATACATCCGCCAGTCACCGGGATCGGCGACCCCGAGGCGGCGGCGCGCCTCGTCGGCGGCGGCCTCGGCCGTTGGCATGTCCCCGGTGAGGTAGGCCAGGATTCCGCGCGCCAATAGCAGCGCGGCGTCGTCGTCGGACCCGTCCGGCTCAAGCCCGTCGAGTGCTTCAGCTGCGGTCGCGTAGTCGCCGGCGAACGTAGCGGCCCGGGCTAGCCGCGGCAGCAGTCGCCGCCGATCGGCTTCCTCGTCGACGGCGCTCAGCGCCTGCCGGTAGGCGAGGACGGCGCCGGCGTCCCCGGTGGCCATAAGCATGTCCGCGCGCAGCGCGAGAAGCGGCCCGCGCTCGGGGTCGCGGACGTCTTGACGCACCGCGTCGATCAGCGCGAGCGCGTCGCGGTAGGCCCCGATGGCTGCGTCGGTGCGGGCTGCCTGGAGGAGGAAGGGTGCGGCGGCGCCGACGTCGCCCGCCTGGAGCAGCTGGTGGCCGATCCGCGCCGGAGATGCGTCGAGACCGCGCAGCGCTTTGGCGGCCTGACGGTGCAGCGGAAGCAGCCGGTGCGGCGGCAACCCGTCGAGTAGGGCGTCGCGCACGAGCGAGTGCCGGAAGCGGTAGCCGGCGCCGGTCCGCTCGACCGCGCCCGCGGCGAGTGCCTCGTCGAGTAGCACGTACGCCCGCGCCTCGCCCGCGCCGGACAAGGCGACGTACTCGTCGGTGTCGAACGCGGCGCCGAGCACCGCCACCCTGGTGAGTGCGGCAGTCGCGTCGGGGCCGAGGCCACGGAGTACCAGGGCGCCCAGCGGGCGGGCGTGGTCATCGCCCGCCGCGGCGGTGCGCGCCAGTTCGACAGCCGCGTACGGGTTGCCGCTGGCGAGCCTGACCACCTGTTCGAGCAGGAGCTGGTTCTCGCCGACGGCCCGGCCCGCCAGCCGCCGGATGTCAACGTCTGCCAGCGGGCCGAGGTCCAACGGCACGGACGTGCCGCGGCCGATCAGGCTGCGTCGCATCGCGTCCATCGCCGGCCGCAACGGCAAGGGCCGGTGCGCGACCACGATCATGATTCGCTCGCCGACGGCGGTGCGGGACAGATAGTGCAGCAGGCGCAGGCTCGCCTCGTCGGCGTCGTGGGCGTCGTCGACGACAAGCACTGCGCCACTGCCGGAGGACGCGAGCCGCAGCAGCTCCGCAGCACTGACGAACAACCGCTGGTGGCGACTCTCACCGTCCCAATCCGGGGAAGCGCCGCGTAGTCCCCGTTCGATCTCGACGCGGTACTCGTCGGCCAGTCCATCGAGCAAGGCTGGGTGACGCCGGCATAGGTCTGCGAGCCCTTCCAAGACAGGCGCGTACGGCCACGCGCCCTCGATGGCGGCGGCGGTGCCGATACCCACGCGCAGGCCGGACTCTTCAGCGCGCCGGTCGATCCAACGAAGCACCGCGGTCTTGCCGATGCCGGCAGGCCCCGACACGAACAGTGTCCGGCCCTGGCCCCCGCTGGTCGCGACGATGAGCCTGTCAATACGGCCGAGCTCTCGGTCTCGACCCAGCGGCATCGGCGCCGGGCGTCGATGGGCCTCGGCTCGCCTGGGGTCTGCGGCGAGCAATTCGGCACGGAGCGAGGCGACGGCCGGGCCTGGGGTGACGCCGAGCTCGCCGCGCAGCGCTCGCTCCAGCCGCTCCAACTGCCGCAGGGCTCCGCGTCGGTCGCCGCTGTCGGCGAGCCGCTGCGCGAGGGCGAGGCAGGCATCCTCGTCGGCCGGGTCGGCACGGGCGAGATCTCTCCACCGGCCGGCGCGGCGCAGCACGTCCTGGTGCAACTGGCGTAACCGGTTCCTCGGGCCGTCCAACCACGCCTCGTACGGGTCCTCGGGTAACAGGTCTCCGGTCCACAGGTCGGCTGCGGCAGCCGCCGTTGCTGCTCCTTCGTCGCTGCCCGGCCGTTCGTCGGCGGCGAGGACCCGCTCGGCGCACCGCTCGAATGCCTCGGCATCGACTGCCACATCGGAGTCCGGGAAAAGCGACAGGGTGTCCCCGGCGACGACCAGCGCGTGCGGATCACCTAGCGAGCGCCTGGCGTAGTGCGCGGCCTTGTGCAGGCGTGGCGCCGCGTCGCGGATGTCGAGGTCGGGCCACAGCGCATCGATGACTTGCTCACGGTGCAGTGTGCGGCGCGGGGCGAGCGCGAGAAGCTTGACCAGGGCAGCCGCCTGGCGGCGGCGCCAGTGCTCGGCGGGAACCGTCTGCCCCTCGACTCGGACAGCGAAGCCGCCCAACAAGTCGATTTCGACGCGCATTGCTCCTCCTCAGACGAGGGTAGCCGGGGCCGTACGCGGGGGTTGGCCTGTCAGGCAGTGCGCCGGGGCGCAGCGTCGAACCGGCGAATCGCCTCGACCTCGTCCGCCATCACCGACGACAGCCCGTGCAGCAAGCGACGAACCTCTGCGAGGTCCCACTCGTGAGAAGCGAGGCGGTCGACGAGGGGGTGCATCGGTAGGGCCATGCGGTCGCGCTGTGCCTGGTAGTCGGCCAGCTCGATCCCACTGGCGCGCTTCGACGCCGCCCCGGCGACGATCGCTGTGGTGAGCAGTTCCGCGTCCCGTAGGGCGGCGGTGATGCCGTGGGTGGACAGCGGGTCTTTCCACCAGCCAGCGTCCCCGACGAGAGCCCAGCCGGGCCCGTACGGACGACGCAACCGTGCTGGCGTCCCGCGGAAGAATCGCACCGGACCGACCGGCGGCGCCGAGGTGAGATCGGCGAGGCGACCGTCGAGTCGCGCCAGCAGTCCCCGCTCCGCTGCGGCTGGGCGGCGATGGAGCATCGCCGCCGCGAGCACTGGCGGCGGACCGCCGACGAACACGCAAGCGAGGCCGTCGTTCGTGGGGATGACCCCAGCGGACAGCCGGTCACCGTAGTGCCAGTGGTAGCCGTCCAGGTCGGCAACGGGCCAATACCCATAGGCGTACGCCGCGACGTGGGCGCCGGACGCGATGGTCGGGGCGGCGACCCGATCGGCCACCAGGGAGCCGCGGCCGTCGGCGCCGACAACGAGCCGTGTCCGTTCCGTTCTGGTGGCTCCGTCTTCGTCGCGGAGGACCACACCGACCACACGTCCGGCGTCGTCGCGAACAAGGTCGGTCACGGCCAGTCCGAAGCGGAACTGGGCGCCCGCCTCTTCGGCGGCGTCGACGAGGATTGCGTCTAGGACGATGCGGCGCGGCGCGTACAGGGCGTCGACGCCGGCATACGGCTTGAGCGTGACGGGCATGGATTCCGCGCCGTAGTGGAAAGTGACTCGGCGCACCGGTGGGGCGCCGGTCGCCGCCACGCGGTCCAACAGCCCCCAACGCCGCAGTTGAAGGACGCCGCCGCGCATGAGCGCGTGGGTGGACACGGTGTCTGAGCCGCGGCGGGCGCGGTCCACGACCAACACCTGCTGGCCGGCGCGGGCGAGCAGCAACGCGGTCGAGGCGCCAGCGGCGCGCGCGCCCACCACGATGGCGTCCCAACTAGCCTGAGCTCCCGACCGGCGGATGAATGCCGGCGCGGTCATGTCGATTCTCTTGTCGGGTCGCCGGCGCGAGGGCAGCTCTGGGTCGCCAGTCGGCCGGGAGGGTGGACTCGCGATGGCATCAGGAGGCGCTGACGTCGATCTGGACATCGGTGCCGTTGAGGAGCACGTCGTAGACCGCAGAGCGGCTGCGGGACTGCTCCACGAGCGCCGCAAGCTCCTCGGGTGACGCATCCCCCTCGACGTCGAAATGCACGCGGATCTGCCGGTAACCGTTGCGGACCGCGTCGGACAGACCCAGGATGCCGAGCAGGTCGATGTCACCCTCGACGGTCGAGGAGACCTTGCGCAGGGTGATGCCCCGAGCGGCGGCGATGTTCGCCAGCCCCGAGGTCAGGCATGAAGCGATGGCATGCAGGAGGAACTCCACCGGGGTCGGGCCCTGGTTCGACCCGACGAGAACAACGGGGTGGTCTGCGTCGAACTCGAACGGCTCCGCACGCGACGTGTCCTCCTGTCCAGCGCCGTAGAAGCCCTGGATAGTCGAGCGGTTGTGGGTCCCGCTGATCCATCTATTGGTCGCCCGGAACTGGAACTCCGCGATCTGCGGCGCCGCCTTCACAGCGTCGAGAGTGGCGAACAGCGTCGGCACATCAACGCCGTTTCGAGGGGTTCGCTGGACAGTTGTGGTCATGACGGGCACTCCGTTCAGTTGGCGAGACACGGCAGCGCCGACGCTAGGAGTGCCCCCTTCCTCCGGCCTTCCCTGCGGCTTCTCGCTCCGCGTGGCCTGCGGTGAATCGATCGGTCGTGCCAGTTCTCCACTGGCCGGTCATTGCGCGGCGCGGGCGAGGTCACTCGCCCTGGACTGGCAGCCCGACGGACTCGAACGGCTGCGTGTTGACTGACGCCAGTCCGTGGCCCAGCCAGGCTATGGGCCAGACGTCCGGCGGGGTGGCCGAGAGTCCTTGTCCTGGCTGGCGCCCCTCTGTCAACCTCGAGCCGCCTGCATCGGAGATGGCCGTTGGCGCAGCTGATCCGACGGCGGATCCTCCCCTTCGTGGGGCAAGCTCGGAAGCCGTCGGTCGAGCGCCCTCGGGATCCACCAGTTGGCGTCGCCGAGCAGCGTCATGGTCGCCGGCACCAGCACCATGCGGACGAGGGTGACGTCGACGAAGATTGCCGTGGCCAGGCCAAGGCCGAACATCTTCGTCGCCGCGTCCTCCCCGAGGACGAAGGCAAGGAACACCGAGATCATGATGAGCGCAGCCGACGTGATGACCCGCCCCGTCGAGGAGATGCCGCGGACGATCGACCTCTTGTTGTCGCCTGTGGCGACGAACTCCTCGCGCACCCGGGACAACAGGAACACCTCGTAGTCCATCGAGAGCCCGAACAGGATCGCGAACATGAACATCGGGATGAAAGAGACGATCGGCACCGTCGACTCGAGTCCGATCAGACCGGCGGCCCAGCCCCACTGGAACACCATGACCATGACGCCGTACGCCGCACCGATGCTGAGCAGGTTGAGAACCACTGCCTTCAGCGGCACCAGCACGGACCGGAAGACAAGCATCAGGAGGATGAACGACATCGTGAGCACCGCGGCGATCAGCACCGGGAGCCGTTCGTTGACGCGCGCACCGACGTCGGCGAAGTTCGCCGTCTGACCACCGACGTATGCCCGCGCGGGGCTGCTCGCGAGCGCGCTGGGCAGCACATCCGCCCGCAACCGCTCGACCGTCGCCTGCGTCGCGGCGTCCTGTGGCCCCGTCGTCGGGATGGCGACGATGACAGCGACACCCGCGCCGGCGTGCACGTCCGGGGCACCCACCGAGGCGATCCCCGGGTCGGCCCTGACCGCCGCCACCAGAGGATCGACCACGGTCGGATCCTCGGCGATTTCGACGGCGACCACCACCGGACCGTTGCTGCCCGGACCGAACCCCTGGGCCACCAGGTCGTACGCCCGCCGCTCGGTCCGGCTCTCGGGCAGCGCACCGTCGTCGGGGATGCCGGGACGCAGCGCAACCACCGGCGCGGTGAGAGCGAGCAACAGAACGGTGACGCCCACGGCGTACGGCCAAGGGTTGCGGGTTACGTGCCGGACCCATCGTGACCAGCCCGGGTTCGCGGAGCCGTCGATACCGCCGTGCGCGGAGCGATGCCCGCGCCGGTTGATGTGCGGCCCGGCCAGGCCCAGGAATGCAGGCAGCAGCGTTACCGAGACGGCCACCATGACGAGAACGACGACCGAGACCGCGATGCCACCTGCGGTCATGAACGGGACGCCGGCCACGACCAGCCCGAGGATCGCCACGACGACGATGCCCCCGGCGACCACCACCGGCTTGCCGGCCGTAGCCAGCGCCGAGCCGGCCGACTCCGCCACAGGCAGACCGCGGGCAAGGTAGTCACGGTGCCGGGTGACGATGAACAAGGCGTAGTCGATGCCCACGCCCAGCCCCACCATGGCACCGAGGATCGGCGCCCAGCTCGGGATGTCGATGACGTTGGCGAGAAGTGACATGGAGCTGACACCGACGGTGAGTCCGAGCACCGCGGTGCCGAGCGGGAGAGCCGTGGCGATCAGGGACCCGAAGGCGAGGAAGAGGATGATCGCAGCAACCAGCAGCCCGATGAGCTCGCCCACGGCGGGCTGCGGCTGCTCGAACGCCCAGTGGAGGTCGCCACCCATCTCGAGCCGGAGTGGGGAGCCCGCCTCGGCCTCGGCGCCGAACGCCTTCAGGTTGCTGAGGTCCTGTGCTGAGAGCTCGTCGACGAGCGGGTACTGCAGGCGGATGAGCGCGACGCGCCCGTCCGGCGAGACGACATCCGTCGTCCTCAGGACGTGGGGCAGCGCCGCGGCGTCGCTCTGCAGCGCCGCGAGCGCAGATCGTGCCTCCGCCGAGTCGAAGAACGTCGCGTCGTCGTCCAACGGGGTCACCACCACCTGAGCGGTCAGACCGGCGTCGGTCGCACCGGCGGCGGCCATCAGCTCGCTCGCCTGCTGGGAGTCGAGACCCGGCACCTGCATGGAGTCCTTGAGCCGGTGCCCGAAGGCGCCGGAAGCCCCCACGACGACGACCGCGAGCACCAGCCAGGAGCCGATCACGACCCAGGGGCGACGGGCCGCCAGGTGGCCGAGACGGTATAGAGCCTTCGACATCATCGGTCGTCCTCCACGGTCGTTGGCGTCAACGCGACTGCCATGCCCGCCAGCGTGGTGACGCGACGCGGACGGCACATCGGCCGCAGGGCGCCGCTCTTCCCATTCTTCGGAAGGGTGCGCGTCTGGTCCTTTCGGCCGAAGCGCAGCGGCGGCAGATCCCTAGGCTGGGGCCGTGATCAGCAGCGTGGTCAGGTCTCTGCGGGACGAGCCACGAGCCGCTGCGCCCCCGACGCGAGTCTGGCGGGACTGGGCACTGGTCGCTTTCCTGCTGCTGACCGCCGCACTCGAAGGCATCTTTCGTACCGACGTCCCTTGGCGTCCCGTAGCGCTCGTGCTCGCCGTGGCGCTGGTGTTCCCGCTCCTGTGGCGGCGGACGCACCCACTTGCTGTCGTCGCCGTTGTCTTCGGCGCGGTCATCGTGCTGAACCTCGCCACGCTGATCGACGGTCCGGCCACGCCCGTCGGGCTGTACACGATGATCTACGTAGTTCTGCTCCCCTATGCGCTGCTCCGATGGGGGTCCGGTCGCGAGGTCGTCATCGGGTTGCCGATCATCGTGGTCGCCGGCCTGCTGGGGATCGCGAGCGACTACAACGGGTTCGGCGAGGCCGCAGGTGGCTTCGTGTTCCTCATGTTCCCCGCAGTTCTCGGCGCACTGGTCCGGTTCTGGACGACGTCGCGGAGCCGGGAGATCGATCAAGTCAGGCTGCGTGAGCGCGAGCAGCTCGCGCGGGAGCTGCATGACACCGTGGCGCACCACGTCTCGGCCATGGTCGTACGAGCGCAGGCAGGACGTGTGGTGGCGACGTCCGACCCCGGAGCTGCCGTTGATGCGCTGAGGGTGATCGAGGACGAGGGTTCCCGTACCCTCGCCGAGATGCGGACCATGGTGGGCGTCCTGCGTGATCGTGACGAAGCCGACCTCACCCCGCAGAACGGCGTTGCCGACATCGGGCGACTCGCACGCGACGCCCACGACGAGCCCCGGGTGCACGTCGGCCTCACCGGCGACCTCGACGAGCTCAGTCCGACGGTCGGGGCAGCGACCTACCGCATCGCCCAGGAATCAGTGACGAACGCGCTGCGGCACGCTCGGAACGCCACCCGGATCGATGTGCAGGTCGTCGGAGATCAGGACGTCGTCCGGCTGACGGTCCGCGACGACGGCGAACAGGTCCATCCGTCCGGCGTGAAGGCCGGCTACGGCGTCGTCGGGATGACGGAACGGGCGGCACTCCTCGGCGGGACCTGCGAAGCGGGGCCGGGACCCGACCATGGCTGGGTGGTCCACGCGGTGCTTCCGCGGGCGCGGCCGACCCGATGACCATCCGCGTACTTGTCGCTGACGACCAGGAGCTCGTCCGGACCGGGCTGCGCATGATCCTGGACGCCCAGCCCGACATACAGGTAGTGGGTGAGGCGAACAACGGCCGGGAAGCCGTGTCGCTGGCCCGGGAGCTGCGGCCCGACGTGTGCCTGTTCGACATCCGGATGCCCGAGCTCGACGGGCTCGAGGCCACGCGCGCGCTGGCCGGGCCGGCCGTCGAAGATCCGCTCGCCGTGGTGGTCATCACGACGTTCGACCTCGACGAGTACGTCCACGGCGCGCTCAAGGCGGGCGCCCGCGGCTTCCTCCTCAAGGACGCAGGACCTGACCTGCTCACCCAGGCGGTCCGTGCCGCCGCCAACGGTGAAGCACTGATAGCTCCCCGCGTCACAGTCCGCCTGCTGGCTGCGTTCGCCGACCTACGGACAAGTGAGCCGCTGCGCCAGCCGATCGAACCTCTCACCGCGCGGGAGGAGGAGGTCATGGTCACCGTGGCTCGGGGTCTTAGCAACGCCGAGATCGCCAATGAGCTCCACATCAGTCTCAGCACCGTCAAGACCCACCTGGCCAGCCTCATGAACAAGCTCGGCGCGAGGAACCGGGTCGAGATCGCCATGTGGGCCTATGAAACGAACCGCATCAAAGCCTGATCGGCCGCGCGTCAGGCTCGCGTCTTCGCAGCCCGGTCCGCTCGCACACCGACGTCGATCCCGGGGGCGGACCGTCTCTCACGCGTCGGGGCAGACGGACTGGAAGGGCTGGGCCGGCAGGAACTCTTCCCACTCCTCGTCGGTCAGGTTCCGGCCGGCCATCTGGCAGGCGAAGTCGATCGCTCGCTCGACGTCGGTCTCCCACCGGTAGACGCGGCCGTCGTACGACGCGATCGCGACGTCATGGCTATCGCCGATGAACTGCACGCCGGCCGGGACCGCCACCCCGCGGTGGGGCGGGTACACGGTGCCCAGCAGGTCCAGCGTCGTGGCGTCCCACAGGCTAACCCCACCGTCGTCGGCACCGGAGACCAGGAGTTCTCCGTCTTCCGAGTAGTCGAGCCAGAGCACCTCAGCACCAAGGCCGGCGAATCGCCGCTGTTCGTCTCCGGTGGACACGTCGATGGTCACGATCTCGCCAGTGGCCCCCGCCACCGCGACCGTCGAGCCGTCCGGAGAGGCAACCGAGGCGTTCGCAACCAGGTCCAGGGCGCCCTCGGACAGGACGTCGCCGGTGCTGACGTCGACCACCCGCCAGTGCCCCGAGGTGCCGTCGCCGAAGTACTCGTGGACCATCGCGGTGCTCCCGTCCCCGATGGGGGTGGTGGAGAACCTCGCGGCAAACTCGAAGCCATCGCCCTCGGGAAGCAGGGAATCGGCGTCCAGGAGGTGGGTCCGGCCTTCCTCGTCGCCTACGAGCAAGCGGCGGTTCCCGTCGACGTACGCGATCGAGGAGACGTAGCCGTCGACGAGCTCCCGTTTCTCGACGATCCTGCCGGTGGCGGGATCGAGGACCACTGCGGCGGGTCCCCCCGCGCCGCACTCGGCTGCAGCAATACAGAACGTGTACGCGATGTACTTCCGACCCTGGGGATGCCAGGTGCCGCTGGCCATTGGACCCCCTGACACCGGCACGCGCGCGGGCGGCGTCGCTTCGCCGGTGACGGTGTCGACGAACCTGACCCATCCCTGGCCCGTGTCATCGATCCAGCTGTAGGCCACCTGTTGCCCGTCCGGGGAGAAGTCGGCGTGCCCGAAGACGTCGGCGTCGCCGACCTGGATCGTCTGCTGCAGATACGTGTCCTCCGCTGACAGGTCCCAGGTGCGCAGCATCGAGTCGCTGCCGCCTCCGTAGACCAGGTCACCGTCCGGGCTGAAGCCGACGCCCCACGGATCGGTGGTGTCCCACCGTTCCAGCGGCCGGCCGGTGGCGGTGTCCCAGAGGATGAGCTCACCGCCATGGGAGACCGACCCCACCAGCGAGCCGTCGGGGGAGAACCCGATGTCGCGGACGAAGGCCCGGTGACCGCGCAGCGTGTGGACCGTCTCGCCAGTGGAGGCACTCACCAGAAGCGCCTTCTTACCCGTGTCCGCGAGTGCCAGCAGGGTCCCCTCGGCGTTCACGTCGAGAGACGCAATAGACGTGACGTCCCCGCGCCGCCAGATCTGCTTGCCCGTCGCCACGTCGTACGCTGTCATCTGCCAGTCCGTGTAGAGGATCTGGCCGTCCGGGCTGAGAGCCACCCCCTGGGGGTAGGTTCCGGTAGGCACCCGGATGGGGGGCGTGGACGGGGAGCGGAGGTCCCAGACCACCGCGTAGCCCGGGTCATCGCTGGGCCACTCGATCGGCCAGTTGTCCGTATGCACGGTGGCGGCCAGGTAGCGACCGTCGGCGCTGAACCGAACATCTACCCCCCACACCGGCTTGCCGCCGGGGAGCTCGAGTGTCGTCGTCGGCTGCATGGTGTTCGGGTCCAGCAGGCGCACCGGCTCGGTGGACTCCGACCCAGACATGATGACGGCGAGCTGCCTGCTGTCGGGGCTGAACGCCGGCACGATGTACCCCGACCCGCCTCCGGCGTCGTAGCTGCGCAGCAGCCGGTTGGTGGACGCGTCGTAGAGGTGCATCCGGTTCTGATCGTCCGAGGAGGCGACCCAGCGGCCGTCACGGCTCACGGCGAAGATCTCCAGGTAGCCGCCTCCGGGCGGCGCCGACCGGACCAGGGTCGGCCGTTCGGCGAGCGCGGTCAACAGGTTCGCCCGGGTCTCGGGCGAGTCATCGAGCCGCGCACCCGCGGCGGCGAGCAGCAGCGAGAGGCTGATGTCGTCGGTGAGCTGCGCCCGGGCCCCGACCCGCCGCGCGTCTGCGGAGACAGCCGCCTGTTCCGCCCGTGCGGCGTTCTCGTTCGCTCGGTCGGTCTGGACGACAGCCAGGGCCCCGGCTACCAGGGCAAGGACGAGGAGTACGGCGCCGCCGCCCAACACCATTCGGAGCCGGCGGATCATCCGGGCCTGCGCACGTGCTCGCTCGACGATGCTCTGCTGCTCGGCCTCCGCGTGGTGGGAGGACATCTCGAGGAACTGCTGCTCGACCTCGGTGAGGGCGGTGTCCTTGTCGGCGCGCCAGTCAAGCGCCCTGGCGAGCCGGACGCCGCGGTAGAGCTCGCTGTCGGGGCGGTCCAGCGAGTTCCACGCGTCGGCGGCGTTCGTGAGGTGGTGGCGGATGCGTTGACCGTCGACGTCGTCCTGCAGCCAGGCTCCGAGTCGAGGCCACGCGCGGGCCAGCGCCTCGTGGGCGAGCTCGACGACACCGTCGTCGCTGGTGACCAGCCGGGTCGCGACGAGCAGGTCGATGAGGTGGTCCTGCGTGGGGTCGCTGACCACCAGCCTTCTCGGGACCCGGCTGCGCACCGCCTCGCCGTCCAGCCCCGGGGTCACCAGTCGAAGCAACAGCTCGCGCATCGCCCGGCGTTCGCCCTCGCCCACCTGTCCGTAGACATCCTCCGCCGACTGGGCCACCGCACCCCGGATCCCTCCAGAAGCCTGATACGCCGACACCGTCAAAGTCCGGCCCTCGCGGCGCAGCCAGGTCTCCCGCAGTGCATGGGAGAGCAGCGGCAAGGCACCCGGTTCGCCCTCGACCTCCCGAACCAACAGGTCCACCAGCCCCGGCTCGACGATGAGGCCGACCTGCCGCGCGGGGCCTTCGATCGCCGCCACCAGATCGTCGGCGGCCATCGCGGCGAGCACGTACAGCCCCCGCTCCACCAGCCTGGCGAACCCGGCATGTCCCGACACGTCGCCCATCCGGTCAGCGCGTAGCGCCACCACCACGGGTTCGGTCCGCGCGTGCTCCACGACCCGGTCCAGGAACGCGCGCCGCTCGGCCGCGTCCTGGCAGAGCGAGAAGATCTCCTCGCACTGGTCGACGAGCAGGATCGAGTGACGGGACCGGTCCGGGAGTGCGGAGAGCACGTCCACCGGATGCGCCCCTGGAATGACCGCCATGACGGAGCGGCCGTCACGTTCCAGGGCGGCCGCGATGCCGGCCCGCACCAGCGATGACTTCCCACTGCCGGACGGGCCGACGACGGCCAGCACACCCTCGACGTGGAGCCGCTCCAGACAGGCGGCGACGTCCTTGTGGCGCCCGAAGAAGCCCTCCGCGTCGGCGATGTCGTACGGCGTCAGGCCGCGATAGGGGCATCCCTCGGCGGGGGCCGCCTGCGCCGGTTCGACGAGCAGACCGGGTTCCTGGCGAAGGATCGCCTGCTCCAGGGCGACGAGTTCCGGCCCCGGATCCGCGCCCAGCTCGGCGACCAGCACCCGCCGAAGCTGATGCAGCGTCCGCAGAGCATCGCCCTGCCGACCCGACTGGTACTGAGCGAGCGCCAGCAACTGCCAGCGCCGTTCTCGCAGCGGCATCGCACGGACCATCGCCTGCGCTTCGGGCAACACCTCGCCGTGGTGACCGGCCTTCAAAGCGGCCTCGAGCCACAGCTCCTGCGTCTCCTGCCGCAGCTCCTCCAGTTGTTCGGCGTACTGGCTGGCGGGCTCCCAGTCCTCCAGGTCCACGAGCGGTGGCCCTCGCCACAGGGCCAGTGCGCCACGGAGCGTGAACGCGGCGCGCTCGTAGCTGCCCAACGCCAACAGCTCACCCCCCCGCTGCGCCGCTCGCTGGAACACCTCTCCATCGACGGCGTCGGCGGGGACGATCAGCCGGTATCCCTGCGGCGACGTCACGATGGACTCCGCACCGAGCGCCTTGCGCAACCGGACCACGCAGCCCTGCAGGTTCTTCTGCCACGACGCCGGCGGGACGTCGGACCACACCGCGTCGGCCAGGCGCTCGGCACTGAGCTCCTCACCCGGCCGCATCGCCAGCGCGGTCAGCACCGTCCGATCACGTGAACCGAGCCGGACGGCCCCGTCGTTCACGACCAACGGCCCCAACAGGGCGATACCCATCCCTTCACAGTTCGCCGCCCGTGGAGGGCCGTCAATGGCCTATGTACCGGGGAGATACCGATACGCATCCAACGTCAGTCCCGACAAGGGCAGGGTCGACCGGGCGTGGCTCTACCGTTGACGTACGGACCGTTCCTCAGCCGGGGAGCCGTGACCGCTACCGGTTACTACGCGGTGCCAGACGCTCGTCAGATCGCGGCTGCCTCGACGTCCGGATCCACGGGCACGACCTCGATAGCCGGGAAGTGGATCTCAGCCACTTCGTCGTAGCGATCCTCGCCAGCCTCGACGCGCCACGACCCACTCCGGTCCAGACGATACCGGCGCGATACCGCCCGCTGGTACGACGACTGACAGGCACCAAGGAACCACCCTGACTGCCGAGACTGTTCGGGCTTCCACCAAGGAAGGGGCCACCATGAACGCCACGACTATGGCCTGCCGCACGCTGGCCGCAACTGTCGCCACGGGGGCGCTCTTCGCCCTCTCCGCTCCAAATGCCATCGCCGCACCCGTGCGTGAGCCGGCCAGGTCGGCGAAGGCGTCGTGCCCCGTCGGCATGGACGGTCTCGCCGCTCGGCTGCGCGCCGCCGGGCTGACCGCCCAAGCCGCCAACATCGCCACACAGCTGACCTACCGGGACTGCCTCGACGCGCGTCTGGCCTGTCGATGAGCGCTGCGGCCTCGACTGGTCAGCGCAACACCCCGTGAAGCTTGGCCGACGGTGTCATCAGGTTCAGGTCCGTCGAGGTCGCGTGTGGGAGACCTCCAGCAGTACTGCGACACAGCGCGTCGATCAAACCAGGCAGGCCGAGCAGGCACGGAAATCCGGCGCATGGCGAACGCGCAGTCCGCCCCGGCCCGATACGTCCTGGCACTCACGCGGACGAGTAGCTGGCCGAGCGGCCAGGTAGCACGGCATCCCTGTGACGGCAGAGGCGGACGTTCTCGTGTTGCAGTCACTGCTGCTGCGTCGGCGAGTCGAGTGGTGCGTCGTCGGGGGCTGGGGCGTGGACGCGCTGCTCGGAGAGCAGACCCGCCCGCACAGGGACCTCGACGTGCCCGTGCGCCCTCGAGGGGCTCAGCCGTGCCGCGGGCAACGAGCCGCTGTGGCGCGTTCACGAAGCGGTCTTCGCCGTCCTGGCCATGGAGTCCGAGCCAGTCGATCCCAGGCTGTGACCCGTCGGCTTCGCGAGAGCTCAGATCGTTCGCGATGGCTCAGCCGGCTGGTGCCTGTTCCCTGCCCCGGTTCTAGGAAGTGATCGCCAAGGCCAGCTCGGGCTTTGCTTCGCAATGACTCGCTCGGTTGCCAGCCGTCGCCCCGCTCAGACCGCTCCGGCGTCATGGACGCAGATGGCGATCTGGACCCGGTTGGTGGCCTCGAGCTTGGTGAACACGTGGCTGATGTGTGCTTTGACGGTGGGGACGGACAGGAACAACGTCGTTGCGATCTCGGCGTTGCTCAGCCCCGCGCCCACAGCGACGGCCACGTCGTGCTCGCGTTCGGTAAGACGGGCCAGTCGTCGCCTGGCGGCACGTTCCCGCTCGGGCGCCGGACGTGTGGTGAGCTGTGCGATCAGTTGAGTCGTGACGCTAGGCGAGAGAATCGGGTCGCCATCGGCGACCCTGCGGATCGCGTCGATGATGTCGGCGGGTGCAGTGTCCTTCAGCAGGAACCCGCTGGCGCCGGCCCCGAGAGCGCGGACCACGTAGTCGTCGGCGTCGAAGGTGGTCAGGACGATGATCTTCGGCGGTTCTTGCCACGCTCCGATGATCTCGGTGGCCTCCAGGCCGTCCATGCGGGGCATCCGGATGTCCATGAGGACCACATCCGGCCGGTGCTGCCGGGCCCGGTCGATGGCGTCGTGGCCGTCGACTGCCTCACCGACGAGTTCGATGTCGGGTGCGCCGCCAAGGATCATGACGAGGCCGGACCGCACCAGGGCGTCGTCGTCGACGACCAGCACCCGAATGGTTGCGGGCCGCTTCACGTCGCCCACGGCAGCCACCCGGTCACTTCGAAGGAGGCGCCGACCCGCCGGGCGGTCAGGCTGCCGCCGGCCAGAGTTGCCCGCTCACGCAGGCCGACGAGTCCGAGGCCCGCGCCGGGGGCGCCGGCGCCGTTGTGGGGACGCGCGCCCGGTGCCGGGTTGCGGATGCGGATGTTGACGCCGTCCGCCGGCGATCCGGAGAGGTGGACGTCGACCGGTACGCCGGGCGCGTGTTTGCGGACGTTGGTCAGGCTCTCCTGGATGATCCGGTACGTCGTGCGACCGACCTGGTCGGGCATGTCAGCCGAGGCGTGCACCTGGTCGTCGTACTGGATGCGCATGCCCGCGCGTTCCGCCTCGTGCACGAGGGCTGAGAGGTCCCCGAAGGTGGGCTGAGGGCGTTCGCCGGCACCGCTGTCGCCGGGGCCGCGCATCACGCCGAGCACCTGCCTGAGGTCGCGCAGCGCCTCGTGCGACTTGTCCTGGATCAGCTCAGCTGTCTCGTGCATCTGCTCTGCGGTGAGGTTGGTGCGGAAAGCCATGGCGCCGGCGTGCATGGCGATCAAGCTGATCCGGTGGGCCAGGACATCGTGCATCTCGCGGGCGATCTGTGCGCGTTCGTTGGAACGTCCCTGCTCGACACGGAGGGCTTGCTCAGCCTCGGCACGGTCTGCCCGGTCGCGCAGCGTCCACAGGAGCTCCCGGTGGGAGCCGATGTACATGCCGCAGGCCAGCATGGCCACGGCGGAGAGCAGACCGAGCACGAAGTCGATGGCCCACGGCTCAGCGGCCGCCGCGGGCTGCAGCATCGGGATGGTCGCCGACGACACCAGGGCGAGCAGACCGACGAGCAGGATCTGCCACATCACCCTGCGGGTCGCGAGCGAGACCTTGACCAGGGTGCCGGGGCCGTTGGCCGTGATGGAGAACGCGCCCATGACGCTTGTGGCCAACGCCACCGGTAGGGGCCAGCGACGTCGGAAGAAGGAAAGGGCCAGCGCCAGGGCGCCCAGCGACAGGTCAATCCAGAGCAGCCAGCGGGCCTCGCGCCACTGCAACGGTGCCGAGGACCACCCCAGTCCCACGCTCATCGTGACAGCGAGCGCGATCCGCCAGGAATGCGCTCGCCAGGTCAGCGGCGGGTTGTACTGGTCCGGGCCGGGGCGCTGCACCCGAACAGCGTAGGAGCCGGCGCGCGATCGGGGCAGAGCCCAGGGTCGGGGGGCGACCCCCTCCCTAAGTCGCGCGGCTCCATACCGGGGTCCGATGGCTGGGGTCGGGACCGCGCCGAGACTCAAACGGTGACAGCGCGCCGGTACATCACGGGGGCACGGGCCCCTGGTGCCCGTGCCGGCGACAGCGGCGGCGACGTACGTGCGCCGATCCCGAGCCCGCCGTGAGTCCGATCTCCGGACGCGCGTCATGTGACTGCACCCCGACCTGAAGGAGCCCGAGATGCTGGTACGACTCGCCGACTGGTGCTATCGAAGACGGCGGCTGGTCGTCGCCCTGTGGGTCGTGAGTCTGGCCGGCGCGTTCGCGCTGTCCGCCGCGTTCGGGGGGGAGTTCAAGCAGAACTACCTGCAGCCCGGGTCGGAGTCGAAGGCTGCTTCCGACACCCTCACCGCGAGCTTCCCGCAGCGCGCCGGGGACACCGTGCAGGTCGTGGTCCACGCCGACGACGGTGTCACCGCACCCGACGTGATGGCCCGCGCGGAGAAGATCTTCACCGACGTGGCCGGTAGCAAGCACGTCGTGAGCGTCACGAGCCCGTTCAGCGACGCCGGCACCGCGCAGATCTCGCAGGACGGCACGACGGCGTACGCCGACGTCGCCCTGGACATGAAGGACAACGAGTTCACGGTCGCGCAGGCCAAGGCCCTGGTTGATCCGATTCTGGCTGCCGGGGACGACTCCTTGCAGGTCGAGGTCGGCGGCCCGGTCGCCAAGCTGTCCCAGGTGGCCCCGGTCGGTTCTGAGGCCATCGGCCTGCTGGCGGCCGTCATCATCCTGCTCGTCACGTTCGGTTCAGCGGTGGCGATGGGGCTGCCGCTGCTGACCGCCCTGTTCGGTCTGGGCATCGCCATCGGTGTCGGCGGGCTCGTCATGCGGGTAGTCGACGTTCCGGACTGGGCGCCGCCGGTGGCGGCGATGGTCGGCATCGGGGTCGGCATCGACTATGCCCTGCTCATCGTGACCCGGTTCCGCGGCAGTCTCGCCCAGGGGCAGGACCCGCACCGCGCCACCCTGACCGCCATCACGACGGCCGGTCGTGCCGTCATCTTCGCCGGCCTGACGGTGGTCGTGTCGCTGCTCGGTGTCCTGCTGATGAACCAGCCGTCGATGACCGGGTTCGCGTTCAGCGTCATCCCGGCCGTGCTCATCGTGATGGCCGCTTCAGTCACTCTGCTGCCCGCCATGCTGGGTTTCGCCGGCCGCAACATCGAACGCCTGCACGTTCCCTTCGTCAGGAGGGACGTCCGCTCCTACGACGCGTCGCGGTGGTACCGGTGGAGCCGATTCATCCAGCACCGACCGTGGATCGCGGCCGTCGGCAGCTTCGTCGTCCTGCTCGCGCTGGCTGCGCCGTTCCTCGGCATCCGGTTCGGCTTCCCCGACGCGAAGAACGACCCATCCAGCTACACCACCCGGCAGGCGTACGACCTGCTCGCTGGCGGCTTCGGGCCGGGCTTCTCCGCCCCGCTGCTCCTCACCGTCCGAGGTGAGACCGATGACCTGCTGCGGACCGCCGCTGACACCGTCGGAGACCAGCTCGATGCGGTCAAGGGCGTAGCGCTGGTCGAGCCAGCAGTCCTCAACCCGGCCGGCGACACCGCCCTGTTGCGCGTCGTGCCGGCCACGTCCCCGCAGGACGAGGCGACAGAGGACCTCGTCAACAGGCTGCGGGACGACGCCGTCCCCGCCGCCTCGGCAGACACAGGTCTCACGGTGCACGTCGGCGGCTCGGTTGCTGCCAACCTCGACACGACGCGCGGCACGCTCGACCGGCTGCCGTACTTCTTCGGTGGCGTGCTGCTGATGTCGTTCCTGCTGCTGACCCTCGTGTTCCGGTCGGTCGTCGTGCCGGTCAAGGCTGTGATCATGAACCTGCTTGCGACCTCGGTGGCGCTCGGGGTGCTGGCGCTCGCCGTCAGCGGCGGTCCGCTCGGCGACCTCGTCGGGATCCCCGAGGAGACGCCTATCCCGATCCAGCTGCCCATCGGCATCTTCGCCATCCTGTTCGGGCTGTCGATGGACTACGAGATCTTCCTCCTGTCCCGCATCAAGGAGGAGTACGACCGGACCGGCGACAACGCGCTCGCGGTCGCCGACGGCCTGGCCAAGTCGGCCCGGGTGATCACCGCCGGCGCCGCCGTCATGGTCACCGTCTTCGCGTCCTTCATCCTCGGCGGCGACGTGCTCGGCAAGATGTTCGGCATCGGGCTGGCCACCGCCATCCTCGTCGACGCCACCGTCATCCGGATGGTCCTCGTGCCCGCCACGATGGAGCTGCTCGGCGACCGCAACTGGTGGCTCCCCGGCTGGCTCGACCGGCTCCTGCCGAACATCCACGTGGAAGGTCACGAGGTCACCGACGAGGAGCTCGACCTGAGTGACGCCATCGGGCGCCAGCGGCCCCCCGTCGAACTGGAAACCCCGACGGCCGTGTAGAGGACTCCGATGAGCCTCACTGCTCGGCTGACCGCGAACGCGGCCGCAGTCGCGCCGCCCAGACCGATGACTTCCTGACGCGATGATGGTCTGGTGTGGCATGGACCAAGCCACACGAACTCGGCTCGCCGGCTCCCTGGACGGGTCGGTGCTGCTGCGCGGCGACGCGGAGTACGACGACGCCCGGACGATCTGGAACGCGATCGTCGACCAGCGGCCGAAGGCGATCGCCCGGTGCGCGAGCGTCGGCGACGTGGTCACGGCCGTCCGGACGGCCCGGGAGCACGACCTCGAGATCGGCGTCCGGTGCGGCGGCCACAGCGCGGTCGGCCACGCCGTCCCCCACGGCGGGCTGATGATCGACCTCACGCCCCTGCGCGCGGTCCGGGTCGACCCGGGACACCAGCGGGCGGTCGTGCAGGGCGGCGCCCTTCTCGGCGCGCTGGACCGGGCGACCCAGGAGTACGGGCTCGCCACCACCGCGGGCAACGTGTCGCACACCGGCGTCGGCGGCCTCACCCTCGGTGGCGGGATGGGTTGGCTGGCTCGGCAGGCGGGCCTGGCGTGCGACAACGTCACGTCGTTCGAGGTCGTCACCGCGGACGGCGACGTCCTGCGTGCGAGCGAGCACCAACATCCCGACCTCTACTGGGCGCTGCGCGGCGGCGGGGGCAACTTCGGCGTGGTCACCGAGTTCGAGTTCCGGCTGCACGACGTCGGCACCGACGCGCTGTCCGTCGAGGTCGACTTCCCGGTCGACCAGGCGGTCACCGCACTGCGCGGGTGGCGTGACCTCAGCGCGTCGGCGCCGCGCGAGGCGACCTTCACCGCAGGGATCGGCGGTGGCGTCGTGACGCTCGGCTACGTCTGGGTGGGCGACCAGGAGCGCGGCGAGACGCTCGTCCCCGCAGTGCGCGCGCTGGGTCGCCCGTCCGCCGAGCGCGTCGTGCGATCGACGTACGTCGAGCTGCAGACCCGCGACGACGTCGTGGACGGGCACTCGCTCCGCCGCTACGCGAAGGGCCACTACTTCCGCGAGCTGGACGACACGGTCATCGACACGATGGTGGCGGTGACCGAGCTCGGCCCGTACGCGCCCGGCGTCGGGCTGCAGGCCTACGGCGGGGCGATCGCGGACGTACCCGAGGACGCCACCGCCTTCAGCCACCGCGACACCGCCTTCGAGCTCGGCGCGAGCACCGGCTGGACGGACCCGGACGAGGACGAGGCGCGCATCCAGACCGCACGGTCCTACGCCGCCACCCTCGAGCCGTTCGCCTCCGGGGTCTACGTCAACGTGCTCGGCGACGAGGGCGCCGCCGGCGTACGTCGGGCGTACACGGCGGAGAAGCTGGCCCGGCTCACGGCCGTGAAGGACACCTACGACCCGCAGAACGCCTTCCACCTCAACCAGAACATCCCACCCTCGGGTGCCGCCACAGCCGAGTCGAGCGAGCGACGCGCACTCACCTGACGAGGTTCGGGGGTTGGTCGGGGTCACTCGTGCGCAGCTGCCACAGCCCGGCCTCAACGACCTGCATCGCGGCCCGGGTACGCGTCGCCGGGGTGTCGAGGTCCAACGTCATGCGCACACGTAGTCACGGGGCCGGACACAACCGCCCCGCATCGACGTACGAGAAACCGGTTGTGGACAACGGGTTCCCGGCCCGCGCTCACAACCACTCGTACATGATCACCGGGGGTGGAAGGGGGCGCTGACCTGCACGAACCCACGGCCACAACCACTCGTGCATGATCACCGGCGAGAGGGTGGAGATGATCACCGGCGGTGGGAGGGTGGTGCGCGCACCGGCTTGCCAGCGAGTGGCGGCCACGGTAGGCCGGCCAGGCCCAACGACGAGCCGGATCGGCGCCGCCTCAGACCGTGCGGCCCGCGAACGCGGCGACACGGGTGTAGGCGTCGGCCTCCTCCGGCGCCGGCATCTCCGGCCCGAACGCGGGGGATCGGTTGTCGTCGTTCAGCGAAGCCAGCATGAACGCGTGGCCGCACTCGGCGACCTCGGGGTCGAAGGAGTCGGTGGACCGGTCCAGCGCCGTCGCGAGGTCCCAGGTGTGCACCGCGATCTCCGCGCACTGCCACTCGGCGCCGGGTTGCGCATCCGGACGCTCGGCCAAGGCGGCGCGCAGAGCCTGCGCGTTCTCCCGGTACGCCGCAACCGGATCGTCCGCGTGCGGCGTCGGTGCCGCCCAGTCGACCTGCTCACCGCGAACCATCGCGGCGAACCTCCACGGCGTGTGGACGACGTGGTCCACCAGGTCGGACACGGTCCAGTCCGCACACGGCGTCGGGCGCCCGAGGTCGTCCGGGCGGACCGATCGGAGCAAGGTCTCCAGCTGGTCCAGGCCGCGAGCCAGGATCTGGGTGGCGGTGTCGGAGGACATACCGCAACACAACCAGTGATCCGGTCCGGCCACCAGCCGGGCCCAAGGGGACACGTTCTCGACGGTTCAGGGCTGCGGTCAGGCCTTGCGGCGCTCCGGGCCACCTTGATCCAGCCGCCCATCTCCGCCTGCTCGATCGCAGAGACAGCCGCGACCAGAACCCGGTCCCTGGTCGTCGCGGGGTCGTCGTACGGAGCTGACCCCGTGCGGTAGAGCCTGCAGAGTCCGAAGTGGTCCCTGCTTCGTGTCAGCTCCCGAAGGCCCGCGGTCGACGCTACTACCGTGCTCGGGGTGACCGACTGGACCGCCGAGGCCCGCGAGCGGGTCGCGCACGCCCGGGTCGCGCGCCTGGCCACGGTCCGCCCGGACGGGTCCCCGCACGTCGTCGCCGTCACCTTCGCCCTCGACGGCGACACGGTCGTCACGGCCGTCGACGACAAGCCGAAGCGCACCTGGGCCCTGCAGCGCCTGCGCAACATCGACGAGAACCCAGCCGCCGGCCTGCTCGTCGACCACTACGAGGAGGACTGGTCGCGGCTGTGGTGGGTGCGCCTCGACGGCACCGCTGTCGTGGTCCGCGACGAGCCCCGGCGCACCGCACTGCTCCCTCCGCTCGTGGCGAAGTACGTCCACTACCGCGAGTCGCCGCCCGCCGGCCCGGTCATCGTGCTCACGGTCCGGTCGGTGACGACCTGGCGGGCGTCGTGAGGCCTAGAAGAAGATCGAGCGCCGGGCCATGAGCAGCCGGTAGAGCGTGTGCTGGATCGTCTCGCGCACCTGGTCGGTGAGGTTGAACACCAGCATCGGGTCGTCGGCGGCGCCCTCGCCGAGCCCGTCGGTCGCGATCGGCTCGCCGAACTCGATGATCCACTTGCTCGGCAGCGGCACGAGCCCGAGCGGGCCGAGCAGCGGGAACGTCGGCGTCACCGGCACGTAGGGCAGGCCGAGCAGCCGGGCCAGCGTCTTCATGTTGCCGATGATCGGGTAGATCTCCTCGGCCCCGACGATCGAGCACGGGATGATCGGCGCCTCCGCGCGCAGCGCCGCCGACACGAAGCCGCCCCTGCCGAAGCGCTGCAGCTTGTAGCGCTCGGAGAACGGCTTGCCGATGCCCTTGAAGCCCTCCGGCCAGACCCCGACGAGCTCGCCCTTGCCCAGCAGCCGCTCGGCGTCGGCCTGGCAGGCCATCGTCGTGCCGGTCTTGCGCGCCATCTCGCCGACGATCGGCATCTGGAACACCAGGTCCGCGCCGAGCATCCGCAGGTGACGGTGCGCCGGGTGGTGGTCGAGCAGCGCGACCTGGGTCATCACCGAGTCGACCGGGATCGTGCCCGAGTGGTTGGCGACGACCAGCGCGCCGCCCTCGGCCGGGACGTTCTCCAGGCCACGGACCTCGACCCGGAAGTAGTGCTCGTACAACGGGCGTACGGCCGCCAGCAGCACGTGCTCGGTCAGCTCGGCGTCGAACCCGAACTCGTCGATCTCGATGTCGCCGGTCAGCCGTCGGCGCACGAACGCCAGCGCGGAGGCGACCTTGCGCTCCCACTCGGGCATCTCGGCCACATCGGCGCCGGACTGGCCGACGACGACCGGCTCCTCGACGACCACCGGCTCGTCCATCACGACCGGGTCGACGACCTCCGGTGCCGGCTCGGACACGTGGTCGAGCAGCGGGGTCGGCCGCCGCTTCGACCGCTCGCCGCGAGCTCGCGACGCCCCCGCCGCCACGGCGTCGGCAGCCGACGACCCGGCCGGGCGGTCGTCGCCGCCGATGGGGATCACCCTGGCGTCAGCCACGTACGCCTCCCGGCAGGACGTCGAGCACGGCCCGCTCCACCGACTGCACCGTTGCGGCCGACAGCGGACCGCTGAGCCCCTGTCGCTCGACGAAGTCGTCGAACGCCTCGCGCGTCGTGTAGCGCGGCGTGAAGCCCAGGACGTCCTTCATCCGCGAGGTGTCGACGACCCGGCCGTAGGCCAGGAAGCGCAGCTGCTCGGCGGTGAAGTCGGCGAGACCCAGCCGGCGCAGCGCCTGCCCGACCCAGGGCGTCGCGGGCCGCGGCAGCGGCACGGACGGCCGGCCCGCGCGGCGGATCGCCTGGTGCAGGCTCACCACCCCGTCGCCGGCGATGTTGAACGTGCCGGGGTGGTCCTCCAGCGTCGAGCGCCACAGCACCTCGAGACCGTCGCGCTCGTGGACGAACTGGATGCGCGGGTCGAACCCGAGCACCGTCGGCACCACGGGCAGCGAGAAGTAGGACGTGAGCGGGGTCTTGACCTTGGGGCCGACGAAGTTCGCGAACCGCAGCGTCGTCACCTCGACGTCGGGGCGCCGTCGCGCGAAGCCGCGGACGTAGCCCTCGACCTCGACCGAGTCCTTGGCGTAGCCGCTGCGGGCCAGTGCGTTGGGCTCGAGGTCCTCGGTGAACATCGCCGGGTCCTGCGGGGACGAGCCGTAGACCGCGGTGGACGACTTCACGACGAGCTTGCGGACGCTGGGGGCCTTCTGGCACGCCGCGAGGAGCTGCATCGTCCCGATGACGTTGATCTCCTTCATGGTGGCGCGCCCGCCGGCGTCCAGCGGCGTCGCGAGCACCGCCATGTGCACGACCGTGTCGACCTCGGCCTGCGCGATCACCTTGCCGATGACCGGGTTGCGGATGTCGGCGCGCACGAACTCGGCGTCGCCCAGGTCGTGCTTGGGCGGCACGACGTCGACGCCGATCACCCGGGTGATGTCGGGGTCGGCCTGCAGGAGCTGGGTGAACCGCCCGCCGAGGTAGCGGGAGACCCCGGTCACCATCACGACCCGAGCCACGCGGTGCTACCCCCTCGACCTTCGGAGCCCGACGGCTACTTCTTGTTGCGACGCTGGACGCGCGTCTTCTTCAGCAGCTTGCGGTGCTTCTTCTTCGCCATGCGCTTGCGGCGCTTCTTGATGACCGAACCCACAAGAGACCTTTGTTCGACGCGGACGGGGAGGCGGCGGGCAGCCCGGCCCGGGCCATGAGCACGCCCGCGCTACCGCGAGTCAGCCTACCCGCCCGCCGGTGCCCCGCCCCACCGCCCCAAGATCGATGTGACAAATCGCCGTAAATGGGGATACAACCTGTCACGCACTCCCCTGATGTGACCTGGGTCACTCCTCCCGGCGTGACCTCGATCACCCGGGCTCGTTGCGCACCGGACGAGCCCACCAGCCGTCGGCGACCGCCGGCGGGCAGCCCTTTCGGGAAGGACCCCCCAGCATGCGGAGACGCCTCACGGCGCGCCACCTCGTGGCCGCAGGCGCCACCCTCGCGGTCACGGCAGCGATCCTGCCTCCCGCGACGGCAGCGATCGACGACCCGGTCGGCACCCCGACCGCCCCGGTCACCACCGACTCCCGCGACCGCGACAGCGTGCTCGCCCCGACCCAGGCCCAGCTCGACGCGGTCCGCGCCCTCGTGGCGGCTGCCCCCAAGGGCGCCCGGGCCACCTGGGACGAGCGCTTCGGCACCCCGCGCGGCCTCGTCGGCACCGGCGGCTACCTCACCGGCGCCCGCAGCGGCTCCGCCGCCGACGTCGCCCGCGGCTGGGTCGCGGAGCACAAGGCCGCCTTCGGCATGACCGACGCCCAGGTGGCCGACCTCGTCGTCAGCCGTGACCACACGCTGCCCGGCACCGGAACGCACGTCGTGACGCTGACCCAGGTGTTCGGCGGCATCGAGGCCGTCCACGGCGGACGGCTCAACGTCGCCGTGACCGAGGACGGCAAGGTCCTCTCGTACGGAGGCAACCCGAGTCGCGGCACGGGCCTGTCGGGCTCCTTCTCGCTCAGCCCCGCCGACGCCCTGGACACCGTCGCGGGCTCGCTCGCGCCCGGCAAGGACCTCACGCCGAACGCCACCGGCGAGCAGGCCGGCTACACGACGTTCGCCAAGGGGCCGTTCGCGGCCGGGTCCTACGTGAAGAAGGTCGCGTTCCCGACCGACGGCGGCGCTCGCGCCGCGTTCCGCGTGCTGTTCGTCGAGAAGATGGACGAGGCCTACGACGTCGTCGTCGACGCGCAGTCGGGCAAGGAGCTCTTCCGCGACAGCCTGGTCGACCACGAGTCCGAGGGCACGGTCTACGAGAACTTCCCGGGCGACGCCGGCAAGGGCGGCAGCCCGGTCGTGAAGTCGTTCGGCCCCACCGCCGAGTCGCCCGGCGGCTGGACCGACCCGACCGGCCTGGCCGGTGTCGGCGGCCCGACGACGTTCGGCAACAACGCCGACACCTACGCCAACTACTCGAACTTCATCGCGCCGGCCGACCAGGGCCCGCGCCCGGTCAGCGCGACCAGCCAGTTCAACTACTCCTACGCGAACAACTGGGGCCGCACCAAGGGCCAGGCGGTGCCGCCGTCGTACGCCCTGGACATGGAGCCCGCGGCGACCAACCTCTTCTTCCACCACAACCGCATCCACGACGAGTTCTACGGCCTGGGCTTCACCGAGTCGGCCGGCAACTTCCAGACCGACGGCGGCGACCCGATCATCGGGCTCGTGCACGCCGGCGCGGCCAGCGGCGGCGCCCCGACCTACACCGGCCGGGACAACGCCTACATGCTCACGCTGCCCGACGGCATCCCGCCGTGGAGCGGCATGTTCCTGTGGGAGCCGATCAACGACGCGTTCGAGGGGCCCTACACCGACGGCAACTTCGACGCCGGCGTGATCGAGCACGAGTACGCCCACGGTCTGTCCAACCGATACGTCGCGGGCGGCGAGGCGCTGGGCTCGCACCAGTCGGGCTCGATGGGTGAGGGCTGGGGCGACTGGTACGCCCTGAACTACCTGCACCGCGAGGGTCTCTACGAGAAGTCGGTCGTCGGCGAGTACGTCACCGGCAACGGGGCGCGCGGCATCCGCAACTGGGCCTACGACGACAACCCGACCGGGTTCGGCGACATCGGCTACGACCTGAGCGGTCCCGAGGTGCACTCCGACGGCGAGATCTGGACCACGACGCTGTGGGACCTGCGCAAGAAGCTCGTCGCGCAGCACGGCCAGGCGCAGGGGTCCGAGATCGCGGCGCGGCTGGTGACCGACGCGATGCCGCTCTCGGCGCCGGACCCGTCGTTCCTCGACATGCGCGACGCGATCCTCGCGGCCGACCTCGACCGCTACCACGGCGACAACACCGACACGATCTGGACGGTCTTCGCCCAGCGCGGCGCCGGTGCGTCGGCGTCGACCGCGACCGGTGACGACACGCAGCCGCAGCCCGGGTTCGACCACGCCTCGGACGCGCGCAACGGGTTCCTCGTCGGCCGGGTCGTCAACGCCTCCACCGGCGAGCCGGTGAAGAACGCCAAGGTGATCGTGGGCGAGTACGAGGCGCGGGTCACCCCGCTGGTCCGCACGTCGGACACCGGCGGCTTCGGCGCCAAGATGGCGGCCGGCACCTATGACCTGCTCGTGCAGGCCGACGGCTTCGGCGCGCAGCGCTTCCAGGACGTCACGGTCGCGGCCGGCAAGACGAGGTCGCTGACCTTCAAGGTGGCGCCGAACCTGGTGTCGCTCGCCTCCGGCGCGACGCTCGTGTCGACCTCGAGCGAGGACGCCGGGCTGCCCGGCACGTTCCTCCTCGACGACACCGCCGCCAGCGTGTGGAGCACCAAGAAGGGCACCACGCCCTACAGCAGCGGCTCGGACGAGCGGGTGACGGTCAAGCTGGCCAAGCCCGCCACGATCAACCGCATCCAGGTCAGCGCGTTCAAGAACACCACGGCCAGCCGGTTCTCGGCGCTGAAGGACTTCACGTTCCAGGTGTCCGACGACGGCGTGCTGTGGAGGACGGTCAAGACCGGCGGCTTCGGCTACCAGACGCCGCGACCGGCGGCCCCGGACCTCAACTACCGGACGTTCGACCTGGCCACGCCGACCAAGGCGACGTACGTGCGCTTCTTCATCGACTCCGTGCAGGGCGAGACGGTGAAGTACGCGCAGGCGGCCGAGCTGCAGGTCTTCGGGACCGCCAAGGGCGTCAGCCCCGTGGCGCCCCCGGCCGACCCGGCGTTCAGCGACAGCGGCACGATCGCGGTCGGGAACCCCTCGACCGGCGAGCTGGTCGAGACGGTGGTCGGCGCGACGGGTCAGGAGTTCTCGAACACCTGCCCGGACCCGTACTCCGCGCCGGTCTCGCAGGGTGCCGACGGCTGGGTCACCCAGCTGCCGGCCGGGTTCGGCGACGGCACCCACACGGTGTCCGTCGTCGGCGAGGCGACCCCCGCGGGCCACGACCTCGACGTCTACTACCTGGACTCGGCCTGCCAGGTCGTGGGGTCGACCGCCACGAGCGCGGCCGACGAGTCGGGCGTCATCCCGGGCGGCGCGGCCTACGTGCTGACCCAGCTGTGGTCCGGTGCGGACGTGCCGTTCACGCTGACGGCGCTGGACGCCGGGTAGTCACCGGCAGCCGCGACGCAGGGTGACCGCTGCCGCGGTCGAGGGGGCCCCGTCCACCGAGAGGTGGGCGGGGCCTTCGCGCGTTCGTGGCCGGTCGGGCCGACCGAGGGCTGCGCGGCTGCGGAGGGTCAGGCGGTCTCGACGTAGGAGTGGTCGAGGTAGTCGTGCACGGCCTTCTCGGGCACCCGGAACGAGCGGCCGACGCGCACGGCGGGCAGCGTGCCCGCGTGGACGAGCCGGTAGACGGTCATCTTCGACACCCGCATCACCGAGGCGACCTCGGCGACGGTGAGGAACGTGACCTCCGAGAGGGGGCGGTCTTTCGGACCATTTGCTGCCACGACGCACCGAACCTTCAGCACGTGACGGGCGCCGGCTTCCCCTCCGGCAGCACACCAGGCGTACGCGCTCTGGGGTAAGAGTAGGGGCGCGAGTGCCTCGTGGGAAAGGGGAGCCGGTGATCTGGTCAGAACGGGCTACGGAGCGGGCTGGGCGAGCGGCGCCAGGTCCACGGCCGGCGGCCGGCCCGCACCGGGCACCGGCCGGCTGAACAGGAAGCCCTGGGCCAGCTCGCAGCCGAGGTCGTCGAGAGCCACGCGGGTCGGCTCGTCCTCGACGCCCTCGGCGACGACGTCGAGCCCCAGCCGGCGCCCGAGGGCGACCGTGGAGTCGACGATCACCCGGTCCCGCTCGCTCGTCATCATCCCGGCGACGAAGGACCGGTCGATCTTGAGCTCGTGGACCGGCAGTGACTTGAGGTACGCGAGCGAGGAGTAGCCCGTGCCGAAGTCGTCGATCGAGAGCCGGACCCCCGCGTCGGCGAGCCGGGTCAGGACGGCCAGCGCCCGGTCCGGGTCCTCCATGATCGTCGTCTCGGTGATCTCGAGCCCGAGCAGCGCGGGCGGCGTCCGGTGGGCGGCCAGGTGCGCGAGCACCCGGTCGGCGAAGCCGGAGTCGAGCAGCGTCCGGGTCGAGACGTTCACGGCCACCGCGGTCGGCGTCCCGGCGTCGTACCAGTGCCGGGCCCGCGCCAGCGCGGCGGAGAGCACCACGTCGGTCAGCGGGTGGATCAGGCCGGTGCGCTCGGCGGCGGGGATGAACTCCGCGGGCGGCAGCAGGCCGCGCTCCGGGTGGCGCCACCGGACCAGGGCCTCGACCCCGCGCACGGTGCCGTCGAGGGCGCACTTCGGCTGGTAGTGCAGCACCAGCTCGTCGGACTCGATCGCCCGCGCGAGCTCGGCCAGCAGCCGCAGCCGCTCAGGGCTGTGCTCGTCGTCGGCGGGGTCGTAGACGCTGACGCCGACGTGGGTGCGCTTGGCCACGTAGAGCGCCACGTCGGCGTGCTGGAGCATCTCGCTCGCGTCGGTGGCGTCGTCCGGTGACAGGGACAGCCCGACGCCCGCCTCGACCACCAGGGTGACCCCGTCGACCTCCACGGGCGCGCGCAGCACCGACCGCAGGGACTCGGCCTCCCGCTCGGCCTCCGCGGCGTCCGTGACGTCGCGCAGCAGGACGGCGAACTCGTCGCCGCCGAGGCGGGCGACCGTCCCGCCCGGCCCGACGTGGCGCAGCAGCCGGTCGCCCATCTCGCGGATCAGCAGGTCGCCGTGCCGGTGCCCGAGGGTGTCGTTGACCTCGCGGAAGCGGTCGAGGTCGAGGAGGACCAGGGCGACCGACCGGCCGGCGATCGGGCCGGCGGCGAGGACCTCGCCGATCCGGGCCTGCAGGGCCGTGCGGTTGGGCAGGTCGGTGAGGGCGTCGTGCAGGGCCTGGTGCTCGTTGCGTCGCGACTCCTCGCGCAGCCGGCGCGACGCGCTCGCCACGGTGCGGAACAGGGCGGCCCAGAGCACCAGGAGGCCCAGCGCCAGCAGCGCCACGACGCGCGTCGTGTCGGTGCGGATCGCGTCACGCACCGGCTCGTAGGGCAGGTAGAGCTCGAACACGCCCGTGGTCTCGTCACGGGCGTCGCGGATGGGGACGTAGACCTCGAGGAGCGAGCCGTAGCGGTCGAGCAGCGCACCGTTGCCCGGCTCCCCGCTGTCGGTGATGACCTCGGCCTCGACCTCGCCCTCGAGGGCGTGGTGCAGCGCGTGCGAGCCCCCGCCGGCGCCCGCCGGCTCCGCGACCCGGCGGGTGTGCGGGTCGGCGGCGTAGACGAGCTCGCCGTCGGCCCGCCAGATCTTGACGCGCGCGATCTCCGTGCCGCCCTGCGAGCCGCTGACCGCACGGTCCAGCGCCGCGACCTTGGCCGGGGGGAGCTCGCCGGCGAGGTCCCCGGGGGCCAGCAGCGGCTGGATGGACACGACCGTGGCCAGGACGGCGGCGTCGGCCGCCGCCCGCAGCGCCCGCTGGGAGATCATCGTCGCCAGCAGCTGCGCCATCAGCGCGCCGAGGACCACGACGAGCACGAGGCTGACGACGGAGAACCGCTGCAGCAGTGACAGCCGGCGCACGTCTCACCCCCGCCTCGCCGCCGTCGGTGGCGACCTCTCCAGAGAGGGTCGGCTCATCGGCGGCGGACTCGATCACCCGATCGGGCGAACCGGCCGGCCTGTTGTCGTACGCCTGGGCCCGGTGCGGTCCAGGAGCCGCGGCCGAGAGGCCTCAGGCCGGCGCGAGCCCGGCGGCGTGCAGCAGGTAGGCCGTCAGCGGGGCGTAGAGGTGCGGGGCCACGTTGTCGTCGAGCGGCACGGCGACCGCGACGGTCCCCTCGGCCTCGCCCATGAACAGCGCCGGGTCGTTGGAGTCGGCGAACCCGACCGCGGTGACGCCCGCCTGGCCCGCGGCCCCCGTCCAGCCGTGGTCGGCCACGACCAGGTCCGGCGGCTCCTCCCCCGCGTCGGCGAGGGCGGCCAGCACGGCCTGCATCGGCCGGGGCGAGTGCGTGTGGTTGAGCTCGCCGCGGGTGCTCACCGTCGCGACGCCGTCGATCCAGCGCAGCTCGCGGGTCACCCTCCCGCTGCGGCCGGCCGTGACGTAGCTCCAGCCGGCCGCGGGCGTGAGCAGGGTCGCGCCCGCCGCCCGCAGCGCCCGCCCCACGGCGAGGTGGACGGGCAGCAGGCCGGCCGGGTGCCCGGTCGCCGTCACGACGCGCGCGCCCGGCCGGGCCGCCTCGCCCAGCCGTGCAGCCATCCGGTCCAGCGCGTCCAGCGTCAGGTCGGGGTCGATGCGGTCCGGCCCGTGCAGGTGCCGGGGGTCCGGCGAGACACCCACCCGCTCGGCCATCAGCGCGATCACGTCGCCCATCCCCCACGAGCGGCGCGGCGTGAGCCCGAACAGCGCGGTGGGGGCCCGGGCCGCGAGCAGGCCGTACTTCAGCAGGTTGTCCTCACGCGAGGTCCCGACGTCGCCGGCGATCCGCGACGCCACGAGGTGCTCGCGCAGCTCCGCCCGCGACGGCGCGACGAGAGCGGGCCCGCGGCCGGGACCGGGCGTCACAGCCCCAGCGCTCCGCCGAGCCCGTGGGCCGGGAACACCGCCCGCTGCGTCGCGAGCACCGCGCGGTCGACGTCGTCGGCCGGGTCGAACCCGTCCGACCAGTCGCGCCACGACGGCGTCGCGCCGTCGGTCATCCGTTCCGGCGCGGCCAGGCCGTAGCGCTCGGCGACGTACGCCCGCCACCCCTCGGGTACCGGGGTCTCCGGCGCGATCGGCGAGCCCGCCGCCTCGGCCAGCAGGTGGGTCCACGCGCGCGGCACGACCTGGGCCAGCTCGTAGCCGCCGCCGCCGCACGCGACCCACCGGCCGCCCGCGTGGCGGTGGGCGAGGTCGTGCAGCGCCGCGTACGACGACCGCTGGCCGTCGACGGTCAGCCCGAGGTGCGCCAGCGGGTCGAGCACGTGGCTGTCGCAGCCGTGCTGCGTGACCAGGACGTCGGGCCGGAAGTCCTCGAGCAGCGCCGGCACGACCGCCGAGAACGCGCGCAGCCAGCCGCCGTCCGAGGTGCCCGGCGGCAGCGCCAGGTTCACGGCCGTGCCGTCGGCCGCCGGCCCGCCGCGGTCCTCGGGGAACCCCGTGCCCGGGAAGAGGTAGCGGCCGCTCTCGTGGACCGAGATCGTCAGCACCCGCGGCTCGTCCCAGAACGCGCGCTCGACACCGTCGCCGTGGTGCACGTCCACGTCGACGTACGCCACGCGCTCGGCGCCCTGCTCGAGCAGCCAGGCGATCGCCACGGCCGGGTCGTTGTAGACGCAGAACCCGCTGGCCGCCCCGGGCATCGCGTGGTGCAGCCCGCCGGCGATGTTCACGCCGTGCTCGGCCCGCCCCGTCCACACCGCCTCGGCCGCCGCCAGCGTGGCCCCGACGACCAGCGCCGAGACCTCGTGCATGCCGGCGAACGCGGGGGTGTCGAGCGAGCCGAGCCCGCGCGCCGGGTCGGCGCCTGCCGGGTCGGCACCCGCCGCGCGGACGGCGGCGATGTAGCCGCGCTCGTGCACCAGGGCGAGCAGGTCGTCGGTCGCGGTCTCCGGCCGGGTCATCGTCACGGTCGGCAGGTCGAGCACCCCGAGCTCGCGGGCCAGCCGCATGGTGAGGTCGAGGCGCAGCGGGTTGAGCGGGTGGCCGATGCCGAGGTCGTAGCCGATGAGCGCGTCGTCCCAGGGGACGACGACCGAGGCGCTCATGTCGGGGCACGCTACCCGCAGGCGGGCGCGGTCACTCCGTCCGCAGCGCGACGACGGGGTCGAGGCGGCCGGCCCTGCGGGCCGGCGCGACGCCGAAGAAGATGCCGACCCCGGCCGAGACCGCGAACGCCAGCACCGGCGACCACCACGCGATGACGGCGGGCAGCGGTGAGACCGCGGCGAGCAGGTAGGACGTCCCGATGCCGAGCGCGATGCCGACCACGCCGCCGACGACGCACAGCAGCACCGCCTCGATGAGGAACTGGAGCAGCACGTCGCGCTGCCTCGCGCCGAGCGCCTTGCGCAGCCCGATCTCCCGGGTCCGCTCGCGCACGCTGACGAGCATGATGTTGGAGACGCCGACCCCGCCGACGAGCAGCGAGATGGCGGCGATGGCGGCCAGCACCAGGGTCAGCAGGCCGAGGATGCGCCCGATCGTGCCGAGGATCTGGGTCTGCGTGACCGCCGAGAACTCCTCGCCGTCGTAGCGGTCCTGCAGCGCCGACACCAGGCGGGGCTGCAGGGCGTCGACGCTCTCGGCGGTGGGCGCCTTGACCGCCAGCGCGTCGATGCGGTCGACGCCGAACAGCCGCTGCGCCGCGGTCACCGGGATGTGCACCTCGGCGTCGCGGTCGACGCCGAAGGTCTGGCCGACGGGCTCGAACACGCCGATGACCCGGAACCGCACACCCGCGATGGAGATCTGCCGGCCGAGCGGGTCCACGCCGTCGAACACGCGGCGTACGACCGTGTCGCCGAGCACCACGACGCGCCGCCGGGTGTCCACGTCGCTCGCGGTGATGTACTCCCCGCGCGCGATGGGACGGTCGAACACATTGGGCACGCTCTCGTTGACGCCGTTGACCGTGACGAAGGCGTCGCGCCTGCCGACGCTGACCGTCTCGCCCGAGGCGAGCGACACCGCGACCCGGTCGACGTCGCCCACGACGCGGCCCAGCAGGTCGACGTCGTCGAGGGTCAGCCGGCTCACCGAGGGCGCCGAGCCGAACTCGAACTTGCCCGGCACGACGATGATGATGTTCGAGCCGAGCCCCTCGACCTGCTGCTCGACCTCCTGCTTGGCCCCGCTGCCGAGCGCGACGAGGATCACGACCGCCGCGACGCCGATGACGACCCCGAGCATGGTCAGGGCACTGCGCATCCGGTTGGCGCGCAGCGCGTCCAGGGCGACCCGGAACGCCTCGCCGGCCCTCACGGCCGCGACCTCTCGTCGCTCTCGACGAGGCCGTCGCGCATCGCGATCCGCCGGCCGGCCAGCGCGGCGACGTCGCGGTCGTGGGTGACGACGACGACGGCGACCCCCCGCTGCTCGTTGAGGCCCCCGAGGATGCCCATCACGTCCTTGCCGCTGCGGGTGTCCAGGTTGCCGGTGGGCTCGTCGGCGAGCAGCAGCGACGGCTCGCCGACCAGCGCGCGGGCGATGGCGACCCGCTGCTGCTCGCCACCCGAGAGCTGGCCCGGCCGGTGCCCCAGCCGGTGGCCCAGCCCGACCGCGTCCAGCGCGGCGGCCGCCCGCTCGCGGCGCTCCTGCTTGCGCACGCCGCGGTAGACCAGCGGAAGCCCGACGTTGTCCAGGGCGCTCGTGCGCGTCAGGAGCTGGAAGGACTGGAAGACGAACCCGATGGTCGAGTTGCGCAGCTCGGCGAGGTCGCTGTCGGCCATCGTCGACAGGTCGCGCCCGCCCACGCGCAGGTCCCCGGCGGTCGGCCGGTCGAGGCAGCCCAGCAGGTGCATCAGCGTCGACTTGCCGGACCCGGACGGACCGACGACGGCGACGTACTCGCCCGTGTCGATGCGCAGGCTCACCCCGCGCAGCGCCTCGACGGAGATGCCGTCGAGCGAGTAGCTGCGACGGACGTCGACGGCCTCGACCGCCGGCGCCGTGCTCACGGAAGCTGCTGCCCGTCGCGCACCCGGTCGGCGCCGCGGGCGACGAGCCGCTCGCCCGTCCGGAGCCCCTCCAGCACCTCGACGCGCGCGTCGCCCTGGGCGCCGAGCCGCACCGGCCGGCTGCGGGCGACCCCGTTGACCACGACCCAGACCGCGTCGCGCCGGCCGTCGCGGAACACCGCGGACGACGGCACGGCGACCACGTCGCGGGCGGTCCGCACCGTCAGGCCGACCACGGCGCTCATGCCCGGCCGGGGCGTCGGAGCACCCGCGCCGTCGGCGCCCGCACCGGCGCCCAGCGCGAGGCGTACGACGTAGCTGACGCCGCCGCGGGTCGACGTCGTCGGCACCGGGTCGATGGTCGTGACCGTCGCGTCGTAGGTCGCGTCGGGCACGGCGTCGAGCTCGGCGGAGGCGGTCACGCCGGGCTGCACCAGCAGCACGTCGGTCTCGTCGACCTGGGCCGTCAGGAACAGGGCGGACGCGTCGGTCACGGTGACCAGCGCCTGTCCGCCGCTGACCGGGGCTCCCAGGGTGACCGTCGACGTGACCGACCCGCCCGAGCCGCCGAGCGCCTGGCCGGCCTGCGACTGCAGGCTCTCGGGCAGCTGCGAGAGCAGGTCCGAGGCCCCCGACGACCCGCTGTCGGGAGGCGGGCTGAGCGAGACGGTCCCGGCGATCGGCGACCGCACGGTCAGGGCCCTGACGGTGCGCCTGGCGACCGCGACGGCGGCACGGGTCTGCACGCGCTGCGCGGACGACAGCGCGGCCACCGCGTCGGAGAGGCTGCCGAGGCCGGCCGCGAGCTGGGCGGCCGCCCGGTCGGCAGCCGCGCGCGCCGACTCGTACTGCGTCCTGGAGACCCGCAGCGCCGAGAGGGCCTGCGCCCTGGACTGCCGGTCGGGGATGCGGCGGGCCGCGCGCTCGGCGCGGTCGAACGCGCGCTGCGCGGACGCATCGGCCTCGCGCGCGCCGGAGAGAGTCACCGGCGCCCCGCCCCCGGAGCCGGCCGCGGCGGCCTTGGCGTCGGCCCGCTGGGCCTGGCGCAGCGTGCGGCGCGCCTCGGGCGACTCGATGCGCAGCAGCACCTTGCCCGCCCGGACCTGCTGGCCGTCGCGGACGCGCAGCCGCGCCACCGTGCCGGACGCGGCGGCGGTGACCGTGGCCGAGGCGCGGGCGCTCACGGTCGCGGGCGCCTCGACGACCTCGGTGACGGTCGCCCGGGAGACGTCGGCGACCCGGATGCCGTCGCTGTCGCCGCCGCTGCACGCGGAGACGAGCAGCAGCGCGGCGACCGGTAGCGCCGACGCCCGACCCACGGATGACCTCACCGAGTCATCGTAGGTTCGTCGTCGCGCGGCTGCCGCGGCCGGCCGCGCCCTGCCCGGCCCCTAGGCGTCGAGGTCGTCGGCGACCGCGCGCAGCACCGCGCCGACCTTCGCGGCCACCGCCTTGTCCGGGTAGCGGCCGCGCCGCAGCCCGTTGCCCACGCCGTCGAGGAGCTTGATGAGGTCCTCGACGATGACCGACATGTCGTCGGCGGACTTGCGCGTGCCGACCTGCATGGTCGGCAGCGGGTCGAGCAGCGTCACCGTGAGGGCCTGCTCGCCGCGCCGGCCGTCGACGATGCCGAACTCCACGCGGCTGCCGGGCTTGAGCGCCGGGACACCCGCGGGCAGCGCCGAGGAGTGCACGAAGACGTCACCGCCGTCGTCGCGCGACAGGAAGCCGAAGCCCTTCTCGGTGTCGTACCACTTGACCTTGCCGACAGGCACGGGAGACCTCTTGCTGGTTGGTGAGGGGAGCCGCCGACCGGACGGTCGCAGGCGGCCGGCCAGTTTATCCCGCCCGCAGCGGTAACGCGACGCAGTTGCGCGGCCGCGGACGCTCAGCGGTAGGCGTCGGGCTCGGCGAGCAGCTCGTTCATCGCCCCGGACCGGAAGCCCTGCGGGTCGACCTCGACGTCGGTGAAGCCCGCCGCGCGCACCGCCTCGACGACCGACGCGCTGGCGGCAACCTGCCCGACGAGGCCCGCGTCGACCTCGAGCCGGCCGGTGTCGCCCAGGTCGCGGACCCGCAGGTCGACGACGGCGATGCCGGCCGCAGCGAGCGCCGAGCGCGCCGCGGCCTCGGCGCGCTCGACCCGGGCCAGCCGGGCGGGGGTGATCTCGATGCCGAACGCGACCCGGCTGGACAGGCACGCGGCGGCCGGCTTGTCCCAGGTCGGCAGGCCCCACCGGAGGCTGGCCGCCCGCACGTGGGCCTTGGTGAGACCGGCGTCGAGCAGCGGGGTCACGGCCGAGCGCTCGGCGGCCGCCCGGATGCCGGGTCGGAAGCCGGCGACGGCGTCGTCGGCGTTGGTGCCCGTCGCCACCGCCGCCAGGCGGTGCTCACGGGCGAGCGGCCCGAGCACGTCGAGCAGCTCGGCCTTGCAGAAGTAGCACCGGTCGCCGGCGTTGGCGCGGTACCCGTCGCGGGCGAGCTCGTCGGTGCGGGGCGCGAGGTGCCGGACGCCGAGGCCGGCGGCGAAGCGCGCCGCGGCCGCCAGCTCGCTGCCGGGCAGGCTCCCGCTGACCGCGGTCGCGGCGGCGACGGCGCCGGTGCCCAGCGCGCGCACCGCCGCGGCCAGCAGGAACGCCGAGTCGGCGCCCCCGCTGAACGCCACGAGCAGCGACCCGGTCTCGCGCAACGCCGTGTCGAGGTCGGCCAGCCGGGTGTCCAGGACGTGCTCGTCGAGCCAGGCCGGGAAACCGGTGAGGTCGTCGAGCACCACGTCGGCGCCCGCGCCGCGCAGCTCGCCGGCCGAGACCGGCCCCGACGGGACACCGACGCCGACCGCGCCCGCGACCCGCGCGCCGTCCATGTCCGCGACGTGGTCGCCGACGTAGACCGAGGCCCCGTGCCTGCGCAGCGCCTCGCCCTTGGCCGGGCCCCAGTGCCAGCCGACGACGTCGTCGGCGGCGATGCCGAGGTGCTCGAGGTGCAGCCGCGCGTTCGGCTCGTACTTCGCGGTGACCACGACGACCCGCCCGCCGTGGCGGTGCACGGCGTCGACGGCCTCCCGGGCGCCGGGCAGGGCCCGGCTCGGCGCGACGGCGAGGTCGGGGTAGAGCTCGCGGAACCGGTCGCCCATCGGCCCGACCTGCTCGGCCGGGAACCACAGCGCCATCTCCTCGTCCAGCGGGGGACCGAGCCGGCTGACGGCCGCGGCGCTGTCGACGGGCACGCCGGTCTCGGCCGACAGCGCGTCCCAGACGGCAGCGATGCCCGGCCGGCTGTCGACCAGGGTCATGTCGAGGTCGAACCCGACGACGAGGGGGCGCACCCGCCCAGGGTAGGTGGACTCAGCCGGGGGACGACCGGTCGGTGCGCTCGTGCGGCCGGAGGTCGACGGTCCTCTCCTCGGCCACGAGCACCTCGAACAGCTCGCGGTAGTGCACGAAGGCCTGCCGCAGCTCCTCGGTGTTGGCCGCCCCGCTGCGGGTGCCGACCGCGTGCGCGGCCCGGTAGTGGTCCACCACCTCGGGGTGGTCGACCGAGACCATCTCGGCCCGCGTCTCGAAGTCGTCAACCGGGTAGCCGCGCTCGCGCATCACCGACCCGAGCAGCCGGTCGGCGTCGCGCGTGGCGGCCGCCGGGTGGTCGACGAAGGCTGCCTGCACGGTCGTCCACTGCTGGGTGTAGCGCTGGCGCTCGGCCGGCTCCAGGTCGCGGATCTCGAGCCCGTCGCGGCGCTCGGCGACGTCGGCGAGGCTCTTCTCGGCCTGGCGGCGGTCGCCGTGCTCGTCGACCGCTCGCTCGTACTCGGGGCCGAACCTCTCCTGCAGCCCGCTCCGCCGCCGCCGCTGCCGCACCAGCAGGAGCACCGCCACCACGAGAACCACGAGCACGACCAGACCGATCAGTACGGCAAATCCGGCGTCGTCCATGCCGACCACCTTCCCTCCACGAGCCGCCTACCCCACCGCCGTCGCCGCCATGCGCCGCGGGGTCAGGGGTTCTCCCCGGCGAGAGCGCGCTGCGCCGACGTCAGCCGGGCGGCCACCGGCTGGGTGCTGGACCGGGCCTCGCGCCGCTCCTCCCACCAGCGTCTGCGCATCGCCGTCCGCTGCACGAGCGCAGCCCGCGCGTACCGCGCGAGCGCCACGGGCGACGGACGCGCGCCCTCGCCCGAGAGCTCGTAGCCGTTGCGGGTGAGCTGGCGGCGCAGCACGGTCTCCATCAGCCCCAGCTCCCACGGCTCGAGGCCGCTGCGCCACGAGTCGACCTGGGCCGCGGTGACGTCGCTGCGGGTGTTCACGTGCCACGACTTGTGCTCGGGGACCAGGTGGGCGACCTCGCTCGGCTCGAGCATGGCGTCGGAGAAGTCCTCGCCGAGGAAGTCGCAGAGCTCGCGCAGCACCTTCTCGGGCTCGGCGACCAGCGACTCGTAGCGCACGAGGTGGAACGTGTCGGGGGACAGCCGGCGCTGGTCGCGCCGCGCGCAGAACTCGGCCTGCGACCAGGCGGCCATGGAGCCGACGCTGTCGTAGGGCCACCACGGCATCTTCTTCAGCGACGCCACGTTGGACCGGCCGTCGCGCAGCAGGTGCACGATCTGAGCGTCCGGGAACAGCCGCAGCAGGACGTCGACCTCCTGGTGGTAGGCCGGCCGCTTGTCGCCCCACCGGGCCTTGCCGTGCTGGCGGGCGAACTCCGCGAACACGGTGCCGAAGGCCGTCCCGATGGTGGGCGGGGCGGTGAGGATCTTGCGCTTGGTCTCCAGCGGGTCCAGGCCGAGGTCGCGGATGCGCGACCCGGGGCGCACGCAGGCCCGCGCGAGCCGGCGCCGCTCGCGGCGGGTCGACAGGTCGCCGAACTGCGCCCGCTTGCGCCAGGTCTTGATGAGGAACCGCGACTCGGGCGGCATCGCCAGCCGCGGGTGCGCGTGGATCATCAGCGACAGCAGCGTCGTGCCGGAGCGGGGGCAGCCGACGACGAAGATGGGGCGGTCGCTGGTCACGGCTCTCCTCTCACCCCGTGCCAGGGCAGGCTAGAGGACCGGCGGGCGCGACCCGCCCCGGCGTACCGTGGTGCGGATGTCCACCTCCCGGCCGCGGCCCCTCGCGACCCTCGCCACGGACCTGCGCGGACGTGACGACGGCGCGCTCGCCGGGTTGCTGCACGCGCGGCCCGACCTGCTCTCGCCCGTGCCCTCGGACATCACCTCGCTCGCGGCCCGCGCCACCACGCGTCCCTCCGTGCAGCGGGCCCTGGACCTGCTCGACCGCTTCACCCTGCAGGTCCTCGACGTGCTCGCGGCGCTGCCCGAGCCCGCCGACGACGCGACGGTGCACGGCGTCCTCGGCGCCGACCCGGCCCGCGCGATCGCCGACCTCTACCACCAGGCGCTGGTCTACCGCGACGGCGACGGGCGGCTGCTCGTGCCGCGCACGGTGCTCGAGGTGGTCGGGTCGCCCGCGGGCCTGGGCCCGCCCGTCGCGCACGCCCTGCACGCCTACGGCCCCCGCCGGCTCGCCCGGCTGGCGCAGGACCTGGGGCTGGAGCCCACCGGTGACCCGGTGCGCACGGCCGCCGCCGTCGCCGAGGTGCTGACCGACCCCGCCCGGCTGGACGCCCTGCTGGCCGAGGCGTCGCCCGCGGCCCGCGAGGCTCTCGACGCGCTGACCTGGGGACCACCGACCGGGCGCCTGGAGAACGCCGACCGCGACGTCGACCGCGGTGCCGCGGCGACCCCCGTCGAGTGGCTGCTCGCCCACGGGCTGCTCGTCGCGAGCGACACCCGCACCGTCGTGCTCCCGCGGGAGGTGGCGCTGCACCTGCGCGGCGGACGGGTGCACCGCGAGGTGCAGCCCGAGGTCCCGCCGCACGATCACGTCGCGGCCGACGCCGCCCGTGTCGACCGGGCGGCCGCCGGGGCCGCGGCCACCACCGTCCGCCAGGTCGAGGACCTGCTCGAGCTGTGGGCCGTGCAGCCGCCGCGGGTCCTGCGCGCCGGCGGTCTCGGCGTCCGGGACAGGACACGCACGGCGGCCGCACTCGACGTGGACGAGCCGACGCTGACCCTGCTGGTCGAGGTGGCGCACGCCGCGGGGCTGCTGGCCGCTGGCGACGACGGCGTCGACGAGGCCTGGCTGCCGACCCCTGCCTTCGACGACTGGCTCGACGAGCCGACGGCGACCCGGTGGCTGGTCCTCGTGCAGGCGTGGCGCGGGTCCACCCGCGTCGCGGGCCTGGCCGGCGCCAAGGACCCGCGCGGGCGCACGCTGGCCCCGCTGGGACCGGACCTGGACCGTACGCTCGCGCCGCTCGTCCGGGACGCGGTGCTCGGCGACCTCGCCGGGCTGCCCGCCGGGCCGCGCCACCTCGGGCGACGCGCTGACCCGGCGGCTGCGGTGGCTCGCGCCGCGACGGGGCGGTCGGCTGCAGGACGACCTGGTCGCGTGGACGCTGCACGAGGCCGCCGTGCTGGGGCTGGCCGGCGGCGGCGCGCTGTCCGCCCCCGGTCGGCTCCTCGCCGGCGGCGACACCGAGGCCGCCGGCCGGGTGCTCGAGCATGCCCTGCCGGACCTGCTCGACCACGTGCTGCTGCAGGCCGACCTGACGGCCGTCGCGCCCGGCCCGCTGCAGAGCGACCTCGCGCGCCGGATGCGACTGGTCGCCGACGTCGAGTCGACCGGCGGGGCGACCGTCTACCGGTTCAGCGAGCGCAGCGTCCGGCGCGCGTTCGACGCCGGGTGGAGCGCCGGTGACGTGACCGCGCTGCTCGCGCAGCACTCGCGGACGCCGGTGCCCCAGCCCCTGACCTACCTGGTCGAGGACGTGGCCCGCCGCCACGGCCGGCTCCGGGTCGGCGCGGCCGCGTCCTACGTGCGCTGCGACGACGCGGCGACGCTCGGCGAGCTCGTCACCGACCGCCGGGCCGCGTCGCTGCGCCTGCGCCGGCTGGCGCCGACGGTGCTCGCGGCGCAGTCGGCCGCCGAGGTCGTGCTCGACCGGCTGCGCGAGATGGGCTACGCACCCGCCGCCGAGGGTGTCGACGGCGACGTCGTCGTCCGGCGTCCCGAGTCGCGCCGGGCCGCCCCGCGGCGCACCCCGGTGCGGGTCGCGCCGCCCCGGCCCGAGCTGCGCCCGGCCCTGCTGGACGCCGCCGTGCGGGCCCTGCGGGCCGGAGACCGGGCCGCGACCGTCACGGTCAGCCGCCCCACCGCCGACGTGCTGGCGATGCTCACCCAGGCCGCGGCCGCGGGCGAGCCGCTGTGGATCGGCTACGTCGACGCCGAGGGCCGGGGCAGCCAGCGGGTCATCGAGCCGGTGGCCGTCGAGGGCGGGCACGTCAGCGCGTACGACCACCTGCGCGGCGCTGTGCGCTCCTTCGCGGTGCACCGGATCACCGGCGTCTCGGCGGTCGACGACCAGCCGGCCTGAACCGACGCGGGATCCACCGTCCCGGGCGGGTTTGCCGATCCCCTCGCCGCGGTAGACCACCGCAGTCCGACGGGGACCGTCACGGGGCATGCTGCGCGAGGAGCCCTGCCGTGCGACAGCTGCGAGCCACCCGCCGCCGGCGTCCCCGGCGCGAGGAGCGAGTGCCGGAGGAGACCGGATCGGCTCCTGGGTCCGCCCGCGAGGACATGGACGAGCTGTGCGCGGAGACCCTGCGCCGGATCGACGAGGCCCTCGGCGTGGCGTGACCGCTCAGCCGCGGTCGGCGACCGAGCCGGCCGGACGGGCCTGGGCCCGGTCGCGCACCGCCCGCAGCCGCGTCTTCGCGCGCATCACGGCCAGCACCCTCCCGTAGCGCGCGACGGCCGCCGGCGAGGCCCGGCGACGCCGGGCGGGCACCTCGTAGCCCCAGCGTCGCAGCCGCGAGCCGGCGACCTGCTCGACCAGCGCGACCTCGGCCTCGGTCAGCACGTCGGCGTAGGACCCCACCCGGCGCGCGTCGACCGCGCCCCGGGTCTCGGCGTGCCACACCTCGCGCTGCCGCCTCGGCAGCCGGTCGGCCAGGACGTGCGGCTCCAGCATCCCGTCCTCGAACTCCTCGCCGAGGAACGCGCAGAGCGACTCCATCTCGCGCCGGGGGTCGGCGACCAGGTCCTCGTAGCGCAGCTCGTGCCAGGTGCCGTCGGGCAGCCGCCGCACCTCCCGCGCGGCGCAGTCGACGGCCTGCACCCAGGTGGCGATCGCCCCGGTCGTCCCGTGCTTCCACCAGCCCATGCGCTTGAGGGAGGCGACGCAGTCGCGGCCGTCGCGCACCAGGTGCACGAACTGCGCGTCGGGGAACAGCGCGCGCAGGACCTCGACGTTGCGGAAGTACGTCGGGCGCTTGTCGCCCCAGCGCACCTTCCCCTGGCTCGCGGCGTAGGTGCGATAGACGGCCGCGATCGCCGAGCCGATGGTGGGCTCGGACCGCTTCACGGCCCGCTTCACGGCCCTCTTGTCCAGCCCGAGGTGGCGGAACTTGGTGCCCTTGCGCCGCACGAGGGCGCGGGCGAGCCGGCGCCGGTTGCGCACGTCGGTGAGGTCGCCGAAGCTCCGCCGGCGCCGGTAGACGGCCAGCAGGAAGCGGGTCTCGGGCGGGATCGCGATGCGCGAGTGCGAGGAGAGCATCAGCGTGAGCAGCGTGGTGCCCGAGCGGGGGCAGCCCACCACGAAGATGGGCCCGGTCGGCGCGGACATCGGCGCACAGGCTAGGCGACCCCGGCCGGTGGGGGACAATGAGGCGTGACCGACGGCCCCCTGATCGTCCAGAGCGACAAGACGCTGCTGCTGGAGGTCGACCATGAGCAGGCGGGCGAGTGCCGCCGCGAGATCGCGCCCTTCGCCGAGCTGGAGCGCTCGCCCGAGCACGTCCACACCTACCGCCTGACCCCGCTGGGCCTGTGGAACGCCCGCGCCGCCGGGCACGACGCCGAGCAGGTCGTGGACGTGCTGCTGCGGTTCAGCCGCTACGCCGTGCCGCACGCCCTGCTGGTCGACGTGGCCGAGACGATGGCCCGCTACGGCCGGCTGCGGCTGGAGAAGCACCCGGTCCACGGCCTGGTGCTCGTGACGACCGACCGCGCGGTGCTCGAGGAGGTCGTGCGGTCCAAGAAGGTCACGCCGCTCGTCGGTGAGCGCGTGGACCCCGACACGGTGGTCGTGCACGCGTCGGAGCGCGGCCACCTCAAGCAGGTGCTGCTCAAGCTCGGCTGGCCCGCCGAGGACCTGGCCGGTTACGTCGACGGCGAGGCGCACGCGATCGACCTGGTCGAGGACGGCTGGTCGATGCGGCCCTACCAGCAGGAGGCCGTCGAGGGCTTCTGGCACGGCGGGTCGGGGGTCGTGGTGCTCCCCTGCGGCGCCGGGAAGACGATCGTCGGCGCGGCCGCGATGGCTCGCGCCGGCGCGACCACGCTGATCCTGGTCACCAACACCGTCGCCGCGCGGCAGTGGCGCCACGAGCTGCTCAAGCGGACGTCGCTGACCGAGGACGAGATCGGCGAGTACTCCGGCGCCCGCAAGGAGGTCCGGCCGGTCACCATCGCGACGTACCAGGTGATGACCACCCGGCGGAAGGGCGTCTACACCCACCTCGAGCTGCTCGACGCGCGCGACTGGGGCCTGGTCGTCTACGACGAGGTGCACCTGCTGCCCGCGCCGATCTTCCGGATGACCGCCGACCTGCAGGCCCGGCGGCGGCTCGGGCTGACCGCGACCCTCGTGCGCGAGGACGGGCGCGAGGGCGATGTGTTCTCGCTCATCGGGCCCAAGCGCTACGACGCGCCGTGGAAGGACATCGAGTCGCAGGGCTACATCGCGCCGGCCGACTGCGTCGAGGTGCGGGTGACGCTGTCCGACTCCGAGCGCCTCGCCTACGCGACGGCCGAGCCCGAGGAGCGCTACCGGTTCGCGTCGTCGACGGCGTCGAAGACCCGCGTCGTGGAGCAGCTCGTCGAGAAGCACCGCGGCGACCAGACGCTGGTGATCGGGCAGTACCTCGACCAGCTCGACGACCTCGGCGAGCGGCTCGACGCCCCGGTCATCAAGGGCGAGACCACGGTGAAGGAGCGGGAGCGGCTCTTCGAGGCGTTCCGCACCGGCGAGGTGTCGCTGCTCGTCGTGTCGAAGGTCGCGAACTTCTCGATCGACCTGCCCGAGGCCGCGGTCGCGGTGCAGGTGTCGGGGACCTTCGGCTCGCGGCAGGAGGAGGCGCAGCGGCTCGGGCGCATCCTGCGCCCGAAGTCCGACGGTCGGTCGGCCCGCTTCTACGCCGTGACGGCGCGCGACACGGTCGACCAGGACTTCGCGGCGCACCGGCAGCGGTTCCTCGCCGAGCAGGGCTACGCCTACCGCATCGTCGACAGCGACGACCTGCCCTCGCTCGACCCGAGCTGAGGCGCCGCGATGAGCGTCCGGTTCAGCCACGACTACCGGGCCGAGTGGCGCGACATGGACTTCAACCAGCACATGGGCAACGCGGTCTTCCTCGACTACGCCAGCAACACCCGCATCCTGTTCTTCGCCTCCGTCGGGTTCACCGCGGCCGAGTTCGCCGCGCGCCGGCTGGGACCGGTGGTCCTGGAGGACCGCCTCGTCTACCGGCGCGAGATCCGCATGCTCGAGCCGTTCACCGTGGACTTCCAGCAGGTCGCGGGCACGGCGGACGGGCGGCGGTTCAAGGTGCGCAACCGCTTCACGACGCAGGCGCAGGGCCTGTGCGCGACCGTCGACTCCGTCGGGCTGTGGTTCGACCTGGCGGAGCGGCAGCCGGTCGTCCCGCCCGACGACCTGCAGGCCGCGTTCGCGCAGCTGGCGCGCGCCGAGGACTACGAGGAGTGGGACCAGCCGGAGAGGAGTCGGTGATGGCAGTCGAGTTCCGGGGCCGCGTGAGGCGCTGGCGTGAGGACAAGCCCGGTGGGCTGGCCGTGGTCGACGTGCCACCCGACCTGGTCGACGGCCTCGGCGGACGCCGGCAGATGCGGGTGACGGGCACCCTCGACGGCACCGCGTTCACCGGCAGCACCATGCTCGTCGCGGGCGGCGGGTTCTGCGTCGGCGTCAGCAAGGCCGCGATGACAGCAGCCGGCGTGGCCGTCGGCGACGAGGTCACGCTCTCGCTGATCCCGGAGACCTCGACGTAGCACCGGAAGCCGCTCGACGGCGTCGAGCGTCATTCCCGTCCGCGCCCCTCGACCTCACGACTGCAGAAGGCTGCCCATGTCGAAGTCGCAGTAGTGGTCGACGAGGATCCTGCTCCCGTCGAGGAACTCGATCTCGCAGAGCGCCAGGAACGGCCCGTATGCCTCCGTCGCGATACCGAACCTCCCATCCGGGCCACGCCTCCCGACGAAGGTCCGGTTACCCCATGACCGCCCGAGATAGAACGCGGCGGACTTCACAGCGGGCGCCGCTTCTGAGTGGGGAGTCACCCGGATCGCAACCGAGAACTTCTGCCCCGGTTGGGTCGCGGGACCCAGGATGTGCGTGAGGAAGTGGGACTGCTGGCTGACCTTGCGCGCCGACTGGTAGTCGCGCAGGAACGACGGATCGACGTCCTGCATCGGCCGGTCGAGGACCGTGACGGCGACGGGCACTGCGTGCAGCCGCTCGCCGAGGCCCTGCCGAACCTGGACATCGACCGGAACGTCAGCAGTGGCTCGCTCGTCCGACACCGGGACAGCAGGGTCTGAGTCGCCCTCCTGCGCCGGCTCCGCCTGTGTCAGACCCGCGGTCTCCTGCTCGTACCCGAACTCGGTCCCCGCCACCTTCAGCCTGTTGAAGCGGACGCCGAGGAGCGCCAGAAGGAGTGCAGCCGACCCGCCCGCGGCCAGCACAGCTGCGAACGCCGTGAGGTCCCCGTCAACGCTGACGATGCAGCCGTCAGCGGCCTCGGCGCACTGCCCAAGGGCAACGCGCCGCTGCGGCGGAGCGACGGCCACGGCGAGGGAAAAGCCCAACAGACCCAGACCTGACAATGCGGCCACGGCTCGCTCGGCTCGGTTGAGAGGTGCCACTCCGCCTTGCCTCGAGAGATCCGACATGGCGAGCCCCCTACCGCTGCTGCCTGCGACGCGTCGACGTCTCACGATGGCACCGCCGCGTTCCGGCGGGAAGTCGGCTCAGACGTCCGCGCGCCCCCGGGCCGGAGCGCCGCGGATGTATCAGGGGGCGCGCAGCCTGCTCACACCTGGTTGACGGACTTCCTCGCAACGGTGGGCCACACCACCCGAGCGGCCCGACGACCAGGAGCGACGATGACGACGCTGCAGCACCAGCCGCCCGGCCCGGCCCTCGCCACCACCGGCCCGAGCCTGCCGGACACGGACGACCTGACCGGCCGGCTCGCCCAGCACCTCGTGGCGAACGCTCTGGTGCGCAAGAGCGTGATCGACCCCGTGCCGTTCCCCGTCTGGTGGCGGGTCACCGACGCGCTGCGGGCGAGCCTGCTCGCGTCCCCCCGCGACGCGGTCTGCGAGGTGGACGGGGCCGTCCTGTCGCTCGTCGCCCACGCCGACGGTCTCGCCGTCGGCCCGCCGGTCGCCCTGCCGCCGGGCGAGGACGTCGGCCGGGCGCTGCGCCGCGCCCAGGTGCTCGTCGCGCGGCTGGTGTTCACGACCGGCCCGACGTCGCCGACCCTGCTGCACGTCCGGCTCGCCCGGCTGCGCCGGGCGCTGGTGGCCGCGGCGGCCTGACCTCGCCTGCGGCACGGAGGGCTCGGCGCCGTCGACGACGTCGCGCGGCTGACTGCCCGCGACACGGGTTAGCATCGCGAGCCGCCCCGCACCGACCTGGACCGCCCATCGACGCGACCCTGCACGCCGAGCGCGCCTACCTCGCCGCCGCCCGCGACGACCTGGCCGCCATGCGCGCGCGCACCCTGGCGCTGGACGCCCACGGCGGGGACGCGGTGTCCGAGCAGTTCCTCGCCGCCTCCCTGCACCGCCGGGCCCTCGCCCTCGCCGACGACCCCGAGACGCCCCTGTTCTTCGGACGGCTCGACCTCGCGGCAACCGGCGAGCGGTTCTACGTGGGCCGCCGCCACGTGCACGACGACGCAGGCGACCCGGTCGTCGTCGACTGGCGGGCAGACGTGTCGACGGCGTTCTACCGCGCCACGCGGACCGAGCCGATGGACGTCGTGCTGCGCCGGCGGTTCGGCTTCGAGCGCGGTCACCTCACGGCCTACGAGGACGAGCACCTGCTGGACCGGGTCGAGGCCGAGACCCGATCCCGCATCCTCACGACCGAGATCGAGCGGCCGCGGGTCGGCCCGATGCGCGACATCGTGGCCACGATCCAGCCCGAGCAGGACGTCATCGTCCGCGCCGACGTCGGCGAGACCGTGTGCGTGCAGGGAGCCCCCGGCACCGGGAAGACGGCGGTCGGCCTGCACCGCGCGGCGTACCTGCTGTACACCTTCCGCGACCGCCTGCGTCGCGGCGGTGTCCTCGTCGTCGGCCCGAACTCCGCGTTCCTGTCCTACATCGCGGCCGTGCTGCCCGCCCTCGGCGAGGTCGACGTCCGGCAGGTGACCCTCGACGAGCTGGTCGGGCACCGCGTGCCGGTGCGAGCGCAGGAGGCCGCGGACGTGGCCACGCTCAAGGGCGACGAGCGGATGGCGCGCGTCCTCCACAACGCCGTGTACGCAACGCTGTCGGCACCCGCGGAGCCACTGGTCGTGCCGCGCGGGTCCCGGCGCTGGCGGGTGGGGACGTCCGAGCTCGGCGGGATCGTCGAGGGCCTCCGCCGCCGCGACGTCCGCTACGGGGCGGCCCGGGCGATGCTGGGGCAGCGGCTCGCCCACGCGGTGCTGACCCGGATGGAGGCGGCCGGGGAGTCGCCCGACGACCGTCTCCAGGACGCGATGGCGCGGTCCGTGCCCGTGCGCAGGACGGTGGACGCGCTCTGGCCCGCGCTCGACCCGGCCCGGGTGGTGATGTCACTGCTCGGCGACGCGGCGACCCTGGCCGCCGCGGCCGACGACGTCCTCACCGAGGACGAGCAGCGTCGCCTGCTGTGGCCCAGGGCGGTGCGGGGACCGCGCACCGCCCCGTGGACGACGGCCGACGCGGTGCTCGTCGACGAGGTCGCCGACCTCGTGCAGCGCGAGCCGAGCCTGGGCCACGTCGTCCTGGACGAGGCGCAGGACCTCTCACCGATGCAGCTGCGGGCGGTCGGCCGGCGCTGCTCGACCGGAGCGGCGACCGTGCTCGGTGACATCGCGCAGGGCACGACGCCGTGGGCGACGTCGGACTGGGCGTCCACGCTGCGCCACCTCGACAAGCCGGACGCACACGTGGAGGTGCTGCGCCGGGGCTACCGCGTCCCGGCGTCGGTCATCGACTTCGCGAGCCGGCTGCTGCCGCACATGGCACCCGGCGTGGCGCCGGCCGAGTCCGTGCGCGAGAACGTCGGTGTCGGCTCGACGTACGGCGGGTGGACGGACGTCTGGCCGGCCGTCGACCACGCCGTCGCGGCAGTGCTGCGCGCGCCCGGCTCCGTCGGCCTCGTCGTCGCCGACGAGTCGGTCGGCGAGGTGCGCCTGCGCCACGAGCACGCGGTGCTCGGCCGGGACGTCGGCGACAGCAGCCGGGTCACCGTGGTGCCCGCGACCTTGGCCAAGGGCCTGGAGTACGACCATGTCCTCGTCCTGGAGCCGGCTCGCATCGTGGCGGCCGAGCCGTCGCGCTGGCAGGGGCTGCGCCGCCTCTACGTGGTGCTGACCCGCGCCGTGTCCGGGCTCACGGTCCTGCACACCGATCCGCTGCCGCCCGAGCTGGCCGACGGCTGACCTAGGCAGCGGGACGGTCACCGGGCCGGCATGGTGCCCAGCATGTCGCGTCAGCCGGCACCGAGCCCGGCGTCGCGGGCCCGGGCCACGGCTTCGGAACGTCGCGTCACCTGCAGCTTCGCGAAGACGTTCGAGACGTGGTTGCGCACCGTCTTCTCCGACACCACCAGCCGCGTGGCGATCGCCGAGTTGGTCAGCCCCCGAGCCACGAGGTCGAGCACCTCCCGCTCGCGGTCGGTGAGGTCCGGGAAGGGCGACAGAGCCTGCCGCCCACGGCTGCCGCGCGCGAAGAACGCGAGCACGCGGCTGGCGACGCCGGCACTGAAGACGACTTCTCCGGCCGCGACAGCGGCCAGCGCCCGCGCGATCTCTGCCCGGTCGGCACCCTTGAGCAGGTATCCGCGAGCCCCGGCCCGCATGGCCGCGAGGACACTGTCGTCGCCGTCGCGCATGGTGAGGACCAGGACCGCCATGTCCGGGTGAGAGCCCATGAGCCGCCGGGTGGCCTCGACACCGCTGATGCCGGGCAGGTGGAGGTCCATGAGGACGACGTCTGGGGCCGCCTCGGCGGCCAGCCGCAGCGCCGACTCGCCGTCACCCGACTCGCCGACGACCTCGACGTCCGGCATGGCCGTCAGGGCGACCGCCAGCCCCTCGCGGTAGAGCGGGTGGTCGTCCACGAGCAGGACGCGCAGCGGGGTCACCGTGCCCCCAGGGGAAGGACGGCACGAACGGACGTGCCGCGCCCGTCGGGACCGCCGACGACGGTCAGCGTGCCGCCCACGTCCTCGGCCCGCCGGCGCATCGAGGCCAGCCCGACCCCCGGCGACACCGGCTCGGGGAGACCCACCCCGTCGTCGACCACCTCGAGACGGAGCTCCCGGCCCCGGCACCGGAGCCTGACGTCGACGCGGCCCGGGCGACCGTGCCGGACCGCGTTGGCGATCGCCTCGGCAGAGATGCGGTACGCCGCTGCGTCGACCGCGGCCGGCAACCTGCCGAGCTCCGGCGAGTCGACCGCCACTTGCACGCCGCCGTCCTCGAACTGCGCGGCCAGCTCCCGGACCGCACCGGCCAGCCCCAGCTCGTCCAGCGACCCCGGACGTAACCCGGAGACGACCGAGCGGACCTCGCGTACCGCGTCCTGCAGGCGCCCCACTGTCCGGTCGAGGATCGCCGCCGCGGCCGCCGGGTCCTCGGCGAGCACGTCGCGGGCGGTCTCGACCTGGAGGGCTGCGCTGGCCAGGGCCGGACCGACGCCGTCGTGCAGCTCTCGGCGCAGGTGGCGGCGCTCCTCCTCGGCCGCCGTCACCGCCTGCTCGCGGGCCTCACGCGACTCGCGGGCCAGCAGTGCGGCCTGGACGGCGACCGCCATCTCCCGCCCCACGCGCTCCAGCAGCCCGCGTTCGGTGCGGGTGAGACCGTCGTGGCGACCGCCGACGACCAGGCGACCGACCTCGGTCCCGCCGGCGACCAGCGGCTGCTCGACGTACGGGCCGGAGGCCTCCCCGGCCGCAGAGAGCTCGCCGCCGGCCACGCGCACGGCGGCGTACCGCGCGTGCAGCACGTCGCGCAGCCGATCCAGGAGCTCCGGGAGGACCTGGGCGGCCACCTGCTCCGGGTCCAGCGTCTCGCCCAGGCGGTGCGCCGACCGGGCGAGCAGCCGGTGGGGGTCGTCGATGTCGCCGTAGACCAGGCGGTTCGCCGCCCGCTGCACGCGACGGTGCAGGGGTGCCGCCGCCACCGCGACGGCCGCGGTGACGAGGACGGGCACGCCGCTGGCTCCGCCGAGCGCGCCGCCGAGCAGTCCGACGACCGCGACGTAGGTCCCGAGGACACCGGCCGTGAGCACCCCGAGGGCGAGCGACCGCGACACCAGCCGGTCGATGTCGAACAGGCGGTGTCGCAGGGCGGCGACGAGGAGCGCGGCAGGCAGCGGGAGCATCGCGACGGCGCCCACGACGCCGGCCGCGCCGTGCGGGAGAAGGAAGGCGACGACAAGCAGGGCGAGGGTGACCAGGCCGCCGTACAGGACCCAGCTCAGCTGTGCCCTCTCGTCCTCCCGCGCCCGGTGCCACCGCAGGACGAGGGACGCCAGTGCGACGAGCATCGCGAGGAGCAGCAGCACGGCCTCGGCCGCGATCACCAGCGGGTGCGCCGCGAGGTCGGTGCCGACCGGGTTCGTGGCGCCGCCGACGGCGAGGTCCACGTCCTGCCGGTCCAGCGGCAGCAGCGCCCAGCCGACGGAGGAGAACACCACCGCCGTCACGCCGAAGGCGAGGGCGGCTCGCCACCTGCCGGAGGACAGCCGCCCGTCCGGCAGCAGCATCGGCAGCACCGCGGCGACGACGAGGTACCCGGGCGCCCACAACCAGGTCCCGACCCACAGGGCCGGCTCGCCGAGCGGAAGGGACGCGTCACCGAGCAGCGCCAGCACGCCGTACGCCAGGGCGAGGTGCGACAGCGACAGGCAGCCCCCGACGAAGAGCAGGATCCGTCCCGTCGGCAGCGCCGGACGGACGGCGACGAGCCATGCGCCGGTCAGGCCGTACGCCAGAGCGCCCACCGCGATGGCGAGCCGGTACGGGTCCTCCGGCGCGCCCGGGAGGTCGCGTGCGGCGAGCCACAGGGCGGAGCCGAGCAGCGCCGCGGCCGGCACGAGCAGGGGCCACGCGGCCCGGTGCGGGCGCGCCTCCACCGCGGGGCTTGCGGGCACGGCACCGGCGCTCACGAGGACATCGTGGGCCAACCTCGGGCCCCCGTCACGGGACAGGTTGTCCCGACTGATGAGGGGACTGGCGGCTCTGCCCCTCGGGACGGCCGGCGACCGAGACTGCGGGACCGACAGACGACCCCGATGAGGAGCCCGAGATGAGCAGCACGACAGCAGCCGCGGCGACGGCCGGCGACCGAAGCGCCGCGAGCAGCCCAGGCAGCGCACCCTGGACGGTGCACGCGGCGGCGGTGACGGTGGGGCTGATCGCCACCGTCACGATGGCGGGCGCGGCGTACTTCGCGTTCAACCCCGACCCCGCCCGCCCCGACACGGCCCCGCCGGAGGGCAGCTGGCAGGCGGTCACCCTCCTCGCGGTGTTCCTGGCGTACGGGCTGGCGGCGCTGTGGAGCCTGCCCGGGCTCTACCGCCGCAACGCGACGGCTTGGCGGGTCGCCCTGGGATACGTCGCCGCGCACCTGCTCTTCGGTGCCCTGAAGTACTTCGGGCTGGGAGAGGGCGCGGCGCTGCCCATCATGGTCGGCGACCTGGTCGCGGCGGCGGCCCTGCTCGCCCCGACCACCCACGGGTACGTCCGCGCCTGACGGGCGGGGGCACACGGACGGCCGGTCGCCGGTGCGTGTGGTGGACACTCGGGGACGTGAGGCACCTGGCGGAGGCGTGGCTGCGCACTGCGGCGGCGGTGGGCGCGCGCGGCGACGTGGCGGGCGCCGGAGCCGGCCTGCTGGGGCGGTGGGCCGAGCAGCACCGGCACTACCACGACCTCGCCCACCTCGCCGCGGTGCTGGACCGGGTCGACGAGCTGGCGTCCTCGGCCCGCGACGTCGAGGCGGTGCGGCTCGCTGCCTGGTTCCACGACGCGGTGTACGACCCGAAGGCCGAGGACAACGAGGCGCGCAGCGCGGTGCTGGCCAAGGTCGTGCTGACCGGCATCCGGGTGTCCGACGCGCACGTAGCCGAGGTCGTCCGGCTGGTGGCGCTGACGTCGAGCCACCAGCCCTCCGACGGCGACGCGGACGGGGCCGTGCTCTGCGACGCGGACCTGGCCGTCCTCGCCGGCGACGAGGCTGCGTACACGACGTACGTCGACGCCGTGCGCGAGGAGTACGGCCACCTCGACGACGCGACCTTCCGTGCCGGGCGGACCGCCGTCCTGCGGTCCCTGCTCGACCGGCCCACCCTGTTCCGGACCGAGCACGGACGTACGTCCTGGGAGGGGCCCGCCCGCTCCAACGTCACCGCCGAGCTGGGCCGCCTGGCCGTCGACTGACGGTCACGGCTGGTCCACCCTCCGCCGCCGCAGGCCGGAGGCCTTCAGCCGGGTGATGAGCTCGCGGCCGGGCACGGGCTGGGCGCCGAGCGCGATCGCCGCGTCGCGCATCTCGGCGGGCACGTCGTAGTGGTCACCCTGGAAGCCGCGGCGCGGGATCCCGAGCCGCTGGGCGATGTCGTGCAGCTCGTCGTACCCCGTGTCGCTGACCATGTGGCACCACAGCCGGCCACGGAACGGCCAGATCGGCTCGTCGACGAGGATCGGCATGTCCGCCATGATGACGCGCGACGACGCGTTTTTCTGGGCTCCGACCGCGACAATGGTCCCCGTGACCGACGCCCTGCTCGTGGCCCGCGCCCGGGTCCTGCACGACCTGGCCGCGTGCGGCATGGACAACGCCTCGACGGTGTCGGTGGTCGACCAGGTCCTCACCGAGCGCCGGTGGTGGGTCGAGCAGTGGCCCGCCGGTGCGGCGTACGTCGCCTGCCTCGTCGCCCAGGACGTGCAGGAGGCGCTGCTCGAGACGGTCGGGCGCTGGCCCATGTGCGGCGAGCACGACGCGGCCACCGCCGACAGCGACGTCGCACCGCACGAGCTGCGGGTGGCGCCCGACCTCGGTGAGGACCCGCACTGGGTCTGCGAGGAGCACGGAACCGTCGTCGCCGCGGTCGGAGGGCTGCCGCGCGGGGCGTGACGGACGTGCCGGGGGCCCGGACGGTGGGGCTGTGCACAACTCCGCGGCGGGAACCGCGAACTTCCCTAGCGTCGTCGGTGTCGTCGGCCGGCAGTCGGTCGACATCCGGGTCGGCCGCCGTCGAGAGGACACACCACCATGACCGCCTTCCGCGTCACCCCCGCCGAGCTCCTGGAGCTCTCCCACCAGGTCCAGGGCACCTCGGGTCAGATCGAGTCCGAGCTCGGCAGCCTGCGCAGCCGGGTGCTGCCCATCAGCGGCACGTGGAGCGGCCAGGCGCAGGACCGCTTCCAGGTCCTCTACGACGAGTGGAACCGCAGCGCCCAGGGTCTGCAGCAGGCGCTGGCCGGCATCAGCCAGCTGCTCTCGCAGGCCGGGCAGAGCTACGACGAGGCCGAGCGCCGCATCGCGGGCAGCTTCGCCGGCCGCTGACGCGCCACGTGCCGGACATCCCACCACCGGAGCAGATCGGCGCCGCCGCCGCTGTGACGCGAGCCGGCTCTCCGGCAACGATCCCGTCACGATGGGCGGGTCGCCGTTCCCAGCGATGATCTCCCTCCGGCAGGGTGACGCCGCCGGGACCGCGCGTCCCCAGCTCGGCGAGGCGGGAGGCGGACGGTCATGGCGGGGAGGTCGGTCACGGTCTCCGCGCTGCGCCACCGGCCGCGCCAGGCCGCCCTCGTCGTGGTCCTGGCCTCCGTGGTGTCCGGCGCCGCAGCCATGGGTGCGCTCTACGCACGCGCGGTCGAGCAGTCGGTGCTGCGGACGGTCGTCACCGGCGCCCCCGCTGCCCAGCGCACCGTCGTCGTGCAGGACGCCGGCGAGCGACCCGCCTCGCCCACCCGCCTCGCCCGGACCGTGCGGCCGGTGGTGCCCGCGCAGTTCGGGCCACCGGTCCGGGGCGCCGACACCGATGTCGTCGTCTCGTCGGCGGCGGTCCGCGAGAGCCGCGCCCGCCTCGTGAGCCGGGCCGGCCTGTGCCGGCACCTCGACATCACCGATGGACGCTGCGCCCGTGCGCCGGGTGAGGTGCTCGTCAGCCGCCGGAGCGCGTCCACCGGCGGGCCCTCCGCCGGTGACGTCCTGCGCGTGGTGCCGCTCGACGCCGGGGACGGCGACGCCCCGGCGCTCGACGCGCGGGTCGTCGGCGTCTACGAGTCCCCCGACGAGGGCGACGGGTTCTGGGCCGGAAGCGGAGCGACGGGCCCGGCGGCCGCGACGGCGGGCGCCGAGGACGACGACGGGGCAGAGCTCGCCCCGATCGACGACGTGCTGACGACGTGGGCGACGCTGGGCCGGGCGCGGTGGCCGCAGCTGCGCACCCACCTCGACATCGCGCTCGACCTGGAAGCCGTCGACCTGTCCGGTCTCGCCGGCCTCGCGACCGCGACCGAGCGCATCGACCGCCGCGCACGCACGGTCGACGCCGCGGCCGTCGGCGACCTGGCGCCACTGCTCGGGGCGGCTCGGGGCCAGGGGGACCAGGCCCGCCAGGTCGTCCCGGTGCTCGTGGTCCAGCTCGCGGTGCTCGGCGCCGTCGTGCTGGCCTTCGTGTGTGCCGCCGCGACCGACCAGCGTCGTCCCGAGATCGCGCTCGCCCGGCTGCGGGGGCACGGGACCCGCGGGACGGCCGGGCTCCTCCTGCGCGAGCTGGGCGTCCTGGTCGTCGTCGGTGCGGGGCTCGGCGCCGGGCTCGGCTGGCTGGCCGCGTCCGCGGCCGCCCGGGCCTGGCTGCACCCCGGCGTGACGCTGGAGGCGCGTTGGCCCGTCGCCGCCGCCGTCGGCGCTGCCGCGCTGGCCGGCCTCCTCGCCGTCGTGGCGGCCGGCGCGCCCACCCTCCGCCAGCCGGTCACGACGCTCCTGCGTCGCGTGCCGCCGCGGACCTCGACGCTGCAGGTGGGACTCGTCGAGGGCGCGCTCGTCGCCGCGGCCGGCGCAGGCTTGGTCACCCTGCTCTCCGGCGAGGGCGGCCCGGTGGCCCTGCTCGCCCCGGGCCTGCTCGCCGTCACCGGCGGGGTCCTGCTCGCCCAGCTCGCCGTCCCCGTCGCCGGCCCGCTCGGCCGCCGGGAGCTGCGGCGTGGCCGCCTCGTCGGGGCGCTGGCGGCGGCGCAGGTCGCCCGCCGGCCCGCCCTGCGCCGCCTCGTCGCGATCGTCACGGTCGCCTGCGCCCTGCTGGTGTTCGCCGTCGACGTGTGGTCGGTGTCCGCGGCCAACCGCGCGACACGGGCCGAGGTCGAGGCGGGCGCTCCCGTCGTCCTGGCGGTCGACGCCGCCACGCCGCGGGCCCTGCGCGACGCCGTCCTCGACCTCGACCCGCGCGGGCGCTTCGCCACCCCCGTGGTCCAGACCCGGTCGGCCACCGACGTCGGCCCCACCACGACGGCCGTCGAGCCGGCGGCGTTCGCCCGGGTCGCCGGATGGGGCGACCCGGCGAACCGCCCGACCGCCGGGCCGCTCGCCGCCCTCCGCCTCGACAAGGTCCCCGCCGTGCCGCTGCCCGTCGCGGGTGCGGGCGTCCTCGAGGTGACCGCCCGTTTCGACATGCGGGCGCTCGAGCGGCCGCAGAACTTCCGCGGGACCCTGCAACCGCTCACCCTGGCCGTCGAGGTCACCGAGCCCGGGGCCGAGGAGCGCTACGTCGACCTCGGTCGCCTGCGCACCGGCGCGCACACCTACGTCGCGGCGCTGCGCTGCGCCCGCTGCACGCTGTCGTCGGTCGTCGTCGACCGGACGTTCGGCGACTCCTACCCGGTCGACTACACGCTGCGGGTCGACGGGCTGCGCGCCGGCCCGGCCGGCGACGCCACAGCGGTCGACCTGGGGCCGGCCACGCCGGCAGCCTGGCAGGTCGTGCCCTTCCGGGCCGCACCCACCACCGCCGAGGTGGAGCCGGGTCCGCCGCTGACCATCCGTGACCCCGGGTCGACGCAGTCGGTCGTCGTGCGCCGCGGCGACACCCCCGCGGTGTCCCCGGCGCTGGCCGCGGGCGCGCTGCGGCCCCCGTTCCGCGACAGCCCTGACTCCGGCGCCGACCTCACCGTGGCCCCGGACCTCGCGGGCGCCGAGCACCTGTACGTCGTCGCGGACCGGCTGCCGCTGGTGCCCCGGTCGGGACCCAGCGCCGTCCTCGTCGACCTGGCGACCGCGGCACGCGGACCGTCGGAGCCGTCGGGCCGGACGACGTACGAGGTGTGGCTGGCCGCCGACGACCCCGCGCGGGAAGGCGCCCTCCGCCGCGACCTGGCCGGCCGCGGTCTGCAGGTCGTCGACCGCGACACGACCGCTGCCCACCGGCAGGCGCTCGCCGCCGAGGGTCCGACCCTGGCGCTGCGGCTCGCGATCGTCGCGGGCGTCGTGGCCCTCTGCCTGGCCGCCGCCGTCCTCGTCGTCGGGCTGGCGACGTCCGGGGCGAGCCGGGCGCGCGACCTCGCCGCCCTGCGCGTGGTCGGCGTCCCCGCCGCGACCGTCCGGGCCGCCGCCGTCCGCGAGCACCTCGCGGTCGCCGTGCTCGGCGTCCTCGCCGGGTCGGTCCTCGGTGCCGTCGCCGCGCAGGCCGCCCTGCCCCGGGTCCCGCTGTTCGCCGCTCCCCTGGCCCGCGTCCCGCTCGACCTCACCCCGGCGTGGGCGGAGATGGCCGCGACGGCGGCGGCCTGCCTCGTCGTCGTGGGCGCGGTGTCCGTCGCCGTCGGTCGTGCCCTCGCCGGCTCGGCGACGCCCGAGCGGCTGCGGGACGCGCGGTGAACCGGGCACGCGCCGGGTTGCGGCTCGCCCTGCAGGGCCTCTGGTTCCGCCGGAGCAGCGCGCTCATCGTGCTGGTCCTCGCGACCGTCGCGAGCGCCGCCAGCGTGATCGCCCCGCTGTACGCACGCGGAGCCCAGGAGTCGATCCTGCGCGACGCGCTGCGCCGGGCGGACCCCGGCGCCCTGTCGGTGCAGGTCTCCCTCCGCCAGCCCGGGGTCGGCGCCGACCCCCGCGACGCCCCGAGCGCGGCGTCGGCGGTCGAGACCGTCGGCGCCGAGCTCGCCGACCCGGTGTTCGGAGCGCCCAGGCTGTCCTTCACCGCGCCCGGTCTCTACCTGCCGACCGCCGGCCCCTTCGCGGGGGGCGAGGTCGAGGGCCAGGTCGTCGAGAGGGCCGGGCTGTGCGAGAACCTGCCCGTCACCGAGGGTCGCTGCCCGGCGGCCCCGGGCGAGGGCATGCTCGCCCGCCGCAGCCTGGACCTCGTCGGCGCCGAGATCGGCGACACGATCGAGCTCGAGGTGGAGAACGGCGACACCGTCGCGCCCGGTGCCATCCCCCCGGTCCTCGCCGTCCGGGTCGTGGGCGCGTTCGCTCCGGTGCCGGTGGAGACCGACTACTGGGCGGGACGGCCGTACTTCGACGCGTACCTCCCGCGCACGACGCCCGACGGGCTGAGTGTCCTGCCCCCGCGCGCCGACCCGGTGTTCGTGGCCGAGGGGTCCGTCGCGCTCGCCCGCGTCTCGACCTACACGGTCGACGTCCCGGTGCGGGCGCCGTCGGTCCACCTCGACGACGCCGATGTCGTGCGAGCGCAGGTCGAGCGCCTCGACCGGGCCGTCGCCGACCAGCCGCTGCGGCTCGAGACGGGGCTCGTCGCCGCGCTGGACCGGGCCGACGCCGGCCGCGACATCGTGCGGGTGGCGGCGCCGCTCGCCGTCGCGCAGCTGGTCCTGCTCAGCTGGTGGACGCTCTACCTCGTGGTCGGGTCGGCCACCGAGGAGCGCTCGCCCGAGCTCGGCCTGGCCCGGCTGCGCGGGCTGTCGGCCGGGCAGACGCGACGGTTCGGTCTTGCCGAGGTCGTCCTGCTGCTGCTCGCCGCGGCCCCGCTCGGCACGGTGCTCGGCTGGGCAGCGGTGCGCGGCGCGGCCGGCCGGGTCTTCGCCCCGGGCACCGAGGTCCTGCTCACCGCGCCGGTCATCCTCACCCTGCTCGGGTCGCTGTGCGGCGGGGTCCTCACGGCGGCGCTGTCCTCGCGGCAGGTGTTCCGCCGGCCCGTGTCGGACCTGCTCCGCCGGGTGCCGGCCCGCCGGTCCGGCCGGCGGGCCGGGCTGGTCGAGGCCGCGGTGCTGGTGCTGGCGGTGGCCGGCGTGGTGCAGCTCGTGAGCGACCGCGGCGGCCGGCCGAGCCCGGTCGCCCTGCTCGCGCCCGGCCTGGTCGCCGTCGCGGGAGGTCTGCTGGCGGCCCGGGTGCTCGTGCGGGTGGCGCGGGGGCGCGCGGCGCGTGCGGCCGAGCGCGGCAGTGCGCCGGCGCTGGCCGGCTGGGCGAGCGTCGCCCGCCGCCCGGGGACCGCACGCATCGCGTCGGTCCTGGCCGTCGCCACCTGCCTGCTGCTCGTCGGGGTCCAGACCTGGACGGTGGCCGAGCGCAACCGCAGCGAGCGGGCCGCGGCCGAGACCGGAGCGGCGGTCGTGCTCCAGGTGCGCGCGGACGGGCCGCGCGAGCTGCTCGAGACGGTGCGCGCGACCGACCCCGGCGGCCGCTTCGCGATGGCCGCCGTCCAGGTCACCGGCGGCAGCCAGGAGCCGACGATGCTCGCCGTCGACGGCACCCGCGCCGACAGGGTCCTCGCGTGGGGCGCGCCGGACGCCGCGCCGTCACGGCCGGTCGCCTCCGCCCTGCTCCCCGACCTGCCGGTCCCGGTCGTCCTGCGGCCGGGCCGGCTCGAGGTGGAGGTCGACCTCGAGGAGGTCGACTCCCCGTCGCCGCTGCGGCTGACCGCCCGCCTCGACGACGGCGGCCGGGTCGAGCGCGTGGACCTGGGGTCCCTCCGGCCGGGCCCGGGGACGTACGCGGGAGAAATCCCTCCCTCGTGCGCCGGGGGGTGCCGCCTGGCCGCCGTCGCCGTCGACCACCCCGGCACCGACATCGAGAGCGCCTCCGCGACGCTGCTGCTGCGCTCGCTGTCCTTCCGGGCCGGCGGCGCCGGTGAGGCCACGGCCCTCGACACCGGCTTCCGCCGGCCCGGGGCGTGGCGGCCGGGCACGCCGACCGTCGGCGGGCCGGAGGTGCAGATCCGCCCCGGCGAGGCGCTGCGGGTGACCGTGCGCGCTCCCGGCGGCCCGTTCGCCGAGGTCGTGCGCGGCGACTCGCCCGAGCCGCTGCCCGCCGTGACCGGTCGGGCCACGGCCCGCGACGCCGCGGCCGGGGGCGGGCTGCCGCTCGGCGTGACGACCGGTGTCTCCGGAGAGCCGACCCGGTTCCGGACGGTGCGGGCCGTGCCGTACGTCCCGCGCGCGGGCACGCGGGCGACGATGGTCGACCTGGACCTGGCGCTGCGCCTCACCGAGGACACGCCGGAGGGCGACCTGCAGGTCTGGCTGGCCCGCGACGACCCGCGGGCCGAGGCCGCGCTGGTCGGCGACCTTCGACGGGCCGGCGTCGAGGTCCGCGACCGCGACTCCCGCCGCGTGCTGGAGCGGGGCTACGCGGGCGACGGGGCGGTCCTCGCGCTGCGGCTGCTGCTCGTCTGCGGGGCGGCGGCCGTGGTGGTGTCCGTGGGTGCCCTGCTCGTCGCGGCGTACGTCGGGCGGCGGCAGCGGGCCTACGAGGTGGCGGCACTGCGGGCGGTCGGCCTGCGCCGGCACACCGTCGGCTGGCTCCTGGTGCGCGAGAACCTCGGCACGGTGCTCGTCGCGCTCGGCTGCGGCTCGGTCGCGGCGGCGGTCGCGACATGGACCCTGCTGCCGTCGCTCCCGCAGTTCGACACGCCGTCGTCCACCCTCCCGGTGCGCTACGCGCCCGACGCCGCCTCGGCCTGGGCGGCCGTCGGCGGGCTCGCGTCGGTCCTCGTCCTGGTCGGCCTGGCGGTCGCCACCCTGCAGCTGCGCACCGGTCGCCCCGACCGGTTGCGGGAAGGAGTCCGATGAGCGGCATCCCCGTGTCCTGCCACGGCCTGGTGCACATCTACCGGCTCGAGGGCAACGACGTCGTCGCGCTCTCCGGCGTCGACCTCGACGTCGCCGCCGGCGAGGTCGTGGGGCTGCTCGGGCCGTCGGGCTCGGGCAAGTCGACGCTGCTCAACCTCTTCGCCGGACTGCTGCGGCCCAGCGCCGGCCGCCTCCACGTGGGCCGGCACGAGATCGCCCGGATGGACGAGCACGGTCTGGCCAGGATGCGGGCCGTGGACGTCGGCGTGGTGCTGCAGGGGGCCATGCGCAACCTGCTGCCCTACGCCGACCCCGTCGACAACGTGCGCTTCGCGCAGCGGGGCGCCCGCCGGGTGCGGGCGGCCGGGCCGTCGGCCGACGACGACCTGGGCGCGGCCGACCTGCCCGACCCGCGCGAGGTGCTCGACCTGGTCGGGCTCGCCGACGACCCGACGACCCCGCTGACCGCGCTGTCCCCGGGGCAGCGCCAGCGCCTCGCCGTCGCGGTCGGGCTCGCGGCCCGGCCCGGCCTGCTGCTGCTCGACGAGCCCACCAGCCAGCTCGACCACGAAGGGCGCGACGAGGTGCTGCGTGCCGTCAGCGACGTCAACCGCGACCTCGGCACGACGGTCGTGGCGGTGACCCACGACCCCGACGTCGCCGACCGGCTGGCGCGCACCGTGACGATCCGCGACGGCCGCGTGGGCGCCGAGGGCCGACGGGGCGAGGACTTCGCGGTCGTGGCCCGCGACGGGTCGCTGACCCTGCCGCCCGACGTCCTGGACTCCGTCCCGCCCGGCTCGCTGCTGCGGGTGACGGTCGGCGAGGACGGGTCGGTGCGGCTCGACCGCACCGACACCGAGGCCGGGGAGGGCGCGGCATGAGCGAGGTGGCGCAGGCCGTCGAGGTCGAGGCCCGGGACGTCCACGTGACGTACGACGGGCACGAGGTGCTGCGCGGGGTCGACCTGCGGGTGCGCCCGGGCAGCATGCTGGCGGTGACCGGCCCGTCGGGCGCCGGGAAGACGACGCTGCTCTGGGCGCTGGCCGGGCTGGTCCGGCCCGACCGCGGCGAGGTGCGGGTCGCCGGCGAGGTCCCCCGCGACCGCGACCGGACCAGTGCGGCCGGGGTCGTGCTCGTCCCGCAGGACAACGCCCTGGCCGGCGTGCTGACCGCGGCCGAGAACGTGCTGGTCCCGCTGCTCGCCGCCGGGGTCGCGCCCGACGAGGCGCACGCCCGCACGGTCGCCGCGCTGGCCGCCGTCGGACTGGGCACCGCCGGCGACCAGCTCATCGAGGAGCTCTCCGGCGGGCAGCAGCAGCGGGTCGCCGTGGCCCGAGGCATGGCCCAGCGTGGAGCGGTCGTGCTCGCCGACGAGCCGACGAGCGAGCTCGACGCCGCCAACCGCGGCCGGGTCGTGGCGCTGCTGCGGGCCGAGGCCGGCCGCGGCGCGGCCGTCGTGCTGGCGACCCACGACCCGGACGCGGCGGCCGAGTGCGACGCCGAGCTGCACCTCGACGCCGGCGAGGCCCGCTGGGTGCGCGGGCCGGACCGGCGCGGAGGCGACTAGGCAGACTCGCCCGGGGCCGGGTCGATCGTGCGCGACAGCCGCCGGCCGACCACCCTGAAGCCGCGCGCCGCCCAGAACGCCGAGGCGAGCAGGTTGGTCGTGCGCCAGTCGGTCGCCAGCCTCGTGGCGCCCCGCTCCCTCGCCGCCGCGACGACGGCCGCGGTGAGAGCCAGCCCGACACCACGACCGCGTGCCTCCTCGGCCACGGCGGCGACGCTGAGCTCCGCGGCCGAGGAGTCCATGAACGGCCCGTCGACGCCGTCGTACCAGATCGCGAAGCCGAGCGCGCGCCCGTCGACGTACGCCAGCAGGTAGTGGGCCTCGGGGTCCTCGAGCTCCTCGCGGTGGGCCTGCTCGAGGCCGTCGAAGAAGTCCGCGCCGACACGCGCGAACACCGGCGAGGACACCTGGTGGCGGCCGATGAGCGGGGCCAGCGGCAGGATCTCGGCGAGGTCGCCGGGTGTCCCGCGCCGGACCTCGACGCCCGCGGGTGCGACGGCGCGGCCGGCGTCGGGTGCCGCGAGCGCCAGCACGGCGTGGGCCTGCTCGTGGCCGAAGCCGAGGTCCACCAGGGCGTCGTGTCGCGCGGTGTCGGCGGCGCGGACCACCGCGGTGAAGGTGCGGTGGCCGGCGTCGAGCCAGCCGCCGGCCGACCGGGCGAAGGCCTCGCGCAGACCGGCCGGGTCACCGACGAGCCCCCACACCGGCGCGGCCAGCGCGCCGCCGCCGGGTCGGGCCAGCCAGGCCGCGGCCACGCGGCCCTCGCGGTGCACGACGGCGCCGTCGAGGTCGTCGAGCAGCGGGCGGACGACCGACGGGTCCGCCGTCACGGTCCCGAGCAGCCCGTCGGCCCTGCGGTCGCGGGCGTGCTCGGCCGCCGCCAGCACGGCCAGGTCGTCGAGGTCGGCCGGGGTCACGGCGACGAGAGTAGGCACCGCGCCCCCCGACCGCCTCCGCTTTGCCCCCGGCGCCGTCCGCGCCGCGATCAAGCCGGTCACCGCAGCGGCCGATGTGACAGGCACCAGGCGGCGGCCCTTCGGCACGCCGGACGCCGAGCCACGCCCCGTGGCCGGTTCGACGGAGAAGGGACGGTCTCGGTGCTCGAGAGCACGGTCAGCGGCCGACCGGAGCACCCGGCACAGGCGCCGATGGGTGGCCAGTGGCACCCGGCGTCGGTCGCCAGGGCCCTGGTCACCAACATCGGCAGCGTCCTGCGGGGCCACGACGACGTGGTGGAGATGGTCGTCGCGGCCGTCCTGGCCGGGGGTCACGTGCTGCTGGAGGACGTGCCCGGAAGCGGCAAGACGACGCTGGCCCGCGCCGTGGCGCGCAGCCTGGGTGGCACCTTCAGCCGCATCCAGGGCACCTCGGACCTGCTGCCCTCGGACGTCACCGGGTCGGCCGTCTGGAACCCCCAGCGCTTCGCCTTCGAGGTCGTGCGCGGCCCGGTCTTCGCCAACGTGGTGCTCGTCGACGAGCTCAACCGCGCGTCGCCCCGCACCCAGTCCGGCCTGCTCGAGGCGATGGACGAGTTCGCCGTCACGGTCGACGGCCGCCGCTGCGAGCTGCCCGACCCGTTCACCCTCGTCGCCACCCAGAACCCGACCGACCAGCACGGCACGCACTCCCTGCCCGAGGGGCAGCTGGACCGTTTCGCGGTGTGCCTGAACCTCGGGCCGCTGGCACCGTCCTACGAGCGCATCGTCGTCCGGGAGCAGCTCGGGGGGCCGACGGTCGACCACCTGCAGCCCGTGGTCGACGTCGACCAGCTGCTCGCCGCGCGCGCCCGGGTCCGGGCGACCCACCTGGCCGACGACGTGCTCGACTACGCCCTCGCGGTCGTGCAGGCGACCCGCACCGAGCCCGGGGTGGCCGTCGGGGCCGGGACGCGGGCCGGCCTGACCCTGGTGCGCGTCGCCCAGTCCCTCGCGGTGCTCAGCGGCCGGGACTACGTCCTGCCCGACGACGTCAAGCACGCCGCGGTCCCGTGCCTCGCGCACCGGCTGGTGACGGCCGGCGGTCCCGGCGGACGCGCCGCCGACGTGGTGCGGCAGGTGCTCAGCCGCATCCCCGTGCCCATCCGGCGGTGACCGTGCCCGCGGGCACGACCCACCGCCCCACAGGGCGTGCCCTCGCAGCGCTGTTCGTGGCGATCGGGCTGGCCAACCTCGCGGTCGTGAGCGGCAGCTCGTGGTTCCTGCTCCTCGCCGGCGCCCTGACGGGTCTGATGCTCGCGAGCATGGCGGCCAGGGCCCGGCTTGACGGCCTGACGGTCGATCTCCGCCACGCTGCCCGGTGCACGGTGGGAGACCGGCTCGGCACGCGCATCACGGTCGCCAACGGCGGGCGCCGCGCCAGCAGCCCGACCCGGCTCTGCCTGCACACGCCGGGCCTCGCCGACGTCGTCGTCTCGGTCGGGCGACTGGACCCCGGTGGCCGGACCAGCGTCGTGGTCGAGCGTCCGGCGACCCGGCGCACTGCGTCGGAGGGCACCACCGGGCACCTGGTGTGCCGGCCGGCGCTCGGCCTGGTCGCCGCGACGCGCACCGTGGAGATCGCGGACCCGGTCATCGTCCACCCGGTCCTCCGCGAGCAGCCGGTGCCGTCGACGGCGACCGTCGTCCGCGACCGCGAGGACGGCCGGGCGGTGGTCGCCGGCGGCGAGGAGGTCCTCGGGGTACGCGAGTGGCGCCCTGGTGACGACCCGGGGCGGGTGCACTGGCGCAGCACCGCCCGCTCGGGCCGGCTGACGCTCCTGGAGCGTGGCGACGTCGAGTCCGTCGAGCTCCGCGTCGTGCTCGTCGGGTCCGACGGCCGGCCCGGCTTCGAGGAGGCGCTCGGCGTGGCGGCCTCGGTCTGCGACACGGCCCTCGCGCACGGCGCCCGGGTCTCCGCGGTGGCGTGGCACGTCGACGGACCGGTCCTGGCGGCGACGGGGTCGCGCTGGGACCTGCTCGACTGGTGGTCGAGCGTGCGCGACACCGTGCTGCCCGACCCGGCCCGGTTCGGCGGCCTGGTCGCGGCCGGGTTCGGTCCGGGCGACCTGCTGGTCGCCGGGCCGCCGGACGCGGACGCCGCCTGGCTGTCGGCGGCGGCCGCTCACTGCACCGGCCTCCGGCTGTGCCCGGCGGCGGTCGCCCCGTGACCGCCCCGCGCGGCGAGGCCCGCGACCTGCGCGAGACCGGTGGCGCCGAGACGGCGGTCATCACCGGTGCCGTCGCCGTGACGGCTGTCGCGGCGATCGCCGGGATGGGCACGACGGGCCTGCTGCCGCTGCCCGCCACCGTGCTCGCCGCCCTGCTCGCCGTCCTCGCTGCGGCCGGCCCCGTCCGCTGGCCGTCGGGCGAGGGTGCCCGGCGCCGCCGGATGCTGGCGACACCCGTCGTGGCGGTCTGCGCGGTGGTGTCCTGGTGGCTGCTGATGTCGCGGGTGCGCGAGGCGGGCGGGGACCCGGGCGCGCTCGTGGAGGGCATCGGGGGCACGCTGTCCTACACGGTCGCGGCCCTGATCGTCGTCCAGCTGGCGTCGGCCGTCACGCTGCGCCACGTGGGCATGGGGCTGGTCGGCTGCAGCCTCGCGGCGATCCTGTGCATCGGTGCCGCGCCCGACCGCGCGACGGTCGACCTGGTGTCCGCCTTCGGCCTGTGCCTGCTCGTCGGGTGGACGTCCGGCGTCGTCACGATGTGGCTCCTGCACGGCGCCCGGGACCGGCTGGAGGTGCAGCACGTCCTGCCCGGCGGTCGCCGGGCCACCTGGCGCGGCCCGGCTCTGCTCGTCGCGTGCTCGGTGGTCGTCGCCCTGCTGGCACTCGCCCTGCTGCCGCACCCGGACGGCATCCGGCCGCAGGGCCCCACCGTCGCGGGCGACGGCACGGGCGCCTCGTCGCGGGGTGCCGGGCCGTCCGAGCGCAGCCACCTGAACTACCTGTCGGGCCAGATGGACCTCAACTCGCGCGGCGAGATGGCGACGACGGAGCTGGTCGAGGTCCCGGCGGACAGCCCGCAGCTGTGGGGGGCCGCGCTCCTGGACCTCTATACCGGAACGGCGTGGCGCGTGTCGGGGCTGACGGCCGGCGCCGACGTGTTCCGCGACCTCCCCGGCGACCCGGTCCCGGCCGGCTCGGACCGCACGGACGGGGTGCGGCCGCGCGACACCGGGATCGTCCTCCCGCTGCTCGCCCCGGGCCAGCCGGTGGGGGTCAGCATCGACGACACGCTCACGCAGGCGCTCGGCTCGATGATCGTCCCCGGCACCCCGGGGCGCGCGTACGTCATGAGGAGCAGGCGCACCCTCGTCGACGCGGTGACGCCGGCGGACACCGCTCTCCCGTCGTCGCTGCCGGCGCGGGTCCGCGACCTCGCGGTCAGCGTCACCCGTGACGCCCCCACCGTCGAGGGGAAGGTGGCGGCCATCGAGGACTACCTGCGCGCCACCGCGCGCTACCGGCTCGACTCCCCCGTTCCCGACACCGGCGAGGACGCCGTCGACGACTTCCTCTTCGAGTCGAGGGAGGGCTTCTGCGAGCACTTCGCCTCCGCCGAGGCGGTGCTGCTGCGGGCGGTCGGCGTGCCCGCGCGGGTCGTGACCGGGTTCGCGGGGGGCTCGGCGCAGGGGGCGGTCCGGGTCCTGCGAGGCAGCGACGCCCACGCCTGGGTCCAGGTGCACGCCGGCGGGGACAGCTGGTTCTGGACGGACCCGACCGCGGGGACCACGACGGCCGAGGGCTCGCAGGCCCTCGAACGCGTCCTGGACGTCCTCCGGTCGCACCGGTGGCTGCTCGGGGGGATGCTGCTGGGTTTCGTGCTGGCCGGAGCGGCTGTCCTGCTGGCGGTTCGCCGGGTGCGCGCCCGGCGGGCGGCGGCGGTCGCGGCGGCGGCACCGCCGGTCGTCAAGGTGCTCGCAGCGTTCGCCGCTCTGGAGGCCGCCCTCGCGGCGACGCCCCTGGCCAGATCGGCCGAGGTCTCGGTCGGCGAGCTGGCGCGGACGCTCTCGCGGCGCTGGCCCGGGGGGTTGCCCGATGAAGATGGCGTCTCGGCCGCCCTCGACACCGTGCAGCGCATCCTCTACGGCGCGGCGCCCGTGACCGACACGAGCGCCGCCGCGGCGATCGCTGCCCTGACGACCCTCACGGCGCGTGCGCGCGACCTGCTGCCCGACACCCGGCGGCAACCCGTCGGGTAGCCGCCCGCCGTGCGAACGCCGACGGGCGGCCCCCCTCGCAGGGGACCGCCCGTCGGTGCGGTGCTGGTGGTGGCCGGACTCAGAAGTCCATGCCACCCATGCCGCCGTCGCCGCCCGGCATGGCCGGTGCGGCCTTCTCCGGCTTGTCGGCGATGACCACCTCGGTCGTGAGGAACAGGCCCGCGATCGACGCCGCGTTCTGCAGCGCGGAGCGGGTGACCTTGGCCGGGTCGATGATGCCGGCCTTGATCATGTCCTTGTACTCACCGGTGGCCGCGTCGAGGCCGTGACCGACCTCGAGGTTGCGCACCTTCTCGACCACGACGCCGCCCTCGAGGCCGGCGTTGACCGCGATCTGCTTGAGCGGGGCCTCGAGCGCGATGCGCACGATGTTGGCACCCGTCATCTCGTCCGCGTCGAGGTCGAGCTTCTCGAACGCCGTGGTCGACGCCTGCAGGAGCGCGACGCCACCACCGGCGACGATGCCCTCCTCGACGGCGGCCTTGGCGTTGCGGACCGCGTCCTCGATGCGGTGCTTGCGCTCCTTGAGCTCGACCTCGGTCGCCGCGCCGGCCTTGATGACGGCGACGCCGCCGGCCAGCTTGGCGAGGCGCTCCTGGAGCTTCTCGCGGTCGTAGTCGGAGTCCGACTTCTCGATCTCGGCGCGGATCTGGTTGACCCGGCCGGCGATCTGCTCGGCGTCACCGGCGCCCTCGACGAGAGTCGTCTCGTCCTTGGTGACGACGACCTTGCGGGCGCGGCCCAGCAGGTCCAGCCCCGCGTTCTCGAGCTTGAGGCCGACCTCCTCGGAGATGACCTGGCCGCCGGCGAGGATCGCGATGTCCTGCAGCATGGCCTTGCGGCGGTCGCCGAAGCCGGGGGCCTTGACGGCGACCGACTTGAACGTGCCGCGGATCTTGTTGACGACCAGGGTCGCGAGGGCCTCGCCCTCGACGTCCTCGGCGATGATCGCCAGGGGCTTGCCGGACTGCATGACCTTCTCCAGCAGCGGGAGCAGGTCCTTCACCGCGGAGATCTTGGAGTTGAGGATGAGGACGTAGGGGTCGTCGAGGACCGTCTCCATCCGCTCCGGGTCGGTCACGAAGTAGGGCGAGATGTAGCCCTTGTCGAAGCGCATGCCCTCGGTGAGCTCGAGCTCGAGACCGAAGGTGTTGCTCTCCTCGACGGTGATGACGCCTTCCTTGCCGACCTTGTCCATGGCCTCGGCGATCATCTCGCCGATGGCCGGGTCGGCGGCGGAGATCGAGGCGGTGGAGGCGATCTGCTCCTTCGTCTCGACGTCCTTGGCCATCTTGGAGAGCTCCTCGCTCACCCGCTCGACGGCCTTCTCGATGCCCTTCTTCAGCGCCATCGGGTTGGCGCCGGCTGCGACGTTGCGCAGGCCCTCGCGCACCAGCGCCTGGGCGAGCACCGTGGCGGTCGTCGTGCCGTCACCGGCGACGTCGTCGGTCTTCTTGGCGACCTCCTTGACGAGCTCCGCGCCGATCTTCTCGTAGGGGTCCTCGAGCTCGATCTCCTTGGCGATGGACACACCGTCGTTGGTGATCGTGGGGGCTCCCCACTTCTTCTCGAGCACGACGTTGCGGCCACGCGGGCCGAGCGTCACCCGGACGGCGTCGGCGAGCTGGTTCATGCCACGCTCGAGGCCGCGCCGGGCCTCCTCGTCGAACGCAATGATCTTTGCCATGCGGTTTCCGGTCCTCCCGGTCGGGGTGGATGAGGACCCGGGGGTGCCCGCGACGGACGGCTGGCGGGGCGCGCCGAGGTCGGCGCCCCCCACCGGCCTCACCTGGCCGGATCCGGTTGTTCTGACGACTTCTGTCACTCCCACAGGGAGAGTGCTAACCCCCATGATTAGCACTCGACCCCCCTGAGTGCAAGCGGGGATCCGGGACGCGCCCGGCCGCCGCGCCCGGCCGGCGCGCGCCCCCGGCGGACCGGCGAACGCGTCAGACCTGTGCGGCGACGCGCAGGACGGCGGCGACCGACCGGTCGATGTCGGCCTCGCGGGTCGTGTGGTTGGACACGGACACCCGCATCAGTCGGCGGCCGCGCCACGTGGTGGCCCCGAGCCAGCAGGTGCCGTCGCGCTGCACCGCGTCGACGACCCGGTCGGTGCGGCTGTCGTCACCGAAGCCGACGAGCACCTGGTTGAGCACGACGTCGTTGACGACCTCTGCACCGCCGGCGCGGAGGCCGTCGGCGAAGCGGCGGGCCAGCCGGCAGCAGCGGGCGACGAGGTCGGCGACGCCGTCGCTGCCGAGCTCGCTCAGCGCCGCCCAGACGGCGAAGCCGCGGGCCCGCCGCGAGGACTCGGCGGTCAGGTCGCCCATCCCGCTCACGGTGCCGGATCCCGTGAGGTACGGCGCGGTGTACGACATCGCCGCGGTGTGGACGCCGGGGTGCGCGCAGAACGCGAACGCGGAGTCGTAGGGGACGTTGAGCCACTTGTGCCCGTCACAGCCCCAGGAGTCGGCGAGCTCGACCCCGTCGACCAGGTGGCGTGTCGCCGGGCCGGCCGCGGCCCACAGCCCGAAGGCGCCGTCGACGTGCGCCCACCCGCCGTGGCGACGGACCAGGTCGCAGGCGGCGCGCAGGTCGTCACAGGCACCGGTGTTCACGTTGCCGGACTGCAGGCAGACGACAGGCGGCGCGCCCTCGCCCGCGGCCACGTCGTCGAGGACCTGGGCGAGGTGGTCGACGTCCATGGCGCCGTTGGGGTCCGCCCGGACGGGCACGACGGCGTCGTTGCCGAGGCCGAGCAGCCGCAACGACCTGTCGACGGTCCCGTGCCGCTCGACCGAGGCGACCACGCGCACCGCCGGTGCCCCCTGCAGGCCGCGGCGCTCGACGTCCCATCCGGCGGTGGCGAGCACCTGGTGGCGGGCCGCCGCGAGGCCGGCGGTGTTGGCGGCCTGTGCCCCGGTGACGAACCCGACCGACGCCGCGGAGGGCAGGCCGAGCAGCTGCTTGAGCCAGCCGCCCGCCACCGCCTCGGCCGCGGCAGCGGCGGGAGACAGGACACCGTTGAACGCGCACTGGTCCCAGCCCGCGGCCAGGACGTCCGCGGCCGTGGCCGCGGGCAGCGCGCCGCCGATGACGAAGCCGAAGTACCGCGGTCCGGCGGTGGAGGTGAGTCCGCCGTCGACGGCGGCGACGAGCCGCTCGAGCACCTCGCCAGGCGGGGTCGCGGTCGGGAGCAGGTCGCCGCCGAGGGCGGCCACCACGTCGTCGATGCCGAGCCGGGCGCGGACCGGCCGGCCCGGCAGCGACGCGCGGTAGGCCGCGGCGTGCTCGGCCGCGACCTGCAGCAGGGGGCCGACATCGTCGGCGCTGGTGTCCTGGTCGTCGCGGTCCATGTCCCGCGCCTACCCCGTCTGCTCGTCGGCCTGCTCGCCGGCCTGGTCCGCGGGCTCCCCGGGCGCGTACGCCGGGAGGTCGAACGACGCCCGGACGGCCGCCTGGACGTGCCCCACGGCCCGGGTGGCGTCGACGGTGCGCACGACCTCCTTGCGGCGGAAGAGGTCGAGCACCGGCTTGGTCCGCTCGTGGTAGTCGGCCAGGCGGGCGTCCAGCGCCTCCTCCGTGTCGTCGGCGCGGGCGACGAGGTGCCCGCCGCAGACGTCGCAGCGGTCGGGGACCTCGGGCCGGTGCGCGATGAGGTTGTAGTCCAGTCCGCACGAGGAGCACAGACGGCGCGCCATCACCCGGCGGCGCACCTCGTCGTCGGGGATGTCGAGGTGGATCACGCCGTCGATGTCATAGCTCTCGAGGAAGAACTCGGCCTGGTTGACGTTGCGCGGGAAGCCGTCGACGACGAACCCGTAGTTCCAGTCGTGGCGGTCGAGGCGGTCGCGCACCACCGACTCGACGAGGTCGTCGTCGACGAGGAGGCCCTCGGCGACGAGCCGCTTGGCCTGGGCGCCGAGCTTGGTGCGGTGCTGCACGTTCCAGCGGAAGATGTCGCCCACGCTGATGTGCACGAGGTCGAGGTCGTCGCAGAGCAACGTGGCCTGCGTGCCCTTGCCGCTGCCCTGGACACCGATGATCACGAACTTGCGCACGGGCCCCACCCTCCACCCGAGGGCCGGGTCCGCGCTACCCGGCGCACGTCGGCCCGGCTCCCCCGCGGGGGAGCCGGGCCGGACGTGACCTGCGCGGGCGGGCGCTCAGACGGCGCGCACGGAGTCGGCCTGCGGACCCTTCTGCCCCTCGGAGATCTCGAACTCGACGCGCTGCCCCTCCTCGAGGGAGCGGTAGCCGTCCATCTGGATCGCGCTGTAGTGCACGAACACGTCCGCACCATCGTCAACCGCGATGAAGCCGTAGCCCTTCTCGCTGTTGAACCACTTGACGGAACCCTGGGCCATTCCTACTCCTGCGTGCTGAGCCGACGGGATCCGCACCGCGCGGGGCCCGGGTCCTGCGAGACCGAGCGGCAGCGTAGTGGCCTGCGTCACATCCGGGCAGGACAACCGTCACATCCGTCCGGTCAGCCCAGCCCCGTCTCGGTGAACGCGTCGGCCGAGGCCGCGATGGTGGCCGCCGGTCCGACCACTCCGGCCACCGCGTCGAGGGTCTTGAGCCCGTCCCCGGTGTTGAGGACCACGGTGTCGGCGTCCGGGTCGAGCCGGCCCGCGTCGAGCAGCTTCCTCAGCGTCGCGACCGTCACGCCCCCCGCGGTCTCGGCGAAGATCCCCTCGGTCCGGGCGAGCAGCCGGATGCCCTCGACGATCTCCTCGTCGGTCACGTCCTCCACCTGACCGCCGGTGCGCCGCACGGTGTCCAGGACGTACGGCCCGTCCGCGGGGTTGCCGATCGCCAGCGACTTGGCGATGGTCGAGGGCCGCACCGGGCGGACGACGTCGTGCCCGGCCTTGAAGGCCGCCGCCACCGGCGAGCAGCCGGTCGCCTGCGCCCCGAAGACCCGGTAGGGCGTGGCGTCCACCAGCCCGAGCGCCGCCAGCTCGCCGAACGCCTTGTCGATCTTGGTCAGCTGCGACCCCGACGCCACCGGGACCACGACCTGCTCCGGGAGGCGCCAGCCGAGCGACTCGGCGATCTCGTAGCCCAGCGTCTTCGAGCCCTCCGCGTAGTAGGGGCGCACGTTGACGTTCACGAAGGCCCAGTCCTCGTGGTCGCCCGCCAGCTCGGACGCGACCCTGTTCACGTCGTCGTACGTCCCCTCGACGGCGACGAGCGTCCCGCCGTAGACCGCGGTCGTCACGATCTTCTGCTGCTCGAGGTCCGCGGGCACCAGGACCACCGAGCGGATGCCGGCGCGGGCCGCGGCGGCGGCCACCGCGTTGGCGAGGTTCCCCGTCGACGGGCAGGCGAGCGTCGAGAACCCGAGCTCCCGGGCGGCCGCGAGGGCCACGCCGACGACCCGGTCCTTGAAGGAGTGGGTGGGGTTGGCGCTGTCGTCCTTGACCCACAGCGCGCGCATCCCCAGCTCGCGGGCCAGGTTGTGCGCGGGGACCAGCGGGGTCCCGCCCGGCTCGAGGTTGGGGGTGTCGCGGACCGTGCTGGGCACGGGCAGCAGGTCCTGGTAGCGCCAGATGTTGCGCGGGCCGGTCTCGATGGACTCGCGGGTCACCCGGCCGAACTCGTAGGCGACCTCCAGCGGGCCGAAGCACTCCTGGCAGGCGTAGAACGGGCCGAGCTCGACGGTCGCGCCGCACTCACGACAGGACAGCGCGCGCGCAGGCCCCAGGTCCGGGGTGCGGGTGGTGGTCGACGACGCCGGTGCGTCGGACGCGATGGTGCTCACGGGAAGCGGTCCTCTCCTCATCTGCCCCGTACGCGCGACGCGCCGGGTCGGACTTGGCACCGTGACCGGCGGCGCGCGTCTCGGACGCGGGCTGCGCGGTGCGGTTGCCGGGGCTTCGTCGGGCCGTTCCCTCTGCCCCTCTGGATGAGCGGTGTTCAGTTGTGCCGCCCACTCTAGGGCGGCTGGGCCGACCGGCGAGACGAGCGGTCCGAGCGCTGAGACGGCGCCGGTGACACGATGGGCCGGTGCGACCCGCGCTGCGCCTCCGGCAGGTGCTCAACCTGCTCAACCTGTCGACCCCGCTCGGCCTGCTGGTGGCGCTGGCCGCGCGGGCGAGCGTCTCCCGCGGGCCGGACGGTCTGCTGCTCGCCCGGGGTCTGCGGCTCCCGTTCCGCACCGCTCCGGCGTTCACGCTCGGCAACGTGGTCCTGCTGCGGCTCGACGACGAGGCCCTGGCCCGGCGGCCGAGGCTGATGCAGCACGAGAGCCGCCACGCCACGCAGTACGCGTGGTGCCTCGGCCTGGTCATGCTGCCGCTCTACGGCCTGGCCGCCGGCTGGTCCTGGCTGCGCTGCCGGGACCCCGCGTCGTACAACGTCTTCGAGCGGGCCGCGGGCCTCGCCGACGGCGGATATGCCGACCGCCGTGCGTGAGCCGCGGGCCGAGCGGGAAGATCGACGCCATGGCTGAGACCGGCGCCGCCCCGCTCCTCGTCGCGTCCAACCGGGGGCCCTTGTCCTTCGCCGAGGCGGACGACGGGTCGCTGCGCGCCAACCGCGGCGGGGGCGGGCTGGTCTCGGGACTGTCCGGGCTGCGCAGCGGGGAGGTCGTCTGGGTCTGCTCGGCGCTGTCCGACACCGACCGGGAGGCGGCCCGGCGCGCGCCGGACGGTCGCCTCGACCGCGACGGGCACGACACGAACGGCACCGCGGTGCGCATGCTCGACATCGACCCGGTCACGTTCGGGCGGGCGTACAACGCCATCGCGAACTCCACGCTGTGGTTCATCCACCACCTGCTCTACGCGACGCCGATCTCCCCGACGTTCGACGCCACGTTCCGGCGCGAGTGGACGTCGTTCCAGGCCTACAACCAGGCGTTCGCCGACGCGCTGGCCGTCGAGGCCGCGGAGGGCGCGAAGGTCCTCGTGCAGGACTACCACCTGACGCTGCTGCCGCGACTGCTGCGCGACCTGCGCCCGGACCTGCGCATCGGGCACTTCTCGCACACGCCGTGGGCGCCGGTCGACTACTTCCGCCTGCTCCCCGAAGACATCGCGCGCGAGACGTTGCTCGGCATGCTCGGCGCCGACCACACCGGCTTCCACTCCCGTCGCTGGTCGGACGCCTTCGCGCAGTGCTGCGCCGCCGTCCTGGGCGCCGAGACCGACGGCCGCTCGGTGACCTTCGGCGGACGCACGACCGCACTGGGCATCCACCCGCTGGGCGTCGACGCCGAGTCGCTGCGCGAGCGTGCCCACCAGGAGGACGTCGAGACCAGGGTGGCCGACCTGCACCGCCGGCTGGGCGACCGGCAGGCGATCGTGCGCGTCGACCGCACCGAGCTGTCGAAGAACATCGTGCGCGGGCTGCTCGCCTACCGCGAGCTGCTCCGGCGCTATCCGCAGTGGGTCGGGAAGGTGACCCACCTGGCGTCGGCCTACCCGAGCCGGCACGACCTGCCCGAGTACCGCGAGTACACCGCGCACGTGCAGCGCCTGGCGGGCGAGATCGAGGACGAGTTCGCCACCGCCGACTGGCGCCCGATCGTGCTCCACGTCACCGACGACTACGCGCGGTCCCTCGCGCTCTACCGCGTCGGCGACGTGCTGCTCGTCAACCCGGTGCGCGACGGCATGAACCTCGTGGCCAAGGAGGTCCCGGTCCTCTCCGACGCCGGCTGCGTGGTCGTGCTCTCGACCGAGGCAGGGGCGGCTGACGAGTTCGGCGACGACGCCCTGCTCGTCAACCCGTTCGACATCTCGGGCACGGCCGACGCGCTGCACCGCGCCCTGTCGATGCCCTCGGACGAGCGCGCGCAGCGCACGGCCCGGCTCCGCGAGGCGTCGCTGCGACTGCCGCCGACCGCCTGGCTCGCCGAGCAGGTCGACGCCCTCTGACCCGCTCGAGTGACCCCTGACCTGCTCGAACGACCCCTGACCCGCTCGAGTGGTGGGTCGGCAGCCCCCGAGGGCGCCACCGGCTGCCGGACCCACCACTCTGCGCGTCCCTGCTCAGCCGGGCGGCCCTGGTCAGTAGGGTCGAGCGGTGCCCGCGCCGCCCGAGGGCTTCCGGCTGCGTGCCGTCGAGTGGCCCGCCCCGCTCGACGCGCGCCGCGGTGTGGTGCGCCTGGCGGCGGGGACGATGGGGCTGCTCGGGCTGCGGCCGTGGGACCCCCTGCGGCTGGAGGGCCGCCGTGTCACCGGCGCGCTGGTGGCGACCGCCCCTCCCGGCACCGACAGCCGCGTGCTGCTGTGCGACGAGCTGACCCTGCGCAACCTCGGCCGGCCGGAGGGCGGTGACGTCGAGACCCGCCGCGCGGTGGAGCAGCCGACGGCCACCCTGCTGCTGACCGGGCCGGCCGAGCTGACCCGCGCCGTCCCGCCCGAGGTGCTCCGGCTGGCGCTGCTCGGCAAGGTCGTCACCCGCGGCGACGAGGTGTCGCTGCTGCCGCAGGACTTCGTGCTGCCCGAGGGCAGCGACCCGGCGGCGCGGGACGAGGCGCGACGCCGACTGGCGGCGCTGACCGGCGCCGACGACTGGCGCACCGTGCTGCTGCTGGTCGCGGGCGCCCGGCCCGAGGAGCCGTCGATCGTGACGATGGGGTCGGTCGTCGGGTGGGCCGACGGCGCGACGACCTCCGGCGAGGCGGGGTCGACCATCCTCACCGCGCTCGCGCCCGCCCCCGCCCCCGCCGCCGCAGCGCCTGGTGAGCCGGCTCCCACGACGACCGCGGCCCTGCCGGGGCTGGAGGAGGCCGCGACCGACCTGCGGGAGTGGCTGGACCTCGGCTTCCATGGCCGGGCACTCCTGCGCCAGCTCGGGGCGCGGCCCCACCTCGGCGTGCTGGTCGGGGGGCCGGCGGGCTGCGGCAAGTCGACGCTCGTCGAGTCGGTCGCGGGCGCGGTGGGCGCCCGGGTCCGCCGCGTCGGAGGGCTGCGGCTGGCGTCGCTGGACCCCACGAGCGCGGCGCGCGAGCTCGCCGAGGCCGCCGACGCGGCCACGGCGGAGGCGCCGTGCGTGCTGCTCGTCCGCGACGTCGAGGCGCTGGCCCCCCGCGACCACGCGAACCAGGCCCCGCTGGCCGAGGCGCTGCTCGACACCGTCCGCCGGCTGCTGGCGACCGAGCGGGTCGCCGTCGTCTGCACGACGGCCGACCCCGAGGCCGTCTCGCCGCGGCTGCGAGACCCCGGCCTGCTGGAGCGCGAGATCGTCGTGCCGCTGCCGACGCGCGAGCAGCGTCGCCGGATGCTCGAGGCGCTCACCCACGCCACGCCGCTGCACGAGGTCGACCTCGACGCGGTGGCCGGGCGCGCGCCGGGCTTCGTGCTCTCCGACCTGGTCAGCCTCTGCCGCGAGGCGGCGGTGCGGGCCGCCCACCGCCACCGCGCCGAGCCGGGTGGCGGGGCGCCGACCGTCACGGCGGCCGACTTCGACGACGCCCTCGGCGTGGTCCGGCCGACCGCCATGCAGGGCGGGGCGCTCGAGGTGCCCGACCTGACCCTCGACGACGTCGGCGACATGGCCGAGGCCAAGCAGGCGCTGACCGAGGCGGTCGTCTGGCCGCTGACCTACCCCGACACGTTCGACCGGCTCGGCGTGCAGGCGCCGCGCGGCGTGCTGCTCTACGGGCCACCGGGGTGCGGCAAGACCTACCTCGTCCGCGCGCTGGCCGGCACCGGCCGGGCCAACGTGCTCTCGGTCAAGGGCGCCGAGCTGCTCACCAAGTGGGTGGGCGAGTCCGAGCGAGGGGTCCGCGAGCTGTTCCGCCGGGCCCGGCACGCCGCGCCGGCCATCGTCTTCCTCGACGAGGTCGACGCCCTGCTCCCGACGCGCGGCGGGTCGACCGACGGCGGCGTCACCGACCGCGTGGTGGCCGCGGTGCTCACCGAGCTGGACGGCGTCGAGGGGCTGCGCGACGTGTGCGTGGTGGCGGCGACCAACCGGCCGGACATGGTCGACCCCGCCCTGCTCCGCCCGGGTCGGCTGGACCGCCTCGTGCACGTGGGCCCGCCCGACGCGGCCGCCCGCGCCGAGATCCTCGTCGCCGCCGCCCGCCGCACCCCGCTGGCGCCCGACATCGACCTCGTGGCGCTGGCCGCGGAGTGCGAGGGCTTCTCGGCCGCCGACTGCGCGGGGCTGGTGCGCGAGGCGGCGCTGGCCGCGATGCGCGAGTCGATGGCCGCGCCGGTGGTGACCTCGGAGCACGTACGGACGGCGCGCGCGGCGGTCAGGCCGTCGCTGCGCCCCGAGCAGCTCGCGGCCCTGGAGCAGTTCGCGGCCTCACGCCGCTGAGATCGCCTCCGCGATCGCCGCGAGGAGCTCGGCCACCCCCCGCGGACCGTCCACGACCAGGTCGGCCCGCTCGGCCAGGGCGGTGACCTCGGTGGACCCGCTGCACACGAGCAGCCCCGGCGTCCCCGCGTCGCGCTGGCGCTGGACCTCGGCGAAGGCCGCCAGGTCGCCCAGGTCGTCCCCGACGAACAGGACGGCCGACGGCCGCAGCTCGTCGACCAGCGCGCGGACCGCGTCGCCCTTGTCACCGCCGGCCGGCCGCAGCTCGAGCACCATCCGGCCCGGCTCGACGACGAGACCCGTCTCGTCGGCGAGCACGTCGAGCGGGCCGCGCAGCAGGTCGAACGTGCCCTGCGGGTCCGGGGTCCGGCGGGTGTGCACGGCGACCGCGCGGCCCTTGTCCTCGACGTAGGTGCCCTCCGGGGCCCCGGCCTCCGCGAGCAGTCCGGGCAGCTGCCGCCGCGCCGCCTCGACCCCGGCGACGGACTCGGGGGCGCTGAGGCGGCCGCCCTCCCAGCGCTCGAGCCCGTAGTGGCCGAGCACGACCAGCCCGGGGACGCCGGCCAGGCGCCCGTACTCCACGGCCGTCTCGGCGGGCCGCCCGGTGACGACCGCCAGCCGTGCCCCGAGCCCGGCGAGGCGCTCGAGCACCGGGGGGATGTCGGGGTGGGCGCGGGCCTGCTCCGGGTCGGGAACGATCGGCGAGAGCGTGCCGTCGAAGTCCAGCCCGACCAGGGCGTGCGTGGGGTCGGCGAGCAGCGCGGCGAGACCGTCGCGGCCGGCCTGGGTCGAGGCCTCGGGCAGCCCCATGTCAGGCCGGGTAGGAGTCGGTGACGACGACGGTGAGCCGGGTCGTCGAGAGGTTGCCGAACCGTGGCCGCACCCGCGGCTGGGTCGGCAGGTCCCGCGCGACCGCCAGGGCGTCCGCCTCGGCCCCGTCGGGGTAGTAGACCGTGGTGGCCGGCACGACGCCGCGGAAGTTGCCGACCGCGGGCACCTGCCAGCCCGAGGACCGCAGCTCGTCGGCGACCGTCCCGGCGAGGCCCCCGCGGCTGGTCTGGTTGAGCACCACGACCTCCATGTCCCGGGCCACGGGCCGGCGGGTCTTGGTGGCCGACGGGGTCGGTGTCGGCGACGGGGCCTCGCGCGTCGCCGGTGCCGAGGAGGTGGCGCGTGCCGGTCGCGTCCCCTCCTGCCGGGTCGTCGACGCGGCGGCCCGGGGCTGGTCGGGGGTCTCGCCCTGCCAGACCGCGAGGGCGGTGACGAGCGAGGCGACCGCGGCGACGGCGAGGACGGAGGGCAGCAGGGCCGCGAGGACTCCGCTGCCGCCGCGGTGGGCTCCGGCGCGCTGGCGCGGCGGGGGCGTGGCCGCGGGGCGCTGCCGTCGAGGTCTGGGCGTGCTCATGACGGTGGTCGAGGGTAACCGACTCCCGTGAGGGAGCCGCAGGCCTCAGACCTCGATGCCGAGCCGGCGCGCCGAGCGGGCGCGCTGACGCGCCGAGCGCAGCCGGCGCAGGCGCTTGACGAGCATCGGGTCGGTGGCCAGGGCCTCCGGGCTGTCGATCAGGGCGTTGAGCACCTGGTAGTAGCGGGTGGCCGACATGTCGAACAGCTCGCGGATCGCCTGCTCCTTGGCACCGGCGTACTTCCACCACTGGCGCTCGAAACCGAGGATCTCCTGGTCACGCGCGGAGAGCTGCGACCCCGCTCCGGCCTCGGTGGGCCGGAAGGCGTCGGCGGCGTCCGTCGTCCCCATAACGCTCCTCGTTGCTGACGGTGGTGCGGTCACCTGATCGCGGTCATCGTACGGGGGAATCACATCGCTGTCATTCACCGACGGTGTCCTTGTGGCGGGCGCCGGGGTCGTCGGCACAGGGGTGCAGCGTGACGCCCGCGGCGCGCACGGCGTCGACCAGCCGCTCGCCCGACCGGACCGTCTCCCCGGCCCAGACGACCGAGCGGACGACCTCGCCGGCCACGTGGGCGCCGTCCTCGACCACCGGCCGGCCGCCGGACGCGGCAAGGTTCGCGTCGAGGTAGTCGCGCGGGGTGCCGCAGTCGACGGCGTCGAGGTCGGTCGTCACCAGGTCGAGCCGGCCCCGGGCGTGCAGCGCGGCCCACGACACCTCGTAGAGGCCCGCGGGCTCGGGCGCGAGGTCGCGCACCGACCACCACGGCAGCAGCGCGGTGCCGACGTAGCGGAGCCCGTCGAGCTCGGCGTGCGGGTCGGCGACGCACAGCAGCCGCGGCCGCTCCCCGTCCCAGCCGGCCACCAGGTCCGCGACGACCTCTCCCGCGCCGGCGGGGTACCAGGCGTCGGCGTTCGTGAGCAGGACGGCCCGGCCGTCGAGCCAGCCGCGCAGCCGTCCGAGGGCGCCGGCCGTGCCGAGGGCCCCGGCCTCCTCGTGGGAGGCGTGGACCCGTCGGTCGGCCAGCGCCGCCAGCAGCTGCCCCGGGTGGTGGTGCACGTTGACCGCGACCTCGCCCGCGTGCGGCGTGACCCGGTCCAGCGCCCAGTCGAGCAGGGGCCTGCGGTCGACCGTGCACAGCGGCTTGGGGCGTACGTCCGTGAGCGGCCGCAGCCGGGTGCCGGCTCCCGCGGCCAGCACCACCCCGGCGAGGTCCTGCGGCATCCGCGCACGCTCTCACGCCCCGGGAATCGTCCGCCGGGCAGGGGCGTTCGGGTCCACATGCCCGCCGTGACCGTGGACGACATGCTGGCCCTGCCCCGCCTCCCCGAGCCCGGTGCCGCGGGCGCCGGCCAGGTCGAGCGCGCGGTGCACTCGGTGACCACCGCCCCGCGCGGCTTCGAGGGCGAGGGCTTCCCGGTGCACCGCGCCTTCGCGGGGGTGGACCAGCGGCTGCTCGACCCGTTCATCCACCTCGACCAGATGGGCGAGGTGGAGTACGCGCCCGGCGAGCCCAAGGGCACCGCCTGGCACCCGCACCGCGGCTTCGAGACCGTCACCTACATGATCGACGGCGAGATGGCCCACCAGGACTCCAACGGCGGCGGCGGGCTCATCACCAACGGCGACACCCAGTGGATGACCGCCGGCGCGGGCATCCTGCACATCGAGACTCCCCCGGAGCACCTCGTCGTGAGCGGCGGGCTCTTCCACGGCTTCCAGCTCTGGGTGAACCTGCCCGCGGCGGCCAAGTGGTCGCCCCCGCGCTACCAGGACATCCGCGGCGAGAAGGTCGGCCTGCTCTCGTCCCACGACGGCGGTGCCCTCGTGCGGCTCATCGCGGGCTCCCTGCCGGGGGTCGACGTGTCGGGCCCCGGGTCGACGTACACGCCGATCACGCTGGCCCACCTCACGGTGTCGGCCGGCGCCCGGGCGACGCTGCCGTGGCGCCCGGACTTCAACGCGCTCGTCTACGCCCTCGGCGGGTCGGGGAGCGTCGGGTCCGAGCGCCGGCCGATCCGCGCCGGGCAGCTCGCGGTGCTCGGCGCAGGCGACCTCGTCTCCGTGCAGGGCGACGACGCCCCTGACTCGCGCACGCCCGAGCTCGACCTGCTCGTGCTGGGCGGTCAGCCGATCCGCGAGACGGTCGCGTGGTACGGCCCGTTCGTCATGAACACCGAGGCCGAGCTGCGCCAGGCGTTCGAGGACTTCCAGGCGGGCCGGCTGGGCTCGGTGCCCGCCGAGCACGCCTGACAGCGCGGCGCACCGGCGCTACCCTCCGGCCGAGGGGGTGGGGCCCGGATGGTCGTGCGGGACGAGGCCGCGGCACGCGAGCGGTTCGCGCAGCGCTACGGCGGTGCGACGGTTCCCGCCGCCCTGGCCGTCGAGCGCGCGGTGTTCGGCTCCGACTACGGCGCCAACGGCTACACGACGCGGGCCCAGGCGGACCTGCTCGGCGAGGCACTGCGCCTGGGTCCGGACCGGCAGCTGCTCGACGTCGGATCCGGCTGCGGCTGGCCGGGGGTCTATCTGGCCGGCACCACCGGCTGCTCGGTGGTGGTGACCGACCTGCCGATGCCCGGGATGCGCCGTGCCCTCGACCGGGCCGCGGCCGACGGGCTGGCGGGGCGGACGTCCGCGCTCGTGTCCAGCGCCCGGCACCTCCCGTTCCGGCCGGAGTGCTTCGACGCGATCGTGCACACCGACGTCCTGTGTTGACTGACGGCCAAGCTCTCCGTGCTGAGAGCCTGCCGACGCCTTCTGCGGCCGAGTGGCCGGATCGCGTACTTCACCATCACCGTCGCACCGGACCTGCCCGCCGCCCGGCATCGACGGGCCGTCCGTGACGGGCCGCGCGCCGTCGCCTCGACGCGCCCGCAGGACGAGCTGCTCCGCCGGGCCGGGTTCGTCGACGTGTCGGAGACCGACGCCACCGATGAGTACCTGCGCACCTCGGAGGCGCTGGTCGTCGAGAACGAGCGACATCTCGAGCAGCTGCGCGCGCCCGACCCGGCGACCTTCGACCAGCGGCTGACCGACCAGCGCGCCATGGTCGTGGCTCTCCGCGAGGGGCTGCTGCGCCGGTCGCTGCTCGTCGGCAGCCGGCCGGAGGACCCGGCGCCCGTCAGGCGTCGAAGTCGAGCACGACCTCGTCGGTGACCGGGTGCGACTGGCAGGCCAGCACGAAGCCCGCCTCGACCTCGTCGGGCTCGAGCGCGTAGTTGCGCTCCATCACGACGTCGCCGGAGACCAGCTTGGCCCGGCACGTCCCGCAGACGCCGCCCTTGCACGCGTAGGGCGCGTCGGCGCGGACACCCAGCACCGCGTCGAGCACCCGGACCCCCGTCCGCGGCACCTGCAGCGTCGAGGCGCGGCCGTCGAGGGTCACCGTGACGGTGCTGCTGCCCTCGGCGCGCTCGTCGTCGACGACGGTGACCTCGCGCGGGGCCTCGCCCTCGACGTGGAACAGCTCGGTGTGCACGTTGCGGGGGTCGACGCCGCTCTCGAGGAGCACCGGCCTGGCCTGCTCGACCATCGCGAACGGGCCGCAGAGGAACCACTCGTCGACGGTGCCGGGGGGCAGCAGCGTCGCGAGCAGTGCGCGCACCTTGTCGGCGTCGATGCGCCCGGAGAAGAGCTCGACCTCCTGCGGCTCGCGGGAGAGCACGTTGACCAGTCGGAAGCGCGTGGGGTGACGGTCCTTGAGGTCGGCGAGCTCCTCGAGGAACATCACCGACGCCGTGGTCCGGTTGCCGTAGACGAGGGTGACGGTGCTGCGCGGCTCGACCTCGAGGACCGTCGACACGATCGAGAGCACCGGCGTGATGCCGCTGCCGGCGGCGAGGGCGCAGTAGTGCTTGGCGTTGGCCGGGTCGAGCGCGGTGAAGAAGCGGCCGGTCGGGGTCATGACGTCGACCATGTCGCCGACGCGCAGCGCGCTCGTCGCGTGGCCGGAGAAGACGCCGCCCGCGAGCCGCTTCACGCCGATGCGCAGCCGCCCGCTCGTCGCCGGCGCGCAGATCGAGTAGTTGCGGCGCACCTCCTCGCCGTCGACGACCGTGCGCACCGTGAGGTGCTGGCCGGCCACGAAGGCGTAGGCGTCACGCAGGTCGTCTGGCACCTCGAAGGTGATCGCGACCGCGTCGTCGGTCAGCCGCTCGACGGCCGAGACGCGCAGCGGGTGGAACGTGCCGTGCCGGCGGCCGGCGGGGGCCACGGCGGTGTCGGTGGTCATCGACTCAGATCGCCTTGAAGTGGTCGAAGGGCTCCCGGCACGTGTTGCACCGCCACAGGGACTTGCAGGCGGTCGAGCCGAACCGGCTCAGCTCGTGGGTGTCGGGGCTGGCGCACTGCGGGCAGCGCACCGAGAGGGCGACCGGCACCGGCCCCGACCCGTGGGCGGCCCGCGCCGAGGGCGGTGCGACGCCGTAGTCCTCGAGCTTGCGGCGCCCTTCGTCGCTCATCCAGTCGGTCGTCCACGCCGGGGAGAGGACGCGGCGCACCACCACCTGCTCGAAGCCGGCGCCCCGCACGGCCGTCTCGACGTCGCGCTCGATGACCTCCATGGCGGGGCACCCGGAGTAGGTCGGCGTCACCGTCACCGTGACGGTGTCGCCGTCCACCTCGACGTCGCGCAGCACGCCGAGGTCCTCGATCGTGAGGACCGGGACCTCGGGGTCGAGCACGGCAGCGGCGGCGGCGCGCGCCCGCTCGGGTGCAGGGGCGGCGACGGTCACCACGTCGCTCCCGGGTGGGAGCGGTGCAGGTGCTGCATCTCGGCGAGCAGGTAGCCGAGAGCCTCGGTGTGCACGCCGCGACGGCCACCCGGGGGCGGCGTCCAGCCGTCGTCGGGCCGGCTCAGGGTGGCCTCGGCCAGGACGCCGTCGACGTGCGCGTCCCACTCCTCGCGCAGGGTGGACGCGTCGACCGCGACGCCGTCGGCGGCGAGCGAGCGCTCGAGCTCGTCGCTGACGAACATCTCCGCGACGTACGGCCACATTCGCTCGAGACCCGCCTGCATCCGGCCGTGCGACTCGTCGGTGCCGTCGCCGAGCCGCAGCACCCACTGGGTCGCGTGGTCGCGGTGGTAGGCGACCTCCTTGACGGCCTTTCCGGCCACGCCCGCGATGGTCTCGGCGCCCGAGCCGGTCAGGCGGTCGTACAGCGCGAGCTGCCAGGTCGAGAAGAACAGCTGGCGGGCGATCGTGACGCCGAAGTCCTCGTTCGGCCGCTCGACGATCGTGAGGTTGAGGAAGTCGCGCTCGTCGCGCAGGAAGGCGAGGTCGTCCTCGGTGCGGCCCGCACCCTCGGCCTCCCCGGCGTAGGTCAGCAGCGCGCGCGCCTGACCGAGCAGGTCGAGCGCGATGTTGCGCCAGCGCGACGTCCTCCTCGAGCTGCGGCGCGTTCGCGATCCAGCCGCCGAGCCGCTGGGCGAGGACGAGGGCGTCGTCGCCGAGCCGCAGCGCATAGGTGGCGACGTCAGGCATGGTCGAGGTCTTCACAGGTGCTGGACCTCGGCGGGGATGTCGTAGAACGTCGGGTGCCGGTAGGCCTTGTCGGCGGCCGGGTCGAAGAAGGCGTCCTTCTCGTCGGGGCTGGACGCGACCACGGAGGCCGCGGGCACGACCCAGATCGAGACGCCCTCGCTGCGGCGGGTGTAGACGTCACGAGCGTTGCGCAGCGCCATCGCGGCGTCGGGCGCGTGCAGGCTCCCGACGTGCTGGTGCGACAGGCCGCGCCGCGACCGGATGAAGACCTCCCACAGCGGCCACTCGCGCTGCTCGGAGCTCACGCCGCACCGGCCGTGGCACGGGCTCGCTGCTTGTCGGCGTAGGCGACGGCCGCGTCGCGGACCCACGCGCCGTCCTCGTGCGCGCGGCGGCGGTGCTCCGTGCGCGCCGCGTTGCACGGGCCGTTGCCCTTGAGGACCTCGAAGAACTCCGACCAGTCGATGGCGCCGAAGTCGTAGTGGCCGGTGTCCTCGTTCCTGCGCAGGTCGGGGTCGGGCAGCGTCAGCCCGAGCACCTCGGACTGCGGGACCGACATGTCCACGAACTTCTGGCGCAGCTCGTCGTTGGAGAACCGCTTGATCTTCCACGCCATCGACTGCGCCGAGTTGGGCGACTGGTCGTCCGGCGGGCCGAACATCATCAGCGACGGCCACCACCACCGGTCGACGGCGTCCTGGGCCATCGCGTGCTGCTCGGGCGTGCCCTTGGACAGCGTGTGCAGGATCTCGAAGCCCTGTCGCTGGTGGAAGGACTCCTCCTTGCAGATGCGCACCATGGCCCGGGCGTAGGGGCCGTAGGAGCAGCGGCAGATCGGCACCTGGTTGACGATCGCGGCGCCGTCGACCAGCCAGCCGATCGCGCCCATGTCGGCCCAGGTCAGGGTCGGGTAGTTGAAGATCGAGGAGTACTTCTGACGGCCGGCGTGGAGCAGGTCGAGCAGCTCGGAGCGGTCGACACCGAGGGTCTCGGCCGCGGAGTAGAGGTAGAGCCCGTGGCCGGCCTCGTCCTGGACCTTGGCCATGAGGATCGCCTTGCGGCGCAGGCTCGGGGCACGGGAGATCCAGTTGCCCTCGGGCTGCATCCCGATGATCTCGGAGTGCGCGTGCTGGGCGATCTGGCGGACCAGCGTCTTGCGGTAGCCCTCGGGCATCCAGTCGCGGGGCTCGATGCGCTCGTCGCGCTCGACGAGGGCCTGGAAGTCGCGCTCGTGCGTCGTCTCGCTCACCTGCCCCATCCTAGGCCAGCCGGTGTGACACCGCCACACCGGCGTGGTCGAAGTCTGTAAGATCACCGGTCCTCGACGGGCCGGCGGCCCCGCCTGCCGCGTCGCCCTCCCTCGTCGGCTGCCGCCCTACGATCCTTCCCATGCCGGCTGCCGCGGAGGATCCCGACGACCTCGCGCGGCGCAGCGCGGCGGCGATGCTCGGAGCCGACACGGCGTCGCGTGAGGCGGGGGTCCGCCTCACCGACGTCGGGCCGGGACGCGCCGCCGCGACGATGACCGTGACGGCGGCCATGACGAACGGGCACGGGATCGCGCACGGGGCCTACGTCTTCCTGCTGGCCGACACCACCTTCGCCGTCGCCTGCAACAGCTACGGCCTGCGCACGGTGGCCGCGGGCTGCGACATCACCTACCTCTCGCCGGCCGAGGTCGGGGACGAGCTGGTGGCCGATGCGCGCGAGGTGGCGCGCAGCGGTCGCAGCGGCCTCTACGACGTGTCGGTGCGCCGGGCGGACGGAACTGCCGTGGCGGAGATGCGGGGGCGCAGCCGCACCGTCGGGGGCAGTCTCGTGCCCGACGACGAGGTCAGTGGATCTTGAGGTCGAGGACGCCGGACCCCACGTAGTCCCCGACGAGACGGGACGGGCCCTGCACCACGCATCCGGCGCCCTTCTTGCCCAGCGCGATGACCTCGTCGCCGAACTCCTCCATCGCCGCGTCCCACCGGTCGAGGACGCCGTAGTCCTCGATCTCGGACCAGACCTCGATCGTGCGCGTCGTCGGCGACAGCTCGAACTGGCCGACGAAGGCGTTCATCGACCGCACGCCCGGCAGCCGTTCCCAGAGGCCGACCGCCCTGTCGAACCAGGCGCGCGCCTCGACGTTCTTTCCCGGCAGCACCTGCCAGGTCGTGACGTAGAACAGGCGGTACCTCGTCGCCATCGAGTCCTCCCCGGGTCCGCGCGGCGTGCACCACGGTACCGGCGCCCCGGGCTCACACGGTGAAGTCGACGCCCTGCGCGAGCGGCAGCTCGCCGCTGTAGTTGACCGTGTTGGTCGCGCGGCGCATGTAGGCCTTCCACGAGTCCGACCCCGACTCCCGCCCGCCGCCGGTCTCCTTCTGCCCGCCGAACGCGCCGCCGATCTCGGCACCGGACGTGCCGATGTTGACGTTGACCAGCCCGCAGTCCGACCCGTCGGCGGCCAGGAACCGCTCGGCCTCGGCCTGGTCGCCGGTGAAGATGCTCGACGACAGGCCCTGCGGCACCGCGTTGTTCAGCGCGACGGCCTCGTCCAGCGCGTCGTACGTCAGCACGTGCAGCAGCGGGGCGAACGTCTCGCGGCGCACGACGTCGGCCTGGTCGGGCAGCCGCGCAACCGCCGGCCCGACGTAGTAGGCCTCCGGGGCCTCGTCGGCCATCCGGCGGTCCCCACCGGTCAGCACGTCCCCGCCGGACCCCCGGACGTCGTCGAGAGCCTGAGTCAGGCCGGCGTAGGCGCGGTCGTGCACGAGCGGGCCGACCAGCGTCGAGGCGTCCAGCGGGTCGCCGACCGGCAGCCGGCGGTAGGCACCGACCACGCGCTCGAGGAGGTCGTCGACCACCGACTCGTGCACGATCAGCCGCCGCATGGACGTGCACCGCTGCCCGGCGGTCCCGGCAGCCGCGAAGACGATGCCCCGCGTCGCGAGGTCGAGGTCGGCCGACGGCGCGACGACCGCGGCGTTGTTGCCGCCGAGCTCCAGCAGGGACTGGCCCAGCCGGGCGGCGACCCGCTGCCCGACCGCGCGGCCCATCGGCACCGAGCCGGTCGCGCTGACGAGCGGGACACCAGGGTGGTCCACGAGCGGGCCGCCGACCTCGGCGTCGCCGAGCAGCACCTGGCCCAGGCCCTTCGGGGCGCCGACCTCGGCGGCGGCCCGGTCCAGCAGCGCGGTGCAGGCCAGCGCCGTCAGCGGGGTGAGCTCGGACGGCTTCCACACCACGGTGTCGCCGCAGACGAGCGCGACCGCGGTGTTCCACGCCCACACGGCGACGGGGAAGTTGAACGCGGTGACGACCCCGACGACGCCGAGCGGGTGCCAGGTCTCCATCAGCCGGTGCCCGGGCCGCTCGGAGGGCATCGTGCGGCCGTAGAGCTGGCGCGAGAGCCCGACCGCGAAGTCGCAGATGTCGATCATCTCCTGGACCTCGCCGCGGGCCTCGGAGCGGATCTTGCCGACCTCGAGGCTCACCAGGTCGGCGAGCGGCTCCTTGTGCTCGCCGAGCAGCTCACCGAGCCGCTTGACCAGCGCGCCGCGGGCCGGTGCGGGCGTCAGCCGCCAGGCGGCGAACGCCTCCTGCGCCACCTCGACGGCGCGGTCGACGTCGGGCGGAGCGGCCCAGGACACCGGCGCCAGGTCGCCGCCGGTGACGGGGGTGCGGGAGGTCCGGTCGCCGGCGAGCAGCGCGGCGTCGACCCCGCAGGCGGCGAGGCTGCGACGGGCCAGCTCCTGGAGCTCGGCGGTGGTCGGCAGGGCGGTCATGCGTCGGCTCCGGTCACGACACCGAGCGTAGAGCGGGCCGCGGACCACGACGCGTCCCGCTGCCGGGCGTAGAGCGCGAACAGGTCGTGCACCGGGCGGTCGAGCGCGGCGGCCAGCCAGGCGGCGTCGCGCGGCGAGCCCTCCCGGCTGCTGTCGCCGGCGGCGTCCCGCGCCAGGTTGGACCGGAAGATGCCCGCCGCCGACCGCGGCAGGAAGTCCTCGTAGACGACCGGCTCGAGCCGCACCCAGCCGTCGTCGACCAGTGCGCCCACCCCACCAGGAGGGGTGCGGCCGTCGCGCGCGCGGTCGGCCACCGACGCCGTGTAGTAGGCGAGGTCCTCGGCGGCCAGGTCCCGCTCGGTGCGGGGCAGGTCGGTGACCCCGGTCGAGTCGTAGCGGTCGCGGCCGTGCGGGGTCAGCGCCACACCGCGGGCCTCGACCTCGCCGAAGCGGACCCGCAGGGTGCCCGGGCCGACCGTGCCGTCCGGCGACCGGAACACGCGGGGCTCGGCCAGGGCCCGGAAGGACGTCTGGCGCAGCAGCACCGCGGGGCCGTCCACCCGGGGCGGGCCCTGGATCTCGTCGATCATCTCGACGCCGCGTTCCTGCATGCGGTCGTAGAGCAGGTCGATGTCGAGGACCCTCGGCGTCAGGTGGTTCACGTGGGTGGAGGTCACGCCGGCGATGTCGGCGGCGACGCCGGACACCTGCTCCAGCCGCTGGTACCACCCCCGGTCGATCGGCTCTGCCGACAGCTCGAGGGCCGCGACCGCCAGGTCGAGGAACCGTTCGCCGTCGGCGGTGGGGAGCCCACCCGCGGTCTCGGCACGGGCGGCGAGGGTCAGCAGCTCGGCGGGGAAGAGCGTGCGGCGGGCGAGGAACGCCTCGACCTCGGCCTGCAGGTCGGCGGCGAAGAAGCGGCGGTCGTCGGCGGTGAGGACCGAGACGAAGACGCGGAACGGGTTGGCCGCCAGCTCGTCGGGGGCGACCGGGCGGAACGCCGTCGACACGACGGGCACCGCGGCGGCCCCCGCGTCGCGCAGGTCGTAGAAGCCGACGGGCTGCATGCCCATCGCGGCGAACACCTGGCCGACCTGGCGCAGCTCGTCGGCCGTGCCGACCCGGATGGCCCCGTGCCGCTCCGCGGTGACCCGCTCGATGCTGCCCAGCCGCTCGGCCGCGCTGCCCTCGGCCGCCACGACCTCGCGGTTCACCTCGGCCGCGACGTCGAGCAGCGTGGTGTAGGCGGGCACCTCGCGGCCGTACGTGTCCGAGAGCCGCCGGGCGAAGGCAGCCCGCAGCGCGGTCGCGTCCCACCCGCGAGCCGTCACCTCTCTGGCCTCCGGGACCGCTCCGCCGCGAGGACGGCGCGCGCCGCCGCCCGGCCCGGCGTGCCCGCGATGCCGCCGACCGGCGACGTGCCCGCGCCGCTGACGAAGAGGCCCCTCACGGGTGTGGCGTGCGAGGACAGGCTGCGCGTCGGCCGGAGGGGACCGACCTGGTCGAGGCTCACGTCGAGGTGCATGGGGTGGGCGCCGCGCCAGCGCAGCTCGTCGGCCATGACCTCCGGCGTGCGGACGACACGGTCGAGGACCGTCGCCCGGAAGCCGGGGACGCGCGCCTCGACGGTGTCGACCATCCGGTCGGCGAACGCCTCCGCCTGCGCGGCCCAGCCGCCGCGGAGGTCGAAGGGCGCCGTCGGGCACGCGAGGTAGACGGTGTGCCGGCCGGGCGGTGCGAGCGAGGTGTCCAGGGCGCTGGGCGTGAAGGCGTACGTCGGGACCGGGTCGTCGGGGAGGCGGCCGGCCTCGGCCTGGGCGAACCCCGCCGCCAGGGAGGGCAGCGTGTCGACGAAGGACTGCAACCCGTTCCAGTCCCCCGGCCGGCCGTTCCGGTAGGCCGGCAGCTCGCTGACCGCGAGCAGCACGAGCATCTGCACCGCGTTGCCCGCGTGGGCACCGCGCAGGTCGTCGGCCACCGGTCCCGTCAGGGGCGGGTCGAGCAGGTCGAGCAGCGCCGTGCGCGGGTCGACGGCGGTCACGACGTAGCGCGCGTCGATGCGCTCACCGCCCTCGAGCTCGACGCCGCGCACCGCGCTGCCGTCGCGGCGGATGCGGCCGACCGGCGCGCCGGTGCGGGTCTGCCCCCCGGAGAGGTGCAGCCGACGGACCAGGGCGTCGGTCAGGCCCTGCGACCCGCCGACCGCGTGCCACTGCCCGACGCGGTGGTAGAACGCCTGCCACAGCCCGTAGAGCGCGCCGCCCGGCGTCGTCGGCGAGGCCGAGGCGTGCGCGGCGAAGGCCGACACGGGGGCGCGGACGCGGTCGGTCGCGAGCCGCTCCTCGAGCACCCGGCCGTACGGCGAGAGCAGCAGCCGGGCGAGTCCGACCGGTCCGCCGTTGCGGGCCATCGCCCTCACGGACGCGACCGCCTGCCGCGGTGTCCCGCGCAGCCGGCGGCCGCGGCTCGCCCCGGCCTCGATGCCCGGCCGCAGGGCGTCGATGACGGGCATGGTGTCGCGCATCCACGCCGCGTAGCGGCCGGCGTCCTCCGGCGACACCTCGCGGATCGACGCGACGGTCTCGTCGACGCTGCGGTGGAACCGGACGATCTCGCCGTCACCGAACACCGCGATCGAGAACGGGTCCATCTCGCGGTAGGCCAGCCCGGTCCCGGCGAGACCCAGCTCGACCGGGATGTCGGTGGCGTTGATGATGTTGTGCGCTGCGGAGTGGGTGTTGAACCGGTATCCGGGGACGAGCTCGTCGGTGCGCGACCCGCCGCCGAGGGCGCTCGACTGCTCGAGCACGAGGACGTCGAGCCCGGCACCCGCGAGGTAGCAGGCCGCGACCAGTCCGTTGTGCCCGCCCCCCACGACCACGACGTCAGGCATCGGCACCCCCTCTCCCTGGCATCATCGCCGGGTGACCAGGTGGAGCAGCGGCCAGGGTGGTGAACGGGCGGGAGAGGCCTACGCGGCCCGCTTCGAGCAGCTGGCCGCCGAGGGCACCGACGTGCACGGCGAGGCCACGTTCTGCGAGTCGCTGCTGTCCCCCGGGGGCGGGGTCCTGGACGCCGGGTGCGGCGCCGGCCGGGTCGCGATCAGGCTCGCCGAGCGGGGCTTCGACTGCGTCGGCGTGGACGTCGACCCCTCCATGCTCGACGCGGCGCGCCGGCGCGCGCCGGAGATGAGTTGGGTGCGGGCCGACCTCGCCGGCCTCGACCTGGGGCGGAGCTTCGACCTCGTCGTCGCGGCGGGCAACGTCGTGCCCCTCGTCGCCGAGGGGACGGAGAGCACGGTCGTCGCCCGGATGGTCGCGCACGTCGCACCCGGCGGCGCTCTGGTGGCGGGCTTCGGGCTCGACCGGTCGCACCTCCCGCCGATGGCAGCGCAGGTCCTGCTCGACGACTACGACGCCTGGTGCGCGGCGGGCGGGCTCGTGCGGGAGCTGCGCTTCGCGACCTGGGAGGGCGAGCCGTACGAGGGAGGTGGCTACGCCGTCAGCGTGCACCGCCGACCAGGGCCGCGAGAGAGATCCGTCGCCGCAGCTCAGCGCTAGGTCGCGATCGTGGTCCGGAACGCGGGCGCCGGCGTCTGCCTGCCGGATCCCAGGAGTCAGGCGTGCGAGACTGCCGACGCGGTCTTCCCCCGAACGTCGGCCACCGTCGGCGCCGCCACTGGCGAGCCGGGAGCGCCTCGGGGCGCCCGGAGGCAGGTGACCACGTGCCGGTCGGATGGACGTTCGCTGGCGAGCCCTCCCACTTCGGGACGTCCAGCCAGACGGTGACGCTGGTCGAGGGTGCGACGTTCTGCCTCAGCGGCACGGGCGGCGACATCGCCGCCGGCCTCCCGCACGGCCTGTTCGTCCGCGACACCAGAGTCTTGTCCAGCTGGCGGCTGCTCGTGGACGGCGAGCCGGTCGACGGCCTCTCGACGATGCCGCGCGAGCCCTACGCCACGACATTCGTCGGCCGCGGGCGACCGCAGCAGGGTCGTGCCGACAGCACACTGCTCGTGCTGCGGCACCGCTACATCGGCCACGGCATGCGCGAGGACCTGGTCCTGCGCAACGTCGGCCCGACCGACGTCGCGTGCCGCCTCGAGCTGACGGTCGCCGCCGACTTCGCCGACCTCTTCGAGGTCAAGGAGAGTCGGGTGGTCGCGCGCGGGACCCACCTGATCGCGCCCTGCCCCGACGGCGTCCTCTTCCAGCGTGAGCTCGGCGGCGACGTCCGCGGCGTGCGGGTCGCGGCGCCCGGGTGGACCGTGGGCGAGACGGGCACTCTCACCACCGCGGTCATCGTCCCGGCGAGGGACGAGTGGCGCGGAACCGTTCAGGTGGTGCCCTCGGCCAACGGCGTCGAGGCTCTGGTGCCGTACCCGTCGGACCAGCCGGTCGAGCGGGCGGCACCGGCTCGGCGACTGCAGGAGTGGCACCACTCCACCTCGGTGCTGTCCACGGAGCACGAGGGGTTCGCCGAGCTGGTGTCCCGCTCCGCGGAGGACCTCGGCGCCCTGCGCATCGTCGACCCCGCCGACCCCGGACAGATCGCCGTCGCGGCCGGCGCCCCGTGGTTCATGACCGTGTTCGGCCGCGACTCGCTTCTGGCCGCGTGGATGGCACTGCCGCTCGACCGCAGCCTGGCCGTCGGGACGCTGCGGACGCTCGCGCGACGCCAGGGCAACGTCGTCGACCCGCGGCGCGACGAGCAGCCCGGCCGCATCCTGCACGAGATCCGCTACGGCATGGACTCGCTGCACGCACCAGGCGAGGGCTCGGTCTACTACGGCTCGGTCGACGCCACCCCGCTGTTCGTGATGCTGCTCGGCGAGCTGCACAACTGGGGGGTGCCCCGAGCGGACGTCGAGGCACTGTTGCCCGCCGCCGACCGGGCCATCGACTGGCTGCTCGAGTACGGCGACGCCGACGGCGACGGGTATGTCGAGTACGAGCGGGCCACCGAGGACGGCCTGGTCAACCAGGGCTGGAAGGACTCCTTCGACGGCATCACCTACGCCGACGGCCGGATCGCCGACCCGCCACTGGCGCTCGCCGAGGTGCAGGGATACACGTACGCGGCCTACCTCGCTCGCGCGTCGATCGCCCGTGATCTCGGCGACGTCGTGACGGCCGGTCGGCTCACCGAGAGCGCGGCCGCCCTGAAGACCGCGTTCAACCGCGACTTCTGGCTGCCCGACCTCGGCTACTACGCCCTCGCCCTGGACGCGGACAAGCGGCCGGTCGACAGCCTGGCGTCCAACATCGGGCACTGCCTGTGGACGGGCATCGTCGACGCGGAGCATGCCGCCGCTGTCGCGGCCGGTCTCGCCGGGCCGGAGATGTTCACCGGCTGGGGAGTGCGGACGCTTGCGTCCACCATGGCCGCCTACAACCCGATGAGCTACCACAACGGCTCGGTCTGGCCGCACGACAACGCGATCGCCGTCGCCGGCCTGGTGCGGTACGGCTTCGTCCACGAGGCGCAACGGATCGCGCGCGGGATCGTCGCTGCCGGCGCGGACTTCGGCGGCAGGCTCCCGGAGCTGTTCTGCGGCTTCGACCGGGACGACTTCGAGCAGCCGATCCCCTATCCCGCCTCGTGCTCGCCCCAGGCATGGTCCGCCGCAAGCCCGCTGCTGCTGCTGCGCTCACTGCTGCGCTTCGACCCCGACGTCCCGGCAGGTGTCCTGCACCTGACGCCCCATCTGCTGCCCGAGCTCGGCACGGTGCGGCTGCAGAACATGCCGGTCTCCGACGTCCGCATCACGGTCGCCGTCGGACCGGACGGCACCCACGTCTCCGGGCTCCCCGCGGGTGTCGTCGTCGAGTCCACGCCTCGACCCTCCTCGCCAGCCGGCACCCAGGACGCGTAGAGTCCACGACCAAGTCGTGGATCGGCGGGCGTGTTGCCCGCCGGACCCAGAAGGTCGAGGCCATCCGCCTCCCTCGAAGCGATCAGCGCGTCCGGCCTGGCGCCGGCGAGCGGTGAACTCCTAGAGGGCAGGCGTCATGCACGGACCTGGATCGCACCGGTCGGCCGGGCCGTTGCGGATCGCGATGGTCGCACCGCCGTGGTTCACGGTGCCGCCCCAGGGCTACGGCGGCGTGGAGAACGTGTGCGCCGATCTCGTCGACGGCCTCGTCGACCGCGGGCACGAGGTGACACTCATCGGCGCCGGCACCAGCGGCACGCCAGGCCGGTTCGTGGCGACGTACGACGTGCCACCGAGTGCACGGCTCGGGGAGCCGCTGCCCGAGGTGCTGCACGCGGCGGCCGCGGCCCGGGCTATCGTCGAGCTCGATCCCGACGTCGTTCACGATCACACCCTGGCCGGCCCGCTGCAGGCTCGCGGCCGGGACGCGCCGACTGTCGTCACCATGCACGGTCCCGTCGCCGGCGAGCCGGGTGAGTACTACCGACAGCTCGGCACCAGCATCGACCTGGTGGCCATCTCGACGGCGCAGCGCCTGGCGGCCACGGACCTGCCGTGGGTCGGCACCGTGCACAACGCCCTGGACGTAGCGTCCTTCCCGTTCCGCGAGGACAAGGACGAGGTGGTGCTGTTCCTCGGCAGGCTGCACCCGGACAAGGCGGTGCACCTCGCCATCGACGCCGCCCGGGACGCCGGGCTGCCCATCATGGTGGCGGGCAAGTGCACCGAACCCGTGGAGCGGGAGTATCTCCGTACCCACATCGAACCGCGGCTCGACCCGGAGGTGACCCTGCTCGGCCCCGTCGACGCGCGGGAGAAGCGCACCCTCCTCGCCCGGGCCGCCGCACTGGTCTTCCCCATCGTGTGGGACGAACCGTTCGGCATGGTGATGATCGAGGCGATGGCCTGCGGGACACCGGTGGTCGCTCTGCGCCGCGGCTCCGTGCCGGAGGTCGTCGTCGACGGGGTGACCGGCGTCGTCTGCGACACCCCGGACCAGCTACCCGACGCGATCCACCAGGCGCGTCGTCTCGCCCCGGTCGCCTGCCGGGAGCACGTGCGCGACAAGTTCGACGTCGCCACGATGGTGACCCGGTACGAGGCGGTCTACCGCGCCAGCATCGAGACCAGGCTCGCGCCACCGGTCGTCCCTCTCCGCCGACCCACCCCACCCGCCGGCTCGCAGCCGGGGCGTACTGTCTGGGGATCCGGAACCGACGACATCCTGCACGCGGTGCCTGCCAGGCCGGCTGTGTGAGGACGACGCCATGTCCCGGTTCCGACGGAACGCCAGCACCTGCGACTGTGAGTCCTGGGCACCCTCGCGGCATCCGCGCCACGCGGGGCAGGTCTAGACGATCCTCCTCACCGTCCGCACCGGGTCCGGTGCGGCCGCGCCGCCACGGCCACACCTGCCAGCCGTCCTGCGGCATCTCGCATCGAACCTGCTGGTCGCGACCGTCGTCCCAGGCGCACTCCTCTACGTCTTCCTGATCACGGCCGGCCTGTGGCCGGCACTGGCCGCAGCCCTCGTCTGGTGCTGCGGCACGGTCGTCTGGCGGGTGGTCAGCCGACGGCGGGTGTCCGGCCTCCTGCTCCTCACCCTCGTCGGACTGACCACGCGCACCGCCTTCACCGTAGTGACGGGCGACCCGACCCTGTACCTCATGCAGCCGGCGGTGACCAGCGGGCTGATCGGGGCGGTCTTCTTCGCCTCGATGGCCACCACGTCCCCCGTGGTGGCCCGACTCGCCGGCGACTTCTACCCGATGTGCGACGACCTGGCCGACCGACCTCCGGTGCGACGCCTGTTCCGTCGGCTCACGCTGCTGTGGGGCGTTGTCTGCCTGCTGAAGTCTGCGGCGACCACGTGGCTGGTTCTCACCATGTCGATGCCGAATGTCGTCCTCGCGAAGACGCTCTCCTTCCCGGTGCTCACGGCCGCTGCGGTCGGGATCACCGTGATCGCCGCCGTCCGCGTCGTCCGCGCGGAGGGCCTGCTGCCGTCGCGTTCCCTGGCAGGTTCTCCTGTGCCCGGGGACCGACTAGGCACCCCGGCGCACGAGGTCCCACGCCGCCAGCGCCGATCCCCTGGCGCCCGCCATGTCGAGGTGCGGGATGAGCGCGAACGTGGCCACGCGCTGCTGCTCCTCGCGCAGGACGGTGTGCTCCCGCACCGTGGCGAGGAACCACTCGCGGAAGCCGGGCTCTGACTCGACGACGCCACCGCCGAGGAAGTAGGCGTCCGGGTCGGTGAAGTTGGAGGCCAGCGTGAACAGGCGGCCGAGCGCCACAGCCTGCTGGGTGAAGATGCTGCGTGCGAGCGGGTCACCCTTCTCGCCGTACGACCGCACGGCCCGTGCCGCCTCCGCGGGTGACGCGGCGTCGGCCAGCGGGTGGCCGGGGAACCGGGTGAGCCAGTAGGGCAGCAGGTTCTTGGTGATGCCGGTCAGGGAGGCGAAGCTCTCGACGTCACCGCGCAGCCCGCAGTTGCACTCCGGCACCGGCTGGCCGTCCTCGAGCAGACCGTCGGTCGGGATGGCGACGTGCCCGAGCTCGCCCGCCATCCCCGCTGCTCCGCGGACCACCGCGCCGGACTCGACGACGCCACCGCCGAGGCCGGTGCCGACGATCGCCGACACGGACGACGTGTGCGTGGACCGCTCGGCGAAGTGCGCGTGGTGGGCGTAGAGAGCCGCCGCGTTGCCGTCGTTGTTGTAGACGACGGGCAGGCCGAGCAGGTCCTCGAGCGCGCTGCGGACGTCGAAGCCGCGCCAGGCCGCGTGCTCGAAGTTCGTCGAGCCCTTCGAGGAGATCACGCCGTCGGCGCTGGCCGGGCCCGGTGTGTCCAGTCCCACGGCGCGCACCGTGGGTGCCGGCACGCCGGTCACCCGCAGCACCCTGTCGAACGCCTCCGCCATCGCGGGGACGGCGACGTCGGGCCCCTCGGTCACCCGGCTCGGGGTCTCGACCAGCCGGTCGACGAGGAAGCGTCCAGAGGCGTCCAGCACGGTGGCGTTGTTGCTCGTGCCACCGTTGTCCAGACCGACCACGACGCCGTCCGCATGGCCCATGCCCCGACCCTAGAGCGCGCAGCGCGTCCGCCAGGTGACCGCCCGGAGATACTGGCCCGATGGAAGCTCCGGTGCCCGACCTGGACCGGCACGCGTTGGCCTGGTGCGTCGGCGGCTCGACGTGAGCGACTACGGGCACGAGCTGCGGTTCGGGTCGTTCCTGACACCCGGCAACCGGGAGCCGGAGCGGGTCGTCGCGCTGGCCAAGCTCAGCGAACAGGTCGGCCTCGACCTGGTGACCTTCCAGGACCACCCCTACCAGCCGCGGTTCCTGGACACGTCCACCCTGCTCGCGTTCGTGGCGGCCCGGACCTCGACGGTCCGGCTGTCGGCCAACGTGACCAGCCTGCCGCTGCGCCCGCCGGCGGTCCTGGCCCGCAGCATCGCCAGCCTCGACCTCCTCAGCGGCGGACGGGTCGAGCTCGCCCTCGGCGCCGGGGCGTTCTGGGACGCGATCGAGGCGATGGGCGGGCGCCGCCTGACCCCCGGCCAGGCGGTGCAGGCGCTGGACGAGGCGATCGACGTCATCCGGGCGGTCTGGGACGGCGACGCCCACGGCGGGGTCCGGGTCGACGGCGAGTTCCACAGGGTGGTCGGGGCCAAGCGCGGCCCCGCCCCCGCCCACGACGTGGAGATCTGGCTCGGCGCGTACAAGCCGCGGATGCTCGCGCTCACCGGGCGCCGGGCGGACGGCTGGCTGCCGTCCCTGGCGATGACCGACCTCGAGGCGCTCGCCGCCGGCAACGCGGCCATCGACGGGGCGGCCGAGGCGGCCGGCCGGTCGCCGCGCGCCGTACGTCGACTGCTGAACGTCGGGGGCCGGTTCGGCGCGGAGGGAGACGGCCTGCTGAACGGCCCGGCGGCGCTGTGGGCGGAGCAGCTCACCGAGCTCGCGCTGGGTCAGGGGTTCAGCACGTTCATCCTCGGCAGCGACGACCCCGGCGACCTCCGTCAGTTCGCCGCCGAGGTCGCGCCGGCCGTCCGCGAGCTCGTGGGTCGTGGCCGCGGGGGGCACGGCTGACGACGCCGGGTGCCGCAGGCGTCCCGCCCCGGTGCACTCGCACCAGATGCTCTGTTGCAGTCTCGTGACCGTTGTGGAGAAGTGCGTGCGGGGGGCAGCAGGGGGTAAGGCGGGGTTTCACACCACATCGCGAAGGAGTCCACCATGACCCAGACCTCCACCGACAAGCCGAGCGTGACGGAGAGCTCGACCGACAGCTCGTCGTCGATGGCTCCGCGCGGGACGGGCGCGCTGGACAGCTCGCACGGGCGTACCAGCGTCGCCGACACCGTCGTGACGAAGATCGCCGGCATCGCCACCCGTGAGGTGTCCGGCGTGCACGAGCTCGGGCGCGGCTCGGCGCGCGCCATGGGCCAGCTGCGGCAGCGCATCCCCGGGTCGTCCGGTCCGTCGGTCTCCCAGGGCGTCTCGGTCGAGGTGGGCGAGACGCAGGCGGCCGTCGACGTGGACGTGGTCGTGGAGTACGGCGTGGGCATCGCCGACCTCGCGAAGGGCATCCGGCGCAACGTGATCAGCTCGGTCGAGCGGATGACAGGACTCGAGGTCGTCGAGGTCAACGTCGCGGTCGACGACGTCTACATCGAGGGTGACGACGACGAGCAGCAGAGCGCCTCGCGCGTCCAGTGAGCGCGGACCTTCCGGACGCGGACCGGGTCGCCGAGGCGGCGCGGTCCGTGCCGGGTGTCACCGGCCTGGGCGGCGGGGCGGCAGGAGCCGTCGCGACCTACCTCCCGGGTCGGCGGGTGCCGGGAGTCCGCATCGACGACGAGGTGGTGGCGGTGCACGTCACCGTGTCCCTCGACCGGCCGCTGATGCGGGTCGCCGCGTCGGTTCGAGCCGCGGTCTCGCCGCTGGCGTACGGTCGCGCGGTCGACGTCGTGATCGAGGACGTCGAAGTGGACGAGGACGTCGCGACGGCGCCGGACGCGATCGAGGCCACCGCTCCCGGATGACATCCGACAGGCGTCGGGCATACCTGAAGTTCGTCCGCACCCACCACCCCGACCGCGGCGGTGACCACGCGACGTTCGTCGACGGTCTCGCCGCTCTTCGCGACACCGGTGCGGTCGCCGACGACGACCCGCGGCTGGACCGGCCCATCCACGTCGTGCGCCGGCGGCGCGGCCTCCGGCGGCTGCTGGAGATCCTGCGAACACTCCGGCAGCCGCCGCCCCCGCCCCGCGTCCGCTGACCCGTCCCACCACACCCCAACCCGAAACCCCAGGGAGCTCCTCATGACACCATCGACCACCGGCCTGTTCGCCGGTCTCGGCCTCGGCTTCGCCGGGGCGTTCGGCGGATTCGACGCCTTCGCGATCTGTCTGCTGCTGGCCGCTATCGGGTTCGTGGTCGGGCGGGTCCTCGAGGGCCGGCTCGACCTCGGCTCGCTCGTCGGCAGCGCCGACGGGCGGGGCCGGTGACGGCGCTCGTCGCGTCGGTGCCCGGCGATCGGCTCGGTGACCCCGCTGATCGCGGCGAGACGCGCATCCACGACCGCGTCGTCCAGCGACTCGTGAGTGCGTCGGCGTCCGAGGTCGCCGGGACGGGCGGCACACGCCGACGTGTTCTCGGTGTCCCCGTCAGCAGCGCCGACCGGCCGGTCGCCGAGGCCGACGTGAACGGGAGCGTGGTGACCGCCCGGGTGTCGCTGTCCGTGGACTATCCGTCCCCCGTGCGGGAGATCGCCGCGCAGGTCCGCGACAGCGTCTCCAGCCGGGTCGAGCAGATGACCGGTCTGCGGGTGGCCGAGGTCGACGTCGTCGTCGAGGCCCTCGTCCCCGATGTCGAGCCGAGAGTCCGATGAGCGCCGTGCTCGTGCAGCGCCGCCTGCTCGGCGCGGTGCTGGCCCTGCTGATCGCGGCATCAGGTCTGCTCCTCGTGGTCGAGGCGGGCTACCGCCTCCTCGACCGCGGCGCCTATGCCTTGGTGGACTACCCGGTCGCCGTCGACGACCTCGCGGCTCGGTCCTGGTCTGACGGCTGGGTGCGGGCCACCGGCGTCGTGGTCTTGCTGCTGGGGCTCGCCGTGCTGGTCGCTGCGCTGCGCCGACCCCCGAGGTCCCTCGCCATGCGCTCACCGGACGGCCTCCGCTGCGAGATCCCGCCCAAGGAGGTCGCCCGGGTGCTGGAGATCGCGGCCGTGCGGGTCAGTGGCGTGCGGTCCAGTCAGGCGCGGGTGAGCTCTCGCTCCGCGCGCGTCACGGCGTCCACCCGCCTGCGCGACCCGGGCGACCTCGAGGAGAAGGTGGCGTCGGCCTGCAACGCCCGCCTCGACGCACTCATGCTGGAACGTCAGCCCCGCCCGCGGGTGACCGTGCACCGGGACAAGCGGTGAGTGCCACCGGCCGGCCCGGGCGCAGGGCGCGAACCGACCGGCGGAACCCCTATGGCATCGGGGCGTTCGGCGTCGTGCTCGTCGCAGCGGGTGTCGCTGCGCTGGTGGCGTCGATCGACTCTGTGAGCGTTTGGTCGGACCGCCCGGTGCTGACCGACGACGTCCTGCGGGTCGCGCGCGAACAGAGCATCTGGGTCCAGCTCGGGGCAGTCGCGCTCGGTGTGGTCCTCCTCCTCGTCGGGCTGCGGTGGCTGCTGGTGCAGCTGCGCGTCGAGCGCCTCGGCGAGGTGCTTCTCGAGGCCGACGACGCGCGAGGCCAGACGTCGATGCCGCCGAAGGCGCTGACCGAGGCGCTCGAGACCGAGGCCGAAGCGGTCCACGGCGTGCATGCTGCCTCGGCACGGCTGGAGAACGACCCGGTCGACCCGGACCTGCATCTTGTCGTCGATCTCACCACCCGCGCCGACCTCCGCGAGGTCAGGACCGCCATCGAGACGGTCGTCGTGGCGCACGCACGGGAGGCCCTCTCGCGCGACGACGTGCCGACGCTCGTGCAGTACCGGTTGGCCAAGGGGTCGGGCGACAGGGTCCGATGACGTCCACGTGGAACGGCCCGGCATCGCCGCCCTACGACGGTCGGATGCCCACGTAGCGCGTCTCGAGGTACTCCTCGATGCCCTCGGTGCCTCCTTCCCGGCCGAAGCCGGAGTGCTTCACGCCCCCGAAGGGGGCGGCCGGGTTCGACACGACCCCCTGGTTGATGCCGACCATCCCGGTGTCCAGCGACTCGGAGAGCTCCAGGGCCGTCGACAGGTCACGGGTGAACGCGTAGGCCACCAGGCCGTACTCCGTGTCGTTCGCCGCGCGCACGGCCTCCTCGGTGGAGTCGAACGTGATCACCGGAGCGACCGGTCCGAAGATCTCCTCGCGGAGCATCGCCGCGTCCGGCGGGACGTCCGCCAGGACGGTCGGAGCGTAGAACCACCCTCGGTCCCCCACGGTCCGAGCACCCGTGAGCACCCGTGCCCCGCCGTCGACGGCCCCCTGCACCAGCTCGGCGACCTTGTCCCGGGACGGAGCGTCGACGAGCGGGCCGACCTGCACCCCGTCCTCGGTGCCCCGGCCGACGCGGAGCGCCGCCATGCGGTCCGCCATCCGCTGCGCGAAGTCGTTTGCGACGCTGCGGTGCACGATGAAGCGGTTGGCCGCCGTGCACGCCTCGCCCATGTTCCGCATCTTGGCGAGCATGGCCCCGTCGACCGCGGCGTCGAGATCGGCGTCGGCCATGACGAGGAAGGGCGCGTTGCCGCCCAGCTCCATCGACACCCGCAGGAGCTGCTCCGCCGACTGCGCGACGAGCGCCCGGCCCACGGCGGTGGATCCGGTGAACGTGAGCTTGCGCAGGCGAGGGTCCCGGATGAGCGGCGACATCACCTCCCCGCTCCGGCTCGTCGTCACGACGTTGAGGACGCCGTCGGGCAGCCCCGCCTCGCGCAGGAGCGACGCCAGGGCGTACATCGACAACGGGGTCTGGGCCGCGGGCTTCACCACCATCGTGCAGCCGGCGGCGACCGCGGGGCCGATCTTGCGGGTGCCCATCGCCAGCGGGAAGTTCCAGGGCGTGATCATCAGCGCGGGGCCGACGGGACGCTTCATCGTCATGAGCCGCGTGGCGCCGTCGGGCGACGTGGACCACCGCCCCGCCACGCGCACGGCCTCCTCGCTGAACCATCGGAAGAACTCGGCGGCGTAGGTGACCTCGCCCCGGGACTCGGAGAGCGGCTTGCCCATCTCCAGCGTCATCAGCAGGGCGAGATCGTCCGCGCGCGCCGACATCAGCTCGAACGCCCGGCGCAGGATCTCGCCCCGCTCGCGCGGCGCGGTGGCGGCCCACCCGGCTTGCGCGTCCACCGCGCTCCCGAGCGCCGCGAGCCCGTCCTCGACGGTGGCGTCCGCCACCTCCGCAAGGGTCTCAGCGGTGGACGGGTCGTCGACCGGGAGCACCGTGCCGCCGGACGCGGGCCGGGTCACGCCCCCGATCCAGAGCCCCTTCGGCACGGCGTCGACGACGGCGTCCTCCCGGCCGGCCTCGGTCGTCGTGCTCATCCCGGTGTCCCGGTGACCGCTGCCCCCGCCACCTCGGGACGCCAGCCTTCCAGCCGGTCCTTGACGGCCGACAGCAGGCGTCCGGCCGCGACCCCGTCGAGGTCGGCCTCGTCGTGGCTGAGCGCGAGGTGGGCCATCGCCCTGACGGCGATCCCCTCCTGACCGTCGCGATCCGTGCGCACGACCGGCCGCCGCACGACGGCACCCACGGTCAGGGCTCTTCCGCGGACCGGGAGCGCGGCCGTGCCGATCAGGACCTGGCGGTCGCCGACGTCGACGACCGTCAAGGTCGGCCCCGTGTCCCCGGCGTCGACGCCGGCCGGTGCTGCCGGCTCGGGTCCGGCTATCCGGCGGGCCAGTGCGTCGACCGTGAGGTCCCGGGCGTCGCTCGCGAGGGGCCCCGCCGGGCGCCCGGCGCCAGGTTCGAGGGACAGGTGCACCGGCCCCGGCGAGGCCGCAGCGGATGCGCGGACGGCGGCCTCGGCGACGAACGCGAGGAGCTCACCGGGCCGGGACCGGGTCACGTTCGTCACGTCCACCTCCACCACGGACAGCAGCGGCGAGGACGGCGGCGGCTGCTGCCGACCCGGTCGCCGGGCGGCCTCCACGTCGGCCACGGTGGCGCGGTCGTGTCGCCCGCTGCGCGCGATCGCCGCGAGGTCGACGCCCGCTTCGTGGGCCAGCCGTCGCACGCGGGGACTGTCGCGGTGCCGCGGTGCACGGCGCGAGCGACCTCGGGCCGGACTCACGCCTGCATCGCCCGCTCGACCTCTTCCTCGATCCGCTCGACCGACGGGATCATGAGGTCCTCGAGCGAGTCCGCCGATGGCAGGGGGACATGCGGGGTGGTGATGCGGACCACCGGACCGTCGAGGTCCCAGAAGGCCTCGTCGCTGACGATGGACGCGATCTCGGCCCCCCACCCGAGCAGCCGAGGGTTCTCCTCGACCGTGAAGAGTCGGCCTGTGCGCCCCACCGACTCGAGGACGGTCCTCGTGTCCAGCGGCACCAGCGACCTGACGTCGATGACCTCGCAGTCGACCCCGCGCTCGGCGAGACCCTCCGCCGCGGCCAGGGCCCGGGGCACCATGAGTCCCAGGGCGAGGACCGTCGCGTCCCGGCCGGGCCGGCGGACCCGGGCCGTGCCGAGCTCGTCCTCGACCGGTCCGTCCGGAACCTCCCCCTTGCTGGCGTAGAGCCCCTTGTGCTCGAAGAACAGCACCGGGTCGTCGCACCGCACGGCCGCAGCCATCAGGCCGACGACGTCGACCGGTGTCGACGGGGTGACGACCTTGAGGCCCGGGACGGCCATCGCCCAGTTCTCGATCGACTGTGAGTGCTGCGCCCCGAAGCGCAGACCGCCGCCGTTGCCGCTCTTGACCACCAGGGGCAGCGTCACCTGACCGTTGGTCATGTAGCGAGTCTTGGCCATCTCGTTGACGACGAGGTCCCAGCACACGGCGAAGAAGTCCGAGAACATGATCTCGGCGACCGGGCGTAGACCTGTCATGGCAGCCCCCATCGCCGCGCCCAGGATGGCCTGCTCGGAGATCGGGGTGTCGATCACGCGCTTCGGCCCGAACTTCTCGAGGAGCCCGACGGTCGTCTTGAACACCCCGCCCGCGCCGGCAACGTCCTCACCGATGAGGACGACTCGCTCATCACGCTCCATCTCCTGGGCCAGGCCGCGCGCGACTGCGTCCCGGTAGGTCAGTTCCGCCACGAGTGACCTCCGTCGGCCCACAGGTCCGTGTACGCAGCCGAGGGGTCCGGCAGCGGTCCGTTCTTGGCAGCAGCGGTGGCGGCGTCCACGGCGGCGGCGACCTCTGCGTCCAGCACGTCGAGCTCGGCCGGGTCCACACCGAGCCGCTCGAGCCGGCCTCGGTAGATCTTGAGCGGGTCGTAACCCAGCCACGCCTCCAGCTCGCCCGGCGGCTTGTACTTCCCGGGGTCGGCGCGCGAGTGCCCCCCGTGGCGGTACGTCAGCGCCTCGACCAGGACGGGGCCTGCACCGGACCGGGCGTGGTCCAGCGCGGCGCCAGCGGCCAGGTAGCAGGCGTCGACGTCGTTGCCGTCGACCACGACCGGCTCCAGGCCGTAGGCCCCGGCCCGGTCCGCGGCGGGCCGCGGGACGGCCGTGATGTCCGCGATCGCGGTGTACTCCATGTAGAGGTTGTTCTCACAGACGAAGACCACAGGGAGCTTGAACACGGCGGCATAGTTCAGCGCCTCGTGGAAGGCACCGATGTTGGTGGTGCCGTCACCGAAGAAGCACACCGCGACCTGCCCGCTCCCGCGGTACTGAGCCGACCAGGCCGCGCCGTTCGCGATGGTGAGGTGGGCGCCGATGATCGCGTAGGACCCCATCACGCCGTGCTCGACGCTGGTGAGGTGCATCGAGCCGCCCTTGCCGCCCAGCAGCCCGTTGGCCCGGCCGAGGAGCTCGGCGAGCACACCTTCCATCGGCACGCCGCGGGCCAGGGTGTGGGCATGACCCCGGTAGGTGGCGAACGTGTAGTCGTCGGCGCGCATCGCGGTGCCGAAGCCCGCTGCGATGGCCTCCATGCCGAGCGAGAGATGTGAGGTCCCCTTGACCAGCTGCTGCATGAACAGGTCGTACGCCCGCTTCTCGAACTGCCTCAGCTCCTGGAGCAGTCGGTACATCTCCAGACGGACCTTCAGCGGGACGTCGGCCGCGTCGTGCGACGTGGGGTCCCCGGGCGGCATGACCATCTGGTGCTCGCCGTAGGCGTGGTTCTCGAGCGGCAGTGTCATGTCTTGGTCCCCGTGTTGAGGTGCGACTGGGAGTCGCGCGTGGTGGGGAGCGGCCCGTCCACCGTGAAGTACCTCTGCCCGGCGACCAGCAGGTCCTCGGCCGGGAACTTCGTGATGACCTCGCACCCGTCGGCGGTGACCACGAGCTCCTCCTCGATCCGTGCGGCCGACCAACCGTCCGCGGCGGGCCAGTAGGTCTCGAGGGCGAAGACCATGCCCTCCTCGATGACCTCCGGGTGGTCGAGCGAGACGAGCCGGCTGAAGATGGGCTTCTCCCAGATGGACAGCCCGACGCCGTGCCCGTACTGGAGGGCGAAGGCCGCCTCCTCGTCCGCGAACCCGAACTCCTGCGCGGTGGGCCAGACCGAGACGATGTCCGCGGTGGTCGCGCCCGGCTTCACCAGGGCGATGGCCTGGTCCATGTACTCCCGGCACCGCGTGTAGGCGTCGCGCTGCGCCACGGAGGCGCTGCCCACCGCGAAGGTCCGGTAGTAGCAGGTCCGGTAGCCCATGTAGCTGTGCAGGATGTCGAAGAAGGCCGGGTCGCCCGGTCGGAGCAGCCGGTCGGAGAACACGTGCGGGTGCGGCGCGCACCGCTCGCCCGAGATCGCGTTGACGCCCTCGACGTACTCCGAGCCGAGGTCGTAGAGGACCTTGCTGACGAGTCCGACGCACTCGTTCTCACGGACGCCCGGGCGCAGGAACTCGTACAGGCGGTCGTACGCGGCGTCGACCATCGAGGCGGCCTGGGTGAGGAGACCGATCTCGTCGGGCGTCTTGACCCGGCGCGCCTCGAGGAAGACCTGCTGGCCGTCGACGACCTGGATGCCGGCCTGCTGGAACGCCGCGAGGATCGGGAGCTCGATGACGTCGACCCCCAGCGGTTCGTCCAGGAGCCCGTGCTCCTCGAGCTCCCGCTTGACCTTGCGCGCCACCTCCTCGGCGATGCCCGCCTGCGGGTGGAAGGCGCCCCGCAGCGTGGAGATCCCTGCCCGGGCGCCGCTGGCCCTGGCAGCGCCGTTCGGCGAGGCACCGTGGTGGGGATCGTGCCCGGACTGGTCGGCCGCGGCCGACGAGTAGTCGAGCCACGGGTTGTAGAGCTGGTGGTGGCGGGCTGCGGAGCCGAAGTCCCAGATGATCGGCTCGCCGCCGCGGACCAGGAGCGAGTAGCGGATCAGCTTGTCGACCGCCCACGTCCCGATGTGCGTGGAGGTCATGTAGCGGATGTTGGTGAAGTCGAAGGCCAGCACCGCGCCGAGTGACGACTTCTCCAGCTCCGCGCGCAGTCGCGCGAGTCGTTCGGTGCGCATCCGGTCGATGTCGAGCCGCTGCTCCCAGTCGACCGCGTTGGTGCCGTACGTGTGGATGCCCACGTCATGTCCTTTCGAGCGTCTGGTCCGTGTCAGCGATCGACTCCGCCGGTGATCCGCCGGCCCGCTCGCTGAACCACGTCGCCATCGCGGCCATGTCCTGGCCACCGAAGCCGTCGTCGAGTGCCTCGCGGTGCAGGTCGAGCACTCGGCTGATGACCGAGCCGGTCAGCCCCGCGCGCTGCGAGGAGGCAAGAGCGAGACCGAGGTCCTTGGTCGCCGTCGCAAGGTCGAACGCAACAGCTGTTCCAGCCGGGTCGATGAACGCGTCCCGCTTGTAGTCGAGGAACCGGTTCGCGAGAACGCCCGATGCCAGGACGTCGAACAGCGTCGACCGGGCCACACCGGCCGCCTCCGCGGCGACCAGCGACTCGGCGAGCGCCGTGTTGAAGGAGTGCAGCAGGCCGTTGACCGCGACCTTCGCCGCCGCACCCGACCCGGTGGCTCCCACGTGGACGATGGCCTTGCCGAACGTCGAGAGCACGGGGTGAACCCGGGAGAGCACCGACTCGTCTCCGCCTGCCATCAATCCGAGCTCCCCGCGCTCGGCCACGGCGGTGCTCCCGCTGACGGGGCAATCGAGGAACTCGACGCCGCGGCCGGAGCAGATCCGGGCCGCCTCCCGTGCGAGATCTGCCCCGGTGGTCGAGCAGTCCACGACCACGGCCCCGGGCCGCAGGCCGGCAAGAGCTCCGTCCGGCCCGTCGAGAACGGCGAGGACCGCGGGGCCGTCCGTCAGCATCGTGACGACCACGTCGGCGTCGACGGCCGCGCCGCGAGGGGTGCCGGCGGCGGTTGCCCCCGTCGTGCGTGCGAGCTGCCGTGCGGCCTCAGGACTGCGGTTCCAGACCGTGAGGGGCAGCCCGGCCGCCGCGACCCTGGTGGCCATCTGGGTGCCCATCCGGCCGAGCCCGCAGAACGCGACGCGCAGCTGGGGGTCATGGTTCATGACGGGACCGCCTGCGGGTCCACGAGCAGCTTGCCGCGCGCCTCGCCGGCAGCCATCGGCACCAGGGCCTCCTCGACCGCGCGGTCGAGGGTGACGACGCGCTCCACGAGCAGGCCGGCGAGGTCGCGGCCGGCCAACAGGTCCAGGGCAGCCGGAAGGTTCTGGTCGCACACGTGAGCGACGGTCGTCGCGACGTCGATCTCGCGCAGGATGAGGTCGACCGCGTCCAACGTGACCGGCTTCTTGGGCAGGCCGACGAGCAGGATCGTCCCGCCGCGGCGGGTGAGGCGCTGAACGCGTGCCATCCCGTCGGGGATCCCGCTGGCCTCGATGGAGACGTCTGCCAGCGCGCCGCCGGTGATCTCCCGAACGACCTCGTACGGGTCCCCCTCCGTCGCGTCCACCGTGTGAGAGGCGCCCAGCTCGGCCACGACGTCCAGCCGTGCCCGGTCGACGTCAACCGCGACGATCGCCCCGGCTCCCGACGCGACGGCTCCCGCGACGATGAACGAGCCGATGGCGCCTGCCCCGTTGACCACGACGGTGTCCCCCTCCGCGATGCGGCTGCGGCTGACGGCATGCAGGCCGACCGCAAGTGGCTGGGCCAGGGCCGCATTGTCGTCGCTGACCTCGTCCGCGACCCTGTGCAGCATCGCGGCCGGCACGTTCAGCCTCTCGGTGAGTCCGCCGTCGGCCGAGAGGCCGAAGGTCCAGTACGACGCGCAGAGGTTGGTCTGGCCTCTCCGGCACCACGCGCAGGACCCGCACCACACGCCGGCCCCAGCGGCCACCCGGTCACCGACGCCGACTCGCTCGACGGCCGCCACCGACTGCCTCGACGACGCCGATGAACTCGTGCCCGAGCACGACCGGGCCGAGCGCGCCACTGTTCGGGTGCCGAGTGGTCAGCGGCGTCATGACCGGCCCTGCGGCGTATTCGGTTGCGTCGGTGCCGCACAGGCCTGCTCGGACGACGCGCAGCGTCACCTCGTCGGATCCGGGGGGTCGTGGATCCGGTCGCTGCTCGATCCGCGCGTCCCCAGGCGCATGGAGGACCAGGGCCTTCACGTCGCGGCTCCGTGCTGGATGTGGACCTTCACGTTCTCGTCGGTCCGGCGAGCCGCCGCGTAGGCGCCAGGCGCGTCCTCGAGATCGAAGCGCTGGGTCACCATCGAGGAGAGGTCCAGTCCGGTCTTCGCCAGGAAGCGCAGCGTGTCGGGCCACACGCCGGGCGAGCCGATGGTCCCGCGCACCTGCAGCTGCTTGGACTGGATCAGGCCCAGCTTCGCCGGGACGCTGCGGCCGACGTCGATGCCGATGTTGACCAGGCGGGCGTTGAAGCCGGCGACCTCCAGCGTCGCCGCCATGGCCGCCGGCTGCCCGGACGCCTCCATCACGACGTCCGCACCGCGACCTGCAGTGAGCGACTGGACACGGTCGAGGAAGTCCTCAGCCGTGGGATCGAGCACCTCCGAGGCACCGAGCGCCCGTGCCAGGTCCGCGCGCTGGCCGTTCGGCTCGGCACAGATGACCGTCGCGCCGAGCGTGGAGGCCACCGCGACGCAGCCCAGCCCGATGGGCCCTGCCCCGAACACCACGGCGGTGTCGCTGGCGTTGAGGTTGTCGGCCTTCATGGCGGCGAAGTACGCACAGCTGAACGGCTCGACGAGAGCAGCCTGGGTGTCCGACAGCTCGTCGGGCACGTGGTGCAGCCAGTCCGCGCGAGCCACGAAGTGCTCCGCAGCGGCGCCCGAGATGGAGAAGCCGAAGTGCTCCTGCCCGATCACGCACTCGCCGAGCACCCGGTCGCCGGGCTTGAACCCGGTGACGTCGCGGCCGACCTCTTCCACGACGCCGGACCACTCGTGGCCGGGGACGACGGGATAGTCGAACGGGATGATGTAGCGGCCCTCCAGCAGCTCGAAGTCCGAGTGACAGATCCCGACCGCGCGGAGACCGACCAGGACCTCGTCGTCGCCGATCAAGGGGGTGTCGACATCCGCGAGCGCCAGCTCGTTCACACCCTGGAACTGCACGGCCTTCATGCTCCGGAGCCCCCGCTCTGCTGCGGCAGCACGCGCTCCTCGCGCAGCCGGTCGAACAGGTCGAGGAAGGACCTGCGGCTGTCCTGATCGTCCGTGAACCCGGCATCGCGGCTCTTGGTCATGTCCGCGTACGTCTCGACCGTGCGCCCCAGGTCGCTGTCCGTGTGCCACCAGGGGGCAAGACGGTCCACGTCCCGTTCGCGCAGGTGCTCGCGGTCGGCGATGGCCGCCCAGTGCTCACGGGCGTCGACCATCTGCTCGGCCAACGGGGTCGGCTTCCCGGGGTAGGGCGCCGGCTCGACCCCGAGTCCCGAGGCCACGACCTCCCACATGTCCTTCCAGTGGAAGGTGTCGCCGTTGACGATGTTGAACGCCTCGTTGGCCGCTCGCTCGTCCGTCGCCGCCCAGGCGAGGTGCCGGGCCAGGATGCGGGCGTCGGTGATGTCCGTCGTGCCGGCGAGCTGCTCCGGCGAGCCCGGGAAGACGAACGGGATGCCCATCTCCCGGGCGAGCGTCCCGTACACCGCCAGGGTGACGCCCATGTTCATGGCGTTGCCGAGCGCATACCCGATGACGGTGTGCGGGCGATGGACCGACCACGTGAACCCGTGGCGGTCGGCCGCGGCGAACAGGATGTCCTCCTGCTCGTAGTAGAAGTTCTCGTAGTCGAGCCGGCTCTGGCTCTCCCGGAACGGCGGCTTGGCCGGGTTCTGCGCGTAGGCCTCGAACGGCCCCAGGTAGTGCTTCAGACCGGTGACCAGAGCGGCGTGCTGCAGGGACCCGGCCTTCCCGGCGGCGTCGAGCACGTTGCGCAGCATCGCGCCGTTCACCTCGATGTTGAGGGCTTCGGTCTCCTGCCGGGACCAGGTGCAGAAGAACAGGTGGGTGGCACCCAGGCCCGCGAGCGCGGACTCGGTCGCGCCCGGGTCCAGGACGTCGACGGGGACGTGCCGCACCCCCGGCAGGCCCTCCGGCTCGCTGCGCGACACGCCGAGCACCTCCCAGCCGGTCTCGGCCAGGTGCCGTGCGGTGTTGCTGCCGGTGATGCCGGTGGCACCGATGACGAGGGCCCTCCGTGAACTCACGCGTCCTCCTAGTCGGTCGTGCGTTGCGGGACGATCAGGGGTGAGTGCCGGTGCTCTCGAAGAGCTCGAGGGTCACACCGTCGGGGTCCTTGAAGTAGACGAAGGAACAGCCCTCCAGCGGGCCGTCGTCGATGTGAAGAGGCGGCGTCAGGAACTCCACCCCTTTCCCGAGCAGGTCCTCGTAGGCCGCCTTGATGTCGGGGACGTCGATGCACACGTGCGCCGAGCCGACGTCAGCGTTGGAGCGGGTGAAGGTGTCGTCCCGGTCGTTCGCGTAGCACAGGAGCTCGACGACGGCGCTGCCCAGCCGCAGGAAGGCGAAGCTGAGGTCGGCGTCGGGCACGCCGACCGAGGCGGCGAGGTCGGGGCCCGAGCCGTGCGCCACGAACTCCCGGGTGACGCCGAAGACACGCTCGTACCACTGCAGGGACGACTCCAGGTCCCGGACGGTGATCCCGACGTGGTGCAGGTCGCCGATCGCACTCATGACGCGTCTCCCTTCCTGTCGCCTGTCGGCGGGCTAGGCATGATCTCCGGAGCTGACGAGGACCTTGAGCTGGTCGCCCTGCGGGTCGACGAGGACGTCGAAGCCCTTCTCGACCACGTCGGCGAGCGGGATCGTCGCGGTGACGGCCTTGGCGACCGGGTACTTGCCCGACGCGACCATCCGGATGACGCGTGGCCAGTCGGTGGCCCACCAGCACCAGCTGCCGTGGAGCGAGATGTCCTTCTCCGAGAGCGCCATCGCGTCCAGCGTCGCGGGCTTCGTGTGCAGACCGGTCTGCACGATCGAACCGCGGCGACGTGTGCTGGTGAGGCAGGTCGCCAGCCCGGGGGTCGATCCCGAGCACTCGACCGCGAGGTCGACACCGATGCCGCTCGTGAGGTCGTTCAGCAGGTCGCCGAAGCCGTCCGACCCGGGGTCGACGACCGGGCCGATGTCCATCGCGCGGGCGAGCGACGCCCGGTTCGCGTTGGGTTCGGCGATGACCACCGTGGAGGCCCCGACGGCGCTGGCGTAGAGAGCGGACAGTATCCCGATGGGGCCGGCGCCGGTCACGAGGACGACATCCCCGCCGGTGACACCGGCACGCTCCACGCCGTAGGCCGCGACGGAGGCGGGCTCGATGACCGCCCCCTCCTGGTCGGAGACCTCGTCGGGGAGGACGGCGACCTGGTACTCCTTGAGCGTCGCGAACTGGGCCAGCCCCCCGGTCTCGGCGCTCAGGCCGGTGCACGCGAAGCTCAGGCACAGGTGGCCCATGCCCCGTCGGCAGTAGTAGCACCGACCGCACGTGATCGCCGGCATGATGGCCACGCGGTCCCCCAGGGTTACGTCCCGGACGCTCGGGCCGACCTCGACAACTGTCGCGGAGAACTCGTGGCCCAGGGTCTGGGGCAGCGTGGCACCGGTCAGCGGGTGCGGCGTGGCCGGCGTGACGATGGGACCCATGAGGTACTCGTGCAGGTCGGTCCCGCAGATCCCGCAGTAGTGCACCTCCACGAGGACGTCGTCGGCCTCGCGGACCGAGGGCATCGGGACGTCCTCCACCCGGATGTCGCCCTTGCCGTGGAAGCGTGCTGCACGCACCGGTCGCTCCTTGCGATCAGGCGGCCGAGGCCGCGGTGGTGTTGCGAAGGCCGCGCACCTGGCTGTAGACCACAGCCGCGACGACGATCAGCCCGCCCTGGAACAGGTACTGCCAGGTCTGGCTGAGATCGAGGAACGTGGTGGCGTTGAGCGCCTGGACGATGAGTCCGGCGCCGAGCAGCGTGCCGACGAACGTTCCTCGGCCGCCCGCCAGGCTGGTGCCTCCGAGCACGACTGCCGTGATGCTGCTCAGGGTGTAGCCGATGCCCTGGGCCGGGTCCCCGATCCCGAGCTGGGCCAGCAGCACCAGCGCCCCGAGGAAGGTGAACACGGACACCACGACGTAGGCGGCGACGACGGTGCGAGTGACGCGGACCCCGACCCGACGGGCGGCCTCCTCGTCCGAGCCGACGGCCCGGAGCGACAGGCCCCATGGGCTCTTCCGCAGGAGCAGCTCCATGACCAGCGTCGTGGCGACCAGGAGCAGGAAGACGACGGGTACAGGACCGACCTTGACGGTGATCGCGTCCGTCACGCCCCGGCTGATGATGCCCCCCGGGGCGTCCCGGAGCAGGAAGCTGAAGCCCTGCAGCGCGATGTAGGTGGTCAGGGTCGCCGCGACAGCCGTGAACTTCCCGAACCTGACGAGTGCCCCGTTGACGGCACCCGTGGTCGCTGCCGTGCCCAGCATCAACACGAAGCCGAGCAGCATCACCACCGCCGACCTGCCGTCGTTGATGAAGAACGAGCCCACCACGACGAGGAGACCGGCGAGCGGGCCCACCGAGAGGTCGATGCCTCCGATGAGCAGCGCCACCGTCTGGCCCATCGCGATGAAGCCGAGGGCCGCCACGAGCAGCATCACCGACGTGATGTTGAACGAGGAGAGGTAGCGGTCGTTCTGCGAGTAGATGTAGGCACCGAGGGCGACCATGACCGAGGCGAGGATCACGACCGGCGCGTAGTCACCCTGGACGAAGCGCCGAAGGGCGGTCGAGGCCGATCGACGGCCTGCTGCGCCCTGCGACTCCTCCCGCTTGTGGGTCGTGGAGCGCACGGCCGCGCCGATGATCCGCTCCTCGGTGACGTCCGGACCAGCCAGTGCCTCGGTGACGTGGCCACGGGACATCACGATCACCCGGTCGCAGAGACCTTCGAGCTCCTTGGCGTCGGAGGAGGCGACCACGACCGGGACGCCGGTGTCCGCCACCTCCCGAAGGATGCGGTAGATCTCGGCTCGGGCCCCCACGTCGACACCCTGGGTCGGCTCGTCCGCGATCAGGATGGCCGGCTCCGAGAGCAGGGCGCGGGCCATCACGACCTTCTGCTGGTTGCCCCCGGAGAGCGAGGTCACGTTGGCCTCGAGCGACCGCGCCTTGACGTCGAGGGCTGTCAGCTCCTTGCCCACGAGCTCGACCTCGCGGCGACGGCTCAGGAGGACGGGACTCCTCAGCCGGCCGAGCGAGGTGACGGCGGAGTTCTCCCGCACCGTCATCGACATCATCAGACCCTCGCGGTGCCGGTCCGCAGGCATGTAGGCGGAGTACCTCCGCAGGTCCCTCGAGTCGTGCGGCTTGTCGCCGACACGCACGGTTCCGGAGAAGCCGACGAGCCCGGCGAGCGCCCGCAGGAGGTCGCTCTGGCCGTTCCCGATGACGCCGGCCACCCCGACGATCTCTCCACGTCCTGCCGAGATCGTGACGTCGGAGAACCCCTCACCGGACAGTGCCTGCACCAGGAGGACCGGTCCCCCGTCCTCGGTGACCTCACGCTTCGGCGGGAAGGTCGACTCGAGCTGGCGGCCGATGATCAGCGCGAGCAGCTCGTCGTCCGTGACGTCGGAGACGCTCATCGAGCCACGGAGCTTGCCGTCCCGCAGCACGGTCACCTGGTCGGCGAGCACGCGGACCTCCGCGAGCCGGTGGGTGATGTAGACGACGGCGGTCCCCCCGGCGGCGGCGGACCGGACGCGATCGAAGAGCAGGTCGACCGAGTCCTGACCCAGCGGGGCTGTGGGCTCGTCGAGGATCAGCAGCTGCGGCGAGAGCGCGAAGGCCTTGGCGAGCTCGAGGAGGTGCTTCTGCGCCACGCTGAGTGAGCCGACACGGTCCTCGAGGTGCACCGTGCTGCCGACATCCGCGAGCAGCTGCCGCATGGAGGACGCCTCGTCGCGGGCGAATCGCAGGAACTCGGGGGGCACGGCGACCCTGATGTTCTCCGCCACGGTCATGTCGGGCAGGACCGCCGGGTGCTGGTGCACGATGGCGATGCCGAGCTGGGTGGCCAGCGTCGGTGTCAGGTGGTCGATCGTCTGCCCAGCGAAGGTGACCGTCCCGCCGTCGGGCTGCGTCGTCCCCGACGCCACTCCCATCAACGTCGACTTGCCCGCACCGTTCTCGCCGAGCAGAGCGTGGACCTCACCGGGCTGCACCTCGATGGACACGTCGGTGAGCGCGGCCACTCCGGCGTAGTTCTTCGAGATGCCGGCCAGGACCATGGTCGGGTGCCTCACGGCCACCGCGGTCTGTTCTGTCACCACGTCGTCCTTCACGCTGGGTTCGATCTAGAGCTCTGCCCGGGGGGTGGGCCTGCCGTCACGCGTGCCGCGCTACTGGCCGACCCACCCCGTGGACCCTGTGCGCTACTTCAGCAGCGCGGCTTGCTCGTCAGCCGACATCTCGGCCGACAGGTAGATGTCACCGGGCAGGTCCGCCTCGCACTGGACAGCGCTCGGGTCCTCGGTCACGGAGTTCTCGAAGAGCGCGTGCTGGTGCTGGGTCGAGTCCGGGACCTCGCCCTCGGTGGCCTGAGCGATGGCGTACTGCATCGCCGTGCGGACGTGGTCGTTCCCGGTGGCGATCGTCATCATCTGGAAGTCCGGGTTGTCGGCGATGTTGTCCTGCCAGAAGCAGCCGAGGACGTTGCCGTCCGAGGTCGCCAGGGGCGGGATGGACCGCCCGGCCTTGGTGAACGCGGGCAGCGCGCCCACCAGCGACGGCCCGAAGTCGGACACGATGACGTCGATGTTCTGGTTCTTCGCGATGGCGGCTGTCAGCACCTTCTGCGTCTGCGCGGGGTCCCAGTTGGTCACCTCGAACGGCTGCTCACCGATGAAGGTGTACTTGCCCAGCGGGTCGAGGACCTCGTGCAGGCCCTCTGCCTCGCCCTCGCCCTGGCTGTTGCCCTTCGGCCCGCTCAGGAAGAGGACGTTCCCGCCGTCGGGGACCACCTCGGTGATCCAGTTGGCCCAGTTCCTCCCGTCGTTCGGGGAGTCGAGACCGATGTAGGCGGTGTAGTCCTTGCCGTCCTCACCGCCCGGGTCCACCCGGTAGGGCACGGTCACGACACCCGCCTCGAAGGCCGACCGCAGGGCGGGCAGCATGGCCTCGCCGGCGTCCGGGAAGACCACCAGCGCGTCGACGCCCTTGGCCACCATGCCCTGGATGTCGGCGATGGCCTTCTGGGTGTCGCCCTGTCCGTCGGCGTAGAGGAACTCCTTCACGCTGGGACACTTCTCTGCCTCGGCCCGGCCCGACGCCGTGGTGACCAGCCGCCAGCTGTTGCCGCCGAACCCGTCGGTCATGCCGACGATGATCTCCTTCTCACCGCACCATGCGGGCCGGTCCCCCGAGCTGGCTGCACCGGTGTCACCCGGTGAGGACGTGTCGGTCTCGCCGTCCGAACCCCCGCACGCGGCGAGGACGAGCGCGGCTGCGCCGACCCCGGCGATGAGTCGGACAAGTCGAATCGGTCGGGTCATGTCAGGCTTCCCTTCTCAGTACTGCAGCTCGGATTGCTCGGACGTGGAGCAGGTGTGTGTGGATGGGTCATGGGCTCGGGGACGGCTGCGGGAGCCCACCGAGGAACCTTTCGCGCAGCGCTTGCCAGTTGACGGTGTAGAGCGCCACCCCCACGGCGAGGGCAGCCGCCTCGACGAGGGTCCGCACCGCGAAGGTGACGCCGAGCGCCAGGACGAACTGCTCGAGCTGGCTGAGGAACAGGGCCGCGACCGCCGTGGCCACGAGATAGCCCCGGCCACCGAGGAGCGACGTCCCGCCGAGCACGACGGCCGCCACCGACGGGAGGAGGTAGGCGTCGCCCTGGAACGCCGTCGGCTGAGCCAGGATGCCGGCGAGCAGGACGCCGGCCAGCCAGTAGAGGACCTGTGCCCAGACGTAGGCGCCGAACCTGTGCCTGGTCACCTTGAGACCGGTCGCCCACGCGGCCGTCGGGTTCGCCCCGACGGCCTCGAACCGTCTCCCCGCGACCGTCCACTTCACGGCGACGGTCACGATCACGACGGCCGCCACCGCGAAGTACACGGCGTTGGGGACCCCGAAGGTCGTGCCGTCGGAGATGCTGGCGAGCCGCTTGGTGGTCCTGCGCGGCGAGCCGCCGGAGATGCCGAGGACGCCGGCGTACAGCAGGGCGTTCATGCCCAGCGTGGCGACGATGGGGTTGAGACCGAGACGCCCGATCAGCACGCCGTTTCCCACTCCGGCGAGCACGGCGATCCCCAGAGCCACGACCACGGCCAGGAGCAGCTTGTCGTCGTCGCCGTTGGGTTGATGGGTGACGACGACGACGGCAAGGGACACCGCACCGGGCACCGAGAGGTCGATGCCGCCCTGCTGGACCACGAGGGTCTGGCCGAGAGCGACGATCACCAGCACCGCCGCGAAGGGCAGCATGCCCAGCAAGGTGCCCTTCTGGATGCTCGTCGGCGCGAAGATGGCCCCCGCGACGACGAGGACGGCCAGGGCGGCCGTCACGGTGATCAGGCCCCGCGAGACAGCGAAGCGCGGACCCGGCTTCACCAGGGGACGCGCTGGTGCCTCAGGAGCCATTGCCGCCTCCAATGCCGGAGCAGGGTCACGAAAGCCCGTCGCGCGTGGCCTCACGCCATGTGTTGCGTGGGACTGTACACACGCGGTCAGTTGTTCACAAGGGGTTCACGTCACAACTGCGCCACGAAACGTCGCGTCGCGCGACGCCGGCGCGCCGCCCTAGTGGCGGTGGTGGACGAACCAGATGCCGCGCGCGGGAACCGAGCCCAGGTTCTTGAACAGGTGCGGCACCGCGGAGTCCAGACCGAGGGCCTCGCCGGCTCGGAGCATGAACACCTCGAAGCCGAACGTGACCTGCAGCTCGCCCTCGAGCAGGTAGCCGTACTCGTACCCCTCGTGACGGAGCATCCGGTCGTCGTTCGTCGAGCTGCTGCCCGGCGGATAGACGATCTCCATGAAGTCCAGGTCGTGGTCGGTGTTGTCGGCGAGCTGCTCCCAGATCACGCCCGAGTCCATGACCAGCTTCGACCGCTCACCAGGCGCGGTCACGGAGAGCCGGCGCGAGCTCGCCTCGCCGGACCAGGCGTCGGCCGGCGAGCCGAGCCGTGACCTGTCGACCGGGGCACCGGGCTCCTCCGCTGACGGTGGCGCGCCGGGTCGCGCTGCGCCGGCAGGCTCGGGACGACCCTCGGCACCCGATGGGTCGTGACCCGCGAGCTCCGGCGCGGCGAAGAGCTCGTCGATCGAGACGTGCAGCAGCTGGGCGAGGGAGTACAGCGTGGCCACCGACGGCTGGGACTTGCCGTTCTCCAGCTGGGACACGAAGGAGGCCGACACGCCGAGCTCGCGGGCGAGCGCGCGCAACGAGAGACCGGACCGCTGGCGAGCCTGTCGCAGCCTCAGACCCAGCTGCACGACCGACTCGGCGTCGTGCGAGGGCCTCACCTGGTCAGTCGTCACGCTGGGCCCCCTGGTCGACTCCTGCACTGTACTCGCGGCGCATCGTGGACCTACACGAGCACCATTCCGCCGTCGATCATGATGACCTGGCCGGTCAGGTAGTCGGAGTCCGACGACGCCAGGTACAGCGCGGTGCCGACGACGTCCTCCGGCTCGGCGGGCTTGCCCCGCAGGATGCCCGCCGAGAAGTCCGCCATGGCCTGTCCCGGCACGGCCGCGTCCCCGATCTCCACGAGGTCGGCGTCCAGCTGGGTCCACAGAGGGGTGGCCACCACGCCAGGTGCGAACGCGTTGCACGTGATGTTGTGCTCGGCGAGGCCGCGGGCGGCCGCCTGGGTCAGGGCGTTGACCGCGAACTTGCTGGCGCAGTACGGCGCGAAGCTGGGGTAGCCCTGCCGCCCCGCGATGGACGAGGTGTTGATGATCTTCCCGGAGCGGGCGGGGATCATGCGCCGGGCGCCCTCCTGGATGCCGATCAGGGTCCCGAGGGCATTGACGTCCATGATCGAGTGCCAGTTCTCCTCGGTGACGTCCATCAGGTGCAGCGGCTTGTTGAAGCCGGCGTTGTTGAACAGCACGTCCAGCCGACCGGCGCGGTCGACGAACGCGTCGAGAGCCGCGACCACCTGGTCGCGCCGGCTGACGTCGGCAGCCAACGGCAGCGCCTCGTGCCCCTCGGCGGCGATCTCCTCGGACACCGCCTTCGCGGCGTCGGCGTCGAGGTCCAGGACCCCCAGCGTGGCACCCTCCCGGGCCAGGGCGAGGGCGAAGGCCCGCCCCATGCCGCTGCCGGCGCCGGTGATGACGATTGCCTTCTCCGCGACGCGACCAGCCACCGGAGCCTCCACACGTTGCCATCGGGTACGGCGTCCCGGGCGGTAACCACGGGATGACAGGATGTTAACCAATACTTGACGAGATGTCCACGCCTCATGGACCCCGGGAGGCGCGCCGCCCGGTCACGCTCGCGGGCTCACCAGCACCTTCATCTGGGTCCCGGCCGGGTCGACGAGCGCGTCGAAGCCGTCCCGGACCACGTCGTCGAGACCCGTCCTGCGGGTGACGACCTTCTCGACTGGCAGCACCCCGCGGTCGATCAGCGCCGCGATGCGCGGCCACGACGTGACGGGGTAGGCCCAGGTCGCCTCGATGCTCAGGTCCTTCAGGCACCACAGCATGGGGTCGACCGACGGGTTCGCGGTGTGCAGGCCCGCCTGCACGACCACGCCTCCGGCGCGGACCGCTTCCACGCACAGGTTGAGTCCCGCGCCCGTCCCTGAGCACTCGATCGCCCTGTCGACCCCGCCACCGTCGGTCGCCTCGTGGACCGCCTCGCGGACGTCGTCGGTGGACGGGTCCCACACGGCGGTCGCGCCGAGGTCCCGCGCATGCCGTGCGCGGTTCGCGTTGGGCTCCGACACGAACACCCGCCCCGCACCGACCGCGAGCGCAGCGAGGAGGGACAGCGCCCCGATGGGGCCGCCCCCCGTGATCAGGACGTCGCCACCTGCCTCGAGACGGGCCCGCTCGACGGCGTAGACGGCGACGGCCGCCGGCTCGATCAGGGCCCCCTGCTCCAGACTCAGGGACTCGGGGATCCTGCTGAGCTGGTAGGCAGGGACGATCGCCTGCTCGGCCAGCGCGCCCCACGCGGCGCTCAGCCCGGTGCATGCCATGCGTACGCACAGGTGGCGGTCCCCCCGGGCGCACGGGCGGCACGCGCCGCACGAGATCAGCGGCATGGCCGCCACGCGGTCCCCGGCCGACAGGGCGACGCCCTTGCCCGCCGCGACCACCGTGGCGGAGAACTCGTGGCCGAGGATCTGCGGCAGGGTCACCCCTGTCAGCGGGTGCGGCTGCGCGGGAGTGACGATCGGTCCCGCCAGGTACTCGTGCAGGTCGGTCCCGCAGATGCCGGTCCACGCGGGTTCGACCAGCACCTCGCCCGGTCCCGGCTCCCCGGGCGCCGGGACGTCCTCGATCCTGATGTCCCGAGCGGCGTGGAAACGGGCCGCCCTCATGGCGCGCTCACGTCGGCACGGCTCGGGTCCTGAGCGGAGGCTCCGCCGAGCTCGTCCCGCACCCACTCGATCTCGCGGGTGACGTACTCGGTGATGTCGCCCGTCTTCAGGTGGGCGGGCAGCACGTCCCAGGTGTAGGTCTCGATCTCGAGGTGGTCGGAGAGCGGCGTTGCCGCGTGCACCCGCAGCGCGGCCTCGATGGCGAACCGGGTCGTGCGGAAGGCGCCGAGGTCGTCGAGGAAGACCGGCACGTGGAAGTGGGTCCGCCACTCCCTTCCGCTGCCGGGGTCGGCGGCGTAGGCGGCGAGGGCGTCGCCCAGGTTGAGGAAGCGCGTCAGCTCGCCGTCGACGGACTGCGTGGTCTGGCTCAGGTAGATCGTGTCGGTGAAGCGCTCCAGCTCACGCACCGTGTCGGGGGTCACCTCGGGCACCCAGAGAGCCGCAGCCTCCTGGAGCTTGAAGATCGGGATCCCGGCACCGACGAGCCGGGCCAGCGAGGTCGGGATGTCCTCGAACTGCACCGACTGGTGGCAGATGTCGAAGACCACGCCGAGGTGCCTGCGCACGAGGCCGTGCAGCTGTGAGGCGGGCAGCCCCGTCAGGGACGCCAGGGCGGCCGTCCCCTCGGGGGAGTAGACGTGCTTCTCGAAGTAGTCGACCGTCTCCTCCGTCGTCTCGAGGAAGCAGAAGGGCTCGGGCTCCAGCGCCACCTTGACCCGACGGCCGGTTCGCTGCTCGAGCTCGATGAGGTGGGCCACCACGCGCAGCAGGTTCTGGGTCAGCTCATGGACGTACGCCGGGCCGGAGACGTTGGGTCGGAACGCCAGCGGGGCGGTCTGGATCGCCGGCTCGATCCCGGGTGCGGCGATGTCGGCGAGCACATCGGCGACGGCCATCGTGTAGCGCGTCCGGTCGTCGGTCGACCAGTCCGGCTCGTAGACCTGCTCCATCACGCGGCGGCCCTTGAACGGGCCGTAGGGGAACGCGTTGACGGTGTAGACGTAGAGGTCCTCCGACGCGAGGAACTCCCTCAGCCGGGCGCGTTCGTCCGGGTCCCCGGCCAAGGTCTCGGCGGAGGCGTTGGACAGCCGAAGCGAGACACCGAACGCCGCGTCCGGGGACACGTTCTTCTTCACGGCGGGGGCGTAGGTGGTGAGGCTCTCCCACATCTCCGCCCAGGTGTCGCCCGGGTGGACGAGCGTGCTGTAGGTCAGGTGGCCGAGCCGGTCTCCGAGATGCATGGGTCCCCTCCTGCAGGAACAGTGGAACGTGACGCGATGGGTGGTCAGTGCGCCAGGGCGGTCAGCCCCTCTCCCGACGTGACGGCGAGGCCCAGGTCCACCAGGGCCTCGGTGGCCGCGCCCATGTCGACGCCGCCGACCGCGGCCGCGCCGAGCTGCTGACCTTGCAGCCTCCGGTAGTGGATCGACTCCATGATCACGGCGAGCTTGAGACAGGCCAGCGCCAGACAGACGTCCAGGTGGGACAGGTCGCGGCCGGACAGGTCGGCGTAGGTCGACACCAGCTCGGACCGCTCGGCGAAGCCGGGCACGTCCGTGACGCCGGTGGCCACCGGCACGCGCTGCCGCAGGGTCTCCCCCGGTCGCGACCAGTAGACGAGGGAGACGGCCAGGTCCGCGACAGGGTCGCCGAGCGTCGACATCTCCCAGTCCAGGACGGCGAGGACGTCGGAGCCGTCGGCCGCGACGACGAGGTTGTCGAGCCGGTAGTCGCCGTGGACGATCGCCCACGGCATCCCCGACGGCAGCCGGTCGACGCGGGCGGTCAGCCACGTCCCGAGCTCGCCCACGCCGCCCAGGTCCCTGGTCCTGGTGCGTTCCCACTGCTGCGTCCATCGCCGCACCTGGCGCGACAGGTAGCCCTCGGGGCTGCCCAGCTCCGACAGGCGTGCGGCAGTGACGTCCACTGCGTGCAGCTCCACCAGTGTCTCGACGAACCCACGGGAAATCCGCGCTGCCTCGGGCACGGTGACAGACGACGCGTCCCGCGCGGACGCGAGCACCCTGCCGTCGACGAACTCCATCAGCATGAACGGTGCGCCGATGACCGACCGGTCCTCGCAGAGCGCCAACGGTCTCGGCACCGGGAACCCGACGCGGGTCAGACCCTCCAGCACCCGGTGCTCGCGGCTCATGTCATGAGCCGTCGGCATGACGTGGCCCAGAGGCGGTCGGCGCAGCACCCATGAGCGCTCGCCCTGGCTGAGCCGGTAGCTCACGTTGGAGCGCCCCCCGGCCAGCAGCTGCACGTCGAGCGGCTGGTCGGCACGGATGTCGAGCACACCTCCCGCGAGGTACTCCACGAGCTGCTCCAGCCGCAGGCCGGGATAGGGGTCAGCTGCCGGCGAGCCGGACTCAGGCATCGCCGCCGGCCCCTCTCGCTCGCCCCCGCAGCACGGCCTTGCGCACCTTGCCGGTCGACGTCTTCGGGAGCGGGGCGAACACGACGTCCTGCGGAGCCTTGAAGTGCGCCAGCTGCGAGCGCACACACGCCACCAGCTCCTCGGCCGTGACCGAAGCGCCCTCGACGAGGGTGACGAACGCCACCGGGACCTCGCCCCAGCGGTCGTCGGGCCGCCCGACCACAGCGGCCTCCAGAACGCCGGGCACGCTCAGGAGGACGTTCTCGACCTCGACCGACGAGACGTTCTCGCCGCCCGTGATGATGACGTCCTTCGCGCGATCGTGGATCTCGAGGTAGCCGTCCGGGTGGACCACCGCCAGGTCACCGGTGTGGAACCACCCACCGGCGAAGGCGGACGCTGTCGACTCCGCGTCGTCCAGGTAGCCGGCCATCACGCTGTTCGACCGGAAGACGATCTCGCCGACGTCGGTGCCGTCCCTGCGGACGTCCGCCATGTCCGGGTCGACGACGCGAGCGTCCTCGACCGTCAGGGTGCGAACCCCCTGCCGCGCCATGGTGCGCGCGAGGCTGCTGGCCTCGAGCGCGGCCCACCCGGCCTGTGGCTCGCACAGGAGGGACGGACCGTAGGTCTCGGTCAACCCGTAGAGGTGGGTCAGCTCGACCCCCATCGCCCGGACCCGCGCGATGGTGGTCGGGGACGGCGGCGCCCCGCCGGTGGCCACCCGAACGACGTGGGTGAAGGTCGTCGACACCGAGGCGGGGTCGTTGGCGATCGTGTTGAGGACCACGGGGGCGGCGCAGAAGTGGGAGACGGCGTGCTCCTCGATGAGCCGGACGACCACACCTGGGTCGACCTTGCGCAGGCAGACGTGGCGCCCGCCGACCGCCGTCACCGCCCACGGGAAGCACCAGCCGTTGCAGTGGAACATCGGGAGCGTCCACAGGTAGACGCTGTCTCTCGTCAGCCCGAAGCTCAGGGCGCTGCCGAGAGAGTTCAGGTAGGCCCCACGGTGCGTGTAGACGACTCCCTTCGCGTGCCCGGACGTCCCGCTCGTGTAGTTGACCGCGATCGGCGAGTTCTCGTCGGTCGGAGGCACCAGGCCGGGGCCGGCGCCAGCGGTGGCCGACCACGCGTCGTACGTCACCGAGCGGGCGAGGACGGCGGGTCGACCACCGAGCTCGACGACCTGCTCCAGGCCGGGGACCACGTCGAGCACGTCGGCGATCGCGTCGGTGAGCGAGGCGTCGACGAGGAGCACTCGGGCCCGCGAGTGGGTCAGGATGTGCGTGTACTCCGCGGGCCCGAGTCGCGTGTTGAGAGCGACCAGCACCGCACCGGACCCAGGCACCCCGAAGTGGGCCGTCAGCAGCTCGACAGTGTTGGGCGCCAGCACGGCGACCCTGTCTCCCCGCTGGATGCCGGAGGCACGCAGTGCGTCGGCGAGCCGGGCCGCCCGGTCGCGCAGCTGCGAGTAGGAGACCTCGCGGCCCGCCTCGTCGATCACCGCGACGTCGTCCGGGAAGACGTCTGCCGACCTGTTCAGGAAGCTCAGCGGCGTCAACGGGACGGTGTTCGGGGTCATGTGCGTCTCACCAGTCCCCCGGCAGCTCGCCGGCGGCCGACCGCCGGAGGGCGCGCCGCGCGAGCGAACGCCGGTGCACCTCGGACGGCCCGTCGTAGGTCCGGAACGGCCTGACCTCGGTGAAGAGACGTGAGATGACGGTGTCCGTCGACACCCCCAGCGCACCGGTGAGCTGCAGGCTCCGGTCGACGACCCGGAACACCGCCTCCGCGACGAACACCTTGGCGGTCGAGGTCTCCCGGCGCGCGGGTGAACCGGCGTCGAGGACCTCCGCCGCGTGACGGATCAGGGCCCTGCTGGCTGCGATGTCCACCTCGTTGTCGGCGATCATCTGCTGGGCCATGCCCAGCTCGCCGAGAACCGTCCCGAACATCGGCCGCCCCGCGGCGTAGCCGACGGCGATCTCGTGGCTCCGACGCGCGGCTCCCAGCCAGCGCATGCAGTGGGTCAGGCGTGCCGGGCCGAGCCGCAGCTGCGCGTAGGCGGCCCCCTCGTCCACCGCACCGAGGACGGCCTCCGGCGGGACACGGCAGCCGTCGAGCTCGAGCTCGCAGTGTCCGCCCGCGAAGGCGGAGTCCAGGGAGCCGATCCGGCGGGTCACCCGCATCCCGGGGTTGTCACCGTCGACGATGAACATGGTTGCGGACTCCCCCGTCCGCGCCATGACGATGACGAAGCCCGCGCCGTCCGCGCCCGTGATGAACCACTTCCGCCCGTTGATCTCCCATCCGTCCTCGACCCGGTGGGCGGCGGTCGTCAGCCTGCCCGGGTCGGATCCGGCGCCCGGTGAGGGCTCGGTCATGGCGAAGCTCGACCGCACCAGCCCGCGGACGAGCGGCTCGAGATAGGTGTCACGCTGCCCGGGCGACGCGACCTTGTCGAGGAGAAGGATGTTGCCCTCGTCCGGCGCTGAGCAATGGGTGGCTGCCGGTCCGAGCAGGCTGCGCCCGGCCTCCTCGAGCGCGACCGCCTGCTCGCGGTGCGACAGCCCGAGGCCACCGAGCTCCACCGGAGCGGTGGGGGCGAAGACTCGCGCCTGCCGGGCGGCGGCGCGGAGCCGGGCGACCAGTTCCGGCGAGGGCCCGTGCGCGCCGTCCCCTGCCTCCCGCTCGGCCGGGACGACGTGGTCGTCGACGAACCCACGGAACCGCACCTGCAGGTCCCGCAGGTCGTGGGTGTCGGCCACTAGGTCCTCAGCAGGTGCTCGACGAACCACTCCGACGCCGCACGGGCCGCCACCTCGAGCTTGTCCCGGTCGCTGTACAGGGTCATGTGCGTCGTGTGCGGGAGCACGTGCAGACGCTTCTTGTCCGTCGGCAGTGTGTTGTAGGCACCGATCTCCAGGTCCCACAGCGTCAGGTCGTCGCCCTCGGCGACGATCATCAGGCTCGGGGTGTCGTAGACGCGTCGCGCGAACGGGATGATGTCGTAGTTGAGGAGCAGGTCCACGGAGTGCACGGTGCTGCTGTTCTGGTAGAGCGGCGCCTCGGACTCCTTGAGGGCCTTGAACGTGTGGTAGGTCTCGGGGAAGGGCCACGTGGAGAGGTCCCTCGCCGGTTCGGCGGTGGCGTGGGGGATGGACAGTCCCGCTGCCGGATCCTTGAACCGAGCCGCCCGGTCCTCCAGAATGCGCGCCCACAGCTTCCGGTAGCCCATGGTCCCGTGGACGCGCCGCATGTTCTCGTAGCCGTCCACGACGGGGATCTGGCTGACGATCACCTTTACGCGGGGGTCGATCGCGGCCAGGACGACCACGTGGCCACCGGAGTACGAGATGCCCCAGGCTCCGAGCCTGGAGGCGTCGACGTCGGCTCTCGTCTCCAGGAAGCTCAGGGCGTTCTGATAGTCGACGATCTGCATCCAGGGGTCGAGGTGCTGCCTCGGCTCACCGTCGGACACCCCGAGGTTGCGGTAGTCGAAGACGAGCGCGGCGACACCCTGCTCGGCGAACTTCGCGGCATAGTGCGGCATGACGAGCTCGCGGACGTAGCACCAGCCGCCCGCCAGGACGACCGTGGGATGCGGGCCGGGACCGTCCGGTGTGAACAGCCAGCCCCGCACCGTGGTCCCGTCGCTACCGAACTCCACGTCCTCGCGCTGCATAGGGACTCCTCGCACGTCGCGTCGTCGCCCTCGGTCCCGGCAGACCGCGGCGACCACTCGGCCACGACCCCGGATGGCCGGGACTGGAAAGGCCTGTGGCGGCGACCGTAAACACCAGGTGTACGTGTGTCAAGCCTCACTGATCACCCGCCGCCTCAGCACTCGGGCGTGAGGCGAGCTACGGTTAAGCCTCACTTCCCAGGGGAGCCTCGCCGTGGCGCGGGCGTGGCTCGAGCACGAAGTCGGTGTCACAGGTGACCCCGCCGGAGCCGTCGGCGACGAAATCGCGCACGAGGGCGCCCTTGACGCCGAAGACGGCATCGGAGTCGAGGTGGTCGCTCGCCGAGTCGAAGACATGCGTCGTGAGAGCGCGATGCTCCTCGGCCGTCACGATGACGTGGATGTGAGCCGCCCGCATCGGGTGCCGGGCGGTCGCGGCCAGCAGGGCGCCGACCGGCCCGTCGGCAGGGATCGGGTAGGGCACGGGCCGGACCGTGCGGATCACGAACCCGCCGTCATCATCCGCGCGGTACCGGCCGCGGAGGTTGTCCGGCCCCTGGACGTCGGGCTGCTGGACCGCGTAGAAGCCGGTGGCCGCGTTCTGCCACACGTCCAGGACCGCCCCGGGCACTGGCCTGCCGTCGGTCGAGCGGACGCGGCCTCGAACGACGGCGGGCTGGCCACCATCGTCGTAGGCGGCCATGGAGGTCCCGTTCTCGCGCCACGGGGAGCCAGGGGCGTAGAAGGGGCCCGTGATCGTGGGGGGAGTCGCACGCGGGTCGTCGGACGCGTGGTCGATCAGGTCGACCAGGGACGACAGCCCGAGGGTGTCCGAGAGGAGGACGAACTCCTGACGCCAGTCGTCGCAGCGCTGACCGGTGGCGGTCAGGAACCGGACACCGGCCATCAGCTCACCCTCGATCAGTCCCACGTCGCGGGCGAAGGAGTGCAGATGCGTCACCGCGGACCGCAGGACCTGACGCAGCCGGGGATCGGGCGTCGGGTCGATGCGGTCCAGCACGTCCCGGAGCAGCTCCTCCATCAGTACGAGCGCAGCGCCCTCGGCCCGGTCCTCGCCCACGGTCCTCAGCCTCCGTCCGGCACCCCACGTCGTCGGCCCCGAGTCTGGCGCACCCGGAGCGCCGATGGCTCAGTCGCGCGCGACGGTGAGCGCGAGCAGGATCTCGGCACGCCTGGTCGGGTCGTCCGAGTCGCCGCCGAGAAGGTCGTCGACCAGCCGGAGGCGGCGGCGCAGCGTGTGCCGGTGGACGCCGGCTGCCGCGGCCGCCTCCTCCGTCGACGTCGGGTGCTCGAGGGACGCGCGCACGGCGGTCACCAGCCCGGGGCCGTCGGGGCGCTCGGTGAGCGGACGCAGCACACCGGTGGCCCAGGACGCGAGCACGTCGGGCTCGACCAGGTCGAGCACCGACGTGACCGATCCGTCGTCGGCGACGAGCAGCCGGCCGCGCGCGACGTCGCGCCCGCGCTCGGCCACCGTGAGCGCCTCGGCGAGCGGTGCTGCCGCGCCGCCCCCGACGACCGCGCTCACCCCGCCGGCCGTGCCCGCCAGCGCGGACAGGGCTCGGCCGTGCACGTCCTCACGCCACACCGCGACGGCGCCACCGCCCTGACCCGGTGCGGGGGTGGCCGCCCACGCGACCTCGGGCAGCGACGCGAGGCACCCCCGGACCGCGTCGAGGTCGGCGGCGAGCGCCGCGACCCGGACGGCGGCACCGTGCCAGGGGACGGGCATCGGGGTCGGGATTTCGCCGCCACCGAGCGTCAGGGTCAGGGCGAGGGCGCGCGCGTCGTGGCGGGCGGCCTCGAGCTCGGCGTCGCGGCCGTGGCCCAGGGACAGCAACGACGCCGCGTACGCCACGAGTCCCCTCGCCTCGTCGTCACCTCCCGGCGCCCCGGCGACCAGCACCCCGGACAGTCGACCCGCAGCACCCAGCGGAAGGACGTCGACGCGGTGCGTCGCGGTCGACAGCGAGGCGCTCGACTGGAGCCCGCCGGACAGCACCCGCGCGACCCCGTCCCGGGCCGCCCCGAGGCGGCGCGCTGCCCCCGCCGGGGCCGCGGTACGCACGGCACCCTCGCTGTCCAGCAGCAGGCACCAACCGCCGAGGTGGTCGGCGAGCAGGGCGGCGAGCGTCTCGTCCCCCTTGCCGGCGGCCGCCGAGAGCCGGCGCATCCGGTGCAGGAGGCGCGGGAGCCGCTCCGCCCGCTCCTCGTCGACGAGCCGGGCCAGCTCCTTGCCCACCGCGACGAACGGCGTGGGCCGGGGGACCTCGACGAAGGGCAGCCCCGCCGCCGCGCAGGCCGCCGTCAGGCCCCGCGGGCTCCTGTCGTGCACGACGCCGACACCGAAGCCGAGCCCCGCGGCCCCTGCCGCCACCAGGCGGTCGACCAGCTGCCGCAGCGTCGTCGCGGCCGGCCGGCCGGCCAGTCGTACGCCCGTGAACAGGACGAGCTCGCCGCCGTCGAGCCACGGCGTCGGGTCCTCGTGCTCGCTCACCGCGACCCACGTCACCGGCCGGTCGAGCAGGTCGTGACCGGTGCGCACGCGGATCCCGAGGGACGGCGCGCCCACCAGCGAGCGCAGGCTGACGGGCACGCCCGCCAGTATGTCCGTCGCGGAGCGTGCAGAGCAGCGGATGCGCCATCTCGTACATCCCACGCTGGCGCCCGGAGACCCTACGGTTGGCTTCACCCACCCGTGGAGGGATGCCATGACCAGCACCGTCGCCGACCCGTCCGCGCGCGCGGAGGGTGGCCCGCTGCCGCAGGAGCGCAGGCTCGTCACGGAGGTCCCCGGCCCCCGCTCGCGCGAGCTTCTCGTGCGCAAGCAGGCTGCGGTCGCGAACGGCATCGGCACGACGCTGCCGGTGTTCGTCACCGCGGCCGGTGGCGGCGTCGTGGTCGACGTCGACGGCAACTCGCTGATCGACTTCGGCTCCGGCATCGCGGTGGTCAACGTCGGCAACTCCGCCGAGCGCGTGGTGGCCAACGTGCAGGCCCAGGTCGCGGCGTTCACCCACACCTGCTTCATGGTCACGCCGTACGAGGGCTACGTCGAGGTCTGCGAGGCGCTGAACCGCCTGACACCCGGAGACCACGCGAAGAAGTCAGCGCTGTTCAACTCCGGCGCCGAGGCCGTGGAGAACGCGGTCAAGATCGCCCGGTCGGCCACCGGCCGTGCCGCGGTCGTGGTGTTCGAGCACGCCTACCACGGCCGGACCAACCTCACGATGGCGCTGACGGCCAAGGCCATGCCCTACAAGCACTCGTTCGGCCCGTTCGCCGGCGAGGTCTACCGGATGCCGATGTCCTACCCGTTCCGCTCGCCCGAGAGCGGCGACGAGGCGGCACGCCGGGTGATCGCGAAGATCGACCGGGAGATCGGGGGCGACCAGGTCGCGGCCATCGTCATCGAGCCGATCCAGGGCGAGGGCGGGTTCGTCGTGCCGGCCGGCGGCTTCCTGCCGGCGCTGGCCGACTACGCCCGCGCGCACGGCATCGTGTTCGTCGCCGACGAGATCCAGACCGGATTCGCGCGCACCGGCGACATGTTCGCCTGCGACCACGAGGGCGTCGTGCCGGACCTCGTGACGACCGCCAAGGGCATCGCCGGCGGGCTCCCGCTGGCCGCGGTCACCGGGCGGACCGAGATCATGGACGCGGCCCACGTCGGCGGCCTCGGTGGCACCTACGGCGGCAACCCCGTGGCCTGTGCGGCCGCGCTCGGCGCGATCGCGACCATCGAGGCGGAGGACCTGGTCGGCCGCGCACGGCACATCGGCGACGTGATGCTGCCCCGCCTGCACGGCATGGCCGAGCGCACGCCGGCCATCGGCGACGTCCGGGGGCGCGGCGCCATGGTCGCGGTCGAGCTGGTCGACCCGGCGACCGGTCTGCCCGACGCCGCGGCCGCGAGGGGCGCCGCTGCCGCGTGCCACGCGGAGGGGGTCGTCGTGCTCACGGCCGGGACCGACGGCAACGTGCTGCGCTTCCTGCCACCGCTCGTCATCCCCGACCACCTGCTGCACGAGGGGCTCGACGTCGTCGAGAAGGCCCTGTGCGGGTGACGCCGTTCTGGGTGGCCGGCCGCGCGGTCTCCCGCGACGAGGAGCTCGAGGTGACGTCGCCGTTCGACGGTGCCGTCGTCGGCCGGGTCGCCGTTCCGACCGAGGCCGACGTCGAGGAGGCCGTGGCCGCGGCCGCATCGGTGACCGGCGCGTTCGCCGCGCTCCCGGCGTACGTCCGCGCCGACGCGCTGGGCCACGTCTCGGCCCGGCTCGCCGAGCGGGCCGACGAGGTCGCCCGGCTGATCACCGCCGAGAGCGGGAAGCCGCTCAAGTGGTCGCGCATCGAGGCGGCCCGAGCGTCGGGCGTCTTCCGGTGGGCCGCCGAGGAGGCGCGACGGTGGAGCGGCGAGCTGCAGCGGCTGGACACCGACGCGGGGTCGGCCGGCCGGGTCGCCCTGACCCGGCGGATGCCACGCGGGCCGGTGCTGGGCATCGCGCCGTTCAACTTCCCGCTCAACCTGGTGGCCCACAAGGTGGCGCCGGCGCTGGCGGTCGGGGCGCCGATCGTCGTCAAGCCGGCCCCGTCGACGCCGCTGACCGCGCTGCTGCTCGGTGCGCTGCTGGCCGAGACCGACCTGCCCGCCGGGTCGTGGTCGGTGCTTCCGGTGCCCAACGACCGCATGCCCTCGCTCGTCGCCGACCCGCGGCTGCCGGTCGTCTCGTTCACGGGGTCCGGCCCGGTCGGTCACTCGATCAGGGCGGCGGTGCCGCACAAGCACGTGACGCTCGAGCTCGGCGGCAACGCGGCCGCACTCGTCTGCCCCGACTGGTCGAGCGACGCCGACCTCGACCGGGCGGCCGAGCGGGTCGCGACCTTCGCGAACTACCAGGCCGGGCAGTCCTGCATCTCGGTGCAGCGGGTCTTCGTCGACCGCACCGTGTTCCAGCCCTTCGTCGACCGGCTGGTCGCGGCCGTCGAGCGCCAGGTGGACGGCGACCCGTCCGATCCCGCCACGGACGTCGGACCGCTCATCGACGAGGCCGCAGCGCGCCGGGTGGAGTCGTGGGTGCTCGAGGTGGTGGACGCCGGAGGGAAGGTGCTCACCGGCGGGACGCGCGACGGCGCCTCGTACGCCGCGACGGTCCTGGTGGACGTACCAGAAGACGCGAAGGTCGTGCGCGAGGAGGTGTTCGGCCCGGTCGTCGTCGTCGCGCCGGTCGACGGAGCCGACGAGGGGCTGGAACGCGTCAACGACTCGCGGTTCGGGCTGCAGGCGGGGGTGTTCACCCACGACATCCAGCTGGCGTTCCGCGCGCACAGCACGCTCGACGTCGGCGGAGTCGTGATCGGTGACGTGCCGTCCTACCGCGCGGACCAGATGCCCTACGGCGGCGTGAAGGAGTCGGGGAACGGGCGCGAGGGGGTGCGCGCGGCGATGGAGGACCTCACCGCCGAACGCGTGCTCGTGCTGACCGACATCGCGCTCTGAGGGGTCACACCGCATCCGTCGGCGCACCGGGCGAGGAAGCACTGGAGGTACGCACCCCTGACGAAGGAGACCTCCGATGACCCGACGACGCCACCGCGTGGCCGCTGTCCTGGCAGGCGCGTTCGCCCTGCTGGCGACCGGCCTCGTGGCACCTGCCCAGGCCGCGGCCGGCAACGCGACCGTGTTCGTGCTCCATGCCGTCCCCGGCGCGACCGTGGACGTCTACGCGAACGGCGACGAGCTGCTCACCGACTTCGAGCCCGGCACGCTCACCGACGCGGTCAGCCTGCCCGCCGGCAGCTACGACCTGAAGGTCACCGAGGCCGGCGCCGGCGCCGACGGCGACGCGCTGATCGAGGCCGAGGGTGTCGACGTGCCCGCCGGGGCGAACGTCACGGTCGTCGCGCACCTGGACGCCGACGGCAACCCCGTGCTGACGCCGTTCGCCAACGACACGTCGAACGTCGCCGCCGGCAAGGCCCGGCTGACCGTGCGCCACACCGCCGCGGCCCCGGCCGTCGACGTGCGCGCCGCAGAGACCCCCGTCTTCGAGGGCCTGACCAACCCGGGCGAGGAGTCGGCCGAGGTGGACGCCGGCACCGTGAGCGCCGACGTGGTTCTCGCCGGGACGGACACCGTGGCCATCGGCCCGGCCGACCTCACCCTGGACGAGGGAACGAACACCATCGTGTACGCGTGGGGCAGCGCCGAGGACGAGAACCTCGACCTCGCCGTGCAGACCATCACCGGCCTGCAGTCCGCGCCCGACGGCGTGCCGAGCGGCACCGGCGGCCAGGCGGCCGGCAGCTCGACCCCGGTCTGGCTCGTCGCGGCGTTCCTGCTCGGGCTCGCGGGCCTCGTGGCGTCGCTGGGCAGCATCGCCGTCGCCAGGGTGCGCGCCCGTCCGTGACCGCCTCCCGAGGCAACCGCGCCGCCACCACGGTGCTCGTCGCCTCACTGGCCACCCTCGCGCTGACCTCCCTCACCTGGGAGCAGCGCGAGGGTCGGCCTGCGGTCGCCGCCGTGACCGCCCCCGACGAGGGACCGGCCACGTCGTGGCATCCTCGGCCCCGCCCGCCGGCGACGTCCGTCGCGGCCGAGCGCGCCGAGCCGGCCGACGCAGAGATCCCGATCCGCGTCCTGGTGGGATCCGTCGACCTGCGGATGCCCGTGGTGCCGAAAGGCGTCTCGAAGGACGGGCAGATGGCGCTCCCGCGGAGTCCCGCGAGCATCGGCTGGTACCGGTTCGGCCCCTCGCCCGGTGAGGCCGGGTCCACGGTCCTCGCCGGCCACGTCGACACGGCCCGGTTCGGCATCGGGCCGCTGGCCCGGCTGCGCGACGTCGACACCGGCGCCCGGGTCACCGTGCTGCTCGCCGACGGCAGCCGCGTGCGCTATCGCACGGTGTCGGTCCGCAGTGTCGGCAAGCAGTCGCGGGCCCTCGCCTCGGTCTTCGACCGGGACGGCCGGTCACGGCTGCGGATCGTGACCTGCGGCGGCGAGTTCGACCCCGCCGCCGGCGGCTACCAGGACAACGTGGTCCTCACCGCGGTGCCCGTCTCCCGTCGCTCCGGCTGAGCCCACCGGCCGGTGCGGCGATCTCCCGGCGGGGATCGGACTTCGCTGGGAGCATGTGGCCGTGACCCGCGTCGTGGACTTCGCCGTCGTCGGGGGCGGCATCGTCGGGCTGGCGCTGGCTGACGCGCTGCTCGACGCGCTCCCCGGCAGCTCGGTCGTGGTCCTGGACAAGGAGGACCACCTCGGCGAGCACGCGTCGGGGCGCAACTCCGGGGTGCTCCACGCGGGCTTCTACTACTCGCCCGACTCGCTCAAGGCGCAGCTCACGCGGCGCGGCAACGAGATGCTGCACGCCTTCTGCGACGAGCACGGCGTCGCGGTCAACCGCTGCGGGAAGCTGGTCGTGACGCGCGACGCCGGCGAGCTCTCCGCCCTCGACACCCTGCTGGCGCGGGCCGAGGCGAACGGCGTGCCCGTGGAACGCGTCGACGAGGCGCAGGCCCGCGAGCTCGAGCCGCTCGCGCGCACCGTCGGTCACGCGCTCTGGTCGCCGACCACGTCGAGCGCCTCGCCCCAGGCCGTGCTCGACGCCCTCGCGGCGCGGGTGCGTTCGCGCGGCGGCGAGATCGCCCTCGGAACCGAGGTCGTGTCGGCGCGCGCGGGGTCGGTGATCACCCGCACATCGGCGTACAGCGCCGGTCATGTCGTCAACGCCGCCGGCCTGCAGGCCGACCGCGTCGCCCGATGGTTCGGCATGTGCGACGACTACGCCGTGCTGCCGTTCAAGGGTCTCTACTGGTACGGCGACTGGGCGCCCGGTCGGCTGCGCCGCCACGTCTACCCGGTGCCCGACGCGCGCAACCCGTTCCTCGGTGTCCACCTGACGGTCACCGTCGACGGCAGGGCCAAGATCGGGCCCACGGCCATCCCCGCGTTCTGGCGCGAGGACTACGGCCGGGTGCGCAACTTCTCGGCGAGCGAGGTGGTCGAGACCGCGCGGCTCTACCCGCGGTTCCTGCGCAGCCCGCACCACGACGTCCGCGCGCTCATGCGCCAGGAGGTGCCGAAGTACCGGCGGCGGCACCTCGTGGAGCAGGCCCGGGCGCTCGTCCCGTCGGTCCGCCCGGCCGACTTCACGACCAGAGGGCGCCCCGGCGTGCGGGCACAGCTGTTCCACCTGCCCACGCGCCGGCTCGAGATGGACTTCGTCGTGCGCGGCGACGCGCACTCGACGCACGTCCTCAACGCCGTGTCCCCCGCGTGGACGAGCAGCCTCGCCGTCGCCGAGCACGTCGTCGAAGCCGTGCTGAGTCGGGCACGGGGCTGATCCGCCCCCGAACCATCAGTTGTGGGCCGGCGTGCCGGAGGTGGAGCCTTCCTGGTGTTTCGCACCCCGGACCTTGTCCATCACGAGGTTCGCCTGCTGATCCACGAGCCGCGTCAACAGCTGCTGGGCGTATCCGAAGAGGGCCGCCCACGCGAGGACCTGCGCCGAGGTGTCGAGCGCGCTCAGCCCCGGGACGAACTGGCCCCTCATCAGCAGCAGGCCCACGAACGCCGTCAAAGCTCCCGTGGGCAGCTTGAGGACGGCAAGAGCGACGGGCAGCCCGTACGGCAGGGTGCTGCCCCGCAGGCGTCGCAGCCCCGAGGCGGCCGAGATGGCAGCGGCGACGAGCCCGACGAACTCGACGGTGAACAGGTCCGCACTTCGCACCGTCTCGTCGACGACGTTGTCGATGTCCCGCCCCGAGGCCGGCTCCAGCGGTGACTCGCCGGTCGGGCAGACGACCTTCTGTTGTCCGCCTTCCTCCGGGTTGAAGCAGAGTGGGATGGTCGTGGGGCTGAGGATGCCCACGATGGCGACCGCGACAGCCAGCAGGACTAAGGCCACAGTCGTCACGCCCAACACGTTCCGGAAGCTGCGCACCGCACTCTGCTCGCGACCGGCTTGAGAGCTTGCTGCCCGCACCGCGGCGATGAGCTGCGTGCGCTCGGCATCGTCCAGTGGCACCGGCGGCGCGGCCGGTGTGCTCGACAGGAACCGGGTCGCAAGCCGCTCGAGCCCAGAGCGCCGGCTGTCCGTCGAGGGGAGATGCCGCTGAACGTGGGCGAGGAGGCTGGGCATCTGTCCGGCGACATAGGCAGCAGGCGCGATCCGCAGCAGGTGCGCCTCCGCGGCGTCGCAGTTGCTGTTGATGCGCTCGTAGACGGCGCCGCTCATCACGCGCCAGGGATGATGGTCCTCGGACGCCGCGCGCAACGCCGTTCTCAGATGGTTGCCGATGGCAGCCTCGATGCCGTGGCCATCAGCCGGGCTGCCGGGCTGCGCGACGAGCCATGCGTGCAACGATTCGAGCTCATGCGTGCGAGTTATCGCCCCCTCCCGCCACGAGGTGGACGCGGTCACAGGTCCCCAGTCCAGAGGTGGCGGGGCTGCCAGCACGGTGGTCACGACGGCTGCAGGCTCGCGGTCTCGTCGTGGAAGTGGTACGACTGCGGTCCCTCGCTGAGCGCTCGAGCCACTTCCTCGCGGAACCGTGGGCCCGCGTGGGGATTTCGCCATGACATGTCGGGCTTCCGACGTGTCCATTCACGGTGCATCAGCGCCGAGTTCGCCGTCCAGCCGTGGTGCTCGCACACCGCTGCGTTGAACCGCACGGCCGCCTCGATCTGGGCGTCCGGATAGCGCCGATCGTTGCCGGGGTGCATCACCTCGTTCCCGTACAGGACCGCGTTGCCGTCGACTGCGTCCGGACCGGGTGCCGGCGGCTGAGCCTCGACCAGGAGGGCCGCGTCGACGTTGCGGGCCCCAAGCCCCGCGTGGTTCGCCCGGCCGTTCCAGCCGACGAGGAAGAGCCGCCCGTCGGGGGCGGTCGAGACGTGGCACAGCGGTCCCGGCAAGTCGGATCGTCCTTCCCACAGCGTCGCCAGGATGCCCTTCACGCTGGAGAACGGCCCCGTGTGATGGTTGAGGATGCCGTGCATGTCCCCGAACGGCCCCGTGGTGCTTGGCCGATGATGGTCCCGCCACACCAGCCCGCCGCGGCGAACCTTGACGATCGTGACCTGCCACCGGTTGAGCGCGCCGAGCAGCTCCTCCGGGGTCATCGCCCGGCTCATGACGAGCCCCGCCCGGCCTGCGTCGGCAGCACTGCGCCGCTCGGCCGGCGTCCGCACCGGTGGCGTTGTCGCGACGGGTGTCGATGTGGTCTAGCGCCTCCTGATCGGCCTGGACGCCGAGGAGGTCGAATTCCGCCTCGGGTCCGGGTGCCGCACCCTCGTCGTCGCGCTGCGACCGGCCGATGTTGAACTGTCCGCTCATGACTCCCCTCCCCTTGGCAGGGTCGGTGTCACGCCTGGATCCGGACACCTGCGGGGCACCATCGGTGCTGCCGTGACGCCCGTCCATCCACCGAATGTCGGCTCGACCATGCGCCGGTGCCGATGGTGCCGTCAAGGTCGGAAATGCCCTCACGACAACAGCGTCCTGATGGCGCGCGCGCGGGAGGGCAGGCGGTGACGGGACGGTCACGCCGGCGTCATGCGTCCGTGACGCCGCGGTGATCGACGCGGTCTCAACTGGTGCCACGGCCTGGTGCGGGTGTGTCCGCGAGGAGGTATGAAGGATGGCGGCTCGTTCGCAGTTCCTGCTCCTGTCTTTCGCCGAGGGGCTGAAGGCCGGCGGAAGCGCCCGGGTGGTGGCAGCCAGCGCGACCGAGGACGCTGCCCGTGAACGACTCGAGGCCCTTGACGCGTCCGTCGTCGGGCGGATCGCCGTGGTCGAGGTCAAGCAGGTCTTCGAGCGGAAACCGGCGGTCCAGAGCCTGCCCGTGGACGATCTCGTGATTGGGGCCGAGACGTGACCGGCCGGGCGCCCCACCCACCCGCGACACGACACGAAAGGACCGACCCATGAGCCGTGCCGTACAGGAGCTCGCGCAGATTCCGTTCGCCCAGCTCATCGGCTCACCTCTCAAGGCGGCCGTGGAGGCGCAGGCGCTCGCGGCCCAGTCGACGATCGAGTTCATCCACAAGGTCGGCTTCAAACAGCCCTCCGGCGTGGGCGCAGGCACCGACCTCGTGTTCGCCGACCCGGCCAACGACGCGGAGGCCGGTGAGCTCCGATCCGTCACGTTCAAGTACGACAAGAAGGACGAGAACGACACGGTGAAGACGTTCTCGCTCACCGTGCCGTTCCTGGCGATCACGCCGATCCCCTTTATCCGCATCGACGAGATCACGATCGACTTCAACGCGAAGCTCACCGACTCCGTCGAACGCAAGACGGACTCCTCCTTCGCCCTCAGCACCTCGGTCACCGGTAGCTACAGCGCCTTCTGGAGTCCTATCAAGGTCGAGGCCCGCGTATCCGCCACCTACAACCAGACCAGCGGGACGACCGAGAAGCAGCACCGCGACTACTCCATGCAGGTCCACGTGCGCGCCGTCCAGGACGAGATCCCGTCGGGGCTCTCGCGCATGCTGGACATGCTCGAGCAGGCGATCCATGAGCAGCCAGCGGCCTGACGAGCTGGCAGAGGGCGGACCGACGTGCCCAAGCTGGGCGAGGTGCTGGGCAGCCTCATCACCGATGTCGTGCGGGCCCGGCTGGCGGCGGATGCCCTGACGGCGCAGGCGGTCGACGCCTACCGCGCCGACCCGGTGCTGTCCGCGATGACCGTTCCGCACATGACGGTCTCGGACATGACCGTGCGGATGCGCTTCCTCGTCAACGAGGTCGTCGTGCCCGAGTTGCCGCCGCTCGATGCTCTGCGCGTACAGGAGGACTGGAACCGCCTTCTCCGTGACCGGATCCTGCCGCGGCTCGCCGAGCGACGCGACCCGGAAGGAAGAGCCGAGCTGGACAAGATCCGCGAGGAGCTGGTGAGCAACCCGATCACGGTCGACAAGGGTGTGGTGGACGCGGTCGTGGCCGGGAACGGGGCCACACTGCGGGACGCCTCCGTGTCGCATCTCGTCAACCGAGTTCGCGCGGTGCCGTCCCGGCTGCGGCGCGACATCGGCACCATCACAGATGTCCGCGAGGAGCTCCGTCGCGAGATCGACCTGGGCGCCGAACAGTTCGTCAGCGAGGTGAGGGAACAGCAGACGGCCCAGCAGGCGTTGCGCTCCCGGATCGACATCGAGGTGGTGTCCCAGCAACTGCAGGCGGCACCCGCCCACACCGTCCAGGAGCTCGACGTCACGGTCTCGATGGCCGATGTCGAGACGTTCATCGACAGCGGCGCGGGGGTGTGACCGATGCCGATCCGAGAACTGTCCACGCTGGGGCTGGGCCAACTCCTGGGCTCGTTGCTGTCGGCAGTGGTCGAGGCACAGGATCACGCCACGCGCAGCAGTCTCGCGTTCGTGGAAGACGTCGCCTTTGTCGACGGCCCCGTCGCCGGCGAGGAGAAGCTGCGCACCGTGACGCTGCGGTACACGAAGCTCGACGAGAACCAACGACCCGCTCAGTTCATCCTCGAGATGCCACTGCTCGCAATGGTGTCGATCCCGACCCTGATGGTCCGACAGGCGAAGGTGTCCTTCACGTACGACGTCACGTCGAGCGAGGAGCAGGCGCAGGTGGACACGACGACCGGGAGCCCGCTGGCTGGCCTAGCCGCCCGGCCCGCCGTGCTGCGCGGCATCGTTCGCAACCCGCCGGTCGACAGCCGACGAGAGTCGGCCAGCGTCGACATCGAAGTGACCATCGAAAGCGAGCCACTGCCGATCGGCCTCGAGCGGATGGTGGAGTTGGCGGACCTGACGGTCTCTCAGCCGGCCCCGGAGCCGACGTGAAGGGCCGAGCCGACGGGCCACGGGACTCAGGCCCGGGCGGCGCGGCGCGCACGGGTGGGGCCACCCCCGCGGCAGCGAGCGTCGAAGCCGCGTGCCAGGCGCTCGAACACCTGGAGCGGGCACTGCTCGCGGGGGGCTACCGGGAGGGCGCCGCGGCGTACGCCCGCATGGCTGAGGTGATTCTGGCCCAACGCATGATCGGTAGCGGCCGCATCCGGCTCTGCTCCCGCTCCGAGCATCTCGGCGAGGTCGCACGCCGGCTGTTCGGTCTGATCCACCCGTACGAGTCGGTCATGCGCAAGCTCGCAGTCCTCGCCCCTGCCCACGACGAGGCTCACCTGTCGCGCCTCGTCGACGTGCTGACACGCCGAGGTCGCCGCGGAGCATCGGTGTCCGTGCTCGCACGCGAATGCGCTCTGCCGGCGACAGACGTCTCGGCAGCCTTGGCGCGGCTTGAGGAGGCCGGAACGGTGCGGGCGCGCACCCCGGGTACCACGACCCCCGCCTTCGTGCTCGCCGCGGCATCGACGCCGCGGCGAGGGGGACGCCCCGCCCCGCGCAGCCCGGGGAGGGGCGCGGAGAGGTGACAACATGGGTGTGTCGACTGGTGGACATGCGCCGACTCGGAACGAGTCCATTCACGCCTCGGTCGGAGCGGGAGGCACCAACGACGCCCGCGACGTGCGCACCGTGCAGGACTTGCTCAACCACGCAACCGGATCCTCGCTCGCCGTTGACGGCATCTGCGGGCCTGCGACGCGGCGCACGATCACGTCGTTCCAGTCCGGATTCCTGACAAGTCCGGACGGCCGGATCGACCCCGGCGGCGAATCGTTGCGCCGCATGGTCGCATCGGCCAGGCAGCAGAGAATGGCGAGCAGCGAGCCTTCCACGGCCACCGGACCGGCCGACGGCCTGGTGCTGCGCCAGCTGACCCAGGGGGGGCACAGCGGCTTCTACTCGTACTCGACGGCCGAGCGACAGCACGGCACCGACGAGCTGCTTCGGGTGCTGCTCGCCTCCGCCGCCGTGCTGAAGCAGGAGGGCCGTGAGGTCGGCATCGGAGACCTCAGCTTCGCGCAGGGCGGGGAGATGCCCCCACACAAGACTCACCGGGCGGGCAAGGACGTCGACCTACGGCCCGTCCGGGCCGGAGGCACGCGCGGGCCGACGTCCGTGAGTGAGGCGACATACGACCGCGAGGGTACGCGCGTGCTGGTCGAAGCCCTGCGGGCGCAAGCCGGCGTGCGCTCGATCCTGTTCAACGACAGCGACATCGCAGGTGTCAAGAGCTTCCCGGGGCATCACAACCACCTGCACGTGTCGCTTCGGTGACGGCCGGCAGCACCTGGAAGAGTCTCTCGTGCCGCAGCGCTGCCGACTTGTTGCCCTGGGCCAAGAGCACGTCCACCACCGCTCGGTGTGCGGTTTCCCGCCATGGCTCCCAGCGGAGAACAGCGTACGTCAACTCCAGCGCCTGGGCGAAGGAGCCGCGGCGAACCAGCTCGTGCGCAACCATTTCTAGCGCTTGGGCGCGCACCTGGATCAGGTACTCCCTTTCCACGACCACCCACTCGTCATACCAGCCGGGCAGCAGGATGCCGTGGAGATACGCGTCCTCCGGAAACTGCGCCATGACCCGCCCCGCATCGATCACCGCCTCTCGGCACCATGCGCGCAGCCTGGCGACGTCCAGCGACACGGTTTCGTCGAGCCGGAGCGTGCCATTGCACGCAGCGATGACTCTGGCTCCGCTGTGCGCCCGGTAGAGCGCCGAACGCAGGCACGCCTGCGCCTGCCCGTCCCCGCGATCGGGCCACAGGATGCCCGCGATCGACACGCGACTGGTTGGCCCGGCTAGTGCGAGAAAGGCGATGAGGCGCTGGACCGATCGCGGTGGCGGCTCGGACAACTGCCCCCCGACCTCGAGCCCAAAGCCGCCAAGGAGCTGAAGCCGGACGTCTGGCACCGCTGTCGCCCCGCTGCCCATGCCACGCCCCCCCGGTGAGGACCGCCTTCTAGCAGGCTGCTCCCATCGTCAGGGTTAGTCAACGGAGCGTGACGAGATTGTGCCACCCGGTGACGATGGTGACGTCGCGGCCCAACCGACGCTCGCGAGAGCCGACGCCCGGATTCGAACCGGGAACCGCCCGATTACAAGTCGGGTGCGCTGCCAGTTGCGCCACGCCGGCGGGAGGTGCGGACTGTCACGACGCACGGGAGAGCGGACAGGCCTTCCTCGCGTCACATGATGACAGGTCGCCCGCCTCGGTCGTCAGGTCACGTCCTCGGCGTTGAGCACCTCGCAGCGGAAGCGGGCCTCGGACATGGCCTCGGTGAACCGCGCCTCCCACAGCGGGTCGTCAGCCGGGAGCTCCCGGAAGACCCGCTCCTCGAGCACCCGCCGTGACCCGTCCCGGTCCGTCGCCGCCCGTTGCAGGAGGATCCTCGTCCGGCCGTCGACCTCGTCGTGGCCGGCGACCCACCGCGCGGTCGCCACGACCTTGGCCGACGCTCCGGCGGCAAGCCTGCGTCGTCCGGCCGTGATGGCCTCCCGCGCCGACCACACGAGCGTCCCGACCCCGGCCACCGCGATCAGCAGCCCGAGGAGCAGGAGCACACGGAACATGTCCGAAGCCTAGGCACGCCGCGGCTCCGCTGACGGGGCCGGGCGCGGAAGAGGGGCGGCCCCCGATGGACCGCCCCTCTCCTCGCTACTGCTGTGCGGCTACTTCACCTCGTGGTGGTCGTGGTGGAGACCACCACCGCCACCCGAGCCGACGGTGCCCTCGGGCCCGGCCGGCTCGGTCGGGAGCCGGAGCGACTTGCTGCCCGGCACCGACTTGCCCTTCACCCCGTTGACCTTCTCCGTGGAGTAGGCCAGCGACAGCACCGAGAACGCGATGGCGTCGGCGTTCACGCCGAGTGCCTCCTTGTTCGGGTTGTCGATGTCGTCGCACGCCAGGTGGTAGCACTCGTCGTACTGGTCACCTGCCGTGCCACCCCAGATCGCCTGCTGCTCGGGCGTCTTGACACCCTCGGCGCCGGTGAACAGGCCGCTGGCCGGGATGCCGTTGTTGATGAACTCCTGGTAGTCCGAGCGCCCAGAGAACTCGGTGTCCTCGTAGGGGATGCCCTTCCAGGTGAAGTAGATCTCGAAGAGGTCCTCCAGTGCGGCGGAGCCCTCCGGGATCGGGACGCCGGCCGGGGCCGGGAAGCTCGACTCGTCGGCGTCGTAGACGAAGTACACGAAGTTCGGCGACGAGACCATGTCGAAGTTCACGTAAGCCGCGATCTTGTCGCGCTCAGCCTGGCTCAGGCCGAGCACGTAGTCCCGCGACCCGACCAGTCCCTGCTCCTCGCCGGCCCACCAGCCGAACCGCAGCGTGTTGACGGGCTTGACCTTGCCCAACGCCTGCGCCAGGTCCAGCAGCGCCGCGGAACCCGAGCCGTTGTCGTTGATGCCCGGCCCGGCGATCACCGAGTCGAGGTGCGCCCCGGCCATCACGATGTTGTCGGCGTCCTTCTTGCCCTTGCGCTTGTCGTCGTCATCGCCATCGTGCTTGCCGGGGAGCTCGGCGAGGACGTTGTAGTCCGTCCGGGTCTCGGCAGGCTGCACGTTCACGTTGGCGGTCGAGCCGCTCTCCGACAGCGCGACACCGTCGGCGAAGCTCGCGCCGACGACCGGGATCGTCAGGTTGCTCGGCGAGCCGTCCGGGAGGAACGCGGCGGTGCCGACGATGACGCCCTCACGGTCCGGCGTGTTCCCCTGGTTGAAGATCACCACGGCCTCGGCACCCGCGGTCTGGGCGTTGACAGCCTTCACGGAGAAGTTGCACGTGCCGCGCTGGATGACCGCGATGTCGCTCGGCCCCGAGAAGTCGAGCCCGGTGAAGTCGGACGCCTCACAGCCGCTGCTGCTGGCCCGCGGCGGGGCGAGGGCGAGGTCCACGGGAATGACGGTTCCGGTCACGTCGCCCGACCCGCTGCCCGTGTAGACACCGGTCTCGTAGTTGCCGGTCACCGGGGTCAGCTGCCGGAGCACGGGCGGGAAGTTGAAGGTGATGTTCACCGGGTCGAGGCTGACCTTCCAGCCCGCCTTCTTCAGGGTGCGCACGACGTAGTCGACGCTGTCGTCGTAGCCGTCCGTGCCCGCGGCGCGGGTCCCCGGGTAGTACGGGTCCTCGTTCGCGTCGGCGATGTCCTGCAGCGCCTGCTGGTGCTCGAACACGCCGTCCGCGGAGACGCACTCCAGAAGCTTCTGGAACGTGTTGTTCGTCTTGCGGTCACAGGACTTCGAGGAGCCGTGGCCCTTGCGGTCATCGTCGGCCTGCGCCCCACCTGGGACGAGTGCCAGCATCAGCACGGACACGACACTTGCCGCGAGCACGCGAGCACTCACGCTCGCTAGTGATGGTCGGGAACTTCGTGACATGCACAACCCCTCGATCGAGTTCCCGACGGTGGATCGCACCCCGGGACGGTGAACGGAATCCGGACAACCTAGACGACTAACCGGCGCACCGATAGAGGGTCGCGGGAGAGGACGTAGGCGTCGCGATCACGGTCTGTGAGAAAACAACTGCACCGGGTGAGTACCCGGGGCGGTCCCTGCCGAGGGCTGTCAGCCGCCCCGCGCGGCAGCCAGATCGGCCGCCGTCGGGGGGTCGGCCCCCAGGCGGGAGCAGGTGATCGCGGAGGCAGCGACGGCCCCGGCCAGCAGGTCGCGCACCGTGTCGGCGTCCAGCGCCTCCAGCCGGGCTCGCGCGGCGGCACCGACAAGGTCTCGGGTGTGCAGCCCGGCGATCAGCGCGCTCATGAACGAGTCGCCGGCCCCGACCGTGTCCACGACCTCGACGACCGCACCGTCGCAGGCGACCGCACCGCTGGACCGACCGACGGCGACAGCCCCGTCGCCGCCGCGGGTGACGACCACGAGCGACGGCCCGCGAGCCAGCCAGTCGGCGGCCACCTCGTCCGGCGGCGTCTCTGGCACCAGCCACTCGAGGTCCTCGGCGCTCACCTTCACGACGTCGGCAGCGCCCAGCACCTCCTCGACGACCGCGAGTACCTCGCCGGGCGACCCCATCAGCAGCGGCCGGACGTTCGGGTCGAACGTCACGGTCGCCCGGTCACGCCCGCGTGCGGCCAGCCGCCGCAGGACGGCTCCTCCCGGGGGGGTGGTCAGGCCGAGCGAGCCGACGTGCAGCGCGCTCACCCCGTCGAGCGCCTCGGTCAGCTCGTCGTCCGTCCACTGCCAGTCCGCGGTCCCGTCCACCCGGAAGTCGTAGGCCGCGGACCCGTCGGGCTGCAGCGCCACGATCGCCAGCGACGAGGGCTCGGATGCCTCGACGACGCGCGAGAGATCCACACCGTTGCGCTGGAGGTGTTCCCGCAACCGGCGCCCGAGGACGTCCGACGACAGCCGGGCGAGCATCCGCGCCGGCACCTCCAGCCGGGCGAGCCCGACCGCGACGTTGGCCGGGCTGCCGCCGGGCGCGGCGCGGAACAGGCCGTCCGACCCGGCCGGCACGAGATCGGTGATGACCTCGCCGGCGACCGCGACGACGGCAGCGGCGGACTCCACGACCGCGAACCTACCGCCCGTACGATCGCAGGTCATGGCCTCGTCCAGCGCTCGGCACGGCCCGGCGGACCTGACCCGACAGGTCCGGTCCTCGCTCGTGCCCGGTGTCCGTGCCCGGGCGAGCGGAGTGCTCGGAGCCGTCGAGGGCGAGGCGGTGGCCGCCCGGCTCGAGCTGCACATGCGCGACCTGGTGGAGCCGATCGCCTCCGTCTACGGCGCGGCCGGCGACCCGGCAACGCTCGTGGCTCGGCTGGTCGACCGGGTCCTCGACGCGGCGCTGTCCCGGCCGGAGGCGCTGCGCGTCGTGGACCGCCGGCGCGAGGTCGACCCCACGTGGTTCCAGAAGGCCGGGACGATGGGCTACGTCTGCTACACCGACCGCTTCGCGGGCACGCTCGACGGCGTCGGCAAGCGGCTGGACTACCTCGAGGAGCTGGGCGTCAGCTACCTGCACCTCATGCCGCTGCTCGAGCCGCGGCCGGGCGACAGCGACGGCGGCTACGCGGTCGTCGACTACGGCCAGGTCGACCCCATGCTCGGCACCATGGCCGACCTGGAGACGCTCGCGGCCGACCTTCACCGGCGCGAGATGGCGCTGTGCGTCGACCTCGTCGTGAACCACACCGCCGCCGAGCACCCCTGGGCGAGGGCCGCAGCCGCCGGCGACCCGACCTACCGCGCGTTCTTCCACATCTTCCCCGACCGCGAGATGCCCGACCGCTACGAGCGCACGCTGCCCGAGGTCTTCCCCGACCAGGCGCCGGGCTCGTTCACCCACGTCGACGGGGTCGGCTGGGTCTGGACGACGTTCAACTCCTTCCAGTGGGACCTCGACTGGTCGAACCCGGCCGTCCTGGAGGCCATGCTCACGACGGTGCTCGACATCGCCAACCGGGGCATCGACGTCCTGCGCCTCGACGCCGCACCCTTCCTCTGGAAGCGCGAGGGCACCGACTGCCAGAACCAGCCCGAGGTCCACCGCATCCTGCAGGCGCTGCGCGCCTGCCTCGCGGTCGCCGCACCGGGGGTGCTGTTCAAGGCCGAGGCCATCGTGGCGCCGCACCACCTCGTGCAGTACCTCGGCGCGCACGACCGGTTCCGGCCCGAGTGCGACCTCGCCTACCACAACCAGCTGATGGTGCTGCTGTGGTCGTCACTGGCCACGCGCGACGTGCGACTCGCCCGCAACGCCCTGGCCCGCATGCGGCCGGCACCGCCGACGACTGCATGGGTCACCTACCTGCGCTGCCACGACGACATCGGCTGGGCCGTGTCCGACGAGGACGCCTGGGCGGCCGGGCTGGACCCGCACGCCCACCGGCGGTTCCTCAGCGAGTTCTACAGCGGCACCTACGACGGGTCGTTCGCGCGGGGGGCGCTCTTCCAGCACAACCCGCGCACCGGTGACGCCCGCATCTCGGGCACGGCCGCTGCACTGTGCGGCCTCGACGCAGCGCGTGACACCGGCGACGAGCGCGAGGTGGACTTCGCCGTCCGACGGCTGCTGATGCTCTACTCCGTGGTCTACGCCTACGGCGGCATCCCGCTGCTCTACATGGGCGACGAGATCGGCCTGCCGAACGACGCCCGGTGGTCCGACGACCCCGAGCACGCGGGGGACAACCGGTGGATGCACCGTCCGCCGATGGACTGGGTGGCGGCCGAGCGACGACACGACCCGTCGACCGCCGAGGGGCGCGTCTTCGCCGGCATGGTCGAGCTCGCGCGGGCCCGCTCGGGACTGCTCGCCCTGCGCTCCGGCACCATCGCCGAGCTGCTGAACGTCGGGGACGACCACGTCCTGGCGGTCCGGAGACGCCACCCCCGAAGCGGGGCGATGGTGGCGCTGGCGAACTTCTCGGACAGCCCCGTCCGGCTCGACCGCGACGCAGCGCTGCCCGGCCTGTCCCCCGAGGCGCGACTCGCTCTCGCCGACGCGGACGTCCGGCTGGAGGAGCGCGAGGTGCTGCTGCCGGCCTGGGGCCACGCCTGGGTGGCCGACTACTAGGCCCGCGGGCGGAGCGCCCCCGGAGCGGGCCCGGTCGTGGATCTCACCACGAGTCTCGTCGGCACCGTGAGCTCGCGCGGTCGCATGACCCCTGAGCCGTCTTCGAGCGCCTCGAGGAGGAGCTTCGCCGCGAGCTGACCCTGCTCATGGACCGGTTGCGCCACCGTGGACAGGCCGAAGAACTCGGCCATCTCGTGGTCGTCGATCCCGATGACCGACACGTCCTCGGGCACCCGCAGGCCCGCCTCGCGAACGGCGTGCACGGCCCCGAGGGCCATCTCGTCCGAGGCGGCGAGCACGGCGGTCGGGCGCGGGTCGGCATCGAGCAGGAGCCGCATCGCCGCGAGCCCGCCGCGCGGCGTGAAGTCGCCGACGACCTCCCACGAGGGGTGCGCCTCCAGCCCGGCCTCCGCCATGGCGCACCGGTAGCCGGCCAGCCGGTCCAGGGGAGCCGCGAAGTCGAGCTGGTCCTCCAACGACCCACCGATGTAGCCGATGCGGCGGTGGCCGAGCTCGGTGAGGTGCCGCATCGCGATGTGGGCCGTGGCGTCGTCGTCGATGCGGACGCTGGCCCAGCCCGCCACCGACGCGCCGACCACGACGACCGGCCGGTCGGTCCTGGTGAGCGCCTCGACCTCATCGTCGGTCGGCGTGAGGCTCAGCACGAGCACGGCGTCGACCCGCTTGCGGAGCAGGTGGGTGCGGAACACGCGGTGCCTCGCGTCGCGGTCACCGCCCAGGTTGTAGAGCAACAGGTCGTAGCCGGCGGCCCGCAGCAGCTCCTCGGCCCCCTGCACGACACCGGCGTAGAACCAGCGCGTCACGAACGGCACGATGACCCCGACCGAGCGGGTCTGGCCGCTCGCGAGCCCGGCGGCGCTCGGCGACGCGACGTAGTCCAGCTCGGCCGCGGCCTGCAGGACCCGGTCGCGTGTCTCGTCGGACACCCGCGGCAGCCCGCGCAGCGCCCGCGACACGGTGGCGGTCGACACCCCGACCGACCGTGCGACGTCCTTGATGCTGGTCACCGGACCCCCCGCCCGGCTCTCGTACGGTGGTGCCCATGAGCACCCACCTGCCGCGCGGCACCAACCTGGCCTTCGGCGTCGCCACCGCGTCCTACCAGGTGGAGGGCGCGACGTCCGCCGGCGGGCGCGGCCCCTCGATCTGGGACACCTTCGCCGCGCAGCCGGGCACGATCACGGACGGCAGCGACGGGTCGGTGGCCTGCGCGTCGTACGAGCGACTGGACGAGGACCTCGACCTCGTCGCGGGGCTGGGCGTTGCGCACTACCGCTTCTCGGTCGCGTGGCCGCGGGTGCAGCCGGCGGGGTCCGGTGCCGTCGAGCCCCGAGGGCTCGACTACTACCAGCGGCTGGTCGACGGGCTGCTGGCGCGCGGCGTCGCCCCGATGGCCACGCTCTACCACTGGGACCTGCCGCAGCCGCTCGAGGACGCCGGCGGGTGGCCGGCCCGCGAAACGGCCGAGCGGTTCGCCGACTATGCAGCCGTCGTCGCACGACCACCTCGGTGACCGCGTCGGCGTCTGGGCGACGCTGAACGAGCCGTGGTGCGCCGCGTTCCTCGGCTACGCCGCCGGCGTCCACGCGCCGGGCCGTCGTGAGCCGGCGGCAGCACACCGCGCCGCCCACCACCTCATGCTCGGCCACGGGCTGGCGGCGCGGCGCCTGCACGACGCGGGCAGCGACGACGTGGGCGTGGTGCTCAACCTGGCGCCCGTCTGGCCGGAGCGCCCCGAGGCCGCCGCGGCGGCCCGTGGGGTGGACGCGATCCGCAACCGCGTGTGGCTCGGCCCGCTCGTCGACGGCGCCTACGACGTCGAGCTGATCGTGCTGGCGCCGTCCCTTGGCGACGCCGAGGTCGTCCGCGACGGTGACCTCGACGTGGTGAAGCGGCTCGGCCGACTGGCTGGGCATCAACTACTACACACCGGTCCGGGTCGACGCTGCCGGCTTCGGGACAGGTGACGACGTCGGCCAGGACTCGGGCGCCTACCCGGGCGTCGACGACGTCGTGTTCGCCCCGCGCGAGCCACGGACGGCCATGGGATGGGAGATCGAGCCGCGCGGCCTGGAGGAGCTGCTGGTGGACGTCCACCAGCGCACCGGGCTCCCACTGGTCGTCTCCGAGAACGGCGCCGCCTTCGACGACGCCGAGCGTGACGCCGACGGTTCGGTGACCGACGCCGACACGGATCGCCTACCTCCGCGAGCACGTCGCGGCAGTCGAGCGGGCCCGGGACGCCGGGGCGGACGTGCGCGCCTACGTCGCGTGGACGCTGCTGGACAACTTCGAGTGGGCCGAGGGCTACACGAAGACGTTCGGTCTCGTCTCCGTCGACCCCCGGGACCAGACCCGCACGCCCAAGGCGTCCTACCGGTGGTACGCCCAGCTCGCTCATGCCGGCTCCCTCCGGCCCGAGGTCTGACGGTCAGCTCGTCGGGCGCTCGTCCCTGCCGGGGTGAGGCGTCCGGGAGGGGCGTCGTGCGCTGCGGTCGTGCTAGCCCTTCACGCTCCCCGCCAGCAGGCCGCGCACGAAGAAGCGCTGACCGAACAGGAAGACCGCCAGCGGGACGATCAGCGAGACGAACGCACCTGCCGAGAGCAGGTGCCAGTCGGCACCGCGGGAGCCCGAGAGCTCCGCCAGGCGGACCGTCAGGGGTGAGACCTCGAGGCTGCCGCCGCCGAACACGAGGGCGACGAGCAGGTCGTTCCAGACCCAGAGGAACTGGAAGATGGCGAAGGCCGCGATCGCCGGCGTCATGAGCGGGAGCATGATGCGCGTGAAGATTTTGACGTGCCCCGCTCCGTCGACGCGGGCCGCCTCGATGAGCTCGCCCGGCACCTCCTTCATGAAGTTGTGCAGGAGGTAGATCGCCAGCGGCAGCGCGAAGATCGAGTGCGACAGCCAGATCGTGTAGAACCCACCGCCCGGGGCGTCGCCGCCGGCGAGCTGGGGCAAGCCGAACGGCGGGTCCACGTAGAGGGACAGCAGCGGGATCATCGTCACCTGGATGGGCACGATCTGCAGCGCGAACACGGCGACGAACAGCGTGTCGCGGCCGGGGAACTTCATCCAGGCGAACGCGTACGCCGCCAGCGTCGCGAGGGTGATCGGGATGATCACCGAAGGCAGCGTGATGACGATGGTGTTGACGAAGTAGGTGCCGAGCTGGACGTCACCGCCCTCGAGGACCGCGCGGTAGTTCTCGAGCGTCACCTGCGGGTCGGTGAAGAAGTTCCACCAGCCGTTCCCCTTGACGTCGGCCTCCGGGCGGAACGAGGAGATCAGCAGCCCGGCCGTCGGGATCGTCCACAGGGTCGCGATGACGATCGCCGCCACTGAGGCCCCGCGGGACGTGAGGCGCTGCTTGGCCGCCGCGGCCGCGGTCGGTGCGCCCTTCTCACCGGTGGCGGTCGGTGTGCCCTCTGCCGCCGTGGTCGGCGTGGTCATCGTGCCTCCAGCTTGCGCATCTGGCGGATGTTGTAGACGACGATCGGGATGACGAGGATGAAGAGCAGCACGGCCAGAGCGGCGCCCAGGCCGTTGTTGAACGACCGGAAGCTCTGCGTGTAGAACTCGTTGGCCAGCACGCTGGTGTTGAAGTTGCCGCCGGTGGCCGTCCGCACGATGTCGAAGACCTTCAGTGTGGTGATGCTGATCGCCGTGAGGACGACGATCAGCGAGGGCCGGATGCTGGGCACGGTGATGAAGCGGAACATCCGGAACCCGGACACCCCGTCGAGCCGAGCCGCCTCGATGATGTCGTCCGGGATCGCCTTGATGGAGGCGGAGAGAATGGTCATCGCGAAGCCGGCCTGGACCCAGATGAGGATGACGATGAGGAACAGCGTGTTCCACGGCTCGGTGAGCAGGAAGCGGTAGGTGTCGAGACCGATCCACTTGAGGACCTGGTTGGCCAGGCCGATCTGCTCGTTGTCGGTAGCCCGGTAGTCGTAGACGAACTTCCAGATGATCGACGCGCCGACCAGCGAGATCGCCATCGGGAGGAAGATCAGGGCCTTGGCCAAGGCCTCGATGCGCGCCTTGTCGATCAGCACCGCGTAGACCAGGCCGATCAGCGTGGCGAGGATCGGGGTGATGATGACCCAGAGCGCCGTGTTGCGCAGCACGGTGATCTGGTCGGAGCTGGTGAAGATCGTCTGGTAGTTGTCGAAGCCGACGAAGGACCTGCCGCTTGCGTCCTTGAACGACTCGTAGATGGTCCTGATGCCCGGGTAGAGCAGGCCGACGGCGATCAGTGCGGCCGCCGGCAGCACGAAGGCGATCGTCTGGATCAGCTCACCCCGTCGGGACCGCACCCGGTCGGCGAGCAGGAGGACGACCCCCATGACCGCCACGAACGCGAGGATCGCGATGACCATGTCGAAGAACTTGCCACCAGCCGACATCGCGGCCTACCTCCCTGGCTCGAGCTGCTGCACGACCGTTCGGGTCACCCGTCGCCGGGGGCGCGAGCAGCGCCCCCGGCGACGGGACTATCCAACCGCGGGTCCTAGCTCGCTGGCCAGGAGTCCTCGATGCTCTTCAGCGCGTCCCCCGTGCTCTTGCCGGTGATCCAGGCCGTCATCTCCTTCCAGAAGGAGCCGGCGCCGACCGCGCCGGGCATCTGGTCGGAGCCGTCGAACCGGAACACGGCCTCGGGGTCCTGCAGGATCTCGCCCGACAGCTGGTCGATCGGGCTCGCGAGGTTCGCGACATCGAGCCCCTTGTTGGCACTGACCCAGCCGCCACCCGGCGTCGCCTTGGCCTTCTCGTTGGCCCAGACGTCCGAGGAGAGGTAGGTCTGGAACGCCTGAACCTCGGCTCGGTCGTCGAACGCCGCGACGAACTCGCCGCCGCCGAGGACCGGCTTGCCGAAGTCCTCGCTGGTCGTCGGCAGGTAGAACGCGAACACGTCGCCGCTCTCCGAGACGTCCGTGCCCTCGGGCCAGTTGGCCGCGTAGAAGCTCGCCTGGCGGTGCATGGCGCACTTGCCGTCGAGGATGGGCAGGCCGCCGTCCTGGAACGTCGTGGTGGCGATGCTCTTGATGTCGCCGAAGCCACCGTTGACGTACTTGTCGTTCTTCAGGATGTTGCCCGCGCGGTCGAGCGACTCGACCACGGCCGGGTCGTTGAACGGGATCTCGTGCGTCACCCACTGGTCATAGGCGTCGGCACCCGCGTCGCGGAGCATGATGTCCTCGACCCAGTCGGTCACGACCCAGCCGGTCGCGTCACCGGAGCCGATGCCGGCGCACCACGGCTTGATGCCGTTGGACGCGAAGGTGTCCGACGCGGCGAGCATCTCGTCCCACGTGGTCGGGATCTCGACCCCCGCGTCGGAGAACATCGTCGGGGAGTACCAGACGAAGGACTTCACGTTCGCCCCGAGCGGGGCGGCGTAGAACGTGCCGTCGACGCTGCCGTAGCCCTTCCAGTCCTCGCCGAAGAACTCGTCGACGTTCGCCGCGACCGACTCGGGCGCCTCGACGACCTTGCCGGTGTCGGTCACCAGCGTGTTGAGCAGACCGGGCTGCGGGACGTAGGCGATGTCCGGCGGGTTCCCGCTGCGGACGCGCACGACGAGCTGGGCCTCGAACTCCTTGGACCCTTCGTACTGGACCTCGGCACCGGTGCACTCGGTGAACAGCTCGTAGGAGTCCTTGTGGGACTGGTCCTCGGGCGCCACGATCGAGGTGTAGACGTTGACCGTCTTGCCGGTCAGGTCCCCGAACTCGGTCAGGCCCTCGCACTCCGCCTTGCCCTCGCCGGGCGAGGTGCCCCCTGCGTTGTTGGTGCCGCCGTCGCCGCCGCCGTCGTCGTCCGAGCCGCAGGCGGCCAGGACGAGGCCCGCGCTCATGACGCAGGCGACCGCGGCGAGGCCGCGACGTCCCTTACTTGATCCCATGCGCACTGCTCCCATCTCGCACTCCAGACCGGTCCGGGGCCTCGTCAGCAGGGAGAGGCGCCCGCGTCCCGGGTAACCCGATGTAAACGTTTACGCAACCGGGGGGCAACAGGTGCGGCGGTAACGATTGGATCACGCAGCCCGCGGTGAGACGACTCTCGACGCCCGTGTCGCATCCGCGTTACGGTGCGGTCGCAGGCCGCATCACCTTCCACTCGGACCGTCCGGCACGTTCCTGCCGGTGAAGGGAGCGCCACGTCATGGCGACCGTCACGTTCGACAAGGCAACACGCTTGTTCCCGGGCTCGGAGAAGCCCGCTGTGGACCAGCTCGACATCGAGATCGGGGACGGCGAGTTCCTCGTCCTCGTCGGACCCTCCGGCTGCGGCAAGTCCACGTCGCTGCGGATGCTCGCGGGGCTGGAGGACGTCAACGGCGGACGCATCCTCATCGGCGACCGCGACGTGACCAACCTGGCGCCCAAGGACCGCGACATCGCGATGGTCTTCCAGAACTACGCGCTCTACCCGCACATGACGGTCGCCGAGAACATGGGCTTCGCGCTGAAGATCGCGGGCGAGGACAAGGACTCCATCCGCAAGCGGGTCGTCGAGGCCGGCAAGATCCTCGACCTCGAGGAGTACCTCGACCGCAAGCCCAAGGCGCTCTCCGGCGGCCAGCGCCAGCGCGTCGCGATGGGGCGCGCGATCGTACGCTCGCCGCAGGTCTTCCTCATGGACGAGCCGCTGTCGAACCTCGACGCCAAGCTGCGCGTGCAGACCCGCAGCCAGATCGCGGCGCTGCAGCGGCGCCTCGGTGTCACCACGGTCTACGTCACGCACGACCAGGTCGAGGCCATGACCATGGGTGACCGCGTGGCGGTCCTCAAGGACGGCATCCTGCAGCAGATCGACACGCCGCGGCACATGTACGACAACCCCAACAACGTCTTCGTGGCCGGGTTCATCGGCTCGCCGGCCATGAACCTGCTGACGGTGCCCATCGAGGGCAACTCGCTGACCTTCGGCGACGCGCACATCGAGGTCCCCCGCGAGACGGTCGAGAAGGCGGGCGAGGGCGGCCGCGAGGTGACCCTGGGCGTCCGGCCCGAGGACATGGATCTCGTGGGCGAGGGCGAGGGGCTGCACACCACCGTCAACCTCGTCGAGGAGCTCGGCGCCGACGCCTACGTCTATGGCACGGCCGACGTCAACGGCGAGCAGCACGACATGATCGCGCGCGTCGACGGCCGCAAGCCGCCGACGAAGGGCGAGACCGTGAACTTCGCCCCGAAGAAGGGCCACGTCCACGTGTTCTCGACGACCACGGGCGAGCGCCTCCCCACCTGACGGACGCCGCGGGCGGCTGCGGGGCCGGGCGGGCACGATGTCCCCATGGCTCTGCAGCTGCTCGCCGCCCCGAGCGACCCCGGCCTCCTCGACCTGCCCTGGGACACCCCGCTCGAGGACTGGCCGGCCGACCAGCTGGTCGCTCTCCCCCGCGGCATCTCGCGGCACATCGTCCGCTTCGTGCGCCTCGGCGAGAGCGTCTACGCGGTCAAGGAGGTCGACGAGAAGGTCGCCGTCCGCGAGTACGGCCTGCTGCGCCAGCTCGAGCGCCGCGACCTGCCCGCCGTCGAGGCCGTCGGGGTGCTCTCCGGCCGCCTCCGCCCCGACGGTGAGGCGCTCGACGCCGCGCTGATCACGCGGCACCTGCAGTTCTCGCTGCCCTACCGGGCGCTCTTCTCCTCGACGCTGCGCGCCGACACCGCCGCCCGCTTGCTCGACGCGCTCGCGGCGCTCCTCGTCCGCATGCACACCGCCGGCTTCTACTGGGGCGACTGCTCGTTCTCCAACACGCTGTTCCGACGAGACGCCGGGGCCTTCGCGGCGTACCTCGTCGACGCGGAGACCGGCGAGCTGCACGGCGCGCTCTCCGACGGGCAGCGGCTGTACGACCTCGAGCTGGCCCGCACCAACATCGCAGGCGAGCTGCTGGACCTCGAGGCCGGCGGGCTGCTCCACGAGTCGATCGACCCCGTCGAGACCTCCGACCAGGTCGCCCAGCGCTACCGCTCGCTGTGGGACGAGCTGCTCGGCGCGGAGACCTTCGACACCGGCGAGCGGTTCCGCATCGACCAGCGCATCCGGCGGCTCAACGACCTCGGCTTCGACGTCGCGGAGCTCACGATCGTCACCGACATCGAGGGGCGCACCGTCCACCTCGAGCCCAAGGTGGTCGACGCCGGCCACCACAGCCGTCGGCTGCTGCGGCTCACCGGCCTGGACGTGGAGGAGAACCAGGCGCGGCGGCTGCTCAACGACCTCGACGCCTACCGGGCGGCGAAGGACGTGCAGAACGAGGCCGAGGAGATCGGCGCGCACCGCTGGGTGGCCGAGGCGTTCGAGCCGGTCGTGCGGGCCGTCCCCAAGGAGCTGCGCGGCAAGCTCGAGCCGGCCGAGGTGTTCCACGAGGTGCTGGAGCACCGGTGGTTCCTCTCCGAGCGCGCGGGCGTCGACGTCGGCCTGCTCCCGGCCGCGGTGTCCTACGTCGACGACGTCCTGACGCACAAGCCCGACGAGGCGGCCGTCCTCGGCTCGCGCATCGGCACGCCGACCGTCGCCTCCGACCCCTACTCGGAGGACGACGCGTAGAGCGCGATCCCCGCCCGGAATGATCACGCGCTCCGGCCTACGCTCGTCCCTCGCTCCCGCTTCGGCGTCGCTGCGACCACACCGACGCGCTCCGCCTACGCTCGTCCCTCGCTCCGGCGTCGCTGCGACCACACCGACGCGCTCCGCCTACGCTCGTCCCTCGCTCCGGCGTCGCTGCGTGACGTACAGGGCGATGCCGGCCGCCACCCCCGCGTTGAGCGACTCGGCGGCGGATCCGATCGGGATCGACGCGACGACGTCGCAGGTCTCGCGCACCAGCCGGGACAGCCCCTTGCCCTCCGACCCGACCACGAGCACGACCGGCTCGGACACGAGGTCGACCGAGGCCAGGTCGGTGGTGGCCTCACCGTCGAGGCCGACGACGTAGCATCCCGGCCTCGCGGAAGGCCTCGAGCGTGCGCGTCAGGTTGGTCGCGCGGGCGACGGGCACGCGCGCCGCAGCCCCGGCCGAGACCTTCCAGGCGGTGGCGGTCACGCCCGCCGCGCGGCGGGACGGGACGACGACGCCGTGGGCGCCGAACGCCGCGGCCGAGCGCAGGATCGCCCCGAGGTTGCGGGGGTCGGTCACGCCGTCGAGGGCGACGAGCAGCGCCGGGCCGCCCACCTCCTCGACGCGCGCGACGAGGTCGTCGGGGTGCGCGTAGTCGTACGGCGGCACCTGCAGGGCGAGACCCTGGTGGTACGAGCCGGAGGCGAGCCGGTCGAGCTCGGTGCGCGAGGCCTCCATCAGCGGGATGCCGGCCCCGGACGCGAGCTTGAGCGACTCGCGGACGCGGTCGTCGGAGTCGATGCGCTCGGCGACGTACAGCGCGGTGGCCGGCACCCGGGCCCGCAGCGCCTCGACGACGGGGTTGCGCCCGGCGACCCACTCGGGTCCCGTCACGCCCTCGCGGGCCCGTGCCGACGCGGCGGAGCGGGAGCCGCCGCCGGACCGACCGGCCGGACGGCCCTTCGAGGCCTTCTTGGCCGCGGCGTTGGCTCGCCGGTGCGCCGGGTGGCTCGGCCGCTCGGACGCCTTGGGCGTCGGGCCCTTGCCCTTGAGCTGCTTGCGCCGCTGACCGCCGGACCCGACCGACTGCCCCTTCTTCGACCCCGGGTTGCGCTTGGCGCCGCGGCGCTCGCTGTTGCCGGCCATCAGCCCTCGTCCTCGTCGTCGTCGGCCGGGTCCCGGTCGACCAGCGTCCACCGCGGACCGCCCGCGGTGTCCTCGACCGCGACCCCCGCCGCGGCCAGCCCGTCGCGGACCCGGTCGGCCGCGGCGTAGTCCTTGCGACCTCGGGCCGCAGCCCGCTCCTCGAGCGCCACTGCGACCAGCCGGTCCACCACGTCGTGCAGGTCCGTGGCGGCGGCGCCGGCGGCGGACCACGTCGGCGACAGCGGGTCGAGCCCGAGGACGTCGAGCATGGAGCGTACGGACAGCAGGGTGCCCCGCAGCGGCGGCGACGGTCCGTCGGCGAGCAGCTTGTTCCCCTCGCGCAGCACCGACTGCAGCGCGGCGAGGGCCGCGGGCACTGACAGGTCGTCGTCCATCGCCTCGGCGAACTCCGCGCACACCACGCCGCGGTCGTCTCCCGTGCCGCCGAGCACCTCGTCGGCACGGCGCACGAAACCCTCGATGCGCCGGTAGGCCGCGCCCGCCTCCTCCAGCGCCTCGAACGAGAACTCGACGACCGAGCGGTAGTGCGCGGCCACCAGGTAGTAGCGCAGCTCGACCGGCCGGACGCGCTTCACGACCTCGGAGACCAGCATCGTGTTGCCGACCGACTTGCTCATCTTCGAGCCGGCCAGGTTGAGCATCGCGTTGTGCATCCAGAACCGCGCGAACGGCCGGCCGGCGGCGCGCGACTGGGCCAGCTCGTTCTCGTGGTGCGGGAAGCGGAGGTCGAGCCCGCCGCCGTGGATGTCGAACTCCGGACCGAGGTACTTCCCGACCATCGCCGAGCACTCGAGGTGCCAGCCGGGCCGGCCCCGGCCGTACGGCGTGGCCCAGGACGCGGTCTCGGGCTCGCCCGCCTTGTGGCCCTTCCACAGCGCGAAGTCGCGCGGGTCGCGCTTGCCCCGCGGGTCGGCGTCGGCGGCCGCCTCCATGTCGTCGATGCGCTGGTTGGACAGCTCGCCGTAGGCCGGCCAGGACCGCACGTCGAAGTAGACGTCGCCCGAGCCGTCCGACGCGGGGTAGGCGTGGCCCGTCTCGACGAGGTCGGTCATGAGCTCGAGCATCTCGGGGACGTGGCCCGTGGCGCGGGGCTCGTAGGTCGGTGGCTCGCAGCCGAGGACGTCGTAGGCCTGGTGCAGGGCCCGCTCGTTGGCGTAGGCCAGGGCGAACCAGTCGACGCCCTCCTCGGCGGAGCGCACCAGGATCTTGTCGTCGATGTCGGTGAGGTTCGCGACGACCGTCACCTCGTGACCGGAGCGCTCCAGCCAGCGACGCAGGACGTCGAACACGACCTCCTTGCGGATGTGCCCGATGTGCGGCGCGCCCTGCACGGTGAGCCCGCAGTGGTAGATGCCGACCTTGCCCTCGACGAGCGGCACGAAGTCACGCACCGCGCGCGTGGCGGTGTCGTAGAGACGCAGGCTGCTCACCGGGCAAGACTAGAGGGCGCGGCGCACGACCAGCGCCGTCGCGATCGCGGCGACGCCCTCGCCCCGGCCGGTCAGGCCCAGCCCCTCGGTCGTCGAGCCGCTCACGGAGACCGGCGCGCCCACGGCCTCGGACAGCACGCGCTGGGCCTCGTCGCGGCGGGGCCCGATGCGAGGGCGGTCGCCGACGACCTGGACCGCGACGTTGCCGATCGCGAACCCGGCGGCCCGGACCCGGCGCGCTGTCTCGGCGAGCATCGCGGCACCCGCGGCGCCGGCCCACTCGGGCTCGGACGTGCCGAACTGCGAGCCGAGGTCGCCCAGCGACGCGGCCGACAGCAGCGCGTCGCAGGCGGCGTGCGCCGCGACGTCGCCGTCGGAGTGGCCCGCGCAGCCGGCCGGCTCGTCGGGGAAGTGCAGCCCCGCCATGTGCATCGGGCGCCCCGCCTCCAGCGGGTGGACGTCGACGCCGAGACCGACGCGCGGCAGTCCGTCGGGAGCCTCAGCCACGGTCGCCTCCTCTGCGCGCGAGCACCGACTCGGCGAGCGCCAGGTCCATCGGTCGGGTCACCTTGAACGCCTCCTCGTGCCCCGGGACGACGACCACGCGCAGCCCCAGCCGCTCGACCATGCCCGCGTCATCCGTGACGGCCGGTCGCTGGCGACCGCCGCGCGGTGCGCCCGGTCGAGCACGTCACGGCGGAACCCCTGTGGCGTCTGCACCGCCCGCAGGTCGGAGCGGTCGACGGTCGAGGTCACGACGTCGCCCTCGACGCGCTTGACGGTGTCGGGGACAGGCACGCCGGGCACCACCGCGTCGGCGCCGGCGTGGACCGCCGCGACGACGGCGTCCGCGAGGGACGAGGGGGCCAGCGGTCGCGCGGCGTCGTGGACGAGCACCACGTCGACATCAGGTGGGAGCACGTCGAGCGCGGCGCGGACCGAGGCGACCCGGGTCGCCCCGCCCGCCACCACCGAGAGCTCCGCGCCGGCGTGGGAGCCGGCGAGGAGGCGGCCGGTCTCCTCGACGCGGTCGGGCGGAGCGGCCACCACGACCAGCGAGACGCTTGCAGCCGCCGAGAGCTCGCGCACCGCGTGCACGAGCATGGGCACACCGCCCAGCGGCAGCAGCGCCTTGGGGCCGGGACCGCCGAGCCGCTGCCCCGACCCGGCGGCGGGGACGATGGCCGCGGTGCTCACCCGGGTCACGGCCTCGCGTCGGCCGTCGGGCGGGCGAAGACCATGCGGCCGTTGGCCGTGGTGAGGACGCTCGTGACGCGCACCTCGACCTCGCGCCCGACCGACTCGCGGGCCCGCTCCACGACGACCATCGTCCCGTCGTCGAGGTAGCCGACCGCCTGGCCGGACTCCTTGCCCGGCTTGATGAGCAGCACGGACACGTCGTCGCCGGCCCCGACGGGTGGGCGCAGCGCGAGGGCCAGGGCGTGCAGGTTCATCACCCGGACCCCGGCCAGCGCGGCGGCGCGGGCCAGGTTCGTGTCCAGGGTCAGCAGGGCGGCGTCCAGGTCGAGGCAGATGCGCACGAGCTTGGCGTCGACCTCGGGCACGTCGGGAACCTCGAGGTCGAGCACCTCGACCTCCACGCCGGGCTCGCGGCGCAGCACCTCGAGCACCTCGAGCCCGCGGCGGCCCTTGGTCCGCCGCAGGTCGTCGCCGGCGTCGGCGAGCCCCTGCAGCTCGCCGAGGACCGGGGACGGCACGAGCATCCGCCCGTGCAGGAAGCCGGCCCGGGCGACGTCGATGATGCGGCCGTCCACGGCGACGGACGTGTCGAGCACCCGCGGCATGGCGACCGTCGCGACGCGGGGTCCGCCCATGCCGACCCGGGCGCCGAACATCTCCAGGACCGAGTCGCGCTTGCTGGTGCCGAGGCGGTAGCCGAGCAGCCCGGCCGTCACCACCGCGAACGCGAAGACCGGGAACGTCAGCAGCGGTCGGTTGATGAGGAACACCGGCCAGGTGACTCCCGCGGCGACCAGCACGCCGATGACCGAGCCGACCGCCCCGGCGACGATGTGCTCGGCCGGCGTCTCGCGCAGCCCGACCTCCGCCGCCCGCACGGCGGTCACCGTCCCGCGGCCCATGACCCCGCCGAGGACGTAGCCCAGGGCGGACCCCAGCACGATGCCCACCCCGAGCACGCTGAACGCGCCCAGCACCGGCTCGTCCATCGAGTCCAGGACGTCGGCGACGTAGTAGCCCACGCCGGCGAAGAACACGACCACGCACAGCCGCAGCAGCTCCACGACCGCGTTCGGCACGCGCGTCAGCCGGGGCGTCATCGCCCACCTCCAGGCTCCGGGCGTCTCGCGCCATAGGCGCGCGAGACGACTCGCGCCGCCGACCCTAGGGGGTCGGCGGCGCGGTGGTGTGTCTCAGGGTCGGGACCCGACACGACGGCTCAGGACGCGAGCACCTCGTCGAGGATCGCCTCGGCCTTGTCCTCGTTGGTGTGCTCGGCGAGCGCCAGCTCGCTGACGAGGATCTGGCGGGCCTTGGCCAGCATGCGCTTCTCGCCGGCGGACAGGCCGCGGTCCTTGTCGCGACGCCACAGGTCGCGCACCACCTCGGCCACCTTGATCACGTCGCCGGAGGCGAGCTTCTCGAGGTTGGCCTTGTAGCGGCGCGACCAGTTGGTCGGCTCCTCGGTGTGCGGGGCGCGAAGCACCTCGAACACCCGCTCGAGACCCTCCTGGCCGACGACGTCGCGGACGCCCACCAGGTCGCAGTTCTCGGCCGGCACCCGGACGGTCAGGTCGCCCTGGGCGACCTTCAGGACCAGGTAGAGCTTGTCTTCCCCCTTGATCGTCCGCGTCTCGATGGACTCGATGAGCGCTGCCCCGTGGTGGGGGTAGACCACCGTCTCGCCGACCTTGAACGTCATATGTGTCGAACCCCTTTCGCGGCCCTCAGAATATCACGGTGACGCGGATCACTCCGCCGACGACGTGCGACGTTTGTGCTGGTCAGGGGCGTCACGGGGGCTTGACAGACCGCACGTCGACGTGCATCCGCGCTGCCATACTGACCGCCGTGACCACCCGTCCGCGGCGGCGACGTGCCGCCCTGGCGGCGCTGGTCGGCGCGTCGCACCCCGTGCCCAGTCTTGCGGTCACGGCCTTCGCGACCCTGGTCGCCGCCACCACGGGACGCTCGCTCGCGGGCTGCCTGCTGGTCGCCGGCGCCGTCGGCACCGGGCAGCTGTCGATCGGCTGGTCCAACGACCTGATCGACCGTGGGCGCGACGTCGCCTCCGGCCGGCGCGACAAGCCGCTGGCCCGCGGCGACGTACCCCCTGCGGTGGTCGCCGCGGCGTGCGCGGCCGCGGTGGCGGCGTGCGTCCCGCTCTCGCTCGGGAGCGGGACGACGGCAGGCGGCGTCCACCTCGTCGCCGTGGGCGGCGGGTGGGCCTACAACCTGGGCCTGAAGCGGACGGTCCTCTCCTTCCTCCCCTACGCCGTCAGCTTCGGGCTGCTCGTCGCCTTCCTGACGCTGGGCCTGCCCGGCGACCCCTGGCCCCGGCCGTGGGCGCTCGCCGCGGGGGCGCTGCTCGGGGTCGGCGCGCACTTCCTCAACGTGGTGCCGGACGTCGAGGACGACCTGGCCGCGGGCGTACGCGGGCTGCCGCAGCGGCTAGGGGCCCGCCGGTCGGCGGTCACCGGGTCCGTCCTGCTCCTCGCGGCGACGGCGCTGGTGGTGCTCGGACCCGGCGGCGCCGTCCCGGCAGCCGCCTGGGCGGGCCTGGTCGCGGCCGCTGCGACGGCGGCGGGCGCCGCCCTGCTGGGCGTGCGCCGCGACGCCGGGAGGGGGCCGTTCCTGCTGGCGGTGGCGACAGCCGCGATCGCGGTCGCGTTGCTCGTGGCACGAGGTTCCGACCTCACCTGATCACCACGGGTCCTCGTCGCTACCCTGTGCGGCGTGGATCGCTTCCGCAGAACCCGCCGCACCGTGTCCGTGGCCACCGCCGCCGCTGCCCTCTCGCTCGCCGCCGGGTGCTCGTCGGGCTTCGACGCGACGTCGACCCAGGCCTACGCGCCCTCCGACGGCATCCTGGCCGACTCCGGGGACCTGCGCGTCCTCAACGCCCTGGTCGTGTCCGACGACGCCGGGCGGGCCGGTGTCGTGAGCATGACCGTCGTCAACCGCGGCGAGCGCGACGACCGGCTCCTCGGCGTCACCTCCCCCGACGCGACCGTGTCGCTGGACGGCCCCGTCGAGCTGCCGGCCGGGCAGGCCGTGCCGTTCGAGGGGTCGGGCGAGGCGTCCGCCGTCGTGAGCGGCATGACCACCCTCCCGGGCTCGACGATCGAGCTGCGGCTGGAGTTCGCCCGCACCGAACCGGTCACGCTGCGCACCGTCGTGGTCGAGGCGACCGGCGACTACGCCGACGTCACGCCGCCGCCGTCGCTGCCCCCCACGCCCTGACCCCTGACCCGCGTCAGACCTCGAACTTGTAGCCGAGCCCGCGCACGGTGACGATGTGCCGCGGCGACGCGGGGTCGGGCTCCACCTTGGCCCGTAGCCGCTTCACGTGCACGTCGAGGGTCTTGGTGTCGCCGACGTAGTCCGAGCCCCAGACCCGGTCGATCAGCTGGCCGCGGGTCAGGACGCGCCCGGCGTTGCGCAGCAGCATCTCCAGCAGCTCGAACTCCTTGAGGGGCATCGACACCGCCTCGCCGTCGACGCTGACCACGTGGCGCTCGACGTCCATGCGCACGGGGCCGGCCTCGACCGTCGCCGGGACCAGCACGTCGGGCTCGGCCTGGCGCCGCAGAACCGCCCGGATGCGCGCGACCAGCTCGCGGCTGGAGTAGGGCTTGGTGACGTAGTCGTCGGCGCCGAGCTCGAGCCCGACCACCTTGTCGACCTCGCTGTCCTTGGCCGTCAGCATGATCACCGGCACGGACGACCGCGCCCGCAGGGCGCGGCACACCTCGGTGCCGGACAGCCCGGGCAGCATGAGGTCGAGCAGCACGAGGTCGGCGCCGTGCCGGTCGAACTCCTCCAAGGCACCGGGGCCGGTCTCGGCGAGCGCCACCTCGAAGCCCTCCCTGGTCAGCAGGTAGGACAGCGCGTCGCGGAAGGACTCCTCGTCCTCGACCACGAGGATCCTGGTCATCTCGACTCCTCCGGCGCGGGCCGTGTCGGCGCGGCGGGCAGCCGCATGGTGAACGTGGAGCCGGTGCCCTCGGCGCTCCACAGGGTGACCTCGCCGCCGTGACCGGCGGCGACGTGCTTGACGATCGACAGGCCGAGGCCGGTGCCTCCCGTGTCGCGGGACCGCGCGGCGTCGACCCGGTAGAACCGCTCGAAGACACGGTCGCGCTCCACCTCGGCGATGCCGGGGCCCTCGTCGGTGACGCTCACCTCGGCGACCGACGTCGCTCCCTCTCCGGCGAGCGCGACGGTCACCACGACGCGCGTCCCGTCCGGGCCGTAGCGCACGGCGTTGTCGACCAGGTTGCCGACGGCCGTCACGAGCTGCCGGGAGTCGCCACGCACCAGCAGGCCCCGCTGGCCACCGCACACGAGCGACACCGAGCGGGCCTCGGCCGCGAGCCGGTTGCGGTCGACGGCCTCGACGATGACCTCGTCGAGCTCGACCAGCTCGGGGGAGCCGAGCGGGTCGTGGCCCTGCAGGCGCGAGAGCTCGATGACGTCCTGCACGAGCCGGGTGAGCCGGTCGCTCTCGTGCTGCATCCGGCCGGCGAACCGGCGTACGGCCTCGGGGTCGTCGGCGGCGTCGGAGAGCGCCTCGGCGAGCAGGGCCATCGCCCCCACCGGCGTCTTGAGCTCGTGGCTGACGTTGGCGAGGAAGTCGCGGCGCACGGCGTCGACGCGCCGAGCCTCGGTGTGGTCCTCGACGAGCAGCACGACGAGCGCCGACCCCAGGGGCGCGACCCGGGCCACGACCGCGCGGGTCGCGCTGCCCAGCGGTCCTCGCGGCAGGTCCAGGTCGGCCTCGCGGATCTCGCCGTCCCGGCGCACCCGACGGGCGAGGTCCAGGAGGTCCTCGGACAGCAGCCGGTCGGCCCGGACCAGGCCGAGCGCGTGGGCCGCGGGGCTGGCCCGCACGACGCGGTCCTCGTTGTCGAGCACCACGGCCGACGACCGCAGGACGGAGAGCACGTCGGCCACGCCGGCCGGGAGCGGAGACGCCTGCCGGGTCTCCTCGGGCGTGCGACCCTCCCGTTCGCTCACCCGGAACGCGAGGACGGCGGCTGCGCCGATGACGATGCCGACGACGCCGGCGAGCCCGGCCAGCAGCGCGTCCACGCGACGATCGTAGGCGGCGCGCGGGACCGCCTCCGACACGGCGGGGCGGTTCTGCGACTGTTCACTTCCGGGACGGCGCTCGTTCACGCGATGCTGTCAGTGTGCTCGCGCCTCGACCGGACGGTCGGCGGAGTGTGATGCGGAAGGGTGACCATGCGCGACGCGTACCACGAGGAGCTCGACGCCCTCACCGAGCGGCTGGTGGAGATGACCCGGCTGGTGGGGTCGGCGATCAGCCGGGCCTCACGGTCCCTGCTCGACGCCGACCTCACGCTGGCGGAGAGCGTCATCGCCGCCGACGACTCGGTCGACGCTCTGCGCGACGAGCTGGACCGGCGCGCCTTCGACCTGCTCGCGCGGCAGCAGCCGGTGGCCGGCGACCTGCGCACGATCATCACCAGCCTGCGCATGAGCGGCGACCTGGAGCGGATGGGCGACCTCGCCCGCCACGTCGCGCGCGTGGCGCGTCGCCGCTACCCCGAGTCGGCCGTGCCGCCGGCCCTGCGCTCGACCATCGTGGAGATGAGCCAGGTCGCCGAGCGCCTCGTCGCGAAGGCCGGCAGCGTCGTCGCCACGCAGGACGTCACCGCCGCCCTCGAGCTCGAGCGCGACGACGACGAGATGGACCGCCTGCACCGCGCGCTGTTCACCGCGCTGCTGGACAAGGACTCGCCCTACGGCGTGGAGCACGCGGTCGACGTGACGTCGATCGGTCGCTACTACGAGCGCTTCGCCGACCACGCCGTCTCGGTGGCCCGCCGGGTCGTCTACCTGGTCACCGGCCGGATGCCCCAGGAGCTCACCGAGGGCGTGTGACCGCTCAGCGGCCCTGGTTCTTCACGGCCTCGATCGCCGCCGCAGCGGCATCGGGGTCGAGGTACTCCCCACCCGGGGTGGTCGGCCGCAGCTGCTCGTCGAGCCCGTAGAGCAGCGGGATCCCGGTCGGGATGTTCAGCCCGGCGATGGCCCCGTCGGACACCCCGTCGAGGTGCTTCACGAGGGCGCGCAGCGAGTTGCCGTGGGCGACGACGAGCACCGTCCGGCGGGCGCGCAGGTCGGGCACGATCGCGTCGTACCAGTATGGCAGCATCCGCACCACGACGTCGGCGAGGCACTCGGTGCGCGGCACCACCTCGTCCGGCAGCGCCGCGTAGGGCGCGTCACCCACCTGCGACCACTCGTCGTCGTCGGGCAGCGGGGGCGGCGGGGTGTCGTAGGAGCGGCGCCAGAGCATGAACTGCTCCTCGCCGAACTGCTCGAGCGTCTGCTTCTTGTCCTTGCCCTGCAGCGCGCCGTAGTGGCGCTCGTTGAGCCGCCAGCTGCGCCGCACCGGCAGCCACATCCGGTCGGCCGCGTCGAGCGCGATGGTCGCGGTCTCGATGGCCCGGCGCATCACCGACGTGTGCAGCACGTCGGGCAGCAGCGCCCGCTCGGTCAGCAGCTCGCCGCCGCGCCGCGCCTCCTCCCGCCCCGTCTCGGTGAGGCCGACGTCGACCCACCCGGTGAACAGGTTCTTCTGGTTCCAGTCGCTCTGCCCGTGACGGAGCAGCACGAGGGTGTACGCCGGCGAGGAGCTCATGGCTCAGAGCCTGCCAGACCCCGCCGGTGGGTCGGTGTCGGGTCGCAGGTGGGGGAACGCCGCCAGGTTGTACGTCGGCTCGCCGCGGGAGAGCCGCCACGCCCACTCCTTGCGGATCGCGCTCGCGAAGCCCAGCTCGAGGATCGTGTTGAAGGACGAGTCCGACGCGTCGAGCACCGCGCCGAGCAGCCGGTCGACCTCGTCGGCGGTCACGGCGTGCAGGGGGACCCGGCCGGAGAGGTAGATGTCGCCGAGGTGGTCGAGAGCGAACGCCACGGCGTAGAGCCGGGTGTTGCGCTCGAGCATCCAGCGGTAGACGGCCTCGTGGTTCTCGTCGGGCCGGCGGGCGACGAACGCGTTGACCGAGAGGCTGTGCGCACCCACCACGAGGCTGACGGTGGTCTTCAGCTTGCGCTCGCCGGGCAGCACCACGACGAAGGTGCCCTCCGTCGCCTCCTCGTGCTCCAGACCCTGCTCGGCCAGCGCCGCCCGCAGGGTGCCGACGGCCGCGGCCCGGGGGCCTGCGGTCACCGGTTGACCACCAGCCCGGCGGGCTCGGCCCGCTCCGCGAGCACGTCGGCGTAGACGTCGAGCATGCCGGCGGCGGTCGCCCCCCAGCCGAAGCCCGCGGCGTGCGCGATCGCGCCGCGACCCAGCGCGCGCCGCAGCAGGTCGTTGCCGCCGAGGTCGGCGAGGACCCGGGCGTAGTCGTCGGGGTCGTGGCCGGGCACGAGCAGCCCGGACGTGCCGTCTGCCACCGCGGTCTGCAGGCCGCCGACCGCGGCGGCCACGACCGGGGTGCCGGCGGCCTGCGACTCGATGGCGACCAGGCCGAACGACTCGCTGTACGAGGGGACCACGGTCACGTCCGCCGCGCGGTACCAGTCGGGCAGGGACTCCTGCGGGACGGGGTCGACGAGCCGGACCACGTCGCTGACCCCGAGACGCTCGGCCAGGGCCTGCAGGTGACGGGGCTGGGCGAGGCCGCTGCCGGACGGTCCGCCCACGACGGCCACGACCAGGCGGTCGCGCAGCGACGGCTGCAGCTCGAGCATCCGGGCCGCCGCGCGGACGAGGACGTCGGGCGCCTTGAGAGGCTGGATGCGGCCCACGAACAGCAGCAGGTAGGCGTCCTGCGGGACGTCGACGGCGCGTCGCGCGGCAGCCCGCGGGCCGGGCGAGAAGACGTCGAGGTCGACCCCGGGCGGGACGGTGACCACGCGGTCGGGGTCGGCGTCGTAGAGGTCGACGAGCTGCTCGCCCTCCTCGTCGGTGTTGGCCACCAGACGGTCGGCGGCGGCGACGACCTGAGCCTCGCCGATCGCGCGCGCCGGGGGCTCGGGGGCGTCGCCCTCGGCCAGTGCCAGGTTCTTCACCCTGGCCATGGTGTGCATCGAGTGCACGAGCGGCACGTCCCAGCGCTCCGCCGCGAGCCAGGCGACCTGCCCGGACAGCCAGTAGTGGGAGTGCACGAGGTCGTACCACCCGGGCTCGCGGGCCGCCTCGACCCGCATGAGGCCCGAGGTGAAGGCGCACAGCTGGGCGGGCAGCTCCTCCTTCGCCAGCCCCTCGAAGGGACCCGCGGTGACGTGGCGCACCGTGACGCCCGGCTCGAGCTCCACGACCGGCGGGAGGTCCGAGGAGGTGGCGCGGGTCACGAGGTCCACCTCGACGCCCAGCGCGGCCAGGCGCCGCGACAGCTCGACGACGTACACGTTCATCCCGCCGGCGTCGCCGGTGCCCGGCTGGTCGAGCGGCGAGGTGTGCACGGTGACCATGGCGATGCGTCGCGGCACCCGACCCCGGGCCCGCATCAACGTCGTCGTCACGAATGGCACCTCCGAAAGGGCAGAACCGCAGGACATCGTGCCCGATTCCCTCCTCGCCAACCGGAGGCGCAAGGATGCGTCCATGAGCAGGGGATGCGCGGTCGTGACCGGGGCGAGCAGCGGCATCGGCGCGGCGACCGCGCGCCGGCTGGTGGCGGAGGGCTTCGAGGTGGTGGCCGCTGCCCGCCGCCGGGACCGGCTGGACGCCCTGTGCGCCGAGACAGGCGCGCGTGCGCTCACCCTGGACGTCACGTCGGCCGAGTCGGTCGCTGCGCTGGCCGACGAGGTGAGCGAGGCCACGGTGCTGGTGAACAACGCGGGGCTCGCGCTCGGCATGGACCCCGTCGCCGAGGCCGACCCCGAGGACTGGCGGAGGATGTACGAGGTCAACGTGATCGGCGCGCTGCGGGTCACCCAGGCCCTGCTGCCCGCGCTGGTCGCGAGTGGGCGAGGTCACGTCGTGGTCATGGGGTCGACGGCGGGTCGCATCGTCTACGAGGGCGGCGGCGGCTACACGGCCGCCAAGCACGGCGCGGCCGCTCTCGCCGAGACGCTGCGGCTGGAGCTGAACGGGCGGCCGGTGCGCGTCACGGAGATCGCGCCCGGCATGGTGGCGACCGAGGAGTTCGCGCTGACGCGGTTCGGCGGTGACGCGGCGCGCGCCGCGAAGGTCTACGAGGGTGTCGACGCGCCGCTGACCGCCGAGGACGTCGCCGACTGCGTCGCCTGGTGCGTCACCCGCCCCCCGCACGTGGACGTCGACCTGCTCGTCGTCAAGCCGCTCGCCCAGGCGGCGCAGCACAAGGTCCACCGCCGCCCCTGAGCGCGCACGGGCCCGGCCTCAGGCGTCGAGGGCGGCGGTGAACGCGGCCAGGGCGTCGGGGCCGAACAGCACGAACCTGACCTCGCGCACCGACTGCGCCTCGTGGGCGCGGACCGTGTCGACCGCGATGCGCGCCGCGTCGTCCATCGGCCAGCCGTAGACGCCCGCCGAGACGGCCGGGAACGCGACCGTGGCGGCCCCGAGGTCCTCGGCCACGCGCAGCGACTCGCGGTAGGCCGAGGCCAGCACGCCGCTGCGGTCCTCGCTGGTCGAGTGCACCGGTCCGACGGTGTGGATCACCCAGCGCGCCGGCAGCCGACCCGCCGTCGTGGCCACGGCCTGTCCCGCGGGCAGCCCGTCCGGCAGGGAGGAGGCCCGCAACGCCCGGCACTCCGCGAGGATGTCGGGTCCCCCGCGGGCATGGATCGCGCCGTCGACGCCGCCCCCGCCGAGCAGCGACGAGTTGGCCGCGTTGACGACCGCGTCCACCGCCAGCTCGGTGATGTCGCCCTGCACAGCGGTCACGTCCACGCGGCTAGCCTCCTGCCGTGACCGAGCCGGCAGCAACCCCCGCCTTCGCGACCGAGCGCCTGGTGGTGCGCGACTGGCAGGACGCCGAGGCCGACCGGATGCTCGACATGTACGCCCGGGACGAGGTCGTGCGCTTCCTGGGGTCGGTGCCGACCCCGATGCGCAGCCGCGAGCAGGCGCTGGCGCGGGTGGAGCGGGCCCGCACCGCGAACCGGGAGGGCGCGCCGTACGGCTGGTGGGCCGTGGAGGTACGCGCGACAGGCACCGTCGCCGGCACCGTCGCGGTGGTGCCCGTCGAGGGCCATGAGGCCACGGTCGAGGTCGCCTGGCACCTCCACCCCGACAGCCAGGGGCACGGCTATGCGACCGAGGCCGCGCGCGGCGCCTTCGACCACGCGCACGGCGCGGGAGTCGCGGAGGTTCTCGCGCTGACCGACGAGGCGAACGTGGCCTCGCAGGCGGTCTGCCGACGGCTCGGCCTCGAGCTGCGGGAGGTGACGAGCCGGTTCTACGGCAAGCCGCTCATGGTGTGGGTGAGCCGCCGCTAACCGGCGCCGTCGACCAGACGCACCCTGAGCCGGCGGAACCCCTTGCCCTTGCTCTCGACCTTCACGACCTCCAGCCGGCCGATCTGGCTCGTCGACGCGACGTGCGTGCCGCCGTCGGCCTGCGTGTCGAGGCCCACGATGTCGACGATGCGCACGACCTCGAGGTCGGGCGGCAGCAGGTCCACGGCCGTGCGGATCAGGTCGGGGTGGGTGGCGAAGGCCTCGTCCCGGGGCAGCGTGCCGACCTCGATCGCCCGGTCGGCGGCGACCTCCGCGGCGCAGGCCTCGGCGACGCGCTCCTTGAAGCCCTCGGGGACCTCGGGGAGGTTGAAGTCCATCCGGGCCGCGAGCGGCTCCATGTTCCCGCCCGTGACCAGCGCGCCGAAGTCGCGGTAGACCACGCCGGAGAGCAGGTGCAGTCCCGAGTGGGTGCGCATGAGGGCGGTCCGCCGCGCGTCCTCGACGGCCCCGCGCACGGCGGTCCCGACGGGTGGCACCGGGTCGCCCTCGGCCGGGACGAGCACGAGGTCCTCGCCCCGGCGAGCGCCCACGATGCGGGTCTCGACACCGCCCCACAGCAGCGTCCCGTGGTCGGGCGGCTGCCCGCCACCGCCGGGGTAGAAGGCCGACCGGTCGAGCACGACGCCCTCGGGCGAGCTGTCCAGGACCGTCGCGTCCCACTCGCGCAGCGACTGGTCGGCCAGCTCCAGCCGGGACGTGCGGCCGTGGGTGTCGGCGCCCACGGCGGTCAGTAGGGGCCGTACGGGTCCGAGCCGCGGCCGCCCTCGAGCTGGCGCAGCTTGGGCCGCAGGTCGGCCAGGTAGACACCGGCCGCGATGACTCCGACGACGTTGAGCAGGAAGAGGGGGTTGAACACCGACACGATGGCGAGGGCCAGGGCGACCCCGAGGATGGCAAGCCAGACGTTCTTGGTGAAGCGGCCGGCGTGCGGGAAGAGGCGGGCGCCCCGGCGGAGGGCGTCGACGAAGGCGAAGCCGGTGAGGGCCAGCGAGCCGATCCCCAGCAGCAGGAGCACGAAGTTCTGCAGGGGGCCGAGGATGTCCATTGCTCCAGCGTAGCCCGCGGGACGCCGCACGGCCCGGCCCCGTGAGAGGGGCCGGGCCGTGCGGACAGGTGCGTCGTGGTGCGGTCAGCTGCCGACCTTGGCCGCCCCGGCCGTGGTGGCCCGGGCCGCCGAGGAGGCGGTCTTGCGCGCCGACGTCCTGGCCGACTTGGTGGCGGTCCGGGTCGACGCCGCGCGCTTGCGGGCCGTGGTCGCGGTCCGCTTGGCGGACGTACGGGTCGACGACGTGGCCTTGCGGGTCGCCTTCTTGGCCGACTTCTTGGCGGTCGTGCGGGTGCCCTTGGCGGCGCTGGCCGTGTCGGAGGCGCCCTTGGTGGCGGTGGTCTTCGCCGCCTTGGTGCGCCGGACGGTCGTCCCCGCGTCGCGCTTGAGGTCCTTGGTCGCCTGCTGGCGGCGGATGCGCCCGACCAGGGTGCGGCCGCGGGTCAGCAGGTCGCCGTAGGCGGCGTCGGTGCGGTCGGCGACCTCGACGGCCGCGTCGACCACGGCCGTCTGGGCCTTCGCCGGCAGCGCGGTGACGGTGGCCTGGGCGCGGCCCGGCAGGGTGACGGCCTCGTCGCGCAGGCCGACGACGGCCTTCGGCAGGTCCTCGCGGCCGAGCTTGACGGCGACCGCGCGACCGGCGGCCAGCTGCGAGGGCACCTCGCGGATGGTCTTGACGGCGAGGTCGCCCGCGCCGGCGACGACGTAGAACGGCTTGCTGCGGGTGATGGTGGTGATCGGGCTCACGGTGTCTTCCTCCTACTGGTGGGCTTCTTTGCGGTGGTCTTCTGGGTGGACTGCTTCGCGGTGGACTTCTTCGCGGTGGTCCTCGTGGTGGCGGGCTTCTTCGCGGTGGTCTTCCTGGTGCCGGGGGGCGGCGCCGCCTCGGCGGCCGCGTGCTCGGCGCGCAGCGACTGGTAGATGTCCAGCAGCACGCGCTTGTGGCGCTCCCCCAGCGACGGGTCGGACATGACCGCCGCCACGACGTCGCCCGGTCCGTGCTGCTCGTCGAGGATGCCTGCCCGCACGTAGAGGGTCTCGGCCGAGATCCGCAGCCCCTTGGCGATCTGCTGCAGGATCTCCGCGCTCGGCTTCTTCATCCCCCGCTCGATCTGGCTGAGATAGGGGTTGGAGACGCCGGCGGTCCTGGCGAGCTGCCGCAGGGACACCTGCGCCGACTCGCGCTGCTCGCGGATGTAGTCACCCAGCGAGGAGACCTTCAACGATGCCACGCACTGAACCTACCCCAGTGCTAACTGTGGCAAGCACCCAGCAAGCAGCTTTCCGGCGTGAGGTCGCTCACACCCCGGTGAGGTCCCAGGAGGTGCCGTCGGGCGTGTCGTGCACCTCGACACCGAGGTCGGTCAGCCGGTCGCGGACCTTGTCGGAGGTGGCGAAGTCCCGCTGGTCGCGCGCCGTGGTGCGCAGGTCGAGCAGCAGGTCGACGTACGGCGCGAGCTGCTCGCGCGGGTCGCGCGCTCCCCCGACCGCGACCTCCCCGAGGCGCACGACGAGCGCACGCAGGACGCGGCGCGCCTCGTCCATGTCGTCGCTCTGCAGCGTGTCGGCGCGCCACCCGGCGACCGACTCCTCGAGCCCGAGGACCGCCGTCACGCATCCGTCGACGTCGCGCCGGGCGAGGGCCGCGTCGAACGCGGCGCGGGCGGCGTCGGCCTCACGCCGCAGCGACGGGATCTCCCGGTCGGGGTCCCCGCCGGGCTCCACCACGGTCGCCTCGTCCGGGACGGTCGCCGGCCGCGATGCCGCGACCCCCTCGTCACCGCGCAGCAGACCGGCCAGGTCCGCGATCGCGAGCCGCTCCCCCGCGGCGAACGTCCGGGTGGCGGCACGGCGCCGGACACTCATGGTGCCGTTGCCGAGCACGCGCACCGACGAGTCCTCGAGGTCGAGCACGACGGCCGTGTGCTCGTCGACGCCGAGCACGCCGACCTCGTCGGGCAGCCGGGCCTCCAGCGCCTCGAGCCGCGGCTCGCCCAGGTAGCAGAACCGCGTGTCGTGGCTGCCGCCCTCGGCGTTGTCGTAGTGCGGGATGACCGCCACCGGGATGCCGGCCAGGTCGCCCAGCAGGTCGAGACCGGTGACCCACTCCGGTGCCGCGCCCACCTTGTAGATCTCGTAGACCGGGACCGAGTGGCTGCCCAACGTCAGCGCCGCGGCGCTGCCCATGACGAGGGTGCCGCCCCGGCGTACGACGGAGAGGAGCGCCGCCGGGACGGGCGTGCCGCGCCACCGGTCCAGGGCGTACGTCGGGCTGCCGGGTCCGGCGAAGGCCCAGGCAGCCCGGTCGAGCAGAGCCAGCGCCTGCTCCTCCGCCGCCGCGCCGGTCTCCCGCGGCGGCCACGCGACGAGGTCGACCTCGCGGCCCACGCTCTGCGCGAAGTAGACCCGGGTCCGCGCGACGAGCTCGTCGCGGTTCATCTGGAACGCGAAGGGGGTGTCGATCAGCACCGCAGGCCCGTCCGGGCACCCGGCGAGGACGTCGCGGTGCACGCGGACCATGGTGGGCGCGGTCTCCCCGGACCCCATGACGACGACCCGGCTCACGGCCGACCGGCCTCCGCCCGGGCAGCGAGCCTCGCCAGGTCGTCCGCGAGCCGGTCCGGGTGCTGCGCGTGCAGGTCGTGGTCGGCACCGTCGTACCAGGAGATCTCGGCATCGGCGAGCAGGGCGGCCGCGGCCACCGGGGCCGCGCGCCGCTCGGCGTCGACGTCGGGGGACAGGGCGGGTGCGAGGAGCACCGGCACCCGGACGTGCGGGTAGAGCTCGCGCACGTCGGACGCCCACATCGAGAACAGGATCTCGCGGTGGTGCTCGCGGGCGAGCCGCGGGCGGGCCATGCCGTCGGGGCTCTCGGCGAAGTTGGCCAGGCTGCCGAGGATGCTCTCCTCGGGCCAGTCGGGGTGCCAGCTGCGGAAGCGCTCGGCCATCTGGGCCAGGCGCACGCCGTCGAAACGCGGCGGGGCCAGCACGTCCCAGCACTGCTCGAAGGTGGGGAACCGCTCGGCCAGCGAGATCCAGCCGCCGTCGACGAGGCCGAGGCCCGCGACCCCACTGTGCCGGGCCGCCTGGGCGACGACGACGTTCCCGCCCCACGACTGCCCGACGGCGAGCGGCTCCCGCGGCCCCGTGAGGCCGAGCGTCGTGGCGAGCGCGGCGAGGGCCGCGGCCGCCTCGTCGGTGCCGTGCCCGCCCTCGGCCCGGTCCGAGCGACCGTGCCCGGGCAGGTCCACGGCGACGACCTCGTGACCCGCGTCGACGAGCCGGCGGGCGAGGGCGTCCCACAGCCGCGCGTTGGACGCGAGGCCGTGCACGAGCAGGAACGGACGCAGCGGCCCGTCGGCGCGACGGACCGCGAGCCGCGGTCCCCCGGGCAGGTCGACGGTCTCGTCGGCCAGGGGGCTCGGCGGCACGTCGCGCGCGGCCGTGGTGCTCACAGAAGGCACCGCACGGAGCCGACCGGTGCGCCGCCCCCGAGGAGGACCGTCTCCGCCAGCTCGTCCAGGACCGGGGCGCTGACCCCGAGCGCCCGCAGTGCCGCGACCATCACGGGCGGCCGGGCGCGCTGCGCCCCGTCCTCGATCTTGAGGGCCACGCTGCGCCCGTCGGGCAGCGCGGCCGCGTAGACCCCCTCGGCACCGTCCTTGGCGATGAGGCCGTCGATGCCGGAGACCAGCCGCGTCACGTCGCGGCCGGTGCCGCCGAGCCACTCCGGGTGCCGGCGGACGGCGGCCGCGACCCGATGCTCCGCGGTCCCGGCCGGCGCGGTCGCGATCGCCGCGAACGCCCGGGCCAGGCCCGTCAGCGTCAGCGCGAACAGCGGGGCACCGCACCCGTCCACCCCGACGGCCGGGACCTTCTCGCCCGCCAGGCGCTCGACCGCTGCCCGGAGGGCGACCTGCAGGGGGTGGTGCTCGTCCCGGTAGGTCGCTGTCGGCCAGCCGCTGGCCACGCAGGTCGCGAGCATCGCCGCGTGCTTGCCCGAGCAGTTCATCGCGACCGGCGCCGGGGTCCCGCCCGCGGCGACGTACGCGAGCCGTGCCGTCTCGTCGACGGGGTACTCGGGCGGGGTCTGCAGCGCCGACTCGTCGAGACCGGCCCCGGCGAGGATGCGGCGCGCGCCGTCGAGGTGGAACGGCTCGCCGGAGTGGCTGGCGCACGCCAGGGCGAGCAGCTCGCCGTCGAGGTCGAGACCTGCCCCGAGCATGCCGACGGCCTGGAGGGGCTTGTTGGAGGACCGGGGGAACACGGGGTCGTCGGGCGAGCCGGCGGAGAGCACGACCGACCCGCCGGCGTCGAGGGCCACGACCGTGCCGCGGTGGTGCCCCTCGACGAACCCGGAGCGGACGACCTCGGCGAGCAGCGCGCTCAGCGTTCGGCCAGCAGGTCGTCGACGGAGGCCGACCCGCTCTTGTAGCGCCCCGCGACCTCGGTGGTGAGGGCGTCCATGACCTGCTGGACCCGGTGGCGGTCCTCGGAGATCCCGCGCTCGAAGCCCTCGAGGCGGCCCAGGGCCGCCCGCAGGTCGTCGTCGGTGTGCTGCTCGACGTCGGACACCCCGACGTCGGCGACGACCTGCTCGACCATGCGGCGGTGCTCGTCGACCCGCGACGGCTCGACCCGCAGGAACCGGCCGAGGCCGTGGTCGCTGCGGCCGGCGTCGCTGAGGACCTGGGACAGGTGCTCGACGATCTTGTCACCCCCGCCGGCCCTGCGGGCGAGCTCGGCGCGCAGGATGTCCATGCGGCCCTGCAGCATCCGGCGTACGTAGGAGAGGTCGGCCTCCTCCTGCTCCGCCTCGCGCCGGCGGGTGCGGACCTCGTCGAGGTCGAGCCCTGACAGGCCGGTGGCGAAGTCCTCGGCGAGGACCCGGTCGATGCGGCGTCGACCGTTCGGGTACGGCGTGTTCTCGGTCGTCATCGGGTCTCCGTCGCAGGCGTGAGGTGGTCGGCCGACAGCCACTCTAGGTCGAACGGGCGGGTGTGCGGTCCTTGGTCTTGAGCATCGTGCGCGCCTCGTCGGGGGACATCGGCGGGCGCTGGGCCAGCCGGGCGAGGTCGGCGGCGCGCGCCACCAGCTCCTCGTTGCCGGTCACCGGGCGGCCGCGGGCGAAGGTCAGCGTGTCCTCCATGCCGACCCGCAGGTGCCCACCGGCGCTCAGCGCGGCCAGCGCGACCGGCAGCGACGTCCGGCCGATGCCGGTCGCCGACCACGAGCAGCCCGCCGGCAGGGCCTGCACCGCCGCGACCAGCGCGGCCGCGGTCCCGGGCATGCCCCCTGGCACGCCCATGACGAGGTCGGCGTGCACCTGCCCGCCGTAGGGGGCGCCGTAGGTGTCGAGCAGGCGGTGCATCGAGGCCACGTGCCCCAGGTCGAAGAGCTCGAACTCGGGGACGACCTCCATCGCCTGGGCCCGCTGGTAGAGCTCGGCCATGAAGGGCCACGGGTTGGCGAAGACCTCGTCCCCGAAGTTGACGGTGCCGCACGTCAGCGAGCAGGAGTCGGGCTCGGCGTCGAGCACCCGGAGGCGGTGCTCGAAGGGGTCGGTGACGGCACCTCCGGTGCTGAGCTGGACCACCATGGTCGTGGCCTCGCGCAGAGCGGCCACGGTCTCCCGGAGGCGACCCAGGTCGAGGGTGGGCCGGGCGTCGTCGTCGCGGATGTGGACGTGGACCAGGGCCGCGCCGGCCGCCTCGCAGGCCCGGGCCGCCGCGACCAGCTCGTCGAGGGTCACCGGCAGGGCCGGGGCCTGGTCCTTCGCGGTCTCGGCGCCGGTCGGGGCCACCGTGATCAGGGTGCTGGTCGCGCTCACCGGGGCATCGTGCCACGCCCGGGAGCCGGACCGCGGGGCCCTGCTCCAACCGGGTGGTCCGCGGGCCTCAACACGACGGCCTCTCCTGCCGATGCCAAACAGGTCCCCGGCTGCACCGAAGACGCCGCTGGACGACCACGCCGCGCTCGACGACTGGGGGAGGGAGGTTTGCTCGTGCCCGAGGGTGCCCTCCTCACCAACACCGTCGAGGCCGCGCTGCACGACCTGGCCGCATCGGGGGCCACCGGTTGCCTCGTGGTCCGCGACCAGGAGGGCGACGAGGCGGAGGTCTTCCTCCGCGACGGCGACGTCTACGCCGTCATGGTGCCCGGTCGCCGCATCATGCTGGGCGTCCGCCTCATGTCGCGGGGTGCGCTGACGCCCGAGGCGCTCGCGGAGGCGCTGGAGATCCAGCGGACCGAGCTGCAGGGCTGGCGGCTGGGCGAGCTGCTCGTGCACCTGGGCTACGTCGAGCTCTCGGTCGTCGAGGAGTTCGTGGTCGAGCACCTCAAGGACGCCCTCGCCGACCTGCTCGGGTGGCCGGTCAGCGCGTGGAAGTTCCGCCGGAACAAGAAGACCCGCCAGGACGTCGCCCCGCCGACCTCCGTGGCGACGCTCCTCGACGAGCTGCGCGACCGGGCGACGACCTGGGAGCAGATCGTCGAGTCGATCGGCGGCCCCGACGCCGTGCCGGGTCTCTCCTCCGGCCCGCCGTCCGACGAGGTGGCCCTGGGCCCGAACGAGTGGGCGCTGCTGTGCAAGGTCGACGCCGAGCGCAGCGTCGCGGACCTCGCCACCGATTGCGGGTTCACGCTGTTCGAGGCGGGCCAGGTCGTCACACGGCTCATCGCGGCCGGCCTGGTCTCCGTCGACACCGAGGAGACGGCCGAGGACGTCCCGGGTGACGGCGCCACCGACAGCGTCGTGGCCGTGGAGGGCGAATCGCTCGCGAGCGACCGGTCGGGTGCGATCGAGGTCGAGCCCGGCGACGAAGCCGGCCTCGAGCTGGTCCTGGATCTCGTACCCCTCGAGCAGCAGGAAGCCCTCGAGGCGGCGGAGCGGGAAGCCGCCGAAGCCGAAGCACGTGAGCAGGCCGAGCGCGCCGAGACCGAGGCGCACGAGCAGGCCGAACGTGAGGCGGCCGAGCAGGCCGAGCGCGAGCGCGCCGAAGCCGAAGCCCGCGAGCAGGCCGAGCGTGAGGCGGCCGAGCAGGCTGAGCGCGAGCGCGCCGAGACAGAAGCCCGCGAGCAGGCCGAGCGTGAGGCGGCCGAGCAGGCCGAGCGCGAGCGCGCCGAAGCCGAGGCCCGCGAGCAGGCCGAGCGTGAGGCGGCCGAGCAGGCCGAGCGCGAGCGCGCCGAAGCCGAGGCACGTGAGCAGGCCGAACGCGAAGCAGCCGACCAGGCCGAGCGTGATGAGGCCGAGCGGGAGCGCGCCGAAGCCGAGGCGCGCGAGCTGGCTGAGCGCGAAGAGGCCGAGGCCCGCGAGCAGCGGCGGGTGAACGCCGAGAAGAAGCGGCTCGCCGAGGCCGAGATCCTGCACCGGGAGCTGGAGGCCCTCGCCACCAAGGAGGCGGCGGCCCGGGCGGAGCGAGCCGCCGAGCGCAAGCGCGCGAAGGCGCTCGCGGAGCGGGCAGGCGTCGAGGAGGAAGCATGGGCGGAGCACACCGTCTGGCTGGACGACCAGCGCCAGGCCGCCGAAGTGGCGGCGCAGGAGGAGTACGCGCAGCGGGTGGCGGCCGAGCGCGCCGTCGCCGAGGAGCTGGCCTGGACGGAGCACGCCTCCTGGCTGGCAGCCCAGCGCGCCGCGGCGGAGGCCGAGGCCTGGGCCGACCACGAGGTGTGGCTCGGCGGGCAGCGCGCCGCGGCGGAGACCAAGGCCTGGGCCGACCACCGGGAGTGGCTCGCCGGCCAGCGGGCCGCGGCAGAGGACCAGGCCTGGTCCGACCACGAGGCGTGGCTCGCCGCCGAGCGCTCGGCGGCTGAGCCGGCGGCGTGGGCCGACCACGAGGCGTGGCTCACCGACCGTGCCGCCGAGGCTGCCGCAGCGGCTGAGCGGGCCCAGCGTGAACGCGCCGAGGCAGCGGCTCGCGAGCAGGCCGAGCGCGAGCAGGCCGAGCGCGCCGAGCGCGAGCGCGAGGAGACCGACCGCCTGGCCCGCGAGGCGGAGCTGCAGGCGGCGCGGGAGCGGGCCGAGGCCGAGCTGCGTGCAGAGGCCGAGCGGCGCGCACGCGAGCAGGCCGAGCGCGAGGTCCAGGCAGAGGCCGAGCGCATCGCGCGCGAGGACGCGCGACGCCGGGAGTCCGAGGAGGCCGACCGGCTCGCAGCAGAGGCTGCCGAGGCCATCGCAGCCGACGAGGCCGCTCGCATCGCGGCCGAGCAGGTGGAGGCGGAGCGCGCCGTCGCCGAGCAGGCGCTGCACGCCGAGGCGGAGCGCGTGGCGGCCGCGCAGGCGGAGGCCAAGCGGGCCCTCGCCGAGCATGCGCAGGCCGAGCAAGCGGAGGGCGACCGTCTGGCCGCAGAGCGGGCCGAGGCGGAACGGCTGGCTGCAGAGCGGGCCGAGGCGGAACGGCTGGCCGCCGAGCAGGCGGCGGTGGAGGCCGCGCAGTCGCAGACGAACGGGCACGACCTCGCCGAGACCGCCGGCTTCGCCGCCCAGGCGGCCAGCATGCTCACCGAGCTGAACCGCGAGGTCCTGGCCACACCCAAGCCCGATCCCCAGCAGGCACCGGAGCCCGCGCCCAGCGCGCCCGAGCCGGTCGCCGCGTCGGCCGAGCAGGCGGAGGCCGATCTCCCCCCGGAGCCGCTCGTGGAGCGCGACCACGCGGACACGGCGATGCTGCTGCGCGAGCTGTCGAGCCTCGGGTTCGGCGCAGACAGCGACAACGGTGCGCCGCCCACGCCGCCGACCCCTCGCGCTCCGTCGTCATCGCCGGCCGCGGCGGACCCCAAGCGCAAGCGCAAGGGCCTCTTCGGCCGAGGGTGAGTCCCGGCACGTAGGCGGCTGCTCGCGCCGACAACCCATGATCGGAGTGGCGTGGGTCCCGTGCCTGGCGCCGGTCTGCTCCGATCATGGCGATCCTGGCGATCCTGAGGACGCCGGCCTGCTCGAGCGAGCACGCGGTAGGGCACGATGGCCTGCCGTGCGTGCGGTCGTCCAGCGTGTCCTCGAGGCGAGCGTCCTCGTCGGCGACGAGGTGGTCGGCCACCTGGACGGCGAGGGGCTGTGCGTCCTGGTCGGCGTGACGCACGACGACACCCCCGACGTCGCGGCGCGGATGGCGGTCAAGATCCACGAGCTGCGGATCCTGCGCGGCGAGCGGTCGGCGGCCGATGCCGGGGCGCCCCTGCTGGTCGTCAGCCAGTTCACGCTCTACGGCGACGCGCGCAAGGGCCGCCGACCGACCTGGAACGCCGCCGCCCCCGGGCCGGTCGCCGAGCCCCTCGTCGAGCACCTCGTGGACGTCCTGCGCGGCCGCGGCGCCCGGGTGGAGACCGGGCGGTTCGGTGCGGACATGCGGGTGGCGCTGGTCAACGACGGCCCGGTGACCGTCTTCCTGGAGATGTGAGGCCGGGCCACCGGCTCAGACCGCGACGACGACCTCCTGGGCCGCGGCGACACCGCCGGCGACGAGACTCGCGTCGGCGGGCGTGGAGCGCTTGACCAGCGCCAGCGCGATCGGACCCAGCTCGTAGTGGCGGGCCGAGGTGGTGACCGCGCCGATCGTACGGTCGTCGAGGACGACGGGGTCGCCGTGCGCGGGCAGCACCGAGTCGGAGCCGTCGAGGTGCAGCAGCACCAGCCGGCGCGGCGGGCGCCCCAGGTTGTGCACCCGCGCCACCGTCTCCTGGCCGCGGTAGCAGCCCTTGTCCAGGTGCACCGCCGTCTCGATCCAGCCCAGCTCGTGGGGGATCGTGCGGTGGTCGGTCTCCCGGCCGAACCGCGGCCGGCCCGCGGCGATGCGCAGCGCCTCCAGCGCCCAGACCCCGGCCGGCTCGGCTGACGCGAGCACCTCCTCGAGGTCGGCGCGGGGCACGAAGGACTCCGCACCGAACGGCGTCGTGCGGCTGGGCGCGCCCGGGACCGGCGAGGGGGTCAGGACGAGTGCGTACGACGCGGACAGGTCCTCGACCTCGACCTTCGACCAGAACCGCATCGAGTCCAGGTAGCCGACGAGACCTTCGGCCGAGCCGGGCTCGAGGTGCACCCAGGTGGCCTCGCCGTCGTCGACGAGCGACAGGGCGTGCTCGACGTGCCCGTGCGGCGAGAGGACCAGCGCCTCGGTCGCGACGCCGGCGGCCAGGTGCTCGAGGTGCTGGGAGGTCAGCGAGTGCAGCCAGGTGAGCCGGTCGGGGCCGGACACCCGCACGACCGGCCGGTGGGAGAGGTCGACGGACGCCTGGCCGTCGGCGAGCAGCCGCTGCTCGCGGTACGGGTCGCCGTAGTGCGCGGCCACGCCCTCGTCGGGCGGGTCTGCCGGCACCGCGCCGGGGCGGCCGAGAATCGGGTTGGTCATGGGGTGCATCCCTTGCAGCGTCCATAGATGGCGAAGTGGGCCACGTCGGTCTCGAACCCGTGCTGCTCGGTCAGCCGCTGCACGAGCGCGTCGGCCAGCGACACGTCGGTCTCGGTGATCGCGCCGCAGACACGGCACACGAGGTGGAGGTGGTCGTCGCTCGCCGCCGAGTGGTAGGTCGGCGCGCCGTGGCCGAGATGGGCGTGGGTGACCAGCCCGAGCTCCTCGAGCAGCTCGAGCGTCCGGTAGACGGTGGACAGGTTGACCCCCGGCGCGGTGCGCTGCACCTCGCCGCAGATCTCGTCGGGCGTGCCGTGCTGGAGCGCCACGACGGCGTCGAGCACGAGCTGGCGTTGCGGGGTGATGCGGTAGCCCTTGGCGCGCAGGGTCTCGCCCAGCTCTGGAGAACCCGTCACGGTCACGCCCGGTTGAGGGTCGCGGACAGGTGCGGCTGCAGGTCGTGGCCCATCGCGGCCATGTCGTAGGCCCAGAGCAGCTTGCCGTCGACCAGGCCGTAGAGCCGGTGCCCGGCGGTGTACTCCTTGGCCGTCTCCGTGCGGGCCACCAGGTCGGTCTGCAGCTCGATCTTGGCCGCGTCGGCGCGCCCGAGGTAGATCTCGACGAAGCCGGTCGGGTGGGTGAGCATCAGCTCGAGGGACCCGTCGGCCTCGGGGCGCCAGTAGCCCGTCTCCTGCGCCAGCGGCCGGACCTGGTTGCCCTCGTCGTCGAGCAGCCAGCTGCGGCTGAGGTGGTGCACGAAAGGCTTGCCGGGCAGCTCGGTGAGGGTCAGCTCCTGGCCGAACCGGAACTCCTCGACCGAGGGGTAGCCGCCGACCCCGACGCCGCGCCAGGTGCCCAGCAGCCACGAGACGGGGACGACCTGCGGCGGCATGTCCGCGCGGATCTCCACGCTCAGGTCTCCGCGTGGTCGCCGCCGGCCCAGAGCCGGTAGACCGCGAAGGCCGCGACTCCTGCCACCGCGAAGAACGCGGCGACGAGGACGGGGACGACCAGGATCGCGGACACGTGCCCGAGTCTACTGTGCGGTCATGACCCGCTCCCTGGTCGTGAAGGCGACCGCCGGCATCGACTCCCCCGAGCGCTGCTCGCAGGCGTTCACGGTCGCGGCGGTCGCTGCGGCCAGCGGCGTGGACGTGTCGCTGTGGCTGACGGGGGAGGCGACCTGGATGGCGCTGCCGGGCCGCGCCGAGCAGTTCGCGCTGCCCGAGGCCGCCCCGCTGGCGCGACCTGCTCGTCGCGGTCCTCGAGGCCGGCCGGGTCACGGTGTGCTCGCAGTGCGCGGCTCGCCGCGCGATCACCGGTGCCGACGTCCTGCCCGGGGTCCGCATCGCCGGCGCCCCGGTCTTCGTCCAGGAGTCCCTGGCCGACGGCGCCCAGGCCCTCGTCTACTGACCCCGGTCCCCCACCAAGCAACCCCCCGCGGTGATCATGCACGAGTGGTTGTGACGGCACGTCGTCGCAGGTCAGCGCCCCGCGACCGTGCGATGATCATGCGCGAGTGGTCGTACGTCAGCAGGCTCCCCAGAGTCCGGCGCCCCCGTCCCGCGCCCGGCGCTCGGCGCTGTCGAGCCGGTCGGCGTGCTCGGTGTGCGGCGGGTAGGCACGGGCCTCGGCCGCGCCCGTCCGGACCAGCTCGGCCTGCAGGAACGTGCCGTCGAGCAGCCAGACGTCCCAGAGGTCGCGGCCGAATCGGTCGCGGCGCCCACCGGTCTCGTATGCGGCGCGCACGACCGTCCCCGCCGGAAGCAGCCGCTCCAGGGCGTCGGACGACTCGCGGCCGTGGCACTCGACCGGGGCACCGGGCTGCACGGACTCGGGAGCGTCGATGCCGATCAGCCGGACCCGTACGTCCCGGGCACCTCGCGACGCGATCACGGTGTCGCCGTCGACGACCCGCTCGACCCGGGCGTCGAAGGCCCGGGCCGGCGGCATCGGGTCGCCGGAGGGTCGGCCGCCGCCGGACACCGGTGACGAGCCTGCGCAGGCGCAGCACACGAGCACCGCCGGAGCCAGAGCGATCAGGCGGCTGCGCACACCGAGCATGCTGCCGCACCCGGCCGTACAACCACTCGCGCATGATCACCGGCGGGAGGGTGGGGCGCTGACCTGCGACGACGTGCCGTCACAACCACTCGTGCATGATCACCGCGGGAAAGGACGGCGGTGGGGGACGGCGGTGGGGGTCCGGCGGCGGGGTGGGGGTCGGGTCAGACGGTGACCTCGAGGTCGGCGACCTCGCCGCGGGTGGCCACGACCTGACGGTCGACGGTCTCGGCCTGCGGCACGAGGGTGCGCACGGTCCAGCGACCGGGCGCGGCGAAGAACCGGAACTGCCCGGTCGCCGAGGTCGGCACCTCCGCCGTGAACTCGCCGGTGGCGTCGAGCAGCCGCACGTAGCCGTTGGGCACCGGGTCGCCGTCGCGCAGGACCACGCCCTGCACGACGGCCGCGGTGGTCAGGTCCAGGCCCTCGGTCGCGGGGCCGCCCCGCGTCGCGCCGCACATCAGGGCTTGTCGCCCAGCGCGATGGGGACGCCGACGAGCGAGCCCCACTCGGTCCACGAGCCGTCGTAGTTCTTCACGTTGGGCTGGCCGAGCAGCTCGTGCAGGACGAACCACGTGTGCGCCGATCGCTCGCCGATGCGGCAGTAGGCGATCGTGTCCTTGCCCAGGTCGACGCCCTTGCCGGCGTACAGCGAGGCCAGCTCGTCGTCGGCCTTGAAGGTCCCGTCGTCGTTGGCCGCCTGCGACCACGGGACGTTCGCCGCGGTCGGGATGTGACCGGGCCGCTGCGACTGCTCCTGCGGCAGGTGCGCCGGCGCGAGCAGCCGCCCGGAGTACTCGTCCGGCGAGCGCACGTCGACGAGGTTCTTCTGCCCGATCGCCGCCTCGACCTCGTCGCGGAACGCGCGGATGGAGCGGTCCTGCTCGGTCGCCGTGTACGTCGTCGCGGGCCGGTCGACGACGTCGGTGACGAGCTCGCGGGAGTCCAGCTCCCACTTCTTGCGCCCGCCGTCGAGCAGGCGCACGTCCTGGTGGCCGTAGAGCCTGAAGTACCAGTAGGCGTAGGCGGCGAACCAGTTGTTGTTGCCGCCGTAGAGGACGACCGTGTCCTCGTTCGCGATGCCGCGCGCGGACAGCAGCGCCTCGAACTGCCCGCGGTCGACGAAGTCGCGCCGCACCGGGTCCTGCAGGTCCTTCTTCCAGTCCAGGCGTACGGCACCCCGGAGGTGGTTCTTGTCGTAGGCGGCCGTGTCCTCGTCGACCTCGACCAGCACGACGTGGTCGTCGTCGAGGTGGGACTCGACCCAGTCGGCGTCGACCAGTGCTCGTTCGCGGGTGCTCATGCGGGAACCTCCGGGCGGTGCGACGGGACGGGGGCGGTGGGTGTGTAGCGGGCGATCGGGCTGCGCCGCAGCAGGAGATAGACCTCGCAGCCGAGGCAGACACCGAAGGCGGCGTTCAGGAACGCGGCTGCGAGCGCCGCGGCCACGGCGACGAGGGTGAGCGCGGGCAGCCCGACGGCGACGCCGGTGAGCCCGACGACAGCGAACGAGAGGCCGACGGCCTGCGCGAAGCGCAGCGGGCGCGGGTCCTCGAGCTCGGACGGTGGGCCGAGGCGCGGGCGGAGCACGCGACGGAACACGACGGCGTACGGCGAGCGGTCGAGCGCGCCGAGTGCGAAGACGGCGGTCTGGGCGAGCAGCACCCAGAGGTTGCCGGTGAGGAGCGCCACCGTCAGGACGACGGTGGTCAGGGCTGCGGCGAGGCGCGGGCCCCGGGGGTCGACGAGCGAGGGTGCGGGCACGGGAGTGCTCCTGACATGGGTCGCGTGGGGAACGGGACGCTGGGTGTCAGGGAGCGGGACAGAGCATGGCCGAGACGCGCAGCAGGTCGACTGCGCGGCGACGAGTCAGCTCCGTGCTCACGGGGGCGATGCTAGACGGGCGAGGCCCGGCCGACGAGCCCATCCAGGGCGTGAGACGGGGCCCGGTCATGCCTCGACCGCCGCGCCGAGTGCGGCGACGACGTCCACCGTGCGCGGCTGGCCGCTCGCCCGGCGCACGACGCGCCCGCGCCGGTCGAGCACCAGGACGGTCGGGGTGCGCCGGATGTCGAGCCGTCGCACGAGCTCCAGGTGCGACTCGGCGTCGATCTCGACGTGGCGGACACCCTCGACCTGGCTGCTCACCTCGTCGAGGACCCGCCGCGTCGCGCGGCACGGCTGGCAGAAGGCCGAGGAGAACTGCACCAGCGTCGCGCGCTCGCCCAGCGGCCCGCCGAGGTCCCCGGCGTCGAGCGCCGCATCGGTGACGGCAACGGGGGCCTGGGCCAACCGGTGCCCCGAGCGCCGCAGCCACAGCCCCAGCGCGGTGGCGAGCAGCAGGGCAGCCACGACCGCCAGCACTGCTGTCATGGTCGTCTGCAACGCGACGACGGCGCCGGACCATTCCGCGACCGGCCTCCGGCGCGAGCCGTCACCCGACGAGGAGCCGGCCCAGGACGTACGCGACGGGGGCGGCCAGTGCCTGGGCCAGGCCCGCCTCCACCAGGACGTACGGGCGCGGCGCCCGGCCGACGAGGACCCCCGCCGCCCACGCGGTCCCACCGGCGGCGGCCGCGACGGCGACCGCCGCCGTCGCCGGGAGGTCGGTCAGCGCAGGCAGGGCCAGCGCGGCGCCCGCCGACACCCCGACAGCAGCCGGGTCCAGCCAGGAGGGGCCCGCCAGCCGCCGCCGCACGGCACCGACGCCGCCGACCAGCCCCGCCGCGACGGCCGCGGCCGCCACGAGCGGTGCGCCGGCGTCGGAGGCCTCGACCGCGAGGTAGGTGCTCGCGGGGACGGTGACCGCGCACAGCGAGACGGTGGCCGCCAGCGAGGAGGTGAGGCGTTCCCGCCCGTCGCGCCGCACCAGCTGCTGGCCGAGACCGGCCAGGACCGACAGCGCGAGGACGGCCGGCAGGGGCGCGAGCGGCCGGTCGCCCTCGGCCGCCAGCACGAGCCCGTCCGCAGCCAGCGCGGCCACCCCGGCGACCAGCGCCCCGACGCCGCCTCCCGGGACGTCGAGCATGCGATGCCACCGAAGGATCACCGTCGCCTGCGCCGCGACGACGGCGACGAGCAGCGCCGCGGGCGAGAGCGCGGCGCCGAGCACCAGCGCGGCCGCCAGGCCGAGGGCGGGCGCCGCAGCGAGGGCCGTCGTCATCGGTGCATCGTGCCAGGGGCGGCGCGCCCGGCCACGTGCCCGGACGGGTCAGCCCCCGGCGAAGGGCGGGAGCACCTCGATCGTCGAGCCCTGGTCGAGCCGGGCGGACCGGTCGGTGCGCACGCCGTCGACGAGGAAGCTGGCCACCGACAGGACCCGGCCGAGCGCCGGGCCGTGACTGGCTTCGGCCGCGCCGAGGACCTCGCCGAGCGTCGCGCCGTCGTAGGTCTCCTCCGGCACGCCCGCGGCGGCCCGCGCGGCCGCCCAGTAGCGGATCGTGCCCTGTGCCATGCCCTCCCTCTCCTTCGCCCGGCCCGCCTCGTGTTTCGTCGGTGTGAACCTTCTCGCGGACCGGACGCATCCGCCCCGCCCGCACGATCATCGTGTGTCATGGTGAACCGGACAAGGAGGGTGTCGTGAGCCAGCTCCTGCTGCTGACCAACGCGCTGCAACCCTCGGCGGAGGTGCTGCCGGCCCTCGGCCTGCTCTCGCACAGCCTGCGCGCCGCGCCGGCCGAGGTCTCCGCCCTGCTCGAGGCCCCCCGGTCCGACGCCATCCTCGTCGACGGCCGCCGCGACCTGCCGCACGTGCGCTCGCTGTGCCGGGTGCTGCGCACGACCGGGGTCGACTGCCCCGTCCTGCTCGTGACGACCGAGGGCGCGCTCGCGGCGCTGACCGCGGAGTGGGGCGTCGACGACGTCCTCCTCGACACCGCCGGCCCGGCCGAGGTCGAGGCGCGGCTGCGGCTGGCGACCGGCCGGCTGGCCGCGCGCTCCGGCGCCGAGGAGGACCCCGGCGAGATCCGGCGCGGCGACGTGACGATCGACGAGGCGACCTACACCGCCCGCGTACGAGGGCGCGTGCTGGACCTGACGTTCAAGGAGTTCGAGCTGCTGAAGTACCTCGCGCAGCACCCCGGTCGCGTCTTCAGCCGGGCCCAGCTGCTGCAGGAGGTGTGGGGCTACGACTACTACGGCGGCACCCGCACCGTGGACGTGCACGTTCGGCGGCTGCGGGCCAAGCTCGGCTCCGACCACGAGACGCTGATCGGCACCGTGCGCAACGTGGGCTACCGCTTCGTCCTGCCCCGGGCCGACAGCGACGCGACCGCCCCCGCCGAGGCACCGGTCGGCTGACCGCACGACGGAGGGGGTGACGCCCGCGGGCGTCACCCCCTCCGGTGCGTACGCCGCCTAGTTCAGGCGGGTGATGCGGTTCTGCGGTCCGGGCGCGACCGGCGAGTTGGCACCGACGTAGCGGTCCAGCGCGTCCAGGTCGATGTCGCCGCCCAGCGGGTTGGTGCACTGGGTGAAGACCGAGAAGCCGTCACCGCCGGTCGCGACGAAGTTGTTCGTCGTGACGCGGTAGGTCGCGGCCGGGTCGACCACGGTCCCGTTGATCCGGATGTCGGCGGGGTTCACCCGGGCGCCGATGGGGGCCGCCCGGTCGTAGGTGTAGGTGAACCCGTTCGACACCTGCAGGATGTTGATCGTCGTGCCGTTGGCCTGCCACTGCTGCTCGAGGATCTGCTCGATCTGGCTGCCCGTGCAGCTCAGGACGGTCAGCACGTTGTTGAACGGCTGGGTCGTGAACAGCTCGCCGTAGGTGACCTGGCCGGGCTGCTCGCCGCCCGAGATCTGGCTGAAGATCAGATCCCCCCGGATGCCACCCGGGTTCATGAACGCCACGACCGACCCGCCGAGGTTCGCGGGAGACGTGGCGGCCAGCTGGGCGTCCGCGATGACGTCGCCGTAGGCCGACTCGCCGGCTGCGTTGCCGGCGCGCAGGATGTCACCGGTGATGTTGCCGACGACCCGGTTGGCCAGCGGAGCCGACAGGCTCTGGTACTTCGTGATCAGCGACGTCAGGTCGGCCGCCTTGGCGACATCCTGCGAGACCGGCTTGTTGTTCACCGTCGCCGCGATGACGTCGTCGGTCCTGCGGTCGACGGTCAGGTCGATGTCGGTGATCACGCGGCCGTTCGCCGCGGCACCGGTCACGATCTTGCCGTCGAGCACGCAGTTGACCGCCCAGTTCGTGTGACCTGTCACGACGACGTCGATGGCGTCGTCCATGCGCTCGACGATGGGCGGCAGCACACCGCTCGGGTTCGCGCAGTCGTTGATCCGGTCGGCGCCGGCGCCCGCTCCGTTGCCCGCGGTGCTCGTGGTGCCGCCCTCGTGCAGGAGCACGACGAACGTCTCGATGCCGCGCTTGCGCAGGTGGGGGACCAGCGCGTTGACCGAGTCGGCCTCGTCGAAGAAGTCGACCGTCGAGATGCCGGCCGGGGTGACGATGGTCGGCGTGGTCTCGGTCGTCATGCCGATCACGGCGATCTTGGTGCCCTTGAACTTGTGGATCGCGTAGGGCGGGAAGATCGTGCGGCCCGAGTCCTTGTAGGCGACGTTCGCGGCGAGGAACTCGAAGTCGGCGCCCTCGAACCCGTCGCCGTCCTGGCAGCCGTCGACCGGGTGGCAGCCGCCGCTCTGCATGCGCAGCAGCTCGTCGACGCCCTCGTCGAACTCGTGGTTGCCGACGCCGTTGTAGTCCAGGTCCATGAGGTTGAAAGCCTCGATGGTCGGCTCGTCGTGGAAGAGTGCCGAGGTCAGCGGCGTCGCGCCGATCAGGTCACCGGCCGAGACGAACAACGTGTTCGGGTTCGTGGCGCGCAGGTCGCGCACATGCGTCGCGAGGTACTCGGCGCCGCCGAAGGACGGCGTGCCGGACGGTCCCAGACGCCCGCCCGAGCCGCTCGGCGGCTCGAGGGCGCCGTGGAAGTCGTTGAGGCCGAGGATCTGGATGTCGGTGGTCTTGGGCTTCTTGGGCTTCTTGTGCTTGCCCTTGCCCTTGTCGTCGTCATCGTCATCGTCGTCGTCGTCGTGCTTGTTCTTGTCGCTGCCGCCGTGCTTGGACGAGGCCGAGCCGGCCGGCGCGGAGCCCACCGAGGCGGCGAGGCTCGCCACGACGAGGGCCAGGATGGCCACGAGGGCCACGAGGGATCGGCGGTGCAGGAGTCCTGATGCGGACATGGCTCTCCTAGTGCGAGGTGTGAAGTACCCGCAACGTACCGACCGGTAGCCGTACCGGCACGGGGCACCGCGAAACTCGTACGACCGTGAGGTGAGGCCGTCACGCTGCGTCCACAGCGCGTCACCATTCGGGTCGGCGCGAAGGAGTCATAGGGTTCGCAAGTGGTCAACACCCCCGGTTCCCGGTCGGCCCAGGTCGAGGTGCTCGGTCCCCTCGACGCGGACGAGGTCCGGGCCGTCGCCGACCTGGTGGAGGCGGCGACGGAGGCCGACGGGGTGCGCCCGCTGTCCGAGCACGTGATGCTGCACCTGCGCTACGGCGGCGACGACCCGGTGCGCAACGTGCTGGTCTACCGCGACGGGGACCTCGCGGCGTACGGCCACCTCGACGTGACCGACCAGGTCGAGGGGGCGAGCGCCGAAGTCGTCGTGCACCCCTCCCACCGGCGCCAGGGCCTCGGCCGCGTCCTCGTGCAGGCGACGCTCGACGAGACGCCCGACGGCCGCCTGCGGCTGTGGGCCCACGGCGGGCACGCCGGCGCGGGGGCCCTGGCGGCGTCGATGGGCTTCCGGGCGTCGCGGGCGCTGCTGCAGCTGCGCCGATCGCTGTACGCCCCGCTGCCCGAGCCGGCGCTGCCGGACGGCGTGACGGTGCGGACCTTCGAGCCCGGCCGCGACGACGAGTCGTGGGTGCGCGTGAACGCCGCCGCGTTCCGCGACCACCCCGAGCAGGGGTCGTGGACGGTGCACGACCTGCACCGGCGGATGAGCGAGCCGTGGTTCGACCCGGCCGGGTTCTTCCTCGCCGAGCGCGAGGGCCGGCTCGCCGGGTTCCACTGGACGAAGGTGCACGGGGGCAACGGCAGCCAGCACCCGGAGGGCCCGCACGCGCACGAGGGGCACGGGCACGACCCGATCGGCGAGGTCTACGTCGTCGGGGTCGACCCGGCAGAGCAGGGCACCGGGCTCGGGAAGGCGCTCACCTTGACGGGGCTGCGCCACCTCCGGCATCTCGGTCTGGGCAGCGCCATGCTCTTCGTCGAGGCCGACAACGCCGCGGCCATCCGGCTCTACACCGCGCTCGGGTTCACCCGGTGGGAGACCGACCTGATGTTCAGCCGCGACACGTCCTCAGCCGAAGCGTCCTGAGATGTAGTCCTCGGTCTGCTTCTCGGCCGGGTTGCTGAAGATCTTGCTCGTGTCGTCCATCTCGATCAGCCGCCCCGGCTGGCCGGTGCCGGCGATGGTGAAGAAGCCGGTGCGGTCGCTGACGCGGGCCGCCTGCTGCATGTTGTGGGTCACGATCACGATCGTGTAGCTCTGCTTGAGCTCGGCGATGAGGTCCTCGATCGCGAGGGTGGAGACCGGGTCGAGCGCCGAGCACGGCTCGTCCATCAGCAGAACCTGCGGCTCCACGGCGATCGCGCGGGCGATGCACAGCCGCTGCTGCTGGCCACCGGACAGGCTCGAGCCCGGGCGACCGAGCCGGTCCTTGACCTCGGTCCACAGGTTGGCGCCCCGCAGCGAGCCCTCCACCTTGTCGTCGAGCTCGGACCTGGCGATGCGCTTGTTGTTCAGCCGGAGGCCCGCGGCGGTGTTCTCGTAGATGGACATCGTCGGGAACGGGTTCGGCCGCTGGAAGACCATGCCGATCTGCCGGCGCACGCCGACCGGGTCGATGTCGGGGCCGTAGAGGTCCTTCCCGTCGATGACGACCTTGCCGTCGACCCGGGCGCCGGGGACGACCTCGTGCATGCGGTTCAGCGACCGCAGGAGGGTCGACTTGCCGCACCCCGACGGCCCGATCAGCGCGGTCACGGTGCGCGCCTGGATCGTCATGGTCACGTCCGACACGGCCAGGAAGGAGCCGTAGTAGATGTTCAGGTCGGAGATGTCGATGCTCTTGGCCACGGTTGCGGGTCTCTCAGGGTGGGGGACGTCGGGTGGGCGGTCGGGGTCAGCGGGTCTTGGGGGCGAAGACGCGGGCGATGACGCGCCCGACGAGGTTGAGCGTCATGACGATGAGGATCAGCAGGAGGGCCGCCGCCCACGCGCGGTCGAGGTAGGGCTCTCGGGGCACGCCCGGCAGCGAGTACGAGTAGTAGGAGAACACGGGCAGGGTGGCCATCCGGCCCTCCTCGAACGGGTTGAGGTTCACCGCGGTCGTGGTGCCGGCGACGATGAGCAGTGGTGCGGTCTCGCCGATGACCCGCGCGATGGACAGCGTGATGCCGCTGGCGATGCCGGCCACCGAGGTGGGCAGCACGACCTTGACGACCGTGCGCCACTTGGGCACGCCGAGTGCCAGCGCCGCCTCCCGCAGCTCGTTCGGCACGAGCTTGAGCATCTCCTCGGTGGCCCGCACGACGACCGGCACCATGAGGACGCTCAGCGCGACCGCGCCCGCGATGCCCAGGCGCACGCCCGGGCCGAAGAAGAGCACGAACAGCGCGTACGCGAACAGGCCGGCCACGATGGACGGGATGCCGGTCATGACGTCGACGAAGAAGGTGATGGCCTTCGCCAGCCGGCCGCGGCCGTACTCGACGAGGTAGATCGCCGACATGAGCCCCACGGGGACGGAGATGGCCGCCGCCAGGCCGGTGATGATCAGAGTGCCGACGAGGGCGTGGTAGATGCCGCCGCCCTCGCCGACGATGCCGCGCATCGAGTAGGTGAAGAACTCGGCGTCGAAACGCACCAGGCCCTTCTGCAGCACGGTGACGAGGACGGACACGAGCGGCAGCAGCGCGACGAGGAAGGCGCTCGTGACGACCGCCGTCACGAGCCGGTCGGTGGCCCGGCGGCCGCCCTCGACGGCGCGCGACCAGGCGTAGAGGACCACCATGTGCACGGCGATCGTGAGCACCGTCGCCACACCGATGTGCAGGCCGGCGCCGACCGTGAGGACGGCACCGAGCGCCACCGCCCCGGCAAGGGTCGCCCACGGCGCCCAGGACGGGAGCGTGCCGCCGGTGAACGCCGTCCGGTCCCCGGGCGGGGCCGACTCGCGCTGCGGGGTCGTGACGCTCATCAGTTCGCCCCCGAGAACTCGGCCCGCCGGGACACGATCCACCGCGCGGTCATGTTGACGGCCAGGGTCAGCAGGAAGAGCACCAGGCCGGACGCGATCAGGGTGTTGACCGCGACGCCGGTCGACTCGGGGAACTGCAGGGCGATGTTCGCCGCGATCGTCGAGGGGTTGCCCTGGCCGATGAGGTTGAGGGTGACGCCGCCCGACGGCGACAGGATGATCGCGACGGCCATCGTCTCGCCGAGTGCCCGGCCGAGCCCCAGCATGGCGGCGCTGATCACGCCCGACCTGCCGAAGGGGAGAACCGACATCCTGATCATCTCCCAGCGCGTCGCACCGAGGGCGAGCGAGGCCTCCTCGTGCAGCCGTGGCGTCTGCAGGAAGACCTCGCGGGCGACGGCGGTGATGATGGGCAGGATCATCACGGCGAGGACGATGCTGACCGTGAGCATGGTCCGCCCGGTCGCCGAGGCCGGCCCGGCGAAGAGCGGGACGAACCCGAGGTTCTCCTCGAGCCACAGCGACAGCCCGGCGACCCGGGGCGCGAGCACCGTGAGTCCCCACAGGCCGAAGATGATGCTCGGCACGGCGGCGAGCAGGTCGACGACGTAGCCCAGGCCCTGGGCCAGCCGCCGCGGCGCGTAGTGCGAGATGAACAGCGCGATGCCGACCGCGAGCGGCGTGGCGATCACCAGCGCCAGCGTCGCGGACAGCAGCGTGCCGAACGCCAGCGGGAGGACGTACGAGACGAGCCCGTCGCCGCCGGGGATCTCCCGCGCGGGCGCGGTGATCGCCGGCCACGCCTCGTAGGCGAGGAAGACGGCGACGCCCGCGAGCACGAGCAGGATGAGGATCCCCGCGCCGCGCGCGCCGGCGGAGAACACGCGGTCCCCGAGACGTTGGTACGTCTTCGGGGTGGCCGGGCTCCGGGTGGAGGTGCTCACGAGTGGTCCTTCGCGGTGAGGTGCCGTGCGGTGTCGCTCGACTCCAGGGGGCCGGGGCGGTCCGAGGTGCGTCGGCACCTACCGGGCCCCGTGGCGGGGGACGGCGGTCAGCCCGCCGCGGTGATCGCCTCGATGGCGGGAGCGACCTCGTCACGCAGGCTGGCCGGGATCGGCGCGCTGCCCGCGGACTCGGCCGCGGCCTGCTGCCCGGCCTCGCTGGTGACGTAAATCATGAAGGCCTTCACGAGGTCGGCCTTCTCCTGCGAGTTGTAGGTCGCGCACGCCAGGCCGTAGGACACCAGCACGATCGGGTAGGTGCCGCTCTCGGTGGTGTCGCGGGCCAGGTCGTAGGCGAAGACGCTGTCCCCCGCTCCCTCGACGCGCGGCGAGACCTCGAGGACCGACGCGGCGGCCTCCGGCGAGTACTCGACGAACTCCTCGCCGACCCCGACCTTGGCCACCGTGAGGTCGCCGACCTGGCTGGCGTCGGCGTAGCCGACCGTCCCGTCGCCGCCCTCGATCGCGCCGACGACACCCGAGGTGCCCTGGGCGGCCTCGCCGCCCTTGACCGGCCAGACCCCGCTGACCTCGTAGGTCCACACGTCCGGCGCGGTCGCGGCCAGGTACTCGACGAAGTTCTCGGTCGTGCCCGACTCGTCCGACCGGTTGACCGGCGTGACCTTCGTGCCGGGCAGCTCGACGTCGGGGTTGAGGTCGGCGATGGCCGGGTCGTCCCACGTGGTGATCTCCTGGGCGAAGATGCCGGCGATCTCGGCCGGGCCCAGGTTGAGCTCGTCCACGCCCTCGAGGTTGAACGCGACGGCGATCGGCGAGACGTAGACCGGGGCCTCGATGACCTGGCCGCCGCAGCGCTTCTCGGCCGCGGGCAGCTCCTCCTCGTCGAGGTAGGCGTCGCTGCCGGCGAAGTCGGTGCCGCCGGCGATGAACTGCTCGCGGCCGCCGCCGGAGCCGATCGGGTCGTAGTTCACGGTCACGTCGGGGTTCTCGCTGTTGAAGCCGGCGACCCACGCCTCCATCGCGGCCGCCTGCGAGCTGGCGCCGGCGCCGGCGAGGGTGCCCGAGAGCTCGGTGGCCCCGGCGGTCGTCCCGGAGGTGCTGGTGGTGCGCTCGTTGGCCGCGCCACAGGCGCTGAGGGCGAGGCTGAGCACGACGGCCGCGGGCAGAGCGGCGCGGCGCACGGTGCTACTCGTCACGGTGGGAACCTCTCTCGGTGGGCCGGCTCTCGGCCGCGTCACGGGTCCGTACGAGCCGCAACGTAGGCAGCCAAGGTGAAGCGGTGGCCCGCCGCCGGTGAACGGCGGGTGAACGCCCCCGGTCCGAGTCGCTGCCGCACCACCCCCCACCCCCCAGGCGAACGCGCGGCACCACCCCACACCCCCTCATCACCCCGCCCCGGTGAACCCGCCGCCCCACCCCCCGGTGATCATGCACAAGTGGTTGTGACGGGCCATCGCCGCAGGTCAGCGCCCCGCCCCACCCGCGGTGATCATGCGCAAGTGGTTGTGGCGCCGGACCGTCAGCCGCCGCCCGGACGGTCCCACCCGCCGTACCGCGGATGGTGGCGGGTGAGCCGGAACTCGCGCCCCAGCAGCTCGGCCACGCCGCGCTCGAAGGCCAGACCGCGGCTCAGCACGTGAACGGCGGTGACGACGGCGACGCCCCAGCCGCACTCCTCGGCCCGCGCCCGGCGGATGCGGTCGTGCGCCTGCTGGGCCGCCGTGGCATGGGCGACGTCTCCGTCGTACTCGATGGCCCTGCGCTCGCGGCGTCGCCCGAGGTCCAGCCGCGCCACGAAGCCGCCCAGGTCGTCGAACACCTGCACCTGCGGCTCGAACGGCGGGAAGCCGGCGTCCAGCGCGCGCAGCCGGGCGCGGCTCTCCATCGGCGACTCGGCACGCCCGTCGGCGATCGACACGAGCTCACGCGCCTGCACCACCCCGCGGTAGCCCGCGAACGGCTCGAGCTCGGCGAGCACGACCTCAGCGTCGAGCCCGCCCAGCAGCCGGAACATCGCGTCCAGCGAGGCGAGCGCATCGGGCCGGCGCAGCAGCCGGGCGAGGTCTGCGGCCGTGCGCACCGGGTTCGTGACGGCGAGTCCGGCCCGCTCCCAGACGTCGCCGTCGCGCAACGGCCCCGAGAGCCCGCGCACCCCGGGCCTGCGGGTGGCCGACGACCCGGCCGGCGCCATCAGGTCGATCGGGGGCGTCCGCAGGTGCGAGCCCATGGCGCTGACGTCGACGCCGTGCAGCCACGCCGCGGTCCGCAGCCCCACCACCACACCCGGCGGCACGACCAGCGCGAGCGCCCGCGCCCGCAGCTCGACGCTGTCCGGCACCCGCGCGTCGACGTACACCCCGCGCAGCACCCGCCGGACCAGCCCCCGACCGACCAGCTCGCGCAGTGCCCCGCGGGTCAGGCGGTGACGCGCCGCCTGGCGCAGGGTGAAGGGCTCCGGCCCGAAGACCGTGGCGTACGACCACATGTGGCCGAGCCTGGCCACGGCGGCCGGCGGGACGTCCGGGGTTGTCCACAGGAGTCGGCCGGATCAGCGCACCCGGGCACCCGGCCCACAACCACTCGCGCATGATCACCGCGGGTGGACGGGGCGCTGACCTGCGGGGATGCCCGGTCACAACCACTTGTGCATGATCACCGGGGAGGTATGGGGGGCGGCTACTCGAGGAAGACGTGGGCGATGTAGTAGACGACGGCGGCGACGAGGCCGGCCATGGGGATCGTCAGCACCCAGGCGATGAGGATGTTGCCGGCGACCCCCCAGCGGACCGCGCGCCGGCCCTTCGAGGCACCGGCACCCATGATCGAGCCGGTGATCGTCTGGGTCGTCGAGATCGGCGCCTCGAACGCGTAGGCCGTCGTGTAGAGCACCGCCGAGGCGACGGTCTCGGCCGCGAAGCCTCGCGGCGGGTCGATCTGGATGATCCGCCGGCCCAGGGTGCGCATGATCCGCCAACCGCCGGAGTAGGTCCCCAGGGAGATCGCGCTGGCCGCGAGGACGACCACCCACCACGGGATGTCGAAGTCGTCCTGGTAGCCGCCGGTCACCAGCGCGAGCACGATGACACCCATCGTCTTCTGCGCGTCCTGCAGCCCGTGGCCCAGCGCCATCGCCGACGCGGACACGGTCTGGGCGATCCGGAACCCGCGGTTGGTCGGGCCGGGCTTGCGGTCCTTGAACACCCACAGGATCGCCGCCATCAGGAGGAACGCGAGCAGCCCGCCGACCAGCGGCGAGAACAGCATCGGGATGACCACCTTGTCGACGACCGAGTCCCACTGCACGGTGACCGACCCGGCGAGGCCGGCGCCGACCAGGCCGCCGATCAGGGCGTGCGAGGACGAGGAAGGCAGCCCGAGGTACCAGGTGATGAGGTTCCAGGTGATCGCGCCCATGAGGGCCGCGAGGACCACGACGAGGGCGTGCTCACCGGACGGCGGCTCCAGCACGCTGAAGACGGTCTTGGCGACCTTGGTGCCGAGGAACGCCCCGACGAAGTTCATCACGGCCGCCAGCAGGAGGGCGACCCGCGGCGTCAACGCCCGCGTCGACACCGACGTCGCGATGGCGTTCGCCGCGTCGTGGAAGCCGTTGGTGTAGTCGAAGACCAACGCGATCATGATGACCGCGATGATCATGGCGAGCTCCACCGGTCAGGACTCCTTGACCGCGATCGTCTCCACCGTGTTCGCGACGTGCTCGAACGCGTCGGCCGCCGCCTCGAGCTGGTCGACGACCTCCTTGAGCTTCAGCACGGTCAGCGCGTCGTAGGACCCGTTGAACAGCTTGGCCAGCAGCCGCCGGTAGACCTGGTCGGCCTGGTTCTCCAGCCGGTTGAGCTCGATCCAGTAGTCGCTGAGGTCCTTCATCGACCGCAGCCGCGGCATCGCCGCGGCGGTCAGCTCGGCCGCCCGCTCGAGGACGTCGACCTGGTCGGCGATCTCGGCCGGCAGCTCGCCGATGTTGTAGAGCACGACGAGGTCGACCGCCGCCTCCATGAAGTCCATGACGTCGTCGAGCGAGGACGCGAGGCGGTAGATGTCCTCACGGTCGAACGGCGTCACGAACGTCTCGTTGAGCTCGCGCATGATCGCGTGGGTCGCCTCGTCGCCGGCGTGCTCGCAGGCCCGCATCTTCTCGGCGATCCTCTTGCGCTCCTCCGCGTCGGCACCGAGGAGGTCCTTGAGCAGGCCGGCCCCGACGACGAGGTTCTCGCCGGACGTGGCGAACATCCCGTAGAACGAGGTCTGGCGTGGGGTGAGGCGGATGCGCACGGAGGCTCCCGGATCAAAGCACGTCGGCGGACGGGGGGTGCAGGTCCGGAGGGGGATGCTACGCAGCAGCAGGCCGCCGGGCGCAATCCGGGGCCGGTACGGGCCGGGGCCGGCCTAGCGGGCCACCGACCCGTGGCCGGCGCGGACGCCGAGCACGCGGTCGATCTGGTCCTGGCTGAGCGGACCGTCCGAGGCCGAGGCGGCGATGACCAGCTCGCCGTAGAGCTCGATCTCGTCGAGGGCGAGAGGGTCCTCGAGTCGGGAGTCGACCTTGTGGGCCACCGGGCGACGCTCCTCGACGGCGGGGGCGGGCCGCTGCTGCACCCGCCGCGCGGGGCGGGCCGCCCCGGGCAGTGCCAGCCTAGGTATGACCGCTTTTGGCCCGCCATGACCCGCCCGGGTCATATCCGGCGTGGCCCGGGCGCACGATCGGGCCACCCGCCGACCCCCCGGACGACGCGTCAGGCCGCGGGGTGGCCCGCCAGCGCGGCCAGCACCTCGCCGAACACCTCGGTGTGCCGGTCGACGTCGGCCTCCGTCGTGGCGGGGGACATCAGCGCCATGTTGTGGAACGGCGTGAGCAGGATGCCGCGGTTGAGCGCGAACAGGTGCAGCAGCTGCTCGAGCGCGAAGTCGCCGGCCGCGTGGGCCTGCGCGCCCGTGCGCGGCGCGTCCGGGGTGAACGTGTACTCCGCGCGCGCCCCCAGCCGGTTGCAGTGCCAGCCGAGCCCGTGCGCCGCGATGCCCGCGTCGACGCCGTCGGCCCAGCGGTCGCCGAGCGGGAGCATGTGCGCGTAGGCCGCGTCGGTGAGCACCTCGGTGAGGGTGACCCGCATCGCGGCCAGCGACAGCGCGTTGCCGGCCAGGGTCCCGCCGATGCCGCCGACGTCGACGTCCTCGAGGCCGACCGAGCGCGCGATGCGGTCGGCGATCTCGCGGGTCATGCCGAACGCCCCCGCCGGGATGCCGCCGGCGACCGCCTTGCCGAGGGTGAGCATGTCGGGCTCGAGGCCGTGCGCGGCCGTCCAGCCGCCCGGCCCGGCCGAGAGCGTGTGCGTCTCGTCGACGACCAGCACGGTGCCGTGCCGGCGGGTCAGCTCGCGCAGCGCGTCGTGGTAGCCGGGGTCCGGGAGCACGATGCCGACGTTGGTCAGCGCGGGCTCGCACAGGACGGCCGCGACCTCACCGGTCGCGAGCGCCTTCTCCAGCCCGTCGACGTCGTTGAACTCCACGGCGATCGTGGTCTCGGCCGGGTCGACCGGCGGGCCGATGTTGCCGCGCCGGGCGACCGTACGCCCCGTGTCGTCCAGCGTCGCGAACGTCTCGTCGACGCTGCCGTGGTAGCAGAAGTCGTGCACGACGACCTTGCCCCGGCCGGTGAGGTGCCGGGCGTAGCGCACGGCGTGCCGGTTGGCGTCGGTCGCGGACAGGGTGAACTGCCACAGCGGCAGCCCGAACCGCCGCCCCAGCTCGGTCGCGACCACCACGGAGTCCTCGGTGGGCAGCATCGAGGTGATGCCCTGGGCGACCTGGCGGCGTACGGCCTCGACGGTCGGCTGCGGCGAGTGCCCGGTCATGGCGCCGGTGTCGCCCAGGCACAGGTCGACGTAGTCGTGGCCGTCGACGTCACGGAAGTGCGCGCCGGACGCCTCGGCGACGAAGACGGGGAACGGTCCCGGCCACTTGGCCATCCAGCTCATCGGGACGCCGCCGGGCATGACCGCACGGGCCCGCTCGAAGAGCTCGCGGCTGCGCGGGTGCTCGGCGACGAACCGGTCCCGCTCGACGTCGGTCAGCGCGGCCACGCGGTCGGGGTGCGATGTCGACATGGCGGCACGCTAGGGCATGAGGATGGGGACCGACGTCCCCTGCCGTGTTGCCGGCCCCCATCCTTGTGAGGACGCGTTCCCCGTCCTACGCGGGGCAATCCTGGCGCGACAGGACGGATCGCCCGCTCGTTACCCTCGGCGCGTGAGCGCCCCGCACCGGTCCGACCCGTGGACGAGGCTACGGCGCCAGCTGCTGGTCGGCTTCCTCGCCGTCCTCATGAGCCTCAGCGGCCTCCTGGTGCTCGGCGCCGTCACGTCGTCGACGGGCGTCATGGGCTTCCTCATCGGGCTGTGCCTGGCCCTGCTCCCGCTGCCGGTCGTGCTCGGCTCGTTCCGCTGGCTCGACCGCTACGAGCCCGAGCCCCGCGGGCTGCTGCTCTTCGCCTTCTTCTGGGGAGCGACGGTGGCCGCGCTGGCCGCGGCGGTGGTGAACACGGCCAGTGCCGTGGCCATCGCCCGCACCGGAGGCGAGTCCGAGGGGATGGCCGCGACCGCCGTGCTCGTCGCGCCGTGGGTCGAGGAGGCCGCCAAGGGCCTCGGCGTGCTGCTGGTCCTGTGGTTCCGCCGGGCGGAGTTCGACGGCGTCGTCGACGGCATCGTGTTCGCCGGCCTGGCCGGGGTCGGCTTCGCCTTCACCGAGAACATCCTCTACTTCGGCGAGGCGTTCCTCGCCGGTGGCGAGGAGCTCGGCGTGACCGGCGGCTTCTTCGCCGCGGGCGTCACGTTCGTGCTGCGGGGTGTGCTCTCGCCGTTCGCCCACCCGCTGTTCAGCGCGATGTTCGGCATCGGCCTGGGCCTGGCGGCCCGCAGCCCGCGGGGGGTGACACGGTGGGGGGCGCCGCTCGCCGGCTTCCTGCTGGCGGTGCTCCTGCACGCGACGTGGAACTGGGCGTCGCTGTCGGGGCTGTCGGGCTTCTTCACCGGCTACGTCGTGATCATGGTGCCGGCGTTCGCCCTGACGGTCGGGGTCGCCGCGTGGTCACGGCGCCGCGAGGGCGCCACCGTGGCCCGGCACCTGCCGACCTATGTCGAGGCGGGCTGGCTGGCACCCGATGACGTGCCGATGCTGGCCTCGCTGCCGCGGCGCCGGCAGGCGGTGCGCTGGGTCGAGCGGCGGCACGGCACCGCGGTGTCGCGGGCGCTGCGCGACTTCCAGCACACCGCGACAGAGCTGGCGTTCCTCCGCGAACGCCTCGCGCGCGGGCACCCCGTGCAGGACTTCCCCCGCCGCGAGCGGGAGCTGCTCGGCGACCTGGCCCGGTCGCGCGCGGCGGCCCGCGCGGGCTGAGGTCAGCAGTCGGGGTGGACCGGGCGCCCGGCCGGGGTCTCGTGCTCCAGGTCGGCGTGCAGGTCGATGAGGTCGTCGGCCGTGAGCGGCGGGCCGCCCGCGTGGCTCTCGGGGTGCTCGACCACCGGCTCCGAGAGGGTCAGCGTCGTGACGCCGGCGGACATCAGCGCGAGCACGCCCGCGGCCTCGAGGCGCACCGTGACCGTGGAGGAGCAGCCCAGGCAGGTGAAGAGCACCTCAGCCGTGGAGCCGTCCTCGTCGACGCGCACGACGAGCCGGCGGGCCGGCAGGGAGACGTCGGCGCTGCAGCTGGGACACGTGAGCGTGAACACGGCGGCCTCCTCGGGCGTTCAGACGACCACACTCTCGGCCTCGTGTCTGGCGATCCACTTGCGAGGCACTTGCACGCGCCGGCGCAACTCAGGTCGCCGACAGCCGCCGGGCGCTGAGCGTGACCGCGGCGAGCGCGGCGTAGACGACGCCCGACACCCGGTCGACCACCCGCACCCGCAGGCCGGGCAGCACGCGTCGGAGGCTGCCGCCCGCGAGCGCCCACTGGGCGTCGACCACCGTGGCGAGCCCGATGAACAGCAGCCCGAAGACGAGCAGCTGGGCCCAGGTCGGCGCGGCGCCCGGCGTCACGAACTGCGGGAGGAACGCCAGGTAGAACACGGCGGTCTTCGGGTTGAGGGCGCCCACGAGCAGCCCCCGGCGGAACGAGGCGCGCGCCCCGCCCGGCGTCCGCGCGGGCACCGCGGCCAGGTCGGCGAGCGTCTCGTCGCCCGTCCCGCGCCACGCCTGCCACGCGAGCCAGAGCAGCCACGCGGCACCGGCGACCTTGACGACGGTGAACGCCGCGGCGGTCGTCGCGATGACGGCCGAGATCCCGACGACGGCACCCAGCACGTGCACCAGGTAGCCGAGCTCCACACCCGCGGTCGCCGCGAGCCCGGGGCGGCGCCCGCCGCGCAGCGTGGTCGCGAGGATGAACGCGACCGACGGCCCGGGGAACAGGATCAGCGGCAGGCTGGCGGCCACGAAGAGCACGAGGGACCGCGAGCTGACCACGACGACACCGTACGGCCGGCCGCAACCGGTTTCGGGCCGCTCGGGGATCATGGGGCGCGTGTCGACGTCAGGGTCAGGCCGCTGGGTGCGGGTGGACGCCGAGCGCGTCGACGGGTGGCTCGCGCGGTTCGCCGACCGGCACGGGCCGACGACGTGGACCACGACGACGGCGTCGGTGGTGGTGACCGCCGCCGACGGCTGCGTGGCCGAGTGCGTGGTGCCGTTCCCGCCGCTGCCGGAGCGGGCGGACCTGCCGTACGGCGGGCTGGTCGAGCACGTCGTCACCGAGCGGCGCGTCGGCGTGCTGCTCGTGCGGCTCGGCGGCTACGCGGTCGGGGTGTTCGAGGGCACCCGGCTGGTGCGCTCGAAGGTCGGCTCCCGTCAGGTGCACGGTCGCAGCGCGGCGGGCGGGTGGTCGCAGCAGCGGTTCGCCCGTCGGCGCGAGGGCCAGGTGAAGGTCGCGCTGGCCGCGGCGGCGGACACGGCGGTCGCGCACCTGCTGCCGGAGGTCGGGGGCCTGGACGCGGTCGTCCTCGGCGGCGACCGGCGGTCGCTCGAGACGGTGCTGGGCGACGTACGACTGGCTCCGCTCGGCGCCCTCGTCGTCGAGCCGCGCCTGGACGTGCCGGACCCGCGGCTCGCGGTGCTGAGGGGGACACCCGAGACGTTCCGGGCGGCGCGGATCCGGGTGGACGAGGCCGGTCACTAGCGCACTGCAAGTCGCTCGCCAGACCGGTGCCGCACTGTCAGCGGGCCACATCGCAGGCCACCGGGCCTGCGGCCTCCCGACAGGAGAACCCATGCGTTCCCGCTCCCTGCTCGTCGCCGCCGGCGCGGCCGTCGTGCTGACCGCGCTCCCCCTCACCGCCCACGCGTCGACGACCGAGCTGCTCGACCGCTCGGCCTACGACAGCACCACCGAGGTGACGGCCGAGAGCCTGCACATCGACGGTGCGACCAGGGGTGAGCTCGGCGGCTACCTCGACGTGACGGTCACCGCGGCCGACGGCTCGCTGCCCGCCGGGTCGAACGTCTGCGAGCGCGCCGTCGTCGACGCCGTGCTCACCGTCTCCCCCGGTGAGACGCTGACCGCTCACGTCCACCGCGGCGAGGTCTGCACCGGCTTCTACGGCGACAACTACACGGTCAACGCGACCGTGCGGTCGCGTCACGTCGACTACGAGGGCACCGCGCACCGCAAGGTCAAGGTGGTGGGCGACGGCCTGGTCTCGGCCAGCTACGTGCCGTGGTTCGGCGGGCAGGCCGGGTTCTCGGCGATGGTCAAGTGGTGACGTCTGCGTGACCATCGGGGCGAGGCGGTGACGGGCTCACCGCCTCGCCCTCGTCACGTCCGCGGTCGGTAGAGGACGCGGACCACGCCGTTGCCGAAGCGGCGCTCGTCCTGCAGCTCGAGGTCGAGCCGGAGACCGTCGGGCAGCGCCCGTGTCCCGCCGCCCACGACCACCGGCGAGACGAAGAGCTCGATCTCGTCGACGAGACCGGCGCGCAGCGCGTGGCCGGCGAGCTCGGGGCCGCCGACGACGAGGTCGCGGTCTTCCGTCTCCTTGAGCCGGCGCACGTCGTCGGGCTCGAACTGCCGCTCGATGCGGGTGCGCGCGCTCGACACCGTCTCCAGGGTGCGCGAGTAGACGACCTTGTCGGCGTTGCGCCAGATGCCGGCGAAGTCCCGGATCTCCGGCGGCTCGCCGGCGAGGTCCAGCCCCTCCCAGGCGACCATCACCTCGTAGAGCCTGCGCCCGTAGAGATGTGTGCCGATCGAGCGGGTCCGGTCGTTGACGAACGCGTGCACCTCGGCGTCCGGCTCGCTCCAGTCGAAGCTGCCGCTCGCGTCGGCCACGTAGCCGTCGAGCGAGGTGATCACGGAGTAGACGAGCCTGCCCACGGCGTCCTTTCAATCGGATGCGGTGGGCCCCGTGGGGCTCGAACCCACAACCCACGGATTAAAAGTCCGCTGCTCTGCCAGTTGAGCTAGGGGCCCGGGGATGAGGAGCTTGATCGGGATAACCCTCGGGACAACTCCGTGGGATTCCGTTGCAGGCTCCAGCCCCCTGAGAAGGGTACGGCCACGGCGGTGGAGCCCTGCGACCTCGCCTGACCACGGCCCGATCACGGGCACCCGCCCGGTGCGAGAGCGCAGGTGGGCCTGACCTCCGGGACCCAGGGTCGGGACCTCAGGCCCTGCCAGGGTCCCGCGCCCGGCGCGAGTCTCGGAAGGTCACGTCAGACCGTTCGAGAGGTCGTGCCATGTCCGAACCACGGGTCCTCGTCGCCTATCACTCCGCCGACGGCCACACCGCTGAGATCGCCAGCCGCATCGCCGAGCTGATCGGGAAGGCGGGCGCAGTCGTCGACCTGTCCGACGCGGCCGACGCGCCACCGCCGACGACGTACGACGGTGTCGTGCTCGGCGACTCCATCCACGCGACTCGCCACAGCCGGGCGCTCGAGCGCTACATCACCACCCACCTGAGCGAGCTGCGGGCGATGCCGACCGGCCTGTTCCAGGTGAGCCTCACCTCCGCCAAGACCGACGAGCAGAGCACGGCCGAGGCCAGGGGGTACGTCGACAAGCTGCTCGACAAGACCGGGTTCGACCCCGACATGGTCGGCCAGTTCGCTGGTGCCGTCGTGTACACACGCTACGGCTGGCTCAAGCGCCGGATGATGCGGCGCATCATGGCCAGCGAGGGCAGCGACACCGACACGACGACCGACTACGACTACACCGACTGGGCCGCCGTCGAGCACTTCGCCGACGACGCCTACGCGATGGTCGCCGGCCGGCACGGCGCGGAGCCGGCCACCGGTGAGCGGGACGTGGCGATCCGCGAGCTCGCACCACAGGCCACCGCACAGGTCGACGTGACGACCGCCCGCAGCGGCATCGGCGAGGCGTTCGGGCCCGCGCTCGACCGGCTGATGTCGGCGCTGTCGGAGCGGGGTGTCGCGCCGGCCGGACCGCCGTTCGCGCGCTACCTCGACGTGTCCGACCCGCAGGCGTGGCAGGTAGCCGTCGGCGTCCCGGTTCCCTCACCCGTCGACCCGGCTGATGACGTCCACCCCGGCGAGCTGCCCGGCGGTCGCGCTGCGGTCATGGTGCACCGCGGGTCCTACGCGGGACTGACCGACGCGTGGACGGCGATGGAGGAGTGGGCCCGGCACGAGGGGGTGCGGGCAACGGGCGCACCGTGGGAGTCCTACCCGGTCGCGATGGGCGACGTGCCCGACGAGGCGGACATGCGCACCGAGATCGTGTGGCCGATGGGCTAGGTACGCCGGAGCCGCTCTGGGAGTCACGGAAGCAGGACTCGGACGCCGTGCATCCCACCGACGCTCGGGCGCTACTGGTTCAGACCAGCCCGTGCTCGAACGCGAACGCCGCTGCCGCCGTGCGGGATCCAACACCGAGCTTGGCGAAGATGTTGGACAGGTGCCGCGCCACCGTCTTCTCGCTGAGCACCAGCTCGGCGGCGACCTGGGCGTTGCTGCGTCCGGCGGCTACCAGGCGCAGCACCTGCGCCTCCCGATGGGTGAGGCCCGCCGGAAGCTCCTCGGGCTCCAGCAGGGCCGTGACCTCGGCCAGCGCCGGGGCCGCTCGCAGTCGGCGGAACCCCTCGGCGGCGGCGGCCAGCTCGCCCTGCCCCGACTGCACGTCGCCCATCTCGCACAGCGCTCGACCGATCAGCACCCGGACCCGGGCGACCTCGAACGGGAGGTCCAGGCTCGCCCACAGCTGCCGGGCCTTGCGGAGGTAGGGCAGCGCCCCGCCGGCGTCGCCGCGGGTCAGCTCGATCAGGCCGGACGAGTACGCCGCGCGGGCCAGCAGGGCGGGAGTCCCGATGGCCTGCGCCAGCTCGTCCAGCTCGTCGGTCACCCCGGCCGCTTCGGTCACCTCGCCGCAGGCGATCAGCACCTCGATGGCCGCCGGCAGCCGCTGGGCGCGATGGACCGGATCAGCCCCCTCGCCCAGCAGCCGGCGAACAGCGGCGAGCGCGGCCGGGCCCCGGCCGGTCGCCAGCCACAGCAGGGCCAGCCCGGGCTGCGGGTCGAAACCCGCCTCGCCGGCCTGCTGGTAGGCAGCGGCCGCGTCGTCGTAGTCCCCCAGCAGACGCAGCAGGTCGCCGCGCTCGGCGGCCGACAGGCCGACCGCTTCGTGCATCCTCACTGCCAGGTAGCGGTCGATGGCGCCGGAGAACTCCTCGAGCGCCTCCCCCCACGCACCTCTGTCCCGCATCAGCTGGCCACGGTGGAGCGAGCACTGGCCGGTGAACACGAGCAGGTCCGGACGGCTGGCGGCCCAGGCCGTCAGGGCGACGGTCCACTCGGCGACCCGGCCGAGGTCGGCGATCTCCTGGCAGCCCTCGATGGCCGTGCAGTAGACGTGCCCGAAGGCGATCGGGGACACCTCGGACGTGGTCAGGCAGAGGATCGCCTCGTCCATCAGGTCGAGCCCCTGCTGCACCTGTCCCGCGTACAGCGCGAGCCGCCCGCGTGAGCACAACCCGAGCGCCGTCAGGTCCATCTCGTCGTGGCGCACACCGATCCGGGAGACGATCTCGGCGGCCTGCCGGGCAGCCGGGAAGTCGCCGCTGCGGAGCGCAGCGATCATGTCGAGGAAGGCGACGTAGCCGTTTGCCACCGCGTCGTCGGGCATGTCGGCCACCGCGCGGCGGGCGCGCCCGGCCCACCCCGCACCCATCGCGGGCTCGCCGGTGAGGAGCAAGGTCATCGACAGGTGGAACGCGTCGAGCACCGCGCCGTCGACGTCGCCCTCGCTCAGATGCAGCGAGTACGCGCGCTGCCAGGCGTCTACGGCCTCGTCCCGGTGGCCGACGAGGAACGCCGCCACACCCGCCTGCTCGCAGTCACGGGCGGTCATCTTCGCCGCGTCGACGCCCCGCCAGACGTCCAGGGCGGCGACCCACGCGCCGTTCTCGAACTCGCTGCGGGCCCGCACCAGGCCCTCGACCACGTCCACGGACGAGCACCTCCGCCGGTCACGATACGCCGGCGGACTCCCGCTGCCCTGACGTCGAGCGCGCCGTGAGGTGCCGGACGACGTGCTCGGCGTCGCGACCCGTCCCGAGCATCAGCATCGAGGAGAACGCGTACTGGAAGCAGAGCCCGCAGAAGTAGAGGCCGGGCTCGTCGGCGACGACCCCGCGGTGCTCCCGGGGCCACCCGTCCGCCTGGAACGCGGGGAGGTCGATCCACTCGAAGCGCTGCTGGAAGCCAGTGGCCCAGATGACCGTGGCGGCGTCGACGACGCTTCCGTCGTCGAGCAGCGGGCGTCCGTCCCGTACGCCGCTGACCCTGGCGGTGTTCCGGACGACGCCTCGGGCGGCGAGGTCCGAGCGCTTCACCCGCAGCATGGGCCCGCCGTGCGCCCGCAGGAGCGTCATCGCCTTGCGACCCTTGGGGTTGCGCCGGGTGAGGACGTGTCGCCAGGCGAAGGTGATCGGCCGGAACGCGACGCGCATCCGGCGCGAGTCGATGGGCAGCGGGATCTGACCGCAGTCGCGCCCGACGAGAGTCGTGAGGTGGGACTCCGCGAGCTCGTAGGCGATGTCGACCCCGGAGTGGGACGCACCGACCACGAGCACCGGGCCCGCCTTCAGCTGGCTGGGGCGGCGGTACTCGCTGGAGTGCATCTGCAGGATGCCGGGGTCGAGCTCGGAGGCCACGGCGGGGATCGTGGGAGTCCGCCCGAACGTGCCGGTGGCGACCACCACGTTGTCGGCGTGGACCGGACCGTGGTCGGTCGTGACGACGAAGCCGTCGCCGTCCCGGCTCAGCCGCTGGACGCGCGTCCCGAGCCGGACGTCCAGCCCGTGGTGGGTCGCATAGCTCTCGAGGTAGTCCGCCACCTCGTCCTTCCCGGGGAAGGACCACGGGTCGCCCGGGAACGGCAGGCCGGGAAGGCCGTCGTACCGCGCCGGCGTGTAGAGCTTCAGGCTGTCCCACTGCCGGCGCCAGTTGTCGCCCATCCGCTGGTTCGCGTCGAGCACGACGCAGGGACGCCCACGCTGCTGCAGGTGGTACGCCGTGGCCAGGCCGGCCTGGCCGGCCCCAACGACGACGGTCTCGGTGTGCTCCATGGCTCCTCCAGGTGGTGTCCCGACCACGCTAGGAACCGACGGCACCTGCGCGCATCGGGCGGACTTCCCATCTGCGCGGCTGCTGCACTGGGTAGAACTACCCACGCCGCCCGGCCTGGCGGTGTGATTGACGGGCCCGGGTGGCGAGGGAGACGCTGATCGTCGGTCGGCGGAAGCGGGTCACCGATGCGGCGCGAGGCGGCGTGGGAGTACCTGCGGGGTGCCCTCTGGGCGCTCCCGTCGGTTGCGGTCGTGCTGGCGCTGATCGCCGGCTCGGTTCTCTCCCTGATCGAGATCCCGCCGGGGTCAGCGTTCGACCGCGTCATGTTCCAGGGCACGTCCGACGACGCGCGGACCCTGCTCATCGGCATCGCCAGCACGATGATCACCGTCATCGCCCTCGTGCTCGGCCTGACGGTCGTCGCGCTGCAGCTCTCGTCGACGCAGTACTCCCCGCGCCTGCTGCACAGCTTCCTGCGAGACCGCGTCAACCAGGTCGTGCTCAGCGTGTTCGTCGCGACCTTCACCTACAGCACCGCCGGGCTCTACACGGTCGGCATCTCGGAGGGCCGGCGCACCGACGACTTCCCGCGGCTCGCGGTCACCGGGGCGCTGGTGCTGCTCTTCGCCTGCCTGCTGACGCTGGTGTTCTTCGTCCATCACCTCGTCCACTCGATCCAGGTCGACGAGGTGATGCGCCAGGCCGAGCGCCACACCCTGCACGTCATCGAGCACGACCTCGCGACCGAGGGCGTCACGGGCGAGCCGGTGCCCGAGCCGCCGGTCTGGGCGGTCGCGCTGCCGTCGTACGCCTCGGGGTACGTCCAGACGGTGCACCCCGACGTCCTGCTGCGGTCGGCCGTCGACCACGACGTGGTGCTGGCCGGGACCACCATGGTCGGCGAGCACGTCATCGCCGGCTCGCCGCTCGTGTGGGCTTGGCGCGCCTCTCCGGAGCAGGTGCCGCCCGACGCCGCCGAGCTCTCGTCGGTCCTGCGCCCGTCGATCCGCGTGGGGTTCGAGCGCACGATGGAGCAGGACGCGGCGTTCGGCGTCCGCCAGCTCGCCGACATCGGGACCAAGGCGGTGTCGCCGGCGGTCAACGACCCCTACACCGCGGTCCAGGCCGTGCAGCACCTCGCCGTCGTGCTGGCCTCGCTGGTCCGGCGACCGCTCGGCAGCCAGCTGCTGCGCGACGCCACCGGCACGGTGCGCGTCGTCGTGCCGGCGCGCGACCTCGGCTACTACCTCGACCTGGCCTGCGCGCAGATCCGCCGCAGCGGTGCCCGCGACCCGCGGGTCATGCGAGCGCTGCTGCGCGGCCTGCACGCCGTAGCCGGCTTCACCACCGTCGACGCCGACCGGGCGGTCATCGCCGAGCAGGTGCGGCTGGTCCTCGCCGAGTCCGAGCGGGCGATGCCGCAGCCGGCCGACCTCGAGCCCGTACGACGGCATGCGGACGCGGTGCTGCGCGCCGTCGCCGGCTGAGCCATCGGCGAGGATGTGAGTCATGTATGTCCCCCGGCACTTCGCGGCCGACGAGCCGACCACCCGCGAGCTCCTGACGGACCTGCGGGCGGCGGACCTCGTCACCGCCACCGAGACCGGGCTCGTCGCGACGTTCCTCCCGATGGTCTACGACCCCGACCGGGGCGAGCACGGCGCGCTGCTGTGTCACGTCGCGCGCAACAACGACCAGTGGAGGCGCTCGCCGATCGGCCCGGCCATGGTGATCGCCAACGGCCCGGACAGCTACATCAGCCCGTCGTGGTACGCCACGAAGTCCGAGCACGGCCGAGTGGTGCCGACCTGGAACTACACCACCGTCCACGTCTACGGCGAGCTCGTCGTCCACGACGACCTGCAGTGGCTCGACGCCCTCGTCCGGCGCTTGACCGAGCGCCACGAGCGCGGCCGCGATCACCCGTGGAGCGTCGACGACATCCCGGAGCGCTACTACGCGGGCCAGCTGCGCGCCATCGTCGGCCTCGAGCTGCTGGTCGACCGCGTCGAGGCAAAGCTCAAGCTCAGCCAGAACCGGACGAACGCTGACATCGACGGCGTCGTGGCCGGTCTCGCGGCCGACGGGGACGCCGAGTCGGCGGCGCTCGTCGCGAGGTTCCGACCCCCCGCCGACCCACCTACGCCATGAGGGATCGACCGCGGCGGCAAGCCGTCGTAGGTTCGGGATGTCCGCAGTCATAGGAGCAGAGGGGACCGTCATGGCACTGCAGATCGGCGACACCGCGCCCGACTTCGAGGCCGACACCAGCGAAGGCCGCATCAGCTTCCACGACTGGATCGGCGACTCGTGGGCGGTGCTGTTCTCCCACCCCAAGGACTTCACTCCGGTCTGCACGACCGAGCTGGGCCGCATGGCGATGCTCAAGCCCGAGTTCGACAAGCGCGGCGTGAAGATCGTCGGCCTCTCGGTCGACGCGACCGAGGACCACAAGGGCTGGGCCGACGACATCGAGGAGACCCAGGGCGCCCGGCCCAACTACCCGATCATCGGCGACAACGACTTCGCCGTGTCCAAGCTCTACGGCATGCTGCCGGCCAGCACGTCCGGTGACAGCGGCACGCGCACGCCCGCCGACAACCAGACCGTGCGCAACGTCTTCGTCATCGGGCCCGACAAGAAGGTCAAGCTCGTGCTCGTCTACCCGATGACGACCGGGCGCAACTTCGACGAGGTGCTGCGCGTCGTCGACTCGCTCCAGCTCACTGCCAAGCACCGGGTCTCGACGCCGGTCGACTGGAAGCCGGGCGACGACGTCATCATCGCCGGGGCGGTCTCCAACGACGAGGCCAAGAAGATCTTCGGATCCTGGAAGGAGCCGAAGCCCTACATCCGCATCGTGCCGCAGCCGACCGTCGACGCGTGACCCACGCCGCCGGACCGCGGGCAGCCGAGGTCGACCAGCAGGCTGTCGACGACTACCGCGCGGACGGGGCCGTCGTCGTGCGCGGCCTCTTCACGGCCGACGAGGTGGAGCTGGTCGCCGCGGGCATCGAGCGCAACCTGCGAGAACCGGGTCCGCTTGCGGGCGTCGCGAGTGCCGACTCGGACGCCGGACGGTTCGTCGAGGACTTCTGCAACTGGGAGCGCATCCCCGAGTACGAGACGTTCATCCGCGCCTCACCGGCCGCCGCGGTCGCCGGCGCGCTGATGGGCACCGACCGGGTCCGGCTCTTCCACGACCACATGCTCGTGAAGGAGCCCGGCACCCGCCAGCGCACGCCGTGGCACCAGGACCAGCCCTACTACAACGTCGAGGGCCGGCAGAACGCCTCGATGTGGATGCCGGTCGACCCGGTGTCGCGCGAGTCGACCCTGGAGTTCGTGGCCGGCTCGCACCTCGGCCCGTGGCTGATGCCGCGCACCTTCCTCGACGAGCAGGCCAAGTGGTTCCCGGAGGGCAGCCTCGCCGACCTGCCCGACGTCGACGCCGACCGCTCGGCGTTCCGCATCGTCGGCTGGGAGATGGAGCCGGGCGACGCCGTCTTCTTCCACATGCTGACGCTGCACGCGGCAGGTGGCGCCGAACGTCGCCGGCGCGCGTTCTCGGTGCGCTTCCTCGGCGGCGACGTGCGCCACGCGCCACGCGGGTGGCGCACGTCGCCGGAGTTCCCCGGCCTGCGCGACGAGCTGCCGGCGGGGGCCGAGATGGACCACCCCCTGTTCCCGGTGCTGTGGGAGCGGGACACGGACGGCTCCCGCTGAGCCGGTGACCTGCGCTCGCCCCGCCGGCCGCCCGAGGACCGGCCCGCGCTGCCGACGACCTCAGCTGGACTGCCTCCCCATGTGCTCGAACGGCTTCACGACCCGGTCCCCCTCGCGCTCGTTGTCCAGCAGGTCCTTGTAGGCCTGGTGCTCGCGCGGCTTGACCTGCTCCTGCGCGCTGGCGGCGGGGGCGAGCTGGACCTCCTCGCCGCAGGCGGCCAGTCCGGCGGCGGCGGACAGGGCCAGCAGGGCGGCGGCGGCGGTGCGGATGTGCTGGGCGTTCATGGTGGACCTCCTGTGTGCGGGGACCCGGCGGGTCCCGGTCACCTGCGACGTTAGGAACGGGGGTCGCGCGGAACATCGGGGAACTCACCCACCCGTCAGGCCCGTCGGCTCGGGGTGTCGCACCGGCAGGACCCGACCTAACCTGGCGGCGTGGGGGCACGCTTCGTCGGGCGTGAGCAGGAGATGGCGGTCCTCGAGGGGCTGCTCTCCCGCTTCGACGCCCGCGCGGGTCCCGTGGCCGCGCTGCTGGTCGGCGACCCCGGGTCGGGCAAGACCCGTCTCCTCGACGAGCTCCTGCCGCGGCTGCCGCGGCTCGCGACCACCGAGGTGGTCCGGCTGCGCGGCTACGAGCTGGAGCGGCGCATCCCCCTGGCCACGGTGCGCTCGCTGCTGCAGCGCCTGCGGGACGTGCCCGACGCGGGGGAACCCGTCGGCACGCTGGCCTTCGGCCCGGCACCCACCGGTGGACCCGTGGACCGGGTGCGGCTCTTCGAGGCGTCGTACGGCGCGCTGGCCGGCCTGGGGCCGACCCTGGTCGTGGTCGACGACTTCCACTGGGCCGACGAGGTCACCGCCGCCCTGCTCCACTACCTGCTGCGGGCCGCCCACGCGGCAGGACAGCCGGTGGCGCTCGTGGTCGCGAGCCGGCCCGCGGACGGGACGAGGTCGTTGCGCGAGTCGCTGAGCGACCTGCTCGGGCCCCAGCGGTTCGCCTCGGTGGCCCTGGGCCCCCTCGCCGAGGGCGACGGCTCCCGCCTGGCGCGGGACCTGGCCCCGGGCCTCGACGACGAGCGCGCAGCCCTCGTGTGGCGCCGCGCAGAGGGCTCACCCTTCTGGATGCAGCTCCTCGTGAGCCAGGAAGGCGCGGACGAGGGCGTCGACCGCGTCGTGGGAGATCGCCTGCTGAGCGCGGGTGAGGACGCCGAGGCCGTCATGGCGCTGCTCGCGGTGACGGGTCACCCGCTGACCCTTGGAGACGTCGGGGCCCTCTACGACTGGCCGGGTGAGCGGGTCACCCGGGCCGCCCACGGCGCCGAGCGCGCCGGCCTGGCCGCCCGGACGACGGCCGGGGTCGACGTGGCGCACGACCTGATCCGCGAGGCCGTCGGGCGCACCGTGTCCGACGGGCGCGCGCGACGGCTGCACCGTCTCTGGGGCCGTCGGCTCGAGCAGGAGGCGGGCGACGACGCGGCAGCACTCCTCGAGGCGCTCGACCACCTGCGGGCAGGAGGCACCGCGCCGGTCCCGCTGGCGCTGCGGCTGGCTCGGTCCCCGAGGCGCCGGCTGCTCGGCAGCGCCGGGCTCAGCCGCCTCGTCGCGGTCGCGGACGAGGCGGCGACCGGGACCACGACCGACGACACGCTGTTCGCGCTGCTCGGCGAGCTGGCCTCCGAGCTCGGGGCGCACGAGGAGGCCTACCGGATCTGGGCCGGCCGACCGTCCGTCGGCCGCTCCGACGCGGTCGTCGCCAGGGCGGCTCTTCGGGCGTCCGCCTCGGCGACGGCACTGGCCCGGCACCAGGATGCGCGCGTCCACCTGGACCGGGCGCGGGCCCACGCCTTCGAAGACGACCTCCTGGCCGCCGAGGTGCTCACACAGGAGGCCGTCCTGCAGCGCTACGGGGACGGGGACCCGCAGAGCTCCCGGCTCACGGCGGCGCGCGCGCTGGAGATGGTGCGCGCGCACGTCGGCTCGGCGGGCATCGAGCGCGTCGGCGTCGACGCGCGGCGCGCGTGGATGGGCGCGGCCCACGCGGCGATGGAGGGCGCACTCACCTCGGACGACCCCGAGCTGATGCTCGCCCTCGCCGAGGAGCTGGCCGCCGTGTCCGCCGGGGTGGACGACCGGCTGATGGTCCAGGCGCTCATCGAGGGCGCGATGGCCCTGCGGTTCCTCGGTCGCAACCTCGCCGCCGAGCAGCGCCTGCGGCACGCCTGGGACCTGTGCCAGCAGCGTGTGCTCCCCGAGTCGGCGCTGCAGGTGGGCACGACGCTCGCCCGGGTGCTCGTGTCGATGGGCCGACTGGCCGAGGCCGCTGACCTGGTCGGTGAGTGCGCGGCACTCGGGTCACGCGTCAGCGACGTCACTCCCGTCCGTGCCTTCGGGGTGACCGTGACCTGGCTCCTCGAGCTCAGCACCGGGAGCTGGCAGCGCGCCGCCGCCGAGCTGCGTGCAGCGGCCGGCGCCGAGCCCAACCCCCACTTCCGCATGCACGCCCACCTCGAGCGGGCCACGATCCTGAGCCGGGCGGACCCCGGGCGCGAGGAGGAGGCGGTGCGGGAGTCGGTCGCCGCGACCCTCGCCGACGCACGTGCCGCCGGCTGCCGGCGCTGCCAGGCGGAGGCCCTGCTCCGGTGCGCCCAGAGCCTCGCGCGGGTGGGCGACGTCCGGGTCGCCGAGGACCTCGCGGCGCGCGCCGAGGTCAACCGGGTCGACGCCCACGCCGTGTTCTGGGCGCGCTGGGCCGAGGCGACGATCGCGGCGGCCGCGCACGACCCGGGCGCGGGCGACGCTCTCGACGGCGTCGTGGTCGAGGCGCGCCGCCAGGACATGCACCTGGAGGGCTTGTGGGCCCGGCTCGACCACGCGCGGGTGCTCCTGGAGTCCGACAGGGGACGTGCCGTGGACGTCCTGACGCGCGCATGCAGCGACGCCGAGCAGATGGGCGCCACCACGGAGCTGGGGCTGGCCCGTCGCCTGCTGCGGTCGGCCGGCGTCCGGGCCTGGCGTCGGGCGCCGCACGCGGAGGGCGCGAGCCCGGTGGACCTGCTCACGGCGCGGGAACGGGAGATCGCCCGGCTCGTCGCGACCGGGGCGAGCAACCCCGAGATCGCCAACGCCGTGTTCCTCTCGCGCAAGACGGTCGAGCACCACGTGTCGAACATCCTGACCAAGCTCGGGCTGAAGTCCCGCTCGGGGCTGGCCGCGCTGATGACCGACGAGCACTCGGCCGGCCCCTGAGCCCGCGGCCGGGGCCGGGCGCCGGGCTGTCCCAGGGTCAGGACGGCTAGCCGCGCGCGCTGAGCAGCTTGCGCAGCAGGGCGGCCAGGCGGCGGCGCTCCGCGTCGGTGAGCGGGCTCAACAGCTCCTCCTCCGCGGCCAGGTGCAGGACCACCGCCTCCTCGATCGTCGCGAAGCCCGCGTCGGTGAGGCGGACGGTGACGCTGCGCCGGTCGCGCGGGTCCTGCTCGCGCACGACGTGGCCGGCGGCGGCGAGGCGGTCGATGCGCCCGGTCATGCCGCCCGACGTGACCATGACGGCGCCGGCGAGCTCGCTCGGGGTGAGGGCGTAGGGCGCGCCGGAGCGCCGCAGGGTGGCCAGCACGTCGAAGTCCACGCTGTTGATGCCGAGCCGCGCCAGCCGGGCCTCGCTGGCGAGCCGCTGGGTGCGGGAGAGCCGGGCCATCCGCCCGAAGACCCCGATGGCCGACACGTCCAGGTCGGGGCGCTCCCGGTGCCACTGGTCGAGGATGCCGTCCACGCCGTCCCTGATCACGGCCAGCAGATTACCTCACGACTAAGGGGTTCATGAGGCATCTGCTCAGCCAGCAAGCCCCGGTCCCCGGCCGCATCGGCCCCTTGACGCCGACTCGTTGCGAGCGTATATATCTTACTACTAAGATACATCCGTGTAAGGTTCTCGCTCTCGGAGGCACCATGACCACCACGACCGGCTCCACATGGCGGGTGGTCGGGCTCACGGCGCTCGGGCCGGCCGCGTGGGGGACCACGTACGTCGTCACCACCGAGCTGCTGCCGCCCGGCCGTCCGCTCCTGGACGCGACGGTGCGCGCGCTGCCCGCCGGGCTGCTGCTCCTCGCCGCGACGCGGGTGCTCCCGCGGGGCGTCTGGTGGGCCAAGGCCGCCGTACTCGGCGCCCTGAACATCGGCATCTTCTTCGCGCTGCTGTTCCTCGCCGCCTACCGGCTGCCCGGCGGGGTCGCCGCCACGCTCGGGGCCGTGCAGCCGCTGCTCGTCGCCGGCCTGTCCGTGCTGCTGCTCGGCCAGCGGCTGCAGCCCCGGACCGTGGTCGCCGGGCTGGTCGGCGTCCTGGGCGTGGCCCTCCTGGTGCTCAAGGGCTCCGCGGCGCTGGACACCCTGGGCGTCGTGGCCGGCGTGCTCGGCACCGCGTCGATGGCGCTCGGCGTCGTGCTCGCCAAGCGGTGGGGGCGGCCCGCGGGCGTGGGCATGGTCACGTTCACCGGCTGGCTGCTCGCGGCCGGTGGCCTGCTGCTCCTCCCCCTCGCCCTGCTCGCCGAGGGCCCGCCGCCGTCGCTGACCGCGACGCACGTCGGCGGCTTCGTCTACCTGGCCACGGTCAACACCGTCTTCGCGTACGTCGTCTGGCTGCGCGGCATCGAGCGGCTGCCCGCGAGCCGTGTGGTGTTCCTCGCCCTGGTCGCGCCGATCGTCGCGACCCTCATGGGCTGGGTCGCGCTGGGCGAGCAGCTCACGGCGCTGCAGGTCCTCGGCATGGCCGTCGCGCTCGGAGCGCTCGTGGCCGGCCAGAGCGCGGGCGGGTCGGGAGCGAGCGGCTCCCTGCGGCAGCGGCTGGCCGCACGCCGGGAGCGCTACCCTCGCGTCGCCCTCCCGGTGCCACCGCAGGTCGCACCCCGCTTCGGCGGCTGGATCCGGGAGCCCTGCTGACTGCCGAAGACGACCGCACCGGAGCCACGATGACCTTCCTGCCCTACCCGGAGCCGCGCTACCACGGCGACGACGGCGAGGTGAGCGCCGTGCTCCGCGCGGCCTCCGACCCGCCGGAGGTCGACCGCCCCGGCGTGACGGCGCACTACCTGGCGACCGGAGCCGGCACCGACGGGCAGCTCGGGCTCTACCGGTGGGAGATGGGGCCCGAGCCCGGCGGTCCGGCCCCGCACTTCCACCGCGCCATCACCGAGTCGTTCTACGTCCTCTCCGGCGAGGTGCGTCTCTTCGACGGCGAGCGGTGGGTCGACGGCACCCCCGGCGACTTCCTGTACGTCCCGCAGGGCGGGGTGCACGCCTTCCGCAACGAGTCGGGCGCACCCGCGTCGATGCTCATCATCTTCACGCCCGGCGCCCCGCGGGAGGGCTACTTCGAGGGCGTGACCCGTCTGGGCTCCATGACCGAGGACGAGAAGGCCGAGTTCTTCCGGGCGCACGACACGTTCTGGACCTGACCCGGCTACGGCGCCCGGTCGGAGGCGTCCCGCCGGTCCTGCTCGGCGCGCTCCCGCGCCCGCTGCGCCTCCTCGCGCGACCGCCGGGCGGCGTCGGCGCCGAGCACGACCGCCTGGCTGCCGTGGTCCCAGATGCAGTCGCCCTCGCGGTCGAGGCTGATCGTGTCCGGCAGCACGAAGCGCCGCTCGACGAGGTCGAAGTCGATGGGCCGCGCGAGCTCGGCCGTCCAGCCGTGCGGCGCCGGGACGAAGCCGAAGTTCTCGTTGCGCCACACCACCTCGTTGCCGGCCTCGACGAGCGCCAGCATCACCGGCGAGATGTGCGCCATGGCCGGCTCGCCGGGGCGGTCGTCGGGCTCGATGACCTCGCGATCGTCCATGGCGGGCATCCTCCCCCGGCCCGTCACGGCGCCGCCACCTCCGCCCCGGTGCGCGCGACGGTGTTCGTCATCGGCCGCTGCTCGACGACCTCGAAGACCCCGTCGCGCACCAGGGCCTCGAGGTCGGGCACGTAGACCTGCCGCAGGCCGCCCGGGCCGAACTGCGTGTTCGCCAGCGAGTAGCCGACGGCGACGTCGGTGTCCCGCGTCGCCCGCAGGACGGTGAGCTCGTCGCGGTAGGTGCCCTGGAACGGCTTGACCTGCACGCCCTCGTTGAACAGCCGCGCGTCGGTGCCGATGTCGTCGGCCGCGGACCGCGGGACGGTGAAGCCGCTGAGCGGCAGGTTGCGACCGGCCACCGTGCCGGTCGCCACCTCGTCCCCCGCGCGCAGCTGCGCGCTCCACCACCGGTCGATGCCGGTGTAGGGCGGGTGGCCCTGGATCCCCGCCGCGAGCCCGGCCGGCGACCCCGGCGGGAGGTTGGGCACGGGCAGGTCGGCGGAGCCCCCGAGCATCCGCTGCGCCCGCGCCAGGTAGCCCATGCGCTGGCCCGACTCCCCCGCGCGGTCGAGCCGCTGGAACGCGGTCGCCACGTCACCGAGGTCGTCGAGGGTCTCCACCGCGCGGGCTCCGCGTGCCGCCGCGGTGCCCGCGCCCGCCGTGCCCAGGGCCAGCAGCAGGTCGGGGACGAGGTGGCCGATCGCCCGCCCCGGCGACTCCTGCCAGGTGTCCCAGTCGACGAGCGCCTTGCCGAGCTCGACCGGGTGCGTGACGCCGTAGGCGAGGCCGGCGCCCAGGGCCGTCACGTCGCGGTGCCATCCGTCGGGGTCGACGACCATCCGCACCGTCGAGACGCTCCACGCGAGCTCCACGAGCCCCGCGGTCGCCTCCCACGCGCCCCGCCCGATCTCGGCCACGAAGTGTCCGGCCGACTCCCACCAGCGCGGCTCGCGGGGCGCGTCGGCCCAGCCCGCCGCCACCTCGCGCGCGGCCCGGTCGCCGGCCTCCGCGGACCCGGCGGCGCGCGTCGTCGAGCAGCGCCGCGGCGCGGGCGCGGTCGTCGACCCCGGGGTCGTACGTCGACAGGTGCTCGGCGGGGACCTCGTCACGCCGCACCCCCGGCCCGGCCTCCGCTGCCGGCCGCTCGGCGGCGCGCCGGGCCGCTTGCTCGGTCGCCCGCCGCCAGGCGGCCGAGCGCCGCACCCCGTCCTCGTGCAGCCCGACCGCGCGACCGGCCTCGCCCTGGGCCTCCCGGAGCACCCCGGCGTAGGAGCGCACGGCCTGGCCCGTCGACCCGAAGGCCCGGGCCGCGGCCTCGAACCGCTCGGGCTCGACGTCGACGACCCCGCGGAACGCGTCGGCCGCCGGCCCGACCCAGTCGCCGGCGTCGACGGCACGCAACCGGCTCGCGGCGCCGCCGAGGCCCTCGGACATCGTGCGGCAGCGCGCGGCGAGCAGGTCGAGCCGGTCGGGCGAGCCGGGCACCAGGTCGACGGGCCGCGCGCCGGGGGCCAGCGCCGCCGTCACGGAGGCCCGCTCACGCCGACGACCACCCGCGCCTCGATGGCCGCCGCGGGCAGCACCGCCGTCCACGCAGCGCCCGGGTCGACGACCACGCCGTAGCCGCCGGGCACGAGGGCCAGCACGTCGGCGCCGGACGCCGACGCCCAGTCGCACTCGCCGGCGAACCCGGCGAGTGACTCGAGCGAGCTGAACACGACGAGGTGGCCCGCGCCGGGCGGCCCGACGGCGGCCGCCGCCGGTCGGCCGTCGGGCCCCTCGACCCGCTGCACGAACACGGTGGCCCGCTCGAGCTCGCGCTGGAAAGCCGCCGCGGACAGCAGCCCCTCGGCGAAGGCCGCGAGGGCCGGGGGCAGACCCGCGGCGTCGACCGCCACGACCGCCCCCAGCGGCTCGACCGCGTCGACCACGTCCGGGCCGGCCTGGCCGCATGTCTCGTCGCCCGTCATCGTGGCCCGCCCGCCGCCGCTCCGACCGCGGCCTCGACCTGCAGGTAGACCCGGCCCGAGTCGGCGAGCAGCGTCGCGAGGCGCTCGGCGTCCTCGACCAGGCAGCCGAGCCCGTGGTGCCACCGGTCGACGAAGGTGTCCACGGCGCCGGCGAGACCGGCGTGGCCCGCGTCGTCGGCGAGACCGGCCAGGCTCGACCGGGAGCGGCGCACCTCGACCGCGACGGCCACGGCCTCGCGCAGCCGGGTGCCGGTGTGGTGCAGCAGAGCGGGGTCGACCTCGATCTGGCTCACCCGCACGACGCTAGGACGGTCGGCCCGACCGGCCGGCCGAGTTGTCCACAGGCCGTACCCTCGCCGGGTGGCCCGGCCCGCCCGTACCGCCGTCCCCGCCCGCACGGCGGTCGTGGTCTCCGGGGCGTCCGTGCTCGCGGTCGAGACCATCGCGACGCGGCTGGTCGCGCCGTTCGTCGGGCTCACCCTCGAGACCTTCACGACGGCGATCGGCGTGGCCCTGCTCGGCATCGCGCTCGGCGCCCGCGGCGGCGGGCTGCTCGCCGACCGCATCGGCCCGGCCCGGGTCGTCGCCGGCGGCCTCGCGCTGGGCGGCGGGCTCGTGCTGCTCGTCCGGCCGCTCGTGCTGCTGGTCGGCCCGGCGCTGCCGCCCGGCCCGGTCTCGACCGTGGTGCTCGTCGGGGTGTCCACGCTGCCCGCCGTGGCCGTGCTCTCGACGGTCCCGCCGGCCGCGGTCAAGCACCGGCTGCACGACCTCGGCGAGTCCGGCCGGGTCGCCGGGGACCTCTCGGCGCTGGGCACGCTCGGGGCGCTGGCCGGCACGTTCCTCACCGGCTTCGTCCTGGTCGCGGCCCTGCCGACCTGGGGCGTCCTCTCGGTGGCCGGCGGGACCTGCCTGGTGGTCGCCGCGGTCGCGGCGCCGGCGGCACGGCCCGGCCGCGGCGACGTGGCCCGGGCGGTCGTCGTGGCACTCGTCGGGTCCGCCGCGATGCTGCTGGTGCACTCGCCGTGCGGGGTGGAGACGACCTACTACTGCGCGACCGTCGAGCGCGACCCCGCGCGGCAGGCCGGACGGGTGCTGCGCCTGGACGACCTGCGGCACTCCTACGTGGACCTGCGCGACCCGCGGCACCTCGAGTTCGCCTACACCCGGCACTTCGCCGCCGTCGTCGACGCGGCCTTCCCCGGCGACGGGTCGCTCGACGCGGTGCACGTCGGCGGCGGCGGCTTCACCATGCCGCGGTGGCTGGCGGCGACGCGGCCGGGCACGTCGTCGACCGTCCTCGAGCTCGACCCCGGCGTGGTCGAGCTGGGCCGCGAGCGGCTCGGCGTCGCGGACATCCCCGGCGTCCGCGTCGTCACCGGCGACGCCCGCATCTCGCTGCGCGACCTGCCCGACGACTCCGCGGACCTCGTGGTGATGGACGCGTTCGGGTCGCTGTCGGTGCCGTGGCACCTGGCGACGAGGGAGTTCCTCACGGACGTACGCCGGGTGCTGCGCCCGGACGGGGTGGCCGTGCTCAACCTCATCGACTTCGGCCCGCAGCGGTTCCTCGCGGCGCAGGCCCGCACGATGGGCGAGGTGTTCGGCTCGACCGCGCTCGTGACGCGGCGCGACAAGCTCGCCGAGGGCGGCAACTTCGTGCTCGCGGCGTGGGACGGCTCGCTCGACCTCCGGCGCGTACGCGGGCTGGCGCGTGACCGGGTCGACGACGCCGAGGTGCTCGTCGGCGCCCGGCTGGGCCGGCTGGCCGCACGAGGGATGCTGCTGACCGACGACCACGCCCCGGTCGACCAGCTCCTGACGCCGTACACGCTCTGAGGGCATCCGACCCTTCGGTCACGCTCCGTGGTCGCATTTGACGCGATCGTGACATTCGCAGCGGTCGGGTGACAGCGCGCGGCGCGAGGTGCAGACACGCTGCGTGACGGGGACCATGGTGCCGTGGGGGGAGGGGACCTGGACGGCGGACAGCAGCGGCAGGGCCCGGTGCGGGGAGCCGAGGCCGTCCTCGCCGCGCGCCGCAGCGCCGCCGTATCGCGCGCGGTCTTCGCCCGCAGCCCGGTCGGCATGGCGGTGACCGACGGCAGCGGGGTGATCCTCGAGGCCAACGCCGCGCTCGCGCACCTCGTCGGCCGGGACGCCGCCGCCCTCGTCGGGACGCCGCTGCAGTCCCTGGCCGCCGCCGACGACCCGGGCCGGTTCCGCACCGGCACCAGCGAGCGGCGGCTGCGCCACGAGCAGGGTCACGACGTGTGGGCCGTCGTGTCGGCCGTGGCGCTGCCCGAGGGCGGGACGGACGCGACGCTGGTCTGCCTCGACGACGCCACGAGCCGGCGCAACACCGAGCGCATGCTCATGCACGCGGCGCTGCACGACAGCCTCACCAACCTGCCGAACCGGCGGCTGCTGCGCGACCGGCTCGACACCGCGCTGGCCCGCGCGCACCGCAGCACGAGCACCGTCGCCGTGCTGTTCATCGACCTCGACCGGTTCAAGGACGTCAACGACTCGTTCGGCCACGACGTCGGCGACGAGGTGCTGGTCAGCGTCGCGGGCGGCATCCACGCGGCGCTGCGGTCGAGCGACACCGTGGCCCGGCTGGGCGGCGACGAGTTCGTCGTCGTCTGCGAGGACGTCACCGACGAGGCCGACATCGTCGCGCTCGCCGAGCGCATCCTGGCCCACGTCGGGCGACCGGTCGACGCCTCGGGCAGGTCGGTGTCGGTCACCGCGAGCATCGGCATCGCGATCGCCGGCTCGCGGGCCGAGTCGGGCGAGGAGCTCATCAGGCTCGCGGACGTCGCGATGTTCCAGGCGAAGCGACGGCCCGACGTGTCCTTCGTCATGGCCGACGACTCGGTCGCGGCGCAGCTGGTCGAGGACGAGATCCACACGTCGGCCCTGGTCGGCGAGCTCCGCCACGCCATCCAGGGCAACCAGCTGCAGCTGCACTACCAGCCGGTCGTGCGGGTCGACGGCACGGTCATCGGCCTGGAGGCGCTGCTGCGGTGGCCGCACCCGCGGCTGGGCATGCTGCTGCCGCACCAGTTCCTGCCGCTCGTCGCCCGCTCGGACCTCGCGCGGCCGCTGTCGGACTGGGTGCTGCGGGCCGCCGTCCGCGACGCCGCGTCCTGGCGCGACCCCGACCTGCGGGTCAACGTCAACGTGTGGGCCCGTGAGGTGGCGCGGCCGGGGTTCGCCGCCACGGTCGAGATGCTGCTCGGCTGGGCGGGGCTGAACGCGCGCGGGCTCTCCCTCGAGCTGCACGAGCAGGACATCCCCGAGGCCGGGCCCGGCCTGGCCGACGAGCTCGACCGGCTGCGCCGGCTCGGCGTCGGGCTGGCCATCGACGACTTCGGGACGGGCGGCACGTCGCTGGCCGGCCTGCGGCGGCTGCCGGTCGACACCCTGAAGGTGGACCGCACCTTCGTGGCCGGCTGCCTCGACGACCCGGAGGACTCGGCGGTGGTCGCGGCGATCGCCACGGCGGCGAAGGCGGCCGGCCGGCACCCGCTCGCCGCCGGCGTCGAGACCGTCGCGCAGCTGCAGATGCTGCGGGTGCTCGGCTACGAGAGCGTGCAGGGCTATCTCACCGGGGCGCCGGCGCCGCTGATCGACCTGCGCGACGTCATCAAGAGCCGCCGGGTCCCCCTCGACGGCTGACGGCCGGTCAGTCGTAGCCGAGCTCGTGGAGCCGGTCGTCGTCGATGCCGAAGTGGTGCGCGATCTCGTGCACGACCGTGATGTGCACCTCGTCGACGACCTCGTCCTCGTCGCGGCACATCCGCAGCGTGGGGCCGCGGTAGATGACGATGCGGTCGGGCAGCACGCCGCCGTACGTCCAGTCGCGCTCGGTCAGCGGCGTGCCCTCGTACCACCCGAGGAGCTCGGGGTCGTCGGCCGGCGGCTCGTCCTCGACGAAGACCGCGACGTTGTCCATCAGGGATGCGAGCTCGGTCGGGACGGTGTCGAGCGCCTCGGAGACCAGCTCCTCGAATCGCGACGCCGGCATGTCGAGCACGGATGGATTCTGTCCGACAGGCGACCATCGGGTATGCAAGGTGGCATGTCTTCGGAGCTCCTGTCGCGCCTCGACGCGCGATGGGAGCACCTGAGAGGCGCACCGGGCACCAGGCGGCGGCGCGCGGGCATCGTCGCCGAGGTCGTCGTGGTCGGGCTGCTCGGCCTCTGGCTGGGCCTGCTCGCCGGCGGCCGACTCGACGCCGGGGTCGGGCCGCTGCAGACACATCTCACGATCGGGCCGAGCCTCGACGGCGGCAGCGAGGTCGGCATCCCGCCGCTGGGCGAGCTCACGGTCGACACCCACGCCCCGCCGTGGAAGCTCACCGCGCAGATCACCCGCATCAACGCCGGCGACGCGCGGCGCATCTTCAGCAACCCGGCGGCGGTGAACGGGCTCGGCGAGGCGGTGGCGAACGACCTCACCGGAGCGATCGTGACCGTGGCGCTGCGGGCCGCCACGGCGGGCGTCGCCGGCGGGCTGCTGCTCGGGCTGATGGTGTTCCGCCGGCGGTTCCGGCTGGTCGCGGCGTCCGGCACGGTGAGCCTCGCGGTCGTGATCGCCGGGGGCGGCGCCGCCTGGGCGACGTGGGACCCCGAGTCGATCAACGAGCCGCAGTACACCGGGCTGCTCGCCAGCGCGCCGGCCGTGGTGGGCGACGCGCAGAGCATCGTGCGCGACTTCCAGAGGTACGAGGACCAGCTGGCCAAGCTGGTCACCAACGTGTCGCGGCTGTACGACGTCACCTCGACCTTGCCGGCGTACCGGCCGGACCCGTCGACGGTGCGGTTGCTCTTCGTCTCGGACCTGCACCTGAACCCGGCGGCGTGGGACGTGATCAGGTCGGTCACCGAGCAGTTCGACATCGACGTGATCGTCGACGCCGGCGACATCAGCGACCACGGCAGCGCGGCGGAGAACGCCTTCATCGACCCGATCTCGACGCTGGGCGTGCCCTACGTCTGGGTGCGCGGCAACCACGACTCGGCGCTGACGCAGGCGGCGGTGGAGCGGCAGAAGAACGCGGTGGTCCTGGACGGGACCATCGCGGAGGTGGCGGGGCTGCGGTTCGTCGGCCTCGGCGACCCGCGGTTCACCCCCGACAAGGACACCCGCGACGAGGTGGCGCCGCCGAACGTCTCGCAGGTGGGGCTGGCGATCGCGGGCCTGGCGCGGCGGTCGGCGCTCGGAGGGCGAGCCGGTGGACATCGCGGTGGTGCACGACGGCGCGGCGGCGACGGAGATCGACGGGACGGCCGCGCTGATCCTGTCCGGGCACTACCACCGGCGCGAGCAGAACCTGCTGCCCGGCGGGTCGCTGAGCTTCTTCCAGGGCTCGACCGGGGCGTCGGGGCTGCGCGGGCTGGAGAAGGAGAAGCCGACGCCGGTGCGGGCGTCGGTGCTCTACGTCGACCGCGAGTCCGGTGCCCTGCAGGCCTGGGACGACATCACGCTGGGCGGGCTGGGGCTGGTGCGGGCGAAGATCGAGCGCAAGATCTACGCGGAGCAGTTCCCGGAGGCGGAGACGAGCGAGTCCTCGCCGTCGGTCGCCCCGTCCTCCCCGGCGTCCGGGTCGCCGGCTCCGTAGGCCCGGCCTTTGGCGCTCCCCGGGGGCGTCCCCTATGCTTTCGGGGTCCCCGACGGCTAGGACGCCGTGGGCCCACAGCCCTCATCGTCTAGTGGCCCAGGACGCCGCCCTTTCAAGGCGGTAGCACGGGTTCGAATCCCGTTGGGGGCACGGAAGTGCGATAGCAAGGTCCTGTGGAGCAGTTTGGAGTGCTCGCCACCCTGTCAAGGTGGAGGCCGCGGGTTCAAATCCCGTCAGGACCGCGTTGGGCCGGCCTTGGTGTCGAGCCCTCGGCCAGGTAGCTCAGTTGGTACGAGCGTCCGACTGAAAATCGGAAGGTCGGCGGTTCGACCCCGCCCCTGGCCACCACAAACGGACCCTCCGGACCCCTCGACCGGCACTGAAAATCGGAAGGTCGGCGGTACGACCCCCGCCCCTGGTCGCCAGAATCCGGGTCTACCTCTGCTCAAGGCAGCTGTCTCGTACTACGGCTGCTCACCATGCCGACCGACGCCGGTGGATCAGGGCTGAGCAAGCCGCACGGGACCCGCCACCACCCGGGCAGCCATCCCCACCGCGACGTGCAGCGCGAGGGGCCCTCGGTCGAGCATCCTGCCACCGTCACAGGGACAAGGGCGGCGGATCCGGCTGCACTTCCCTCTGGCCGCTCGACGGTCGTTGGGCACGGAAAGACTCTGACCGCATCCGCAATGGATCGGTCCAGGGAGGGGCTCCGTGACGCAGACAGCTGCGACGAGCTCAACGCTCACTCCTCGCGCGCTCGTGAGCGGCAAGGTGGTCGCGCCAGATGACGGTTCGCCAGACCGAAGATCACCAACCCGGTAGGCGCGACCAACAGCAGGAGGGCGTCGATCATCGTCCGCCACCAGGGCGAGCCACGCCGCTACCGGATGAACTCCGACCCCCGTCACAGAACACCTCTCCGTTCTCCAGGTGTCAGAAAGGGCCGGGATCGACTCGACGCAGCTTCGACCAGTCCACGGCTGCCTCCGGGCTCACGAGAATGACGCTCTCGCCGGACCAGGGGATGCCGTCCTGGAACCGCCCTTCGCGGAGGGCGGCCAGCACGTAGCCGCCTCGCCGGACCTCGGCCAGTGCAGCAGGGTCCGACGGTAGGTACAACTGCGCGATGACATCGGGCTGCAGGCTGCGGATCGAATGACGGTAGTTGAACTTGCTGTGGCCGGGCTTGAACGGCACCTCGGGGCTGGTCGGCCCGTGTGCGACGACCGGGTCCATCTTGCCGAGCAGGTCGATAGCCGGCCGCGCGGAGAAGTACTGCGTGCCGCCGGCGGCCACGACGGCGATCGTCGTGCCGGGCTCGGTGACCTCGGCGAGCTGGGCACCCATCGCAGCAGTGCCACCAGCGATGCCGGTCGGGATGCTGACAGCCCCGGCCCACGTTCCGCTGGCGAGTGCGACACCGATCATGCCCGTGACGACGTGGCCTACCGGCATGCGACGGCGCGCAGCGACCGCTCCCCCCGTCAGCACACCGACCGTGACGACCGCCGCCACGAGCGCCGCAAGTCCGGGGCGCTTTGAGGCAACGACGGGGACGGTGAACGCGAGGACAGCGGCTGCGACGACGGCGCCGATCACGGCGGGGGTTTCCGGGCGGTGCTGCTCGAGGTGTCGCGCGAGGCAGGCCACCGCAGCGAGCGCGAGGCAGGCGACAGCCGGCGCCAGGTACCGGTTAGCGACCATGTACTCCTCCCAAGCGTCACCGCCGACGTATGTCGAGTAGGCGAGCTGAGCGAGAGCGACCAGTCCCAGGAGAGCAGCGGGGCTCCGCCGGTCGGTGCGCTGCCAGACCACGGCGAGGACGATGGCCGCGGCGAGCAGGCTCGTCAGCGTCGTGACGGCGCCGACAGCCAGTCCCCGCTCGAGGCGGATGTCGAGCGGGATACGCGTGAGCTTGAGATAGTAGGTGTTGGGCAACGGGTCGCCGAAGTAGGCCAAGCGGAACACGGTCAGGGCGGCAAGTGTCGCTGCCGTACCGCTCAGCAGTGGTAGCAGGGGGCGGCGCGTTCCGGTCGTGAGCACGAGCCAGAGGGTCGCGGCGCCGACGACGACCACGAAGTCAGTCCTCGTGAGCATTCCGGCTGCGCTCCCCGTCACGATGACCGCCGCCGAGGGCACCCCGGCGCGCGCCCTCAGCAGCGCGAGTATCAGACCGAGGGTCAAGGCGGTGAGAAGCCCGACCTCCATGCCGCGGCCACCAAAGAAGACGAGCGGGAAGCTGCCGGCCACGGCGAACGTGGACGCGAACCGTCCGGCCAGTGACCTGACGTCGAAGTGTTCCTGGGCGATCCGCGATGCGAGCAAAGCGGCGATGACCACAGCGGTCAACGACAGCAGGATCATGACGCCGACCGTCGCGGCAGCAGGTAGGTGAAGCAGGTGCACGGCCGCCATGACGAGAACCCATAGGGGATTGCTATAGCCCTCGACGCGGTCCGCGCCGGGGAACCACACGAGCCCGTCACCGCCGGCAAACGTGCGGGCGTACGACATGGAAATCATCGCGTCGTCGAAGAGCGTTAGATGCCGGTGCCCGTCAGCTGAACGCCAAAGCGCCTCTTGTGTCACCCAGACGGCGGGCGGCAGCGCGGCGACGAGCGCCAGCAGTTCTGGGCGACCGACACCAGCCGATCCGCGACGCGGTCGCCGGCTGCCCGGCGTCGCGCTAGCACGCAAAACCGTGTCAACCCCCATGCCGCGACGGTAGCCCGCTCTGCCGGAGCACGTGGCCGGTTCCGGGCCCATCAGCCGAACGATCGACCGGTCAGCACCGAAGAGGAGCCACCACAATGACTGCACGCCGGCGCCTGGCGCGACGAAGGCTCGGCCGCGGTGGTCTCGTGCTGATCCTCTTCGAGGTGGCTCACGGGCTGGTCGGCGTGACCTACGCCTGACGGCGCTTGGCACCACTTCACGTCATCGACGGACTCGCCCGCCGTTGCAGCCCATACGCCGAGGCGGTCATCCGCACGCACATCGTCTCGCGCACGCCCTCCAGCATGCGGAGGCACCGAGCCAGCTCCGCGGTGTGCAGTGACTCGTATGCTCCTGCCGCAAGTCCCCCGTCCATGGCGGGCAGCTTTGCACAAGCGCGTCCTGTGCGTGTGCGACCCAGTCACGCGGACAAGGGTCAACCCTGCGGGGGGGGGTCACTAGCCTGTCGCGGGCGCTCCAGCGGATCATGTGCGATGACAGGGCGCGATGAAGATCACGGGAAGAGCCATGACTGACATCTCAGAACTGCAGCGGCTGATGGAGCTCACCTACGGGGAACGAGACCGCGCTCGCGGCATCACTGCCACGGTCGCCTGGCTGGCCGAGGAAACGGGAGAACTCGCCAAGGCGGTCCGCAAGGGCAGCCGCGAGGAACAGATCCACGAACTGAGCGACACATTGGCCTGGCTAGCCTCGCTCGCCAACCAACTCGATATCTCACTCGAGGATTCGATCTCTCGGTACATCGCGGGCTGTCCACGCTGTGACGCGGTCCCGTGCCGGTGTGCCGCGTAACGAGGGAGTGACGGTAAGCACGCGCGGCAACCGAAGGAGGATCGTGCTCATCACTCATCGGGCCTCCCACGGGGAAGCTCTCGCTCACGGCCTGGCTGATGTGCTGGCCGTGCCGCCGGGTGACCCGTTCGCGGCCGAGGTCGTGGCTGTCCCGGCCAAGGGCGTCGAGCGGTGGTTGGCCCAGCGGCTCTCGCACGTGCTCGGCACGGACTCCGGTGACGGGGTCTGCGCGAACGTCGCCTTCCCGTGGCCGAGCACGCTGGTCGACGAGGCTCTCCAGGCCACATCGACCGAACACGAGGACGCGGTCGAGCGCTGGACCCCGGCCCGAGCCGTGTGGCCGCTGCTCGACGTCATCGACGCCTCGACGCCCACCGAGCCGTGGTGCCGGTCTCTCGCCCAGCACCTCGGCAGCGACACGGAGGACAAGGGCCGCCGGCTCGCCGTCGCACGCCGGTTGGCGACCAGGTTCGACGAGTACGGCCAGTCGCGGCCCGGGATGCTGCGCGCCTGGGCGGCCGGTCGCGACGAGCGCGGCGACGGCTCACTGCTCGATGACGACCTGCGCTGGCAGGCCGAGCTCTGGCGCCGCCTGCGCGACAGCCTCGCCGAACCGAGCCCGGCCGAGCTGCTCGACGACGCCTGCCTAAGACTGAGAGACCAGCCGGACCTCAGCACGCTCCCCACCCGCATCAGCGTGCTCGGCGCCAGCCGGCTCTCCCCCGCCCGGCTGCAGGTCCTGGCCGCGCTCGCCGAGCACCGCGACGTCCACCTGTGGCTCAACCACGCCTCCCCCGCGCTGTGGGACACCGTCGCCGCCACGACGCCTGCCCGACGGCGCCGGGACGACACGACCCGCGCCCGGCTGACCAACCCGCTGCTCACCAGCCTGTCCCGCGACGTCCTCGAGCTGCAGCAGCTCGTCGCCCGCACGGCGCCGGACCACGAGACCGCCCTGCACGAGTCCGGCCCGCCCAACGACACCCTGCTCGGCCGTCTCCAGCAGGACCTCGCCGAGGACCGCGTCCCGACCGACCCGCCGCCCCTTGCAGCCACCGACCGCAGCGTCCAGGTGCACGCCTGCCACGGGCGTACCCGCCAGGTCGAGGTGCTCCGCGAGGTGATCGTCGGCCTGCTCGCCGACCACCCCACCCTTGAGCCGCGCGACGTGCTCGTCATGTGCCCCGACGTCGAGACGTTCGCCCCGATCATCGCGGCCACGTTCGCGATCGGCGCCGAGGACGACGCCGCCCACCCCGCAGCGAAGCTGAGGGTGCGCCTCGCCGACCGAGCCCTGCGCCAGACCAACGCGCTGCTCGCCGTCCTGAGTCAGCTGCTCGAGCTCGGCACCGCCCGGCTCACCGCCAGCCAGGTGCTCGACCTCGCCGGCACGCCCGCGGTGCGGCAGCGGTTCGGGTTCGACGACGACGAGCTCGAGCGGCTGCGCGACTGGACCGTCGGTGCCGGCGTCCGCTGGGGTCTGGACGGCGAGCACCGCGCGACATGGCAGCTCGGCGACGTCGAGCAGGGCAGCTGGCGCATCGGGCTCGACCGGCTGCTGCTCGGCGCCGCGATGGAGGGTGCGCTCGACAGCTGGGGCGACGTCGTGCCCCTCGACGACGTCGACAGCTCGGACATCGACCTCGCCGGCCGGCTCGCTGAGCTCGTCGACCGGCTCGCCGCCGCCCAGGCCCTGATGGCAACCGCGCACACCGCGCAGGACTGGATGGCCGGCCTCGAGGACGCCGTCACCGGGCTGGCCGCCACGACCCACGACACCGCCTGGCAGCTCCTGCAGCTGCGCGGCGAGCTCGACGACATCGCCGAGGCCGCGACCGGCAGCACCGCACTGCTCAACCTCGCCGACGTACGCGCCCTGCTCGCCGACAGCCTCGCCGGCCGCCCCACCCGCGCCGGCTTCCGCACCGGCACCCTCACCGTCTGCACCCTCGTGCCGATGCGCTCGGTGCCGCACCGCGTGGTGTGCCTGCTCGGCCTCGACGACGGCGTCTTCCCCCGGCAGAGCAGCCACGACGGCGACGACGTGCTCGGCCGCGACCCCTGGGTCGGCGAGCGCGACCCGCGCAGCGAGGACCGCCAGCTCTTCCTCGACGCCATCTGCGCCGCCGAGGACCACCTCGTCATCACCTACACCGGCGCCGACGAGCGCACCGGGGCGCCCGTGCCGCCCGCCGTCCCGCTCGGCGAGCTGCTCGACGCGCTCGACCGCACCGCGACCGCGCCACCGGGCACACGCGTCCGCGACGCGGTCACCACCCATCACGCGCTGCAGCCCTTCGACCCGCGCAACTTCCAGACCGGCGAGCTGCTGACCGCGCGCCCGTTCAGCTTCGACCCGCTGTCGTACGCCGGGGCGCGCGCCGCCGCGGCCCCGCGCGCCCAGCCACCACGCGTCTACACCGCGCCGCTCCCGCCGCAGCCGCCCGCCGACGTCGACCTCGCCGACCTGCGGCGGCTGCTCACCCACCCCGCGCGCGGCTTCCTCCGGCAGCGGCTGCAGGTCGCCGAGACCCGCGGCGAGGAGGAGCCGGCCGACGCGCTGCCGGTCGAGCTCGACCAGCTCGAGAAGTGGGCCGTCGGCGACCGGGTGCTGCACGAGCGGCTGCACGGCCTCTCGCCCGCCCAGTGCATGGCGCTCGAAAGACAGCGCGGCAACCTCCCGCCCGGGCCGCTGAGCAACGCACTGCTCCAGGACATCGGGGGCCGGGTCGACCACCTGCTCGAGGCGTCGACCCTCGAGCGACAGCACCCGCCCGAGTCGCACGACGTCGACATCGCGCTCGCCGACGGCACCCGGCTCGCCGGCACGGTCTCCGGTGTCCGCGGGGACGTCGTGTTCTCGCTCACCTACTCGCGGCTGGCCGCCCGCCACCGGCTGCTCGCCTGGGTCGACCTGGTCGCCGTCACCGTCGCGCGCCCCGACCGGCGGTGGTCCGCCGTCGCCGTCGGTCGGGCGCGGGGCAGGCGCGTCAACGCCCAGCGCAGCGTCTTCGACCCGCTCAGCGCCGCGGAGGCGGCGGCCGCGCTGGAGGAGCTCGTCGCGCTCTACCGAGCCGGGCTGCGGTCGCCGCTGCCGGTCCCGCTGAAGACCGCCGCGGCCTACGCCTGGCGCCGCATCGCTGCCGACACCCCGACCGCGCGCGAGGGTGCGGAGCAGGAGTGGGTGACCGGCATGTTCCCCGGCGAGCAGGAGGACGCCGAGCACGTCCTGCTCTACGGCGAGCGCGCGCCGCTGACCGTGCTCACCACCCAGCGGCCCGAGCACGGCGAGGGAGGCCGCGGCTGGCACCGCGACGAGACCGACCGGTTCGGGCTGCTCGCGCGTCGGCTCTGGGGGCGCCTTCTCGACGCCGAGATCACCGTCCAGACGTGATCGCAGCGGGATCACGTCGTCCCATTCCCTCGTCCCCTTGTCGGCCGCGCGGCGCCGGGCTTTCATGAAGACGCCCGGCCGAGTGGGTCGGCCCCCCGGCGCCGGAGGTGGACCATGACGGATCGCGACGACTTCCTGGTCTGGGTGGGGACCCGCCTACGGGACGCCGAGGTGGCGCTGCACAACGGTGACGCCGCGCCGAGGAGTGCGCTGTGGTCCCGGGAAGAGCCGGTCACCGTGCTCGGCGCCTGGAAGGCGGCCACCGGACGGGAGCAGCTCGACGAGCTCTTCCAGCAGCTGGGGGACAGCTTCTCGGACTGCACGTCGTACACGCACGAGGTGGTCGCGGTCGAGGTGGTCGGCGACATGGCCTACACCGTGGGCTACGAGCACACAAGCGCCTCGGTCAACGGCGAGCCCAGGACGTACTCCCTCCGCGCGACCCAGGTCTACCGCCGCGAGGGCGGTGAGTGGAAGGTCGCGCACCGGCATGCGGACACGGTCACCGACGACCGGGCGGAGACCTGAGGACGACGGTTCGGACCGGTTCGGACCGAAGTTTCCGGCGCTGACATAGCCGGCGCCCTTCCCTGGCGTGTTCACGGGATGAGGGGCGTCGTGCACCAGGCGTCCCGATCGCGCGAGCAGGTTCATCGAGCAGAGAGGTGCCGGCGATGCGGACACGAGTAGCGCTGACGATGACGGTCACCCTGGCCGCGGCCCTGGCCGGCGGTGCCGGGACCGCAGCAGCAGGAGGCGGCGGCGGCCCGGTGATGACGAAGGGCGGCGACACAGTGACCTTCGCCGACGACCTCTTCCTCGAGGTGTGCGGCATCGAGACCGACACCACGCTCACGGAGAAGTGGACCCACAAGCAGTTCCGGGACGGCTCCGAGACGCTGCACGTCGTGCGGACGTTCGACCCTGTCGACCCACGGCTGCCGACCGAGAAGGGGGCCGCGACCTCCTTCATCGCCCCGGACGGGAGCCGTCGTGTGGTCGGGAAGCCTCTGCACCTGATCTGGCCGAACGGCGGCACTCGCGTGGTGGACGCGGGCTGGGTCGTCTTCGACGCCGACGGGAACCTGGTGGAGATGCGCGGGCCGCACCCCTCCCTCGGCGCCGACCTCGCAGACCTCTACTGCCCGTGACGCGAAGCCCACTGGCGTACCCGGCGGGGATGCGCTGACATGGGTGCGGCCCCCTCCTGGCCTGTCGCGCAGTGGGACCAGCGGACCGCTGGGTCCGCGCAGGACAGGGAGGAAGGTGCCGTGCAGGACGAGGCCTCGTTCGACGCCTTCGTGGCCGCTCGGACCGGAGCCCTGCTCCGCTCGGCCTACCTCCTGACCGGCGACCAGCAGCTGGCCGAGGACCTGGTCCAGTCGGCGCTGGCGAAGGCCTCCTTGCGCTGGTCGAGGCTGGTGTCGACGGGGAACCCCGAGCCCTACGTACGGACCGTCCTCTACCGGGAGCACGTCTCGTGGTGGCGGCGTCGCCGGATTGCCGAGGTCCTGGCCGCGGACCCGCCCGAACCCCGACGCTCGGCGACGCCCGACTTCGCCGACGACATGGCGCAAGCCCAGACCCTGAGGGCCGCCCTGCTGCAGCTGCCTCCTCGCCAACGCGCGGTGATCGTGCTGCGTCACTTCGAGGACCGCTCCGAGGGTGACGTGGCGACGCTGCTCGGGTGCTCGGTCGGCACCGTGCGGAGCCAGAACGCCCGAGGCCTGGCGCGCCTGCGCCGGGTCGTACCCGCACTGTTGGCCGCGGAGGAGGCACCCCGATGACCGACCCCCAGCTCCGGACAGCCCTGCACCACCTCGCGGACGAGGCGACCGTCGTCGACCTCCGCCCGGGCGTGCGCGCCCGTACCCGGGTCCTCCGACGCCGCCGCCGGGTGGCAGCGCTCGCCGCCCCCGTGGCAGCTGTCATGGTCGCCGCCGTGCTGCTCTCGCAGCCGTCCGAGCCGGAGTCGGCACCCCCCGCGGACCTGACTCCGGCGCCGACGGTCGACCTGGCCGAGTCGCCCACCGGCGGGCTCACCGGCGCGCAGCTCGTCGTGACGGACAGCGGCAGCCGGGCCGTCTGGCTGGTCACGAGCGACGGACGGACGGCACGGCTGCCGGTCCGGATCGTCTCCCTGCCGGGCGCGCGGCCGGCGTTGTCCTCCGACGGGACGGTGCTGTCGTTCGGTGGGCCCGGGCTGGCGACGCTGGTGAGCAGCGCTGACGGCGAGGTCACCGAGGTGAGCATCCCGGGCGGGCGGGACCACCACGTCTCCGTGTCGCCCGACGGCCGCGCCGTGGCCTATGCGGAGGACAACCAGGGAGACGCGATCGAGCTCACGATCAGACCGCTGGACAACTCGCCACCCACGACCCTGACGGTCACGACCAGCGCCGCTGCCGGGGCGCTGGTTCCGGTCGTGTGGAGCGACGACGGGTCGGGTCTGTTGGTGCTCGACGGGAATGGCGCGACCCGCGTCGATCTGCTCCCGAGGCCACGGGTGGGGCGAGGCGTCTATGCGGAGACCGACCTCGTCCTGGCCAACGGATGGGCAGCGGCGCCGGATCTCTCGCGCTTTGTCATGAGCGACGCGGCGCCGCTCGTCGGAGAGCGGCGCGAGTGGCTGGTCCTGGACTCGGACGACGGACACCTGACCGAGGCACTGACCCGACCGGCCGACGACCGGCTCATCGGGTGGACTGCCGACGACCGGTTGGTGTGGTGGCACCGGACCGCGGATGGGTACTCGGTGGTCACCTCCGACACCGCAGGGCGGTCCCTGCTCACGGAGCTGCGTCTGCCCTCCGAGCTCCCGAACCTCGCGGCCACCTGGAGCGAGGACCAGGGCTGAGCGTCGACGCACACACCGGGTCAGAACGGGACGCGGGTCGCGAGCAGTCCGAGACCGCTGCCGCGTCCGGACAGGATGCGGCAGAACTCCACCGCGTCCAGTTCGAGCACCGGGGGGTCGGCGGCAGGCGCGCTGCCCCGGAACGTCCAGGAGCCGCCGGCCGGCCCGGTCAGGGTGAGGGTGCACGGCTGCCCGTGCCGCCCCGCCCACTCCGCCGCGACGTCGGCGACCAGGACGCCGTCGTGATCGGCCGTGAGCGTCATCTCCCGGCCGGTCGCGACCGCGATGTCGCTGCGGTGCATCCAGGTGTCCCGGGTGAGGATCACATCGGTCATGTAGCCGAGTGTCCACTTCTCCGTCTGTGTGCCCGTCTCCTCGACCGGCTGGTCCGCCATCCTGATCCGCCGCACCAGCGACGGGGTACGACGCCGTCCGGCCGCGGCCCGCGGACCCACCACGGTCAGTCGCGCGACCACGTCGGCCGGCGTACGGGTGATGTGCTTGTCCACCTGCAGTGCCGTGAGCGCGTCGATGAACAGCCCGCCGGCCTTGCTGGCCGCGCGCGACTGCCGGATCTGCTCGGGCACGGACGCGGCGAACTCCGCCATGCCGAGGACGTGGCAGGCCATGGCGTGCACGTCCCACTCGGGACATGTCGTCGGCCGGGACCAGTCCTCGGGTGACAGCTCGCGGAGCTGGGCGACGAACATCTCGTACTCGTGTGCGGCGAGCCGCATCGCGACGTCGCGCGGCAGTGCCGGCCTGCGCGGCGAGGATGCGGTGACCACGGCAGACGTCGTCACGACGTCACGCCGAGCGCGCCGTGGGCGACCTGCGCGTGCGGGGCGACCTCGAGGAACTCGTCCACCGCGCCGCACTCGTCGGCCTCCAGGTGCGCGAACGCGATCCAGCGCAGCCGCTCGACGGGCATGACCCGCTCGATCGCAGCGCGCACGTCGGGGAACAGCTGGCGCATCCCGGTGTGGTACAGAAGCGGCTCCTCGGCGTCGACGAGGAACTGGTTGAACGTGAAGCCGGTGGGCCCGAGGTCGGGGACGAACGTCGAGATCCGGTAGATCCGGTCGGCGATCTGGTCAACGGTTGCGGGCACGGCGTGCCTCCTTCGGGCGAGGCGTGGATGTGGGCGTGGTGGTGTCGGTGTCGATGTCGGTGCCGTAGTGGCGGGCGAACATGGCGACGAGGTCAGGCAGGGCAGCGGTGAACCGGCCGGTCGCCAGGGGCTCTCCGGGCGCGTTGGACATCTGCTGGCTGACCACTCCCGCGGTGAGCACCGTCCAGTCGCGGATGACGTGGTCGACCTCGGCGTCGGGGCGGATCAGCCCCAGCTGCTGCAGGCCGGCGAACCAGGTGCGGCTCAGCTCCACCAGCTCGACCGCCGGCGCGTACGCCTCGGCCGACGGGGCGAAGCCGGGCACCGGCCGCCAGAACAGCAGCTGGGTGTAGGCCGGGTTCTCGATCGACCAGCCGACGAAGGACTCCGCCGACTGCAGCAAGACCTCGGCAAGGGAGCGCCCCGAGACGTCGAGGGACTCCGCCTCGGCACGGAAGCGGTCGAGGATCGTCCGAGCGCCGCGCTCGAACAGGGCGTCGTAGAGCGCGTTCTTGGACGGGAAGTAGCCGTAGAGCGACGGTGGGCGGATGCCCATCCGGCGGGCGACCTCGCCGACGGACAACCCGGCGACGCCCTCCTCGGCCATGATCGCGGCCGCGTGGTCGAGGACCTCCTCCATGGTCTCCTGCCGCCGCCGCTGGCGACGGTCGGGGACGACAGGCTCCGCACTCATGACCTGAGGGTGTCCTAACGGCATTAGGATGTCAAGAGGCAGTTCGGAGACCTGCTCGCTTCTCGTTCGGGCTCGCCGGACCGGGGTTCGGCTGGCGCAGTAGCGTGCTCGGAGCCACCCCGCGGGAAGGACGTCGTTCGATCGTGCCGGTCACTCACCAGGCATCCCTGGCCACCTGTGCCGCGGGGGACCAGGCGATCCGGGCATGACCGGCGTCCCCTGCTGCCCTGCCGACAACAGTGACGGCAGCGCAGTACGCGGCGGGGAGCTGCCGCCGCGCCCGGGGGCCGGGACGTGACGGCCGCGTTGACGGCGGGAGTGCCGGCGCCGCCCGAGGCGTTCGACCTGCTCGGCCCGCTGCCCGATGGCACCACGGTGCTGGAGGCCAGCGCCGGCACCGGCAAGACGTTCACCATCGCCAACCTCGTCGCGCGCTACGTCGCCGAGGGCGTCGCCGCGATGGAGGAGCTGCTCGTCGTCAGCTTCAGCCGCGAGTCGACCCGCGAGCTGCGCGAGCGCGTGCGGGAGCGGCTGGTCACCGCCCGCGACGGGCTGGCCGACCCGGCGCGCATCCCGGCGTACGACCACGTGCTCGCCCACCTCGCCGACACCGACGCGGCCACACTCGACACACGACGGCGCCGCATCGAGGAGGCACTCACGGTCTTCGACGCCGCCACGGTCACCACGACGCACGGCTTCTGCCAGCAGGTGCTGCTCGCGCTCGGCACCGCCGGTGACCACGACACCGGCGCCACCCTCGTCGAGAACATCGGCGACCTCGTCGCGGAGGTCGCCGACGACCTCTACCTGCGCAAGTGGGGCGTCGCGGGGTCGCCGCCGGCCGACATGACGCGCGCCGACTTCCACGCCCTCGCGCTGGCGGCCGCGACGGACCCCGCCACCGACCTGCTGCCCGACCTGGGCGCCGAGGGCAAGCCCGGCCTGCGCGCCCGCATCGCCGCCGCCGTGCGCGCCGAGGTCGACCGGCGCAAGCGGCGCCAGCAGCTCATCGACTACGACGACATGCTGACCCGGCTCGCGACGACGCTCACCGAGGCCGAGACGGGTCCGGTCGCGCGGGAGCGGCTGCGCGCGCGCTACCGCGTCGTGCTGGTCGACGAGTTCCAGGACACCGACCCGGTGCAGTGGACGATCCTGCGCGAGGCGTTCCACGGCTTCCGCACCCTCGTGCTCATCGGCGACCCCAAGCAGGCGATCTACGGCTTCCGCGGCGCCGACGTGCACGCCTACCTCGAGGCGCGGGCGGCCGCGTCGGTCGTGCGCACCCTGCCGACCAACCACCGCAGCGACGCGGCGCTGCTCGACGGGATGGCCGCCGTCTTCCACGACGCCGCGCTCGGCGACGAGCGGATCCGCGTGCTGCCGGTCGAGGCCGCGCACACCGGGCCGATGGTGTCGGCGCCGGTGCCGCTGCTGCTGCGCGTGCTGCGCCGCGACGGCCTGCCCGTCACCAAGAGCGGCACGCTGTCGACCGGGCCGGCCCGCGAGGCCGTCGCCCGCGACCTGGCCGACCGCGTGGTGGCGCTGCTGTCCGACGGCACGACGTTGCGGCCGCGCGACGGCGGCGCCGAGCGGCCGGTCGAGCCCCGCGACATCGCGGTGCTGGTGCGCCAGAACAGCCAGGCCCAGCTGGTGCAGGCCACGCTGCAGGAGGCGGGCGTGCCCGTCGTGCTCACCGGCCGGACGTCGGTCTTCGCGACACCCGCCGCCGCAGAGTGGCAACGGCTCCTGGAGGCGCTCGAGCAGCCGCACCGCCCCACGCGCGTACGCCGGGCCGCGCTGACCTGCTTCGTCGGGCTCGACGCCGCCGGGCTGGACGCGGCCGGTGACGACGTGGCCGACGACCTCGCGCTGAAGCTGCGGGTGTGGGGCACGGTGCTCACCGAGCGCGGCGTCGCGGCGATGTTCGAGGCGCTCTCGCTCGACCAGGCGCTGCAGCCGCGCATCCTCGGCCTGGTCGGCGGCGAGCGGCTGCTCACCGACCTGCGCCACATCGCTCAGGTGCTGCACGAGGCGACGCTGGAGGGACAGCTCGGCCTGACCGCGCTGCTGGTCTGGCTGCGCCGCCGCCGCGAGGAGGCGGCGCGCGAGGGCGGTCAGGAGCGAAGCCGCCGGCTGGAGACCGACGCGGCCGCGGTGCAGGTCATCACCGTGCACACCAGCAAGGGCCTGGAGTTCCCGGTCGTGATGGTGCCCTTCGCCTGGGACAACTGGAAGCGGGACGCCCCGCCGACCGCCGTCTTCCACGACGATCGCGGGCACCGGGTGCGCGACGTCGGCGGCCCCAACAGCCCCGACTGGTCCGCGCACGTGAAGGCGCACCAGCAGGAGGAGACCGACGACGAGCTGCGCCTGACCTACGTCGCCATGACCCGCGCCCAGTCGCACCTGCTGCTGTGGTGGGCACCGTCCTACAACACACCCACCTCGCCGCTGCACCGGCTGCTGATGCACGACGACCCGGCGACGGTCGCCCCGCTGTCCATGCCGGTGCCCGACGACGCCACCGCGCTGCTGAGGTTCCAGGCCAGGGCCACGCGAAGCCGCGGCGGGCTCGACGTCGACGTGGTGCGGCAGCGACCGCCGGAGGTGTGGTCACCGGCCGCGTCACCCGCGCCGGCGCTGCAGCTCGCGACGTTCGGCCGCGTGCTGGACACCGGCTGGCGGCGCACGTCCTACAGCGCGCTGACCTCGGCGGCGCACGAGCAGCGGCTGGGCAGCGAGCCCGAGGTCGCGCAGAAGGACGACGAGACCGACCTCGAGGAGGTGCCGGCGGCGGCGGCCACCGGCGCCGACGCCCTGCGCGATGTCCCGTCGGCCTGGGACGTGCTGCCCGGCGGCGCGGCCTTCGGCACGCTGGTGCACACGGTGCTCGAGCAGCTCACCGACCCGGCCGACCAGACGGCTGTCGGTGAGGCGGTGGCCGCCCAGGTCGCGCGCTTCGCGCCGGACCACGACGCCCAGGAGCTGACCACCGGGCTGCTGGCCGCGCTGGCCACCCCGCTCGGCGAGCTCGCGGCCGGTGCGGCGCTGCGGGACGTCCGCGCCCCGGACCGCCTGCCCGAGATGGACTTCGAGCTGCCACTCGCCGGTGGCGACGAGCCGCCGGCCGCCCCGGCAGACGTGGTGCTCCGCGACCTCGTGCCGCTGTGGCGCGAGCACGTGCCGACCGGGCTGCTGTCGTCGTACGCCGACGCGCTGGCCGAGCTGCCCGACGTGCCGCTGCGCGGCTACCTCACCGGCAGCATCGACGCGGTGCTGCGGGTCGGGTCACCGCCGCGCTACCTCGTGGTCGACTACAAGACCAACCGGCTCGGCGGGCGCGACGAGCCGCTGACCGCCTGGCACTACCGGGCGGAGGCGATGGAGACCGCGATGGTCGAGGCGCACTACCCGCTGCAGGCGTCGTTCTACGCCGTGGCGCTGCACCGCTACCTGCGCTGGCGGCAGCCGGGCTACGACCCGGACGTGCACCTCGGCGGCGTGCTCTACCTGTTCCTGCGTGGCATGTCCGGGCCCGGCGTGCTGGACGCGTCCGGCGCGGCGCCGGGCGTGTTCGCGTGGCGGCCGCCGACCGGGCTGGTCACCGGCCTGTCCGACCTGCTGGCCGGGCGGCCATGACGGCGAGCACCCCGACGTCGTCCGACGCGTCGCTGGCCCTGCGGGCCGACGGGCTGCTCGCGGCGTTCAACCGGGCGGGCATCCTCTCGGCCGCCGACGTGCACGTCGCGCGACGGCTCGGCACGATCGGCGGCGAGACCGACGACGCGGTGCTGCTCGCGGCGGCGCTGGTGGTGCGGTCGACCCGGCACGGCTCGGTGGTGCTCGACCTCTCGACAGCGCAGGAGACGACGAGCCCCGACGTCGACAGCGACGAGACGCTCGTGGCGGACGTCGCCCTCGACTGGCCGACGGGCTGGCTTCCCCGGGTCGCGGCGAGCCCGCTGGTCGGCGCCCACGACGTCCGCGGCCCGCTGCGCATGTCCGGCTCGCGGGTCTGGCTGGCGAGGTACTGGGACCAGGAGGAGCAGGTCGCCGACGAGCTGCGCGAGAGGTGCGCGACCCCGCCAGACGACCTCGACGAGGCGGTCCTGGCCGCGGGGCTGGAGCGCCTGTTCCCCGCCGAGTCCGACGACGACCAGCGCTCGGCCGCCCGACGCTGCGCACTGTCCCGGGTCAGCGTCCTGGCGGGCGGGCCGGGGACAGGCAAGACCACGACGGTGAGCCGGCTGCTGGCGCTGCTGCGCGAGCAGCACCCCGAGTGGCGGGTCGCGCTGGCCGCGCCGACCGGCAAGGCGGCGGCGCGGCTGGAGGAGGCGGTGCGGTCGTCGAGCGCGTCACTGCCGCCCGAGGACCAGGATCGGCTCGGCGAGCTGGCGGCGACGACGCTGCACCGGCTGCTCGGCTGGCGGCCCGAGGCCCGCAGCCGGTTCCGCCACGACCGCACCAACCGGCTGCCGGTCGAGGTCGTCGTGGTCGACGAGGCGTCGATGGTGTCGCTGACGATGATGGCGCGGCTGCTCGAGGCGCTGCGTCCGTCGACCCGGCTGGTGCTCGTCGGCGACCCCGACCAGCTGGCGTCGGTCGAGGCCGGCGCGGTCCTCGGCGACCTGGCGGGCGCACCGTCGCAGGTGGAGGTCGCGACGCTCGCGACCAACCGGCGCTTCCCGTCGACCAGCGGCATCGCGCTGCTGGCAACCGCCGTCCAGGACGGGCGCGGCGACGACGCGCTCGAGGTCCTGCGCTCGGGCTCCACGCCGGAGGTCGAGATCGTCGAGGTCGCCGACGACGCCCACCTGTCCCCGGCCGGGCTCGAGGGCGTACGGGCCGACGTCGTGGCGAGCGGCGTCGCGCTGCTCGATGCGGCGGAGTCGGGTGACGCCGTCGGCGCGCTCGCGTCGCTCGACCGGCACCGGCTGCTGTGCGCCCACCGCCGCGGGCCGCGCGGGGTGGCGCACTGGAGCGCGCTCGCCGCCCGGTGGGTCGCCGACGAGCGGCCGGTGCTGCCGCGCGCCGACGGGAGGTACGCCGGGGAGCCGCTGCTCGTCACCGCCAACGACTACGACATCGGGCTCTACAACGGCGACACGGGTGTCGTCGTCGCCGACGGGCACGGCGGGCTGGTCGCCGCGTTCGGCCGCGGCGGCTCGCCGGTCGTCGTGCCGCTCGTGCGGCTCGGCGCGGTGCGGCCACTGCACGCGATGACTGTGCACCGCAGCCAGGGCAGCCAGTTCGAGCGCGTGACCGTCCTGCTGCCACCCGCGGGCTCCCCGCTCGGCACGCGGGAGACGCTGTACACGGCCGTGACCCGCGCGACGACGTACGTCCGCGTCGTCGGGTCGGCCGAGGCGCTCGTCGAGGCGGTCGGTCGGCCCGCCGCCCGCGCCACCGGGCTCCGCGAGCGGCTGACCGATCGGCTGTCCTGACCCGTCACTCCTGCACGAGGGTGATGCGCCGCAGCACCGGCTGCTTGCCGGGGACGAGCTCGTAGAGCGCCAGCTCGTTGCCCCCGCGCTGGAAGGCGCCGTCCGGCACGATGGCGGCGAAGGACGGCGTGCGCTCGGCGCGGAAGATCGGGGAGAGGGCGACGACGTAGCCGTTCAGGACGACCGCGACCGAGCTGCGCCGTCGGGCGTTCTCGAGCGTTCCCGTCAGCAGGGCCGGCACCTCTCCGGAGGCCGGGTCGATCGTGTCCACGTCGAGGTCCTCGGACAGCGACGCCGTCATGCCGCTCGGCTCCTCGCTCTCGACGACGCCTGCCGCGTCGACATCGACCAGCCGCATCCCCACCCAGCGCGGGTAGCTCGGCAGCGTGTAGAGCCCGTCCTGCCCGACGGCGCCGCGGACCAGCGTGTCCGTCACGCCCTCCAGGACCAGCTCGAAGGCCTCGTCGGCGAGCAGGTGACGCTGACCGGGGTCGTTGAAGAAGACCCTGTCCGTGGGGTCGACGGCCGCCGTGCCCGCTCGTGAGACGCCGTCGACCTCGCCGGCGACGTCGACGTCCAGCAGGTCGGCGACCGTCGGGAGCAGGTCGACCTGCTCCCAGTCGGCGTCGCTGACCGTCATCCGGGTCTGGCCCGGCGCCTTGACGAACATCGGGACCCAGGCGATCTGGGCGTGCGTCTCGACGTCGTCGGAGACACGACGCCCCTGGCTGCCGGGGACGAAGGACTCGCCGTGGTCGGCCGTCACGACGACCAACGACTCCTCCCACATCCCGCGGCGCTGGAGTCGGTCGATCACCTCGCCGAGCAGCCGGTCGGTGTAGGCGAGCTGGAGGAGGTGCGACTGCCGGTTCACGGTCATCGGCCACTCCTGCCTGCCCCAGCCGCCCTTCCTCCCGCCCAGGTCGTGCGGCGGGTAGGTCACCCCGGACGGCAGATAGCGCCAGGGGTGGTGCGGCATCAGGAGGTGCAGGAAGTCGAGGGTCGGCTCGCCGTGCGGGCGCAGTCCGGCGAGGAACGCCCGGAACCGCCGCGGCTGGTTCTCCCGCAGCGAGTCCCACCGGGGCCCGGAGGGCGGCTCCGCCGGCAGCAGAGCGTCCCCGGCGTCGGCCGCCGACTCCTCGGCGAACTGGTCGGACACCGGCGCGGTCGAGTCGTACGGCGCGGCCAGCGCCTTGGCGACCTGCCAGGTCTGGCCCAGCAGCTCGTCGAAGCCGCGGTCGTCGCCGGTCGTCGCCACGGTCTCGCAGGTCGACGGGTCACAGAGCTGGGTGATGGTCTCGAAGGCGCGGATCCGGTAGTGCGGCGCGAGCAGCGAGAAGAGGTTGTCCGGGTGGTCGACGTAGGACGGGGCCAGCTTCTGCTCCGGGTAGCTCCCGGTCAGCATCGCCGGCACCGCGTACTGGGTGAAGCCGCTGACCGCGGTCGCGTTGCGGTACCAGGTGCTGGTCGAGGCCAGCCGGGCGAAGTTCGGGAAGACGCGGCCGTCCACCCGGCCGGTCGAGTCCAGCAGCGAGACCAGCGGCAGCTCGTCCAGCACGATCATCACGACCGGCGGCCGGTCCTCGCCGGTGCCGACGGAGGCCTCCGCCGAGCCCTTGTCCGAGACCCCCACCAGGGAGCCGGTCGGCGACACCAGGAGGAACAGCAACGCGAAGGCCAGCGGCGCCGGGGTCAGGAACGTGACGTAGCTGCGCGCGACCGCGCTGCGGGCGACCAACCACATCGCACCGGCCGCGACGAGAACCGCGAGGGCCACCAGCAGCGGCCCGCGCAGGGCCGACCAGGCCTTCGTCGCCTGCAACACGACGAGCGCGACCAGCGCGCCGGATATGACCAGGTGCACGATGAGCCCGGCTCGGCGTGACAGGGCCCCGACACCCAGCACGACGAGCCAGAGCACCAGCGGCGGTACCAGGATCAGCAGCAGCGCGAACAGCACGATCTGCAGCCCGCCGACCCGGTAGAAGACGAACGTCTCCGGGCTCCGTCCCGTCACGTCGAGCAGCGGCTGGGCGACCGCGAAGGAGCACAGGACGAGCAGCTCGAGCAGCCTCCGCAGCGGCCCCGCTTCCGACCGGGACGGCTCGTCGGGGCCGTCGTCAGCCATGGGGTACGGCGGCGTACAGCGTGCGCGTCCCGCCGGTGAGAGTCACCTGCCGCTCCACCCGGAAGCGCGCGGCGAGCAGCTCCTCGAAGGCCTCGCGCCGGTAGTCGGGGAAGAGCCCGGCGGGCTTGTTGGCCAGCAGCCGCTGCGCCATCGGGTCGGTCGGCTCGACGAACTCCACGACCAGCCGCCCGCCGAAGCCGCGCAGCCAGGACACCACCTCGGGCAGCGGGATGTTCGCGCCGATCGCCAGGTGGTGGACCAGGGCGAGCGCCAGCACCGCGTCCGGTCGCGCCCGGTCCAGGAACGACGCGCGTTCCTGCGAGCGCCAGCCGATCGCCGGCGACGGGTCGGTCAGGTCCATCACCAGCGGGAGGATCGTGCGGTTGCCCTCGGCGCGGAGCTGCCGGTAGAGCGCGTCGATGGTCTGCTCGTCGCCGTCGACCGCGACGACGTGGTCGGCGTGCTCCTGGGCCACCCGGGAGAAGGTCCCGTCATTGCAGCCGAGATCGAGCACGAGTCCCGACCGCTGCTGCGCGAGCGCCGACGCGACGAACGCCACCTTCTGCTCGCGCTCGGCGTCGGTGTAGGTGCTGGTCTGCTGGTAGGTCGTCCAGTGCGACTCCCCCGGCTTCCAGCGCAGCTTGCGCACGAGGGTGCCGGTGTTGCGCGCCGCGGCCAGCGCGACGGCGTCGGAGAAGCCGGAGTCGCGCAGCTTCTCCGCGGTCGCGCGCGACCCGTCGCCCTTGTCGGCATGTCGCGCGTCGACCGCGCTGTGCAGCGCGACGTGCTTGAGCACCCCGGCGCGCATGAGGTCGCGGCCGGCCATCAGCGCTCGCATCTGCGCCGGCTCGATGCCGTTGACCTGTCCGCGCAGGAACGGCCGGAACGGCACGTTCCGGTGCGCCTGCAGCAGCAACGGGAAGAGCACCGTCTGACAGAACTGGCGGTAGCCCGCCCACGGTCCGCCGCGGTAGGCCTCGAAGGACCCGACGTCGATGAAGACCGGCGCCGACCCGCGGAACTGCAGGTTGTAGGCGTAGCCGTCCTTCATCGTCATCTGCTCACCGAGCACGTCGAGCAGCAGGTCGATGTGCAGCGCGCCGGCGTCCTGCAGCTGCGAGAAGCACCACTCGTACGGGTAGGAGACGAACGGGATCCGCTCGTGCCGAAGGACCACCGGCCAGGTGGACTCGTCGCCGACATCGGGCCGGTCGGCGGCGTCCATCGCCTCGGTGGCGACGATCTCGCCGGCGCTCACCCGGGTGGCGAAGCACGCCGTCTCGCGCAGCTGCCGCCAGTCGTCGGCGGCAGACGGGGAGAGCCGGCGGAGGACCTGGTCGCCGACGAGCAGGACGGAGCTGTGCGGGTCACGGAACGAGGCGGGGTCGGCGCGGGACGGGGACACGACCACCCGTCAGTCGTCGGCCGGCTGCGAGGCGGCGGCGGCCACCCCGTCCTCGGGGGGCGTGCTCTTGCGCCGGAAGGGGCCGGTCAGCCTGGCCCAGAAGACCTTGGCGAACACGGCGACACCCGCCACACCTGCGACCGCCATCTGCACCAGCATGCTGCCGGTGCCGGCGTCCAGGTAGAAGGGGACTGCCAGGTCGGGCAACGACATGCACACTCCCGGGACGTCGGAACAACCCGGAGCATACGCCCGGCACGGCCCAGACCGGTGACATTCAGGCAGCGTCGCGGAGGCGTCCGCCCTCAGCGGACGGCGGGCTCAGCTCCTCCACACCGGGGCGACGTTCTTGCGGTAGCCCCGTCCGAACACGCCGCCGATGATGGTGAGCACCGGACCGGGCACGTCCCGGGTCACGGCCTCCCGCTCGGCAGGCGACGCGCCGTCGAGCACCCAGGCGAAGAACCGGCCGCCCCGTGCCGGGCTGACCTTCCCGAAGGCCTTGCCCATGGCCTTGATCTCCGGCGTCTCGCGCTTGGCCAGGTAGACAGCCTCGAGCTCGGCCTCCTCGTGCTCCAGGTGGGCGACCGTCACCGCCTTCAGCGCGCGTACGGCAGCCAGCGCCGCCGCGGCATCGTCCGCACCGGCCGTGCGCGTGAGGGTGTCCATCGCGGTGCGCGCCTCGGCCAGCGCGGCGGCCATCGCGTCGTGCTCGGCGTCCATCGACGCGAGGAGGTCCCTGCTCACCCCGACCGACTCCAGCGCCGGCCACGCGATCTCGTGCTCGCCCTCGTGGTGAGTGGTGAGCTGGTCGTCGAAGTTCGCCCACGCGGTGCCGAGCTGCCGTGCCCGGTCGGAGTCCCCGGCGGGGAAGGTGCTCAGCGCGTCGATGAACCTGTCCAGGTCCCGCCGGACGGCTCCGTGGATCACCTTGTTCATGCTCATCTCGATCATGCGCCGACCCTAGACCGAACACGTGCCGGTGCCCCCGGTTCCAGGGGCACCGGCACCGTGCGTGCGGGCTGCGGAACCTAGAGCCGCAGGATGCCGAGGATCGCGGTGAGCAGGTCGGCGAGCACGTTCAGGTTCGGCAGGCTCGCGCCGTCGAGCAGCCCGGCGACAGCGCAGAGCAGGTTGCCGAGCAGGTTGCCGGCACCCGGCACCGCGGTGATGTTCAGGACGACGCGGTCGAGGTGGATGACCAGGCCGAGCAGGTCGAGGTCCAGCGGCCCGAGGACCAGGTTGAGGACCTCGCAGCTGGCCGGCGAGAGCTGCTTCACCGACGACGTCGAGCGGGCGCCGGACGCGCTCGAACCGGGGACGGTCACGGGCAGCTTGACCCGCTCGCTGACCGCCCTGGTGTTGCCGTTCTTCTTGGTGAGATCACCGGTGAGCTTGCCGACGGCCATCAGGGTGTCGCCGCGCGCGACGAACTTGCGGACGGTGTACTGACCGGCGAAGGTCGCGCCGTTGTCCGACTCGCCGGTGACCTTCTTGACCTTCATCGTGCCGTAGTCGTTCTTGATCTTCGCCGCGGAAGCCGACTGCGTGCCGCCGGCTGCCACGAGCGCGACCATCGCGAGCGTGACCACGAGCGCGAGCGCCCGGGTGATGCGTCCGACCATGGGACTCTCCTTGACCTCGAGCAGGGTGCGGGTCTCACGTCTGTGGGACTCGCGCCCGGAAATGTCCCCATCTGCGCACCTCAAACCCCGGGGACCCCGGTGGTCGCCGCCAGGACCGACCCAGGCGGGCCGTGGCCGAACGGCTCGGCTCGATGATCTTCGTCGTCGGTCCAGGCTGAGCGTCGGCGCAGACTGGGCCGGTGACCTTGTGGGTGCTCCACGTCGACCTCGACCAGTTCCTGGCCGCCGTCGAGACGCTGCGCCACCCGGAGCTGCGCGGCCGCGCCGTGGTCGTCGGCGGCGACGGTGACCCGACCAAGCGCGGGGTGGTCAGCACGGCGTCGTACGAGGCGCGCGAGCTCGGGGTCGGCTCGGGCACCCCGCTGCGCACCGCCGCCAGGAGGATCCCGGACGCGGTGTTCCTGCCCGTGGACCGCGAGCACTACGAGGCCGTGTCGGCCGACGTGATGGCCGCCCTCGGCAGCGACGGCACGGTCGTGGAGGTGCTCGGCTGGGACGAGGCGTTCCTCGCCGTCGACACCGACGACCCGGAGGCCGTGGCCCGGCAGCTGCAGGACCGGGTGCGCGACAGCACCGGTCTGGAGTGCACCGTCGGCATCGGGCGCAACCGGCTGCAGGCCAAGCTGGCCACCGGGTTCGGCAAGCCGGCCGGCGTCTTCCGCCTCACCGGCGCCACGTGGTTCGACGTCCTCGGCGACCGGGCGCCGAACGCGCTCTGGGGCATCGGCAGCAAGACCGCGCGCAAGCTCGCCGACCTCGGCATCACCACGGTGCGCCAGCTCGCCAACACCGACGAGGCCGTGCTCGCCGCGCGCTTCGGGCCGGCCACGGGCCCGTGGCTGGTGCGCCTGGCGCAGGGCCGCGACAGCGCGACGGTCACCGGAGCGCCGTACCGCGCGAGGAGCCGCGGCCGCGAGGTGACCTACCAGCAGGACCTCGCCGACTGGGCGGACGTACGTCGCGAGGTGGCGGCACTTGCCCGACGGGTCGCCGGGGAGATCGCCGACGGCGGGCCGCCCGCGGTGCGTGTCGTGGTGACGGTGCGCTACGTGCCGTTCAGCACCGTCACCCACTCGCGCGCGCTCGCCGGGCCGACGGTCGACTCCACCGCCATCGAGCACGCCGCGCTGGAGGCGCTGGACCGGTTCGCGCCCGGCCGGGCCGTGAGACTGCTCGGCGTCCGCACCGAGCTGGAGCGGTGACGGGCCGGTGGCGAACGCGGGGGTTCCGCGGGCGGAGCGGGCGGCGCATGATGGTCGGGACTTCCCTGGTCGGGCGTGACGGCGGAGGAGGCGACCGGGATGGCGGTGTCGTGCGACCGGCGCATCGTGGGGCTGTGGGCGAACGAGCAGCGCTCCAACGCCTGGGCCTACCTCGCCGGGGCCGGGTGGCGCAAGCTCGACGACGCGAACGACGACGCCTGCACCAACCTGCTCGTGCTCGCCGCCCAGGCCAAGGCGCAGAACGCGACCGTCAAGGTCCGCGAGGTCCTGCGCGGCGAGCGGTGGTTCATCACCGAGATCTACGACCTGTCGCCGTCGTCGCCGCCCGCAGCGCAGGAGGTCAGCTTCTCGGTCGCCGAGTGCACGTTCGGCTGGACAGCGGCGTTCGTGCAGCAGGGCACCAACATCGTGGCGAGGATCCAGCTCAACCCCGATGCCGACGTCTCCGCCGACCTGCTGGCCGAGGTCAAGGGTCGCTGGAAGCGCGGCATCGAGGACAAGTGGAGCTACCGGTTCCGGTGCTCGTCGTGCGCGCTGACCTTCCGGGTCGACTGGACCTCGTCGAGCCCGCACCTCACGGTGCGGGTCAAGAAGGGCAACGGTCGCAGCAACCTCGGTCTCTGGCACACCACCGACTCCGGCGACGTGGCGTCCCACGAGTTCGGGCACCTGCTCGGGCATCCCGACGAGTACGCCGAGGACGACGTGTGCCCGGACCGGAGCCCGAAGAACACCGGGACCGTGATGGACGACAACACCGAGGTGGTGCTGCGACTCTGCAGACCGTTCTGCGACCGTCTCGGCCAGACCACGAGCCCGGCCTAGGAGAGCGCATGACCGCGCAGCACAAGCAGGAGCCGGTTCCCTTCGACGACACCGGGGTCGTCCGCGAGTCCCTCGCGCGCGCGGCCAAGGGCGACGTCGACGACGACCTCACGATCTCGCTGCGGACGACCGGCGGCGCCCCGGGGCAGCACTACCGCTTCGTGTTCGCGGCGCGTGGGTCGCGGCTCGAGACGTGCGCGCTCGACTGCGACATGAGCGGGCGCCACGGCGAGGCCGACCAGCACGAGATCGACACCAAGGCCCTCGCCGACCTCGGCCGCCGCCTGGTCGCGAGCAAGGTGCTCGCGGCCCGACCGGAGCCGGCGAGGTTCCTCCCCGACACCGTCGTCGGCATCCTGGAGATCACCGTGGGCGGGTCGACCTACCGGACGTATTTCGCGGCCGACCCCGACCAGGCGGCGGTGCAGGGCAGGACGCCGCCGGCCGAGGTGCTGGCGGCGGCCGACGCGGTCTATGCGACGGCGGGCAGGGTCCTCGGGATCGACGACGTACGTCCGTGAACCGATGAGAGGCAGGTGGCCCGCATGGCGTGGCTGAACGGCAAGAGGGTCGACGCGCTCTGGTCCAACGAGCAGCGGTCGAACGTGCACGGCTGGATCGACGGTGCGTGGCGCAAGTTCGAGGACAGCCACGACGACGCCTGCACCAATTTCGCGGTGCTCGCTGCGCACGCCAAGGACGCCGGGCGCAACGTCGACGTCCGTGTCGAGAGCGGCCGCGTCAAGGAGATGTATGTCTGGTGACGAGGACCTCCGCCGGCCGGCCGAGCCGCTCGAGGTGACCGACGAGGAGGTCGTAGAGCTTGCGGGGCGGCGCAGCAAGCCGGTCGCCGCGGTGGCACGCATGAGGAAGCAGGTGCCGACGGAGGCGACCGGGCGGCTGGTCTCGGACGCCGCGGCCCCGGCGCGGGTCTCGCGCCCCGAGCTGACGTCGATGCGCCGCGCAGGCAGGAGGCCGGATGCGGTGCTCAAGCGCCTGACACCGAGCGACGTGCCGGCAGACGCGGCCGACGCCCGTGTCGACGAGCGCGTCGAGACGCCGAGCCGGAAGCCCCCCGCCGCGAAGCGCTGACGCGTCCCCGGGACGCCTCAGGCCCGACCTCGGCCCTTGTCGAGGACGCGACCGTTCACGTCGACGAACTTCCACCGGAAGCGGTCGGCGCGCAGCTTGAGCACCAGGACGCCGTTCACGTCGTTCGTCGACGCGCGTCGGTTCGGGCACCCCGGCGTGAGCTCGTAGGGCTCCGCGCCGCCCGTGCCGACGACGAACTGCCGCAAGCCGTCGCGCGCCCTCCGGCCGTTGGCGTTCTGCTTGGCGAACCGCTCGTAGACGTGGTTGTGGCCGGACAGCACGAGCCGCCCCCTCGCCCGCTGCAGGGCCTTCCACACCGGACCGACCTCGACCATCGGCGCGTGCTTCGAGCAGGTGTAGCGCGGGCGGTGCAGGTAGGCGAGCGCCGGCCGGTCACGGTTGCGCGAGAGGTCACGTTGCAGCCAGGCGAGCTGGGCCGAGCCCTCGCCGCAGTCGATCTCGCAGTTCAGCGCGTACATCCGCCACGCGCCGGCGTTCCAGGCGTAGTACGGCTTGTCGGCGACGCGCCGGCCGTAGTAGTCGAAGTAGCCGTCGGCCTCGGGCGTCCCGTACTCGTGGTTGCCCGGGACCGGCCGGGTGATCCGCTTGAAACGGCCCCACGTCGGGCGGTAGTTGGCGCGGTACTCGGCGAGGCTGCCCCGCTCGTACGCGTTGTCTCCCAGGGTCAGGACCGCGTCCGGCTCCAGTGACTCGACGAGCCGGGCGGTGCGCTCTCCGGCGGCCGGGCTCTTGCCGATGTCGCCCGCGGCGACGACGGTCACGGTGCCCGAGGCCGGCGCGCCGATCGACAGCGAGGCCTGGGACCCGTCGGCGTTCTCCCGCTCCGTCTCACTGTTCGGGCCGGCACAGCCGGTCGCCACGAGCACAGCGACCACCAGCCCGGCACCGAGCGTGACTCCCCGCACCTGCACCACCCGGACCCAGCGATCGACGATGTCCCGCCCGGCGACCCTACGACGCCCGGCGCACCATGCGGAAACCGCGTTCAGCCGGCGTTCAGGTCTCCTCCCCGTGCGGCGCGCGTTTCACGGGCGTACGCCGAAGGGCCCGAGGTTCCCGAAGTCGATGCGCACGGCCTCGGCCATCGCGAAGGCGTTCTCGTCGGTGAACACGTCGGCGCCGCCCAGCCGGTCGACCCAGTCAGGCACCACCATGTCGCTCGCTCGCGTCGCGGCCGCATCGAGGTAGGTCTCGAAGACGGCCCACGGGTTCGTCTGATCGACCTTCGTGGGGTCGAACGCCGCCCCCAGCACCGACGGGTGGCTCAGAGCCGCCGTGGTCTCGCTCCGCAGGTCCTCGAGGTACTCCTGCTGCACAGCGACGTCAGCCCGCGTCCCGAGGCGCGTGAGGTGCCCGCCGACCAGCGTCTCGAACGGGTAGGCCAGCGCCTTGTCGTGTGCCGTCAGCCAACCGGGGACGTTCGCCGAGACCGCGAGGTACGCGAAGGGCACCCAGCCGGGGAAGATGACGTCGACGAGCATCAGCACCCGCTGCCGCGGCGCGTAGACGAAGATGTTGCCGAAGCTGTGGTTCGGCCCGCGGTAGTCCAGCCGCAGCTCGTGATGCCCACGACGGATCCGCCGCGACTTCTTGAACGTACGCTCCGGCACCGGCCGGTTCGGGTCGCCGACCTCCGCCAGCAGAGCAGCCGTGTCCTCGTGCGCGTAGCGGCGAAGCCGCGGGTTGTCGAAGATGGCCGCCGCGCCGATGTGGTCGGCGTGATGGTGGGAGTAGACGAGGTCGGTCACGGGGTGGCGCGTCACGCGCGCGATGGCACGCGTGATGTTGTTGCCGATCGTCGGCGGCGCATCGACGACCACCACGCCGTGGTGCGTGCGTAGGAACATCATCTGGTAGATGCCGTCGGTCAGCCAGAAGAGGTCGTCGCCGATCTCCCGCAGCAGGTAGCCCTCGGCCGGGATCTGCGGGCCCCTGGCACCAGGGGGCACGGGCGCGGTCGTGATCGTCGCCGCGACCGCCTGTCTGGTGCCGAGCGCACCGGCCGCGACGCCCGACCCGGCGAGCAACGCTCCGGTGCGGAGCAACGCCCGACGCGACATCGATGTCGACGGCAAGGGGCCGCCCTTCCGGTTGTCAGCGCTGTGGCTCATGACGAGACCTGACTGCTCGGGATGCCTGCCAACGTACGCCGGATCCGAGGGCGCGCAAGGGGGTGAGCGAGGAAAGTTCGACTTCTAGTGGCTAGCATTCAAGCAGAACGAGCACAAACGACAGGAGATGGTGCTGCCATGAGCACGACAGCACGCCGGTCGGCCGAGCCATCCACGGCGCCGGCCCCGGCGAGGAAGCGCGCGGCACCTCGCGACACGGGGAGGCGTCCGGCGCCCAGCGCCTTCGAGCGGGAGTTCCCCGGCTGCAGCGAGACGGCCAACGCGAGCTTCATCGCCCTCGTCTCGACCAGCGAGGCGTTCATGGGCATGACCCGCAAGGCGTTGCGCCACCACGGTCTGTCGATGGCTGGCCGAGAGGCCATCGCGGTCATCGAAGGGGCCGGGAAGCCGATCTCCCCGACGACCATCGCCGAGCGCCTGCTCGTCACCACCGCATCGGTGACCTCCCTGCTCGACACGCTCGAGCGGCGTGGCCTGGTCGTGCGGCAGCCGGACCCGGACGACCGGAGACGACTGCTGGTCGAGCTGACCGACGAGGCGCGCGAGCTCGTCGACGGCTACCTGCCGGAGATGGTCGCCCTGCAGACGGCCGTCATGGCAGGAGTCAGCGAGCAGGACCGTCGCCATCTCCTCCGGACGTTGGACACGATCCGGGCCGGACTCACCGACCTGGACGCCGAGGCGACTGTCGCGACGGCTCCCCGGCGGGGCCCGTCCCGGCATGCCTGACCCCCGCACCGCACACGCCCCCGGCGGGCATCGCTAGGTGTCTCTTTACTTGACTTCGAGCGACCTTAGGATGCGGGTGTTGTCGGCCCGCAGCCGGTCGTTGTCGTCCTCGAGGTCCAGCACCATCGCGATGCCGGCGAGGTTGAGCCCGGCCTCGAGCAGTTCCGAGATGCGCCGCAGCCGGTCCAGGTCGTCATCGCTGTAGAGCCGGGTCCCGCCGCCGGTCCGCGCAGGCTCGAGCAGGCCCCGCTGCTCGTACTGCCGGAGGTTCTGCGGGCCCATCCCCACCAGCTCGGACGCCACAGAGATCCCGTAGACGCCACGCGCGGCGTCGGCGCCCTCCTGACCGCCCACCTGGCCCACCACTGTCCGGCCCCTTCCCGGGATCCTGTCCCCACGATTTCGGTCTTGCATGAACTTTGCCACAGGTGGTATAAGAAATCTACATCGGCCAGTGCAGATAGGTGATGGCTGGCCGGGACACCTGCATCAGGATCTTCTGGACTGGAGGTGGTTTCGATGCTGATGCGCACCGACCCGTTCCGTGACCTCGACCGGCTCGCCGAGCAGCTGTGGGGCACCACGTCGCGTCCCTCGGTCATGACGATGGACGCCTGGCGCGACGGGGACGAGTTCGTGGTCGAGTTCGACCTCCCCGGGGTCGACGCCGACTCCGTGGACCTCGACGTCGAGCGCAACGTGCTCACCGTCAAGGCCGAGCGTCCCAGCCTCGACGGAGAGCGCGAGATGCTGGCCGCCGAACGCCCGCGGGGCGTGTTCAGCAGGCAGCTGATCCTCGGTGACAACCTCGACACCGAGAGCGTCGCCGCGACCTACGACGCGGGCGTGCTGACCGTGCGGATCCCGGTCGCCGAGCAGGCGAAGCCGCGCAAGATCATGGTCACCAGCAAGGGCGGCGACAAGCAGGCGATCAACGCCTAGCGCCGTTCCCGGCGAGGCGACCTCCTCCAGCCGTGGCCCCGGGCGGCGGGGCCGGGGCCACGGCGGCCGACGGGACCGTGGGTGATGACCCGGCAGCGACCAGATCCGTACGCCGTGCTGGGGCTCCGCTCGGGAGCCAGCAGGGCGGAGGTCACCCACGCCTACCGCGCGCTGCTGCGGCGCCACCACCCGGACACCCGGGGCGAGGCACCGGGCACCCCGACCGACTCCGACGCCTCGCTGGGACAGGTCATCGCCGCCTACGCCCAGCTGCGGCACGCGGAGCCGGTCGAGACCCCGACCCGCCGTCCCGCGGCGACCCCGCCGCAGGGACGCAGCGACGCGAGCCACGCCCCGATCGATGATCGCTCGCCGATCCGCGCCGGACCGGTGCGGTGGCAGGCGAGCCCTGCCGGCGACGCCGCTCCGACGGAGCCGGAGGAGGCGCTCGGCGACGACCTGCTCTCGGCCGCCCTGCGCTGGCTCCGCCGTTGACGCGCTGCCAGCCCGACAGGTCACGAGCGCGCGGCCGCGCTCTCCCGCCGGTTGGCCTTCATGATCGCCTCGACGAGCTCGCCCTTGTCCATCCGCGACCGGCCCGGGACCTCGAGCCGCTTCGCGATGTCGTAGAGGTGCGCCTTGGAGGCGTTGGCGTCGACGCCCTCGGCGGTCGGCCGCGAGCTGTCCCGCCCACCCTCCTCGGCCCGCTCGTCCGAGGGGCCCTTGCCTTCCTTGGGCTCCCAGTGGTCGCCGACCTTCTCGTGCGTGTGCTTCACCGCCGAGTAGGCGACCCGATGCGCCCGCTCCCCGTCCCCGTAGCTCTCCGCCGCCGAGTCGTGAGCCTTGGCGAACGTCCGCTGCGCCTTCGCGTCCGATCTCTGCAAGGTGCTCGGCAGCTCGTCCTGCCTGGCCCGACCGCTCTTCGTCGTCTTCGGCATCGCAGCTCTCCCTTCCAGCTCGTGCCGTGCCCCTACCCCCTGCTGCCGCCGTCTCACTCCGCGGCCGCCGATCCTGGAGCTCATCGGCCCCGTCGGGGTCAGTCCGCGGACTGCCGCGCGTGCCGACCCCGGCTGGCGGCCGCCTCCGCCGGCTCGGGCCGCAGGTCCAGGTACCACCCGGGGTCCGCGGCACTCTCCGACTCGACCGTCTGCTCGACCCGTGCCGTCGCCGGCGGCTGCCCGGGCGGCGGGCCGTCGACGAACGGCGAGGCGGCCCGCCGGGGCGCGGGCGAGGCCGCGTGTCCGCCGCGCGCCCGGGGGACGGCCGGGTCCCGCTCGTCCTCGTAGATCACGTCGAGGACCGCGGCGACGGCCGCGACCCATCGCTCGCGGGCCGGTCGTGGCCACGCTGATCCGTCCGGCGGCACCACCGCCAGCAGCTCATCGACGAGCCGGTGCATGGCATCGAGTGTGGACGACGAGGTCTCCACCACATCGGATATCGGTGCCGACACCTCTGTCTGGCGGACACATCCTCACCGACGGTCACTCTCCCGTGATCCAACGTCACCGAGACGGCGGTGCGGCACGGGTCGGACGCGGTGACCTTGTCCCCGGCGCGGTGAGTACGCGTACTCGTGACGGGGACGCGGTTCAGCCGCCAGGCTGCTCCCATGACCGAACCGTCCGGCGCACCAGCTCTCGCCACGCCCGCTGCCACCACCGATCCCGCGGTCGCCGCGGCGTTGAGCGACCTCGTCGCCGACGGCACGCTCGACGAGGCGCAGGCCGCGGCCGTCGCGGCCCGGCTCGCGACAGCACGGCAGGCCGGCGGGACGACCCCCGAGCGCCCGCAGGGCGGTGGCCGGCTCGCCGAGATCGCGGGCTACCTCGGGGCGGCCCTCCTCCTGGGCGCCGCGGCGCTGTTCCTGACCAGCGGGTGGGAGGAGCTCAGCGAGACCTCCCGGGTCGTCATCCTGGCCGCCTTGGCCGTGGTGCTGCTGGCCGCCGGTGGTCTCGTGGCGCGCTCCTCCGGGATGCCGGTGCGCGAGCTCGGCCGCCGTGACGAGTCGGCCCGGCGACGGCTCGTCTCGGTGCTCTGGACCGCGGCGGCGGCGTCCGCGGCCGGTTCCGCCGGGCTCGGCGCCGCGGACTGGGAGGCCGTCGCCGCCGGCTCGGCCGGCCTCGTCGTCGCTTCCCTCACGTACGCGCTGGTGCCCGGCGCCGTCGGCCAGCTCGGCGCGTGGGCCGCCTCGGTCCTGCTCGTGACCGGCCTGGTCTACGAGATCGGCGACGTCCCCGGCCCGTCGGCCTACGCGCTCGCGCTCGTCGCGGTCGGCGCCACCGGCGCGGTCCTCGGCCTCGCCCGCGTCCTGCGCCCCCGCGAGCTGGCGCTGGCCACCGGCTCGGCGCTGGCGATCGTCGGTGCCCAGCTGCCGGTGCTCGACGGGGGCGAGCACCAGTGGGTCGCCTACGCGCTGACCGCCGCGATAGCGGTCGCGGGCTTCGCGGGACACCTGTCCACGCGCAGCTGGTCGGTGCTCGGGGCCGGCGTGGTGGCGACGACGCTCGTCGTGCCCGAGGCGCTGCACGACTGGACCGACGGCTCGGTGTCGGCGGCCGGCTCGCTCCTCGTGGCCGGGCTGACGCTGCTGGGAGCCAGCGCGGTCGGCCTGCGCCTGCGGCGAGAGGTGAGCTGAGGGCTCGACGGAGCCGGGCCAGGGGTCCACGATCGGAGGCACGCCCCGCCGGGGGAGGAACCGTGGACGACGCCCGGGTCATGCTGGACCTCAGCCGGCGGTTGAGCACGCTCCCGGACCGGGAGGCCTACCTGGCCACAGCGGGGCAGGAGCTGCTCCCCCTCTTCGACGCCGACGACGTCCTCTGGTCCGACCTCGACCTGGTGGCCGGTGTCGCCGACGTGGCGCGCACCGTCGAGGCGGACGCGACGCTCGGCGCCGAGCTCGCGCTTCACGCCGCGGGACACCCGGGCATCCGCAGCTACGTCGAACGTCCCGCGGACCTGGCGCCTCGCCGGGTCAGCGACGTCGCCGAGGAGCGCGCGTGGCGCAACGGCGCCGCCTACTGCGAGGTCTTCCGGGGACGGGGCGGCCGCTACCAGCTCAGCCTCGTCGTCGAGCTCGTCGCGCCGGTGCGCGGGATGGGCTGGACGCTGCTCCGCGACGGACGGGACTTCTCCGACGACGACGTGCTGCGGGCCGGGCGCCTGCTCCCGCTGCTGACCGCGATGGAGACGCTCTACCGGCGGCTCCCCGTGCCGCACGGCACGAACGGGACGCCGGGCCTGACCGAGCGCGAGCTCGAGCTGCTGCGACTCCTGTCCACCGGCCTCACCGCGACCGCCATCGGCCGGGTGCTCGGCATCGCACCGCGCACCGTGCGCAAACACCTCGAGCACGTCTACGGCAAGCTCGACGCCCACGACCGCGTGGTGGCCCTCAATCGCGCGCGGGCGCTCGGCTACGTCCCCGGGTGAGACCGGCTCGGCGGACTGTGGGCGTCACGGACGACCGGTCTGTACGCCCTTTCGCGTATTGATCACGCGACCGCCGGCTTCGACCATGGGGCGGCCCGCTCCGTCTCTCTGGGGGAAGGTCGACGGCCATGCCCGGACGCACCACCACGGCGGCCCGTCGGGCCCGCCTCGCCTCCCTGGTCGTGACCACCGCTGTTGCCGCGAGCCTGCTCGTCGGTGCACCCGTGCAGGCCGGTGCCGCCGGGGTCGACGCGGCGACCGAGCCGGCTGCCGTCGCCGTGCCGGTCCTCGACTGGGGCCCGTGCCCTGAGGAGGGCGAGCCGACGCCGGGCACCTTCGAGTGCGCGGTCGCCGACGTCCCGCTGGACTACGACCGGCCTGGCGGCCCGTCAGTGGGCATCGCGCTCAAGCGCCACCTCGCCGGGGACCCGCAGCGCCGGATCGGATCGCTGTTCGTCAACCCGGGCGGCCCGGGTGGCTCGGGTGTCGAGCTCGTGTCCTTCTCCGAGTTCTTCCTCCTGGCTGACGTCCTCGACCGGTTCGACATCGTCGGCTTCGACCCGCGCGGGGTAGCGCGCAGCGACCCGCTGCTGTGCTTCGACAGCCTCGCCGAAGGCATCGACTTCATCACCTCGCAACCGCCGTTCCCGGTCACGTGGTCGGAGGACCGGGCGTTCGCGAGAGCCTTCGCGGGCTACACCCGCGAGTGCGCCGGCAACGGTGGCCCGATCATGTCGCACATGTCGACGGCCAACGTGGCCCGCGACCTGGACCTCCTGCGCGCGGCGGTCGGCGACGACCAGCTCACCTACTTCGGCGGGTCATACGGCACGCAGCTCGGGAACACCTACGCCAACATGTTCCCGGACAACGTCCGAGCGCTCGTGCTCGACGGCGTGCTCGACCCGATCGCCTGGACCACCGGGCGCTCGGCAGCGGAGGGTCGGCTGGTCCCGTTCAGCACGCGGCTGCGCAGCGACGCGGGTGCCTACGCCACGCTGCTGCAGTTCTTCGACCAGTGCGAGAAGGCCGGTCCTGACCGCTGCGCCCTTGCGAAGGGCGACCCGCGCCGGCGCTACGAGGCACTAGCACGCCAGCTGCGGCGGGCACCGATGGAGATCGAGGTGGAGGGGGAGCCGCTCCTGCTGACGTACCCCGTCCTCGTGTCGTTCACGTTGGACACCCTCTACGACCCGTTCGCCTGGCCGTACTTCGCCGAACTCACCGACGCCGTCGCACCGCTGCGCGACGCCCGCTCCGCCGGGCGGGCTTTCACGGCTCTGAAGGAGCGGCTCGAGGCCGACGGTCCCGAGGACGAGCAGGGGCAGACCATCGAGGGCCTCACCGGTGTCTCCTGCACCGACAGCACGAACCCACACAACTGGAGAGCCTGGTCGGTCAACGGACGACTCGCCGACCTGCGTTCGCCCTACTTCGGGCGGGGGTGGACGTGGTTCAGCATCCCGTGCGCGACCTGGCCGGTGCGGGACCGCGACCGGTACACCGGCCCCTGGACGGCGACGACGGCCAACCCGGTGCTGCTGGTCGGCAACCGGTACGACCCCGCGACGCCCTACCACGGCGCCCAGACCGTCGCCGGCCTGCTGCCCGGGTCGCGGCTGCTGACCCTGGACGGCTGGGGCCACACCGCGTTCGGGCTGAGCACCTGCGTCGAGGAGGCGAGGACGGCCTACCTGGTCGACCTCGTCCTCCCGCCGGTAGGAGCCGTCTGCCGGCCCGACCTGGGTCCCTTCGACCTGGTCGGCGCGCGTCAGGCGGCGGCGTTGGGTCTGCAGGAGCGGATGGTGGCGCGCCGGGAGATGCTCGGCGACCTGACCACGCAGCCGCTCTGACAACCGCCGAGTCGGCCGCGCACCCACCGCAGGCACACACGGCGTTGCGAGGAACGGCTGGCGCCGGCGTAGGGCCCCGGATGGCATGGGCATGGGCATCGTGCCGCCTCGAGATCGCAACCAGGCCACACAGTGCCCCCCGGAGTCCGCGGTGAGTCGGGGCAGACGAGGGTGATCCAGCGTCACGTCGCCAGGGTGGGGCACCAACTGTGTGGGCTGGTCGCGATCTTGCGGCGAACCCTGGTGGTGGTTCGGCCCGGCAGCGGACGGGAAGGTCGCGGACGGCGGGTCAGGAGGCCTCGGGGCGCATCGCCTGAAGGGTGTAGCTGTGGGGCAGCCGCCACGGACGGTCCGCCAGGCGCCACTCGCCGTTGGGCAGCTTCTCCATCTGCCCGGGCAGCGCCTCCCACGGCACGCTGTCGTGCTCGACGAGGCCGGTGACTCGCAGGCCCTCGTCGAGCAGCGCCGTCACGATCTCGCCGAGGCCGTGGTTCCACTCGTGCGTCACGTTGTGCTCGAAGACGGCGTCCGTCTCGACGTAGGTCCCGCCCTCGTCCCAGACCGACGGCGCCTCACGCTCGAAGTACGGGTGGTCCACGACCAGCAGGCCGTCGGGGCGGGCGTCCGCCAGCGACCACAGCATCGGGTGCCCCTCGCGCAGGAACAGCCGGCCGCCCGGGGCCAGCAACGCGGCCACGACCCCGGCCCACCGGCGGATGTCGGGCAGCCAGCACAGGGCACCCACACCGGTGAAGACCAGGTCGAAGGCGTGCCGGGACAGGACGTCGGCAGCTGCGTAGACGTCGGCCTCGACGAACTCGACGTCGACGCCGGTCGAGGCGGCCAGCGCCCGCGCCTGCCGGACGGACTCGGCACTGAAGTCCAGCCCGGTCATCCGGGCACCGAGGCGGGCCAGCGAGACCGTGTCGGTGCCGATGTGACACTGCAGGTGCACGCCGCGCAGCCCGTCGAGGGGTCCGAGGAGCGGCAGGTCGAAGCGCACCACGTCGGACAGGAACGCGGGGTCGACAGCGAACCGGTCGACGGCGTAGTCCGGCGACGCTGCGTGCGCCGGGGCCCGCTCGTCCCACGTCGCGCGGTTGAGGGTCCGGTAGTCGTCGGTCACGCCGCGAAAGGTAGCGCGGAGCGGGTCCGCGCAGCGGCCGTCAGCCGCGCCGGGTCCTCGGCGACCTGCGTGTCTCGTCGACGAGGCTGAGGCCGGCAGTGGCGATGCCCTGGAACTTCAGGGTGTCGGCAGCCTTCGGGATGCAGGACCGCGGGATCACGACCTTCGTGGCGTCGGCCTTGTCGCGGTGGACGACCTTGAGGCCGGCGCAGTCCACGGTCCGGGCCGCCGCCGACCCGTTCCGGTAGTAGCGCAGCTCGCGCAGCCCCGCCGACCGGCTCTCGAAGACCTGGTAGCTCTTGCGGCCCCAACGCAGGTAGAAGCTCTCGTTCTGCGCTTCCGCCGCGTCGGCGTACGTCATGGTCATGCGCACCGAGGACGCGCGGTTGGCGTAGGCGAGCTTGACGATGTCGGGGAGGTCCCCGCCCGGGTCGGTCAGGCTCCCGGAGGCGGCCTGCGCCGGGGTGCCCGTGAGGGTGAGGGCGAGCACGGCTGCGCTGAGGACAGCGGCGGAACGGACGCGGTGGGTCATCGGGGTCCCCCTGGTCGGCCGGGAGATCGTCTCCCGTCGCGCGAACCGTAGGGCCCGTCGGGAGGGGCGGCGCGCAAGATCACGGATTTCGTCCCGGCCAGCCACGGATCGTGACCGCCCCTTCCCTTCGACGTGTGCGCGCGCAAGAGTGTCGAGAGGGGCCCGCGCCGGCTCGGTGCGGGGTCGCAGGAGCACGGGACCGCGCCGTCCCGGGAGGGCACGAGGATGCAGACACCCGCACCAGTCGACTACGCACGGGCCACCAGCATCGACGAGGCACTGCAGCTGCTGCGGGAGAAGGGGGAGGACGCCCGCCTCATCGCCGGGGGCCACAGCCTGCTGCCGATGATGCGCCTGCGCCTCGCCCAGCCCGAGTGGGTGATCGACATCAACGACCTGCACGACCTCGACTACCTGCGGGTCGAGGGCGAGGAGCTCGTCATCGGCGCGCTGACCCGGCACGCGACGCTGCTCGACTTCGCCCGCATGGGTGGGCACGAGACGATCTTCTCCGACGTCGAGGCGCTCATCGCCGACCCCGTGGTCCGGCTGCACGGCACCGTGGGCGGCTCGTTCTGCCAGGCCGACCCCGCCGAGGACCTCTCCGCCGTCGGCTCCGCGCTCAGGGCGACCCTGGTGATCCGATCGGGGTCCGGCACCCGCACGGTGCCCGCCCGGGAGTTCCACCAGGGTCCCTACGAGACGGCGGTCGGCCCGGCCGAGATCCTCACCGAGGTGCGGGTGCCCGTGCGACCCGGCGCCGGCAGCGCGTACGAGAAGGTCAAGCGGCGGGCCGGCGACTGGGCGGTCGCCGGCGTCGGCGCCTACGTCGTGCTGCGTGACGGCACGGTCGCCGACGTCGGGATCGGGCTGACCGCCCTCGGCGCCGAGCACTTCTGCGCCCCGGGCGCCGAGGAGTTCCTGGTCGGCAAGGAGCCGACCGACGAGAACCTTGCCGAGGCCGGCCGGCTGGCCGCCGAGGCCTGCAACCCGCAGCCCGACCAGCGCGGGCCGGTCGACTACAAGCTGCACCTGGCCGCCGAGCTGACGGTCCGGGCGCTGCGCCGCTCCGTCGAGCGGGCGCTGGGGAGGGCGTGACATGCAGGTGACGATGACCGTCAACGGCGCCGAGGTGACCGCCGAGATCGAGCCGCGGCTGCTGCTCGTGCACTTCGTGCGCGACCACCTCGGCCTGACCGGCACGCACTGGGGGTGCGACACGTCGCAGTGCGGCACCTGCGTGCTCTGGGTCGACGACAAGCCGCTGAAGAGCTGCACGATGCTCGCGGCGATGGCCGACGGCCGTCGCGTGCGCACCGTCGAGGACCTCGCGGCCGGCCCCGACCTGGACCCCGTGCAGCAGGGCTTCATCGCCGAGCACGGCCTGCAGTGCGGGTTCTGCACCTCGGGCATGATGATGACCGCCCGCTGGCTGCTCGACCACGACCCGGACCCCGACGAGGCGACCATCCGCGAGGCCATCTCCGGGCAGCTCTGCCGGTGCACCGGCTACGAGAACATCGTGCGCTCGGTGCGCTGGGCCGCCGAGCACGGCAACGGCGCGGCGGCCGCGCCCGCCGCGGGCGAGGCGCAGGAGGCGAAGGCATGACCACCGTCGCACCCGACCCGGTCCCCACCAGCGAGGCCGGCAACCCGATCGGCTTCGGCCGGATGCAGCGCAAGGAGGACGTACGTTTCGTCCGCGGCCGTGGCCGCTACCTCGACGACGTGGCGCTCCCCGGCATGCTGCACGCCGCGATCCTGCGCAGCACCTATGCGCACGCCCGGATCCGGTCGATCGACACCTCCGAGGCCGAGGCGATGCCGAAGGTGAAGGCGGTCATCACCGGTGCCACCCTCGAGACGCTGAACCTCGCGTGGATGCCGACGCTGTCGATGGACGTCCAGGCGGTGCTCGCCACCGACAAGGTGCGCTTCCAGGGCCAGGAGGTCGCCTTCGTCGTCGCCGAGGACAAGTACGCCGCGCGCGACGCGCTGGACCTCATCGAGGTCGACTACGAGCCGCTGCCGCCGGTCATGGACGCCCAGAAGGCGCTCGACGAGGGGGCCCCGGTCATCCGGGACGACATCGAGGGCAAGGCGAACAACCACATCTTCGACTGGGAGGCCGGCGACAAGGACCTCACCGACGAGGTGTTCGCCTCGGCGGACGTCGTGGTCACCCAGAAGATGCTCTACCCGCGCGTGCACCCCGCGCCGATGGAGACCTGCGGCACGGTCGCCGACATGGACCCGGTGACCGGCAAGCTCACCGTCTGGTCGACCAACCAGGCACCGCACGCGCACCGCACCGTCTACTCGCTGGTGTCCGGCATCCCCGAGCACAAGATCCAGATCATCTCCCCGGACATCGGCGGCGGGTTCGGCGGCAAGGTCGGCATCTACCCGGGCTACGTCCTGGCCGTCGTGGGGTCGATCGTGACCGGCAAGCCGGTGAAGTGGGTCGAGGACCGCAGCGAGCACCTGATGTCGACCGCGTTCGCCCGCGACTACCACATGACCGGGTCCATCGCGGCGACGAACGACGGCACGATCCTCGGCGTACGGGTGGACGTGCTCGCCGACCACGGCGCCTTCAACGGCACCGCGCAGCCGACGAAGTTCCCGGCCGGGTTCTTCCACATCTTCACCGGCAGCTACGACCTGCGGGCCGCGCACTGCAAGGTCACCGGCGTCTACACGAACAAGGCGCCGGGCGGGGTCGCCTACGCCTGCTCGTTCCGGGTCACCGAGGCCGTCTACCTCGTCGAGCGCATGGTGGACGTCCTCGCCCAGAAGCTCGGCAACGACCCGGCCGAGCTGCGGATGAAGAACCTCATCCAGCCCGACCAGTTCCCGTACACCACGAAGACCGGCTGGGAGTACGACTCCGGCGACTACCCGCGCGCGCTGCGGCTGGCCCTGGACATGGCCGGCTACGACGACCTGCGCAAGGAGCAGGCGGAGCGGCGCGAGCGCGGCGAGCTGATGGGCATCGGTCTGAGCTTCTTCACCGAGGGGGTCGGCGCGGGGCCGCGCAAGCAGATGGACATCCTCGGGCTCGGCATGGCCGACGGCTGCGAGCTGCGCGTGCACCCGACCGGCAAGGCCCAGGTCCGGCTGTCGGTGCAGACGCAGGGGCAGGGCCACGAGACGACGTTCGCCCAGATCGTCGCCCACGAGCTGGGCATCCCGCCCGAGGACATCGAGGTCATCCACGGCGACACCGACAACACGCCGTTCGGGCTGGGGACCTACGGCTCGCGCTCCACGCCGGTGTCCGGCGCCGCCGCGGCGATCGTCGCGCAGCGCGTGCGCGAGAAGGCCAAGGTCGTCGCGGCAGCGGCGCTCGAGATCGACCCGGGGGACCTCGAGTGGACCCTCGGCCGCTGGCAGGTCAAGGGCGACCCGGGGCAGGGCAGGACGATCCAGGAGATCGCGATGCTCGCGCACGGCACCCTCGAGCTGCCCGAGGGCGTCGAGGGGCACCTCGACGCGTCCGTGGTCTACGACCCGCCGAACCTGACCTACCCCTTCGGGGCCTACGTGTGCGTCGTCGACGTCGACCCGGGGACCGGTCAGGTGAAGGTCCGGCGCTTCGTCGCGGTCGACGACTGCGGCCCGCGTATCAACCCGATGATCGTCGAGGGGCAGGTGCACGGCGGCCTCGCTGACGGCATCGGCATGGCGCTCATGCAGGGGCTCGCGTTCGACGAGGACGGCAACTGCGTCTCGGGCTCGTTCATGGACTACCTGCTGCCCACCTCGCTCGAGTGCCCGAGCTGGGAGCTCGGCGAGACCGTGACGCCCTCCCCGCACCACCCGCTCGGCGCGAAGGGCGTCGGCGAGTCCGCGACCGTCGGGTCGCCGCCGGCCGTCGTGAACGCAGTCATCGACGCGCTGCAGCCCTACGGGGTCGTGCACGCCGACATGCCGCTGACCCCGGCCCAGGTCTGGCGCACGATGCAGGGTCGCCCGTTGCGCACCGACCTCGCGATCACGTGAGCCGACCGACCATCGAGGCGAGGGCGGCGGCGCTGCGCGCCGAGCGGGTGCCGTTCGTCCTGGCCCGCGTGGTCCGCGCCGAGCGGCCCACGTCGGCCAAGCCCGGTGACCAGGCCCTCGTGTTCGGCGACGGCACCATCGAGGGCTTCGTCGGCGGGACCTGCGCCGAGTCGACGGTGCGCGCGCAGGGCCTGGCGCTGCTGGACTCCGGCGAGCCGCTGCTGCTGCGCATCACCCCCGAGCCGGAGCCGGACCAGGACGGGATGCTGACCGTGCACAACCCGTGCCTGTCCGGCGGGACCCTGGAGATCTTCCTCGAGCCCGAGCTGCCCGCACCGCTGCTGCTGGTCCACGGGTCGACCCCGATCGCCGAGGCCCTGGCCGGGCTCGCGGACCGGCTCGGCTTCTCGGTCCAGGCGGGGGGCGCCGGCACCGGCCCCGAGGCCCTGGCGGGGGCGGCGGCCGTCGTCGTCGCCTCGCACGGACGGGACGAGGAGGCGGCGCTCACGGCTGCTGTCGGCGCCGGCGTCGCGTACGTCGGCCTGGTCGCCAGCCGCAAGCGGGGCGAGGCCGTCGTGTCCTCGCTCGACGTCGACGAGGAACGGCGGGCCCGGGTCCGCACGCCGTGCGGACTCGACATCGGCGCGCGCACCCCCGCCGAGGTGGCCCTGTCGATCCTGGCCGAGATCGTGGCCGAGCGGCGCCGCGCGTCGGGACGCGAGGTGGCCGAGGCCGCACCGGCGGCCGCCGAACCCGCCACCACCACGGCGATCGACCCGGTCTGCGCGATGTCGGTCGCGACGGTGGACGCATCGCTGCACCTCGACCACGAGGGAACGCGCTTCTGGTTCTGCGGCAGCGGCTGCCTGCGGGCGTTCGCCGCCGACCCGGCGGGCTACGCCGGGTCCTGACCCGGCTCCCCCAGCCGGCGCGCCGCCCGGCCGTGGTCCCGCGCGAACGCGTCGAGGACCTCCGAGGTCGATCCGCCCACCGACAGGTGGTCGCGGTCGAGCCGCTGGGCAAGGTCGTCCAGCGCGGCGGCGAGGGTCCTCCCCGCGTGGCGGACGTCCGCGCGCGGCGCTGCGGCGGCGCGGTCGACGAGGTCGCGCGCGATGCTCAGGGACGCGGGCAGCGACGCGACGTCGCCGGGGTCCCGGAAGTAGTAGGTCTCGGCGTACTGCGTCAGGTCGACCCGGACCGCGGAGACCTCGCCGGCCAACGTGTGCAGCACCCCGGCGGGCGCGGAGGAGTCATGGTGGACCCAGTCGCCGGTGGGGTCGGCGCGGCAGAGGCTCTCCAGGCGCAGCGCGAGGACACGGCGCCGGGCCAGGGCCGGGTAGACCTGCAGGACCCAGGACACGGCTGCGGTCAGCAGCGCGAACCCGACGAGGGCCTCGAGCGGGACGGCGACCCGCAGCCACGGGTTCTCGGGCACGATGTCGCCGAACCCGAGGGTCGCCATCGTCACGACCGACACGTAGCCCGCGTCGAGAACGCGCGAGCGGGTCTCGGGGGCCAGCCCGAGGGAGTAGGAGAACCCCTCGGGCAGGAACGGCCAGTAGACCAGCGCCCAGCCGACGACCACCAGCACGGCCCACACGAGGATGACCAGCACCACGCCGAGGGGGCCGACCAGCGCGACCGGGCCTGCGAAGCCCCGCAGGCGGCCGGACAGCCGCCACAGCCCGCTGAAGACGACCCGGGCGAGGGTGCCCTGGCCGGCCGGGTGGATCAGCGTGTGGAAGATGTCGCGCAGGACGAGGGCCACCAGCAGGAGGCCCGCGGCAACGGCGACCCAGGTCGTCCACACCGCTCCCATCATGCCCGGCACGCGGCACACTGGTGCGGTGGCATCGCGGCAGGTCGGGAGCGTGACGCTGCCCCTCGCCGTCGCGGGCCACCCCGCCCTCGAGCTGTGCAACACGCGGGCCGGATGGGGGGACCCGTCCCCCGCGAGTACCTCGGGACCTACCGCGACCTCGTCGTCTGGGCCCGTGAGCTCGGTCTCGTGCGCCCCGGCCACGCCCGGCAGCTGCTCGGGGCCGCCGCCGACGACCCGGTCGCGGCCGCCGCGGCCGTCGACCGTACGAGAGCGTTCCGCGACGACCTCTACGCGGCGCTGACCCGCGACCGGCCGTCACCCGAGTCGCTCGACCGGCTCGCGGTCGTCCTCGCGGCCGCGGGGACGACCGCCCGGGTCGAGCGCTCGGCACAGGGTGGGCTGTCGATCGCCCGCGGCGCCGACTCGCTGGACGTCCCCCTGCACGCGGTGGCCGACGAGGCGCGCCGGCTCATCGACGACGCCATGAGCCGCGACATCGGCCGGTGCCCGGGCGACGGGTGCGGGTGGCTGTTCCTGCGCAACGGCCGGCCGCGGCGCTGGTGCATCATGTCGATCTGCGGCAACCGGGCGAAGGCCCGCCGCTTCGCCGAGCGGCAGCGCGCGACCGGGGCCGGATGAGCCTCAGAGGTCGGGCACCGCGCGGCCGCAGAGGATGACGAGCCCCGCGGCCTCGCGGCGGTACTCCCGGAGCAGCCGCACCCGCTCCTCGTCCGTCGTCGCCGCGGCGGCGGCGTCGGCGGCCAGCCCGGCGACCTTGCGGGCCTGCTCCAGGGTGGCCTCCGACGGGAAGTCGCGGACCTCGAGGGCGATTGTGCCGCCGACCGTCGCGACCTTGCTGCGGGTCGCGTCGTCCCAGCGTTCGTGACGCTCCTGGCCGGCTGCCCGCAGCGACGAGTCGGCGTACGTGATCGCGGCGACCGTCTGCTGGCAGCCGTCCCCGCGGTCCGTGTAGCGGGACAGCTCGTCGGCCAGCGGCTTCTGGTCGCGCCCGCACCCGACCAGCGCGACCGAGACGGCCAGGAGCAAACCGGCGATCGTCACAGCTCGGCGCATGGGGACCACCTCGATCGTCGTGTACTAACCACTTTCTGGGCGTCTGCAGGTTAGCAGGACGAACCGAAGACGTCAGTCCGGGCTCGCCCCGGTCAGCGGGCCGACGTGGGCGCCTCGACGGGACCTCGCTGGGCGGGCACGTCGGTGAGGGCGTGCGTGCCGTGCGGGTCGAGGTCGGGCAGCAGCCTGTCCAGCCAGCGGGGGAGGTACCAGTTGAGGTCGCCCAGCAGGGCCATCGTCGCCGGCACGAGGACCAGCCGGACGACGGTGGCGTCGACGGCGATCGCCGTCGCGAGCCCGATGCCCATCATCTTGATGACGACCGCCGGGTCGAGGGCGAAGCCGAGGAACACCGCGACCATGATCGCCGCCGCCGAGCTGATCACCCGGGCCGTCGACGACAGGCCCGCCACGACGCTCGCGCGGCTGTCCCCGGTGCGCAGGTACTCCTCACGCACCCGGCTGAGCAGGAAGACCTCGTAGTCCATCGACAGGCCGAACAGGATCGCGAACATCAGCACGGGGACGAACGCCGCGATCGGCACCGGCCCGGGCAGCCCGAGCAGGTCGGCACCGCGCTCGGTCTGGAACAGCACCGTGATCACGCCGTAGGCGGCACCGACCGAGAGCAGGTTGACCAGCGCCGCCTTGACGGGCACGACGATGGAGCGGAACGCCAGCACCATGAGCAGGAACGACGTCGACAGCACGACCGCGACGACCAGCCAGAGGTGATCGGCGAGGACGTCGGAGAAGTCGACCATCGTCGCCGTGAAGCCCCCGATGTGCACGCCGTCGGGGACGGTCTGGCGCAGGCCGCTGATCAGCTCGATCGTCGCGTCGTCCTGCGGCCCCGTCGTCGGTGTCACGGTCAGCGTGGCGGCGCTGCCGTCGGCCGAGAACGTGGCCGGCGACACGGCAGCGACGCCGCCGGTCGCGGCCAGCGAGTCGTGCAGCCGGGCGACCTCGTCGGCGCCCACACCCGCGACGTCGACGGCGACCAGCAATGGGCCGTTCGCCCCCGGCCCGAAGGCCTGCTCCACCAGGTCGTAGGCCTGGCGGATGGTCGTGTCCTCGGGCTCGTTGCCGGCGTCGCTGTTGCCGATCTTCAGGCCCATGGCGGGCGCGGCCAGTGCGAGCAGGAGCACCGACGAGCCGACGAGCCAGGCCACCGGGCGGCGGCCGACGGTGTGCGCGAGCCGGGCCGCGGCGGCCGAGTGCGACGCGGCCGACTCCAGGTGACCGCTGCGCCGGGAGCGGCGGCTGTAGACGCGCAGCCCCGCCAGCCCGAGCAGCGCGGGCAGCAGCGTGACCGCCGCGACCACGATGACGAGCACGACGATGCCGGTCGCGTAGCCCATCGAGGTGAAGTTCGGCACCCCCGTGAACTGCAGGCCGGACAGCGCCAGCAGCACCGTGCCGCCGGCGAAGACCACCGACATGCCGGCCGTGGCGTTGGCTTCGGCGGCGGCGTCGGGGACGGAGAGCCCGCGGGACAGGGCGTCGCGGTGGCGGGTGACGACGAAGAGGGCGTAGTCCACCCCGACCCCGATGCCGATCATCGACGCGAGCGTGGGTGCGACCGTCGAGACGTCCAGCGTCGCCGCCAGCAACGCGATGCCGCCCGAGCCGACGCCGAGACCGACCAGGGCGATGCCGATCGGCAGCCCGGCGGCGACGACCGAGCCGAACGCGAGCAGCAGGATCAGGACCGCGGCGCCGATGCCGACGAGCTCGGCGGTGCCGCCCGGCGCCTGCACGTTCTCGGGGACCTGGCCGCCGTAGGCGACCTGGTAGCCGGCGTCGACGAGCCCTCCGCTTGCCCGCTCGAGCGCCACGACGCCCTCGTCGCCGCTGAACTCGGTGACCGGCACGTCGTACTGCACCGAGATGACCGCCGTGTCGCCGCTGGGCGCGAGGACGGCGGGCGAGACGACACCGACCGAGGCCATCCGCGCCAGCCGCCGCTCCGCGGCACCCAGGGCGGCCGGGTCCAGGCCACCCTCCTCGGCGTGCACCACGACGCGGGCGTCGGCGCCGGCCACCTCGGGGAAGCGCTCGAGGAGCAGGTCGTAGGCCTGCTGGCTGTCGGTGCCGGGGATGGTGTAGTCGTCGTTGAGCGGTCCGCCGACCGTGCCGGCCAGCCCGAGGACGGCGAGCACGGCGATGAACCAGATGGCGATCGTCCGCCACGGGTGCCGGGCCGCGGACCCGCCGAGGCGGTGGAGAAGTCGGGACATGGCGCGCTCCTAGGTGACCGAGTCTGTCGCGCACACCCGTGGCCCGCCACTGGGAAACCACGCGCGAGCCACCTGCGGAGCGGCCAGCGCCGGGCGTCCGGACCGGCGCGACCGCGGGCGCCCGGGACGCGACGACGCCGCACCGGGGAGTCCCGGGTGCGGCGTCGGTGATGCGCGTGCTGCGGGCCTCAGGCCTCCGTGCGCGGCGCCGGGATGCCGGCGAGCAGGGCACGGACCTCGGACTCGCGGTAGCGGCGGTGGCCGCCGAGCGTGCGGATCGAGGTCAGCTTGCCGGCCTTGGCCCAGCGGGTGACGGTCTTGGGGTCGACCCGGAACATCGTCGCGACCTCGGCAGGGGTCAGGAGCGGCTCGGCGTCGGGGGTTCGGGTCGTCATCGGATCGGCCTCTTTCGCTGGAGGAACCGACCAATCCCGGTTCCTAGGGGTAATAGTGCCCGTTAGGTGGGGATGTCCGAAATGGTCAAGACGGGCCATCTTCGGACTGAGCGGAGATGACTAGCCCCGCCACCGCACGTCGGAGCCGGGTGGGGCCGTCCGGAACGGCTAGTTCGCGCGCTCCAGAGCGGCCACCGCGGCCCACCGCTCGACCACGGCGCGGTAGCCGGCGACCGCCCCCTCGGGGTCCCCCGCCGCCAGTGCGGCCAGCGCCCCGGCGACCTCGGTCACGGACGCGTCCTCCTCCACGCCGCGCGGTCCGAGCAGCCGGGCGAGGCCGGCGTAGTCGAGCTCGACCCACGACCGCGCGTGGAACTCCTCGAGCCACCGGCCGAGCTCCTCGAGCTGCTCGACCTCGTCGACGAGCTCGCCGAGGGAGGTCCGCGCCGCCCGCAGCGCCCGCGCGACCCGCCGCCGCGCCCCCGACATGCGGGTGCGGTGGACGACCGTCGGGTGCTCGCCCGAGACGTCGACCACGCGGTCGGCCGTGCCGAACGGCACGAACCACACGACCGGCACCGACCACGTCGCGGTGAGGATCCGCAACGTCGAGAGGGCTTCGTCGTCGCGCCATCTCGCGTGGTCGGCCTCCGCGCGCTGCAGCGACCCCGGCGGCACGAAGGCGTGCAGGAGCGTGTCGGGCAGCCCCTCGCGGAACTGCCCGAGCGCGACCCAGGCGCGCAGCCTGGCCTGGACGGGACAGACGTGCACGGTGTCCTCGACCTCGAGCACGAAGGCCTCGCCCGGCTCGTCCGGCGGGACGGGCCGCGGCGGCACGCTCACCATGCCGGCCAGGGCGGCGCGGTGCTCGGCGACGAGACGGTCGCCGGACGTGGCCGCGCGCGCGGCATAGGCGGCCCAGCCCGCGCGGTCCTCCTCGGGGAACGCGGCGAGCGGTTCGTACACGCGCAGGTAGGCGACGTACGGGCTCGGGAAGGGCACGGTCCGCATCGTAGGGTGCGCGATGATGTCCGCGACGCCGCCTCACCCCGCGACCGGCCCCGCCCCCGGCTCCGTGTTCGGCCCCCACCCCGGCAGCCGCCAGGCGCACGAGGAGGTCGTGTTCCGCGCCGACGAGGCGACCGGGCTGCGCGCGATCGTCGGCATCTACTCGACCGCGCTGGGACCGGCGCTGGGGGGAACGCGCTTCCACCCCTACCCCTCCGAGGCGGCGGCGCTGGCGGACGTGCTGGAGCTCTCGCGGGCGATGGCGTACAAGAACGCGCTCGCCGGGCTGGACCACGGCGGCGGCAAGGGGGTGATCATCGGGGACCCGGCGACCGACAAGTCCGAGGACCTGCTGCTGGCCTACGGCCGGTTCATCGACTCGCTCGGCGGGCGCTACGTCACGGCGTGTGACGTGGGGACCTACGTCGCCGACATGGACGTCGTGGCCCGCGAGACGCGGTGGGCGACGGGCCGCTCGGAGGAGTCCGGCGGGGCGGGTGACTCGTCGGTGCTGACGGCCTACGGCGTCTTCCAGGGGATGCGGGCCTGCGCCGAGCACCTGTGGGGCGTGCCGACGCTGGCCGGGCGGACGGTCGGCATCTCCGGTGTGGGCAAGGTCGGGCGGCACCTGGTAGGCCGCCTCCTCGAGGACGGCGCGGCCGTCGTGGTGTGCGACGTGTCCGAGCGGGCGGTCGACGCGGTGCGGGCGGAGCACCCGGGCGTCGAGGTCGTCGACGACACCGACGCGCTCGTCCGCGCCGACCTCGACGTGTTCTCACCCTGCGCGCTGGGCCACGCGCTCACCGACGACGTGGTGTCCGTGCTGCGGGCCTCCGTGGTCTGCGGCGGCGCCAACAACCAGCTCGCCCACCCCGGCACCGAGGCCCTGCTCGCCGAGCGCGGCATCCTCTACGCGCCGGACTACTGCGTGAACTCCGGCGGCGTCATCCAGGTCGCTGACGAGCTGCGCGGGTTCTCGTTCGAGCGGGCGAGGCACAAGGCCGAGGAGATCTTCACGACCACGGCCGAGGTTCTCCGGCTGGCCGACGAGGAGCGGGTGCCGCCGGCGGTCGCGGCCGACCGGGTCGCCGAGCGGCGGATGGACGCCGCCCGGCCCGCGCGAGGCTGACTCGGCCGCCCGCCGGGATCTCCGACTGCGCCAGGGGGCCGGATACGGGATGGGCGGAACAGTCGCGGGGCATGTACCGTTGCACCCACGGACAACACTCGAGATCCGGGGCCGCCACGCGCTGGCCGCCCCGTTCACGTATGAGGGGGTCGAGCCATGGGGCGCGGCCGAGCCAAGGCAAAGCAGACCAAAGTCGCCCGTGAGCTCAAGTACAGCTCGCAGGGAACGGACTTCGAGGCCCTGCAGCGCGAGCTCGCATCTGGTTCCGTCGACCGGTCCGAGATGACCGAGGCCGACCGGGACGAGTACGACGACTGGACGGCAGAGAACCGCCGCTGACCCCCCGAACCGCCGCGGGATGTCCATGATCGGAGACCGTTCGTAGGTCACGAGACCGCGATCCGTCTCCGACCGTGCGCCTGTGCGAGGACGTCGCCCGTGCGAAGGTCCATGCCGACCTCCACGGCGAGCCGTTCCAGCCCGCGGTGGACCGATCGGGTCGGGGACCACCCGCGGGACAGCAGAGCCGCGGCTGTCGCGACCACCGCCTCGCCCGGTCGCCGCCGGACAGTGTGCGAGGCGATCGTGATCATGAGCCGCCCGCTCGTGCCGAGGACGTTGCGCCGGTGGTCGTCGTAGCCGACTGCTCCCGCGAGCAGGTGCTGCGTCCCGTTGATTTCCACGCCCACGCCGTACGGCTGGAAGTCGGCGTCGAGGAACCAGGTCCCGTCGGCGCGCTCGACGACGCGCTGCTGGGTCGGCACCGGCAGCCGGTGCCGGCGGATCGCGCGCAGCCAGTCCTGCTCGGGCAGCGAGTGGGCGCCACCCTCGACGTCGTCGATGGCCTCGCGGATCACGTCGCGCCGCGTCAGCTTGCGCCGGGCGGTGACGACCTCGCGGAGGTCTGAGGCCGGCAGCAGCCGCTGCTGGACGGGCGCGATCACCAGCAGCCGGGCGCGCTCGTCGGAGGCGGCGACCGACGCGGCGTCGACCAGGGCCTCGGGCAGCCGCAGCCGCGGTGGCCGTCGCGCCGGGTGGATCAGAGCCTCGGTGAGCCGACGCGACTGGCGGACTCGCACGGTCACCCCCGCCCGGGAGTCGACCAGGTCCGCGGCATCGGCGCCGTGCGGGACGACCGTGTGCAGCGTCGAGGACGAGAAGCCACCGAGACCGTCTGCCTCCGCAGCCGTCAACCCTGCCAGAGCCGACCGCGGGCCGCTGTGCAGCGTCGCGATCCAGAGCCGCTGCCGGAAGCTCAGCTCTCCGGTGCCCAGCACGACGACCCGTCCGCCGACGTCCACAGGCTTCGTCGTCCCCAGGTCGCCAGGATCAGCGGGTTCGGAGACCGTTCGGCGTCCACGAGACCGCGACCGGTCTCCGATCATGGAAGATCCGCGCGGATCAGGCGGGGTGCGTTCCCGTCAGCGTGACCGAGCCGTCGCCGGTCGTGACCGTGCCCGCGACCCACGCCGGCACACCGCGGCCGACGAGCAGCCGGACGGCCGCGTCGGCGTCGTCGGCGGGGAGGACCGCGACCATCCCGACACCCATGTTCAGCGTCTTCTCCAGCTCGGGCCGGGCCACCCGACCGGCGTCCTGCACGAGCCCGAACACCGGGGCCGGCGACCAGGTCGACCGGTCCACGGTCGCGGACAGGCTCGCCGAGGCAGCACCCGCTCCAGGTTCGCGGCGAGCCCTCCCCCGGTGACGTGGCTGAACGCGTGCACGTCGACCGCGTCGATCAGCGCCAGGCAGTCGCGGGCGTAGATCCGGGTCGGCTCGAGCAGCTCTTCGCCGACCGTCCGGCCGAGCTCGTCCACGAGCCGGTCCAGGGCCCAGCCGGCCCGGTCGAGCAGCACGTGGCGCACCAGCGAGTAGCCGTTGCTGTGCAGCCCGCTCGACGCCATCGCGACCAGCGCGTCGCCGGCGCGGACCCGCTCGGCGCCGAGCACCAGGTCGGCCTCGACCACGCCGGTGCCGGCGCCCGCCACGTCGTAGTCGTCCGGACCCAGCAGGCCGGGGTGCTCGGCCGTCTCGCCGCCCACCAGCGCGCAGCCGGCGAGCACGCAGCCCTCGGCGATCCCCTTGACGACAGCGGCGATGCGTTCCGGCACGACCCTGCCGCACGCGATGTAGTCGGTCATGAACAGCGGCTCGGCCCCGCACACCACCAGGTCGTCGACGACCATGCCGACCAGGTCGTGACCGATGGTGTCGTGCTTGTCCATCGCGGCCGCGACGGCGACCTTGGTGCCGACGCCGTCGGTGGAGGTCGCGAGCAACGGCCGGGCGTACGACCGCAGGGCGCTCGCGTCGAAGAGGCCGGCGAAGCCGCCGATGCCGCCGACGACCTCGGGTCGCGACGCCTTCGCGACCCACTGCTTCATCAGCTCGACGGCCCGGTCGCCCGCCTCGATGTCCACCCCGGCGGCGGCGTACGACGCCCTGTCCTCGGCCACGGGCCGCGAGCCTACCGGCGTCGCAGCACCGCCCGGGCGGCGTAGTAGCCGCACATGCCGTGGACGCCCCCGCCGGGCGGGGTGGACGAGGAGCAGATGAACAGCCGCGGGTCGGGCGTCGTGTAGGGGTTCGGCCGCACGGCCGGGCGCGTGAACAGCTGCCGGAGGTCCATCCGGCCCCCGTTGATGTCTCCCCCGACGTAGTTCGGGTTGTAGGCCTCCATCTGCGGCGCGGAAGTCGTGGACCGACCGATTACGAGGTCGCGGAAGCCGGGGGCGAACCGCTCGACCTGCGCCTCGATGCGCTCGGCCATGTCCTCCGGGCAGCCGTTGGGCACGTGGCAGTAGGCCCAGCCGATGTGCTTGCCCTCCGGCGCGCGAGAGGGATCGCACATCGTCGGCTGCGCGAGCAGGACGTACGGCCGCTCCGGCACCCGCCCGCCCGTGGCGTCGGCCTCGGACCGCGCCACCTCCTCGAGCGTGCCACCGACGTGCACGGTGCCCGCCCGCCCGACCGCCGGGTCGCGCCACGGGATCGGCGCGTCGAGGGCCCAGTCGACCTTGAACACCCCCGGTCCGTAGCGGAACCGCCGCAGCGACCGGCGGTAGCCGGCAGGGAGCCGGTGCCCGGCGAGGGCGAGGACCTGCCTCGGGGTCACGTCCAGCAGCACGACACCGGCGTCGTCGAGCTCGTCGACGCTCTCGACCGCATGGTCGGTGACGACCCGGCCGCCGAGCGAGCGCAGGTAGGACGCCATCGCGTCGGCGACCGCCTGCGACCCGCCGCGCGCGATCGGCCACCCGACCGCGTGCCCGGTGAGCATCAGCACCAGCGCCACCGCGGCGCTGGGCACCTCGTCCAGCCGCAGCATCGAGTGGGCCGCGACGCCACCGAAGAGCGCCCGGCCGCGCGGTCCCTCGAACCGCGAGCGGGCCAGCCCGGTCGCCGACCGCAGCCCGACCAGGCCGAACCGGGCCATCGCCACCGGGTGCCTGGGCGGGCGCAGCGGACCGAGCAGCTGCGGCAGCAGGTGCCCGGCGTCACGGACCAGGGGCCCGAGGAGCTTCTCGTACGCCCGCGCGTCCGCGCCGCCGACCGACTCCCCCGTGGCCCGGACGTCGCGCTCCATCAGGACGGCGGGTCCGTCGTCCAGGGGGTGCGCCAGCGGGGTCTCGGGATGGACCAGCTCCAGCCCGTGCTCGGCCAGCGGCAGGTCGCGCAGGAACGGCGAGGCCAGCGGGTGCGGGTGCACCGCGGAGCACACGTCGTGGACGAAGCCCGGCAGTGTGAGCTCGGCGGACCGCGACCCGCCTCCGACCGTCGGCGCGGCCTCGAGGACCGTGACCGACCGGCCGGCGCGAGCGAGCGCGATCGCCGCGGCCAGGCCGTTGGGGCCCGCACCGACGACGACCGCGTCGCTCCCCCGCAGGTCAGCCAACCGTGCGCCCCCGGTGCGCCAGTCCCCGTAGTCCCCGTACCGGCGCACCGAAGGTGTAGAGGGTCGACCGGATGGCCGACGAGTGCCAGACGTTGGTCCAGCGGGACCACTGCCGCTTGCGGTCGACGCAGACGACCTGGGTCGACACCTCGGCGTCCGCGCTGCCGACGTGCTTGGCGAGCTCACGCAGCGTGTGGTTCCAGAACTTGTCCTCCTGGCGGTGGCCGCCGAGCGTCAGGCCGAGCTCGAAGACCGGGTCGGAGGCCCGCATCAGGACCTGGGCCTGCGCGACGGTCTCCCCGAGCCGCTCCGTCGCGCTGAAGGTGATCCAGCCGGCGAACATGTGCCCCTGCGGAGTCATGAGCGTGAACGACTCGTCGTCGGCATAGAGGACCATGACTCCGGTCGAGAGCTTCATCCGGCCGGGGAGCGTCATGCCGATCAGCGCGACCTCCCCGGGCTCGATGCCGGTGAGCGGGGCGTAGAACCGGTTGCCCTCGGGCCAGAACTCCGGGAACCGCTGCTTCCAGGTGGCGATGAGGTCGGTCGGCGTGACCTGGTCGCCGGGAAGCCGGACCTGGTAGGTCTTCTGCCACATCTTGCCGAAGCCCTGGATCGGCCCGGCGAGGCGCTTGCCGCTCACGTTGATGCCGACCGCCCCGGCGGGCACCTGTCCCACGTCGAGCCGCGAGACCTTCTTCGCCCAGTGGGTCGCGTCGCGCGCGGCCGCCTTGTCGGTGGCTTCGTTGACCTCGCTCATCGTGTCCTCCTCGGGGCTCAGGTCGCGCCGGCCGCGCTGAGCGCGGACTGCTCGTCGTCGTGGATGCCGACCGCCTCGTCGAGACGGGTCAGCTCGAAGATCTGCCGGTAGTGGTCGGACAGGCCGAACGCGAGCAGGCGCTGCGCGTTGCGTTGCGCCCGGACCAGCAGGGTGACCAGCAGCCCGATGCCGCCGCTGTTCATGTAGGTCAGGTCGGTGAAGTTCAGGACGATCGCCTTCGCGTCGCCGGCCTCGTCGTAGGCGCTCATCAGCACGTCCTCGGAGCCGGACGTGACGTCGCCCTTGATGTCGACCACGCCGGCCGACCCGTGCCGGCGCACGCCGAAGGTTGCTGTCGCCTCGGTCATGTGGTGCTCCCGTCCGCGCCGCGCAGGGCGCTGTCCTCGTCGGGGTTGATCGCCAGGAAGTCCGCGAGCCGGGTGATCTCGAAGATCTCGCGGTAGTGCGGCGTCAGGCCGTAGGCCCGGATCGGGATGCCGTGGGCGCGTGCCTTGGCGAGCATCCCGACGATCAGTGCGATGCCGGTGGAGTTGATGTAGCCGGCACCCTCGAAGTTCAGGACGACCGCCTCGGGCCGGCCCTCGGTGGCGTCGGCCCAGGCGCGGTCGAGGGAGGCCTCGGCCGAGCCGTTGACGTCGCCGACGATGTCGATGACGGCGGCCCGGTCACGGTGCCGCACCGCCGTGGGCAGCTCACTCGTCGTCATGACGATCTCCTTCGTCGGGGGCGGGAGCGGACTCGGTCAGGTGCATGACCAGCTCGAGGGTGTGGCGGTCGTCCTCGCTGGACTCGTGGGCCTCGTCGACCATGTTCTTGATCAGGAACAGCCCCCACCCGCGGGGCCGCTGGAGGCCGGCGAGCTTCGCCTCGAGGTCAGGGACTTCGGCGGGCACCTCGGTCTCGACGTCCCGCGTCCTGCCGCCCTGGTCGACGATCTGGACCCGGACCCGGTCGCTCTCGGTCAGCACCCGGACCGTCACCGGCTGGTCCGCGCGGTAGCGGTTGCCGTGCTCCATCGCGTTCATGGTGGCCTCGCCGACCGCCGTCTCGAGGCGCTTGAGCCGCGCCTCGTCCAGCCCCAGGGGCCCGACGATCGTGCTCACCCGCGCCAGCGCGAGGCGCTCGTTGCCCTCGGCGCTGGGGACCTCGAACTCGACCAGCTGGTGCAGCGGCGACGCACCGGTCCCGTTAGACGCCGCTCCGGCGGAGCGGGACAGGGTCACCATCGTGATGTCGTCCTCCTGCTCCGCGCCGGGTCCGGTGTGCGCGTGCAGGTCGGTGAGGACGCGGTCGATGAGCTCGCCGCCGCCGGGGTAGCGGGCGACGGCGTCCTTCAGCCGAGGGAAGCCGAACATCTCGCCGTCGGGGCTGTGCGCCTCGACCACGCCGTCGGAGTGCAGCAGCACCGACTCCCCGGGCGCGAGCACGGCCTCCTTCTCCTCGTACACCATGCCGGGCATCAGTCCGAGCGGCATGCCGCGTGCTCGCAGCTCGACCGACCCCTCGGCCGTCTTCACGTACGGCAGGTCGTGGCCGGCGTTGGCGAACCGGAACCGCCCCGTGGCCGGTTCGAGGACGCCGTAGAGGCAGGTGACGAACATCTTCTCCGGCATGTCCGGGCACAGGTGCTCGTTCACCCGCTCCAGCACGGCACCCGGGTCCACGAGACGCTGTGCCGAGGCCCGCAGCACGCTGCGGGTGGCGGCCATGACGAGCGCCGCGGGCACCCCCTTGTCGGTCACGTCGCCGACGACGAAGCCGACCTGGCCGTCGGGCAACGGGATGACGTCGTAGAAGTCCCCGCCTACCTCGCGGGCGGGGCGGTAGTAGGCGGCGACCTGCCAGCCGGGGAGGTCCGGAAGCTGCTTGGGCAGGAAGTTCTGCTGGATGAGCCTCGCGACCTCGAGCTCCTGCTCGAAGCGCTCCCGGGTGCGCGCCTCGGCCTGCTGCTGGCGCACCAGCTGGCCGACCCGCAGCGCCGGCGCGGCCTGCGCCGCGAGGTTGTCCAGCAGCTTGCGGTCGTCGGAGGAGTACTCCTGCTCGGACCGCCGCGGTCCGAGGTTCAGCACCCCGATCAGCTCGCCCTGGCTGACCAGCGGCACGGCCAGCCTGACCCCGGCCTCCTTCATCGCCGCCAGTGCCGGCGAGTCGAGCTCCAGCGCGTCGACGTCGACGGCACCGCTGGCGCTCTGCAGGTAGGCGAGAAGCGGGTCGTTCGGGGCGATGTCGACCGGCGCGACGTCGTCCTGCGGAGCGGCCAGCAGCTCGGTGCTCTCGTGCGAGGCGGCGCGTTGCGCCGTCGAGGAGCGGCCGAGGAAGCGGCGCCGGAACGAGCCGGTGAGGGCTGTCATGGGTGCACCTCTCGCAGCATCCCGGTCATCTCCCCGCTCCCTTCCGTCTCAAGAACAGCATCGGCGTCGACCGTCCAGACATCGTTACGGCCGCAGCCACAGCGACAGGTGCGCCGGCTGGACCGCGTCGCGGACGGTCGCGCTGAGGTCGGATCCCACTGCTCGCAGGTCGACCTCGTGGCGCAGCCGGGCCGTGAAGTCGTCCAGTGTGCGCGTCGCGTCGTACCGGCGCCGGAAGAACCGGCGGTCCACGACGCCCTGGATGCGCGTCCGCGCCGGCCGGAAGACGGCCGCCGCGGCGAGGGTGGAGGCGGCCACGGCGAGGTCGGACTGGTCGGTGAGCGGGCTGAGCACCAGCTGGAGCACCAGCACCGAGACGAGATAGACGGCTGCCAGCGCGGCCGTCAGCGAGCCGTAGACCAGCGCCCGGTTGATGACCACGTCGATGTCGTAGAGCCGGTAACGCAGGATCGCCATGCCGATCGACACCGGCAGGAGCACGAACGACAACAGGATGACGCTCTGCAAGGCGCTCAGCCAGCCCGGATCGCCCTGGTCCGGGGACGAGACGATCCGAGGCAGCGATGACGCCATCGCGCACAGGTAGAGGAAGGCGACCGCCGCACCAGCGGTCGCGAGCCACTTCAGCTGGAGCCGCTCCACGCCGTGAGACCGGCGGAACCGGCGCACCAGCCCGGCCGCGCTGGCCAGGATGCAGAGCGGGAAGAGCGGCAGGGCGACGGCCAGCACGACCAGGAGCTCGGTGCGGAGGGACTCCAGGCCGAGGGGGTTCCGCAGGTCCGGCGCCGGCGCCACCCCGAGCGGCCCGGGAGACAACGTGATCGTGACGGTCACCACCGTGATCGTCACGGCCGACAGCCAGGCGACGACCCTCCATCGTGGCGACGGCAGGTGCCCGTCGGGGTAGAGCAGCAGCAGGAAGGTGCCCATGACGCCGACTCCCGGAGCCCAGCCGCCGCTGCTGAGCGCCGCCGCCACGTCCGCGCCGGGCAGGGAACCCGGCCGCACCACCAGCCCGTACGCGGCGTAGGCGTCGGTCACCCCGGTGAGCCCCCAGGCGGCCCCGACGCCCTGCAGCACCCACCCGACGGTGTTGCGTGGCTGCCGGCGGACGATCAGCAGTCCGGTCAACGAGAACATCAGGATCACGGCGGCGAACATGACCTCGGTGAGCATCCCGCCGCCCTCCCAGGCCCCGCCGGCGCGAGCCGGCTCGGCGAGCGCGACCAGCATGGACACGGCGTAGACGGCGGCGAGGAGGGCGGGAACGACCCACGACAGCCGGCGCAGGGCACGGTCCGACACGCGCGGGGCCTCTGGTCCGGTCACGAGACGCTCCTCACCCACAGGGACACGTGCGCCGGAGCCACGCTGTCCCGGACGGTCGCTCGCAGGTCCGCCCCGACCGCCTCCAGGTCGACCTCGTGGCGCAGCCTGGACGCGAAGTCGTCCAGGGTCCGCGCGGCGTCGTACCGCCGGCGGAAGAACCGCCGGTCCACGACCGCCTGGATGCGCGCCCGGGCCGGCCGGAACAGGGCCGCAACGGCGAGGGTGGAGGCGGCCACCGCCAGGTCGGACTGGTCGGTGAGCGGGCTCAGCACGAGCTGGAGCACGAGCACCGAGCTGAGGTACACGACGGCCAGGGCCGCGGTGAGCAGGCCGTAGACCAGCGTGCGGTTGATGACGACGTCGATGTCGTAGAGCCGGTAGCGCATCAGGGCGAAGCCGAGCGCGATCGGGATGAGGACGAACGAGACAACCGTGCCGGTCTCCAGCCAGCCCAGCCAGGTCGCGCGCACGACGCTCTCGTCGCCGAACGCCCCGAGCGACGCGAGAGCCCCCAGGCTCATGAGCAGGAGGTAGAGCGCCGCCACTGTCCCGCCGGCCGTGGCGAGCCACTTCAGCTGCAACCGCTCGACCCCGCTCGAACGACGGAACCGCGTGACCAGGGCTGCGGCGCAGGCCACGACACAGACCGGCAGGAGGGCGACGGAGCCGAACGACACGACGGTGAGCACCGACCCGGCCGCTGTGAGAACGAGGGGGTTCTCGACCGGGGCGGGCGCGGTCAGCGCGCCAGGGGCGAGCGTGACACCGAGATAGGCGACGACCATCGTCACCCCGCTGAGCCACCCGACGAGTCGCCACCGGCGCGACGGCAGGTGACCGTCGGGGTAGAGCAGGAGCAGGAAGCCGCCCATCAGCCCTACCGCCGGCACCCAGTGGCCCTCCCCAAGGGCGGCCACCACATCAGCAGCCGGAAGGGCGCCGGGGTCGACCAGCAGGGCATACCGCACGTAGTTGTCGCTCACGGCCCCGAGCGCCCACGCGAGCCCGATGCCCTGGAGCAGCCATCCGACCGTGTTGCGCGGATGACGCCGGAGGATCAGGAGCCCGACCAGGGGGAAGACGAGGATGATGGCCGAGAACGCGGCATCCGCCCTGGCGCTCGAGTCGTCCCAGCCGACGCCGGGCTCAGGGACCACCGGTTGCTCGGCGAACGAGATCAGGAGCCCGACCGCGATCATGGCGGCCAGGAGGACGGACGGGGCCCACGCCGCCCTGCGCAGGGTCGAGTCGGGCAGCAGGGGCATCAGGTGCCCCGCAGCCACAGCGAGACGTGGGCGGGGTGGACCGTGTCGCGGACCACGCCACGGAGGTCGGCGCTCACGGAGTCCAGGTCGACCTCCTGACGCAGCCGCCCCGTGAAGGACTCCAGGGTGCGCGTCGCGTCGTACCGCCCACGGAAGAACCTCCGGTCCACGACGCCCTGGATGCGCGACCGCGCGGGCCGCACGAGCGCAGCCGCCGCCAGCGTCGACGCCGCCACCGCCAGGTCCGAGGTCTCGGTGAGGGGGGCGAGGACGAGCTGGAGCAGCAGGACCGAGCCGAGGTACACGCCGGCGAGCAGAGCTGTCAGCGAGCCGTAGACCAGCGTCCGGTTGATGACGACGTCGATGTCGTAGAGCCGGTACCGCAGCATCGCCACGCCGATCGTGACCGGGACGACGGTGAGCCCGACGGACACCAGGGTGTTGGCCAGGTCGACGGCTGCCTCGCTGGTCTGGGTCGACTCCAGCACGATCGACGCTGCCAGCCACATCAGCACGACGGGGAGTGCGTAGGCCACCCACTTCAGCTGCTGGCGCTGGTCTGCCGGCGCCGCGCGGAAACGCGCGACCAGGGACGCGCACGACAGCAGGATGCTGACGAACAGCAGGGCCAGCCCGACGCCGGCCGCTACGCCGAGGACGGCACCCGCGCCCGGGACACCCAACGGGTTGACGACCGGAGTGCCCTCGATCCGCCCCGGCGCGAGCGCCAGCCCCACGACGGTGAGGCCCAGCGCGGAACCGGCCAGCCACGCCACCGGCCGCCACCGGCGGGACGGAAGCCGGCCGTCGGGGAAGAGCAGGAGCAGGAACGTCGCCGCCGGGCCGATCCCGGCCATCCAGACCCACGTGCCTGCCCAGGCGGCTGCCGCGACCAGCGGTCCGTCGTACTCCCGCGCGCGAACGGCGTTGTCGGACACCGCGACAGCCAGACCCCCGACGGTGAACGCGAGCGCGGCGAGGCAGAGCAGCCACCCCACCGGGTTCCCCGGGTGGCGGGTGGCGACGAGCGCGCCGGTCGTCGCGAACGCGAGGATGAACACCCCGCCGGAGATGCTGCTCGCCAGACCCGCACCGACCCCGTCGAGCAGGAAGAACACGCCGACCGTCACGACGTCGACCGCCCACAGGCTCCACGCCAGCCGCGCGGCGACCGCCCGGCTCACGAGGCCTTCTCCCGCAGCCAGAGCGACACGTGGGCCGGTTGCACCGTGTCTGCGACCACCCGCCGCAGATCCTCGGCGAGCGCATCCACGTCCAGCTCGTCCCGCAGCCGGCCGCTGAACGACGCGACCGTGCGCGCCGCGTCGTACCGGGCCCGGTAGAAGCGCCGGTCGACCGCCTCCTGGATCCGTGACCGCAGCGGCCGGAACAGCGCCGCGACCGCCAGGGTCGAGGCGGCGACGGCGAGCTGGGACTCGCCGGCGAGCGGACGCAGCAGCGACTGCAGGCCCAGCACGATCAGGAGGTAGGCGCAGACCATCAGCGCGGTCAGCGGGGCGTACACGAGTGTGCGCTTGATGACGATGTCGATGCCGTACAGCCCGTGCCGCATGATGGCCACCCCGGCCACGACCGGCAGCGCGGCCAGGGCGACCAGCCCGAGCAGGAACGCGAGGTCGGCGACCACGCCGTGAGCCACCACGGTCGTGCCGAACCCCAGGACCACCAGGGTCGCGGCGTAGGTGAACGCCTTGAGCTGTTGCCGCTCCACGCCGCGCGACCGCCGCAGGCGGACGAGAAGCGCGGCGCCGCACGCGCCCAGCCCAGGCAGGGCGAGCAGGTTGGTGAGGTCAGCGACGCGTCGCGCGAGCTCCCCGGCACTACCGCCGAGCGCCACCGGGTTGGGCACCCCGGACCCGACCTCGCCGGGCGCCAGCCCGTAGGACGCCCAGGCCACGAGGACGGTCAGCCCGAAGAACCACGCCGCCGCTCGCCAGCGCGGCCCCGGCAGCCGACCGGTCGGGAAGAGGAGCAACAGGAAGCCGGTGACGCCGAAGAAGACCGGGATCCCGGTGACGTCACCCAGCCACGCGGCCGCGCTGTACCCCGGCAACGGCTCGCCGTCGGTGTCGACCCCGACCTCCGCGTAGGCGCCGACGGACAGGAGAACGCCGACGCCCAGCCCGAGCCCCAGGATCAGCCAGCCCACGGCGTTGCGGGGCAGCCGGGAGGCGACGACGGCGCCGGTGGCCGCGCTCGCAACGCCCAGCAGCGCGAACGCGACCGCGAAGGGCAGGTCGACGATGCTCGTCCAGTTGATGACCGAGGATGCGCCCGACCCAGCGACGGACAGGACGCAGGCGACCGCCGCGAGGGCGATCGGGAGGCGCCTCACGGCTCGCCCCGCAGCCACAGGGACACGTGGGCCGGCTGCATGGTGTCGCGCACCACACGTCGCAGGTCGAGGCCGAGGGTGTCGAGGTCGAGCTCGTCACGCAGCCGGGACCCGAACGACTCCAGCGTCCGCTGCGAGTCGTAGCGCGCCCGGTAGAAGCGGTGGTCGACGACCGACTGGATGCGGGAGCGCAGCGGACGGAACAGCGCCGCCACAGCGAGAGTCGACGCCGCGACCGCGAGGTCGGACTGGCCGACCACCGGGTCGAGCACCAGCCGGAACGCCAGGACCGACCCCAGGTAGACCAGGACGAGCGCCGCGGTGAGCGCGCCGTAGACCAGCGTCCGGTTGATCACCACGTCGATGTCGTAGAGCCGGTGCCGCAGCACGGCGATGCCGACGGAGACCGGCAGGCCGCACAGACCGACGGCGAACACCAGGCCGGCAACGGCGTCGGCCCTCGAGGAGCCGGAGCCCCCGACGGCCGTGGCGACAGCCGCTGCCGGCAGGTACGCGGTGAGTAGCGCGGCTGACCAGGCGAACCACTTCAGCTGGGCACGCTCCGTCCCGCGGGAGCGCCGGAACCGCATCACGACGCCCGCGGACGCCGTGACGAGGATCACCAGGTAGCAGAGGTCGGTGGGGAGGTCGGCGAGCCAGGCCGCCCCGTCGACGCCGGCCGGGTTGCGCAGCTGCGGGACGTCGTCGATGCGTCCTGGCACGAGTGCCGACGTCAGCACGACCGGGACGATGGCCGCGACGACCAACGCGGCTCCCCACCGCCAGCGCGTCGAAGGCAGGCGGCCGTCGGGATAGACGAGGAACGCGAGACCGAGCAGCACCGGCGTCAGAACGCTTGACCAGTTGGCGAACCACCCCAGCCACACGCCACCAGAGATGCGAGTGACGGACACGGAGTACCAGGCCAGGCCGTAGGCCAGCCCGGTGGCGCCCTGCAGCGCGGCGAGCCCTAGGAACAGCCAGCCGACCGGGTTGGCCGGCAGCCGGGACGCGACCACGGCACCGACCAGACCGAACACGAGCATGACCATGACGAACGAGCCCGAGAGCCACACCGAGTCACCGACCCGGTCGAGGGCACCGGCAGGCAGCACCGCCAGGAGCAGCAGCCCGGTGGCGCTCGCCCCGCTCGACACGGCGAAGACCGACCACGCCAGGCGGCTCGCTGCCCGGCGGGTCACCGCGACACCTCCCGCAGCCACAGCGACACGTGCGCCGGCTGCATCGTGTGCCGCACAACGCTCCCCAGGTCCGTGCCCAGGGCGTCGAGGTCGAGCTGGTCGCGCAGCCGCGCCGAGAAGCTCTCCAAGGTCTGTGCCGCGTCGTAGCGCGCACGGAAGAAGCGGCGGTCGACGCCGGCCTGGATGCGGGCCCGCACCGGTCGGAACAGGCCCGCGACGGCGAGCGTGGACGCGGCGACCGCCAGGTCGGACTCCCCCGTCAGCGGTTGCAGCACGAGCCGGAAGGTGAGGACCAGCCCGAGGTAGGCGACCACGAGAACCGCGGTCAGAGAGCCGTAGACGAGTGTCCGCTTGATCACGACGTCGATGTCGTAGAGCCGGTGCCGCAGGACCGCCACCCCGACAGCGGCAGGGATGCCCACCGCGATGAGGAACAGCGCACCGAACCAACCCACGGCGCCGGTCACGAGCATCCAGGTCGGCGCATCCCCCTCCTCGACGTACGGCTCTGCCAGCGCCGCGACCATGGCCAGGGAGAGCGCCACCAGTGCGAGACCGCCGACGTAGGCGAACCACGTCAGCTGCTGGCGCTCCCTGCCACGCGCTCCGCGCAGTCGCCGGACGATCTGCACCCCGCCCAGGACGATTCCGGCGGCCACGAGGAAGTCTGCGACGTTGCTGCCGTAGGTCAGCAGCCTGCCGAGTGCCCCGCCGACACCGAAGGGGTTGTCGATGACGTCGGACGTGTCGACGTCGAGGGCGCCTGGCTTGAAGGCCTCACCGACGACGCTCAACGCGAGCGAGGCCATGGCCATCCGCAGAACCCAGCGCCATCGCGGGGAGGACACCCGGCCGGTGGGAAACACCAGCGGCAGGACCAGTGCCGCGAGGTAGATCCAGAAGTACCAGGCCCACGCCGCGAACCAGGCCACCGCCGTCCGTCCTGGCAGCGGGTCCTCTCCCGCGATGTACGCGTCGGCCGCTGCCTGCGCGCCGAACGAGATGCCGATGCCGAGCAGCAGCCAGCCGACGGCGTTCCGGGGCTCCCGCGCCGCGACGAGGGTCCCCACCAGGGCGTACCCGACGGTCAGGGCGATGAACGCCTCGTCCGCCGTCCCCCGTCCGGCCACGATCGCCGCGACGACGAACGCGAGAAGCGCACCCCAGAGGCCGAGACCGGCCCACGCGAGGGCCGTGGCCGTCCGGCGGGTCATCGGACCTCCTCGCGCACCCACAAAGAGACGTGGGCCGGCTGCATCGTGTCGCGCACGACCCGGCGCAGGTCGGTGCCGAGCGCCTCGAGGTCCAGCTCGTCCCTCAGCCGGGTGCTGAAGGACTCAAGCGTCCGCGCCGCGTCGTACCGCGCCCGGTAGAACCGTCGGTCCACCGCCGCCTGGATGCGGCTGCGCAGCGGGCGCACGAGCGCGGCCACCGCCAGCGTGGAAGTGGCGACAGCGAGGTCGGACTGGCCCGTCACGGGGTCGATGACCAGGCGCATCAGCAGCACCAGCCCGACGTACGTCCCCAGCAGGACCGCTGTCAGCGAGGCGTAGACCAACGTCCGGTTGATGACGACGTCGATGTCGTAGAGCCGGTGCCGGAGCATCGCGACGCCGGTCGCGACCGGGATCCCGACCAGGACGCCGAACAGGAACGTCATCCAGCCGATCCCCCCGACCAGCTCGGTCCAGGGGAACCCGGGCAGCTCGGCCGCCGCGGCCACCGCCAGGCCGGACAGGGCCACCAGGCATGCATAGACGAACCACTTCAGCTGCTGCCGCTGAGTCCCGCGTGACCTTCGGAACCGCAGCACGAGGGAGACGACCCCGAGCGCGACGCCGAGAGCGATGAGCAGGTTGCCGACGACATTGGCGAGCGCCGCGACGTCGGCCGCGACGCCACCGACCGCGAACGGGTTCTGGGTCGCGGGCTGCGCTCCGTTCGACGCGGCAAGCTCGCCGGGCCGGACGGCGGAGCCCGCGATGCTCGCAGTCACCGCGACCGCGCCGAGCCACACAACCGGCCGCCAGCGAGACGAGAGCAGCCGTCCGTCGGGGAACACGAGGGGGAGGAACAGGACTGCCAACGTGATCCAGACGGTGAACACCAGGCCCGAGGTCCAGACGACCGGCAGGTATCCGGGCGTGCCCGACGGGTAGTGGGCGAAGGCCTCGCCGGCCAGGTCCACGGCGAAGCCGACCGCGATCGCGAGGAGCAGCCAGCCGACCGCCACCCGGGGACGACGGGAGGCGACGAGTGCCCCGACGAAGGCGTACCCGATGACGACGACTCCGACGGAGTCGCCTGCCGTGTCCGGCCCGTCCCAGATCAGCCAGAGCGTCGCGACCTCCAGGACGACGAACAGCGCGAACAGTCCCCAGGCGAGACGCCGCAGGCTCATCCGGCGCGACCTCCCTCCCCCAGTTCCCTGTTGTACGCCAGACTCAGCCGCCGGCGTACAGAAATCGTTACGATCTTGGCCCGAGCCGGGGGAGCACCGTGACGGGATGGCGCGCGTGATCGAGGTCAGCCTGCTTGGCCCTCCCCGGGTGGAGCGCGACGGCGACCTGGTGGCCTTCGACACCCGCAAGGCCATGGCCCTGCTCGCGCACCTCGCGCTGACAGACCGTCCGCGCCCCCGTGATGCCCTGGCCGACCTGCTGTGGCCGGGCACGGACCCCGAGCGCGCCCGCGGCGCACTCCGCCGGACCCTCACATCGCTGCGCTCCGCCGTCGGCTCCGATGCGCTGGAGACCACCCGCGACCATGTTCTGCTGGTCAGAGGGCCGCGCCTGCAGGTCGACGTCGACCTGTTCCGCACCCTTCGGGCGCGCGGCGACCTCGAGGGTGCCGCGGCCTCCTTCCGGGGCGAGCTCCTGGAGGGCTTCGCGGTCCGCGACGCCCCCGACTTCGAGGACTGGGTGCGGGCCGAGGCGGAGGCCTTGACCCGGGAGCTCGCCGGGGTCCTCGCCGACCTGACGGCGGCGGCCGAGACGGCGGGGGACGCCGCTGCCGCGCTGCGGCACGCTCGTCGCTGGCTGGACCTCGACCCGCTGCACGAGCCCGCCCACCGGGCGCTGATCCGGCTGCACGCGCGTACCGGTGACCGCGCCGCCGCGCTCACGCAGTACCGCGAGTGCGTCCGCACCCTGTCCCGAGAGCTCGGCGTCCCTCCGCTGGCCGAGACGACCGCGCTGTACGAGGCGATCAACGCCGGGACGTTCGACCCGGCACCGAGGCAGCCGCCACCGGCACGAGGTGTCTCGGTGCCGGTCGCGGTGCCCGTGCTGCCGCCGTTCGTGGGGCGGTCGGCGCACGTGCAGGCGCTGCTGGACGCATACCGCGACGTGGGTGCGGACGGCCGGGTCGCGGTCGTCGAGGGCGAGCCGGGCATCGGCAAGTCGCGGCTCGTGGAGGAGCTGCTGTCGGCTGTCGGCGCGGGCGAGGCGCCGGTGGTGGTCCGCGCCCACGAGGACGAGTCGGCCCTGGCGTACGCGCCGCTGGTGGACGCCCTGCGCAGCCGGTTGCGCAGCGACACGTCGTGGCTGGACGGCGTGGCCGACACCTCGGTCGCCGAGGCGGCCAGGCTGCTGCCCGAGCTGCTCGAAGCCCGGGCGACGGGCCTCGGCGCAGCCCCGCTGGACGGTCCGGGTGCCGAGGCCCGGTTCCTGGCGGGGCTGTGGGACGTGCTCGCCGCCGCGGCCGCCGGCGACCGACCGGGCGTCCTTGTCGTCGAGGACGTCCAGTGGGCCGACGACGCGACGGTGTCCCTGGTCTCGTACGCCCTGCGGCGCCTCGCCGGCCGTCAGGTGCTGCTCCTGCTGACCTGGCGGACGCCGTCGGAGCACCCGCTGCGACGCGCCGCGCTGGAGGCGGCCCGCTCCGGCGGGGGCGTGCAGTGCCGGCTGGAACGGCTGGGACCCGAGGCGGTGGCCGAGATGGTCACCCACTCACGACCCGGCGACCAGGACCCCGCCCTCGCGCGGCTGCTGTGGGAGCGCACCGAAGGGGTCCCGCTGCTGCTCGTGGAGTACCTCCGGTCGCTCTCGCCCGGCGGCCCGGACGCACCGCTGCCGGAGGGTGTGCGCGACGTGCTGCGGTCACGGCTCGACCCGGTGACCGAGACCGGGCGCCAGGTGCTGTCCGCCGCCGCCGTGACCGGGCGCTCGTTCGACGTGGACACCGTCCGCGCGGTGAGCGGGCGCGGCGACGAGGAGACGGTCTCGGCACTCGAGGAGCTCGTCCGCCGTGGGCTGGTCCGGGAGGGCCCGGACGGCTACGACTTCTCGCACGAGCAGCTGCGCGCGCTGGTGTACGACGAGACCAGCCTCGCGCGCCGCCGGCTGCTGCACGGCAGGGCGGCTGACGTGCCGGGGACCCGGGCGGGCGCCGCGGCACGACACCTGGAGCTGGCGGGCCGCGACGACGAGGCCGCCCTCGCGCACTGGCGGGCGGCCGAGCGGGCACGTGCCGTGTACGCCCACGCGGAGGCCCTCGACCACCTCCTCCGGGCCGCCGCGCTGGGCCACCCCGAGCGCACCGCGGTGCTGAGCGCGACGGCCGACGTGCAGACGGTCCTGGGCGACTACGCAGCCGCACTGCAGACGCTGGAGGAGGCGGCCGCGACCGCGGCTGCCGGTGACCTGCCGGACGTCGAGCACCGGCTCGGCCGGCTGCAGCACCGCCGCGGCGAGTGGGTCCTAGCCGAGGCACACCTGCTCGAGGCGCTCGCCGGGCTGTCCGAGGCCGATGCCGGTGCGCGGGCCCGGGTCACGGCCGACCTCAGCCTCACCGTCCACGAGCTGGGCGACGCCGGGAGGGCTCGCGACCTCGCCCGGCAGGCCGCGGCGCTGGCGGAGCGGGGCGGGGACGACCGCGCCCGCTGCCAGGCGCACAACCTGCTCGGCCTGCTCGCCACCGCCGACGCCGACCTGGCGACCGCGGTCGCGGAGCTGACCCGCAGCCGACGGCTGGCCGAGGGCGCCGATGACCGGGACCTGCTCGTCGCGGCGTTGAACAACCTCGCGCTCGCACACCGGGCGGGCGGCGAGCTGGACGACGCGACCGCACTGACGCGGGAGGCGCTGAGCGTGTGCACCGAGCTGGGCGACCGACACCGCGCGGCCGCCCTGCACAACAACCTGGCCGACCTGCTGCAGGCGAGCGGTCGGAGGGACGAGGCGCTCGAGCACCTCAAGATCGCCGTGACGCTCTTCGCCGAGGTGGGCGAGGGCGAGGAGCCGCGCCCCGAGCTGTGGAAGCTGGTGGCCTGGTAGTCAGGCGGGCGGCTCGACCTCGAGCAGGTGCTTGCCGAGCAGCTCGGGCTCGGGGAGCTCGACCGGGTAGACCCCGTCGAAGCACGCCCGGCAGAGGTTCTCCGTCGGCTGCTCGGTCGCGCCCACCAGGCCCTCGAGCGAGATGTAGGCCAGGGAGTCGGCGTCGATGGACGTCCGGATCTCCTCGACCGTCAGCCCGTTGGCGATCAGCTCACCGGCGGAGGCGAAGTCGATGCCGTAGAAGCACGGCCACTTCACCGGCGGGGAGGAGATGCGCACGTGCACCTCGGCCGCGCCGGCCTCGCGCAGCATCCGCACCAGCGCACGCTGGGTGTTGCCCCGCACGATCGAGTCGTCGACCACGACCAGGCGCTGACCGGCGATGACCTCGCGCAGCGGGTTGAGCTTGAGTCGGATGCCGAGCTGCCGGATGGTCTGCGAGGGCTGGATGAACGTGCGCCCGACGTAGGAGTTCTTCACCAGGCCGAGGCCGTACGGGATGCCGGAGCCCTGCGAGTAGCCGACTGCTGCGGGGGTGCCCGACTCGGGCACGGGGATGACGAGATCCGCGTCGGCGGGCGCCTCCTGCGCGAGCCGGCGGCCCACCTCGACGCGCGCGGCGTGCACCGACCGGCCGGCGATGCGGGTGTCCGGCCGGGCCAGGTAGACGTACTCGAAGAGGCAGCCCTTCGGCTCCGCCTCGGCGAACCGCTGGGTCCGCAGCCCGTGCTCGTCGACGGCGACCAGCTCACCCGGCTCGATCTCGCGGACCACCGACGCGCCGACGATGTCGAGCGCGGCCGTCTCGCTGGCGACGACCCAGCCGCGCTCGAGCCGCCCGAGCACGAGGGGGCGGATCCCCTGCGGGTCGCGCGCGGCGTAGAGCGTCTCCTCGTCCATGAACACCAGCGAGAACGCGCCCCGCAGCTGGGGGAGCACCTCCATGGCCGCCTGCTCGAGGGACCGGTCGGGGTACGACGCCAGGAGCGCGGTCACGATCTCGGTGTCGGTGGTGCTGTGCAGGGCGCTGTGCGACCCACGCATGCCGTCGCGCCAGCGCCGCGTCTCGCCGCTCGTGGGCGCCGCCCCGTCGTACGGCAGCTGACCGCTGTCCGCGGCCCGCTTCTCGACCAGGTCCAGCAGCTCGCCGGTGTTGGTCAGGTTCCCGTTGTGGCCCAACGCGATCGAGCCCGAAGCCGTGGAGCGGAAGGTCGGCTGGGCGTTCTCCCAGACACTCGATCCGGTCGTGGAGTAGCGGGTGTGGCCGATGGCGAGGTGGCCGCGCAGCGAGCTGAGGTTGCCCTCGTCGAAGACCTGCGCGACGAGCCCCATGTCCTTGTAGACCAGGATCTGCGAGCCGTTGCTTACCGCGATGCCGGCCGACTCCTGGCCGCGGTGCTGCAGGGCGTAGAGGCCGAAGTAGGTGAGCTTGGCGACCTCGGTGTCGGCGCCGGGGCTGTCGGAGGTCCAGACACCGAAGACCCCGCAGGAGTCCTGGGGGCCCTTCTCGCCGGGGTGCAGGTCGTGACCGAGCCGACCGTCGCCGCGTGGCACCGCGTCAGTCTAGGGGGACCGGTCGGCCGGGTCGCGGCGGCGCGCCTCGAGCACGACGGCGACCACGGCACCGAGCAGTGCGCCCAGCCCGGCCAGCAGCAGGCCCAGGTAGAAGAACAGCAGCTCGGGACGCTCGACGCGGTCGCCGCGCACGACAGCCGTGAGAGCCGCGAGCAGCACGCCCGCAGCGCCCCCCGTGATGAGGAAGCGCGTGTAGCGAGGGGTCCGGGAGGCGGGACGAGGCACCCGCCGAGCCTATGCGACCGGACGATGTCTTTACCCTTTGCCCCGTTTTGGGAGGTTTAGCACCGGGGTAGGCCGTTCCCCTGACGCCACCGCCGTGGTGGCCCGTGCCCGGCGATCCCGGGCACCGACGTGAGATGGGGTTCTCTACATGCGACGTCCCAGGTTCCAGGCCGCCGTGGCGGCCGGCGCGCTCGCCGCCGCCGGGCTGACCGCGACGGCGGCCACCGGCACGCCCGCCGGCGCGGCCACCGGCGCGCTCGGGCGCTACATCGTCGTCCTCGACCAGGGCACCGATGCCGGCGCGGTCTCCCTCGAGCACGCCCGTGAGCTGGGCGTCGTGCCCGGCCACGTCTACTCGACGGCACTCGACGGCTATGCCGCGCGGATGCCGGCAGCCGTCGCTGAGCAGCTGGCCGACGACCCGCGCGTGGCCTACGTCCAGAAGGACACCAAGGTCTCGGCGTCCGCGCAGACGACACCCACGGGCATCAACCGCGCGAACGCCGACGCGAGCCCGACGGCGAAGATCAACGGCGTCGACGAGCGGGTGGACGTCGACGTCGCGGTGATCGACACCGGCGTCGACCTCGACCACCCGGACCTCAACGTCAACCGGGCCAAGGCCAAGAACTGCGCGCTCGCCCTCAGCGCCGAGGACGACCACGGCCACGGCACGCACGTCGCCGGCACGATCGGCGCGATCGACAACGGCGCGGGCGTGGTCGGCATGGCCCCGGGTGCCCGCATCTGGCCGGTCAAGGTGCTCAACGCCGCCGGTGTCGGCTTCACCTCCGACATCGTGTGCGGCATCGACTACGTCACCGCGAACGCCTCCTCCATCGAGGTCGCGAACATGAGCCTCGGCGGCGGCGGCTCCGACGACGGCAACTGCGGACGCACCAACGGCGACGCCGAGCACGAGGCGATCTGCGCCTCCGTCGCGGCCGGCGTGACCTACGTCGTGGCAGCCGGGAACGACTCGGAGGACGCCGCCAACAGCACCCCCGCGGCGTACGACGAGGTCATCACGGTCAGCTCGCTGTCGGACTTCAACGGCCTGCCCGGTGGCGGCGCCCCGTCGACCTGCCGCGCGGATGTCGACGACACGTTCGCGGACTACAGCAACTACGGAGCCGACGTCGACCTCATCGCGCCCGGCACCTGCATCCTCTCGACGTGGATGAACGGCGGCTACAACACGATCTCGGGCACGTCGATGGCCTCGCCGCACGTGGCGGGTGGCGCGGCGCTGTTCACGGCGACCAACCCGTCGGCCACGCCGGCGCAGGTCAAGTCCGCCCTGCAGTCCCGCGGGAGCCTGGACTGGAACGACGTGGACGACCCCGACCCGATCAAGGAGCGCCTGCTCGACGCCAGCACCCTCTGACCCTGGGTGCGCTGACGAGTTCGACCACGTACGGCAGGCAGGAGATCACCTCAGCAGGTGTCTACACCTCGCGAGGCGATCACACGCCTGCCGTACGTGGTCGACTGCAGGTGGTCGGTCGACCGTCAGGGGACGCGCACCCGCGAGACGGTGAACGGGTCCGGGGCCTCACCGGCTGCGCGCTCGCCGAACTGGCTGTTGACCACGAGCAGCCGGCCGCGGGCGAACGCCGCGGTCGTGGGGTCGTCGAAGCTCGGGTACGACGTCCGGCTCAGCACCCGGCCCGCGCTGACGTGACGGTTCACCCGGATCTTGACGAGGAACCCGATGTCGCCCTGGCGCTCCACCGCGTAGAGCCGCCGGCCCAGCAGCACGAGGCCGTCGCCCGCGACCGGGGTGTGGGGCAGGACGACCTCCCTGATCTGCTTGTCCCGCAGCCGCAGCCGGTAGAGCTTCTGCGCGTTCGACTGCGCGAGGATCACGAAGCGCCCGTCGGGGGTCGCGACGATGCCGTTGAGGTTGAACGCCCCCGGCGTGAACGGCAGCACGCTGCCGGTGACGTCGCGGAAGACGTCCAGCGTCTGCGGGCTGGTGTTCGAGTAGTCGCGGAGGCGGATCCGGTAGATCGTGGGGCGGAACGAGTCGGTGACGTAGACCGAGCCGTCGCGAGCCACGGTCAGGTCGTTGACGAAGGTCGGGTCGGACGGGTTCGGCACGACGAACGAGCCGACGAGCCCCTTGGTCCGGATGTTGTAGACGAACACCCTCCCGGTCGCGCCGCCGGCCACGAAGAGCCGGCCGCGGTCGACCTTCAGGCCGACGGCCTGCGAGCGGTCGGCGTCGCCGAGGAGGAACGGCCTGGCCACCTGACCGGAGAGCCGGCCGCGGTAGATGGTGCCGTCGGTCGTGCTGCCGACGTAGAAGTGGCGCCGGTCGGTCGCGACCCCCTCGGGGAACACGTCGTCGGCAGCCGGGCCCGCCGGGTCGATCAGGTAGGTGTCGAGCCGGTGCGTGGCATCAGCCGGCGAGGCGAGTCCCAGCACGAGAGCGAACGCGGCGAGCAGGACGAGGGGTGTGGCGCGGCGCATAGGTCCTCCCGGATCGGTGGCAGACCTCTCCGTTCTACGCCGATTGCGGCAGTTGTGAAGGCTCTCAGCCGGCCGATCCCACGCGCAGCACCGTCGATGCCGCGCGCCGGATACGCCAGGCCCGCGCGGTGCGGCCGAACTCGGCGGTGACCGCGAGCCCGTCGGTGCGGTGGTTCACCCAGCCGGTGAACGTGCCGCGGCAGACCCCGGTGCAGGCGTAGGACTTCACCGGCAGCCGCATCCCGGCGGCGAGGGCGCGCACCGTACGCATCCCCTTGTCGTTCGCGCCGACCCCGAACAGCGGCTGGTGGAACGTCACGACCAGCCAGGGGTCCACGCGCCGGACGAGCCGCCGCAGTGCCACCGACTCCGGCTCGCTCATCGGCCGCGGCCCCGACCAGGTGCTCCCGCGCGGGCTGGAGCCCCAGCGGTAGGGGAAGTTGCGGTTGAGGTCGACCCCGTGGGCGTTCGTCCGTCGGTCGTCGGCCGTGCCGTCGGGGTTGACCGTGCGCGCGAGCCAGAGGTCGAGGTCGTGGGGCAGGTGCTCCTGGCGCTGCAGGCGCCGCACGACGCGCATGCCGGCCCGCTCGTCGCCGTGGATGCTGCCGATCACCAGGACCCGGCGGGTCGCGCCCTCGTGCGCGCGGCGGACGGCCTCGATGGGCCGGCCCTCGACAGAGGTCCCGACGACCTCCCGCGTCGTGACGACGGCGTCGTCGCCCGCCGCCGGGGTGGCGACCACGGCCGGAAGGAGCAGTCCCGCGAGGACGGCGGCGAGCATCCGGCGTGACGGCACGGGCGCCAGGGTCTCAGACGAGCGGGAGGAACGCGGACAGATCGGCCCTTTCACCGCTGGCCTGGACCAGCCCCTCGGACACCGCCGCCTCCCAGCCGGTGCTCCCGGTCGCCAGCGCCACCCACGTCAGCGCGTCGACCTCGACGACGTTCGGCGGCGTCCCGCGGGTGTGGCGCGGGCCGGCGACGCACTGCACCGCGCCGTACGGCGGGACGCGCACCTCCACCGACCTGCCCGGCGCCCGGTCGGACAGCTCCTCGAGCAGGAACCGGACGGCGTCGCGCAGGTCGGTCGTGTCCATCGTGTGGGCCTCGAGCACCCTCGCGAGGGCGGAGCGACCCACCTCGGGGTCGGTGCGGCGGCGAGGGGACGGCACGCCCGAGACCCTATGACCCCACGTGCCGTGCGGTTTCGGGTCCGCTCACCGGGTAGGGTCACCGGGCGCGGCCGGGAGACCGGCCGCTCATGCGGGCGTAGCTCAACCGGCTAGAGCGCCACCCTTCCAGGGTGGAGGTGTTGGTTCGCGACCAGCCGCCCGCTCCACGACCTCCCGCGCGCCCGGCCCGCGTCCTGCCGTCCTGCCCCGCCCCACCCCGAGGGGGCGGCGGGGGACGGGCTAGCCGAACAGGGCGGGAAGCGTCGCCTCGTGAGCGGCGCGCAGCTCGTCGAGAGGCACCGAGAACAGCTCCTCGACGACGAGCGCGCCGCCACCCGTGGTGCCCAGCCGGGCGACGGGCACGCCGTACGTCCGCGCGAGCGACTCGGCCTCGGACACGCGGTCGGCGGGGACCGCGACGACCGCGCGGGCCACCGACTCCGCGAACAGCGCGACGAACGGGTCAGCGGCGACACGGCCGAGGGCGACGGTCGCCCCGACACCGTGCCGCAGCGCCATCTCGACCAGCGTCTGCGCGACGCCACCGTCGGACACGTCGTGGGCGGCGCTGACGACGCCGGCCGCGGCCGCGAGCAGCGCGCCCAGGGCCTTCTCGGCGGCAAGGTCGACCCGCGGCGGGCGCCCACCGAGGTGGCCGTGCACGTGGTGGGCCCACTCGGACCCGCCCAGCTCCTCGCGGGTCTCGCCGAGGAGCAGCACGACCTCGTCCGGCGACGTGAAGCCCATCGGCACCCGGTGGCGCACGTCGTCGACGACGCCGAGCACCCCGACCACGGGGGTCGGGTTGATCGCCGTCTCGCCGGTCTGGTTGTAGAAGCTCACGTTGCCGCCGGTCACCGGCACGCCGAGCTCGAGGCAGGCGTCGGCCAGACCGCGGGTCGCCTCGGCGAACTGCCACATGACGTCGGGGTCCTCGGGAGAGCCGAAGTTCAGGCAGTCGGTCACGGCCAGCGGGCGGGCGCCCGTGACGGCCACGTTGCGGTAGGCCTCCGACAGCGCGAGCTGTGCCCCGGCGTAGGGGTCGAGCTTGGCGAAGCGCCCGTTGCCGTCGGTCGCGACCGCCACGCCGAGGCCGGTCTCGTCGTCGACCCTGATCACGCCGGCGTCCTCGGGCTGGGCCCGCACCGTGTTGCCCAGGACGTAGCGGTCGTACTGGTCGGTGACCCACCCCTTGTCGCAGAGGTTGGGCGAGCCGACGAGGTCCAGCAGCGTCGCGCGCAGCTCGTCGCCGGTGGACGGCCGGGCCAGCCGCGAGGGGTCGTCGGCCTGCAGCGCGTCCTGCCACGACGGCCGGGCGAAGGGACGCTCGTAGACGGGGCCCTCGTGGGCGACGGTGCGCGGCGGCACGTCGACGACGGTCTCGCCGTGCCACTCGACCGTGAGCCGGCCGGTGTCGTCGACCTCGCCGACGACGGTCGCGAGCACGTCCCAGCGACCACAGATCGCGAGGAACGCGTCGAGCCTCGCCGGCTCGACCACCGCGCACATGCGCTCCTGCGACTCGCTCATGAGGATCTCCTCGGGGGCGAGCGTGGGGTCGCGCAGCGGCACCCGGTCGAGCCAGACGCGCATCCCGCCGTCGCCGTTGGAGGCGAGCTCGCTCGTCGCGCACGACAGCCCCGCGCCGCCGAGGTCCTGGATGCCGACGACGAGGTCGGCGTCGAAGAGCTCGAGGCAGCACTCGATGAGCACCTTCTCCATGAACGGGTCGCCCACCTGCACGCTGGGCCGCTTGGCCGGACCCGAGTCCTCGAAGGTCTCCGACGCGAGGACGCTCACGCCGCCGATGCCGTCACCGCCGGTCGCCGCCCCGAAGAGCACCACGAGGTTCCCGGTGCCCGAGGCGTGCGCCAGCTTGATCTGCTCGTGGCGCATCACGCCGACGCAGAGGGCGTTGACGAGGGGGTTGCCGGCGTAGGACGGGTCGAAGACGACCTCGCCCCCGACGTTGGGCAGGCCCAGGCAGTTGCCGTAGCCGCCGACACCGGCGACCACACCGGGCAGCACGCGTCGCGTGTCCACCGCGTCGGCGGGGCCGAAGCGCAGCGGGTCCATGACGGCGACCGGGCGCGCACCCATCGACATGATGTCGCGCACGATGCCCCCGACGCCGGTGGCCGCGCCCTGGTAGGGCTCGACGTAGGACGGGTGGTTGTGCGACTCGACCTTGAACGTCACCGCCCAGCCCTGGCCGATGTCGACGACCCCGGCGTTCTCGCCGATGCCGACCAGCATCGCCGAAGCACCGGGGCCCTGCGATGCCGTCCGACTGAACTGCCGCAGGTGCACCTTCGACGACTTGTAGGAGCAGTGCTCGCTCCACATCACCGAGTACATCGCCAGCTCGCTGCTGGTCGGGCGGCGGCCGAGGATCTCGCGGATCCGCGCGTACTCGTCGTCCTCGAGCCCGAGCTCGCGGTAGGGCTGCGCGACGTCGGGCGTGGCCTCGGCGGCCTTGACCGTCTCGGTCATGCCGTGACGACCGCGGTCAGGACGGAGGTGAAGAACGCCAGCCCGTCGGTGGTGGGGCCGGTGAGCTCCTCGACCGCGTGCTCGGGGTGCGGCATCAGCCCGACGACGTTGCCGCGGTCGTTGGCGATGCCGGCGATGGCGCGGTAGGAGCCGTTGGGGTTCTCGCCGGCGTAGCGCGCGACGACCCGGCCCTCGCCCTCGAGCCGGTCCAGCGTCGCCTCGTCGGCGACGTAGCCGCCCTCGCCGTTCTTCAGCGGTACGACCACCCGCCGGCCGGCCGAGTAGGCGGACGTCCACGCGGTCGACGCGCTCTCGATCACCAGCTCCTGGTCGACGCAGTTGAACTTGCGGTGGTCGTTGCGGATGAGCGCGCCGGGCAGCAGGTGTGACTCGCAGAGCACCTGGAACCCGTTGCAGATGCCGAGCACCGGCAGCCCGCCCTCCGCCGCGGCCACGACCTCGGTCATCACCGGGGCGAACCGCGCGATCGCCCCGCAGCGCAGGTAGTCGCCGTAGGAGAAGCCGCCGGGCAGGACCACCGCGTCGACGCCGTGCAGGTCGGCGTCGGCGTGCCAGAGGGCCACCGCGTCGGCACCCGCGAGTCGGACGGCCCGGCGCGCGTCGGCGTCGTCGAGCGAGCCCGGGAAGGTGACGACCCCGACCTTCACGGGTGCTCCACGTGCACGGTGTAGTCCTCGATGACCGGGTTGGACAGCAGGGTCTCGGCCGCGTTGCGGATCTGGGTCAGCCGCTCCTCGGTCACGTCGCCGTCGATCTCGAGCTCGAAGCGCTTCCCCTGGCGGACCCCCGCGATCCCGTCGAAGCCGAGCCGGGGCAGGGCCTGCGCCACCGCCTTGCCCTGCGGGTCGAGGATCTCGGGCTTGAGCATGACGTCGACGACGACGCGGGCCATCCGGGCACTCCTGGAGTGGGGCGAACGGGCGATGTCGCTCACCCTACCGGCGCCCCGCGCCTACCATCACGAGCTATGACGACGCGCCGTACGCGGCTCCTCCCCGCAGCCCTGCTCACCGTCGCGGTGCTCGCCACCGCCTGCGCCCCCGCCGACGAGGACGACTCGGCCGGCACCACGCCCAGCCCCACCTCCTCCGCCTCCGGCTCGGAGACCGCCTCCGCCGACCCGTGCGCCAAGGAGAGCCTGCAGACGTTCGAGGAGGGAACGCTCACGATCGCGACCGACAAGCCCGCCTACGAGCCGTGGTTCGTCGACGACGCTCCCGAGAGCGGTCAGGGCTTCGAGGGCGCCGTCGCCCAGGCCGTCTACGAGCAGATGGGCTTCACCGCGGCCGAGGTCACCTGGGTGCGGGTCCCGTTCAACAACGTGTTCAAGCCGACCGCGAAGAACTGGGACTTCGACATCAACGAGTTCTCGATCACCGAGAAGCGGCGGGAGGCGGTCGACTTCTCCTCGCCCTACTACGACGTGTCCCAGGCCGTGGTGACCACCAAGGGGTCCAAGGCCGACGGCGTGACGACGCTGGCCGGGCTCCAGGACCTGACCCTCGGCGCCCAGGTCGGCACGACGAGCTTCCAGGCCATCCAGGACGTCGTCGCGCCGAACAAGAAGCCCCGCGTCTACAACTCGAACAACGACGTCGTGAAGGCCCTGGAGAACGGCCAGATCGACGCGCTCGTCACCGACCTGCCCACCGCGTTCTTCATGGCGGCGGCCCAGCTGAGCAAGGGCCGTATCGTCGGGCAGCTGCCTGCCACCACCGGCACGCCCGAGCAGTTCGGCCTGGTGCTGGACAAGGGCAGCCCGCTGACCGACTGCGTCAGCCAGGCCGTCGACGCGCTCCGGGCCGACGGGACGCTCGACCAGCTGGTCGACGAGTGGCTCTCCCAGGGCGGCGCGCCGGTCCTGAGCTAGGCACCGGACGGTGACCGTTCCCGCGGAGACCTCGCCGGCCCCCGCCGACGACGCACCGCCCAGCGACCTCCAGCGCAGCCGCGAGCGCTACCGCCGCGAGCGGGCGCGCCGGTCCACGGCGATCGCGTCGGTCAGCACGGTGGTCTTCCTCGCCGTCGTCGGCGCGGCGATCGTGCTCTCGCCGGGCTGGCCGCGGGTCCGCGAGTCGTTCCTCGACGCCGAGGTCGCCCGCGACTCGCTGCCCGACATCCTCAGCGGGCTGTGGCTGAACGTGCGGGTCCTCGCCGTCGCGGCGGCGCTCATCGTCGTCGTGGGCCTGGCCGTCGCGGGGCTGCGAACCCTGCGTGGCCCGGTCTGGTTCCCGGTGCGGGCGCTGGCGGCGGCGTACACCGACCTCTTCCGCGGCATGCCGCTGATCATCCTGCTGTACCTCGTCGGCTTCGGCGTCCCGGGACTGCAGCTCAAGGGCGTGCCGACCTCGCCGGTGGTGCTCGGGACGGTGGCGCTGGTGCTCACCTACTCGGCGTACGTCGCGCGAGGTGTTCCGGGCCGGCATCGAGTCGGTGCACCCCAGCCAGCGGGCCGCGGCCCGGTCGCTGGGACTGTCCTACGGCCAGACCATGCGGCGGGTGGTGCTCCCCCAGGCCGTGCGCCGGGTCGTGCCGCCGCTGCTCAACGACCTGGTCGCGCTGCAGAAGGACGTCGGGCTCATCTCGGTCCTCGGGGCGCTCGATGCCGTTCGGCAGGCACAGATCAACGCCGACGCCACGTTCAACTTCACGCCGTACCTCGTGGCCGGGGTCCTGTTCATCCTGCTGGCCATCCCGACGATCCGGGTGGCCGACTGGATCACCCTGCGGGCGACCCGGCGCCAGCAGGCGAGCGGGGCGCTGTGACCGCCGCGGCCCCGGAGCAGCCCGCCGTCCACGTCCCCGTGCTGTCGTGCGAGGGCGTGGTGAAGCGCTTCGGCAGCCACACGGTGCTGCGCTCGGTCGACCTGCGGGTCGGCGAGCACGAGGTGGTCACCCTCATCGGGGCCTCGGGCTCGGGCAAGTCCAGCCTGCTGCGCTGCATCAACCTGCTCGAGACCGTCGACGACGGGCTCATCCGGCTCGACGGGCAGGACATCACCGACCCCCGGGTCGACGCGGACGCCGTGCGGCGGCGGATCGGCGTGGTGTTCCAGGCCTTCAACCTGTTCCCGCACATGACCGTGCTCGACAACATCACCCTGGCGCCACGGCTCGTCGGGAAGGTCGCCAGGCAGGACGCCGCAGAGCGGGCGATGACCCTGCTGCACCGGGTCGGCCTGGCCGACAAGGCGGCGGAGTTCCCCGACCGGCTCTCCGGAGGACAGCAGCAGCGGGCCGCGATCGTGCGCGCGCTGGCGAACGAGCCGCGGCTGCTGCTGCTCGACGAGGTCACCAGCGCGCTCGACCCCGAGCTGGTCGGCGAGGTGCTGCAGCTCGTGAGAGAGCTCAAGGAGCAGGGCATGACGATCGTCATGGCCACCCACGAGATGAGCTTCGCCCGGCAGGCGGCCGACCGGGTCGTGTTCCTCGACGCCGGCGTGGTCTGCGAGGAGGGCCCGCCCGAGCAGGTGCTCGTCGACCCGGTCGAGCCCCGCACCCGCCAGTTCCTGGCGCGCGTCATCGACGCCGGCCGCCTCTGACGAGCAGCCGATTCGACCCCGGCTGCCTCGACCCGCCGCCGACTCGACCACGTGGGGTAGGCGAGGGGGGTGCGAGAGCACGGAGATAGGGCATCGTCCCGATGTGGAGCCCCTCCTCAGAGGCGCAGGTTCGTCGCATCAGCCAGACCAGATGCCCCGAGGAGTTCTCATGAGCACCACCGTCAGCGCTCGTCCCCCCGTCCAGGGCGACCACCGCACGGAGCGAGTCGGCGACTCGCCCACCAGCCGGCGCCGCCGTGGCCGGCCGGTGTTCGGCCGCCTGCGCCGGAAGCCGAAGGCGGCCGCGCCCGCGGCGGTCGACTGGTTCGGCGAGTGACCCTGGCCGCCGTCCCCAAGGCATGATGGCCTGCGGGACGGCGGAGTCAGGAGGGCGATGGGACACGCGCACGGGCACGCGGGTGCTCGGCACCGCTGGCGCCTGGGCCTCGCCCTGGGTCTGACGTCGACGTTCCTCGTCGTCGAGCTGGTCGCCGCCCTGTGGTCGGGATCGCTGGCGCTGCTGTCCGACGCGGGGCACATGGCCATCGACGTGCTCGCCCTGTCCACCGTGCTCGGCGCCACCCTCATCGCCACCCGCCCGGACCGGTCCGGGCGCCGGACGTTCGGCTCCTACCGCGCCGAGGTCCTCGCCTCCGGCCTCGTCGTCCTGCTGATGCTCGGCGTCTCGGCATACGTCCTCGTCGAGGCGCTCGACCGGCTGGGCGAGTCTCCCGACGTGGCCGGCGGTGCCCTGCTGGCCGTCGGGGCGGTGGGACTCGTGGTCAACGCCGTCGCCGTGCTGCTGCTGCGCGGCGGGGCACCGGACAGCCTCGCGGTCAGGGGCGCCTACCTCGAGGTGCTGGCCGACGCCGCCGGCTCGGTCGGGGTGCTCGCCGCCGGCGTGCTGGTCACGACGACCGGCGAGCCGCTGTGGGACACCGTGGTCGCGATCGGCATCGCGGCCTTCGTCGCCGTGCGCGCGGTCATGCTGGGCCGCGAGGTGCTGTCGGTCCTGCTCCAGCAGGTGCCGCGCGACCTGGACGCGGAGACCGTGGAGCGCGACCTGCGCGCGCTCCCGGGCGTCTCCGACGTCCACGACCTGCACCTGTGGACGCTCACGTCGGGCATGAACGTGCTCACCGCCCACGTCGTGACGCAGGACGAGGACGCGACGCACCAGGTGCTCGACTCGGCCCGCGACGTGCTGCGCGAGCGCCACGGCGTGCGCCACGCGACCCTGCAGGTCGAGCCGGCCACCCACACCGGCTGCCACGAGGTCGGCTGGTGACCGGCCTCCGCCGGCCTGTCTGAGGCATCTCTAAGGCGGCGGTGACGGCGCACTCCCCCGACATAGGGCATCGTCCCGATGTGCGGCCCCTCCTCAGGCGCGCAGAGTCGGTCCTGTCACCACGACAGACCCGTCCTGAGGAGTCCACGATGAGCTTCACCGCCTACGACCTGGCGACCGAGAACCACTACCAGCGCGAGCGGGTCGCCGCCGGCTTCCACCACGGCACCGCCCTGCGGATGGCTGCCGCCCGGCGCCGACGACGCCCGGCCCGGCGAGCGCTGATCAGCCGGAGGCTGCGAGCGGTCTGAGCCCATGACCGCGCAGCTGTCGGTCCCACCCCCGATGATGGGGGACGTGCCCCGCGAGTCCCAGAGCCCGCTCGTCGGCCGAGCCGCAGAGCTCGACCGCCTGGCGGGCCTGCTGGGCGTGGGGCCGGACGGCGAGGAGCCGCAGCCGGCCGCCGTGCTGCTCTCGGGCGACGCCGGTGTCGGCAAGACCAGGCTGCTGGCCGAGCTGTGCGCCCGGTTGGGCGACGACGGCTGGCGGGTCATGGCGGGCCACTGCCTCGACTTCGGCGAGAGCGCGCTGCCCTACCTGCCGTTCACCGAGGCCTTCGGCCGGCTGGCCGACCGCGAGCCGACCCTGGCAGCGACCCTGGCCGGGGGCAGCCCCGCCATCGCCCGGCTGATGCCCGCGCGGCGCCTGCTCGGCGATGACCCCCAGGACGCCGGCGCCCGGGACCAGCAGCCCGACATCGAGAGCCTCCACCGGCCCGACCTGTTCGAGTCGGTGCACGCCGCACTCGACCGGCTCGGCCGCGCCGGTCCGCTGCTGCTCGTCGTGGAGGACACGCACTGGGCCGACCGGTCGACCCGCGAGATGCTGAGCTTCCTGCTCAGCCGGCCGTTCACCGCGCCGGTGGGCATCGTCGCGTCCTACCGCAGCGACGACCTGCACCGCCGCCACCCGCTGCGCGCCAGCATCGCCGAGTGGAGCCGGCTGGCCGGCGTGCACCGGCTCGACCTCGACCGGCTGGCCGATGACGACGTACGCGCCCTGGTGCAGGCGCTGCAACCGCAGCCGCTCGCGGAGCGCGCGGTCCGCAGCATCGTCGAGCGGGCCGACGGCAACGCGTTCTTCACCGAGGAGCTGGTGGCCGCGGCCGGCCGCGGCGGCGGTCACCTCCCGATGGAGCTCGCCGACCTGCTGCTCGTGCGGCTCGACCAGCTCGGCGACGCGGCCCGCCGCGTCGTGCGCGCCGCCGCGGTGTCCGGGCGGCGGGTCTCGCACACGCTGCTCGACCGGGTGGCGGGCGGCGAGCCCGGCGAGCTCGACGCCGCGGTGCGCGACGCCGTCGACGCGAACATCCTGGTCCCGGTGGACGACTCCTACACGTTCCGGCACGCGCTGCTCGCCGAGGCCGTCTACGACGACCTCCTGCCGGGCGAGCGCGTGCGGCTGCACGCGGCCTACGTCGACGCGCTGCTCTCCGGCGGCGCACCCGGCACGGCTGCCGAGCTGGCCAGGCACGCTCGGGCGGCCAACGACCTTCCCACGGCCGCCCGAGCCAGCACGGAGGCCGGGTCGGAGGCCATGGCGGTCGCGGCGCCCGACGAGGCCGCCGCGCACTTCGAGCGCGCGCTCGAGCTGGTGTCGCGGCCCGAGGTCGCCGCGGCGCTGCGCGACCAGGGTCACGAGGCCGACCACGTCTCGCTGACGCACAAGGTGGTGAAAGCCTCGATCGCGGCCGGCCACGTGCAGCGTGCGATCGCCGTCGCCGAGGACCAGCTGGCTGCCCTTCCTGCCCACTCGCCGGCCCTGGACCGGGCCCGGCTGCTGCACACGCTCGCGAGCGCCGCGATCGTGGCCGACTCCGCGCCCGACGTCCTCGCGCTCACGACCGAGGCGATGCGCCTGCTGCCCGGCGACGAGCCCACACCGCTCCAGGCGCGGGTGCTCGCGCTGCACGCGCACGCCAGCACGATGCGGGGGCGCACCGAGGACGCAGTCGCCTGGGCCGAGCGGGCGCTGTCCGTGGGTCGGGCTCTGGACCTGCCCGACGTCGAGTCCGACGCCGCGACCACCCTCGCCAAGCTCCAGCACGGTGTCGACACGGCGGCGTCACGGCTCGCGCTGGAGAAGGCCGTCGGCGCGGCCCGCGAGGGCGGAGTCCTCGGCGCAGAGCTGCGGGGACTTCTCAACCTCGGGCTGCTCCACCACGAGGCCGGCCGCCTCGACGAGGCCCTGGCGGTGCTGCGCGAGGCGACGGACCGGGCGCGGGAGGCGGGCCGCCCGTGGGCTCCCTACGGGCTCGACGCACGCGTCCTGGCCGCCCAGGTCGCCTACATCGCGGGGCAGTGGGACCTCGCCGCCCAGCTCGCTGGGACCCGCGGCGAGGGACCGCCGGACGTCGCCGAGGCCTACCTGTCCTCGGCCGGGCTGGCCGTGGCGGCGGGCCGCGGCGACGTCTCCGCCCTCGACCGGGTCGACCGCTTCCGGACGTGGTGGTCGGTCGAGGGTCTGATCGCGATCCTCACCGGCGCCGCGCTGATCGACCTCTACGGCGACCGGGGCGACGTCGAGTCCGCGATCGCGATCCACGACGAGGCCGTCACCGGCGTGTGCGCGGTCTGGGGCAGGCCCGACTTCCACGCCCAGATCCGGCTCGGCGCGCTGCTGCTCGGCCAGCTCGCGACCGCTGCCGGGCGGGCCGGCAGCGCCGACCGGGAGAAGCTCGTGGCCCGCGGTCGTGACGTCGCCGACCTGGCCCGGGACATCGCATCACGCTCGAGCGGGTCCAAGCGCGGCATGGGCCCCGAGGGGGTCGCGTGGCTGCGGCGCGTCGAGGCCGAGCACGCCCGGCTGGGCTGGCTCGCGTCCGTCGGCGAGACCGACGACGAACGGCTGCTCGGCGCCTGGCTCGAGTCGGTGCGCGCCTTCGAGGAGTTCGGCCACCAGTTCGAGGTGGCCCGATCCCAGAGCCGTGCGGCGGCCGTCCTGCGGGCGCTGGGCAGGTCCGCGGAGGCGGCCCCGCTCGTGGCCGCCGCGACCGAGACCGCGCGGCGCTTCCGCGCGGCCCCCCTGCTCTCCGAGCTGCGACTGCTCGGGGGCGTGCCCGCCGCCCGGTCGGCGGCCGGAGCGGCCAGGCCCCGCGACGACGCCCTGACCGGCCGGGAGCGCGAGGTCCTCGCGCTCGTCGCCGAGGGACGCAGCAACCGCCAGATCGGCGAGCAGCTGTTCATCAGCGCCAAGACCGTGAGCGTGCACGTCTCCAACATCCTCGCCAAGCTCGGCGCAGCGGGCCGCACCGAGGCGGCCGCCGAGGGCCGTCGTCGCGGCTACCTGTCCGGCTGACGAGGTCGACCGGGGAGAATCCGCGGGGCCACGGGCAACCTCGGGGGTCCGGCGCGCGTAGAACGGTCAGCACCGGCACACAGCGAGAACGGTCAGCACCGGCACACACACGGGGAGGAGCGAACGTGGACGCCGCGACGTTCGACGCGTTCTACGCCGGCGCTTTCGCCCGCGTCACCGGACAGGTCTACGCGATGTGCGGCGACCTGGCCGAGGCGCAGGACTGCGTCCAGGAGGCGTTCGTGCGGGCCTGGGACCGCCGCCACCGGCTCGAGGCGGCGGCGTCACCGGAGGCGTGGGTGCGCACCGTCGCATGGCGGCTCGCCGTCAGCCGGTGGCGCCGGGCCCGCCTCGCCCTGCGGCCACCCGACCGGGCCAGGGCCCTGCCCATGACCGCTCCCGAGCCGGACGCAGGCCACACCGACCTGGTGCGCGCCCTGGCACAGATCACGCCCGACCAGCGCCGGGCGATCGTCCTGCACCACCTGTGCGACCTGACCGTCGCCGAGGTGGCGGCAGAGACCGGCGTGGCCGAGGGGACCGTCAAGGCCCGCCTGTCCCGCGGCCGGCAGGCCCTGGCGGCCCTGCTGGACGACCCTCGCGAGGAGGAGCGCTCCCATGCCTGAGCCACTCGACACCCTCGACGCCGGGCTCCGCGGCCTGGCCGAGCACGGCGCCGGGGCGGCGCGCGGCCTCCCACCGACGGAGGTCCGCCGCCGCGGCGGCCGCCGGCGGGCCGCCCGCCTCGTCACAGCAGCAGCGGCCGTGGTGCTGGTGGCTGCGGGAGCGGGCGCCGTGGTCGCCGGAGGCGGCGACACACGGATCACGGCACCCCCCGCCGGACGGCAGCTGTCGGGCGACGTCCTGCCGGACACGATGACCTACCGCGGTGACGGGTCGACCGACATCCGCTGGGACGCGGCCACCACCTCCTCGACCGAGGACCCCTCGGCGCCCGTGTCGGTGTGCCAGCAGGCGACGCTGGAGTCCCTCGGGGCGACCGACGTGCGCGTCCGGACGTACGGCTGGGTGCTGCAGCTGCAGCCCGGCGAGGTCGACGACGCGTCCTCCCCGGACCCGGAGATGGGCGTCGTCGTCGGGCAGTTCGAGAACGCCGCCGCGGGGCATGCCGCGTTCGAGACGATCAGCGACTGGGTCCGGGACTGTGCGTGGGACGGGAGGGGTCTCGACGGCAGCAGCACGTCGCCGGTCCCGACGTTCAGCGCCGTCGACGGAGCCGATGGGCAGGGGTGGACCGCCCTGATCGTCTACGAGGAGGAGCCGGCGGCCGACCCGGACGCCGCGGTGTTCGACGCGCACGCCGTCGGGCTCAGCGCCGACGGCACGCGCGTGGTGCTCGTGTCCGAACGCATTCTCGGCCAGGACTACAACGCGCCGCCCGACGAGGCGCCGATCACCGTGCGGCTCGAGCAGGTGCTGCGGTCGGTCAGCTGACCCGCCGGCGACACCCGGGAACGGACATCCCCGCTCGACCGGCGTCGTGGGTCCTTCGGCCCTGACCGGCCACGTGCGAGCCTGGTCATCATGGGGCCGCGGTGCTCCGACGTCTTCGGGAGAGGTCCACAGAGATGACTCGTCGATCGGCCCTTCGCTCGGCAGCCGCGGTCGCCGTGGTCCTCCTCCTGGCCGGCTGCGCGGCCGACCCGAACCCCGCAGCCGGCGACGGCTCGGCGGGCTTCTGGCTCGGGCTGTGGCAGGGACTGATCCTGCCGGTGACCTTCGTCGTGTCCCTGTTCAACGACAGCGTCGCGGTCTACGAGGTCGACAACAGGGGCCATCTCTACGACCTCGGGTTCGTCTTCGGCGCCGGCGGGCTGTCGCTGCCGGGCTTCCTCAGCCACGGTCGCCGCAGCTGAGCCGGCTCACGGCGTCCGGCTCTGCCAGGCGTCCCAGGCGCTGCGCACCATGTCGTCCAGGCCGAGCCGCGCGGTCCAGCCCAGCTCCTTGGTGATCTTGCTCGCGTCGGCGAAGTAGGCGGCCGCGTCGCCAGGGCGCCGGCCCACCACGTCGACGTCGAAGTCGCGGCCGACGACCCGGCGGACGGTGTCGAACACCTCCTTGACCGTGACCCCCTCGCCGCGCCCGACGTTGTAGACCTCGCCGAGCGGTCCCTCGTCCAGGCGCCGGGCGGCCGCGGCGTGTGCCTCGGCCAGGTCCACGACGTGGATGTAGTCCCGTACGCAGGACCCGTCTGGGGTGTCGTAGTCGTCGCCGAAGAGCTGCGGGTTGCGCCCCGCGGACAGCGCCTGGAACGTCATGGGCACCAGGTTGGCCACGCTGCGGTCGCCGAGCTCCGGGGCACCCGCACCGGCGACGTTGAAGTAGCGCAGCGCCGCCCAGCGCAGGGCCGGCCGGGCCACCGCGAGGTCCCGCAGGACCCACTCGCCGACCAGCTTGGTCTCGCCGTAGGGGCTCAGCGGGGCGGTCGGCGTCTCCTCCGTGACGAAGTCCACCGGTGGCGTCCCGAACACGGCGGCGCTGGACGAGAACAGCACCCGGTCGACGCCCTCGTCCGCGCAGGCCTGCAGCAGCGTCACCATGCCGGCGAGGTTCTCGTCCCAGTAGAGCAGCGGCCTCTCCACCGACTCCCCGACCGCCTTCTTGGCTGCCAGGTGCAGCAGGCCGGTGACGCCGTGCTCGCGGATGGCACCCCGCACCGCCTCCTGGTCCTGCACCGCCGCCTCGACCAGCGGCACGTCGTCGGGGACGTTCGCGGCGACGCCGCTGGACAGGTCGTCGAGCACGACGACCGGCAGGTCGATCGCGCGGAACGCACGCACGATGTGCGCGCCGATGTAGCCGGCTCCGCCGGTGAGCATCCAGGTCATGGCGGCCACCCTAGTGACGGCCCGCGGCCCCGCCTCAGGCGAACCGGCGGCCGGTGAGCCGCTCGTAGGCCTCGACGTACTTCGCCCGGGTGCGCTCCACCACGTCGTCGGGCAGAGGAGGCGGCTGCTCGCCCGACGTCCTGTCCCAGCCGGACGCGGGAGAGGTGAGCCAGTCGCGGACGTACTGCTTGTCGTACGACGGCTGCGGGCGCCCCGGCTCCCACCGGTCGGCCGGCCAGAACCGCGACGAGTCGGGCGTGAGCACCTCGTCGCCGAGCACGATCCGGCCTGCCTCGTCCCGGCCGAGCTCCAGCTTGGTGTCGGCGACGACGATCCCGCGCTCCCGGGCGACCGAGCGGGCCCGGTCGTAGACCGCGAGGGTGACGCGGCGCAGCTCGGCGGCCGTGTCCGCACCGACCACGGCGACCACGTGGTCGTACGACACGTTCTCGTCGTGCTCGCCCATCGCCGCCTTGGTCGCGGGCGTGAAGACCGGCTCCGGCAGCTCGGAGCCCTCGACGAGGCCGGCGGGCAGGGGGACGCCGCACACCGAGCCGTCCGCGGCGTACTCGACGAGTCCGGAGCCGGCGAGGTAGCCGCGAGCCACGCACTCGACGGGGAACATGTCGAGCCGGCGGCAGAGCACCGCGCGGCCGGCGACCTCGGCCGGCACGTCGGTGGACACGACGTGGTGGGCCACGATGTCGGCGAGCCGGTCGAACCACCACAGCGAGAGCTGGGTGAGGATGCGCCCCTTGTCGGGGATGGGTGTCGGCAGCACGAAGTCGTAGGCCGAGATGCGGTCGCTCGCCACCATCAGCAGCAGACCGTCGGGCGACCCGTAGAGGTCGCGGACCTTGCCGCTGTGCAGGTGTCGGAAGTCCCTCACGCGGGCAGTGTTCCATCCATGAGCGAGTCCTTCTCCGAGCCGGCCGAGCACGGCACCGCAGAGTCCGACGTCGAGGGCGACGACGCCCAGGTCGAGCCGGACAGCGAGGCCGAGCACGTCGGGCGCATCGCGGGTGACGACCAGGGCTACGCCGGCGAGCAGGGCGCCGAGGCCCGCGCGGAGGACGAGGGCTCGTAGTCACGCCAGAATGGCCGGGTGAGCGACACCTGGGCCGAGATCACCAGCGAGACCGAGCTGCGGGGGCTGCTCGGCGAGCCGTCGGCCCGGGCCGCCGGCAAGGACCGCACCCGGCTGCACGACCTCGACCGCGCCTGGCTGGCCGCCTCGCCGTTCTGCCTGCTGGCGACCTCGGCGGCCGACGGGACGTGTGACGTCTCGCCCAAGGGCGACCCACCCGGGTTCGTGGCGGTGCTGGACGACCGCACCGTCGCGGTCCCCGAGCGTCCCGGCAACCGGCGCGCCGACGGCTGGCGCAACGTGCTGTCCAACCCCCACGTCGGCCTGATCTCCCTCGTGCCCGGCCGCACCGACACGCTGCGCATCAACGGGCGCGCCCGGCTGGTGCGCGACGCGCCGTTCCTCGACGAGCTGGTCGTGCAGGGGCACCGGCCGCTGCTCGCCCTCGTCGTGGAGGTCGAGCAGGTCTTCCACCACTGCGGCAAGGCGTTCCTGCGGTCGCGGCTGTGGGACACGTCGACCTGGGACGCCGAGGACCTGCCGTCGCGGGCCGAGATCGCCCGCACCCTCGAACGGCCCGACACCAGCCTCGAGGAGCTCGAGCAGTACTACGGGCCTGCCTATGCGGACCGCCTCTACCGGGACAGCTGACCATCCCCGCGTCGTGAGCCGGGTGGTGGCGTTGACATGTGACTGATCGGTCACATATTCTCGCCGGCGTGGACGAGGTGTTCAAGGCGCTCGCCGACCCGACGCGGCGGAGCCTGCTGGACGAGCTCTTCCGCGAGGACGGGCAGACGCTGAGCGCGCTGGAGGCCCGGTTCGACATCACGCGCTTCGGCGTGATGAAGCACCTCAAGCAGCTCGAGGACGCGGGTCTGGTCGTCACCAGACGCCGCGGCCGGGAGAAGCTGCACTTCCTCAACCCCGTCCCGATCCGGCTCGTCCACGACCGGTGGGTGAGCAAGTACGCCGAGCCCTGGGCGGCGACGCTCAGCGACCTCAAGCACAGACTGGAGCGAACGATGGAGAAGGTCTTCGAGATCTACATCCGCACCACGCCCGAGCGGCTCTGGGACGCGATCATCGACCCCGAGACCCGGGCCCACTACAACTTCGGCGTGGGCGCCCGATCCGACTGGACGCCGGGCTCGCGGATCGAGATGGCAGCGCCCAAGGCGGACGGCCTGCTCGGCGAGGGCGAGGTGCTGGAGGTCGACGCGCCCCGCCGGCTGGTGCACACGATGCGCGCGCTGTGGAGCGACGACGTCAAGGGCGAGGGGTTCTCCCGGGTCACCTGGGAGATCGAGCCGGTCGCCGACTCGTGCCGGCTGACCGTGGTCCACGACGAGCTGCGCGACGACGCGAACGAGGAGCTCTACGGCGGCTGGCCGATGATCCTCTCCGGCCTGAAGACCTGGCTGGAGACGGGCCAGGAGCTCACGACGCCCGGGTCACTGATGTACGGCTGAGCGCCGTCAGAGGATCGGCGCGGGGGTGTACGACGCCGCCTGCGGGTGCCGGGACACGAGCTGCTCCACGCGGTGCACGACCGTTGCCACCTGGGCCTCCGCCGCACCGGTGAAGGTCGCCGGGTCGTCGAGGAGCCCGTCGAGCGTGTCGCGGGAGAGCCCGAGCCGGTCGTCACCGGCGAGGCGGTCGAAGAGGTCGTTGGCCGGCGCCCCCTGCTCCCGCATCGCCAGCGCGACGGCGACCGCGTGCTCCTTGACGGCCTCGTGGGCCTGCTCGCGACCGACACCGGCGCGGACCGCCGCCATCAGCACCTTGGTGGTGGCGAGGAACGGCAGGAAGCGGTCGAGCTCGCGGGCGACGACGGCCGGGTAGGCGCCGAACTCGTCGAGCACCGTCAGGAACGTCTCGAACAGCCCGTCGGCGGCGAAGAACGCGTCGGGCAGCGCGACCCGGCGCACGACGGAGCAGGCGACGTCACCCTCGTTCCACTGGGCGCCGGCGAGCTCGCCGACCATCGAGAGGTAGCCGCGCAGCACGACCGCGAGGCCGTTGACCCGCTCGCAGGAGCGCGTGTTCATCTTGTGCGGCATCGCGCTGGAGCCGACCTGGCCGGCCCGGAAGCCCTCGGTGACCAGCTCCTGGCCGGCCATCAGCCGGATGGTCGTCGCGAGGCTGGACGGTCCGGCCGCGACCTGCACCAGGGCGGAGACGACGTCGAGGTCCAGCGACCGCGGGTAGACCTGGCCGACGCTGGTCATGGTCCGGTCGAAGCCGAGGTGCGCGGCGACCCGCCGCTCGAGCTCGGCCAGACGACCGACGGCGTCACCACTGTGCTCTGCGCCCGACAGCAGGTCGAGCTGGTCCTGCGCGGTGCCGACCGGGCCCTTGATGCCGCGCAGGGGGTAGCGCTCGACCAGCTCCTCGAGCCGCTCGACGGCGAGCAGCAGCTCCTCGGCCGCCGACGCGAAGCGCTTGCCCAGCGTCGTCGCCTGGGCCGCGACGTTGTGGCTGCGGCCCGCCATCACCGTCCCCGAGTGCTCGGCCGCCAGCCGCGCCAGCCGGGCCAGCGCGGCGACCGCACGGTCGCGGACGAGCAGCACGGACGTACGGACCTGGAGCTGCTCGACGTTCTCCGTCAGGTCGCGGCTGGTCATGCCCTTGTGCACGTGCTCGTGCCCGGCCAGGGCCGAGAACTCCTCGATGCGTGCCTTCACGTCGTGGCGGGTGACCGCCTCGCGGGCGCGGATCGAGTCGAGGTCGACGGTGTCGACGACCTTCTCGTAGGCCTCCACGACTCCGTCGGGGACGTCGACACCGAGGTCGCGCTGGGCGGTGAGGACCGCGACCCACAGCCGGCGCTCGAGAACCACCTTGTGCTCCGGCGACCAGATGCGCGCCATCGCCTCGCTCGCGTAGCGGGCGGCGAGGACGTCGGGGACCATGACGTCAATCCTCCCCTAGACGCCGGCGGCGATGTCGCTGCGGTGGTGCCCGCCGTCGAGGCGCACCCGGCCGACGGCGGCGTACGCCACGTCGCGGGCGGCGGCCACGTCCCGGCCGGTGCCCACGACCGAGAGCACGCGACCGCCGCTGGACACGACGTGACCGGTGCCGTCGAGCGCCGTCCCCGCGTGGAGCACCGAGGCGTCGGGGACGGCCGCCGCGTCGGCGAGACCCTCGACCGGGTCGCCGGTGCGCGGCGCCTCGGGATAGCCCTTGGACGCCACGACCACCGTGACAGCAGCGTCGTCGGACCACTCCAGCGCACCCACGTCGGCGAGCCGGCCGGTGGCAGCCGCGGAGAGCAGCGACCCGAGCGGGGTGCGCAGCCGGGCCAGGACGACCTGTGTCTCGGGGTCGCCGAACCGCGCGTTGAACTCGATGACCCGCACACCGCGCGTGGTGAGCGCGAGCCCGGCGTAGAGCAGCCCGGCGAACGGCGTACCGCGCCGGGCCATCTCGTCGACCGTGGGCTGAAGCACCGTGGCGAGCACCTCGTCGACCAGGCCCTCCGACGCCCACGGCAGCGGCGAGTAGGCGCCCATGCCGCCCGTGTTCGGACCGGCGTCCCCGTCGCCGACGCGCTTGAAGTCCTGCGCGGGCGCGAGCGGCAGCACGGTCCTCCCGTCGGTCACCGCGAACAGCGACACCTCGGGCCCGTCGAGGAACTCCTCGACGACGACCCGGCCGCAGGACGACGCGTGCGCCAGGGCGGCCCCCCGGTCGCCGGTGACGACCACGCCCTTGCCGGCGGCGAGACCGTCGTCCTTCACGACGTACGGCGGACCCAGCTCGTCGAGGGCACGCCCGGCCTCCTCAGCGGTCGTGCAGACCCGTGCCCGCCCGGTCGGGACGCCCGCGGCCGACATGACGTCCTTGGCGAAGGCCTTCGAGCCCTCGAGCCGCGCGGCCCCGGCCGACGGCCCGAAGCAGGCGATGCCGGCGGCGCGCACCGCGTCGGCCGCGCCGGCGACCAGCGGCACCTCGGGGCCGATCACCACGAGGTCGGCTCCCGTCGACGCCGCGAGCGACGCGACGGCGGCAGGGTCGCCGACGTCGAGCGCGGCCGTCGCGACCTCCGCCGCGATGCCCGCGTTGCCAGGGGCGACGACGACCTCGCGCACGGCGGGGTCGACCAGCAGCGCGCGCACGAGGGCGTGCTCCCGGGCCCCCGACCCGACGACGAGGACCTTCACGGCCTCCAGAACTCCCACCACCGGCGGGGGCGGTCGTCGTCGACGGGCTTCCTGTCACCGGCGTCGCGCGGCGTCCGCCGGCCCATGTGCTCCGGTGGGGCGAGGTCGTCCTCGTCGTCGTCGTCGCGTTCGCTCCACCGGCGCCGGCTCGGCGTGCCGGCGTCGGGCTGGTCGCTGACCGGCTCGCCGACCTGGGGGTCGTAGCCTTCGAGGCCGGTCACGTCCTCGATCGTGCGGGCCAGCTCGTAGACCTGGCTCATGAGCTCGAGCGAGTCGGTGTCGCGGACGCGGTCGTCGGGCACGTGGATCTCGATCTCGCCGCGGATCAGCCGGATCTCGACGCCGGTGCGGCGAGCCGTGAGCTCCCGGCTGACCTCGTCCTCGTCGTCGACCTCCAGCTCGCCGAGGATGTCACCGGCGCGGGGCAGGATCGCGTCCCAGTTCTCGAGGTCGACGTCGGTGAGGTCACCGGGGTCGCCGTGCTCGAAGGACGCCTCGAGGTCGTCGAGCGCGTCCTCGAACGTCTGGCCCGGGTCGCGCCGCACGAAGTAGATGTCGTAGCTCATCTCGGGCGAAAACTAGCCGATCCCGGGGGAGGTGTGACGGTCCGCCACGGCGAGGGCCTCGTCGAGCACGGCGAGGCCCTCCTTGGCCTCGGCCTCGGTGATCGTGCACGGTGGGACGACGTGGAGCCGGTTGAAGTTGGCGAACGGCAGCACGCCCCGCTCCTTGCAGGCGGCCACGAGCTCGGCCATCGGTCTGTTCGCCTCCCCGGCGGCGTTGTAGGGCACGAGCATCTCCCGGGTGGCCCGGTCCTTGACCAGGTCCAGGGCCCAGAAGACGCCGAGCCCGCGGACCTCTCCGACGCTGGGGTGGCGCTCCGCCAGCTCGCGCAGGCCGGGGCCGAGGACGTCCTGGCCGATGCGCCGGGCGTTCTCGATGATCCCCTCGTCGCGCATGGCGTTGATGCTCGCGACGACCGCGGCGCACGCCAGGGGGTGGCCCGAGTAGGTCAGCCCGCCCGGGAACGGGCGCTCGGCGAAGGTCTCGGCGATCTCCCGGCTGATGACGACCCCGCCGAGCGGGACGTAGCCCGAGTTGGAGCCCTTCGCGAACGCGATCAGGTCGGGCGTCACGCCCCACCTGTCGACGGCGAACCACTCACCAGCGCGGCCGAAGCCGGCCATCACCTCGTCGGCGACGTAGACGATGCCGTGCCGGTCACAGATCTCGCGCACTCCCGCGAGGTAGCCGTCCGGTGGCACGAGGATGCCCGCCGTGCCGGGGATCGTCTCCAGGACGATCGCGGCGATCGTGCCCGGCCCCTCGAAGGCCACGACCTGCTCGAGGTGCTCGAGCGCGCGCTCACACTCCTGCTCGGTGCTCTCCGACCAGAACGGCGACCGGTAGGCGTAGGGCCCGAAGAAGTGCACCACCCCGGTCGCGCCGCCGTCGTTGGCCCAGCGGCGCGGGTCGCCGGTCATCTGGATCGCCGTCGCCGTGTTGCCGTGGTAGCTGCGGTAGGTCGTCAGCACCTTGTGCCGGCCGGTGTGCAGCCGAGCCATCCGCACCGCGTTCTCGATCGCGTCGGCGCCGCCGTTGGTGAAGAACACCTTGTCCAGGTCGCCCGGCGCCAGCTCGGCGATGAGGCGGGCCGCCTCGGAGCGCTGGTCGTTGGCGTGCTGGGGGGCGACCGTGCACAGCACCTCGGCCTGCGCCCGGATCGCAGCCACGACCTTCGGGTGCTGGTGGCCGATGTTCACGTTGACCAGCTGGGACGAGAGGTCCAGGTATCGCTTCCCCTCGTGGTCCCACACGTGGCTCCCCTCGGCGCCCGCGATCACCATCGGCGAGATGAGCGCCTGGGCGGACCAGGAGTGGAAGACGTGGGCGCGGTCGAGCTCGTACGTGCGGGCGCCGGCAGCGGCGGCAGCGGCGTCGGGGGCAGCAGTCGTCATGCGCCGCAGGATACGACCGCCGTGCAGGAGGTCAGGGGACCCGGGCGGTCAGGCGGTCGCGCACCGCCGGCCACTCGTCCCGCAGGACGGAGAACACCACGGTGTCGCGGAACGTGCCGTCGGCGCGGCGCGTGTGCCGGCGCAGCACTCCCTCGCGCGTCGCGCCGAGGCGGGCGATCGCGGCCTGGGACCGCTCGTTGAGCAGGTCGGTCTGCAGCTTCACCCGGCCGAAGCCGCAGTCGTCGAAGGCGTGACCGAGCAGGGCGAGCTTGGTGGCCGGGTTGACCGCGCTTCCCCACCACCGCGGGCCGTACGCCGTCCACCCGAGGTGGACGCGCTCGTTGGGCAGGTCCCAGTCGCCGAGACTGCTCGTCCCCACCACCGTTCCGGCCGGCCCGAGCTCGCTGTCGCGAGCGAGCCGCACCACGTACGCCTGCCGGCCACCCCGATGCCGCGAATCCCCGCCGGTCAGGACCTCTCGGACCGCGTCGACGTCCGCCCACCTGCCGGCCGGCCCACCCGCGTAGCCCGCGGCCCACACCCGTTCGTCGTCCAGCGCGGCGAACAGGTCCTCCGCATCCGCGACCGAGGCCGGGCCGATCTCGACGGGCCCGACCCGGAGGGTCACCGGCGCCGGAGGCGTGACCGTGTGGGCGCTCAGCTGAGGATGCCCCGATCGGCGAAGGCGCGGTGCACGATCGCCGCTGCCGTCGACCCGGGGTACATCTCCTCCGCCGTCTCGACGGTCGTGGCAGCCGCCGCCGCGAAGCTCGTGTCCGGCGCGAAGTCGAACTGCGCGTTGACGATGATGCGGTCCGCCGCCGTGGCGCCGAGCGCGCCGCGGATGTCCCAGAGCGCCCGGGACCAGATCTGGCCGTCGAAGTGGACCTGGTCACGGCGGTCGGTCACGGTGAGGTCGCGGTCGATGCGGCGCAGGCAGTGCGGGACGGTCGAGGTGTAGGAGACCGCGTCCCAGTCGGCGACGCACGCCTCGTCGGCAGCCACGGGCCAGCCGTTGGCGGCCGCGGTGTGGAGCCCCACGGTCACCGCGAGGTAGTCGCCGAACGCCTCGCCGATGGCCCCGGCGTCCAGGGATGCGCCGAACCCGGCGATCTGCGAGTCATGCACGGCGTGGCCGTACTCGTGGACCACGACCTCGCCGTCCTCGGCGTCGTCCACGCCGCCCTTGCCGAACCTGAGGACGTCGTGCTTGTCCCAGGAGTACGAGTTGTCCTGGCCCCACTGGTTGATCCGGATGTCCTGCGACTCCTTGTTCACGGCGGGGAGTTCGCCGGTGCCGAAGCCGAGCCTCTGCAGGTAGCGCTGAGCCTCGGTGACCCAGTAATAGGCCATCACCTGCTCGAAGCGGTCGTCCGAGCGGTCGTAGTGGAACTGGCCGGTCGGGGACTTGGCGAGCGGGCCGGTGGACCCCCGGACGTTCGCCCAGCTGCCCGAGAGCGTGCCGCTGCCGTCGAGGTCGGTGAGAGTCACGCGGTAGTAGGCGCTCCGGGGGACCGCCATGGCCGAATCCTTCTGGTCGGTGAGGCTCTGGTCACCGGTGGACTGCACGGGGTTCACCGCGAACACGGTGCCGCTCGCGGTCGGCCCGGCGGCGGCCGGCTGCGCGACGAGGGCGCCGGTGAGGGCAGTCAGGCCCAGAGCTCCGGCGGCGAGACGGGCAGAGCGATGACGCAGCACAGCGACCTCCGTTGCGGTTTGACCTGTCCGGCGACCCTACGTCGATCCCTCCCGGCGGCACAGCGGACCGGGGGTTTCAGCCCAGCAGGGAGCGGATCTCGACCGTCTGGTCACGACCCGGCCCGACGCCGATCGCCGAGATCGGGGCTCCGGACATCTCCTGGAGGGCCTCGACGTAGGCCTGGGCGTTCTTGGGCAGGTCGCCCAGCGACCGGGCCGAGGAGATGTCCTCGTCCCAGCCGTCGAAGAGCTCGTAGACCGGCCGGGCGTGGTGGAACCCGGTCTGGGTCATCGGCATCTCCTCCACCCGCTCGCCGTCGACGTCGTAGGCGACGCAGACCGGCACGCGCTCCCAGCCGGTGAGCACGTCGAGCTTGGTGAGGACGAAGTCGGTGACCCCGTTGACCCGGGCGGCGTAGCGGGCGACCACGGCGTCGTACCAGCCGCAGCGGCGCGGCCGCCCGGTCGTGGTGCCGAACTCCGCGCCCTCGTCGCGCAGCCGCTGCCCCTCGGCGCCGTGCAGCTCGGTCGGGAACGGTCCGGAGCCGACCCTCGTCGCGTAGGCCTTGACGACCGCGATGACCCCGTCGATGCGCGTCGGCGGGATGCCCGACCCGGTGCAGGCGCCGCCGGCCGTGGGGTTGGACGACGTCACGAACGGATAGGTGCCGTGGTCGACGTCGAGCAGCGTCGCCTGCCCGCCCTCGAGCAGGACGGTGCGCCCGTCGTCGAGTGCCGTGGACAGCACGAGCGCCGTGTCGGCCACCATCGGGCGCAGCCGCTCGGCGTCGGTCAGGAACTCCTCGACCACCTCGTCGACGGTGATCGCGCGGCGGTTGTAGACCTTCACGAGCAGGTGGTTCTTCTGCTCCAGCGCCCCCTCGACCTTCTGGCGCAGGATCTTCTCGTCGAAGAGGTCCTGCACACGGACGCCGACCCGCGACATCTTGTCGGCGTAGGTCGGGCCGATCCCCCGACCGGTGGTGCCCAGCCGTGCGTCTCCGAGGAACCGCTCGGCCACCTTGTCGATCGTGCGGTGGTAGGGCGCGATGAGGTGCGCGTTCGCGCTGACCAGCAGGCGCGAGGTGTCCACCCCGCGGGAGTCGAGGGCGTCCAGCTCGGTGAACAGGACCGCGAGGTCGACGACGACGCCGTTACCGATGACCGGCACGACCCCGGGTGTGAGGATCCCCGACGGGAGCAGGTGCAGCGCGTACTTCTCGTCACCGATGACGATCGTGTGCCCGGCGTTGTTGCCGCCGTTGTACTTGACCACGTAGTCGACCGACGAGCCGAGCAGGTCGGTCGCCTTGCCCTTGCCCTCGTCGCCCCACTGGGCCCCCAGGAGGACGATGGCCGGCATGGGGGTACACCTACCTCGGAACGACCGGAGCCCGCGCCGCGACGGCGGTGGGCGTGTGCGAGGAGAGGCTACGTGACGTCGCTGCTGGTGGTCACCAACGCGTCGGCGGGCTCCACCGACGACGACAGGGTCGACGCGGCGCTCGCCGTCCTGAGGTCCGGGGCCGACGTGACGGTGCGTGCCTGCGCCGATCCCGGTGACCTGGACACGGCCCTCGACGGCCTCGACGGACGGACGCTGGTCCTGATGGGTGGTGACGGGTCGGTCCACTCCGCTGTGGGCCGGCTGCGGGCCCGCGGTCAGCTCGACCCCGACCGGCCCGTCGGCATCGTGCCGCTCGGGACGGGCAACGACCTCGCCCGCACCCTGGGCGTCCCGCTGGACCCGGCGGACGCCGCCCGGGCGCTGCTGGACGGCACGGCGCGAGTGCTCGACCTCGTGGTCGACGACGACGGCGGTGTCGTGGTCAACGCGGTGCACCTGGGTGTCGGGGCGGAGGCGGCCGAGCGCGCGAGCGGGCTGAAGGGCCGGCTGGGCAAGGCGGCCTACGCCGTCGGCGGGGTGCTGGCGGGCGCCGGGGCGGCCGGGTGGAACCTGCGCGTGGTGGTCGACGGCGACCCGCTGGACCTGGACGGTGAGGCGCTGATGGTCGGCGTCGCGAACGGCCGCACGATCGGCGGCGGCGCCGAGCTCGCTCCCGGCGCCGAGCCGGACGACGGCCTGCTCGACGTGGTCGTCGCGACCTCCACGGGGCCGCTCGCCCGGCTCGGGTTCGGCGCCGCACTGCGCGGCGGGGACCATGTCGGGCGCGACGACGTGCTGACCGTCCGGGGCCGCGCCGTGACGGTGTCCGGGGACCCGTTCCCCCTCAACGCCGACGGCGAGCTGTCGGGCCCGCTGGCCGAACGCACGTGGACGGTCGAGCCCGGGGCGTGGGCGGTGCTGGTGCCCGCAGCGGTCACATCCAGCGGCGGAGCGGGCTGACCGCGGTCTCGAGCGCGCGCTGCGGCATCGAGCGGTTGCGCCAGCGGGTCAGGTCGATCTCGACGCTGCGCGAGAAGTCGTCGTCGAGGTCCGCGTCGAGCCGGGCGACGAGGTCGCGGTCGAGCGCGATGAGCACGACCTCCTCGTCGTGGTCGAGCGAGCGCCGGTTGAAGTTGGACGACCCGACGACCGCCGCCTGGCCGTCGACCGTCATCACCTTGGCGTGCATCATCGAGGGCTGGAACGTCCAGACCCGCACGCCGCAGTCGACGAGGCGCTCGTACGACCCTTCGCTCGTGAGCTGCGACACCCGCTTGTCCGCGTGCGGACCGGGCACGAGCAGGTCGACCTCCACGCCGCGGGCGGGCGCCGCGCACAGCGTGTCGAGGAAGTCGGCATCGGGGGCGAAGTAGGCGGTGGCGATGCGCAGCCGCTCCTGCGCCGAGCAGAGCATGACGTGGAACGACGACTGCATGTCGTCCCAGCCGAGGCTGGCCGACCCGCGGACGATCTGCACGGTCGAGGTGCCGGTCTGCGGCTGGACCGGGAACGTGTCGTCGTCGCCGTAGAGGGGGCGGCCGGTCTCGGCCCAGTCCTGGATGAAGGCCGACTGCAGGCCGTCGACGGCCGGACCCTCGACCCGCAGGTGCGTGTCGCGCCACTCGCCCTCGTGGCGCGCGTCCCCGCACCACTCCTCGGCGATGCCGACCCCTCCGGTGAACGCGATGCGCCCGTCGACGACGCAGACCTTGCGGTGCAGGCGGTGGTTGGACTTGAAGGGCGACTTGAGGAACGGCTTGCGGAACCACTCGACCTGCACGCCGGCCCGGTCCATCTCCTCGACGAGCCCGTCGTCGATGAGCCGGCCGCCGAGCGCGTCGATCAGCAGGCGGACCCGGACCCCGGCACGCGCGCGGTCGCTCATCGCCCGCGCGAACTCGACCGCGATGTCGCCGCGCCAGTAGACGAAGGTCATGAGGTCGACGGTGCTCTCGGCCGACCTGATCGCCTCCAGCATCGCGGGGAAGATGCGGTCGCCGTTGCGGAGCACGGTGATGGCGTTGCCCTCGGTGAACGGGGTGCCGATGACGACTTCCAGCCGTCGGCGCAGCACGTCGGTCAGGTCAGCCACTGCGTGTCTCCCTCGTCAGGCGTCGGCGACTCACAGTAGGCCGCGGCGCGAGGCCTCCATACCCGCCTGGAAGCGGGTCCTGGCCCCGAGGTCCTCCATGATGTCGGCGATGCGGCGTCGCACGGTCCGCAGAGACATCTTCAGGTGACGGGCGATGTACTCGTCCTTGCTGCCCAGCATCAGCAGCTCGAGGATGCGCCGACGCTCGTCGACGTCACCGCCGGGCTCGACGGGCAGGAGGGGCACGGCGCGCTGCCAGTACTGCTCGAAGAGCTCGCGGACCAGCGCCACGAGCGCCGGCGCCCTGACCAGCAGCTGGCCCTCGACCCCGCCACCCCACGTCGAGGACACCAGCGCGACCTCCGTCCCGAAGGCCGCCATCGGGGGCAGCGCGTGGACCATCAGCCGGATCTCCTCGCCGGCCCGGGCCCACCGGCGGACGTAGTCCAGGCGCTGCGGGTCGGTGACGACGTCGGCCGGGTAGAGGCCACGCATCCGCCGACCGCCACGCAGCTGCTCCTCGACGATCTCGACGTACGTCGCCGAGTCGACGTCGATGTCCACCACCGGGTGGCTCACGACGACCTCCCCGGAGCTGGCCCGCTGCAGGTCCTCCACGGCCACGAACGCCTCGTCCGGGCTGAGCAGCTCGAACGGCACGCTCGACCAGCCCCGGGTCTGGCCGACCATGTGGTCGGCGGCGAAGCTCGACAGGCTCGCGCGCACCGCGTCGAGGCGGGCGCGGCGGTCCTCGAGGTCGCGCAGCTCGTCGTGGAGCAGAGTGGCGAGCGTCGTCGCGGGCGCGGAGGGCAGCACCCCGGTGGCGCTCGGCCCCACGAGCCCGAGCCGACGCAGGTCCTCGAGCGCCCGGGTGACCTCCTCGGCGTCGAGGTGCAGGTGGTCGCCGAGCCCGGCCGGACCGAGCTCGGGGTTGCGCAGCAGGGCCCGGTAGACCGTCTCTGCCGCGTCGTCGAGACCCCACACGTCCAGCGCCGACACGGGGCCAGGCTAGCGGAGGTGGCAGGTTGCTGTCATTGGCAGCGATCGGCCAGGACAGTCGGCAGAGAACAGGGCATGCTGTCCAGCGGCGAGGTTCGGAACCGCGGCAGGGGACGGTTCCGCGCCTCGCCTGTTTGCGTGTCCGGCTCGGGCTACCCGAGCTCGGTGGCCGCCGTGGGGCTCGAGTCGGCGAGGAACGTCCGAGACCGCTGTGCCTCGTCTGCCTCCGCGATGGCCTCAGCCGCGGCCCCGAGCGCGTGCAGCGCGCGCAGGAAGCCCCGGTTCGGCTCGTGCTCCCACGGCACCGGGCCGTGCCCCTTCCAGCCGTTGCGGCGCAAGGCGTCCAGGCCGCGGTGGTAGCCGGTGCGCGCGTAGGCGTAGCCCTCGACGGTGCGCCCGGCGGCCAGCGCCTCCTCGGCGAGCTCGGCCCACGCCAGGCACGAGGTCGGGAAGGCGGCCGCGACCTCGGCCGGCGCCGTGCCCGCCGCGAGCGCCTCCCGCGGTCCCGGCTCGTCGGGCAGGTGCGTGGCGGGCGGCTCTCCCAGCAGGTTCGTCACGCCCCCATTCGACCACGCGACCCCTTCCCGCGTTCGACCACGTGAAGTAGCTCGGGTTCAGTGGGTCGTCGCGGCCGGGTGGCAGGTCGAAGCGGCAGGGCGGGCGGCGGGCGGGGTGGTCGACGGTCAGGCGGCGAGGGACGTGCCGGCGGAGCGGAGGGACTCGCAGGCCTCGACGACCCGGGCGGCCATGCCGGCCTCGGCGGCCTTGCCGTAGGAGCGAGGGTCGTACTGCTTCTTGTTGCCGACCTCGCCGTCGATCTTCAGCACGCCGTCGTAGTGGGAGAACATGTGGCCGACGATCGGGCGGGTGAAGGCGTACTGCGTGTCGGTGTCGACGTTCATCTTCACCACGCCGTAGTCCAGCGCCTCGCGGATCTCCTCGAGGGTCGAGCCCGAGCCGCCGTGGAAGACGAGGTCGAACGGCTTGTCGGTCCCGACCTTCGCGCCGACCTCGTCCTGGATGTCCTTGAGGATCGACGGGCGCAGCTTGACGTTGCCGGGCTTGTAGACCCCGTGCACGTTCCCGAACGTCGCGGCCAGCATGTATCGGCCGCGCTCACCGGCGCCGAGCATCTCGACGGTGCGCAGCGCGTCGCCGGGCGTCGTGTAGAGCTTCTCGTTGATCTCGTTGTCGACGCCGTCCTCCTCGCCGCCGACCACGCCGATCTCGAGCTCCATGACGATGCGAGCCTTCGCGCATGCCTCGAGCAGCTCGGCCGCGATGGACAGGTTCTCCTCGAGCTCGACCGCCGACCCGTCCCACATGTGCGACTGGAAGAGCGGGTCAAGCCCGGCCGTCACGCGCTCCTGCGAGATGGCGACCAGGGGGCGCATGAACCCGTCGAGCTTGTTCTTCGGGCAGTGGTCGGTGTGCAGCGCGATGTTCACGGGGTACTTCTTCGCGACGTGGTGCGCGTACTCCGCGAGCGCCTGCGAGCCGACCACCATGTCCTTGACGGTCGCCCCGGAGAGGTACTCGGCGCCGCCGGTGGACACCTGCACGATGCCGTCGCTGCCGGCCTCGGCGAACCCCTGCAGCGCGGCGTTGAGGGTCTGCGACGACGTCACGTTGATCGCCGGGTAGGCGAACGCGCCGGCCTTGGCGCGGTCCAGCATCTCCCCGTAGACCTCGGGCGTGGCGATGGGCATGGCGGGCTCCTCGTGCGGGTGTCGTGCCGTCCGTCGGACAGGCCCATCCAACCAGAGCGCGGTGCGCGCCGGGAGCGGCGTCTCAGCCCGCGCGCACCGCGTCCGCCGCCTTGCGCGCCGCGATGAGCACCGGGTCCCACACGGGCGAGAACGGCGGCGCGTAGCCCAGGTCCAGGGCCGAGATCTCCTCGACCGTCATCCGGTTCCAGAGGGCGACGGCCAGCACGTCGATCCGCTTGGCCGAGTCCTCCCGGCCCACGATCTGCCCGCCGAGCAGCCGCCCCGTGCGCCGCTCCACCACCAGCTTGACCGTCACAGGCGCCGCACCGGGGAAGTAGCCGGCGCGCGTCGTCGAGTCGACGCTGACGGTCAGGTGGGCGAACCCCATCGCCTCGCAGTCCCTCTCGCGCAGCCCGGTCCGCGCGATCTCGAGGTCGCACACCTTGCTGACCGCGGTCCCGACGACGCCCGGGAACGTGGCGTAGCCGCCGCCCAGGTTGGTGCCCAGCACGCGGCCCTGCTTGTTCGCGTGGGTGCCCAGCGCCACGTGCACCCGGTTGCCCGACACCAGGTCGATCGACTCGACGCAGTCGCCGGCGGCCCACACGCCGGGCGCGTCGAACACCCGCATCTGCAGGTCGGTCGTCAGCCCGCCCCACCTGCCAAGCGGCAGGCCGGCCCCCGCCGCGAGCGTCGTCTCGGGCGAGACGCCCGTCCCGAGCACCACGAGGTCCGCGGGCAGCTCTCCCTGGTCGGTCACCACCGCTCGTACGTGCCCGTCGTCCCCGGTCTCGAAGGCGTCGACGCGCACCGAGGTCAGCACGTCGATGCCCATCGTCGTCATGGCGTCGTGCACCTGCCGGCCCATGTCCGGGTCGAGGGTCACCATCGGCTCGGCGGACCGGGTCGCCACGGTCACCGAGAGCCCGCGGTTGACCATCGCCTCGGCCATCTCGACCCCGATGTAGCCACCGCCCACGACCACCGCCCGGCGCGGGCCGTCCTGGAGGGCGTCGAGGACCCGCTCGCCGTCGTCCAGCGTCTGCACGCCGAACACGCCGGCGGCGTCGATGCCGGGCAGGTCCGGACGCCGCGGCCGCGCGCCGGTGGCCAGGACGAGGTGGTCGAAGCCGAGGCGGTACGTCGACCCGCCCTCGTGGTCGCGCACCTCGGCCTCCCGCCGGTCGAGATCCAGTCCGACGGCCTCGGTGCGCATCCGCAGGTCGATGCCGTTGGCCCGGTGCTGCTCGGCGGTCCGCGCGACGAGCTGGTCGACCGAGTCGACGTCGCCGCCGATCCAGTAGGGGATGCCGCACGCGGAGAAGGACGTGTGGTGGCCGCGTTCGAGCGCCACCACCTCGAGGTCGTCGCCGCGCAGCCGCTTGGCCTGTGACGCCGCCGACATCCCGGCCGCGTCGGCCCCGACGACCAGCACCCGTTCGCTCATGCGGCGAGGCTACGGGCGCCACGTCCAGGGCGTGGTGGACGTGAGGGTCCGCAGCCCCAGGCGCTCGAGGATCGGGCGGCTGTCCGGGGAGGCGTCGACCTGCAGGAACCGCAGCCCGCGCTCGGCCGCCTCGTCGGCCCGCCGCGAGACGAGCGCCTTGTAGATGCCTCGGCCGCGCCAGGCCGCGAGCGTGCTCCCGCCCCAGAGCGAGGCGAACTCGGTGCCGGCGTGGAAGTTGACCCGCGCCGCGCACACGACCGTGCCGTCGTCGGCCACCGCGAGCCAGGTCGACAGACCTGCCGGGTCGGCGTCCTGCGCGGCGCGGTGCCCGGCGACGTAGTCGGTCGGGTCCTCGTCCCAGACCGCGGCGTGCAGCGCGCCGATGCCCTCCCAGTCCGCGGCACGGCCGGCGGCGTCCTCGCGGAGCCGGCGGATCGTCACCCCCTGCGGCGCGGCGGCGCCGGCCAGGCGCGCGCGCACCGCCGCGACCTCGCCGATGACCAGCGCCTCGTCGTCGCCCGGCTCGAGACCGGCGGCCCGCAACCGCTCGGGCAGGTCACCCGGGCGGTCGTAGCCGTAGTGCTTCCACTCCCACGGCCGCCCGCCGGCGGCACGGAAGACCTCCACCGCGGCGGCGATCGCCGCGTCGGCGCTCGACTCGTCGAGGTCGCACCAGAACACGCCGCCGCCCCAGGACGCGCCCGCCTCCGGCACCAGGCGCAGGACGGGGGCGGGGTCGGCCGAGAGGTCCAGGCGGAAGCCCGGCTCGCGCTCGGGCCGTCGGCGGATCTGGGTGTCGAAAGCCGCGAGCAGCGCAGCGTCGTCCATACGGTGACCCTACGGCCGCAGGAAGACCTCCACGCGGTGCCGGATGCCCTCGACGTGCAGGCCGTGGACCCGGTCGTGGTCGGCGCGGCTGCCGTAGCGCCGCGGGTCGACCACGCCGACCCCGAGTCCGAGGACCCGGTGCGGCACGTCGACCATCGCCTCGGCCACCTGCCGCGTCGACGTCCCCGCCAGGTAGGGCTCGACCAGGACCACGTCGGGGCGGTCCAGCGTCGCCCGCAGCGTGGCGGCGTCGAACGGGCGGACCGTCGCGGCGTAGAGCACGGTGACGTCGAGACCCTCGGTCGCGGCCAGCACCCGGTCCGCCAGCGGTCCGACGGCGACGACCGTCCCCCTGCTCCCGCGGCGGAGCACGCGGGCACCCGGGCTCGACACGTCGTACGCCGTGCGGTTGCCGTCCTCGGCGAGCCGGAGGTAGACCCGGTCGTCGCCACGGACGGCCTGCCGCAGCAGGGACTCCGCCTCGTCGGCGTGGCCCGGGACGTGGACCGTCCAGCCGTCCAGGGTGTCCAGCAGGGCAACGTCCCGCGGCCCGTGGTGCGTGGGTCCCCCGGCCGACACGTCGTACGACGCGCCGACGCTCACGAGAACCGCTCCGACGTCCTGGTGACCGAGGTCCAGCTTGACCTGCTCGAAGGGCCGCTCCAGCAGGAACGGGGTGATGGTGTGGACGACGGGACGCAGGCCGGACATCGCCAGGCCGGCGGCGGCGCTGACGAGCAGCTGCTCGCGGATGCCGACGTTGACGACCCGGTCCGGGTGGCGGGTGTCGACGTCGCCGAGGAAGCGCAACCCGATGTCGGCCAGGACGAGGGCGACGCGCGGGTCGGTGTCGAGCAGCTCGACGACGGTGTCGCTGAAGCGCTCCCGCATGCCGCTGCTGCGCTCGACGGCGACGGCGGTCACGGCTTCACCTCCACCGATGCCACGACGGCGCGGGGCCGGCCCCCGGTGGGGGCGGTGAGCGCCGCCTCGAGGGCGTCGTGGTCGCGTCCGTCGACGGTCGTCGCGCTCCAGCCTTCGGTGGCGAAGCGGGTGGCGATGCCACCGGGCCATCCCAGCCAGGCCGAGGAGTTGTCGACCACGACCGCGGTGAGGCCCTCCAGGTGGCGACGGCCGGCGACCTGGATCGCCTCGGGGTTGCTGCCCTCGTCGAGCTCGGCGTCACCGAGCAGCACGACCGTGCGGGCGGGGCTGCGCCGGATGCGCTGGCCGAGTGCCACGCCGACGGCGATCGGCAGGCCGTGACCCAGCGAGCCGGACGAGATCTCGACGCCCGGCGCCACGACCCGGTCCGGGTGGAAGCCGAGCGGCGAGTGGAAGTCACCGAAGCCGTCCAGCAGGTCGCGATCGAGGAGCCCGTGGGCGGCGAGCACCGCGTAGTACGCCATCGGGCCGTGTCCCTTGGACAGCAGGAACCGGTCGCGGTCCGGGTCGGTGATGCCGCCCCGCAGGTCCAGGACGCGGTCGTAGAGCACCCACAGGACGTCGAGGGTGCTGGTGGCGCTCGCGTCGTGCTTCTCGTCGCCGGTCATCCGCGTCATCAGCGAGGCGAGCTCGGCGTAGGCCGCTCGCGCGGTTGCAGTCATAGTCGTCATGCGAGTCATGGTGAGACCTCAAGTCAGGTTGAGGTCAAGTGGCGTGGCACGCCGTACAGTGAGAGGGTGGACGACCAGCACGAAGCCCTCCCGCGGACCTTGTCGATCGGCGAGCTGTCGGCGCGCAGCGGTCTGGCCCACTCGGCCCTGCGGTTCTACGAGGACGCCGGACTGATCCACTCCGAGCGCACGGTCGGCAACCAGCGCCGCTTTCCCCGCGTCGAGCTGCGCCGGGTCGCCTTCATCCGGGCCGCGCAGCGGGTCGGTCTGTCACTGGACGAGATCCGGGACGCGCTCCAGCGGCTCCCGGAGGGACGAACGCCGACCAAGGCCGACTGGGCCAAGCTGTCGGCGTCCTGGCGACACCGGCTCGACGAGCGCATCGCCGAGCTCGAGCGGCTCCGCGACGGGCTGACCAGCTGCATCGGGTGCGGCTGCCTGTCTCTGCGGAAGTGCACGCTGTCCAACCCTCGCGACGTCGCGGCCGTTCGCGGCGCCGGCGCGCGCTACCTCCTGGGCGACACTCCCCCGGACTAGGCCGTCGTCGACCCGCGCTGCCCGGACACCGGTCAGCGGTCATGGCCTTCGACGTGCTGGCGCACCCAGGTGTGCATGGCGATCGCCGCCGCGGCGCCCGCGTTGATCGACCGCGTCGAGCCGAACTGCGCGATCGAGCACACGAGCGTCGCGACCTCGCGAGCCTCCCCGGACAGGCCCGGCCCCTCCTGGCCGAACAGCAGCACGCAGTCGCGCGGCAACCGGGTCCGCTCCAGCGGCACGCACCCGGGCAGGTTGTCGACCCCGACGACGTCGAGCCCCGACGCCCGTGCCCAGGTGGCGAACGCCGTCAGGTCCTCGTGGTGGCGCACGTGCTGGTAGCGGTCGGTCACCATCGCGCCGCGGCGGTTCCACCGCCGGCGACCGACGACGTGGACCTCGCGGGCGAGGAACGCGTTCGCGGTGCGCACGACCGAGCCGATGTTCATGTCGTGCTGCCAGTTCTCGATCGCGACGTGGAACGGGTGGCGGCGCAGGTCGAGGTCCGCCACGACGGCCTCACGCCGCCAGTAGCGGTAGCGGTCGACGACGTTGCGACGGTCGCCGTGCGCCAGGAGCACGGGGTCCAGCCGCGGGTCGTCCGGCAGCGGGCCCGCCCACGGGCCGACGCCGATGTCGCCGCCGTCGACACCCGCCGATGCGCCGGCGCCCACACCGTCCTCGCCATGACCGGGGTCCACGACCAGCCAGCCTAGGGTTGGGGAGTGGGCGCCGCCTGGGACCTCCTCCCCGACCTGTCGCCCGACCTGGGGTCGCTCACGGCCGGCGCCGTCTACTCCGTCGTGTTCGGGTTCGTCTTCGTCGAGTCGGGGCTGCTCGTCGGCTTCCTCCTGCCGGGCGACACCATCCTGTTCGGCGCCGGGCTCGTCAGCGCCGAGCCGCGCTCGGGAGTCTCCCTCGCCGTGCTCGTCGCCGGCGCCTTCGCGGCCGCGGTGAGCGGCGACTCCGTGGGCTACGCGACGGGGTCGCGGCTCGGCCGCGTCTGGCTCGAGCGGCGGGTCTCGGCCGGCCGCCTCGACGTCCGGCACCTGCACCGGGCCGAGCAGTTCTACCAGCGCTACGGCTGGTGGGCGGTCGTGGCGGCGCGCTGGGTGCCCTGGGTGCGGACCTTCACACCGATCCTCGCCGGCACCAGCCGCATGGGCTACCCGCGGTTCCTGTCGGCGAACGTGGTCGGAGCCCTGGCGTGGGCGGTCGGCCTGCCGGTGCTCGGGCACCTCGCGGCGTCGTCGCCGTGGCTGCGCACGGCGTCGTACGGCGTTGCTGCCCTCTTCGTCACGGGCTCGGTCGTCGCGGGTGTCGCGGGCTGGGTCCGTCGCCGGCGCGCTGCATCGCGATAGCGTCCGGGCGTGGGTCGCCACACCGTGCCCGGCAGCGGTCAGCCGACCCCCGACCAGGGTTTCTGGGTGCGCCTGGCTGCCGCGGGGGTCGCGCTCCTGCTCGTCGCCGGCTACCTGCTGACCCGCGGCGGCGACGATACGACGACTGCGACCGTGCCGCCGGCGGCGAGCACCACCACGGCGGCCACGACCACCTCGCCGCCGCCCTCGACGTCACCGCCGGCGTCGCCCTCCGCATCAGCCACCGCGTCCCCGACCGAACCGGCCGCGACCGTGCGTCCGCCCACCCTGTCCTTCGTGGTGCGCCGGGCCACGTTCATCACCGTCCGGGTCCCCGGCGGGCGCACGCTCGTGTCCCGGCTCTTCTCCAGGGGCCAGAAGCGCAGCTTCGACCAGAAGGTCCTCGAGGTCGTCAACGGCCGCCCGAGCGCGGTGGACTTCACCGTGAACGGGAAGCGGCGCAAGCCCGGGCCGGCCGACGAGCCCGAGACGTTCACGGTTCGGCGCCGCTGAGCCGCGCGGGTAGCCTGCTCCGGTGCAGGTCACCGCTCTCGGCCCCTCCTGGCTGGACCCCGACCACCTGATCCAGACCTTCGGGCTGATCGGGCTCCTGCTCATCGTGTTCGCCGAGTCGGGCCTGCTCATCGGCTTCTTCCTGCCCGGCGACTCGCTGCTGTTCACCGCCGGGCTCCTCGTCGCGACCACCAGCGTCCTGCCGCCGCTGCCGGTGGTGGTCCCGCTCGTGGTGCTCGCGGCGGTCACCGGCGACCAGGTGGGGTACATGATCGGCGCCAAGGCCGGGCCCCGCGTCTTCCACCGGCCGGACTCGCGCTTCTTCAAGAAGGAGTACGTCGACAAGGCCTACTCGTACTTCGAGCGCTACGGCGGACGCACCATCGTCCTGGCCCGGTTCGTGCCCATCGTGCGCACCTTCGCCCCCGTCGTGGCCGGCGTCAGCGGCATGCGCTACCGCACCTTCGTGACCTACAACGTGGTCGGCGGCGCGCTGTGGGGGGTCGGCGTGACGGTGCTGGGCTACTACCTCGGCCAGGTGGACTTCGTCGCCGAGCACATCGAGCTGATCCTCATCGGCATCGTCGCGCTCTCCGTGCTGCCCATCGCCGTGGAGCTGCTGCGGGCCCGGTCGCGCGCGCGGTCGGGCCGCGAGACGCCCGACTCAGCCGAAGTCGACTGACGGGGCGGAGCGGACCGCCTCGTCCTGCACCTCGAAGTACTCCTCCTTGTGGAAGCCGAACGTGCTCGCCACGAGGTTGGAGGGCACCGACTCGACGCGGGTGTTCAGCGCGCGGACGTTGGCGTTGTAGTAGCGGCGCCCGGCGGCGATGCGGTCCTCGGTCTCGGTCAGCTCGCGCTGCATCTCGAGGAAGTTGCCGCTGGCCTTGAGGTCCGGGTAGTCCTCGGCGACGGCGAAGAGCCGCCCCAGCGCCATGCCGAGGACGCCCTCCTGCTGCGCCTGCTCGCCCGGCGTCGACCCGGGAGCCGCGGCCGTCGCTCTCGCCCGGGTCACCGCGTCGAACACGTCGCGCTCGTGCGTCGCGTAGCCCTTGACGGTCTCGACCAGGTTGGGGATCAGGTCGTGCCGGCGCTTGAGCTCGACGTCGACCTGCCGCCACGACTCCTGGACGAGGTTGCGCTGGGAGACGAAGCGGTTGTACGACACCGCGATCGCGACGCCGAGGACGACCACGACGCCGAGCAGGACCCACAGTGCCGTCATGGCAGGCGATCGTAGCCACTCGCGGGGTCCGCGCCGGCGTCCTTCCAGACGAACGACGGGACCCCGTCGACGACGCGGCGCAGCACGGCACAGGTTCGGACGACCTCCGCGGGGTCGAGGCGCCCGGGGTGCCAGGACAGGATGTGGCCGCCCTGCAGCCGCCATGCCGCGGGCCGGACGGACTCGAGGTACTGCATCGTGCGGGGGGTGAGGACGTCGCTGGCCAGCTTCCGGTCCGTGGCCCGCACGCTGAACCGCCGGTTGAAGCCCTCGCTCTCCAGGTCGATGTCCCGGACCAGCCCGACGGCCCCCGCGGCTCGCGACAGCACGCCCTCGGGGGCGACCTCGAGCATCCCGACGGGGGCCGGCAGCGGCACCGCGCAGACGGCGAAGCGGTGTGTCTGGGTCGTCCGGTGACCCTTCGAGTCCGTCGAGTGGGTCTCGTAGGAGTAGTCGAACGCCGCGAACGGCCGGCCGCTCTCCGTCCCGGTGAGGACGTTGCGGGCCCGGCGGCGGTCGCCCCGGCCGAACGGGGTGCCGTCGAAACGGTGAGCCAGCGACGGGTCCTCGCCGACGTACCGCCAGCCCCGTCGGGTCGCGAAGAGCAGCAGCCGCTCGCGCCGCCTTCGCTCCAGCACGAAGCCGCCGACGATCACGGCGACCACGACGGCGCCGAACAGCCACGGCAGCAGCGGAGCGAGGTCGGTCACGCTCGAAATCATCGGCGGGAGCGGCCGATCCCTTAGCGTCGGCGCCCCGGAGAGTGCGGCTCAGCCCATGGGTGTCGACGGCGACATCCGCGGCACCGCCGCCTCTCGCCGGCGCAGCATCGCGATGCCCATGCTGAGCATGAACACGAAGAACGCGACGAACCCGATGCCGGAGATGCCCTCGACCAGGCCCGACACAGGACTGAGCAGGCCGAGCCAGCCGGCGAGGACGCCGACGAGAAGTCCCAGCCATCCGACCCAGCGCGGCAGCTCGTGCGTGCGGAGGACCGCCAACGCGAACATCGGGACCGCAACGCCCCAGCCCAGGAAGTTGCCCGCGGCGTTGGTGACCAGTGAGGTCGCCGCGAAGGTGTCGAACGTCGCGGCCAGCGTGGCACGCCCAGCAGCGTCCGCGTCCACGTAGGCCGGAGCCAGCTCGTAGGCCAGGGCGATGGGGACGAGGTGCGAGACCGTGACCAGCGTCAACCCCACGGTCCCGAGCAGCGGGGCCAGCACGAAGACCCCGCCGGCGCCGCGCAGCAGGTCGTAGAACCCGACGAACGCCACCATCCCGAAGAAGCCCATCAGGACGATCAACCAGGCGCCGGTGAAGAACAGCCCGCCCGCCGCGTCCACGTCGGCGATCCAGTCGAGTCCCGGCGCCCCCGTCTCCGGGATGAGGAGCTGCACACCGCTGGCGCCCATCGAGATGCCGCCCGCAAGGAAGCATGCGACCAAGGCGATGGCGCTGAGGGCGCCAACCGTCTGCAGGCTCGGTGTCCGGTTCATGGCTGTCGCGGCCTTCTCCCCCGGCTCCGACCATGCTCCGCGACCTGATCGGCGTCAATGGCGAAGCGGCTCAGCCCAGCCCGAGGTCGTCGAGCTCGTAGGCCGCGACGTAGGTCAGGCCCTCGGAGCGCACCCGGTCGGCGGCCCCGCGCTCGACGATGACGGCCACACCCACGACCTCGGCCCCGGCCCCCCGCAGCGCCTCGACCGCGGTGAGCACCGAGCCACCGGTCGTCGAGGTGTCCTCGACGGCGAGCACCCGGCGGCCCGTCACGTCGGGACCCTCGATGCGCCGCTGCAGCCCGTGCGCCTTGCCCTCCTTGCGCACCACGAACGCATCGAGGCGGCGGCCGCGCGCGGCGGCGGCGTGCAGCATCGCCGTCGCGACCGGGTCGGCGCCCAGGGTGAGCCCGCCCACCGCGTCGTAGTCGAGGTCGGCGGTCGCGTCGAGCATCACCTCGCCGACGAGCGGGGCGGCCTCGGCGTCGAGGGTCACCCGGCGCAGGTCCACGTAGTAGTCGGCCTCCCGGCCCGACGACAGCACGACCCTGCCGTGCACGACCGCCTTGTCCTTGACCTGCTGCAGCAGCGCGGCGCGCGCGTCCTCACCCATGGCCGCGCAGCGTAGCCAGGCCGCAGGGCAGGCTTGCCCCGTGGCCACGCCGACCCGCGCCCTGGTGCTCGCGCACAGCCCGCTGACCGGACCGGCGGCGTGGGGGGACCTGCCCGGCGTCCTGCGGGCGCAGGGGCACGAGGTCGTGGTGCTCGACGTGACCGACGACGAGCAGCCGCCCTACGCCGGGCGGTACGTCGCCCGGGCCGCCCTGCAGGTGGCCGCCGCGGACCCGGCTGGGCCGCTGCACCTCGTCGGGCACTCGGGCGCCGGCTACCTGCTGCCCCAGCTCGGGGCCGCGCGCCGGTCGGCGCGCCGCCCGGTCGCGGGCTACGTGTTCCTCGACGCGGGCGTGCCGCACGGCCGGTCGGCGACGCGGATGGGCCTGCTGCGCGGCGAGGACCCCCGGGCCGCGGACGAGGTCGACGCCCTGCTCGCCGCCGGCGGTGCCTACCCGACCTGGGCCGACGACGACCTCCGCGACCTCGTGCCCGACCGGGAGCGCCGGGCGGCGCTGGTCGGCTCGCTGCGCCCGCGCGGGCGGGACTTCTTCTCCGAGGAGCTCCCGTTCCCCGGCGACTGGCCGGACGCGCCCTGCGGCCTGGTCCGTCTCTCGCCGGCGTACGACACCGCAGCCCGGGTCGCCCGGTCCCGCGGGTGGCCGGTGGTCGAGCGCGACCTGCCCGGCGGGCACTTCGCGGCCTGCACCGAGCCCGGACGGGTCGCCGAGGCCCTCGCGGATCTCCTTGCCCTGATGTAGCCCCCGGCTGCCGGCCCGGCCGCCGACACGCCGGGACTTCGGGGGATGGCATGTCTGTGGACAAAGCGCGACGTTTGCTCCCACCGGACCCACGCAGTCGCCGATTCCCTGTGCCGCCGAAGGTCGACGCCCGTACGTTCACCGCACGGGGTCACCCTAGGAGGGGCTCATGAAGAGTCTGTTCACACCCGGCCGCTACGCCAACGTGACCGCGACCCTGGCGCTCGTCGTCGCCATGACCGGCACCGGCTACGCGGCGACGACTCTGGCGCGCAACAGCGTCGGAAGTCCGCAGATCAAGAAGGCGGGCGTGGCGAAGTCGGACATCCGCGGCGGGGCAGTCACATCGGCGAAGGTTCGCGACAGGTCGCTGCTGGCGAAGGACTTCGCGACGGGGCAGCTCCCGGCCGGCGCCGCCGGCGCGACCGGAGCGACCGGAGCGACCGGAGCGACGGGAGCGACCGGCCCTGCCGGGAGCGCCGTGGCCTACGCCACGGTCGACGAGACCGGCACCGTGATCGCGGCGAAGAGCTCGGGCATCACCCAGGCCAACATCGATCCCGACACCCAGGTGGGCATCGTCTGCTTCACCGGGCTCTCGTTCACCCCGAAGAGCGTGGTCGCGACGGCGCAGGGCGTCTTCGACAGTGGCGAGGGAGACGTCATCGCCACGGCGTTCGTGTCGGGTGGCACGGTGACGTCCGGCGACTGCAGCGGCAAGCTCCAGGTCCGAACGCACGACGTCAGTGTTGGGGCGCTGGCCAACCGGCCGTTCATCGTCTGGTTCGAGGACTGACCGGGGGCGACCGCACAGACGTTGCGCCGACACACCGCCTCCGCGGCGTGTCGGGTGCGGGAGCGCAATGTCTGTGCGGGAGCGCCCCCGCGGCTCGCAGACCGGCCCTCAGCCGCGGCGGCGGGACAGCCTCCACAGGACGAGCAGCAGCACGAGCGCACCGACCACGGGCACGAGCCGTTTCAGGACCGGTCCTCCGGCAGTGCCCAGCAGGTCGATCGCGTCGTCGTCGGGCAGCCGGCGCAGCGGGGGCGGTCGCGTCGTCGCCTGCGGCCCCGGCGCACTCGTCGATGCCGCGATGTCGCGGGCCGCGGCAGCCGCCTGGCCGTCCGGCGCGCCCGAGGAAGAGGCGGGAGTGCCGGGCGCGGACGCCCCAGAGGCTGCGGCCGGCGCGGCGGCAGCAGGCTGGCCGCCGGAGAGCTCGTCGGCGAGGCAGTCGGCGAACCTGCCCAGGAGCTTGTTGCCCACCTCGACCATGACTCCCCGGCCGAACTGCGCAGGCTTACCCGTGATCTGCAGGTCGGTGGTCACGACGACGTCCGTGCCGTCGCCCGACGCGGTGAGCACGGCGGTGATCGTCGCGGCCGCGGTCCCGGACCCGCGCGCCTCCTTGGCGTTGGCATCGATGACGGCACGGCGCGCGCCCTCGTCCTTCTCGACGAACTTCGCCGTGCCCGCGTAGGTGACCTGGATGGGCCCGACCTTGACCTTGACCCTGCCCTCGATCGTCTCGCCGTCGAACGACTCGACCGTGGCCCCCGGCATGCAGGGCGCGATGCGCTCGACATCGAGCAGGACGTCCCACGCCTGGCCCACGGGCACAGGCACCGAGAACCGGTGCTCCAGCTGCATCGACTAGCCCTCCCCTGCGGCCGCCAGGACGGCGCGCCGCGTCAGCACCCTCGCGAGATGATCACGGTAGTCGGACTTCCCGTTCAGGTCACTGGGAGCGCTCGACCCGTCGGCCGCGTGCGACGCCGCGTCGGCGACGGCATCGGTGCCCGCGCCGGAGAGCGCCTGCTCGACCGCGGCCGCGCGCACCGGCGTCGGCCCCATGTTGGTCAGGGCGACGCGGGCCTCGTCGATGCTCCCGTTCGACCGCCGCACGGCTGCCGCCACGCCGACGATGGCCCACGACTGGGCGACGCGGTGGAACTTCTCGTAGCGGAAGCCCCACCCCTCGCGCTTGGGCAGGCGAACCTCGACGAGCAGCTCGTCGGGCTCGATCGCCGTCTGCAGGTAGTCGACGAAGAAGTCCGCTGCCGCCACCGTGCGCCGCCCAGCGCTGCCCGCCACGACCATCTCGGCGTCGAGAGCGAGCGCGACGGCGGGCAGGTCGCCGGCGGGGTCGGCATGGGCGAGGGACCCGCCGAACGTCCCCCGATGGCGTACGGCGGGATCCGCGACGGTGCCGGTGGCCTCGGCGAGCAGCCCGGCATGGCGGCGCACCAGGTCGTCGTGCATGACGTCGTGGTGTGTCGTCGTCGCCCCGATCACGATGTGGTCGCCGTCCTCCCGGACGCCGGCCAGCTCGCCGATGCGGCCCACGTCGACGACGACCTCGGGGTAGGACAGCCGCAGTCTCAGCAGCGGGATGAGCGACTGCCCGCCGGCCATCACCTTGGCGTCGTCGCCGTGCTCGCCGAGCGCGGCGACGGCCTCGTCGACCGAGCCCGGTCGGACGTACGCGAACTGGGCCGGGATCATGCCGACTCACCTCCCGCCGTGGTCTCGGTGGCGGCGCCGCCGTAGGCGACGGTCCCGCCCGCTGCCCGGTCGCCGCCCGACCCGCCCTCCTGGATCGCCCGCCACACCCGTTCGGGCGTGCAGGGCATGCGCACGTCGTCGACGCCGAGGTGGCGGACGGCGTCGACCACCGCGTTGACGACGGCGGGTGTCGAGGCGATCGTCCCGGCCTCGCCGACCCCCTTCACACCCAAGGGGTTCGTGGTCGACGGCGTCACCGTGCGGTCGGTGTCCAGGTGCGGGATGTCGGGGGCCGCGGGCACGAGGTAGTCGACCATGCTGCCCGTGACGAGGTTGCCCGAGTCGTCGTAGACCGCCTCCTCGTAGAGGGCCTGCGCAATCCCCTGCGCGACCCCTCCGTGCACCTGACCCTCCACGATCATGGGGTTGACCACGTTGCCGACGTCGTCAACGCAGACGTACTTACGGATGGTGGACATCCCCGTCTCGGTGTCGACCTCCATCGCGCACAGGTGCGTTCCGTGCGGGTAGGAGAAGGTCTCCGGGTCGTGGAGGTGGTCGGCCGAGAGGACGGCGTCGCTGCCCTCGGCCATCGTGTGCGCCGTGAAGGACGCGAAAGCGACCTCCTGGATGGTCTTGGTCGCCGACGGAGTCCCCTTCACCCGGAACGTGCCCGCGTCGAACTCGACGTCGGACGGGTCGGCCTCCATCAGGTGGGCCGCGAGCAGCTTGGCCTTCTCGACCACGGCCTCGGCGGCGCCCCGCACGGCCATCCCGCCCACGACCAGCGAGCGGGAGCCGTAGGTGTCCAGGCCCCACGGGACGGTGGCGGTGTCGTTGACGAGGACCTCGACGTCCTCGAACGGCACACCCAGGGCGTCGGCCACGACCTGGCTGAAGGTCGTCACGTGTCCCTGGCCGTGCGGCGACGTGCCCGCGACGACCTCCGCCTTGCCCAACGGGGTCATGCGGACCGTGGCCCGCTCCCATCCCCCGGCGACGTAGCCCGACTCCCCGAGCCACCGCGACGGCGCCAGCCCGCACATCTCGGTGTAGGTCGAGATGCCGATGCCCAGCTGCACGGGGTCGCCGGACTCGCGGCGCTTGGCCTGCTCGGCCCGCAATGCGTCGTAGCCGAGGAGCTCGAGCGCCCTCTCCGTCGCGGCCTCGTAGTTGCCCGAGTCGTACTCGAGCCCGCAGACCGTCGTGTAGGGGAACTCGCCGTGCCCGATCCAGTTGCGCCGGCGCAGCTCGACGGGGTCGATGCCCAGGTGGGCCGCCAGGTCGTCGACGACCCGCTCGATCGCGAAGGTCGCCTCCGGCCGGCCCGCGCCGCGGTAGGCGTCGGTCGGGGTCTTCGTCGTGAACACGCCGGTGCAGTGGAAGGAGTGCGAGGCGAACTTGTAGATGCCGGGGTACATGTAGCGACCGAGCAGCGGGATGCTCGGCGTGAGCAGCTGCAGGTAGGCGCCCATGTCGGAGAGCAGGTCGACCCGCATCCCGAGCATCCGGCCGTCGGAGGTCGCCGCGATCTCGACGTCCTGGATGAGGTCGCGGCCGTGGATGGTGGCCTGGTAGTCCTCGCTGCGGGACGCGGTCCAGGTCACGGGACGGCCGAGGCGTCGCGCGAGAGCGAGGCAGATGGCCTCTTCCGCGTAGATGTCCAGCTTGGACCCGAAGCCCCCACCCACGTCGGCGGCGATCACGCGGATCTTGTGCTCCGGGACGCCGACGACCAGCGACATGAAGACCTTGACGAAGTGCGGCACCTGGGTCGAGGAGTAGATGGTGAACGCGTCCGAGCTCGTCGGGTCGACGGCGACCGAGCGCGGCTCCATCGCGTTGGGGATGAGGCGCTGGTTCACGTAGCGACGGTGGAACACGACGTCGGCCTCGGCCTTGCTCGCCTCGTAGTCGCCGTGCTCCTCGTGGAACGTGAAGCACACGTTCGTGCCGAGGTCGTCGTGGACCAGCGGCGAGCCGTCGGCCACCGCCTGCTCCATGTCCAGCACCGCCGGCAGCGGCTCGTAGTCGACCTCGATCGCCTCGAGGGCGTCGACCGCGGCGTAGCGGCCGCGCGCCACAACGACCGCGACGGCGTCGCCGACGTGGCGCACCTCGTCCCGGGCCAGGGGGAAGTGCGAGGGCGTCTTGAGGTCCTCGCTGACCGTCCACGCGGTCGGGAGGCCACCGAAGTCGTCCGTGAGGTCGGTGCCGGAGAACGCCGCGACGACACCGGGGCGCTGCATGGCCGGGGAGACGTCGACCCGCGTCAGCCGGGCGTGGGCCATCGGCGAGCGCAGCACCGCGACGTGCAGCATCCCGGGCAGCGTGATGCTCTCGGTCCACCGGGTGCGGCCGGTGACCAGCCGCGCGTCCTCCTTGCGGTGCAGCGGCTGGCCGACGGATGCGGACGTACGCTCCTCGGTCGCGGTCATCGCGCACCCCCCGCTGCCTGCTGCACGGCCTTGACGATGTTCTGGTAGCCCGTGCACCGGCACAGGTTGCCCTCGAGCCCGTCGCGCACCTCCTCCTCGGAGGGGTCGGCGTTGTGCTGCAAGAGGTCGATGGCCGCCATGATCATCCCCGGCGTGCAGTAGCCGCACTGCAGGGCGTGCGCCTCCTTGAACGCCGTCTGCACCGGATGCCACCCGCCGTTCGCCAGGCCCTCGACCGTCATGACCTCCGACCCGTCCGCCTGGACCGCGAGCACGCTGCACGACTTCACGCTGCGCCCGTCGAGGAGCACGGTGCAGGCCCCGCAGTTGCTGGTGTCGCACCCCACGGGTGTGCCGACCTTCCCGGCGGTCTCCCGGAGGTAGTGGACCAGCAGCAGCCTGGCCTCGACCTCGTCGTCGCGACGTTCTCCGTCGACGGTCACGGCGATGTGGACCATGCTGACTCCTCAGCTCGTCGTCGGCGCAGGGGACGCGAAGCGGGTACCTGGCAGCCAAGCACGAGCGCGCCCGGTCGGGAAGGGGGACGAGTCGCCTAGGGTCGGGCACGTGACCCCGCACGCGCCCGCTCGCCGGCTCGACGGTCTGGGAACGACCGTGTTCGCCGAGATGTCCGCTCTCGCGCTCGCCACCGGGTCGGTCAACCTCGGGCAGGGCTTCCCGGACACCGACGGCCCGACCGAGGTGGCCGAGGCGGCCGTCCGGGCCATCCGCGAGGGGGCGAACCAGTACCCACCGGGGCCCGGCATCCCGGACCTGCGGCTGGCGGTGGCCGAGCACCAGAAGCGCTTCTACGGCCTCGACGTCGACCCCGACACGGAGGTCGTCGTCACCACCGGGGCCACGGAGGCCATCGCAGCCAGCATGCTCGCGCTCGTCGACCCGGGCGACGAGGTGGTCGCGCTCGAGCCGTTCTACGACTCCTACGCCGCGTGCATCGCGATGGCCGGCGGCGTGCGGGTGCCGGTGACGCTGCGCGCGCCTGACTTCCGGCTCGACGTCGACCGGCTCCGGTCAGCGGTCACGGACCGCACCCGGCTGCTGCTGCTCAACTCGCCGCACAACCCGACCGGCACCGTCCTGCAGGACGACGAGCTCGCCGCCGTGGCCGGGCTCGCCCTCGAGCGGGACCTCACCGTGGTCACCGACGAGGTCTACGAGCACATGACCTACGACGTCGCCCACCGGCCGCTCGCCACCTACCCGGGGATGGCGGGGCGGACGCTGACGATCAGCTCGGCCGGCAAGACGTTCTCCTTCACCGGCTGGAAGGTCGGCTGGGCGACCGGCCCGTCCCACCTGACGCGCGCGCTGATGATGGCCAAGCAGTTCATCACCTACGTCTCCGGCGCGCCCCTCCAGCCGGCGGTCGCGGTCGGGCTGCGGCTGCCGGACTCCTACTTCGAGGAGCTCCGGTCGAGCCTGCGCGGCAAGCGCGACCGCCTCGTCGACGGCCTGCGGTCGGTCGGCTTCGAGGTGTACGAGCCGCAGGGCACGTACTTCGTCACGGCCGACGTGCGCCCGCTCGGCTACGACGACGGTGTGCAGTTCTGCCGCGACCTGCCCCACAGGGCGGGCGTGGTGGCCATCCCGCACCAGGTGTTCTACGACGACGTGGAGGCCGGTCGACCGCTCGTCCGGTTCGCGTTCTGCAAGCGCGACGAGGTGCTCGACGAGGCCGTCAGCCGACTGGGCCGCCTGCGCTGATCTCGTTGCCCTGCTCGCGGCGACGGCGACGAACCTTGCGGGCGACCGATGTCAGGGCCCGCGCCGGCAGGTGGCGCACGACGGTCACCATCGTCTTGTACTGCGCGCCGGGCACGCAGACGACGGTGCCTCTCGCGAGCGCGGTGAAGGCGTCGGCGACGACCTCCTCCGCGTCGAGCCACAGCCAGTCGGGGGTGCGGCGCATGTCGATGCCGGCCCGCTCGTGGAACTCGGTCTGGGTGAAGCCCGGGCACAGCGCGAGCACCCGAACCCCCGAGCCGGCGAGGTCCGCGGCCAGGCCCTGCGTGAAGCTCGTGACCCAGGCCTTCGCGGCGCTGTAGGTGCCCTGGGGCAGGAACCCGGCGACCGACGAGACGTTGACGACCGCACCGTGACGGCGCTCCACCATGCCGGGCACCGCCGCGCGGGTCAGCCGCAGCACCGCGCGGACGAGCACCCGGAGCATGCGCTCCTCGTCGTCGATGTCCCCGCTGACGAACCTGGTGTTCACGGTGAAGCCGGCGTTGTTCACCAGCAGGTCGACCGGCCGGTCGCGGTCCGCCAGCCGGGCCTCGACCGAGCGGCAGCCGGCGTCCTCGGCGAGGTCGGCCGCGAGGACCTCCACCTGCACGCCGTGGGTCGTGCGCAGCTCCTTGGCCAGCGACTCGAGCCGTTGCTCGTCGCGGGAGACGAGGACGAGGTCGTAGCGGTCGGCGGCCAGGCGCCGGACGAAGGCGTTGCCGATGCCGGCCGTCGCCCCGGTGACGAGTGCTGTGGACATCACGCCAGCCTCTCAGGTCCCGCCGACCCCTCCGCCATCGACGCCGCGCCTGGAGCAGTCGACCACGTAAGGCAGGCGTGAGATCGCTTCGGGAGGCGTATACGCCTGCTGAGGCAATCACCCACCTGCCTTACGTGGTCGAACTCGCGGGGGTGACGGTGAGCGCGGCGGCGTCGGGGGAGGCGTCGACGCGCACGGTGTCGCCGTCGCGGACCTCGCCGGCGAGCAGGGCCCGGGCGAGCGGGTCGCCGACCGCCGACTGCACGAGCCTCCGCAGCGGGCGGGCGCCGTAGACCGGGTCGAACCCGGTGCGGGCCAGCCAGGCGCGGGCGCCGTCGCTGACCTCCAGCTGCAGACGCCGCCCCGCCAGCCGCCCGCGCAGTGCCTCGACCTGCAGGTCGACGATGCGGGCCAGGTCCTCGGTCGAGAGCGCGTCGAACACGACGATCTCGTCGAGCCGGTTGAGGAACTCCGGCTTGAACGAGTCGCGCACCGTCGCGAGCACCATCTCGCGCCGCTGCTCGGTGTCCAGCGTCGGGTCGACGAGGAAGCCCGAGCCGAGGTTCGAGGTCAGCACGAGGATCGCGTTGCGGAAGTCGACCGTGCGGCCCTGCCCGTCGGTGAGGCGGCCGTCGTCGAGCACCTGGAGCAGGACGTCGAAGACCTCCGGGTGCGCCTTCTCGACCTCGTCGAAGAGCACGACGCTGTACGGGCGGCGGCGCACCGCCTCGGTCAGCTGTCCGCCCTCCTCGTAGCCGACATAACCGGGCGGGGCGCCGACCAGTCGGGCGACCGAGTGCTTCTCGCCGTACTCGCTCATGTCGATGCGGACCATGGCCCGCTCGTCGTCGAACAGGAAGTCGGCCAGCGCCTTGGCCAGCTCGGTCTTGCCGACCCCGGTCGGGCCGAGGAACAGGAACGAGCCGGTCGGGCGGTCGGGGTCGGAGATGCCGGCCCGTGCGCGGCGGACGGCGTCGGACACGGCGCGCACGGCCGTCGCCTGGCCGACCAGCCGGCGCCCGAGCTCCTCCTCCATCCGCAGCAGCTTGGCCGTCTCGCCCTCGAGCAGCCGCCCCGCCGGGATGCCGGTCCAGGAGGCGACGACCTCGGCGACGTCGTCGGGGCCGACCTCCTCCTTGACCATCGCCTCGCGGGTCTCGCTCGCGGCGCGCGCCTCGGCGAGCTCCCTCTCCAGCGCGGGGATCTCGGCGTAGCGCAGCCGGCTGGCCGTCGCGAGGTCGCCGTCGCGCTCGGCCCGCTCGGCCTGGCCGCGCAGCTCGTCAAGTCGGGCCATCAGGTCGCCGACCCGGTCGAGCGACGAGCGCTCCTGCTCCCATCGGGCGTTGAGCTCGGTGAGCTGCTCCTGGCTGTCGGCCAGGTCCTGCCGGAGGCGCGCGAGCCGCTCGACCGAGGCGGCGTCGACGACACTGGTCGCGCTCTGCGTTCCGCTCGTCCCTCCCTCCGCGTTTCGCCGCTCGACCTCGTTCTGCAGCGCCAGCTCCTCCATCAGCAGCCGGTCGACCTGGCGCTGCAGCACGTCGATCTCCACGGGGCGGGAGTCGATCTCCATGCGCAGCCGCGACGCCGCCTCGTCGACCAGGTCGATCGCCTTGTCGGGCAGGAACCGCGAGGTGATGTAGCGGTCGGACATCGTCGCCGCAGCCACCAGCGCCGCGTCGGTGATGTCGACCTTGTGGTGGGCCTGGTAGCGGTCCTTGAGGCCGCGCAGGATCGCGACGGTGTCCTCGACGGTCGGCTCGCCGACGAGCACGGGCTGGAAGCGGCGCTCCAGCGCGGGGTCCTTCTCCACGTGCTCGCGGAACTCGTCGAGCGTCGTCGCGCCGACCATGCGCAGCTCGCCGCGGGCGAGCATCGGCTTGAGCATGTTGGACGCGTCCATGGCGCCCTCGCCGGTCGCGCCGGCACCGACGACTGTGTGCATCTCGTCGATGAACGTCACGATCTGGCCGCCGCTCGCCTTGATCTCGTCGAGCACCGCCCGCAGCCGTTCCTCGAACTCGCCGCGGTACTTCGCGCCCGCCACCATCGCGCCGAGGTCGAGGGCGACCAGCCGCTTGCCGCGCAGGGAGTCGGGGACGTCGCCGGCGACGATGCGCTGCGCCAGGCCCTCGACGACGGCGGTCTTGCCGACGCCCGGCTCGCCGATGAGCACCGGGTTGTTCTTGGTCCGCCGGGACAGGACCTGCACGACGCGCCGGATCTCGTCGTCGCGGCCGATCACCGGGTCGAGCACCCCGTCGCGCGCGCGGGCCGTGAGGTCGACGCCGAACTTCTCCAGCGACTGGTACGTCGACTCGGGGTCGTCGGTGGTCACCTTCGTGCCGCCGCGCACGCGGTCGACCGCCTCGGTCACCGAGGCCTCGGTGGCGCCGAGCTCGCGCAGCTGGTCAGCCGCCGGGCCGGCCACGGCCGTCAGGGCGAGCAGCAGGTGCTCGGTCGAGACGTACTCGTCACCGCGCGCCGTCGCGCGCTCCACCGCCGTCGCCAGCACCCGCTGCAGGGCGCCCGAGGCGGCCGGCGCCGAGACGGTCGAGCCGCTCGCGCTCGGCAGGTCGGTGAGGGCCTTCTCCGTCGCAGCGCGCACGGTCGCCCGGTCGGCGCCGACGGACTCGAGGACCGACAGCGCGATGCCCTGGTCGTCCTGGGCGAGGGCCCAGAGCACGTGCTGCGGCTCCAGGGCCGGGTTGCCGTCGCGCACCGCGCGGCGCTGTGCGGCGGTCAGCGCCTCCTGGCTCTTGCGGGTCAGCTGAGGGGTGTCCACGGAAGTCTCCCTGTCTGTCGGCGGGGGCGCCAGACGACGAGGGCGGTCCGGGGGCGTTCCGCCCGTTCCGCCCGCACCGCGTCCAGCTCGCGCTGCACCTCGTGGAGGCGGAACCGCAGCGAGGTCACCTGGTCCTCCAGCGCGAGCACCATGCGAACCCCCTCCAGCCCGATCCCGAGCGACGACAGGCGCGCGACCTCCCGCAGCCGCTCGATGTCACGACGCGAGTAGCGGCGCCCGCCACCCGGCGTGCGGCCGGGCGAGACCAGCCCCAGCCGGTCGTACTGACGCAGTGTCTGCGCGTGCAGCCCGGTCAGCGACGCCGCGGTCGAGATGACGTAGACCGGCGTGAAGTCGTCGCTCTCCCAGGCCCCGTCGGGTCCGGCGGTGAAGGGCACGGTCAGCTCCCCTTCGAGGTGCGGAGCGCGTCGGCCAGCCCGGCGCGCGGGTCCTCGCTCTCGGTCGCCGCGCGGAACGCCTCGACCGCCGACCGGGCCTGCGAGCTCAGCTTGGTCGGGACGGCCACCTCCACGGTGACGAGCAGGTCGCCGAGGGTGCCGTCGGCGCGCGGCGCACCCTTGCCGCGCACCCGGAAGGTCCGGCCGTTGGCCGTGCCCGGCGGGAGGCGCAGCGTCACCGGCGTGCCGTTCAGGGTGGGGACGGTGACCTCACCGCCGAGGGCGGCCTCGGCGAACGTGACGGGCACCTTCAGGGTCAGGTTGTCGCCGGACCGGCCGAAAAGCAGGTGCGCGCCGACGTGGACGACGACGTAGAGGTCGCCGGCAGGGCCACCACGCTCACCCGGCCCGCCCTTGCCCTTCAGGCGGATGCGCTGACCGTCGCGGACGCCGGCCGGGATGCGGACGGTGAGGGTGCGGGTGCCCATCGCCCGGCCGCTGCCCCCGCAGTCGGGGCAGGGGTCGTCGACGAGCAGGCCACGACCGCGGCAGTCGCGGCAGGGCTCGGCGAAGGCGAACCCCCCGGCGTTGCGGCTCGTCTGGCCCGTGCCCAGGCACGCCGGGCACTGGTGCGGCAGCGAGCCGCTGCGGCTGCCGGTGCCCTTGCACGTGGGGCACGACTGCTCGCTGGCCATCCGAAGCGGGATCGTCGCGCCGGAGACAGCCTCGGAGAACGACAGGGTGACCTGCGACTCCATGTCCGCACCGCGGCGCGGCGCCGGGCGACCGGCGCGGCCCCCGAAGAGCCCGCCGAGGACGTCGCCCAGGCCTGCGCTGCCGGCCCCGAACACGTCGCCGAGGTCGAAGGGCACACCGGCCCCGCCGGCACCGCCGGGCGGGGTGCGGAACCGGCCGGCACCGGCGCCGAAGAGCGAGCGCGCCTCGTCGTACTCCGCGCGGCGCTTCGGGTCGGACAGGACGTCGTAGGCCTCGGAGATCTCCTTGAACCGCTCCTCGGCACCGGCGTCACCCCTGTTCGCGTCGGGGTGGAACTGCCGGGCCAGCTTGCGGTAGGCCTTCTTGATGCCGTCGGCCCCGGCGTCCTTGGGGACGCCGAGCGTCTTGTAGTAGTCCTTCTCCAGGAAGTCCTTGGTGCTCATGCGCCCCCTCTCCCTCGCTCGTGCCTAGTGGGGGTCGGCCACCGCGACCCGGGCGGGGCGCACCACGCGGTCGCCGATGCGGTAGCCGGGCTGGAAGACCTCGACGCAGGTCGGCTCGGTCACCTCGTCGGAGTGCGCGTGGGTCAGCGCCTCGTGGACCACCGGGTCGAACGGGTCGCCGGCGGCGCCGAAGCGCACCAGCCCCAGCCGCTCGACGGTCGCCTCCAGCGCCTCGCCGACCGACCTGAACCCGCCCTCGAGCTCGTCGTGCTCGCGCGCCCGGCCGATGTCGTCGAGGACCGGCAGCAGGTTGCCCAGCACGTTGGCGACCGCCGCCTCACGGATCGACTCGCGGTCCCGCTCGACGCGGCGCCGGTAGTTGGCGTAGTCGGCCTGCAACCGCTGCAGGTCGCCGGTGCGCTCCGCCAGCTCACGGGCCAGCGGGTCGTCACCGTCTTGCGCCTCCTGCGCGTCGCCGGGCACCTCGCCCTCGGCGGCGGACGCCGCGGCAGCCGTCGCCGGCTCCCGCAGCAGGCCCGTCACCGGGTCGATGCGCCTCTTGTCGCGGACGACCGGCCCCTGCTCGTCCTCGAGCCCGTCGGGGGGCGCGCCCTCGGGGTGCTGGGTCACTTGGCCTCGTCCTCGTCGACGATCTCGGCGTCGACGACGTCGTCGTCGGCGCCCTCGGCGGACGCGTCGGGCCCGTGCGCCCCCTCCGCACCCGGCGCGTCGCCGCCGGCGGCCGCCTGCTCCGCGTAGAGCGCGGCACCGAGCTTCTGGCTCACGGTGGCCACCTTCTCGGTCGCCGACTTGATCGCCGGGATGGCTGCCTCGTCGGTGCCCTCGAGCGCCTTCTTCAGCTCGCCCAGCGCCTCCTCGACCTCGGCCTTCGTGGCCGCGGCGTCGCCCTCGGCGAACTTCTCGGCGTTGTCGGCGAGGAACTTCTCGGTCTGGTAGACGAGCTGGTCGCCGGTGTTGCGGACCTCGGCCTCCTCGCGGCGCCGCTTGTCCTCCTCGGCGTGGGCCTCGGCGTCCTTCATCATCCGCTCGATGTCGTCCTTCGGCAGCGCCGAGCCGCCGGTGATGGTCATCGACTGCTCCTTGCCGGTGCCGAGGTCCTTGGCGTTGACGTGGACGATGCCGTTGGCGTCGATGTCGAAGCCGACCTCGATCTGCGGCATGCCGCGCGGGGCCGGCGGGAGGCCGGTCAGCTCGAACATGCCGAGCTTCTTGTTGTACGACGCCATCTCGCGCTCGCCCTGGTAGACCTGGATCTGCACCGAGGGCTGGTTGTCGTCGGCGGTCGTGAAGATCTCGGACCGCTTGGTCGGGATCGTCGTGTTGCGCTCGATGAGCTTGGTCATGATGCCGCCCTTGGTCTCGATGCCCAGGGACAGCGGGGTGACGTCGAGCAGCAGGACGTCCTTGACCTCACCGCGCAGGACACCGGCCTGCAGGCTGGCGCCGATCGCGACGACCTCGTCGGGGTTGACGCCCTTGTTGGGCTCCTTGCCGCCGGTGAGCTCCTTGACGACGTCGACGACGGCGGGCATGCGCGTCGAGCCGCCGACGAGGACGACGTGGTCGATGCCGGAGACGTCGATGCCGGCGTCGCGCAGCACCGACTGGAACGGCGCCTTCGTGCGGTCGAGCAGGTCCGAGGTGAGCTGCTGGAACTGCGAGCGCGTGAGCTTCTCGTCCAGGTGCAGCGGACCGGCGTCGGAGGCCGTGATGTAGGGCAGGTTGATGGTGGTCTCGGTCGAGGACGACAGCTCGATCTTGGCCTTCTCGGCACCCTCGCGCAGGCGCTGCAGGGCCATCCGGTCCTTGCCCAGGTCCACGCCGTGCCCGTTCTGGAACTGCTTGACCAGGTGGTCGACGATGCGCTGGTCCCAGTCGTCGCCGCCGAGGTGGTTGTCGCCGCTGGTCGCCTTGACCTCGACCACGCCCTCGCCGATCTCGAGCAGCGACACGTCGAACGTGCCGCCCCCGAGGTCGAAGACGAGGATCGTCTGGTCGGACTCGCCCTTGTCCAGCCCGTAGGCGAGCGCAGCGGCGGTCGGCTCGTTGACGATGCGCAGCACGTTGAGGCCCGCGATCTCGCCGGCCTCCTTGGTGGCCTGGCGCTGCGCGTCCTCGAAGTAGGCCGGGACGGTGATGACCGCGTCGGTGATCGTCTCCCCGAGGTAGGCCTCGGCGTCCCGCTTGAGCTTCATCAGCACCCGGGCACTGATCTCCTGGGCGGTGTACTTCTTGTCGTCGATGTCGACCGACCAGTCGGTGCCCATGTGGCGCTTGACCGAGCGGATCGTGCGGTCGACGTTGGTGACGGCCTGGCGCTTGGCGACCTCGCCGACCAGGACCTCCCCGTTCTTGGCGAAGGCGACGACGGACGGGGTGGTCCGCTGGCCCTCGGCGTTGGCGATGACGGTGGCCTCGCCACCCTCCAGGACCGAGACGACGGAGTTGGTCGTCCCGAGGTCGATACCGACCGCACGTGCCATGGCTGCTGTTCCTCCGCGGGAGAAGTTGAGTGATCCGGGCTCAAGTATGCGCTAGGGGCCGCAGCAGGTCAAACCAGCCTGAGCCGACTCCACTCAACTTCGCTGCCCGCGACACCGCGGCGGGGTCAGTTCTCGCCCGACTCCCCGTCCTCCTCGGTCTGCACCCGGGGCGAGCCGGCGACACATCGGGCGGAGTGCTCGCTCTCCCCCTCACCGCCGGACCGCTGCTCGAAGTGCACCTCGACCTTCTCCGGCCCGTCGTCGCTCACCTCCACCCGCCAGCCGTCCTGCGGGGTGGCGTACAGCAGCGCCGCCCGGCGGCCCTCGCAGCTCACGGCGAAGCGGCCGCCGGCGACCGACACGGTGCGTGTCCGGCGCGCGGGCGCGGGCGTCTGCCCCGCGGTCGGCGTCGACCCGGACGGCGTGGCCGACGGCGACCGGGACGCCGACGGGCGGGGCGTGGCCGGGTCGCTGGTGCGCGGTCGAGGGGTCCCCGACGCCGGCCCGCCGGCCGGCGGGCCCGTCGTCGGCCCGGCCGCCGCCCCGGTGCGGGGCAGGCTGGTGGGTTCGAGCACCTCCCGCCCCGCCCGGTCGATCGCCAGCCAGGCGACGCCGGACACCCCCGCGACGACCAGGGCCCAGGCCAGCAGGCCGAGCCCGACCCGCCGACGGGTGCTCATGGGCCCACTGTGCCAGCCGGGCGGCCCCGGTGCCCGGGCCGTGCGGCCACCCGGAGCCCGCCGTCGGCCGTACCGTGACCCCGTGGCCTCGCTGCTGCTCATCGAGGACGACCCGGGCATCCGGTCGACGCTGGCCCGCGCCCTGGCCGAGCGCGGCCACGCCGTCGACGCCGCGTCGGGCGGCATGGCCGGGCTCGAGCGCGCGCTGGAGACGGGGCCCGACCTCGTCCTGCTCGACCTGGGCCTGCCCGACCTGGACGGCGTGACGGTGCTCTCGATGCTGCGCGCGGTGGCCAGCACCCCGGTCGTGGTCATCACGGCCCGGGACGACGAGTCGCAGATCGTCGCCGCGCTGGACGCCGGTGCCGACGACTACGTGGCGAAGCCGTTCGGACCGGACCATCTCGACGCCCGCATCCGCGCGGTGCTCCGCCGCACCGCCGGTGACGGGCCGGACGGGCCGCTGGTGGTCGGCGGTCTCAGCATCGACGGGCGGACCCGCGCCGTCACCGTCGACCAGGCCCAGGTCACGTTGTCCCCCAAGGAGTTCGACCTCCTGCTGGCGCTGGCGCACCGGGCGGGGGAGGTGGTGACCAAGCGCGACCTCTTCGCCGAGGTGTGGCGCCAGCCGTACGGCGGTGGCGACCGCACGGTCGACGTGCACCTGTCGTGGCTGCGCCGCAAGCTGGGTGAGACCGCCGACCGGCCCCGTTTCCTGCACAGCGTGCGGGGGGTCGGCGTGCGGCTGGACGACGCGCGCCCGTCCGCTGTCGCGACGGAGCCCTGATGCGCCGGCGAGTGACGCTGCTCATGGCCGCCACGACGTCGGCCGTCATCCTCGCCTTCCTGCTGCCCCTCGGCCTGCTCGTGCGCACCCTGGCCGAGGACCGCGCGACCGCAGCGGCGACGCAGGAGGCGCAGAACGTCGCGATCCTCGTCGCGACGGCCCGTGACAGCAGCCAGCTGCAGGACGTCGTCGACCTCGTGGACGAGCGCAGCTCCCGCTCCACGAGCGTGCTGCTGCCGGACGGCACGGCGCTCGGCGCCCCGCAGCCGGAGCAGGCCGGTCCCGCGGACACGCGGGCGTTGCGGCTGGCGCGGCGCGGCACGGCCTCGACGGTCGTCGGGGACGGCGCGCGGGTGTACCTGCCGGTGATCACCCCGGGGGGCACGGCCGTGATCCGGACGGCGGTCGCGGACTCCGAGCTCCACGCCGGCGTCACGAGCGCCCTGGTGACCCTCGCCCTGCTCGGAGCCGGCCTCCTGGCCCTGTCCCTCGTCGTGGCCGACCGCCTCGGGCGCGCCGTCGGGCGACCGATCGGTGACGTCGCCCGTGCCGCCCACTCCCTGCGCGAGGGTCGGCTGGACACCCGCGCGCCCGTGCAGGGCCCGCGGGAGGTGCGCGAGCTCGCCGCCGCCCTCAACCTGCTCGCCGAGCGCATCGGCGAGCTGCTCGCCGCCGAGAGAGAAGCCGTTGCCGACCTGTCGCACCGGCTTCGGACACCGCTGACCGCGCTGCGCCTGCACGCCGAGAACGAGCGGGTGCCGACGCCCGACCGGCGGGACGACGGGCGCGACGACGCGTTCGGCCATCCTCAGCAGCGGCTGCACGACCACGTCACGGCGCTGGAGCGGACGGTCGACTCGATCCTGCGCGACGCCCGCCGCCCGGTCACCGCGCCCGTGTCGCGTGGCTGCGACGCAGCCGCCGTCGTGCGGGCCCGTGCCGCCTTCTGGCTCCCCCTGGCCGAGGACCAGCGACGTGCCGTCTCCGTGGACCTGCCCGAGGGACCGGTCCCCGTCGGCCTGGACGCCGAGGACCTGGCCGACGCCGTCGACGCCCTCATCGACAACGTGTTCGCGCACACCCCGGAACGCACCGCCCTGCACCTGTGCGTGCGCCGGCCGGGTCCCGGCCCCGTGGAGGTCGTAGTGGAGGACGCCGGCCCGGGGGTCCCGGCCGGGGCGGGTGAGCGGGGAGCCAGCCAGGTCGGCTCGTCCGGTCTGGGTCTGGACATCGCGCGGCGCACCGCCGAGTCCTCGGGCGGGCACCTCGCCGTCGGCGTCTCACCGCTGGGTGGGGCCGCGGTCCGGCTGGTGCTCGGACGCCCGGCGGCCGGGACAGAGGCGCCCGCCGGCAGAGGTGCCCGGCGTCCTTAGCGGAACCTTGAGGGTGCGTGGATGTCGCGATGACGACCTCCCACCGATGCTCAGGGGGTACCCGACGGCTACCCGCCGTCCCCCCCGCCGGGAGGTCAGCACCATGCGCATCCGTCCCCTGCCCGCAGTCGCCGTCGGCTCGGCGGTCGGGCTCGTTTTCGGCGCGGTGGCGTTCGTCGCCGTGACGGCCGGCGCGGCGACCACCCCCTCCACCGGGACGGTCCCGTCGAGCGCCACGAGCACGCCGGACCCCGTGTCCGGCCCGCAGGACACCTGCGCACCGGACGAGGAGCTCGAGGGCGACGTGTGCACCCGCACCGTCGTCACGACCACGACCACGACGGCCCCACCAGCCGCCGAACACCGGTCGGCCGCGACGGGCACGGCGAGGGGCAAGGCCTCCGCGACCGCCACCCATGAGGACGACGACGCGTACGAGGCGGACGACGACTACGACAACGACGACTACGACCACGAGGACGCCGAGCACGAGGACGAGCACGAGGACGCCGAGCACGACGACGGCGACCACGAAGACGCCGAGCACGAGGACGGCGACCACGAGGACCGGGACGACGGCGCCGGGCAGGGCGACCGCTGATCAGCATGCGCCGAACGTCGGACACCGTCCCGGGCCGTCCAACGGACGCCCGCCACCGGGACCGGTCGCTCTCCGTGCTGGCGGTGATCACCAGCGGTGTCGCGGCCGGAGCGCTGGCCGCCACGGGCGCGGCCACGGCCGCCGCCGCGAACCAGACGGCTGCGCGCGACGCGGAGCAGGCCCGGGAGCAGGCGGCCCGGCAGGAGGCCCTGGCCGCGGCCGCCCGCCGGGACGCCGCCCTGCAGGCCGCCCGCGCCCCGTCCCCCCGGCGGTTGCGGCACCGCGTCGTGCACGTCTACCGCACGGTCGTGGTGCCGGCGGACCCCGCGGCCGCGACCGTCGCGCCCAGCGGGGGATCGACGTCGACCACGGTGTCGCAGGGCGGCTCGAGCGGCAGCGCGGCCGCCGCTCCCGCCCCTCGCCCCGCACCTCCGCCGCCGGCGCCGGCACCGCCGCCGGTGGTGTCCTCCGGGTCCTGACGTGCTGACGCTGCCGGGCGAGACGCTGCGCCGGTGGGGTGCGGCCCGGCGCTCGTGGCGGGCGCTGGGCACCTATGTCCAGCTGGCGGTCGACGACCACGACGCCGCGGACGAGGCCGAGCGGGTGGTCCGGCTGGTTCTCGACCACGTCGACCGCACCTGCAGCCGGTTCCGGGAGGACAGCGACCTCTCCCGGGCCAACGCGTGCGCCGGCCGGGTCGTCGACGTGGACCCGCTGCTGGTGGCCGCCGTCGACACGGCCCTGGGCGCTGCGCGGTCCACCGACGGCCTGGTCGACCCGACGCTCGGGCGGGCCATGGTCGCCGCCGGGTACGACCGCGACTTCCCCCAGCTCTGCGGGGACGACCTCGGGCCGACCTCGCTGCCGGAGCCTCCCCGCCGCGGGGCCTGGCGCGAGGTCGAGACGCACGCCGACGGCCGCCTCCGCGTGCCGCACGGCACGGCCCTGGACCTGGGGGCGACGGGCAAGGCCTTCGCCAGCGACGTCGCCGCACGGCTCGCAGCCGCCGCTGCCGGCTCCGGCGTGCTCGTCAGCCTCGGCGGCGACGTCGCGGTCGGCCCCGCCCCGGACGCGGCGCAGGGACCGGCCGGGTGGCCGGTGGGCGTCCAGGAGACGGAGGGGGGCGAGGACGAGCAGCGCGAGGTGGTGCTGGTCGACCGGGGAGGACTGGCCACGAGCAGCACGCTCGCCCGCACCTGGACGAGTGCCGGGACCCCACGCCACCACCTCCTCGACCCGCGGACGGGGCGTCCCGTCGCCGCTCTCTGGCGGACGGCCTCGGCGACGGGGGCCACCTGCGTGGACGCGAACACCGCGACCACGGCCGCCGTCGTCCTGGGTGAGCAGGCGGAGGGCTGGCTGGCCGCCCGCGGGATCCCGGCGCGGCTCGTGGCGCAGGACGGGCGGGTCGTGCGGGTGGCCGGCTGGCCGGAGCCCCTCGTCCTGGAGGTCGGACGATGAGCGGCCCGATCCTCTGGTTCGCCAACCGGGGCACCGGCGTGGTCCTGGTCGGGCTGCTCACCCTGTCGGTGGCCCTCGGTGTCCTGTCCACCGCTCGCGCGGGCTCCCGGTGGTGGCCGCGGTTCCTGACCCAGGGCCTGCACCGCAACGTCGCCCTGCTGTCCCTCGTCATGCTCGCGGCCCACGCGGTCACCGCGGTGGTCGACTCCTACGTCGACATCGGCTGGCGCGACGTCCTGGTGCCGGGCCTGTCGGCGTACGAGCCGTTGTGGCTCGCGCTCGGCACGCTGTCGTTGGACCTGCTGCTGGCGGCAACGGCCACGAGCCTGCTGCGGCACCGGATGGCCCACCGGTCGTGGCGCACGGTGCACCTGCTGTCCTATGCCGCGTGGGCCCTGGGCCTGGCCCACGGGCTCGGCATCGGCACGGACACGCGCGAACCGTGGTCGGTTGCCGTGACGGCCGGCTGCGCCGCCGTCGTCGCGCTCTCGGCGCTGGCCCGGCTCGCGACCCTGCGGCAGGCCCGGGTGCACGCATGAGGGTCGCTCCGGCAGTAGGGATCCTTCCGGCGAGGCAGGGCGGCCTCGGGGTGCGGCTGCACCCGGGCGAGCGGCTGCTGTCACCGCACCCGCCCGGCGCCACCCCGGCCCGGACCGGGCTGGGCGAGCTCGTACGGCTCACCGAACGGTGCGCGCTGCAGGGTCGCGGCGGCGCGGGCTTCCCGTTCGCCGCGAAGCTCTCCGCCGCTGCCAACAGCCGGGGGCGGCCGGTCGTCGTCGTCAACGCGGCCGAGGGCGAGCCCGCGAGCGCCAAGGACGCGGTCCTCATGCTGCTGCGTCCCCATCTGGTGGTCGACGGGGCCGTGGCCACGGCCGAGGCACTGCGGGCCGGTGCGGTGCACGTCGTCGTGGCGGAGGACCGCGAGGATGTCGTCGCCGCCGTGGGGTGGGCGCTGCAGGAGCGCGCGGCACGTCCCCGCCGGCAGCGCGACCGGGTGCGCGTCCGCCTGCACGTGGCGCCGCCCCACTTCGTCGCCGGGCAGGCGTCCGCGGTCCTCCAGCTGCTGGCGGGCCGCCCGGGGCTGCCGGTGACCGCGTGGAAGCCCGCCGCGGTCGAGGGGCTCGGGGGCCGCCCGACCCTGCTCTCCAACGCCGAGACCTGGGCGCAGGTGGCGACCGCGCTCCAGCTCGGGGCGGAGCAGTTCCGGTCGGTGGGGTCCGCCGCCGAGCCGGGCACGCTGCTGCTGACCGTCGCGGGGGACACCCCTGACGCGACCGTCGTGGAGGTGCCGACCGGGACGCCGCTGGACGAGGTCCTCGCCGCGACCGGTCACGACCCGCTGGGTCCGGTCCTCACCGGCGGCTACCACGGCAGCTGGCTGGCGGCCGGCGCGGCTCGCGGGCTGCCTCTCACCCGGGCATCGCTGGCCGCGGCCGGCGGCAGCCTCGGCGCCGGGGTCCTGCTGCCCCTGCCCCCCGGGAGCTGCCCGGTGGCCCGGACGGCCGCGATCGCGGCGTACCTCGCCGGGCAGTCGGCCGGGCGCTGCGGCCCGTGCCTCAACGGCCTGCCGGCCCTGGCGGCGCAGCTGCGCGCCCTGGCGAGCCCGGGGCAGGGCACGGCCGCCGGCGTGCCGCACCTCCTCGGGCGGGTCACCGGGCGCGGAGCGTGCGCCCACCCCGACGGGACCGCCCGGCTGGTGGCCTCGCTGCTGGCGGTCTTCCCCGGCGAGGTTGCCGCCCACGAGCTGGGTCGCTGCGACGCCGGGCACGCCGGGGGGTGGCCGTCTTGAGCCGCCGGGCGCGGCGGCTGCGGGTCGACTGGCCGGCCTGCCACGCCCACGGGCTCTGCGCCGAGCTGCTGCCCGAGGTCGTCGGGCTGGACGAGTGGGGCTACCCCCTGGTCGCCGGAGAGGTCCCCGACGACCTGGTCGAGCACGCTCGCCGGGCCGTGACGGCCTGCCCGACGCTGGCGCTGCGGCTGGTCGCCGACCCGGACTGAGACGCCGAGGGCGCGGCGGTTCGCGCCGTGCTCCCGGGGCAAGGGCCATGGCATGGCTTCGAACTCCACGATGGGCTGGCGGATCCTCGGCGGCGTGTCCGCCGTGCTTGCCGGCATCGCCGCACGCAAGGTCATGACGAAGGGCTGGACGGCCGCGACCGGGGACGCGCCGCCGGCCAACCCGGCGGCGCCCGGGACGCAGTGGAAGGAGGCGGTGCCGTTCGCGCTGGCCAGCGGCGCCCTGCTGGGCCTGGCCCGGATGCTCGCGACGCGCAAGGCCGCCGGCTACTACGCCAAGTCCACCGGCCACCTGCCGCCGGGCATGGAAGAGGTCACCTGACGGGCGTTGCGCCCACCCCGCCTGCGCGAGAAGGTCGGGTCATGACCTCTCCGCACCGGTCCGCCACCCGTCGTACGGCAGCCGCGGCTCTGGCCGCGCTCACCGTCGCGGCGCTGGTCGCGACGACCCCCGCTGCGGCGAGCGGCGGGCACCGCCACTCCCCGCGGGGCGCCGCGCTGGAGTTCCGCGGGGAGGCGGCGATCCCCGCGGGCGCCGTCTTCGCGGGCACGGTCGTCGGCGGTCTGTCGAGCATCACCTACGACCGGCACCGCGACGTCTACTACGCCATCTCGGACGCGCGGCCCGAGCTCGGCCAGGGGACCTGGCGCTTCTACAGCCTCGACATCGACCTGCGCGACGGGCGGCTCGACCCGGGCGACGTGACGGTGCTGGGCGTGACCCCGCTGACCGACGCGTCGGGCAACGCGTTCCCCGACGCGACCGTCGACCCCGAGGGCCTCACCCTGACCAGTCGGCGCACCCTCGTCGTGACCTCCGAGGGCTTCGCCCTCCCCACGAACACCGTCGCCCCCTGGGTCCGCGAGTTCGGCCTGGACGGCCGCCAGCTCCGCGAGCTCCCGCTCCCGGGCTACGCCGACCCCGTGCCCGGGACCTCGGGCGTGCGCAACAACCTCGGGCCGGAGAGCGCGGCCGTCACCCCTGGCGGCAGGTTCCTGTTCACCGGCTTCGAGAACGCCCTCGTGCAGGACGGGCCCGCAGCGACCCGGGACACCGGCAGCCCCGCTCGCCTGCAGCGGTTCGACGCCCGCACCGGCGCGCTCCAGCGCGAGTACGTCTACCCGACCGACCCGGTCGCCGAGGACCCCGACCCGGCGGGGTCGTTCACCGTCAACGGCCTGGTCGAGGTGCTGCCGCTGAGCCCGTTCCACCTGCTCTCGATGGAGCGCTCGTTCTCCGTCGGCGCCGGCAACACGGTGCGCCTCTACGGGGTGTCGCTGCTCGGCGCGACCGACGTGCTGGGAGTCGCCGACCTCGACGACGCCCGCCGCGTCCGTCCGGCGCGCAAGCACCTGGTGGTCGACCTCGACGTCCTGGGGCTCACCCTGGACAACCTCGAGGGCATGACGCTCGGCCCCCGGCTCGGTCGCCACGGCCGCGCGCTTCTGATCGTCAGCGACAACAACTTCACCCCCGGCCAGGACACGCAGCTGCTGATGTTCTCGACCCGCGCCGGCGGCCGCTGACCGTCCGCACCGCCGCGCCCCGTCGTACGATCACAGGGTGCTCCCCGCCCTGCGCGACCACCGCGGCAAGCCGGCCGCCCCCCTCCGGCTGCTCGCCGCCCTCGTCGCGGTGGGGATGCTGATGCTGGCCGCCCCGGCGCTGATCCCCGTGGTGCGCTGGGCCGTCGACCTGTTCTGAGAGGCCTCCCCCTACGCTGACCCCAGCGTCGGCGGCCCCGGGAGGAACACAGCGTGTTGCGGCTCGTGATCGGCCTGGCCATGACGGTGGCGGCGTTCGCGGTGGTGGGACGACGGGCCTTCTACCTCTACCGGCTGGTCTCGTCGGGGCAGGCCGCACCGGGACGTCTGGACGGGATCGGTCAGCGGGCCAAGGACCAGCTCCGCGAGGTGTTCGGGCAACGCAAGCTGCTGACCTGGTCGGTGCCCGGTGTCGCCCACTTCCTCACGTTCTGGGCCTTCATCGTGCTGGCGGCGACGATCGTCGAGGCCTACGGCGCGCTCTTCGACCGCGACTTCGCGATCCCCGTGATCGGGAGGTGGGCGCTGCTCGGCTTCGTCGAGGACTTCTTCGCGGTCGCGGTGCTGGCGGCGCTCGTCGCGTTCTCGGTCATCCGGCTGCGCAACGCGCCGTCGCGCAAGGACCGGGCGTCGCGGTTCTACGGGTCGCACACCCGCGCCGCCTGGCTCGTCCTGTTCATGATCTTCAACGTGATCTGGACGCTCCTGCTGCTCCGCGGCGCCCAGATCAACACCGGGGTGTTCCCGTTCCAGGAGGACGGCTGGTGGGCCTTCGCGTCCAAGGCCGTCGCCGAGGTGCTGGAGCCGCTGGGCGAGGAGACGAACGAGGTCCTCGAGACGCTCGGCATCCTCGGCCAGATCGGCGTGATCCTGGGCTTCCTCGTGATCGTCGTCTACTCCAAGCACCTGCACATCTTCATCGCCCCGCTCAACGTGCTGACCAAGCGCGAGCCCGACGGCCTGGGGCCGCTGCTGCCGATGATGGTCGACGGCAAGCCGATCGACTTCGAGAACATCGACGAGCTCGACGAGGACACCGCGTTCGGGCGCGGCAAGGTCGAGGACTTCACCTGGAAGGGGATGCTCGACTTCGCCACCTGCACCGAGTGTGGGCGCTGCCAGTCGCAGTGCCCCGCGTGGAACACCGGCAAGCCGCTGTCGCCCAAGCTGGTGATCATGGACCTCCGCGACCACCTGTTCGCCAAGGGTCCGGCGCTGCTGGGCGCCGACGGCGCCGCCGTCACCGGGGTGGACGAGGCGGGCGCCGAGGCCGCGCAGCCCGGTGGAGCGCACCACGGCGTGCCCGAGTCCGGCTTCGGCCGGGTGCCCCAGCCGGGGCAGCCGCAGGTCGACCGGCCGCTGGTCGGCACCGCCGAGCAGGGCGGGGTCATCGACCCCGACGTCCTGTGGTCCTGCACCACGTGCGGGGCCTGCGTGGAGCAGTGCCCGGTCGACATCGAGCACGTCGACCACATCGTCGACATGCGCCGGTTCCAGGTGCTCGTCGAGTCCTCGTTCCCGAGCGAGGCCGGCACGATGCTGAAGAACCTGGAGAACAAGGGCAACCCGTGGGGCATGGGCGCGAAGGCACGGCTGGAGTGGACCCAGGGCCTGCCCTTCGAGGTCCCGGTCCTCGGGGAGGACGTCGAGGACCTGTCCCAGGTCGACTACCTCTACTGGGTCGGCTGCGCGGGCGCCCTGGAGGACCGGGCGAAGAAGACGACCCGCGCGTTCGCCGAGCTGCTGCACATGGCCGGGGTGCGCTTCGCCGTGCTCGGCGAGGCGGAGGCCTGCACGGGCGACCCCGCGCGGCGGCTGGGCAACGAGTTCGTGTTCCAGATGCTCGCCCAGCAGAACATCGAGACCCTCGACGAGGCCGGGGCGGACAGGACGGTCATCGTCGCGACCTGCCCGCACTGCTTCAACTCCCTCGCCCGGGAGTACCCGCAGCTCGGCGGGACCTACGAGGTCGTCCACCACACGCAGCTGCTGTCCCGCCTGGTCGACGAGGGCCGGCTGACGCCGGTGTCCCCGATCGACCAGCTCGTGACCTACCACGACCCGTGCTACCTGGGCCGGCACAACAAGGTCTACACGCCGCCGCGCGAGATCCTGTCCACGGTCCCGGGCCTGCGCACCGAGGAGATGCACCGCTGCAAGGAGCGCGGCTTCTGCTGCGGCGCCGGCGGCGCGCGGATGTGGATGGAGGAGAAGATCGGCAAGCGGGTCAATGTCGAGCGTGTCGACGAGGCGCTCGCCCTCGACCCCGACGTCGTCTCCACCGCCTGCCCGTTCTGCCTGGTGATGCTCGGCGACGCGGTCACCGCGAAGAAGCAGGAAGGCGAGGCCCGCGAGGACGTCGAGGTGCTCGACGTCTCGCAGCTGCTGCTGCGCTCGGTCCGCCGCAACATCACGGTGGTCCCGGTCGGCACCGGCGACGACAGCGGCGCCTGACCCCACACCCTGCGCGGCGGCACGTGCCACGGCCCGCCTACCCGTTCGGCCCGGCCGGCATCGGCCGTTCGGTCACCAGTTCGGCGATCTGTTAGCCCGAACGTGTGCAATGCGTCGCCGAGCCATGTCCGTGGGTAACGGGTAAAGGGATAGTCACGATCTGTGCACGACAACGTACGGACCGTGGAGGAACTTGCCGTGAAACCGCACCGACTCGACCGGGCGATGGGCTGGCGCGCTGGCGTCGCCGCGACGCTGGCCGTCGGCGGGCTGCTCCTGGCGCCCTCCACAGGCAACCACCTCACGACCGTGGCCGCCGCGGACTCCTCGGCCGGGGGGCCGACCACGCGGCTCATCGTGCAGAGCGACACGGGGTACGCCAGCGACGTCGGCCGGGCGGCCGTACGCCTCGGTGGCCGCGTCGTCGCCGCCCAGGCGTCGCTGGACACCCTCGTCGTGGACGTCCCCAGCGCGACCGCAGCGCGGCTGCGCGGCGTGCCGGGCGTGGAGGCCGTCACCGAGGACAGCAGCGTGCGGCTGCAGGGCGCCGGCCTCGGCCCGACGGGCGAGAACGGCGACATGACCAACGTGGCCAAGCTGACCGGGGCCACCACCTTCTGGCGCAACGGCTACACCGGCCAGGGCGTCGACGTCGCCCTGCTGGACTCCGGCGTCCTGCCCGTCGAGGGCCTGATGACCCCGAACAAGCTGGTCATCGGGCCGGACCTGTCCTTCGAGTCGCAGGTGAACAACCTGCGCAACCTGGACACGTACGGCCACGGCACGCACATGGCGGGCATCATCGCCGGCCGCGACCAGGGCGCGAACGTGTCCGGGTGGACGTCGGACTCGAAGTTCAGCGGCATGGCACCCGGCTCGCGCGTCGTCAGCCTCAAGCTGGCCGACGCCCAGGGCAACACCGACGTCTCACAGGTCCTGGCGGCCATCGACTGGGTCGTCAGCCACGCGCAGGACAACGGCCTGAACATCCGCGTGCTGAACCTCTCGTTCGGCACCGACTCCAGCCAGGACTACCGGCTCGACCCGCTGGCCCACGCCGCGGAGGTCGCCTGGAGCAAGGGCATCGTCGTGGTGGTGTCCGCCGGCAACAGCGGCGCGACCCGCACCGGGCTGGCCAACCCGGCGTACAGCCCGGCCGTGCTGGCGGTCGGCTCCGTCAACAACCAGGGCACCGCCACCCGCGACGACGACACCGTGCCGGCCTTCTCCCAGCGGGGCAACGTCGCCGCCGGGGAGCGGGCACCGGACCTCGTCGCCCCCGGCGTCTCGGTCGTCAGCCTCCGGGCGAAGGGCTCGTTCGTCGACGCCAAGTACGGCGCCACCGGCGCCCTCGGCGACCGGTTCTTCAAGGGCAGCGGCACCTCGCAGTCGGCCGCCGTCGTGTCCGGCGCCGCGGCGCTGCTGCTCTCGCAGCGGCCCTGGCTCACGCCGGACCAGGTCAAGGACATCCTGCGGCGGTCCGCCCAGAGCGTGCCCGGCACGACCGAGGACGCCCGGGGCGCCGGCTCGCTGGACCTCACCTCGGCCATCGGCACGGGCACCAGGTGGGTGACCGCCGCCAAGCTGCACGCCGGGGGCGGGTCGCTGGACCGATCGCGCGGCAACTTCCGGATCAGGTGGAAGGGCGTCACCCTCAAGGGCGAGAAGGACATCTTCGGCCGGTCCGTGGACACGACCGACTACCTGGGCGCGACCTGGGCCGGCGGCAGCTACAACGGCGCCACCTGGGCCGGCGGCTCCTGGACGGCCTCGCCCTACCTGGGCGCGACCTGGGCCGGGGCCACCTGGGCCGGGGCCACCTGGGCCGGGGCGACCTGGGCCGGGGCCACCTGGGCCGGCAACGACTGGGCCGGGGCGACCTGGGCCGGGGCGACCTGGGCCGGGAACACCTGGGCGGGAGCCACCTGGGCGGGAGCCACCTGGGCGGACGCCGAGTGGGCCAACGACCTCTGGTCGAGCGCGGGGTGGGAGTGATCATGATGCAGACACGACAGGGTCAGCCGGTATCGGCAGGGACACGGGGCGAGGAGGCCGTCATGAAGGGCACCGCTGCGGGCTGTGAGCCCGGCGCGACCTGGGTCTGAGCTCGCGCTCAGGCCCGGGGCACAACGCGTCGATGCACCGAGCATGACCATCAGCCGCGGTGCGCAGGGGACCTCGACGCAGCCCCCGCGCCGGGCCTCCCGGCCCACCCGCCGGGTGCTGGCCCTGGTCGTGCTGCTGACGGTCGTGGGGACCGCGCTCTGGCTGGGCGTCCAGGCCTCCCCGCCGGACCCGCCGGCGGACCTGCGCATCCCGTGGTGGGTGCTGGCGCTGATGTTCGCCGCGACAGAGATCTGGGTCTTCCACATCCAGGTCGGCCGCGAGGCCCAGAGCATCTCGATCAGCGAGATCCCGTTCATGCTCGCGTTCTTCTACTCCGTGCCCGAGGACCTGCTCATCGCCCGCGTCGTCGGGCCGGCCCTGGTGATGCTGCTGCACCGCCGCCAGACCCTGCTCAAGTCGGGCGTCAACATCGCCCTGATCTTCGCCGACACCGCCGTGGCGCTCGTGGTCTTCCGGGTGGTGGGCGGCGGCAGCACCCTCGACGGCGGCCGCGAGTGGACGGGCGCGGTGCTCGCCTGCGTCGCCGCGATGGCCGTCGACCTGGTCGTGCTCAGCGTGATCATCCGGTGGTACGACGGCAAGCCGCCCCTGTCGGGGGTCAGGAGCCTGATCTCGGGGCTCGGCCTGGCGGCGGCCAGCGCCATGATCGGTCTCATGCCGCTGCTGACGCTGCGGCTGGGCATCCTCGCGGCCGTCCCGCTCGTCGCGTCCGGCGTGATGCTCATGGCGGGCTACCGCGCCTACGCCTCCCTCGCCGACCGGCACAGCAGCCTCGAGCGGCTCTTCCGGTTCAGCCGGGAGCTCAACGTGGCGCCGGAGTCCGACGACGTCCTGCCCTCCGTGCTCGAGCAGGCCCGAGAGCTGCTGCGCGGCGAGTCGGCCGAGGTGCTGCGCTTCGGGGACTCCGAGGTCACCGTCTGGCGGCTGCACGGATCGCAGGTCGGCACGCTCGACGCCGAGTCGTCCCGCGCCGCCGGGGAGGCGACGCGCAGCCTGATCCGCAACGTCGACGCGACCCTCGTGCGCGGGGACGACCCCGCGGGACGCCACTACCTGCAGCTGCGCGGCGCGGACGAGGCCGTGCTCGCCCCGCTGCGCTACGACGGGCTGACCGTCGGCGCGATCGCCGTCCACGACCGTCTCGGTGAGGTCCGGGGCTTCTCCGCGAGCGACGTGCAGCTCCTGCAGACGATCGCGAACCACGCCTCGGTCGCTCTGCACAACGAGATGCTCATCGGCAGGCTCCGTCACGACGCGCTCCACGACACCCTGACCGGCCTGCCCAACCGCGCCCAGCTGACCACCCACGCCAACGTGGCGCTGGCCGACGCCCGCACCGGCGGCGGCGAGGTGGCACTGATGATCATCGACCTGAACGGGTTCAAGGTCGTCAACGACACGCTCGGGCACCACGTCGGCGACGACCTGCTGGGCCAGGTCGCCCAGCGCTTCGCCGACGCCGCGCCGTGGGGCGTGACGGTGGCGCGCCTGGGCGGCGACGAGTTCGCCGTCCTCGTCCCGCCCGCCGTGCCCGTCCAGGCCGACAAGGTCGCCCACCTGCTGCTCGAGACCCTCAACGAGACCTTCACCGTCGGTGAGGAGCGGCTGCACCTGTCGGGGTCGGCCGGCATCGCGCTGGCCCCGGCCCACGGGCGCAACGTCTCCGACCTGCTCAAGCGCGCCGACATCGCGATGTACGCCGCGAAGAACGGCCCCGACGCCTGCGTGCTCTACCGCGCCGACATCGACGTGAACGACCCGTCGCTGCTGTCGCTGATGGGCGAGCTGCGAGAGGCCATCGCGGCCGGGGAGGTCGACATCGAGGTCGAGCCCGTGATGGACCTCGTGCGTGACCGCATCGTGTCGACCGAGGCGCTCGTCCGGTGGCACCACCCGGTGCGCGGCACGCTGCGGCCGGGGCTGTTCCTGCCGCTCGCGGAGCGCAACGGGCTCATCGTCCCGCTCACGACGCTCGTGCTCGACCGGGCGGTCGCCGCGTGCGCGTCCTGGCGGGAGGCCGGGCTCGACATCGGCATCTCGGTGAACCTCTCCGCCCGCTCGCTGCTGGACACGCTGCTGCCGGAGACGGTGGCCGAGGTGCTGGAACGGTGGGGCCTGCCCAGCAACCGGCTCACGCTGGAGATCACCGAGACGATCGTCCTCAGCGACGCCGACCGCGCGCTCGAGCTGCTCGCCGACCTGCGCCGGCTGGGCGTACGCCTGTCGCTGGACGACTTCGGCACCGGCTACTCGTCGCTGACGCACCTCTCGGAGCTGCCCATCCAGCAGCTCAAGATCGACCGGTCCTTCGTCAGCCAGGTGCACGACTCGCCGCGGGACCGGGCCATCGTCGCCGCCGTCGCCGACCTGGCGGGCCACCTCGACCTCGAGGTGGTCGCCGAGGGCATCGAGAAGCCCGAGACGGCCGTCCTGCTCGCCGAGCTGGGCTGCGAGCTCGGCCAGGGCCACCACTTCGCGCAGTCCATGTCGCCCGAGCTGCTCCCGCTGTGGGTGCAGACCCGCGACCCGCACTGGGCGTCGTCGGGGCACGCGTCTCCGCGGGCCCAGCTCATGCGCGCCGTGCGCTGAGCTGCGCCACCGACTCCTCGAAACCGCTCGCGGGAAGGCGCCGGTTGCGGCACTCTCGTCGCGTGGACGCCACGGGGGTGCCCTGGAACCGGCCGTCCACCGACCTGCTGGAGCCGCCTCGTCCCGAGGCGCCGCACGCTCGGAGTTCCGATGACGACCACCGTCCCGCAGCCCCGCCCCGACACATCGCTCGCGGCGCGCGCCGCCGTCCGCGCCGTCGACCTGACCAAGACGTACGGCCACGGCGACGCCACCGTGCACGCGCTCGCCGGCGTGACCGTGGACTTCTACGCCGGCCGGTTCACCGCCGTCATGGGCCCGTCGGGATCGGGCAAGTCGACGCTCATGCACGTGACCGCCGGCCTGGACACCGCGACGAGCGGCCGGGCCTGGGTCGGTGACGCCGAGCTGACCACGCTGAAGGACAAGGCGCTCACCCGGCTGCGCCGGGACCGCGTCGGCTTCGTCTTCCAGCAGTTCAACCTGGTGCCGACCCTCACCGCCGCGGAGAACATCACGCTGCCGATGCGGCTGGCGGGCCGCGCCCCCGACCAGGCCTGGCTCGACCGGGTCATCGACGTCGTGGGCCTGCGCGACCGGCTGCGCCACCGGCCGAGCGAGCTCTCCGGCGGCCAGCAGCAACGGGTCGCGGTCGCCCGGGCGCTCGCCGGACGGCCCGAGGTGATCTTCGCCGACGAGCCGACCGGCAACCTGGACTCCCGCTCCGGCGAGGAGGTCCTGACCTTCCTGCGCCAGTCGGTCGACGAGGAGTCCCAGACCATCGTCATGGTCACCCACGACCCCGTCGCCGCGAGCCACGCCGACCGCGTGGTGTTCCTCGCGGACGGCCGCATCGTGCACGACATGGACTCGCCGACGCCGGACAAGGTCCTCGACCACATGAAGAACCTGGAGGTCTGACCGTGCTCAGCCTCACGCTGCGCGGGATCGCGGCGCACAAGCGACGGCTCGTGGGCACGGTGCTCGCCGTCCTGCTCGGCGTCGCCTTCATGGCGGGGTCGCTGGTGTTCACCGACACGATGCGCGCCACGCTCTCGGGCGTCTTCGCCGACGCCGAGCGCGGCACGGATGCTCTGGTGCGCGGGCCGGCGACCATCGAGTCCTTCAACGGGACCGCCCACGCGCCGGTCGACGACACGCTCGTCGGCCGGGTGGCCGGCCTCCCGGGCGTCGCCGCGGTGGCACCGCGGGTCGAGGGCTTCGCGCAGGTCGTGGACCGCGACGGCGAGCCCGTGGACGACGTCGGTTCCGGAGCCGTGCCGGCCGGGGCGGCGTGGACCGACGAGACGTCGCTGAACCCGTTCACCCTCGTCGAGGGCCGGGGTCCCCGAGGTGACGACGAGGTGGTCGTGGACCGGTCGCTGGCCGACGAGGTCGGGCTGGCCCCGGGCGACCGGACGTCGGTGCTGACCGCGGCAGGCCCGGAGCCCGTCGAGGTCGTGGGGGTCGCCACGTTCGGCGACGCCGACAACCGGGCCGGCAACCGGACCGTTTTGTTCACCGTGGGCACGGCGCAGCGGCTGCTGGGTCGCGAGGGGACCGTCGACAGCATCGCGGTGAAGGCGGCGGAGGGGGTCAGCCAGCGTGAGGTCGCCGCGGCCGTCCGCAGCGAGCTCGGCGGCGAGGTCGAGGCGCTCACCGGTGCCGCCCTGGCCGAGGAGAACGCGAACCGCAAGAACGAGGACGTCGACTTCTTCGGCGTGTTCATGAACGTGTTCGCGGGCATCGCGCTGCTCGTCGGTGCCTTCATCATCAACAACACGTTCGCGATCCTCGTCGCGCAGCGGTCGAAGGAGCTCGCCCTGCTGCGGGCCATCGGGGCCAGCAGGAAGCAGGTCCGCCGCAGCGTCGCTCTGGAGGCGGCCACGGTGGGCGTGCTGGCGTCCGCGCTCGGGCTGCTGGCGGGCGTCGGAGTGGCGATCGGCATCAAGTCGCTGTGGCAGAGCTTCGGCATCACGCTGCCCGACGGGCCGCTGGTCGTGTCGGGGTCCTCGCTGCTGCTGGCGTTCGCCGTCGGCGTGGTCGTGACCGTCGGGTCCGCGCTGCTGCCCGCCCGCCGGGCCGCCAGGGTCGCCCCGGTGGCAGCGATGCGTGACGTCGCGGTCGAGGCGACGCGTCCCTCACGGAAGCGGATCGCGCTGGGCGTCCTGCTCACCGCGGGCAGCGCGGCGGCCGTCGTCCTCGGCATCACGAGCGGCACGGTCGAGCTGGTGCTGCTGGGCGCGCTGGCCGGGTTCCTCGGTGTCGCGACCCTGAGCCCGGTGCTGGTCCACCCGGTGCTGCGCGCCCTCGCCCTCCCGCTGCCGAGGGCCACCGGCGTACGGGGCGTGCTCGCCCGCGAGAACTCGGTGCGCAACCCCAAGCGCACCGCGGCCACGGCCTCTGCCCTGATGATCGGGGTCGCCCTCGTCGGGGCCATCACCGTGTTCGCCGCGTCCGGCAAGTGGTCGATCAGCCACTCGTTCGACCAGGAGTTCCGCGGCGACCTCGTCCTCGAGACCGGCGCGTGGGTCTACGGCGGCGCCAGCCCCGCGCTGGCGGCCGAGCTGGCCGCGGCCGACGGGGTGGCGGCGGCGGTGCCCCGTCAGTTCGCCCGGGCCGAGGTGGCGGGCGACGTCACGGACCTCGCGGGGTGGCCGGCGGCGACCGTGGAGTCGGTCTTCGACCTCGGGGTGTCCGAGGGGTCGCTGGCGTCGATGGGCGCCGACGGCCTGGCCGTGAGCGCCCGGCACGCCGAGGGCAAGGGGTGGGCCCTCGGCGACCGCGTCGACATCACGTTCGACACGGGCGCCTCCCGCGAGTTCGTCGTGCGTGCCCTGTTCGACCACCCGGACTGGGCCGGCCAGGTCTGGGTCGACCGCGCGGCGCTCACCGCCGCCCTGCCCGCGGCGCTGGACTCGACGGTCTACGTCACCGGCGAGGACGGCGTGAGCTCGTCCGCGCTGCGCAGCGCCGTGGACACGGTGACCGCCGAGTACGCCAACGTCGAGGTCATGAACCGGGCCGAGATGCGCCAGATGGTCGTCGACGAGTTCAACGCGCTGCTGGGCTTCGTCTACGCGCTGCTGGCCCTCGCCATCGTCATCGCGCTGGTCGGCATCGCGAACACGGTCTCCCTGTCCGTCGTGGAGCGGACGCGGGAGCTCGGTCTGCTCCGGGCCGTCGGCATGAGTCGCGGCCACCTGCGCGGCATGGTCCGCTGGGAGGCGGCCCTCGTGGCGGTCTACGGGACGCTGCTCGGCCTCGCCGTCGGGCTGTTCCTGGGCTGGTCGCTCGTCTTCGCGATCAAGGAGTCGGGCATCGAGACGGCCCGCATGGTCGTGCCGTTCGGCCAGCTCGCGGCGATCGTCGCGATCGCCGGCTCGTGCGGGCTGCTGGCCGCGCTGCTGCCGGCCCGCCGGGCCGCCCGGCTCGACATCCTCGACGCGGTGGCGACCACGTAGGGCGGCCGGTGCTCAGGTGCGGGTGCGGTGGAAGCTCTGGAAGGAGCGCGAGGGCGTCGGGCCGCGCTGCCCCTGGTAGCGCGAGCCCTGCGCGCCGGATCCGTACGGCGCGTCCGCCGGGCTGGAGAGCCGGAAGAAGCAGAGCTGGCCGATCTTCATGCCCGGCCACAGCTTGATCGGCAGCGTCGCGACGTTGGAGAGCTCGAGCGTCACGTGGCCGGAGAAGCCGGCGTCGATGAACCCGGCAGTCGAGTGCGTCAACAGCCCCAGGCGCCCGAGGCTCGACTTGCCCTCCAGCCGGGCCGCGACGTCGTCGGGCAGGGTCACGACCTCGTAGGTGCTCGCGAGAACGAACTCCCCCGGGTGCAGGATGAACGGCTCGTCCCCGTCAGGCTCGACGAGCCGGGTCAGCTCGGCCTGCTCCTCGGCCGGGTCGATGTGGGGGTAGCGGTGGTTCTCGAAGACGCGGAAGTAGCGGTCCATGCGGACGTCCACGCTCGACGGCTGCACCATGTCGGGGTCGAAGGGCTCCAGCGACACCCGCCCCGACTCCATCTCCTTGCGGATGTCCCTGTCCGAGAGCAGCACGGTGCGACCCTACTAGCCGGCCTGTACGATGTCCGCGCGCCATCGCGGGTGTAGTTCAATGGCAGAACATCAGCTTCCCAAGCTGACAGTGCGAGTTCGATTCTCGTCACCCGCTCCACGAATCTCCCCAGGTCAGAGTCCCGCCTCGCGTGATCCGGCCGCTTTCGCGACGGTCCTCCGGAGGCCGCCGTGCGCTCCGCGTGCGTTCCGGCTGGCTCTAGAACTGACGGACACTCCTGCACACCGAGGTCGCGCGCCGGTACCCGGAGCTGCTGGCGAGTTTCGCCCTCGACGGCCCAGTCAAGTGATTGGTGCGGAGCGGTCGGTCACTCGCACGACGCGGAGGGTACCGGGGAGGTTCATGCGCCGGAGTCTGCGGACGAGGAAGAGTGGGGTGGCGGCGACGGAGGCGATGCCGACGATCGCGGCGATGAAGATCGTGGTCGGCGACAGGTAGACATTGATCCCGACGTCGGGGAGTGTCGTGGTGGCCAGCGAGTTCAGCATCCACTGGAGGAAGGCAATGCCTCCGACGAGCCCGATGAGGGTGGCGACGATGCCGACCAGGACGCTCTCTCTGACGACGACGCCGAGCACCGTTCGGATGGGGAGCCCGAAGGCTCGCATGGTGGCATGCTCTCGCCGCCGTTCTTCGACGGTGATGCGGGTCGCGTTGAAGGCGATCAGGAGCGCGAGGACCAACACGGCCCCAGCGGTGACGAACAGGAAGCTGAGGAACTGGTCGAGGGCCTCGTCGATGGCCTCGCTGATGCGGGCGACGGGTTGACTCGACGTCACGCCTGGCAGTCCGAAGACCGCTCGCTGCACGTCCGACCGGGTGGCAGCATCGGTCGGGTACGCCTGCACGACGTTGACGACGTCCTGAAGCCCGAATTGCGCTGCGTCGGCGAGGTCCAGGAAGGCGAACGTCCTGATCGGGTTGGCGTGGATCCCCTGAACGGCGAATTCGCTGTCGGCGAGCGAGAAGCCGCCGGCGTCGGCCCGGATCGGATGGCGCAGCGTGACGCTGTCGCCCACCGCAACTCCGAGATCGTCGGCGGCCTTGCGGGCGAGCAGGATCCTCGGGTCGCCGCCACCGGTCTTGACCCCGCCGTCGTCGATGGTCGGGATCCACGTCGCGTCGTCGAGATCGACGAATTCGACAAGGAGATCGAGGTCGCGGTCGGATTCGGACCCGAGCGCGGTGGCCGGCAGCCGCAATCCTGCATCGATGTGTCCGACAGCGGGAGTGTCGGAGATTGCCATCACGACGGGTGAGTCGTCGGGGTAGAACGTGTCGAGCTGCACGACGACGCGGTCGGCGTCGCCCTTGGTGAACTCGTCGTTTGCCTTGTCGAGGGTCCGGCCGAAGCTGTCGAGCATCCCGAGCACGGCGACGAGAGCGGTAATCGCCGCGCCGACACCAACAGCGGTCAGGAGCGTGCGGCGCGGGGTACGCAGCACGTTGCGGATCGGCATTTGGGTGATCGTCGAACCGGGCAGTCGGAGACTACCGGTCCAACCGGTCAGCCGACTGGTCTTGGCCACGAGGTGACCGGTGCGGATCGCCTCGATCGGTTCGACGCTGAGCGCCCGCCAGACCGGGACGGCGCTGGCCGCGATCGGGATCGCGATCCCGAGCAAAGCGGCCTGGAGATAGACACCGAACTGGAACGGTGTGCGGTGGACGGGTAGCGGCAGGAACGATTCGAGGAGGTTCCCGAACGCCGTGCCCACGAGGAGCCCGACGCCGAGACCGGCGACCGTTCCCAGCACCGCGACCTGCACTCCGATCAGCATCGGGCGGACGGCGAGTTGCGGCCGCGGCACGCCGAGGGCCATCCCAATACCGATCTCGCGCCGCTGGGCCTCGACGATCCGGTTGATGAGATTGAACGCAGCGAGCGCGGCGGCGAGCAGGACGAGTGCTGACAAGGCGTTCCAGAAGCGTTGGTCGTTGTCGATGTCTTCGTAGAGCACGCGGACGGCGTCGGCGTCGTCGCGAGTCGAGATCGTGGCGCTGACGCCGAGCTCACCGATCGCTTCGGTGAGCTCCGCTTCGATCCCATCCCGGTCCGCGCCGTCAACGAGCACGAGAGCGGCATCGTTGACCATCCCCGCGTGCCCGCTGAGGTCTTGTGCTGCAGCCAACGGGACGTAGAGGATGGCGAGTTCTCCGGCGGCGAAGATCGTTCCTTCAGGGCCTTCGTAGAAGAAGTCCTCCGGGGCAACACCGAGCCCGGTGTATGTCACGTCGCTGCCTCCGGCGACCAAGACCGTTCCCGAGGTCGGCAGCCCGTGCTGGTCGGCGAACTTCGCTTCGAGGACCGCGCTGGGATCGGTCGGATCGGTCGACGGTGCGGTGCCGTCGCGGACCCAGACATCGTCGACCGGCCGCGTCGACCCGAACGTCATTCCCACCAGCCGGGCCGGAACCAACACCGAATCTGTTCCGCCCATCGTGCCGGTGTCCACCTGACTGTCGACGACGAGACGTTCGCTGACGTCGCGCACTGACGCTGCACCATCGATCGATGCGATCGCGTCGACGAGCGCATCCTGCTCGACGAACGTCCCGGGGCTGAGCGTGACGCGTAGATCGTGCATGGCCAATGCGGCGAAGCTCGCGTCGTTGGACTCGCGTCGCCACTCGGCCGTGCTGCCCAACCCGGCGTACACCCCAGTTCCGATCGCGAGTACGAGCGCGATCGCGGTCACCGCGATCCAGTGCGATCGGAGATCGCGCCACGACCAACGGAGCCACCAGCCGAGCCATCCGCTCCGTGAGCGTGCCCTCGTCACCATTGCAGATCGCCGATGTCGGCCTTGCCGCCGCGGGGCGGACTGTCGGAGACGATACGACCGCTCGACAGCTCGATCACGCGGTCGGCGACCCGTGCGATCTCGCGGTTGTGGGTGACAACGAGCACCGTCATCCCGGCGCGGGCCTGATCCTCGAGCACGCCGAGAATCTGGACGCCCGTTCGGAAGTCGAGCTCACCGGTCGGTTCGTCGGCGAGCAGGATCGGATTACCGGTCGCCAACGCGCGGGCGATCGCCACCCGTTGCTGCTCTCCCCCCGACAACTGGTGCGGGAAGTGACGATGACGATCCCCAAGGCCGACTTCCGCCAACGCCTGCTGCGCCCGCTCGGCCGGGTCCGGCGTGCGTGCCGCATCGGCCCCGAAGCGTACGTTCTCGAGCGCAGTGAGGCCCGGGAACAGATTGAAGGTCTGGAAGATGAAGCTCACGCTGTGTCGCCGCAGCATCGACCGGTCTGCCTGCGACGCCCCGCTGAGGTCGACCCCGGCCACCCGTACCGACCCCGAGGTCGGAGTGTCGAGCGCCCCGATCATGTTCAGCAAGGTCGTCTTGCCGCATCCCGACGGCCCGACGATCGCGACGATCGCTGCTTCATCGGCGTGCAGGTTGATGCCATCGAGCGCGGTCACGTCGACGTCGCCGACCCGATACCGCTTGGTGAGATCGTCCAGATCGATACGGGTCCCTACGTGGCCCACCCGCGCATCCACCGCCGTCGGGTCCACCTGACCGTTGACCCGTTCATGGCGCATGACCCAACGGTCACTTGACGTCACATCGAGATCAAGAGACCTAGGTCCTTCGCCATGCGTCCGCGTCGGCAACTCTCGCGGCCCGAGCGGTGCATGGCCGGGTCGTCAGCGTGCTCTCGACTGTGCGGCGATGGACCGTCGGAATCGATGCCGCGACTCGAGCCTCCGGCGACCGCGCAGCCGCCGGCACTGCAGCCCACCGTCGTGAACCGGCGGACCTCAGTCTCAGAAGACCCGATCGATATCGACGGCTCTGGACCACCGTGACCCAGCGAAAGAACCGGCATGATGCTCACCGCAGCTGCGGAGCTGGCGCATGTTGTGGGCAGTGGCCGCGATGCCGAGGAACAAGGTGACGCGAGTCAGGCCCGGTGATGGGGAGGAACCGCGGCTGACGTTCTCGCCTGACGCTGTTCATGTTGCGGACCCTGGTGGGCGGGTGACGGGCCAGCTTGTCACCGGAACTGCTGCACGAGCGCGGCCTTCAGGAGCATCTCGAAGCTGTGCTGCAGGTTGAGCAGGACCTGCGTGGTCCGGCCCTCGTCGTGCGGCGAGTTGAACGCAACCGTCGCGGTGGTGAGGCTGGCACGTGCATTCGGCGAAGGACCCGAGCTTCCTGCTTGAGCTTCATGCCGTGTCACCGTAGGGCGCCAGCGGGCCAGGGCCGCTGAGTGCGACGAGCAGCACCGGCGGCTCTCGATCCGCGCACCAACTGGACAACACCTTGCACACGGCTCTCACGTGCGGAAACGCCTGTCCCGACAGCAAGATGACCATTTCGGGGGGAGGCGTGATCAGCACACGCGGGCCGTTTCGCGCCGGCGATGCGGTCCGGCGTGCCGGATGACAGCCGGATGACACCTCGATGACGGCCCGGACGGACCCTCCGCCGGGCCGCGCCCGCCGCCCTAGCGTGGGCTCGTCGGACACAGCCGGACAGCGCTCGGCGTCACCCGCCGCAGCCCGGCGGGCGACCCGGGGAGGGCCTCATGACGCGCCGCGCGCTCTCGCTGCTGGTCGCCACGGCCCTCCTGGCGGTCGGTGTCCTGGGCGGCGCGACCGGTGCGGGCGCGCACGGCGAGCTGTCGATCGTGCGCCTCGCCGTCGCATCACAGGGCGACGACCTGGTCGTGCGCGCCCACGTCGTCTACGAGAACGACCGGCAGCCGGTCGTCGGCGAGACCGTCCTCGGGCGGCTGTCGAGCACCGCGGGGGCACGCAGCGTCCTGTTCCGGCCGGACGCGGTGGTCCCCGGGCTCTACGCCGCGACGGTGCGCCTCCCAGCGGGAGAGTGGGAGATGACCGTCTCGGCCCGGGCGGACACCACCGGCTCCGCGACGGGGACGCTGACGGTGGGCGAGCTGGGCCGGCTCGGCGCCGCGACGGTGAGCGCTGCGTTCGACCCCGGGGACCTCCCGGCCGTTGCATCCCCGACCGGTGAGAGCCGGTCGGGTGTCGTCGCCGTCGCGGCTGCCCTCACCTTCCTCCTGCTGCTGCTGGGGACCGCCACCGCCCTGCACCGACGGTCCCAGGACGAGCCGGCGAGCGAGCCCGGCCGCCCGGTGCCCGTCGACTGAGGCCCTGCGGACGAACCCATCGCGTCCGCATCAGCCGGAGCTCGACCTCGGCGAGTCATCCCGGCCAGAGGACTCGGAGCGTCCGGGGCGCGCCGACCTCTCCTGGCTAACGAACCTCGGCGACGATCACCCTTTACGATCTCGGCCCTTTACGATCTCGGCCAGACCCGAGTCACGCCCGACCGCGCCAGGGAGCCCCGTGAAGAAGCGCCTGTACCCCGCCCTCGCCATCCCCTTCCTGCTGATCAGCTCCCTGACCGCTGCATCGCCCGCGGCGGCGGGCGTCACCTCGAAGACGATCACCAAGTCGTTCACCAAGAAGTCGTCCTTCTACTCCACGCCGCTGTCCCGGTGCGTGCACACGAGGATCACAGGCAAGATGTCGGCCTTCTACGTGCGCTCGACACAGGACTACCCGACTCCGGCGGACTACCAGTCGCTGCAGGATCCGAGGGTCAAGAACCTGACGATGACGGTGCGGACCACTCGAACCTGCACGGCCGGCGCGGCGAAGGCGAACGTCACCAAGGCGACGCTGCGCCAGTCGTACTACTACTGGAAGTGCAGCTCGAACCCGTCGATCAGCGTCAGTTATCCCTGGAGCGTCGGCGTGTCGGCCACGCCGACCTGCGGTGACGAGAAGGTGGCGCGCCGAGCAACCACGTATGACGTCAAGCGCGCAAAGTACGTGCAGTACAACAGCGGAGTCCGCGCGACCTGGGACAAGCTGTCATACGGCGAGACCAGCACGAAGGTGAAGTCCTGCCTGCACGGCGTCAGCGACGTCACGATCTACCGGGCGAACATCAGTGACTCCGTGCGGCGGAACATGGGCAACATCTGCATCGTCGTCTGAGGTCGTCGGCCACGGCTACGCCCTCTTGTGCCGGGGCGGTGCGAGCGCCCGCACCGCGGCGCGGGCCACCTCGGCGGGCGGGTCGTCGGCTCCGGCCGCATGCTCCACGTCCCACCGGTCGCCCAGAGCGGCCTTGACGGCATCGCGCACGTCCCGGCCGCCAGGCGGCGGGGCGGGGCGCGCCCCGCGGTCGTGCCAGCGGGCGTCGGCGGCACCGATGACGCGCGCCGCCTCGACCGGCCGGCCGGCGCGGGACAGGTGCGCGGCGAGCAGCTGCAGGCACTGCGCCACGCTGCGCCCGTCACCCACCGACTCGGCCCGGGTCAGGGCGTCCAGCAGCAGCTCGAGCCCCGCCGGGTCACCCCGCCGCAGCGCAGCGGCGGCGAGCACGGTCGCCGTCCACGTCTCGCCCCGGCGATCCCCGAGCTCGCGGTAGGCCGCGGCAGCCCGGCCGGCCAGGGCCGCCGCCTCGCCGTCCGCCCCCGCGGCCAGGGCCGTGAGCGCCAGGCCGAGGGTGCCGTAGGCGACCTCCGCCGCCCCGCCGGCCGCCCGCCCGTGCCGCAGGGCGTCCTCGCCGTGCCGCCGCGCGGCCGCGAGGTCGCCGGCCTGCCGGGCGAGCAGTGCCGCGACGCCGAGCGCGGACGAGAGAGCCAGCAGGTCGCCCAGCTGCTCGGCCTCGGTGACCGCCCGCGCGGACTGCGCTCGCGCGGCGTCGTGCCGGCCCGTCTCCGCCTCGAGGTAGGCCGACCACCCCAGGGCGCGTACGCGCGGCAGGCCGGGGTCCAGCAGCGGCAGCGCGCGGGCCAGCCACGACCGCGCGACCGTGAGCCGGCCCGACCAGTCCCACAGCCGCAGCAGCACCTGCAGCGCCGAGGCCGCGTCGACCGGTCGGGCGGCGAAGGCGTGCGTGAGGGCGAGGTCGACGTCCTCGTGGTGGTCGGCCAGCCAGTCCGGCCAGCCCAGTCCGGGCTCGTCGGCGGGCCCCGGCGCTGCACCGGCCGAGCCGGCATCGGCGACCGCGGCCAGCACCCACGCGGCGTGCCGCTCGGCCAGGTCGGGCGGTCCCGGCTGCTCCCGCAGCCAGGTCCGCACCGGCGCGAGCAGCCGGTAGCGCGAGGCGCCGGCCCCGCCGGAGGCGCGCCGGACCACCAGCGAGCGCGCGACGAGGTCGAGCAGCAGCCGCGACGCGTCCGGCGCCGCCTGCGTGTCCATCGACGACGCGGCCACGGCCCGGGCGGCGTCCGCGGTGAACTCGGCCGGGAAGACCGCGAGCCGGCGGAGCATTCCGGCCACGTCCTCGTCCAGCCCGGCGACGCTGCCCTCGAGCGCTGCGCGGAGCGACCCGTGCCGCTCGCCCGTCGCGGCTGCCGGTGACACGAGCAGGGCCGTCGACCGTTCGACGTGCGTCGCCAGCTCGGCGACCGAGAGGGCACCGAGGCGGGAGGCCGCCAGCTCCAGGGCAAGGGGCAGGCCGTCGAGCGCGCGGCAGACCCGCACGACGTCGGGCGCGTGCCCGGCGTCCGCGGCGCCGGGGTCGACCCGCGCGGCCCGCGCGAGGAAGAGCGTGACCGCGTCCCCGCCGGGCGCCACCGGCAGCGGGTCCAGGCGGAGCACGTCCTCGTACGGCGCGCCGAGCGGCACCCGGGACGTGAGCAGCAGCCGCGGCCCGGCCGGGACGCCGAGCAGCCGCCCGGCGAGTTCGCGCAGGGCCGGGGTGACCTCGTCGGCCCCGTCCAGCACCACCAGGGAGGGCCCGGCGAGCCGCGCCCGCACGGCGGAGAGCAGGTCGCCGCGGCCGGTCTCGACGACCCGCGTCGCCGCCGCCACCGCGGGCAGGACGTCCTCGGCGTGCCGACAGCCGTCGAGGTCGACCCAGTGGACCCGGTCCTCGCGACCGCGCACGACCTCCGCGACCAGGCGGGTCTTGCCCACCCCTCCCGGCCCCACGACCGTGACGCACCGGCCGCCGTCGAGCATCCCGACCAGCGCTGCCCTCTCCGCCTCCCGCCCGACGAACGAGGTCGGCACGTCCGGGACGCCCGAGGAGACGAGGGCCACCACCTCGCCGCGCAGCAGCCGGTTCTCGACGGCGGCCAGGTCCGGGGTCGGATCGAGCCCGGTGCCGTCGGCGAGCCGGCGACGGAACTCGCGCAGGACGCCGAGCGCCTCCGCGGTGCGGCCCTGCCCGTGCAGCGCCAGCGCGAGCAGCCGGGCGGGGCGCTCGCGCAACGGCTGCTCGGCGACCAGGGCCGTGAGCCGGCCGGTCGCCTCGGCGCCGAGGCCCTGCCGCACCCGGGCCTCGGCGGCTCCCTCCTCCGCGTCCAGCCTCAGCAGGTCCAGCCGGACCCGCACCGGCTCGGTCGCCGGACCGGGCGGGAGGTCCGGCAGCGGCGCGCCGGACCAGCGAGCGCGGGCCCGGTCGTACGCCTCCTGTCCATCGGCGTCCCGGCCCTCCCGCAGCGCCACCTGCCCGGCGGCGGTGTCGGTCTCGGCCGCCGCGAGGTCGGTGGCCGCCGCGAGCGCGTAGCCGTCGGACGCCGCCGTCAGGGCACCCTCGGCGCCCGTGTCGCGCAGCGCGCGGCGCAGCCGCCAGACCAAGGTCTGCAGCGCCTCGCGCGGCTCGGCCGGCGCTCGCTCGGGCCACACGGCGGCGCAGCAGGCGTCCACGCCGACCGGCCGGCCGGCGTCGAGGGCGAGGCGTGCGGTGAGCGCGCGCAGGCGGCCCCGAGGGAGTGGCACGTCGCGGCCGGCGACGGTGACGCGCAGCGGCCCGAGCAGCGTCACCTCCACCTCAGGGGTCACCGGGTCAGTGTGCCCGCCGTGAGAGCGGGCTGTGACCGGCCGCCAGCAGCCTCGGGCACGTCGGCGACCGCCGGCAAAGGACGACGCACCAGGAGGACACGATGGGAGCACTCGAGGGAAAGGTCGCGCTCGTGACCGGGGCCGGTCAGGGCATCGGAGCGGGCATCGCGCTCGCGATGGCCGGGGCGGGAGCGGCGGTGGCCGCTCTCGGCCGGACGAAGGAGAAGGTCGTCGCGACCGCCGAGGAGATCGAGCGGCGCGGGGGGCGGGCCGTGCCCGTCGTCTGCGACGTCACCGACCCGGAGCAGGTGCGCTCGGCCGTCGACGAGGTCGTCGAGGTCCTGGGCACGGTGGACGCGCTGGTCAACAACGCGCAGGACTTCTGCTTCGGGCCGCTGCTGCACATCGACGCGGACACGGTCGAGGCCGGCTGGCGGTCCGGGCCGCTGGCGACGCTGGCGCTCATGCGGGCCTGCCACCCGCACCTCGCCGGTGGGGGGAGCATCCTCAACCTCTCGTCCGGCGCGACGGTGGCCCCGGACATGGCCGGCACGGGCGTCTACGCGGCGGTGAAGGCCGCGATCTCCGCCCTGACCCGGGCAGCAGCGGTGGAGTGGGCCGGCGACGGCATCCGGGTCAACGCGCTCATCCCGTTCGGCGCGAGCCCGGCGGTGACCGCCGCCCTCGCCGACGAGGAGACGCGTGCGGCCGTCCTCGGCCAGGTGCCGCTGGCCCGCATCGGCGACTGCGAGACCGACATCGGCCCCGCAGCCGTCTACCTCGCCGGCGACGAGGCGCGCTACGTCACCGGCACGACGCTGTCGGTCGACGGTGGCGCGACCTGGATGCGCTGACCGAGAGCACCGGGTGGCTGCTGGTCCGCGGGCGGCATGCGGGTGATACTGCCGGCATGCTTCCCGCGGACCTCGCAATGCGCCGGGAGACCTACCGGCTGTTCGTGGAGCTCGGACGCGCACCCGCAGCCGGCGAGGTCGCCACAGCGGCGAGCGTCACGGTCGACGAGGTCGCGGCTGGCTGGCGCCGGCTGCACGACGAGCACGCGCTGGTGCTGGACCCGGCCACCGGCGGGATCAGGATGGCCAACCCGTTCTCCGCGGTCCCGACGCCGCACAGCGTCGAGGCCGGCGGGCGACGGTGGTTCGCCAACTGCCCCTGGGACGCGATCGGGGTCTGCGCCGCCCTGCACCTCGACGGTCGCGTCGAGACGTCGTGCCCCGACTGCGGCGAGCCGATCGCGTTCGCGGTGCGTGACCAGCGGCCCGACGACGAGTCGCTCCTGTTCCACTGCCTGGTGCCCGCGAACCGATGGTGGGACGACATCGGCTTCACCTGAGGCTCCATGAACCTCTTCCGGTCGGAGGAGCACGTTTCCGCGTGGCTGGCGGGTCGCCCGCCGGGGACCACCATCCCGGTCGTCACCCTCAGCGAGCTCGCCCACGCCTGGTACGGCGACCGGCTGTCGCCGGCGTGGACGCCGCACTCCCGGGAGCACAACCAGGGCGTGCTCGACCGCCTCGGTCTGGTCGCACCCTTCTGGGGGCTCTGAGCCGCCCCGGAAGAAACGGGGAGGGCGGCGTGGTTGACAACGGTGAACCGCCCGCAACCCGGAGGAGATCACCCATGGCCACCGTCGAGGCCACTGCCGAGACGTTCGACAGCCTCGTGGACCAGGACGGCATCGTCCTCGTCGACTTCTGGGCCGCCTGGTGCGGGCCGTGCCGCCAGTTCGGTCCCGTGTTCGAGCAGGCGTCCGAGCAGCACCAGGACATCCGGTTCGCGAAGGTCGACACCGAGGCCGAGCGCGACCTCGCGGCCCGCGCGTCCATCACGTCCATCCCGACGCTGATGGCGTTCCGCGAGGGCATCCTCGTCTACGCCCGCCCCGGCGCGCTGCCCGCTCCGGCCCTCGAGCAGCTCATCGAGGCCGTCCGCGGTCTCGACATGGACGACGTCCGTGCGCAGGTCGAGGCCGAGCAGGACGCCGCCACCGGCTGACGCCCGCCTGCGTCAGTCCGTCGGCGCCAGCACCGAGGGCGGCAGGTCGAGGTCCGGCAGCAGCTCCACCAGCAGCCGGCGGACCCGGCCGTCGATGTCGGCGACGATGCGCCGCACCGTCGCCTCGTCCCGGCCCTTGGGGTCGTCGAGCTCCCAGTCCTGGTAGCGCGCGCCGAGGTAGACCGGGCAGGCCTCGCCGCAGCCCATCGTGACCACCGCGGTGTAGGACCCGTCGGGGTCGAAGGGCTTCGGCTGCTCCCGACTGGTGTCAAGACCGAGGCCGTCCAGCACCGCCGCGACCTCCGGGTGCACGCCCTCCCCCGGCTCCGACCCGGCGGAGAACACGTCCGCCCGCCCGCGCGCGTAGTGCGCGGCGAGCACCTTGCCGGTGACGCTGCGCCCGGCGTTGGCCTTGCAGGCGAACAGGATGCTCGGTCGGGCGTCGGTCGGGCTCATGCAGACTCCTCGTGCGGGTCTCCGACCCGGCGTGCGGGCGGGTGGGGCACGACGACGTCCGCCGCCGCACGTCCGACGTCGGGGTAGAGGGCGCGCACCACGACCACCGCGAGCGCGCCGCCCAGGCACTGCGCCAGCACGAAGCCGGGGACGGATGCGGCCTCGATGCCGGCGAAGGTGTCGGAGAACATCCGGCCCACCGTGACGGCCGGGTTCGCGAACGACGTGCTGGACGTGAACCAGTAGGCGGCGCCGATGTACGCGCCGACGGCCGGGGCCGCCCAGGCCCCCCGCCCGGTGCGTGCGAGTGCGAAGACCAGCCCGACCAGACCGGCGGTCGCCACGACCTCGCCGAGCCAGAGCCGCCAGTCACCGCGGTCGGTTGTCGACAGCCCTGCGGGCACGCCGTACATGACGTTCGCGAGCACGGCCCCGGCGACGCCACCCGCGACCTGGACCACTGCGTACGCCCCCGCGTCACGGCCGGACAGGCCCGTGCCCGCCCGCCGTCCCACCCACCAGTCGACGGCGGAGACGACCGGGTTCAGGTGCGCGCCCGAGACCGGCCCCAGCGCCAGGATCAGCACGGTCAGACCCAGCACCGTCGCCGTGGAGCTCTCCAGCAGCTGCAGGCCGACATCGCCCGGCGACAGCCGCTCGGCCGCGATGCCCGACCCGACGACGACGGTCACGAGCAGCCCGGCGCCCAGACCCTCGGCGAGCAGGCGCCGCGGCAGGGGAACCGGCGGCTCGTCGGTCACGTGGGTCGGCATCGGGCGAAGCAGACACCGGCCGCCGAGCTCGCGTCAAACCAGGGCGGGGCGGGGCCCGGCCGGCGACCGCGTCGCGGCGGTCGCCGGCCGGCTCGTGGACCTCAGCAGCACCCGTCGCCGCAGTCGGTCGTCGTGCCGTTGTCGCAGCAGCCGTCCATCCTCGTCACCTCCTTCGGTTGGTCGGGGGAGGAGTCCTCCGCCGCGGGCGACCGCGACGGCGGCCAGGACGCTCACCGCGGCCAGTGCGACCAGCACCGGCGTGTAGGAGCCCGTCCCGGTCCGCACCAGCCCGGCCGCGAAGGGGCCGACCGTCCGGGCCGCGGTGAGCGCGACGCCGCAGAGCGCGGAGACGGTCGCGAAGTCCGTGGTGCCGAAGCCCTCGGCGACCAGGGCCGGTCGGGCGATGGTGCCCACGCCGAACCCGAGCCCGAACAGCACCACGAACACCGCCGCGCCGAACGTGCTCGCTCCCGCGACGACGACGACGACGAGGGCGACCGCCTGGACACCGAACGCTGTCGCGGTGACAGCGGCCACCGGCCGGTGGCGGGCCGCCCGGGTGACGACCAGCCGGCCGGTGACCGACAGCGCGCCGAGCGCACCGGCAGCCGTCGCCGCGAAGGCGCTGGGGTGGCCGACCTCGCGCAGGTACGCCACGAGGTGCACGGCCACGACGACCACGACCAGCGCGTTGGCGGCGAACCCGAGCGTGAGCCGGCGGAACAGCGGGTCGCGCAGCACGCCGAGCGCGGTGGCGCCCAGCCCGGCCCGGGGGACTGCCTCCGGCGTGGGCGCCGGCCCCATCCTCGTGCCACCGGGGTGCAGGCCGAGGTCGGCCGGGTCCCGGCGCAGGACCACGGCGTGCGGGACCACCGTGGTCACGGCGAGGACCCCGGCCAGCACGAGCAGCGCATCGCGCCAGCCGAGGCCGCGGACGAGCGCGTCGGTCAGCGGCAGGAACACGGTCGAGGCGAACCCGGCGACGACGGTCACCGCGAGCAGTGCCCGGGCCCGTCCCTCGCCGAACCAGCGGACGACGACGGCGAACGCGGGGTCGTAGAGCACCGCGGCCGACACGAGCCCGATGCCGGCGAACACCAGGTAGAGCCCGGCGGCCGAGTCCACCCGCGACCAGGCGACCACGAGGAGGACGGCGCCGGCGGACCCCGCCGTCATCAGACCGCGTGCGCCGTGCCCGTCGAGCCACCGGCCGACCGGCACCGCGGCCAGCCCGGCTGTCAGGACCGCGACGGAGAACGCCCCGGCGACGGTCGCGGCGGACAGCCCCAGCTCGGCGCGCATCGACACCTGGACCACCGCGAAGGCGTAGTACAGGACACCCCAGCTGACGGTCTCGGTGACCGCCAGCACGCCGACGATGCGCCAGCCGTAGAAGCGGCGCAGGGTCACCCGCAGCAACCGCCCGCCGAGTTGTCCACCGCGCAGACTCCGGTCTCCGGGAGCACGAGGCGCACCTCGTCGGCGGCCTCGAGGTCACCGGCGAGCGACGCGGCGATGGAGCGCACCTGCTCGTTCCCCGTCGTGACGAGGAACGTCGGTGCCCGGCCGTAGGACTTCATCCCGGCCACGAAGAAGCCGGGCTCGGGGTGGGCCAGGTCGCGGTGGCCGTGCGGGGGGACGGTGCCGCAGGAGTGGAACGCGGGGTCGATCAGCGGTGCCAGGCGGACCGGGGCCTCGAGACCGGGGTCGAGCTCCAGTCGCAGCTCGGAGACGATCGCGAGGTCGGGCCGGAAGCCGGTCGCGTTGACGACCGTGTGCACGCCCTCGATGCGCCGGTCGCCCGCAGGCGTCGTCCCGTGCACCGTCACGCTCAAGCCGTCGGACGCGACCTCGAGGCGGGTGACGGACAACCCGGTGACGTGCTCGATCGCGCCGGTCGCGACGAGGTCGCGCACGTCGGTGCCGAGCCTGCCGCGGTCGCGCAGCTGGTCGTCGTCGCCGCCGCCGTAGAGCCGCTGCGCGTCCGGCCCGCGGATCGCCCACACCACCTCGGTGCCGGGCACCTGGTCCGCGAGCGCGGCGAGGCTCAGCAGGGTGTTCGCCGCGGAGTGCCCGGCGCCGACGACGAGGGTGCGCCGGCCGGCGTACCGCTCGCGGTCGGCCCCGAGCACGTCGGGCAGCGCCGTCCCGACCAGCCCGGCCGCCGTTGCCTCGGCCTCCCCGGCGGCGGGCAGCCCGGACGCGCCGAGCGGGTTCGGCCGCCCCCAGGTGCCGGACGCGTCGATGACCGCCCGCGCCCTGATGTCGGTCTCCTCACCCCCGGCGCCGCGGACCCTGACGACGAAGGGCCGCTCGGCTCGGCCCAGGCTGCGGGACCTGTCCATGCCGTCGCGCGACACACCGACGACACGGGCACCCGTGACGACGTACGGCCCGAGCACTCCGGCGAGCGGCTCGAGGTACTGCTCGACGATCTCGCCGCCGGTCGGCGACCGGTCGCCCTCCGGTCGGGTCCAGCCGGTCGGCGCCAGCAGCTTCTCGGCCGTGTCGTCGACGAGGTACCTCCACGGCGTGAAGGTGCGCACGTGACCCCACTCGCGCATGGCCGCGCCGACGGCGTCGCCGGCCTCGAGGACCAGCGGCGTGAGGCCGTACGACCGCAGGTGGGCCGCGGCGGCCAGGCCGACCGGGCCCGCGCCGATCACGACGACGGGCAGGTCGGTGGGTGCAGGGGTGCTCGTGGTCATGGCTCTGTCCTCGTCAGCAGGTCGCGCAGGCGACGTCGCCGCGCGACGTCCTGCTGGCGGGGGCACCGACGCCGATGCTTCGGCGCAGGGCGGTCACGAGGAAGGCGGGCCACGGGCGTGCGGTCCGGGTCCGGGCGGCGCGAGCGACCCTCGCGCTCCGGTCGGCGGCGGCCTCGCGCGCGAGGTCGTCGAGGCGGGCCCGCAGCAGCTCGGCACGTGGGTCCAGGACGGGGGGTGTCATGGCCGGTCCTCTCGAGATATCGATGTGTCTCGATGAGACTGCCTCACGCATAGACACTTGTCAATATTGACATGTGTCTATGTCGTGCCAGAATGGGGCCATGCCGAAGCCGCTGCCCCTGCTCGACCCGGAGACGACCGGCGCCACCTGCTGCGCCCCGCTCGCCGAGGCGACCCTGACCGCTGAGGAGGCTCAGGAGCTGGCGCGACGGCTCAAGGCGCTCGCCGACCCGGCCCGGCTGCAGCTGGTGTCGATCCTCATGGCGAGCGAGGCGCAGGAGGCATGCACCTGCGACCTGACCGAGCCGCTGGGGCTCTCGCAGCCGACGGTCAGCCACCACCTCAAGAAGCTGGCCGACGCCGGGATCGTCGTGGGAGAGCGGCGGGGCGTGTGGACCTACTACCGGGTCGTGCCCGACGCTCTGCGCGCGCTCGGCACGGTGCTCATGGCGCCCGCCGTCGCCTGAGGCCCACCGGGTCCCCGGGCCAGGCGCCAGGCCTGGAACCCGCCGACGAGGTCGGTGGCGCGCACCAGCCCGAGCTGTCGCAAGGTCGCGGCCGCGAAGCTCGAGCTGTAGCCCTGGTCGCAGACCACGATCACCCTGGTCCCGGGACCGGTGACCTCCGGGATGCGGTGCGGGCTGGTGGGGTCGAGCCGCCACTCCAGGACGTTGCGGTCCACGAGCAGGGCGCCCGGGAGGTCCCCGTCGCGCCGCCGCTGCTCGACCGGGCGAGTGTCGACGACGAGGGCGCCGCCCGCCATCTCGGCGGCCAGGTCCTCGGGCTCCACCCGGTCCAGGCCGGCGCGCGCGACCGCGAGCAGCGCGTCGACGGCGCTCGGCACGGGATGCGGTCCTCCCACAGCCGGGAGAGTGGGCCAAGCGGGCACCGCGCGTCAAGACACGCGCTGCCTCGTCTCGTACATCCGCAGCGCGACCAGCAGCCCGGACGCGGCGGTCAGCGCCGCGATCGACCACACGGCCGCGCGCAGCCCGAACGCGTCGGCCACGATCCCGGCGAGCAGCGCACCCACCGCGAAGCCGCCGTCGCGCCAGAGCCGGTAGACGCCGACGGCCCGCGCCCGCCATGCCGGGTGCGCCACGTCACCGACGGCGGCGAGCAGCGTCGGGTAGACCATCGCCGTGCCGGCACCGAGCAACGCGGACGCCGCCGACCAGACCGCGAAGGAGTCGGCGGCCGCGACGACGGCGAGCGCGCAGGCCTGCGTGAGCATGCCCGTGACGATCAGCGGCTTGCGCCCGACCCGGTCGGAGAGAGTGCCGGTCAGCAGCTGCCCCGCCCCCCAGACTGCCGGGTAGACGGCCGCTAGGACGCCGATGCGCCCGACCGACAGCCCGGTGGACGCGAACAGCAGCGGGAAGAGCCCCCACGCCAGACCGTCGTTGAGGTTGTTCACCAGCCCGGCCTGGCTGGCCGCGGACAGCGCGGGCTCGCGCAGGCTGGTCTCGGCGAACACCTGCCGGTCCGTGAGGTCACCGTGCAGGCGGTCGTGCCGGCCGTCCGCGCGGGAGACGTGAGAGGCGGCCTCCAGCGCGGCGTGACCGCGCGTCTCGCGGACGGCCAGGGCCGACAGGCCGAGACCGAGAGCGGCGAACGCGATGCCGAGGTAGAACGGCTCCGGCCGGAGGCCGTGCCGAGCGGCGACATAGCCGGTCGCCAGCGCCGTCGCCGCGACCGCGAGGTAGCCGGCGGCCTCGTTGAGCCCCATCGCCAGACCGCGGCGCGCGGGACCGACCAGGTCGATCTTCATGATGACCGTGGTCGACCAGGTGAGGCCCTGGCTGACGCCGAGCAGGACGTTGGCGGCGACCACCCAGCCCCACGACGGTGCCCAGATGAGCAGCAGCGGGACCGGGACGGCGACCACCCACCCGGCGACCAGCACCGGCTTGCGCCCGTAGCGGTCCGACCACGTGCCCGCCAGGTAGTTCGTGAGGGCCTTTGCCACGCCGAACGCGAGGATGAACGTGAGGCCCGCGGTGTAGGCGCCGAGCCCGAACTCCTGCTCCGCCAACAGGGGCAGGACGGTGCGCTCCTGGCCCAGCATCCCGCCGACGAGGGCGTTGACCGCCACGAGCAGGCCGAACTGGGCGGCGTTGGCGCGCAGCCCCAGCCGCACCTCGTCCCGTGCGTCGCGGCGGGAGACCGCCGATCTCGCCATGAGACTCCCGCCCAGTCCTCAAGAGTTCTCTTGAAGACTGCCGGGGCGTCGTACTGTTGTCAAGGAGGTTCTTGAGCAAGGAGGTGCCGTGGTTGGTCGCGCCGAGAAGGACGCGCTGTACGACGGCCTCGCCCGGGTCGCCCGCGCGCTCGGAAACGGGCGCCGAGCCGAGCTCGTGGACGTCCTGGCGCAGGGCGAGCGGTCGGTCGACGAGATCGCCCAGGAGATCGGGCAGAGCGTCGCGAACACCTCCCAGCACCTGCAGGTCCTGCTCCGCGCCGGGCTGGTCCGCACCCGCCGGCAGGGCACCCGCATCCACTACTCACTCGCCGGGCCTCGCGTCGCCGAGCTGTGGGCCGCCGTGCGGGACGTGGCCTCCGAGCACGTCACCGACCTCGACGAGCTCGCGACCGCCTACCTCGGGGACAGGTCGGCGCTGGACACCGTCTCCCACGACGAGCTGGCCGCGCGCCTGCGGGGCGGCGAGGTGGTCGTGCTCGACGTACGGCCGGCGCCGGAGTATGCCGCCGGCCACATCTCGGGCGCGATGTCGCTGCCGGCGGACGAGCTGAACCGGCGGCTGGACGAGCTGCCGACCGGGCGGCGGGTCGTGGCGTACTGCCGCGGCCACTTCTGCGTCTACGCCGACGACGCGGTCCGCTCGCTGACCCGTCGCGGCTACCGGGCAGCCCGCCTCGAGGACGGCTACCCGGAGTGGGCCCGCGCGGGACTGCCGGTCAGCACCGGACGATCCTGAGCCGACGAGCACCGTGCGCCGGTACCGGGGTGTGGCGCTCGGGCTCGAGGGGCATGCTCCACCCGCGCCGCGGTCCGACGGGCGTCAACCACGACAGGCGGAGACACTCATGACCATCGAAGGCATCATCGGCGCCATCATCATCGGCGCCATCATCGGCGTGCTCGGGCGCCTGCTGCTCCCCGGCAAGCAGGACATCCCGATCTGGCTCACCGTCGTCGTCGGCATCGTCGCCGCGCTCGTGGGGACGGCTGTCGTCGGGTCGCTCCGCGACACCGACGGCGTCGACTGGATCGAGCTCATCGTGCAGGTAGTCCTGGCCGCCGTCGGAGTCGCCATCGTCAGTGCGATGCGCGGCCGCAGCCGCGCCGGCAGCGTCTGAGCCGAGGCGCGGGTACCGGTCAGCCGGTCGTGGATGCGCGGGCACGACCGGCTGATGGGACCGGACCTGACGCCTCGCGCGTGGCGCCTCAGCGGCCGGTGCTGAGCAGCTCGCGCCGCGTCCGGTACTCGTGCTCGTCGATGTCGCCCCGGGCGAACCGCTCGTCCAGGACCCGCAAGGCATCGTCGCCCCGCCGACCCCCGTCGTCACGCAGGCTGCGGACCACAGCGACGACGACCACCGCGATCAGGGCCCAGAACGCGACCATGCCGATGCTCATCGCCGCCCACGAACCCCAGCCGTCGTCGTAGTGCCACATCGTCGCGCTCCTCTCGCTCGCCCCAGCGTGGTCCGTGTGCGCCGGGTGTGACCAGGGGCCTTCGTCCCGTGTCCTGATGTAGCTGGGCGCTCAGCGGCAGAATGACACCGCGACGGCGGTCAGCGCGGCGGTGCATGCGAGGGTTCCGGGAAGGCCCACCCACTCGACCTCGGCATGGGCGCCGTCACCGTCGGGCCCGAACAGCACGGTCGGGATGCCGGCTGCGGAGATGAACGCGGAGTCGGCCCAGTAGCTCATCGCACCGACCTCGGCTCGGCGGCCGAGCGCCGAGCGGCTCGCTTCTTCCAGCGCGCGCACGATGGTCGAGGTCCCGTCGGTCTCGAACGGTTCCCGCGCGAGGGTTGTGCGCGAGGTGGCCACCAGGTCCGGGTCGGCGGTCCGGCAGCGGGCGAGCAGGGCTGCGACGTCGGCCTCGATACCTGCGGTCGTCTCGCCGGGTAGGGTTCGGCGCTCCACGGTGACCACGCACCGGTCGGGAATCGTGGACTCCTCGGTACCTCCCTCGATCAGAGACGCGTGCAGCGTGCCCGGGCCGAGTGTCGGGTGCTCGGCGCTGCGGAGCTCCCGGTTCAGGTCGTCCAGGGCGACCAGCACGGGTCCGGTCTTGAGGATGGCGTCCACGCCGAGGTGCGGGCGGGAGCCATGCGCGGCCTTGCCGTGGACGTGGATCTCGGTCCAGACGAACCCCTTGTGGGCGGTAGCGATCGTGAGCTCTGTGGGTTCGGTGACGATTGCCGCGTCGGCCGTGAGGTGCGGCAGCACCGACTGGATGCCGGTGCTGGCGTGCTCCTCGTCGGCGACTGCAGCAACCACGACCTCCCCGGCGACCCCTACCTCGTTCGCGTCCCGGCAAGCGACGAGTGCGGCCGCGAGTCCAGCCTTCATGTCGTAGGCGCCGCGGCCGTAGAGGCGATCGCCGGCAACCCGGGGCGTCAGCGGGTCGGTCATTCCGGCCAGGCCGACGGTGTCGAGGTGCCCGCACAGGAGCAGGGTCTGCCCGTCCCTGCGCCGCCCGCCACGAACCAGGACGTTCGGGCGGCCGGCTGGCGTCGGCACGATCTCCACCGCGAGCCCGGCAGATCGGGCCCAGTCGCCGACGTGCGCGGCGATGGCCTCCTCGCCGGCGGCGCCTGGAACGAGGGAGGGGTTCACCGAGTCGATGGCGACCAGGCGGGTGAGCAGCTCGACGACGCTGTCGGTGCCTGCTCGTGACGTCACGACTGCCCGGCGTCCGGGCGTCCCTCGGTGCTCAGCAGGACCACCCGGGACGCGGTCTCGATGCCCAGCGCCGCTCGCCGAGGACCGTTGCCCGGCCCCGTCAGGGCGGCGCGGGCACCGGCCAGGGTCCCGGCGGCGCTGGGCCCCGAGGAGATCCCGAGCTCGGCCAGGTCGGCGACCGCTGTGGCAGCAGCGAGGTCGTCGACCGCGACGGCTGCGTCGAGTCCGTCACGCAGGTAGGGCCAGGCCGCGCTCGACGGCGTCCCACAGTTCAGTCCCGCCATCACGGTGGCCCCGGTGGGCACCGATCGCGGCGCACCGGCCTGAAGGCTGGCGAGCACGCAGGCAGCCGTCTCCGGCTCCACGCTGAGCACCGCCGACGCCTTGGGGGCGCTGCCGCTGCGGTAGTGCATCACGACGGCCTGGGCGAGGGAGCCGACACCGACGGGAACCACGACCAGGTCCGGAGGCCCGAGCCCGCGGGCGGCGAGCTCGGCGTCGACCTCGAGCAGCAGCGTGGCGTACCCCTCGACGGTCCAGGCGGGAACCTGCTCGTAGCCCGGCCAGGCCGTGTCCTGCACCAGGACGCGCGGGCCGGCCTCCGCGTACGTCGCGGCCTGCCGGACCGCCTCGTCGTAGTCGCCGTCCACCCGGGTCACGCTCGCGCCCTCCGCCGCGATGGCGCCGGCGGACGCCTCGGTCATCACGCCCGGCACGTAGATGTGCGCCGGCAACCCGAGCAGCGCCGCCATCCGCGCCACGGCACGGCCGTGGTTGCCGTCGGTGGCCGCGACGAGGGTCACGGGATGCTGCACCGCCGCGGAGCGCACCGGCTCCAGGGTCAGCGGCAACGGCAGCGACGCCCGCTCGGTCAATGTCCTGGCGACGGCCCAGGAGGCGCCGAGGACCTTGAACGCCGACAGCCCCAGCCGCGACGACTCGTCCTTGACGAGCACCTCGCCGACGCCCAGCTCGCCCGCGAGAGCGGGCAGGTTCACCAGCGGCGTCGGGCTGTAGCCGGGTAGGGCCGCGTGGAACTGCCGGACACCTGACTCCGGCGGGGCACAACGCCACGTCCTCGCGGCGGGTCGGGCGAACCACAGCGCGTCCGCCGCCACACTCTCGCCTTCTGCCATGCCACCTACCGTGGCCGACGGGGCGCCGTGCCGTCCAGGCAGTGGTGGGGCCATGCTCAGGCCGACGAGGTCGTGCCGCCGAGGACGCCCGGTTACGGGAGGAGCGTGTATCCGGCCTTGTCGACGGCGGCGGCGACGTCGGACCGATCGACGGGCGCCCGGGCCGCGACGGTGACGGTGCCGGACGGCAGGTCGACCGCGACCGAGTCGACGCCGGGCACGGCGCAGATCTCGGTGGTGACCGCGTTGCGGCAGCGGTCGCAGGTCAGGCCTTCGACGCGGAAGGTGGTGCTGCCGACGAAGGTCCGCGGGATGTTGTTGATCATGTGGAGTTCTCCAGGCTGCGCGTGGTGAGCGCTCACGGGACGGCCATCGGGGCGCCCGTGCGGACCGCGGTGACGACCGCGGTGATGGCGCGCACCGAGTGCGTCGACCCGCTCCCGTCGTCGAGGAGACCGACGTGGGTCGTGTCCGCGACCCAGTGGCTGCTGTTGGTCGACAGGGCCGCGAGCCCGTCCTGCGCGGCGGTCCAGCCCTGCGTCCCGTCCGCGTTCTCCCGGGCGGTGACCACCGCAAGAGGCTTGGGATCGAGGCTGGTCAAGGCCTGCGCCTGGGTGAACACGTTGCGGAGCTGGGCCTGCTCGTCGCGCATGTTCCGGGCGCCGCGGGGACTGGTCGCGAACGCGTCGACCTGTGCCGCGGCCTCCGGGGACAGGGCAGTGGCCTCGGAGGCCGGGACGAGGTGCATCAGGCCGACCCTGGCCAAGGCGGGCATCACAGGCAGGAGGCGGCGCATCAGCGCATAGGTGGCGGGGAAGTCCGGCTGGTCGGTGAACTGGTGCGGGCTGGACGAGTCGAGCAGCACCAGCCCGCGGACGTGCTCCGGGTAGCGTGCGGCATAGGCCATCGCGAACGTGCCGCCGGAGGAGTGCCCGGCCAGCACGAGCGGGCCGCGCTCGCCGGCGCTGGCCAGCAGGGTGTGCAGGTCGGCGGCAACCGCACGGGCGTCCTGCGAGCGGGTGACGTCGTCGCTCCAGCCCTGACCGGCCCGGTCGTACGCGCAGACCCGGGTGGTCCGGGAGACCCGCGCGACGATGCCGCTCCACAGCGGGGAGACCTCGCCCATGCCGTTCTCGAGGACGACGGTGGGGCTGCCGGCGCCGGCGCAGCTCAGGTGCAGCCGGTGGCCGCCCACGTCGTACAGCGAGCCGGGCATCGCGGCGCTGCCCTGGTCACGGGTCAGGGCGATGCTCTCGAAGGTTCCGCCCATGGCGGTGACGGCCACCAGGCCGATGACCGGGTACAGCAGCCAGGCGCCGCGACCGGTCGTGGCGCGCCGCGCGGCGCGCACCATCCAGACGGCCAGGACGAGCGCCACCGGCGGCCACACCCAGCCGGCTGCGGTGAGCGCCCCACCGCCCGGCCTGACGGCGAGCAGGGCGGCGCCGGTGACCGCCATCACGACGGCCGGCACGGCGCCCCACCGCTGCGGCTGGTCGGTCCACCGGACGGTCACGGCCGTGAGCAGCGCCCAGCCGGACGCGAGGCCGACCAGCCCGGCGCCGGTGATGACCGGCTCGGTGCCGCCGGCGAACACCACAAGGACCAGAACCAGGGTGGTCGCCAGACCGGAGAGCATCGACCCGGTCACAGCGACCGCGAACGGAACCCGCCTTGTGGGTGTCGGGTCGGTCGGGTGGCTGGTCATGACGGTCTCGCTTCCAGGCGGCGGGGTGGGTGGGCGGGCGTCCACGTCAGTGCATCCCGTGCCCGTGTCCGGCGCCCGCGGCCGCGTTGGCCCGCTTCGGGACCGCGGCCAGCGTCACGACCATGAGCACCCCCAGGATCGCCAGGACGGCGACGAACGACCGCCCGTACGCGTCGACCAGCCCGGTCCGGGAGGTCAGGTCGCCGCCGACCGCGGTCAGGACGGCGACACCGAGGGCGGCGCCGACCTCGTGGCCGGTCATCATCAGGCCGGATCCCAGACCCGAGTCGGCTGCGGGCACGTCGCCCATCGCCGCGACCGAGATGGCGACGAACATCGGGCCGCAGCCAGCGCCGAGCAGGAGCAGCCCGGGCAGCACGTCCGCGGCGTACGAGGTACCGCCGGACCGTGCGGCGAGCAGCGCTGCTCCGACGGCCATGACGACGATGCCGCCCGCGATCAGGGTCCGCGAGCTGACCTTGCCGAGCAGGTGCGAGGCGACCGCCGCTGTAAGGGTGATGGCGACCGCGAGCGGCAGGAACTGCAGTCCGGTGACGACGGCGGACGACCCGACCACTCGCTGCAGGTACAGCGAGGTCAGGAAGATGGCGCCCACGACGATGCCCGTGACGCCGGCCATCACGACCGACGCCGATGTGAGCGACCGGATGCGCCACGTGCGGGCCGGGACCAGCGGCGCCGCCACCCTCGTCTCGATCACGGCGAACGCCGCCAGCAGGCCGGCAGCGAGCGTCGACGTCGCGACGGTCCACATCGACGCCCAGCCGTGCGTCTCGGCACCCTGGATGGCGTACACCAGCACGACCAGGCCGGAGACCAGGGTGACGGCGCCCGGCAGGTCCAGCTGGCTGCGCCGCAGCCGAGCGGCCGCGGCGGCGGGCACGACCACGACGGCGCCCGCGGCCACGGCGAACCCGATGGGCACGTTGACGAAGAACACCGACTCCCAGCCGAAGGCGCTGGTGAGCGCGCCGCCGAACAGGACGCCGGCGGCGATGCCGGAGGAGCCGACGGCGCCCCACACGGACAGGGCGGTCGTGCGCTGCCTGCCGGTGTAGGTGGTCATGATGATCGACAGGGCGGCCGGGGTGAGCATGGCGGCGCCCAGGCCCTGCGCGGCGCGGGACGCGATCAGCATCCCGGCCGAGGCGGCGAATCCGCTGGCCAGCGACGCGGCGGTGAACAGGCCGAGCCCGGTGAGGAAGACCCGGCGGCGGTCGCTGAGGTCGGCGAGGCGGCCGCCGAGGAGCAGGAAGCCGCCGCTGAACAGGACGTACGCGCTGACGACCCACTGGTAGTCGCCGGAGGTGAAGTCGAGCTCGCGCCCGATGCTGGGCATCGCCACGTTCACGACGCTGACGTCGAGGATGACCATGAACTGCGCGAGCAGCATCAGGCCCAGCGTCGTCCACGGCCGCTTGGGTCCGCCCTGGTCGTCGGCGTGAGACGCCCCCTTGGGCTGCCCGTGTGGCCTGTGGCCGTGCGGGCTGGGGCTCGTCGACCGGTGGCTGTGCGCCTGGGTCGGGATGGCGGCCTCGGGTGCCGCCGCGGTGTGGTGGCTCATCAGGACTCCTTCGTGGGGGTGCCGTGTCGGAGGTGAGCCTGTTCGCGGCTGTGTCTGGTCGCGCCGGTGAAACAGCCGGGGTGTCGACCCGGCGCCTGGCTACGCTCGCCGGATGCTGGCCGGGCGGGACACGGAGCAGTCGCGGCTGGCCGCACTGCTCGCCGGCGCCGCAGGGGGCCACGGCGGCGCGCTCGTGCTGCGCGGCCTGCCCGGCGTGGGGAAGTCGACCCTGCTCGCGGACTCGGTCGCGCGTGCCGAGCAAGCCTCGGACGCGGCCGCTGACGTCCCGGGCGCCGGCGGTCTGCGCGTGCTGCGGACCTCCGGAATCGAGTCCGAGTCGCCGCTGGCGTTCGCAGCGCTGCAGCGGCTGCTGCGGCCGGCGATGCGCCACGTCGACGCCCTGCCGGCCCCGCAGCAGCGCTCGCTGCGCTCGGCGTTCGGTGAGGCCGATGGCGAGGGCGACCGGTTCCTCGTGTTCCTTGCGACGCTGAGCCTGCTGGCCGAGGCCGCCGAGGAGCAGCCGGTGCTCGCGGTGGTCGACGACGCTCACTGGCTCGACGACGCCTCCGCCGCCGCGCTGCAGTTCGTCGCGCGCCGTCTCGACACGGAACGGGTGGCGCTGCTGTTCGCGGCGCGCGACGGCGACGTGCGCGCCTTCGACTCCTCCGGGCTGCCCGAGCTCGTCCTTGGCGGCATCGACGCGGCCGGCGCCGCGGACCTGCTGGACCACACCGCAGGCGCCGCGGTGCCAGCGGCCGTCGCCGAACGACTCGTCCGGGAGACGGGCGGTAACCCGCTCGCCCTCGTCGAGGTCGCTGGGGCGCTCACTCCGGCGCAGCTGCGCGGCGAGCGGCCCCTGCCCGCGCAGCTGCCGATCACCGAGGGCGTCGAGCGCGCGTTCCTCGATCGGTTCCACCGGCTGCCGGAACCGTCGCAGACGTGGCTGCTGGTCGCCTCGGCCGACGACACTGGGCACACCCGCACCGTCGGGCGGGCCGCCGCGACCCTCGGCGCCGACGACCAGGCCCAGCACCTGGTCGAACGCTCCGGCCTCGTCCATGTCCGCGACGGGCTGCTCCAGATGCGCCACCCTCTCGTCCGATCCGTCGTCTACGGCGCGGCCACCAGCCTCGAACGGCGACGAGCGCATCGCGCTCTGGCCGACGCGCTCGACGCCACCGGCGATCCCGACCGCCGCGCCTGGCACCTGGCCGCCGCGGTCGACGAGCCCGACGAGGCCGTCGTCGCCGCGCTCGACGCCGCCGCCGACCGGGCCAGTGGGCGCGGCGGGCACGAGGCGGCATCCGCCGCCCTGGAGCGCGCCGCAGAGCTGTCGGCCGACCGGGAGGCCGGGGCGCGACGGCTGCTCGGCGCGGCGTGGGCCGCGTGGCTGGCAGCCCAGCCCGGCCGCGGTCGAGCGCTGGCCAACGCCGCCGCCGAGTCCGTGACCGACCCCCTGCTGCGCGCCGACATCGCCCGGTTGCGGGCCCGCATCGAGTGGAACACCGGGTCGGTGCACGACGGCATCACCCTGGTGCTGCGGGGAGCAGGCGATGTCGCGCCGCACGACCCGAACCGGGCGCGGGAGATGGCGATGTTCGCCGCCGCCCTGGCCTCGTTCAACCCGCACGCGCAGCTCGAGGTCGACCCGGTGTCCGTTGCCGTGCCACCCGGCCCCGAGGACCCCCCGCGCGCACACTCCTTCTACGGGCTGCTCGTCGGTCTCGACCACGTGCGTCGCGGCGAGTGGACGCAGGCCACGCCGGCGCTGAGGAGCGCTTTCGCCAGCGCCGAGCTCGTCGAGGGCGACGACCAGGACCTGCTGCCGAACCTGGGCATCGCGGCCTTCCATGTCGGCGACGACGAGCTGGCGTTCCGCTACCACGACATGCTGCTGACCCGCGCCCGCGCCACCGGCGCGCTCATCATGGTGCTGTACGCGCTGACCCGCCGCGGCCTCATCGAGCTCGTCACCGGCCGGTGGACGTCGCTGGTGACCGGCGCGTCCGAAGCGATGCCGCTCGCTCAGGGGTCGGGCCAGCCCGGCCTGGCAGCGCTGCCGCTCGCCGAGGCCGCCCTGGTCGCGGCGTTCCGCGGCGACGACCAGTTCGAGCGGCGCCTCGCGGAGGCGGAGGAGGTCGCTGCCGCCAACCCTGTCGGTGTCGCGGAGCACCTGCTCGCTGACTTCGCCCGCTGGGGCAGGGCCGTCGCCAGCCAGTCCGGGGGGCACCCAGCCACGGCCTTCCACCTGCTCGAGCACATCCACGACGGGCCGGTCCGCCGCTTCGCCGCCCTCGACCGGATCGAGGCCGCGGTCCGCGCCGACCAGCTCGACGTGGCCCGGGACTGGACCGAGGAGATCCGGCAGTACGGCGACCAGACCGGCGCCTCCTGGGCGCTCGCTGCGGCCGAGCACGGCCTCGGCCTGCTCGCGACCGACCTCGAGCAGGCCGAGAAGCATTTCGAGCAGGCGCTGACCCACCATCGCGTCTCGGGTCGACCGCCGGCGCGGGCCCGCACCGAGCTCGCGTACGGGGAGTTCCTGCGTCGTGCCCGACGGCGGGTCGACGCCCGGGCGCACCTACGGGCCGCGCTGGAGACCTTCGAGGAGATCGGCGCGGCACCGCTCGCGGACCGGGCCGCGGCCGAGCTGCGTGCCTCCGGAGAGACGGCGCGCCGCCGCGACGTGTCGACGGCGACCGACCTGACACCGCAGGAGCTGAACGTCGCGCGCCTGGTCCGGCAGGGCATGTCGAACCGCGACGTCGCAGGACGGCTGTTCGTGAGCCCCCGCACCGTCGACTTCCACCTGCGCAACGTGTTCAGCAAGCTCGCCGTCACGTCGCGGGCCGAGCTCATCGCGATGACCCTGCCCGACTAGGTCGAGGGGCCCCAGCGGGCCGATGTGATCACCCGGTCGCGGACCAAGATCGTGAGACGGCCCCACAGTGACCAGGCCCCACTCGATCGCCGATGCCACGCACGCTCAACCGCGTGGTTCATCCGCGGGGCGCAGGCTCCACTGTGTGGCCTGGGGACGATCTTGTGCTGCCCGCCCGATGGTTTGCGATGGCGGGCCTGGCCGAGACCTGGTGCTTCTCCCGGCGCGAGCACCCCCAATCGCTCGCAACCTCGAGGTGTCACGCTCCACTCCGGAGCGACCGCCTCAAGGAGCCCGCCATGTTCGCTCTCGTCCTCGCCCTCGTCGCCGTCATCGCGCTCGCCGCCCGCCTGGCCTCCGACGTGCGCCAGGACCGGCCGGTGAGCCCGCCCCGCTCGCACCGGCACGAGCTCGACTCGCACACCGCCCGCCGGCTGCACGTCATCTGACCGGCCCGCCCGCACGCACTGGCCCCGCGCATCACCCCCACGCCACCGACGACGCCGACCGTCCAGGACCGACGCCGGGTGGCTGGCCGACCAGCGCACGCGCGGTCGGCGGGTCAGGAGTGCCGGGTGGAACACCCCGCGCGGCCCCTTGCGGAAGTTACTGGCGAGTAGCATGATGTTGTTACTGGCGGGTAGGAATGCCACAGCGCAACGACCCGGACGCCGTCGTACGGAAGGACGCCGCCTGAGATGGGCCACTACAAGAGCAACCTGCGCGACATCGAGTTCAACCTGTTCGAGGTCTTCGACCGCCAGAAGATCCTGGGCTCCGGGCCCTACGCCGAGATCGACGAGGACACCGCGCGCGGCATCCTCGACGAGGTGGAGCGCCTGGCCACGCACGAGCTGGCCGAGTCGCTGCTCGACTCCGACCGCAACCCGCCCGTCTACGACCCCGCGACGCAGACGGTGACGATGCCGGAGGGGTTCAAGAAGTCCTTCCAGGCCTACATGGACGCCGAGTGGTGGCGGCTCGACCTGCCCGAGGAGCTCGGCGGCACCGTCGCGCCCCCGAGCCTGCGCTGGGCCGTGGCCGAGCTGATCCTCGGCGCGAACCCGGCCGTGCACATGTACGCCTCCGGCGCCAGCTTCGGCCACGTCCTGCACCGGCTGGGCACCGACGAGCAGCGCCGGATGGCCCGGCAGATGGTCGACCGGCGGTGGGGCGCCACGATGGTGCTCACCGAGCCGGACGCCGGCTCGGACGTCGGCGCCGGCCGCACCAAGGCGGTCCAGCAGGACGACGGCTCGTGGCACATCGAGGGCGTCAAGCGGTTCATCACCTCGGCCGAGCACGACATGGCCGAGAACATCGTCCACCTGGTGCTGGCCCGGCCCGAGGGCGCCGCACCGGGCACCAAGGGCCTGTCGCTGTTCATCGTCCCCAAGTTCCTCTTCGACTGGGAGACCGGCGAGCTCGGCGCGCGCAACGGCGCCTACGTCACCAACGTCGAGCACAAGATGGGCCTGAAGGCCTCGACGACCTGCGAGCTGACGTTCGGCGAGCGCGAGCCGGCGGTCGGCTGGCTGGTCGGCGAGGTGCACGACGGCATCGCGCAGATGTTCAAGGTGATCGAGTACGCCCGGATGATGGTCGGCACCAAGGCCATCGCGACGCTCTCGACCGGCTACCTCAACGCGCTCGACTACGCCAAGACCCGCGTGCAGGGACCGGACCTCACGAAGATGACCGACAAGACCGCCCCGCGGGTGCCGATCACGCACCACCCGGACGTCCGCCGGTCGCTGATGCTGCAGAAGGCCTACGCCGAGGGCATGCGGGCCCTGGTCCTCTACACCGCGACGGTCCAGGACGACATCGCCGCGGCCGAGGCGGCCGGAGAGCAGAGCGAGGCGCACGACCTCGCCGTGCGGGTCAACGACCTGCTGCTGCCGATCGTGAAGGGCTTCGGCTCGGAGAAGTCCTACGAGCTGCTCGGGTCGCAGTCGCTGCAGACCTTCGGCGGCTCGGGCTACCTGCAGGACTACCCCGTCGAGCAGTACATCCGTGACGCCAAGATCGACACGCTGTACGAGGGCACCACCGCCATCCAGGGCATGGACTTCTTCTTCCGCAAGATCGTGCGGGACAAGGGTCAGGCACTGACCAAGCTCATGACCGACATCCAGGAGTTCGCGAAGGCAGACGACGGCAACGGCGCCCTGCAGGCCGAGCGCGACCTTCTCGCGACCGCTCTCGAGGACGTCCAGGCCATCGTCGGCGCGATGGTCGGGGCGCTCACCTCCTCCAGCGAGGACGTGACCAACGTCTACAAGGTCGGGCAGAACACGACCCGGCTGCTCATGGCCTGCGGCGACCTGGTCACCGCGTGGCTCCTGCTGCGGCAGGCCCTGGTCGCGCAGGCGGCGCTGGACGCCGGCGCCTCGGGCCGTGACCAGGCGTTCTACCAGGGCAAGGTCGCGGCCGCCGCGTTCTTCGCCCGCCAGGCGCTGCCGCTGCTGAGCGCCCAGCGCGTCGTGGCCGAGGGCGTCGACAACGCGCTGATGGAGGTCCCCGAGGCGGCCTTCTGAGCCGCCCACGTCCGGTTTGCGGAGTTTGCGCGTGATCCGATCGGGTGGTACTCGATTGCCGCCGCGCGACCGGGGTACACCCCCCGGGAGGCGGTCAGGCGCCGCTGCACGTGACGGAGCATGATCAACCGGGAGGTTCAGATGGGCATCGGGGTCAGCATCTTTCTGATCGCCGTCGGCGCGATCTTCGCGTTCGCCGTGGACGTCGAGGTCAGCGGCCTCGACCTGACCGTCGTCGGCTACATCCTCATGATCGTCGGCCTGGTCGGACTGATCATGACCGCCTTCATCTGGGGCCCGCGCAGCCGGGGAGGCAGCGACGTCGTCGAGGAGCGCAGGGTCTACGACGACCGCGTCTAGCAGGCACCTGGCCGGCGCCCCCCGTTGACGGGGGCGCCGGCCTCGCCATGTGCCGGCCCGTCCACGGAGCCGGCCGGGAAGGTTGACCACATGCCACGTCCACAGTCGCCCGTCGGCCGGGCCTCTGTCGGAACCGCCGTCGTCCTCATGGCCCTCGGCGGCGTCCTCGCGTTCGCCGTCCGCCCGCCGGCCGAGGTGGAGAAGTACGTCGACGTGCTCGACCTCGGGCTCATCCTCATCTGGTCAGGAGTGCTGCTCCTCGTGATGCAGGTCGTGATGCACCGACAGCGTCGTCCCCGACGGGTGCGCCCCTCGACGTACGACGACCGCACCGACGAGTGGTACGAGCACGACGTGCACCGGCCGGGCTACGCCGGGCAGACGCAGCGGCTGCCCACGGTCCGCGACCGCGACGGCCGCTAGGTCGCCTCGGCCAGCAGCCTCTCCTTGGCGAAGGCGTAGGAGACCATCCAGTGCGGTTGGACGCGAAGGTAGGCGATCTCCTCGGCCCAGCTGCTCGGCGACGACCCGTAGTGGGCCACGAGATGCTCCTCGATCTCGGGGAAGTCCGGGTGGTCGGGCGCCAGGAACTCGGCCCGCCCGTGGCAGAAGATGCCCAGGTCGTCCCCGACGATGTGGGCGACCGACACCGCCGGGCGCGCGCGGAGGTGGCGCACCTTGACCGCGACCCCGGAGGTCGTGAAGACCCATCGCGCGTGCAGGAAGTGACCGTCCTCGCCGCTGATGCGCGGCTCTCCGGACCTGGTGACCGTGGCGACCGAGAGGGTCCTCATGCCGCTGAGGACGGTCGCGGTCTGCGCGGCGTCCAGAGTCCGCTCCCCCTCCGTCACGATCGCGCGCAGGTGCTCGCTCGCACCGCGCAGGGAGCGCGTCAGCAGCTCGTCGAGCCGGGCCAGCTCGTCGGGGGTCTCGTACACGGCTCGAGCCTGGCACCGGCCACCGACAGCCTCAACTGACGAGGACCAGCGTCAGGGCTGCCGGCGCTCCCTCAACGAGTCGCACGGGCACGCCCCAGTCCTGCTGGTGCACGTGGCAGGCCGGGAACTCCACCGCCGCGTCGTCGTCGCAGGACGCGGCCATCGCCGCGACGTGCAGCACCCCGTCGCCGACGTGCCGGTCGAGGACGAGGCGCCGTGCCAGGTCGGTGCCCGTCCCCTCGCCGTCCCGCAGCAGGGCCGGCGGGGTGGCGGTCACGACGAGCCGCGTCGCCGGGCCGTGGCGCTCGTCGAGCTTCTGGCCCGACGGCGGCGTGAACACCACCCGGAGCGAGACCTCGCCCGGCGCGACCTCGACGACGGGACGATGCGTGCGCTGTGCCGCGCCGTCCAGGACGAGGGCCTGGTCGGGCAGCCGCAGCCGCGTCAGCCGGTGGGCGGCGGACTCCACGACGACAAGGTGCTCACCGTCGAGGACGGCGTCGCTGGGCTCCGCGAGACCGGTCAGCAGTGTGGTCACCTCGCCCGCTGCGGGGTCGAACCGGCGCACGGCTCCGTTGTACGTGTCGCACACCGCGACCGAGCCGTCCGGTAGGGCGGTCACGCCCAGCGGGTGCTGCAGGAGCGCAGCGGCTGCCGGGCCGTCGACGTGGCCGAAGTCGAACAGGCCGCTGCCGACGACGGTCGTCACGGCAGCATCGTCGACGCGCCGCAGGGACGAGGTCTCGGCGTCTGCGAGCCAGAGCCGGTCGGCGCCCCCGGCGGCGAGCCCTGACGGCTGCGCGAACCACGCGTCCCCGACCGGCCCGTCGAGCAGACCCTCGTTGGTGGTCCCGGCCCATGCCGAGAGCGTCCCGGCCACCGGGTCGAACAGCCAGAGCTGGTGGATGCCTGCCATCGCCACGACCACCTGGCGCAGGGCAGGAGACCAGGCGAGGTCCCACGGCGACGACAGGGGCGTGCTCGGGTCGCCCGAGGCGGGCAGCGGGTCGCCCTGCATCCACTGCGCACCCGTCCCGGCCACGGTGCGGACGTCGGCGGTGTCGAGCCGGACGCCCCGCAGCGCATGGTTGGCCGTGTCGGCGACGACGAGGTCGTAGCCGACCCGCGCGCGCACGTCGTGGGGCAGGACGACCAGCCCCTGCGGCTCCGCGAAGCGCGCGGTCGTGCCGTCGCCGTCGACGAGCCCCCGGTCCCCGGACCCGATGCGGCGCAGCACGGTCTCCAGGTCGCCCGCCAGCTCGACGAGCGAGTGGTGACCGCTGTCCGCGACCAGGAACGTGCCGCCGGGGAGGGCGAGCGCCTTGGCCGGGAACCGCAGGTCGGTGTCCGGAGCGGGCGGGGGGACGTACGGGCCGTCGCCGCGGTGCAAAGTGCCCTTCGCCTCGTGCTCGGCGACGAGGTCGGCGACCAGCCGGCCAAGCGCGTGCCCGTGGCCCTCGCCGGACAGCTGGGCCACGACGTAGCCCTCGGGGTCGACCACGACGAGGGTCGGCCAGGCGCGCACGGCGTAGTGCTGCCAGGTCGTCAGGTCGGGGTCGTCGAGCACCGGGTGGTGGACCTCGTAGCGCTCGACGGCGGCGGCGAGCGCGGCCGGGTCGGCCTCGTGGGCGAACTTCGGCGAGTGCACGCCGACGGTCACGAGGACGTCGGAGTGCTTCTCCTCGAGCGGGCGCAGCTCGTCCAGGACGTGCAGGCAGTTGATGCAGCAGAAGGTCCAGAAGTCGAGCAGGACGACCTTGCCACGCAGTCCGACCAGGCTGAGGTCCTTCCCACCCGTGTTCAGCCAGGCCCGACCACGCAGCTCGGGGGCACGAACGCGGGATCGGGACGGGGTGGCGCGGTCGCGCGTGGACGTCACGGACAGGTCCAACCGCGGCGGGGCAGCCAGCCTTCCGTGGGTTCGTCGTGAAACCACTTGACCGGTACAGAAACCTGCGCTACTTTATCGGTACAGAAGGCGGAACGACACCGGAAGGACCCCCCATGGACACCACCCAGGCACTCAGCCTCATCGTCGGCTCGCGACTCGCCGCGATCGAGGCGCGCAGCGCTCTGCCGGACGCCCCGGTCGTCGCCGACAGGGCCGCTGCGGCGCCCCGCCTCTACCGGACGCGGTTCGCCACGGCGACCGTCCTGCGGCGGGCCGCCGCACGCATCGTGCCGGCCTGACGGTGCGCGGGCGACGACCTAGGCTCTCTCCTCAGGACGGAGGGCGGGAACCGTGGGTCGCGTGACGTTGCAGACGGTGGCCGACGAGGTCGGCGTCAGCCGGATGACCGTGTCCAACGCGTTCTCCCGGCCCGACCAGCTCTCCGCGGCACTGCGCGAGCGCATCCTCGCGACCGCGGACGAGCTCGGCTACTGCGGACCCGACCCCGCCGGTCGCGCTCTCGCGAGGGGCGCGACCGGCGCCGTCGGCGTCCTCATGAGCCACTCGCTCTCGTACGCGTTCAGGGACGAGGTGACGACGGGGTTCCTCGGCGCCGTCGCCGACGAGCTGGCCCCGGCCGGTCTGGCGCTGACGCTGGTGCCCACGGTCGGGTGCGCAGAGCTGGTCCCGGCGCGCGACGTCGCGCTCGACGGCGCCCTCGTCTACTCCGCCGAGCGGGACTCTGCGGCCGTCGACTGGTTGGTCCGGCGCGGCCTCCCCCTGGTCCTGGTCGACCAGGCGCCCCATCGGGGCATGCCGAGCGTCAGCGTCGACGACCGCGCGGGCGCTCGGGCCGCCGCCCAGCACCTCCTCGACCTCGGTCATCGCCGGGTCGGCATCGTGACCGGTGAGTCCGGAGGTCCGCACCACGAGCTCGTCCCGCCGGACATGCCCAGCGGCCACCACGTCGCGCGGCAGCGCATGGCGGGCTGGCGCGACGCGCTCGACGCCGGCGGGGTCGAGCCCTTGGTCGTTCGCAGCGTGGTCCAGCCCGAGGAGTCGGCCTACCGCTCGGCGCAGGTGCTGCTCGACCAGCCGTCCCCGCCGACGGCGATCCTGTGCTGGTCGGACGTCATGGCGCACTGGGTCGTGCGGGCGGCGGAGGACCGTGGCCTGCGGGTGCCTGAGGACCTCTCCGTCGTCGGCTTCGACGACAACCCACTGGCCGGCCGGATGAGGCCGCCCCTGACGACGGTCCGGCAGGACGTCGTCGGCAAGGGGCAGAAGGCCGCCTCCGCCCTGATCGCCGCGATCGACCGCGACCGTGCCGGCAAGCCGGCGGGGCGCGCCCGCAACGTGCTGATCCCCACCGAGCTCGTCGTCCGCGAGACCACCGCGCCGCCGCCCTGACCGCTGCCGAGCCCTGCGGGGCGTCGCCGGCTCTCCGTCCACCGAGGTCCTGTGTGGCCGGCCAGACCATCCCATCGGCGGCGTACTGGATCACATGGCTGCGACGACGTTCAGTCGAGCAGGACGGCATCCGGGCGGTAGGTGGACCACGCGAACCAGAACGTGTCCACGTGGGGCACGGGACTCAGCCGAGCGCCCGAGAGCGGGCCTGCCACCGCCTCCCCCAGGAGGTTCCACCGGGTGCCGCCGTCGTCGGCGAACCTCGCGCCCAGCCGCCGGAAGCCTCTCGGCACGCTTCGCCCGTCGCGCAGCCGGTCGGTGTAGAACACGCCCGTCGCGCCGACATCGTCACCATCAGCGACCCGGGGCGCCTGCAGCGACGAGGCGGTGCCGGGCAGGTGCCAGAGCACGACCGGTCGCCCGTCCAGCGTCGCCGTGACCGATCCTGACGCGGCCAGCCGCTCCGTCGGGATCGCCAGCGACTCTCCACCGTCGTGCACGCCCACCACCCGGGTCATCGCCGCCTGCCGCGGGTCGACCTCGCCGGAGAAGAAGCCCGTCAACGGCCCGTCGCCCTGGTCGTAGCCGGCGTAGGGGTTCCGGCCGTACGGGCGGTCGTGCCCGGTGTCCCGGCTCAGCACCGGCACGTCGGGGTGGGCGGCCAGCAGGTCACGCCACGACACCGTCGACAGCGGGAACATCGCCAGCCGGCTGCCCGCGAGCGTGCCGACGACGGAGCGCCCGTCGAAGTGCGTCCAGAGGCTCTCGGTCTGCCGGTCGTACATCACCATCGCCGACTGGTACAGGGCTCCCGAGGTGCCGAAGTCGAGCACGCGGCCGCCGACCCGGCGGTCGAAGGCGAGCCCGGAGTTGCACAGCGGACAGTAGGTGACCGACACCGGAACGCCCGCGACGACGTCGTTGACGATCTCGTGCCAGGTCATGACCTGCGTCGGGTAGGCGCGCACCTCGTCACCGACCTGGAGCACCAGCACGGCCTCGTCCTCCCCGAGCCAGTCGACCGTGTCGGCACGCTCGAACAGCGGGTCGTCGATCGCCGGGATGCCGTCCGGCGGGGGGCCGCCCGAGACGATGAGGTTGCGGTCGACCAGAGAGACGGGGAGCTTCCCGGCGTCGAGGTGTCGCGGCGGGAGCGCCGACCCGGCCACGGGCCGGGGGTCTGCGGCCAGCACACGCAGCCGCCGCGCGTTCAGGTCGAGGTAGTCCTCCGCGCCGACGCCACCACGGGCCGGCGCCGCCGGCTCCGGCGTGACGGTCCCGGTGCCGGCGCCGCTGCAGGCCGTGGCGACGAGCACGAGCCCGGCCACCAGGTCCGGCGCACACGTGGGGAACCCGCCGACGCCGCAGCGGCCTTCCGGTCAGCCGTCCAGCACCGCCTCGACCGCGTCGCTGAGCGCGACCGCGCGGTCGTGGTCGGCCAGGCGCCGGGTGACGTAGCCGAACGAGTATCCGCGGCGCAGCTCGGCGAACCCGACGGACCCGCCGATCCCGCCCATGCCGACGTAGGCCTCCTCGAACTGCACGCCGAGCCCCCACGTGACCTCCCGCTCGAGGAGCGCGTCGGGTCCGGTCGCCACGGGCGTGAGCATCTCCAGGCGGACCTCCTCCGGCAGGAGCGGCGCGTCCAGCCGCCCGGCCAGCGCGGCGTAGAACCGGGACACCGCCCGTGCGGTCCCGTGCCCGTTCACCGCGGGGACCTCGGCGCGACGCCACACGTCGGAGCGCAGGACGTCCACGTCGAGGGCACCGACCGGGTTGCCCAGCGCGCGCTCGCGCAGGGACCCGGCGTCGCCACCGACGTCGCGGGGCCAGGTCGCAGACGCGTGCTCCATCTCGGCCACGCGGACGACCTCGTCCTCGCGCAGGCCGATCTGGAAGTCGAGGCCGAGCGGACCGGCCAGGTCCTCGCGCCACACCCGCCCGATCGTGCGCCCGTCGACGCGGCGCACGACCTCGCCGATCAGGTGCCCGTAGGTCAGCGCGTGCTCCACGTGCGCGGTCCCGGGCTCCCACTCGGGGGTGGCCCGCGCGAGCATGCCGGCCAGGTCGTCCCAGTCGGCCCAGGCGCCGGCCTCGCGCGGCTGCGGGAAGGCCGGCAGGCCGGCCCGGTGGGCCAGCAGGTGACGGACGGTCGTGGAGCCCTTCCCGTGGACGGCGTACTCCGGCCACACCGAGGCGACCGGGTCGTCGAGCCCGAGCAGGCCGCGGCCGACGAGCGACAGCACCGCCGCCGCGGCCGGGGCCTTGGTCACCGAGTAGGTCGCCGCTGTCGTGTCCCGGCCCCAGGGCGTCGTGCGCGCCGCGTCCGACCACCCTCCCCACAGGTCGACCACCAGCTCGCCGCCGACGTGGACGCACACCGCCGCGCCCGTCTCGGCGCCGTCCGCCAGCAGGACCGCGAACCGGTCACGGACCGGTCGGAACCGGTCGTCGCAGGTGCCTTCCAGGGGGACGCTCACAAGCGGCGGTCGGCCAGCACGGGGAACGACGACCGCGTCGAGCGCACGAGGTCGAGGTCCAGGTCGACGACCAGGACCTCCTCGTCGGTGCCTGCCTCGGCGACGACGTCGCCCCAGGGGTCGACGACGAGCGAGCTGCCGCCCATCGACACGCCGGCGTGGGTCCCGGCGGTGTTGCAGGCGACGACGTAGGACTGGTTCTCGACGGCCCGCGCCTGGGTGAGCAGCCGCCAGTGGTGCACCCGCCTCGCCGGCCAGGCTGCGGGCATCAGCACCACCTCCGCGCCACCGTCGAGCAGTGCCCGGAACATCTCCGGGAAGCGCAGGTCGTAGCAGGTCGCGAAGCCGAGGCCGTCGTGCACGACCGGCCCGTCACCGGGCGTCATGAGCTTGGGCTCGCCGTCGCCGAAGCCGAACAGGTGGACCTTCCGGTAGGTCGCGCGGACCTCGCCGTCAGGCCCCAGCAGCAGTGACGTGTTGAACAGCCGGCCGGCCTCGTCGCGCTCGACGAACGAGCCCATGTGAAGGGTCGTCGAGAGGTCCCGGGCTGCCTGGCGCATGGCCTGCACGACCGGACCGTCGAGCGGCTGCGCGTCCTCGTCCCAGCGCGTGTAGGCGAAACCGCCCTGCGGCCACAGCTCGGGGAGCACCACGAGGTCGGCGCCGCGCTGGTCACGCACGAGGTCGGCGACCCGGACCGTGCGCTCCGCGACGCGCTCGTCGTCGCCGTAGCCGAGCTGGATGACCGCAACGCGCATCCCGCTAGCCTGGCACGTCGTGACCTCAGAGGCGACACCGCTCATCACCGGCCTGGTCGGTGCGTTCGTGCACTCGGTCCGATCGCTGCTCGCCGTGTGCGACGAGATGGGCGACGACGACTGGGACCGCGACACCGACCTCCCCGGCTGGTCCGTGGGCGACGTCGTGGCGCACATCTGCGCGGTCGAGTGCGAGCTGGCCGGCGACCCCCTGTCCGCACCGCAGGACGACTACGGGCCGCATGTGCGCGACGAGTTCGGGCGACACATGGAGGACGGCGTGGCCGCCCGTCGCGGCATGGGCCGCGCCGCCGTCGTGGCCGAGCTGCGCGGCGCGCTCGACCGCCGCGTCCCGCAGCTGCGGGCCATGCGGGCGGACGACCCGCCCCAGCGCGTGCCCGCCGGCAAGCCGTGGGACACGCTCACGTTCCTCGGCAGCCGCGTGGTCGACGCGTGGATGCACGAGCAGGACGTACGACGCGCGGTCGGCCGGCCGGGGAACCTCGACGGGCTCGGCGCCCACGTCGTGCAGGCGACCGTACGCCGGTCGCTGCCGTACGTCCTGGCGAAGCGCGCCGGCGCACCGCCCGGCACCTCGGTGCGGCTGGACGTGACCGGCGCGCTCCCGACGACGTTCGCGGCACGGGTCACCGACGGGGGGCGCGGTGAGGAGGTCGGTGCCGACGACCTCGCAGCACCGAGCGCCACCGTCGGGCTCGGGTGGGACGGCCTCGTGGTGCTCTTCGGCGGCCGCCGCCCCCTCGGCGACGTGCCGGTCGAGACCACCGGCGACGAGGCGCTCGCGGTCGAGGTGCTGCAGGGGATGGCGCTCACGCCCTGATGGCGACCTCCCACTCCCTCGGCAGGCTGCCCGACGAGCGGCACATCCCCCTCACGACGCGAGAGGTGGTCGACCTCTGCCTGGACTCGACGGAGACCGGGGACGAGGAGGCGTGGCGCAGCGTCGCAGACCTGCTCGGCGCGGTGCTGCACGCGGCCTACCGTGACCGCTGGCTGGAGGCGAAGCGGCGCTACGCAGCCGAGGGGGACCCGGCCGGCTTCGTCGCCGAGCTGCGCGCGCTGCTCGACGCCGCGAACTACGACGAGCTGCCGCGGTCGGAGCTCGAGCGGGCCCTCGTCGAGGAGTCGGTCTTCCGGCTGCGCCTGGACGTCGACCTCGACGACTTCGCGGAACTCGTCGTGCACCGGCGCGGCTCGAGCGAGCGCACCGAGACGGTGCGCCGGTGGTACGGCCTCAAGCGCGACCAGGTGACCTTCGTCGACTACGAGCGCGTCGTGCTCTACGCCCGCTACCAGGACGAGGCCTGGTTCCGCGACCGCGGTGACGACCCGGAGGACCTGCCCTTCGTCCCGGGGACGGCGGTCCTCAAGATGTTCCAGGACGTGCCGGCCGCCGACGTCGAGATGCTGCTGCCGAACAGCGACGTGCGGATGCGGACCATCGACAAGCTCGTGATCGGTGTCCCCGCCGTCGCGGGAGGGGTGGTGGTCGCCACGACCAAGCTGGCCGCGGCGCTGGGCCTGCTCTTGGTCCTGGTCGGCGCGTGGCTCGGGTTCCGGGACGAGCCGGCGGACCTCTCGTACGGCCGGCTGGCGACGCTGCTCGGCGGGCTCGTCGCGTTCGGCGCCTACCTGTGGCGGCAGTGGAGCAAGTTCAAGAACCGGCGCATCCAGTTCATGAAGACGCTGTCGGAGAACCTCTACTTCAAGACGCTCGCCGACGGACCCGGCGTGCTGTTCACGATCCTCGACGCCGCGGAGGAGGAGGACACCAAGGAGTTGCTCCTCGCCTACCGCTGCCTGCTCGACGGGCCGCGCACCGCGGCGGAGGTGGATGCCGCGGTCGAGTCGTGGCTGCGCGACGGAGCCGGGGTCACGCTGGACTTCGAGATCTCGGACGCCCTCACCAAGCTCGCGGCGCTGGGGCTCGCGACGGGAGAGGGGGAGCGGTGCCGGGCCCTGGCGCTGACGGAGGCGCGCGGGCGACTGCTCCAGCTGTGGGACGAGCTCGGGCGGACCGGGCAGGCGCCGGCCCTGCGCTGACGCGGCACCTGGCGGCGACCCGGGTCGCGGGCTGCAATCGACCACGTACGGCAGGCAGGTGATCACTTCGGGATGCGTAGACGCCTGCCGTCGTGACGACACGCCTGCCGTACGTGGTCGATTGCGGAGGGAGTTGCGGCTACCAGAGGAGGGCGGTCGCGGGATCCTCGAGGACGCGGGCGACGTCGGCGAGGAACATCGAGCCGAGCTGGCCGTCGACGAGGCGGTGGTCGAAGGACAGCGCGAGCTGGGTGACCTTGCGGACCGCGATCTGGCCCTCGTGGACCCAGGGCGTGTCGCGCACCGCGCCGAAGCACAGGATCGCCGACTCGCCCGGGTTGAGGATGGGCGTCCCCGCGTCGACGCCGAAGACCCCGACGTTGGTGATCGTCATCGTGCCGCCGGCCATGTCGGCCGGCTGGGTGCGACCCTCCCGCGCGGTGGCGGTCAGCGACTGCAGCGCCTCGGCCAGCTCGCGCAGCGACATCTGGTCGGCGTCCTTGACGTTGGGCACGACGAGCCCCCGCGGGGTCGCCGCCGCGATGCCGAGGTTCACGTAGTGCTTGACCACGATCTCCTGCGCGGCCTCGTCCCACGACGCGTTGATGTCGGGGTTGCGCCGCGCCGCGAGCAGCATCGCCTTGGCGACGAGCAGCAGCGGGCTGACCTTGACGTCGCGGAACTCGCGGTCGGCCTTGAGCCGCTCGACGAGGTCCATGGTCCGCGTGACGTCGACGGTGACCCACTCGGTGACGTGCGGCGCCGTGAACGCGCTGGACACCATCGCCTGCGCGGTCATCTTCCGCACGCCCTTGACCGGGACGCGGGTCTCGCGCTGGCCGGGCGCCGAGCGCGCGACCGGCGCCGCGGCCGCCGAGCCGGCGCCCGAGGCGGCCGCCTCGACGTCGGCCCGGGTCACGACGCCGCCCTCGCCCGACGGGCTGACCGTCGCGAGGTCGATGCCGAGGTCCTTGGCCAGCTTGCGGACCGGCGGCTTGGCCAGCACCTTGGCGCCGTGGCCGTTCGACCCGGCACCCACCGTGTGCGCCGGCACCGCATCGGGGACCTGCTCGAGGTCCGGCTCCTGCACCGGGGTCGGCGTGGTCATCATCGAGGTCTGCACGGCCTGGCGGGCGGCGGCGGCCGACGCCCCGGACGGGGACGCGCCGGTGCTGCCCTTGCGCGGCCGGCGTACCGCCGACGTGGTGCGCGGGCCGTAGCCGACCAGCACGGACGTACGGCCGCCGGGGGCCGGGCCACCGATCAGGCCGGGCTCGACGGCCTCGTCGTCCTTCGGGGTGCCGATCTCGTCGGCGGCCGGGATCGGCGGGGCCATGTCGTCGCGCGGCGCGGCCGGGGCGTCGCCGCCGCCGGTGCCGTCGTCCACGGTGATGATCGGTGTGCCGACGTCGACCGTCGTCCCCTCGGGCACGAGCAGCTCGGCGACCGTGCCGGCGAACGGCGACGGCAGCTCCACCAGGGACTTCGCCGTCTCGATCTCGACGACGATCTCGTTGACCTTCACCGTGTCGCCCGGCTTGACCTTCCACGACACGATCTCGGCCTCGGTCAGGCCCTCGCCCACGTCGGGCAGCTTGAACTGCTTCATCAGGTGCTCCTAGCGGCCGGTCAGTACGCGAGCGAACGGTCGACGGCGTCGAGGATGCGGTCGAGGTCGGGCAGGTAGTCCTCCTCGACCCGGCTCGGCGGGTAGGGGGTGTCGAAGCCGCCGACGCGCATCACCGGCGCCTCCAGCGAGTAGAAGCACTGCTCGCTCACCCGGGCCGCGACCTCGGAGCCCATGCCCAGGAACACCGGGGCCTCGTGGACCACGACCAGCCGGCCGGTCTTCTCGACCGAGGCCCGCACCGTCGTCATGTCCAGCGGCGAGAGCGACCGGAGGTCGACGACCTCGATCGCCTTGCCCTCCTCCTCGGCCGCCGTCGCGGCCTCCATCGCCGTCTTCACCATCGGGCCGTAGGCCGCGACCGTGACGTCGGTGCCCGTGCGCACGACGCGGGCGGACGTCAGGGGCATCGCCTCCTCGAGCGTGAGCGACTCGTCGAGGTCGGCCTTCTCCCAGTAGCGCCGCTTGGGCTCGTACAGGATCACCGGGTCGTCGGAGGCGATCGCCTGCTGCACCATGAAGTAGGCGTCGACAGGGTTGGAGCAGCAGACGACCTTCAGACCCGCGGTGTGGGCGAAGTAGGCCTCGTTGGACTCGCTGTGGTGCTCGACCGCGCCGATGCCGCCGCCGACGGGGATGCGCACGACCACCGGCAGCGACACCTTGCCGAGCGCGCGGGCGCGCATCTTGGCGAGCTGGCTGACGATCTGGTCGAACGCGGGGTAGACGAAGCCGTCGAACTGGATCTCGCAGACCGGGCGGTAGCCGCGCAGCGCCAGGCCGATCGCGGTGCCGATGATGCCCGACTCGGCGAGCGGGGTGTCGATGACGCGGTCCTCGCCGAAGTCCTTCTGCAGGCCGTCGGTGACCCGGAAGACGCCGCCGAGCTTGCCGACGTCCTCGCCCATGACGAGGACCTTCGGGTCGTCCTCCATGGCCTTGCGCAGGCCCATCGTGATGCCCTTGGCCAGGGTGATCTGGGTCATCAGTGGCTCCCCGCGGTCTCGTCGAACGTCTCGAGGTAGGCCGCGAACTGCTCGCGCTCCTCCTCGACCAGCGGGTGTCGCTCGGCATAGACGTGGTCGAAGATCGACAGCGGCTCGGGGTCGGGCATCTCCAGACAGCCCTTGCGTACGTGCGCAGCGAGCTCGTCGGACTCGGCGTCGAGGGCGTCGAGGAACGCCTGGTCGGCCTTGCCGGTGCGCACGAGGTAGGCCTTCACGCGCTCGACCGGGTCCTTGAGCTTCCACGACTCGAGCTCGTCGGTGAGCCGGTAGCGCGTCGGGTCGTCCGACGTCGTGTGCGCGCCCATGCGATAGGTATAGGCCTCGACGAGCGTCGGGCCGCTGCCCTCGCGCGCGTTCTGCAGCGCGGCCTTCGTGACGGCGAGCACCGCGAGCACGTCGTTTCCGTCGACCCGGACGCCGGGGAAGCCGAAGCCCTGCGCGCGCTGGTAGAGCGGGATGCGGCTCTGCTTCTCGATCGGCTCCGAGATGGCCCACTGGTTGTTCTGGCAGAAGAAGACGACCGGTGCGTTGAAGACGCTGGCGAAGATGAACGCCTCGTTGACGTCGCCCTGGCTGGTGGCGCCGTCACCGAAGTAGGCGATCACCGCGCTGTCGGCGCTGTCCTTCTGCATGCCCATGGCGTAGCCGGTCGCGTGCAGCGTCTGCGCGCCGATGACGATCGTGTAGAGGTGGAAGTTCTTCTCGTTCGGGTCCCAGCCGCCGTGGTTGACCCCGCGGAAGAGTCCGAGAAGGTTCAGCGGGTCCACGCCCCGGCACCAGGCGACGCCGTGCTCGCGGTAGGTCGGGAAGGCGTAGTCGTCGGGGGCCATGGCCCGGCCGGACCCGACCTGCGCCGCCTCCTGGCCCAGCAGGCTCGCCCAGATGCCCAGCTCGCCCTGGCGCTGCAGCGCCGTGGCCTCGGCGTCGACCCGCCGGACGAGGACGAGGTCGCGGTAGAGCCCGCGCAGCTCGTCGTCGCTGAGGTCCACGGAGTACGTCGGGTGCTCGACGCGCTCCCCCTCGGGCGTCAGCAGCTGCACCAGCTCGGGCTCGCTGCTCGGGGACGGGTGGCGGCTTCCTGCGGCTGACCGCGGGGAGCCGACGGCGCTGTCGGTCACGTGCACTCCTCGTTCGCTCCGCGTCGCGTCCACGGGGTCTCCGCGGCGGGCGACGTCGTGCCTCTCGTCCCCCGCCGGGGCGCCGACGCGATGGTGGGCGGAGCGCCAGGCAGGGGTTCGTCGCTGTGCCGTGCCTCACACGAGGCACGGGTGTCACGGTACCGGCGGTGAGGGCCGGACGACCAACCGGCCCGAGCGGTGCTCGTGCCACGCGGCCCAGCGGCCTGACGGGCGCCGGGCTAGTCGTCGTGGCGGTCGTCGTCGTGGTCGTCGTCGTGGTCGTCGTCGTGACGGTCCCGGTCCCGGTCACGGTCGTGGCCGCGGGACTGACCCGGCAGCGAGGGCGCGGGAGGCGTCGGCACGGGCGCGGCGTGGTCGGGCCGGGCCGGACGGCCGGGCTTCTCCGGTCGCGCCGGCCGCACCGGCCAGCGAGAGGCGTCCCCGTCCGCCCGCGGCGGCTGGTCGACCGACACCGGCGGCGTCGGCGCGGCGGGCTTCGCGGGCTTGGCGGGCTTGGCGGGCTTGGCGGGCTTGGCGGGCTTCGCGGGCTTCGCGGGCTTCGCCGGCTTGGCCGGCTTCGCTGACTTGACCGGGGTGGCGGGCGTGGCCGGCGTAGCGGGCGTGGCCGGGGTGGCCGGCTTCTCCTGCTTCGCGGGCTTCGCCGGGGTGGCAGGCGTCGCCGGCCTCGCCGGCGTGGCCGGGTGGCTCGAGCCGCCGGACGGGCGGTGCCCCGGCCCACGGCTGCGGTCGTGGTCGCGGTCGTCGTCGTCGCGGTCGTCGTCGTCGCGGTCGTCGTCGTCGCGGTCGTCGTCGTCATCGCCGCGACCCCCCGGGCAGTCGTCGTCGACGCACCCGGGGCGGACCAGCGTGGGGTACTCCGCCTCGCGCACGCGCACGGAGGGCAGGACGATCGGGACCCGCGGCACGTCGGCGCTCGGCCGGTGGTCCGGGTCGATCCTCGGGGACGGCGCCGGCGTCGGCACCGGGGCGGGCGCCGGAGCGGCGACCGGGGGCACAGGGACGTCCGGCAGCGCGACGGACGGTGCCGGCGGGGCGGTGGGGCCGCTGCCCGGCGCGGGAGGCGCCGGAGGGGGAGGAGCGTCGTCGGGGCTGCCCGGACCGGCGCTCGCGGTCGCCGTCGACCCGGGGAGCGGCTCGCCGACGTCCGGCGGGAACAGCACGGTGCCGCCTCCGCCGTCGGCGCCGCCTCCGCCGCCCCGCCGGGGCGGAGCGCTGCTGGGGGGACCGGCGGTCGGGGTCGGCGGGACCACGACGACGGTCGCGGGCGGCTCGATCCCGCGGACGACGCCGGGGGTCCGGCCGGTGACGCCGCCGCCGCGGCCGGCGATCTCCCCCGCCGAGACCAGCCCGAAGGTCGCGAGCGTGCCGGCGCTGAGCAGCGCAAGGACGACCGTGGCGACACCCGTGGTGCTCCCGGTGTCCGCCCCGGCGCGACCGCCGCGGTGCCTGCTGCTCATCGGAAGGGTCCGTCTCGACTGGTGCCGTCACCCGTTCGGGTGAACACGTGCAGTTACCGACTCGACACTACACGTGTCGAACTGGAGCGATCATGCGCCCTTTCCGGTGAAAAGTGTCCGCGCGCGGCACGCCGCCGCCGGAATCGTGGCATATCCGTCCGCGCGCCGGCGGGCCCCCGGCCGGACGGCTGGGCCGTCCCGGACCGGGAACCGACCGGGTCCGGGCCGGGTGCCGGGACCGCTGACGGGGTAGGGCCCGGCCCGTGACCCGCCTCGTCCTCGGACCGCTGCTGCGCCATGTCGGGGAGCACGACGCCACCGTCTGGGTCGAGACCGACGGGCCGTGCACCGTCGAGGTCCTGGGGCAGCGGGAGCGCACCTGGCGCGTGGCGGGGCACCACTACGCCCTGGTCTGCGTCGGCGGGCTGGCGGCGGGCACCAGCACGCCGTACGACGTCCGGCTCGACGGCCGGCCGGTCTGGCCCGAGCCGGACGGCACGCGCCCGGCCCCGCGCATCCGGACGCTGGCGCCGGGAGGCCGGCTGCGGGTGGTGTTCGGCTCGTGCCGCTACGCCCGACCCGACGCGGTCGCCGGCGACGCCAAGTTCGACGCGGACGCGCTCGACACGTTCGCCAAGCGGATGGCCGCCGCGCCCGAGCGGGAGTGGCCGGACGCGCTCGTGCTGCTGGGCGACCAGGTCTACGCCGACGAGACATCGCGGGAGACCCGGCGGCGGATCGCGGCCCGGCGCGACGCGAGCCGCCCGCCGGGGCTGCAGGTGCGCGACTTCGAGGAGTACACCTGGCTCTACGAGGAGTCGTGGACCGATCCGGACGTGCGCTGGCTGCTCTCGACGCTGCCGTCCTCGATGATCTTCGACGACCACGACATCGCCGACGACTGGAACACCTCGGCGGCCTGGCGCCGGGACATGTCGCGCACCTCGTGGTGGCAGGAACGCGTGGTGGGTGGCCTGTCGTCGTACTGGGTCTACCAGCACCTCGGCAACCTCTCGCCCCGGGAGCTGGAGGGCGACGCGCTCTACCAGCGGGTGCGCGCACACGACGGCGACTGCGAGCCCATGCTGCGGGAGTTCGCCGCCGCGGCCGACCGCGAGGCGGACGGGAACAAGGGCGCGCAGTGGTCCTTCCGGCGCGACCTGGGCCGGGTCCGGCTGCTGGTCGTCGACTCGCGGTGCGGCCGGATCCTCGAGGACGGGTCCCGGTCGATGGTCTCCGAGGACGAGTTCCGGTGGATCGAGGACCAGGTCGCCGGCAGCTACGACCACCTGCTCCTCGGCACGTCACTCCCATGGCTGCTCGCGCGTGCCCTGCACGACGTCGAGTCCTGGAACGAGCGGCTGGCAGACGGCGCCCGCGGCGAGCGGATGGCGCGAGTCGCGGAGCGGTTCCGCCGGGCGGCCGACCTCGAGCACTGGGCGGCGTTCCGCGCGTCGTTCGACCGGCTGGCCGCGCTGTTCGCGTCGGTGGGTCGCGGCGAGCGGGCCGCGGCGGGTGACGACCCCCCGGCCTCGATCTGCGTGCTGTCCGGCGACGTGCACCATGCCTACGTCGCGCAGGCGCACTACCCCGACGGGTCGGTGCGGTCGAAGGTCTACCAGCTGACCTGCTCCCCGGTGCACAACTACGTCCCCCGCGTGATGAAGCTGGCCTTCCGGCTGGCATGGAGCCGGGCCGCGGAGCGCGCGACGAGGTTCCTGCTCGACCGGGTCGCCCGGCTTCCCCGGCAACCGCTCTCGTGGTCGCGGCTGGCGGGCCCCTGCTACGGCAACGAGATCGCGACCCTCGTCCTCGACGGCCGGTCGGCACGCGTGGTCATCGAGCGGGCCCGCGTCCAGGACGACCGGCCGCACCTCACCCCCGTGGTGGACCTCGACCTCACCTGACCGCTCCTGACCGCCCCTGCCGACGCCGGAGCGACCCGGTCAGCCCTCCCGGACCGACCCTCGGTCGACGTCCACGTGACGGGTGGACTCCACCCTCTCCAGCAGACGCCGGTCGTGGGTGACGAGCAGCACGGTGCCGTCGTACGTGGACAGGCCCTGCTCCAGGGCCTCGATCGCCGGCAGGTCGAGATGGTTGGTCGGCTCGTCGAGCACCAGCAGGTTGGCCCGCCGGGCCAGCAGGAGCGCGAGGTCGGCCCGCGTGCGCTCGCCCGGCGAGAGCGAGCCGACAGGACGCGGCACGTCCTCGGCGCCGAGGCCGAACTTCGCGAGCAGGGTCCGCGCCTCGGCGACGTCCTGACCGGTCGCGGCCCGGAAGGCGTCGACCAGCGGCTGCGCGGGCTCGAACGTCCGGCGCACCTGGTCGACGCTGCCGACGACGATGCCCCGGCCGAGCCACTGCCGGCCGGCGGCGATCGGTGCCCGCCCGAGCAGCGCATCGAGCAGCGTCGACTTGCCCGAGCCGTTGGGCCCGGTGATCGCGATCCGGTCGCCGCGGCGGACGTCGAGGTCGACCGGTCCGAGACGGAAGCCGGCCCGCTCGACCACCGCCCCCGCCAGCCCGGCCACCTCCTCGCCTCCCCGGGCGCCGGCGGCCAGGGGGAGCCGCAGCTCCCACGGGTCGCGGACGTCCGCGACCGCCTCCAGCCGATCCAGCGACCGCAGCGTCCGGGCGGCCGCCGCGCCCCGCGACTGTGCACCGGCCAGCTTGCCGGCCCGGATGTTCCTGTCCGGCTCGCTGCGCAGCGCCCGCGTCGACGTCGCACGGGCCACGCCCTGGCGGGCCCACTCCTTCTCCCGCCGGGCCCGGTCGACGAGCGCGCCGCGCCGCTCGTCGTACGCCTCGTACGCCGCCCTGGCCGCCGCCCGCGCCCGCTCCCGCTCCTCCACGAACGCGGCGAAGCCGCCGCCGAACACCGTGGCCCGCCGGGTGAACTCGTCGAGCTCGAGGACGTCGGTGGCCACCGTCTCCAGGAACGCCCGGTCGTGGGAGACGACGACCAGCGCAGCCTCGCGGCGGGCCAGGAACGACTCGAGCTGCTCGAGACCGTCGGTGTCGAGGTCGTTGGTCGGCTCGTCGAGCAGCAGGACGTCGGCCTGCGACAGCAGCACTGCGGCGAGCCCCGTCCGGGCGACCTGACCGCCCGACAGCGTGTCGATGGTCCGGTCGGGGGCGATGCCACCGAGCCCGAGCCGGTCGAGCACGGCCGGGGCCCGCACCTCGAGATCGGCGCCGCCGAGGGAGAGGTAGCGCTCGAGTGCCACCGCGTACGCGTCGTCCGCGCCCGGCTCGGCGTCGGCCAGCCGGTGCGCCGTCTCGTCGAGCGCAGCCTCGGCGCCGGCCACCCCGGTGCGCCGGGCGAGGTACGCGGCCACCGTCTCCTGAGGCCGGCGGTCGCGTTCCTGCGGCAGCAGGACCACCGTCGCCGACGGCGGGGCGACGGTCACCGACCCGGTGGAGGGGGTCGAGGTCCCCGCGAGCAGCGACAGCAGGGTCGACTTGCCGACACCGTTGGGGCCGAGGACGGCCAACCGGGTCTGCGGGCCGATCCGCGCGCGGACGTGGCTGAGGACGGTGTGGGGGCCGTGGCTGACTCCGACGTCGCGCAGCTCGACGGTCGCGGCGGACACCCGTGGAGCCTAGGCCGCGGCGCAGGACGCGGCGAGCGACTTGTCCGGCGGGCCGGCGGCGGTGTCGGTCAGTCGAGCCGGACGGTGCCGTGCGCTGTCGTGAAGTGCACGGCGGTCAGCCCCGGGTCCTCGGCGTCGACCCAGTCGACGCGGAAGTCGACGCCGGCCACGGGCTCGCCCAGCCACTCGGTGACCTTCTGCCGGTCTCCGCAGATCTCGACCTGCTCGATGCGCGGGCCGGCGCCGTTCACGGCGGGGTGCATCGTCGGGTCGACCTCCCACTGCACGAAGAACGGCAGCGCCGGGTCGTCGAGGAGGTCGAGGACCCCGATCTGCCGCCAGGCCAGGTCGACCCCGTCGGGGCGGCGCCGGTGACCGGCGACGGCCGCCCGGCCGAGCCGGTGCTCGACCGCCTCGATGTCGTCGACGGCGACGACCCACGCCAGCCAGCCGCCGCCGGACTCCGACCGGGCCTTGACCGCCTGGCCGAACGGCGCCTTGTCCGCTGCGGGGTGGTCGAGCGTCCCGACGACCTCGAGGTAGACGCCGCCCGCGAGCGGGAGGACGAAGTTGCGTGTGCCGAACCGCGGGTGCAGCCCACCGTCGTGGAAGCCCGCGCCGAGCGCCGCTCCGAGTCGCTGCGCGCAGGCCCCCAGCCCTTCGGGCCCTGCCGCGTAGGAGAGGTGGTCGAGACGCACGCCTCGACCTTCTCACCCGGACACCGGACGCTCTCACCCGGGTCCGCACGGCGTGGCGCAGGGGTCAGGTCGCGACGAAACCCTTCGCCACGTCCAGGAAGACGTCGTTCGCCTCCGGCTCGCCGACCGTCACGCGCGCGCCCTCGCCGGCGAAGGGACGCACGACGACACCGGCCGACTCGCAGGCCGCTGCGAACTCCGAGGTCCGGTCGCCGAGCCGGAGCCAGACGAAGTTCGCCTGCGACTCGGGCACGCCGGTCCAGCCCTGCTCGCGCAGCGCGTCACGCACCCGGGCCCGCTCGGTCACCAGCGCATCCACCCGCTCGAGCAGCTCGGCCTCCGCGGCGAGGGAGGCGATGGCCGCGGTCTGCGCGAGGTTGCTCACGCCGAAGGGCACGGCGGTCTTGCGCAGCGCCTCGGCGACCGGCTCGTGCGCGACGGCGTAGCCGACCCGGAGCCCCGCGAGGCCGTACGCCTTGGAGAACGTGCGCAGCACGGCGACGTTGGCGCGGTCGCGGTAGACGTCGAGCGCGTCGGGCACCTGCGGGTCGCGCACGAACTCGCGGTAGGCCTCGTCGATCACGACGAGGACGTCGGTCGGGACGCGGTCGAGGAACCGCTCGAGGCGCTCCCGCGGAACGGCCGTCCCGGTGGGGTTGTTCGGTGTGCAGACGAGGACGAGCCGCGTGCGGTCGGTGACCGCGCCCGCCATGGCGTCGAGGTCGTGGTGCTCGTCGGGCAGCAACGGCACGCGCACGGACGTCGCGCCCGAGACGCCGACGACGATCGGGTAGGCCTCGAACGACCGCCAGGCGTAGACCACCTCGTCGCCCTCCGCGGCCGTCGACTGCACGACCTGCTGGAGCACGCCCACCGAGCCGGTGCCGGTCGCGACGTGGCTCGCGGGCACGTCGAAGCGCTCGGCGACGGCCTCGGTGAGACCGGTCGCGAACATGTCGGGGTAGCGGTTGAACGAGGCAGCGGCGTCGCGCACCGTCTCGAGGACGGACGGCAGCGGAGGGTAGGGGTTCTCGTTGGACGAGAGCTTGTACGCCGGCCTGCCGCCGTGGGATGCGGCCGGGCGGCCGGGCCGGTAGGCGGGGACGCCCTGCAGCGTCGATCGGAGGCGGGGGCCGCTGTCGGTGGGGTCGCTCACGCGGTCACCCTACGGACGCGGGCTGCTGCCCTCCAGGGGGAGCGCGACCAGGCACTGGCGCGGGTCGTCGCGGTAGCGCGCGACGAGGTCCTCCGTCGCCCGGTCGAGCCGCTTGAACAACGCCTCGCGGTAGGAGGAGAGCACGCTCTCGGCGGACGAGAGCCGGGCGAACAGCTCGGCGCGCTCGACGTCGTCCTGGACCGCGGCACCGCTCGCCCACAGGTCCGGGAGGTGGGGGAGCACCGGCATGCCGCCCTCGGGGTGCAGCCGCATGACGGCCTGCCGCCCGGACGCCGACCGCTGCTCGGTCAGCGCATCGACGAGAGCGGCGCGGTCGGTCAGGGCGCCGTGCGTGCGCAGCAGGTCACGACGGGCCTGCAGGAGGCGACGCCAGTACGAGACGCGCATCTCCTCCTCCAGCAGGCTCTTGCGGTAGCGCCGGAGGCGCTTGAGGTCCAGGTGCGCCAGCTCGGCGACCTTCTGCGGGGGCGGACGCAGCATCGTGGCGGGCACGGCGCGGGCAGGCCGGACCGGGACGGCGGGCTCATCGCTCACGTCGTCCTGCTCCGCCAGCCCGCTCACCGGTGTCACGCCCCCTGCATCGACCCCGCCGAGCACGCGCTTGATCGGACTCACCCGATGGGGCGCATGGGAACGACGGGACGGTCAGTCGCGCAGCATCGACCGCAGCCGCGACAGCGGACCCGCCCCGGCGCCGACCGCCTCGCCGGCGGCCACGACCCGCACGCCCTTCCAGAACGCGACCCGGTCGGTGACCATGCCGGCCTGCGGGCCCGGCACCGGGTAGTACCACGCCGCGTCCCGGTTCTCCTTACCGTCGACGGAGAGGCTGTAGTAGCTCGCCGTGCCCTTCCACGGGCACACGCTGGAGTGCTGGGAGGGGGTGAGGTACTCCTCGCGCACCGAGCTCCGCGGGAAGTAGTGGTTGCCCTCGACGACCACCGTGTCGTCGGACTCCGCGATCACGACGCCGTTCCAGACGGCCTGCATAGTTGCTTGGTCAACAGTCATGCCCACGGAACCCGCGTCGGCGCGCGGATCCTTCCCCGGGTTGCGCGCCGCCCGGGGACGTCGTGCGCTAGTCCCGACCGGTCCGGGGGTCCTCGAGGTCGTCAGGGTCGTCGTCGGGCTCGCGCTCGAGCAGCTCGGCACCGAACGTCCGCAGCCGCCGCACCGCCTCGGGGTCGACCTCGGGTCCGCGCCGGGCGAGGGCCGCCTTGATCTCGGTGTAGGTCTGCGCCTCCATGCCGCAACGCCGGCACATCTCCAGGTGCCGGGCCACGCGCCGGGCGGTGAGGTCGTCGACATGACCGTCCAGGTAGGACTGCAGGACCCTGCCCACCTCACGGCAGCTCGCCACGTCGGCGGGTGCGCGGTGCCGCCGCCACCACGACTGCTTGTCGATCATGCGCGCCTCCTCGGAGCGAGCCCCGAACCCGCCAGCGTGTTCCTTACCCGCGTCCGGGCCCGGTGCAGCCGGCTCATCACCGTGCCCTCGGGGACACCGAGGACGTCGGCCGCCGCGGCGTACGTCAGACCGTGCACGTCCACGAGGAGCAGCACGTCGCGGAACTTCGCCGGCAGGGCCAGCACCGCCGACTCCACGGCCGCGTCGAAGGTGCGGTCCACGACGATGTCCTCGGCCGAGACGCTGTCCCCCTCGCCGTCGCTGTGGTGCTCGAACGTGGCGTCCGGGTCGTCGAGCAGGACCGGCCGTTTCCGGCGGTGGCGGTTGATCTGGGCGTTGCGCAGGATGGTCAGCAGCCAGGCGCGGGGGTAGCGCCCGTCGAACGAGTCGATCGACCGCCACGCCCGCAGCAGCGTGTCCTGCACGAGGTCCTCGGCGTCCGCCGGCTGCTCGGTCATGGACAGGGCCACCCGCAGCAGGACGTCGACCTCCGGGAGGATCTGCCGCTGGTAGGCATCACGCCGGCGGGCGTCCCGGTCCGTCACCGTGTCCACCACGGGCTGAGAACCCGGCCGGCCGGCGCGGGCATTCCCGGTCGGCGCCGCGCCCGCCGGTGCCGCCGTGACGTCATGGCCCCCATTGTCCGCGACACCCGCGGCCGTGCCGACCCGCGGGAAGGGGTCCGGCGCGTCGCCGGGTTCCCCCCGCATGAGGTGGGCGCATCGACGGTGGGGGCGAGCGGTCGAGGCCTTCGTGGACGGCGAGCTCGTGGGGGCGCGCCGAGCACTCGTCCGCGAGCACATGGTGGTCTGCCCCGAGTGCCGGTACGACGTCGCGCTCCTGCTGTCCGTGCGCACAGCGCTGGTCCGCCGCGTGACGTCCCTGCCGCCGCTGGCACCGGCGCACCGGACCCGACTGGAGGACTACCTGCCCCACGGCCTCGGCTGACCGCCGCGGAAGCAAGCGCGCACCCGGAGGGTTCCCGACGGCATGACCCACGACCTGCTCGTCATCGGCGGCGGCGCCGGCGGCATGGCCGCTGCCCGCGCGGCGGTGCACATGGGCCGCAGCGTCGCCCTGGTGCAGGACGGCGAGGTCGGCGGTGACTGCACCTTCACCGGCTGCGTCCCCTCCAAGACGCTGATCGAGTCCGCGGCACGGGGCGAAACCTTCGCCGGGGCCATGGCCCGGGTCCGCGCCACGGTCGACCGCATCGCCGCCACCGAGACGGCGGACGTCCTGCGCGGCGAGGGGATCGACGTCATCGAAGGCCGCGCCCGCCTCACCGGCCGGGGGTCTGCCGTCGTCGACGGTCGCGCCCTGCGCGCGGGCCGCATCGTGCTCGCGACGGGTGCCGCGCCGCTCGTCCCGGGGCTCCCCGGCATCGCCGACGGTCCCTTCCTCACCAACGACACGGTGTGGGACCTCCGCCGTCCCCCGGCCTCGATGGTCGTCCTCGGCGGCGGCGCCATCGGCTGCGAGCTCGCGCAGGCCTTCTCCCGGCTGGGCGTCCGGACGACGGTGGTCGAGGCCCTGGACCGGCTGCTGGCCAAGGAGGAGCCCGAGGCCGGCCGGGTGGTCCACGAGGTCCTCGCGCGGGAGGGCCTCGACGTCCGGCTCGGCGCGCGGGTCACCCGGGTCGAGCACCCGCAGCCCGGGTGCGTCCGGGTCGTGCTCGACGACCGCTCGGCCGTCGAGGCCGAGCACCTGCTGGTGGCCGTCGGCCGGAGACCGGTCACCGACGGTCTCCACCCCGAGGCCGCCGGGGTCGCGACCGACGACCGCGGCTTCGTCACCGTCGACGACCGGCTGGCGACGAGCGCGTCCGGCGTCTACGCCGTCGGCGACGTCACCGGGCGGCTGCAGTTCACCCATGCCGCCGACGAGATGGGGCGCACGGCGGCCGTGAACGCCCTGCGCCGCCCCGCCCGGCTCCGGTTCCGCACCGCGACCGTGCCATGGGTCACGTTCACCTCGCCGGAGGTGGCCCGGGTCGGCATGACCGAGTCGGAGGCCGCCGAGCACGGGGGTCGGGTCGCGTTCCTGCCGATGTCCGAGGTCGACCGCGCCGTCGCCGCGGGCGCGACCGACGGGTTCGTCAAGCTCGTCGCCGGCCCGCGGACCGTGCTGCGCAACCTGGGCGGGGGACGCGTGCTGGGGGCCACCATCGTGGGCGAGCGCGCCGGCGAGATGATCCACGAGGTCGCGCTCGCCATGCGTACGCGCGCCTTCACCGGCCGGCTCGCCCAGACCGTGCACGCCTACCCCACGTGGTCCACCGGCGTGCGCTCGGCGGCGGCGCAGTTCTTCGTCGAGCTGGGCGGGCGCACAGCCCGGCCCGCGGAGCGGGACGCGGCGTGACCGGCGGTTGGCAGGCAGCCCGATGGCGGCGAGGATCACCAGAGGGGACCCGTCCCCGGCCAACGGATGAGGAGAAGCGATGAGCCAGACCGTCGACGTCGTCGTGATCGGACTCGGCCCGGGCGGTGAGGACGTCGCCGGGCGGCTGGCCGAGGCCGGCCTGGAGGTCGTAGGGGTCGAGCGCGAGCTCGTCGGCGGCGAGTGCCCCTACTGGGGCTGCGTGCCGAGCAAGATGATGATCCGGGCGGCCGACCTGCTGGCCGAGGCCCGGCGCATCCCCGGCATGGCCGGGACGTCCACCGTCGAGCCCGACTACGCTCCCGTCGCCACGCGCATCCGCGAGGAGGCGACCGACACCTGGGACGACACCGTCGCCGTCGACCGCCTCGTCGACAAGGGTGGCCGCTTCACCCGCGGTGCGGGTCGCATCACCGGGCCGGGCGAGGTGACCGTCGGCGACGAGGTCTTCACCGCGCGGCGCGGCATCGTCGTCGCGACCGGCACCTCGGCCTCGGTCCCGCCCGTCGACGGCCTGGCGGAGACGCCGTACTGGACCAACCGCGAGGCGATCGAGACCAAGGAGCCCCCCGCGTCGCTGCTCGTCCTCGGCGGCGGCGCCGTCGGGGCCGAGCTGGCCCAGGTGTTCTCGCGCTTCGGCAGCCGGGTCACCGTCGTGGACACCGCCGACCGCCTGGTGCCCATGGAGGAGCCGGAGGCCGGTGCCCTCCTCGCCGACGTCTTCGACCGAGAGGGCATCGGCGTCCGCACGGGGGCTGAGGTGTCACGGGTGAGCCACGACGGCAGCCGCTTCTCGGTCACCGTGGACGGTGACGACCTCGAGGTCGACCAGCTGCTCGTCGCGACCGGTCGCAAGGCCAACCTCGGCGACCTGGGCCTCGACTCGGTCGGCATCGACCCGACCGCTCGCTGGCTCGACGTCGACGAGCACCTCCGTGCCGCGGACGGCGTCTGGGCCGTCGGCGACATCACCGGCAAGGGAGCGTTCACGCACGTGGCGATGTACCAGTCCGCGATCGCCACGCGGTCGCTGCTGGGCGAGACCGGGCCTGCGGCCAGCTACCACGCGCTGCCCCGCGTCACGTTCACCGACCCCGAGATCGGGGCGGTCGGGCTGACCGAGGCCCAGGCCCGCGAGGCCGGGGTGGCCGTGCGCACGGGCCTGGCTCAGGTTCCGTCGTCCGCGCGCGGCTGGATCCACAAGGCCGGCAACGACGGCTTCGTGAAGCTGGTCGAGGACACCTCCCGCGGCGTGCTCGTCGGCGCGACCAGCGCCGGCCCCTCCGGCGGCGAGGTGCTCGGCGCGCTCGCCGTGGCGGTGCACGCGGAGGTGCCCACGCGCTCGCTCGCCCAGATGATCTACGCCTACCCGACCTTCCACCGCACCATCGAGGACGCGCTGCGCGACCTGCACAGCCATCCGACCGACGGGTGACTCCGAACGCGGGAGGACCGGGGCTATCGGGCGAAGCCGCCGACAGAGAGGACGACGGACCCGTGGGACTGCTCTCGAGGCTGCGCGACGTCGAGCGACTCACCCGCCTCGGGGACCCCGGGTTCCGGGCGGCGATGGCCGTCCGGTGGGCGGAGCTGCCCGACCGGGTGAAGACGCCCGCGCAGGTCCTGGGCCGGCACGGGGTCGGCTGCGAGGGCACCCACGGCGTGTTCCCCAAGTGCGACCTGGCGTGCACCCCGTGCTACCACTCGCGCGAAGCGAACCGCGTGCGGGTCGACGGGCCGCACACGGTCCGTGAGGTCACCGCCCAGATGGGGCTGCTCCGGCGCCTGCGCGGTCCCCGCGCGCACGCCCAGCTCATCGGCGGCGAGGTGACCCTCCTGCCGCCCGACGACCACGCCGAGACGCTGAGCGTCATGCGCGAGCACGGCCGCGAGCCGATGAGCATGACCCACGGGGACATGGACTACGACTACCTCGAGGCGCTCGCGGTCGGCACGGACGGCCGGCGCCGGTTCGACCGGCTGTCCTTCGCCGCGCACTTCGACATGATGATGTTCGGCCGCCGCGGCATCGAGCGCCCGCCGGACGAGCGCGCGCTCGAGCCCTACCGCAGGCGCTTCGCCGACATGTTCGTCAGGCTCCGCCTCGAGCACGGCGTGCGGTCCTTCCTCGCGCACAACATGACGGTGACCCCGCGCAACCTGGACCAGGTCGCCGACGTGGTGCGCGAGTCCCACGGCATGGGCTTCGGGATGTTCAGCTTCCAGCCGGCGGCCTTCATCGGCGACGACCGGCGCTGGCACGAGCGCTACCGCGACGCGACGCCGGACGCCGTGTGGGAGGAGATCGAGAGGGGGGCGGGCACCAAGCTCGACTACCGGATCTTCGAGCACGGCGACATCCGCTGCAACCGCACCGCCTACGGCTTCTACGTGGGCGACACCTGGTTCCCCCTGCTGGACGGCCAGGACCCGCGCGACATCGCGGTGCGCGACGCGTTCCTGGAGCGCCTGGGGCACATCTCGTTCACCGGCCCGCCGGCCGCGCTCATCGCCGCCCAGGTCGCTCGCGTGGTGCTGCGGCAGCCGGGCACCGTCGCGATGGCGCTGGGCTGGCTGCGCAGGACGGTCCGCCGGGTGGGGGTCCGCACCCTGCTCGAGCACCGCACCGTCCGACCGGTGAGCTTCGTCATGCACCAGTTCATGGACGCAGCCGATGTCGAGCCGGCCTGGGAGCTCTCGCGGCAGGGACGCACCAGCGACGAGCCCCGCATCCGCGCGACGCAGGAACGCCTCGCCGCCTGCACCTATGCGATGGCCCATCCCGAGAACGGCACCCTCGTCCCGGCATGCGTCCAGCACTCGGTGCTCGACCCCGGCGAGAACCAGGAGCTGCGCAAGCTGCTGCCGTTGGTCGCCGTGCGCGCCGGTCGCGCCGCCGCGGGGTGAGCCGTGCTCGACAACCGGATGAGAGCCGTGGTGCGTCCTGCCCTGGACGGGCTGGGCACCCGCCTCGCCGACCGCGGCGTCAGCCCGACCACGGTGACCGCGGCCGGCTGGATCGTCGGCGTCGCGGCCTGCGGGTCGGCGGCCACCGGCCACTGGACGACAGCGCTCGTGCTGTGGCTGGCGAACCGGACCCTCGACGGGCTCGACGGCGCCGTCGCCCGCGTGGTCGGCCCCACCGACCGCGGCGGCTTCTTCGACATCATGGCCGACTTCAGCATCTACGCGGGCTTCGTGCTCGCCGTCGCCGTCGCCGTGCCCGACGCGCGCCTCGCCTGCGTCGCCCTCCTCGCCTCCTACTACGCCTCCGGCACCGCGTTCCTCGCGCTGTCGTCCCTTCTCGAGCGCCGCCGCCACCGCCACGGGGACGAGCGGTCGCTGCGGTTCGTCGGCGGCCTGGCGGAAGGTACCGAGACGATCGTCGTGTACGTGCTCTTCACGCTGGTCCCGCAGCACGCCGCCACGATCGCCTGGACCTTCGCGGCGGTGGTCGCGCTGACCGCACTGCAGCGGCTGGCGTTCGCGGCGCGCGTCCTCGCCGACCCGCGGGCCGGTGCGGAGCACGACCCCACCCGCACCGGACGCGCCCCCGCCAGGGACTGACAGCGTGCTGACCTCTCGCCTCCTCGCCGTGTGCGCCGCGGCACTTGCCCTGCTGACCGCCTGTGGCGGCGCGGACGCCGAGCCCGTGCCGCAGACCAGGTCCGCCGGTGGCTGGGCCTCGGTGCTCGAGGAGGCCCGCGGCCAGCAGGTCGACTGGTACATGTACGGCGGTGACGACACGCTCAACAGGTTCGTGTCCGGGTTCCTCTCCGACCGGCTGGAGAAGCGCGGCGTCACGCTCAACCAGGTGCGGATCACCGACACCGTGGACGCCGTGAACAAGGTGCTGGCCGAGAAGCAGGCCGGGCGTGACGAGGGCGGGTCGGTCGACCTCGTGTGGGTCAACGGCGAGAACTTCGCCACCGGCCGGCAGGCCGGGCTCTGGCACTGCGGCTACGACCGCGACCTGCCCAACGCCTCCTACGTCGACTTCGACGACCCCGCCGTCGCCCGGGACTTCGGCGTTCCCGTCGAGGGGTGCGAGTCGGTCTGGCAGCAGGCCGACTCGGCCCTGGTCTACGACAGCTCGGCGCTGACCGAGAACGACGTGGAGTCGGTGTCGTCCCTGTTCGCCTGGGCCGAGGCCGACCCCGGCCGGTTCACCTACCCCGCACCCCCGGACTTCACCGGCTCGATGGCGGTGCGCACGTTCCTGTACGACACCGCAGGCGGGCCCTCCGCGCTCGACGGGACGACCGTCGACGACGAGGCGTACGACGAGGTGAGCGACCGGCTGTGGGCCCGGCTCAACGGACTCGCGCCCTCGCTGTGGCGCGGCGGCCGGACCTACCCCACCAGCCAGTCCGACGTCGAGCGGCTCTACGGGAACGGGGAGATCGACGCGTTCCTCACCTACGGTCCCGGCGCGGTCGGGGACCTCGTCGCCCGTGGCGTCTTCCCCGCCAGCACCCGTGAGACGGTGCTCAGCGTGGGCAACATCGCCAACATCAGCTTCGTCGCGATCCCGTACAACGCGGGGGACCGTGCCGCCGCGAAGGTCCTCGCCAACGAGCTGCTCGACCCGCAGGTGCAGCTCGAGCTGTTCGAGGTGGCGGGCATCTACCCCGCCATCGACCTCGACCGCCTCAGCGACGCCGAGCGGCAGCCGTTCGAGGCGGTCGACCTCGGCCCGTCGGTCCTCCCGCTGTCCGAGCTGACGGCCGACACCCAGCCCGAGCTGGCGGCGGCCTACGTGACGCGGATCGAGGCCGACTGGAAAGCGCGTGTCCTCCAGCGCTAGCGCGGCGCACCGACCTCGCGGCCTGCCGCGGCCGGCGCGCATCGGGCTGCTGCTCGCACCGGCGCTCGCGGTGGTCGGCGTGCTGTTCGTCGGGGGCTTCGCGCTCGGCGTCGCCCAGAGCCTGGGCTACCAGCCGTTCCTCGACGGGTGGCGGTGGAGCACCGACGCCTACGCCGCGATGTGGCAGGACCCCGCGGTCCGCGCCTCCGTCGGGCTGACCCTGCGCGTCTCCCTGCTCTCGACCCTGTTCGCGACGGTGCTGGGGGTCGCCGCGGCGCTGCTGATCCACCGGACGCGACGGGCCCGGCGTCTGCTCACCGCGGTGTTCGCCTCGCCCCTGCCGGTGCCGCACCTGGTCGGGGCGCTCACGATGCTCCTGCTGCTCTCGCAGAGCGGCCTGCTGAGCCGCCTCACCCACGCCGTGGGGGTGACCGACACACCCGCCGGGTTCCCCGCCCTGACCGCGGACGGCTTCGGGGTCGCCATCATCGCGGAGTACGTGTGGAAGGAGGCCCCGTTCGTGGGCGTCGTCGTCCTGGCCGCCCTCTCGGCCGGGGTCGACGAGCTCGAGGACGCCGCCCGGACCCTCGGCGCGCGCGGTCTGCAGCGGCTTCGCCACGTGGTCCTCCCGCTCATCGCGCCCTCGGTGGCGGCGACCTCGGTGCTCGTGTTCGCCTTCACGTTCGGCAGCTACGAGGTCCCGTTCCTGCTCGGCGGACCGTTCCCCGCCGCCCTCCCGGTCGTCGCGCTGCAGTACCACCAGGACGTGGACCTCGGGGCCCGGCCCGAGGCCATGGCCATCTCGGTCGTGATCGCACTGCTCGTCGCCGCGCTCGTCGTGGTCTACATGGCCACGGTCGACCGCTTCGTGCGGAGGGTCCGGTGAGGCGCTCCGTCGGCGCCGGAATCATCGTCGTCGGCGTCCTGACCCCCTTCGTGCCGCTGCTGCTCTGGGCAGTCAGCGGCCGGTGGCGCTACCCGTCGGTGCTGCCGCAGGAGCTCTCGACGCGCGGTGTGCGGCTGCTGGCCGAGCCCGGGTCGCAGGTCCTCTCGGGACTGGTCACGTCGTTGACGGTCGGCGCGGCGGTCACCGTGCTGGCGCTCGTCGTCGGCACGCCGGCCGGCCGGGCGCTCGGCCTGTACTCGTTCCGCGGGCAGCGCCTCGTGCGCTTCGTGCTGCTGGCGCCGGCCATCGTCCCGGGCCTCGCGGTGCTGCTGGGCACCCAGGTGTTCTTCCTGCGCTACGGGCTGGCCGACACCGTCGCCGGGGTGGTCCTCGTGCACCTCGTGCCGACCGTTCCGTATGTCACGCTCGTGACCGCGGCGGCCTTCGCGAACTTCGACGCGGGGTACGAGCAGCAGGCGCGCCTGCTCGGCGCGCGGCCCCTGCAGGTGCTGCGGCACGTCACGCTGCCGGCGCTGCGGCCGGCGCTGATGGTGGCGGGGTTCTTCGCCTTCCTCATCTCGTGGAGCGAGTACGTGCTCACCGTCCTCATCGGCGGCGGCTCCGTGCAGACGTTGCCGCTGCTGCTGTTCGCGTACGCCCGCGGCGCCGACCTGACGCTGGCGGCCGCGGTCGCGCTGCTGCTGATCGCGCCGCCCCTGCTGCTCGTCGCCGCGGTGTCGCGCGGCCTCCCGGGGGGCCACGGACCGCTCATCGGGCTGGGCCGGCTGTGAGGGCCGGCAACGCTCCCGACGCGGTCAGCCTGCGCGGGCTGCACCTGACCTACCCGGGCGGGAGCGACCCGGCCGTCGACGGCCTCTCGCTCGAGCTCGCGGCCGGAACCCTGACGGCGCTGCTGGGGCCCAGCGGCTGTGGCAAGAGCACCACTCTCCAGCTCGTCGCGGGACTGCTCAGCCCGCAGCAGGGTGACGTGCGGTTCGGGGACGCGAGCGTGCTCGGGACCCCACCCGAGCGCCGGCCGGTCGCCATGGTGTTCCAGCGCCCGCTGCTCTTCCCGCACCTCAGCGTCGGCGACAACGTCGGGTTCGGCCTCCGGATGCGCCGGGTCCCCCGGCGCGAGCGGCAGCGGCGGGTCGAGGACATGCTCGACCTCGTCCAGCTGCCGGGCTTCGGTGACCGGCGGGCCCACGAGCTGTCGGGCGGGCAGGAGCAGCGCGTCGCCCTCGCCCGGGCCATGGTCACCGACCCACGCGTCCTGCTCCTCGACGAGCCGTTCTCGCAGCTGGACGCGGGCCTGCGCAGCCAGATGCGCGACCTGCTGCGCCACGTGCAGCGCCAGGTCGGCGTCACGACCGTCTTCGTCACCCACGACCAGCTCGAGGCGGTCGAGCTCGCCGACTCGGTGGCTCTCATGCTCGCCGGCCGGATCGAGCAGCACGGTCCGCCGCGCGCCTTCTTCGAGCGTCCCGAGACCGTCGCCGCGGCACGGTTCTTCGGGGCCGCGAACATCGTCGCGGGCCGGGTGTCCGGCGGGCGGTTCGAGTGCGACCTCGGGGAGCTGACCGTGGACGACGCGCCCGACGGGCCGGGTCACCTCGTCGTGCGTCCCGAGGTCCTGCGGCTGTCCGAGGGCGCCTCGCGCAACACCGTGCAGGGGACGGTCACCCGCGCCGACTACCGCGGCACCTCGATCGCCGTGACCGTCGCCGTGGGTGCCGTCACCCTGCACGTCACCGCGCCGCCCTCCGTGTCGGTCCCCGTCGGCGCGCGCGTCGGCGTCCACATCCCGCCGCACGCGTGCACCGTCGTGCCGGCGGTGCCGCAGGCCCCAGGACGCGACGCCTAGACGCGCTCGGTCACGCGCGGCGCCCGGTCCGCGGCGGCCGGAGCGACCGTCCGCCGGGCCACGACGGCACCGAGGACGAGGCCGTACAGCGCGTGCTCGGCGGTGAACGTGCCCCAACCGACCATGGTCGGCATGTCGGAGATCGGCTCGCCACCATCGAAGAGCTCGGCCACGAGCGGCAGCCCGACGTAGCCGTTCACGACCATCACGAGCAGGCCGAAGGCGACGCCGGCGCCGACGACGAGCGGGCGCGGAGAGCCGGGCGAGGGCGACGACCGCGCCGAAGACCGCGCCCGCCGACGCGCCGGTGACCAGGTGCACGAGCAGGCCGACGAGGGCCGGGCCGACGTCGACGAAGGCGGAGTCGCCCGATCCCGCCGCCTCCATCGAGGCCATCATCGCGTCGGGTGCGATGACGGCCGACGCGATGTGGTGCAGCGGAGTGAAGAAGCCGACGTCCTTCACCGTGCCGCTCACGACCATCGCGTAGATCGCCATGATGACTGCCCCGGCACTGCCTCCGACGCCCCCGAGCGTGATCCCCCGCCGTACAGCTGCCGAGCGTGTGCCTGCGCCTTCGGACATGTGGGTGGTCCTTCCTGTGTTCCTGGTGCGAGTCGGACCGCGGACGCGGTCCGGCCGGTGAACCCGGTGCCGATTGCGCCACATTCCATCCGGTTTCTGAGGTCGCAGGGTGCCGCGGAAGGATGCCGGCCCGGAGGCGGGTTCCCAGGGGTATGCGCGGACGAGAGGGTCGGTGGGCGTGGCTACCGGCGCTCGCGGTGCTCCTGACCGCGTGCGCCGCCGGCACGACGGAGGGCGCCGCCCCAGGCGGCGAGGACAGCCGTCCGGAGTCCGTTCAGGTCGACCAGATCGCGGGCTCGGCCGAGGAGGACGTCGTGTCGGCGCTGGACGACCCGGCCGCCGACGACCTTCCCGACCCGCTCATCGACGTCGACCGCCTGATCAGCGGCGGACCGCCCCCCGACGGCATCCCGGCCATCTCTGACCCGAAGTTCGACCGCGTGCCCGACGTGGACTTCCTGGAGCCCGACGAGCCGGTGCTGGCGCTCGAGGTCGACGGGGTCCAGCGCGCCTACCCCGTCCAGATCCTCATCTGGCACGAGATCGTCAACGACACGGTCGGTGACGTGCCCGTCGTCGTGACCTACTGCCCGCTGTGCAACTCGGCACTCGCCTTCGACCGCCGGGCCGCCGACCGCGTCCTCACCTTCGGCGTCTCCGGTCGCCTCTACAACTCCGACCTGGTGATGTTCGACCGGCAGACCGAGTCGCTGTGGCCGCAGATCGAGGGTCGGGCCGTGGCAGGCGTCCTCACCGGCACCGAGCTCGACACCTACCCCGTGCAGACCGTCCCCTGGGCCGCGTGGTCCGAGGCGAACCCCGACGCGCTGGTGCTCAACCGCGACACCGGGTTCAGCCGCGGCTACGGCCGCAACCCCTACATCGGCTACGACGAGCCCGGCGACGACCCGTTCCTGCTCGACGTCGACGCCGACGGCCGGCTGGCCGCCAAGGAGCGGGTCGTCGGGATCGGCCAGGGTGACGACGCCGTCGCCGTCGTCGCGAGCCGGCTCCTGCGCACCGGGACCCTCGAGCTGGACGTGGCCGGGGAGCCCGTGGTGCTCCTCGCGCGCAAGGGTCTGCGATCGGCGCTGGACAAGGCCACCATCGCCGCCGGGCGGGACGTCGGGGTGACCGGGGCCTTCTCCCCGGTCGTGGACGGGCAGCAGCTCACCTTCCAGCGGCGCGGCGAGCAGTTCGTGGACGCGCAGACCGGCTCGACGTGGTCGGTGCTGGGGGTCGCCCAGGACGGGCCGCTGGCCGGAAAGCGGCTGAGCACGGTGCAGCACGTCGACACCTTCTGGTTCGCCTGGGCCCTCTTCCAGCCCGACACGACGATCCGGCGCTGACCGCCGAGGTGCACCGCCGCTGTCCCGGGTAGACCTGCGGGGACAACACCTCTCGCCGAAGGAGCAGCCCATGACGCGCCGCCCGACCGTGGTGGTCTTCGACGTCAACGAGACGCTCTCCGACATGTCGCCGATGGCGGCACGCTTCGCCGACGTCGGCGCCGAGCCGCACCTCGCGAAGCTCTGGTTCGCCACCCTGCTGCGCGACGGGTTCGCCGTCACCGCGGCGGGCGGCACCGAACGGTTCGCCGTGCTGGGCGAGGGCGTGCTGCGCCAGGTGCTCTCCGGCGTCGAGATGGACCGGGACGTCGACGACGCGGTCGCCCACGTGATGGGCGGCTTCACGAGCCTGCCGTTGCACCCGGACGTCCCCGACGGCGTGCGGGCGCTGCGGGGGGCCGGCCTGCGGCTGGTCACCCTGAGCAACGGGTCGAGCCGCGTGGCCGAGACCCTCTTCGCCGACGCCGGGATCCGTGGGGAGTTCGAGGCGCTGCTGACCGTCGAGGACGCCGGGGTGTGGAAGCCGGCCCGGGGCGCCTACGAGCACGCGGCGCGGGCCTGCGGCACCGACCTCGCCGACATGCTCCTCGTCGCCGTGCACCCGTGGGACATCGACGGGGCCAGCCGCGCCGGCATGGAGACCGCGTGGGTCGACCGGGCCGGGGCGGGGTACCCCGGCTACTTCTCGCCGCCGACGCACACGGTCGCAGCGCTCACCGACCTGGCGGGCGCGCTCACGTCCTGAGCCGGGCCGGCGTCGACCGCTCAGATCATGGAGAGCGCGCTGTGCCCGGCGACGAGGGCCGCGACGCCGAGCAGCAGCGCCGCGAACGACCGCTGCAGGGCGGGGGCGGGCACCCGGCGGGCCAGCCGCTGGCCGGCGACGGTGGCGCCGACCGCGACCAGGGTGAACGGAGCGACGACCGCCCAGTCGACGGGCTGACCCCAGCGCGCCGACAGCGCCGCGGCGGAGTTGACACCGATCACCAGCAGGGACGTCCCGACCGCCACCGGCATGGGCAGCCGCAGCGCCACCAAGAGCGCGGGAACGACGACGAAACCCCCGCCGACCCCGAAGAAGCCGGTCAGGAAGCCCACGACGAGTCCTGCGGCGACGACGTTGGCGACCGTGGCCGACCGGGCCGGTGCACGGGGCAGGTCGGTGCGCACGAGAGTGGCGGCGGTTGCGGCGCCCGCACCGCCGACCGGGTCGGGGGCGTCGCGGTCGTCGTCCCCCCGCGCCAGCATGGCGCTCGCGGCCAGGGCCATGACGACCGCGAAGCCGAGCAGCAGGTGCCGCTCGTCGACGTGGCGGTTCACCGCCGTCCCGAGCACCGCCGTGGCGACCCCGGCGGCGCCGAAGGCCGCGCCGAGCCGCCAGCGCACGTTCCCGGCCCGGGCGTGCCCGAGCAGCCCCACGAGCGAGCTGACGCCGACGACGACCAGGCTCGCGGTCGTCGCCTCCTGGGCGCTCTGCCCGACGAGGTAGACGAGGACCGGAACGGTCAGGATCGCCCCGCCGCCCCCGAGGGCTCCCAGGACGAGGCCCGTGACCAGCCCGGCCACGACGAGGACGAGCAGGGTCACGCGGCGCCGACCGCCGCGGGGACAGCTGCGAGCGCGGCGGTCAGCCGCCGACGAGCCTCGTCGGCGACCGGGCGAAGCGCCTCCTGGTCCGGGACGGTCACCATCACCTGGGGATCCAGCATCTCCACGACGGTGCCTCCGTCGCGACCACGGACCACCACGTTGCAGGGGAGGAGCAGCCCGAGGGAGCGGTCCACGCCCAGCGCCTGGTGGGCGAGCTGCGGGTTGCAGGCACCGAGGATCACGTAGTCCTCCATGTCCTCGCCCAGCTTGGCCTCCATCGTCGCCCGGACGTCGATCTCGGTGAGGACACCGAAACCCTGCTCGGACAGCGCGTTCCTGACCGCCTCGACGACCTGGCCGTACGGCCGGTCGAGCTCGATGCTGTCGAAGTACGTCATCACCACTCCGTTCGTCGTGCGTCGTCGTGGACGCGATGGTTGCGCCGCCGCGGTCCGGTCGGCGGTCGGACTCCTGCCCTCAGGCCAGGGAGAGGAAAACGCGCTCGAGCCTCGCGCGGTCGAGCTCGCCCTCGGCACCGGCGTTGATGCACGCCTCGAGCCCTGCCGCGATCAGTGCGAACCCCGCCTTGTCCAGAGCCCGGGACACAGCCGCGAGCTGCGTCACGGTGTCCGCGCAGTCGCGGCCCTCCTCGACCATGCGCAGGACGCCCGCCAGCTGGCCCTGGGCGCGCTTGAGCCGGTTCACGACGGCTCCGAGAGTCTCCGGCTCCAGCTGCACGGCGGTCCTCCACATCAGGTGGTGATACGGGTCAGGGTATCGACGGTCTCGCTGACGGCCATCAGTGGCTGAAGCGGACCGGCGGCAGCAGCCGGCGCAGCCACGCGGGGCTGGCCCACGCCGCCCGCCCGGTGAGGCGCATGAGCACCGGCAGGAGCAGAAGCCGGACGAGGGCCGCGTCGAGCAGCACGGCGACCCCGAGAACCACGCCCATCTCCTTGGGCGGCAGCGGACCGGAGAGCGCGAAGGTGAAGAACACCGCCACCATGACACCCGCCGCGGCGAAGATGACCCGGCCGGAGTGCGCGAGCCCGCCGACCATCGCCTCCCGCGGGTCGCCCGACTTCTCCCAGTGCTCCTTCGCCGAGGCGAGCAGGAACACCGTGTAGTCCATGCCGATCGCGAAGATCATCGCGAAGAAGAACACCGGTGCCCAGGCGTCGAGGAAGCCCTGCGACTCGAAGCCGAGGAGGCCGGAGCCGATGCCGTCCTGGAAGATCAGCTTGGCCACGCCGAACGCCGCTGCGGTCGCCAGCAGGTTGGTCACCGTGCCGAGCGCTGCCAGCAGCGGCGCCTGCAGCGCCACGAGGAGCAGCAGGAACCCCAGCGACAGCACGACGCCGATGACCAGCGGGGTCCGGTCGGCGAGCGTGCGCTCGAGGTCATGGTTCTCCGCGGACGGGCCGCCGACGAGGGCGCCGGTCGGCAGGTCGCGACGGAGCCGCTCGATGGTGTCGCCGACGGCCGGGTCCGACGGCCCGACATCGGGCACGGCCTGCACCAGGACGTTGCCGGCGCTGCCCTCGACGGCCGGCTGCACCGCGGCGATGCCGGGGTCGGCGCGCAGGGTCTCGTCGACCTCGGCCGCCCGCGCCCCGGGTGCCACGACCTGCAGGGTTCCCGGCGCACCCTCGCCGAACGCCTCCTGCACGGCTGTGTAGCCGACCCGGCTCGAGTCGCTCGAGGGCACGACCTTGATGCTGGGCATGCCGGTCTCCAGGCCCAGGAGCGGGACGGCCAGCGCCAGGAGCGCGACCAGGGCGGCAGCGCCGTACGCCATCGGCCGGCGCCACAGGCGCTCGGCCCACGCGGTGAACCGGGGCGAGCGGTGCTCGCCGGCGTGCACCCAGGGAAGGGCGAGCGCGTCGACGCGGGACCCGAGCCGGGCCAGCACCGCGGGGAGCAGGGTCAGCGTGGCGGCGAGGACGAAGACGACCGCGAGCATGATGCCGAGGGCCATCGACCGGAAGGCAGGCGACGGGACGAGCATCACCGCGGACAGCGAGATGAGCACTGTCAGACCGGAGAAGAGCACGGCCTTGCCCGCCGTGTCCATCGTCTCCGCGACGGCGTCGCGCGTGGACTTGCGGTCGCCGAACCGAGCCGCCCGGAAACGCACGACGAGGAACAGTGCGTAGTCGATGCCCAGGGCCAGCGCGAACATGAGCGCGAAGTTCAGCGCCCAGATCGAGATGTCGCCGATCAGGGTGCCCAGGTAGAGCGAGCCCGCGGCGGCCACGAGGCCGACGATCGTGAGCATGAGGGGCAGCCCGGCCGCGACGAGGGAGCCGAAGGCGACGACCAGGATCACCAGGGTCACCGGCCAGCTGATCAGCTCGCTCTTCATCATCGCCTCGAGGTTGGCGGCGTTGAAGTCGCTCCACAGCGCGGACGAGCCGGTGAGCGCGACCGTGACACCGTCGCCGCCGAGCTCGCGCAGCGGCTCCTTGAGGTCGTCGGCGGCGCGCACCATCTCGTTCGTGCTTGCGGTGGCAGCGCCCGCCTGGACCAGCGCCGTGCGTCCGTCGCGGGAGACGGACAGGCCCTCCTGCGGCGCGACCACCTGCGACGTCCGCGGGTCTGCTTCGAGCAGCCGGACGACGTCCGCCACGACGCGCTGACCCTCGGGGCTCGTGAGCGGCCCGGTCTCGGACCGGACCACGACCTGAAGGGCGGCGCTGGACATGCCGCCGAACTCCCGCTGGACCACGTCGCGCGCGGCCACGGACTCCGAGCCCGACGCCTCCCAGCCGGCACCGGCGAGCGCGTGCTCGACCTTGGGGGCGAAGGCGCCGAGCGCGACCACGACCAGCGCCCAGACGACGAGCACGGCCCGGGTGTGGGTGGCGGTCCAGGCTCCGAGCCGGCCCAGGGGGCCCAGCCGGGGCGCCGTGGGCGGGCCGGGCGGGGTGTCGCGGACTGTGGTCAGCTGGCTGGTCATGCCGTCCTTCCGATACAGGTGGGGGTATCGGCGGAGCATACGGGCAGGGGTATCGGCCGGTCGAATCGGGGTCGTGCCCGCGGACGCGCGGGACCAGGCGAGGCACGGACGCCGGGACCGGCCGCGACCAGCCGCGACCAGCGCGGGTCAGGGCAGGCGGAGGAACGTGTCCAGGGCGGCGTCGAGGTCGAGGTGCCGCGACTCGCTGCCAGGTGGGCAGGCGAGATAGGTGCGGCCGACGAAGTCGGCGACGTCGGAAGTGGCGGCCTCGAGCACCGCGTCACCGTCCGGTGACATCAACGCGACGCGCAGGCAGCGCTCGGCGTGCGACGGCCAGACGCGCACGTCGCCGTCACCGGACGGCGCGCTGAGCCCACGCATCAGCAGGTCGCGCGCGAACACCCAGGTGACCCCGTGCGGCGGCAGGTCGAAGTCCAGGCGGACGGCGAAGGGGTCTCCCACGTCGTAGCGCATCACCACCCGCATGCGGTGCGGCTCGCCGTCGGGGAGCACCACCTGCACGGTGACCTCGCGCACGACCGTCTCGGACCCGACGCTCATCGCACCCCTCCTCGTCCGACCCGCACCCGGGTCAGCTCTGGGCCATGTCCACGAACCGGGAGTAGTGCCCCTGGAAGGCGACCGTGATCGTCGCGGTGGGGCCGTTGCGGTGCTTGGCCACGATGAAGTCGGCCTCTCCCGCTCGTGGTGACTCGCGTTCGTACATCTCCTCGCGGTGCAGCAGCACCACCATGTCGGCGTCCTGCTCGATCGAGTTGTGCACCGCCACGCCGTCGGCGACGAAGTTGTGGGTGCCGAGGACGGTGGCGTCGAAGACGTCCTCGACACCGGCACTCGCGATGGAGACGACCGTGTCCCACAGGACGTCGTTGGTGGCCAGCATCTCGAGGTCCGCGTCCCCGAGGACTGCCGCGACCTTCCCCAGGCGCTCTCGGCTAGGGGCGTGCTGCCACATCGCACTGCCGCAGAACTGCGTCCCCATCGCCGCGGCGAACTGGCGGTGGGTCATCTTCTGCTCGACCAGAGCCGTCCGGACCTTCGACCAGACGTCGACCGGCACGGTGTCGACGTTGGGGTTGGCAGCCGTGGCAGAGACGACCTCGAGCAGCCGGGCCGCGGTCGCCCCCCGAGCGCCGTGGACACCGATCTCGCGCAGGAAGCGGCGCTGGTCGTCGGCGCCGGAGATGTCCAGGGTCCAGCCGGTGCGGTAGCCCGCCTTGGTGGTGGGGCGCACGCGGCAGGAGATGCCGAAGCGCAGCAGCAGCCGTGAGACGTCGTCGACGAGGCGACGGCTCGTCGACGCGTAGTAGATGCGTCCACCCCGGCCAGACCGGAGGACCGTGACCGAGCCGTCGGTGGCCCACAGGTGGCGGAGGAACATCGAGATCTGGGGCTTCGGAAGCCCGAAGACGGCGTCGGGAACGAACTTCTCGTGGCTGCGGGAACCGAACAGACCGAGCCCGTCGAGCCAGGCGGCGATGGGGTTGCGCCGGCCGCGCGCCAGACGGGTGGGCGCACGCAGACGCAGGGTCGTGCACCGGGCGGCGGGGTAGTCGTCGCGGACTGCCACGACGCCGAAGCACTGCGCCGCCTCGGCCACCGCAGCCAGGTTCTCCTCGTCGACGCTGGCGTAGCGGATCGGCTGGCGGCGCACGAACGACCCGTCACCGAGGAGGTGGGCGAGCAACGTGACCTCGGCGTCGGCCCAGGCGTTGCCGGTGCCCATCGGTCCTGGCACGTGGCGCGGCACCGCGATGCGCGCACCGGGCTCGAGATCGCCGATCGGCTTCCAGCCGTCATAGGTGAGGAACGGATGGTTCGCCGTGGCGCGGACCCGCTTGCCGGACGCGAGCGTCACGGTGAAGATCTCGCGCCGGCCGGTGGGGAAGACGTGGGTCATTGTCCGTGCGCGGTAGCGCAGGGAGTCGTCAAGGGACCACACGGGGACGTCCCGGGCGCCCGATGCGAACAGCTCACCCATCGTCACCTCGGCACCGGTGTCGGCGCGCAAGACCCGGGTCGAGGCCGGCAGGCAGCCCGACTCGCGCAGGTCGGACATCTGGGGCTTCTTGTCGGTGCGTTGCTCCGAGCCGCGGTTGAGCTGGGAGATCGCGACGACCGGGACCTCGAGCTCCTTGGCCAGCAGCTTGATGGCGCGGGAGAACTCCGAGACCTCCTGCTGGCGGCTCTCGACGCGCTTTCCGCTCTGCATGAGCTGCAGGTAGTCGATGATGACGAGCTTGAGGTCGTGGCGCTGCTTGAGCCGCCGGCACTTCGCGCGGATCTCCATCATCGACATGTTGGGAGAGTCGTCGATGAACAGCGGCGCGTTGGAGACCTCGCCCATGCGCCGTGCGAGCCGGGTCCAGTCGTCGTCGGTCAGCTTGCCGGTGCGCATGTGGTGCAGCGGCACGCGCGCCTCGGCCGACAGGAGACGCATCGTGATCTCGTTGCGGCTCATCTCGAGCGAGAACACGCAGGTCGCCATGTTCGCCTTGATGGCGGCGGCGCGGGCGATGTCGAGCCCGAGGGTCGAGTTGTGGGTGGGCACCATGGCCCGGCCCGCGAGGTAGAGGTGGTCGGCGTTGTCGACCTCGACGCATCGCACCGGCACGCCCGGCACCCGTCGCACGTCGACGACGACCCGTCGCCTGTCGGTGTCGCGGTGCGCCCGCGCCTCCTTGTGCGCCTGTCGCAGGTGCTCGATGCGGAACACGTCGTCGTCGGCGCAGAAGACCAGCGTGCACTTGCCGTCGTGGTCGGTCGTCGCCGAGAACTGGTAGCCGAGACCGGCGACGAGGTCGGACAGGTCGGCCATGACGTCCGCCGGCAGCGCGGCGAGCCGCAGGCAGCCCCGCGCGGTGACCTCGCCCGCCCGGTCGAGGACCCCGGCGAGCACGTCGCGGCGCTGACGCTCCGATGCGCGCAGGCAGGCGGCCGGGACGCGGACGGGGACCGGCTCGTCGAGCGGCCGGCCGTCGAGTGCTGCCTCGACGTGCATCTGCAGATCGGGGTCGGCGGCGCGGCGCGCCCAACCGCCGGCCAGGCGGGCACCGAGCGCGTAGGGCGGCAGCGGCAGGTCGCGCTCGGGGAGGTGGAGGGGCCGTGCGGTGCGGACGCTGTGGTTGGGCACCATCTGGCCACCGTCGCCGGACCACAGCGTGCTCGCGACCTCCCGCGTGGTGCGCACCGCGGCGCGACCGTCGGTGAGGGACTCGGTCAACCAGCCGTGCTCGGCGTCGGCCACGACGACGGTGCCGTCGGCGAACTCGACCTCGTAGCAGGGCCGGCCGGTCATGACCTCGGTCGCCGCGGTCACCGTCGTCGGGCGCCCGTCGGCCCCGACCAGCCGGTCACCGACCGCGACCTCGCCCATGGTGGTCCAGCCGGTCGGGGTGGGGAGGGGTGTGTCGAGCGCGAGGGCCTTGCCGACGGCCGGCCGGGCGGCCACGACGACCATCTGGCCGGGGTGGAGCCCGTTGGTGAGCTCGTCGAGGTCGACGAAACCGGTGGGGACCCCGACCATCTCGCCGCCCCGCGAGCCGATCGCCTCGATCTCGTCGAGCGCCCCCTCCATGATCGCCGACAGCGGGAGGTAGTCCTCCGACGTCCGCTTGTCGGTGACCGCGTAGACCTCCGCCTGCGCGGCGTCGACGATGTCATCGGCGTCACCGTCGCCGGTGTAGCCCAGCTGCACGATCTTGGTGCCCGCCTCGATGAGGCGGCGCAGCACGGCCGTCTCGCGCACGATCCGCGCGTAGTAGCCGGCGTTGGCCGCGGTGGGCACCGACTGCAGCAGGGTGTGGATGTACGGAGCGCCGCCCACCCGGCCGAGCTCTCCCCGCTTCTGCAGCTCGGCCGACACCGTCACCGCGTCGGCGGGCTCGCCCCGGCCGTAGAGGTCGAGGACGGCCTCGAAGACCAGCTCGTGGGCCGGCCGGTAGAAGTCGTGCCCGCGCACCACCTCGACGACGTCGGCGATGGCGTCCTTGGACAGCAGCATGCCGCCGAGGACCGACTGCTCGGCCGCGAGGTCCTGGGGCGGCGTGCGCATCAGGGACCCGGTCGAGGTGTCGGAGAGCTCGACGATGCTCACGCCCACCCCACCTCGCTCTCGACCGTCCCCGCTCGTGCCGCGACCGTTCTATCGGTACCGCTGGACACAACACGACCCGACAGGCCAGCTGGGGCCGGACGGCTGTGGACGGCCCTGTGGACCGGTGCCGTCCGGGCTGTGGAGAGACGGCGGATCCGTGTGCACAGGCTGTGCACGCCCTGTGGAGGCAGCCGCCCGTCGACCGCGCTGCAGGCCCCTGCGGTGCAGGGATCCCGTCCACCGCCTGTGGACCGGAGAAAGTTCGGCCCGATGTCTACGATGCGGACGGTGCGACCGTCATCCGGACCGACCGGGATCCTGCGGCACCCGCACGACCGCGAGATCCTGCGCCTCGCGGTGCCGGCCTTCGGCGCCCTCGTCGCCGAGCCGCTCTTCCTGCTCGCCGACTCGGCCATCGTCGGGCACCTGGGCACCCCCGAGCTGGCCGGGCTGGGCATCGCCGGGACGGTCCTGGCGACGGCGGTCTCGCTGTGCGTCTTCCTCGCCTACGGCACGACGGCCGCGGTCGCCCGCCGGGTCGGCGCCGGCGACCTGCGCGCGGCCCTCGCCCAGGGCGTGGACGGCCTGTGGCTCGGCGCGGCGCTCGGCACGGCCCTGGCGCTCGCCGGGCTCGCCGCGGCCGAGCCGCTGGTGGCCGCGTTCGGCCCCACCGCCGAGACGGCCGGGCACGCCCTGACCTACCTGCGCATCTCGCTCGTCGGCCTCCCGCCGATGCTCGTCGTGCTCGCCGCCACCGGCGTGCTCCGCGGGATGCAGGACACCCGCACCCCGCTCGTCGTGGCCTCCACCGGTGCGGCCGCGAACGTGGGGCTCAACGTCCTGCTGGTCTACGGCGTCGGCCTGGGCGTCGCCGGCTCCGCGCTGGGCACCGTCATCGCCCAGGCGGGCATGGCCGCAGCCTTCCTCGCCGTCGTCGGGCGCGGCGCCCGACGCCACCAGGCGACGCTGCGGCCCGACCTGCCCGGCATCCGGGCCGCCGCCACTGCCGGGGTGCCGCTGATCGTGCGGACCGCGACCCTGCGGGCGGCACTGCTGGCCATGACGTACGTCGCCACGTCGGTCGGCACCGTCGCCGTCGCGGCGCACCAGGTCGCGTTCACGATCTGGCTGCTCCTCGCGCTCGCGCTCGACGCGGTGGCGATCGCCGGCCAGGCCATCGTCGGGCGCTGCCTGGGCGCCGGAGACGTCGCGGCCGCCCGTGCCGCGACCCGGCGGATGATCGAGTGGGGGGTCGCGGCCGGGGTGCTGCTCGCCGTGGTCGTGGTCGCTCTCCGCGCCGCGTACGTCCCGCTGTTCACCCCCGACCCCGACGTCCGGACGCTGCTCGCCTCGGTGCTGCTCGTCGGCGCGGTCTTCCAGCCGGTCGCCGGGGTGGTGTTCGCCCTCGACGGCATCCTCATCGGGGCGGGCGACGGCCGCTACCTGGCCTGGGCCGGGGTGGTCACCCTGGTCGTCTTCCTGCCGCTCGCCGGGCTGGTGCTGGTCACCGACGCCGGGCTGGTCGCGCTGTGGTGGGCGTTCAACGGGTTCCTGCTCGCCCGCCTGGTGACGCTCGTGCTGCGGTGGCGCGGCGACACCTGGCTCGTGACCGGGGCCGCGGTCCCGCGCCGCCGTTGACGCGTCGTCGACGCGCCGTCACCGCGGCCCCGCACCGTCCGGTGCGCCACCAGCCGCCTCGTCGAAGGCCGCTGTCCGGCCCACCAAGCAGGTGATCACCTGGTTCTCGGCTGCCTGGTCGGCGTGGTAGTGGTAGCCGTCGGCGTCCGTGGTGTGACCGTTGCACGGGTCGAGACCGGCCGCAGACTCCGCCGCGTCGTCGGCGTACGGGCTGTGCACCGGGTAGCCGTCGAGCGCGTATCCGAACATCGGTGTGTCGCCCTCGGCGGCCGCACCGACCTCCGAGCAGCCGACGGCCCCGTGCAGGTGGTAACCCTCGAACGGGTTGACGTGGCCGCCGCAGTCGTCGAACGCCGCGATGGTGTAGGCACCGAGGATCGCGTCGACCGGCGCGGACGCCGCGATCACCACACCGTCGAGGGTGACCCCCTGGTTGCCGCGCGGCGCCGCAGCAGTCCCGGCGGCCACCGGCTGGGTCGGGATCAGCACGGTGGACTCGATGGGCTCGCCGTTCTCCAGCCACTCCAGTCTGCCCTCGACGCAGTGGTTCTCCAGGTCGGGGTCCACGTCCGGGCGGGCTGCCGCCTCGAACTCCTCCTGGGTCTCGGTGACCAGCACGTTGCCGTCGTCGTCGTACATGCGCCAGCCGTCATCGCCGTAGGTCTCGGCGAGGTCCTCGATGAACTGGCCGTCGAGGTCGTAGACGTTCTCGCCGTCGAACCAGATCCCGCCCTGGTCCGCGCCGTCGGTGATGGTCTCGGGGCAGAACGGCCCCACCTCGTGGTCGACGGGATCCCCGGAGACCGTGATCCGGTAGCACGTCGACGCCGTGCCGTCGCTGAGCGTGCAGTCCTCGGTGGTGGGCTCTTCGGCCAGCGCGCCGTCGAGGAACAGGGCGGTGTCGACACCCTCGCCGGAGCTTGCCGGTGCCGAGGTCGTCGACTCGTCCGGGCCGGCGCCTGAGTCAGAGTCTGATGTCGAGCTTCCGCAGGCGGTGATCGCAAACAGCGCCGCGGCGACAGCCACGGGCAGCAGTCGGAAGCGCCGGACCACCAGGGCGGACGGAACGGAACGGTCACGAAGCAGTCGGATCCTCATCACCGGGCAACCGTGCCTGGCCTCCCTGTGAAGGACCTGTGAGCGACCGCACGGAGCGCCGAGGGGTCAGTCGCCGATCGTCCCGTCGACCGCCTCGCGGAGGAGGTCGGCGTGGCCGTTGTGCCGGGCGTACTCCTCGATCATGTGCAGCACCAGCGCGCGGACGTCGAGGATCTCCTCCGTGCCGTCCGCGTGCCGGCGGGCGAACGTGTCGTCGAAGTCGTGCGCGGCCTGAACGGCGCGCGCCGCGTCGACCTCCACGCGGTAGGTCGCGACGTCGGCCTCTGCGTCGGCGTCGCCGACCTCGGCGAAGTCGCCGTCCGGGCTGCTCCTGCTCCAGTAGTGGAAGGGCGCCCGCTCGCCGGCGACACCGCGGCGGAACCAGTAGCGCTCCACGTCGGTCATGTGCCGGACCAGCCCGAGCAGGGACAGCGACGACGGCGGGACGGCCCGGATCTTGAGCTGCTCGCCGGTGAGGCCGGCGCACTTCCACAGCAGGGTGGCCCGGTGGTACTCGAGCAGGCCCTCGGCGGCCTCCCGCTCTCCCGCCACGGTCGGCGGGTGCGGACGGTCGACGTCCGGGGCGGTCCACGTCATGGCCGCGAAGGCTGACGCGCCGGGTCCTCGAGCAGCCGGGCCAGCTGCACGGACGTCGGCGACGCGGCCTCGACGACGAGATGAGCCATCGCGGGCGACCCGAGCTCGGCAGGGGTCCGCACCGCGTCGCGCGTCTCCCGTCGCTGTCCCACCCGCTGCTCGAGTAGCGCGTCGTCCGCGCGGAGCCAGACGACGCGCACCGGGGCCGGCGCGACGGCCCCGGTCAGCAGGGTCCACTCCGACCCACCGCGCAGCTCGGCGGTGAAGGGCGCCACCAGCACCACGTCGAGACCGGCCAGTACCTGGTCGGCGGCGACGGCGCGTAGGGCGGCGTACCGGGCGGGACGCACCCGTGCCCGCCGGCCTTCCTCGTTCCAGTGCCCGCCGGGCGCGACGAGGTCGCTCAGCCCGTCGAGCAGCGGGTTGGTCACCGAGTCGAGGTCGACCAGGGCCGCCCGCAGGTGGCCGGCGAGCGCCCGCCCCAGGGTCGTCTTCCCCGACCCCGCAGGACCGGCGACCACCCAGACGGTCACAGCCGGTAGGTCTCGTGCCAGTCCGCAGGCAGCTCCTTCACGGCCTCGGCGACCGTCGGCCTCCCGCGCCACCCGGCGCCGTGTGCGCGCAGGACGTCGGCGAGCCGGTCCAGACGCGTCGCCGCGGACCGTACGCCCTCGGCCCGGCGGTGCTGGTCGTAGCGCCCGACGGCGTCGCCCCAGATGGCGCGCCCGGCCATGAACCCGCACGCGCCGGCGGCGGCCGCGATGCGGAGCTGGACCTCGAACTGGTCGAACGTGGCGGAGGAGGAGAGCAGGACCCAGGGTCCGTCGACCTCCGCGGCCAGCCGCTGGCAGGCCTCGGCAGCGGCGGCCTCGTCCGCGGCCGACCCGACAGCGCCCGGGAACTCGACCTTCATCACGTCGGCGCCGAGCCGGGAGAACGTCCCGGCCGAGCGGACCGTGGCGTCGTACCGGGCGGCTCGGACGGCCGGGTCCGCCGGGTCCTCCCCGTCCAGCGGGTACCACAGCGGCTCGACGACCAGGGGCAGCTCCGCCTCGTCGCACTGGTCGACCAGGCGGGAGACCAGCCCGTGCTGGGCCGCGGAGACCTCCGCCAGCTCCTCCCGGTAGAAGACCACCAGCTTCGCGGCGTCCGCGCCGAGGCGCACCAGCTGCGGAACGGTCCAGGCCTCGCGCACCGTCGTCTCGGTGCCGAAGCCCGCCGGTGTGTAGGCGAGGCGCTCGAGCCCGGAGACGAGCCCGACCGAGGCGGGGATCGCGCCGGTGAGGACGCCCTGGCCGAAGCTCCAGACCGGGTCCACCAGCACCGCCGTGCAGTGCGCTGCCATGCCCGCGACCAGCTCGAGCTTGGACTCGACGACCTCCTCGAAGCCCACGGCCGCGATGTCCTCGTCGAAGAGGGCCAGGTAGTTCTCGGGGTGGTCGATCGCGGCGACCCGGACGTATCCGTCGGCGTCGCTGATGCGCTGCAGCCGTCGGAGCTTGCCCAGCCGCTCGGCCGAGGCGGGACGCGGTCCGGAACCGGTCACGGATCTCCTCCTTCTGTCGGAACAATCTTGAATCATCCCGTTGACAGCGCTGTCATCCAGGGAGCACTCTACCTCCACATCCCCGAGTCGTGTGGTGAACGTCTCACCCATTCTCTCCCCGAGGAGGCGTGCCGGTGCTGGTGGTCACGCCGAACCTGTGCTTCGACCGGACGCTGCTCGTCGACGCCTTCCAGGCCGGCGCGATCACCCGGCCGCACACGGTCCGGGTGACCCCGGGGGGCAAGGGTGTCAACGTCGCCAGGACCCTGCGCGATCTGGGCCTCGCCGCCCGGCTGCTGGGTTTCGTGCCCGACCGGGACCACGAGCACTTCACCGCGCTGGCCGCGGAGGAGGGCCTCGACCTGGTGGCCGTGCCCGTCCCCGGCGACCTGCGCTGCGCCACGATCATCATCGAGCGCTCGGCGCGCGCGACGGTGCTCAACGAGCCCGGCCCGGCCACCAGCGCGGAGGACGCCGACCGGCTGCTCGCCGCTGTCGACGAGACGCTCGGGCGCCACGGCGCCCGCGTGGTGGTCGGCGCCGGGAGCCTGCCACCCGGCCTGCCGCAGGAGGTCTACGGACGGCTGTGCGACGTCGCCCGCTCCCGCGGCGCGCTGGGCGTGGTCGACGCGGCCCGGGAGGTCCTGGCCGCGACGCTCGCCCACGGCCCGGACCTGGTCACGCCGAACCTGCACGAGGCCGAGGGGCTCCTGCACGGCCGGGTCGACGAGTCGTCCCACGACGACGGCCCCGGCGACGAGGTCCGCTCGCGGGCGACCGAGGCCGCCGCCGAGCTGGTGGCCCGCGGGGCCCGCCGGGCGGTCGTCACCGCCGGCGCGCACGGCGCCGCCTTCACCGACGGTGCGCAGGCCTTCTGGGTGCCCGCCCCGGACGTGACGGTCCGCAACCCGATCGGCGCCGGCGACTCCCTCGTCGGCGGCCTGGCAGCGGCCCTGGCCACCGCCGGCGACGTGCCTGACTGGCGGCGGGTGGTCAGCCACGGCGTGGCGGTCGCCAGCGCCGCCGTGGAGAGCGAGGGCGCCGGGCGGGTCGACGCCGGACGGGCGCGCGAGCTGGGCTCCCTCGTCACGGCGGCCGCGACGTGAGACGACCGACGGTGTACGACGTGGCGGCGGAGGCCGGGGTCAGCATCAAGACGGTGTCGCGGGTCGTCAACGGCGCGCCGAACGTCAGCACGACGGTCCGGGAGCGGGTCCTGCGCGCCGCGGAGCGCCTCCACTACGTCCCCAACTCGCTGGCCCGCTCGCTCAAGGCCGGCACCGGCGACACGATCGGCGTCGTCATCGACACCATCGCCGACCCGTTCTTCGCGGCGCTGACCAGTGCCGTCGAGGAACGCGCCCTCGAGCTCGGCCTCGGGACCGTCTTCGGCAGCACCGGCTTCGACCCGCTGCGGGAACGCCGCCAGGTCGAACGGATGGCGATGCAGCGGGTCCGCGCCCTGATCCTCGCCCCGACGGAGGGACCCCACGACTACCTGAGCCGCTTCCATGCCTTCCCGGTGATCACCATCGACCGGGCCGCCACCGTCGGCGGGTTCGACACGGTCCGCGTGGACGACTTCGGGCTCGCGCGCGCCGCCGTCTCCCACCTGACGGCGCACGGCCACCGCCGGGTGGCCTTCGTCGGCAGCGACGAGCGCTTCGTCACGACGCGGGACCGTCTGCGCGGCTACCACGAGGCGCTGGCCGCGGCCGGGGTCGAGCCCGACGCCGACCTGGTGCGACCGGGCCCCACCCGAGACGTCGACGCGGCCCAGGTCGTGCTCGACCTGCTGAGCAGCCGGCGCCCGCCGACGGCCGTCTTCGCCGCCAACCCGCGGGCCGCAGTCGGCGTCGCGCACGCGCTGCACACGACGGACCGCGCCGACGTCGCCTTCGTCAGCTTCGGCGACTTCCCCCTGGCGACCACCCTCACCCCGGGCGTCACGATCGTCGACCAGAGCCCGACGTCGATCGGGCTCGCGGCGATGGACCGGGTGCTGGCCCGGCTCGACGACGTGGACGCGCCGGTGCAGGACGTGTTCGTCGACGCCGTCCTGGTCCCCCGCGGCTCCGGCGAGATCGAGGCGCCCGCATGAGCGCTGTCCGGCTGGCCCCCAACCTGGTCGACCACTTCTACCGCGGCGGCGCGAAGATCGCGGCGCTGCGCGGCATCGAGACCACGTCGCCGCGCCAGCCGGAGGAGTGGATCGCGGCCACGGTCACCCGGTCCGGGGACGGCCGCACGGGTCTGGCCCGGACCCACGACGGAGACCTGCTGCGCGACCTGGTGGCCGCCGACCCGGCCGGCTGGCTCGGCGGCGAGGCGGGCACCGCATCGCGGTCCGGCCCCGCCGACACCGGCCTGCTGGTCAAGCTGCTCGACGCCGGTCAGCGGCTGCCCGTGCACGTCCACCCGGACCGGGACTTCGCGGCGCGGCACCTGGACTGCCCGTACGGCAAGACCGAGGCCTGGTTCGTCCTGCACAGCGACGGCGACGGCGCGGTCTACCTCGGCTGGCGCGACGACGTCGACCCGCACGAGCTGGCGCGGGCCCGGGACGCGCAGGACAGCGAGTGGATGCTCTCCCGCCTCAACCGTGTCGAGGTGCGCGCGGGCGACGGCGTCCTCGTCCCGGCCGGGACCGCCCACGCGATCGGCGAGGGCGTGTTCCTCGCCGAGGTGCAGGAGCCGACCGACTTCTCGATCCTGCTCGAGTGGTCGGTGACGACGTCCACCCGGGACGACTCCCACCTCGGTGTCGGCTTCGACGTCGCGATGCGAGCGGTGTCCTGCCGGGGGCTCGGTGGCGACGACCTCGCCCGGCTGGTCCGGCACGTCGAGGCGGGGTCGCGCGCTCCGGAGCCGCAACCGTGCCTGCCCGGCGCGGCGGACGCGTTCTTCCGACTCGACCTCGTCGCACCGACGGCGTCGTGCCGGGTCGACCGGGGCTTCGCCGCGGTGCTGGTCCTGCACGGCTCCGGCGAGCTCGTCTCGGCCACGGGTCGGCTCCCCCTGCGCCGCGGTGACGTGCTCGCCGTGCCCGCCTCGACCGGGGACTGGGACGTGGTCGGCGACGTCGAGGCCCTGGTCGCGCGGCCGGGCACCGGCTGGCCCGCGACGCTGACGGGGGAGGGGAGATGACGACCTGCACGATCGGGCTGGACATCGGCTCGACCTACGTCAAGGCGCTGGCCGTCGCCGACGACGGCACCTCGCTGTGGACCGAGCGGCGACCCACCCCGTGGCGCCCGCTGGCGAACGGCTGCACGGAGATGGACACCGCCGACCTCACCCGCACCGTGACCGACCTCGTCGCGAGCACCGTCGAGGCCCTCGAGGGGACCCGGGTGACGAGCGTCGGGATCTCGGGCATGGCGGAGGCGGGCGTCCTCCTCGATGCCGATGACAGCGCTGTCCGGCCGATCGCCGCATGGTTCGACCCCCGGGGGGGCGCGGCCATCGCCGCCCTCCCGGCAGACCTGCGCGCCGCCTTCCCCGGCCGGACCGGGCTGCCGGTGTCGGCACTGGCCACGGTGGCGAAGCTGCTCCACCTGCGCGGCACGGGGCTGAGCCTGGACGGGCTGACCTGGCTCAACGTCCCGGAGTACGTCGCCCGGCTGCTCGGCGGGGACCGCCGCTGCGAGGTCTCCCTCGTCGCCCGGACCGGGCTGCTCGACCAGGGAACGGGCCAGCCGTGGCCCGCCATCTTCGAGGCCCTGGGCACCACCTCGGACCTGCTCCCGCCACTGTCGACGGCCGGGTCGTCCTGGGGGACGGCCTCGGGCGACGTCGTGCCGCGCTCCCTGGCCGGGGCGACGCTCACCGTCGCGGGACACGATCACCTCGTCGCCTCCGTGGCGGCGGGGGTCCTGTCGACGGACGGGCTCTACGACTCCATGGGCACCGCGGAGGCGCTGGTCCGCGTCCTGGACGACCCGCTCGACGTCGCCGCCCGGGACCGCCTCGCGCGTCATGGCGTCAACGTCGTGCGACACATGCTCCCCGGCCGCTCGACCATGCTGGCCGGCACCCGGGGTGGCCTCGTCCTGCGACGGGTCCTGTCGCTGGTGGGCGTCCACGACGCGGCCGGCCGGGCCCGGCTCGACGCCGCGGTCATGGCGCTGCCCGACCGCGGCGGCCCGGCGGCCGCCTCCATCACGGTCCGCGGCGCGTGGAACCACGAGTCCGCCCTGGCCGTGCACGCCGAGACCGACGACCTCAGCCCCGCCCTGCTGTTCGCGGCCGCCCTGGCACACAGCACCGACGTCCTCACCGAGGTCGTCGCCCGGATGGAGGCCGAGGTCCCGCCGGCGCGACACACGGTCGTCGCCGGTGGCTGGGCCGGGATGGACAGCGTCCGGAGGTCGCGCCGCCTGGCCCTGCCCGACGTGACCTTCTCCGACCACCAGGAGGACACCGCTCTCGGTGCCGCCCTGGTCGGCGCCTTCGCCGTCTCGGGCAGCGACGACCTGACCGACTTCGCGACCCGCTTCCCAGCCCGCCCCGATCTCGCAGCCCGCACCACCCACCCCACCCGAGGAGTCCGCCCATGACCACGACCCAGCGCAGCAGCCTGGCCGACATCGCCACAGCCGACGGCACGTTCGCCGTCATGGCGATGGACCAGCGCAACACCCTCAAGCGGATGTACGCCGCGGTGGGGGTCCAGGACCCGACCGAGGACGAGCTGGTCGGCGTGAAGACCGACGCCGTCGCCGCACTCGGGTCGACCGCGAGCGCCTTCCTGCTGGACCCGACCTACGGCATCCCGGCCCTCGAGGGCGTCCCGACGGAGGTGCGCGCGTCGCTGGGCGTCCTCGTCGCGGCCGAGCCGTCCGACCGCGGCAACCACAACGGCGAGCCACGCACCCACCGCGACCCCGAGCAGGGCGCGGCCTGGGTGGCTGCCCAGGGCGGTCACGCCCTGAAGTTCCTCGTCCAGCTGCGCGCCGACCGACCCGCCGCCGGCGGCCCCGACCTGGCCGCCGAGGCGGTGGACGTGATGCGCGAGGTCATCGAGGACTGCCGGACCCACGGGGTCCCGTCGGTGATCGAGAACCTGATCTACGCGCTGCCCGGGGAGGAGCTCGACGCCGGCGCCCGTGCCGACGCCATCATCGAGGCCGCCGTCGCCCTGGACGCGCTGCAGCCCGACCTGCTGAAGCTGGAGTACCCGGGCAGCCCGCAGGCGTGCCGGCGACTCGCGACGGCGATCTCGTCGCCCTGGGCCGTGCTGTCCGCCGGCGTCGCGTTCGACGAGTTCACCCGGGTCCTCGAGGTCTCGTGCGACGAGGGCGGGGCGTCGGGCTTCATCGCCGGCCGCGCGGTCTGGAAGGAGACGGTCGGCATGACCCAGCCGGAACGGCAGTCGTACCTGCGTGGCGAGGGCAAGCGGCGGCTGGACCGCTGCCTCGAGGCGATCGACGGGCGCGCCGTCCCGTGGTTCGAGCGGAGCCAGTCGTGACCGCCCCCGTCCTCGAGGCCAGGGGACTCACCCGGCAGTTCGGTCACGTGACCGCGCTGGACGGCGCGGACTTCGACGTCTACCCGGGCGAGATCGTGGCGCTGATCGGCGACAACGGCGCGGGCAAGTCGACCCTCGTCAAGGCGTTGTCCGGGAACCTCGCGACCGACTCGGGAACGGTGCTCTTCGACGGAGAGGAGTGCCACCTCGACGACCCGACCACGGCGAGCGGGATGGGCATCGAGACCGTCTACCAGGACCTGGCGCTCGCACCTCATCTCGACCCCGCCCAGAACATGTTCCTCGGTCGCGAGATCATGCGGCCCGGCCTCGCGGGATCGCTGGGCTTCATGGACAACCGGACGATGCGGGCCAAGGCCCGGGAGGCCTTCGACTCCCTCGGGGCCACCGTCCCGAGCCTGATCACCCCGGTCGGCGCCATGTCGGGCGGACAGCGGCAGGCCATCGCGATCGCGCGCGCCGTCTACTGGGCGAGCCGGGTGGTCTTCCTCGACGAGCCCACCGCCGCCCTCGGCGTGCGGCAGACGGCCAACGTCCTGAACACCATCCGTCGGGTGCGCGACCACGGGGTGGGTGTCGTGTTCATCAGCCACTCGATGCCCCACGTGATCGATGTGGCGGACCGGATCCAGGTCCTCCGACTCGGCCGGCGGGTCGCGACCTACCAGAAGAACGAGACCTCGATGGAAGGGCTGGTCGCAGCGATGACCGGCGCGACGGAGGCGGCAGCATGAGCACCGACACCAAGCCCGGCGGCCCCGGAGCCGTGTCCACGAACCCCCAGGACGAAGGAGCCCACCCAGGGCTCGCCGGCCGCCTCGTGCGACTGCAGGCCTTCCAGATCCTCCTGGTCCTGGCGGCGATCGTCATCGTGTTCTCGATCCTCGCGCCGAACAACTTCGCCAACGGCGGCAACGCCCGCACCATCGCCCAGAACGCCTCGATCCTCGCGATCCTCGGCGTGGGCATGACCTTCGTCATCATCACCGCGGGCATCGACCTCTCCATCGGGTCGGTGCTCGTCTTCTCCGGCGTCATCAGCGCCAAGACCATGGTGTGGGTCGGCGGAGAGGGATGGGGGACGGCCGCGGTCGGCATCACGGTCGCAGTGGTCTCCGGCCTGGTCTGGGGAGGGGTCAACGGCGTTCTCGTGGCCAAGGCCAAGATCCCACCGCTGATCGTGACCCTCGGCACCCTCGGGGTCGCGCTGGGCCTCGCCCAGATCCTGACGCGAGGGGTGGACATCCGCGACGTGCCCCAGGTCATGCAGGACGAGATCGGCTACGGCAACGTCTTCGGCCAGGTGCCGGTGCTGGTGATCATCGCGCTCGTCGTCGTCGTCCTCGGTGCCGTGCTGCTGCACGTGACGCGGTTCGGCCGCTACACCTACGCCATCGGGTCCAACGAGGAGTCCGCGCGGCGCGTCGGGGTGCGCGTCGACCGGCACCTCATCCTCGTCTACACCCTCTCCGGCTGCCTCGCCGGCTTCGCCGGGATCCTTTCCCTGGCGCAGTTCGGCACCACGGCCATCGCCGGGCAGACCCAGACCAACCTCAACGTCATCGCCGCCGTCGTCATCGGGGGAACGTCGTTGTTCGGAGGCGTCGGCTCGATCTTCGGGACCGTCGTCGGTCTGTTCATCCCAGCTGTGCTCCAGAACGGCTTCGTGATCGTCGGGATCCAGCCGTTCTGGCAGCAGGTCGCCGTCGGGGTCGTGCTCATCGCGGCCGTCTACGTCGACCAGGTTCGTCGCGCCGCCGCACAACGCGGTGGCGGGTCCAGGCGCTCCGGGCTTCTCGCATGGAGCAGACGCACGACCTCGTCCAAGAAAGAAGGAGCAGTCTCATGAAGCGCAGCAAGAGCATCCTGACCATCGGGTCGGCGGTGATCGCCGTCGCCATGTCCCTGACCGCCTGCGGGTCGGCCGAGGACGACGGCGACACCGGCACGACGTCGAACGGCGAGACCGGCTCGTCCGACGGTGCCAGCATCGCCTTCGTCCAGGGCGTGGCCGGCGACGAGTTCTACATCAGCATGGAGTGCGGCATCCGGGCGGCAGCCGAGGAGGCGGGCGCGTCGGTCGACACCCAGGGGCCGGCCAAGTTCGACCCGACCCTGCAGAAGCCCATCGTCGACTCGGTGGTGGCCTCGAAGCCGGACGCGCTGCTCGTCGCGCCGACCGACGTGACGGCGATGGAGGCTCCGCTCAAGGCGGCGGCGGACGCCGGCATCAAGGTGGTCCTGGTCGACACGACCGTGGAGGACCCGTCCTTCGCCGTGTCCGAGATCTCCTCGGACAACGTGGGCGGCGGCAAGGCGGCCTTCGACGCCATCAAGCAGCTCAACCCCGACGGCGGCAAGGTCCTGGTCGTCTCGACCGACCCGGGCGTCTCGACGGTCGACGCCCGCGTCGCGGGCTTCGAGGAGGCCGTCAAGGCCGACTCGACGTTCGAGTACCTCGGCGTCCAGTACAGCCGCAACGAGCCGTCGCGGGCGGCACAGATCGTGACCGCCGCGCTGCAGAAGAACAAGGACATCATCGGCGTCTTCGCGACCAACCTGTTCTCGGCGGAGGGGACCGCGACCGGCGTGCGCCAGGCCAACAAGCAGGACCAGGTCTCGATCGTCGGCTTCGACGCGGGCCCGGCCCAGGTCGAGCAGCTCAAGGCGGGCACGGTGCAGGCACTCATCGCCCAGCAGCCGGCCACCATCGGTGAGCAGGGTGTCGCACAGGCGCTCGCCGCGCTCGAGGGCGGCTCGACGGAGGCCAAGATCGAGACCGGCTTCACCATCATCACCCAGGACAACCTGGACGGCGAGGGGGCGGACGCGGTCTACCAGTCCAGCTGCTGACGCCACTGAGACAGACGGGTGCCCGGTCCCCCCTCGGGGACCGGGCACCCGTCGTCGCGGTGCAGCGCCCGCGGCGGTGGTCAGGCCTCGGGCACGACCTCGACCGCCACCGTCGCGGCGACCTCGGGGTGCAGGCGGACGGTGACCTGGTGGGCGCCGACGGTCTTGATCGGCTGCCCGACCTCGACCTTGCGCTTGTCCAGCTCGGGACCGCCGGCCTGGCGGACAGCCGCCACGACGTCGGCGACGGTGACGGCACCGAAGAGCCGGCCGCCGGCGCCCGCCCGGACGGGCAGGGTGACCGTCAGGCCCTCGAGCGAGCCCTTGATCTCCCGCGCGTGGCCGACGTCGCGGACCTCGCGGACCTCGCGGCCCCGCTTGATCGAGCTGACCTGCTTCTCTCCACCGCGGGTCCAGCGGATCGCGGCGCCGCGGGGCACGAGGTAGTTGCGGCCGTAGCCGTCCTTGACCTCGACGACGTCGCCGGGGCCACCGAGACCGGAGACCTCCTGGGTGAGGATGAGCTTCATGGTGTCGGCTCCCCTCAGCGCGCGGTGCTGGTGTAGGGCAGCAGCGCCATCTCTCGGCTGTTCTTCACGGCCATCGCGACGTCACGCTGGTGCTGGGTGCAGTTGCCGGTGACCCGACGGGCGCGGATCTTGCCGCGGTCGGAAATGAACTTCCGCAGCAGCCCGGTGTCCTTGTAGTCCACGTAGGAGATCTTCTCCTTGCAGAACACGCAGACCTTCTTCTTGGGCTTGCGGGGGGGTGGCTTGGCCATCGTGGTGCTCCAGTTCCTGGATGCCCGGCGGGAAGGCCGGGATGGTCAATCGGATGGGTGGGTCAGAAAGGGGGCTCGTCGTTGGCGCCGGGGTTGTTCCAGCCACCGCCACCGCCGCCGCCCTGGGTGCCGCCGCCGGGCGCGCCGGCGGCGGCGGCCGGGGAGGCCGAGGCCCACGGGTCGTTGTCGGCCTGCTGGCCGCCGCCGAAGCCGCCGCCCCCGCCGCCGCGCTGGGTCTTGACGACCTTCGCGGTGGCGTTGCGCAGGCTCGGGCCGACCTCGTCGACCTCGACCTCGTAGACGGTGCGCTTCTCGCCCTCCTTGGTCTCGTAGGACCGCTGCTTGAGCCGGCCCTGCACGACCACGCGCATGCCGCGCTGGAGGGACTCCGCGACGTTCTCGGCCGCCTGGCGCCAGACGTTGCAGGAGAGGAAGAGGCTCTCGCCGTCCTTCCACTCGTTGGTCTGCTTGTCGAGGAACCGCGGCGTCGACGCGATGCGGAACTTGGCCACGGCCGCACCGCTGGGGGTGAAGCGCAGCTCGGGGTCGTCGACCAGGTTGCCGACGAGGGTGATGACGGTGTCGCCTGCGGCCATGGGTGGCTTCCTCCGGAGTCTGGGCGGGCTGTCGGGGACTAGCGCTGGTCCGGGCGCATGACCTTGGTGCGCAGCACTGCCTCGTTGAGGTTGAGCTGGCGGTCGAGCTCCTTGACCGTCGCCGGCTCGGCCTGCAGGTCCACAACGGCGTAGATGCCCTCGGACTTCTTGGCGATCTCGAAGGACATCCGGCGGCGGCCCCAGATGTCGACCTTCTCGATGTTGCCGCCGTCCTTCTTCACGACGGACAGGAACTGGTCGAGAGCGGGAGCGACGGTGCGCTCCTCGACGTCGGGGTCGAGGATCACCATCAGTTCGTAGTGACGCATGCGGACAACCCACCTCCTCTGGACTCGGCGGCCACGGTCTCTCCGTGGCAGGAGGGCTACTGCGCTGCGCAGGGTCTGCTCCCAGACCTGCGTAGCGGCTGCGTCGGCGCCGGCCGCGGGGGTCGACGCCAGCGAGAAGGGTACCGGCCGCCGCGCGGCACGAGAAATCCTCGTCCACAGGACACGTCCGCGCAGTGACCCCTGTCGGGCCCCGGTCGTACTGTCGGGGGGTGACGTCACTACGCATCGGGGCCCACGTCGACCAGGCCGACCCGCTCGCCGAGGCGGGTGCCCGCGGCGCCGACCTCGCCCAGTTCTTCCTCGGCGACCCGCAGGGCTGGAAGGGGCCGGCCGTGGCCTACGAGGGAGGCGCGGCCGGGCTGCGGGCCGACGCCGCGGCCGCGGGCGTCGACCTCTACGTCCACGCGCCCTACGTGATCAACGTGGCCACCTCGAACAACCGCATCCGCATCCCGAGTCGCAAGCTCCTTGCGCAGCACGCCACGCTGGCCGCAGAGGTCGGGGCCTCGGGACTCGTCGTCCACGGCGGCCACGTCCTGGCCGGTGACGACCCGGAGACCGGCTTCGACAACTGGGCCAAGACACTCGAGCGGTTCGAGCCGCCCCTGCCGATCCTCGTCGAGAACACCGCGGGCGGCGGCAACGCGATGGCCCGCCGGCTCGACCGCGTCGCCCGGCTGTGGGAGGTCCTCGACGACCGGTGCGACGCGGCGACGATGGCCCGCGTCGGGTTCTGCCTCGACACCTGCCACGCCCATGCCGGGGGCGAGGAGCTCGCCGGGCTCGTCGACCGGGTCAAGGCGGTCACCGGCCGGGTGGACCTGGTGCACGCCAACGACTCGCGCGACGTGTTCGACTCGGGGGCCGACCGGCACGCGAACCTCGGGCGCGGCTCGATCGAGGGCTCCGACATCCTCGCCGTGGTGTCCTCCGCCGGCGCGCCCGTCGTGGTCGAGACCCCCGGCGGCGCCGAGGGTCAGGGCGCCGACATCGCCTACCTGCGCGAGGGCCTCCCGCGCTGACGCCTAGCCGGCCGTTCGGCTGCCGGGCAGCGGCCCCGCGCTGCCCGCCTCGGCGTCGGGCACGACACGGTCGCGGACCCGCCGCATGATCGCCGTGAACGCCTCGAGGTCCCCCGACTCGCGCAACGGGCCGGTCAGCCAGGTCTCGATCAGCTCGAGGTGCCCCGGGAGCAGGTCGGCCATGAGGTCCCGGCCCTCGTCGGTGATCACCGCGTAGGTCGCGCGGCGGTCGGTCGTGCAGGCCTGCCGGGACACGAGCCCGCGCCCCTGGAGCCGGTCGACGACGCGGGTGATGCCGCTGGTGGTGACCGACGACTGCGCCGCCAGGTCGGTCATCCGCAGCAGGCCCAGGGGGGTGCGGGCGAGCCGGATGAGGACCTCGAACTCCACCGGCGACAGGCCGTGGGCGCCCAGCTGGCTGGCCGTGCGCGCCAGCAGCCCGGCGTAGGACTCGGCGAGCAGGCCCCCGGTGGTGAGCCGCTCGTCGGCGAAGAGCGCCTCGGCCGGGCGGGCCCCGGTCGCGGCGTCGCGGCGACGGGTCGCGGAGTTCGTCATGGTCCACATCCTACATCTACTTGACAACAGGAATGTTGAGAGTGCAATATTTGCTCTAGCAGACATCAACCGACCACGCCAGGCCGGTGCCCCGCCCACAGGGAAGGACCAAACCCATGACCACCTCCGAGACCGCCCCCCAGACCGCCGTCGAGCAGGCCGCCGAGAACGCCGCGACCGGCGGGCTCCGCGTCGTGGACGGCGTGGCTCTGCCCGCCGCCGGGACCTACGTCCTGGACCCGACGCACACCCGCATCGGCTTCGTCGCCCGCCACCTGATGGTGACCAAGGTCCGTGGCAGCTTCGGCGACTACACCGGCAGCATCACCGTCGGCGACGACGCCCAGAGCTCGACCGCGGAGGCGACGATCAAGACGGGCTCGGTCGACACCGGCACCGCGGACCGTGACGCGCACCTGCGCTCCGAGGACTTCTTCGCCTCCGAGACCTACCCGGACATGACCTTCGCCAACGCCCGGGTGACCGGTCAGAAGGGCGCGTCCTTCACGGTCGTCGGCCAGCTGACGATCAAGGACGTCACCCGCGAGGTCACCCTCGACGTCGAGCTCGACGGCGTCGCGAAGGACCCGTGGGGCAACGAGAAGCTCGCCGTCACGGCCTCCACCGAGATCGACCGCGAGGACTTCGGCCTCACCTGGAACGTCGCCCTCGAGAGCGGCGGCATGCTCGTCTCCAAGAAGGTCCGCATCGAGATCGAGGCCCAGGCCGCCCGCCAGGCCTGACCGCACCACCGCATCCACGGCGCCGCGGCCGTCCGGACGAACGTTCGGAGATCCACATCGACCGCGGCGCCGTGGACGCGACGGGGAACGGCGAGCCGCGGCCTCCGCGCGGCGCTGGGTAGCCTCGTCGCCCATGACGGTCACCGTGCGCGAGATCAGCCACGACGAGCACCTCGCGTTCGTCACCGCACGGTCGACCGAGACCTCCGTGAGCTTCCTGCAGTGCCCGTCGTGGGCCGAGGTCAAGCGTGAGTGGGGGGCGCAGAGCCTCGGCTGGCACGACGCAGAGGGCACCCTGGTCGGCGCCGGACTGGTGCTGCTGCGCCAGGTCCCCAAGGTGAGGCGGTTCCTCGCCTACCTGCCCGAGGGGCCGGTCATCGACTGGGCCTCCGACGACCTCGGTGCCTGGCTCGACCCGATGGTCGAGCACCTCCGTGACGCCGGCGCCTTCGGGGTGAAGATGGGCCCGCTCGTGACCCGGCGGCGCTGGACGGCCGCGACGGTCAAGGCCGCGATCGCCGAGGGGTCCGCGAAGCGGCTCGCGGACGTACCCCCCGACCACACCGACCCCGTTGCCGACCGGGTCGCCGACACGTTGACGGCGCGCGGGTGGCGCGCGCCCTCCGGCGACGAGGGCTTCTCGGCCGGGCAGCCGCAGTTCGTGTTCCAGGTTCCGCTCGCCGGACGCTCCGAGGAGGACCTGCTCAAGGGGTTCAACCAGCTGTGGCGGCGCAACGTCAAGAAGGCCGGCAAGACCGGCGTCGAGGTCACCCTCGGCACCGAGGACGACCTGCCGGCGTTCCACGCGCTCTACCTCGAGACCGCCGAGCGCGACCACTTCACCGGTCGCCCGCTGTCGTACTTCCAGCGGATGTGGACCGCGATGCGCGCCGAGGACGACGACCGCGTCCGGCTCTACCTCGCCCACCACGAGGGTGACCTGGTCGCGGCGACGACGCTCGTCCGCGTCGGCCGCCACGCCTGGTACTCCTACGGCGCCTCGTCCACGGCCAAGCGCGAGGTGCGCGGCTCGAACGCGGTGCAGTGGCAGATGCTGCGCGACGCCGCGGCCGCGGGCGCCGAGGTCTACGACCTGCGCGGCATCACGGACACGCTCTCCGAGGACGACCCGCACTTCGGGCTCATCCAGTTCAAGCTCGGCACGGGCGGCGAGGCGGTGGAGTACCTCGGCGAGTGGGACCTCCCGCTGAACCGCCTGCTGTTCAAGGCGTTCGAGCTCTACCTGGACCGGCGCTGACGTCGTGACCTTCTCGCTGTACGTCGACGAGCCGCGCTGGCACGCGCACCTGCGGTCGGTGGTCGACGCGTCGCCGGGCGTCGTGCCGGTGACGAAGGGGAACGGCTACGGGCTGGGCAACGCGCGGCTCGGCCGTGAGGCGCAGGCCCTCGGCGTCGACACGGTGGCCGTGGGCACGCCCGACGAGCTGGCTGTGGTCTGCGACGCGTTCGGCGGCGACGTGCTGGTGATGAGCCCGTCCTACCCGCGACTGCGCGAGGACCCCGGCGGCCGCCTCGTGCAGACCGTGTCCCATCTCGAGGTGCTGCGCGCCGGCGGCGGCTCCCGCGCCGTGCTCGAGGCGATGACGTCGATGCGCCGGCACGGCATCGGGCCGGGAGACGTGGCCGAGGCGGCCGGGCTGCTCGGCGGGGTGCGGCTCGAGGGCCTGGCCTTCCACCTGCCGATGGACCGGCACCGCGGCTACGACCCGGCGGCCGAGGTGTCGGGGTGGCTGGACCGGTTCGCGGCCGCGGGTGTCGACACCGGCACCGCCTGGGTCAGCCACCTGACGCCCGCCGAGCTGGGCCGGCTGCGGTCGCGGTTCCCGGCGACGACCTTCCGGCCGCGCGTCGGCACCGACCTGTGGCTCGGCGACCGCGCAGCGCTCACCGCCCGGGGCGCCGTGCTCGACGTGCACCCCCTGGCGCGCGGCGAGCGCTACGGCTACCGGCAGCGCCGCGCCGCGCGCGACGGGCACCTCGTCGTGGTCAGCGGCGGCACCGCGCACGGCGTCGCGCTGGAGGCACCGCGGACGGCCCGCGGGCCGGTCGGGCGCGGCAAGGCGCTGGCGCAGGGGACCCTCGCGGCGGCCAACCTGTCGCTCTCGCCCTTCCGCTGGGCCGGCAGGCAGCGCTGGTTCGCCGAGCCGCCGCACATGCACGTCTCGTTGCTCCTGCTGCCGGCCTCGGTCGACCCGCCCGCGATCGGCGACGAGCTCGACTGCGACGTCCGCCTCACCACCCTCCACCCCGACCGCGTCGCCCCCGGCCCCCTTCCGCGATCGACCACGTGAGGCAGGCGGGTGATCGCTTCGGTAGGCATGGACACCTGCCGAGGTGATCTCTCGCCTGCTGGGGCGCCGCTCCGGATCGGAGGCTCTGGTCGCGCGCAGCACCGTCGCTGTGGACAACAGCGGCGCCCGGCCGCGACGCGGGTGCGACGCTGCCGTTCGTGTCCTACGAGCCCTACATCGCACCCGAGCTGTCGGGCGTCGCCGCGACACAGCGCGGAGTGTTCACGGCGCTGCAGGCCCGCCGTTCCGGCCACTCGCAGAACGACATCCAGCGGCTGCGGAGGGCGCGGCACATCGTGTCCGTGCGCCGTGGCGTCTACGCGCTGCGGGAGGCGTACGCCGGGGCGGAGCCGGCCGAGCGCCACCGCATGGACGTCGCCGCGCTGACCCTCGTCCTGACGTCGCCGGCGGTCCTCAGCCACCAGACGGCCGCCGCCGAGCACGGGCTCGAACTGCTCCAGCCCGACCTCTCGCGCCTGCACGTCACCCGGCCTGAGGCCGCAGGCTCGCGGGTGGAAGCCGGCGTCAAGCACCACTGCGCCGAGCTGCCTGATGACCACGTCGTACGACGCGAGGGTGAGCTCGACCTGACGACCCTCGCCCGCACAGCGGTCGACGTCGCGCGCGAGACGACTCGTGCCGAGTGCGCCGTCGCGGTCTTCGACTCCGCCCTCCGACTCGGCGTGCCGCACGACGAGCTGACCGAGGTCATGAACCGCTGCCGCAGCTGGCCGGGGGCGCGGCTCGCGAGCGGGGCGCTGCCGATCGCCGACGGCCGCGCGGCCAACCCCGGCGAGTCGTGGTCGCCCCGAGGAGGCGGGCCGCATCGTCTGGCGGGAGAAGATCCGTGAGGACCGGTTTCGCCGTCGGGGCCTCGAGGTCGTCCGGTGGACCTTCCCCGAGCTGCGCACGCCGGGCGTGATCGGGGCGCGCGTGCTTGCCGCCATGGCCCGGGCAACGTCGCGACTGGGGCAGGCAGCGACAGCAGGCGGGTGATCGCCTCAGCAGGCTCAGACGCCTCCCGAAGCGATCACACGCCTGCCTTACGTGGTCGATCGCGGAAGGTGCGGCGCAGGACGAAGGCGTCCTCGGCGCCGTCGAGGGCGCCGCCGGCCGGGTCGTCGGCGAACGGGGTGCCGTCGGGCGCGGTGCGGACCGGGTCGTGCTCGGGTCGCCGGATGTCGCGCACGACCATCGCGCACAGCCACAGCGTCCCGGCGACGTGCGCGAGCACGGTGGCACCGTAGCCGTCCTCGCCCAGCGCCCGGTCGGCGTTGCCCGGCGGGTAGCCGGCGATGAGCATCCAGATGCCGACGAAGTGCACAACCTCGCCGACCTGCCAGATCAGGAAGTCCCGCCACCGCGGCCGGGCGAGGGCGGCGAGGGGGAGCAGCCAGAGCAGGTACTGCGGGGAGTAGACCTTGTTCGTCAGGAGGAACGCGGCCACGACGAGGAGCACGAGCTGCGGCAGGCGCGGCCGGCGCTCGGCGGTGAGCGCGAGCACCCCGATCGCGAGGCAGCACGCGAGGAACGCCCCGCCGGCGAGGGTGTTGAGCATCCTGGCTGGTACCTCGTGGCCCTGCTGGCTCAGCACGAACCAGATCGAGCTGAACCCGGCACCCCGCTCCTCGGAGAGCCGGTAGAACCGCGCCCACCCGTCGAAGTCCGCCAGCATCACCGGAACGTTGACGGCTGCCCAGCCGGACACGGCGGCGGCCAGCACGACTCCGCCGTCGCGCAACCGTCCCGCCCGCAGGCACAGCAGCAGCAGGGGACCGAGCACGAAGAGCGGGTAGAACTTCGTCGCGGCGGCGAGCCCGATCAGCACCCCGGCGGCCAGCGGCCGTTCCCGCGCCCACGCGTACATCCCCAGCGCGAGCAGGGCGACGGCCCACAGGTCCCAGTTCACAGTCCCCGCCAGGGCGAGGCCCGGGGCGAGCGCGACCATCGCCGCGTCCCAGGGACGCCGGCCGGCGAGCGCGGCCGTCGCCACGACGGCCACCGCCGCACAGGCCGCGAGCGCGAGCGCGTTGATGTCGAAGTAGCGCAGCGACCGCTGGGCCGGGTCGAGGTCGTCGGGCACCAGCTGCGCGGTGACCCACATGACGGCGCCGGTCAGCACGGGGTACTCGACCTGCCGGTCGCCCTCCTGCCCGACGTAGGGCACCTCGCCGTCGGCGAGACCGCGGCCGTAGAACAGTGGGGGGATGTCGCTGTAGCAGGCGTGCACGTAGTTGCCCGGTGCGGCCCAGCCAGTGTCGCGGCAGAACTCCTTCTGCAGCAGCCCCACCCCGAAGGTCAGGAACGTCAGCGCCAGCAGCACCCGGACAGGCGTCCACCACCCGCCACCCGGCCGCGCGCGACGGCCGCGCGGACCGCCGACCACCTCGCTGCCGAGCCGGACGACGGGGTCGTCGCGGGACGGGGCGACGACGTCCCGCGACGGGACGGTCAACCGGTGCCCGGCGAGATCGTGATGGTCGGGTTCGGTGGGTTCGTCTGCCCGGGCGGCGTGTTGGTCGGCGCCGGCTCGGTGGGCACGACCGACACCGTCGGCGTCGGCGACTCGGTCGGCGTCGGTGACTCGGTCGGGCTCTCGGTCGGCGTCGGCTCCTCGGTGGGCTCCGGGTTGACGGCCTCACCGACGTACTCCGGGTCGGGGAAGGACTCGACGTCCATCCCCTTCATGGCCCCCTCCATGAACGCCGTCCAGATCCGCGCCGGGTACTCGCCGCCGAAGAAGGTCGGCAGCCCGCCCACCCCGTCGAGGTCGGCCCGCCCGGTGCCCTTGTAGATGCTCACCGCCGCCGACAGCTGGGGCGTGTAGCCGACGAACCACGACGACGTGGTCGTGTCGGGCCGCAACGCCGCCGTCCCGGTCTTGCCGGCGGCCGGGCGGCCCAGCGCCTGCGCCTTCGCGCCGGTGCCGCCGCGCACGACCTGCTGCAGCGCGTAGCTCACGTCGGCGACCACGTCCTCGTCGAAGGCGCGCGATGCTGTCGTGTCGCCCTTGTACCTGGTGCCGCCGTTCGCGCCCTTGACCTCCTTGACGACGTGCCACTGCGCCGCCTCGCCACCGGCCGCGAAGGTCGCATAGGCGTTGGCCATGTCGATGTTGCGCACCGAGGCCGTGCCGAGGGGGATGACCGCGTTCGCCTCCAGACCGGGCGTGTCCTCGGGGATGCCGGCTGCGACCGCGGCGTCGAGCACCCGGCCCGGGCCGATCTCCAGGGTGAGGTCGACGAACGCGGTGTTGATGCTCTCCCGGGTCGCGGTGACGAGGTCGACGGACGAGCCGTAGTCGTTGTCGAACTCGTTGCCGACCTCCTTGTCGGTGCCCGGCAGCTCGAGCGGCGAGTTCCCCTCGAACCGGCTGCGCAGGCTCACGCCGTCCTCGAGCGCGGCGGTCAGCGCGAACGGCTTGAACGACGAGCCGGGCTGGATCTTGGCCTGCGTCGCCTGGTTGAGCTGCCCCGCCTCCGGCCCGCCGTACATCGCGAGCACCGCACCCGTGCCGGGCTGCACGGCCGACAGGCCGATGTGCACGTTGCGGGCGTTCTCCCGCGGGCGTTCCTTGCGTACGGCGCGTACGGCGGCCCGCTGCGCCTTGCGGTCGAACGTGCTCACGACGCGCAGGCCGCCCAGGTCGATGTCCTGGTCGGTGAACCCCGCCACCTTCAGCTCGCGCCGCACGGCGTCCATCAGGTAGAAGTCGCTGCCGCCGCGGGGCTTCCCGGCCTCCGCGGGCTCGGGCACCTCCATGCCCCGGCGCTCAGCCGCCGGCAGCCAGTCCTTGGTCACCATCCCGTCGAGCACGTAGTTGAACCGGCTCTCCAGCCGCTCGGCGTCCTCCTCCGGGTCGTAGTTCGCCGGTGACCGGATGACGGACGCGAGGACCGCACCCTCCTCGACCGTCAGGTCGCCGACCGACTTGTCGAAGTAGGTCTGCGCCGCGGTCTCGATGCCGTAGGCGCCGCGACCGAAGTAGATGGTGTTGAGGTAGTCGGCGAGGATCTTGTCCTTGTCGTCGCGGCGGGCGAGCTTGACCGCGATGAAGAACTCCTTGAGCTTGCGGGTGTACGTCCGCTCCTGCGACAGGTAGGCGTTCTTCGCGTACTGCTGGGTGATCGTCGAGCCGCCCTGGGTCGAGTTGCCCCGCAGGTTGCTCCAGAACGCGCGGGCGATGCCGGTCGGCGAGATGCCCTGGTTCTCGTAGAAGGTCCGGTCCTCGGCGGCGAGCACGGCCTTCTGCACGTGGTCGGGCACCTCGTCCAGCGGCACGATGATGCGGTTCTGCTCGCCGAAGCGCCCGATCTCGGTCTTGCCGTTGTCGTAGTAGACGATCGTCGTCTGCGCGCTGATCAGCTCGTTCGGCTGCGGGATCGGCGTGGCGGCGTAGGCGACCGCGACCAGCGCGACCAGCGCGAGGAAGCCGACCCCGGCCAGCGCCAGGACCTGCTTGAACGACGGGACGAAACGGCGCAGACCGTCGTAGTCCTGGCGCGGGTAGTCGACTCTCACGCGGCTGGTCCTGGGTGCTCGTGGGCTGGCCGCGCGCCCGGTGGACGCGCGACGGCCGGGTGCTCTGTGGCTGGGTGATCGATGGCTGGGCATGCGAGGCGTCAGCCTAACGACGGGCCGCCCGCCGATCGGCGGCGCCACCACTGACACCCGCTCCGAGGACGTAGGACCGGACCAGATGGTTCCAGGAGCACTGGACGCAGACCTCGACGACGTACACGCGGAACTCGTCGTGGTCGCGGGCCAGCTCCTCGAGCTCGGCCGTCACCGCGACCCGGCCGGCGGCGCGCCCGAGTGCGTCGCCGTAGGCGTAGCTCACGTCCACCAGCAGCCCGTCGCGGCACACCGGGCACTCGCGGCCGGTCGGCTCGCCGCGGTGCCGGGCGGCGAGCAGGAGGTAGGGATGGGCGTCGCAGACGTCCTCCCGCGTGGTCGCCCCGGTGCCGCGCAGCGCCGCGAGCGTCGCGCGCCGCGCGAGCCCGTAGTCGACCACCGAGCGCTGGGAGGTCACGCCGTCGAGCGTACGGCGGGGGTGCCCGTGCGGGGGCGCTCCCGGGCCCCCGGACTTGCGGACTGCCGGACCGCGGCCTATCGTCGCGATGTATCAGCTCGATACATCGGATGGATAGGGGAGGGCACGTGGCCAAGCGCGCCGGGGTCCTCGAGCTGGCCGTCCTCGGCCTGCTGCAGGACAGCCCGCTGCACGGCTACGAGCTGCGCAAGCGGCTCAACGCGCTCCTCGGGTCCTTCCGGGCGTTCTCCTACGGCTCGCTCTACCCCTGCCTCAAGCAGCTGCTCCGCGCGGGCCTCATCGCCGAGGACACCGGCGACCTCGACCCGCCGGCCGGCGCGGGCAAGCGCTCGCGCATCGTCTACAAGCTCACGGCCGAGGGCAAGGAGCACCTGCAGGACCTGCTCGCCGAGAGCGGGCCCTCGGCCTGGGAGGACGAGGGCTTCGGCGTCCACTTCGCCTTCTTCGGGCGCACCGACGCCGCCACCCGGCTGCGCATCCTCGAGGGCCGCCGGTCGCGGCTCGAGGAGCGTGTCGACGGCTTCCGCACCGCGCTCTCGCGCACCCGCGAGCGGCTCGACAGCTACACCCTCGAGCTGCAGCGGCACGGGCTGGAGTCCGTCGAGCGCGAGGTGCGCTGGCTCTCCGAGCTGATCGACGACGAGCGGCGGCGTGACGCCCCCGCGTCGCCCGCGACCACACCGCACGACACCCCCGCACGGACCGCCTCAGCACCGCCGGCGGTCTCACCACAATGAACACGATGAAGGAGCACCCCATGGGTTCGGTACGCGTGGCCATCGTCGGCGTCGGCAACTGTGCCGCGTCGCTGGTCCAGGGCGTCGAGTACTACAAGGACGCCGACCCGCAGAGCCGGGTGCCCGGCCTGATGCACGTGCAGTTCGGCCCGTACCACGTCCGTGACGTCGAGTTCGTCGCCGCGTTCGACGTCGACGCCAAGAAGGTCGGTCACGACCTCAGCGACGCCATCGGCGCCAGCGAGAACAACACGATCAAGATCTGCGACGTGCCGCCGACCGGCGTGACCGTCCAGCGCGGCCACACCCTCGACGGGCTCGGCAAGTACTACCGCGAGACGATCACCGAGTCCGACGACGACCCGGTCGACGTCGTGACGGTGCTGCGCGAGACCGAGGTCGACGTCCTCGTCTGCTACCTGCCGGTGGGCTCCGAGGACGCCGCGAAGTTCTACGCCCAGTGCGCGATCGACGCCGGCGTCGCCTTCGTCAACGCGCTCCCGGTCTTCATCGCCGGCACCCCGGAGTGGGCCAAGAAGTTCCAGGACGCGGGCGTCCCGATCGTCGGCGACGACATCAAGTCGCAGGTCGGCGCGACCATCACCCACCGCGTGCTGGCCAAGCTGTTCGAGGACCGCGGCGTGGTGCTGGACCGCACCTACCAGCTCAACGTCGGCGGCAACATGGACTTCAAGAACATGCTCGAGCGCGACCGTCTCGAGTCGAAGAAGATCTCCAAGACGCAGGCCGTCACCAGCAACATGGAGGGCCACCTCAGCGCGCGCAACGTGCACATCGGCCCGTCGGACTACGTGCAGTGGCTCGACGACCGCAAGTGGGCGTACGTCCGGCTCGAGGGTCGCAACTTCGGCGACGTCCCGCTGAACCTCGAGTACAAGCTCGAGGTCTGGGACTCCCCGAACTCCGCCGGCGTCATCATCGACGCCGTCCGCTGCGCGAAGATCGCGAAGGACCGCGGCATCGGCGGCCCGATCCTCTCGGCGTCCTCGTACTTCATGAAGTCCCCGCCGGAGCAGTACGACGACGAGACCGCGAAGAACAAGGTCGAGCAGTTCATCCGCGGCGAGGTCGAGCGCTAGCCGACGGAGTGGTCGGCTCCCGGCAGGGAGCGGCGGACATAGGCTCGGCAGATGTCCTACGCCGGTGACCTGCGGGCGGTCCTCCGGCACCGTGACTTCCGGCGGCTCTTCGCGACCCGGCTGACCTCGCAGGCGGCCGACGGCGCCTTCCAGGCGGCACTGGCCAGCGTGTTCTTCTTCTCCCCGGAGCGCCAGACGTCGGCCGGCAGCGTCGCGGCTGCCTTCGCCGTGCTGCTGCTGCCCTACTCGGTCGTCGGCCCGTTCGCCGGCGTGCTGCTCGACCGCTGGCGCCGCCGGCAGATCCTCGTCGTGGCGAACCTGCTGCGCGCGGCGATGGTGCTCGGCGTCGCCGGGCTGACCTTCGCCGACGTGGTCGGTGTGCCGCTCTACGTCGCGGTCCTCGCCTGCCTGTCGGTCAACCGGTTCTTCCTCGCCGGGCTCTCGGCCGCGCTGCCTCACGTCGTGACGCGGTCCGAGCTGGTGATGGCCAACTCGGTGTCCACCACCACGGGCACGATCGTCGCCATCACCGGCGGCGGCATCGGCTTCGCGCTCAAGCGCCTGCTGGGCAGCGGCGACACCGCCGACGCGCAGGTCATCGTCGTGGCCGCCCTGGCTTACGCGGTGGCGGCACGGCTCGCCGCCCGGATGGACAAGGACCTGCTCGGCCCCGACCTGGCCGACGAGGGTCCGCAGACCCGCGAGGCGGTCCGCCACGTCGTGCAGGGCCTGACCGACGGCGCCCGGCACGTGTGGTCGCACCGCCCGGCCGGCCACGCCCTCGCCGCGATCGGCGCGCACCGCTTCTTCTACGGGGTGTCGACGATCTCGGGGATCCTGCTCTTCCGCAGCTACTTCAACGACCCCGACGACGTCGACGCCGGGCTCGCGGGGCTGGCCGGGGCGTTCGCCGCGTCGGGGCTGGGGTTCCTCCTCGCTGCGGTGGTCACCCCCGTCGTGACCCGACGGCTCGGCAAGCCGGGCTGGATCACGGTGTGCTTCGCGTTCGCCGCAGCAGCCGAGGCGGTCTACGTGGTGTGGCTGAGCGAGTGGCTGCTCTACGTCGGGGCATTCGTCGTCGGAGTCGCGGCGCAGGGCTCGAAGATCTGTGTCGACACGATCGTGCAGGAGTCGGTCGACGACGCGTTCCGCGGACGCGTGTTCTCGTTCTACGACGTCATCTTCAACATCGCCTTCGTCTCCGCCGCCGCCTTCGGTGCCCTCGCGCTGCCGGCCGACGGCTACTCACCGGCCGTCTACGCCACGATCGCGATCGGCTACGGGATCACCGCGGCGACGTACGCCCTGGCCACCCGCCGGCTGGGCGCGCCCGCACCGGTCCCTACCGCGACGACTACCGACCCAGCGCGCTGAATTCGCCGCGCTCGGGCGGCAATGATCACGCCCGCGTGATCATTGCCGGCGGGGCGGGGCGGTCAGCCGTCCTGCTGGGCCGACCACCAGCGGCGCAGCTCGGCCTCGGCGTCCTGGCGCGAGAGCGGGCCCTGGTCGAGGCGCACCTCCTTGAGGTGCCGCCACGCCTTGCCCACGACGGGGCCGGGCGGGACGCCGAGCACCTCCATGATGGCGTTGCCGTCGAGGTCGGGCCGGATCGCGTCGAGCTCCTCCTGCTCGCGCAGCCGGGCGATGCGCTCCTCGAGGTGGCCGTACGTCCGGCGCAGCGCCTCGGCCTTGCGCCGGTTGCGGGTCGTGCTGTCCGAGCGGGTCAGCCGGTGCAGCCGGTCGAGCAGCGGACCCGCGTCCGTGACGTAGCGGCGCACCGCCGCGTCGGTCCACGCGCCGGTGCCGTAGCCGTGGAAGCGCAGGTGCAGCTCGACCAGCCGCGACACGTCCTCGACCACGTCCTTGGGGAAGCGCAGGGCCTGCAGCCGGGCCCGCGTCAGCTTGGCACCGACCACCTCGTGGTGGTGGAACGAGACGCCGCCACCCTTCTCGAAGCGACGGGTCTTGGGCTTGCCCACGTCGTGCATCAGCGCCGCCAGACGCAGCACGAGGTCAGGTCCCGAGGGCTCCAGCGCCATGGCCTGCTCGAGGACGGTGAGCGTGTGCTCGTACACGTCCTTGTGCCGGTGGTGCTCGTCGATCTCCAGCGCGAGCTTCGGGAGCTCGGGCAGCACCCGGTCGGCGAGGCCGGTCCGGACGAGCAGCGCGAGGCCGGCGCGGGGGTCCGGCGCGCAGACCAGCTTGACCAGCTCGTCGCGCACCCGCTCGGCGGACACGATGTCGATGCGGTCCGCCATCGCGGTCATCGCGGCGACCACCGCCGGGTCGACGGTGAAGCCCAGCTGGGCAGCGAAGCGCGCGACGCGCATCATCCGCAGCGGGTCGTCACCGAAGGAGTCCTCGGGACGCCCCGGGGTCCGCAGCACCCGGTCGGCGAGGTCGGCGAGGCCCCCGAACGGGTCGGTGAACGTCGCGCCCGGCAGCGTCACCGCCATGGCGTTGACGGTCAGGTCCCGGCGCACCAGGTCGCCCTCGAGCGTGTCGCCGAACGTGACCTCGGGCTTGCGCGAGTCGTGCCGGTAGACCTCGTCCCGGTAGGTCGTGACCTCGACCACGTGGTCGCCCTTGCGGGCGCCGACCGTGCCGTAGGCGATGCCGACCTCCCACCAGGCGTCGCCCCAGGCCTTGAGCAGCCGGAGCACCTCGGGCGGCCGGGCGTCCGTCGTGAAGTCCAGGTCCGGGCTGGTGCGCCCCAGCAGCAGGTCGCGCACCGGGCCGCCGACCAGCGCCAGGGAGTGCCCGGCCGAGGCGAAGACGGCGCCGAGATCGTCGGCGACGGGGGCCACCCGCACCAGGCCCGACGCCAGCCGGCCCTGCGCCGCGGCGAGCGCGGCCGAGCGGTCGGGGGAGGCCGCGCGGGGGGGCGGGCCGGGCTGGTCGGGCACGAGCGACAAGGGTACGGCGCCGCGCGACCGCGGCTGCCCGGGCGACCGCGCGACCGCGGCTGCCCGGGCGGCGGCGCCCGGCACGCCCGGGGTCGCGTGCGGCCGGCAGAGGGTCCACGCGCGGCTGGCTACCATCGACAGATGCCCCGCACACCCCCCAGCAAGCACCCTCGCGTGCGTGCGCGGAGGGGCCTGCGGAAGGTCGAGGAGACCTCGGCCGGCGGGCTCGTCGTCGACCGCACGGAGTGCCCGCCGCGGGCGGCGCTCATCGGGCGCCTCGACCGGCGCGGACGACTGCTGTGGTCGCTCCCCAAGGGCCACCTGGAGGACGGCGAGACGGCCGAGGACGCCGCCGTGCGCGAGGTCGAGGAGGAGACGGGCATCAAGGGCCGGGTGCTCGCCCGTCTCGGCACGATCGACTACTGGTTCGTGGCCGACGACCGCCGCATCCACAAGACCGTGCACCACTACCTCCTCGAGGCCGACGGGGGCGAGCTCAGCGACACCGACCTCGAGGTCGACGAGGTCGCCTGGGTGCCGGTGCGCGAGCTCACGGCCCGGCTGGCCTACGCCGGCGAGCGCCGGCTCGCCGAGACGGCCGCCGACCTGCTCGCGGACTCCGCATGAGCAGCCGACCCGCATGACCCGACCTGCCCGGCGCGGGCTGCTGGTCGTCCTGCTCGTGCTCGCCCCGCTGCTCGCGGCCGGAGCGCCCTCCGTCGTGCCCGCTGCCGGTGCGGCCGAGGCCGACGACGAGCCGGTCGTCCTCCGCGTCGACGCGCTCTCCCCGTCGGTGGCCACGACCGGCAGCACCCTTCGGGTGGCCGGACGGGTCGCCAACGTCGGCCGGCAGGCCCTGCGTGACGTGGAGGTCCGCCTCCGCCTGTCCGACACCCGGCTCACCAGCCGCGCGGAGCTGGACTCCGTCGCGCGCGGCGAGACCACGACCCTCGACGGCGACGCCGTCGTCGCGCAGGGCCTCGCGGACGTGACGTCGGGCCAGACGGCCGCCTTCGAGCTCACCCGACGGGTCGACGACCTCGCCGCCCTCACCGAGTCCGGCGTCCACGTCCTCGCCGTCGAGGTGCTCGCCACCCGCGGGTCGGGCTTCGGGCGGGTCGCGATCCAGCGCGCGCTCCTGCCCTGGAACCCGTCCGACCCCGGCCTGAAGCCGACCGGGTTCACCTGGCTGTGGCCGCTGGTGTCGCGGCCGACCCGGCTGGCCGACGGCACCTTCGCCGACGACTCGCTGGCCGTGGAGATGACGGACGGCGGCCGCCTCCAGCGCCTCGTGCAGGCCGGCGTGGCCCTCACCGAGGGCGCCGCGCTCACCTGGGTGGTCGACCCCGAGCTCGTTGCCGCCGCCGAGGACATGGCGAACGGCTACCGCGTGCGGGCCGCCGACGGCTCGGTGGTCCAGGGCGGGGCCTCGGAGGTCGCCGCCTCCTGGCTCGAGAGCGTGCGGGCCGCCACCGCCGGCCGGCCGGTCGTCGCCCTGCCCTACGGCGACGCCGCGCTCAGCGCGGTCACCCGGGCCGACCTCGCGGGCGACGTCCCGGCCGCCCTGGACCTGTCGGTCGAGACCCTCCACCGGGTCCTGCCCTCCGCCGGTGACCTCGCCGGCACCGTGTGGCCGGTCGACGGCTACGTCAGCCGGGCCGCGCTCGCCGCGCTGGTCCGCGCCGACACCACCACCGTCGTCCTCGACGGCCGTGCCGTCCCGCTGGTCGACGACCTGAGCCACACGCCCAGCGGCCGGGCCGACCTGCGCACCCGCTCCGGACCCGTAGGGGCCGTCCTCGCCGACCCGGGCCTGACGGACCTGCTCCGGTTCCGGGGACCCGACCCGCTTCTCGGCGCGCAACGGGTCCTCGCCGAGACGGCGATGATCACCTCCGAGCTTCCCACCACGGGCACCTCGCGCACGGTCGTCGTCGCGCCGCCCAAGCGCTGGGACCCCGACCCCGTCTTCCTCGACCGGCTGGTCGCCGTCGCCGCGCAGGCGCCGTGGATGGCGCCGGTCTCGCTGCGGGTGCTCGCGGGCACCGACCCGCCCGACGTGGACCGGCAGCGGCTCCAGTACCCCGCCCAGCAGCGCCGCCGCGAGCTGCCCGGCAGCTACCTGACCGCGGTCGCGGGGATGCACACGTCGATCGACCTGCTCAGCGCCGTTCTCACCGACCGCGCGCAGCTCGTCCCCGAGCTGCAGCGGTCGGCGCTGCTGCTCGAGTCGGCCTGGTGGCGGGGCCGGGAGGCGCGGGCCAACCGGCTCGCCCGCGAGCGCGGCTACCTCGCCGAGACGCGCGGGCTGGTCCGCATCCAGTCGGCGAACTTCACCTTCAGCAGCCGCAAGGGGACGATCCCGCTGACGGTGGCCAACGGGCTGGAGCAGGAGGTCGTCGTCGACGTCCGCCTGGTGCCGCAGACGCCGCGCATCCAGGTCGACGACATCGAGCCGCGCGTGATCGGCCCGCAGACCAAGGTGCAGATCGAGGTCCCGGCGACGGCCGTCGCGAGCGGCCCCGTGGTCGTCGAGGCCAGCCTGCGCACGCCGGGCGGCGCGCTGTACGGCCAGCCCGAGCAGCTGCGGATCACCATCACGCAGTACGGCACCGTCGCGCTGTACATCACCGTCGCGGCCGCGGCGGTCCTCTTCGTCGCCGCCGGGGTGCGGGTGCTGCGCCGCCTGCTCGGGGCGGGCCGCCGCTCCGACCCCCCTCCCGACGAGCCCGCCGACCCCGCACCGACCGGCGCCGGGCCCAGCATCGCCGCCGAGACCGAGCACACGGCACGGCCGACCGAGCGAGCGACGTGAGCGGGCTCGACGACCGGCCCGACGTCGAGGAGGCGGGCAGCGGATCCGCGGCACTGGTCCGCAACAGCGCCGTCATGGCCGCCGGGACGATCGTCTCGCGGGTGCTCGGCTTCGCCCGCAGCGCCGTGATCGCCGCCGCGCTCGGGACGGCGCTGACCGCGTCGACGTTCACGGTGGCCAACACCGTCCCGAACATCATCTACATCCTGCTCGCCGGCGGCGTCCTCAACGCGGTGTTCGTCCCGCAGCTGGTGCGGGCGATGAAGGAGGGCGCCGAGCGCTCGCGGGCCTACACCGACGGGCTGCTGACGCTGGCCGTGGTGCTGCTGCTCCTCATCACCGTCGCCGCGACGCTGGCCGCACCCTGGGTCGTCGCGGCCTACACCAGCGGCTCGCTCGCGCCGGACGACCGCACCGTGGCGACGCTGTTCGCGTTCTGGTGCCTGCCACAGATCTTCTTCTACGGCCTCTACACGATGCTCGGCCAGGTGCTCACCGCGCGCGGCAGCTTCGGCCCCATGATGTGGGCGCCCATCGTCAACAACGTCGTCGCGATCGTCACGGGGCTCGCGTTCATCGCCCTGTTCACCGTCGCCGACGACGACCCGTCGTCGCTGTCGACCGCCGCGATCGCCTTCCTCGGTGCGGGCACGACCCTCGGGGTCGCGCTGCAGGCAGTCGTCCTGGTGCCCGTCCTGCGCCGGACCGGGTTCGGGTGGCGACCACGGTTCGACCTGCGGGGTCTGGGCCTGCGCCGCGCGGGCGACCTCGCGCGCTGGACGTTCCTGTTCGTGCTCGTCAACCAGCTCGCGTACCTCGTCATCGTCAACCTCGGCGTCCGCGCGGACGTCGACGCCAAGGGAGTGCTCGACTACGGGGTCGGCTACGCCGCCTACGCCAACGCCTACCTCGTCTTCCTGCTGCCCCACTCGATCATCACCGTCTCGGTCGTGACCGGCCTCCTGCCGCAGCTCAGCCGCGACGCCGCCGACGGCCGCGCCGAGGCCGTGCGCGACCAGCTGTCGTGGGCCTGGCGGCTCACCGCGGTCGCCGTGGTGCCCGCCGCGGCAGCCCTCGTCGCCCTCGGCACCGACGTCACCGGCGTCGTGTTCTCGGGCGCCGGCGCACCCGACGCGCGCCATGTCGGGCTGATCCTCGCCGCGCTCGCCCTCGGCCTGCCCGCCTTCTCCGCGCAGTACGTCGCGCTGCGCGGCTTCTACGCCTACGAGGACACCCGCACGCCCTTCCTGCTCCAGGTCGGCATCGCCGCGACCAACGTGCTGCTGGCCCTCGCCGCCTACTCGGTGCTCCCGCTGCGGCTGAAGATGGTGGGCGTGGCGGCGGCCTACGCCCTCACCTACGCCGGTGGGCTGGCGCTGTCGACGGCGGTGCTGCGCAGGCGGGTGGGCGACCTCGACGGCGGGACCGTGGTGCGCACCTACGCCCGGCTGGTCATCGCCGCGACCGTCGCCGGCGGCGCGGCCTGGACGATGTCCTGGCTGGTCGGCCGGTGGCTGGGCGACGGCCCGAGCGGCTCGGCCGCCTCCCTCGCCGCGGGCGGGGTCGTCCTTCTCGCGCTGTACGTGCTGGGCGCCCGGCTGCTGCGGGTGCGCGAGCTCGAGGCCCTGCTGGCCGCGGCCCGGGCGCGCGTCCGGCGCTGACCCACCCCGGCCGCCGTCGCGGGGGGCTCAAGACAGCGCCCCTGCCGACCGATCCTTCTGGTCATGCGGCTCCCGGCTCCGACGCGTCACCCCGGCACGACCCGCTCCGACGCGGGCGGCATCGTCATCGGGTGGTTGACCAAGATCGTCGTCGTGCTGGGCATCGCCGGCATCGGGCTCTTCGACGCGATCTCGATCGGCACCACCGCGGTCACGCTCACCGACCAGGGCTCCTACGCGGCACGGGACGCATCCGAGGTGTGGAAGACCACGCACAACGTGCAGAGCGCCTACAACGAAGCCGTCGCCTCGGCAATCGAGCAGAACGCCGGGAACCAGGTCGACGCAGCGAGCTTCCGCATCGGCGAGAACAACACCGTGCACCTGCGCGTGTCGCGCGAGGCGCCCACGCTGGTCCTCTACCGCTGGAGCCGGACAGCCGAGTGGGCGCAGCTCGAGCGCGAGGCCAAGGGCCGTTCGCTTCCCTGATCACGTCCCGGCACCCATTGGGCCGCCGGATGTCTGAGCGGCGGGACCGGCGGGTAGACGCGCTTACGATGGTCGGGTCCCGAACCCGACCGACCCGAGCCCACCCAGCGCCGAGGAGACCAGTGCCGGACGTCGTCGAGCCGGGGACCCGGCTCGTGCAGCGCTACCGCCTCGAGGAGCACCTGGGCTCCCTCGAGGCGGCGCCGCGCGGCGTCGACGGGCTGGTCCACTGGCGGGCCGTCGACGAGCTGCTCGACCGCCTCGTCGGCGTCGCCGTGCTGCCGGCCGGTGACCCCCAGGCCGCAGGGGTGCTGCGGGCCGCCCGACGGGCGGCCGCGGTGAGCGACGCCCGGTTCCTCCGCGTCCTGGACGCCAGCGAGGTCGACGGCGTGGTCTACGTCGTCACCGAGTGGGTCAGCGCGACCAGCCTCGTCGACCTCCTCGCGGAGGGGCCGCTGCCCGCTGCGGAGGCGCACGCGATGGCCCTCGACGTGGCCGGCGCCCTGGCCGGCGCCCACGAGCAGGGCCTGTCGCACCTGTGCCTGCAGCCGGAGCACGTCCTGCGCACCCCCCACGGGCAGGTCAAGGTCGCGGGGCTGCAGGTGGACGCCGCCGCGCGGGGCCTCGAGGCCACCGGACCCGACGACGCGGCGTACCGCGACACCGCCGGCGCAGCGTCGGTGCTCTACGCCGCCCTCACCGGCCGCTGGCCCGACGGCGAGGGCACCCGGCTGGCCCCGGCACCGCACGACGGCAGCGCGGTGTTCAGCCCCCGCCAGGTCAGGGCCGGCGTCCCCGACGACCTCGACGACGCCGTCTGCCGGGCGCTGGACCTGCCCGGCCGTCACCACGCGGGCGCACCGCTGCGGACCCCGGCCGCCCTGCGGGACGCGCTGTCGGCCGCCCACGTCACCAGTCGCGTCCCCGTCGTCCCGCCCGTGCCCCCGGCGCCGCGCGGCGCCGCGCCGTTCGAGACCCCGCAGGCGCCGCCGTACGACGACCGGGCACCGCGCGAGCGGCGACCCGTCGCGGCCACGCTCGCCTGGGCCGCCGCGGCGCTCGTGCTGGTCGTCGGGCTCGCCCTCTTCGGCGGGCAGCTGCTGCTCACCGGTCTCGGGGGCGACGGCGACGAGCCGCAGGAAGGCCCGAGCGACGGGCAGACCGGGCAGGTCGACGCGCCGCGGGTCGCCCGCCTCGAGATCGTCGACGCGACCACCCTCGACCCCCCGCCGGGCAACGGCGAGGAGAACTCCGACCGGGCAGGGCGAGCGGTCGACGGCGACCCGTCGACCGCCTGGCCGACGAAGACCTACAACGACCAGTTCGGGCCGACAGGCCTGAAGTTCGGCGTCGGGCTGCTCCTGGACCTGGGGAAGACCCAGGACGTGGCGCGGGTCGCGATCACGGTCGAGGGCGGGGCCACCGACCTCGAGCTGCGGGTCGCCGAGGACGCCGGCGACTCGCTCGAGGACTACGAGCTCGTCGACGAGGCCGCCGACGTCGACGGGCGGACGGTGCTGCGCCCGGCCGACCCGGTCACCGCCCGCTACGTGCTCGTCTGGCTGACCCAGCTGCCGGCGCGGGACGGCAAGTACCGCGGCGAGGTCGCCGAGGTGACCGTCAGCGGCTGACCGGCGCGCTTGAGCCGGGCGGCCCCGGTGCCGACCTACTCTGCGGGTACCGCCGTGAGCCGGCGGGCCGCGGCACGTCCCGGGACCGACCGGTGCGGCGCGGCGCAGGACGGAGGCGACGTGACGGAGCGGTCCGGTGACGCCACCGAGCCCACCGACGCCCGCACCGACGCGGAGCTGCTCGAGGCCCACGCGGGCGGTGACGGGGAGGCGTTCGGCGAGCTCGTCCGGCGCCACCGTGGCCGGCTGTGGGCGGTCGCACTGCGCACGCTCGGCGACCGGGAGGAGGCCGCCGACGCCCTGCAGGACGCGATGGTCTCGGCGTTCCGCGCGGGGGCCGCGGGCGGGTTCCGCGGCGAGTCGGCCGTCACCACCTGGCTGCACCGCATCGTCGTCAACGCCTGCCTCGACCGGGTCCGCCGCCGCGCGGCGCGGCCCGCCGACCCGCTGCCCGAGCACGACCTGCCCGCCCGGGGACCCGACGCCGTCTCGGCGCGCGAGACCGCGCTGGACGTGGAGGCCGCCCTGGCACAGCTCCCCGTCGAGCAGCGCGCGGCGCTCGTCCTCGTCGACATGTACGGCTGGGCCGTCGACGACGCGGCCGAGGTCCTCGACTGCCCGGCCGGGACGGTCAAGAGCCGCTGCGCCCGCGGCCGCGCCAGGCTGCTGCCGCTGCTGCGCCCGGAGGCCGTCCCCCCGGACCCGGCCGCCCACGACGAGGGGAACCGGGGCGGGCGTCGGCGCGTCCCACCGCAGACGTCGCCGCAGCCCGTCGGCGAGCGCCCTGAGGGAGGTGAGACACCGTGAGCGACGAGCCCACGGCGCGCGACCACCTCTCCGCGCGGACCCTGGCCGACCTGTACGAGGGCCTGCTCGACGCCCGCACGTCGCTGGCCGCCCGGGGACACCTGCTGGGGTGCCCGCGCTGCACGCAGCTCGCCGACGGTCTCGGCGACGTGTCGGACCTGCTCGCGGCGCACGCCGACGTGGGCCCTCTCCCGGACGAGGTGTCCGGACGGCTCGACGCCGCGCTCGCCGCCGAGCGGGTCGCCCGTGAGCCCGCGGCCGACGCGCCGGGCGCCGCGGCCGCCGCACCGGCCCCGAGCCGGGCAGGCGCGCCGTGGGGCATGCGCCTGCTGCAGGCCGCCGCCGCGCTCGTGCTGCTCCTGGCGGGGGTCGGCCTCGGCGTGACGGCATGGCAGGACGGTGCGAGCGACGACACCACCGCCACCCGGGCCTCGGACTCCGCCGGGGGCGCGGCATCGCCGAACGCGGCGGGTGGCTACCCCGTGTCGGCGAGCGGGCAGAACTGGTCCGAGGACTCGGTCGTCGAGGGGGTCCCGGACCTGCTGGCCGGCTCGTTCCCCGCGGCCCCCCCGGCCGAGGGAGGAGCCGCCGCCGAGGGCGGCAACGACGACACGGCGCGAGAGCTCGCCGACGCCGAGGTCTTCCGGCTGGGCGGCGGCAAGCCGCTGGCGGAGTGCGTCGCCGCGCTCGTCGACGGTCCCGGAACCCCGCTCGCCGTCGACCTCGCGACCTGGCAGGGCCAGCCCGCAGCCGTCGTCCTGCTACCGACGCCGGACGACCCCTCGACGCTCGACGTCTGGGTCGTCGGGCCCGGCTGCTCGACGGCCGACGCGCAGGTCCTGCACTTCGCCCGGGTGGCGCGCCCCTGACGGGTCGGGGAATGGTCGCCGCCTACCATCGGTTCTGCAGGGCGGTCCCCACATCCGGAGGCCCCGACACAGGGAAGGTGTCCCGACGGCCGTGGACAACGTACGCAACGTGATCATCATCGGGTCCGGTCCCGCGGGCTACACGGCCGCGATCTACGCCGCCCGCGCCGACCTCGCGCCGCTGGTCTTCGAGGGCTCCGTGACGGCCGGGGGCGCGCTGATGAACACCACCGACGTGGAGAACTTCCCCGGCTTCCCCGAGGGCGTGATGGGCCCGGACCTGATGGACCACCTGCGTCGCCAGGCCGAGCGCTTCGGCGCCGAGCTCGTGGCCGACGACATCACCGCCGTGGACCTGACCGGCGCCGTCAAGGTGGTCACCGACGGCGCGGGCACCGAGCACCGCGCCACGACGGTCATCATCGCGACCGGGTCGGGCTACCGCGAGCTGGGGCTGCCGCAGGAGAAGGCGCTCTCCGGTCGCGGCGTCTCCTGGTGCGCGACGTGCGACGGCTTCTTCTTCCGCGACCAGGACGTCGCGGTCGTGGGCGGCGGAGACACGGCCATGGAGGAGGCGACGTTCCTCACCCGGTTCGCGCGGTCGGTGACGGTCATCCACCGCCGCGACTCGCTGCGCGCCTCCAAGATCATGCAGGAGCGTGCGTTCGCCAACGAGAAGATCCGCTTCCTGTGGGACAGCGAGGTCGTCGACGTCCTCGGCGAGAGCAAGGTCAGCGGGCTGCGGGTCCGCAACGTGCGCTCCGGTGACGAGTCGGAGCTCGAGGTGACCGGGCTGTTCGTCGCGATCGGGCACGACCCGCGCAGCGAGCTCTTCGAGGGCCAGCTGCGTCGCGACGACGAGGGCTACATACTCGTCGACGCCCCCTCGACCCGCACCGACCTCGCCGGGGTCTTCGCCTGCGGCGACGTCGTCGACCACGTCTACCGGCAGGCCGTGACCGCCGCCGGCACCGGCTGCGCCGCGGCGCTGGACGCCGAGCGCTACCTCGCCGCGCGCGAGGACGCGGACGTCACCGACAACACCGCGGTCGTCGCGCAGGCTGCCGTGGCCGGCTGACCCGACCGCGAGGAATCCGCGGGCACCAGCCGGGGTTCGTACCTGGTAGGCCCCACAGCCACGCCGCACCACCCCGAACCATGACGACGAGAGGACACCCCGTGGGAGAGACCGCCAAGGCCGTGACCGACGACAGCTTCCCGGCCGACGTGCTGCAGCACGACAAGCCCGTGCTGGTCGACTTCTGGGCCGAGTGGTGCGGGCCGTGCCGGCAGGTCTCCCCGATCCTGGAGGAGATCGCCGGCGAGCACGCCGACAAGATCACCGTGGTCAAGCTCAACGTCGACGAGAACCCGCGCACCGCGGCACAGTACGGCGTCACGTCGATCCCCACGATGAACGTCTACCAGGGCGGCGAGGTCGTGAAGACGATCGTCGGCGCCAAGCCGAAGGCCATGCTCCTCAAGGACCTCGCGGCCTTCATCTAGCCCCACCCGCACCGCATCCCACGGGCCCGGTGCCGGCCGCTGCCGCGGCTGGCGTCCGGGCCCGTCGTGATGGGTACGATTCCTCCGGCGATCCCGGTGCACCAGCGCCGGCCCTGCGACCGACCGAACGAGGAGCGCGCCCCGCTCATGGCCTTCGAGCGCACCTACCGCCTCGGTGACAGCGGTCCCGCGGTCGCGGAGATCCGGTCCAAGCTGGCGGTCGTCGGACTGCTCACCGGCGAGGCTCCTGCACCGGCCGCCACCAGCGCGCCGTTCGACGCCGACACCGACCGCGCGGTGCGGGCCTTCCAGCAGCAGCGCGGCATCTCGGTCGACGGCATCGTCGGGCCGGCCACCTACCACGCGCTCGACGAGGCGCGGTGGCGCCTGGGCGACCGCATCCTGTTCTACGTCCCGGCCCGGCTGATGGCCGGCGACGACGTGGCCGCGTTGCAGCAGCGGCTGCTGGACATGGGGTTCGACTGCGGACGGGTCGACGGCCTCTTCGGGGTCGAGACCGAGCAGTCGCTGCGCGAGTTCCAGCGCAACGTCGGGGTCCGCGCCGACGGGACGTGCGGCCCGGCGACGTTCAAGGCCCTCAACCAGCTCGCCCGCACCGTCGTGGGTGGCCTGCCGCACGCGATGCGCGAGTCCGAGGCCATCAACCGCGCCGGCCCCACGCTGTCGGGCAAGCTCGTCATCGTCGACCCCGGCCATGGCGGCGCCGACCACGGTGTCCTCGCCCACCGGCTCGACGAGGGCGACCTCGTCTACGACCTGGCCTCCCGCGTCGAGGGGCGGCTGACCGCCACCGGCAGCTCGGCGTTCCTGACCCGCGGGCCGGACGGCGGGGAGCGCGAGGGCCCGACCGAGACCGACCGGGCGGGGTTCGCCAACGCGGCGGGCGCCGACCTGCTCATCTCGCTGCACGTCGAGGCCCATCCCAACCCCTCGGCGTCCGGCGTCGCGACCTACTACTACGGCAACGACCGCTACGGCCACTACTCGGCGGTCGGCGCCCGGTTCGCCGGGCTCGTCCAGCGCGAGATCTGCGCCCGCACCGACCTGGTCGACTGCCGGACGCACCCGGTCACCGGCGACCTGCTGCGCCGCACCCGGATGCCGGCGGTGCGCATCGAGGTCGGCTACCTGACCAACACGGGCGACGCGGCCCGGCTGGCCGACCCGGCGTTCCGCGACGTGGTCGCCGAGGCGGTGGTGGCCGCCGTCCAGCGGCTCTACCTCCCGCCCGACCAGGACGCGCAGACCGGCTTCCTGCGCATCCCGGAGCTCCGCGCCGACAGCCGCGGGTAGGTCCGCCGAGGATCGGCCCGTGTCTCAGACGGGCCGGAACGCGGGCTCCGGGCTCATCGAGCCGAGCAGTCGTTCCAGAGCCACCTCGACGTCGGCGCGCCAGGACACGGCCGTGCGCAGGTCGAGCCGCAGCCGCGGGAAGCGGTGGTGCGGCCGGACCGTCTTGAACCCGACGGCCAGCAGGAACTCCGCCGGCACGACGCAGGTCGGTGCGCCGGGGCCGTCCTCGTGGCGACCGGCGCGGCCGAACGCCTCGATCGCCCGGACCCCCCGCCGCGTGAGGTCCTTGGCGACCGTCTGCACCAGCATGCGCGCGAACCCGCCCTCCCGGAACTCCGGCAGGATCGTGGCGGTCATCAGCAGGACCGCGTCGCCGGACACCGGCGAGGTGGGAAACGCCAGGCTGCGCGGCACGTGGGCGGGCGGTGCGTACGTGAGGTAGCCCGCCGGCAGGGAGTCGACGTAGACGATCTTGCCGCAGGAACCCCAGTCGAGCAGCGTGGCGGACAGCCACGCCTCCTTCTCCAGCTCGAGGTCCCCGGCTGCCGCGGCGGCCTCACCGGCCACCGGGTCCAGCTCCCAGAACACGCAGCTCCGGCACCGGCGCGGCAGGTCGTCCAGGTTGTCCAGCGTGAGGCTCGCGACCCGTCGCGACACCGGCCCCTCCGAAAGGCGCACCGACGGCCCCGGCACCGTCGGCGGGACCACCAGGAAGGGTAGCGGGGCCGCTGTGCCGGGACCAGACCAGACCGGCGCCGATGCACCGCGACGTCGACGCACCGCGATCTCGACGCACTGCGATGTCGACGCACCGCGATGTCGACATCTCGACGTGTCGCCCTGCCGACGCATCGACGTGTCGAGAAGCGGTCGGTGTCGACGTGTCGTGCTGTCGACATGTCGAGGTATCGCGTCGTCGACACGTCGAGGTGTCGAGATGTCGCGTCGTCGAGGTATCGAGGTATCGAGGTATCGAGGTATCGACCTGCGCCGACGATCGCTCCACCGGCCACTACCGGCCACTCCCGACCCGGGAGTCCCACCTGCCCCAGGAGCCGGAGATCGCGGCCCCGGTCAGCCGTCGGTCGGCTCGTCCTGCGGGATCTCCGTGTCGGGCGCCATGAGGCCGATGATCCGCTCGAGGTCGTCGAGCGAGGCGAACTCCACCGTGATGCGCCCCTTCGACCGGCCGAGGTCCACCTTCACGCGGGTCTCGAAGCGGTCGGCCAGCCGGTCGGCGAGGACCGCCAGCTTCGGTGCCACGGGGCGCTTCGTGGGCGCCGGCCGTCGCTCGGTCGCCGGTTCCCCGCCCAGGGCGACGATCTCCTCGACGGAGCGCACCGAGAGCCCCTCGGCGACGATGCGCTGGGCCAGCCGTTCCTGGGCGGACCCGTCGTCGAGACCGAGCAGGGCGCGAGCGTGCCCGGCGGACAGGACTCCCGCCGCGACCCGCCGCTGCACCAGCGGGGGGAGCTTGAGCAGGCGGAGGGTGTTGGAGATCTGCGGGCGGGAGCGGCCGATCCGGCCGGCCAGCTGATCGTGCGTGCACCCGAAGTCCTGGAGCAGCTGGTCGTAGGCGGCAGCCTCCTCCAGCGGGTTCAGCTGTGACCGGTGCAGGTTCTCCAGGAGCGCGTCGCGCAGCATGGCGTCGTCGCCGGTCGAGCGGACGATGGCGGGGATCGCGGTGAAGCCGGCCACCCGGGCAGCTCGCCACCGCCGCTCCCCCATGATCAGCTCGTAGCGCTCCTCGCCGAGGGGCCGGACGACCACCGGCTGGAGCATGCCGACCTCGCGCAACGAGTGCACGAGCTCGGCGAGGGCCTCCTCGTCGAACACCTCGCGAGGCTGCCGCGGGTTGGGCGTGATGGCGTCCAGGGGCACCTCGGCGAAGTGAGCACCGCCGACCTGACCGGCCGCACCGTCACCTCCCGCGGCGCGGTCAGCGGCTGCGGCATCGTCGGCCGCAGCCCCCGGACCCGACCCGGACCTGCCGGGGGCCCCGCCGGCCGCGGCGTCCCGCGACTTCGCGGGGATGAGGACGTCCACCGGGGACGGGCCACCGGAGGGCGGATCGGCCTTGCCGGGGGCAGCCGGGATCAGCGCACCCAGGCCTCTGCCCAGTCCTCGCCGTCGATCAGTCACGCGCGTCCTCCGTTGCTGGGGTGCGGCCGGCGCCGCGGAATGCCATCTCGCGCGCTGCCTCGAGATAGGACAGCGCACCCGTCGAGCCCGGGTCGTAGGTCATGACGGTCTGACCGTAGCTGGGCGCCTCGGAGATGCGGACCGACCGAGGGATCGTCGTGCGCAGCACGGTCTGGCTGAAGTGGGTGCGCACCTCGTCGGCCACCTGCGCTGCCAGGCGGGTCCGGGCGTCGTACATCGTGAGAAGCACGGTCGACACGTGCAGGTCCGGGTTGAGGTGCGCCTTCACCAGGTCGATGTTGCGGAGCAGCTGGCCGACGCCCTCGAGCGCGTAGTACTCGCACTGGATCGGGATGAGGACCTCCGGCGCGGCGACCAGCGCGTTCACCGTGAGCAGGCCCAGGCTCGGCGGGCAGTCCACGAGCACGTAGTCCAGGCGCGTGGCCCGGTTCAGGTCGCACCAGACGGCGTAGGCCTCGAGGGCGCGCTGCAGCCGCGACTCCCGGGCGACGAGACTGACGAGCTCGATCTCGGCGCCGGCGAGGTCGATCGTGGCGGGGGCACACCAGAGACCCTCGATCCCCTCGACCCGCGCCACGACCTCGTGCATGTCCCGCCCGTCGATGAGGACGTCGTAGACCGAGGGGATCTCGGAGTGGTGCTCGACACCGAGGGCCGTGGAGGCGTTCCCCTGCGGGTCCAGGTCGACCACCAGCACCTCGGCACCCTGCAAAGCAAGCGCCGCGGCCAGGTTCACTGTCGTCGTGGTCTTGCCCACCCCGCCCTTCTGGTTGGCGACCGTGAGCACCCTGGTGTGCGCCGGGGACGGCAGCGGGTCCCCCACCCGACCCGCGAGGACGCGCAGCGCGGTCTCGGCAGCGCGAGCGATCGGGGTGTCGTCGGGTTGGGCTGGCAGCCCGACGTCATGGACGTCCGTTCCGGCATCGTGCACGTCCCGTTCGGCGTCGTGCACACCCGTTCCGAAACCGTGCACGTCCGTCACCGCGAACTCCTCAGCTGTCGATGCGCCGCCCAGCCGACCGAGCCGGCCGAGGACGTTGTCAGTGGCGCTTGGGGATGGGGGCACCGAGGCCCGCGCGTCGCCGCCGGTTTCACGTGAAACATGGCGGCCGGCAGCCGCCACGGCAGATGCCGCCGCGTCGAGCGCGGCCAGTGCGGGATGAGGTCCGAACGCCGTGCGATCGGTCTCGGGGACCTCAGGCGCATCGCGCTCGGTTTCACGTGAAACCGGCTCGACGTGAGGACGGTCGCTGTGTGTCACGGTGGCCGGCGGATGCGGCGCGTCCGGGCGTCGGACCTCCCGGATCCCCGCCTCGAGCACGGTTCCCTCGGGTGCGGACCCGGCGGGACCACCGGCCGCCGGTGGTACGCCGGCGGAGTCGGTACTGCTGGAGCTCTCCGTGCCGTTGCGGCCGGCAGCGGCGGTGCTGCTCAGGCGATCAGGCGTCCCGGAAGCCGGGGAAGTCGATCGGTCGGCACCTTCCCTGCCGGCGGGGCCGCCGCGCACTGGCAGCTCGGGCCAGCCGAGACCGGCCCGACCTGCCCGGGTGGGGCCCGATTCCGGCCACCCCAACCCGCGCCCGGCCGCGCGGGCCGGGGCCGACGGGACAGGCACGGCAGGTCCTCTCCGGGCGCGCGGGAACAGGGCGGACGACAGGCGGGGGATGTCGCCGGTCTCATGTCCGGCGACGGGTGACGCTGACGCCGAACCCTACGCGGGACACCCCCGACGCGCCAGGTGACAGCACCGGTTGTGGACGATCCGTTCTGCTGCCGACCCGGGCCTCCGCGCTGCCAGCGCGTCAGTTCCGCGCGCGGTGTGCTTCGGGGTCAGCGCCCGGGCGACCGACGGTGTGCCGGCGCACGACCGGCGCCGTGAGGAGTCGGTGCTCCCGCGACGACCCGCACGAGGCGCACCGGGGGATCGACGAGACCGGCCCCGTGCACCTCGACCGTCCATCCCGTGGCGCCGAGCTGGCGGAGGACCGGACCGGCCGCGTCCATCTCCTGCTCCGCCCGGGCCCCCTTCATCGCCAGCAGGCTGCCGCCCGGTCGCGCGAGGGGCAGGCACCACCGCACCAACCGGTCCATCGGAGCCACCGCCCGCGCCGTGACCACGTCCACGCCGGGGGAGCCGTGCAGGTCCTCCGCCCGGCCGCGGCGCACCTCGACCGAGGTCAGGCCGAGCCGGGCGACCGCCTCCTCGAGGAAGGTGACGCGGCGCAGCAATGGCTCCAGCAGGACGAGGTGGAGGTCCGGTCGGGCGATCGCGAGGACGACTCCCGGCAGGCCCGCCCCACTGCCCACGTCGACGACCGAGGCCGCCGGCGCGAAGGCCGGCGCGATGACGGCGCAGTTCAGGACGTGGCGTTCCCACATTCGCCCCGCCTCGCGCGGTCCGACCAGCCCCCGGTGCACGCCGTCGGTGCGCAGCATCTCCTCGAAGGCGATCGCGGTCTCGTAGCCGGAGCCGAAGAGCCGGCGACCGATGGTTTCACGTGAAACCGGCGCCGGCTGCGTCACCTCAGGAGGGCAGCACGACGACGCAGCGGTGCGGCTCCTCGCCCTCCGACTCGCTGGTCAGGCCGGCGTCGGCCACCGCGTCGTGGACGATCTTGCGCTCGAACGGGGACATCGGGTCCAGCTGGATCGGCTGCCCTGTCTCCCGGACCGTCTCGGCGGTGCGGCGGCCCAGCTCGGTGAGGACGACCCGCCGGCCGGCCCGATAGCCGGCGATGTCCAACATCAACCGGCTGCGGTTGCCGGTCTGGGTGAGCACGGCCAGCCGGGTCAGCTCCTGCAGAGCCTCGAGCACGACGCCGTCACGTCCGACGAGGTCGTCCAGGTCGCCGCCGACGATCGACACTGCCGCGCGGTCTCGCTCCACGTCCATGTCGATGTCACCGTCGAGGTCGGCGATGTCGAGCAGCTCCTCGAGGTAGTCCGCGGCGATCTCGCCTTCTCGCTCGAGATCCGGGCTACCCGCGGTGTCGGCAGCCGGGGCGACCCTGGCGGCCTCGTCCATGGTCACGTCGGCGGCCGGGGCGTCGCCGGCGGAGCCGTCGATCTCGAGGTCGTCGACGCCGTGCTGGGACTGGGTCATCGCAGGATTCCTTCATCGGGTCGGTGCGCCGGGACGCGGCTCGGCCGGTCGCCCCGGCGTCGGGACGTGGTGCGCAGCGGTCAGCGTTTGCGTTTCTTCTTCGGCTGCTTGCGTTGCCCCCCCGGGCGTGGGTCGGCTTGTCCGTCAGAGCTCGCGTCGCCCGTCGTCGGGCCCGTCGAGGTGGCCCCGGTCGGCGTGGACCCGTTCGAGCCGGCACCGTCCGAGCCGACCGGGGTCGCGGGATGGTGCCGGGCAGCCTTGGCCGCGCGTCGCTTCTCCAGCGCCTCGGCGGCGGGGGACCCGGGGGACGGGTTGCGTCGGATGACGTAGAACTGCTGCCCCATCGACCAGACGTTCGTGGTCAGCCAGTAGAGCAGCACGCCGATCGGGAAGTTGACGCCCGTCACCGCGAACACGAGCGGGAAGACGTACAGCAGGATCTTCTGCTGCTGGGCGAACGGGTTGTCCATCGCACTGGCCGGCATGTTCTTGCTCATCAGCTGCTTCTGCGTGATGAACGTCGTCGCCGACATCAGGATGATCATGACGGCCGTCACGATCTGGACGGTGACGTCCTCGGCACCCAGGAACCGGTCCGACAGGTTCGCCCCGAGGATGGTGGCGTCCGCGGCTTCATTCGCCGCGGAGTTGGACAAGAACTCCTTGCCCAGCGCCGGCTCCTTCCCGATGCCGTTGAGCACGTGGAAGAGCGCGAAGAAGATGGGCGCCTGGAGCAGGATCGGCAGGCAGCTGGCCAGCGGGTTGGTCCCGTTGTCCTTGTAGAGCTTCATCATCTCTTGCTGCTGCTTCTGCCGACTCTCCGGGTCGGTCTTGCCCTTGTACTTGGCCTGGATCTTCTTGATCTCCGGCTGCAGGATCTGCAGCCCGCGCTGCGCGTTGATCTGCTTGACGAACAGCGGGATGAGAAAGATGCGGATGACCACGACCAGGCCGACGATCGAGCCGCCCCAGGCGAACCCGCCCGCCGAGTCGAAGCCGAGGTTCTTGAACAAGGTATGAAACGCCACCATGATGCCGGTGACGACCCAGTAGAGCGGCTCGAGCAGCTGTGCGGTCACGTTCCGGCTCCCTGGGGCGCGCGTGCGGTCGGGTCGGCGCCCGAGCGGGTCGAGGGTGGCACCGGGTCCAGCCCCCCCGGGTTCCAGGGGTGGCACCGGAGCAACCGGCGGCCGGCCAGCAGGGTTCCCCGGCCGGGCCCGTGGGTGCGCAGCGACTCGACGGCGTATGCGGAGCAGGAGGGGTAGAACCGGCAGCGCGGACCGAGCAGGGGTGACACGACCACCTGGTAGGCCCGGATCGGCAGCACGAGCACGGCCACCACCGCCCGGCGCAGCCACGCGATCGGCGATGTCGGAGGCGTCGGAGGCGTCGGAGGCGTCATGCCCCGGCCTTCCCGGCCAGGGCCCGACCGACGGCCGCGTCGAGCTGGGTCGAGGAGGCGTCGCCGGCGGCGGGCAGGGCGCGCACGACGACGCGGGACCCGGCCGGCAGCTCCGGGAGCCGCCGGGCGAGGACGTGACGGAGCCGGCGCTTGACCAGGTTGCGGGTCACGGCCGGCCCGACGGCGCGGGAGACGACGACCCCGACCCGGGCGGGGGGAACGGGTGCCATGTCGCCGCCGGGTGCCACGTCGACGTGGACCACGACGAGCCCCCCGCCCCGCGTCCCGCGCGCGCGACGCAGCGCAGCCGTGAAGTCGGCCCGGCGACGCAGCCGGGACCCGGCCGGCAGCACGTCGGTCAGGCCGAGAGGCGCGAGCGCCCCTTGGAGCGCCGGGCGGCCAGGATCGAGCGTCCGGCACGGGTGCGCATGCGCAGGCGGAACCCGTGCGTCTTCGCGCGACGGCGGTTGTTGGGCTGGAACGTGCGCTTGCTCACTCGTGGGCTCCCGGAGGGAAGGGCGTGCGGTGCTCGAACTGGCGGCTCGTGCTGGGCAGTGGTGTCGACATGCGGACCGACGGGCGCAGATCCACCGACCGGCACAGACAGTGGGTGGCGGGCAGGCCGCAGCAGCCGTCGCGCGAGGCGACCCCGGTCACGGTACGGGCGGCGGACGCTCCGGGTCAAACTCCGCCGGCTCCCGCACGAGGGCGGCGACCACGGGCGTCCGAGGCGCGAGAAATTCTCGGGCGGGTTGTGGACAACCGCTTGCTGCCCGAGCCGCCACGTTGTTAGCGTCACGCCGGTCGTCGGGCCTTCCCCAGCCTCTGCCCGTCCGTCGGCAGGCATCTCGCGCGGACCCCGACCGGAGGTCCGCGAGGGGGACACGAGTCAGCGCACACCCGGACATCTCGGGACAACCTCTCGATTTGCACAGGCTGTGGATGACGGTGTGGACGGCAAGGTCATGAGCGCGGGGACACGCCCTGGCCGCTTCGGACGGTGCGCGGGAGCCTACGCTCCGCACACGAAGGGATGACCGCGTGAGCGACGACACGGTGACCGACCTGGACCCTCGCGACCTCGCCGCGCGCACCCCGGACCTCGATGCCGCCTGGGAGCGCGCGCTGGCCGTCCTCGAGGACACGGTCACCCCCCAGCAGCGGGCGTTCATCGGCCTGAGCCGCCTCGACGGCGTCGTCGGTGAGACGGCGCTGCTCTCGGTGCCGCACCAGTTCGCCAAGGACGTGATCGAGCAGCGGCTGCGCTCGGTGATCACCTCGGTGCTGACCGAGCAGATCGGGCACGACGTGCGCGTCGCCGTGGTCGTGGACCCGAGCCTGGACGGCACGGCGCCCTCGCCCGGCCCCGACGGCTCGAGCCCGGCGGTCGGTGCCGGCGGGCCCCCGCGGCCCGAGCCGGCCACCACCGGGCCGGCTGAGCCGACCACCGCGACCGACGAGCCCGCCGGCACCGGGCGTGAGCCGGGACCACGCCGCGAGAGCGAGCCCACCCGGCTCAACCCGCGCTACCTGTTCGAGACCTTCGTCATCGGGTCGAGCAACCGGTTCGCGCACGCCGCCGCGGTGGCCGTCGCCGAGGCGCCGGCCAAGGCCTACAACCCGCTGTTCATCTACGGCGACTCCGGCCTGGGCAAGACCCACCTGCTGCACGCCATCGGGCACTACGGCATGAGCCTCTACAACGGGGTACGTGTCCGGTACGTCAGCTCCGAGGAGTTCACCAACGACTTCATCAACTCCATCCGCGACGGCCGGGCCGAGGCCTTCCGCCGGCGCTACCGCGACGTGGACATCCTGCTCGTCGACGACATCCAGTTCCTGGAGAACAAGGAGCAGACGCAGGAGGAGTTCTTCCACACCTTCAACACCCTGCACAACGCCAACAAGCAGATCGTCATCTCCAGCGACCGGCCCCCGCAGCAGCTGGTCACCCTCGAGGACCGGCTGCGCAACCGCTTCCACTGGGGCCTGATCACCGATGTCCAGCCGCCCGAGCTGGAGACCCGCATCGCCATCCTGCGGAAGAAGGCGGCTCAGGACAGACTGGCGGCTCCCCCAGAAGTCCTGGAGTTCATCGCCAGCAAGATCTCGACGAACATCCGCGAGCTCGAGGGCGCGCTGATCCGGGTCACCGCCTTCGCCAGCCTCAACCGGCAGGGCGTGGACCTGGCCCTGGCCGAGATCGTGCTCAAGGACCTCATCCCCGACAACAGCCAGCCCGAGATCACCGCGGCGACGATCATGGCGCAGACGTCCGCCTACTTCGGCCAGTCCATGGAGGAGCTCTGCGGCTCGTCCCGGTCCCGGGTGCTGGTCAATGCCCGCCAGATCGCGATGTACCTCTGCCGCGAGCTCACCGACCTCTCGCTGCCCAAGATCGGGCAGCAGTTCGGCGGCCGCGACCACACCACCGTGATGCACGCCGACAAGAAGATCCGCCAGCTCATGGCCGAGCGGCGCAGCGTCTACAACCAGGTCACCGAGCTGACCAACCGCATCAAGTCCCAGGCGCGCGCTGGATGACGCACCACGCGACGGAGCCGGCCACGGCTCGCCCCACGTTCCCGACGACGCTGCGCAGACCGTGCCACACGGTGCGTTCACACCATGGGGACAACCCTGTGGACGGACCCGAGAGCGGCCGGGGACACCCTGTGGACGGCTGTGGAGGACCACCTGCGTGCACAGGCCCCCGGGGCCGGTCCGCAGCGGCGCACCCAGGCTGTCCCCAGGCGCATCTAGCGTCTGACCTGCACGGACACGCGTCGTCCCCAGGATCCACCACCCCTGATGAGACCACCACACCACATCATGGAGTTGGATCGGCACGACACATCACGGGCCGGCCGAACTGGGGACCACCGGCCCCGAGCGCTCACCGGGCCGCCCGAGACGGCAGCCCGCACGAGCAGACGACAGGAGGCGGTGGCCGGTGAAGATCCGGGTTGAGCGCGACGTCCTCGCGGAGGCCGTGGCCTGGGCTGCCCGCAGCCTTCCGGCCCGCCCGCCCGTCCCGGTGCTGGCCGGTCTGATGCTCGACGCCAGCACCGACAACGGCGGACGGCTCGTCCTGTCGAGCTTCGACTACGAGGTCTCCGCCCGGGTCGAGGTGGCGGCCGACATCAGCGAGCCAGGGGTGGCCCTCGTCAGCGGCCGGCTGCTCGCCGACATCTCGCGCAGCCTCCCGCCGCGGCCGGTGGAGATCACCACCGACGCCGCGAAGGTCGTCGTGACCTGCGGGTCCTCGCGGTTCACGCTGCTCACGCTCCCGGTCGAGGACTACCCCTCCCTGCCCGAGATGCCCAGCGCGTCGGGGTCCCTGCGGGGTGAGGCCTTTGCCGCGGCGGTCGCCCAGGTCTCCGTCGCCGCCGGCCGTGACGACACGCTGCCGGTCCTCACCGGCGTCCGCCTGGAGATCGAGGGCGAGAAGATCACCCTGGCCGCCACCGACCGCTACCGTCTGGCGGTCCGCGACCTGCCGTGGACGCCGGAGCAGTCCGGGCTCTCGGCCATCGCGCTCGTGCCGGCCCGCACGCTCGCCGAGACGGCCAAGTCGCTGGCCGGCGCCGACAAGGTGACGGTGGCCCTGGCGGCCTCCGGTGCCGGCGAGGGGCTGGTCGGGTTCGAGGGGGGCGGCCGCCGCACCACCTCACGGCTGCTCGACGGGGAGTTCCCGAAGTACAAGTCCCTGCTCCCCACGGAGTCGGCGAGCGTCGCGACGGTGGACACGGCCGCCCTCATCGAGTCCGTACGCCGGGTCGCGCTCGTCGCCGAGCGCAACACGCCGATCCGGCTGAGCTTCTCCGGCGCGGAGGTCACCCTCGAGGCCGGCACCGGCGACGAGGCGCAGGCGTCGGAGTCCCTCGACGCGGAGATGACCGGCGACGACATCTCGATCGCGTTCAACCCCGCCTACCTCCTCGACGGCCTCGGCGCGCTCGACAGCGCCTACGCCGAGCTGCGGTTCACGGCCTCGACCCGCCCGGCGGTCCTCGCCGGGAAGGACGCCTCCGACGCCACGGCCGGCGACGACTACCGCTACCTGCTGATGCCGGTCCGGCTCTCCGGCTGACGGGCACCCGGCGGGCAGCGCGACACCGACCGAAGGCACGGGAGAGGCAGGGAGGGCGTCGATGGAGATCGGACTGGTCGGCCTGGGCCGCATGGGCGGCAACATGCGCGAGCGACTCCGGCGGGCGGGTCACACGGTCGTCGGCTACGACCGCAACCCGGAGGTCAGCGACGCCGACTCCCTGCAGGCCATGGTCGCTGCGCTGCCGTCGCCGCGAGTGGTGTGGGTGATGGTGCCCGCCGGCGACGTCACCCGGTCCACCGTCGAGGAGCTCGCCGCCCTGCTCGGCGAGGGGGACGTCGTCGTCGACGGCGGCAACTCGCGCTGGACCGACGACGCCGCCCACGCGGCACGACTCCGCGAGCGTGGCGTGGGCTACGTCGACGCCGGGGTGTCCGGTGGGGTCTGGGGCCTGGACAACGGCTACGCCCTGATGGTCGGCGGCTCGGCCGGCGACGTCGCCACCGTGCAGCCGGTGTTCGACGCCCTCAAGCCCGAGGGCGACGCCGGCTTCGTCCACGCCGGCCCCGTCGGGGCGGGGCACTTCGCGAAGATGGTGCACAACGGCATCGAGTACGGCCTGATGCAGGCCTACGCCGAGGGCTTCGAGCTGCTCAGCGCTGCCGACGTCGTCGAGGACGTGCCCGGCGTCATCACGTCGTGGACGCAGGGCACCGTGATCCGGTCCTGGCTGCTCGACCTGCTCGTGCTGGCGCTCCGGGCGGATCCCGAGCTGTCCGCGATCCGCGGCTACGTCGAGGACTCCGGTGAGGGCCGGTGGACGATCGAGGAGGCCATCGACCACGCCGTCCCCGCGCCGGTGATGACCGCCGCGCTGTTCGCCCGGTTCGCCTCCCGCCAGGACGACTCCCCGGCGATGAAGGCCGTGGCGGCGCTGCGCAACCAGTTCGGCGGGCACGCCGTGACCAAGGTGGCCACCGGCGAGGTCGAGGACCCCGCCTAGCGTGCGCCCCTGACATGCACCTGAGCCACCTGTCCCTGCGCGACTTCCGGTCCTACACCGAGGTCGAGCTCCCGCTGGGCCGAGGCGTCACCGCGTTCGTCGGACCCAACGGCCAGGGCAAGACCAACCTGGTGGAGGCCGTCGGCTACCTCTCGACGCTGGGCTCGCACCGGGTGGCGCAGGACGCGCCGCTCGTCCGGCTGGGAGCGGAGCGGGCCGTGGTCCGCGGGCAGGTGGTGCGCGCGGAGCGTTCCCTGCTCGTCGAGGTCGAGATCACCCCGGGCCGGGCCAACCGGGCCAGGGTCAACCGCTCGCCGGTGCCCCGGCCGCGTGACGTGCTCGGCATCCTGCGCAGCGTCCTGTTCGCCCCCGAGGACCTCGCCCTGGTCAAGGGCGACCCCGCGGAGCGCCGCCGTTTCCTCGACGACCTGCTCGTGTCGAGGACACCTCGCTTCGCCGGCGTCCGTGCCGACTACGACCGGGTCCTCAAGCAGCGCAACGCGCTGCTCAAGTCGGCCGGCGGGCGCCGCGGCGGGAGCGGCCGGCCCTCGGTCGACCTGCGCACGCTCGAGGTCTGGGACTCCCACCTCGCGACGGCCGGCGCCGAGCTGCTCGCCGGCCGCATCCAGCTGGTCGACGGGCTGAGCCCGCTGGTCGACAAGGCCTACGCGTCGGTCGCCGCCGGGGCGGAGGCCGAGCAGACGTCGGTGGGGCCCGCCGTCATCACCTACCGCAGCTCGATGGGCGAGGACGCACCGCTGGTCGCCGACCGCGAGCTGCTGTCGGCGGTGCTGCTCGACCAGCTCTCCGCCGTACGTCAGGCCGAGCTCGACCGCGGCGTCTCGCTCGTCGGGCCGCACCGGGACGACCTGGTGCTGACCCTCGGTCCCCTGCCGGCCAAGGGCTACGCCAGCCACGGGGAGTCCTGGTCGTTCGCCCTCGCGCTGCGGCTGGCGTCCTACGACCTGCTGCGGGGCGAGACCGACGGGTCGTCGCCTGGCGGCGAGCCGGTGCTCGTGCTCGACGACGTGTTCGCCGAGCTCGACGAGCGCCGTCGCGACCGGCTGGCCGCGATGGTGGCCGGTGCCGAGCAGGTGCTGGTGACCGCCGCGGTGCCCGGCGACGTGCCGGAGGCGCTGCACGGTGCGCGGGTCGACGTCATGGGCGCCGAGGTGCGCCGGGTGCGTGACTGACGTGGGTGGCGACGCACCGCCGTCCGGCGGGGGCCCCGACCGCTCCCCCGTCGACGTGGCCCGTCGGGCGCTGGCGGCCGCGCGGGCCGAGGCGCGCCGGCGCGGGCTCGTCCCCGGCCGGGTCCCGGCCCCCGACCCGCGCCGGGCCGACGACCCGGCGCGCCCGCGCCGCCGCCCGGTCGGTCCCGAGCAGCGCAGCGGGGCCCACCCTGACGACCGCGACCCGCAGCTGCTCGGGCCGACCCTCGACCGGCTGGTCGCGGAGCGCGGCTGGGAGACCGACGCGGCCGTGGGCGGCGCGATGGGCCGGTGGGACGCGATCGTCGGGCCGGAGATCGCGGCCCACGCCCGACCCGTCTCCTTCTCCGACGGCGAGCTGCTGGTCGAGGCCGACTCCACGGCCTGGGCCACCCAGATCCGGCTGCTCGCCCCGTCGCTGCTGGCCCGCCTGGCCCAGGACCTCGGCGCGGGCACCGTCACGGCCGTCTCGGTCCGCGGACCGCGGGCGCCCTCCTGGAAGCGCGGCCCGTGGAGCGTGCGCGGACGGGGCCCGCGCGACACCTACGGCTAGGTCCCGAGCCCCGTCCCACGGCGAGGCGCTTCGGCCGTTTCGGCCCGGAGGGACCCCTGGCGCGTACAGGGGCTCATCCCCACCCGTGATCGGGCGGCTCCGCCGCCCCCAGGCGTCCCTGGTGGCCGGTTCTGACCGTCCGGACCGCTAAGATGGAGGCCGTACGCACCCCAGGTGCCGTCGTCGCCCGCTGGCCCGCCCGGTGGGCCCATTTCACCCCCGGTGGACGACTGGCGCGCGCCCGACGAAAGGTGACCAGTGACGCAGCCGGCCGAGCCGCTCGAGCCAGTCGACGCACCGTCCTCCCCCGACCAGCCCGCTGCGGCCACCGGGGTCACCGACGCCCCTCCCCCGGCGTCCTACGACGCCAGCCAGATCCAGGTCCTCGAGGGCCTCGAGGCGGTGCGCAAGCGACCGGGCATGTACATCGGCTCCACCGGGGAGCGCGGCCTGCACCACCTCGTCTACGAGGTGGTCGACAACTCCGTCGACGAGGCGCTGGCCGGGCACTGCGACCTCATCGAGGTGTCGCTGCTCCCGGAGGGCGGCGTCCGGGTCAGCGACAACGGCCGCGGCATCCCGGTCGGGGACGTGGAGAGCGAGGGCCGGTCGGCGGTCGAGGTCGTGCTCACCGTGCTGCACGCCGGCGGGAAGTTCGGTGGTGGCGGCTACAAGGTCTCCGGCGGCCTGCACGGCGTCGGCGTCTCGGTCGTCAACGCACTCTCCTCGACCCTGGACGTCGAGATCTGCCGAGAGGGCCATGTCTGGACCCAGTCGTACACGACGGGTGTCCCCGACGCCCCGCTGCGCAAGGGCGGCCCGACCGACAGGACAGGCACGACGATCACGTTCTGGGCGTCGTCCGACATCTTCGAGACCACCGACTACAGCTTCGAGACCCTGTCCAACCGGCTCCGGGAGATGGCGTTCCTCAACCGGGGTCTCACCATCGCGATGCGCGACGAGCGTCCGGCGACGGCCGAGGAGCGCGAGCACGACGAGGTCGACGAGACCACCCCGACCGAGGTCACCTATCGCTACGACGGCGGCCTGGTGGACTACGTGAACTTCCTGGGCGCTCACAAGGATGCCGTCCACCGGACGGTGGTGTCCTTCGAGGACGAGTCGGAGGACATCGACGGCGGGCTGTCTCTCGACGTCGCGATGCAGTGGAACAGCGGCTTCACCGAGTCGGTGCACACCTTCGCGAACACCATCAACACCCACGAGGGCGGCACCCACGAGGAGGGGTTCCGGTCTGCGCTGACCTTGCTGGTGAACAAGTTCGCCCGCGACTGGAACATCCTCAAGGAGAAGGACGCGAACCTCACCGGCGACGACGTCCGAGAGGGTCTCACCGCGATCGTCAGCGTCAAGATGGCCGAGCCGCAGTTCGAGGGGCAGACCAAGACCAAGCTCGGCAACACCGAGGCGAAGTCGTTCGTGCAGAAGGTCGTCCACGACAAGCTCGGTGAGTGGTTCGAGAAGAACCCCGGCGAGGGCAAGGACATCGCCCGCAAGGCCCAGGGTGCCGCGGTCGCCCGGCTTGCCGCGCGCAAGGCGCGCGACGCGGCCCGCAGCCGCAAGGGACTCCTCGGGGGCGGCAGCCTGCCCGGCAAGCTGGCCGACTGCCAGTCGACCAACCCCGAGGAGTGCGAGCTCTTCATCGTCGAGGGGGACTCCGCCGGTGGCCCGGCCAAGCAGGGCCGCGACCAGCGGACGCAGGCGATCCTGCCGATCCGCGGCAAGATCCTCAACGTCGAGCGGGCCCGTCTCGACCGGGTGCTGGGCAACCAGGAGGTCCAGGCGATCATCTCGGCGCTGGGCACCGGGATCGTGGGCGACGACTTCGACCTGGCACGGCTGCGCTACCACAAGGTGGTGCTGATGGCCGACGCCGACGTCGACGGCCAGCACATCCGGACGCTGCTGCTCACGCTGCTGTTCCGCTTCATGCCCGAGGTGGTCGAGCAGGGGCATGTCTTCCTGGCCCAGCCCCCGCTGTACAAGCTCAAGTGGGCCCGCCCCGCAGAGCCGCAGTACGCCTACTCCGAGCGCGAGCGCGACGCGCTGCACGCTGCCGGTGAGGCGGCCGGGCACAAGCTGCTCAAGGGCGAGGGCATCCAGCGCTACAAGGGCCTCGGCGAGATGAACAACGACGAGCTCTGGGACACGACGATGGACCCCGAGAAGCGCATCCTGCTGCAGGTGACCCTGGAGAACGCTGCGCTCGCCGACGTGATGTTCACCGAGCTGATGGGCGAGGACGTCGAGTCGCGCCGGAAGTTCATCCAGCGCAACGCCAAGGACGTCCGCTTCCTCGACATCTAGGACGCGACCCCCGTGTCCACCCCCGCCGCACGACGTACGCGTAGGAGAGCCCGACCGTGACCGAGACCAACCTCCCCCCGGGTCCGCCCGTGCCGCCCGGCGGCCGCGTCGAGCCGGTCGACCTCCAGGTGGAGATGCAGCGGTCCTACCTCGACTACGCGATGAGCGTCATCGTGCAGCGCGCGCTCCCCGACGTGCGCGACGGGCTCAAACCGGTGCACCGCCGGGTCCTCTACGCGATGTTCGACGGCGGCTACCGGCCCGACCGCGGCTTCTCGAAGTGCTCGCGCGTCGTCGGTGACGTCATGGGTCAGTACCACCCGCACGGCGACACCGCGATCTACGACACGTTGGTGCGGCTCGGGCAGCCGTGGTCGTTGCGCTACCCCCTCGTGCAGAGCCAGGGCAACTTCGGCTCGCCGGGCGACGACCGGCAGGCCGCCATGCGCTACACCGAATGCCGGCTGGCGCCGCTCGCGATGGAGATGACGCGCGACATCGACCAGGAGACGGTCGACTTCGCGCCGAACTACGACGGTCGCCAGCTCGAGCCGCAGGTCCTGCCGGCCCGGTTCCCGAACCTGCTCGTCAACGGGTCCGGCGGCATCGCCGTCGGCATGGCCACCAACATCCCGCCGCACAACCTGCGCGAGGTCGCCGAGGGAGTGCAGTGGCACCTCGACCACCCCGGCGCGTCGCACGAGGAGCTCCTCGAGGCGCTGATGGCCTGCATCAAGGGCCCCGACTTCCCGACCAAGGGCCTCATCGTCGGCAGCCAGGGCATCCAGGACGCCTACCGCACCGGCCGCGGGTCGGTGACGATGCGCGCGGTCGTCGAGGTCGAGGAGGACTCCCGCGGCCGCACCACCCTGGTCATCACCGAGCTGCCCTACCAGGTCAACCCCGACGCGCTGGCCCGCAAGATCGCCGAGCTGGCCGACTCGGGCAAGGTCGCGGGCATCGCCGACCTGCGCGACGACTCCTCCGCCCGCACCGGGATGCGTCTGGTCGTCGTGCTCAAGCGCGACGCCGTGGCCAGCGTCGTGCGCAACAACCTCTACAAGCACACGCAGCTGCAGGACACCTTCGGCTGCAACATGCTGGCGCTCGTCGACGGCGTGCCGCGCACCCTGTCCCTGGACGCGTTCGTGCGCCACTGGGTGACCCACCAGGTCGAGGTCATCGTCCGGCGCACGACCTTCCGGCTGCGCAAGGCGGAGGAGCGCGCGCACATCCTGCGCGGTCTGCTCAAGGCCCTCGACCGCATCGAGGAGGTCATCGCCCTCATCCGCGCCAGCGCGTCGGCCGAGGACGCCCGCGACGGGCTGATCTCACTCCTCGAGATCGACGAGATCCAGGCCGTCGAGATCCTCAACATGCAGCTGCGCCGCCTCGCCGCCCTCGAGCGGCAGGAGCTGCTCGACCGCTACGAGGAGCTGATGCGGGCGATCGAGGAGTACAACGCGATCCTCGCCTCGCCGCAGCGCCAGCGCGACATCGTGAGCGAGGAGCTCGCCGAGATCGTCGAGAAGTTCGGCGACGAGCGGCGGACCCAGCTCATCCCCTACGAGGGCGACATGTCCGCCGAGGACTTCATCCCCGAGGAGGACGTGGTCGTCACGATCACCCGGGGTGGCTACGCGAAGCGGACCAAGACCGACCTCTACCGCGCGCAGCGGCGCGGCGGCAAGGGCGTGCGGGGTGCCCAGCTGCGCCAGGACGACCTGGTCGAGCACTTCTTCGTCACGACGACCCACCACTGGATCCTGTTCTTCACCAACAAGGGCCGCGTCTACCGGGCGAAGGCCTACCAGCTGCCGGAGGCCGGCCGGGACGCGCGCGGCCAGCACGTCGCGAACCTGCTGGCCTTCCAGCCCGACGAGCAGATCGCGCAGATCATCGACCTCAAGGACTACGAGGTCTCGCCGTACCTCGTGCTGGCCACCAAGCGCGGCATGGTCAAGAAGACCCGTCTCACCGAGTACGACTCCAACCGCAGCGGCGGGCTCATCGCCATCAACCTGCGCGAGGACGACGACGGGCTCGGCGACGAGCTGATCTCGGCCCGGCTGGTCTCGGCCGACGACGACCTGCTCCTGGTCAGCCGGCGCGCGATGTCGGTGCGGTTCACGGCGGCGGACGACGCCCTGCGCCCGATGGGACGGGCGACCTCGGGTGTGACCGGCATGCGGTTCAAGGGTGACGACGAGCTCCTGGTCATGGAGGTGGCCCGGCCGGGCGGGACCGTCTTCACGGTCACCGACGGGGGCTTCGCGAAGCGCACCGTGGTGGAGGAGTACCGGCTCCAGGGACGGGGAGGCTATGGCACGCAGGCCATGAAGTTCTCCGAGGCGAGAGGGTCTCTGGTGGGGGCACTGGTGGTGGACGACGCCGACGAGGTGTTCTCGATCAAGGCCAGCGGGGGCGTCACCCGGGTGTCCGTCGCCGAGGTGAATCCGACCGGACGTGTCACCATGGGTGTGCGGTTCATCTCGCTCGCCGACGATGACACCGTGGTGGCGATCGCCCGCAACGCCGAGCGGGCGGTCGCGGCCGACGAGGAGGAGCTGGAGGAGGCGGTCGAGGCGGCGCACGCCGAGACCACCCCGCCGGCAGGTGACGAGGGGATCGACCAGTGAGCACCCCGAACGCTCCGGGCACGCAGCAGCAGTGGGGCAGCAGCCCCCCCACCGCCACGATGCCGCCTGTCCGCGACCAGATGTCGTCGTCCACCAACGCGACCGCCCGACCCGTCTCCCGACCGGCCAAGGCGCGCCGGGCCCGGCTGGTGCTCGCCCGGGTCGACCCGTGGTCGGTGATGAAGCTGGCCTTCCTGCTCTCGATCGCGCTGGCCGTGATCGCGGTCGTCGCGGTGTTCGTGGTCTGGACGGTGCTGGACTCGATGGGCGTGTTCGACTCCGTCGGGCGCAGCGTCGAGAGCGTGACGCGCTCCAACGACAACGCCCAGGGCGTCGACATCTTCGACTACGTCGGGCTGAACAAGGTCCTCTCGACGACCACGCTGCTCGCCGGCGTCAACGTCGTGCTGATGACGGCCCTGTGCACCCTCGGCGCGTTCATGTACAACATGGCCGCGAGTCTCGTCGGCGGGCTGCACGTCACGTTCACCGAGGACGTCTGAGCGGCCGGTCAGCCGGCTCCTGGCGGTCCGAACGGGTTGGGATCGCCTCCACTCGGTGAGGTAGTCTTGCGCGGCGCAGCGGGCCTATAGCTCAGTTGGTTAGAGCGCTGCCCTGATAAGGCAGAGGTCAGTGGTTCAAGTCCACTTAGGCCCACTCTCCGTCCCCCGGTCCGACGGTCGACGGACGTCCCCGACGAGGTGAGCGACATGTCGAAGAAGCTGATCGCGGCGGCGCTGGCCGCAGTCGGGGGCCTGCTGGCGTACAAGAAGGTCGTCGCCGACCGCGAGGCCGAGCAGGACCTCTGGGCCGAGGTGACCGACCGGCCCTGAGGCGGCTCCACCCCCCACGGGGGCGTAGCTCAACTGGCAGAGCACCGCCTTTGCAAGGCGGGGGTTAGGGGTTCGAGTCCCCTCGTCTCCACCCAGCGTCAGCGTCGAGCGTGCCGTCAGGCGGGCACTGCGCCGAGCTGCTGCAGGATCGAGAGCATGTCGAACACTCCCCGGTGCTCGACGATGCGCCCGTCGGCGCAGCGGAACATGTGCATCTCCTTCCACCGCATCGGCTTGCCGGTGGCCGGGATGCCGGCGAACGGCTCTCCGGTGTGCGTCCCCGCGGCCTCGACCCGGACCGCGACCCAGTCCCCCTCGCCCACGATCTCGAACAGCCGTGGAGTGATGTCGGGGAAGGCGGAGCGCACCTGGAGAACCGCGGCGACGAGCTCCCCGGCTCCTCCGCTGCCCAGCCCCGGGATGTCGTGATCCTGGTAGGTGCCCGAGAGCAGCCGCTGTGCGGCGCCCACGTCACCTCCGGCCATCAGTGAGTCGTACAGACGGCTGACCAGCAGCTTGTTCCGGTCGATCGTGCTGGCGTCGGCGGTCGTCGCGGTCATGGGGTCGCCTCCGTGGACGAGCTGGGGACAGGGCGGGCCGCGGCGAGCACCTGCTCGGACGTCAGCGTCATGCCGTGGGCGTCCGTACCGTGCTGCACGACAGCCGGAACGAGCTCCGCCTCCGGACCCGCGAAGCTCCATCCGCAGTCACAATCAACCTGAAGCTGGAGCGGCATGGTGTCCTCCTCGACCCGGGCTGGACGCTACGACGGCCATGTTGGCAGGAGGTTGGCGCTGAACGACTGGCGAGTGACCGTGTGCGGCGACCTGACCGTGACGGACGGTCTGCACACCCTGACCGACACGAGCCTGCCCGGCCCCCAGGCCCGGCTCGCGCTGGCGATGCTCGCGGTCGAGCACCGACGGGTGCTGCTGCGCGACGAGCTCGCGGAAGACCTGTGGCCCACCGGACCGCCTGACGCCTGGGAGGTGGCCGTCCGCTCGATCATCAGCAAGCTGAGGCGGCGGTTCGACCAGGCGGGGCTCGACGGTGCGGCCATCGCGCCTGCGCCCGGTGGGTACCGGGTGGAGCACCCGGGTCCGATCGTGGTCGACACGGAGTCTGCCGCCTCCCGTATCCATGCGGCCGAGGCTCTGATCCGGCGCGGCAGCACCCGGGACGCGGCTGCGGAGGCGCTGGTGGCTTCCATGATCTCTGCCCGCCCCTTCCTCGCCGGCCTCGACGGGCCGTGGGCGGCGGCCCGGCGGGCAGAGCTGCGAGACATCAGGATCAGGTCGCTCCACGTGCTCGCCGACAGCTGGATCGCGCTCGGCGACCCGGCGCAGGCCGTGCGGGACTCCGAACGGGCGCTGGCGCTGGATCCGTACCGGGAAGGTCTCTACCGGGTGCTGATGCGGGCACATGTCGCGCTCGGCGACCGGGCCGGCGCCGCTCGCGCCTACGAACGCTGCCGCCGGCTGCTGGCCGACGAGCTCGGTGTCGCTCCCTCCCAGCGCACCCGCGAGGCCGCGGCCGCGCTCGACGACGGCTAGCGACCGGCGGGGCAGCCCGGTAGCGGCGCCCTGCCGAACCGCGGTCGTCGGCGGCTCAGCGCTTGCTGGTCGACTTCTTGGCCGCGGTGGACGCCTTCTTCGCGTTCTTCGGCGTGACCGCCTCGGTCGTCGTGCCGGCGGCCGACCCCTCGGGCGCCTCGTCCTCGGCCTTGGCCTCGTCGGCAGCGTCGGCCAGGGCCTCGTCCGGCCCGGCCCCGGCGGCGTCGTCCGTGGCCGGTTTCGCCGAGGGGGCGCCGGTGGACGCGGACGGCACCGGGGTCACCGACGGCCGAGCGGAGCCGGTGGACGTGCTCGCCGGCGCCGACCACGGCTCGACCGGGTCCGACGCGTCCTTGGCCGCCCACGCCTTCCACCCGGCGTAGGCGCCGCCGAGCACCCCGGCGAGCAGGAAGAGCTTGCGCAGGCGGCGCTTCTTCTTCTTGGGAGGGGCCACCTCGCCCTTCAGCGCGGCCAGCGCCGCGGACCCTCGCGTCGCCGCCTCGGTGCGCGCCGGCTCGCTGGCCGCGAGCGCCGCGGTGACGGCCCCCGCCACGGCGGGCATGACGTCGCCCTTCACCTTCTCGACGGCCGGCTCGACACGTGGCGCCGCCCATTCCTTGGCGGCCACGACCTTCGGGGACGCCCAGTCACGGGTCGTCTCCGCGTAGCGGACCGCGGTGTCGCGCGCCTCAGCCGCCGCGGGCGCAGCCTTCCGCTGGGCTCGACGAGCGGTGCGGCGGGACTCCTTGCGCAGAGTGCTGGTGCGGGACACGGGGTACCTCCCGGTCGGGCGATCGGTGACTTCCGGCTCCTGCCCAGCATGCTATGCCCGAAACCGGAGCCGCCTGCCGGGGGCGGGTGCCGAGCGCCGTGCGAGGATGGGCGACCCGTCGACACGTCACCAGCGAGTGAGGAGCTTCCGTGGCCCAGGACCTCTACGCCACCCTGAAGACCAACCACGGGGACATCGAGGTGAAGCTGTTCCCGGACCACGCGCCCAAGACGGTCGCGAACTTCACCGAGCTCGCCGAGGGCAAGCGCGAGTGGGTCGACCCGCGCTCCGGCCAGAAGAGCAGCGACCGCCTCTACGACGGGACGATCTTCCACCGCGTCATCTCCGGGTTCATGATCCAGGGCGGCGACCCGCTCGGCACCGGCACCGGGGGTCCCGGCTACCGGTTCGCCGACGAGTTCCACCCCGAGCTGCAGTTCGACCGCCCGTACCTGCTGGCCATGGCCAACGCCGGCCCCGGCACGAACGGGTCGCAGTTCTTCATCACCGTGACCCCGACGCCGCACCTCAACCGCAAGCACACGATCTTCGGCGAGGTCGCCGACGGCGGCAGCCGTCAGGTCGTCGACAAGATCGCGAGCACCGGCACCGGCGGCATGGACCGGCCGGTGGAGGACGTGGTCATCGAGTCGGTGCAGGTCGAGCACCGCGACGCCTGACGCGACGCCCGACCCCGACCTTGACGCCCGACACGACGACGACGCACACGACGCCCGACGCGACAACGACGCCGGACACGACAACACTGTGACCGAGCAGCCGCCCGTCACCGGGCCGACCGCGGCCGAGCCGGCCACGTGCTACCGCCACCCCGAGCGGGAGGCGCACATCCGGTGCACCCGCTGCAACCGGCGCATCTGCCCCGACTGCATGATCCCGGCGTCGGTCGGCTTCCAGTGCCCCGAGTGCGTGGCCGAGGGCAGCAAGGACGTACGCACCGCCCGCACCGTCTTCGGCGGCCGCGTCTCCGACGACCCCGGCTGGGTGAGCAAGGCACTCATCGCGGTCAACGTCGTCGCCTTCGTGGTCCAGCAGGCCTCCGACGCCTTCACCCGGCGCTTCTACGACCTCGGGCTGGCGTTCGACCCCTCTGCCGGGGGGCTGGTCGGCGTCGCGGACGGGGAGTTCTACCGGCTGTTCACGTCCGCGTTCCTGCACGGCGGGTTCTTCCACCTGGCGCTGAACATGTACGCGCTGTACCTGTTCGGACCGCAGCTCGAGGCAGCCCTCGGCCGGGTGCGGTTCAGCGCGCTGTACGTCGTGTCGGCACTCGGGGGCAGCGCCCTGTCCTACGCGTTCGCCGCGCCGAACCGGCCCTCGCTCGGCGCGTCGGGGGCGGTGTTCGGGCTGCTGGGCGCCTACCTGGTGGTGAGCCGACGGCTCGGCCGCGACAGCACTCCGATCCTCGTGCTGCTGGCGATCAACTTCGGCTACGGCTTCCTCGTGCCACGCATCGACTGGCGGGCCCACCTCGGCGGCCTGGTCGCCGGCGCGCTGGTCGCGGCGGCCCTTGCCTACGCTCCGCGGGGCAGCCGCCGCACGCTCGTGCAGGCCGGCGGCATCGTGGTCACCCTGCTGGTCGTCGTGGCGGTCGTCGCCTGGCGCACGGCCGACCTGCGGCAGGGACTCTGAGGTGACGCGCGACGCGGTGGTCGTCGACGCGGTCCGCACGCCGGTCGGGAAGCGCGGCGGCGGGCTCGCCGGGACCCACCCGGTCGACCTGTCGGCGCACGTTCTCGGGGCGCTCTCCGCCCGCACCGGTCTCGACCCCGCGCTCGTCGACGACGTCATGTGGGGCTGCGTCTCCCAGACCGGCGAGCAGGCCGTCAACGTCGGCCGCAACGCCGCTCTCGCGGCGGGCTGGCCCGAGGACGTCGTGGGAGTCACCATCGACCGCCAGTGCGGCTCGTCGCAGCAGGCGGCGCACTTCGCGGCGGCCGCGGTCGTCTCGGGCCAGCACGACGTGGTGGTGGCCGGGGGCGTCGAGTCGATGAGCCGGGTCCCGATGCTCTGCACCGTCACCCAGGGGCCCGGCGAGCCGTTCGGGCCGCGGATGCTGGAGCGCTACGACAACAGCCTGGTGCCCCAGGGCATCAGCGCCGAGATCATCGCCGAGCGGTGGTCGCTGTCCCGCGCCGAGCTCGACGAGATCGCCGTCCGCTCCCACGAGCGGGCGGCCGCTGCCGCCGACTCGGGCGCCTTCGAGACCGAGCTCGCGCCCGTCGGCGACGCTGCCTCCGACGAGGGGATCCGCCGCGGCACCGACCTCGCGACGCTGGCCGGCCTGCGCACGGCGTTCCGCGACGACGGTGTCGTGACCGCCGGCAACTCCTCGCAGATCTCCGACGGCGCGGCGGCGCTGCTCGTGACGACCTCGGAGGTCGCCCGGCGGCACGGCTGGACACCGGTGGCGCGCTTCCACTCCTTCGCGACGGCCGGCGTCGACCCCGTCACGATGCTCACCGCCCCCATCCCGGCGACCGAGCGGGTGCTGGGCCGCGCCGGGCTGCGGCTGGACGAGATCGGCGTGGTCGAGCTCAACGAGGCCTTCGCGTCCGTCGTCGGCGCCTGGCTGGCCGAGACCGGGGCCGACCCCGACCGGGTCAACCCCCGCGGCGGCGCGATCGCGCTCGGGCACCCGCTGGGCGGCTCCGGCGCCCGGCTGATGACGACCCTGGTCCACGAGATGCGCGACCTCGGCGCCAGGTACGGCCTGCAGACCATGTGCGAGGGCGGCGGCATGGCCAACGCCACCGTCCTCGAGCTGCTCTGACCCGCTCGAGGCCTGGACGGGCGGTTGTCCACACTGGGGAAAACTGGTGTGGATGACTTACAGCGGTGTGTTTCCGCAGGTTGGGGCTCTGGTCACGGCCGGACACCGGTCCGACGGCCGGTGGTCACTTCCAGCGCGTGGACAGCCCGAAGCCGACCATGATCAGCCCGAAGCCGATGAACATGTTCCACAGCCCGAGCTTCTCGATCGGGTACTCGGTCTGAGTCACGTAGTAGACGACGACCCACAGCAGCCCGATGACGAAGAACGCCACCATCAGCGGCGCCAGCCACCGCGGGCTGCCGACCCGGACCGCGTTCGAGCGCTCCTGCGGCGGGGTGAAGGCGAAGCGGCGGCGGATGCGCGACTTGGGCACCGGTCTGTTCCTTCCTGCGACTCGGCGGCACCGTCAGCGGGCGCCGTTCGTCGGTTAGCGTAGGGGCGAGAGCCTTCCCACCAGCGTAACGGCCCGGCCGGGACGCGCCGGTGACCCCTGACCACGACCGATGCCCGAGACGGAGGTCGACGAGCGTGCGAGCCACCTGGCGCCTGGCCGCGCCGCTGGCCTTCGCCGCCGCCGGTGTGCTCTTCGCCACCAGCGCGGGTGCCGCCCGCGGTGGTGACCTGCGCGGCGGCGACCGCAGCGACCTCGCCGACCTGATCCGGGCCGAGGAGCAGCGCGCCGACGAGGTGACCGACCGGGTGGATCGGCTGCGCCGCGAGGTGGAGGCGGCCACGCAGCAGGCCGGCGAGACCGACCGCCGGGTGGCGGCGGAGCAGCGCCGGGCCCGCGACCTCGAGTACGCCGCCGGCACCGTGCCGGTCGAGGGCCCCGGCATCCGGGTGGTGCTCGCCGACGCACCGCGCTCCGCCGACCGCGTCCTGCCCCCGGACGCGACGCCCGACGACCTGGTGGTCCACCAGCAGGACGTGCAGGCGGTGGTGAACGCGCTGTGGAACGGCGGCGCCGAGGCCATGCAGATCATGGACCAGCGGATGGTCACCACCGGGGCCGTCCGCTGCGTCGGCAACACGCTGATCCTGCGCGGCCGGGTCTACTCGCCGCCGTACGAGATCACCGCCATCGGCGACCCGCAGCGGCTGCGCTTCGCGCTCGACACCTCCGAGGGCGTCGCGCTCTACCGCTACTACGCCGACCGGTTCGGGCTGGTCTACCGCGCGGAGGACCAGACCGAGGTGCGCCTGCCGCCGTACGACGGCTCGCTCGACCTGCTGCACGCCCGGACCGCGGCGTGACCCGGTGACGGTGGGCTCGGCGGTCCGCACGGGAGTCCGGGGGTTCGGGGAGCTGCTCGTGACCGCCGGGCTCGTGCTGCTGCTGTTCGCGGCCTACCAGCTCGTGTGGACCAACGTCGAGGCCGAGCGGGCGCAGGGCAAGGTCACCGACGCGCTGCGGGAGAGCTGGGAGCGCCCGCCCGTCACGCCGTCGAGCGGGTCGGACGCCGAGCCCGAGCCCTTCCGGACCGGCCAGGGTGTGGCGTTCCTGCACATCCCGCGCCTCGGCGAGGGCTCCACGGTGCCCGTCGTCGAGGGCGTGGGGCAGGGCGAGCTCGAGCGCGGTGTGGGCCACTACCCCGACACCGTCCAGGCGGGTGAGCCCGGCAACTTCGCGATCGCCGGGCACCGCGCCACGCACGGCGAGCCGTTCGCCGACCTCGACCGGGTGCGGCGCGGCGACCGGCTGGTCGCCGAGACCCGGGACCACTGGTACACCTACGTCGTGGACCGGACCCTGATCGTGCGGCCCACCGACACCTGGGTCCTCGACCCCGTGCCCGGCAAGCGTGGCGCGGAGCCGGACGAGCCGCTCATCACGCTCACGACGTGCAACCCGCGCTGGTCCTCGACCGAGCGGCTCATCGTCTTCGGCCACCTCGAGGAGCAGCGGGCGCGCACCGACGGCCCGCCGCCCGTGCTGGTGAAGGGGGCCTAGGCTTGTACGCCTGGATCTGGCGCCGCCTCCCCGGCCCCCTGCCCGTGAGGCTCCTGCTCGCGCTGGCGCTGGTGGCCGCGGTCGTGGTGCTGCTGTTCACGACCGTGTTCCCGTGGGCCGAGGACGCCCTGCCCTTCCTCGACGTGACGGTCGGCTCGTGACCGCTCCCCGACGGGTCCTCGTCGTCGACAACTACGACAGCTTCGTGTTCAACCTGGTGCAGTACCTCGCCCAGCTCGGCGCCGACTGCACCGTGCGACGCAACGACGAGGTCACCCCCGAGGAGGCGGGTGCCTACGACGGCGTCCTGCTCAGCCCCGGCCCCGGTACGCCGGAGCGCGCCGGCGTCTGCGTCGACATCGTGCGCGAGTGCGCCGGGTCCGTGCCGCTGCTCGGCGTCTGTCTCGGACACCAGGCGATCGCGGTCGCCTACGGCGGTGTCGTCGAGCGCGCACCGGAGCTGCTGCACGGCAAGACGAGTGCGGTGCTGCACGAGGGCGCCGGCGTCCTCAGCGGCCTGCCGTCACCGTTCACCGCCACCCGCTACCACTCGCTCACCGTGCGCCCGGACTCGGTGCCCGACGAGCTCGAGGTGACCGGCCGCACCGAGGGTGGGGTCGTGATGGGGCTGCGCCACCGTGACCTCGCCGTCGAGGGGGTGCAGTTCCACCCCGAGTCGGTGCTGACCGAGGGCGGCCACCGCCTCCTCGCGACCTGGCTCGCGACCTGCGGCGACCCCGACGCCCCCGCGCGTGCGGAGGGCCTGGCCCCCGTGGTCGGACGGTCGGCCTGACCGGTCGGCTCGACCGGTCAGCCGCCCTCCGCCGGGTCGGTCGGGAGGATCGTCGCCGTGTCAGTGGGCGTCGGGGTCGGGGTCGGCTCGGGCGGTGCCGTCGCCACCACGATGGTGACCGTCGACCCGAGGCGCAGCGTCTCCTTGGCCCCCGGTGACTGGCTCGCGACGCTGCCCGGCTCGACGTCCCCGGTCTCCTGCTCGGTCTCGCGCACCACGAACCCGGCCTGCTCGAGGAGGCTGTTGGCCTCCCCCGCGCTCTTGCCGACGACGTCGGGCACCCGGTTGCTGCCGCTGGCGTAGCGCAGGTCCACCTTCGAGCCCGCGGGGACCGTCTCGCCCTCCTCGGGCGAGACGCGCACCACGGTGCCCTGCGGGTCCTCGGACGGGACGGGCGTGGTGTCCCCGAGCTCCAGGCCGGCCTCGCGCAGTGCTTGTGCGGCCTCGTTCAGCGACAGGCCGACCAGGCTGGGCACGCTCGTCTCCTCGACGCCGGTCGAGACCGTGACGTCGACCGACCCGCCCTCGTCGAGCTGGGCCCGGGCCTCCGGGCTCTGGTCGATGATGTTTCCCTCGGGCACGGTGTCGCTGGTCTGCGGCGTCTCGGTCCCCAGCTGGAGCTTCGCCTCGGAGAGAGCTCGCTTCGCCTGCGGCACGGTGAGGCCCGTGACCTCCGGCACCGTCACGGAGTCGGCGCCACCGCCGGAGAACAGCGCCCGGCCCAGGAGCGCGGCGATGACGAACACCGCGAGGACGGCCAGGGCCAGCAGCGCGTAGCCGAACGAACGTCCGCCCCGCTGGTCGGGTCGGTCGTCGTCCGTGGCGGGCGGGAAGGCCGTCATGCCCGGCGCGACGACGCTCGTGCGGTCCATCTGCTGGGTGACCGGCGCCGGCACGGGCGCGGCCACCGTACGGCCGGCCAGGGCTGCGGCGATGTCGGCCCGCATCTCGCCGGCGCTCTGGTAGCGCTTGTCGCGGTCCTTGGTGAGTGCCTTGAGGACGACGGCGTCCGCGCTGCCGGGCACGTCGGGGTCGATGCTCGACGGCGGGACGGGCTCCTCGCGGACGTGCTGGTAGGCCACCGAGACCGGCGAGTCCCCGACGAACGGGGGCCGCCCGGTCAGCAGCTCGAAGAGCAGGCACCCGGTGGAGTAGAGGTCGCTGCGCGTGTCGACCTGCTCGCCGCGGGCCTGCTCGGGCGAGAGGTACTGCGCCGTCCCGATGACCGCGGAGGTCTGCGTCATCGTCGCGCCCGCGTCGGCCACGGCGCGCGCGATGCCGAAGTCCATCACCTTCACGTCGCCGCTCGGCGTGAGCATCACGTTGGCCGGCTTGATGTCGCGGTGGACGATGCCCTGCTGGTGGCTGTAGGCGAGCGCCGCGAGCACCCCGTCGACGATCTCCATCGCGCGCTCGGGCACGAGAGGGTTGTCCGACGCGAGCAGGTCGCGCAGCGTCGCGCCCTCGACGTACTCCATGACGATGTAGGGCACCGGGTTGCCCCCGAACTCGTCCTCACCGGTGTCGTAGACCGCGACGACGGCAGGGTGGTTCAGGGACGCGGCCGAGTGGGCCTCGCGCCGGAAGCGGGCCTGGAAGGACGGGTCGCGGGCCATGTCGGGCCGCAGCATCTTGACGGCGACCGTGCGGCCGAGGCGGGTGTCGTGACCTATGTGGACCTCGGCCATGCCCCCGCGCCCGAGCAGGTCGCCGATCTCGTAGCGCCCTCCCAGCTGCGCCGGCACTGCGGTGCTCACTCAGTCGTCCCCTTCGTCGCCCGGGTCGTTCCCTCGGCCCTTGTCCTTGTTCTTGCCCTTGCTCTTGCCGTTGCTCTTGCGCTCGTCGTCCTCGTCGGCGCCGTCGTCGTCCTGCGGCGGTGGCGCCGCGACGGCCTCGAGCGTGACCAGGCTCCCCGGCGGGACGGACCCGGTCGGGGAGACCGCCTTCACGGTACCGACCTCGCCGCCCCCGACGGTCCGGTCGACCGCCACGCGCAGCCCCAGGCCCCCGAGGTCCGCCCGCGCCTCGGCGACCGGCCGGCCCACGTAGGCGGCGGCGTCGACCGCGACGCCGGCCGCCTCGGAGGCCGTCTGCGCCGCGTCGCCGGTGCCGGCCGCGGGGTCCGCGTCGTTGTTCCCGCACGCCTGCGCCACGAGGAGGAGCAGGACTGCGAGGACGACGAGCGCGACGGCGTACGGCAGCCAGCTCGGCAGCTGAGACGCGGCGGGGAGACGGAAACCGGGATCGGTGTCGGGGTCGTGCCGGGTGACGACGGTGGTCGTCCCGTGACCGGGTGTCGGGGGCCCGAGGTCGCCGCCGGCCCGGGCCGCCGCGGCGTGCGCCGCGACGCCTGCCCCCGCGGCTCCCGCCACGCCTGCCGCGGCGGCGGCGCCGGCCACGGGGAGAACCCGCGTGGCCTCCGCAGGCACCAGCTGCAGCGTGGGCGCCAGGGACAGCGCCTCCCGGCCGAGCGCCCCGGCGCTCGCGGGCCGGTCCGCCGGGTCCTTGGCGAGCATGCGCATCACCAGGTCGCCCACCGGCGTGGGCAGCGACGCCGGCAGGGCCGGCGGCTCGTCGCGCACCTGCGCCAGGGCGACGCTGACGGGGGTGTCCCCCGCGAACGGCCGCCGCCCGGTCAGGCACTCGTAGGCGACGATGCCGAGCGAGTAGACGTCGCTGGCCGGCGTGACCGACCCGCCGCTCGCCTGCTCGGGCGAGATGTAGTAGGCGGTGCCCATGATGGCGCCGGTCTGCGTCAGCGGCACGGAGTTCGCCGCGCGCGCGATGCCGAAGTCGGTGATGCGCACCCGGTCGCCCGGCGTCACGAGGATGTTGCCCGGCTTCACGTCGCGGTGGACCACCCCGGCGTCGTGCGCGGCCTGCAGGCCCAGCGCCGCCTGTCCGACGATCTCGAGCGTCCTCGTGGCGGTCAGGGCGCCCTCGCGGGCCACCAGGGCCGACAGTGGCTCACCGGGGACGTGCTCCATCACGAGGAAGGGGCCGCCGGCGTCTCCGACGCCGCCGTTGCCGAAGTCGTAGACCGCCGCGATGTTGGCGTGCGACAGGCCCGCCGCGTGCCGTGCCTCGGCCCGGAAGCGCTCCAGGAACGTCGGGTCGTCGGCGTACTCCTTGCGCATGATCTTCACGGCGACGTAGCGCTCGAGGACCTCGTCGCGGGCGCGCCACACCTCGCCCATGCCGCCGCCGGCGATCCGCTCCGTGAGCCGGTAGCGCCCGCCCAGGACCTGGTCGGTGGCCGGGCTCACCGGTCCAGCACCGCCCGCATGACGTCGCGCGCGATCGGCGCCGCCAGCTGGTTGCCGCTCACCTCGGGCGCGTCGGCGCCCTCCTCGACCACGACCGCGACAGCCACCCGGGCGTCGGTGTCCGAGGGGGCGAAGGACACGAACCACGCGTGCGGCTTGCGGTCGGACCCCTGCTGCGCGGTGCCGGTCTTGCCGGCCACCTGCACACCGTCGATCGCGGCGTTCGTGCCGGTGCCGTCGTTCACGACCCCGGTCAGCATCTGCGCCAGCGAGGCCGCGGTCTGCGGGCTCACGGCGGTGCCCAGCTCGGTCGGCCGGGTGGTGTCGAGGACGGACAGGTCCGGGGCCCGCACCTCCTGCACGAGGTAGGGCTTCATGAGCACGCCGCGGTTGGCGACGGCGGCGACCACCATCGCCATCTGCAGCGGTGTCGCCCGCACGTCGAACTGGCCGATCGCCGACAGCGCCGTCTGCGGCTCGTCGGGGTCGTCGGGGAAGCGGCTGGGCACGCTGCGCATCGGCACGTCGATCGCCTCGTCGAAGCCGAACTTGCGGGCCTGCTCGCGCAGGGCCTGGGCCCCGAGCTCGAGGCCGACCTCGCCGAACGCCACGTTGCACGACCGCTTGAGCGCGTCGGTGAGAGTGGCCCGGCCCGAGCTGTTGCAGGGCGCACCGTCGAAGTTGGGCAGCGTGTCGTCGGTGAGCGGGAGGTCGAGCCGGGCGTCGTTGTTGACCTCGGTGTCCGGGCTGTACTGCCCGCTCTCGAGCGCCGCCGCGGCAGTCACGATCTTGAAGGTCGACCCCGGCGGGTAGGTCGCGCGCAGCGCCCGGTTGAGCATCGGCTTGCCCGACGCGGCGTCCAGCCGCTCGTAGTTGCGGCGGACCTCCGTGGGCGAGTGCGACGCAAGCGCAGCCGGGTCGTACGACGGCGTCGAGGCCATGGCCAGGATGGCCCCGGTCGACGGGTCGATCGCCACGACCGAGCCCTTCGCACCGAGCTTGCGCAGGCCGTCGTAGGCCGCCTTCTGCGCGGCTGGCACGAGGGTCAGCGCGACGCTGCCGCCCTTGGGCTGGGTCCCGGTCAGCAGGTCGATGACCCGGCGGACGAACAGGCTGTCGTCGGTGCCGGCGAGGATGGAGTTCGACTCCCGCTCGACGCCGCTCGCGCCGTAGACGAGGGAGTAGAACCCCGTGGCGGGCGCGTAGAGCTTGCCGTCGGTGTAGGTCCGCAGGTACTTCAGCCGGTCGTCGGTCTCGACGCTGCGCGCCACGGGCTCGCCGCCGACGAGGATCGGCCCGCGCTCGCGGGAGTACTCCTCGGCGATCAGCCGCGGGTTGCTGTTGTCGTTGTGCAGCTCGTCGGCGCGGATCACCTGCAGGTAGTTCGCGTTGAGCAGCAGCAGGCCGAACAGCAGCATCACCGCGACCGAGAGTCGGCGCAGGGGCGCGTTCATGCGGGGGCCTCGTGGAGTCGGGAGCGCAGCGAGCGACGGCGCGGGGATGTCATAGCCGCACCACCTGGGTCTTGGCGTCCTGGATCGACGGGGCCGGTGGCGGTGCGGGGCGGCGGGCCGCGTCACTGATGCGCAGCAGCAGCGCGACCAGCGCCCAGTTGGCGACCAGCGACGAGCCTCCGTAGGACAGGAACGGCATGGTGAGGCCCGTCAGCGGGATGAGCCGGGTGACACCGCCGACCACCACGAACACCTGCAGGGCGACCGAGAACGCCAGCCCGGCGGCGAGCAGCTTGCCGAACGAGTCGCGCACGGCGATGGCGGTGCGCATCCCGCGCTGGACGATGATCGCGTAGACGATCAGCAGCGCCATGAAGCCGGTCAGGCCGAGCTCCTCGCCGACCGCGGCGACGATGAAGTCGGTCTGGGCGTAGGGCACGATGTCCGGCCGTCCCTGGCCCAGCCCCTTGCCCAGCAGCCCGCCGGTGCCCATGCCGAACAGGCCCTGCACGAGCTGGTAGCTGCTGTCGTCGACGTTCTCCGGCGCGAACGCGTTGAGCCAGATGTCCACGCGGTCACGGACATGACCGAACAGCGTCCAGGCGAGGAAAGACCCCGACAGGAAGAGCCCGACGCCGATGAGCAGCCAGGACAGGCGCTCGGTGGCGACGTAGAGCAGGGCGATGAACACCCCGAAGAACAGCAGCGACGTGCCCAGGTCGCGCTCGAAGACGAGCACGCCCAGGCTGGCGGCCCACGCGAGGAGCACGGGGCCGAGGTCGCGCGCTCGGGGCAGGTCGATGCCCACGACCCGGCGGCTGGCGAGCGCGAGCACGTCGCGCTTGACCACCAGGTAGCCGGCGAAGAACACGAGCAGCACCAGCTTGGCCAGCTCGCCGGGCTGGAAGGAGAAGCCGAAGAGCCTGATCCAGATGCGGGCACCGTTGATGGTGGTGCCGATGACGGGCAGCAGCGGCAGCAGGAGCAGCACGAGGCCGGCGACCATCGCGGTGTAGGTGAACCGCTGCAGGATCCGGTGGTCGCGCACGAGCACGAGGACGACGACGAAGAGCACGACCCCGACGGCGGTCCAGGTGAGCTGCGCCGGCGCGGCCGCCGAGGGGACGTCGCGGCCGAGCTGCTCGGCGCGGTCGGCGTAGGCCAGGTCGAGCCGGTGGATGACCGCGAGGCCCAGCCCGTTGATCATCGTGGCGGCGGGCAGCAGCACCGGGTCGGCGTGCGGCGCGAACCGGCGCAGCGCGATGTGCGCCACGCCGTAGAGGAAGGCCAGGCCACCGCCGTAGCCGAGCATGCCGGCGGGCAGCACCCCGTCGTGGGCGAGCCCGACCGCCGCGTAGGCGGCCATGGCGATGGCCAGGGAGAACACCAGCAGGACCAGCTCGGTCGTGCGTCCGCTGCGGCCCTCGCGGCGCGGGCTCATCGGGGCCCTCCGCAGTCGGTCGCCGACCGTCCGGTGCCGCCGGTGGGGGTGGGCGTCGGCGTCGGCGTCGGGGACGCGCTCGGTCCGGGGGGCGTGGTGGCCGCGGGGCTCTCGCTGCCGGCGGGTGCGCTCGGGGTCGCCGCCGGGGCGGGCGTGGCTGCGGCCTCGGCCTGCTCCCGGCAGATCTCGGCCTGCTCCCGCAGCCCGTCGACGATGCGCCGTGCGTCGTCGAGCCCCGCGGTGGCGATGTCGGCTTCCACCCGCTCGCGCTGGTAGGCCGGCAGGTCGTCGAGCGGGATGTCCTCCTCGCTGTAGAGCTGCGACGTCCGCAGCGGGCCGACGTTCTGCGACAGCCCCTGGAAGATGGCGACGCTCTGGCCCTCGGCGCCGACGTAGTACTGCGTCTGCGACCAGCGGTAGGCGCCGTAGCCGCCGGCCCCGAGCAGGGCGAGGAGCAGCACTGCCAGCACGACGCGCCGGAGCCGGGACGGGCCACCACCGTGGTGGTCGTCGAGCTCGTCCTCGTCGGTCTCCTCCGGCTGCGGCCGCAGGGCCGCGGCCTTGCTCGCCGGTGTGTCGGCCTGGCTCCGCTGCACGACACCCTCGGCCGCGGCACCCACCGTGAGGGGCACCGCCGACGGCGGCTTGGTCTCGACCTCGACGACGTCGGCGACGATCGCGGTGATGTTGTCCGGCCCGCCGCCCTTGAGCGCGAGGTCGACGAGGCGCTCGACCGCGGCGTCGGTGTCGGCCTCCTCGAGCAGCGTGTCGCGCAGAGTGTCGTGGCTGACCACACCGGAGAGCCCGTCGCTGCACAGCAGGTAGCGGTCGCCGGCCCTGGTCTCGCGCACGGACAGGTCGAGGTCGAGGTCCTCGCGCCCGTCCAGCGAGTTCGTGATCACGTTGCGCTGGGGGTGGTGGTCGGCCTCCTCCGCCGTGATGCGGCCCTCGTCCACGAGCGTCTGCACGAACGTGTGGTCGTGGGTGATCTGCTGGAGGTCGCGGTTGCGCAGCAGGTAGCAGCGCGAGTCGCCGACGTGCACCAGCCCGAAGCGCGAGCCGGCGCGCAGCAGTGCCGTCAGCGTCGTGCCCATGCCGTCGAGCTCGGGGTCGCCGACCACCATGTCGCGCAGGTGGTTGTTGGCGCCGTTGACCGCGGCGGAAAGCCGCTCGAGGAGGTCCCCGCCGGGGGAGTCCTCGTCCAGCGCGGAGAGCTGGGCCACGGCCACCGACGAGGCCACCTCGCCCGCCGCGTGGCCGCCGACGCCGTCGGCGATGACGAGGAGCCGGGGCCCGGCGTAGCCGGAGTCCTCGTTGATGGCCCGGATCAGACCGACGTCCGACCGTGCCGCGTAACGGAGCGCGAGCGCCATCCGGGCTTACTTCCTCAGCTCGACGACGGTCTTGCCGATCCGCACGGGCATGCCGATCTTCACCGGGGTGGGCCCCGTGACCTTGGTGCGGTCGATGTAGGTGCCGTTGGTCGAGCCCATGTCCTCGACGACCCACTGCCCGTCCTGGGGGTAGAAGCGCGCGTGCCGGCCCGAGACGTAGTCGTCGTCGAGGACGATCGTCGAGTCCTGGCTGCGGCCCAGGGTGACGGGCTGGTCGGCCAGGCGGACGGTCGTCCCGGACAGGGCGCCGTGCGTCACCACGAGGCTGCTCGGGACGCCGCGGCGGCCCTTCGCGGGCTTGGGGTCCTTCTGCCGGCGGGGCGGCGCGGCGGCCTGCGGTCGGCGGCCGGCCGTGCGACCGGCGACCCGACGGCCGAACAGGTCGGAGCGCATCACGCTGACCGCGGTCAGCACGAACATCCACAGCACGGCCAGGAAGCCGAGGCGGATGATCGTGAGAGTCAGCTCGGACATCTCGCTCATGCGTCGTCCCGGCGTCGTCGGAGCAGGCTCACGAGCGCCCGCCCTGGTGGAAGACCAGCGTGGTGCTGCCCATCACGACCCGCGAGCCGTCGCGCAGCCGCGCCTGCTCGACCTGCTCTCCGTCGACGACCACGCCGTTGGTGGAGCCGACGTCGACGACCGTGACGTCGCCGCCGGACCGGCGGAGCTCGGCGTGGATGCGGGAGATGCCCGGGTCGTCGATGCGCAGGTCCGACTCGGTGCCGCGGCCGATGCGCGTGGTGGGCCGGGCCAGGGCGTACGTCGTCGAGCCCACCTCCACCCAGGGCACGTCCTTGCCGGCGCTGGTCACGGTGTCGTGGTCGCGCCCGCTCGCGCCCGCCACGGCCTTGCTCTGCACGAGGAAGCGGCCCGTGGGCAGGTCGTCGGCCAGCACGAAGTCGACCGTGACCGGCCCGATGAACGCGTAGCCCTGCTCGTCGGCGTGCTCGCGCACCATGGAGGAGAGCTCCTCGGCCAGGGCCTCGCGGTAGACGTCGAGGCGCTGGTGGTCGTGCTCGCCGAGGCTCACGAGGAACGCGTTGGGCACCATCGTGCGGCCGCGGGCGACGATGGCGGCGCGGTCGTCGAGCTCGCGCTGCAGGGCGCTGGCGATCTCGACCGGCTGCACCTCGGCCTTGAAGGCGCGGGCGAACGGACGGTTGACCAGGTCCTCGATGCGTCGCTCGAAGCGTTGCAGGACGCCCACGTCACCTCCTCGCGGTCCCGGTGGCGGGTCCTCGGACAGCAGCCCGGCCCTGCCCAGGGCGCTCCCGGGCAACCGGACGGCCCGGCCACGCGATGGTAGCCGGGCGCCAGCAGGCTGCTTCTTCCCCGTCCGGCGCGGTCGTACGCGTGGGTCCCCGCTCAGCGCCGCAGCGCGCGGTAGGCGGCCTCGGCGCCCGGCACGCGGCGCGCGGTCTCCCGCAGCGCCGCCGGGCGCAGGTTGCGGCCGACGGCGCCGCGCACGGCGCTCGGACGGCGGAACTCGGCCATGAGCTGCCCGCGGGGGTGGCCCCAGCTCCCCACGAACCGGACCTGCCAGCCGGTGCAGCGGGCGGCCCAGCGCAGGTCCCCCCTGTAGTAGAAGTACGGGTTCCGCTCGGTCCAGAGCCCCTTCTTCGCGGGCAGCACGCCGTCGACCGGGTGCGTGCTCGGTGCCCCGAAGTAGGTGGCGAAGAACCGGCCGCCGGGGGGCATGACCGTGCCGAGGCGGTGCAGGCAGAGCCGGATGTGGTTGAGCGAGACGTGGGTGTACAGCGACTGCGCGATGGCGAAGTCGAAGGGGACCCCGAAGTCGCACTCGAAGCGGTCGGTGGCCCGCAGGTTGGCCCGCGGCAGGCGCTCGCGCTGCTCGGGCGACAGCTCGTGCTGGTAGCCCGCCTCGACCAGGCTCTCGTTGATGTCGATCCCGTAGTAGTGGCCGGGCTCGAGGTAGTCGACGAACTTCACCCCGCCGCGCAGCGCCCCGCAGGCGACGTCGAGCAGCCTGTGCTCCGGGCGCATGCCGTGCGATCTCAGGAACCGCAGCTGCAGCTCGCCCATCTCGTCCCAGAGCCCGCCGACGCGGCGGCGGTGCTTGCCGCGGGCGATCTGCTGGGCGGTGAACTCGTCCTCGTAGTCGGTGGCCGCATAGGTGGCGGCCTTCTCGGCCTCGAGCGACCGGTGCTCGCTCTCGGGCTGTTCCATGTGCCTGGCTCCCCGCAGCTTCGGTTGCGGTCGATCCCCTGCCACTGTGCCAGGACTCGACCACGTGAGGTAGGCGCGGGGGTACGACAACAGGCGGCGCGGCCTGTCGTCGCACCCCCCGGCCTGTTGCGGTCCCGGGCAGCCGGTCGCACGGGGAGCGGACGGGGGAGCCCCCCCTCCGGCCGACTGGTAACCTTGCTGGCGCTCGCGCGAGTGGCGGAATAGGCAGACGCGCACGGTTCAGGTCCGTGTGCCCGAAAGGGTGTGGGGGTTCAACTCCCCCCTCGCGCACCGTTCTCCTGGCCTCGGTCGATCGGCCTCGGCTCCGGCTCGACGTCGCGTGACCTGACGTCGCGTGGCCCGACGAAGTGCTGCGCGTCGTCGTCCCACAGCCTGGCCCCCATCGACGCGGCCAGGGCCGACAGCCGGACCAGCAGCGCCCGCCACTCGTCGTCGAACCCGTCACCCTCGCGGCTGCTCACGCTGAAGGCGACGTGACGCAGCTGCCCGTCCTCGTGGCGCCGACTGATGTCCGCGCTGAGGAACCGGCCCTCCCAGAGGTCGAACCGGCCGCGGTACTCGGGCTGGGCGTCGAGCCAGCGCTGCAACGGGTCCTCGTGGAGGGGCGGCAGGGGACGCGCCGCGTCGCGCTGGTGCGACTCGTCGCCCCCGGTGATCACCAGCCAGGCGCTCACCGGTCAGACACCCAGGTGGGCCAGGCGCCGGTCGACGACGGTGAGCAGGGCGTCGTCCTCGCGGTTCCTGCCGCGGCGGACCCGCAGGCACATGACCCAGGCGACGTCCGGTCCGACCAGGTCGTCCTCGCCGAGGGCGACGCCGGTCTTCTGGAAGTCCTCGAAGCGCACGCCTCCTCGCTCGCCGACCAGGCGCCAGTGGGCGCCCGGGGCGACCCGCAGGGCCACCTCGTCGAGGTAGTGACCCATCTCGTCGGCGACCGCGAACAGCGTGTCCGGCAGGTCGACCTCCTGGGGCAGGTCGCCGCGCGTGTACCAGGGCGGCAGCGGCCCGGGAGCCTCCGCGTGACCGGCGTCGTACCAGCGCAGGTACCACCGCCACAGGTCGCGGAGGCTCTCCCTGCTGCCGTCGAGGACTGCCGGGTCCCCGCCGGTGGAGCGGACCCTGGCCCGCAGGCTCTCCAGCACCTCGTCGTGACGCGCCAGCTCGTCGTCGTGGAGCTCCTGCGCCCGGTCCGGGCTGAGCCCGGCGTAGTCCAGCATCGGCACCGGGTCAGCCTGTCACGGCAGGTGGAAGAAGTACGGGATGCCCGCCTCGTCGAGCGCATCGAGGATGCGTGGGTCGGCACCGATCGTGTCGGTGCTCCCGGCGAAGAAGTGCCACTCCACCTCGTCGACGCGCCCGGCATCCAGCAGGTCCTTGTCCTTGCGGATCTGGTCCAGCGTGTCGCCGAGGCGGGCCTCGATCACGTAGCCGCTCTTGCATTCGCGCGCGGTTCGCGTGACGGGGTCCCAGGCGTCGACCTTGCGGCTGCCCGTCGTGTCCCTGGGGTTGGCGGGATCCCGCAGGAACTTCTGCTCCTTCGCCTGGGACCCGGTGCGGCGCCGCAGCTCGGACTCGGCGTCGCGCCAGCTCCGGAAGGAGCCGTTGCCCGCGTCGACGCCAGCGCCTCGGCGGACCGCCGCCTCCAGCCCCTTGACGTCAGTCCGCTTCGCGAGCCGCGCGATCGCGTCGTCGCTGATGCCGCTGCGCCTGATGGCGTCGAGGCCGTCGGCGGCCTCCTCGACGATCTGTGCCTTCACCGAGGACGGGAGCTTCAGCGACATGGCGAACCGGATGGCCGCCCGTCCCTTGAGGCTGTCGCGCCCCACGCGCCGGATGAACTTGATCACGGCTTCGCCGCTCTTCACCGCGTCGCCGACGATCGGGATCGCGCCTCCGGCGGCGAACCCGATCCCCACGAGGTCGCCCTGGATGAGGCTCGAGATGGCGTCCCGCACGTCGCCGTACACCGCGAAGCCGCTGACGAGGCTGCCGGCGAGCCAGGAGACGCTGTCGAGACGACAGACGGCGAAGAGGTCGCCGCACGTCGCCCCGACACTGAAGTCGCGAAGGTATGACCACTTGCTCTGGACGGTGGTCGTGGTCAGCGGGTCGAAGCCGTCGTCGACCCTTCCGACCTCGTAGTCGTCGTCGTAGCCGTCGTTGTCGCTGTCACGGGTCGTCAGCGACGTGTTCTGCTCCTCCTCCTCACCGTCCGGCAAGCCGTCGGAGTCGCTGTCGGTGCTGCGCGCGTTCGACCCCAGGTCCGATTCGGCGAAGTCGTCGAGGCCGTCGTCATCGGTGTCGACCCGACGGGGGTCGGAGGCGAGAGCGATGACCTCGTCGAGGACGTCCGGACCGAGTGGGCCGAGGAGCAGCTGCTCGAGGTCCGTGAGCGCACGCCGGGTCAGCTCTGCGCCGTCCGGCAGGCCGTCGCCGTCCGTGTCGGCGACGCGGGGGTCGGAGGTGAACGTGGTGCCGGTGTCCGGGTCGGTGAACCCGCGCTCCTCCTGGCAGTCGCTGAGCCCGTCCTCGTCGGTGTCCCGGCCGTCGTCGCCCGTGTCCTGCTCGATCTCCCGGAAGACCTCGGGCAGGTCCTCGGCGGTGCGGACCGGGTAGTAGGTCCCTCCCGTCTCGGACGCGATGGACTGCAGCAGGCCGGCGTCGACGTCGGACCCCAGGCCGACGGTGTAGATGGTGACCCGCTCGGTGCCGGCTCGGGACGTGAGCGAGGGCGAGTAGCTGCCGACCCCGTCGGTGAGCAGGATCATGATCTTGGCGACCGTCGGGTCGGTCTCGGTGGCCAGGGCGTCCAGGCCCACCTCCACGCCGGCGCCGATGTTGGTGCCGCCGCCGGCCCCGACGCGGTCGATGGCCTCGCGGAGTAGTCCCTTGTCGCTCGTGAGCCCCTGGAGGAGGGTCGCCCAGCTGTCGAAGCCGACGACCGCCCCCTTGTCCTGCGGCAGGAACGCGTCGACGAAGTTCTTCGACGCCTGCTGGCGAAGGCGCCCCGGGTCGTTCCACGACATGGACCCGCTGGAGTCGAGGACGAAGGCGATGTCGGCGAAGACCGTCGCCCCCGAGCCGCCGCCCGGGCGACAGCTTCCCCCGAGAGCCGTCAGGGTTGCCTTCCACTGCGGGACCGAGAACACGGCGTAGACGGAGAAGTGCTCGAGCGTGGCGGTCACCAGGCCGGCGGAGCGGTCCACCTGCTGGTCGCCGCCCACCGGGAGCCAGGCGCCGACGCCGGGCTCGTAGGTGAACACGCGCAGGTCCTCGCCGGCAGGCACTGACCCCGCGTCGAAGGGGAGGGAGACCTCCGCGCGGACCAGCGTGGCAGCGGCGGAGACGCCGAGGTCGTACGCGGGGCCCACGCGGCCGGGTCTGGAGCCGGCCGCCGGGCCGCTGTCGAGGCGCTCGGCGCGAAACGTCCCGGCCAGGTCGCCCGTCCCCGTCAGCACCGCGGTGACCGGGCCTCTGGACACGGTGGTGGTGGTGATCTCCCCGTCGTCGCGGCCGCCGTCGGCGACCAGGGGGTCACTACCCCGCCGCTGCTCCTGCAGGGCGGTCAACCCGTCGCCGTCGACGTCCTCGGCCGCGTCGGAGACCCCGTTGCCGTCGGTGTCCACCCGGTCCGCCACGTGGGCGGGGACCGTTCGCAGCACCTCGAACGCGTCGGTGAGGCCGTCGCCGTCGGTGTCGGCCCGGAGCGGGCTGCTTCCGGCGCGGAGCTCGAGCAGGTCGGGGACGGTGTCGCCGTCGGTGTCACGGTCGACCTCGTACCGCCCTGCGCCGTGGGCCGCGAGCGCCGCGTAGCTCTTCCGCAGCGACTGCTCGACGTGGGAGAGAACCGCCACGGGCTGGCCGGCCCGCCACTGGGAGGTGGCCTGGTCGAGGGCCGACCTGGCCTGGGCCAGCCGGGATGACTCGGTGTCGCCAGCGGCGTACGCGGCGGCGTCGGTGAGGACCATCCGCGCGGTCTGGACGTCCGCGGCGAGGATCTCGTTGAGCGCGGCGATCGTCCGGGCCGGGTCGGGTGTCCCCTTGTTGAGGACCGACTGCAGGTCGACGGCGACCTTCTTGTCCTCGCCGACGACCTCCGAGATGCCCTCGGCGGCGACGAGACGGTTGCCGTCGACGTAGGCGGAGGCGTCGTCCACCAGCAGCGCCGTGTCCGCGAGCGCCGGGTCCAGAGCCCTCGCGGCCGCGTCCCGCAGCTGCGACGACCCGGCACCGGCGGCGGGCTCGGCCAGGGCACCGAGCCGGCTGCGCCAACCCGGGCCCGAGTCGCCCGGACCCGCGACGGCCACGCCGGGCGTGGCCACGAGCACGCACAGGCCGGCGCTCAGGGCGAGCAGGCGGCGACCTGTCCGTCCACGGTCAACGACGACATCGGTCAGCCCCATCGGAGCGCCCCCCTCGATCCCCGGTCGACTCATCACGGGGACAAGGACACGTCCGTCATCGCCCCCGTTGGCGGAGGACCCTTGCACAGGAGCGGTCGCGGGTGCAGGCAAAGATCGAAACTGCCCCCGATCGGTCTCGGACGCCGCACGGGCTGGTCCGGCCGGGCACCGGCAGTGGCCCGGGCCTTCCGCCGGGTCAGCCCTGGTGTGCCGGGTCCCGCCCGGCCGGAGGGGACTCGGTGGCGAGGCCCTCGACCAGGGCGCCGACCAGGGCCGGGACCTGGCTGCGCTCCAGCCGCAGCGTCCCGACGCAGGTCGACTGGCGCCACAGGCTCAGGACCACCAGACCCGCCTCGTCGTGCCAGGTCACGCGCATCCAGCGGCCGTCGCCGCGGGCGTCGGTCAGCACCTCGCCGCTGACGGGCAGCGCGACGACCTCGGCCCCGGACCGTGCTGCGTGGTCGACCACGCCGTCATTGTGCGCACACGCCCGCGCGGCAGGGAAGGGTCGCGAGACAGCCAGCGCACGGCACGGCGCCGGTCGCGGACCCCTCCCGCCGCGACCGACGCCGAGCTCGGTGGACCCGCCGTCAGAACAGGCGGGCCCAGGTCTTGGGACCGGTGTTGCCCCGTCCGCGCCAGCCCAGGTCGCGCTGGAACCGGGCGACGGCGGCCTTGGTGCTCCTGCCGTAGAAGCCGCTCCGGCTCACCCCGAGCCGCGCCTGCACCCGCTTGACGGCCGCCCCCTTGCTGCCGTAGCGCAGCGTGTGCCGGAACGTCGCCTTCGTGTAGCCCGGGCTGGAGGTCGAGCTCGACGGCCGCCGGAACACCTCGGCGACCCACACCCGGCCGCCGCGGACGACGGCGCCGACACCGACCTCGCTGTAGTTGCGGCTGAGGATGTTCGCCCGGTGCCCGGCGCTGTCCATGAACGCCTTGTGCACGATCGGTGCGGTCGGCCCGTAGCCCACGTTCTCGCCGACCCAGCGCCAGTTGCTGACGTCCGAGGTCAGCCGGGGGTTGTGGTAGAGCTTGCTCTGCGAGGCCATCTGGGCGGCCCAGCCGCGGGCGACGTCCACCAGGTGGCCGCGGGTGGCCAGCCGCGGCAGTCCCCGAGCCGTACGCGCCTTGTTGATCTTGTTGGTGAACGTGTCCTCGACGCTGGTCGCACCCGCGGGCGGAGCGGTCGCGGCGCCGGTCACGAGCGCGGCGACGACGAGCGTGAGGGTCATGAGCACCGCGACGACCCGGCTCCTCGCGGGCAGCGCCTCCGCGACCGCCGACGGGCGGGCCGTCGCGCGCGGGTGGAGGTGGTCCACGGTGCGAGTCCTCCGGTCGTGGATCCGCCGAGGGATCCGGGTGGTTCTGCCTGCCCTTCATGCGTCGGCCCCCCGCCGCGCGCGCTGGACTCCGCCGATCGGGTGACGGGTCGTGCGGCAGACTGGGCGACGTGCCCGAGCTGCCCGAGGTGGAGGCGCTGGCCGCCTTCCTGACCGAGCGTGCCGTGGGGCGGGTCGTCGCCCGGGTCGACCTGGCCGCGATCAGCGTCCTGAAGACGTACGACCCGCCGGTCACGGCCCTGCAGGGCCTGGAGATCGCGTCGGTGTCCCGGTTCGGGAAGTTCCTGTCCGTCGACGTGTCCGGGACGTTCCTCGTCGTGCACCTGGCCCGGGCCGGATGGCTGCGCTGGTCGGACAGCCTGTCCCCCGTGCCCCCGAGGCCGGGCAAGGGACCGCTCGCCGCCCGGGTCCACCTCGACGACGGCTCCGGCTGGGACCTCACCGAGGCCGGCACCCAGAAGCGGCTGGCGATGTACGTCGTCCGGTCGCCGTACGACGTGCCCGGCGTCGCGCGCCTGGGCCCCGACCCGCTGGCCCCCGGCTTCGGGGTCGCCGAGCTGGCCACCCTCCTCGCGGGGTCCCGGCAGCAGGTCAAGGGGCTGCTGCGCGACCAGTCGGTCCTGGCCGGGGTCGGCAACGCCTACTCCGACGAGGTGCTGCACGCCGCGCGACTGTCCCCCTTCCGGCTGGGCTCGTCGCTGTCCGAGGGCGAGGTCGCCGTGCTCTACGACGCGCTGCAGAGCGTGCTGCGCGACGCCGTCGGCCGGGCCCAGGGCCTCGCGGCGGGCCAGCTGAAGAAGGAGAAGAAGACCGCGATGCGGGTGCACGGCCGCACGGGGCAGGCCTGCCCGGTGTGCGGCGACACGGTGCGCGAGGTGTCCTTCGCCGACTCGTCGCTGCAGTACTGCGCCACGTGTCAGACCGGTGGGAAGCCCCTCGCCGACCGCCGGTTGTCGCGCCTGCTCAAGTGAGGGCCCGGACCGGCGGCGGCGCCGCTCGGGGAACCGACCGGGTGATCCCTGCGTCTACACTTCCTGGGGCCGGGCGACTCTCGGCTCCCCGACCATGCCCCCTCCCAGGACCCGACATCTCGTGACCTCGACCGCCACGCGCCCGTCGACGGAGCCCGGAGAGGGCCGTCGAGCGGGCAGCGGGCCGTGGTCCCGCTTCCTGGGCCGCCTGCCCCACGGCCCCAAGCGCTGGGTCGCGCTGGCCGCGCTCGGGCTGCTCGCGACGCTGCTCGTCACCGGCGGGGTCTACGCCTGGTGGCTCGGCGGCGGCCTGCTGAACGTCGCCTCCACGGTCCAGGACAAGTCCGACGTCGCCCAGAAGCAGCTCAAGCTGTTCCGCCGGACGCTGCAGGACGGCGACCCCGACGCCGCCGGCCGTCACCTCGCCCGCGCCGAGCGGGCGGTCAACGAGGCCGAGGACGCCACCCACGCGCCCCAGGTGCGCATCGCCAAGCTGCTGCCCTACACCCGCGGCACGGTCGCCGACCTCGACCACCTGCTCACCGCCGCCTCGGTGCTCATCGACTCCGCCGACGACGCGCTCACGCTCTACGAGGACTTCTCGGGCGACCAGTCGAGGCTCTTCGCCGACGGCAAGGTCGACCTCGACGCCCTGGTCCGCGGCCGCGACGCGCTTCGCGGGGTGCGCGACGCCCTGCGCCGCGCCGGGTCCGAGCTGGAGAAGGTCGACGGCGACGGCGTCATGGGCGACGAGACGCTGGAGAAGAAGCGCGAGGGCCTCAAGCAGGTCCGCAGCCTGCGCCGGCAGATCGCGCCGTTCGCCCCGGTCGTCGAGGCGCTGCCGTCGGCGGTCGGCGCCGACGGGCCCCGCCGCTACCTCGTCGCGATCATGAACCCCGCCGAGATGCGGGCGTCCGGCGGCGCGCCGCTCAGCGTCGCACTCGTGTCGTTCCGCAACGGCAAGCTCACCGTCCCGCTCAAGGGCACGGCGTCCTCGCTGTACGTCAACTCGCCCGAGGGTCTGCTCGGCGACAGCCCCAACGTGGTCTGGGACCGGGTCAAGGGCGACCCCTTCCAGCCGCCGCTCGGCGAGCCCCAGCGTTTCGTCAACACCAACTTCAACCCCGACTTCCGGGTGTCCGGCGAGCAGATGATGCGCGCGACGCCGGAGTTCTTCGGCCTCAAGACCGACGGCGTCATCGCCATCGACGTCGTCGGCATCGCGAACCTGCTCAACGTGATCGGGCCGGTCGAGTCCGACTACGGCACACTCACCGCCGAGAACCTCGCCGACGAGCTGTTGGTCAAGGCCTACGAGGAGCAGGGCAGCGACATCATCGGCCGCCAGGAGCGCAACGACCAGCTCATGTCGGTGATGCTCGACAACCTCATGGCCGGCGGCGGGCTCATGGGCAAGGTCGAGGCACTGCTCAGCGCTGCTCCCGCCCGGCACCTGCAGATGCACTTCCGCGACGACCGGCTTCAGCGCCTCGTCGAGAAGCAGGACCTCGCGGGAGCCGTCCCGACGCCCGAGACCGGCAACCTCACCGCCGTCTACACGCAGAACGGCAACGGCAGCAAGCTCGACGTCTACCAGCAGCGGACGGTCGACGAGGTGATCCGCCTCCAGCCCGACGGTTCGGCGACGGTGCGCCGCACGGTGCGCCTCGAGAACCCGACGCCGCCCTACACGGGCGAGGGACCCGACATCAAGCGCGGCTACACGACGCGCTGGGCCACGAACCTCGTCATCAACCTCATGCCGCCCGGCGCCAGGATCACCGACCAGCCGTCGGTCGACCTCGCCTCGACGGTGAAGAAGGGCAAGGACCAGCAGGGCCGGACGTTCGCCCAGGCGGCGGTCGAGGCCCCGCCCGACGGCGCGGCCCAGGTCACCTGGGAGTACGAGATCCCGCGCGCGGCCGTGAAGAACGGCGCGACGTGGCGGTTCACCGACCACGTGGTGCCGCAGAACACTCTGCACGGCTACCTGCTGCGGATGACCGTGATCGGCCCCGACGGCTCGACGCTGGCCCGGGTCGACGACAGCCAGCCGTGGTTCGTCCAGGGCAACCAGGCGTTCCTGCAGGTCGGCGTCGACGCGCCACAGGTCCTCGAGCTGGAGGTGACGCCCGGATGAGCGGCGCGCACGACAGGTCCATGGCGACGCTGCAGGAGCAACGGCACGGACGCGACTTCGACTACGAGCCCGGGTCGCCGCACCTGCGCCACCCGAGGCTGCGCCACGAGATCACCGAGCGCATCCGCGGCCTGGTCACCGAGCAGTTCGCGCGGACCGGCGGGTGCCGGGTGCTCGAGGTCGGTGCCGGTCACGGCAGCTTCACCGACCACATCGCCGCGACGGGTGCCGACGTCACCGTCACCGAGATGAGCCGGCCCAGCCTCGAGCTGCTCGAGCAGCGCTTCGCGTGGAACAAGAAGGTGACGCTGCTCTACGACCCCGACGGCGAGCGGGTGTTCTCGGAGACGGGCACCTTCGACCTGGTGCTCTGCGTGTCGGTGCTGCACCACATCCCCGACTACCTCGGGTTCGTCGACCGGGTCTGCGAGCGGATCGAGGAGGGCGGCGCCTTCGCCAGCTTCCAGGACCCGATCTGGTATCCGCGGCGCAGCCGGCTCAACCTCGGCGCCGACCGGTGGGCCTACTACGTGTGGCGGATCGGCCAGCGCAACCTGTGGCACGGCGCGGCGACCAGGGTCCGCCGCGCGCGCGGCGTGCTCGACGAGACCAACGCGGCCGACATGTCCGAGTACCACGTCGTGCGGCAGGGCGTCGACGACGAGGCGCTGGCCGACCTGCTGCGGTCGAGGTTCGACGACGTCGACGAGTGGCGCTACTGGTCGACGCAGCTGCCGGCCCTGCAGGCCGTCGGCTCGCGGACGGGTGCGACGACGACGTTCGGGCTCGTCTCAAGAAGCCGGCGGGGCACCGCCGGCTAGCCGCTCGTAGAGCCGCAGGCACTGGTCGTACGACGGCAGGAGACCCGCCTCGCGCGCCTCGGCGAGGCCGGGCGCGGCCGCGTCCTTGTCCGACAGCAGCGGTTCCACGTCGCCCGGCCAGGCGATGCCGAGGTCGGGGTCCAGCGGGTTCACCGCGTGCTCCCGGCCGGGCGCGTAGCCCTCCGAGCAGAGGTAGAGGATGGTCGTGTCGTCGTCGAGCGCCAGGAACGCGTGGCCGAGTCCCTCCGCGACGTAGACCGCGCGCCGGTCGACGTCGTCGAGGCGCACCATGTCCCACGAGCCGAAGGTCGGTGACCCGACGCGCAGGTCGACGACGACGTCGAGGCCGGCACCGCGGACGCAGGTGACGTACTTGCCCTGCCCGGGCGGGACGTCGGCGAAGTGGACGCCGCGCAGCGTCGCGGCCCGGCTGACCGAGCAGTTGGCCTGGACGAGCGACAACGGATGGCCCACGGACCGCTCGAGCAGGTCCTGACGGAACCACTCGAGGAAGACGCCTCGCGGGTCGCTGTGCTGGGTCGGGACGAGCTCGTAGGCGTGGGGGACCTTCAGCTCCCGCAGCTCCGGCCGGTCGCCGCTCACCCGGTCAGCGCCCCTCGTCGGCGGCCAGCACGTCGAGCAGGTAGTCGCCGTAGCCGCTCTTGCGTTGGGGCTCGGCGAGCTTGCGCAGCTGCTCGGCGTCGATGAGTCCCTCGCGGAACGCCACCTCCTCGAGGCAGCCGATCTTGATCCCCTGCCGCTCCTCGACGGCCTGCACGAAGGCGGCGGCCTGCATCAGCGAGGTGAACGTCCCGGTGTCGAGCCAGGCGGTGCCCCGGTCGAGCACGGTCACCTGCAGCGCACCGCGGCGCAGGTACTCGGCGTTGACGGCAGTGATCTCGATCTCCCCCCGCGCGCTGGGGGCCAGCCCGCGGGCGATCTCGACCACGTCGTTGTCGTAGAAGTACAGGCCCGGCACGGCGTAGCGGCTGCGGGGCTGCTGCGGCTTCTCCTCGATGGAGACGACCGTGCCGTCGTCGGCGAACTCGACGACGCCGTAGGCCGTGGGGTCGGCGACGCGGTAGGCGAAGATGCGACCGCCCCGGACGTCGAGGTTGCCCTTGAGCGCCCGGCCGAGACCGGCGCCGTAGAAGAGGTTGTCGCCGAGGACGAGGGCCACCGTGTCGGAGCCGATGAAGTCCGCGCCGATGACGAACGCCTGCGCCAGACCGCCCGGGCGCGGCTGGACGGCGTAGGAGATGTCGATGCCGAGGTCGGAGCCGTCGCCGAGCAGCCCGCGGAACTGCTGCTGGTCCTCGGGGGTGGTGATGACGAGCACGTCGCGGATGCCGGCCATCATCAGGGTGGACAGCGGGTAGTAGACCATCGGCTTGTCGTAGACGGGCATCAGCTGCTTGCTCACGCCGCGCGTGATCGGGTAGAGCCGCGTCCCCGACCCTCCGGCAAGCACGATCCCTCGCATGACGAGGCAGGCTACCCTCGCTGCCGTGAGACTCCTCGTCACCGGAGGGGCCGGTTTCATCGGCTCCCACTTCGTGCGACGCACCCTGACGGCCACCGAGGGGGCCGACGCCGTCGACGAGGTCGTCGTGCTCGACAAGCTCACCTACGCCGGGAGCCTCACGAACCTGGCGCCGGTCTCGTCCTCGCCGCGGCTGCGGTTCGTCGAGGGCGACATCCTGGACGTACGACTGGTCGACGAGCTGATGGCTGGTGTCGACGCCGTCGTGCACTTCGCGGCCGAGTCGCACGTCGACCGGTCGATCCTCGGAGGCGCCGAGTTCGTCATGACCAACGTCGTCGGCACGCAGACCCTTCTCGACGCGGCACTGCGCCACGGCGTGCGCAGGTTCGTGCACGTCTCCACCGACGAGGTCTACGGGTCGATCGAGACGGGGTCCTGGACCGAGGACGAGCCGCTGCGGCCCAACTCGCCCTACTCCGCCTCCAAGGCCTCGAGCGACCTCATCGCGCTCGCCTACACGCGCACCCACGGGCTGCACGTGTCGGTGACGCGCTGCTCGAACAACTACGGGCCCTACCAGTTCCCCGAGAAGGTCATCCCGCTCTTCGTCACCAACCTGCTCGACGGGCACCGGGTGCCGCTCTACGGCGACGGGCTCAACGTGCGCGACTGGCTGCACGTCGACGACCACTGCCGCGGCATCCGGCTCGTGCTGGACAACGGCCGGTCCGGCGAGGTCTACAACATCGGCGGCGGCACCGAGCTCACCAACCGCGACCTGACCGAGCGGCTGCTCGACGCCTGCGGCGCAGGCTGGGACCAGGTCGAGGCGGTGGAGGACCGCAAGGGCCACGACCGCCGCTACTCCGTGGACATCGCCAAGATCTCCGGCGAGCTGGGCTATGCGCCGCGCGTGCCCTTCGCCAGCGGCCTGGCCGAGACCGTCGCGTGGTACCGCGAGCACAGGGAGTGGTGGGAGCCGCTCAAGGCGCGCGCCGCGCTGCTCGGATGACGCAGCCGTGACGCGCTGGGTCGTGACGGGTGCCGGCGGCATGCTCGGCACCGAGCTGGTCGACGTCCTGTCCGCGGCCGGCGACGAGGTGGTCGGCCTGACCCGGGCCCAGCTCGACGTGCGCGACCCCGGCGCCTGCCGTGACGGGCTGGCCGGCGCCGACGTCGTCGTGAACGCCGCCGCCTGGACCGACGTCGACGGCGCCGAGGCGCACGAGGCCGCCGCCTTCGCGGTCAACGCGGTCGGGGCGGCCAACGTGGCGCGCGCCTGCGCGGCGTCAGGCGCAGTGCTGGTGCAGGTGTCCACCGACTACGTGTTCCCCGGCGACGCCACCGAGCCGATCCCGGTCGACGCCCCGCTCGCGCCGCTCGGCGCCTACGGCCGGACGAAGGCGGCCGCCGAGTGGGCCGTCCGCGCCGAGTGCCCGTCGTCCTACGTCGTGCGGACCGCCTGGCTCTACGGTGCCCACGGCACGAGCTTCGTGCGCACGATGCTCCGGCTCGCCGGCGAGCGGGAGACGCTCGAGGTCGTCGACGACCAGCGCGGCCAACCGACCTGGACCCGGCACCTCGCAGCGTCGCTGCGCGAGACCGTGCTGGGGCAGCATCCTTTCGGGGTGCTCCACGCGACGGGCTCCGGCGACACGACGTGGTGCGGCTTCGCGCGGGAGGTCTTCGCCACCGCGGGACTCGACCCGCAGCGGGTGCGACCCACCACGACCGAACGGTTCCCCCGGCCGGCGCCGCGGCCCGCGTACAGCGTCCTCGCAGGCGACGGCGTGACGCCCGGTCTCCCGCCGTGGCAGACGGCGCTGGCCGAGGCGCTGCCCTCGCTGCTCGGTCGTTAGGCTCTGCCGCATGTCGACACGGGAACGCCTGTACGAGTCCGTCCTGACCCGGCTCTCGCCCGACAAGGCGGCCTGGCTGGACCAGCACCGCCCCTCGGTGCGCTCCTCCTGGGGCTGGGGCCCCCTCAACGGCCAGGTCGGCCGCCAGGGGATCGTCCGCGACCTCGCCCGTGCGGTCGCCTTCGACGAGGTGGTCGAGACCGGCACCTACCGCGGCAACAGCACGGAGTTCTTCGCCCACGTCCTCGGCGTCCCGATCCACACCGTCGAGGCGCACCCGCGCTACTACCACTACGCCGCGAAGCGCCTCGCCCCCTACCCGGACGTCACCGTCGAGCTCGGCGACTCGCGGGAGATCCTGCGCCGCCTCGGCGAGCGTCCCGGCGACCCGACGACCCTGTTCTACCTCGACGCGCACTGGGAGCAGGACCTGCCGCTGCGCGAGGAGGTCGAGATCATCGCCAAGGGCTGGCAGTCCGGCGTCGTGGTCATCGACGACTTCGAGGTCGCGGACGACGCGGGCTACACCTTCGACGACTACGGCCCCGGCAAGCGCCTCTGCGCCGACTACCTTCCCGACGTCGGGTGGTCGCTGTTCTTCCCGTCGCTGCCCTCCGCGCAGGAGTCCGGCGGGCGACGGGGCTGCGCCGTGCTGGCCGCGCCGTCGCTGCACGACACAGTGGCCGCCCTGCCGAGCCTGCGCCCGCACGCCTGAGGCAGGCTCGCTAGCGGCCGCGCAGCTGCCGGATCGCCTGCAGCACGAACATGCTGTTGCCGAACAGGTAGCGGCGCCACAGCCTCCGCGGCTCGGACAGGAGCCGGTAGACCCACTCCAGGCCGGTCCGGTGCAGCACGGCCGGGGCCTCGGACTTGTGCCCGGAGAGGAAGTCGAACGCCGCGCCGACCCCGACGAGGACCGCGTTCACCTCAGGCGTGAGGGCGGCGATGACCTGGTCCTGCCGCGGCGTGCCGAGCCCGACCCAGACGATCTCGGCACCGGAGACCCGGATCGCGTCGGCGAACGCCTCGATGTCGCGCCGGTCCGGGTCCTGGAACGGCGGCGCGAGGCTGCCCACGACCTTCGCCTGCGGGTAGCCGTCCGCGATCTCGCGCTCCAGGGCCGCGAGGATCTCGGGCGTCCCGCCGAGCAGGAAGTGCCGGCGCCCCGGCTGGCGGAGGACGGCAGTCATCAGGCTGGGTCCCCGGACCGGGCCGTGGGCGGGGCCGCCGTGGGCGAGCCGGTAGAACCAGGACAGGGGGGTGCCATCGGGAAGGTTGACCGCCCCCGGGTGGGCCAGCGTCGCGCGGTAGCCCTCGTCGCGGCCGGCAAGGGACAGGGTGTAGGCGTTGCACAGGTGCACACCCTGGCCGGTCCCCGACGACGCGACGTCGACGAGGGACCGCACGGCGCCGTCGAGGTCGGTGTCCAGGAGCTCGACGTCGCCGAAGCGGAAGGGACGGGCCTGCGGCCAGTAGGCAGGCGAGAGCGGCACGGGGCGCATGCTACTCGTCACGCTCCGCGGGCCCCTCGGGGCGGACCACCTGACGCAGGGCCTCCCGGCGTGTCGGCTCGCGCTGGAAGTCGCCTTTGTCCACCGCGACCACGATCGGGTCGAGGTGGTCGAGCCAGGGGTAGTCGGGCACCCAGCACCAGTCCGGGTCGAGCAGCCCGACCGGGTGGTGGGCCACCCACCAGTTCCAGTGGCTCTCGTCGTGCCAGCGTGCGGTCACGCCCGCGGCGGCGTCCTCCTGCACGCGGGCAGCGAGCTCCTCGCTGGTGGCGAGCAGGGCGTCCCGCGTGCCCATCCACACGCCGCCGCAGACGTAGCGGCGACGGCGCCAGGCGGGGACGTACGCCCGGGAGGCGCGCCTCGTCTCCCAGGTGCCCCGGGGGCGGACCGGGCGACGGCGGTAGAAGCCCGGGTGGCGCACCGCCGCCATGCCCCCCGCCCAGCCCGCGGGGCGCAGGAGGCCGGTCAGGTCGCGCCGCAGCCGCAGGTCGGCGTCGAGGTAGACGAGCACGTCGCCCCCGATGCGCTCGGCCGCCCGGCTGAACAGCTCGTAGCGGTAGAGCGACGCCTCCGGCCAGCGCAGTGCGGGCACCGGCAGGGCCTGCAGCCCCACGGTGTGCCGGCGCTCGAGCGCCGCGACCGTCTCGGCGGGAGCGTCGGTGAAGAGGTTGACCACGACCTCCCGCGCCGGGTCCACGAGCCGGTCGAGGTCCCCGAGGAGGTCCTCGGCGAAGGCCAGGTAGCGCCCGGTGGCGATGACGAGCAGGCCGACGCTCGTCATCGTCACGCTCTCCGATCGTCGACGCCGGCCGGCCGTCGCCCGCCTGCACCCGGCCCCGCCGCAGCGGGATATCCTCGCACACGCTCATGACCTCCTCGTCCTACGTCGCCGCGGCGTTCCGGATCCTGCCCCCCGCCTCGCGGCGGCGTCTGGTGGCTGCCGTCGCGCTGCTCGCGGTCATCTCGCTGCTCGACCTGGTCGCGGTCGTCCTCGTGCTCGGCCTGGTGGCTTTCGGCGCCCAGCAGGCGGGCAACGACACCCCGCGCGGCATCCCCGGCTGGGTGCAGGGCCCGCTCGACCAGATCGGCGCCGAGTCGGTCACCACCGTCGTCAGCGTGATGGGCCTGCTGGTCGTGGCCCTGTTCGTCGGCAAGTCGGTCATGGCGACCCTGGTGCTGCGCAAGGTGCTGCGCTACCTGGCCCGGCAGGAGGCGCGGCTCACGCACCGCCTGATGGCCGGGCTCATGCGGGCACCGCTGACCTTCCACCTTCCCCGCCGCTACCTGGACGTGATGGCAGACATCACCCACGGCGCGGAGTCGCTGGTCATGAAGGCAGTCGCGCCGACCGTGCTCATCGCGGCGGAGATCGTGCTGATCGTGATGTTGGTCGTCGGCCTGCTGGTCCTCGCGCCGCTGGTCGCCCTCGGGTCGGTCGTCTACTTCTCCGTCGTCCTGTTCGTCCTGAACCGCTGGATCGGGGCGCGGGCGAGCGCCGCCGGGCATGCCGACGTCGAGGCCACCCGCAACGGGATGATCGTCATCCAGTGGGCTCTCGGCGGTTTCCGCGAGGTCACCACCCGCGGGGTGAGCGCGCACTTCGTCGACCGGGTGGGCGAGATCCGCGACCGGGGCGCGGCCAGCCGCGCCGAGGTGGCCTACCTCGCGATGATGCCGCGCTACTTCCTCGAGTCGGCGCTCATCGTCGGCATGGCCGTCGCGTTCGCGATCCAGCTGCCGTTCCTCGGGTTCGCCGGAGCCATCTCGGGGCTGGCCCTGTTCGCCGTCGCGGGGTTCCGCCTCCTGCCCAGCCTGCAGCGGCTGCAGAGCAACGCGGCGATCATCAAGAACGGCCAGCCGTTCGGCGAGCGCGCGCTGCAGATGATGGCCGAGATCGAGCAGGCCGTGGCCGAGCAGCCGGACCGCACGCTCGACGACACGGACGACATCGATGACACCCGTGACCGGTCGGCCGGGCTGTCGCTGCAGCGCTCGCTCGACGTCGTCGGTCTCGGCTTCCGCTACCCGGGAGCCGGCTCCGCCGCGATCGACGAGGTCACCGCGACGTTCCCCGCGGGCCGCATGACGGCACTGGTCGGGTCGTCGGGCTCGGGCAAGAGCACCCTCATCGACGTCCTGCTCGGGCTGCTGCCGCCTACGTCCGGCGAGGTGCTCGTCGACGGCAGGCCGCTGTCCGAGGTCCGGCGCCAGTGGCTGCGCCTCGTCGGCTACGTGCCGCAGTCGGTGTTCCTCATGCCGACCTCCATCCGTGAGAACGTCGCCCTCGGCCTCGACCGGGACGAGGTCGTCGACGAGGCGGTGTGGACCGCCCTGCGGCGCGCGTCGCTCGTCGACGTGGTCGAGGCGTTGCCCGGCGGCCTGGACTACGACCTGGGCGACGCGGGTTCCGGGCTCTCCGGCGGCCAGCGCCAGCGGCTGGGCATCGCGCGCGCGCTCTACCACTCGCCGCAGGTGCTCATCCTCGACGAGGCGACCAGCGCGCTCGACGTGCAGACCGAGGCCGAGATCACCGAGACGCTGTCCGGGCTGGAGGGGCTCACGAAGATCGTCGTCGCCCACCGCCTCTCGACCGTGCGGCACGCGGAGCAGGTCCTGTTCCTGCGCGAGGGCCGGCTCGTGGCGGGCGGGACGTTCCAGGAGGTCTCCGACGCGGTGCCCGACTTCGCCCGGCAGGTCGAGCTCTCCGGCATGCACTCGGAGGCCGACCGGTGACGGCCGGCACCGGCGCGCCGCACCGCGTCGCTGACGCCGTGACCGTGCACTCGATGGGCGGCCTCGGCAACCAGCTGTTCATCTACGGGGCGGGACTCGCCGCGGCCGAGCGTGCCGGTGTGCCCCTGCGGGTCGACGTCGGCCAGCACGCCGCGCGCTCCGACCGGCCGGCTCTGCTGGAGGATCTGGGCCTGCCCGCCGACTTCGTCGACCTCGGGATGCGCCAGGACGCCTCGCGCGTGCGCCGCAGGCTCGCGTCGTGGTGGCCGCTGCACGACGAGGTCCCGCTCGGCTGCTCCTACCGGGAGAACGGTTTCGTCTTCGACCCCGCGGTGCTGCAGCAGGGGGCGGGCAGCTGCCTGTTCGGCTACTTCCAGTCGTGGCGCTACGTGGAGCCCGTGGCGCACCGGCTCCGCGGCCACCTCACGCGGCTGGCCGAGGCGCGCTGGGACCGGCTGCGACCGCACGCGGAGCGCCTCGACGACCCGTGCGCGGTCGTGCTGCACGTCCGCCGCGGCGACTACCTGCACGCCGACGCGCAGGGCTACCACGGCGTGGCCGGCCATCGCTTCTACCGCGACGCCCTCACCACCCTTCGCCGGACGGGCTTCGACGGCCCGGCGCTCCTGTTCAGCGACGACGTCGAGATGGCATGCCGCGAGCTCGAGGGTTTGGGCGAGGTCCATCCCGTCAGCTGCCCCTCGCTGGACGCCCTCGACGAGATGCTGCTCATGAGCCGGGCGCCCGCGCTGGTGACGGCGAACAGCTCGTTCTCGTGGTGGGCCGCCTGGCTGGGGGACCGGCCGGACCGTCCTGTCGTCGCGCCGCGACCGTGGTTCGACGACCCGTCCATCGACGCCCGCGACCTGCTGCCGCCGCACTGGCTGACCCTCGACCGGCGCGACCTGTGACGGCCTCGGGGTCCGTGGGGGTCGTGATCCCCACGTACGAGCGCGTGGACGAGACGGTCCGGGCGGTGCAGAGCGTGCTCGGCCAGACGGTCGCGCCCGCGCACGTCGTCGTCGCCGACGACGGCAGCGGCGCCTCGACGGTCGACGCGCTCGCCGAGCGGCTGGCGGGTGGGCCGGCCGAGCTGGTCCGGGCGCCTCGCAGCGGGCATCCGGGCCGGGTGCGCAACGAAGGGCTCGCGCGGCTCGACACCGAGTGGGTGGCGTTCCTCGACAGCGACGACACGTGGCACCCCGAGAAGCTCGAGCGCCAGCTCGCCGCTGCCGAGGGCGGCGCCGTGGCCATGTGCACCAATGCGCGACGCATCGTCGCCGGGGAGCCGTCGGGCACCGTCCTCGAGTCGCTCCCGGCCCGACTCGGACTGCGGGACCTCGTCCGGGAGAACAAGGTCATCAACAGCTCGGTGCTGATCAGGCGCGAGGTGCTCGACGACGTCGGCCGGGTCGCCAGCTCCTACCTGGTGCGCGGCTGCGAGGACTACGCGACCTGGCTCCGCGTGGCCACGCGGCACGCCTGGGTGGGGCTGGACGAGCCCTTGGTGGACTACGTCGACGAACCAGCTGTCAGCATCCGCGGCTCCGAGGAGTTTGCGGTGCATCCCGGGCAGGTGGCAGCCTGGCTCGACTTCGTGATGTGGCGGCGCGAGACAGGATCTGCGCTGCGCCTGCCCGAGAAGGTGCTGACCGCGGTCCTCCCGCGCGCCTTGCTCGCGTCCACCCGACGTGACCCGCGCCCGCGTGCGAGCGACCCGACGAGAGGGACGTGATCATGGCTCCGACGCTCGTCAGGAGGACGCGCACCGTGCTTGGCGCGGGGCGACGGCGGCTCTCCGGCCTGGGGACGACCGATCGCAGCTGGTCGCAGTCCGGGGAGGACCGAATCGCCGCGTTCGTCCTCGAGCAGCTGGGCGTCACGCGTCCGCTCTACCTCGACCTGGGCGCCCACCACCCGACGCGGCTGAGCAACACCTACCTCTTCTACCGTCTGGGTGCGCGCGGCGTTCTCGTCGAGGCCAACCCGGCACTGCACGAGCAGCTCCGACGCAAACGACCCAAGGACACCTGCCTCAACATGGCGGTCGCCACCGAAGACGGGTCGGTCAGCCTGCACGTCATGGATGCCAGCACTCTCAGCACCACGTCGCAGCAGGACGCGCAGTCCTACCGGGACCACGGGCACGAAATCCTGCGGACGGTCGAGGTGCCGGCCCTCACACCGGCGTCCCTGCTCGCCCGCCACCTGCCGCGCACCCCCGACCTCGTCTCGCTCGACGTCGAGGGACTCGACCTCGAGATCGTCAGGGCCTGGCCGTTCGATTCGCACCGGCCCACGGTGTTCGTCATCGAGACGCTGGAGTACACGCGCGACCACGATGAGCGCAAGCTCACCGAGATCGGCGATGCCATGGCTGACCGGGGCTATCTGGCATACGCCGACACGCACATCAACACGATCTTCGTCGACGAGGCCGCCTACCGGAGCGGAGCATGAGAAGCCAAGAGAACGTGGTCGCGCGCCAGGCCCGTGGCCTGGCGCGCCGACTTGCCGACGTCGCCTACATCGGTCAGGCCGGCGCCGCCGGGCTGCGGCTGCGTGACCTCCACGCCGTCCGCAGCTACGAGACGCTGTGCGAGCTGGAGTCGCGCTACCACCTGGACATCCGCACGGTCCTCTACATCGGCGCGAACCAGGGCCAGGACCTGCCGTTGCTCCTGCTCGCGTACCCGACGGCGACCGTGCACTGCTTCGAGCCCCAGGCCGAGTGCCAGCCGGCCCTTCAGGCGGTCGCGGACGCGCACCCGGGCAGGGTGCGGATCCACCGCGCGGCACTCAGCGACCGTGAGGGGACCGCCGTGCTCCGCCGTCCCGCCCGGCACGACCAGGCGTCGTCGCTCCTCGAGCCGAACGAGGCGATGGCCGAGCGCTTCCCGCACGTGACCGACTGGCACGACGAGGAGGTCGCGACGACCACGCTCGACGCGTGGGCCGCGGTGCACCCGCTCGCCGACGACGTGCTCGTCAAGATGGACGTGCAGGGGGCCGAGGGGCTCGTGATGGACGGCGGCCCGGCGACCTTCGCGCAGGCTCGGCTCGTCGTCTGCGAGCTGGCCGTGGTGCCGACCTACGCCGACGCACCGGACATGCGGGTCATGTTCGACCGGCTGCTGGACCTCGGTCTCGGCTACGCGGGGGAGACCGCGCAGGTCCGCGACGAGGACGCCGTCGTCGTGGAGTTCGACGGCGCCTTCGTCCGGCCTCGCGCCGCGCGACCATGAGCACCCGTGACCGGACGGTAAACTCCGGGCCCGTGACGACGAAGAGCGCCCTGATCACGGGGATCACCGGCCAGGACGGCTCCTACCTCGCCGAGCTGCTGCTGCAGAAGGGCTACGTCGTCCACGGCATCATGCGCCGGGCGTCGACGTTCAACACCGACCGCATCGACCACATCTACCAGGACCCGCACGAGAAGGACCAGCGCCTCGTCCTGCACCACGGCGACCTCGCCGACGGCGTCATGCTCGTCAACATCATGCGCGACATCGCGCCGGACGAGGTCTACCACCTCGGCGCGCAGAGCCACGTCAAGGTGTCCTTCGAGATGCCCGAGTACACCGGCGACGTCACGGGTGTCGGCACGATCCGGCTGCTCGAGGCGATCCGTGCCTCCGGCGTGAGCACGCGCTTCTACCAGGCCAGCTCGTCGGAGATGTTCGGCTCGACCCCGCCGCCGCAGAACGAGGACACCCCGTTCCACCCGCGCAGCCCCTACGGCTGCGCCAAGGTCTACGCCTACTGGGCCACGGTGAACTACCGCGAGGCCTACGGCATGCACGCCTCCAACGGCATCCTGTTCAACCACGAGAGCCCGCGCCGGGGCGAGACCTTCGTCACCCGCAAGATCACGCGTGCGGTCGCGCGGATCGCGGCCGGCATCCAGGACGCGCTCTACCTCGGCAACCTCGACGCGGTCCGCGACTGGGGCTACGCCAAGGAGTTCGTCGAGGCCCAGTGGCTGATGCTGCAGCAGCCCGAGGGCGACGACTACGTCGTCGCCACCGGCCAGGCCGCGACGGTCCGCGAGTTCTGCGAGGCGGCGTTCGTGCAGGCCGGTCTCGAGTGGGAGAAGTACGTCCGCACCGACCCCCGCTACGAGCGCCCGTCGGAGGTCGACGCCCTGATCGGCGACCCGGCCAAGGCCGAGAAGCAGCTCGGCTGGAAGGCGACGACGGGGTGGCGCGAGCTGGCCCAGCTGATGGTCGACGCCGACCGCCAGCTGCTCGACGACCAGCTGTCGGGCCGGCTCGTGCGCGTCGACCGATGACGACGGCGTTCCGGCACGACCTGGCCCTGGACGCGCCGTTCTACGTCGCCGGCCACCGGGGGCTGGTGGGCTCGGCCGTCTGGCGCCACCTCGAGCAGCGCGGGCACACGCGGCTCATCGGGCGGTCCAGCAAGGAGCTCGACCTGCGCGACCGGGCGGCGGTGGACGCGTTCTTCGAGGCCGAGCGCCCGACGTACGTCGTTCTGGCCGCCGCCAAGGTCGGTGGCATCGTCGCCAACGCGACCTACCCGGCCGACTTCATCAGCGAGAACCTGCGCATCCAGGTCAACGTGCTCGACGCCGCGCAGCGGGCCGGTGTCACCCGCCTGCTCTTCCTCGGCTCGAGCTGCATCTATCCCAAGTTCGCCGACCAGCCGATCCGCGAGGACAGCCTCCTCACCGGTCCGCTGGAACCCACCAACGACGCCTACGCCATCGCCAAGATCGCTGGCGTGCTGCAGGTGCAGGCCCTGCGTCGCCAGCACGGTGTGTCCTTCGTGTCGGCGATGCCGACCAACCTCTACGGTCCCGGCGACAACTTCGACCTCGAGACGTCGCACGTCCTGCCGGCGATGATCCGCAGGTTCGCCGAGGCCAAGGACTCCGGGGCGCAGTCGGTGCAGCTCTGGGGCACCGGCACGCCGCGGCGCGAGTTCCTCCACGTCGACGACGTCGCGAGCGCGTGCGTCGCGCTGCTCGAGCGCTACGACGAGCCGGAGCCGGTCAACATCGGCGTCGGCGAGGACATCAGCATCCGTGAGCTCGCCGATCTGGTCGCGTCCGTCGTGGGCTACCACGGCGCGCTGGAGTTCGACACCAGCCGTCCCGACGGGACACCGAGGAAGCTGCTGGACGTCTCACGGATCCAGTCGCTCGGCTGGAAGGCCGAGATCGCGCTGCGCGACGGGCTCGAGAGCACCTACGCCTGGTACCGCGAGCACGGCGCCGGCTGACCCGGCGCGCCTGCCGTCGTCCCAGCGCCTGCGCGCCAGGTGGCCGATGGCCCAGAAGTAGGGGATGGCCCCGAAGGGCGACTCCAGGATGACGCCGAGCAGCGCGGGCACCGGGAGCGCGAGCACGAGCAGCGCGGCCAGCACCGAGACGGTGTCCGGTCGGCTCCGCAGGGCGCGCAGTCCGAGACCCGCCGCGGCCACCATCATGGCGCCGGCCAGCAGCGCCCCCGCGACGCCGAGGCGGGCGAGCGTGCCGACCAGGTAGTTGTGCGGGGACCGCACGTCCTGGTACTCCGTGCCCTCCAGCGCGAACGAGGTGCCGCTGTCGGTGACGAAGTCCGGCCCGAAGCCGACCCCGGCGGCAGTGCGGCGGGCATCGCTGAGGACGTAGCGCGTCACGCCGGACCAGGTGTACTCCCGCGCCTCCAACGTCCCGAGCGCCGAGCCCTGGTCTCCGCGGACCGACTCGACGATCCGCTGCCCGGCCGGGCTCAGGCCCACCGCCCCGCCGAGCAGGACCATCGCGGCCAGCCCCAGCGCGACCCCCCGTGCGCTCCACCCGGTGGGCGACGACGAGGACCCCGGCCGGGGCAGCACGCGGGCCAGGACGACGGCTCCGACCGAGACGAGGGCCGAGAGCAGCCCCGCCCGCGTCGAGCTGTCGCTGATGGCGTAGCCGTTGGCGAGGACCATGGCCATCAGCAGGGCCGATCGACGCGACCGCAGGACGAGGCCCGGTGTCAGCAGGTCGTGCAGGGCCAGGGCGACCGCGACGCCGAAGACGGCGGAGTCGAAGTCGGGCCGGGTCGTGAAGACTGCCGCGTCGCCGAGCAGGGGCCACTCCCCGGGCCATCCCGGCAGGAACGGGGCGCCCAGCGCCCACACCACGTGGACGGTCAGGGCGCCGTAGACCAGGCGGCGCAGCGGTGGGCCGCCGTCGACCGGCAGCAGGAAGGCGACGAGTGCCACGACCATGTAGGCGTACGGCGCGAGGTCGCGCAGCGCGGACAGCGGCGCCGCCACGAGGTCGTCCGTGCCCAGCAGCGCCCGCAGCGCGACCCAGGCGAGGAACGCGGCGGCGAGCAGGAGGCTGAGGTGCGCCGTGCTCGCCGCGCGGCCCAGGTCGCGCAGCCGCGCGCCGCGACGGCGTACGGCCACCGCGGTCTGCACCAGGGCGACCGCCAGGACGACGTCGCTGACGAAGACCGGCCCGCCCGGCTGGCCGATGTGGCTGCCCCAGCGCCCGGTCGTGACGAGGTAGAGCACCAGGCCGAAGGCCACCGTGAACGCCCGGGGTCCGGGCAGGCCGCTCCCGGCAGACGCCGTGGCCGGGCGGGCGTCCACGCGCGGCACGACCGTCGCCGGCCGCTCGGCGGTCACGGGTAGTCCTCGCGCAGCCGCTGCGCGAGGCGCACGAGCTGCTCGTCCCGCGTGACCGCCGCGAGTGTCTCGACCTGCGACGTGATCAGGTCGTGGTAGCCGCGGTCGCCCGCCCCGACCGCGAGGCTCTCGACGGCGGGTCCGCCGCGGCGGCGGATGAGGGATCGCGCGTCGCGCAGCGTGGTGAGCCCCCCGACGAGGTAGGCGTAGGCGTCTGCGCTGCGCGTCGTGCGCCAGTAGTCGTAGATGCCGACGAGCGCCGTCACGTGCTCGTAGATGCTCCGGGGTGACCCGCCGTTCAGGTTCTGGTCGAACCACAGGTAGCCCGAGAAGTCGATGTAGCCCATCCAGGGTGCCGGCGTGGGCTCGCCGTAGTCGCGGACGCGGGTGAGAGCCGCGAAGACCCGGTCGGCGTCACGACGCCAGCGCGGGTCGCCGGTGCGGTCGGACAGCCCGGCGAGGGCGCTCAGCAGCATGCCCTGGCTGGCGGAGGAGAACCACGGGGGCTTCACACGCCGACCGGCCGGGTCCTCGAGCCGGGAGCGGTGCGGCACGGCGCCATCCCGGGCCGTCGCGAGCACCTGCGCGACGAGGTCGGACGCCCGTCGCACCTCGCCGGCGTCACTCGGTCCGGAGAGCAGCACGAGGGCCTCCGCCGCGCGCCGGAGCGGGTCGCTCGCCGACGTGGCCGGCCGCGGGTCGCCGGCCCGGGCCCGGCGCTCCGGCCGACCGGTCCGGGCCAGGCCCTCGACAGCTCGCGGCACGGGGCTGTACGTCGGCACGGCCGGTCGCACCTGGACCGGCTTGAACGCGAAGTAGGGGATGTTGTCGTCGAGGTCGAGCTGGGTCGCGGCGCGCGCCGTCCACGGCGCGTCCGTGATGCCGGCGAGGATCTCGAGCTGCCGGGTCGCCACGAAGTGGCTGCGCACGTCACGGTTGCCGGCGAGGAGGCTGCTGACGGAGATCTGTCCCGGGACGCGCCAGAAGTCGAAGTAGTGCCGCACCGTGGCGAGCGTGCCCGCGAACATGTCCTCGGCGAGGTCCCGCTCGTCGGGCTCGTCGGCCAGCGTCCGGCGGTAGTCGTAGACCCCGAGGGCGGTCCACAGCTGCTCGGTGAGCACCGACGAGGAGGACAGCCCGGTGCTGAACTGGTCGAAGAACAGGTAGCCCCCTCGGTCGACGCTGCTCAGCCAGTGCTCGGGTGCCGGCCGCGAGCCGGCGAAGAACCCCTGGAAGGAGCGCAGGGCGCGGAACACCTCGTCGGCCTCGGCCGCGAGGCGGCTGTCGCCGGTCACGTCCTCCAGCCGCGCGAGCGCGCTGAGCAGCATGCCCTGGGCGTCGGCGGCGTACCACGGCGCCTCGACGGGGCGGCCGAGGAGGTCGGTGGCGTCGCGCCGGTGGGCCACGAGGCCGCCGTCGGTGTCGTCGAGCACGCGACCGACCGCCGCGCGGGCCCGGCGTACCCACTGCTGGTCCTGCGTCTGGTCGAAGCGGGAGAGTGCGGCGATCGCGTACAGCAGCTCGCGCTCGGGCGCGGCGTCGGGCTCCGGCTGCTCGGGACGCGTGGGGAACCCGAGCAGGGGAGGCGCGTCGCGGTAGGGGCTGACGTCCCAGCGCACCTGCGCGACGCTCGCCCGGTTGAAGTCGGGGATGTCCGGGTCGTCGAGCCGGTCGACGAGGACCGCCGAGGCGATGAGCAGGTCGGTGACGAGGATGAGCGCCACGATCGCGACGAGCCTGGTCAGGGGGTTCTGGGGAACCCGCGCCGAGAGAGCCATCGCAGCGCCGAGACTACCTGCGCGCCCGGCGGGTCACTGTCGCCGGACCACGTCCACCAGCGCCCGGCCTGCGGAGGGTCTCCGGGCGACGACCCCGAGGGCGCCGGCGAGGAGCGCGCCCGCCTCCCGAAGGCGTCGCCGTCTCGCGAGGACCACGGCGAGCCAGACGTGGTCGAACACGTAGTCGCGCGCGGCGCCGGGGCAGGTCGCCCCGTAGGTCCGCGCGTGCGCCAGGCCCTCGCGCAGGACCTGGCGGGCCGGGACGCGCGCCATCGGGCTGGTCTCGTGGAGCCGGTCGCGGGTCTCCCGGAGGCACCGCCGCTGCCGCTCGTTGTCCCGCATGCTGATGCCGGTCGGCGACGCGCGGTAGAGGAGCAACGGCTGCGGGAGGCTGGCGACGGCGTGGTCGACCGCGAGCCGGCCCCACAGGTCGTAGTCCTCGACCGGCCCCACATCGCGGTAGCCACCCGCCGCCCGGACAGCGTCGCGGCGAAAGGTCATGCCTGCGTGGGCGAGGACGTTGCGGAAGTACAGCCGGCGGTGCTGGTAGGCCGGGTCAGCGGCGGTGTGCGCGTCCTGCATGTGGCCGTCCTGCTCGTCGACGACGCGGTAGCAGCAGCCGACCGCGGCCACCTCGGGATGGTCGAGAAGGTGCCGCACCTGCAGCTCCAGGCGCCGGGGCTCGCTGACGTCGTCGGCGTCCATGCGCGCCACCAGCTCGTGCCGGACCTCCTCCAGCCCGCGGTTCAGCGTGGCGACGAGGCCCCGGTTGGGCTGGTGCAGCACCCGCACCCGCGGGTCGGTGAGGCCGTCGAGCCACTCGCCCGAGCCGTCGGTGGAGCCGTCGTCGATGACGAGCAGCTCGAGGTCCCGATGGGTCTGGGTGAGGATGCTCGCGACGGCGGCCTCGAGGTGCCGGCCACCGTTGTGCACCGGGAGCAGCACCGACACCGGGACGGTACGGTCGGGGGCCTTCGTCATCGCCCGCCGAGCCTAGCCAGGGAGTGTCGTCATGCCGTCCCCGCGGCTGGACCTGCTGGTGGTCGCGGACCACTTCCGCGGGGGTCTCGGCGCCGCGGCCCAGGCGCACGCCCGCTGGTTCGCCGGGCGCGGCTGGTCGGTCGCGCTCGCCGCCGCTGCACCGGTCGCCGAGGAGATCGCACCCGCCGAGGCCGTCGACGTCGCCGTGCCCGCAGGCGCGGCCGACGTGCGCGGCATGGTGGCGGCCGCCCGGCAGCTGCGCGCGGTGCTGCGGCGTCGGCGGCCACGGTTCGTGCACGCCCATGGCACCAGGTCGCAGATGCTCACCCTGCTCGCGGGCCGCGTGCCCTACGTCACGATGCACGGTGCCGGACGGGTCGAGGGCCAGGGCGCCCTCGGGGCCGCGGTCCGCCGGACGGCGCGCCTGGTCGCGTCGTGGCTCGCCGTCCGCGCCTACAGCGCCTCTCCGGCACCCGGGCGGTGGCGGACGACGCTGCACGCCAGCCCCAGCCTCAGCGGTCTCGACCGGCTGGCCGCGTCGGAGATGGCCGACGAGCCGACCCTGCTGTGGGTCGGCCGCATGGATGCGCCCAAACGGCCCGAGCTGTTCGTCGAGGCCTGCGCCGCGGCCGCGGACGACCTCCCGCTGCGCGGCGTGATGCTCGGCGGGGGTCCGCGCCTGGAGGAGATGCGCGCGCTCGCGGCACGACTCCGGGCGCCGGTCGACGTCGTCGGGGAGAGCCCGGACGTCGCCGCCCACCTCGCCCGCGCGTGGGCGGTGTTCCTGTTCAGCGGCTTCGAGGGCGTGCCGTTCGCGGTCCAGGAGGCCATGTGGGCCGGCCGCGCCGTTGTGCTGTCACCCCTGCCGAGCCTGCGCTGGTTCGCCGGCGACGCTGCCGCCTACGCGAGCGACGTCCCCGCCGCCGCGGCCGCGATGCGCGACCTGTGCGACCGGGCCGTGGCGGAGCGGCGCGGCGCGCTCGCGGCGGAGCGGGCGCGCGACCTGCTCGTGGCCGACGCGCCGTTCGAGCAGATCAGTGCCGACTACGCCGCTCGTCGATGACCGACCGGTAGATCTCGACCTGCGCCGCGAGCACGACGTCCGGGGCGTAGCGGGCGTCGTACCTCTCGCGGGCGGCCGCGCCCCTCGTCGCGCCGCCGTCGCGCGCCGCCTCGGCCAGGACGGTTGCGAGGTCCGGCGCAGCGGGCGCGCACAGCCAGCCCACCGACTCGTCGACCGCGTCGGCCAGCCCGCCGCCGTCGGTGGCGACGACCGGGCGTCCCAGGGCGAAGGCCTCGAGCACCACCAGCGGGAGCGCCTCGGGCGACGTCGACGGCACGACGACCGCCGCGGAGGCGGCGATCGCGTCGGTGACCAGGGCGTGGTCGAGCGGGCCGGTGGCCACGACCCCGCTGTCGGCCCGCCGCGCGGCCGCGTCGACGGCGGCGCGCGCGGGCCCGTCGCCGACGACGGTCAGGGTGCCGAACGGCCGGCCGGCCCGCGCCCAGGCGTCGAGCAGCAGCGGCACGCCCTTCTCCCCGGTCAGCCGTCCCACGAACAGCAAGCCCCTGCCGGGTGGGGTCACCGGACCGGGGTCGGGGACCGTGTTCGGCCGGACCACCACCTGGTCCGGCCGCGCCAGCCCCGACTCGAGGATGCTCGTGGCACCCGCGTCGGTGAGCGCGATGTAGCGGTCGACCGACCGCTGGTCCGCGCGGTGCGCGGCGAACGCCACGGCCATCGGCACGCTCTGCAGCCGCGAGTCGCGGTAGCAGCCGTGCTGCACGGCCGGCCACGGGAGCGCCGCGCCGCGGCACAGGGTGCAGGGCGCGCCGTCGCGGAAGTAGCTGCCGCGCATGCAGCTGTGCCGGTGGTTGTGCAGCGTGACGACGACCGGCAGTCCTCGGTCGTGCGCCCGCCGCACCACCGACCAGGAGATGAGGGGGAACGGGTTGTGCAGGTGCAGCAGGTCAGGTCGCCGCGAGCGGATGAGCCGGTCGACGTCCGCGACCGCCTCGCGCGAGTGGAGCGGCCGCAGGGGCACCAACGCCTTCTCGCGCACCGGCATCGCGGGGATCTCGTCGCTGGACCGCAGGTAGGGGACGACCTCCACGCCGGCGGCGGTCAGTCCCGCGATCTCCGCGTCCACGACCTGGTTCTCGCCCGACGGCAGCCCGGAGCGATAGCGGTTGTGGGCGACGAGGACCCTCACCCGGCGGCGTCCACCCGCACCGGGAGCGGGCCGACCGAGAGCTTCCCGTCGGCGGGCACCGGCTTGTCCCTGCCGCCGATCCGCTCGACGGTGGTGGCTCCCTCCGGAACGTCCACGGTGGCCGAGCCCTGCGGGTTCCAGAAGACGGTGCTCGCACCACCCTCGCCCTCGAGGACGCAGGTGTACGTGCCGTCCGCGTCCGGCGCGCACGAGGTGACGACGCTGCCGACCAGCCACTCCCGGACCGTGCCGAAGGCCTCGCCGGCGGGGGTCACCGTGGCGCCGTCCGGCTCGGTGAGGAGTGTGTCGACGATGGTCTGCTGGTCCCAGCCGTACCAGTAGACGCGCTCCACGCCGTTGGCCGCGTTGAGCAGGAAGGTCTGCGCGACGTTCGCCTGCTGCTCCTTGGTCGGAGCCGGCTCGACCTCGAGGCCGGTGAGGCCGTAGTTGATCTCGGTGTTCCAGATCGGCTTGTCGACGCCGTGCTCCTCGAGCACGGTCCGCATCGCGGCGAGCAGCTCCATCGACGACTCGGGCGTGCCCTCCTCCTCGGGATAGAGCTGCAGCGACACGACGTCCACGTAGTCGGCGACCGGTGCCCCTTCGACGGTGCTGGCGTAGAACTCGTCGATCCACTTCCGCTGCCCGGACAGGCGCGTCACCAGCGCCGGCGACACGAGGGTCGGGCGCGGGTCGACGTCCGCGATCGCGTCGTGCGCGGCCTTGGTCAGCTCGGCCATCTCCTGCGGCGTGCCGCTCCAGAACCCCGAGACGTTCGCCTCGTTCCAGACCTGCAGCAGCACCGGGCGACCGGCGTAGCGCTCGGCCACCGTGCGGACGTACATCTTCCAGGCGGCGATCTTCGGTGGGGACGACGCGCCCTCGCCGTAGAAGCTCTCCGCGGCCGGGTCGACCGCGTGGAACGCCGGCGTCTGGCCGAGCACGAGCAGCACGTCGGAGTCGTTCTGCTCGGCGGTGTCGACGAGGGCGTCGAGCCGGCCGAACTCGTACTGGCCCGGCGCGGGCTCGATGTCGCGCCACGTCACCGCGGCGTCCCAGGCACGCATCGAGCCGACCGGCCCGTCGGGCCACCCGCCGGCCGCCTCGCCGACCGGGTCGTGGTCGTGGACGCCGAAGAACGCGCTGTCGATCGGCGCCGGGCCGGTCTCGGTCGGGGTCGGCGCCGCCGACGTCGCCTGGCGCGCCGACGTCTCGGGGTCCTCGGGGCTCAGCAGCGAGCAGCCGCTGAGCACGAGGGAGACGAGCAGGACGGCGAGGGCGGGACGGAGATGTCGGGGCACGGAGGGACACGGTAACCGCCGGTCATCGGTGCCCTGCAAATCGTGTCGTCCATCGTGTCGACCCGGGCACATCGGGGCCCGGGTGGCACCATGAGCGCGTGAGCGCCGAGCGACGCAGTCGGCCGGCCGGCGCACCCGCGGTTCAGGTCGTCGCGCACCGGGGGTCCTCGGACGACGCTCCCGAGCACACGCTCAGCGCCTACAAGCGGGCGATCGAGGACGGCGCCGACGCCCTCGAGTGTGACGTCCGCCTCACCCGCGACGGCCACCTCGTCTGCGTCCACGACCGCAAGATCAACCGTACGTCCAACGGCCGGGGCGTCCTGTCGACGCTCGAGCTCGCCGAGCTGACCCAGCTCGACTGGGGGTCGTGGCGCGACACCTGGGAGGACCTCGAGGACCCCGAGATCCCCGACCGCGACCGCTCGCAGATCCTCACCCTCAAGACCCTGCTCACGGCGGTGAAGGACCACGAGCGGCGCATCGAGGTGGCCATCGAGACCAAGCACCCGACCCGCTACGCGGGGCTGGTGGAACGCCGCCTGGTGCACCTGCTCGACCACTTCGGCTGGTCGGGCAGCAGGTCGCCGGTGCGGGTCATGAGCTTCTCCCAGATCTCGCTGCGGCGGATGCGCGACCTCGCACCCGACCTCGCGACGGTGTTCCTCATGGAGCGCGTGCCGATGCGCTTCCGCGACGGGACGCTGCCGCCCCACGTGCGGATCGCCGGCCCGAGCATCGAGATCGTCCGCGCCCATCCCGGCTACGTCGAGAAGGCGCACCGGCGCGGGAAGGCCGTGCACGTGTGGACCGTCGACCGGAGGGAGGACGTCGAGCTCTGCCTGGACCTCGGGGTCGACGCGATCATCACCAACCGGCCGGCCCGGGTCCTGGGGGCGCTCGGCCGCTGACGGGCCGCCCGGCCCGAAACAGGCCGTCCGGTCGTTTTGTCCGGACCGGCTCGGGAAGCCATGAGGGAGGATGATCGAGAGGACCGGGATGGGCGAAGACGCCGAGCCGTTGGACGACGTGGCTTCGGTGTCGGTCCCGCACGAGCGGACGGGCGTACGCCAGGCGCGCCATGCGCTCTCCGGCCGGCTGGCGTCCTCGGGTGTCGCCGAGGACGACGTCGCCGACGCGCTGCTCGTGGTGTCCGAGCTGGTGAGCAACTCGATCCGCCACGCCGAGCCCCTCTCCACGGGCGAGATCACCGTCCGCTGGAGGGTCGCGCCGGACGTGCTGCACCTGGAGATCGTCGACGGCGGTGCCGGCACCCGCCCGCGGGCCGGGGTGGCCGCGCTCGCGGCGACGAGCGGCCGGGGGCTGGACATCGTGAGCCAGGTGAGCAGCCGGTGGGGCGTCACGACGGCCGGGGACGCCGTCACCGTGTGGGCCGACGTGCCGCGGCGCACGGTCGGGGCCGGCCCGGGGCCCCGCGAGCCGGCGGGACGCGCCGACTAGGGTCCTGCGGGTCCGAGACCACCCACCGGGAGCCGCCGCCATGGGCAGCAAGCCGACGCGCCGCCGTCCGTCCTCCTCTGCGGCCGCACCGGGCGCCCCGGGCGTCGAGATCCCCGTGGTCGGCGCGCGCGAGCCCTGCCCCTGCGGGTCCGGCCGGCGCTACAAGGCCTGCCACGGCCGGGAGGCCGCCCAGGCCGCCGAGGCGTTCGTCGTGCGGCCGTTCGAGGGCCTGCCGAACGAGTGCGACTGGGTGGCCATGCGCGAGATCGTGCCCGCCGCGACGGCACCGCTGACCCTGGCGGGAGAGCACGCCGGCCGCGAGGCGAGGCTCGCGACGGTGCTGCCGATGGCGTGGCCGGGCCTGGTGCGACAGGACGGTGCGGTCTTCGCCGGGCTGCAGATGCCGGGCGGGTCCGGCGACGCGAGCCGCGACGTCGCGCGTGCCCTCGAGCTGGCGCTGGCCGCCGAGCCGGGGACGCCGATCGCGCCGTCGACCCTGCCGGGGCCGGGCCCGCGGCTGCAGGACCTGGTGGATCCCGACGCGCCCCTGCCCGTCACGGTGCACGACGGCTTCGACTTCTGGCTGGAGGGTGTCGACGACCGCTCGCCCGACGTCGTGGCCTCGATGGAGCGGGCCAACGAGGCGGTCGTCCCGACGGTGCGCCTGACGTCGGTGGAGGCGGCGTACTGGTGCGAGATCCGCGGCCGGCGCCACCTGCGCTGGGTCGTGCCGCACGACGAGGACGCCCTGCTCGACGCGCTCGCCCGGCTGCATGCCGCGGGCGCCGACACGGTGGGGGAGGGGTCGCGCTACGTCGGGTCGTTCCGCGCCCACGGGCTCGTGGTGCCGGTCTGGGACCTCGACCCCACCACCAGCGCCGAGGCGCTCGAGGAGCCGATCGACGCCCTCGCGACCCGGCTCGGCGAGGCGCTGGCCGACTCGTCTCCGCTGGACGACGCCGCGCGCCGGGCCAGGGCCGGTCTGCTGGGGCGGCAGCTGACGCTGCGGTAGGCGACCGGACGACCCGGCTGGTCACCCCGCGTTAGTGCGCTTGCACGAACCTGGCCACGGCAGCCGCGAGTCCCTTGCACGCGCAGCCGATCCGGCTATCGTGAGTGCAGGCCCGAGCGCTGCTGCATCCCCCGTCGGTTGCGCTCGGGCCCTTCAACGTCCGGGCAGACCCGCCGCGATCACCCGTCCAGCGGGTCCCGCGCGATCGGGCAGGACATGCACCTCGGGCCGCCCCGGCCGCTGCCGAGCTCGCTGCCGGCGATCGCGACCACCTCGATGCCGGCCTCGCCCAGCCGGTGGTTCGTCTCGACGTTGCGCTCGTAGGCGACGGCGAGCCGGGGTGCGATGGCCAGCGTGTTGTTGCCGTCGTCCCACTGCTCCCGTTCGGCGGTGATCGGGTCCAGGCCGGTGTCGATCACCCGCAGCGTGTCGATGCCCATCGCCTTGGCGGCCGCCACCATGAAGGGCTCGGGACCGTCGACGTGCACGTCGCCGCCGTCGGTGACCGTGTAGGCCTGCAGGTCGTGGGCGATGTTGGGGTACATCACGACGGCGTCGCGGTCGACCATCGTGCAGACCGTGTCGAGGTGCATGGTGGCCCGCTCCTGCGCGATCGGCACGGCGAGGACCGTCTGCGCCAGGTCGCGCTCGAAGACCGTACGGGCCAGCCGCTCGACGCCGGCGGGCGTCGTGCGCTCGCCGACGCCCACCGCGACGACCCCCGGCGCGAGGAGCAGGACGTCGCCGCCCTCGACCGGCTCGTTCTCGGGCCCGTGCACGATCTCGGTGCCGGCGAAGCGGGGGTGGTGGCGGTAGATCGCGCGGGTCAGCGTCGTCTCGCGCATGCGGGCCGGCATCGCCAGGCTCGTGACCGCGACGCGGTCGCGGATCCAGACGCTCGAGTCGCGGGTGAACAGCAGGTTCGGCAGCGGGTCGATGACGAAGTCGTGGGGGTCCATGAACCGGTAGGTGAGGCCGCCGACCGGCGCCATCTCCTCGTGCGCGAGCCCGGCGGTCAGGCGCAGCGCCAGGTCACCCGGGTGCAGCCCGTGCAGGTAGGCGCTCACGGCCCGGTGCAGCGACTCGCCGAGGCGCGGGTCGGCGAGCACCGCCGCGATGCTCTCCTCGCGGGCCGCCTCGACCTCGAGCGCCTCGGCGAGGAGCTCGGACAGGTAGAGCACCTCGACGCCGTGGTCGCGCAGCGCCTGCGCGAACGCGTCGTGCTCGTCCTGGGCCCGGCCGATCCACGGGATGCCGTCGAAGAGCAGGGCGTCGTTGTTGCGCGGGGTCAGCCGTTTGAGCTCGGGACCCGGCCGGTGCAGCATGACCGTGCGCAGCCGGCCGACCTCGCTGTCGACGCCGTGAGGAGCAGGGGAGTCCGCCATGGCCGCAGCGTAACGGCGGCGAGCGCGCGTCGGTACAGTCGCGCACATGGGTCTGCTGGACGGCAAGGTCGCGATCGTCACCGGCGCGGGTCGAGGCATCGGCCGCGGTGAGGCGATCGAGCTCGCGCGCGAGGGTGCCCGCGTCGTGGTCAACGAGCTCGACGGTGACGCGGGGAAGTCGGTCGTCGACGAGATCACCTCCGCCGGCGGCGAGGCCGTGCTCGACACCGGCGACTGCTCCGAGGAGGACACCGCCCGGGGACTCGTCGCGGCGGCGCTCGACACGTGGGGCAGGCTCGACGCGCTGGTCAACAACGCCGGAGTCCTGCGCGACCGCACCGTGGCCAAGATGTCGGTCGAGGAGTGGGACGCGGTCATCAAGGTGCACCTGCGCGGGCACTTCCTGCCGACGCACCTCGCCTGCGCGCACTGGAAGGAGGCCGGCACGCAGGGCCGCATCGTCTGCACCGCCTCGTCGTCCGGGCTCCTCGGCAACTTCGGCCAGGCCAACTACGGCGCTGCGAAGGCCGGCATCGCGGCCTTCTCCACCATCGTGGCGATGGAGATGGCGCGCTACGGCGTGCGGTGCAACGCGATCGCGCCGGCGGCGCGGACCCGCATGACCGAGAGTGCGTACGGCAGCATCAGCGACATGTCGGCCGACGACGAGGAGGAGTCGTTCGACTTCTGGCACCCCGACAACGTCGCGCCGCTCGTGGCGTACCTGTGCAGCGACGCCGCGGGCACCATCAGCGGGAAGGTGTTCGGCGTGCAGGGCGACGCGGTCGAGCTCTACCAGCCGTTCACGTCGGCCGCCGTGATCCAGAACCACGACACCCGCTGGACCCCCGAGGGCATCGCCGCCCGGGCGCACGAGCTCTTCGACGAGAGCGGCATCCCGCCGGAGGTCGAGAACATGATGGCCAGGCTGCGCTTCACGATGACCGAGCGCTCGACCCTCTAGCGGCGACAGTCGGCGAGCACGACCTCGCCGACCCCCGGGCCGCCGAACGTACGCACCACGCAGGGACCGGCTGCGTCCTGCGCCCACGCCACCAGGTCCGTGGCCCGGCCGTCGCTCGCGTAGGCGAACGCGACGACCGGTCGGCCGCGCAGGGACGCCAGCGCCGGGTCGCCGACGTCGAGGACCCACTGCACCGGCAGCGGCTCCGGGTCGGTCGGGGAGGCCGGTCCGGCCCCGGTCTCGGAGCGGATGACGGCGTCCCAGTCGCCGTGCCAGTCCCACGCCTGCTTCAGCCCGACCAGGCGGGCTCCACTGCCGTCGCCCTGCGACGCGACCACGAGCTCGGCCGCGGCCTCGTAGCCTGCCTCGCGATGCCACGGCGGTGCCAGGTCGTCCACGCCGTGGAGGGCGGTGTAGACCGTGGCCGCCGAGAGCCACGCGCCGGTGACCAGCGCCGTCGCTGCCCACTGGCGGCTGCGGCGGCGGGCCGACGTCGCGGCGCAGGCGGTCGCGAGGAACAGCGCGGGGACCACGGCACTGAGGTTCCTGGCGTTCATGCTCGGCGGGAGCAGCAGGGACAGGACCCACGCCGCCCCGACGGCGACGACCACCACGGCCAGCGCCGAGACGCCGACCGGGACGGCGGGCGCCGGCCCGTCCAGGGACGGGCGCCGTCCGGTCACGAACCCGAGCAGCAGGCCGCCGGCGAGCACGAGAACGACGACCAGCAGCACCGCCAGGCCGGTGCCCGGTCCGCCGTCGGCGTAGCCCGGCGACTGCCCGGAGAGCAGGTTCGCCAGCGGCGCGTAGCCGTACTGCGTCCACGTCCTGATCTCGCCGAGCCCCGGCTCGGGGGCGACCGCGATGCCGGGCGACCAGTGGCGCGTGGCGAGGTACCAGGCGGCGACGGGCACCAGCGACAGGGCACCCCAGCCTGCGAGGACGTAGAGCGGCCGTCGGGGGTCCAGCCGCAGCCACGCCACGGCCAGGACGCCCAGCAGCCCGACGTGGAGCAGGTTCCCGTAGTAGTGCGCGAAGCCGCCCAGGGCGCCGGCCAGGGCCATGGTGAAGATCCACCGGCCCGTGCGCGGCAGGCTCCCCGTGAGCAGGCCCGCCCAGACGACCGTCGCCACACTGCCCAGGGCCATGGTGAACGCGTAGGCGCGCATCTCGACGGAGTACTGCACCGCCATGAGCGAGAGCGCCATGAGCGCCGTCATGACGAGCAGGGCGGGGCGGAGCCGACGCATCCGCACCGCGCCGAGCAGCGGCGCCGCCACCGCCACCATCCCGAACACGAGCGGCAGCGACCTCATGGCCGTCTCGTCGTAGGTCCCGGCCAGGCGCAGCCACAGCCAGCTCAGGCTGGTCCACGCCGGTGGTGACTGGTCGGACACCAGGCGGGCGCCCACCATCTCGGTGAACGACCGGCTGACGGCGTCAAGGGTCCACAGCTCGTCCAGCCAGAGGGAGCCGGTGCCGAGGGTCAGGACCCGCAGCACGAGTCCCCACACCACGGTTGCGGTCACCAGCACCGTCGCGACGAGCGGGACGGTGCGGCGCCTGCGGGGCACGGGGCTCGGGGAAGGCGGCGGGTCGACCCGCGCCCGGGCACGGCGAGCAGACTCGACGTGCTCGGTCACACGGACCCCCGATCGCCCGATGGCGCCTCACAGGGTGCCATGCGCTGCCGGTGCCCGCCGACCCGCGGTGACCGGCTCACCCGAGGGCGTCGCGGAGCGCGAGGAGCGCGAGGACCAGGCAGATGACGGCACCGACCCGGCGTACGGTCGACAGGCGCACGTGCCGCACGACCGTGCGGCCCAGCACGACGGCCAGCCCGGCCACGGTGACCAGGGCCAGCCAGGACCCGGTGAACACGCTGACCGGGTCGGCGTAGCGGGCGGCGAGCCCGGCCGTGAAGAGCTGGGACAGGTCGCCCCACTCGGCGAGGAACAGCACGGCGAAGCTGGTCGCGACGACTCGCACTCCATGGGCCTCGGGGCCGACGCGCTCCCCGATCTCCTGCTCGGCAGCGGCCTCCTCGCGGTCGGCCCGCGCTGCCCCCCGCCAGAGCACCACCGCGCCGACGAGGAAGAGCACCGCCGCGACGGCGGCGACGACCGCCGACGGCAGGAGCGAGAGCAGGCCGCCGGCCGCGACGGCGACGGCGCACTGCACGCCGAACGCGAGCGACACCCCCAGCCAGACCAGGGCGGGCCGGTAGCGGGTCGCGAGCACCAGGGTCGCGACGAAGGTCTTGTCCGGCAGCTCCACCGGGAAGATGACGGCGAAGGTCGTCGCGAGGACGGTGAGGTCCATCCGCGGCTACCGGCCGGGCGCGTGGGCGGCGGCGACCGCCGCGGCGAGCACGGCCTTGACCGGGCGGCCCAGGGCGGCGGCCGCGGCGGCGACGTCGTCGTACTCCGGCGTGACGTTGACGACCTCGCCGTCGAGCAGGGCGACCTTGACGCGCACGGACGTCCCGTCGACGTCGAGGGTGCGCGTCTCGCGCGCGAGGGCCGACTTGGTCACCCGGTGCTCGCGCAGGCCGATGGTCGAGCTCTCGGTGAAGACGACGCGGCGCACGTCGTCGGCCGCGGTGGGCGTGGTGAGCACCGACAGCGTGTGGGCCGGGCGGCCCTTCTTCATCAGGATCGGCGTCAGCCAGGCGTCCGACGCGCCGGCGGCGAGCAGCGCGGAGAGCACGCCGGGCCAGAGCCGCGGGTCGAGGTCGTCGACGTTGGCCTCCAGCACGATCGCCTCGTCGGCGGGCGGTGCGGCCAGCGGCTCGCCGAGCACGATGCGCAGCACGTTCGGGACGCCGTCGACGTCACGTCCGCCCGCGCCCGTGCCGGTCGCCGTGACCCGCATCGGCGGCAGCGCGCCCCACGACGAGACGGTCGCCGTCAGCAGCGCCGCACCGGTGGGGGTGCAGGTCTCGTGCGGCACCGGCCCACCCTGCGCCGGCGCCCCCGCCTCCGCGAGCAGCGCGGTCACCGCCGGGACGGGCACCGGCAGCGTCCCGTGCGCGACGCGGACGCTGCCGCTGCCGACCGTGACGACCGACCCGACGGCGCGCGTCACCCCGAGCGCGTCAAGCCCGGCGCACGACCCGACGACGTCGGCCAGCGAGTCGAGGGCGCCGACCTCGTGGAAGTGGACGTCGGCGGCGGGGACGCCGTGCGCCGCGGCCTCGGCCCGGGCCAGCCGGGCGAAGACGTCCAGGGCGCGTTCCCGCACCGCGTCGGCGAGCGGCGCGGTCTCGAGCAGGTGGCGCACGTCGGCCCACGTCCTGGGCACGTCGCTCGGGGACGTCGTGACGTCGACCTTGGTCGCGGCGAGCCCGGCGCGCGTCACCCGCCGGGCCGTGAGGCGCACCGGCTCCACGCCGAGCGCGTCGACCGCGGCCTGCATCGTGGCCAGCGGCACCCCGGCGTCGACGAGTGCCCCGAGCACCATGTCGCCGCTCGCTCCCGCCTGCGCGTCGAGCCACGCGAGCGTCATGCACGGCCCCGCGCGCGGCGGGCGACCCTGGCCGCGAAGACCCCCGCGCCGAACCCGTTGTCGATGTTGCACACGGCGATGCCGGGCGCGCACGAGTTGAGCATCGCGAGCAGCGCGGCCAGCCCGCCGTACGACGTGCCGTAGCCCACCGACGTCGGCACCGCCACGAGCGGGACCCCGGTGAGGCCGCCGACCACGCTGGGCAGCGCGCCTTCCATGCCGGCCACGACGACGAGGCAGTCGGCGGTCTCCAGCCGCTCGCGCACGGCCATCAGCCGGTGGATGCCCGCGACGCCGACGTCGTCGATGCGCTCGACCCCGGCGCCGAACGCGCGCGCGACGAACGCGGCCTCGGCGGCGACCGGGGCGTCCGAGGTGCCCGCCGACACGACGCACACGGTGCCGGCCGGCGTGGGCATCGGGCCGACGGCGGCCGCGGCCGCGACGTCGTCGACGTGCGCGTCGGGGAACGCGGCGCGCACCGCGTCGGCCGACTCGCGGGGGAGGCGGGTGGCGACCGCCGGCCGGTCGGTGCTGCGCGCCGCGAGCTCGCGCAGGATCGCCACCGTCTGCTCGGGGGTCTTGCCGGCGGCGAACACGACCTCGGGGTCGCCGGTGCGCAGGCCCCGGTGGGTGTCGACCCGCGCGAAGCCCAGGTCGGCGGTCCCGTCCATCGGCCCCGCGGCGAGCCGGGTGAGGGCGCTGTCGACCGCGAGCTCTCCGGAGGCGACGTCGTGCAGCAGCCGCTCGACGCCCGCCCGGTCCATGTCGGGAAGGCTAGTGCGGCGCCGCGCGCTGTAGCCTGCCGCCCGTGCCCGAGGACCTCCAGCTCGACCGTGACGCGCTCGAGCTGGTCGCGGTCGCGGCCGCGGCCGTCGCGGGACTCTGCCTGCTCCTCGTCCTGCTGGCACTGGCCCGCGTCCGGGCGCTGGGCAAGCGGCTGCGGCGGCTGGCCGCTGCCCCGCGCGAGCCGGGACCCGACGGCTCCGACCCGACCGCGCTGCGCCACGTCGGCGTGGTGCGCTACGACGCCTTCGGGGACATGGGCGGGCGGCTGTCGTTCTCGGCCGCGATCTACGACGACAAGGGCGACGGCCTGGTGGTCTCGTCCATCAACGGCCGCACCGAGACGAGGACCTACGCCAAGTCGCTGGTCGACCTGCGCAGCGAGCACAACCTCTCACCCGAGGAGCAGCAGGCCATCGACGCCGCCCGGCAGGCATAGCGGTCGATAGGGTCGGCGCATGCCTGGGGTGCCGCCGGCCCGATACGCCTACCTCGGTCCCGAGGGGACCTTCGCGGAGGCGGCGCTGCGCACCCTCCCGGCGGCGGCCAAGGCGGACCTGCAGCCGCACCCGTCGGTGGCCACGGCCCTCGAGGCGGTCCGCACCGGCGACGCCGACCACGCCCTCGTGCCGATCGAGAACTCGGTCGAGGGCTCGGTGTCGACGACGCTGGACGAGCTGGCGACCGGCGACCCGCTGATGGTGACCCGCGAGGTGCTGCTGCCGGTGTCGTTCGCGCTGATGGCCCGCGCCGGCACCGGGCTGCACGCCGTCCGCCGGGTCGCGACCCATCCCCACGCCCAGGCGCAGTGCCGTCGTTGGCTGGCGACCGTGCTGCCCGACGCCACGGTCGTCCCCGCCCTGTCCACGGCGGAGGCCGCGGCCACCCTCGCCGACGGCTCGGGCGCGCACGACGCGGCGATCGCTGCACCGATCGCCGCCGAGCGCTACCGGCTCGAGGTGCTCGCCGCTGACATCGAGGACAACCCCGACGCGGTGACCCGCTTCGTCCTGGTCGGCCGTCCGGGCCAGCCGCCGCTGCCGACGGGCCACGACAAGACGACGCTGGTCGCGTTCATCGCCGACGACCACGCCGGCGCGCTGCTCGAGGTGCTCACCGAGTTCGCGGTGCGCGGGGTCAACCTCACCCGCATCGAGTCGCGGCCGACCGGCCAGCGGCTCGGCCGCTACTGCTTCTCCATCGACTGCGAGGGCCACGTCGACGACGCCCGCGTCGGCGAGGCGCTCACCGGGCTGCGTCGGGTCTGCCCGGACATCCGGTTCCTCGGGTCCTACCCCCGGGCCGACCGCGGGCCGGCGGTCGAGCAGGCGGAGCGCGAGGCGCACGACAAGGACGCGACCTACCGCGACGCCGCCGCCTGGCTCGGGCGCATCCGCAACGGCAAGCTCTGACCTCCCGCACCCGGCCCCACAGACCCCCACAGACATTGCGCCGACACACCACTCCACCGGCGTGTCTGGTGTGTCATCGCACAAAGGATCTTGGGAGGGTCACGGGACGCGCACGGGAAGGGCGGCCGGCTCGATGCCGATCTCCATGGTGCGGCCGTCCTCGATGACGTCTCCGTCGAGCTGGCGGGGCTCGCTGTGGCTGGCCTCGATGAGCACGTGCCGGGCCCGGAAGCGCTCCATCTTCCGGTCGGGCACGTTCGCCCGGCGCGCGACGCGCCCCGTGACGCGCACCCAGTCCACGACGTTGCGGGGTGCGATGACGACGACGTCGAGGTGCCCGTCGTCGGCGCGCGCGTCGGGCAGCAGCGGGATGCCGGCCTGCAGCTTGCCCACGTTCCCGACGACGACCGTGCGCACCCGCCGGTGCATCGGCTCGCCGCCGTCGACGGTGATCGCCACCCTGATGCCCCTGCCACGGAGGTGCTTGGCCGCCGACACGACGTACGCCGGCCAGCCCACCGCCTTCTTCAGGCCCTCGGGAGCGTCGCGCATGATCGCTGCGTCGAACCCGAGCCCGGCCATGACCGCGAACTTGCGGCCCTCGCACACGCCGACGTCGATGCGCACGGTCCGCCCGGCGATGCCGATGCGCAACGAGCGCTCCTCGTCGGACAGCGGCAGGTCGAGGTTGCGCGCCAGCAGGTTGCCGGTGCCGGCCGGCAGGATGGCCAGCGGGATGTCGCCGCCGGCCAGTGCCGTCACCGCGGCCATGACCGTGCCGTCGCCGCCGCAGAGGAACACGACGTCGCAGCCCTCCGCGACCGCCTTCTCGCACATCCCGACACCGGGGTCGTCGGCCGTGGTCTCCAGCCACAGCGGCTCGGCCCACTCGTTGCGGCTCATGAACGCGTCGACCCGCCGGGTCATCGCGGGCAGGTCGGGCACCTTCAACGGGTTGTAGACGACGGCTGCCCGCCTCACCACGTCGTCGCCGCCCCCACCGGATCGGGGGCCCGCGAAGGGTCCGGTCCGGCGTCACCCCGCAGCCCGCGCCCGAGGACGTTGCGCGCCGAGACGCCGATGCAGGCGATGCCGTTGAGGTAGGCACCGAGGATGTCGGTGGGGTGGTGCATGCCGCGGTAGAGCCGGCCGTAGGCCACGAGCAGCGGCACCGCGACCAGCACGGTGACGCCGAGGATCCGCAGCCAGCGCCTGCGGACGTACCACGCGATGAGCAGCGCGCTGGCGAGGAACAGCGCGGTGGAGGCGCCGGTGTGCCCGCTGGGGAAGCTCGACGTCGGCGGTGACGAGTCGAGCTTCCTCACGTCCGGCCGGTCGCGCTTGATGGTCAGGGTCACGAGCAGGAAGACCAGCGCCTGTGCCGACACGGCGAGGACGAGGAAGATCGAGAGCCGCCACGACCGCGACGCCAGCCGGAGGCCGGCAGCGACGACGAGCAGCGCGGCGATGATCGCGCCGGTGTTGCCCAACCCGGACAGCACGTAGGTGACGTCGTCCATCGTCGAGGTGCGGCCGTCGGCCAGCGCCTGGTTGAGCTCCTCCTCCTCGCGGACGAGCGCCGAGTCCTCGACGACCTTCGTGAGGAGCAGCCCGATGCCGACCAGCACGCCGTAGAGGACGGCGAGCATCACGGCGACCCGGCCCGCGATCCGGGCCACCCGGCTGAGCATGGGCGGAACCTACTCCCTCGCCGCGGGGGGATCGCTCATCGCCGGGCGGGCGCCCGGGTCCACGCCCTCGGTGACCGTGGAGGGGCGCTCGCCGTGCTCGCGTCGCCAGACCTCGAACGCGACGGCCGTGCCGGCGAGCGTGGCCAGGGCGGCGACCCACCCGGCCACGACGTCGCTGACGAAGTGCACGCCGAGCGCGATGCGGTCGACGCCGGTGACGAGCACCAGCAGGACTGCCACCGCGTACGCGGCCAGGCGGCTGCCGCGCGACCGCAGCACCGGGAGGAAGACCAGCAGCAGGATGCCCGTGCAGAGCATGGAGTTCAGCGCGTGCCCGCTCGGGAAGCTGAAGCCGCTCGCGGTGGTCACCGGTTCGGGGAAGCTGGGACGGCTGCGCTCGACGAGGTGCTTGAGCAGCACGCCGAGGGTCCCGCCGACGGCGGCCGTGACAAGGGCCCAGGCGGCCAGGCGCCGCGCGCCCCGTCGCCAGAGCCACACCGACACGGCCGCGACCGCGAGCCGGAAGAACCAGGGGCTCGTCGCGACCGAGAGCACCTGGAGGGTGTCGACGAGCAGCGGACGGCCGACCGCGGCGTCGTTCAACCGGTCGGCGACGTCACGGTCCAGCCGCTCCAGCGGCTCCCACTCCGAGAGCACGAGCAGCATGAGCAGGGTGAAGGGCACCGCGACGACGACGGCCGCGAGCGCACCGACCGCGAGCCGAGAGGCCAGACCACGCCCCTCGGCGCGGGGGTCCAGACGGCTCAGCACGAAGCGGTCGTACCCCGTCCGGCGGCGCGGCACGCACAGCTCCGCACCCGATCAGCCGCCCAGCCGGCCCAGCATGCCGCCGACCCCGCCGCCGCCCTGCCCGCCGCCGCCCTGCCCGCCGCCGCGGAGTGGGTTCTCGCTGGGCTGGACGACGACGAACCCCTGCCCGGTGAACCCGAGCTGGAACGCCTCGCCCGAGCCCCGGCCGAGCATCGCCATCGGCTTGAAGCCGGAGGACTTCAGGGAGGTCTGCAACGAGGCGGACCACGCGACGACCGCATCGGTGTCGACGAAGGTCGGTGCGTCCACGGACAGCACGACCGGCGTGCCCCTGGTCGTGATGGCCAGCTTGCCGCTGCCGGAGAAGTGCGTGTTGAACAGCCCGCCGCCGATCATGCCGGCGTTGCCGATCATCTTGATGTCCCACTGCAGCGACGGCTCGAACGCGAGAACGCTGATGCCGTTCACCGAGAAGCCGTCGGTGCCGTCCAGCTCGATCACGTGGACGTCGGAGGCCAGGTCGGCGAAGAACACGTCACCCTGGCCGGACACCCGCATGAGGTCGACGCCCTCGCCGGTGACGGCCTTCTTGAGCATCTTCCCGATGCCGCCGGCCGACTGGTAGTCGAAGGTGACCTGGCCCTGGTAGGCGACCATCGAGCCCTGCCGGGCCATCACGGTCCCGCCGGCGAGCGCCACCTTGAGCATCTTCGCGTTCTGCAGCGCGAAGCCGTCGGGCGAGGCGGCCTCGAGGTACTCCTGGCTGAACAGCGAGCTGCGCATCGACCGATCCTCTCCCGGGGCGGGGTGACGGGTCGACGCTAGCGCCGGGACGCGGCTCCCGTAATCGACTTCACGGCGCCGGTGACCCGGCGGCTAGGCTCGGCCGGTGCTCGACGCCAAGTCGCTCCGCGACGACCCCGAGGCCGTGCGCGCCTCGCAGCGCGCCCGCCGGGAGGACCCGGCTCTCGTCGACGCCGTCCTGGCCGCCGACGAGACCCGCCGGGCGTCCATCGCGGCCTTCGACCGGCTGCGCGCCGAGCAGAAGGCCATCGGTCGTGAGGTCGCGAAGGCGACCGGCGACGAGAAGGCGGCGCTGCTGGTGCGGACCAAGCAGCTCGCGGCCGACGTGCGGGCGGCCGAGGCGGCCCAGGGCGAGGCCTCGACGACGTACGACACCCTGCTGCGCCGCCTGTCGAACATCGCCGAGCCGGGCGTCCCCGCGGGCGGCGAGGACGACTACACGGTGCTCGAGCACGTCGGCGAGGTGCCCGAGTTCGACTTCGCGCCGCGCGACCACCTCGAGCTCGGCCAGCTGCTCGGCGCGATCGACACCGAGCGCGGGGCCAAGGTGTCGGGCGCGCGGTTCTACTTCCTCACCGGCGTCGGCGCCCAGCTGCAGCTCGCGATGCTCAACCTGGCCATGGCGCAGGCGCTCGAGACCGGCTTCACGATGATGGTGCCGCCGGTGCTCGTACGCCCGGAGGCCATGGAGGGCACCGGCTTCCTCGCGCAGGCCGCCGAGAACGTCTACCACCTGGCCGAGGAGGACCTCTACCTCGTCGGCACGTCGGAGGTGCCGCTGGCCGCGTTCCACATGGACGAGGTCATCGCCGCCGACCGGCTGCCGCTGCGCTACGCGGGCTGGTCGACGTGCTTCCGCAAGGAGGCCGGGTCCTACGGCAAGGACACCCGCGGGATCCTGCGCGTGCACCAGTTCGACAAGATCGAGATGTTCTCCTACTGCCGTCCCGAGGACGCGGCAGACGAGCACCAGCGCCTGCTCGCCTGGGAGAAGGAGATGCTGGCCAAGGTCGAGCTGCCCTACCGCGTCATCGACGTGGCGGCCGGCGACCTCGGCTCGTCGGCGGCACGCAAGTACGACTGCGAGGCCTGGGTGCCGACCCAGGGCCGCTACCGCGAGCTGACCTCGACGTCGAACTGCACGACGTTCCAGGCCCGCCGTCTGCGGGTGCGGGTCCGCGACTCCGACGGCGTGCGTCCCCTGGCGACCCTCAACGGCACGCTCGCCACCACCCGGTGGATCGTGGCGATCCTCGAGAACCACCAGCAGGCCGACGGCTCGGTCGTCGTGCCGCAGGCGTTGCGACCGTTCCTCGGCGGCCGCGAGGTGCTCGAGCCGGTCGCGACGTGACCGACCGGCCCGCCGGGAGCGCGGAGGACGGCGGGCCGACCGCCGACGAGCTGCGGGTCCGCTGCGCCCGCCATCTCAACGGGCACGGGCGACGGCTGCCGGCGGAGGTCCTTGCCGAGGTCCGCGACGTGCTCGGCGACGTCGCGCCGGACCGCTACGGCGCCGGCGGCGTCGTCGAGGAGCTGGAGGCGGAGGTCGCCGCGCTGCTCGGCAAGCCGGCTGTGGCGTTCCTGCCCAGCGGCACGATGGCCCAGCAGGTCGCGCTGCGCGTCCACGCCGAGCGCACCGGCCGCTGCTCCGTGCTGTGGCACCCGACCAGCCACCTCGAGCTGCACGAGGGCCAGGCCCCCGGGCGCCTGCACGGCCTGCGCGGGCGGCCGGTCGGCGACCCGCGGCTGCTGCTGACCCTCGACGACCTGCAGGAGGTCGCCGAGCCGCCGGCCGCGCTGCTGCTCGAGCTGCCGCAGCGCGAGATCGGGGGCCGGCTCCCGGCGTGGGACGACCTCGTCGCGCAGGTGGTGTGGGCCCGCGAGCGCGGCGCCGCCGTGCACCTCGACGGGGCGCGGCTGCTCGAGTGCCTCCCCTTCTATGACCGGTCGGCGGCGGAGGTGGCCGACCTGTTCGACAGCGTCTACGTCTCGCTCTACAAGGGGCTCGGTGGCGTCGCCGGCTGCCTGCTGGCCGGGGACGGGCCGCTCGTGGCCGAGGCCCGCGAGTGGCGGCACCGTCACGGCGGCACGCTGTTCGCGATGTGGCCCTACGCCGCGGCCGGGCTCGCCGGGCTGCGGCTGCGGGCACCGCGCATGCCGGCCTACGTCGAGCACGCCCGAGAGGTCGCCGCGGCGCTGTCGGGTCTCGACGGCGTCGAGGTCGTGCCGGACCCACCGGCGACGACGATGATGCACGTCTACCTGCAGGCGCCCCCCGGCCCGCTGGCCGCGGCCATGCGCGGGCTCGCGGTCGACGACGGGCTGTGGACCTGGCCGCGCGGCTTCCCCAGCGAGCTGCCCTCCTGGCAGGTGGTCGAGCTCACCGTCGGCGACGCCACGATGGCCTGGACTCCCGAGCAGGTCCGCGACCTCGTCGCCGGCCTGCTCGAGTCGGCCCGCTCGGCCTCGCCGGCCTAGAGGTCGACCTGGGGGAGGCGGGTGAGCGGCCCGGCGAACCGCTCCTCGGTCAGCTCCTCGTCGACCATCGTCCCGCCGAGGAACGAGTCGTAGGCCGCCATGTCGAAGTGGCCGTGGCCGCACAGCGCGGTGAGGATGACCTTCTCCTCGCCGGACTCCTTGCACGCCATCGCCTCGCGGATGCACGCGGCCAGCGCGTGGGTGGGCTCGGGCGCCGGGACGATGCCCTCGGTCCGGGCGAACTGCACGGCCGCGGTGAAGCACTCGGTCTGCGCGATCGCGACGGCCTCCATCAGCCCGAGCTCGTAGACGTGGGAGATCAGCGGGCTCATGCCGTGGTAGCGCAGGCCGCCGGCATGGATCGGGTCGGGGATGAAGTCGTGGCCGAGGGTGTGCATCTTCATCAGCGGGGTGAACCCGGCCGTGTCGCCGAAGTCGTAGGCGTAGGTGCCCCGGGTCAGTGACGGGCATGACGCGGGCTCCACCGCGCGGATCACCGGCGACATCCTGCCGGCGAGCTTCTCCCGCAGGAACGGGAACGCGAGGCCGGCGAAGTTCGAGCCGCCGCCGGTGCAGCCGACGATGAGGTCGGGGGAGTCGCCGGCCTTGGCGAGCTGCAGCAGCGCCTCCTCGCCGATGATCGTCTGGTGGAGCAGCACGTGGTTGAGCACGCTGCCCAGCGCGTAGTGCGCGTTCTCGTCGCCGACCGCGGCCTCGACGGCCTCGCTGATCGCGATGCCGAGGCTGCCCGAGTGGTTGGCCGGGTCCTCGAGGGCCTTGCGGCCGGACTCGGTGAGCTCGGACGGGCTGCGGTGCAGCGTCGCGCCGAAGGTCTCCATGACCGACTTGCGGTAGGGCTTGGCGTCGTAGGACGCGCCGACCTGCCACACCTCGCACTCGAGCCCGTAGACCGAGCAGGCGAACGCCAGCGCCGTGCCCCACTGGCCGGCCCCGGTCTCGGTGGTCAGCTTCGTGACGCCGGACTTCTTGTTGTAGAACGCCTGCGGGACCGCGGTGTTGGGCTTGTGTGACCCGGCCGGTGACACGCCCTCGTACTTGTAGTAGATCCGTGCCGGGGTGCCGAGGGCCTTCTCGAGCCGGTGCGCGCGGAACAGCGGCGACGGCCGCCAGAGCCGGTAGACGTCGAGGACCTCGTCGGGGATGTCGACGTAGCTGTCCTGGCTGACCTCCTGCAGGATCAGGTCCATCGGGAACAGCGGCGCCAGGTCGTCGGGGCCGACGGGCTGGTGCGTCGCGGGGTGCAGTGGCGGCGGAGGCGGCGAGGGCAGGTCGGGGACGATGTTGTACCAGCGGGTGGGCATCTCGGACTCGTCGAGCAGGTACTTGTGCTGGTCCGCCACGGGAACGCCTCTCTGCGGGGTCCTTGTCGGTCGCGGCTGACGCTAGTGCCGCCGCGCGCCGCCCGGAAGGCGTCGGCGAGGATTGGCGCGTGCCCCGACAGGTTCCCCGGCTGGTCGCCACCGACCTCGACGGCACGATCGTGCCCTGGGACGGGGTGGTCACCGACCGTACGGTCGCCGCGCTGCGGGCGGTCGAGGAGCTCGGTGTGCCGGTCGTCTTCGTGACGGGACGGCCGCCGCGGTGGATGGGCGACGTGGCCGAGCGGACCGGGCACACCGGGGTCGCGGTCTGCGCGAACGGCGCCCTGCTCTACGACCTGCACACCGAGCGGGTCGTCGACACCTTCCCCCTGGCGGTCGCGATCGGCCTGGACGTCGCCCGGCGGCTGCGGTCGGCCCTGCCGGACATCGCGTTCGCGGTCGAGACGGCCGACGGCTTCGCGCACGAGGAGACCTACCTGCCGCGCTGGGACGTCGGGACCGCCCGGGAGGTCGCGCAGATCGACCGCATCTACGGTGCGCCCGCCGTCAAGCTGCTCGCGCGCCACGAGGCGATGGGCTCCGACGACCTGCTCGCGGCGGCCCGCCGGGTGGTCGGGGACGTCGTGGAGATGACGCACTCGTCCACCTCGGGACTGCTCGAGATCTCGGCCGCCGGTGTGTCGAAGGCGAGCACGCTGGCCCGCCTCTGCGCCGAGCGCGGCATCGAGGCCGCCGACGTGGTGGCCTTCGGCGACATGCCCAACGACCTGCCGATGCTGGCCTGGGCCGGGCGCTCGTACGGCGTCGCCGGCGCGCACCCCGACGTCCTCGCCGCGGTGGACCACGTCGTCGACGCGCCCGAGGCCGACGGCGTCGCCCGCGAGCTCGAGCGCATCTTCGACTTCTGACCCCCTGCCGAGATCTCGATCACGGTGCCCAGGAACGCAGTCGACTCGCTTCCTGGGCACGGCGGTGGAGATCATGGGCGACGGACGTACGGTGGCGTGATGGTGCGACGGACCGGCGGGGCGGCTGCGGCGGCCGCCCTCACGCTCGCGCTGGCCGGGTGCGGTGTCGCCGACGGCGCCGAGTCGGTGGCTGAGCCGTCGGCGGCGGCTCAGCCGTCATCGCCCGCGCCGGCCGTGGAGCCCGCGCCGGCGCCGTCCGGCCCGACGCCGGGCAGTGCCGATCCGGTCGTGACCCCCTCGCCAGCGGAGCCGAAGCGGTCCTGGCTGAGCATCCCGGCGCTCGGTGTCCGCGACGTGGCGGTGGTCCGCTACGAGGGGCGCCCGGACGACGCGCCCGGCACGCGCATCCAGAACGGTGGTCCGGCCGCGTCACCGCGCGGGGAGGGCGGCGGGGTCGGCCCGGGCGAGGTGGGCAACTACGTCGTCACCGGGCACCGCACCTCGCACCGGGCGCCCTTCCGCGACCTGCCCGCGCTGCGCGACGGCGAGCACGTGCTGGTGCGCTCCGGCGACACCGTCTACGACTACGTGGTGACCACGACCCGGCGCGTGTCGTTCCGTTCCGAGCGCTCGCGGGCCCGCCAGACGGCCGCCGTCCCGGGCCGGCCCGGTGCCGTGCCCGTCGAGCCGGTGATCACCCTGTCGACCTGCGCGACCCCCGAGGACCACGCGGCGGGCAACTACTGGGCCGACCGCTTCGGCAACCCGGAGCACCGCATCGACAAGGTCGGGGTGCTGACGGACGTACGCCCCGCCGGCTGACGCTGACCCCGGCCCGCTGCGCCAGAATCTTGGCTAGAGGTACTGGCCGGTGTTGTGCCCACCGGGGTCGGCGCCGGGCACGCCGGGGCCGGGCATCCCGCCCGGCAGGGCCCGCCGGCGGATCTCCTCGAACTGCGCGCGAGCCGCCATCTGCTGGGCGAACAGCGCCGTCTGGATGCCGTGGAAGAGGCCCTCCAGCCAGCCGACGAGCTGGGCCTGGGCCACCCTCAGCTCGGACTCGCTGGGCACCGAGTCGTCGGTGAAGGGCAGCGAGATGCGCTCGAGCTCCTCGACGAGCTCGGGGGCGAGGCCCTCCTCGAGCTCCTTGATCGAGCGGGTGTGGATCTCCTTGAGCCGCACCCGGCTTGCCTCGTCGAGCTCGGAGGCCCGGACCTCCTCCAGCAGCTGCTTGATCATGCTGCCGATGCGCATGACCTTCGCCGGCTGGTCGACAAGGTCCGTGGGCGATCGGCCGTCGTCGTCACCACCGCCCGCCTCGACGGCCATCCCGTCCGGTCCGACCACGACGACCCGCTGCTGCTCCTGGGTGCTGTCCTGCTCCTCGCTCATGCCTCCCATCCTCACCCACGGCAAATCGGTGGCTGCACGTACCCGTCGCTGGCAGGCTCGTCGACCGTGGCCTCCTCGACCGTCCTGCCGCAGCGTCGTGACCTCACCGTCGCGGACCTCGCCGCCGTCGTCGACCTGCTCACGGCGAGCGACATGGCCGTGCTCGGGCACACCGACTTCGCCGTCGAGGAGATCGAGGCCGACCTGCGGCGCGACGACCTCGAGGCCCACGGCTGGTACGACCGCGATGCGCTCGTCGGCTACGGCTGGGTGTCCCGGGTCGAGTCGACCGAGCGGGTGGAGGTCGACGCCTACGTCCGGCCCGGCCACGACACCCGGCTCGGGACGGACATCCTCTCCTTCCTCGAGGAACGGGGTCTGGCGCTCGCGGCCGAGGCCGGTCACGACACCGCGCTGTTCGACCTCGGCGCCTACCGGCAGGACGAGGTCTCCCGGTCCTGGCTCGCCGACCGCGGCTTCACGACAGCCACCAGCTTCGTGCGGATGCGGATCGACCTCGACGGGCCGGGCGCCGTGCCGGACCCCCCGCCGGGGCTGGTGATCCGGCGGCTCGTGAGGGATGACGAAGACGGCGTGCGGGTCGCGTACGACGTGCACGAGGCGGCCTTCACCGAGCACTTCGGCCACGTGCCGACCTCCTTCGCGTCCTTCCGGGCGCGGCTGACGGAGAAGGGCGACGGCTGGTCCGAGGTGTGGCTGGCCGAGATCGACGGCGACGCCGTCGGCATGCTCGTCGGCACGCGGCAGTTCGTCGAGGACGAGAACGCGGGGTACGTCCGCCTGCTCGGCACCCTGCCTGCGGCTCGCGGCCGCGGCGTCGGCAAGGCGCTGCTGCGGGCCTACTTCGACGTCTCGGCGCGGGCCGGCCGGGTGGCCGTGCTGCTCCACGTGGACGTGGCGAACGTGACCGACGCGCTGCGCGTCTACGAGTCGGTCGGGATGCGCCCGGTGCTCACCATCGACGCCTGGACCAAGCGCGCGCCCACACGTTGCGCCGACACACCACTCTGACGGCGTGTCTGGTGTGTCGGCGCAACATCGATCATGACGAGGCGTCGCTCGGTCAGCACCTGCCGGATGCGACGGCGGGCCGCGAGCCGCTCCCGTCGGAGGTCGGCCGGGCTCACGCCACCCTCCGCTCCAGGGGGACCCGCGACCGGGTGAGCAGCCACGCGAACCCTCCCGCGATCAACGGCACGACGACCATGACCTGGGCGAGCTGCCACCAGGGGATCACCAGGTCCAGGCCCGGGAGCGCAGCGATGAGAGCCACGGCCGGCACGAACCCGGCCGCCACGCCCAGCGCCGTGCCGAGGCCCGAGATGGACAGGGCCTGGGCGGCCGCCAGGGTCCGGCGCAACCGGGGTGCGGCGCCGACCGCCGCCAGGGTCGCGTGGTCGGCCCGGGCGTCGGCCTGCGCGAGACCGGTCGCGATGCCGGCCGCTCCGAGGGTGATGACACCCGCGCCGGCGACCAGCGCGAGCAGGCCGAGCCCGTACCCGCTCTCGTAGCCGCGCTCGACGCTGAGGTACGCCTCCATCCCGGCGTCCACGATCGCCCGGTAGGCGGCCTCCTCCTGGCTCTGCGTCGGCAGCGTGTCGAACCGGAGCAGCAGGACGGAGGGTGTGGTCGACAGGCCGAGGCTCTCGACGGCGGCCGGCGAGTAGACGGCCTCGGCCGCGGCGCTCTCGACCGCGAGGTACTCCGCGGGCAGGCGGACTCCTCGCGACTGCGGGTCGTGCCCCGCAGCGGCAGCCGCGGTGGCCTCCGCGCTCGTCACGACCTCGACCAGCACGGTGCCGTCGTCCCGCACCAGCCGTCGGTCGAAGACGACCACCCCGCCGCGGTCGAGGGTCCGCCCCGCCGACGCGGGCGGCCGGCCGTTCGTCACCATGGCGAGGACGTCACGGCCACCGACGGGCGGCCCGAGGAAGTTGCCCGAGATGACCGTCTCGGTCTCGGTGCAGCGCGGGTCGGCCGCGGCCCGCTTGCGGTCGGCGCCGGTCGGCTCACCGACGAGCGACCACAGGAAGCACTGCTGCTCCTCGGGCACCGGGATGGCGACGTACCCGGGGAAGCAGTCGGTCGACGTGGCCGGGCACGAGACGTCCACGACCGGGATGACGCCCGCGGTGTTCGGCGGCAGCTCCGGTGTGATGGCCCGCAGGACCGCGTCGGGGTCGTCGAGCGTGCGTGTCTCCTGACCCGTGGCGCTGTCGTACTCGAAGCTGGCCAGCTCCACCGCGCCGGTCATCGACGGCCAGGTCGGCGTGTAGTTGGCCCGGTCGTGGGCGTCCAGCGAGGCGACGTAGAGCACCAGCGCGGTGCTCCCGGTCACCGCGGTCAGCACGGCGGCCATGGCCGGCGCGCTGCGGCCACGGTGCCGCGCGGCGTCGCGCAGGGCGAGCCGGCCCGCAAGCGGAAGCCGCCGCGACCAGCGCCCGGCGAGACCGATGATGGCCGGGCTGGTGACGATCAGGCCGATCTGGGCCAGTGCCGCGCCGCCCGCGATGAGTCCGGCGACCACTGCCGTGCTGCCGCCGGTCAGCGGGTTGATCCCCGTGCTGCGGGCGACCGCCAGCGTGCTGCCGAGCGCCGCGCACGCGACGCCCGCCAGGACGGTCACGACGCCGATGACCGGCACCTTGCGCGCGGTGCGGACCTGCCCACGGCGGCCGGTCAGCGCGACGACGGGGTCCTGCCGGGCCGCCGTGCGTGCCGGGACGACGGCGGCCAGGACACCTGTCACCACCCCGACGAGCGCGATGGCGAGCAGCTCGAGTGGACGGATGTCGAAGCGGCCGAAGTCCGCGTCCGCCAGCCGGGTCAGGACCGGGCGGGCGGCCGCGGCCAGCACGAGCCCGAGTGCGACGCCGACCACGGCGCCGACCGCGCCGAGCACGAGCCCGGCGGCGAGGACGACGGCCCGCACGTGTCGCCGGGACGCGCCGGCCGCAGCCAGCAGCCCGAGGGTTCGCGCCTGCCGCCGGGCCCCGACGGCGAACGCAGCGCCCGCGAGCAGGCAGACCTCCAGCCCGGCCAGCCCGACCACGACGATCATCACGATGACGAAGAACCAGAACTCGTTGCCCAGCGCCAGGTCGGGGTTGTCGGCGAAGTAGGGCACCGCCGAGGCGGGCGGCGGGTCGAGCAGGACGGCGCGTGAGGTCACCAGCAGGCCGCGCTCGTTGAGCCGCTGCACGTCGGCCCAGGTCACCGGGTCGTCCCCGGCCAGCCAGATCATCGGGCTGCTGGCCACCGGGACGGTGTCGTCGAGCAGGGCGCCGGGCTGCGCCCAGAACACGCTCTGCGCGGGGCGACCGACCTGGTCGACGATGCCGGTCAGCGTCAGCTCGCGCGCCGGGTCGTCCAGCCGGACGGTGCCGCCGAGCTCGACCCCGAGACGCCCGAAGAGGTCGGACGTCACGGCCACCTCGTCGGGGCCGGTCGCCGCCGCACCGTCGCGCACGACGTAGCGACCGGCCAGCGCGGGGTCCCCGACCGGGACCTCCTGCCACTCGGTCCGGGCGAGCCCGCCGCGGGTGGCGGCGAGCACCGCTCCCCCCTCGCTGGTGAGCACGCGGTAGCCCGGCGGCGCGACGGCCACAAGGTCGGCGGCGTCGTCGTACGGCGTGGTGGTGACCTCGTCGGTGCTCGTCACCTCGGAAGACCCCTGGTGCGGGTCGGGGGCCTGCATCACCGGGCGGGCGGTGTAGCCCTCGACCGCCGCCTGCGTCTGGCCCAGCCGGCGGGCGGCCTCCTCGTCCGGCTCGAGCTGTGCCGAGCGGGCCAGCACGTCGGTCATCGTGAGAGCGAGGATCGGCAGGGCCACCATGGCCACGACGAGGGCGCTGCGGCCCCGCGCGCGCAGCGCGTCGCGGCGGGCGATGCGCACCAGCGGGCGCCAGCCGGCCGACCAACGGGCCAGTCGGCTCATCGCGTGCTGCCCGCGTCGAGCAGCGACTCGGGTGCGTCGGTGCGCCCGGTCTCGTCGACCGTCAGGCCGTCGCGCAGGAAGACGACCCGGTCGGCCCAGGCCGCGTGCCGCGCCTCGTGCGTGACGAGTACGCCGGCCGCGCCGGCGTCGCAGCGGGCGCGCAGCAGCCGCAGCACCTGCTCGCCGGTCTCGGTGTCGAGGGCGCCGGTCGGCTCGTCGGCGAGCACGAGCCGGCGGTCGCCGACGATCGCCCGCGCGATCGCGACCCGCTGCTGCTGGCCCCCGGACATGTCGTCGGGGAAGCGGTCGGCCAGCTCGGCGATGCCGACCTCCTCCAGCGCCGCGTGCGCGAGCCGGCGAGCCGCGCGGGCCGAATCCCCGTCGAGCTCGCGGGGGAGCGAGACGTTCTCGGCCGCGGTGAGCGCGGGGATGAGGTTGAAGTCCTGGAAGACGTAGCCGACGGCTCGCCGCCGCAGCGCGGCGAGCTGCGGGCGCGACAGCGTGCCCAGCACGGTGCCCTCGACGGCGACCGTGCCACCGGTCGGCGAGTCGAGGCCGCCCGCGCAGGTCAGCAGCGTGGACTTGCCGGAGCCGGACGGGCCCATGACGGCCACCAGCTCGCCGGCCGTCACCGTCAGCGAGACACCCCGCAGGGCGTGCACGGCGCTGGGGCCGCTGCCGTGCACGCGGGTCACGTCGGAGATCTGCAGCACGGTGCTCATCGGCGCACTCCTTCCTCGGTCGTGTAGGTGACGGCGAGGGGCGGCGCCGCGTCGGCCCGCTCCGCGGCGGCGCGGGCCAGCCGGGCCTCGCAGTGGTCGAGCCAGCGCACCTCGGCCTCCGCGGCGAACACGAGGGAGTCCAGCACGAGCAGCCAGGCGAGCTCGTGTGGCTGGTCGGTGCGGGCGCCGGCCTTGAGGCGCGTGTAGTCCTGCAGCGCGCGGATCGTCGCCGTGCGCTGCTGCTGGACGACGGCGCGGACGTCGACGCCCGGCACCGTGACGGCCATCGCCAGCTTGATCGCGAGCTCGTCGCGGGGCGGGCTGGTGCGGCTGACAGGGGTGCTGAACCACTGGGCGACCTCGCCGCGGCCGGCCGCGGTGATGCGGTAGACCGCGTGGCCCTCGGCATCCTCGCCCGCCGCCTCGACGAGGCCGTCACGCTCCAGGCGGGCGAGCGTCGTGTAGACCTGCCCGACGTTCAGCGGCCAGGTCGCCCCGGTGCGGGTCTCGAACTCGGAGCGCAGCTGGTAGCCGTACATCGGCCCCTGTTCCAGCAGCGCCAGCAGGCCTTGGCGGACGGACACGGTGACCCCCGGTGGGTGGATCGAGCGGTTGCTTACCCGGTATGTATACCCAGTATGGGCCCGGATGGCAAGGCCCGCCGAGTGCGGCAGACTGGGCTCGGTGAGCAGCTGGACCGGCCCGACCGTGGCCCCACGGAGCGTCGCCGACCGCGTGCTGCGCGCCTGGCCCTGGGCCGGGCTGGTCGCCCGGCTGGTCCTGGCCGGTGTCCTCGTGACCGCGGGCGCGCTCAAGCTGCCCGACCCGGCCGAGAGCGTGCGCGCCGTGCGGGCCTACCGGCTCCTCCCGGAGGCGGTCGTGCCGACGGTCGGCTACGGTCTGCCCCTGCTCGAGGTCGCGCTCGGCCTGCTCCTAATCCTCGGTCTCGCGGTGCGCCTGACCGCAGCCGCCTCCGGCGTGCTGCTGGTGCTCTTCGTCGTCGGGGTGGGCGCCGCCTGGGCGCGCGGCCTGCAGATCGACTGCGGCTGCTTCGGCGGCGGCGGCGAGGTCGGGCCGGGCGAGACGAAGTACGGGCGCGAGGTGGCGCGCGACCTCGGGCTCCTCGTCCTGGCCGGGCTCCTGGTGTGGCGACCACGCACCCGGCTCGCCCTGGACACCTCCCTCGCCCTGCACGACGACCACCACGACGAGACGGAGCACCGCGCAGCATGAGCAGCAAGGCAGAGCGACGCACCTCCGACACCCGGCGCAAGCGGGCCGCCGAGCTGCGCGCACGGCAGGCCCGGCAGGACAGGCGCCGTCGCCGGACGGTCGTGGCGGTGGTCGTGGTGGTGGTGCTGTCCCTCGTCGTGGGCGTCGGCATCGCCGTCCAGGCAGGCCGGGACAGCGGTGGCGGTACGTCCGCCGCGCCGTCGGGGGCAACGCCGGACGGCGCGGGGTTCGCGGTCGGAGAGGCGGATGCCCCGGTGACGGTCGAGGTCTACGAGGACTTCCTGTGCCCGGCCTGCCGGGCGTTCGAGGAGGCCAGCGGCCAGACCCTCACCGAGCTCGTCGACGACGGGACCGTCCGGCTCGTCTACCGTCCGATCGCCTTCCTCGACCGCGCGTCCACCGACCGCTACTCGACCCGCTCGCTCAACGCCTCGGCGTGCGTGGCCGACGTCACCGGGACGGCCGGCTTCGTCTCGTACCACGAGAGCCTCTTCGCCGAGCAGCCCGCGGAAGGCGGGCCGGGTCTTGCGGACGAGCGGCTCACCGAGCTGGCGGCCGAGGCCGGGGCCGACGGTGCCGACGTCGGTCGATGCATCGCGGGCCGGGAGTTCGGCGGGTGGGCGGGCGACGTCACCGACACCGCGTCCAAGGCCGGCGTGAACGGGACGCCGACCGTCCTCGTCGCCGGGGAGCGGCTCGAGGTGCCCACCCCCGAGAACCTGCGGGCAGCGGTCGAGCGCGCGGCCGGCTGACGGGCCCGTCAGACGCGCAGCAGCACCTTGCCGACGTTCTCGCCCGCCTCGAGCACCCGGTGGGCGTCGCCCGCGTCGGCCATCGGCAGCACTCGGTCGACGACCGGGCGCACGGCGCCGGACGAGACGAGCGGCCAGACGTTCTCGCGCACCGAGGCCACGATCGCGGCCTTCTCCTCCAGCGGCCGCGACCGCAGGGCCGTCGCCAGCACCGCGGCCCTCTTGCGGAGCAGGACGCCGAGGTCCAGCTCGCCCCGGGTGCCGCCCTGCAGCCCGATGACGACCAGCCGCCCGTTGGGGGCGAGCACCTCGACGTTGCGCCGCAGGTACGCCGCGCCGACGACGTCGAGCACCACGTCGGCTCCCCGGCCGTCGGTCGCGTCGCGCACCCGCCCGACGAAGTCCTCGCTCCGGTAGTTCACGAGGACCTCCGCCCCGAGCTCGCGGCAGCGCTCGAGCTTGTCGGCCGAGCCCGCGGTGACCGCCACCCGCGCCCCGACGTGCCGCGCGAGCTGGATCGCCATGGTGCCGATGCCCGACCCGCCGCCGTGCACGAGCAGCACCTCACCGGGTCGCAGCCCGGCCAGCATGAAGACGTTCGACCAGACGGTGCACGTGACCTCGGGCAGCGCAGCCGCCGTCACGAGGTCGACACCGTCGGGAACGGGCAGCAGCTGGCCGGCCGGCACGGCGACCCGCTCGGCATAGCCGCCGCCCGCCAGCAGCGCGCACACCTCGTCGCCGACCGACCACCCGTCCACACCGTCGCCGAGCGCGACGATGCGACCCGAACACTCGAGCCCGGGGTACGGGGACGTGCCCGGCGGGGGGTCGTAGTGCCCCTGCCGCTGCAGGAGGTCCGCTCGGTTCACCGCACTCGCGGCGACCTCGACCACGACCTCCCCCGGCCCGGCCGCCGCATCGGGCACCTCGATCCACTGCAGGACCTCGGGACCCCCGGGCTCACTGACGACGACGGCTCGCACGGGCCGACAGCCTAGGCGCCTGCGGCCGCAAGATCATCACCTGCCTCTCGGGCCTCAAGAGCAGGTGGACAGCGGCCGAAAGCACTCCTGTCTGCCTCGCCATGTCCTGTTCGCCCGTCGGCCCGGGGGAGGGTCTCCATGCTCCGTGACGCCGGAGTGCGCACCAAGCTTCTGGCCGTCCTGGCCATCCCGACCGCGCTGCTCGTGCTCGTCACCGGCCTGCTCGTCGGGGGACAGGTGTCCGAGGCCCGCCGCGCCGGGCACGTCAACGCCCTCACCGACGTCGCGGTCCAGGTCACCCGCGTGGTGCACGACCTCCAGCAGGAGCGCAGCGCGAGCCTCGGCTACCTGCAGGACCCGACGACGGCGCACGAGAAGCGGATGACCGGGCAGCGGGGCATCACCGACGCGGAGCTGCGCACGCTCGAGGCCCTCGTCGCCGACTCCCCGGTCGGTGACATGCCGGCCGCGGTCGGCGACGCCGTCTCCCGGTCGACCGCGGCCCACCGCGAGCTCGCGGGGGCGCGGGCGTCGATCGACGCCGGACGCTACTTCGCGACCGAGACGGACGTCTTCTACACCAAGGTCATCCGCACCGACCTCGAGCTGCCCAGCGTGATCGCCGTCTCCGGCACGCCGGAGCTCGCGCAGGCGCTGCGGGCCTACGAGGCGCTGTCCAGCGCCATCGAGTACGCGGCGCACGAGCGCGACCTGGTCGAGGTCTCCCTGCTCGCCGGGTCGATGAACGAGGCCCTGTTCGCCCAGACCGCCGCGCTCGTCGCCCAGCAGCGGCAGGCGCTTCAGGACTTCAAGGCGGCGGCGCCCGCGGACACGTCCCGGCGCCTCGACGACGCGCTCGCCGCGTCGGACAACTACGAGGTCGACCAGGTGCGGCGGGCCCTCACGGACCTGCTGGAGGGAGCACGGCCGGACTTCGGCGAGGCAGTGACCTGGGTCGGTGCCGCCGACACGCAGATCACGGCCATGACGAGCGCCGAGTCCCAGCTGCTCGCGGACATCGCCGGGCTCGCCGCGGACACCCGCAACTCCCAGGAGCGCTCCTCGCTCCTGATCGTCCTGACCGCGCTGCTCGGACTCGGGCTCGCCCTGATGCTCGCGGTCAGCCTCGCCCGGCGCATCACGCGACCCCTCCGGCGGCTCACCGTCGCGGCCGGCGAGATCGGTGACGAGCTGCCGCACATGGTCGAGCGGATGCAGACGCCCGGCGAGGGCCCCGGCGTCGTCGTCGAGCCGATCGCCGTCGAGTCCTCCGACGAGATCGGCCGGCTCGCGGTCGCGTTCAACACCGTCAACGACGTCACCGTCCAGGTCGCCAAGGAGCAGGCGGCGCTGCGGGCGAGCATCGCCGAGATGTTCGTCAACGTGGCCCGGCGCAACCAGGTGCTCCTCGGCCGCCAGCTCAAGGCGCTCGACGAGATGGAAGCCGGCGAGCCCGACCCGGACGTCCTCGAGCGGCTGTTCACCCTCGACCACCTGGCGACGCGCATGCGGCGCAACGCCGAGAGCCTGCTCGTCCTGGCCGGCATCGACTCGACCCGTCGCCTTCGCTCTGCGCTGCCGCTGTCGGACGTGATCCGCACGGCGGTCGGCGAGATCGAGTCCTTCGACCGCATCGACCTGTCGATGTCCGAGGACCCCGAGGTGTCGGGCCGGCACGCGCTGACCGTGGCCCACCTGCTCGCCGAGCTGCTCGAGAACGCGACGCACTTCTCCAACCCCGAGACCCGCGTGGTCGTGTCGGCGTCGATCACCGGTCGCGGTGTCGACATCACGGTGACCGACTACGGCCTCGGCATGTCGGAGGAGGAGATCGACGAGGCGAACGACAAGATCGCCCACCCGCCCGTCGCCGAGATCGCGGTGTCGCAACGGCTCGGGCTCTTCGTGGTCGGCCGCCTCGCCGCCCGCCTGGGTGCCTCGGTGTCGCTGCGGCGTGGTCGCACCGCCGGCACGGTCGTCACGACCGCGCTGCCCGCCGCGATCTTCGAGGGCATGGCCCAGCCCGAGCACGTCGAGCCCGAGGCGGCCGAGCCGGTCGCCGTCGAGGGCGACCACGTCGAGCCGGTCGTGCCGGTCACCGCGGCCGTCGTGGTGGCCGAGCCGGAGCCGGAGCCCGTGGCGCTGGAGCCCGCGCCCGAGCCCGTGGCGCTGGAGCCCGCGCCCGAGCCCGTGGCGCTGGAGCCCGCGCCCGAGCCCGTGGCGCTGGAGCCCGCGCCCGAGCCGGTCGCGGTCGAGCCCGAGCCGGAGCCCGCCCCCGTCCCGACCTTCCCGCTCGTGCCGACGGTCGACATCCTGCCGTCGCGCACGGAGGCCACCGGCCGGTTCGGTCGTCACCGCTCGCCGGCGCCGCCCGTCGCCCGCCCGGCGTCCCCGCCACCCGCCCCCGCACCGCCCGTCGAGCGCGTCCCGGCGGCAGCCGAGGCCGCCCCGGTCGATGCGCCCGCCCCCGTCCCGGCCGCTCCGGCCGTGCCGGAGCCGGCACCCGTCGCCGTGGTGGAGGAGGACAACTACTCGCGCCGGGTGCCCGCCGAGTCTCCCGCCGCGTTCCGGCCGGCTGACGCCGCCGTCCCGGTCGGCGCCATGGCCGGCCTCCCGTCGCAGCACCTCGACGGGTCGCTGCCCGCACGGGGTGGGACTGCGCCGACGTCGCCGGCCGAGCAGCCGGCGCCCTCGACCACCCCGGGTGACCTCGCGGCCTCCGCGCTGTCCGAGCTGCGAGGGCTGTACGAGCCCGCCGTCGCTCCGGCCGGGACGGGGACGCCTGTCGACACCGGGCTGGCCCGACGTACCCGTCGAGCCACCGAGCAGGCCGTCGTTCCCGCGGCACCGGCGCCCGTGCCGACGCGCCAGCGCAACGCCAGCGAGGTGCGCGGCATGCTCTCCGGCTTCCGGGCCGGCGTCGAGCGCGGGCGTGCTCCGCAGACCGACCAGCCGACCGACCAGCCGACCGACCAGCCGACCGACGACTCGTCCCGCTGACCACCCCACCGAGCGAAGGAACGTCACCCGTGAGCACCCTCAGCACCGAGGCGGCCAACTTCAGCTGGCTGCTGGGCAACTTCGTGAAGAGCGTCCCCGGTGTCCGGCACACGCTGGTCGTGTCGGCGGACGGGCTGCTCATGTCCATGTCGCACGAGCTCGACCGCACCCAGGGCGACCAGCTGGCGGCCATCGTGTCCGGGCTGTCGAGCCTGACGCGCGGTGCCGCCCGGCAGCTGGGTGCCGGCGGCGTGCGCCAGGCGATCGTCGAGATGGACGAGCTGTTCCTGTTCACCACGAGCATCAGCGACGGCTCGGTCCTCGCGGTGGCTGCGGACGCGACGTGCGACGTCGGGATGGTGGGCTACGAGATGACCCTGCTGGTCAGCCGCGCCGAGGCGACGATGACGCCGGCGCTGGTGAGCGAGATGCGCTCCCGGCTGCCCGTCGACTCCTCCACCCCGCGCGCCGCGACCGTGGGTGCGGAGGGGTGATCCGGGGTGGCCGACGAGAACACTGACGGCGCGGGACGTGGCTTCGCCCACGACCTCTACGACGACGACCTGGTCGAGGACGCTCGCGTCGTCCGCCCGTACGCGCTGACCCGGGGGCGCACCCGCGGCCGCTCGGACCTCGCGCTGGAGGCACTCGTGCTCGGGGTGCCCGGCGCCCGCGACCCGGTCGGCACGGCCGAGCGCCGGCGCATCCTCGAGCTCATCGCCGACCGGATCCTCTCGGTGGCCGAGCTCTCCGCGCACCTGTCCCTGCCCCTGGGCGTCGTGCGGGTCGTCGTCGGTGACCTCGCCGACGAGGGCCTGCTCGTCGTGCACTCCGGCTCGCCCACCGCGTCGGCGCCTGCCACCAACCTCAAGGTCCTGGAGAGTGTTCTCAATGGCATTTCCTCGCTCTGACGTGGTGGCGCAGCCCGCGCGCCCGGCGCCTCCGGTCGCCGCGTCGCCGATCGCCCCGGTGACGGTCAAGATCGTCGTCGCCGGCGGGTTCGCGGTCGGCAAGACCACCTTCATCGGCTCGATCTCCGACATCGAGCCGCTCTCGACCGAGGCCGCGATGACCGAGCACAGCGTGGGCGTCGACGACGCCGGCGGGGTGACGGACCGCAAGACCTCGACGACCGTGGCGATGGACTTCGGGCGCATCGCGCTGCCCGGCGACCTGTGGCTGTACCTGTTCGGGACTCCCGGGCAGGACCGGTTCCAGTTCATGTGGGACGACCTGGTGACCGGGGCGATCGGCGCGGTCGTGCTGGTGGACACCGAGCGGCTGGAGTCGTGCTTCGACGCGGTCGACTACTTCGAGGCCCGGCAGATCCCGTTCGTGCTCGCGGTCAACTGTTTCGACGGCGTCGCCAAGCACGACCTCGACTCGGTCCGCGAGGCGCTCGCGATCAGGCCCGAGGTCCCGGTGTTCTACACCGACGCCCGCGACCGGGCCGCGACCAAGCAGGCGCTGATCACGCTGGTGACGCTCGCCATGGCGCGCATGCAGGCCTGACCGCATCCGTCCCCCGGCGCGGTGGGTAAGGGAAAGCGTGCCCAGATCGCCCCGCGCCGTCGTCCGTACCCTGCTGACCGGCCACGCCGACGGCGTCGCGCCCTGGGTCCGCCGGATGGGCGAGCCGGGGGACGACGGCTGGTTCGGTCCCGGCTCGACGATCTGGTCGGTGCACGCCGACGCGGCCACCCTCGTCGGAGGCGTGCGCGCACTGCTCGTCCAGGCCATGCACCCCACGGTGCTGGCCGGCTTCGACCAGCACTCGGCCTACCGCGAGGACCCCGAGAGCCGGCTGCAGCGGACCGCGTCGTTCGTCACCGTCACGACGTTCGGCACCAGCGAGCAGGCGACGGCGGCCTGCGAGCGGGTGCGCCGGGCCCACGCGCCGGTGCGTGGCACGACGCCGACCGGGGAGCCGTACGACGCCGGCGACCCCGACCTGCTGGGCTGGGTCCACCTCGCGCTCGCGGACTCGATGGCCGACTCGGTCGCGCGGTTCGGACGTACGCCGTTCGACCTCGACGCCTACCTCGCGGACACGGCGGTGGTCGGTGAGCACCTCGACGCCGCGCACGTCCCCCGCGACGCCGCCGGGCTTTCGGCGGCCTGGGACCACTACCGGCCGGCACTGCGGGTGACGCCCGAGACCGCGGTCGCCCACCGGTTCCTCATGGACCCGCCGCTGCCACCCCACGTCCGGGTGCCCTACCGGGTCGTCGCCGCGGCCGCCGCGTCGTCGCTGCCGCCGTCGCTGCGGCCGCTGCTGACCGCCCGGCCCGTGCTCCCCGCACCTCCGGCGCACGTGATCGGGAAGGCGGCGACGCGCCTGCTCTCCGTGGTCCTCGGGCCCAGCCCCGCCGCGCAGGCCGCGCACCGCCGGACGGCTGTCCGCGCCTAGGCTCTGGCCCCATGGACGGGGCCGGGCGACGACTCACGTCCGTGCTCGTCGCCGGGGCCCTCGCCGCCGCCGGGTGCACCGGGGCACCCGACCGGCCGGTTCCGCTACGGCCCGGTGACGCCCGCCCGGCGACCACGGCGGTCGCGCCCCCTGCCGCCCCGGCGGGCCTGCAGGACGCCTATGCCTGCCGCGGCGGGTTCACCTGCGGCGAGCTCCCGGTGCCTCTCGACCACGAACGGCCCGACGGCGAGCAGCTGCGGCTCCAGGTCTCGGTCGAGACCGACGCCACGGCACCCCGCGGCGTCCTCGTCGCCCTCAACGGCGGGCCCGGTGCGGCCGGCGCCCCGCTGGGACCGGTGCTGCTCGACCGCCTCGGCCCGGACGTCGTCGCCGCCTACCGGGTCGTGGTGGTCGACCAGCGCGGCACCGGTCCGTCGGCCCTGCGCTGCCCCGCGCTGCAGCGCTCGACCGGTGTCCGCTTCACGCCGTCGGAGGGCGCCGTCGTCGCGTGCGCGAAGACCCTCGGCGCGACCCGCGCGCTCTACGGCACCGACGACGTCGTGGCCGACCTCGACGCGCTCCGCGTGGCTCTCGACGTGCCGGGGTGGTCGCTGTTCGCGGTGAGCTACGGGACCTTCGTGGCGCAGCAGTACGCCGCCAGGCACCCCGCTCGCACGACGGCGCTGGCGCTGGACTCGCCGATCCCGCTGACCGGCTCCGACACGCTGCGCGCCGACGCGGTCGCGGCCACACCGAGAGTCCTCCGGCTCGCCTGCTCGGCCGCGCGTGACTGTGCGGGCGACCCCTCGGCCGACCTGGCCGCGGTGGTGGCCCGCGACGGTGACGGCGCCGACCTCCTCGAGCTCGTGCGGGCGATGAGCACGGTGTCGCCGTCGTACGACTCGCTCCTCCCGGCGCTGCGGTCCGCCGCCGGGGGCGACCGCGGCGAGCTCGACCGGCTGCTGGACGCATACCGCACCGGTTCCGGCAGCCCGCCCGAGGTGTTCTCAGCCGGTCTGCACGCCAGCGCCCTCTGCGCCGACCAGCGGTTCCCCTGGGGCCGCTCCGACGCCGCCGTCCGGTCCCGCGCCGCAGCGGCCCGGCGGGCGGTCGACCGCTTGCCGGCCGCGGACCTGTACCCGTTCGACCGCGAGACCGTCCTGCGTGGCAGCGCTGTCGAGGAGTGCCGCGCGTGGCCCCCGGTCGAGCCGTCGCGGGTCGTCCTCTCCGGAGGCCGCGCGGACCTCGCCGACATCCCCGTGCTGCGCCTCGTCGGCGACCGCGACCTCGCGACGCCGCTCGAGTCGGCGGTGACGAGCACCGCCGCGGACCTCCCCCGGTCCCGCGTCGAGGTGGTGCGCGGCGCGGGGCACATCGTCACCGCCCGCCCGGGTCGCGGCCGCGCCGTCGTGCGCGACTTCCTGCTCCGGTGACGGCTCGGCATCAGGCGAACGGCAGCCGCCAGGAGCCGACGGCGACGGACACCGCGGTCGCGGTCAGGACAGCACCCACCGTGGCCGCGATCAGGATCCAGTCGCCGCCCCGCATCGGCTGGGGCCTGGCCACCGAGCGGGGCACGTCCGTCGCGCCGAACCCGCGGGCCTCCATCGCCGCCGCCAGCCGCACGCCCCGCCGCACGGCCGCGACGAGCACCGCGAAGACCTGGCCGACGAACGCACGCAGCTGCGCAACCGGCGACCACCCGGCGTCCAGCCCCCGTGCTCGACGCGCCCGGGCGATCATGTGCCAGTCCGTCGACAGCAGCGGCAGCAGCCGGAGCGCGGCCAGCGCGCCGTAGGCGAAGCGGGCCGGGACCCTCCACCGCTGCACGAGCGCGTCCGCGAGGTCCATCGGGTCGGTCGCGGCCAGCACCACGATGCCCGGCAGGGTGACCGCGAGCAGCCGCAGCGCCACCGACAGAGCCGTCTCCACGCCCGTCGTCGTCACCTCGACCGGGCCGAGGTCGAGCAGCACGTCGCCCCGCCCGATCGCGACGACGTTGGCGACGCTGACGCCGGCGATGCCGACGAGCAACGGCCACGACCGCCGCAGCAGCACCGACGGGCGCACCCCGCTGAGCGGGAACGCGGCAGCCTCGATCAGCAGCAGCACCCCCGGCGTCACGGGGTCGAGCGTGACGAGCAGCCCGACGGTCACGACAAGCGCGGCGGTGATCTTCGCGACCGGGTTGCGGCGGGCCAGCGCGGTGCCCGGGTCGGGTGCCAGCGGCACGAGGACGCTCACGGCCGACCGCCCACCCCGAGCGCCAGGCGCGCGTCGGCAAGGGCCTCGACCAGGGCCTCGTCGTGGGTCACGACGACCAGCCCGCAGCCGTCGTCGCGCAGGTCCGCGAGCAGCGTCGCGAGCGCCGCCCAGGTCAGCGCGTCCTGACCGTAGGTCGGCTCGTCGCACACCACGACCCTCGGCGCCGTCGCGATCGCGGTCGCGACCGACAGGCGCCGCTTCTCCCCGCCCGAGAGGGTGTAGGGGTTGGCCGCGGCGAGGCGCGTCAGCCCCAGCCGGTCCATGAGCTCGAGCGCCCGGGCGGCTGCCGCGCTGTCGGGGACACCGGCCCGGCGCGGCCCGAGCAGCAGCTCGTCGCGCACGGTCGACGTGACGAACTGGTGCTCGGGGTCCTGGAACACGGTGCCGATGCGGGTCACCAGGTCGCGGCCGCGCCATCGCCACAGCGGGCGGTCGTCCGGCGGAGGGTCCAGCGCCGGGCAGGCGGTCACCGTGCCGCCGGTCGGGCGCAGCAGCCCGGCCACCGCGAGCGCGAGCGTCGACTTGCCCGACCCGTTCGGGCCGGTGAGCGCCAGGGCCTCGCCCGCTGCGAGCGCGACGTCGGTGGGCCGGAGGGCGTCGGTGGTCGCAGCCGGGTAGCGGAAGGACGTACCCCGCGCCGCGAGAAGGGGCTCGCCGGGTGGAGACGCGGCACGGCGACGTACGGCGGGATGCCGGCCCGGCACCCACACCCCACGGGCGGCGAGGGCCTCGCCCGCGCGACCGAACACGTCGTCGGGCGCGCCGTCCTCGACGACGCCCGCGCCCGGCTCGAGCACGACCGCCCGGGTCGCGAGGCCGACGACCTGCTCGACCCGGTGCTCGACCATCACGCACGTCGCGCCGGTGGCGGCGAGGACGTCGGCGAGGACCGTGCGCACCAGCGCGGCACCGGCCGGGTCGAGGTTGGCGGTCACCTCGTCGAGCAGCAGCAGGCCGGGGCGCAGCGCGAGGATGCCGGCGAGGGCGAGCCGCTGCTGCTCGCCGCCGGAGAGGGCGCCGGTGGGCGCGTCGCGGCCGTACGGGAACCCCACGGCGGCCAGGGCCTCGTCGACCCGGCGCCAGATCTCGTCGGTCGGGACCCCGCGGTTCTCCAGCCCGAACGCGACGTCGTCGCCGGCCCGGGCCATGACCAGAGCCGCCTCGGGGTCCTGCAGCACCAGGCCGGCCCGGGCCCGGGCCTCGCGGGCGGGTCGGCCGTCGAGCCGGACGCTGCCCTCCTCCTCACCCGCGTCGGCGGGGTCGAGCAGGCCGGCCAGCGCCGCCAGGAAGGTGCTCTTGCCCGACCCCGACGGGCCGAGCAGGAGCACCCGCTCGCCGGGCTCGACCCGCAGGTCGACGCCGCGCAGAGCCCAGGCCTGCCGGCCGCCGTGCCGCCACCCCCAGCCGCGTACCTCGACGCCGACCGGTGCGGGGCCGGTCAGACGCGGGCCTGGTCGCGGCCGGAGCCGAACGGCGCGAGCACCCCGGTCCGGGCCAGCGCCCGCACGAGCAGCCAGGACCCGAGGCCGGCGATGACCGCGGCCGACACGGTGAGCAGCCCGGCGAAGGTCAGCTGCCAGCCGCCCGACCACTCGGAGTAGTAGAAGAGGATGTCCAGCAGGGCCGCCGAGGCACCCGCGGCCGCGCCGGCGACCACGGCGGTCGGCAGCCGCCACGAGCGGTAGAGCGCGAACGCGAAGACCAGCTCCGGGGCGGCGCCCTGGACGAGGCCGTAGGCGATGACCGACAGTCCCCACGCCGTGCCCAGCAGGGCCGACACCGTGGCGGCGACCAGCGCGGTGTAGATCGCGGCGCCCCGCTTGCGGACCACGAGGGCGCCGAGGACGCCGGGCACCAGCCACACGCCGTACATGAAGCCCTGCGCCGGCGGGAACGCGGTGAAGGCCGACTGGGTGGTGTTCCAGAGGTTGCCCCATGCCCAGAAGACGACGCCGAAGGCAACGGCGATGGCCGAGGCGACGACGATGTCGACGGTGCGCCAGGACGACGTGGCGCGGTCGGCGCCGGCCGGCGCCTGGGGCGCGGTGGTGGTGGTCATGTCTCGCTCCTGTCCTGTCGGACGGGGCGGCCGTGCTCTGAGCCCTCGCCGCGGCGGACGCCGGAGGCGACCGTCACGACAGGGTGGAAACCGACTCCCTGCGCTGGCATTACCCAGATCAGGTTGGAGGGTCTGCGGGCGGGCCCGCACTCTCAGCGCTGCAGCGCTCCCCTGTGGTTCTGGAGGTGGATCCGTACGCCCGCGACGCTAGCACGCGCCCGGCCGGGAGCGTGCCGGCCGCCGATCAGTGCCCGGAGCCGTGCGTAGGTCGGTTACGACGGGGTAACTACTGTGGATGACGGGGACAAGTGCGTCCTGGGACGCCGTGCTGAGGCTGGCGGCACCCCCGATGATGCCTGGCCCCGACGCCGTGCGCAGGCACCTGTCCCTGGACCCCGAGCCGTCGTCCGTGCGCGAGGCGCGCTCCTTCGTCCGCGAGGCGCTCGACGGCGTGGCCGAGGAGGACCGCGACACCGCCGTCCTGCTGGCCAGCGAGCTGGTCACCAACGCGATCCTGCACGCCCGCACCACGGTGCAGCTGGTCGTCGTCGTGGACGACGGCCAGGCGCTCGTGTGCGTCGGCGACCACGACGAGGACAGCGACGTCGTGGTGTCGCACGGGCACAGCGCGGACCGGCCCGGAGGCCGCGGCCTGGCGCTCGTCGAGGGCTTCAGCGACCGGTGGGGCGCCGAGGCGCACGACGACGGCAAGACCGTGTGGTTCACCCTCCCGGTCGCGCTGGCGTCCCCTCGCGCCGGCTGAGCGAGGCCGACCCGGCCACGTCGTCCCGCCACCACTCGCGCAGCGACGCCGCGAAGAGGTCGGGGTCGTCGCACATCGGGAAGTGGTTGCCCTTCGCGACCACGACCTGCCGCGCGGCCGGGAACAGCTCCAGCCAGGTGCGCTGGAAGTGCATCGGGTCGTTGCGCTCCCCGAAGATCGTGAGGACCGGCCGGGCGCGCAGACTCCCGCGCAGCGCGGCCTCGACGGCGTCGAGCAGCGGACGCGACCGGGCCGCGTCGTACATCAGGTCGTGGAAGGCGGCTCGGGGTCCGACCGATCGCGTCGGACCGAGGAACGCCCGTCGCCCGGCCCGGTCCAGGTGCCGGCCGACTCCCGCGCGGCTGGACGTCAGCCGGGGGACCAGGTTCGTCGCGACGTCGAGTGCGCGCATCGTGCGCCCGCCCATCAGCCTGAGCATGCCGCGCAGCAGCCGCTGCCGCGGCCACCAGCCGAACGTCTGGGTGAGGACCAGGGCGCGGACCAGGGCCGGGCGCTGCCGGGCGAGGTCGAGGCCGACCGGCCCGCCCAGGTCGTGCAGGACGAGGGTGACCTCGTCCGGTCCCAGCTGCCTGACCAGCTCGGCCAGCACCGCACTGTGACGGGCCAGCCCGGGGCGGTAGCCGGGCCGGGCGTCGGAGAGACCGGAGCCGGGGAAGTCCATCGCCACGCACCGGAAGTCGGCGGAGAGCCGGTCGATGACCTCGCGCCACACGAAGCTCCACATCCCCGCGTGCACGAACAGCAGCGTGGGTCCCTCGCCGACGTCGACGTAGCTCACGCCGTGGCCCAGCACCTCCCGGCGGAGGAGGGCGAACGGCCACTGCTCCTCGGGCAGCCAGTCCGGCCGGGTTGCCGCCACGTGCAGATCGCTGTCGTTCACGGTCGTACCTCTCGCTCTGGTCTCGCCGGCGGTCACATCCCGCCGGTCGCTGTCGTCACCCAGGAGACGGGGAACCGGCGGAGGATGTGACCGATGGACGACCAGACCCGGCTCGACGAGGAGTTCGAGCGGCACCGGCCCTACCTGCGAGCGGTCGGCTACCGCCTGCTCGGCAGCGCCACCGACGCCGACGACGCGGTGCAGGAGGCCTGGCTGCGCCTGCAGCGGGTGGACCCCGGTGAGATCGCCTCGCCCCGCGCGTGGCTGACGCGGGTTGTCGCGCGGATCTGTCTCGACCAGCTGCGCTCTGCCCGCGCGCGGCGCGAGGAGTACGTCGGCGAGTGGCTGCCCGAGCCGGTGGTCGAGGACGCCGACCCCGCCGAGCAGGTCACCCTCGACGAGTCGGTCGGCCTGGCGATGCTCGTCGTGCTCGAGACCCTGTCGCCGGCCCAGCGCACCGCGTTCGTGCTGCACGACGTCTTCGGGCTGGCGTTCGAGGAGATCGCCGAGGTGGTCGGCCGGACGCCCGCGGGTGTGCGTCAGCTGGCCAGCCGGGCGCGACGGCGGGTCGCGGACCGTCGCCCGCGCTTCGACGCCGACCAGGCATCGCAACGTGCCGCGATCGAGGCCTTCCTGGGCGCCGCCCGCGACGGTGACCTGGCGGGACTGGTGCGGGTGCTCGACCCCGACGTGGTGTGGCGCAGCGACGGCGGCGGCCGCCTGCCCGCGCCGCTGCGCCCGGTCCGCGGCGCCGAGCAGGTCGCGCGGATGGTGCTCCGGCAGGCGCCGCACTACGTCGACGCCGCCCGGGTCGTCTCGGTCAGCGGGTCCCTCGGCGTGGTGGTCGTCACCGACGACGGTGTCGTTGGCGCCATCGGATTCACCGTGCACGGTGGGCGCATCACCGAGGTCGACGCGGTCTACAACCCCGACAAGCTCCAGCACCTGCGGCTGCGCTGAGCGGGTACCGTCGACGCCGTGCCCTCGCCGGCACACCGGCGGGGTCGCCTAGTGGCCGATGGCACGCGCCTTGAAAGCGCGCAACGGGCAACCGTTCGTGGGTTCGAATCCCACCCCCGCCGCCGAGCGATTTCCACCCTTGTCCGACCGCTCGAGCGGTCGCATAGTGGCGGCAGGGCCGCGGTCCTGTCCCGGCCGGCTTGGGGGAATGATCATGGCGGTCGTCTTCGGCATCGACATCTCGCACTTCCAGCACGGGCTGTCGCTGGCCGCGGTGAAGCGTCAGGGCTACCGGTTCGTCATCGCCAAGGCCACACAGGGCCAGGGCGTCCACGACGCCGACTTCCCGACGTTCCTCGAGGAGGCCGAGAGCCTGGGGCTGCCCTTCGCTGCCTACCACTTCCTCCACTCGGACAGCTCGGCAGCAGCCCAGGCCGACAACCTTGCCGAGCAGCTGAACGGGCGGACGGACATCCCCGTGATGGTCGACTGCGAACCCACCGAGGGGAGCCGGCCCACCCTGAGAGACGCGACGAGGTTCATCGCCGCGTGCGCCAAGCGGGACCTGCGGGTGACGATCCTCTACCTGCCCCGTTTCCACTGGCAGGCCCTGGGGCAGCCCGAGCTGGACTCCGCCCTCCCGCCGGTCATGCAGGCGCTGTACGGCAGGAACCGTCGAGGGGCAGGCCAAGAGCTGTACCCGGGCAACGAGTCGGAGCGCTGGGCCGCGATGGGCGGGCGGACGCCAGAGCTGCTCCAGTTCGGCTCCCGGGGCCGCATCGAGGGCTTCGAGCGCCTGCAGGTCGACGTCGACGCCTTCCGTGGGACCAGGCAGGCGCTGGTCGCGTCCGGGATGTTCCTCACGCCATCGAGCAGGAAGCCGTCCGCGCACAGGAGGACTGCGACCGCCAAGAAGACGGCGGCGGCCACGCATCTGGGTCCGAGCGATGACGTCGCGATCTCGTGGCGCGGACGCCGACTGAACGCGCGCACGATCCTGATGCTCCAGGCCGTCGAACGACGTCTCGGCGAGCGACTGGTCATCACGCAGGGCTCGTTCAGCTCGACGGTCGGAACGAGCAAGGGAACTCATGACCGTGGCGGCGTCGTCGACATCAGCGTCCGTGGCCCTGGCGCCTCCACCGCACGGAAGGTACGGGTCCTGCGCCAGGAGGGGTTCGCGGCGTGGCGCCGCCTGCCGGAGCAGTTCCCACCGGAGGACAACGTCCCCGAGCACATCCACGCCGTGTCGCTCTTCGACACGAACCTGTCCCCGGAGGCCAAGGGCCAGAGGCAGGACTACCGCGCCGACCCGCCGCTGAACGGGCTGAAGAACCGGGGTCCTGACGACGGGCCGAGGGTGCCCGTCCCTCCCCGGCCGCAGCTGGTCAGGCAGACCGTGCGGCGGCGAGACATCCTGCTCGACCGGACCAACGACTCCGTCGGGTTCCTGCAGGACGTGCTCGGCCTGACCCCCGACCGCTTCTTCGGCCCGCGGGAGACGCAGCCCTTCGTGAGGCAGCAGTTCGGCTGGAACGGCAGGACCCCGATGAGCGAGCGGCTCTTCCGGAGGCTGTTCCCGGTGGACCTGTTCGTGCTCGACGCGACGATCGACACCCCGGTCGCGGTCCCGCCCCAGCGGGCTCGAGCGTCCTCAGTGCCGGTGCCCGTCTGACCACCCGCGATCCGTGGTGAGCCTCGCCGTGGCGATGCGCTGGCGGGCCTTCGCGGCCGCGGTCCTGTGCCAGCGCGCCCGTCGCCAGGTCTCCCGGAGGGACGTCCTCTTCCGCGTGTCGAGGTCCTCGGTGAGTGCGGTGCGCAGAGCGCTCGTGCTGTCCATCAGGGCGGTGTAGCTCGCGTCGGCCAGCAAGGACCCGCTGTCCGCGGGCGCGTGCTCGAGGAGCGCGGCGATCAGCTCCTGCACATCCCCGTACCGGCCTCGTGCGGGTTCCGACAGGTAGAGCCCGCCCGTGGAGTAGTACCAGTCACGGTACGTCCCGTGGAGCTGTTCGAGATCGAGTCGCGTCAGACTGCCGCGGGGCCAGCGCGACACCGCGCGGGTCGACCCCCACAGCTCGGGATAGACCTCGAGCCGCTCCGCCCGCAGGTTCTCGTCGATGCCCGCCCGGGTCGCGACCCAGCTGTTGACGAGAGCGAGGATCGCGGCAGTGGTCAGCCCGAGGACCGCGGTCACCAGCGCGACCATGACCTCAGAGGACACGAGGCTCACCTCCCCTGGCCGAACGTCCTCCCGTGGCCGTCGAAGCGCAACCGGACCGCGCCGAACGACACGACGTCGCCGGGCCGCAGCTCGCGCGGGCCGGTGACGGGGGAGTCGTTGACCAGGGTGCCGCCCGACGACCCGAGGTCCTGGACGTAGAAGGCGCCGCCGCCGTGCAGGCGCAGGGCGGCGTGGGTGCGGCCGACGCGAGGGCCCTCGAGGCGGACGTCGCACCCGTGGTCGCGCCCGACCATGACCAGCCGCCGCGTCAGCTCGAAGCGCCGGCCGGTGCCGGCCCGGGTGAGCACGGTCAGGGTCGCGACACCGACCGCGTCCAGGACAGTCATCGCGCCTCCCGCCCGGCGGCGCACCCCCGGCGCCGCTCCTCTGTACGAGCGGGAGCGCCGCGTCCTGATACGGCGCCGGTGCCGGCTGGGTCAGCCGAGGGTGCGCTTCTGCGGGTGCAGTGTCTCGCCGCGCGCGAGCATCGCGACGAACTGCTCGATCCGCCGAGCCCGGGTCTCGGGGCGCTTGGCGTCGTTGACGCGGTAGACGAGCCCGAACCGGTTCTGGCTGGTGAGGATGTCGAACATCGCCTGCGCCCGCGGATCGGCAGCCACGGCGGCGGCGAGGTCGTCGGGCACGACGGTGCTCGCCGGTCCCGCGTAGGCCGCGTCCCACCGGCCGTCGCCCTTCGCGCGCTCGACCTCAGCCACACCGGCCGGGTGCATGCGCCCCTCGGCGGTGAGCCGCTCGATGATGCCGATGTTGCGCTGCGACCAGCGGCTGCGCGCTCGACGGGGCGTGAAGCGCTGGCTGTACGTCGACTCGTCGCCGCCTCGCGCCTGCCCGTCGATCCACCCGTGGCAGAGCGCCTCGTCGACCGCCTCGGCGTAGCGCAGGCCGGTCGGAGACGTCGTGCCGGCCTTCGCGAGGGTCAGCCACACGCCGTCGGGCCGGTCGTGGTGCGCGTCGAGCCACGCGCGCCAGGCGGCCGCGTCGGCGACCGTCAGGACCTCCAGGTCGTCGACCATGACCTTCCCCCCGGGTAGATGACTCCCGAAGGCTACGACCCGCCGCCGACAGCCTCAGGGGGTGCGTGCGGCGCCGCTGTCCGGCGCGACCTGCAGCGACGAGGTGTCGACCGCCTCGAACGCCGCCGCGGGGATGGACTTCAGCTCGTCGAGCAGGCCGACCGGCCACTTCCTGGACTGCGCACCCTGGAAGTACCACGGCGATCCGTTGTCGGCGAGCACCATGCCGTGGCGCTTCATCGCCGTCAGCACGACCCGCGTGTCGGCGCGGTAGGACGAGGTCGGGAACGACGACGACAGCCGGAACCACGCGCCCATCGGCGGGTAGGACGGGTCGCTCACCGAGCCGGCGTCGTGGCGCGCGGGCCAGACGTGCCGCCGGTCGGTGACGTTCGTCGTGAACCGGATCGCGTGGTCCACGCGTCCCCTGCGCACCTCGCCGCGGCGCAGTAGGCCGGGCAGGATCGGCAGCCCGGCTGCGTCGGCCGACGTCCAGCCGTCGGGGCGCAGCCGGTTGCTCGTCAGCCGCCAGAGAGCACCGGACCCGGCTCGCCAGCGGCCAGAGGAGCCCTGCCGGGTCGCGAACGTCTCGTACAGCCTGCAGCGGTCGCGGTCCACGACGATCGCGTGCCGGTCGCCGTCGGCCCGCCGACCACCCTCGATGCGGGTGTCCCGCCCGAGGGGGTAGCGCACGCGGTCGCTCTCGGAGGCGTAAGTGAAGCGGACCCGCACGCGTCGGTGCGAGCCGTCGACGACGGTGATCGGGATGCCGTAGGGCACCGGCTGCGCGCCGTAGGACGGGCCGAAGTCCGGGTGCAGGTCGCGGTCCGGCGACATGTTCGACATCCACTGGTCGCTGCGCGGGTGCACCGGGAGCCGGCTGACGTCCGCGTGCCAGATGTTGTCGGTGGGGAAGACGGGGCACCTGGTGCCGGGCAGGGTCCGCCCGGCCCCGCTCGCGGGGGTGCCCGCGGTGACCGACCCGGAGGCCGCCAGGGCGGCCGCGACGAGCACCGCTCCTGCCGTACGCCCGACGCGGGTCCGTCTCATGGGAGGCAGTATCGGCACTCCGGAGGCGACGGCTGACCGCCCGCCCGGGTGACACGCCCGGAAGTGGGACCAATCGGGCAACGTCGCTACCCTGGCGCGCATGCCGCAGCGTGACGACCCCCAGGCGGCCGCGCCCGGGGGAGACGTCCTGCACCCCGACCAGCTCGCGATGGTGGAGGAGAGTCTGCGGCTGCTCGGCGACGCCTCGGGCCGCGTCGTCGAGTGGTTCTACGCGAGCCTGTTCCTCGAGGCGCCGCAGCTGCGCTCCCTCTTCCCGGCGGCCATGGACACCCAGCGCGACCGGCTCTTCGGGGCGCTCACCGGGGCCGTCGGCAACATGGGCGACCTCGACCGGCTCGTGCCGATGCTCCACCAGCTCGGCAGCGACCACCGCAAGTTCGGCGTCAAGCCCGAGCACTACGACCTGGTCGGCCGCGCGCTGCTCACCGCGCTGCGGAAGCACCTCGACGACATCTGGGTGCCGGAGCTCGAGGAGGCCTGGTGGGCCGCCTACGGCGTCATGGCGCGCACGATGCTCGAGGGCGCGCGCGAGTCGGCAACCCGGCAGCCCGCCTGGTGGCGCGGCGAGATCGTGGCCCACGAGCGCCGGGCCGACGACCTCGCCGTCATCGTGGTGCGCACCGACCGGCCCTACGACTACGCCGCCGGGCAGTACGCGAGCATCGAGACGCCCTACCGACCGCGCTCCTGGCGCAACTACTCCATGGCCACCGCGCCGAGCCCCGACGGGCTGCTCGAGTTCCACGTCCGGTCGGTCGGTGCCGGCTGGGTCAGCGGGCCGCTGGTCTGGCGTGCGACCGTCGGCGACGTCCTGCGCCTCGGGGCGCCCCAGGGCGAGATGCGCATCGACCAGCACTCCCGCCGCGACGTCCTGTGCGTCGCCGGCGGCACCGGCCTCGCCCCGGTCAAGGCGCTGATCGACGACATGAGCAAGTGGAACAGCAGCCGTGCCGTCACGCTGTTCTTCGGCGTGCGCCGGTCGAGCGACCTCTACGACATGGGCACGCTGCACCGGATGGCGGCGGTCAACCGGTGGCTCAAGGTCGTCCCCGTCGTGTCGGACGAGCCGACGTTCGCCGGGGAGAAGGGTCTGCTGCCCGACGTCGTCGCCCGGCACGGCACGTGGACCGACCACGACGTCGTGGTCTGCGGCTCACCGGACATGACGCGCGTCACCCACGACCGGTTGGCCTCCCTCGGTGTGCCGGTCGACCGCATCACCTACGACGTCGTCGGTGAGGTCCACCCTGCCGCAGCACAGGTGATCGACCTTCGCGGTCACCAGCGGGGGTCGGCCCGCAGGAGGTCCTCGAGGGCCGCCGGGCGCATGGGCCTGCCCAACAGGTAGCCCTGCGCGCGGTCGCAGCCCATCGCGCGGAGCCGCTCGAGCTGTTCCGCCGTCTCGACGCCCTCGGCGACGACGACGAGGTCGTGCGCGTGCGCCAGGTCGATGACCGCGGCGACGACGGCGTCGTCGCGCGCGCTCATGCCCAGCCGGCTGACGAACGACCGGTCGATCTTGAGGAACTGCAACGCGAACCGCTGCAGGTAGGCCAGCGCCGAGTAGCCGGTGCCGAAGTCGTCGAGCCCGACCTGGACGCCGAGCACCGCGAGCCGGTCGAGCGACTCGCGCACGAGCGGGCTGGTGGTCAGCAGGCTGCGCTCGGTGAGCTCGACGCGGACCGCCGAGCCGGGCACGCCGTACCACGTCAGGGCACGGCGCACGCGGTCGACGAACGTCGGGTCCTCGAGGGACCTGGCCGACACGTTGGTGGTGACTGTCCGCAGCGTGGCCCGATCCTCGTCGCTGAGGGCCGCGTAGGCGGCGGCCACCCGCTCCACCATCCGCGAGTCCACCTCGACGATCAGGCCGGTCTCCTCCGCGACGTCGATGAAGTCGGCCGGCATGACCAGACGGCCGTCCTCGGTCTCCAGCCGGGCCAGGCCCTCCGCCGCGTGGACCCGCCCGTCGCCGAGGTCGACGATCGGCTGCAGCAGCGCGACGAGCCGGTCGTCGGCGAGGGCACGGCGCAGCAGCGTCTCCGACTCCAGCCGGGCATCGGCGCGGGCGCGCAGCGCGTCGTCGAAGAGGGCGTACTGGTCGCGGCCGGCGTCCTTCGCCCGGTACAGCGCGAGGTCCGCCTCGCGGTAGAGGTCGAGGTGGGTCCGGTCGGGGCTGGCGGCCACCGAGACGCCGAGGCTGACGGTGGCGACCAGCGACTCGGCGGTGGGCCCGAGCGCGTACGGGCGGCGCAGCGTGTCGAGCAGCCGCGCGGCGATCGCGTGGATCTCCTCGGGTGCGCGCAGGCCCTCGACGAGCACGACGAACTCGTCGCCCCCGAGCCGCGCCACGGTGGTCTCGGCCCGGGTGACGGTCTCGAGCCGGCCGGCGATCTCGACGAGCAGCGCGTCACCGACCTGGTGACCCAGCGAGTCGTTGACGAGCTTGAACCGGTCGACGTCGAGCAGGAGCATCGCGCAGACCCCGCCGCTGCGCTGCAGCCGCGCCAGCGCCTGGTCCAGCCGGTCGTCGAGCAGCGTGCGGTTGGCCAGACCGGTCAGGGTGTCGGTCAGCGCGAGCCGCTCGAGCTCCGCCTGCTCGCGCAGCCGGTCGGTGATGTCCATGGCGTGGGACACCAGGTAGAGCGGCCGCCCGTCCGCGTCGTGCACCACCGAGCTGGTGAGCCAGGCCTGCACCGCGGTCCCGTCGGGGCGGCGGTAGCGCTTCTCGAAGGCCACGGTGGTGGTCTCCCGGTCGACGAGCCGGCGGAGGAACCCCGCGTCCCGCTCCGTGTCCGCCGGGTGGGTCAGCTCCAGGATGTGCCGGCCGACCAGGTCCTCGCGGCCGTACCCGACCATCTCCTCGAACGCGTGGTTGGCGCGCAGGTAGCGGCCGGCCGTGTCGGGCGTGAGGCTGATCATCGACATCCCGATCGGCGCGTTGTCGAACGCGACGCGGAAGTGCTCCTCGCTCGCGGCCAGACGGGTCGTCTGCTCGACCTGCGCGGTGATGTCCATCGCCGTGCCCCAGAGGGCGACGACGGACCCGTCCGGCGCCGTGCGGACGTCGGTCCACGCGCGGACGTGGCGGACGTGGCCGTCGCGGAGCCGGATGCGGTAGACGGCCTCCTCGCCGCGGCCCGTCGCGATGGTCCGCTCGCCGAGCGAGCGCATGCGGTCCCGGTCGTCCGGGTGCACGCAGGACAGGAAGTCCTCGACGCGAGGCGTCGCCTGCGACGCCTTCGGCCACCCCATCAGCTCGGTCATGCGCTCGGACCAGATGATCCGGTCGTCGCGGACGTCCCACTCCCACGTCGCGGTGCGGGTGAGCTCCAGCGCCGCCGCGAGGTTGGCCTGGCTCACCTCGAGCGAGGCCAGTGCCTCCTCGCGCTCGGTGACGTCGATGGTGGCGCCGATCACGCGGGTCGTGCGCCCGTCGGCGTCGGTCTCGATGTCGGTCCACGACTGGAGGAAGTGCGCGGAGCCGTCCGGGTGGATCACCCGGAAGACGTCGCCGTGCCCGGACACGTAGCCCCTGTCGGCCAGGTCGCGGGCGGTGGGCCGGTCCTGCGGGTGGACGAGCGCGAGGAACTCCGCGCCGCTGGGCGCGTCGGCGGACGGCTCGAGACCCACGAGCCGGAACATCGCGTCCGACCACTCGTGCCGGTCCGTGTTGACGTCGAGCGCCCACCAGGCGAGCCCGGTCAGCTCCTGCGCCGCGCGCAGCCGGGCGTCGTCACGCCGCCGCCCCTTCTCGAGATCCTCGTGCTGCCCACGCAGCAGCGCACGGCGCAGGCTGCTCGCCGCGACGTCGGCGAGCAGGGTGAGCAGCGCCAGGTCGCCGTCGTCGAACGCATAGGGCACCGACGACAGGGCCAGGACGATCCCCAGCGGCTCGCCGGCATCGACGAGCGGGACGATGATCGACGACCGGGTGCCGGCCTGTTCGTTGATGTCCGCCCGGGTCCGGGGGTCGGTGTGGCTGTCATGGCAGATCTGCGGCTGCAGCGTGGACAGGGCCAGGCCGGCGAGCGTGCCGGCCTGCGGGATGGTCGTCCCGACGGCTGGTCCGCAGGTGCCGGCGGACGCCCGGGCGACGATGTCGGGCCCGGCCGGCTGCGCGGCCAGGGCACCCTCCGCGGCGAAGATCGACAGGACGCACTCGGCGAGGAGCCCGAACACCGCCGCCGCGTCCTCACCGGTGCAGGCCAGGTCCCGCTGCGCCGCGACGACGCGCAGCAGCCTGCCGGCGTCCGCGCGCGGGCGCGCCCCGGGCCCGTCGGGTCCGGCCCACGTGGCGCTGTCGGCCGGTGCAGTCACACTCGTTCTTCGGCACCCGAGCGCCGTCACCTGAGTGGAGTAACCGCACGCGTGCGGAAGCGTCTCGGGGCGTCGTCATCGGCTTTGCTGGGTCGCTCCGGCGCCAGGTAGCCTCTGGGGCGCGGCGCACCCGGTGCGCCGCGGGGAGGCGTCGCCTAGTCCGGTCTATGGCGCCGCACTGCTAATGCGGTTTGGGGCTTCAACCCCATCGAGGGTTCAAATCCCTCCGCCTCCGCCACCAGGTGCTGACCCGCTTCCTGTGCACGGCGATCGGGATCGTAACTGACGTCCGTCGGCAGGGCGGGTACGTTGGCCGACGAGCGGAGGGGATCCCATGCCGGTCTTCATGATCGAACGGCGGTACGCCGACGAGCTGGACGTCACAGCGGACAGCGCCTCGGGCATCAACCGCATCAACGACGACGAAGGAGTCCGCTGGCTCTACTCGTTCCTCTCGGCGGACAAGCGCAAGACCTACTGCCTCTACGAGGCGCCGTCGGCGGAGGCGATCCGCCGGGCGGCCGAACGGGCCGGGCTCCCCGCGGACGTGATCGTCGAGGTCACCTCGCGCATCGAGGCCGACGGGTCGCTGACCGGGGTCTGACCACGCCCGACGTGCGCCACGGCGCTACCGCGGCAGCAGGCCCCGGGACGCCGCGTAGTGCGCGGCCTGGGTGCGGTTCCCGCAACCGGTCTTCGCCAGGATGCTCCGCACGTGGTTGGCGGCGGTGTTCTCGCTGATCACGAGCTCGCGCGCGATCGCCCGGTTGCTCTTGCCGACGCACACCAGGAGCAGTACCTCGGTCTCCCGCGGGGTGAGCCCGTCGGGTGCGGCCGGGGCGGGTGCGCTGCCGGTCAGCTCGTCGAGGGCGGCCATGACCCGGCTCAGGCCGAGGGGCTGCGCCAGCGACCTCGACCGGGCGACCAGCTCGCGTACGCGCTCCGGCCCTGCCCGCGCGCGCTTGAGGTGAGCGGCCCAGGCGGCGAGCGTGTGCGCCAGGTGCGCGCTGGCGCCCATCCGCGAGTCCATGTCCTCGGCCGCGGCGAACCACTCGTCCGGGTCGCCACGCCCGAGCAGCGAGTCGACCGACCCGAGGAGCCGGTCCGCGCTGCCGAAGACCGCGACGAACTGCCCGGCGACCAGGTTGAGCCCGGCGAAGTCGGCGAGCATCGGACGCAGGCGGTGCGCCGCGGCCTGGTCGCCCAGCGACAGCGACGCCTCGGCCAGGAAGGCCAGGACGGCCGGCCACTGCGCCGAGGACTCGTAGCGGTGCAGGTCCTCGTCGAGCAGCCACCGCATCAAGCGCCCGGCCGGGCGCTGCAGGCCCAGCTCGGTGTAGAGGGCGAGAAGGCCGGGAGCCCAGTGCCCGGTCGGGCTCTCGTCGCCGCTGACGAGGTGCCGCACCTGGTCGAGACGGCCGGTCTCGCGGCGCAGCATGAACATCTGCACGCCGTAGGGGCCCTCCGTGTCGTCGGTGCCGAAGGACTCGCCCAGCGTCAGCAGGTCGGCGCAGGTGCGCTCGGCCGCGTCGAGCTGTCCCGACGCCATCTGCCGGCCGTAGTCGAGGCACCCGCCCATGTAGGCGAAGAACCCCTGGCCGGTGACCCGCGCTGTGCGCAGCAGGTCGTGGTGCGCCGCGTCCCAGCCGACCGGGTCCCCGCTCATGTAGGCGATGACCCCGCGGAAGTAGGCGGCGGGCCCGAGCTGACCCAGGTCGCCGGTGCGGTCGGCGAGCCGGGAGAGCTCGGTGGCTCGCTCGAGCTTGGCCGGGGCGTCCTGCGGGCGCAGGCCGAGCCACAGGCTGGCCTGCAGCGTGTCGGCGAGCAGCCGGTCGTCCGCCAGGCGGCGGGCCAGCTCGATCGCGCGACCGACGACGAGAGTGGCCTCGTTGATCGCACCGGTGAAGGCGGTCGCGCGTCCGAGGCTGGCGAGCGCCGTGATGTAGACGGGGTCGGTCTCGTCGTGCTCGATCGTCCCCAGCGCCACGGTCAGCAGCTCGACCGCGCGGTGTCCGGGCAGTCCGGGCCGCCAGGACGCGGCCTCGTAGCCGATGGCGGCCTGCACCTGCGTGTCGGGGTCCTGACTGCCCCACACCTGCTCGTAGACGTCGCGGGCGCGCGCGAAGTTGCCACCCAGCAGGTGGCTGCGCGCGGCCGCGAGCCGGTGCAGGTCGCGCTGGGCGGCGTCGTCGGTCAGGTCGGCCGCCTGCTCGAAGCATCGAGCGGCCTCCTCGTGGGCCAGGCTCGCGTCGGCCAGCCGGCCCGCCTCCAGGAGGTAGTGCAGAGCCTTCTCGGAGTGACCGAGGGCGCGCGCGCTCGCGTAGTGGTGCGCCAGCCGCTGTACGGCCGGCTCACCCGGTGCGTCCTCCAGCGCCTTGGCCACCCGGGCGTGCTCCTGCACCCGGCGGGAGGGCGTCATGTGGTCGAGTGCCGCCGTCCGGGCGAGCGCATGCGGGAACCGGAAGTGGCTGCCGTCCGCCCCCGAGGGCTCCAGCAGGCCGTGCGACACGGCCTCGTCGACCGCCGCCAGCGTCGTGCCGGCGGTCCACTCGCCCGCCGCGAGCAGGGTGGCGAGCTCGAGCTCCTCCCCGATCACGGCCGCCAGCTCGAGGACCTGACGGTGCGGCTCGGCGAGCCGGTCCAGCCGGCTCTGCAACGTGTCACGGACCGACTCCGGCGCGGTGAAGCCCTCCGAGCGCAACGCCGGGAGACCCCCTCGAGCCGCCAGGTCCCGCCACATCTCGCGCAGGAAGAACGGGTTGCCGCCCGTCTGGTCGCGAAGGACCGCGGCTGCCGTGCGCACCCGGCGCTCCGGGACGCCGGTCTCCTCGACGAGGTAGCGCGCGATGTCGTCGGTCCCCAGCCCGGCGAGGTCCAGCCGGCGCACGCCGTCGAGCCGGTAGAGCTGGGCCACCGTGTGCACCAGCGGCGCCGAGCGGTCCGGCACCGTCGTCCGGTGGGTCGCGACCACGAGCAGCTGCTCCTCGGACGTGCGTTCCACGAGGTGGGTGAGCAGGCTCAGGGCCGTCGCGCCCGCCCACTGCAGGTCCTCCAGAGCGAGCACGACGGGCCCGTCGGCGGCCGCGGCGGTCACGGCATGCACGACCGCGTCGTAGAGCTCGCGCTGGTACTCGGCCCCGGCGCCCTCGTCCGGTGAGCGTGCCCGGCGCTTGCCGGCGATCGTGGCCAGCCGGTCCAGCAGGGCGCCGGGCCGGTCGGAGTGCCCGGTCGCGGCGGTCAGCTCCCCCGCACCGACCGCGTCGTGCAGCGCGGAGACCGGCTCGACGAAGGGCTGGTACGGCGGGCCGAACTCCTTCACGCACGTGCCCAGCAGCACGGCGGCGCCCTCGTCGTGGAGCCGGACCGCGGCCTCGGCGAGCAGGCGGGTCTTCCCCGCTCCCGGCTCGCCCCCGATGAACACCACCTGGCGCCGGCCGCCGACGACCGCCGACCAGGCGTCCTCCAGCGTGGCGAGCTCGTCCCGCCGGCCCACGAGGTTCGGGAGCCCCGTGCCCGACCAGCGCGCCGGCATCGCCGGACGGTTCCACCCGGCCATCCGGTCACGCTAGGTCGTGCCCGGCGAGGGGTCGATGGTCAGAACTGACCATCGGGCCGCGGTGCGCCCAAACAGCCAGTTCCGGTCATGCGTCCGGCGCCCTCGGCTGCCTAACGTCGAGCACCAGACATCGACGCGACGAGAGGTGTGCGTGACATGAGTCCTCAGACGATCGAGACCCTGACCGCGAGCGTGACCGGCGAGGTGGTCACACCGTCCGACCCCGGGTATGACGACGCGCGCACGGTCTACAACCAGATGATCGACCGCCGCCCGGCCGCCGTCGTGCGGTGCGCCGACGCCAAGGACGTCGCCGCCGTGGTCCGCCACGCCCGCGAGACCGGGCGCCCGCTGGCCGTGCGCGGTGGGGGGCACAGCGTCCCGGGGTTCGGCACCGCCGACGACGCGGTGGTCGCGGACCTGTCGGGGATGCGGACGGTGGATGTCGACCCGGAGCGTCGCGTCGCCCGGGCCGGCGGCGGCACCACGTGGAACGGGTTCAACGAGGCGACCGGGGCGCACGGGCTGGCGACGACCGGGGGGATCGTGTCGACCACCGGCATCGGCGGCCTCACCCTCGGCGGCGGCATCGGCTACCTCTCCCGTGGCTACGGGCTGTCCTGCGACAACCTGCTCTCGGCGCAGGTCGTGACCGCCGACGGCGAGACCGTGACCGCGAGCGACACCGAGCACCCGGACCTGTTCTGGGCACTGCGCGGCGGCGGCGGCAACTTCGGTGTCGCCACCGAGTTCACGTTCCGGGTGCACCCCGTCGGCGAGATCTACGGCGGGCCGATGTTCTTCGAGCTCAGCGACGGGCCCGACGTGCTCGCCTACTTCGACGACTTCATCCGCGACGCGCCGCGCGAGTACGGCGGCTTCCCGGCCTTCCAGATCGCACCACCGCTGCCGTTCGTCCCGCAGGACCGCGTCGGCGAGCCCTTCGTCGCGGTCGTGTCCTGCTGGACGGGGTCGGCGGCCGACGGCGAGAAGATCATGCAGGGGTTCCGCGACGTCGCGCGCCCCGTGGCCGAGCACGTCGGCGCGATGCCCTACCAGGAGTTGAACAGCGCGTTCGACGCTCTCGTGCCGGCCGGGCTGCAGCACTACTGGAAGGCCAGCTTCACCGGCCCGCTGACGCCCGAGGCCATCGCCGCACACATGGAGCACGGCCCCAAGGTGCCGGTGGTCAACTCGACGGTGCACATGTACCCGATCAACGGCGCCTGCCACGACGTGGCGGCGGACGCGACGGCCTTCGGCCACCGCGACGCGACCTATGCCGTCGTCATCGCCGGCATGTGGCCGGACGCGGCGGACAACGAGGCGAACACGGCGTGGGTCAAGGACTACTACGCGGCGATCGCTCCGCACTCGCAGCCCGGCGGCTACATCAACTTCGCCGCGCCGGACGACCAGGGGAAGGTGGCCGAGAACTACGGCGCCAACTTCGCCCGGCTGCAGGAGGTCAAGCGCCGCTACGACCCGGACAACCTGTTCCGCCTCAACCAGAACATCCAGCCCTGACCGACCGGCGCCTCGCTGTCGCGCGGCGCGATGCGGTGGCTCACGGCGAGCACCGCGGCCATGACGGCGGCGCCGGTGCCGGCCACCAGGCCGCCGCCGGCGAAGTAGGCGAGCACCTGCGCGGCCTGCCCGTAGGTGTCGAGCTGGGTCGTGACGATGATGCCCGCCACCAGACCCCCGAAGGCGAGCAGGTACGCCGACGCGGCACCCAGCCGGCGGGTGGCACCCCGGTGGGTGTCGCCCGTCGGCGCCGGCTGCCTGTCCGCGTGGTGGAGGACCAGGACGGCGCCGACGAGGGCGGCCCACGACCCCACGACGAGGAACGCGGCGATCGAGTCGCTGGGCCGGTGCCATCCCGCGGACAGCGTGCTGATCGCGGCCACCGACGCGTAGGCCACGCCGAGGGTGGCCGCCGCCGGGCGCAGCCGCACGGGCAGCACGAGCACGAGCGCCACGACCACGGAGAACGCGACCGTGCTGTGCCCGCTCGGCATGCTGTTCAGCGTCGCGGGCGTCGACTCGAGGATGCCCAGGTCGGGGCGCTCGAGGACGTACCTCTTGAGGATCTGTGTCGTCGCGTTCGCGCCGACCAGCATCGCGACGGCGGCCAGCGCCAGCTCGCGGCGGAAGCGCACCAGCGCGATCAGCGCCAGCAGGACGCCGGCCCCCAGCAGCGAGGCGACCGAGACCACGTCGAGCAGGCCCTCGACGGCGCTCGTCAGGTCAGACCGGCTCTCCACCGCCCCCCGTAGCGAGGCACCGTCGAGCAGCCGCCCCCGCGTGGTGTGCACCGCCAGGACGTAGGTCAGCGCGGTCAGCGCCGCGCACGCCACCGCGACGCCCACCAGCCACACCGCCGCCCGCGGCGGTCGCCGGCGGCGGTCGAGAGGCACGGGTCAACCCTCTCACCCGCACGCGTACGATCTACCGGGCGGGCGCGCCGAGTTACCGCAAACACTTACGAAGCGGACCAACCGGGCCGATACTTGACCGGACGCCCGGCTGCTCCCGGGCGCACCGCGCGACACGGCGCGGAGACCGCACGGCACCGAATGCTGGGGAGAGCTCATCGTGATCTCGGGGGGACCCGACGTGCGCCCGCGCACCCGTCGACCTGTCGCCGCCTCGCTGGCAGCGGCCCTGACCGCCGGCCTCCTGGTCGGCACCGTGACCGGCCCGCCGGCCGCCGCCGCGGGAGGCGTCCCGCGCGTGGACCAGGTGGCCGCGAAGGCGCAGTGCAGCATCGGGCTGGGCCGGGGCCAGCGCGGCACGAAGAAGGCCGCCGAGCAGCTCATGGCGGGCCGCGCCGACCTCGGCGTCTACGGGTGGTTCCGGCTGCGGAAGAACCCCACGTGGAAGCCGGTCAGCACGCTGGACAGCAGCGGCAAGGGGCACATGCACTCGCTGCACTACCTGCTGCCGCTGCTGCGGCGCGGGGTCAAGGCCGGCGACCCGGCGATGCTGGACCGCTTCTACTTCCTGCTGCGCGACTGGGTCCGCGACAACAAGCCGGGCGGGCGCAGCAGCCGCTACGCCTGGGGCCCGCCGATCTACGAGGGCTTCCGCGCCCAGGTGCTCGTCTGCGCCGCCGCCGGCCCCCGCGGCCAGCAGCGCTGGCTCCGCAAGGCGCTGAAGAAGCACGGCGAGATGATGGCCGACTACCGGCGCTACGAGGGCGTGAACAACGCCTCGCTGCACCAGTCGATGGGCCTCTACGCGATCGGCGTGGCCGTCGGCCGGCCGGCCTGGCGACGGCTGGCGATCACCCGCGAGCGCAGCCTGGCGGTCCGCCTCGTCCACGGCGACGGCTCCGACGAGGAGGGCGCGCTCACCTACGCGGTCAACAACTACCGGTGGTTCCAGCAGGCAGCCCAGCGGCTGCGCCTCGCCGGTGACCCCGTCCCGGCAGAGCTGCTGCGGGTGGACGCGACTCCCGGGTTCATCGCCCACGCGACACGGCCCGACGGGCGCGTCGAGGCGCTGGGCGACACCAGCCCCGAGCCGCTCGAGCCGAGGCGCTGGGCGGGCACGGCGGCCGAGTTCGCCGCGACCAGCGGCGCCAGCGGCGCCCCGCCGAGCGAGACCTTCGCGAGGTTCGACGGCGGCTACGTGTTCGGCCGCTCCGGCTGGGGCGGCGGCGGGCGGGCGCTCGCCGACGAGACGTTCTTCAGTGTCCGCGCGGGCAGGGGCGACGGCATCCCGCACGCACACGACGACTCCGCGGCGGTGACGCTCTACGCGCACGGGTCGCCGCTCCTGCTCGACACCGGGCAGTGGCGCTACACCTACGGCACGACCCGCAGCTTCGTCGTGTCGCGCGCCGCCCACAACGTCGTGCTCGTGCACGGGGTGCCGCGCACGAACCCGCGGCCGGACCTGCGCACGACGCAGGCCAAGGGTCTGGACATCGCGACCGTCGTCGACCGCGGCTACCGCGGCGTCACCCTGACCCGCACGGTCGCCTATGACCGGGTCGAGGACGTGCTGCTCGTCTGGGACCGGCTCGACGCCGACCGCACGGTCAAGGCCAGCCAGCAGTGGGGGCTCGGACGGGACCGGAAGGTCCGGCTCGACGCCGACGAGGCGCACACGTCCGGCGCCGGTGCCGACGTCTCGATGCTCTTCACCTCCGGTGGCGCACCGCTGGACGTGGCCAAGGGCCGTCGCGCCCCGATGCGCGGCTGGAACAGCCAGGCCTACGCCGAGCTGTCCCCGGCCCCCTCGGTGCGGGCGACGCAGAAGGGCACGTCGCTGTCCTGGCTGACCGTCATCACCCCCCGGGCCGCCGGTGTGCCCGCCTCCACGACCAGGGCGACGTCCTCGGTCAGCGGCCGCACCGCGTCGGTGGTGCTGACGAGCGAGGCCGGCTCGGCGACCGTCACCCTCGACGACTCGGGCGGCTCGAGGTCGGGCCCGACCAGCCTGACGCCGACCGCCACCGTCGCGCCCGTCGTGCTGGCCGGCAGCTCGACGCCGGCGCGGGCGAGCGGCCTGGCCCCCTCGGTCCCGGTCACGGTGGAGTCCTGGCCGGTCGGCGGCTCGGGCTGGACGACGGTCGCCTCGGGCACCGCCTCGGCCGCGGGCACGGTCGGGCTCAGCGTGCCGGTGCCGGTCACCGCCGACTACCGCGTGGTGTCGGCAGGCGTCGCCTCGGCTCCCGTCCGCGTCATCGCCGCGCTGCCCCCGGCCCCGCCCGGTGACGTCGTCGCGACCTCCAGCAGGCGGGGGAAGGTGACCGTCTCCTGGACGCCACCGGCGGACACCGGAGGCGTCCCGCTCAGCCGCTACGTCGTGCGGCTCAACGGGGTGCGCAAGGTCGTCGCGCCCGACCGCACCAGCGTCACGTTCGGCGGCGTCGTGCCGGGTTCACGCAGGCCCAGCGTTCGGGCCGCCAACGAGGCGGCGCTCTCGTCCTGGGCCTCGGCGTCCGTCGACGTCCCGGCGCACCCGTCGGTCGACGGACCCACCAGGGTCCGCAAGGGTGCGATGGTGCGGCTGGTGCTCGACGGCCTGATGCCGCGGCAGAAGGCGACGGTCCTGGTCAAGACGGTCAAGAACGGCAAGACCGTGACGCGCAAGGTCACCCCGTCGGCCCAGGGCACGGCCGCGCTGCGTGTCCGGGTCCGCTCGACCGTACGGGTCGTGGCCGTCAGTGCCGGTGTCCGCTCCGCCGCGCACCGCATCCGGGTCCGCGGCCGCTGAGGTCCCACCGGTTCGACCGTTGCGGCACGGGGCCGGCCGTCGTCGTCCGGCCGGGTCGTCACACAACTGTCATGCCGGTTTGAAGCGCCGCACTGTTTCGCCGCCGCCCCACCGGTGAGGCTCGCGTCAGGCCCGGCGTCGGTCCGTGGCCTCGTCCCGTCTCAGGAGTGTCGATGCCCGACCAGACCAGCCGGCCTGCTCCCGATCATCGGCGCAAGCCCGATGCGCCGACGGAGCTCAGCGGCCGCACGTGGCAGGGTGTCGCGAAGCGCACGGTGTCGGAGTTCATGGACGACCACGGGCTGGACTTCGCCGCCGCGTTGACCTACTTCGGGGTGCTGGCCATCTTCCCGGCCGCCCTGGCGCTCACCTCCCTCGTCGGGCTGGTGGGCAACCCGCAGAAGACGACGGACGCGCTGCTCGGCGTTGTCGACACGCTCGGCCCGGCATCGGCGAGTGACACGTTCGCCGGACCCATCCGGCAGCTGGCCGAGCAGCAGACGGCCGCCGGCTTCGCCCTCGTCATCGGCCTCGCGACCGCCCTCTGGTCGGCGTCGGGGTACGTGAGTGCGTTCAGCCGCGCCACCAATGTCGTGTACGAGGTGGAGGAGGGCAGGCCCTTCTACAAGCTGCGTCCGCTGCAGATCCTGGTGACTCTGGTCTGCATCCTCCTTGTCGCTCTCGTGGCCTTCGCACTGATCCTGACGGGCCCGCTCGCAGAGGCCGCGGGTGAGGCCATCGGGATCGGCGGAACCGCCGTGACCTTGTGGAGCTTCGCCAAGTGGCCGGTCATGGCGCTGGTGATCAGCGTCATCTTCTCCCTGTTGTACTACTCGGCACCCAACGTCGAGCAACCGAAGTTCCGGTGGTTCACCATCGGCGGCCTGCTGGCGCTCGTCATCTGGATCGCGGCATCGGCCGTCTTTGCCCTGTACGTCGCGAACTTCGGCTCGTTCAACAAGACGTACGGCTCACTGGCGGCGGTGATCATCTTCCTGATGTGGCTGTGGATCTCGAACATCGCCCTGCTGCTCGGCGCGCAGTTCAACGCCGAGATGGAACGCGGACGTGAGCTGCAGGCGGGGATGACCCGGGCCGAGGACACCATCCAGCTGCCGCGGCGCGACACGGAGAAGATCGACGAGGGCTCCGCCCGCAAGGGCTGACGGTCGCCCACCCGGTTCGACCACGTGAGGTAGGCGAGGGTGTCCGACAACAGGCCGCGCCGCCTGGTCAGCCGTCGCCGAGGCGGGCCTTGAGACCGTCGAGCTCGGTCATGAGCATGGCCGGCACCTTGTCGGTGCCGATCGTCTCGAACCACTCCTGGATCTGGGGCACCTCGTCGCGCCACTCGGCCGGGTCGACGGCCAGCACCTGCTCGAGCTGCTCACGCGTCATGTCCAGCCCGCTCACGTCGAGCGAGTCTGGCGTGGGGACCTGACCGATCGGCGTCTCGACGGCCGCGGCGCGGCCCTCGATGCGCTCGATGACCCACTTGAGCACGCGACCGTTCTCGCCGAAGCCCGGCCACAGGAAGCCGCCGTCCTCGTCGCGGCGGAACCAGTTGACGTAGAAGATCTTCGGCAGCTTCTGGGCGTCGCCCTCCTTGCCCACCGACACCCAGTGGTCGAAGTAGTCGCCCGCGTTGTAGCCGATGAAGGGCAGCATCGCCATCGGGTCGCGTCGCACGACGCCGACCGCACCGGTCGCCGCGGCAGTCGTCTCGGACGAGAGCGTGGCGCCCATGAAGACGCCGTGCACCCAGTCGCGGGCCTCGTAGACCAGCGGGATCGTCGTCTTGCGGCGGCCGCCGAAGAGGATGGCCGAGATCGGGACACCGCGCGGGTCGTCGTACTCCGGCGCGATGATCGGGCACTGCGTGATCGGCGTGCAGAACCGGGAGTTCGGGTGCGAGCTGAGCTCGTCGGACTCCGGCGTCCAGTCGCGGCCCTTCCAGTCGGTGAGGTGGGCCGGCGGCTCGTCGGTCATGCCCTCCCACCAGATGTCGCCGTCGTCGGTGAGCGCCACGTTGGTGAACAGCGAGTTGCCCTTGGCGATGGTGCGCATCGCGTTGGGGTTCGTGCCCCAGCCGGTGCCGGGCGCGACGCCGAACAGGCCGAACTCGGGGTTGAGGGCGTAGAGCCGGCCGTCCTCACCGAAGCGCATCCACGCGATGTCGTCGCCGAGGGTCTCGACCTTCCAGCCCTCGATCGTCGGCTCGAGCATCGCGAGGTTCGTCTTCCCGCAGGCGCTCGGGAAGGCGGCCGCGACGTAGTGCACGGCCTGCTCGGGCGAGGTGAGCTTGAGGATGAGCATGTGCTCGGCGAGCCAGCCCTCGTCGCGCGCCATCACCGACGCGATGCGCAGCGAGTAGCACTTCTTGCCCAGCAGGGCGTTGCCGCCGTAGCCGGAGCCGAAGCTCCAGATCATGCGCTCCTCGGGGAACTGGGTGATGTACTTCGTGTCGCTGCACGGCCACGGCACGTCCTGCTGCCCGGGCTCCAGCGGCGCGCCCACCGAGTGCAGGCAGGGGACGAACGTCGCGTCGGAGCCCATCCGCTCGAGGACCTTGGTGCCCATGCGGGCCATGATGCGCATCGAGCAGACGACGTAGGCCGAGTCGGTGATCTCGACGCCGAACATCGGCGACTCGGCCTCGAGCGGGCCCATGCAGAACGGGATGACGAACATCGTCCGGCCACGCATGCTGCCGCGGTAGAGGTCGGTCATCACCGACTTCATCTCGTCCGGGTCCATCCAGTTGTTCGTGGCGCCGGCGTCGGCCTCGTCGCGAGAGCAGATGTACGTCCGGTCCTCGACGCGTGCGACGTCGGTCGGGTCGGAGGCGGCCCAGAACGAGTTGGGCTTCTTGGTCTCGTCGAGGCGGGTCAGCGTGCCGGCCGCCACGAGCTCGTCGGTGAGCCGCGCCCACTCCTCGTCTGAGCCGTCGCACCACACGACGCGGTCCGGCTGCGTCAGCTCGGCCACCTCGCGCACCCAGTCGTTGAGACGCTGGTGGTCGGTCGGGGTCTCGATCGCAGGTGCCGTCATCGCCGCTGATGTCCCTTTCGCGTGGCCGCCCCGTGACCGTTCGCCGCCCGCGGGGCTGCTCACGGTAACGCCTTCCGGGGCCACCCGACAGGGCACCCCATGAGACGCCGGCCACCATCGCTTGCGCCAGGAGCTCCCATGCCGGACACTGCCCCGCCACCTGCGCCCGAGCGGTTCACCGCGCCTCGGAGGGGGTACGTCCACCTCGCCCGAGCCAGCCGATCCACCCGGAAGGTGCCCGATGCGTTTCCTGTCCCCTCACCCCAGCCGTCAGTCCGACGGCGGCGGCGCCACCAGCGGCTTCCTGGTCGCTGTGCTGGTGCTCGCCGGCGTCGCGGTCGCGGCGTTCTTCTACTTCGGCGGCGAGGCCGACGTCGACGTCGACGTCGAGAAGCCGGACGTGACCGTGAGCAGCGACGAGACGCCCAGCCCCTGAGCAGCAGAGAGGCCCGCCGGACGTGTCCGGCGGGCCTCTCAGTCAGCAGGTGGTGCCTACGGAGTGCCGATCCCGGCGACGCCGCTGCAGGTCGCCGTCCAGGCCAGCGCGTAGCTGGTGGGCGGGGTGCCGGTCGTGGTGATGGTCACCATGGTGGGCGCCGAGCTGAGCAGCTTGTTCGGAGCGGTGGTGAGCTGGGCCGCGGTGGCGTAGCTCTTGTTCTTGACGTAGTAGGCCTCTTCGGCCGAGCGGACCGTGGACGCCTCGGTCTTGCAGGACGACTTCTGGCTGTTGTCCTGGATGCCGGCCACGGAGAACACGACGACGCCGGCGAGGACGCCGAGGATGGCCACGACGAGCAGGAGCTCCACAAGCGTGAAGCCGGACTCCTTCTCCTGGGCTGCACGGAGCTTCTGAAGCATGGGTGGTCCTTCCGGTCTGGCGAGCGGCAGACGTTGCCTCTCCTGGTGAAGATTTCGGCCATCCGGGTGACACCTTGAGCCTTGACACGCGAATTTCTCGGTCGCCCGCGTCACCCGGCCGTGATCCGGTCAGTCGACCGACCACTCCAGGACCTCGGCGGCGGCCCGTCCGGCCGGCCCGGGGCCCGACGGGTCGGTGAACCGCACGAGTGCCCGGGCCAGTCGGCCACCGCCGGCGTCCTGCGCGACGAGGATCACCACGCGTGGGCTCCGCGCCAGGGCGGGCACGGAGACCAGTGCACCGGCGTACCCGGGGGCGGACGTCATGGCCAGCCGCAGGTGCCGGGCCACGATGCCGCGGTCGATCACCTCGTAGGGGACGTTGGTCATGGCGAGGTCCACCGCCCCGAGCGGCGCGTAGACCGTGCCGTGCAGCGCGAGGACCGTGTTGGCCGCCGACCCGGCCGAGGACAGGAGTGCGGTGGGGGCGCCAGCGCCGTACGGCGTCGCGGACCCGGTTCCGGAGGTCGGTCGCATCGGCGCGGAGAAGTCCACCGCGACGGTGATGCCGTCCAGCGTCTCGGTGGTGGTGCCCGCCCCACCGCCGGTGACGGCGATCTCGACGTACATCGCGTTGACCAGGGTCGGCGTCAGGGCCGGGCCGGTCACGACCGCGTCGTCGGGCGCCAGGGCCGCCCACGGGAGCGCCGTCCCCCCGCCGTCGGTGACGCGGACCCGGGTCGTGCCCGACCCTGTGCGGCTGTGCGTCGCGGTGACCGTGACGGAGATGCCGGTCGCCTCGGGGGGCACGAGATCTGCGGGGAACGGCCCGATGCGCACGGTCCTCGACGACCCGGCAGCCGGGACGACGACGCGAGCCGTCCGGCCGTCGACAACCGCACCCCGCGCCACCTGGGACCACCGGGTGCCACTCCCGCTCTGCCTGGCGCGGGTCGCGGCGCCGGCCGACGGGACCGCTGCCGGTAGGGGGGCGGACGTCGTCGCGAGCCCGCGCAGGACGACGTGCTGGGACGTCGATCCGGTCCGTTCGGCGCACAGCTGCATGCTGCCGCGGGAGCGCACGTCGATGCGGCTGTCGTCGCCGAAGACGAAGTCGACGCCTTGGCTGTTCTCGTCACAGGCGCTGGTGTCCGGGTTCGCCGCGGTGGGCACGGGCAGGGCGTTCGACGGGGTGGTGCCGGGGACCCAGCCCGACGGCGTCCCGCCGACGACCACGTCGCCGTTGCCGATCACGAGCTCCCGGTTGCCGTCGCGGAAGTCGAAGTAGTAGACGCCCGGCGTGAACCACACCACGGTGTTCGCGCAGTTGATGACGCGCTGGAGGTTGGTGCGCGAGAGGTAGGTGCCGGGGTCGAGCCGGGCGACCCGCCCGGAGCACGACGGCAGCGACGTGACCACCTCGGGGTACGTCGTGGGGCCGCCCCAACCGGGATCCCCGGGCACGGGCCCGGTGACGCAGGCTGGCGTCGCGGTTCCGGCCACCGAGCAGGTGCCGGCCTTGATCTCGGTCGAGCTGGTCAGCCGCGCGCCGCCGGGGACGTCCAGCAGCCGGTTCGCGTGCACGGATCCGTCCGTGCTCACGTCCGCGGAACCCGTGAGGGCCACGCCCTCCGCCGGGTGCCCTGACAGTGCCAGCAGCGCCTGGCCGGGCTGGCTGGCCGGAGATCCGGCGACAGCCCCCGAGTTCTCCCGCGGCTGGCACTCGACGGTGATCGGAGCGGGGTTGTCCAGCTCGCCGGCCGGGAGCGTGAAGCAGGGGCTGGAGACCGGCGGGCTGCTCGTGCCGGGGTCGACCCCGACGGTGCTGCTCCCCGCCACCTCGTTGATCGCGCCCTCGAGCGCCCCGCCGGCGGCGTACGTCGCGGCCCCCTCGTCCCGGACCGACAGCGTGCTCCGCTGGCCGGTCGTCGAGAACTCCAGGACGATCCCGACGTAGACGCCGAAGACCATGAGGAAGACCAGCGCGATGGCGAGGGCGCTGCCCGTGTCGCCGTTCGAGCGGACCCGGCGTACGCGCTTCCGGAGCCGGGTCACGACGGTCTCCGGCGGCCGAGGGCGGTGTAGGAGTCCCCTGCCGAGTCGGTCACCGTGAGCTCGACGACGGTGGCCGGGGCGCACGCGCCCGTGGGGCCTCCTGGGACGGCTCGGCAGGTGACGGCCACGGTGGCCGCGTCGTGGCTGGCCGACGCCGACGACGTGACGGACGAGCCGTCGGCGCAGTAGCGGCGCTCGAGGTAGCGGGGCGGGCCGGGAGTCTGCACCCAGGACGCGGCCCGGTCGACGACCCCGCCGACGGCGTCCGTCTCGGTCCAGGTCAGCCGTACGACGAGGGAGTCCCCCGGCAGGAGACACGTCGCGCCGGAGGTCTCCACCGCCTCGGCTGCCTGGACGTCGCGCGTGAGCAGCGAGGGCACGAGCAGGCGGTCGCGGTTGGCACCGAGCCGCTCGACGGTGTCGTCGGTCGTGCGCCAGCCCACGACCAGCGCGCTGGTGATCACCGGCGCGATGAGGGCGGTGATGGCGCTCGCGGCCAGCAGCTCGACGAGGGTGAGCCCCGCGTCACCGCGCAGGCGCCTCATGGCTTCCTCTTCGCGATGGACAGTGTCTCGACGCTGCCGTCGTCCGCGGTGAGCGTCAGCCTGACCTTCTGGAGCCCGAGGTCCGTGCTGCAGGTGGACCCGAACGTGCTGCCGTCCCAGTAGGAGACCGACTGCGGCGACTCGACCCAGCCCGAGGGCGCGGTGAACCCCGGTGAGGCGTAGCTCCCGGCACAGTCGGTGTACGGGACCGCAGACACGGCCTCGGCATACGCACGCAGCGCGGACTGGCCCTCGGCCGCGACCCGCCCCTGCCCCGAGACCTTGATCGAGGTCATCATCCCGCCCACGAGGATCACGACGCCCACGCCGAGGATCGAGACGGCGAGCAGCACCTCCACCAACGTGAACCCGGCGTCGGTGTGGCCCGGTGGTCGGGTCCGGCGCATCAGCGTGCGCTGTCGCCGTAGATGCCGTACATCGCGGAGACGAGAGCCAGCGCGACGAAGCCGACGATCACGCCCATGACCACCAGGACGGCGGGCTCCATCAGCGTGGTGATCTGCTTGACCTTGTAGTCGAGCTCCTTCTCGTAGAAGGACGCGACGGTGTCGAGCTGCTCGTCGAGGGAGCCTGTGTCCTCGCCGACGCGCAGCATCTGGACCGCCGCAGCGGGGAAGAGCCTCGTGCCTGCCAGCGGCTCGGCGATGCCTTCGCCGCTGAGCATCGCCTCGCGGGCCACGCCGAGCCTGACCGCGGCGAGCCGGTTGCTCGTGGCCGATGCCGCCACGTTCATGGCCTCGCCGAGCGGGACGCCGGCCCTCAGCATCGAGGACAGGACCCGGGCGAAGCGCTCGACGACGGAGAACTGCATCGCGGTGCCCAGGACCGGGAGCCGGAGCACGACGCGGTCGCGGGTCATGCGCCCCGTGTCCGTCCGGGCCAGGATGACGCCGCCGACGGCCAGCAGCGTGATCACACCGAGGATCAGCCACCACCACTGGCTGATCACGTCGGAGAGCCCGAGGAGCATCCTCGTGGGCAGCGGCAGCTCCTGGTTGAACGAGGCGAAGAACACTCGGAACTTCGGCAGGACGTAGGTCACGAGGAGCGCCGAGACGGCCAGCGACATGACCACGATGACGGCGGGGTACGTCATCGCCGTCCTGATCTTGCTCTTGGCCTCGACCTCCCGCTCGATGTAGATCGTGAGCCTGTCGAGGACGGTGTCGAGGTTCCCGCTGAGCTCGGCGGAGCGGATCATGCTGCGGAAGGGCGGCGGGAAGACCTTCGGGTGCCGGTCGAACGCCTCGGCCAGCGGCTCGCCCTGGCGGAGCCCGTCCGCGACGTCGAGCAGCGTCCGTCGAAGGGTCATGTTCGAGGTGTCCCGGGCCAGCAGGGTCAGCCCGTCGAGGATGGGGATGCCCGCGCGCAGGAACGCCGCGAGCTGTCGCGACAGGTGCATGAGGTCCTTGCCGGTGACCCTGGACGGGATGACCTCACGCGGCTCCTTGCGCGGCGCGTCTATCGCGATTGTCATGACCGTTCCCTAGAGGACGTAGATGCCGCGGATGACCTCGGCGATGGTCGTGATGCCGTCCTCGACGAGGCGGACGGCCTCCTGCTGCAGAGTCCTCGTCCCCTCCGTGAGCGCGAGCGCGCGGACGGCAGCGTGCGAGGGCTGGGTGGCCACGAGCGCGCGCATCGCCGGCGTCATGCTCAGCAGCTCGTAGACGCCGATGCGATCCATGTATCCGGTCTGGGCGCAGAAGGTGCAGCCCTCTCCGGACACGAAGCCGCCCTCGGGGACCCGGCCACCGGCGCTGCGGAAGAACTCCAGCTCCTCGGCCGTCGGGACGTAGCGCCGCGGGCACTGCTCGCAGTTGCGGCGCACCAGTCGTTGGCTGAGCACACCGGCGACGGCGGACGCGACGATGTAGGGCTCGATGCCCATGTCCAGGAACCGCAGCAGCGCAGAGGTGCTGTCGGTGGCGTGCAGCGACGTCATGACGAAGTGACCGGTGAGCGCCGCCTGGGTGGCGATGCGGGCCGTCTCGCCGTCCCGGATCTCGCCGACCAGGATGATGTCCGGGTCCTGGCGCAGGATGGCCCGGAGGCCGCCCGCGAAGGTGACGTCGGCGTTCTCGTTGATCTGGATCTGGTTGATCGACGGCACGACGTACTCGACGGGGTCCTCGATCGTCATGATGTTGCGCTCGGTGCCGTTGAGCTCGGCCATCGTCGCGTACAGGCTGGTCGTCTTCCCGCTGCCGGTAGGGCCGGCGCAGAGCACCATGCCGAAGGGGGACCGCACCATCGCGGCGTAGACCTCGTAGGTCTCCGGCGGCATCCCGAGCTCGGCGAGCCGGTAGTTCGAGACCGACTTGTTGAGCAGGCGCAGGACCATCTTCTCGCCGGCCACCGTCCCCGCGCTGGCGACGCGGACGTCGACGTCCCGGCCCTCGATCGTCGCGGTGAACTGCCCGTCCTGGGCGCGACGCCGCTCGACGATGTTCATCTCGGCGAGGACCTTGAGCCGGCTCGTCACCGCGCCACCCATGGACGTCGGGAGGGTCAGCACGTCGTGCAGCACCCCGTCGATCCGGAAGCGCACGCGGGTGAGCGCGTCCATCGGCTCGATGTGGATGTCGGACGCGCGGTCCCGCAGCGCCTGGGTGAGGATCATGGTCACGACCTGGACCACGGGGGCCTTCTCGTCGACCGCGCCCCGGCCCGGCTCGGCGTCCGGGCGGCGCGACGTGGCGGTCGCCTCGAAGGCGTCGACGTGTCGCTCGATGCCGGACAGGGCGCGGTAGCCGCGGTCGATGGCCCGCAGGATGTCCGTCGCCGACGCGACGACGAGCGCGACCTCCATCCCCGTGCTCTCGCGCAGGTCGGCGGCGAGCTCGTCGCTCGGGTCGGCGACGGCGACCTCGAGGACTCCCTCGTGGATGGCGAGCGGCAGCGCCCGGCTGGACCGTGCCGCCTGCTCCGTCAGGCGTAGGACCGCCTTGGGGTCGGGCGCCCGGCGGCGCAGGTCGATGACGGCGACGCCGAAGTGCTCACCGAGGGCCGTGGCCAGGTCGCGCTCGTCGATGGCGCCCAGCTCGACCAGCAGCGCCCCGAGCCGCTTGCCGGAGACCCGCTGCTTGAGCAGGGCGTCGGCGAGCTTCTCCGGCGACAGAAGGCGTCGCTCGACCAAGATCTCGCCGAGGAACCGGCGGCCGGCGGCGTCGGTGGCGGGCGCGCTCGCGCCGGCCGGTTGGGTCGGATCGGTCGCGACCTCGCTGTGGAACCCCACGACCATCCCTCCGCGTCCCGTCCTGCGCGTCGAGGTTCACCCGGACGGGTGAACCCTCCTGGGCACTACATCGGCAGGACACGCGGAACCTTGACAACCGCGGCGTCGGCGGAGCACGACGTCGGACCTGACACACTCGCCGGATGACTCCTGCGGTCGACCCCGTCGTCGACCAGCTCCTCGACGCGCTCGTCCAGCGCAAGGGCTCGGACCTGCTGCTGACCCCCGGCACGCCGCCGATGCTGCGAGTCGACGGCCTGCTCGAGCGGATGGCGGGGCAGGAGCCGCTCACCGCGGCGGACACCGAGGCGATGCTGTTCGCACTGCTCAGCCAGCCGCAGATCGACGAGTTCCGTGCCAGGCGAGAGATCGACCACAGCTTCGGCTGGCGCGACAAGGCTCGGTTCCGGGTCAACGGCTTCCGGCAGCGGGGCACCGTCGCTGTCGCCCTGCGCCTGATCCCGTACCACCTGCCGGACCTCGACAGCCTCGGCGTCCCGGACTCCGCCCAGGCGTTCACGCGCGTGCCGCAGGGCCTCGTGCTCGTCACGGGACCTACCGGCTCCGGGAAGTCCACGACACTGGCGGCGATGGTCGACCGGATCAACTCGACGCGGCCATGCCACATCCTCACGATCGAGGACCCGATCGAGTACGTCCACCGCCACAAGATGGCCGCCGTGAACCAGCGCGAGGTGGGCACCGACACCGACAGCTTTCCCAAGGCGCTGCGCTCTGCACTGCGCGAGGACCCGGACGTGCTGCTGGTGGGCGAGCTGCGGGACCTCGAGAGCATCCAGACGGCACTGACCATCGCGGAGACGGGCCACCTCGTCCTGGCCACGCTGCACACCAACGACACCGCGCAGGCCCTGGACCGGGTCGTCGACGTCTTCCCCGGCGACCAGCAGGCCCAGATCCGGGTCCAGCTCGCCAGTGTGCTGGTCGGGATCGTCTACCAGCGGCTCCTGCCTCGTCAGGGTGGTGGGCGGGTCGCCGCGCACGAGGTTCTGGTGGCGACCAATGCCGTCCGGAACATGATCCGCGAGGGGAAGACCCGCCAGCTCCGGAACATGCTGACCACCGGCACCCGCGACGGCATGCAGACCCTCGAGCAGTCGCTCACGGGGCTCGTCGCGTCCGGCGCGGTCGCCCACGAGGTCGCTGCCGGTGCCAGCCTCTACCCGCACGAGGTGCACGAGTCCGGCTGAGGGCGCGATTTCCCGGCCCGCCTGGGCTCCCTGTAACATCGACGCGGCCGGTCAGGCCGGGCGCCCGTAGCTCAACGGATAGAGCATCTGACTACGGATCAGAAGGTTAGGGGTTCGAATCCCTTCGGGCGCGCCCTTTCGCAGCCCCCCGAGAACGTCCTCGGGACCTGCGCCGACGTCGGGCATCGCCGCTGCTGAACGGTGTCTGCACGCACCTCTCCCGGCGACCCGACCGGTGGCCGTTGCGCCGGACCCGGGGGCCGCACCGGCCCTCGCCCACCCGGCGTCCGCCGAGCCCCCGGAGCTGGACATAGCTCCCGGCCGGTGCCGGGCCGCTGACCCGACGGACATCGCGCCCGCGCGCGGCACCAGTGCCTGCCGTGCCACGACTCGCCCGCCACAGTCCATGCCGACGACCAGCGGGGCCGCCGCAGCTAGATGGCAGAGCCCGGTCCGCCGCCCGCCCGCGGCGCTCGCCCGCCCGGCGTCGCGCGCCCGGCTTCACGCGGCCGTGGAGAACCGCCACGGCCCGCCCACCGGGTTCCCGGCGAGGTCGGTCACCGTCCAGATGTGCTCCAGGTTCGGCCACATCTCGTACGCGGCCCCCGCCGGCAGCGGCGCCGACGGAAAGAACCTCGCGACGCGCACCGCTCCCGTGTCGCAGGCCGCCGCGGACCCCGACGCGTCCACGCACGACCACGACCCGGCGACCGCCGGCGGGGGCTCCTCGGCCCGGAAGCGCGAGTATCCCTCCGGGAGCACCGTGACCGTGGCGGTGCCGATGCCCGTGACCGCCTCGGGGAACGTGACGGTCACCGGCCCCGCCGTGGGCAGCGGGTCCTCGGAGGTCGTGGGGTGCGGGGAGTACCGGTCGTTCGCGGCCATGCGCACCGTGCCCCGGTTCGTGATGGTGCGATGCCCGGCCCGGTCCCACACCCAGACGCTCACCGCCCACTCCCCCGGCCACGAGGCGCAGTCCTCGACGCGCAGCACCGCCTTCCAGATCCCGTCGCGGCCGGACCCCGACACCCGCCGCGCGTCCCTGCTCGGCGACGGGGCGGGCACGACCGCGTCGGGCGGCTGCCACATGATGACGTTCACCCGGCTCACACCGGACCGCTCGTCGGTCGCGCGGACGCGCACGCGCACGCGACCCGGCGCCGACCGCACGTCCACGCTGCGCGTGAACCGCACCCGGGCCACCGCGGCCCGCTCGGTGTCCGTCCGGCTCGACACCGTCAGGTGCGCGGGCAGTCCGACGGCCGCGAGCCTGCGGGCCCGCAGGATCCGGACCTTGCCCACGTTGTCCGTCACCCGCACCTCGAGATCCCAGCGGCCCGCCGGCACGAACCGGGGGATGCGCAGCTCGCCGGCCCACGTCCCACGCCGCGCCGAGCCGGCCGTGCGCTCCAGCCGCACGTGGCCGCGGCGGCGGTGCCGCGGGTCCCACGCGAGCACCCGCACCAGCCGCACTGTCAGGTCGTCGGCGGCGACCGCCCGCACGCGTACCGTGCGGGCCCCCCGCCGCACGTCCGGGGTCAGCGTGCCCAGCCGCAGCGACTCCAGCGACGGGCGGCGCCGGTCGCGCGGACCGGTCACGGCGAACCCCGTCTCGTAGCCGGCCGCCGCGAAGTCGTCGCTGAGGTACTGCCGGTAGTTGCCCGCCCGGTCGTTCATGTCCAGGTAGTGGATGTTCCAGTCCTCGCCCGCACGGGCACCGCGGCGCACCAGCAGGCTCCCTACCCACGAGCCGTCCTGCGCCAGGGACAGCTGCGCCTCCGGTACCTGCCCCGAGGTCGGGCTGCTCGCAAGCACCATGATCCGGTCGATGCCGCTCGGAGCGCCCGGCCCGCCCGTGTCGTGCGCGGTGACCCGCACCGGCACCCGCGCATCCGACGCCGCAGTGCTGACCCGCGAGGTGAGGACGGCCAGCCCAGTCAGCTCCGGGTCCCCGTTGTCCGGGTTCACGCACGGCGACAGCGCCACCCCCGCCGCGGCGGCCGTCCCGTGCGGGCCGCGCGCCGGCGGCGCGCCCGCGGCACCCGGCAGCGCCGGCACGACGAGCGCGGCCGCGCAGACGACCACGACGACGGGAAGCGCACGTCTCCGCATGGCAGGCCCACCCTCGCGCCGACGACACCCTGATGGTGCGCCGGCCCGGACCCGGCGTCCAGACGCGGCTGCCCGACTCGTCGGGTCCGCGGCTAGTCGGCCCGGTCGGCGAGCGCCAGCGGGTACGCGCGGGTCAGGTAGCGCCCGGCGCCGGCCCCGCCGCACCTGCGTGCACGGCTGGCCGGCCCCGGCGTGCGCGTGGTCCCACACGGCGAACCCGGACCCGATCCGCGACACCACCCGGATCGGCGATCGCGCAGGCCGCCGGGGACAGGCGCCAGGTCCAGCCTGGCCACGCGAGGCCGCCGCGCGAGCCGACCCCGGCCCGCTCCAGGGCGGCGCCGGTCACCCCGAGGGGCCGCGCCCACCGGCGACGCCCGCCACCAGCAGCACCCTCCCGTCGAGCGACTCCAGCCGCATGCGGTCGATCTCGCCGGGCGCTAGGTCGGTGCTGCCTTCCAGGGTGGCATCCTGACCGGGCAGCACTGCCCACTGCGCCACGGTCTGCTCGCGACCTCCGTCCCGCGCCACCGCCACCAGGCGGTAGGCGACCCTGTCCAACGGGCCGTACGGGCCGCGCGCCTGCGAGCCGCCGATGTACGTGCACCGCAGGTGGACCCTGGTCCCCCAGGCGACCGGTTCCAGGCGGAACGTCGCATCGACGGGGGCCTCCCGGATCGCGGTCATCGCGATCGCGCGTTGCGCGGGTGACTGCCTGTCCTCGCCTCCGGGGGTGAGCACCCCACCGAGGACCACTCCGGCCGCGACCGCGGCGGCGGCGAGCCCACCGGCGATCACGAGCCGGAGGCGTCGGGGGCGTCGCTCGGCACGGGATGCCGCGATCAGCCGGGGCAGCAGGGTCTCCGGCACCGGCCCCGCCTCCGGAACCGGCACCGCGTCCGGCACCGGCCCGGCCACACGGTCGGCTCGGACGCGGCCGAGCAGGCCGGGCATGCCGGCCAGGTCGGCCACCGCCGCGGCGCAGGCAGCGCAGCCGGACAGGTGCGCCTCGAACTCGCGTCGGTCCCTCGGCGTGAGGGCCCCGAGCACGTAGGCCGCGTCGTAGCGGGCGAACGCGTCGTCGCTCGACGTCATGCCGTCACCCCCATCTCCTGAAGGGCGAGGCGCAGCGCGCGCAGGGCGTAGTGGGTGCGCGACTTGACCGTGCCGTCGGGGATCTGCAGCACCCGCGCGGCCTCGGCGGTCGAGTGCCCGCGGTAGTAGCACTCGACGATCACGGCCAGGTGCTCGGGGCTGAGCCGGTGCAGCGCCTCCTCGACCAGCCAGGTGTCCAGCAGGGCGTCGGTGCGGTCGCCGTCCGGTCGGTCGGGCGGGCTCTCGGCCACCACCTCGTAGCGGGACCGGCCGCTGCGCCACTCGTCGATGACGATGCGACGCGCGACCGTGAAGAGCCAGGCGCGCGCCGAGCCACCGTCCTGGGCCAGGACCTCGGGATGCCGCCAGGCGCGCAGGAGCGTCTCCTGCACGACGTCCTGGGCACGGTTGCGATCGCCCGTGAGGTGGACCACGAACGACCACAGCGGCCCGGCGTAGTCGTCGTGCAGGGCGCGCAGGCGCTGCCCGTCGTCGGCGGACGTGGCCGTCTCCACGCCTCCTCCAACGCTGAGCAGGCCGACCCGGTTCACTCCTGGACCCGTGAACCGGCGGACCGGCCCGCTCGTACCGACCGGTGTGCGTACCCGTCACCACCTTGGCACCCTCATGGTCCTCGTCGCAGCCGCACTGGCGCTGACGGCAGCGTGCGGCGGCAGCAGCGACACCCGGACCGGGCCGGAGGCCTCCGGCAGCCCCGCGTCGTCGGCAGTGCTGACCGTGGTGGACAGCCCCCTCGGACGGGTCCTCGCCGACGACCGCGGGCGGACGGTCTACGTCTTCGCCAACGACGCGGACGGCTCGTCGACGTGCACCGGCGTCTGCGCCAGGAACTGGCCGCCCGTCGAGGCCCCCGACCCGCTCCCGGGGGCCGTACCCGGTGTCACCGGGACGCTCGGGGAGACGACGCGGGCGGACGGCTCGTCGCAGCTGACTGTGGCGAACCACCCCGTGTACATGTTCGCCGGCGACTCGGCGCCGGGGCAGACCAACGGACAGGGCAGCACCCTCGACGGCGGGCTCTGGACGGTCGTGTCTCCCGCCGGCTCGCCGCTGACCGGCGCCGGGCCTGGGTCCCCGTCGCCGACCGGTGGCCCAGGCGGGTACGGCTACTGACGGCGGGCTCGAGTCGCCGTACGGTGGAGGGAAGGGCAGCACGGGGACCGACGGAGAGGACCGGGCGATGCGCCACCGAGGCAGGCAACGTCGGCTGGGACGGCTCCGCCGGCTCGTCACCCTGGTGACGCTGGGGCTGCTCGCGGCCGCCGTCGTCCAGGAGCTGCGTCGGCCGAAGGAGGAACGGGACTGGCAGGGGCACATCGCCGGCGTCCCCTACGACCTGAGGCCGCCGACTCCCACGAGGCTGCGCGCGGCCTACTGGAACCCCGACGACCCCCGGATCTTCCCGCCGCGGCCGGCGGGCGTCGGCTGGGCCGTCAACGTCGGGCGGCTCGTGCACCGCTCGGCCTGATCGACCCGGTCAGTCCGGAGCGCAGGCGCGGCAGCGCGTGGCCGAGTAGGGCCGGTCCACCTGGACCAGGCCATCGGGACGCCGGATGCGCTCGCAGTCGGGTCGGCTGTGGAACTGCGCGCGCAGGCCGCCCTCCCACGTCTCGTCGTCCGGTTCGGCGCGACGCTCCAGCCAGCCGCTCGGTGGTTCGTACGCCATGGTGGTGGGTCCTGACATGCAGTGGGGCGGAGCTCCCGCCCCCGGGCGATGCCGGACGGGAGCGAGGGCCGCGGCCGCTTCTGGACCGTGCGGCGGCGTCCCTCGGACGCCGCCGTCGGCGTGGATTATGCCACTCAGGCAGCCAGGTGCTGCCCGTGCGACATGGTGCGGACGGTGCGGGCGCGCTCCTGCGCGTCGAGGATCTTGCGGATCTCCCGCGTCTCGGCCGGGGTGTGCCGGCGCAGGATGGCCTCCAGCTCGCGCCGCTGCTCGGGGGTGGTGAACGACGCGAGGTCGCGCTCGAGCCGGCGGCGGTCGTTGCGGGCGGTACGGCGGTGGGCGAGCGTTCCGCGCAGGGCGGCGATCGCAGTCATGGTGCTGTGCTCCTGGTGTGTTGTGAGGATGTTCTCTACACCTGGTGCAACAACAAGATCGGCCACCTAGTCCCCGTGCCCACGTGACGTCGGGCACACCACTCGGGTCGGCTCAGCGCAGGCGACGGTCGCCCTCGCGGACCACCCGGAGCCACCGGAAGCCGTAGCCCTCCAACGGCAGGTCGGCGCGGCCCTTCGCGTCGAGGGGAGCGTCGCCGTCGCAGAGCAGATCGGCCAGCAGCGTCCCCTCGTCCTCCCCGGCGAGTGCGACGGGGACGGTCAGCGGCTCCGGGCCGAGGTTGTGCAGCGCGACCAGAGACGCCTCGTCCCAGGTGCACCGGTGCGCGAGCACGCACGGGTGCGGCTGGTCGAGCACCTCGAAGTCGCCCCACCCCAGCTCCGGGCACTCGCGGTAGCGCTGCACGAGCAGGGTCACGAACGCGAGCAGGGAGTCGGGGTCCCGCCGCTGCGCCTCGACGTTGACGTGCTCCGGCGAGAAGCCGCCCTCGACGATGGGACCCGGCAGCCGGGAGGCCCGCGCGGTGGAGAACCCGCCGTTCTTGCCGGCCGTCCACTGCATGGGGGTCCGGACGGCGAGCCGGCCGTCGGCGGCCAGGTTCTCGCCCATCCCGATCTCCTCGCCGTAGAAGAGGACCGGGGTCCCGGGCAGGGAGAACAGCAGGCTGTAGACCATCCGGACCCGTCGGGGGTCGCCGTCGAGCATGGGCGGCAGCCGCCGCGTGAGGCCGCGGCCGTAGACCTGCATCTCGGGCGCGGGGCCGAACGCGTCGAAGACCTCCTGCCGCTCCTCGTCGGAGAGCTTGTCGAGCGTCAGCTCGTCGTGGTTGCGCACGAACGTCGCCCACTGGCAGTCCGGCGACGTCGCAGGCCGGGCGAGCAGCGCCTCGGCCAGCGGGCCCGCGTCCTGGCGGGCCATCGACAGGTAGAGGTTCTGCATGCCGATGAAGTCGAACTGCATCGTCAGCTCGTCGCCCGCCTCGCCGCCGAAGAACTCCAGCTGCTGGTCGTGCGGCAGGTTCACCTCACCGAGCAGCACCGCATCACCGCGTCGGCGGCCCAGCAGCTCGCGCAGCGACCGCAGGTAGGCGTGCGGCTCGGGCAGCGCCTGGTCGCCGCCGTCGATCCCGAGCGTCTCGAGGAAGAACGGCACCGCGTCGACCCGGAAGCCCGACAGGCCGAGCTCGAGCCAGAAGCCCATGACCTTCGCGATCTCGTCGCGAACGGCGGGGTTGGCGACGTTGAGGTCGGGCTGGTGCCGGTAGAAGCGGTGCAGGTAGTACTGCCCGGTCCTCTCGTCGAGCGTCCAGACGCTGTCCTCCTGGTCGGGGAAGACCGTGGCGACCTCCTGGTCCGGCGGCTCGTCCCGCCAGACGTAGAAGTCGCGGTAGGGGGAGGTCCGGCTCGAGCGGGCCGAGCGGAACCACGGGTGCTTGTCGGAGGTGTGGTTGACGACCAGGTCGGCGATGACCCGCATCCCGCGGTCCCTGGCCGTCCGGATCACCTCGACGAGGTCGCCGTGCGTGCCCAGGCGGGGGTCGACCCCGTAGAAGTCGGTGATGTCGTAGCCGTCGTCCCGGTCGGGGGTCGGGTAGAACGGCATGAGCCACAGACAGGTGACACCGAGCTCGGCCAGGTAGTCCAGGCGCTGTGCGAGGCCCGTGAGGTCGCCCGTGCCGTCGCCGTCCCAGTCCTGGAACGTCTCGACGTCCAGGCAGTAGACGACGGCCGTCTTCCACCACAGGTCGCTGGTGCTCGTGATCCTCATGCCGCGCCCTCGGCGGGCTTCGCCGTGACGTCCAGCTGCGGCAGCACCTTGTCGCCGAAGACCTCCAGGAACTCGCGCTGGTCCTGGCCGACGTGGTGGAGGTAGATCTCGTCGAACCCGATGTCGGCCAGCTCCCGCAGCCAGGCGGCGTGACGACCCGGGTCGGACGAGACCAGCACGGAGTCGCGCATCGCCTCCGGCGGCACGTGCTTGGCGGCCTCGTCGAACGTCTCCACGGAGTCGATGTCCCAGCACAGAGGAGGCGCGAACACGTTCGTGCGCCACTGCTCGTGGGCGATCGCGAGGGCGGTGTCGTCGTCGGGCGCGTAGGACAGGTGGACCTGCAGGACGAGCGGGCCGCGACCGCCGGCGCTGCGATAGGCGTCGACCATCTCGCGGAGGTGCTCGTGCGGCTGGGCCACGGTGGCCAGCCCGTCGGCCCACTCCGCCACCCAGCGCGCCGTCTCGACGCTGACGGCCGTGCCGAGGAACGGTGGCGGCTGGTCGGGGCGGGTCCACAGCCGGGCCCGGTCGACGGTGACGAGGCCGTGGTGGGTGACCTCCTCGCCGGCCATCAGCGCGCGCATGACGTCGACGCACTCGCGCAGGCGGGCGTTGCGCACCGGCTTGGGCGGCCACGCCGCGCCGGTGATGTGCTCGTTGGACGCCTCGCCCGTGCCCAGTGCGACCCAGAAGCGGCCCGGGTTCATCGCCTCGAGCGTCGCGGCGGCCTGGGCGATCACCGCCGGGTGGTAGCGCTGGCCGGGGGCGTTCACGACGCCGAAGGGAAGTCCGGTGGCCTGCAGGGCGGCACCGAGCCAGGACCAGGCGAAGCCGGACTGGCCCTGCGCCGACCCCCAGGGGGAGAAGTGGTCGGAGCACATGCCGGCGGTGAAGCCGACCTCCTCGGCCAGCTGCACCGCCTCCAGCAGTGCCGCGGGATGGACCTGCTCGTGCGAGGCGTGGACGCCGACGACCGTCATGCCGTCGTGCTTCCCCCGCACGGCCGTACGCCACACCGTCCGAGGACCTTCGTCCCTTCAACCGAACCGTCCCCCTCACGATGATCGACGCGATCGGTCGGTCGGGGACGAGTGGGCGGAGGGCGCGGGTCTCATGTCGACGCTCATGGGCCAGGGGTCGGCCCCCGGATCCCGCACGCCGGCCCTCAGCAGCGCCGATGCCGCGCGGGAGCCCGTCCCGCCCGGCGCCACGCGTGTCCTGACGCTGTCGACCGTCGCGTTCACCCTCATGTTCGCGGCGTGGCTGATGTTCGGCGTCCTCGGCGTGCCGATCCGCGACGAGTTCGGGCTCACCGACGTCCAGCTGTCGTGGCTCTCCGCCGTGGCGATCCTCAACGGGGCCCTGTGGCGGCTGCCCGCCGGCCTGCTCGCCGACCGGTTCGGCGGGCGCGCCGTCTTCACGGTCCTGCTCGTGGCCACAGCCGTCTTCTCCTACCTCGTGGCCCGGGCCGGCAGCTACGCGACCCTGCTCGTGCTCGCCTTCCTGGTCGGCCTGGCCGGCAACTCCTTCACGGCAGGCATCGCGTGGAACTCGGCGTGGTTCCCGCGGCACCGCCAGGGCTTCGCCCTCGGTGTCTTCGGCGCGGGCAACGTCGGCGCCTCGGTCACCAAGTTCATCGGACCCGCCCTGGTGGCAGGCACCGCCGGAGGCACCTACCTCGGGTTCGTCGAGGGCGGGTGGCGGCTCGTCCCGGTCGTCTACGCCGTGCTGCTGCTCGCTGTTGCGGTGCTCCTCTGGGTGGCCACCCCGCGCGAGGACCGCAAGCCCGGCAAGGGGCGGCCGCTGCGCGAGCAGCTGGTGCCGCTGAGACAGGTCCGGGTGTGGCGGTTCAGCCTCTACTACGTGGCCGTCTTCGGGGCGTACGTCGCGCTGGCCGCGTGGCTGCCCAAGTACTACGTCGACAACTTCGGCGTCTCCCTCGGCATCGCCGCCCTGCTGACGGCGACGTTCATCTTCCCCGCCAGCCTCCTCCGCCCGCTCGGCGGCTGGTTCTCCGACCGGCTCGGTGCCCGCCGCGTCATGTACTGGACGTTCGGCGTCATGCTCGCCTCGACGTTCCTGCTGATGATGCCCGACGGCCACGTCGTCGTGCAGGTCAGCGAGAAGTACGACACCTCCGGTGTCAACGAGGTCCTGCCCTACTCCATGGGCCTGGCGCCGTTCGTCGCGCTGGTCTTCGTCCTCGGGTGCTCGATGGGCATCGGCAAGGCCGCGGTCTACAAGCACATCCCCGAGTACTTCCCCCGCGACGTCGGGTCGGTCGGCGGCCTCGTCGGCATGCTCGGCGCGATGGGCGGCTTCGTGCTGCCGCCCCTGTTCGCCTACGTCACGGCCTGGACCGGGCTGCCGTCCTCCATGTTCTTCATCCTGTTCGTCCTCACCCTCGCCTGCGCACTCTGGATGCACTGGACGGTGGTGCACATGCTGCACAGCCAGTCGCCCGACCTGGCCGACCACTTCGAGCAGCCCCCCGTGGAGGCAGGAGCCCGATGACCGAGAGCCCGAGCGCCAGCACACGACGCGCCGGCAAGGAGTGGCTGGAGGCCTGGGACCCGGAGAACCCCGAGACCTGGGACCGCGGCCTGGCCTGGCGGACCCTGTCCATCAGCACGTTCACGCTGACCCTCGCCTTCGCCTCGTGGTTCATCGCGAGCGCCCTGGCGCCCAAGCTCACCAACCTCGGCTTCGACCTCTCCCAGGACCAGCTCTACTGGCTGGTCGCCATGCCGGGCCTCTCGGCGGGCCTCCTGCGCCTCGTCTGGATGGTGCTGCCGCCGATCCTCGGGACGAGGAGGCTCGTCTCACTCACGACGCTGCTCCTGCTCATCCCGCTCGTCGGCTGGGGCGTGGCGGTCCAGGACTCCTCGACGCCGTACGCCTGGCTGCTGACCCTGTCGTTCCTCTCCGGCATCGGTGGCGGTGCCTTCTCGGGGTTCATGCCCAGCACGTCCTACTTCTTCCCCCGACGGATGCAGGGGACGGCGCTCGGGGTGCAGGCAGGGATCGGCAACTTCGGCGTCTCCCTCGTCCAGTTCGTCACCCCGTGGATCGTCGGCTTCTCGATGGTCGGCTTCCTCGGGGTGGCCCAGACCGAGTCCTTCCCCGGCCGTGAGTCGCAGGACGTGTGGTACCAGAACGCCGCCTACGTCTACGTGCCATTCGTCGTGATCGGCGCGGCCGTCGCCTGGACGATGCTCAAGAGCGTGCCGATCAAGGCCAACATCCGACAGCAGCTCGACATCTTCCGCAACCAGGACACCTGGTGGATGACGCTGCTCTACATCATGACCTTCGGGACGTTCGCCGGACTCGCAGGCCAGTTCGGGCTGCTGATCAAGAACATCTACGGCGGCGGCAACGCGGACATCGCCCGGATCATGTCGGACGGCACCACACAGGTGCTGGTCGAGGGTTACTCGATCCCGGACCCGGTGAAGTACGCGTTCCTGGGCCCGCTGATCGGTGCTGCCGCGCGGGTCGCGTTCAGTCCCTTGACGGATCGCTTCGGTGGGGCACGATGGACACTGATCAGCGGTGTGGGGATCCTGACCTCGGTGCTCTACACCAGCACCAAGCTCTCACCAGACGCACAGGCGGGCGCGGATGCCCTGGACGCCGATTTCACCGGCTTCCTCGTCGGCATGCTCGCGATCTTCCTGTTCACCGGCATCGGGAACGCCTCGACCTTCAAGCAGATGCCGATGATCTTCGAACGCCGACAGGCCGGTGGTGTCCTCGGATGGACGGCCGGTATCGCCGCGTTCGGCCCCTTCTTCTTCGGGGTCGGCCTGACCCTGATGGAGCCTGAGACCTTCTACTACATCGGCGTCGCCTTCGCCCTCATGTGCATCGTCATCACGTGGCTGCGATACGCCCGTCCCGGTGCCCCGATGCCGTCATGACCCGCGAGCCGCGCGGCCCGGCCGGCCTGGACGACGCCGTCACGGACGCCCTGGTGCGGACGCGCAGGTTCTTCACCCGGGCCGAGGTCTCCGAGGACCTGCGCACCCTGCACCAGATCGGCGGTCGTGGCGCCGACGACTTCTACCGGGACCGGTGGTCGCACGACAAGGTCGTCCGGTCCACCCACGGCGTGAACTGCACGGGGTCCTGCTCGTGGAAGGTGTACGTCAAGGACGGCATCATCACCTGGGAGTCCCAGCAGACCGACTACCCATCGGTCGGGCCGGACAGCCCGGAGTACGAACCCCGTGGCTGCCCGCGCGGTGCCGCGTTCTCCTGGTACACGTACTCGCCGACGCGGGTCCGCTACCCGTACGTCCGCGGCGTGCTCCTGGAGATGTACCGGGAAGCGAAGGCTCGCACCGGGGACCCGGTGCTCGCCTGGGCCGACATCGTGTCCGACCCCGAGCGTTCCCGTCGTTACAAGCGTGCCCGGGGCAAAGGGGGCTTGGTCCGCGCCTCCTGGGACGAGGCCGCCGAGCTGGTGGCGGCCGCTCACGTCTACACGATCAAGCGCTTCGGTCCGGACCGTGTCGCCGGCTTCTCGCCGATCCCGGCCATGTCCATGGTCTCCCACGCGTCGGGCGCCCGGTTCATGTCGCTCATCGGCGCGACGATGCTGTCCTTCTACGACTGGTATGCGGACCTGCCGGTCGCATCGCCGCAGGTGTTCGGCGACCAGACCGACGTCCCCGAGTCCGGCGACTGGTGGGATGCCGGCTATCTCATCATGTGGGGCTCCAACGTCCCCGTGACGCGCACGCCGGACGCGCACTGGATGACGGAGGCGCGCTACCGCGGCCAGAAGGTCGTGGCGGTCTCGCCCGACTACGCCGACAACGTGAAGTTCGCCGACGAGTGGCTCGCCGCGCAGCCCGGCACCGACGGTGCGCTGGCCATGGCGATGGGTCACGTGACGCTCAAGGAGTTCTTCGTCGACCGGCAGGTGCCCTACTTCACCGAGTACGTGAAGAAGTACACCGACCTGCCGTTCCTCGTGCGCCTCGAGCGCCACGGCGATGCGTACGTACCGGGGAAGTTCCTCACGGCCGATGACCTCGACGGCGGGAAGGACGCCGAGAACGCGGCCTTCAAGACGGTGCTGCTCGGTGCGGACGGCGAGGCCGTCGTGCCGAACGGCTCGCTGGGCTTCCGGTTCGGCCCCGACGGCGCCGGCCGCTGGAACCTCGACCTGGCCGACGTCGACCCCGTGCTCTCCGCCGCGGGCGGCGCCGAGCCGCCGGTCGAGGTGCACCTGTCGCGCTTCGACGCGCCGGACGGCTCGGCCGCACCCCTGCGCCGTGGCGTGCCCGCGCGGCGGGTGGGCGAGCACCTGGTCACGACAGTGTTCGACCTGATGCTCGCGCAGTACGGCGTGGCCCGGCCGGACATGCGGCTCCCGGGCGCCTGGCCCACGGGGTACGACGACGCGACCGAGCCGTACACGCCGGCCTGGCAGGAGACCATCACCGGTGTCCCGGCCGGGAAGGCCGAGCGCATCGGGCGGGAGTTCGCCGCGAACGCCGAGGAGTCCCGCGGCCGTTCGATGATCCTGATGGGCGCCGGCACCAACCACTGGTTCCACTCCGACACGATCTACCGGTCGTTCCTCGCACTGACGACGCTGACCGGCTGCCAGGGCGTCAACGGTGGCGGCTGGGCCCACTACGTGGGGCAGGAGAAGTGCCGGCCGGTCACCGGGTGGGCCCAGCTCGCGTTCGGCCTGGACTGGTCGCGACCGCCCCGGCAGATGATCCAGACGGCGTTCTGGTACCTGCACTCAGACCAGTACCGCTACGACCACTTCGGGGCAGACACCCTGTCGGCGACGACCGGCGCGGGCCAGCTCGCCGGCAAGACGACGGCCGACGTCATCGCGCAGTCGGCCCGGATGGGCTGGATGCCGACCTACCCGACGTTCGACCGCAACCCGCTCACCCTCGCCGACGACGCGCAGGTGTCCGGCAAGAGTGTCGGCGACTACGTCGTCGGTGAGCTGAAGTCCGGCGGGCTGCGCTTCGCGTGCGAGGACCCCGACGCGGAGGACAACTACCCGCGACTCCTCACGGTATGGCGCGCCAACCTGCTGGGGTCCTCGGGCAAGGGCAACGAGTACTTCCTCAAGCACCTGCTCGGCGCGGACAACTCCCTGCGGGCCACCGAGGCACCGCCCGAGGCGCGGCCCGAGGACGTCGTCTGGCGCGACGAGGTGCCCGAAGGGAAGCTCGACCTGTTGCTGTCGCTGGACTTCCGGATGACCAGCACCACGATCTTCTCCGACGTCGTCCTGCCGGCGGCCACCTGGTACGAGAAGCACGACCTGAACACCACCGACATGCACCCGTTCATCCACTCCTTCAACCCGGCGATCGCGCCCCCCTGGCAGACCCGGACCGACTGGGACGCGTTCTTGACCATCAGCCAGGTGTTCAGCCGGCTCGCGGAGCGCCACCTCGGGGTACGCCGGGACGTCGTCGCTGTGCCCCTGCTGCACGACACGGCCGACGAGATGGCCAACCCGCACGGTGCGGTCGCCGACTGGAAGGCCGGCGACTGCGAACCGGTCCCCGGGAAGACGATGCCCAAGCTGGTCGTCGTCGAGCGTGACTACGCGTCGATCGGCGCGAAGATGGCGGCGCTGGGCCCGCTGCTGGACGATCTCGGGGCGACCACCAAGGGCGTCACGTACGACGTGACCCGGGAGATCGACTACCTCCGGCACAAGAACGGCGCCGTCCGTGGCGGCCCGGCGGACGGCCGCCCGTCGCTGGCCCGTGACGTCGACGCCTGCGAGATGATCCTCGCGCTGTCCGGCACCACGAACGGTCACCTGGCCACGCAGGGTTTCCGAACGCTCGAGAAGCGCACGGGAGTGCCGATGGCCGACCTGGCGGCCGAGCACGAGGGCAAGCAGATCACCTTCGCCGACACGCAGGCCCGTCCGGTGCCGGTCATCACGTCGCCCGAGTGGTCGGGGTCGGAGACCGGTGGGCGGCGCTACTCGCCGTTCACGATCAACGTGGAGCGGCTCAAGCCGTGGCACACCCTCACGGGTCGCCAGCACTTCTACCTCGACCACGACTGGATGACCGAGCTGGGCGAGGGCCTCCCGGTCTTCCGGCCGCCCTTGAACATGAGCGCGCTCTTCGGTGAGCCGCAGGTGGGAGAGACCGGCGAGCTCGGGATCACGGTCCGGTACCTGACCCCGCACAGCAAGTGGTCGATCCACTCGGAGTACCAGGACAACCTGTTCATGCTGTCGCTGTCCCGCGGGGGACAGACCATCTGGATGAGCAAGGAGGACGCCGCGAAGATCGGAGTCGGCGACAACGACTGGATCGAGGCGGTGAACCGCAACGGGGTCGTGGTCGCCCGGGCGATCGTCTCCCACCGGATGCCCGAGGGCACCGTCTACATGCACCACGCGCAGGACCGGCTCATCGACGTCCCGCTCGCCGAGACGTCGAAGAAGCGGGGTGGCATCCACAACTCGCTCACACGGCTGCTCATCAAGCCGAGCCATCTCATCGGCGGCTACGCGCAGCTGTCGTTCGCGTTCAACTACCTGGGCCCGACCGGCAACCAGCGCGACGAGGTCACCGTCATCCGTCGCCGCTCCCAGGAGGTCACGTACTGATGGAAGGCGCGCTCCGATGAGGCTCATGGCCCAGATGGCGATGGTGATGAACCTCGACAAGTGCATCGGCTGCCACACCTGCTCGGTCACCTGCAAGCAGGCGTGGACCAACCGCAGCGGCGTCGAGTACGTGTGGTTCAACAACGTGGAGACCCGTCCCGGGCAGGGCTACCCCCGCCGCTACGAGGACCAGGAGCGCTGGCGGGGCGGGTGGGAGCTGTCGCGGCGCGGCCGGCTGCGCCTCAAGGGCGGTGGCCGGGTCAAGAAGCTGCTCACCATCTTCGCGAACCCTGTCCTCCCGGCGCTCGACGACTACTACGAGCCGTGGACCTACGACTACGACACCCTGATCAGGGCGCCGCTGCAGGAGCACACCCCGGTCGCGCGCCCGAAGTCCCTGATCTCGGGCAAGGACATGAAGATCTCGTGGTCGGCGAACTGGGACGACGACCTCGGCGGCTCCCCCGACCACGGCGACAAGGACGTCCTGCTCAAGGACATCGCCCACAAGGTGCGGTTCGAGTTCGAGCAGACGTTCATGTTCTACCTGCCGCGGATCTGCGAGCACTGCCTCAACCCGTCGTGCGCGGCGTCCTGCCCGTCCGGCGCGATCTACAAGCGCGCCGAGGACGGCATCGTGCTCGTCGACCAGGACCGCTGCCGCGGCTGGCGGCAGTGCGTCACCGGCTGCCCGTACAAGAAGATCTACTTCAACCACCGCACCGGCAAGGCGGAGAAGTGCACGTTCTGCTTCCCCCGGGTCGAGGTCGGCATCCCGACGGTGTGCTCCGAGACCTGCGTCGGCCGGCTCCGCTACATCGGCCTGATGCTCTACGACGCCGACAAGGTCCTCGAGGCCGCGGCCACCACCGACGAGCAGGGCCTGTACGAGGCGCAGCGCGAGGTCTTCCTGGACCCGCACGACCCCGAGGTGGTCCGGGAGGCGGAGCGGGTCGGCATCCCGCGCGACTGGGTCGAGGCTGCCCAGCGGTCCCCGGTGTACGCGCTGATCAACACCTACCGGGTCGCGCTGCCGCTGCACCCGGAGTACCGCACCATGCCGATGGTCTGGTACATCCCGCCGCTGTCGCCCGTCGTGGACGTCGTGCGGGACACCGGGCACGACGCGGAGGACCGGGGCAACCTCTTCGCCGCCATCGAGGCGCTGCGCATCCCGGTCGAGTACCTCGCCGAGCTGTTCACCGCCGGGGATCCCGAGCCCGTCGACCGGGTCCTCCGGCGGCTCGCGGCCATGCGCTCGTACATGCGTGACATCAACCTCGGGCGCGACCCCGACGAGTCCATCGCCACAGCGGTCGGCATGACCGGGGAGCAGGTCTACGACATGTACCGGCTGCTGGCGATCGCCAAGTACGAGGAGCGCTACGTCATCCCAACCGCTCACGCCGAGCAGGCCCACGGGCTCGAGGAGCTCGCGACGGAGTGCAGCCTCGACTACGAGGGAGGTCCCGGCATGGGCGGGTCGGGACCGTTCGGCGAGAGCTCCGGCGGACCTACGCCCATCGCGGTGGAGAACTTCCACATGCTCAAGGACCGGCAGACCACCGACACCGTCGCCGCCCCGGAGGACAAGAAGCAGCGGGTGAACCTGCTGAGCTGGGACGGCCGGGGGACACCCGAGGGGCTGTTCCCACGACGCGACGACGGGACGGCGCCATGACGTCGACCAGGTCGCTGCACGGCACTGCCGCGCAGCAGGCCACCTGGCAGGCGGCCTCGCTGCTGCTCTCCTACCCCGACGAGGAGCTCCCCGTGCGGCTGCCGCTCCTGCGCCGCGTCGTCCGGTCCCTCCCGGGCGACCTGTCGGAGCCGCTGGAGCTGTTCCTGTCGCACTGCGAGGCGACGCCCGTGCTGGAGCTCGCCGCGCACTACGTCGAGACGTTCGACCACCGCCGCCGCTGCTGCCTGTACCTCACCTACTACGCGCACGGCGACACCCGCAAGCGCGGCATGGCGCTGCTCGCCGTCAAGAACGCCTACCGACGCGCGGGCCTCGAGCTCGACCCGGGCGAGCTGCCCGACCACCTCGCGGTCGTGCTGGAGTTCGCGGCCACCGCCGACCCGGAGGCCGGTCGGCAGCTGCTGCTCGACCACCGGGCAGGCATCGAGCTGCTGCGGCTCGCGCTCGAGGAGTCGGGGTCACCCTTCGCGCACGTCGTGCGGGCGGTGACGGCCACGCTGCCCGCGCTGCGCGGCGACGAGCACGCGGCGGTCGCCCGCCTCGCCGCCGAAGGCCCGCCGGCCGAGGAGGTCGGCCTGGTGCCCTTCGGCCCGCCGGACCACATGCCGCGGGCAGAGGGGGTCCGGCGGTGAGCGAGATCCTCTGGGTTGCGGTGCCCTACGCCTGCCTGGCCGTCTTCGCCGTCGGCCACGCCTGGCGCTACCGCTACGACAAGTTCGGCTGGACCACGCGCTCGTCGCAGCTCTACGAGTCGCGCCTGCTCCGGCTGGGCTCCCCGCTCTTCCACTTCGGCATCCTGTTCGTCCTCGGAGGTCACGTCATGGGACTCGGGATCCCGAAGTCCTGGACCGAGGCGGTCGGTGTGTCGGAGGGCGCCTACCACGTCATGGCCGTGGGGGTCGGCAGCATCGCGGGGTTCTGCACGCTGGTCGGGATGGCGATCCTCATCTACCGCCGTCGCACGGTCGGCCCGGTGTTCTCCGCGACGACCCGGATGGACAAGGCGATGTACCTGGTGCTCGCCACGGTCATCGTCCTGGGCCTGGCGAACACCGTGGTCGCGAACATCGCCGGCGACTACGACTACCGCGAGGGCGTCTCGGTGTGGTTCCGCGGCATCTTCCGGCTCACGCCTCACCCGGAGCTGATGGCCGAGGCGCCGATCGGCTTCCAGCTGCACGCGCTCGCGGCGTTCGGACTGTTCGCGCTGTGGCCGTTCACGCGGCTCGTGCACGTCTTCAGCGCCCCGCTGGGCTACCTGACCAGGCCGTACATTGTGTACCGCAGCCGGGACGACGTGCTCGGCAACCGCCCGCCGCGCCGCGGCTGGGACCGGGTCGGCTGAGAGGCGGCAGCGGATGAACAAGGTCAGCCTGGACGCCGTGGCCCGCGAGCAGCTGGAGCGTGCGACGGCCGCGAGCAGCTCGCGTAGCGCGGAGACGGTCTTTGGCGGTCACGAGAACTCGCTCCGCCAGACGGTGATCGCGCTCTCCGCCGGGGCGGAGCTCTCGGAGCACGAGAACCCAGGCGAGGCGACGGTCCTGGTCCTGTCGGGGCGCGTCGAGCTGGTCGCCCGGGACGCGTCCTGGTCCGGGCGGTCCGGAGACCTGATCGTGGTGCCGGACCATCGGCACAGCCTGCGCGCCATCGAGGACTCGGCCGTGCTTCTGACCGTCGCGAAGGGCCGGAGCTCGACGTGAGCTCCGGCCCTCCGCGGGGAGCGGGCTACTTGAGGATCTCGTAGCGTTCCACCAGGGGGATCCGCTCCCAGACCTTCCCGAGGCCAAGCGTCCGGCCCGCGCTAGCCAGCGCGAGGACGACGAGGACCAAGGCGTAGATGAGGTGGTCGTCCATGAACGGGTTGTTCTCGGGCGGGAGGACGGCGGTCCACATCATGATCAGCATGACCGCGCCGGCGCCAGCGGCGATACGCATCGCGACGCCGAGGACCAGAGCAACTCCGATGGCGAGGAGTCCGATCATGAACAGCCAGTCCGCCCAGGCGTCGCCGGCGATGCCGTTGTAGAAGTCCTGGAACGGTCCGACCGGGGCGTTGCCGAGGAAGCCCTCGGTGGGGCTGCCGCCGTCGATCCAGGCGCCCTCAGCCGGGGTGGCGCGGCCCAGCCCGAAAGCCTTGTCGAGGAAGGCCCACAGGAAGATCCACCCGAGGGCGAGCCTGGTTGCGGCGAGTGTGAAGCGGTAGGCCCGGTGCCGGGTCGTCTCCTCGTAGACGGGCTCGGCGATGAATGATGCGTCCGTGCGTAGGACCGGGTTCTCGGTCCGTGCCGGTGTGTTGGCGCTCATGTGGTCCTCCTGGTGCCTGGTGACCTCTGTGTCACCTGAAGGTTGGCGTGTTCCAGACCCTCGACCCAGGGACCAAGGACCTCTGCCGGACCGCCGTAGGGCATGACTCGGCCGTGGGGTGGTCAGGCAGGGTCACCCGGCGGCGAGGCCGAGTGCCCGTGCCTCCTCCCAGAGCTCGTCGCGGACCCGCGGGTGTGCCGCACACTCGATGAGGTGCGCGGCCTGGGCGCGCTCGTCGTGGCCGAACATCTCGGCAACCCCCTGCTCGGTCACCACTGCTGTGTGCTGGAACGACGTCACGGGCTCGTCGACCATCGCCACGATGCTCGAGACATCGGCACGGGGATGCCAGGAACGCAGCGCCATCAGTGCCTGGCCGCCGGCGGAGTGCAGGGCCCCCACGATGAAGTCGGTCTGCCCGCCGAAGCCCGAGTGGATCCTGGCGTCGATGCGCGACGCGTTGGCCTGGCCGAACAGGTCGACCTGCAGCGCGGTGTTGATGCTCGTCATCGCGCGGCGGGCGGCGATGCGGCTCGGTGAGTTGGTGCGCTCGGTCCGCAGCACCTGGACCCTGGGGTTGCGGTGGACCCAGTCGTAGAGCTCGCGCGAACCCAGGACGAAGGACCCGGTCACGGTCTCCGCCGGGTCGAGGGCGCCCGCCTCGTCGAGACGTAGCACGCCGTCGGAGAACATCTCGCTCCAGATGGCCAGTCCCCGCCGGGCGGCAAGCCCGGGCAGCGTCGCGTCCGGGACGAGGCCGATGCCGAGCTGCAGCGTCGAGCCGTCCGCGACCCGCGCCGACACCAGCTCACCGATCCTGCGCGCGGCGTCGTCCGGGTCACGGGTCGCCGGCTCGTCGAGCGGCTCGTCGACCTCGACCGCGTAGTCGATCGCCTCCGGATCGAGGAGCCCGTCGCCGTAGGTCCACGGCATGTGCCGGTTGACCTGCGCGACCACTAGCCCGCCTCGGGCCCGGCACGCCTCGACGGCGGCGGGCAGGACGTTGACCTCGGTCCCCAGGGAGTACGTCCCGTCGTGCGGCGGGGAGACGGTGACGCACACGATGTCGGGGGGGAGCGTGGTCTCGAACAGCCTGGGCACCAGGGACAGCCGCGCGGGGACGTAGGACAGCCGGGGGCTGTGCCGCATCCCCGGGCCGACGAAGGCCGTCTCGTGCACGACGCCCGGCCGCGAGGGGATGCCGGCATGCGCGTTCAGCACGAACAGCCGGAAGGTCTCGACCCCCGCGTCGACCATCGACAGCAGGGCCCGCGGGAGGGCGCCGTTGCCACCGGCGACGACCCTCGGCGCCCCGGGGACCGCCGAGAGCACCGGGGCGAGCTCGGCCGCACCGATGACCCTCATGTGGTCAGTCCAGCACGTCGCCGACCGCCCGGCGCGGGGTGGCCGGGCCGGGCCCGGCGTGGCCCAGTCGCAGCACCATCTGCGGGTGGCCGACAAGCCCGAGCTCGCCGGCGAGGCGGCGGCGGGTCCACGGCCGGTCGAGCACCTGCCCCAGCGGCGACGCCTGGACCCCGCCCATCTCCGCCTGCAGGAGCAGGGCGCACAGCGCCTGTCCCGCCACGAGCCAGTCGCTGGGCCCGTCGCCGCTCGTGCCGATGACCGCGACCAGCGGGTGCTCGACGGGCGGTGGTGCGTCGTCCGCCCCGCTCGCCGATCGGCCCGGTCGCTCGCCGGCGGCGAAGTCGCGCAGCCGGACGTCGCTGGCCCGGGGGGCCTCGCCCATGTCGGTCGCTGCCGGCACGAGGCCGTCCCGGGCCGACGGGGGGCGAGCGGTCCACTCCGCGAGCTCCTCCCGGTAGGACTCGTCGGATGTCTCCTGGTCGTCCGCGTGGTTGAGCAGCACCGACACGGCCAGCTGCTCGGAGGCCCCCTTCAGGAAGCGGACCCACGCGCCGGCTCCCTGGACGGCCGAGCGCATCGCCTCGATGACCTCGGGATCGACGTCCCGGTCCTCGAACCGAGCCCGTTGCATGTGGCGGGAGCGCGCGGCCCGCTCGAGGGAGGCGTCCGCCGCGGCCGCCTGGTGCCCAGGCACCGCCCGGAGCCGGGCCAGCGTCGGGGCCTCGGCGGGCCGCGCCATCTCGAGGACGGGCTCGAACCCCTGCAGACGCAGGCCGAGACCGGCCAGGTGGAGCGCGGCTCCGCAGCTGATGGTCTGCTGGCGCGCATCGGGGTCGAGGACCCGCAACCGGCGGGTCTCGTCCCTCCGGACGGTCAGCACGCCCTTGTCCTCCTGGAACTGCCAGGGCTGCGTGTTGTGGACCGACGGCGCGTGCCGCGCCAGCTCGACCACGGCGGCGAGGTCAGGCCGGGTGCTCGTCATTGCCTCATCGTCGCCACACGCGCCCCGCCGCGCGAGGGGCCTTGGGCCACTGCGGGTCGGGACCTTCGGTCCTCCCGGTGACGCAGCGGGCGGGCGAGGCTGCAACGACATGTCACGGAACAAGGAGTCGTCGATGCCCTCCCGCACGCTCTCGCCGCTGCTCGACAGAACCACCGTCCGCTCGCTCGTGGAGGCCGCCACCGCGGCGCCCTCCGTGCACAACAGCCAGCCGTGGCAGTTCGCGGTCGGCGAGCGCAGCATCGACCTGTTCGCCGACCCCGGGCGACAGCTGTCGGTGTCCGACTCCGGCGGGCGGGCGCTGCTCATCAGCTGTGGCGCCGCCCTGTTCAACCTGCGGGTCGCCGCTGACCACCTCGGCTTCCACCCCCGGGTCCGGGTCATGCCCGTGCCGGACGACCCGACACACGTCGCCCACGTGGAGGTCGACCACCGCCACGACCGCCCCGGGCTGATGACCGACCTCTACCCGGCGATCTGGGCGCGCCGCACCAACCGCTATCCCTTCTGGGACCGTCGCGTCCCGGCCGCGGCGCTGGGCCGCCTGCAGGAGGCCGTCTCCCTGGAGAACGCGATCCTGCGCGTCTACGACGACCCGGTCGAGGTCGACCGCATCGTTGGGCTCCTGCACGACGCGGAGTCCGAGGAGAGGGCGACGGAGGGGGTTCTCGCGGAGCGACGCGCCTGGGTCGGCCGGAGCACGCCCGGGGAGGGTGTCCCGCAGCAGTCGCTCGGCCCGCGGCCCACCGACCGGGGGACCCCCTTCCGCGACCTCGGCGGCGACCCCGACGTCGAACGGCCCGTCGCGCGGTTCGAGCGGGCGTCGACGGTCGCCCTGCTCTCGACGGTGCACGACACCCCGACCGACTGGGTCCGGGCCGGCCAGGCCCTGGAACGTGCCCTGCTGGTGGCGACCGCCGAGGGGCTCTCGGCGTCGTTCATGAACCAGCCGCTCGAGCAGCAGGACCTGCGCTGGCTGGTCCGCTCGCCGCTCACCGGCGCCGGCCACACGCAGATGATCGTCCGTCTGGGATACGGCGTGCCGGTGCCGGCCACTCCCCGCCGGCCCGTCACGCAGGTGATCCGCACCGCCGGGGCTGGTCAGTCGCTGCGGTGAACGACGGCCACCGGGCCGGGCGCGTGGTGCAGGACCCCGTGGCTCACCGAGCCGAGGACCAGGCTCCGGACCGCCCCCCGGCCGCGTGACCCCACCACGAGCAGCCGGGCGCCCGTCGCCTCGCGCACCAGCGTGCGCACCGGGTGCCCGTGAAGGACCCGCGACTCGATCGCGACGTCGGGGAACTTCTCGGCCCAGCCCGCCAGCGACTCGGCGACGGCGCGCTGCTCCTCCTGCTCCACCAGAGCGGGGTCGTGGACGAGTGGCTGCATGACGCCGGGCCCGAGCTGCGCCGGGCCGGTCCAGGCGTGCACCGCGACGAAGGACTCCCCGACCTCCGACGCGACGCGCAGGCCGAACTCCACGGCGGCCTGGGACAGCTCGGAGCCGTCGACCCCGACGACGACGCCGGACCGGGTCGGCTGGTCCGACGACGGAGCAGGGACGGTGATCACCGGGCAGCGTGCGTGCGACGCGACCTGCAGCGTCGTCGACCCCAGCAGGTGCCCGGCGAAGCCGCCCGCGCCGCGGGAGCCGACCACGAGGGTCTCCGCGCTCTCCGACTCGGCGAGGAGCAGAGGGACGGCGGGACCGGGGTCGATGTATGTCGTGACGTCCAGGTCCGGGTGTTCCTCGGCCACCTCCTCCGCGACCCGTGCGGTGAAGCGCTCGGCCGCCTCGCGCAGCGCGCGCTCGACCGCGACCATGTCCGACATCGTGGCGCGGACGTACGGGTCGCCGGACTCGTAGGAGTGCACGATGCGCAGTCGCAGCCTCCGCCGGGCGGCGACGTCGGCCGCATGGCCGACCGCAGCCCGCGCCGTCTCCGAGTGGTCCAGGCCCACGACGACCGTGTCTCGCCGGCTGCTCCTCATGACGCCTCCTCCTCGTGGTGTCCGTCATGGCCACCCCACCGCGGCCGGGGCGGCGGCGGGAGGGGCGCAGGGGCGCTCGTGCCGGGACCAACGTCCCGAGGGCCGCCGACCGCCGTCACTGCCCAGGCGGGCAGTCCGTTTCGTACGTTCGGTGCGGACGGACAGGTACTCCGCCTGCCCGCCGCCGGAGGGCTGGAGGAACCATGCGCGCGCTGGTCTACCACGGGGTCGGGCAGAAGTCCTGGGACGAGGTCCCGGACCCCGTCATCCAGGACGACACCGATGCGATCGTCGGCATCGATGCGGTGACCATCTGCGGCACCGACCTGCACATCCTCAAGGGGGACGTGCCCGAGGTGACGCCGGGGCGGGTCCTCGGGCACGAGGCGGTGGGCACGGTGGAGGCGGTCGGGAGCGCGGTCCGCGGCGTGACGCCGGGCGACCGCGTCCTGGTGTCGTGCATCAGCGCCTGCGGCGCGTGTGCCTTCTGCCGCGAGGGTCGCTACGGCCAGTGCCGGGGCGGCGGGGGCTGGGTCCTCGGCCACCTGGTCGACGGGGTGCAGGCGGAGTACGCCCGGGTCCCGTTCGCGGACATGTCGCTCCACCGCATCCCGGACTCACTGCCCGCCGAGTCCGCCGTGATGCTGGCCGACATCCTGCCGACGAGCTTCGAGGTCGGTGTGCTCGCGGGCGGTGTGCGGCCCGGCGACACCGTGGTCGTCGTCGGTGCGGGCCCGATCGGCCTGGCCGCGGTCCTGGCGTCCCGGCTGTTCACGCCGGCACACGTCATCGTCGTCGACCCGGTCACGAGCCGGCTCGACGCCGCCAAGCGTCTCGGTGCCGACGTCGTCGTCGCCAACACGGGTGGCGACGACGACGTCGTGACCCTCGTCGAGGACCTCACGGGGGGCCTCGGGGCCGACGTCGTGATGGAGGCGGTCGGCCTGCCCGGCACCTTCGAGCTGTGCACCCGCCTCGTGCGCCCCGGCGGCCACGTGGCCAACATCGGCGTGCATGGAGCGCCGGCGACGCTGCACCTCGAGAGCCTGTGGATCAAGGACGTGACGATCACGACCGGCCTCGTGGACACGTCGAGCACACCGCGGCTGCTCGGGCTGGTCGAGCGCCACCAGCTCGACCCGTCGCCCATCGTCACGCAGACCTACGGACTGGTCGACATGATGCGGGCCTACGACGTGTTCGCCGCCGCGTCGGACACCGGAGCCCTCAAGGTGCTCATGACGAGGTGACTGCTCACGGCGAGGTGGCGTCGACGGCGTCCAGCGCGTCCGCCACCTCGTCCGCCCAGGTGCGGATCTCCGCCCAGTCGCGGTGGTCGCCGTCGGCGGCGTGCACCATGCGGACGACCGCCTTCTCCCGGAGGCCGAGATCGGTCCTCCGCAGCCGCCCGCCGAACGTGCCACTGCCTCGGGCACCGACGAGGTCTGCCAGCTTCTCGGTGTCCCCGGTCTCCTGATCCGGCTCCGGGTCGTCACCCACGGGCCCGCTGCTGAACAGCCAGACCGGGCGGGCCCGCAGCGCGGCCAGGTTCCGGCGGACGAACGCGCGGGCGGGCTTGGTCCAGCGCCCCATGTAGACCGCGCTGCCGAGGAGCACCGCGTCGTAGCCTGCGACGTCCTCGACCTCCTCGACCGGCACCACCTCGACGCGCCGGGCCCGGTCGCGGCCGCGCTCCTCGGTCAGGACGCCGGCGATCACCTCGGCGATGTCTGCTGTCGCGCCGTGTCGGCTCGCGTAGGTCACCAGGACTCTCATCGGTCCACCTCCCTCTCCACGCCTCGATCATCGCGACGGGCAGAGACCGCGAGGCAGGGGACAAGGCCCGTCGCGTGAGGGCCGTCGGTCAGCCGTCGGTCAGGAGAGGGCCGCGCGGGTGCCGCGGGCGATCTCGACGTCCTCCCTCGACGCGACCACGAGGGTGCGCGCGGTGGCGCCCTCGACCGTCACGTCGGCGTCCCCCTCGACGGCGGCGTTGCGGCCGGGGTCGAGACGGAGGCCGAGGAAGGCGAGCCGCTCCACCCCCCGGCGGCGGACCTCGCCAGCCCGCTCCCCCACACCGCCGGTGAAGGCCAGCGCGTCCAGACCGCCGAGCGATGCGGCCATCGTGGCCACGCTGCCGGCCAGCCGGTGCAGGTAGACCTCCACGGCCAGCCCGGCGGCAGGGTCACCCGCCGCCTCCCGCTCCAGGACCTCGCGCATGTCCTTGCTGCCCGCCAGGCCCAGCAGGCCGCTCTCGCGGTCGAGCCCCTGCAGCACCTCGCGCGCGGTCAGGCCGCCGTGCTCGACGAGCCACAGCACCAGGCCGGGGTCCACCGTCCCCGCGCGCGTGGCCATCACCAGACCGTCGAGCGGGGTGAACCCCATCGTCGTGTCGACCGACCGGCCCCCGCGGATCGCTGCCAGCGACGCACCGGATCCCAGGTGGGCCACGACCAGGCGGAGGTCGTCGCGACCCACCATGCTCGCGGCGCGGCGGCTCGCCCACGCGTACGAGAGGCCGTGGAACCCGTACCGCCGCAGGCCGTGCCGGTCGCGCCAGGCGGCGGGCAGCGCGTAGGTCCGTGCCGCCTCCGGCATCCCCGCGTGGAAGGCCGTGTCGAAGCAGGCGACGGCCGGGACGTCCGGGGCCGCGCGGCGGACGGCGTCGATGGCGTCGAGCGCGGCGGGCTGGTGGAGGGGTGCGAGCTGCACCACCGCGCGCAGGTCGTCGAGGAGGGCATCCTCGATCAGGGTCGGGCGCACGTGCCGCGGACCGCCGTGCACCACCCGGTGCCCGACCGCGTCGACCTCCTGGTCGGCGAGCAGCGTCGCGACGGCGGGGCCGACCTCGCTCGCCGAGGGGTCGGCCGACACCACGACGTCGTCGCCGGCGTCGAGCACGCGCAGCTTGACGGTGCTCGACCCCGTGTTGACCGTGAGGACCCGCATGCGGCCCGCGTCAGGCGGTCACGTCGTCGTCGGCCCAGCGCCAGTGCCGCACGTCCGGGTCGTCCTCGCCGTGCTCGCGGGTGTACGCGCGGTGGCGCAGCCGCTCGTCGACCATCTCCTGTCGCAACGCCGCGGCCCGGGAGCCCAGGGACGGCACGCGGTCGATGACGTCGATGACCAGGTGGTAGCGGTCCAGGTCGTTGAGCATCACCATGTCGAACGGCGTCGTGGTCGTGCCCTCCTCCTTGTAGCCGCGCACGTGCAGGTTGTCGTGGTTGGTCCGGCGGTACGTCAACCGGTGGATCAGCCACGGGTAGCCGTGGTAGGCGAACACGATGGGCTTGTCGGTCGTGAACAGCGTGTCGAACTCGCGGTCGGACAGGCCGTGCGGGTGCTCCCGCTCGTCTTGCAGACGCATGAGGTCCACGACGTTGACCACGCGGACCTTCAGCTCCGGCAGGTGCCGCCGCAGCAGCTTGGCCGCGGCGAGCGTCTCGATCGTGGGGACGTCGCCCGCGCAGCCGAGCACGACGTCGGGGTCGCCGTCGTCCCGGTGCCCGGCCCACTCCCAGATGCCCACCCCGCGCGTGCAGTGCAGCACGGCCTCCTCCATCGACAGCCAGTTCGGAGTCGGCTGCTTGCCGGCGACGACCACGTTGACGTAGTCGCGGCTGCGCAGGCAGTGGTCGGCGACGGACAGCAGGCAGTTGGTGTCCGGCGGCAGGTAGACCCGGATGATCTCGGACTTCTTGTTGACCACGTGGTCGATGAAGCCGGGGTCCTGGTGCGAGAAGCCGTTGTGGTCCTGGCGCCACACGTGCGAGGTGAGCAGGTAGTTGAGCGACGCCAGGGGCCGCCGCCAGGGGATGTCCCGCGTGACCTTGAGCCACTTGGCGTGCTGGTTGAACATCGAGTCGACGACGTGGATGAACGCCTCGTAGCAGCTGAACAGCCCGTGCCGGCCGGTCAGCAGGTAGCCCTCGAGCCACCCCTGGCACAGGTGCTCGCTGAGCACCTCCATCACCCGGCCGTCCGGAGAGAGGTGGTCGTCGCTGTCGAGGCGCTCGCCCATCCAGACCCGGTCGGTCGCCTCGAAGACCGCGGACAGCCGGTTCGACGCGGTCTCGTCCGGTCCGACGACCCGGAACGTCTCGGGGTTCGCCCTCACCACGTCGCGGACGAGCTCCCCGAGCACCCGGGTGGGCTCGGACTCCGTGCTGCCTCGGACCCCGGGGTCGGCGGCGTAGTCGCGGAAGTCGGGCAGCGCGAGGTCCCGCAGCAGCGTGCCGCCGTTGGTGTGCGGGTTGGCGCTCATGCGCCGGTCCCCCCGTGGCGACAGGGACCGCAGGTGCTCGACCAGGCGGCCGTCGCCGTCGAAGAGCTCCTCGGGCCGGTAGCCGCGCATCCACTGCTCGAGCTGCGCGCGGTGGCCGTCGTCGTGCCGGGTGTCGGTCAGCGGCACCTGGTGGGAGCGCCACGTCCCCTCGACCTGCTGGCCGTCGACCACGCGGGGTCCCGTCCAGCCCTTCGGCGTCCGGAGGACGACGACGGGCCACGGCGGCCGCGACATGTCGCCGGCGCGCGCTGCGGCCTTGATCGCGGCGATGCGGTCGAAGACCTCGTCGAACGTGGCGGCCATCTGCTCGTGCATGACCTCGGGGTCGTCGCCCTCGACGAAGAACGGCTCGTGCCCGTAGCCGCGCAGCAGGGACTCGAGCTCCTCCCGCGGGATGCGGGCGAGCAGCGTCGGGCTGGCGATCTTGTACCCGTTGAGGTGCAGGATCGGCAGCACCGCACCGTCGCGGGCCGGGTTCAGCAGCTTGTTGGAGTGCCAGCTCGCGGCCAGGGGCCCGGTCTCGGCCTCGCCGTCGCCGATGACGCAGGCCACCACCAGGTCCGGGTTGTCCAGCGCCGCGCCGTAGGCGTGCGCCAGGGCGTAGCCGAGCTCGCCGCCCTCGTGGATGGAGCCCGGCGTCTCGGGGGCGACGTGGCTCGGGATGCCGCCGGGGAACGAGAACTGCCGGAAGAGCGCCCGCAGCCCGTCCGTGTCCTCGCGAACCGCGGGGTAGGTCTCGGCGTAGGTCCCCTCGAGGTAGGCGTTGGCGACCAGCCCGGGCCCGCCGTGACCGGGCCCGGTCACGTAGATCATGTCGACGTCGCGGTCGACGATGACCCGGTTGAGGTGGGCGTACAGGAAGTTCAGGCCCGGTGTCGTGCCCCAGTGACCGAGCAGCCGCGGCTTGATGTGCTCCGGGCGCAGCGGTTCCTGCAGCAGCGGGTTGTCCAGCAGGTAGATCTGGCCGACCGACAGGTAGTTCGCCGCGCGCCACCACGCGTCGACGTCGGTCAGGACCTTCGCTTCCAGGGTCATGGCAGTCCTCCGTGTCGTCTTCGGTCCGGCGTCCAGCATGCCCGGACCCGCGCCCGTGGCGCCCGGGACCAAGGTCACGTGTTCTCGCCCCGTCGGAGCCCTAGGCTGGGCGGGCCGTCGGCCGGCCATGGCGCGGCGCTGTGGAGGATCGATGACCATGGACGACGCGGGCCCGTCGGCGGGGCTGAACCCGCTGGCCCGGGCCCGGCTCGACGAGCTGCTCGGGGAGCTGCTCGAGCGGGTCGGCGAGGTGCTCGACGCTCAGGACCGGCTGCGACGGCTCCTCGACGCGGTCGTCTCGATGGCGGGGGACCTGTCGCTGGACAGCGTGCTGCAGCGCATCGTCACCACCGCCAGCGAGCTGGTGGGCGCGCGCTACGGCGCGCTGGGCGTGCTGGCCGTGGCGGGGTCGACCGACGACCGCCGGCTGCGCGAGTTCGTGACCCACGGCCTGACCCAGGAGCAGCGCGACGACATCGGTGACCTGCCCCGCGGGCACGGGCTGCTCGGCCTGATCATCGACGAGCCCGAGCCGGTGCGCCTCGACTCGATCGGCAGCCACCCGTCGTCGTACGGCTTCCCGCCGAACCACCCGCCGATGGGCAGCTTCCTCGGCGTCCCGATCAGGATCAGGGGACGGGTGTTCGGCAACCTCTATCTCACGGAGAAGCGCGGGGGGGCGTCGTTCACGGTCGAGGACCAGGAGATCGTGGTGGCCCTCGCCGCGGCCGCCGGCGTGGTCATCGAGAACGCCCGGCTGTACGAGGAGGCCGCGCGGCGGCAGCGCTGGCTGGAGGCCGCCGCCGAGATCACCGCCGCCCTGCTCGGCGAGGTGACCCGCGAGGAGGCGCTGCAGCTCGTGGTCGACCGGGCGCGCGAGGCCGCCGACGCGGACCTCGCGACCGTGGTGCTGCGCCGGGAGACGACGGGTGCGCTGGAGGTCCGGGTGGTCTCGGGCGGGGACGAGAGCGACCTCGTGGGCGCCGGCTGGCCCGCGGACGGTGGTGTCGTCGCCGACGTGCTCGCGTCCGGGGAGCGCGTCGTCGTCAAGGACGTCGCCGTCGACCTCGCCGCGGGAGGGGGCCCGGGGACGCCGGTCACATGGCCCGGCGACGGACCGCTGGTCGCGCTGCCGCTGTGCGCCGAGGGTGCCGTCACCGGTGTGCTCAGCCTGGCCTGGACCCGGGACCGTGAGCAGGCCTTCCTGGACACCGATGTCGCGCTGCCGGTGGCCTTCGCCGAGCAGGCGGCCCTCGCGCTGCAGGTGGCGAGCGCGCGCGAGGACCGGGCGCGGCTCGCCGTCTTCGAGGACCGCGACCGCATCGGCCGCGACCTGCACGACCTGGTCATCCAGCGGCTGTTCGCGATCGGGCTGACGCTGGAGAACGCGTCACGGCTGGCGGTGCGGCCTGAGGTGTCGGAGCGCATCACGACCGCCGTCGACGACATCGACCACACGATCAAGGACATCCGCCGGAGCATCTTCGAGCTCGGCTCGGGGCGGGGGAGCCTCGTCGAGCTGCGCACCGAGCTGGTGCGCATCATCGACGAGCAGTCGGTGATGCTGGGCTTCCGCCCGGGCCTGGACACCCAGGGGCCCGTGGACAGCGCGGTGCCGGACGAGGTCCGCTCGCACCTGCTGGCCGTGCTCCGCGAGGGGCTGTCCAACGCCGCGCGGCACGCGAAGGCCCGGTCCGTCGACATCACGCTCCAGGTGGGAACCGAGGTGACGCTGTCGGTGACCGACGACGGGGTCGGCATCGAGGACGGCGCGGCCACCAGCGGCATCGCCAACATGCGCCAGCGCGCCGAGGGGCTCGGGGGGACCTGCGAGGTGCGCCGGCGCCCCGAGGGCGGCACCGGGCTGCACTGGTCCGTGCCGTTGCGGTGAGCGGGCGCGGCTCAGCCCCTGTGCTCGCGGACGACGGCCACCGGGCTGGTCGCCAGGTGCAGCACGCCGTGGCTGACCGAGCCGAGCAGGATGCTGCGCATGGTGCCGTGCCCGCGGCAGCCGACGACCAGCAGCTGTGCCCGGGCCGCGGCTTCCACCAGGGCACGCACGGGGTGGCCGTGCACGACGCGACGGTGGACCTCGACGTCCGGGTACTTCTCCGACCAGCCGGCCAGCGACTCGGCCAGCAGGATCTGCTGGTCCCGGGTGTAGGCGACGGGATCGGTGCGCAGCGGCAGCGCTGATCCGATGACCGTGCTCGTCAACGGCTCGAACCAGGCGTGCACGGCGGTCAGCGGCGCTCCCAGCTCGCCGGCGTGCCGGAACGCGTAGCCGATGGCGGCGTCGGACACCGCGGAGCCGTCGACGCCCACGACCACCCCGCGGGCCTCGCCGGTGAGCGCCGTGCTCGGCACCGCGACGACCACGCAGTCGGCGTGTGTGGCGACGTACATCGTCGTCGAGCCCGCGACCAGCGTCGAGAAGCCTCCCGCCCCGTGCGAGCCCAGGACCAGCGTGTCCGTCCGCGCGGAGATCTGCACCAGCACCTGTTCCGCGGTGCCGTCGACCAGCTCGGCGTCGATGTCCAGACCCGGGTGGGCCGCGCGCGCACGGTCGCGCACCAGGGTGAGCTCGGCCTCGGCGCCGGAGCGCAGCTCGGTCAGGTCCTGCAGGACGTACGCGCTGCCCAGGCCGATGCCGAGCATGGACCGTTCGAAGGCGCGCACGACGCGCAGCGAGAACCGGCGCCGCTCGGCCAGGTCGAGCGCCCAGCCCAGCGCCATGTCCGAGCCGGTCGACCCGTCGTGCCCGACGACCACGGTGCTGGCCATGTGCTCCTCCTCGCGGCGATGTCCTGCCCACAGCACACCGGTCGGGGACAGAGCCGGCCCAGGGCCCCCGGCCTCGGCGAGAGAGGACCAAGGTCCCGCGAGCAGCCGACGGATGACAGGTCCGGCGAGTGGCCGCGCTGCCTAGCGTCGAGGACATGCCGGACACCACGCTGCTCGTCGGCGACGTCATGTCGTCGCCACCCGTCGTCGTTCGCACCCACGACTCGCTGTGGCGTGCCATGGACCGCTTCCTCGCCACCGGCCTGCGTCACCTCGTCGTCCTCGACGAGTCGGACGTGGTCGTCGGGGTGCTCGACGACCGGGCGGTCGTCTCCGAGTGGGCCCGCGACGCCCTCGGGCTGCACCGGCGGACGGTCGGCGCGCTGATGCGGGCGGCGAGCACGCGGACGGTCGCGGTCACCCGCGGTACCCCGGTGCAGGAGGCCGCCCGCCTGATGCTGGAGCTCCGCATCGACGCGCTGCCCGTCGTGGGCGATGACGGCCGGGTCATGGGCGTGCTCACCGGCTCCGACCTGGTGCGCACGGTGGTCACCGGACCGGGCGGACGGCCGGACGTCGCCCGCACGCCCAGCGGCGCAGCGAGGTAGAACTGCCCTATGACAACGACGGAGCCCACACCCATCCGGGTCTACCTGCTCGACGACCACGAGGTCGTCCGGCGCGGGCTGACCGACCTCCTCGAGAGCGAGGGGGACATCGAGGTGATCGGCGAGTCGGGCAGCGCAGCCGAGGCGACGCGACGGATCCCCGCGCTGCGCCCCGACGTCGCGGTGCTGGACGCGCGACTGCCCGACGGGTCCGGCATCGACGTGTGCCGCGAGATTCGCTCGCGTGAGCCGGGCACCGCAGCCCTGATCCTCACGTCGTACGACGACGACGAGGCGCTCTTCGCCGCGATCATGGCCGGCGCGGCCGGCTACGTCCTCAAGCAGATCCGCGGCACCGACCTTCTCGATGCGGTGCGCCGGGTCGCCGCCGGCCAGTCGCTGCTCGACCCTGCCGTCACGGCGCAGGTGCTCGACCGGCTGCGCCGCGGGCCGGAGGAGGACGCGGCGCTGGCCCCGCTCACCGATCAGGAGCGCCGGATCCTCGGGCTCATCGGTGAGGGCATGACCAACCGGCAGATCGCCGAGCAGATGTTCCTCGCCGAGAAGACCATCAAGAACTACGTGTCCAACCTGCTCGCCAAGCTCGGCATGGAGCGGCGCACCCAGGCGGCGGTCTTCGCGGCCAAGCACCTCCCGCCGACCACCTGAGGGGGGCGCAGGAGCAGGTCTGAGGGGGCCGCACGGGCAGGCCGGGCAGGTCGGGCAGGTCGGGCAGGTCGGGCAGGCTTCTGCAAATCATTTGCAACTGCGAGATGCTTGCATAGACTCGGGTCATGCGCCCCACCGGCCGTCACGCCCGCCGCGCCGCCGCCGGGGCGGTGGCCGCGGGCATGCTCGCGCTCGCGTCAGGTTGCGGCGACTCCGAGGCCGCCACCGACGACGGCAGGCTCCGGGTGGTCACCACGGTCGCCCCGATCACCTCGATCGTCTCCGCGGTCGGCGGCCCCGACGTCCAGGTCACCGGGCTCGTCCCGGAGGGGGTCAACTCCCACACCTTCGAGCCGGCGCCGAGCGCCTCGCGGGTGCTGTCCGAGGCCGACCTCGTGTTCGTCAACGGGCTCCGGCTGGAGGAGCCGACCCGCGACCTCGCCGACGCCACGATGTCCGACGGCGCACGCCTGGTCGAGATCGGCGACGCGGTCCTGCCGCCCGAGGACTACCTGTTCGACTTCTCCTTCCCGGAGAGCGACGGGAAGCCGAACCCGCACCTGTGGACCGACCCGACCTACGCGATCGAGTACGCCGCGGTCGTCCGCGACGAGCTGAGCGAGGCCGCCCCCGAGGACGCCGGGACGTTCGCGGCGAACTACGCCGCCTTCGAGCGGCAGGCCGGCGCGCTCTCCGACGCACTCCGTGCAGACCAGGCCAGCGTGCCCGAGGAGCGCCGCGAGCTGCTGACCTACCACGACGCCTACGCCTACTTCGCCCGGACCTACGGCTGGACCGTGATCGGCGCCATCCAGCCGGAGAACTTCGAGGACCCCACGCCGAAGGAGGTCGCGGCCCTCATCGACCAGGTGCGCGCCGAGGACGTGCCGGTCGTGTTCGGCTCCGAGGTCTTCCCGTCGGCCGTGCTCGAGGAGGTCGGCCGGGCGACCGGCGCGCGCTACGAGGACACGTTGCGCGACGACGACCTGCCAGGTGAGCCCGGCGACCCGGAGCACTCGTGGGCCGGCCTCATGCGCTACGACTACGTCACCATGATCACCGGGCTCGGTGGCTCGGCTCCGCAGCTCGAGGCGCTCGACGTGGCGCCCACCGTGCCCGACGACGCGGACTACCCGCAGTGAGCGGCCACCCACTCCGCGCGCAGCACGGCGGTGACGTGCTCGTGGGTCTCGCCGACGCGTCCTTCGGCTACGACGCCGACCCGGTGCTCACCGGCGTGACCCTCGACGTGCGGGAGAGCGACTTCGTCGGGGTGGTCGGCCCGTCCGGCTCGGGGAAGACGACCCTGCTGCGGCTCCTGCTCGGCACCGAGCGCCCGCAGCGGGGCACGGTCAGCCGGCGCGCCGGTCTCACGGTCGGCTACGTCCCCCAGCTGGAGACAGTCGACTGGAGCTTCCCCGTCACGGTGTCCGAGTGCGTCCTCATGGCCCGCCCCGGGCGCCGGCTGCCGTGGCCGTCGCGCGAGGAGCGGGCTGCGGTCTCCCGCGTGCTCGACCGGCTCGGCATCGGCGGCCTCGCGGGCCGGCACATCCGCGAGCTCTCGGGCGGCCAGCAGCAGCGCATGTTCATCGCTAGGGCACTGCTGCGCGAGCCGCAGCTGCTGCTCATGGACGAGCCGACCAGCGGCGTCGACGTCGCGAGCCGCCACGACATGCTCCACCTGCTCGGCGAGCTCAACGGCGACGGCGTGGCGATCCTGCTGACCACCCACGACCTCAACGGCGTCGCGGCCCACCTGCCGAGCCTGGTCGCGCTGAACCACACGGTCGTTGCTGCCGGGAGCCCCCACGACGTCATCGCACCGTCGGTCCTGGAGCGCACGTTCGGGGCGCCGATGGAGGTGCTCGAGCACCTCGGCATGCGGGTCGTGCTCGACCGCTACGACACGGGGCAGGCAACGGCATGATCGAGACGGTGCTCGACCCCTTCGCCTACGAGTTCTTCGTCAAGGGCGTCCTGGTGGCGACCCTCGCCGGCGGGCTCTGCGGCCTGGTCGGCGTCTACATCGTGCTGCGCGGCATGAGCTACATCGGGCACGGCCTCTCGCACGCCGTGTTCGGCGGCTTCGCGGCGAGCTCGATCATCAGCGTCAACTACTACGTCGGGGCCGGCGTGTGGGGTCTGGCCTCCGCCCTGGCCATCAACCGGGTCACCCGCAACCGCCGCATCGGCGCCGACGCGGCGATCGGCGTGATCACCACGGCGTCGTTCGCGCTCGGCGTGGCCCTGCTGACGTTCTTCGGCAACAAGGGCCCGAGCTTCGACGCGGCGCTGTTCGGCAGCATCATCGGCGTGCGCACCTCCGACCTGTGGGTGCTCGTCGGGGTGTGCGTGCTGACCGTCGCGGTCGTCCTGCTCAACTACCGTCCACTGCTGTTCGCGACGTTCGACCCCGACGTGGCCGACGTGAGCGGGGTCCGCGTCGCCCGCACCGACGCGCTGCTCATGCTGGTGCTGTCGCTGTCGATCCTCGCGACCCTCACGATCATCGGGGTGACGCTCGTCGCCGCCACCCTGGTCGTGCCGGCCGTCGTCGCGCGGATGCTCACCGACAGCTTCTCGCGGATGCTGTGGCTCTCGAGCACCGTCGGCGCGGCCTGCGGCTTCGTCGGCATGAACCTCAGCTACCACCTCGACGTCCCCTCCGGCACGACGATCGTGCTGACCGGCGCGGCCGTGTTCTCGGTGGTCCTCATGGTCACGGGCGGGCGCGGGCTCCGCCGCGTGGGCCGGGCCGACAGCGCCGACCCCGCACCGGTCCCCGTCGGCGCCCCCGCACGCTGACCGGCCGCTCGGCGCACGACGTACGATCCCTCGGGCCCCCACCGCCGCCCCGAGGAGCCGCATGACCTCCCCCGCACCGCGTGACGTCGACCTCGAGGTGCTCGAGGAGATCGAGCGGCGGGTGCTCTGGCTGGCGGTGCGCATCGTCGACGCCGCCAACCGCGAGCGCGAGACCGGCGACGGCGTGAAGGTCGGCGGCCACCAGTCCTCGAGCGCGTCGCTGGTGTCGGTGATGACGGCTCTGTGGTTCGCGCACCTGCGCGCGACCGACCGGGTCTCGGTGAAGCCGCACGCCTCGCCGGTGCTGCACGCCATCAACTACCTTCTCGGCGACCTCGACCGGTCCTACCTGAGGACCCTGCGCTCGCGCGGGGGCCTGCAGTCCTATCCCAGCCGCACCAAGGACCCCGACCGGGTCGACTTCTCGACGGGATCGGTCGGGCTCGGCGCGGCCGCCCCGCTCTTCGCCGCGGTGACCCGGCGCTACGTCGACGCGCACTTCGGCGAGCGCGAGCCGAGCCGGTTCGTGGCCCTCCTCGGCGACGCCGAGCTCGACGAGGGCAACGTGTGGGAGGCGATCGCCGACCCGGCGACCCAGGGGCTCGGCAACGTCCTGTGGGTGGTCGACTTCAACCGGCAGTCGCTGGACCGGGTCGTCCCCGGGGTGCGCATCGAGCAGTGGTCCCAGCAGTTCGCTGCCGCGGGCTGGCACGTCGCGACCGTGAAGTACGGCAAGACGTTGCGCGCGGCCTTCGAGCGCCCGGGCGGCGAGGCGCTGCGCCGGTGGATCGACGGCATGCCCAACGAGCAGTACCAGGCGCTCTTCGGCCTCGGCCCGGCCGACGTGCGTTCGCTGTTCCTCGACGGTGCCCCTCCGGAGGTCCACGAGTTCTGCCGCGGCTGGGACGACGCGGAGCTGGCCGACACGGTCGTGGACCTCGGCGGTCACGACCTCACCAGCCTGCTCGAGGTCTTCCGTGCGTGCGACGCCGAGACCGAGCGGCCCAGCGTCGTGTTCGCCTACACCGTCAAGGGCTGGGGACTCCCGACGGCGGGCAACCCGCGCAACCACTCGGCGCTGCTCAGCGGCGACCAGATCGCCGACCTGCGCAAGGTCGTCGGGCTCGACGAGTCGACCGAGTGGGACCGCATCGACCCGTCGACACCGGCCGGGTCCTGGGCGGCGTCGCGGCGCGAGCACCTGACGCTCGGGCCGCCGCCCGGACCGTTGGGCGTGACCGTCCCGCGCGAGACGGGCGTACGCGCAGCCAAGCCGATCTCGACCCAGGAGGCGTTCGGCCGGGTCCTCGTCGACCTGTCGCGCGACGACGCCGTGGCCCCGTACCTCGTGACGACGGCGCCCGACGTCGCGACGTCGACGAACCTGGCCGGGTTCATCAACCGCAAGGGCGTCTTCTCGCCCGTCGAGCGGCGCAGCTGGGGCCGTCAAGGTGCTGCCTCCCTGATCAAGTGGGCCGAAGGCCCCACCGGTCAGCACCTCGAGCTGGGCATCAGCGAGATGAACCTCTTCGTGCTGCTCGGTCAGCTGGGCCTGTCGGGCGACCTGTCGGGCCAGCCGCTGCTGCCGGTGGGCACGGTCTACGACCCGTTCGTGCTGCGCGGGCTGGACGCCTTCATCCACGCGGTCTACTCGGGCTCGCGGTTCGTCGTGGCGGGCACCCCGTCGGGGGTGACGCTGGCGCCCGAGGGCGGTGCCCACCAGTCGACGATCACGGCGTCCGTCGGGCTCGAGCTTCCGGAGGTGACGCTCATCGAGCCGGCCTACGCGGTGAGCCTCGACTGGCTGCTCTGCGACGCCCTCGGCCGGATCTCGAGCGGACCCGCGCCGTCCGCTCCGGCGTCCGCCACGGCGGCCGAGCACGAGGAGAAGGGCGCCTACTACTTCCGCCTCACGACCCGCCCCATCGACCAGGCGCCGTTCGAGGCGGCCCGCCAGCGGCTGGGCGACGCACTCCTGCGCCGGCAGGTGCTCGCGGGGGCCTACCGGCTGGTCGAGGCCCCGGTCGAGCCGGGAGCCCCACAGGTCAGCCTGGTCGCGTCCGGAGCGGTGCTGCCCGAGGTGCTGTCGGCCGCGCGCGAGCTGGCCGACGAGGGGGTGGCCGCGCACGTGGTGGACGTGACGTCGCTCGACCGGCTCTACGGCGCGTGGCAGCGCACCCTGCGCCAGGCGATCAGGACCGCGACCACCCCGTCCGTGCCCGGCGCCCTGCGCGCCGTGCTGCCCGACCGGACGCCCGTCGTGACGGTCCACGACGCGTCGTCGCACGCGATGGCCTGGGTGGGCTCGGCCCTCGGCGTGCCCGCGGTGCCCGTCGGCGTCGACCAGTTCGGCCAGTCGGGCACGATCGCCGAGCTCTACGAGCTGCACGACCTGACGTCGGGCTCGGTCGTCAACGCGGCCCTGGCTGCCCTCGCGCTGTCCTGACTCCTCGCGCCCGGTGAGGCCTTCCCGTGCAGGCTGCCGCGCCCTAGTGTCCGTGTCGACGGCGCGATCGAGGAGGGTTCCGTGGCATCTCGTCTCAACCCCTACATCAGCTTCGACGGCACCGCCCGGCGGGCGCTGGAGTTCTACAAGAGCGTGTTCGGCGGCGACCTCGCGATGAACACGTTCGCCGAGTTCGGCCAGGCGGACGCCCCGAACTCCGACAACATCATGCACGGCACGCTCGAGACCCCCGGCGGGTTCACGCTGATGGCCGCCGACACCCCGCCCGGCATGGAGCACGACCCGGGCACGAACATCGCCGTCAGCCTCAGCGGCGACGACGCCGACGAGCTGCGCGGCTACTGGGAGAAGCTGTCGCAGGGCGGCACCGTCTCGGTCCCCCTCGAGAAGCAGATGTGGGGCGACGAGTTCGGCATGTGCACCGACCAGTTCGGCATCGGCTGGATGGTCAACATCGGCCAGCCGCCGGCCTGACGACTCGACGGCGTCACCGGAGGAAAGCCAGGACCTGCTCCGCGAACCCCTCCGGGTCGGTGAGGTGGGCGATGTGCGCCTGCCCCGGCAGGACGCGCAGCGTCGCGTCGGGCAGCGCCGCGGCGACGACGTCGGGGTCGGCCTGGATCTCCTCCGGGCTGTCCTCACCCACGAGCAGCAGCACCGGCACCGTGATCCTCGCCGCCTGCGCAGGGTCGAACGCCTGCCGGCCGAAGGCCCGCAGCTCCCGGGGCACCGTCGGGGCGGCCGCCACCCGTGCCGGCCAGGTCGGTGCGGCCTTCAGACCGGCGATCTCCTCCTCGGACATCATCACGACGTCGCGGTACATCGTCTCGAGCACCTCCTCGCGCCGGCCCTCGGCCAGCAGCGACTCGAGCCGCTCGAGCGCCTCCGGCTCGATGGTCCGGTCCGCGACGTCCGGCGTCGGCCAGCCCTCGTAGAGCACGAGGCGCCGCAGGTTGGCGGTGCGGCTCGCGGCACCGAACGCGACGTTCCCGCCGTACGAGTGGCCCAGCAGGTCGGCCGGGCCACCGGCAGCGGCCGCGGCCGCGTCGACCACGGCGGCCACGTCGTCGGACTCCTTGGCCAGCGAGTAGTCGCTGCCGTCACCGCTCGCGCCGCGGCCGCGGCGGTCGACGGCATGGACGGTGACGTGCGGCGCGAGCAGTGGCGCCACGAGCCGCCACGTCGTGTGGTCGGAGGTCGTGCCCGGGACCACGACCAGCGGGCGCCCGGCGCCGGAGACGAAGACGGCGATCCGGGTCCCGTCGGCGGACGTCACGTGGGTCAGCGTGGGTTCTGACGGACCGCTCATCCGGTGCTCCTCTCCCACGACGGCGCGCGGGGGCCATGCCCTCCCGACTGTAGGCCCGCAGCGGCTCTGCCAGCCGGTTGCAACCGGTTTGCAAGATCCGTCGTCCAGGGTGTGTATCAGCGGCCGGAGCGGTCGCTCTGAGGACGAGAACAGGGAGGGAGGGGAGCACGATGTCCGCACTGACCACGGACCTGCTGCGCGCGATCGAGATGGAGCGCCTCCGCAGGCTCGCCCAGTCGCGCCGCGAGCGCGGGCTTGGCCGCTGAGCGCAGCGGAGGCGGGCACCACCGCCCCCTCCCTGCCCGGTAGCACACGAGTCACGGCCGGGACGTCGACCGCTCACGAGGCGGTCCGTCCCGGCCGTTCGACGTCCCGGCCGGGTTTCGCGGGCCGCACGGCCGTGCCGGTCGACCGCCACCGACCCCGCGTCCCCTAGGTTGATCCGCCATGAGGGTCGGGGTCCCGGTGGAGCAGCGCGAGGGCGAGCGGCGGGTCGCGCTCGTCCCCGAGGCGGCGTCGCGCCTGGTCGACGCCGGGCTCGAGGTCGTCGTCCAGGCAGGCGCCGGGCGGCACGCCTTCGCTCCCGACGACGCCTACCGCGAGGCCGGCGCCGCGGTGGCCGAGGGCGACGTGCTCGCGGACAGCGACGTCGTGCTCAGCGTCTCGCCGCTGTCCGTCGACCAGGCCCGGACGCTGCGACCCGGCACGGTCACCCTGAGCTTCCTGCCGGTCGCCGCCGAGGCCGACCTCGTGCAGGTGCTGCGCGACCACGACGTGCTCGCCTTCTCGATGGAGCAGGTGCCGCGCATCTCCCGGGCCCAGTCGATGGACGCGCTGTCGTCGCAGGCGCTCGTCGCCGGCTACCGGGCCGCACTCGTCGCGGCCGAGCGGCTGCCGCGGTTCTTCCCGCTGTTCATGACCGCCGCCGGCACGGTGGCGCCGGCCAAGGTCCTCGTGCTCGGGGCGGGCGTCGCCGGCCTGCAGGCGATCGCGACCGCTCGGCGGCTCGGCGCCGTGGTGGAGGCCTACGACGTCCGGGCCTCCTCCGCCGACGAGGTCCGGTCGATGGGCGCGACGTTCCTGGACCTGGGGCTCGAGGCGCTCGAGGGCTCCGGGGGCTACGCCCGCGAGATGGCCGAGGAGCGGGCCCGGCGCCAGCGCGACCTGCTCACGCCGTACGTCGCCGCGAGCGACGCCGTCATCACCACCGCCGCCGTGCCCGGCCGGCCCGCGCCGCTGCTGCTGACCACCGCCATGGTCGAGACGATGCGGCCGGGCTCGGTCGTCGTCGACCTGGCCGCCGAGAGCGGCGGGAACTGCGAGCTGTCGCGGCCGGGTGAGGACGTGCGGCACGGCGACGTGCTCGTGTGGGGCGCCCGCGACGTCCCCTCGTCGATGCCGGTCCACGCCAGCCAGCTCTACGCCCGCAACCTGGTGAACCTGCTGCTGCTCATGACGACCGACGGCCACGTGGAGCCGAGCTTCGACGACGAGATCGTGGCCGCCGCCTGCGTGACCCGAAAGGAAGGGGCCCGGCATGGCTGACGGCATCACGCTGCTGACGTTCTTCGTCCTGGCCGTGTTCGTGGGCTTCGAGGTGGTCTCGAAGGTCTCCTCTGTGCTGCACACCCCGCTGATGTCGGGAGCCAACGCGATCCACGGCGTGATCCTCGTCGGCGCGGTCGTCGTGACCGGGCACGCCGAGTCGACGCTCGCGCTGGTGCTGGGGCTGACAGCTGTCGTGCTCGCCACGGTCAACATGGTCGGCGGCTTCGTGGTGACCGACCGGATGCTCGAGATGTTCACGGCCGGCCGCCCGCGGCCCGCTCGCGACACGACGGACGAGGCCGCCTAGTGGACGTGCTCTCCCGCGACGCCGCCTCGTTCGGCTACCTCGTGGCGGCGGTGTGCTTCATCCTCGCGCTCAAGGGTCTCTCGTCGCCGGCGACCGCGCGCCGGGCCAACCTGCTCGGCGCGGCCGGCGCGGCGCTGGCCTGCGTGGTGGTGTTCCTGGCCGAGGACCTCGACCACGTGGTGCCGATCCTGGTGGCCGTCGCGGTCGGGTCGGCGCTCGGTGTGCCCGCCGCCCGCCGCGTGGCCATGACCCAGATGCCGCAGCTGGTGGCCCTGTTCAACGGCGTCGGCGGTGCGGCGGCCGCGCTCGTCGCCGCCCTCGAGCTCACCGGCGGCAGCGGGGTGCTCGACGGGTCGGGCTCCTCGGCGCGCATCGCCGCGGCGGCGGGCGCCTTCACGGTGCTCGTCGGCGGCGTCTCGTTCGCGGGCTCCTGCGTGACGTTCGCCAAGCTGCAGGACCTCATGACGACCCGCCCGGTCGTCCTCCCCGGAGGTCCCTACCTGTTCGGGGGCAGCGTCCTGGCCGGCGTGGCGCTCAGCGGAGTCGTGGTCGCGGACCCGGGGGCGACGTCGGCGCTCCCGTGGCTGCTGCTCGTGCTCGGTCTGGGCGCACTCGCGGTCGGCGTCCTGTTCGTGCTGCCCGTCGGCGGCGCGGACGTACCCATCGTCATCTCGCTGCTCAACGCGTTCACCGGCCTGACGGTCGCGGCCAGCGGCTACGTCCTGGACAACACCCTCCTGCTGGTGGCGGGGACGCTGGTCGGCGCGTCCGGCACGATCCTCACCCGCATGATGGCGGCGGCCATGGGCCGCTCGACGGCCAGCATCCTCTTTGGCGCGTTCAAGGGCGGGTCGACGGCGGGCTCGACCGAGGTCAGCGACCGGCCGGTCCGCTCGGCGGGCCCCGAGGACATCGCGATCCTGCTGGCCTACGCGCGCAAGATCGTCATCGTGCCCGGCTACGGCCTCGCGGTCGCGCAGGCGCAGCACACGATCCACGAGCTCGTCGACGTCCTGAGCGCCAGGGGCGTGCAGGTGCTCTACGGCATCCACCCGGTCGCGGGCCGGATGCCCGGCCACATGAACGTGCTGCTGGCCGAGGCGAGCGTGCCGTACGAGCAGCTCAAGGAGATGGACGAGGCCAACTCCGAGCTGGCGTCGGCGGACGTCGCCCTCGTGGTCGGGGCCAACGACGTGGTGAACCCGGCCGCGAAGACCAGCCCCGGCAGCCCGATCTACGGCATGCCCATCATGTCCGTCGACGAGGCCACGTCCGTCGTGTTCCTCAAGCGCTCGATGCGCCCCGGGTTCGCCGGCATCGAGAACGAGCTGCTCCACGACCCCAAGACGACGCTGCTTTTCGGTGACGCGAAGGACTCGCTCACCAAGGTCCTGCAGTCCCTCAAGGGGCTGTGACGGCCCGCCTCCGGGAGTCGACCTCGCCTCGTGTCGCCCGGCCGCCCCGCGCGTGACCCACGGACCTGCTCCCTCGTTGGGTCAGGTCGACCCCACCCCTCCGGAGGACGTGATGAAGGACGAGCGCGCGCGGCTGCGCGAGGAGCTGGCCAGGGCCGGCGAGCCCGACGAGGACCAGAAGTCGCGGCAGCGCAACGCGGGCATCGCCATCGCGGTGCTTGCCTTCGTCGTCGCGGCGCTGCTGCTGGCGATGGTCAGCGGCGCGACCGACGCCTTCACGCCGTAGTCAGCGGCTCCACTGCCCGCTGCCCGGCACCGGCGCCTTCGGGCCGAAGAGCAGCTCGCAGACCTCGAGGTAGAGCGCGTCGGGTCGCGGCAGATGCCTGATGCGCCGCAGCGCCTGGTCGTGCCCGGCCGACTCGATGACGATCTCGCCGTAGCCGAGCACCCGCCCGACCGGCGGTCGCGAGTAGCTCATGTCGGTGACCTTGATCAGCGGCATCATGGCGACCTTGCGGGTGACGATGCCCGTGCGCAGCAGCAGCCGCCGGTCGGTCACGACGAACCAGTCGGCCCGCCACTCGACCACCCGCCACGCGAGCCGCGCCACCAGCCACACCCAGCCCGCGAGCAGCAGGTCGCGGACCAGCGGCAGGCCCAGCGGCAGCACCTGGTCGAGCCAGAGCAGCGCGAGCAGGCCGCCCAGCGCGCTCGCGAACGGCTCCGCGAGCCGGGCCCAGTGGCGGCGCACGGCGAGGACCCGGCGCTCGGTCGGCAGCAGGTAGCGCTCGATCCCGGGGAAGCCCGCCTCGTCCACGGCCTCAGCTCACCAGCGCGTCGAAGAAGTCCCCCAGCGACTGTCCGGCCGCGCTGATGCCGTCGAACGTGTCGCGCGCCATGCCGGCGGCCTTCCCCGGGCTCGCGACGATCGTGTAGACCACGAAGGCGAGCAGCAGCCAGAGCAGCACCTTCTTGACGGTGGCAGCCACCGGGGGGACCTCCGGACGCGTCGACGGCAGGGACGAACCACCAGATACTGCACGAAACGGGCGGTGATGTCCCGGGCGCCGCGCCGAGGCGGGCTGGGTCTCGCGTGGCTCAGACGACGCCGTACAGCCGGTCGCCCGCGTCGCCCAGCCCGGGCACGATGTAGCCCAGCTCGTTGAGCCGCTCGTCCAGGCCCGCCGTCACGACGGTGACGGGCACCGACGAGGACCCGAACGCCTTCTCCATGACCGCCAGCCCCTCGGGCGCGGCCAGCAGGCAGATCGCGGTGATGTCGTCGGCGCCGCGTTCGAGCAGGAAGTTCAGCGCGGCGACGAGGGTGCCGCCGGTCGCGAGCATGGGGTCCAGGACGTAGCACTGCCGGCCGGACAGGTCGTCGGGCAGCCGCGTCGCGTACGTCGACGCCTGCAGGGTCTCCTCGTCGCGGATCATGCCCAGGAAGCCGACCTCGGCGGTCGGCAGCAGCCGGACCATGCCGTCGAGCATCCCGAGCCCGGCGCGCAGGATCGGCACGACGAGCGGCTTCGGCGAGGCGAGCCGGACCCCGGTGGTCGGCGCGACGGGGGTGGTGATCTCGGTGGTCTCCGTCCGGACGTCGCGGGTGGCCTCGTAGGCCAGCAGGGTCACCAGCTCGTCGGCCAGCCGCCGGAACGTCGGCGAGTCGGTGCGCTCGTCGCGCAGGGCGGTCAGCTTGTGGGCCACCAGGGGGTGGTCGGCGACGTGGGTGCGCATGGCCCCACAACGTAGTGCCCGGCGCGCTGCCCCCTGCCGCCGGACGCCGTTCTCTGCCACGATGCGGCCTGAGGGTCGGCGTCCGGGCCGCCCGCCCGGCGCGCGAGGGAGGTGGCGGTGGCCGACGACACGCTCGTCGACTTCGCTGTCCTGGCGTTCCGCGAGGACGAGCGGTGGCAGATCGGCTCCCTGCCGCACCGGGCGGCCGATGACCTCACGGCGCTGGTGAAGGCCGTCCGCCAGCAGCCCTCCGAGGGCCCGTCGCTAGCCCTGTGCTCCTTCGGCGACGACTTCTTCCTCGTCGTCCGCCCCGACGGCGACGACGTCCGGCTGCTGGTGTCCGACGCCACCGCGGTCGGCGAGTGGCCGATCGCGCGCGAGGTGCTCGACCGCGTGGGCGAGGACGAGCCCGACGGCGACGACACGGAGCAGGTGGCGCCGGCGGGTGACCTGGAGATCTTCGCCGACCTCGGCATGGGCTCGATGGAGCTCGCGGCCGTGTGCGCCGACCTCGAGCTCTACCCGGACGAGATGCTCGGGCAGATCGCTGCCCGGGTCGGCTTCGGCCCGGAGTTCGACAGAGCCGTGGACGATGACCTCACCTGACCTGACCTGACCTGACCCGACCCCTCGTCCGCGCAGGAGACCCGGTGCCCTACTTCACCGCCGTCGTGGCCCGCGAGAGCCGTCAATGGGTGGCGCACGACATCGACGTCGAGAGCATCGAGGACCTCGGCGAGCTGGCGACCGAGCTGCGCGACGTCGTCGACGACGAGGACGAGCCGGTGCTGCTCCTCGTCGAGCGCGAGGACGCCTGGTGGGCCGTGGTGCGCGTCGACGGGGAGGACGACCCGCGGGTCTTCGTGTCCGACGCCGTCGGTGCCGCGGCGAGCACCTACTCGTCGGTGCTCGAGCTCGCCGCCGCCCACGACGACGACGAGGACGACGTGGTCCGGCAGGGCGCGTGTGCGGGCGACTTCGACGTGCTCGCCGACCTGGGCACGTCGCCGGAGCAGCTGCGCGAGATGTGCGACGAGGAGGTCATGCCGATGGATGCGCTCGCCACGGTGGCCGAGCGCGCCGGCTTCGCCGAGGTGCTCGACTCCCTACGCTGACGCCCCATGGCGGGCCGGCGGACCTACGACGCGTGGATGCGGCTCGCCCTCGACGAGGGCGCGCTCGCGCTGCCGACGGGTGACGTCCCGGTGGGTGCGGTCGTGGTGGCCGCCGACGGCACGGTGCTCGGTCGCGGGCACAACGTGCGGGAGGCCGACGGCGACCCGACGGGCCACGCGGAGGTACGCGCGCTGCGGGCGGCTGCGGCGACGGTCGGGGAGTGGCGGCTGACCGGAGCCACCCTGGTCGTCACGCTGGAGCCGTGCACCATGTGCGCCGGGGCGCTGGTGCTCGCCCGGGTCGAAAGGCTGGTCTACGGCGCCGAGGACCCCAAGGCCGGCGCCGTCGGCTCGCTGTGGGACGTCGTGCGGGACCGGCGGCTCAACCACCGCCCCGAGGTCGTCGGCGGCGTGCTCGCCGAGGAGTGCTCCGAGGCGCTCCGGGCGTTTTTCCGGACCCACCGCGACGTCCGGTAACCTCTCCGGCGGTGGCGTGTCCGAGCGGCCGAAGGAGCACGCCTCGAAAGCGTGTGAGGGTTCACGCCCTCCGTGGGTTCAAATCCCACCGCCACCGCCACTCTCCTTCTCAGTCGCCACGGCCCGGTGACGTGTGCCGGGTGATCGTCGGCACGACGAGGTCCCAGAGGCCGGGTGGCGGCACCTCGTGCCCCATGCCGGGCAGCGGGACGAGTCTCGCGGCCGGGATCTCAGCCGCCAGCGCCTCACCGTGGCCGAACGGGAAGAGCGGGTCCGCGGTGCCGTGCATGACCAGCGTGGGCACCGGGATGTCGGCGAGGCGGAACGCGTCGGCCGGCCCGTCGACCACGAGCCAGTGGTTGGTCACCGCGGCCGCGACGTCGCGAGTGCGGTCGACCGCGATCCCCGCGAGGCGGCGCACCCGGGCCTCGTCGAACCCGAGCGTGCCGGCGAACGGTCGCTCGGCCTCGACGAGGTAGTCCACGACGGCCTTGCGGTCTGTCCAGTCCGGCTCCGGAGCGGGGTCGTCGAAGGTCGCGGCGACCCGCGGCTCCATCTCCGGCAGGCTCACTCTTGACGAGCGAGCTCCGGCGGCGCTCGTAGCGATCAGCGTGACCGTGAGCACCCGGTCGGCATCCAGCGCGGCCAGGCGCTGGGCGAGTCCGCCCCCCATCGAGAGCCCCACGAGATGTGCGCGGTCGATGCCGAGCCCGTCGAGGACGCGGCGCGGGTCCGTCGCGAGGTCGGTGCCGGAGTACGACGGCTCGCCCGGCGGGCAGCTGGTGGAGCGCCCGGTGTCGCGGTGGTCGTAGCGCACGACGAGGCGGCCCGCGCCGGCGAGGCGCTCACAGAACGCGACGTCCCACCAGTCCATCGACTGGGTCGCCCCGGCGATCAGCAGCACGGCCGGGTCCTCCTCCCGGCCGAAGGTCTGCACGCACAGGTCGACCCCGTCCGCCGTCACGACCGTCTCCGTCATGCGTGTGCAGACCGGACGGGCCGGCAGAACTCATCGCGCTGGTCGTCAGCCGGGGGCTCGTCGTCCCGGCTCCCAGTCCAGCAGCGCCGTGTCGATGCGGTCGAGCACCCGGGTCAGGGCGTCGGCCATGCGGGGCACGAGCCCGATCGCGGTCTCGACGGCCTCGGCGGCCGCCACCGCGGAGCCGAGCACGGCGGTGGGTCCGGGAAGTGGCAGACGCATGCGATTTCCCGCTAGGGCCCGGTCCAGTCGTCAGCAGCCGCGCGGGACGGGCTGCGGCGTCGGCTCGAGCGCCGCCGCGGCCTGCTCCGGCGGGACAAGCGCTGCGAACGCCGCGCCGAGCACGAGGTCGACCGTCGGCTCCTTGCGCTGGTCGGGGACGGTGACGACCTGCCCCACCTGCGCCGCGACGGTGCGGGCCGCGTCGGCACCGGCTGCGCTGTGGCGCACCTCGGCCGCACCCGTCACCGCCCGCTTCGCCGGGTCGTTGTCGACCTCCCCGACCACGAAGCCGCGCCGCTTCATCTCCTTCGCGACGCGCGCGGCCAGGCCCCGCGTCTCGGTCGCGTTGAAGATGTTGACCGTGACCTCCGCAGCGGGCACGACGGTGGGCGTCGGGCTCGGTGCGGGGCACGACGGCCCGGGCGTCGCTCGTACGTCGTCCGCGCCCGCGCCTGCCTGCCAGGCCGTCCACGCACCGGCCACGATCGCCGCCATCGCGACCGTGACGACGAGCAGTCGCCGGCCCAGGCCGGACCGGCGGCCCGGTCGGCGCGCGCCCGTGCCGGGTGGCGTGAACATGCTCATGCGGCCGGGCCGCTCAGTCCGGGAGGGAGAGGACGCGGGCGTGCAGGACGTGCCGCTGCTGCAGTGCGGCGCGCAGGGCGCGGTGCAGCCCGTCCTCGAGGTAGAGGTCGCCGCGCCACTCGACGACATGGGCGAACAGGTCCCCGAAGTACGTCGACTCCTCGGTCATGAGCACGTCGAGGTCGAGCAGTCGCTTGGTGGTCACGAGCTGGTCGAGTCGCACCTGGGTCGGGCTCAGCTCACCCCACTGGCTCTGCGTGTACCCGTGCTCCGGGTAGGGCCTTGACTCCCCGACGGCCTTGAAGATCACCCCTCCGAGCATAGGCTGGCGTCCCCACTGGTCGGTGCAGGGAGTCGTGCATGTCGGGCAAAGAGACCGTCGACCACGTCGCGGCGGTGACCGACGGCTACGCCTTCGAGGGCCCGGCGCTCGAGCTGGGCGCGCTGGTCGTCGACGGCGAGGCGAAGTCCGACGCGGCCGTGCGCATCCCGCTCGCGATGGTCAACCGGCACGGGCTGGTCGCCGGGGCGACCGGCACCGGCAAGACCAAGACCCTGCAGCTGATGGCCGAGCAGCTGTCGGCTGCCGGCGTCCCGGTGCTCGCCGCCGACATCAAGGGCGACCTGTCGGGCCTGGCGGTGCCCGGCGAGGCCAACGACAAGATCTCCGCACGCGCCGAGGAGGTCGGCCAGGAGTGGTCGGGGCTGGGCTGCCCCGTCGAGCTGCTCGCGCTGGGTGGGCGCGGTGAGGGTCACCAGCTGCGCGCCACGATCACGTCGTTCGGCCCGACGCTGCTGGCGAAGGTGCTCGGCCTCAACAAGGTGCAGGAGTCCTCGCTCGGCCTGGTGTTCCACTTCGCCGACAAGGCCGGACTGCCGATGCTGGACCTGAAGGACCTCCGTGCCGTCGTGGCGTTCCTCACCAGCGACGAAGGCAAGGACGAGCTCAAGGAGCTCGGCGGTCTGGCGCGCTCCACGGCAGGGGTGATCCTGCGCGAGCTCATCGCGTTCGAGGACCAGGGCGCGGACGAGTTCTTCGGCGAGCCCGAGTTCGACACGTCGGACCTCATGCGGGTCGACGACGCGGGCAGGGGCATCGTGTCGCTGCTCGAGCTGCCCCAGCTGCAGGACCAGCCGCGACTGTTCTCGACCTTCCTCATGTGGCTGCTGGCCGACCTGTTCCAGGAGCTGCCCGAGGTCGGCGACATCGACAAGCCCAAGCTGGTGTTCTTCTTCGACGAGGCGCACCTGCTCTTCGACGACGCGTCCGATGCCTTCCTCGACGCGATCGCGCAGACCGTGCGGCTCATCCGGTCCAAGGGCGTCGGCGTCTTCTTCGTGACCCAGACGCCCAAGGACGTACCCCGCGACGTCCTCGCCCAGCTCGGCAACCGCGTGCAGCACGCGCTGCGTGCGTTCACCCCCGAGGACGCGAAGGCGCTCAAGGCGACCGCGTCGACGTTCCCGAACTCGCCCTACGACCTCGAGGAGGTGCTGACGCAGCTCGGCATCGGCGAGGCCGTCATCACGGTGCTCTCCGACCGGGGTGCGCCGACCCCGGTGGCGTGGACCCGGCTGCGCGCCCCGCAGTCGCTGATGGCACCGGCCGACCCCGCCGTGCTCATCGCGAGCGTGAAGGCGTCGGCGCTGGGCGGGAAGTACGCCGAGCAGGTCGACCGCGACTCCGCGTACGAGCGGCTGGCCGCCAAGCTGCGCAAGGCCCCCGAGCCGGCGGCCGACGAGGACGAGCCCGCCAGGAAGACGTCCGGCAGGAAGCGCTCCGGCAAGGCGAAGGCCCCGCGCGAGCAGCAGTCGACGGCCGAGAAGGTCATCAGGTCCAGCGCCTTCAAGCAGGCGGCCAGGTCGGCTGCTGCCGTCGTCGGCCGCGAGATCGCACGCAGCATCTTCGGCACGCGCAGCCGCTGAGGGCGCGAGAGACCCCGGACGTGTCGACGGCGCCCACCACGGACGGGTGGACGCCGTCGACGACGACACAGCGGTCCTAGCGGGTCACGGCGCTCAGCGCGTTGACCTGCCCGCTGCCGTACCAGGAGTTGTGGCCCTCGCCGCCCTGGCACTCCTGCGGCGAGCCGTCCGGACGCGTGGAGCTCGCGTACGGCGTGTTGGCCCGGCTCGTGCCCGCAGCCCCCTGCGACGGGAGCTCGGTCGGGCACGGCTGCGGGTCTGCCGTCTGCTGCAGGTAGGCCGCGACGGCGCCGGGCCGCATCGTGCCGTTCTGGGGGTTGCGCAGGTCCCCGTGGCGGCTGACGATCAGCGCGGCCACGCCGGCCACGTGCGGGCCGGCCATCGACGTGCCCTGCAGGTAGCAGTAGGTCGTGGCCGCCCCCGGCGGTGTTCCCGGGTCCTCCTTGACCGACCGTCCGCAGGCGCGCTCCGACGGCCAGGTCGAGAGCACCAGGCCGTTGACCGCCTCGGTGCCGCGGCCGTAGTAGAAGTCGCCCCCGGGTGCGGTCACCTCGGCCACGCCGACGCCGTAGGCCGAGTAGTACGACTTCAGGTACTCGTCGGGGTCGTCGTTGCCGTCGACCTGCTTGGTGTTGCCCACGGCGGTGACGCCGACGACACCGGGCAGCTCGAGCGGGACCACGACGCAGGCGTTGGTGATGTCACGCTCCTGCTCGCTGCCCGGTGGGTAGTCGGGGCTGGAGGCGTCGTAGGTCGGGTGGGCCTTGTCGTCGCTGTCGTTGCCCTGCGAGGCCACGTGCGTCACGCCCTGCTTGGTGGCGAAGTTCGTGGCGCGCTGGGCCGCCTTCCACAGCAGCCGCTGCTCGGCGTCGTTGCGGCAGTTGTAGAGGAACGGGTCCATGTAGTAGCTGTTGTTGGTCACGTCGACGCGGGGGCCGGTCGTCGCCGGGAAGTCGACGCCGGGGGTCGCCGGGTCGTCCATCTCGGCGCCGCCGGCCCAGAGCATCGAGCAGACGACCATCTCGACGAAGAAGTAGCCGTCGTCGTTGGACGACTTGATGCCGGCGACCTTGACGTTCGGGGCCACTCCGGTGATCCCGAACCCGTTGTCGGCCGCGGCGACGGTCCCGGCCGTGTGGGTCCCGTGGCCGTGCCGGTCGTCCCAGGCGTCGGGGTCCTGGACGGGGAGACCGGTCTCGCACGAGGCGCTCTCGGCGAAGTCGATGTTCTGCACCAGGTCCGGGTGGTCCTTGTCCAGGCCGGTGTCGATGTCCCCCACCGTGACGAGCGGGCTGCCGCCCGTGACGCTGTGCGCCTCGAAGGCGTGGATCTGGCGCATGTCCCACTGCAGGGCGGCGAGGCTGTCCGGAGTCGCCGGCTCGTTCGGCAGCTCGGAGGGCTGCTCGTCCGCGGCGTCGGCGCCACCCGGCCCTGCCTGCGCGATCGGGCTGCTCGACTCGGCCACGCCCTGCACGGACTTGTCGGTCTCCAGGGCGGCCGCGAAGCTCGGGTCGGCCGACCTCGCGATCGCGACCCCGATCTGGCGGTGGTTCACCACGAGAGTTCCGCCCGCGGACTCGACCGCCCGGGCGGCCCCGGTGCTCGAGGCGTTCTGCTTGTACATGACGAGGTACGTCGTCTCGGCTCCGCCTGCCGCACCCTCGGTGGACGATGCGACCGGGACCCCGAGCATCAGCAGGGCCCCGACGGACGCGACGGACGTCATCGCCTTGTGGGCTAGACGCATCAGCGCGCTCCTCTCCTGACCGAGGCGCCTTCTCGTACGGTCGGAGGAGTGGAACGCCGCGATCTCAGAGGCGAAACATAACCTTTGTCGGCTATGTCCGACTAGTGCCGGGGAGGGGGCGACGTCGGGCGCCGACGTCGGGCGCCGACGTCGGGCGCCGACGTTCGGGTCTGGCACTCGACGGATGCTTGGGCGGAGGATGCGAGATTCGAACTCGCGAGGGGTTTCCCCCAACACGCTTTCCAAGCGTGCGCCCTAGGCCACTAGGCGAATCCTCCGCCGACGAGGGTACCGGAGCAGATCAGGGGGACCGACTGCCCACCTGGAGCGCTCCGGCGAAGCCGTTAGACTTCCGGGTGACCCCTCGTGCGGCGTCATCCCGCTGAACTCCCCCAGGGCCGGAAGGCAGCAAGGGTAGGCAGGCTCTGGCGGGTGTGCGGGGGGTCCCTGCATGTGTGGGGACGGGCCCGATCGGCTGACGGTCCGGCGGGCTAGGGTCGGGCCGTGACCCAAGCGCTCTACCGCCGCTACCGCCCCGCGACCTTCGCGGACGTGATCGGCCAGGAGCACGTCACCACCCCGCTGCGCAACGCCCTCGCGGGCAGGCGCACCCACCACGCCTACCTGTTCAGCGGCCCGCGCGGGTGCGGCAAGACGACCAGCGCCCGCATCCTCGCCCGCTGCCTGAACTGCGAGCAGGGACCGACGCCCGACCCCTGCGGCACCTGCCAGTCCTGCCAGGACCTCGGTCCCGCCGGCGGCGGCAGCCTCGACGTCATCGAGATCGACGCGGCCAGCCACGGCGGCGTCGACGACGCGCGCGACCTGCGCGAGCGGGCGTTCTACGCTCCCGCGTCGTCGCGCTTCAAGATCTACATCATCGACGAGGCGCACATGGTCTCGCGCGAGGGCTTCAACGCCCTGCTCAAGCTCGTCGAGGAGCCTCCCGAGCACGTGATGTTCGTCTTCGCGACGACCGAGCCCGAGAAGGTCATCGCGACCATCCGCTCGCGCACCCACCACTACCCGTTCCGGCTCGTGCCGCCGGGCGAGCTGCACAGCCATCTCGCCGGCCTGTGCGAGCAGGAGAAGGTCGCCGTCGACCCGACGGTCCTGTCCCTGGTGGTCCGCGCCGGCCGAGGGTCGGTGCGCGACTCGATGAGCGTGCTCGACCAGCTGCTCGCCGGGGCCGGGCCCGAGGGCCTGACCTACGCCGGGGCGGCGGCCCTGCTCGGCTACACCGACGCCAGCCTGCTCGACGACACCGTCGACGCGTTCGCCGCCGCCGATGCGGCCGCCGTGTTCGAGATCGTCGACCGGGTCGTCGAGGGCGGCCACGACCCGCGCCGGTTCGCCGAGGACCTGCTCGAGCGGCTGCGTGACCTGATCATCCTCGACGCCGTCCCCGACGCCGCCGGCAGCATCCTCGGTGAGCACCCGGCCGACGAGCTCGAGCGGATGCGCCAGCAGGCAGCCCACTTCGGTGCCGCCCAGCTCTCGCGGGCCGCCGACGTGGTCAACGCCGGGCTCACCGAGATGCGCGGGGCCACCGCTCCCCGCCTGCAGCTCGAGCTGATCTGCGCCCGGGTGCTGCTGCCGGCCGCCGACGACGCCGAGCGCGGCCTCGCCGCCCGCATCGACCGGCTCGAGCGCCGCGCGTCCATCGCCGGCGCCCCGTCCCCGGGCGAGCAGCCGGCTCCCTCGGCCGCGCCCGCTCCACGGGTGCAGCGGCCCACCTCGCCGCCGGCCCACGAGGCGGTCCCCCCGCGCGCTGCGCCCGGGCCGACCACCCAGGAGCCGACAGCGCAGGAGCCGACAGCGCAGGAGCCGGCAGCCCAGGAGCCCGCCCCGTCGCCGGAGGGCGGCGGGGTCGACCTGGTGACCGTGCGCCGGATGTGGCCCGACGTGCTCGAGGCCGTGAAGGGGATGCGCCGGTTCACCTGGACGCTGCTCAGCCACAACGCCCAGGTGGCCGCGCTCGACGCCGGCCGGCTCACGCTGACCATGGTCAACGCCGGGGCACGCGACAGCTTCCAGCGCGGCGGCAGCGACGAGATCGTCCGCGAGGCACTCATCCAGGTCCTCGGGGTCGACTGGAAGGTTGACGCGATCGTCGACCCCTCCACCCAGCCGCCCGGCACCGGTCCGGCGCCCGCTGCCCGGTCGGCGCCGCCGGCCGAGCCCACGGGGGGAAGGGCAGCCGCGATGGCGGCCGCGGCCGAGGAGTCCGCCGGCCAGGCGGCCGCCGAGACCTCCGGAAACCCTGCGGACGCCCCCTCGCACGACGACGACGACGCCGACGACACCGGCCTCAGCTCCCAGGACCTGCTCTCCCGCGAGCTCGGTGCCAAGGTCATCGGCGAGTACGACGCCAGCTGACCCCGCTGACGCCCTCAGCCCGTAGGCTCGCAGGCGGGGACCGACCCGCGGTCCAACGATCTCGACCATCCCGACCATCCCGACCATCTCGACAGAGAGCGGAGCGTGCCCACGGTGATCCCCGGCGGCGACCAGACCGGCCAGACCGGCCCGGGCGGCCTCGGCGGCCTCGGCGGCGGCGACCTCTCCCAGCTGCTCGAGCAGGCCCAGCAGATGCAGCAGCAGCTGCTCGCGGCGCAGGAGGAGCTGGGGCGCACCGAGGTCACCGGCTCGGCAGGGGGCGGCCTCGTGCGGGCGACCGTCACCGGCGGCGGCGAGGTGGTCGGCCTCGAGATCGACCCCAGCGCGATCGACCCGTCCGACGCCGAGGGCCTGGCCGACCTGGTGGTCGCCGCCATCCGCGACGCCAACCGCGCGGCCTCCGAGCTGCAGCAGAAGGCGATGGGCCCCCTCGCCGAGGGCCTCGGCGGGGCGGGCGGCCTCGGGCTGCCGGGGCTGTAAGGACCGCCGGCGATGTACGAGGGCGTGGTCCAGGACCTCATCGACGAGCTCGGGCGACTGCCCGGGGTCGGCCCCAAGAGCGCCCAGCGCATCGCGTTCCACCTGCTGGCCGCCGACCCGGCGGACGTACGCCGGCTCGTGCACTCCCTCACCGAGGTCAAGGACAAGGTGCGGTTCTGCCGGACCTGCGGCAACGTCGCGGAGGACGACGAGTGCCGCATCTGTCGCGACGCGCGCCGGGACCGCGCGGTGATCTGCGTCGTCGAGGAGCCCAAGGACGTCGTCGCGATCGAGAAGACGCGGGAGTTCCGCGGGCGCTACCACGTGCTGGGCGGGGCGATCAGCCCCATCGAGGGCATCGGCCCCGACGACCTGCGCGTGCGCGAGCTCATGGCGCGCCTCGCCGACGGCGAGATCACCGAGCTGATCCTCGCCACGGACCCCAACCTCGAGGGGGAGGCCACGGCGACCTACCTCGCGCGGCTCGTCAAGCCGATGGGGCTGCGCGTGACCCGGCTCGCCAGCGGGCTGCCGGTCGGTGGTGATCTCGAGTACGCCGACGAGGTGACGCTCGGGCGGGCCTTCGAGGGCCGCCGCCTGCTGGACGTGTGACGCGAGATGCCGAGACCAGGGAGGATGGAGTCATGACGACGACCCAGGACGACCTGTCCGACTTCACCGTCGAGATCGCCGACCAGGTCGAGAGCTTCGTCCTCGCGGTGCGCGAGATCGCCGCCGCCGAGGATCCCGACTACGCGATCTCGCTGCTGCTGCTCGAGACCTCGCAGGTGCTCCTCGCGGGCGGGAGGCTCGGCGCGATCTCCGACGTGGTTCCCGACGAGCGGTTCGAGCCCGACGCCGGCTTCGACCCCGACGTCGAGGGCCTGCGGACGTCGTTGGCCAACCTGCTCGAGCCGATCGACGAGCACGCCGCGCTGTTCGACCCCTACTCCAGCGAGCCCGAGCTGTTCACCAGCCGCCTCTCCGACGACATCGCCGACGTCATGAGCGACCTCCTGCACGGCCTGCAGCACTACCGCGCCGGCCGGTCGACCGAGGCGCTGTGGTGGTGGCAGTTCTCCTACCTCTCCAACTGGGGGAGCACGGCGTCCTCCGTGCTGCGCGCGCTGCACTCCGTCGTGTCGCACGTGCGCCTGGACACCGAGATCGACGACACCACGCGCGTCGAGGACCGGCTGCTCGCCGAGACCGTCGCCGAGGTGACCGTCCAGCAGCCGTGACGGCGCGCCCGCTCGCCCGCCGACATCCGTAGACTCGGGGACGCCCGCACGCAGTCGTCACGCCGAGGAGGTCCGTGGTGGGCCTGGTCGTGCAGAAGTACGGCGGCTCCTCCGTCGCCGACGCCGAGGGCATCAAACGGGTGGCGAAGCGCATCGTCGACACGCGCAAGGCCGGCCACGACGTCGTCGTCGCGGTCTCCGCGATGGGCGACACGACCGACGAGCTGGTCGACCTGGCCCAGCAGGTCAGCCCGCTGCCGTCCGGCCGAGAGCTCGACATGCTCCTCACGGCCGGGGAGCGCATCTCGATGGCGCTGCTCGCGATGGCCATCGGCAACCTCGGGCACCAGGCCCGGTCCTACACCGGCAGCCAGGCCGGCGTGATCACCGACTCGACCCACGGCAAGGCGCGCATCATCGACGTCACGCCCGGTCGCATCCGCTCGGCGCTCGACGAGGGCGCCGTCGTGATCGTCGCCGGCTTCCAGGGCGTCTCGCAGGACACCAAGGAGATCACCACCCTCGGCCGCGGCGGCACGGACACGACCGCGGTGGCCCTCGCGGCGGCGCTCGGTGCCGACGTGTGCGAGATCTACACCGACGTCGACGGCGTGTTCTCCGCCGACCCGCGCATCGTCCCGACGGCGCGCCGGCTCCCGCGCATCTCCTACGAGGAGATGCTCGAGATGGCCGCGTGCGGCGCCAAGGTGCTGCACCTGCGCTGCGTGGAGTACGCGCGCCGCTACGACATCCCCGTCCACGTGCGCTCGTCGTTCTCGATGCGCGAGGGGACGCGGGTCACCGATGACGAGCAGTACCTACTCGACCAAGGAGTCGACCAGATGGAGCAGGCCATCATCTCCGGCGTCGCGCACGACCGCAGCGAGGCCAAGATCACGGTGGTCGGGGTGCCCGACAAGCCGGGTGAGGCCGCTGCGATCTTCCGTGCCGTGTCCGCCGCCGAGATCAACATCGACATGATCGTGCAGAACATCTCGGCGGCCACGACCGGGCGCACGGACATCTCCTTCACCCTGCCCAAGACCGACGGTCAGACAGCGATGGCCGCGCTCGCGCGCATCAAGGACCAGGTGGGTTTCCAGGACCTGCTCTACGACGACCTGGTCGGCAAGGTGTCGCTCATCGGTGCGGGCATGCGGTCGCACCCCGGCGTCTCGGCCACGTTCTTCGGCGCGCTCGCCGACGCCGGGGTCAACATCGAGATGATCTCCACCTCCGAGATCCGGATCTCCGTGGTGGTGCGCGGCGAGGACGTCGACGCCGCCGTGACGGCCGTGCACAGCGCCTTCGAGCTCGACTCGGCCGACTCCGAGGCCGTCGTCTACGGAGGGACGGGCAGGTGAGCGGGCTGAACGTCGGCGTCGTCGGGGCCACCGGCCAGGTCGGCACGGTCATGCGCCGGCTGCTGGCCGAGCGCGACGTCCCGCTGGGAACCGTGCGCTTCTTCGCCTCCTCCCGGTCCGCGGGCACGACGCTGCCGTGGCGTGGCGGCGAGATCCTCGTCGAGGACGCGGACACCGCCGACCCCAGCGGGCTCGACATCGCGCTGTTCTCGGCCGGGGGAGCGACGTCGAGGTCCCTGGCGCCGCGCTTCGCCGAGGCGGGCGCGACGGTCATCGACAACTCGTCGGCCTGGCGCATGGACCCCGACGTCCCGCTGGTCGTCAGCGAGGTCAACCCCGAGGCCGTACGCGAGGCCCGCAAGGGCATCATCGCCAACCCCAACTGCACCACCATGGCCGCGATGCCGGTGCTGTGGCCGCTGCACGCCGAGGCCCGTCTGCTGCGCGTGGTCGCCAGCACCTACCAGGCGGTCTCCGGCAGCGGCCTCGCCGGGGTCGACGAGCTGGACAAGCAGGTGCGCCAGGTCGTCGACCGCGCGACCGAGCTGGTGCACGACGGCAGCGCGGTGACCTACCCCGAGCCGGAGAAGTACGTCGCGCCCATCGCGTTCAACGTGGTCCCCCTGGCCGGCTCGGTCGTCGACGACGGATCGTTCGAGACCGACGAGGAGCAGAAGCTGCGCAACGAGAGCCGCAAGATCCTCGGCATCCCCGACCTGTTGGTCTCCGGGACGTGCGTGCGGGTCCCGGTCTTCACCGGCCACTCCCTGTCGCTCAACGTCGAGTTCGAGCGGCCGCTGTCCGTGGCGCGGGCGACCGAGCTGCTGGCGACGGCGCCGGGCGTGCGCCTGGCCGACGTCCCCACCCCGCTGCAGGCCGCGGGCGTCGACCCCAGCCTGGTCGGCAGGATCCGGCAGGACCCGGGCGTCCCCGACGGCCGGGGGCTGGCGCTGTTCGTCAGCAACGACAACCTCCGCAAGGGCGCCGCGCTCAACGCCGTGCAGATCGCCGAGCTGGTCGCCGCGGCTCGCTGAGGCGGTCCGCGCTGCCGGAGCGCTCCTTCGACGACGACGGCCGGTGTCTCTGACCTGCAGAAACACCGGCCGTCGATCTGTCGGGGTGGCGGGATTTGAACCCACGACCTCTGCGTCCCGAACGCAGCGCGCTACCAAGCTGCGCCACACCCCGAAGGAGCCCGGCAAGTCTAGCCGAGGTCCGCGGCCGGCCTTTCCACCAGTGTCAGCAGGCTGGCCTCGGGCGGGCAGGCGAACCGGACGGGCGCGTAGGGCGACGTGCCCAGCCCGGCAGAGACGTGCAGGGCCGCGCTCCTCCCGGCGAAGGAGCGGGTCGACAGCCCCTTGGCCTGGCGGCGCGGCAGGTCGCAGTTGGTGACCAGGGCCCCGAAGCCCGGCACGCAGAGCTGGCCGCCGTGCGTGTGGCCGGCCAGGATCAGCGCGAAGCCGTCGGCGGTCATCGGGTCGAGCACGCGGCTGTACGGCGCGTGGGTGACCGCCAGTGACAGGTCGGCCGACGGGTCGGCGGGCCCGGCGACCTCGTGGTAGCGGTCGAGCCGGATGTGGGCGTCGTCGGTGCCGACCAGCTCGATCTCGCGGTGGTCGACCTTCACCCGCTCCCGGGCGTTGTCCAGGTCGACCCAGCCCGCGCCGACCAGCCCCTCGCGCAAGCTCTCGGTCGGGAGCCGCTTCTTGCTCAGCCGCACCTCGCGGTTGGGCAGCAGGTAGCGGGCCGGGTTCTTGAAGGTCGGCGCGTAGTAGTCGTTCGAGCCCATGACGAAGGCGCCGGGACGCTCCAGCAGCGGCCCGAGGGCGTCGAGCACGGCCGGGACCGCCTCGCGGTGGGCCAGGTTGTCACCGGTGTCGACGACGAGGTCGGGCTCGAGCCCGGCGAGCGCCCGCACCCACTCCCGCTTGCGGTGCTGGCCGGGCGTCATGTGCAGGTCGGAGAGGTGCAGCACCCGCAGCGGTCGCGACCCGGGCGCGAGCACCGGCACCTCGACGCGGCGGACGCGAAAGGACCGGACCTCGACACCGGCGGCCCAGCCGAGGGCGACGGCGCCCGCGACGGTGCCACCGCCGAGCGCGGTCAGCGGGACGGAGGTACGGCGGCGCATGCCTCCATGCTCACACAGGCTGACAGACTGACGCGCATGCCCGGACTCAAGGACCGCCTGCGCGAGGACCTCACCACGGCGATGAAGGCCCGCGACGAGCTGCGGTCCTCGACGCTGCGGATGCTGCTGACGGCGGTCAAGACCGAGGAGGTCTCCGGCAAGCAGTCGCGTGAGCTCGACGAGGCCGAGGTCGTGACGGTGCTGACCCGCGAGGGCAAGAAGCGGCGGGAGGCCGCCGAGGCGTTCGAGACGGGCGGCCGTCCCGAGCGGGCCGAGCGCGAGCGGGCCGAGGGCGAGGTGATCGCGACCTACCTGCCGGCCCAGCTCGGCGACGACGAGCTGCGGGAGCTCGTGGCCGCGGCCATCGCCGAGTCGGGCGCGTCCGGGCCGTCGGCGATGGGGTCGGTCATGAAGGTCCTGACGCCGCGGACCGCGGGCCGCGCCGAGGGCGGCCGGGTCGCCGCGGAGGTCCGCCGCCAGCTCGCCGGCTGAGCGGGGCTACGGCCCGTTGCGGCACTCGGGCCGGTTGGAGTTCTCGCACTCGTCGGGGTTCGGCCCCAGCGTCGGTCCGCCGCCGGAGCTGTCGGGGTCCTCCGGGCCCGGCGAGGGCTGGGCAGGTGGCGCGCCGGCGCTGACGTAGACGACGACCCGCTGACCCGGGTAGACCGCCGCGCCGGTGCCGGGGAACGAGTAGGCGACGGTCCCGGCCGGTGCGTAGTCGGCGTAGACGCGGTCGCTGCTCACGACGGGCTCGAGGTCGGCCTTGCGCAGCTTCTTGCGTGCCTTCTCGACGGACAGGCCGCTCACCGAGGGCACCGAGATCGAGTCGCCGCGGACGACGTCCTCGGCGGCGTCGCTGAACGAGCTCACGGGAAGGTCGGCGAGGGCCTCGGTCATCATCTGCCGCCAGATGGGCCCGGGCAGGCAGCCACCGCAGACGTCGCCGTAGTACCTGCCCCCGATGAGCCGGTTCTGCAGCGGGTAGCCGCCGCGCGGTGGCGAGGGGTTCCCCGCCCACACCGCCGTCGCCAGCTCCGGGGTGTAGCCCACGAACCACACCGAGACCCGCTGGTTCGTCGTGCCCGTCTTGCCGGCCGACGGGCGGCTGATCGCTGCCCGGGTGCCCGTGCCGCGCTGCATGACGCCCTGCAGCAGCTGGTTGATGCCGTCGGCGATGTCCTCGTCCAGGGCCTGCTGGCAGCCGGCCTCGGGCACCGGGAGCCGGGAGCCGTCGGGGGCGGTGACCTCGAGGATCGCGACGGAGTTGCAGTGCAGGCCGCGGGCGGCGAAGCTCGCGTAGGCCTCGGCCATGGACAGCGGCGACACCTCGTCGATGCCGAGCGTGAACGACTTGACGGGCGTCAGTGGGCCGCCGTCGGCGCGCATGAGGCCCAGCGACTCGGCGATCTGCTTCGGGCGGCAGACACCGACCCGCTCCTCGAGCTGGGCGAAGTAGGTGTTGATCGACCCCTCGATGCCGGTCTGGAGGGTGTAGGTGCCGTTCTCGCTGGTGGTCTCGTTGAAGGGCTTCCACTCGTCGTAGAGGGTCTCGCCGCAGCCCTGCACGTCGCCGATGTCGGCCTGGTACGGCGAGTAGATCGAGTAACCGAACGGGTAGCCCTTCTCCAGCGCCGCGGCCGCGACGAACGGCTTGAACGTCGAGCCGGCCTGGAAGCCGCTGGAACCGCCGTACGCCCGGTCGGTGGCCGGGTTGAACTGGATCTTCTTCTTGCCGTCGCCGAAGCCGCGGCTCACGGCCATGGCGCGGACGTGGCCCGTGCCGGGCTGCACCGACACGAGGGCGGAGGCCACCGCGTCCTTGGGGTCGACGTACTCGGCCACCGCGTCCTGCGCCGCCTTCTGCGCGGTGCGGTCGAGCGTCGTCGTGATGGTCAGCCCGCCGCGGAGGAGGAGGTCCGTGCGGTCCGAGCGCTCGGCGCCGAAGACCTTGTTGTTCTGGATCGTCTTGAGCACGAAGTCGCAGAAGAACGGCACCCGTGAGTCGGCGCAGCCGTTGCCGAGCCGCTTCTGCTCCTTGAGGTTCAGCGGCTCGGCCTTCGCGGCGGCCACCTCGTCGACGTCGGCCAGCCCGGTGTCGGCCATGCGGCTGAGCACGAGGTTGCGCCGGGTCATGGCGGCCTCGGGGTTGCGCGTCGGGTCGAAGGCGGTGGGCTGCTGCACGATGCCCGCCAGCAGGGCGGCCTGCGCGAGCGTGAGGTCGCGGGCCGTGGTGCGGAAGTAGCGCTTGGCGGCGGCCTCGACGCCGTAGGCGCTGGCTCCGAAGTAGGCGATGTTCAGGTAGCGCTCGAGGATCTGCTGCTTGGTGTACTTCTCCTCGATCGCCACGGCGAAGCGCAGCTCGCGCAGCTTGCGGGAGTACGACTGCTCGGTCGCCGCCCGCATCTCGGCCCTGCGCTTGTCCGGGTCCTTGATGTTCTGCGCCTTCTCGAGCAGCACCTGCTTGACGTACTGCTGGGTCAGGGTCGAGCCGCCCTGGACGTCCTCGCCGGCCTGGTTGTTGACGAACGCGCGCAGCGTGCCCCGCAGGTCGATGCCCCCGTGCTCGTAGAAGCGCGCGTCCTCGATCGCGATGACCGCCTTGCGCATCACCGGCGCGACCTCGGTCAGCGGCACGGAGACGCGGTTCTCGTAGAAGAACGTGGCGATCAGGGAGCCGTCGGCCGCCAGCAGGCGGGACCGCTCGGGCAGCGGGGGGATCTCGAGCTCGGCGGGCAGCGAGTCGAAGCCGTCGGCGCTGTCGCGGGCCACCAGGCCGAGGCCGCCCACCACGGGCAGCGCGAGGCCGGCCACGAGCAGCCCGGACAGCACGCTCACGCCCAGGAACAGGGCGAGGCGCGTCACGAACCCGGCGTCGGGAGCGGGGCGCAGTGCGGACATGGGCTCCAGGGTACGGGGTGGGTGGAGGTGGTAGTCCGTACTGACTAGGCCAGATTGGACCGAACGGTTCTGTTGCCCCAGGTGTCCACTTCCGTACCGTCCTTGATCACACACGCACCACCGCACGGCCTACGTCGTGCGCTGCACCGGAGGACGGACCGAGCATGATGTGGGCAGACGACTGGGCCTCGCGGGGGGCTTGCCGTACGAGTGACCCGGACACCTTGTTCGTGCAGGGGGCCGCGCAGAACCGCGCGAAGGCCGTCTGCATGGGCTGTCCGGTGCGCACCGAGTGCCTCGCCGACTCGCTCGACAACAGGGTCGAGTTCGGCGTCTGGGGCGGGATGACCGAGCGCGAGCGCCGGGCGCTGCTGCGGCGGCGGCCGAACGTCACGTCGTGGCGGGCGCTGCTCGAGACGGCCCGCAACGAGTACGAGCGGGGGTCGCGGTCCAGCGACCTGCCGGTGGCGATGTAGCGCCTGCGCGCCAGGCGCAGTTGGAACGGCATGGCGGGGCGGTCCCCGGAGGGGAGGACCGCCCCGTACTGCTGTCCGCTCGGTCATCGGTGCTCACGTCCCGGCCAGCGCCGCCCCGATGACCCGTAGCCCGTCGAGGTCGTGGACGTCCCCCGGCTGGGCCGGCACGTCGACGACCGGGACCTTGGGGTGGGCCGCGGTGAACCGACCGCGCAGCGACTGCTCGCGCTCGATCATGCGCATCCGCTCGGCGTGCAGCTGCAGGACGCCCGCGACGAGGGGGTGCTCCCGCGACTCCTGCAGCGTCTCGGCGCCGGCTGCCGCACGCGCCGCCGACAGCGCACCCACCCCGGTGGTGTGCACCCGGTTGAGGACGAGCCCGGAGAGGGGCATCCGCTCCTCGCCGAGGCGCTCGACGAAGTACGACGCCTCGCGCAGCGCGTCGCGCTCCGGGGCGGCGACGACGACGAAGGACGTGCCCGAGGCCTGCAGCAGCCGGTACGTCGAGTCGGCCCGCTCACGGAAGCCCCCGAACATCGTGTCGAGGGCGGCGATGAAGGCCTGCAGGTCCTTGAGCACCTGCGCGCCCAGCACGCGCGTCAGGACCGAGGTGACGGCGCCGAGGCCCGCACCGAGGACCTTGAGGTAGGCCCGCCCGCCGGACTTGGCGCCCCCCATGAGGATGCGGATGAACCGGCCGTCGAGGAAGGACCCGAGCCGCTGGGGGGCGTCCAGGAAGTCCAGCGCGGACCGGCTCGGCGGGGTGTCGACGACGATGAGGTCCCAGCGGTCCTGGGCACGCAGCTGCCCCAGCTTCTCCATCGCCATGTACTCCTGCGTGCCGGCGAAGCTCGAGGACAGCGACTGGTAGAACGGGTTCTCCATGATCACCCGGGCCCGGTCGGGGGTGGAGTGCGCGATGACGACCTCGTCGAAGGTCCGCTTCATGTCCAGCATCATCGCGTCGAGAAAGCCGCCCGCGCTCTCGTCGACCCCGGCGACGCGGCGTGGCGTGTTGTCCAGCTCGCGAAGGCCCATCGACTGCGCCAGCCGCCGCGCGGGGTCAATGGTGAGGACCACCACCGACCTGCCCTGCTCGGCCGCGCGCAGCCCCAGCGCCGCGGCGGTGGTCGTCTTGCCGACGCCGCCCGCCCCGCAGCAGACGACGATGCGCGTCGACCGGCTCGCGATGACCCGGTCGAGGTCGAGGGAGCGGGCCGCCACCTAGGCCATCCCCTGGCGGCAGAGGTCCTCGGCCAGCCGGTAGAGCCCGCCGAGGTCGACGCCCTCGGCGAGCAGCGGCAGGTCGTACGTCGGGTGCCCGAGCGCCTTGAGCGTGCGCCGCTCCCGCTTCTCCAGCGCGACCCGCTCGGCGTGCTCGCCGACCTCGGCCAGGAGCGCGTCGACAGCCCCGGTGCGGACGCGGACGCCGGCCGCCTCGAGCCCGGCGACCACGAGGTCCCGGTCGAGGGCGCCCTTGCCCGCCGCGGCGAGGTCGGCCTGCTTGAGCAGGGGGGCGCGGACCGCGTTGACGACGACCCCGCCCACCGGCAGGCCAGCGGCGGTGAGCTCGGCGACCGCGTCGGCCGTCTCCTGCACCGGCATCTCCTCGAGGAGCGTCACGACGTGCACGGCGGTCTGCGGGGAGGTGAGCAGCGCCATGATCGCGTCGGCCTGCCCGCGGATCGGCCCGACCCGGGCCAGGCCCGCCACCTCGGCGTTGACCCCGAGGAAGCGCGTGATCCGCCCGGTCGGCGGCGCGTCGAGCACGACGGCGTCGTAGGTGCGCCCGCGGTCCTGGCGGCGGTTCACCGCCTCGTAGACCTTGCCCGTGAGCAGGACGTCGCGCATGCCGGGAGCGATGGTCGTCGCGAAGTCGATCGCGCCGACCCGGCGCAGCGCCCTGCCGGCCCGGCCCAGCCGGTAGAACATCTCGAGGTACTCCAGCAGGGCGTCCTCGGGGTCCACGGCGAGGGCGAACACGTCGCCGCCGCCCGGGCCGACCGCGACCTTGCGCTCCTCGTAGGGCAGGGGCGGGGAGTCGAACAGCTGGGCGATGCTCTGCCGCCCCTCGACCTCGACGAGCAGGGTGCGCCGCCCGTCGCGGGCCAGGGCCAGCGCGAGCGCTGCGGCCACGGTCGTCTTGCCGGTCCCGCCCTTGCCGGTGACGACGTGCAGGCGCACGCCCTCCCAGTCGTAGTCGCGGCTGACCATCCGGGGAGCGTAATCGGCCACCTGTCGAGGCCGGTTCAGTGGGCGCGCTGGTCCCACGCGAACATCAGGCCGATGCTGACGGCGTACGTCGCCGCGAGGGCCGCGGCCCAGCCCGGGTGCCCGGTGACGAGCAGCCCGACGACGGCGTTGCCGAAGACGAGCAGCTCGACGCCCAGCCGGAGCGGGTCGGGCAGCCGTCGGGGAGCCTTGGGGGCGACCCACGTGCCCCAGACCACCGCAGCGGCCAGGGGGGTGACGGCGGCCGCGAGCACCTGGACCACGACCGGTCCCGGCGCGTTCCAGCCCCACAGCCCGAGCGCCCCCAGTGCGGCGAGCTCGAGCAGGAAGCGCACCCCGAGGTTGGCGGCTCTCATGCACCCGATCGTGGCACGCTTCCCGTCGTGACCGCCCGGCCGACTCTGCGTACCGCGCGGCTGGTGCTTGTGCCACAGACCCTCGCGGCCGCTCGCGCGCTGCTGGACGGGGGCGACTGCGGGCTCCCGCTGGCCGACGGCTACCCGCACGCCGACACCCTCGACGGGCTGCGGATGCTCGTCGAGCACGGCAGGCCCGACGACGGCGGCTGGTTCGTGACGCTCGCCGACGACGGCAGGGTCGTCGGCGACTGCGGAACGCTCGGCTGGGCCGACGACGAGGGTCGCGTCGAGATCGGCTACGGCCTGGCGGCGCCGTTCCGGGGCCGGGGCCTCGGCGCGGAGGCGGTGCGGGCGCTGGCCGACTGGGTGGCCGCCCAGCCCGGGGTCACCGCGGTCACGGCCTCGGTCGAGGTCGGCAACGAGCCCTCGCGCCGGCTGCTCGACCGACTCGGCTTCGTGCTCACCGGCGAGGCCGACCGCCACTGGCACCTCGAGCGCCGGGCTTGACGCTGCTCCGATCATGCAAGGACCGGCCTCGTGACGTCAGGGACCGCTCCCGACCGGTGAGCGGCTGAACTCCGCGAAGGCGTCGACGACCTCCTTCGACGAACGCCGCGCACCCGTCTGCAGGTACTCCATCGCGCGCAGTGCTGCCTCGTGGGCCTCGGTGCTGGAGCCGGCCACGGCGTCCTCGACGACCCGGCAGAAGTAGTCGTGCTGGTGACCGTCGACGAACGTGTAGTGGACGCACACGTCGGTGTGGCCGCCGATGAGGACGAGGGTCTCGGCCCGCAGGCCCTTGAGCAGGATCTCGAGCTCGGTGCCGAAGAAGCAGGAGTAACGACGCTTCCGGATGACGTAGTCCTCGGGGCGCACGTCGAGGGCCTCGGCGATCTCGGTGCCGGGATCGCCCTCGAGCAGGTGCACGTCCTCGGCGCCGTCGAGCTCGCGACCGAAGTCGACCAGGTCACGGCGGTGCGCCTCCTGGAAGAACACGACGGGGACGCCGCACTCGCGAGCCTTCGCGATCAGCCCGGGTGCCCGGTCCATGGCCTCGTGGTAGCCGGGCATGAAGGGGATCGCCGACCCCTCACCCGAGGACTCGCCTCCCTGGATGTCGATGACGACGAGGACCGGCCGGCCCTCGATCAGCTCCCGCTCGGTCCTGGTCATGCTGCTCCTGTCCGGCGTCCTCAGGTGGTAGCCCGGTCAGAAGGCTACGGCGGGCTGCCAGTCGCCGTGGACCTCGCGCAGCACGGCCACGATCTCGCCGACCGTCGCATACGCGCTGACGGCTTCGACGCAGGCGGGCACGACGTTCTCGCCCGCCCGGGCCGCCTCGCCGAGCGCGGCCAGGGCGGCCGCGACCCGGCCGGCGTCCCGCCGATCCCGCACGTCCTGCACCGCCGCAACCTGGCCGGCCTCCATGCCGGGGTCGACGCGGAACACCTCGAGCGGCTCGGTCGCTGACGGGTAGCGGTTCACCCCGACCACCACCCGCTCCCCGCTCTCGACCTCACGGGCCAGGCCGTACGCCGCGTCGCTGAGCTGCTCGGCGAAGAACCCGTTGGCGATGCAGGCCAGGGCGCCGCCCCTCTGCTCGACGTCGTCGAGGGCCATCCAGATCCGCTGCTCCAGGTCGTCGGTCAGGGCTTCGACGGCGTAGGACCCGGCGAGCGGGTCGAGTGTGTCGGCGACACCGGTCTCGAACGCGACGACCTGCTGGGTCCGAAGCGCCAGTGTGGCCGCCTGCTCGGTCGGCACGCCGAGTGCCTCGTCGTAGGCCGACACGTGCATCGTCTGTACGCCCGCCAGAGCGGCCGAGAGGGCCTCGACCGTCGCGCGCGCGACGTTGTTCAGCGGCTGCTGCGCGGTGAGGGTCGAGCCGGCCGTGAACGCGAAGATGCGCAGCTGCTGCGAGCGCGGGTCGGTCGCGCCGTACTTCTCCTTGAGCAGCCGCGCCCACACCCGCCGCGCGGCGCGGAACTTCGCCACCTCGGGCAGGAAGTCCATCGTGATCGCGAGGAACGTGAACAGGGTCGGGGCCACCTCGTCGACGTCGACACCACGGCGCACCACCTCGTCGAGGTAGGCGCGGGCGTTGGCGAACGTGTAGGCGATCTCCTGCACGGCGTCGGCGCCGGACTCACGGATGTGGTAGCCCGACATCGCCAGCGGCACCCAGCCCGGCACGTGCCTGGCGAGGTGCTCGATCGTGTCGACCGCGAGCCGCAGCGACGGCTCGGGCGGGAAGATCTGCGTCCCCCGGGCGATGAACTCCTTGAGCACGTCGTTCTGGACGAACATCCCGAACTCGCCCGGCTCGACCCCACGCTTCTCGGCCAGCGCGATGAACAGGGCCGCCCACACGTAGCCGATGGAGTTCGCGGTCGTGCGCACCTGCGAGATCTGCTCGAGCGGGATGCCGTCCATCAGGGTCTCGATGTCGGCCAGCGAGTCGATGGCCACGCCGACCCGTCCGACCTCACCGGCCGCGCGCGGGTCGTCGGAGTCCAGGCCCATCTGCGTCGGCAGGTCGAGCGCGACGGAGAAGCCGGTGACGCCCGCGTCGAGCAGTGCGGTGAACCGCCGGTTCGAGTCGGCGGCGCTGCCGAACCCGGCGTACTGCCCCATGATCCACGGCCTCGGCTCGGCCGAGATGCCGCGGGTGTAGGGGTAGTCGCCCGGGTGCTCGGCGCCGTCGGGGGCGTAGTCGGGCCGCAGCCGCTCCATCAGCCCGCCCCGATCTGCTCGCGCAGGACCTTCTTGGCGATCTTGCCGTTCGCGTTGAGCGGGAACGCGTCCACCCGGCGCAGGTCCTTGGGCTTCTTGTACGACGCGAGGCGCGCCCTGCAGTGCTCGAGCACCTGCTCCTCGGTCACGTCGGCCCCGTCGCTCACCGAGTAGAGCGCCGTCACCCGCTGGCCCCAGTCGGGGTCGTCGACACCGAGCACGGCGACCTCGGCGACGCCGGGCACCTCGGCGATGACGTCCTCGACCTCGCGCGGGTAGATGTTGTAGCCGCCCGAGATGATCATGTCGCCCTTGCGGTCGACGAGGTAGAGGCGCCCGCTCCCGTCGAGGCGGCCGAGGTCGCCCGTGTGCAGCCAGCCGTCGACGACGCTCTTGCCGAGGTCGTCGCGGCGCTCGGCGTTCCAGTAGCCGCGCATCACGTGGTCGCCGCGCGTCACGACCTCGCCGACCTCGCCGGCCGGCACCGGACGGCCGTCCTCGTCGACGACCTGCAGCTCGACCCCGACCGCGGGGCGCCCGGCCGAGGTGAGCAGCTCCGGCTCCGACGCGAGCCCGAGCTCGTGGTCGGCCGCGTCGAGCAGCGTCACGGGGGGGATGGCCTCCACGAGGCCGTAGTACTGCACGAGGTTCGGGGTCAGCCGGTCGTGCGCCTGGCGCATCTGCTCGGGCGGCATCGGCGCGCCGGCGTAGCCGAGCATCCGCAGCCCGCCCATCCGCTCCCGGTCGACGCCGGGCAGCGCGAGCAGCCGGGCGACCATCGTCGGCACCATCGCGGTGTGGGTCGCCCCCCGGTGCTCGACGGCGTCGACGAACGCCTCGGGGTCCCAGGACGGCATGACGAGCTGGGTCGCTCCGGCGGCGAGGAAAGGCAGCACGAACAGCCCGCTGGTGTGCGTGATCGGCCCGGCGTGCACGTAGACGTCGCCCGGGCCGGGAGGGGCCCCGATCACGTCGAGGGTCATGTTCACCAGGCTCGCCAGCCAGTTGCGGTGGGTGCGCTGCGCGCCCTTCGGGTGCCCGGTGGTGCCGCTCGAGTAGTGCAGCCCGCACAGCGCCTCGGCGTCGACGGGGGCGAGCAGCGTCGACGGTGCGTCGGCGAGGAGCGTGTCGTACGCCGTTCCCGGCCCGTCGCCGACCACGACCACGCGTCCCCGGCCGAGACCGTGGCGCAGGCCCTCCGTCTCCGCCGCGAACCGCCCGTCGTAGACCAGCGCGGCCGCTCCCGAGTCGTCGGCGATGCGGGCCCAGTCGTCGGCGTGGAGCCGGTGGTTCAGGGCGACCCGGACCAGCCCGGCCGACCGGATCGCGAGGTCGGTCTCGACATAGGTCGTGCTGTTGCTCTGCAGGTCCAGCACCCGGTCGCCGGGCCGCAGCCCCAGACCGCGCAGGCCGTTGGCCAGCCGGGTGACCCGGTCGCCGAGCTCGGCGAAGGTCACCGTGCGGCCGGGTCCGTCGACGGCCACCCGGTCGGCGAACCGCAGCGCCGATCGCGCGACGACCTGCCCGACGTCCACGGTCAGCCCCCCGCAGGTGCGACGTAGGCGGCGTCGAGGACCCGCACCCCGTCCTGCAGCACGGCGACGGGGTTGAGGTCCAGCTCGTAGCCGGAGGGCCAGTCGCTCACGAGATCGGAGACGCCGACCAGCAGCCGGACGACCGCCTCCACGTCGAGGGCCGGTCGACCGCGCACGCCGTGCAGCACCGCCGCTCCGCGCAGGTCGGCGACCATCTCTCGCGCGTCCTCCTCGGTGACCGGCAGCAGCCGGAAGACGGCGTCGTCGAGCACCTCGGTCAGCACGCCGCCGGACGCCAGGGTCAGCACCTGTCCGAGCGGTGTCGGCGCGACGCCGACCAGCAGCTCCGCCCCACCGTCGACCATCTCCTCGACGAGCACGTCACCCCCCAGCGCGGCGAGCCGCTCGTAGGTCGCGGAGGCATCAGCCGAGGTCACGCCGAGCGCGACGCCGCCGGCCTCGGTCTTGTGGAGCATCCCGGGGATCACGGCCTTGAGGACCGCCCGGCCCCCGACCTCCTCGACGGCCGCCGAGGCATCGTCGGGGCCGGTGGCGAGCCGGCTGCGCGGGACCGGCATTCCGGCGTCGGCGAGCATCGCCTTGAGCTCGACCTCGCCGGACCCGGCCGCGGGGGCCGGTCGGGGGGCGGCGCCGGTGGCGGCGCGACCACCTCGCGGCCGGGCCTCCCAGAGGGCGGCGAGGGCGCGCACCGCGCGGGCCGGCGTGGGGTAGGCCGGGATGCCCGCCGCGCGCAGGGCCCCCGCGGCCTTCGGCGCCAGGAAGTCGGCTCCGGTGCGGGCGACGAGCACGGGCTTCCCCGTCCGCTGCGCGACCCGTGCCAGCGAGTCGACCATCCGGTCCACGTCGTCGCCGGTGAGCACGCAGAAGCAGGCGACGACCGCGTCGACGGCGTCGTCGTCGGCGACCACGTCGAGGCACCGGTCGAACAGCGCCGGGTCGCTCATCACGGTCGCGGTGATGTCGACCGGGTTCGCCGCCGACCCGAACGCGGGGACGATCTCCGCGAGGGCGGCGTCGGTGCCCGGCGAGAACGACGCGAGCTCGAGCCGGCGCTCCGCGATCGCGTCCGCCGCGAGGATGCCGGACCCCCCGCTCGTGGTGACCACCGCGACCCGCGGCCCGGCCGGGCGGCGGGGCTGCTCGAACGCGTCACCCAGGTCGAGCAGCTCGTCGACGTCGCGGGCGCGGGCGATGCGCAGCTGGCGCAGGACGCCGTCGACGACCCGGTCGCTCGCCGCGAGAGCCCCCGTGTGCGAGGCGGCGGCCCGAGCGCCGGCCTCGGACGTGCCCGCCTTGAGCAGGGCGACCGGCTTCCCCGTGGCGGCGAGCGCCCGCAGCGCCTCGCCGTCGGTCAGCGACTCGACGTAGCCCAGCAGGGCGTGGCACTCGTCGAGGCCGGCCAGCTCGGTGAGCACCTCGACCGCGTCCACGTCGGCCTCGTTGCCGGTGTTGACCGCCCACCCGAGGCCGAGCCCGCGGGCGAGCGCGAGGCTGACCGCGCCGTAGCCCAGGGCGCCGCTCTGGCTGACGAAGCCCACCGACCCCGCGGCGGGCATCGGGACGTCCTGCGCCGAGAACAGCGGGGAGAACGAGCTCACCTGGCCGGCCGCGAAGCCCACCGTGCCGATGCAGTTCGGCCCGACCAGGCGCACGCCGCCGGCGCGCGCCCGGCGTACGGCCTCCTCCTGCAGCGCGGCGCCCTCTGCGCCCGCCTCCGCGAACCCGGACGACATGACGACGGCGACGGGCACGCCCGCGGCGGCGCAGTCGTCGATCGCGTCCGGCACCCGGGCCGCCCCGACCATCACCAGCGCCAGGTCGACGGGCTCGCCGGTCGCCTGGCGCGCGGCGGCGACGGAGGGGTGGGCGGGCAGGCCGTGCACGGTGTCGGCGCTCGGGTTGACCGGGAGGATGCGCCCCCCGTAGCCGTAGCGCTGCAGGAACGACACCGGCAGCCCTCCCAGCGCCCCCGTGCGTTCGGTCGCGCCGACCACCGCGACCGAGCGGGCGTCCCAGAGCGGGCTGAGCGGGCTGACCATGATGCGTCCGAACTTGTCACACGATGTTTGCGGTCGTCAACGACACGACATACTCGTCCGGTGACCGGACCGATGCTCGACCCGCGGGTCGCCCAGGCCGTGCACCGGCTCGACGTGACGCACGAGGTGCTGCCCTGCGACGCGGACCTCGCGGACACGGCTGCCTTCTGCGCCCACTACGGCTTCGCCCTGGAGCAGGCCGCCAACACGATCCTCGTGGCATCGAGGAAGGTCGAGCCGCCTCGGCACGCCGCGTGCGTCGTGCTCGGCACGACCCGGCTGGACGTCAACAAGAAGGTCAGCGAGCTGCTCGGCGTCAAGCGGCTCTCGTTCGCCGACGAGGCCACCACCAAGCGCGTCACCGGGATGATGATCGGCGGGGTCACCGCGTTCGGCCTCGACGGCCTGCCGGTCTTCGTCGATGCCGCGGTGATGGATCAGGACAGGGTCGTCATGGGTGGCGGCAACCGCACCAGCAAGCTCCTGCTGGACCCGGGCGAGCTCACCAAGCTGGCCGACGTGGTCGTCGTCGAGGGCCTCGCCAGGCCCAGGTAGGCACTGCCTCCGACTGTCCCGCGGCGAGCCGACCCACGTAGCGTGAGGGGGTGACCGAGAGCAGCTTCTGGGCCGGGGTCGACCGCCACCTCGTGCGCTACGGAGGGTCGTTCGTCCCGGCCGTCATCGAGCGCGCCCAGGGTTCGTTCGTCCACGACGCGGACGGCAGGGCGATCCTCGACTTCACGTCCGGACAGATGAGCGCAGTGCTCGGGCACAGCCACCCGGACATCGTCGAGACGGTGTCCCGGTCCGTGGCGACGCTGGCGCACCTGTTCAGCGGCATGCTCAGCCGGCCCGTCGTGGACCTCGCCCGGGCGCTCGACGCCGTCACGCCCGAGCCGCTGACGAAGTCGCTGCTGCTCAGCACCGGCGCGGAGGCCAACGAGGCGGCCCTGAAGATGGCCAAGCTGTTCACGGGAGGCCACGAGGTCGTCAGCTTCAGCCAGTCCTGGCACGGGATGACGTCCGGCGCGGCGGCGGCCACCTACAGCGCCGGCCGCCGCGGCTACGGCCCGCCCGCACCGGGCAACTTCGCCATCCCGGCGCCGAACGCCTACCGGCCCCGCTTCACCCGCGACGGCGAGCCCGACTGGCGTGGTGAGCTCGACTACGCGTTCGACCTGGTCGACCGGCAGTCCAGCGGAGCGCTCGCGGCCTGCCTGGTCGAGCCGATCCTCAGCTCGGGCGGCCTGATCGACCTGCCGGTGGGCTACCTGCGGGCGTTGCGGGACAAGTGCGTCGAGCGCGGCATGCTGCTGGTGGTCGACGAGGCGCAGACCGGCCTCGGACGCACCGGCGCCATGTTCGCCTTCGAGCGGGACGGTGTCGTCCCCGACATCCTCACCCTGTCCAAGACCCTGGGCGCCGGGCTGCCGCTCGCCGCCGTGGTGACCACCGAGGAGATCGAGGCTCGCTGCCACGAGCTCGGATACCTGTTCTTCACCACGCACGTGTCCGACCCGCTGCCGGCGGCGGTCGGGTGCACCGTGCTGACGGTGATCGAGCGGGACGGGCTGGTCGCCGCGGCCGCCGCCCGCGGCCGGCGGCTGAAGACGGGCCTGCTCGAGCTGCAGGAGCGCCACGAGTGCATCGGGGACGTTCGTGGGCGCGGCCTGATGCAGGGCATCGAGCTGGTCTCGGACCGGGCGAGCAAGGCCCCGGCCGAGGACCTCGGTGAGCGGGTCACCAGGGAGTGCCTCGCCCGCGGGCTGCACATGAACATCGTCCAGCTGCCGGGGATGGGCGGGGTCTTCCGGATGGCTCCGCCGCTGACCGTGTCGGAGGACGAGATCGACCTCGGGCTGGAGATCCTCGACAGCGCACTCACCGCTGCCGCGCAGCCCGCGCAGTAGCTCCACGACACCGGGCGTCATCGCATCTCGTTGACGATGGCGCGCATCAGCCTCGCGCGGCCGAGCACCACCTCGGCGCGTGAAGAGCCGTCCAGAGGGTCGGCCAGCAGCCGCTCGTAGGCGGCCACGAGGTCGGCGCGCGCGGCGCGGACGTGGGGCAGGAAGAACTCGGGTCGGGTCATCGTGTCCCATGGCGAGGCCGACACACCGGCGTCGGCGACGTTGGCGGCAGCCTCGCGCAGCGTGAGCCCGTGGTTGACCTCGCTCGGCCGGTCGGGCTGGTCACGGGTGGACCCGTCGTCCTTCCAGTGGCAGACGACGCAGACGTGGTCGGCGCCGTGCTCGCTCAGCGTCGGGTAGCCGCACGCCTGGCACGGCACGTCGGTGGCGGCGCCCTCCGCGACCAGCCGTGCCGACGCGTCCCACCGCCGGCCGGTCGTCACCCAGGGGTCGTCCACCGGCACGCCTCGCGCCGCTAGGGGCGCATCTCGTAGGCGCCCGCGAGGTCGCGGACCTGGGCCCAGACCCTGTCGTAGCGTCCCGCGTCGGGCGCGGGCTTGCGGACGTGCTCGAGCGCCCAGGCCTGCTGCTCCTTGGTGGATGACGTCTTGCCGTGCAGGTCCACGGCGTAGCCCGAGAAGTCGCGGACCAGCACGTCGAAGACCTGGTCCACGACGTCGCGGTCCAGGCCCGTCATCGTCGCCTGCTCGAGGATCAGCTGCCCATAGACGACGAGGGTGAACAGCTCGCCGAGGGTCAGGAGCAGGTCCAGGTCCTTGACCTGCTCGTCGTCGGGGCCGGCCGAGGTGACGAGGCGGACCAGGCCGTCGGCCTGCTCCCGCAGGACGGCGACGTTGGGCACGTCGGCGAACACGTCGTAGGACGTGCGCCAGTCGGCGAACCGGATCTTGCTCAGGCCCCGGGCCGGCCCCTGGTCGAAGAGGAACGCATCGTCGGCGGCGTCGCGGCGCCTCGGCACGTCGGGAAGGTCCGCCGGCTGCAGCAGGTAGCTCGGCAGGAACTTCAGCACCAGCGCCATGTTGACGTGCACGGTGCCCTCGAGCTTGGGCAGCGCGCGGATGTCCATCGCCGCCGCCTCGAAGTAGGTGTCCTTCTCGAAGCCCTTGGCCGCCACGACGTCCCACAGGCCGTCGATGACCCGCTCGCCCTCGGTCGTCACCTTCATCTTGGTGATGGGGTTGAACAGCAGGTACCGCCGGTCCTCGGCCGAGGCCGACCGGAAGTAGTCGACGGCTCGCTCGCCGAACAGCTTCATCGCCACCAGTCGTGCGAAGGCGTCGGTCAGGCCCTGACGCACGTGCGGGAAGTCGGTGACCCGCCTGCCGTAGAGGACCCGGCTGTCCGCGTGGGTGACGGCCTCGTGGATGGCGTGCTCGCAGATGCCGATCGAGGCGAACCCGAGGTTGAACTTGCCGATGTTGACGGTGTTGAGCGCCGCGTCGAAGGCAGCGGGCCCGGTGTGCAGCACATCCGCGGCGGTGACGGGGTAGTCATGCAGGTTGAACTCGCTGACGTACATCTGCGAGGACACGACGTTCTGGACCAGCTCGTACGACGGGTGCCGGCTGTCCACGGCGAAGAAGACGTAGCCCTCCGGTCCGTCGACGTCCGCCCGTCGGCCGAAGACCGAGACCATGCCGGCCACGTTGCCGTTGCCGATGTAGTACTTGCTGCCGTCGGCGCGGAAGCCGTCGCCGTCGGGGGTGAGGACCATGTCGGTGCTGTAGATGTCGGCGCCGTGCTCCTTCTCCGAGAGCCCGAACGCGAAGACGCCGCCCTCCTGGAGGATCTGGGCGGCGCGGGCCTTCGCCGCCGCGTTGTCGCTCTGCCAGACGGGGCCGAGACCGAGGATCGTGACCTGCCAGGCGTACCAGTAGCCGAGGCCGTAGAACGCGAGAACCTCGCCGAAGGCGCAGATGCGAGCGGTGTCCCACCGGCCTCCCTGCGAACCCGGCGTGAGCAGCGTGGCGAACGCCTTCTCCGACGCGATGAAGTCCAGGAAGTCGCCGTACCACTCGCGGTCGTGGCGGGTGCGCTTGAGCTCGGTCTTGCCGCGCGCCTCGAACCAGTCGATCGTCGCGCGCAGCAGGCGCCGCGCCTCGGGGTCGAGGTCGGTGGGGTCGTACGTGCCCGGGTCGAGCAGCAGGTCGGTCATCTGGGCACCCTAGCCATCTCCGTGGGCGCATCTCGGTCACGCGACGCAGAGCTCGTTGCCCTCCGGTGCCCGCAGGAAGCGGGTCCCGCTCCGGGGACGGTCAGTGGCCGAACGCCTCCTCGAGCCACCAGGCGCCCCGCTCGCTCGTCACCTTGGCGTCGACGACGATCGGGCGCTCGCGCGGGCCCTCGACCCAGTCGCGCACCGCGGACACGTCCGCCGCCTCGCGCACCGTGACGCCATCGCACCCGAAGCCGCGGCCGATGGCTGCGATGTCGGTGGGCGGGAACCGCACCGTGTCCAGCGGGTGCCCGTCGGGGCCGAAGTGGTGCACCTCCGCGCCGTACGCCTCGTCGTCGTAGACCGCCACCACCATCGGCAGGCCGAGCCGCACGACGGTCTCGAGCTCGGCCAGCGCCATGTGGAAGCCGCCGTCGCCGAGCGCAGCGACCGGCAGCCGGTCGGGCCGGGCGAGCGCGGCACCGATCGCGGTAGCCAGCCCGAGACCGATGGACTGGAAGGCCTGGGTGAAGCAGAAGCCGTGCTCGTCGGGCACGGACAGGAACATGCTCGGGTAGCCCATGAAGTTGCCGGAGTCCACGCCGACGACCCGCTCCTCCGGCAGCAGCCGGTCGAGCTCCAGGGTGAACGTCCGAGGGTCGATGCGGCCGTCCCGGCTGTCGTCGTCGTAGGGCACGTCGTGCCAAGCAACCTCACGCGCGATGCGTTGGCTCAGCGCCTCGTCGCGGTAGCCGGCGTGCTCCCGGCCAGCCAGCGCCGACCGCACCGCGCTCGCCGTCTCGGCGACGTCGCCGATGGCGCCGATGTCGACGGGCCGGGCCGCGCCCAGCGCCTGCTCGTCGAGGTCGACCTGGACGACCGTCGTCCGCGGGCCGATGAGCTTGCCGTGGCGCATGGTCCACATGTTCAGTGCGCATCCCCACCCGACGACGAGGTCGGCACCGGTGATGAGCTCGGCGGCCAGAGGAGAGGCGAAGCCGCCGGAGACGTCCAGCGACCAGGGGCTTCGACGGAAGAGGCCCTTCGCCACGGCCGACGTCGCGAGCAGCGCGCCGCACGCCTCGGCGAGGGCCTCCAGCTGCGCGCGCGCCCGCAGTGCCCCCCGCCCGGCGACGAAGACCGGCCTCCGTGCGCGGGCGAGGGCGCCGGCCAGCGCGTCGACGTGGGCGGCCGAGGGCCGCAGCGGCTCCGGCGAGACGTACGGCGCCACAGCCGTGGGGTCCTGGGCGCAGTCGAGCGGCTGGACGGCCAGCGGCAGGTTGAGCAGCACCGTCCGCCGCTCGGCCCGGGCGCGGCGGACGGCTCGCACGGCGGTGTCGACCGCAGTGTCGGCAGACGTCACCCGCTCGCTGACGGCTCCCACCGCGCGGGCGAGCGCCGGCTGGTCGACGAAGAAGTTCGAGCCCGGCTGGTCCGCCTCGGCGGCCAGGACGACCACTGGCGTGCGGCTCTTGGCCGCCTCGGTGATGCCGGTCATCGCGTTCGTCAGCCCGCAGCCCTGGTGCACGGAGACGGCCGCGACCCGGCCGCTGACCCGGGCGAAGGCGTCGGCCATCGTCGCGGCGCCCGTCTCGTGGCGCGCGGCCACGAACCGGGCGCCCGCCGCGACCATCGCGTTCGTGGCGTGGAAGTTGCCGCTCCCGACCACCCCGAACACGTGGTCGACGCCCTCGAGCGCCAGGGCCCGCCCGACGGCCTCCGCGACCTGCATCGTCAGCGCTCGACGAGCGCGAGCACCCGGGTGGGGCTGCCCGACCCGCCCACGATCGGCAGGGGGCCGGCGAAGACGACCGCGCCCGTGGGCGGGAGCTGCGCCAGGTTCTGCAGCTGGGTCAGGCCGTACTTGTCCGCGCCGAGCAGGAACTGGTGGCAGGGGAACGCGGGGTCGAACGAGTGCGCGGCGCCGGCGTCGGTGCCGACGGTCTCGACGCCCACGCCGATGACCGGTGCCTCGTCGGCGAGCCAGCGCGCGCAGTCGACGGAGATGCCGGGTGTGTGCGGTCCGGTGTCGTTCGCGTTGAGGAACTCGGCCTGGTCGTGCGAGCGGGAGTCCCAGCCGGTGCGGAGCAGGAGCCAGCCGCCGTCGGGGAGCGACCCGTGCTCGGACTCCCACTGCTCGATGTCGGTCCTCTCGAGCACCCAGTCGGGGTCAGCGGCGGCACGGTCGGCGAAGTCCAGCACCGCGGCGGGCGCGACGAGCCGCCTCGCGGGGACCTGGGACACGTCGTCCTTGTCCTGCCCCGTCACCCAGTGGATGGGCGCGTCGAGGTGGGTGCCGGTGTGCTCGCCGGTGCGGAAGTTGTTCCAGTACCAGCCGGGCCCCCGGTCGTCGTACCGGCTGATCTCCTCGAGCTGGAACGTCGCCGTCTGCCCGAACGGCTCGGGCAGCATCAGGATCGGCGTCGTCGCGGAGAGCGGGGCGGTGAGGTCCACGACCTCCACCTCGCCAGAGCCGATCGCGGCGATCAGGTCGGACAGGACGGGCATGAGGTCCCCTTCGGTCGAGTCGGCCGGGCAGGGCCCCACCTTCCCTCAGCAGGCGTCGTGCGTCACGTGATCGCGCGGCACGTCGGGACGCCGGATGGGTCAGCTGACCCATGACGGCGGGACGACCGGCCCCGCACGCTTCCCCGGTCACCGACATGGAGGAGCTCTCGTGCACAGCACCCGCACATCACCGCCGCCCGCGACGTCGCCGGTCATGACGGCGCCGCCGGTCCCCCGATGGATGGCCGGGCTCGCCGTCGCCGGCCCGGCGGCATTCGCCGCCCTGGTCGTGCTGGTGGACGTTCTGCAGTACGACTGGCTCGTCTCGGTCGGGCACTCCCCGTGGCGCGCCAGCCCGGTCAGCGTCAACACCTGGGGGCCTTACGGCTGGCTCCAGGTCCTGGCGTTCCTGGTGGCCGGGGCGTCGGTTCTCGCCCTGGCGGCCGCGATGCACCGCACCACGCGGGGCCCGGGGCGGCGCCCCTGTCGCTCGTGCCGCTCGGGCTCATGGGCGTGAGCTTCCTGACCAGCACCGCTCCCTGCGACTGCGGCGATGGGCTCAGTGGTGCCGACCCGTTGTCCGGGGTCGTGCACGCGACGAGCTTCTACGTGCTGATGCTCTCCCTGCTGGTGGCACCCTTCGCTGCCTGGCGGCGCCTCCGGAGGGTGCCCGGGTGGCAGCGCCAGGCGACCTGGTCCCTGGTCACCGGGCTCGCGGCGGTTCCGTTGCTCCCGGCCGCGGCGGTCCTCTCCAGTGGTGATGCCGTGCACGCGCCGGTCTTCTACCTGTTCCTGGTGGTGGTCCCGCTGCAGTGGCTGACGGTGCTGGCCCGCCGGGTCGTCGACGCGACACGGAATCCGGGTGGCGCCGGCCCGCTCGCGGGAGCACGATGACGCGGTGCAGTCGCAGGGCTCCCCGGGCACGGTCCGGGCCGCGTGGCTGCTCGGCGCTGTCTCGGTAGCGCTTGCGATCGCCGCCGCCACCCTGCACCTCGCGGTCGACACCGGTGTGCACGACCCACGGTCCGTCGCCGGGGGCTGGCTGGTCGCCCCGCTCGTCGCGCTGTCCATGGCCGTTCCAGGGGCCGTGATCGCCGTGCACCGGCCGCGGCACCCGGTCGGGTGGCTGTTCCACCTCGGCGGCCTGGTGCTCGCGGCGGGCGCGCTCGCCTACGAGTACGCACTCGTCGCGTACGCCGACGGCTCCGGCGGTCGGTCCGGCGCCTGGGCGCTCTGGACGTCGGGCCGGCTCGGCGCGCTGTCCAACATCACGTTCCCCTTCGTGTTCCTGCTCACCCCCACCGGGCGCCTGCCGTCGCGGTCGTGGCGCCCGGTGGCCTTCGTCCTGGCCGGGCTCACGGCGGTCTGCGTCGCGGCCAGCCTGTTCTGGGCGGGCCCGGTGATCGTTGCGGACGCCTCGGTCCCCGCGGTGCTCGGCGACGTGCCCAACCCGGCCGGCCTGTTCGGGGACCTGTCGGCCGACGGGTCGCTCGCCGCGGTGCTCACCAGCGGCACGTGGCTGGCGGCCTACCTGGTGGGCACGGCGTCCCTGGTGTGGCGCTGGCGACGCGCGCCGCGGGAGGACCGGGCACGGCATGCCTGGGTCGGCTCGGCCGCACTCGTCGCGCTGCCCCTGTCGGCGGCCGCGGTCGTGTCGGCGCCGCCGGTCTCCTCCGCCGCCGAGGTGCTCGGGGCCGCTGTCGTGGCCGGGGGCCTGTGGGTGGCTCTGGTGCGACACGGGCTCTACGACGTGCGGCCGGTCCTGCGCCGGTCGCTGCTGTACGGAGCCCTGAGCGCGCTCGTCGTCGGCGTCTACGTCGTGCTGGTGTCCGGGCTGGGCCGGTTGGTCCCCCTGGGTGGCGAACGCCGGCTCGTGCTGTCGGTCGCCGTGACGGGGCTGGTCGCTGTCGGGTTCGCGCCGGTGCGCGAGCGCCTGCAGGGCCAGGTCGACCGGCTGGTGTACGGAGAGCGGGCCACCCCCTACCGGGCCCTGGCCCGGCTCGGCGCGCTCCTCGAGCAGTCGCCGGCCGCCGCCGACGTTCCGCCCGCCGTGGTCCGCGCGGTCGCCGAGGCGCTGCGGGCTCCGTATGTCGCCATCGAGTCCGGCGGAGCAGGCCCGGGTCACCTGGTCGCCGCCCACGGCGCACCGGGGTCGGGCTCGGAGGAGGGCAGCGTGCGGCTCCCGCTGGTCTCCTCGGGCGAGGTCGTCGGTGAGCTGGTCGTGGCCAGCCGGGGACCGGGGGAGAGGTACGGGGACAGGGACCTGAGTCTGCTGGGCGACCTCGCCCGCCACGTTGCCGGGCACGTGCACGCGGCGGTACTGGTCGGCCGGTTGCAGGCTTCGCGCACCGGGCTGGTCACGGCCCGCGAGGAGGAGCGGCGACGGCTGCGCCGCGACCTGCACGACGGGGTCGGTCCCACGCTCGCATCGTTGGCGCTCCAGCTCGACGCCGTGCGCCGCCTGCACGGACAGGATCCGGCCCGGGTCCCACCGCTCGTGGCGTCCATGCGCGCCCAGGTCCAGACCGCGGTCGTCGAGGTCCGTCGCGTCGTGGACGAGCTGCGGCCGCGCACGGTGGACGACCTGGGCCTCGAGGGTGCCCTCCGGGGCCGCCTCGTGGGCCTGGCGGACGCCGGGATGGCGGTCGAGCTCGCGACCGAGGGAGACCTCACGGACCTGCCGGCTGCCGTGGAGGTCGCGGCGTACCTCATCGTCTCCGAGGGCGTCGCGAACGTGATGCGTCACGCCTCGGCCCGCAGCCTGGTCGTGCGGGTTCGCCGCACCGCCAGGGGGCTCGAGCTCGACATCGCCGACGACGGCCTCGGCATCCCCGTGCCCCGACGGGCCGGAGTCGGCCTGGAGTCGGTGCGGGAGCGCGCCGACGAGCTCGGCGGGACGTGGCGGGTCGCCTCCCGGGCCGGTGGTGGGACGAGGGTCAGCGTCTGCCTTCCGGTGCCTCACGTCTCAGCAGTGCAGGCCGTGCCGTGATCACCGTCGTGCTGGCCGACGACCACCCGATGTTCCGGTACGGCCTGCGGCTGGCGCTCGAGGACTCCGACGACATCGAGGTCGTCGGTGAGGCGGCGGACGGGCTGGACGCCGCCGCCGCTGCCGAGGCGCTCGCGCCGGACGTGCTCGTCCTGGACCTGGCCATGCCCGGAGCCCACGGGGTGGAGGTCATCGAGCGACTCGGCGCCACCGCGCCGGCCGTGCGCGTGCTGGTGCTGACCATGTCCGACGACGGAGGGTCGGTGTTCACGGCGCTGCGCGCGGGCGCCAGCGGGTACGTCCTGAAGGGCGCCGGCCAGGAGGAGATCGAACGTGCGGTGCGCGCCACCGCCCGCGGTGAGGCCATCTTCGGACCGGCCGTGGCGCCGGCCGTTCGCGAGATGCTCGCCGGGCCGCCGGAGCGGGCGCCGGCACCCGCGCTGGAGGGCCTCTCGGACCGGGAGCGGGAGGTGCTCGGTCTCGTGGCTCGAGGGCTGTCGAACCCTGCCATCGCCCGGCAGCTCTACCTGTCCCCGAAGACCGTGCGCAACCACGTGTCGAGCATCCTCATGAAGCTGGGCGTGACCGACCGCGCCCAGGCGATGATCAGGGCGCGGGACGCCGGCCTGGGCCGGGCAGGGGCTCCCTAGCCGTCGCCCGGCCGCCAGCGCTGGTGCCGGGTGCCGTGCTCGCCGTCGCGCAGGAGCTGGAGGCGCGGTCTCGGGCCGTCGGTGCGCCCCGCGAGCGGCCTGCGGCTGCCGGCCTTGAAGGGGTCCGGCCACTCCGCCGCCGGGCCGGTGTACTCCTGCTCGGCGGCGGCGTGCAGGGACCAGTGCGGGTCGTAGAGGTGGGCCCGGCCGACGGCGCAGAGGTCGGCCCGGCCGGCGAGGACGATGGAGTTGACGTCGTCGTAGGAGGAGATGACGCCGACCGCGATGGTCGGGATGCCGACCTGGTTGCGGATCCGGTCGGCGTAGGGCGTCTGGTAGCTGCGACCGAAGGCGGGCCGCTCCGTCGGCGTCACCTGCCCGGTCGAGACGTCGAGGGCGTCGGCGCCGTGGTCGCGGAAGGCGCGCGCGATCTCGACGGCGTCGTCGGCGTCGATGCCGCCCTCGACCCAGTCGGTCGCCGAGATGCGCAGGGTGATCGGCTTGTCCTCCGGCCAGACCGCCCGGACGGCGTCGAACACCTCGAGCGGGAAACGCATCCGGTTCTCGAGCGAGCCGCCGTAGCCGTCCGTGCGCTGGTTCGTCACCGGCGAGATGAAGCTCGACAGCAGGTAGCCGTGGGCGCAGTGCAGCTCGAGCAGGTCGAAACCGGCCCGCACGCCCATCTGCGCCGAGCGCACGAACTCGTCGCGGATCTCGGCCATCTCCTCGACCGTGAGCTCCCTGGGCACCTGGTTGACGCCGGGCTTGTAGGGAAGCGGGGACGGCGCGACCACCGGCCAGTTGCCCTCGGGCAGGGGCTCGTCGATGCCCTCCCACATGAGCCTGGTCGAGCCCTTGCGGCCGGAGTGACCGAGCTGGAGGCCGATCTTGGCCGTGGTGAAGCCGTGCACGAAGTCGACGATGCGCGTGTACGCCGCCTCGTGCTCGGGTCGGTAGAGGCCGGTGCACCCCGGGGAGATGCGACCGGGCGCCGAGACGCAGACCATCTCGGTCATCACGAGCCCCGCCCCGCCGAGCGCCTTGCCGCCCAGGTGGGTGAGGTGGAAGTCGTTCGCAAGACCGTCGACGGCGACGTACATGTCCATCGGTGAGACGACGGCGCGGTTCTTGAGCTCGAGCCCACGCAGCCGGAACGGCTGGAACATCGGCGGCCGTACGTCGTGCGGGTCGCTCGACATCCCGCGCCGGGCCTCGTGGCCGGCGAACCACTCGTCGATGCGCGCGACGAACTCGGGGTCGCGCAGCCGCAGGTTGTCGTAGGTGACCCGTCGGCTGCGCGTCATGATGTTGAAGGCGAACTGCTCGGGCTCCTGGTGGACGTACTGCCCCAGGTTCTCGAACCACTCGAGGCTCGCCTGGGCGGCGCGCTGGGTCGACAGCACGACGGGCCGGCGCTCCGTCTCGTAGGCGTCCAGGGCGCTGTCGACGTCGCCGTTCTCGTGGAGGCAGGCGGCGAGGGCGAGGGCGTCCTCCATCGCCAGCTTCGTCCCCGACCCGATGGAGAAGTGCGCCGTGTGCGCCGCGTCGCCGAGCAGGACGACGTTGCCGTGGCGCCAGGTCTCGTTGCGGATGGTCGAGAAGCTGAGCCACTTCGAGTTGTTGGCCATGACCTGGTGCCCGCCGAGGATGTCGGCGAACAGCTCCCTGACCTTCGTGATCGAGGCCTCGTCGCTCTGTCCGGGCGGCAGGTCGCGGGCGGCGAGCTCGCCGAAGCCGGCCCGGTGCCAGACGTCGTCGTGCATCTCGACGATGAAGGTCGAGCCGGTCGCGTCGTAGGGGTAGCCGTGGATCTGCATGACGCCGTGCGGGGTCTCGAGCACGTAGAACTTGAAGGCGTCGAAGACCAGGTCGGTGCCGAGCCACATGTACTTGCAGCGTCGGACCTCGAGCTGCGGGTGGAAGGTGTCGGCGTACTTCGACCGGGTCGCCGAGTTCAGCCCGTCGCTGGCGATGACCAGGTCGTGCGTCCTGGCCAGCTCGTCGGCGGGCGGCGCCTCGGTGCGGAAGTGCAGCGTGACGCCCAGCTCCCGGCAGCGCTCCTGCAGGATCTCGAGCAGCCGACGCCGGCTCATCGCGGCGAACCCGTGACCGCCGCTGGTGACGACCGTGTCCTTGTAGTGCACATCGATGTCGTCCCAGCGGGCGAACTCGCGCTCCATCTGCCGGTAGACGGAGTCGTCGGCGTGCTCGATGCCGCCGAGGGTCTCGTCGGAGAACACGACACCGAAGCCGAAGGTGTCGTCGGGCGCGTTGCGCTCCCAGACCGTGATCTCGTGGGCCGGGTCGAGCTGCTTCGCCAGCGCGGCGAAGTAGAGACCTCCGGGTCCGCCCCCGATGATCGCTGTGCGCACGACGCGCCTCCCATTGTCTCCGGGCTTCCCGTGAGGCTATGTTGCAGCCCGAACGACCGTCAACGCGACGATAGGACCGATCTGATGGCCGGACGTGCGGCGAGGTTCACCGGCCGGACGGCGGTCGTGACCGGCGGTGCCGGCGGTCTGGGCCGTGCCGTGTGCGAGGGGTTCGCCGCGGAGGAGGCGGCAGTCGCCGTGGTGGACGTCGCGCGTGATGCGGTGGCCTCGGTGGTCGACGCGTTGCGGGGCCGTGGGGCGCGCGCCGAGGGGTACGTCGTGGACGTCGCCGACGAGGCCGCGGTCCGGCGGCTGATGACATCCGTGCACGCCGACCTCGGCGGCCCGCACGTGCTGGTGAACCTGGCCGGCGGGTCGCTCGGAACGCCGCGGGACCTCGAGGCGATCGAGCCCGAGCACGTCGACCGGGTCCTCGACGTCAACGTGAAGGGGACGTTCTACTGCTGCCAGGCCGTCGTGCCCCTCATGGCCGCGGCCGGGGGCGGGGCCATCGTCAACACCTCGTCGATCGGCGGTCGCCAGCCGTCGCCGGTCACCGGCGTCCCCTACGCGGCGGCCAAGGCTGCCGTCGTCGGGCTGACCAAGCGTCTGGCCCGCGAGGTCGGCCCTCACGGCGTCCGCGTCAACGCCATCGCGCCCGGGCTCTTCCTCACCGGACGGCTGCAGGACATGTTCGACGCGATGACCGAGCAGGAGCGCCGGGAGGTGCTCGACGCGATCCCGCTTGACCGGATGCCCGAGCTCAGGGAGGCCGTCGACCCGGTGCTCTTCCTGGCCGGCGAGGAGTCGTCCTACGTCACCGGCGCCGTGCTGGACGTCAACGGCGGGCGCTTCATGCCGCTGTGACGCTCACCCTTCGCGGCGCCACGCCATCTCCTGCAGAACCAGGGTGTTGCCGTCGGGGTCCTCGAGCCCGGCGTACAGGACCCCGCCGCCGACCAGGTGCAGAGCCCTGATGGACCCGGGCGGCGCCTCGTACGCCTGCAGGCCGGTACCCAGGCTGATCGAGCAGGCCGACCCCGGCGGCGTCAGCTGCACCACCCGCACACCGTCGGCCGGGCGTACGTCGACGTCGACGACGAACCCGAGCTGCTCGGCGTAGAACGCCTTGGCCCGGTCGACATCGGTGACCGGCACCGGCACGAGCTCGAGCCTCATGTCCACGTGGCACTCCTCTGCGCTGGGGCGGCGGACGGTAGGCGGACAGATCGATGGCCGGCACCATCCTGCCGTCGGTGACTCCCGACCCGACGGGGCCCGAAGCCTCCCATGTGACCACCGGCGTGGGCGACCCCTGCACTTCATGAAGTCGCTGCGGCTGACCGGCTCCTAGCCGGACAGATCCCTGACGATCTGCGCTGCCGCGACGACGAGCGCGGCGTTGTCCGGCGCCGGTGACTCATCGGGCATCTCGAGGACGTCCTCCAGCCCGATGCGGGTGTCCAACCCGAGGATGGCCGCGTGTCGCAACGCCGGCCAGCAGCTGCTGCCCTCACCGTGCAGGACGACCGGAAGCTCGTTGCCCCCGGCAGCCAGCAGTGTCACGAGGCGGTCGCTCTCCCGCGTGGTCTCCGCGGCGTCCAGCCCGTCCGGCAGCTCGAGGAGCACCCGGTCGCACCGATGACGCCACGGCGAGGCGAGCCAGGACGCCACGGCCGTGGAGGTCCACAGCCCCGCCTCCACGCCGACACCGGACACCAGCAGCTCCTCGGCGAGCTCAGGAGCCCCGTCCTCGTGCCAGTTCACCGACGCGAAGTCGGGCCGCACCGTCCAGGTCCTGATCGTTTCGAGGCGACGTGTCGCGTCCGGCATGGCCCAGGCACCGGTGGTGACCCCGATGGGGACCCCGGGCGCGGCTGCTCGCGCCGCCGTGAGCACCTCCGCGAGCGCGGACCCGTCGAGCGTGTCGACGCCGTCAGCGTCCTTGACGTGGACGTGAACGGCGTCGGCCCCGGCGGCCGATGTCAGTTTCACGTCCTGCGCGATCGCTGCCGCCGTCACAGGTAGTCGCGGGTGCTCGGCAGGACGTCGCGACCCGTTGAGGCAAGCCTTCAACAGCACCGCGTCACCCTCTCAGGACCGTGCTCGGACTCCGTGACTGCACACACCGTGTGACACGGCCGTCGATCAGAACGGTGGGGTGTCTCCCATCGCTCCCGGTGGCGGGTCGAGCCCTGATCTGGCGTGGTCGACGAGCGCGGGGTGGTCGAGGACGGGTTCGGCTTCACGGGTGTAGGTGCGTCCGGAGGGCAGGGTCCAGGTGTGGCCGCCGTGGCCGTTGGGGCGGTAGGTGGTGTCGGTGTGGGTCTTGAGCCGGTGGTGCGACCGGCACAGGGCGCACAGGTTGCCGGCGCAGGTCGGTCCGCAGGGCCACTCGACCGTGTGGTCGAGGTCGCAGCGTTCGGCAGGCATCCGGCAGCCGGGTCCGCGGCAGGTGCGGTCGCGGGCGATGACCAGGTCGCGCATCGCCTGCGGAGGCTCGTAGGTGTCGGTGGAGACGTCGAGCAGGCGCCCGGCGGGGTCGGTGAGCAGCCGCCGCCACACCCCGTCGGCTGCGATGCGGCGGGCGGTGGGGGCCGTGATGGGGCCGGCCCCGACCAGCTCGGCGGGCTCGTCGTCGTGCCCGGCCAGCGTGCTCATCGCGACCACGACCGCGATCTGCGGGGCCCGGCCGTGGCGGGTGGGGAGCCGGTCGTGGGCCAGGCCGTGCTCGGCGAGGTCGGCGAGGACGTCGGAGCGGCACTGGTCCAGGGTTCGCACCGCGTCGACGTCCTGGGGCGGGGTGCCGGCGTCCCGCTCACGGCGGGCGCGTGCGCGGTCGCCGGTCTGGGCGGCGCGGGCGAGGGCGGTGACCCACTGGTGGGCGGCCTCGATCTGCTCGGTGGGGGCGACCCACTCCAGGCGGGACATGCCGTCCTCGAGGACCTCCCGCCACACCCCGCGGTCGAGGACCTTCTCGGCGCGGCGCCGCTCGGCGGCGCCGGGGTCGGTGGCGATGACCGCTCGGCGCAGCGCCGCGCGCAGCATCGGCGCGGTCTGGGAGGGCGCGCGGGGGATCACCCGGGCCTCGACCGACCGGGCCGTGTCGTCGTCCAGGGACGCGACGGCATCGGTGACCGCGCGGGCCCGGGGCAGGTCGATCGCGCCGGTGCCCAGCGCGGCGCGGGTCAGCGGGAGCCGGGCCAGGTCGCGGGCGAGGTCGACCCGCATCCGCGCGGCGACCGGCGAGAGGTGCAGGGCCGCGGCGAGCTCGACCGCAGCGACCTGCCCGGCGGGCACCTCGTCCGGGCCGTCCCCCACCCCGCGCAGCGCTGCGCAGCGCCCCGTGAGCACCGCGGTGGCCTCCACCGCGCGGGCCTCGGCCCACGCCACCAGCCGTGCGGACGCCGCGACGAACTCGACCAGGTCCGTGTCGGCCAGCGTGGCCGGATCGAAAATCTCCAGCAGGGTCGCCGCCCGCGGACCCGGCGGGGTCACCGCGAGCGCGTGCGCACCCGCGCCGGGGTCGGCCGGGACCAGCTCGGCCGGGCCCAGCGCCCGCACCGCCGGGTCGGCGCCGCAGGTCAGGAGCGAGGAGTCCACCATTTCGGTGAGCCGCCCGTCCTCGTCGACGAGGCGCGCCTCGGCCCACAGGTCCGCGTCGGGCGCGACGGTGGCGTCGCCCAGCAGGTCCGCGGTCACGGTGCTCACCTCCCGACGACTGCTCGGCCTGTCCGCTCGACACCGGACGAGCCGTGGCGTCGTTCGAACATGTGTTCGAAGTCTAGCAGACCGGCACATCCCGACGGAAGCCTTGTCCACACCCCGAAAACCAACCGTTGGCCGGCAACGGTTTTTCGTGCGATCGGCCTGCCGTCAGGCGAACCGCTCGGGCGCCAGACCGCCGGACTCCAGGAACGCCTTCCGCACCGGGTCCGACCACGGCTCGGTGCCGCCGCCGGCGGGGTCGGAGCTGACGGCCACCATGGTCCCGGTGGCCGCGACCTCGGCGCCGCGGCGGACCTCGAACGCGTAGGTGATCGACGTCCGCCCGAGCTCGGCCACGCCGAACGCTATGTCGACGACGTCGCCGAACCAGAGCCGCGCGGCGTACTGCACCTCGTAGCGCACGCGGGGGATGCGCCCGAAGAGCTCCGAGAGCCCGAGCCGCTCGTAGAGCACCGCCTCGGCGGCCTCGACCCAGCGCACGACGGTCGAGTGGTGGTAGTGCCCGGCGGCGTCGGTGTCGGGCCACTCGACCTTCCGCTGCACGAGGACGGCTGCGTGCGCGGGCGGCACCTCATCGACCAGGGAGGTCACGACACCTGCTCGCGCAGCGCGAACCGCTGCAGCTTGCCGGTGTTGGTGCGCGGCAGCTGGTCGACGAAGGTGATGCGCCGCGGGTACTTGTACGGCGCGATCTCCTGCTTCACGAAGTCCTGCAGCATCTTCACGGTCTCGTCGGTGCGCGCCACGCCCTCGCGCAGCACGACGAAGGCCGTGACGACCATGCCGCGGTCGGGGTCGGGGGCCCCGACGACGCCGCACTCCATCACGTCGTCGTGGCGCAGCAGAGCGGACTCGACCTCCGGCCCGGCGATGTTGTAGCCCGCCGAGATGATCATGTCGTCGCTGCGCGCCTGGAACCAGAAGTAGCCGTCGCCGTCGCGCACGTAGGAGTCGCCGGTCATGTTCCAGCCGTTCTGGACGTACGACAGCTGGCGCGGGTCGTCGAGGTAGCGGCAGCCGACCGGACCCTTGACGGCCAGCCGGCCGATCTCGCCGTCGGCCACGGGCTTCCCGTCGGGTCCGAGGACCGTGGCGGTGAACCCGGGCACCGGCCGTCCGGTGGAGCCCGGCCGGATGTCGTCGTCGGCCGCGGAGATGAAGATGTGCAGCAGTTCGGTCGCGCCGATGCCGTCGATGATCCGGATGCCGGTGGCCTCGTGGAAGGCCTCCCACGTCGGCCGGGGGAGCGCCTCGCCCGCCGAGACGCACCGGCGCAGCGACGACACGTCGAGGTCCGGCAGCCGGGGCAGGATCGCGCGGTAGGCGGTCGGCGCGGTGAACAGGACGGTCACCTCGTGCCGCGCCACGTGGTCGAACAGCTCGTCCGGCGTCGCCTTCTCGACCAGCAGGGTGCTTGCTCCTGCGCGCAGCGGGAAGATGACGAGACCGCCGAGCCCGAACGTGAACGCGAGCGGTGGCGTGCCGGTGAAGACGTCGTCCGGCGTCGGTCTGAGTACGTGCCTGCTGAACGTGTCGGCGATGGCGAGCACGTCGCGGTGGAAGTGCATGGTGGCTTTGGGCTTGCCGGTGGTGCCGGACGTGAAGGCCAGCAGCGACACGTCGTCGGCCGCGGTCACGACGTCGTCGAACGACGCGTCCTTCGTGGCGGCCATGTCGTCGAGCTCGCCGCCGCCGTAGGTGACCGTGCGCAGGCTGTCGAGTCCGGCCTTGGCGAGGTCGTCGACGAAGCGGACGTCGCACAGGGCCAGGCCGACCTGCGCCATCTCCCCGATGGTGCGCAGCTCGCCCGCGCGGAGCAGCGGCATCGTCGTGACGACGACGCCGCCGGCCTTGAGCACGCCGAACCAGCAGGCCACGAGCCACGGGTTGTTCGGGCCGCGCAGCAGCACCCGGTTGCCCGGAACCACCCCGAGGTCCTCGACGAGCACGCGCGCGACCTGGTTCGCCCGGGCGAGCAGCTCGCCGTAGGTCCAGCTCTCGGTCGGCGACATGACGCACGGCCGGTCGGCCCCGTGCTCGGCGACCACGTCGTCGAGCAGGGCGGTGGCGCAGTTGAGCCGGTCGGGGTAGTGCAGACCCGGCAGGTCGAACCTCAGCTCCGGCCACTGGTCGAACGGCGGCAGCTTGTCCCGAGCGAAGGTGTCGACGTGCGCCGAGGGCGTGAACTCCATGGCGATCAGTATTCCCCCCGCGTGACGACAGTCAAGAGAACGCGACCCCGGGCGACAGGTGACGGCGCGGCGTCACCCGACCCCCAGCAGCGAGCGCGCGAGGTCGGGTCGCGAGCGGAACTCCGCGGTCGTGCAGTACGCGGCGACGCGGCCCTTCTGGACGACCGCCACGTGCTCGGCGACCGAGAAGGCGAGGCGCAGGTCCTGCTCGACCAGCAGCACCGACATCCCCTCCTCGCGCAACGAGCGCACGACCTCGCCGACCTGGGCGACGACGGCCGGAGCCAGGCCGTCCGACGGCTCGTCGAGCAGCAGCAGCCGCGGGTTGGTCAGCAGGGCGCGAGCGATCGCGAGCATCTGCTGCTCGCCGCCGGAGAGCTGGTCGCCCCGGTGCCCGAGGCGCTCGCCCAGCCGGGGCAGGAGCTCGAGCACCCGGTCGCGGTCCCACGCGCCCCGTCCGCGCCGGGCCGCGATCGCGAGGTGCTCGGACACCGTGAGGGGGGCGAACACCCGGCGCCCCTGAGGCACGAGCCCGACACCGCGACGGGCGATCCGGTCGGTGGGGGCACCGGCGATCTCCTCGCCCGCGAGCCGCACGCTGCCGTCGTACGGCCTCAGCAGCCCCATCAGCGTGGAGACGAGCGTCGTCTTGCCGACGCCGTTGCGCCCGAGGACGGCCAGCACCGACCCCTCGGCCAGGTCCAGGTCGACGCCGTCGAGGACCACTCCGCCCTGGTAGCCGGACCGCAGGCCGCGCACCTCGAGGAAGGCGGTCACGGACGCGCACCCGGGAACAGCTCGGTCGTGTCGGCGGCCCCGAGGTAGGCCGTCTGGACCTCGGCCGAGGCCCGCACGGCCTCCGGCGCCCCCGTCATCAGGTGCTCACCCAGGTGCAGCACCGTCACCGTGTCGGCCAGCTCGAACACCACGTCGAGGTCGTGCTCGATCAGCATCACCGTGACGCTTCGCGGCAGCGACCGCACGAGCCCGGTCAGCGCCGCGGTCTCGGCCGCCGACATCCCGGCGGCCGGCTCGTCGAGCAGCAGCAGCCTCGGCTCGGTGGCCAGGGCCACGGCGACCTCGAGCTGGCGCCGCTCCCCGTGCGACAGGGTGCCGGCGGTCGCGCGGGGCCGGTCGCCGAGGCCGACGTCGGCGAGCCGCGCGTGCGCACGCTCCACCAGGTCACCGGGCGCGACGGCGGGCCTGAGGAGCCGTCGGGACCGGCCGGCCTGCGGCTGCAGCGCCAGCAGGACGTTCTCGAGCAGGGTGGCCGACAGGAAGAGGCTCGAGTGCTGGAAGGTCTTGGCGATGCCGGCCCGTGCCCTCCGGTGCTCGGGCACCGTGGTGACGTCGGCTCCCTCGAACAGCACGCGACCGCTCGTCGCCCGCAGCGCGCCCGCCACGAGAGCGAACAGCGTCGACTTGCCTGCGCCGTTCGGCCCGATCACGGCGTGCCGGCTGCCCGCCTGCACCTGCAGGGTCACGTCGGACACCGCCCGCAGCGTGCCGAAGTGCCGGCTCAGCCCCGCGAGCTCGAGGACCGGGGTCATGCCCTCGCCCCCGGCCGTGCCCACGCCGGCCGGCGCGCCCGTACGCCGGCGATCCCTCGGGGGAGCAGGTAGACGGCTGCGACGAACAGGATGCCCAGCAGCAGGGGCGCCCGGCCGGCGACGTAGCCCCCCAGATAGTCGCGGGTCACGATCACCACCGCGGCGCCCACGCAGGCGCCCCACATCGAGCCCACGCCGCCGATGATGACCGCGAGCAGCGCGAGCGCGGCGATCTCGAAGCCCGCGTCGCCGGGGGAGACGAACTGCTGCACCGAGACGTAGAGCGAGCCGGCCATGCCGGCGAGCGCTCCCGCGACGCAGTAGCCGGCGAGCGCGTAGCCCGTCGTCGGGTAGCCGATCGCCCTCATCCGGGCCTCGTTGTCGCGGATGCCGCGCAGCGCGAGCCCGAACGGGGAGGCCACCAGGAGGCGCACCAGCACGAAGAGCACGAGGAAGACCGCGAGCACCCAGTAGTAGACGAGCCCGTCGAGCTGCAGGGACGGCATGCCCGGCAGCGGGACGACGGCCGGGATCCCGCTGTAGCCGTCGGTGCCGCGCGTGACGTCCTTCCAGCGGACCGCTGCGCTGTAGGCGATCTCGCCGATCGCCAGGGTGATCATGAGGAAGGCGACGCCGCGGGCCCGCACCGCGACCCAGCCCGTCGGCAGCGCGACGACCGCGGTCAGCGCACCCGCGAGCAGCAGCTGGACGATGCCGATGTCGGTGACCGACGTGGAGACGATCGCCGCCGTGTAGGCACCGACGCCGAAGTAGGCCGACTGCCCGAGCGTCGGGAGGCCGGTCACCCCGGTCAGCAGGTTGACGCTCATCGCCAGCAGGCCGAAGACCAGGATCCGCGACATGGTCTGGATCGCGTACTCGTCGACCAGGAACGGGGCCGCGGCCAGGCCGACGAGCAGCGCGGCGGCCCCCGTCCGGAGCAGGGCGGGGCGGCTCATGCCGTCTGCCGCCTGGCCAGGGAGACCAGGCCGGCCGGGCGCACCGCGAGGACGACGAGCATCGTGCCGAACAGCAGGAACGGCGCGTACTCCGGGACCACCGCGACACCCAGCGTCTGCACCTGGCCGATGAGCAGGGCACCCAGCAGCGCGCCGGAGACCGAGCCCAGCCCGCCCACCACGACGACGACGAGCGACAGCACCAGCACCGTCTCGTCGACACCGGGCCCGGGGCCGAGGATCGGCGCGCCGAACACCCCGCCGAGGGAGGCCAGCGCGGCACCGAAGGCGAAGACCGCGACCAGCACGACCCGGGTGTCGACGCCGAGCGCCCGCACCATCTCGCGGTCGGCCACGGTCGCCCGGACGAGGGCGCCGAGCGAGCTGCGCTCGAACAGCGCCCACACGACCAGGGCGAGTGCGGCCGCCACCCCGATGAACACCAGGCGGTAGACGGGGTAGGTGTGCCCGAGGATCGACGCCGAGCCGCGCAGCGCCGACGGCGGGTCGGCCGGCAGCACCTCCGCGCCGTACGTCGAGGCGAGCAGGTCGGCGACGATGAACGAGACGCCGAGGGTGAGGACTGCCTGGTCGAGGTGTCCCCGCCCCGCCAGCGGCTGGGTCATCGCCGCCAGCACCACTCCGCCCACGGCACCGACCAGCAGACCGACGAGCAGCGCAGCGGCGAGGCCGAGGAGGCTCCCGTCGGACAGCGAGTAGGCGGCGTAGGCGCCGACGAGGTAGAGGGTGCCGTGGGCGAGGTTGAGCACGTCCATCATCCCGAAGACGAGCGACAGCCCGACCGCGAGCGTGAAGAGCAGCAGCCCGAACGCCACCCCGTCGACCATGCTGACGAGGTTGTCGTCGAACCACTCCAGGACGCCCACGGCACCCTCTCCGTCGGTGGGGTGCGGCGGTCAGTCGCCGAGGGTGCCGAGCTCCGCGACGCGGACGTTCTCCAGGCCGTTCCCGGTCTCCTGCACCTCGCGCAGGTACCACATCTGGACGGGCGTCCCGTTGTCGTTGAACCTCCAGGTGCCGCGGGGGCTGTCGATCTCGCCGAGCTCGCCGATGGCCGCGTTGATGGTCTCCGACGTGACCTCGTCGCCGGCCTTCTCGATCGCCATGTCGAGGACCTTGGCGGCGTCGTAGGTCGCCATGGCATAGGTCGTCGGCTTGGCACCGGTCTTGGCCTCGTAGTCCGCGACGAAGGCGGTGTTGAGCTCGTTGTCGAGGTCGGCGCTGTAGTTCATGGAGGTGAACACACCGAGCGCGGCGTCGCCCTGCGCCTGCAGGACGCCCCCCTCGGTGAGGAAGCCCGGGGCGTAGAGCGGCACCTTGCCGGCCAGCCCGAACTGCTCGTACTGCTTGACGAAGTCCACCGCGGCGCCGCCCGCGTAGAAGGTGAACACCGCCTTGGCGTCGGACTTCTGCACCTTGGACAGGAAGGGCTGGAAGTTCTTCGTCGCGGGGAAGGGCGTGTAGACGGGGTCGCCCGCGGCCTCGCCGCCGGCCGGGTCGAAGCTCTGCTGGAAGCCCACGATCTCGTCCTCGCCGGCCTGGTAGCCCGCCGCGATCAGGTACACCGGGCCGCCCGCGTTCTCCGCGACGTACTCACCGAGCGCGATGCCCGGCTCGTCGTTGACGTAGGACGTGCGCCAGATGTACGACATCCCGGTCAGCGTGGTCGGCGACGCGTTCGAGCCGACGAGCGGAACCTTCGAGGACTCGAAGAGGTCGAACACGGCGTTCATGACCGCCGAGCTGACGACCCCGACGACGGCGTCGACCTTGTCCTGCTTGACGAGCTTGTCCGCCGCCGCCTTGCCGGAGTCGGCCGTCTCGCCCTCGTCGGCGACCACGACCTTGACGTCGCGGCCGCCGAGCTTGTTGTCGTGCTGCTCGAGGTAGGTCTCGAAGCCGGCCTTCATGTCGTCGCCCAGGGCGTTGTAGACACCGGACCGGGGAACGAGCAGCCCGAGCTTCACCGGCCCGTCGTCCCCGCCTCCGCTGCCGCCGTCGTCACCGCCCAGGCTCGACCCGCCGCAGGCGGTGAGGACCAGGACGAGGGCGCCGACCGCGGCCCCGAGGCGGCTGCGGCCGGCGGGTCGCCGGCCGTCGGAGTTTCGGATCATGGCGGTGCTCCCTCGTGAGAACGGCGTCGTCCTTCGGTGTGACATGTCAGGCGATGTCAGCACACGTTCTATCGAGCATTCGTGTCTCGCGTCAACGATTCGACATAACGGCGTCAGCGATCCGACATCACTGGGTGACTGCCGTCAGAGCAGCGAGGTCAGGGCGGCCGTGACGGCGGCCCAGGCCGCGGTGAGGGGGTCGATCACCTCGAAGTGCCCGGTCCCCGGCAGCTCGACCAGCTCCACGTGGTCGCCGGCGGCCCGCGCCGTCGTGGCGTACGTCCGGCTCAGCGTGATCGGCACGTTCGGGTCGTCCGCGCCGTGGACCAGCACCGACCGCACGCCGGACGGGACGAGCCCGGCCGGGTCACCCAGGGCGTAGCGCTCCGGTGCCCCCGCCGGGTCGCCGCCGACGAGGTCCCGGGCCGCGCCGTCGCTGAGGTCGAGCTCCGCGGCGAGTCGGAGGTCGCAGACGCCGGCCAGCGAGACGACGCCGCGCACGGGCAGCGGCGAGGGACGGTGCCAGGCCGAGGTCTCCGGCAGCCGGTGGCGCGATGCGGCCCACAGGGCGAGGTGCCCGCCCGCCGAGTGGCCCATGTAGACGACACGATCGGGGTCGACGACGTCCGGACCGACGCCGTCCTCGACGAGGCCGACGAGCCGGTCGCTCCACGCGGCGGTGTCGTCGAACGTGCCCGGCCAGCCCCCGCCGGCCTGCCCGACCCGGCCGTACTCCGGCACCGCGACGACGAAGCCGGCGTCCGCCAGCGCGCTCGCCTGCGGCCCCGTGTGGCCGCGGTCGTAGGCCGCGCGCCAGAAGCCGCCGTGCACGACCACGACAAGAGGCCGCCGTCCCGTGCCGTGCCGGGGGAGCCGGACGTCGACGACGTGCTCGGCGCCGCTGCCGTAGCGAAGGGTCAGGTCGGGTGGAGGAGCGGGCCGGCTCAGGACCTCCGTCGGGTCTCGTGCCACGGCTCTCCTCGGGGTCGCGCGGGTCGCCGACGCTATCGTGTCCGCGTGACGACGCCCACGGAGACGCATGACCAGCGCTCCGAGCAGCCACGGTCGCTCATCGTCACGATCTACGGCCTGTACGCCCGCGAGGCGGGTGGCTGGATCTCCGTCGCGGCGCTGATCCGCCTCATGGCCGAGCTCGGCGTCGACGAGCCGGCGGTGCGCTCGTCGATCTCCCGGCTCAAGCGCCGCGGCATGCTCGAGGCCGTGCGCCAGGACGGCTCGGCGGGCTACGGCCTCTCGGGCCCCGCTCGCGACATCCTCGGCGAGGGCGACCACCGCATCTTCCGCCGGCCCGCCGCCCGCATCGAGGACGGCTGGCTGCTCGCGGTGTTCTCGGTGCCCGAGAGCGAGCGGCAGAAGCGCCACATGCTGCGCTCCCGCCTCGCGGCCCTCGGCTTCGGCACGGCCGCTGCGGGCGTCTGGGTCGCGCCCGCGCACCTCTACGACGACACGCGCCGGACGCTGGAACGGCTGGGCCTCACCGACTACGTCGACCTGTTCCGGTCCCACTACCTCGCGTTCGGCGACCTCGGCAGGGCGGTCCGCTCCTGGTGGGACCTCGACGCCCTGCGCGACCTCTACGACGAGTTCCTGCGCGCGCACGGCCCGGTCCTCACGCGGTGGCGGCGCCGGCGCAGCGTCGACGACGCGCTGGCCTTCGCCGACTACGTGCGGGCGCTGACCCAGTGGCGCCGCCTTCCCTACCTCGACCCGGGCCTGCCTCCCGAGCTGCTGCCGCGCACCTGGCACGGCCGGCAGGCGGGCGACCTCTTCTTCGACCTGCAGGACCTGCTCGCCGAGCCGTCGGCACGGCACGTGCACGCGGTCACCGGTGGCCTGGGGACCAGCCCGGCGCGGTCCGTCCCTGCCTGAGGTACGAACGTCCCGCCGGCGGCGGACACAGGACCCTGGGCGCGCCGCTCGCGGCTCCCGAGCCTGTCCATGTCGGTCGGCGCGAGGAGGGCGGTGCGGCTCATGGGTGAGGCGGTCCAGCCGACCACCCGGTCCCTCGCGGACGGCGCCGCCGTGCGCGACCGGCTCGACCGGAGCATCGCCGCGCTGGAGCGCATGATCGCCGACGGGGCGTTCGACACGCAGGCCGAGACCTGCGGGCTCGAGGTCGAGCTCGACCTGGTCGACCCCCTCGGCCGGCCGCGGCACGTCAACGCCGAGGTGCTCGCCGCCCTCGACCGCCACGACGTCCAGGCCGAGCTGTCGCGGTTCAACATCGAGCTCAACGTCCCTCCCCTGCCGACCCACGGAGCGGTGCTCCGGCGCCTCGATGCCGAGCTCTCCGCGACCCTGGACGCGGTCAGCGCGGTCGCCCAGCGGTGGGGGGCGCGCGCGGTCGCCGTCGGCACGCTGCCGACGCTGCACGCCGCCGACCTGACGGCGAGCCACCTCTCCGGCAACCCGCGCTACCCCTACCTCGACGCCACGATGGCGGCCCTCCGGGAGCGGTCCGTGCGGCTGGACATCCGGGGGAGTGACCACCTCGAGGTCGAGACCGACAGCATCGCGGTGCAGGCCGCGGCGACCAGCCTGCAGGTGCACGTACGCGCCTCGCCGGACGACTTCGCGCGCTTCTACAACGCCGCCCAGGTCGTGAGCCCCGCACTGGTCGCGGCGGCCGGCAACTCGCCGTACGTCCTCGGCCACCACGTCTGGCACGAGACGCGCATCCCGCTCATCGAGCAGTCACTGGACACCAGGCGCGCCGGGGCCGCGGCGAACGGGGAGCCGCCGCGGGTCTGGATGGGCGACCGGTGGGCGGCGACGGCGGTCGACGTGCTCGAGGACAACGTCCTGCGCTACGCACCCCTGCTCCCGATCGTCGAGCCCGCAGACCCGTTGCAGGAGCTGGCGGAGGACCGTGTCCCGGCTCTGATGGAGCTGCGCCGGCACAGCGGCAGCATCTGGCGGTGGAACCGCCCGGTCTACGACGTGCAGCACGACCACCCGCACCTGCGCATCGAGAACCGTGTGATGCCGAGCGGCCCCACGGCGGCGGACATGGTGGCCAACGCGGCCCTGTTCCTCGGGCTCGTGCGGGCCGTGGCCGACCTGGACGCGCCGGTCAGCCGGTGCCTGGACTTCCGGCACGTCCCGCACGACCTGCAGGAGGCGGCCCGCCTCGGCCTGGCGGGCCGGCTGCACTGGCCCGAGGCGTCCCGGGTGGGGGAACGCTGCGCCCGGCGGCTCCTCCTCGAGACGTTGCTGCCGCTCGCCGCGACCGGGCTCGCCTCTTGGGGTGTCGACCGGGAGGACGCCGACCGCTACCTCGGCATCGTCCACGACCGGGTGTCCTCGGGCCGCACCGGCGCCCACTGGCAGACGCGGACAGTCGAGGAGCTGCAGGGTCGGGGCGCGGACCGCGAGTGGGCGCTGCGCGAGATGGTGCGCCGCTACGGCGAACACGCACGCACGCACGAGCCCGTCCACCGCTGGCCGTCGGCCACAGCGGGCTGACCACCGCAGCCGCCGCGGGTGGCAGGGTGGGCGGCGTGGACGCTGTGACGGTCAGGCGCGTCGACTTCGGCTGGTTCGTGCGGCCGGCAGGGGAGACGGACGCGGGCAGGGCCCGGGCCGAGCCCTGCCTGGGCTACCTGGTGTCCCACCCGGGCGGCGTGCTGCTCTTCGACACCGGGATGGGCAGCGAGCCCGGGGTCGACGTGCACTACCGGCCGCGGCGGCGGCCGCTCGCCGCCGCGCTGGCCGACGTGGGCATCGGCGTCGACGAGGTCGACCTGGTGGCCAACTGCCACCTGCACTTCGACCACTGCGGCGGCAACCCGGACCTGGCCGGCCGGCCCGTCCTCACCCAGGCCGTCGAGCTGGAGGCGGCCCGGCGGACGCCGGACTACACGCTGCCCGAGCTCGTGGACCCACCCGGCGTCCGCTACGAGGAGCTGGCCGGCGAGACCGAGGTCCTCCCCGGAGTCGTCCTGCTGCCCACACCGGGCCACACCGACGGGCACCAGTCGCTGGTCGTGCGCGGCGAGGACGGGGTGGTGGTGGTCGCCGGGCAGGCACACGACTCGGCGAGCGACTACGCGCGCGACGTCCTGGCCCACCGTGCGCGCGGCGACGGTCCGGACACCTCGCTCCCGCCGCCCCCGCAGTGGGTCGACCGCCTCTGCGCTCTGGACCCGTCCCGGGTCGTCTTCGCCCACGACCACGCGGTGTGGGTGCCCTGACGCCCGTCGGTCGGCAGCAGGTCATTCGGGCAGGACGGCGATGCCCTCGAGCTCGACGAGGGCGGGCTCGTCCCAGAGGCGCACGATGCCGATCAGTGCCATGGCCGGGTAGTCGCGGCCGGCCAGCCGCTGCCAGACCGCGCCGATCTCGCGGGAGCGTGCGCGGTAGTCCGCGGGGTCGACCGCGAAGATCGTCAGCTTGGCCAGGTGCTCGGGGCCGCCGCCCGCCCCGGCGAGCGCGGCCAGCAGGTTCGACAGGGCCTGCTCGAACTGCACGACGACGTCGCCGTCGACGACCCGGCCGTGGGCGTCCAGCGCGGTCTGCCCGGCGAGGAACACCAGCGACCCGCCGCGGGCCGTCACGGCATGGCTGAAACCGGTCGGCGCCGGCAGCGAGGGCGGGTTGACGCGCTCGAGGGTCACGACTGCACGGCCCCGCCGTCGACGTTGACGCCCTGACCGGTGACCCCGGCGTTGCCGACGCAGAACATGACCGCGTCGCTCACCTCGTCGACGGTGATCAGGCGCGCGATGGGCTGCATGCGCTCCAGCGCCTTCCGTGCCTCCTCGGCGCTGCGCCCGGTCGTGGCCACGATGGTCTCGACGGTGCCGTCGGTCATCGGGGTGTCGACGTAGGCCGGGCACACGGCGTTGACCGTCACGCCGGTGCGCGCGAGCTCGGCAGCCGCCGAGCGCACGAGCCCGAGCACGCCGTGCTTCGCGGCGGTGTAGGCCGCGATGTATGGCTCGCCACGCTTGGCCGCGACCGAGGCGAGCACCACGACGCGCCCCCATCCCTCGTCCACCATCGACGGCACGACCCGGCGCAGGCAGCGGAAGGGTGCGGTGAGGTTCAGGTCGATCTGGCGCTGCCACATCTCGTCGGTCATCCGTGCCACGGGCGCCGACTCCCCGGCCCCCGCGTTGGCCACGAGGACGGCGACCGGACCCCAGGCCCGCTCCACGTCGGAGACGACCGCGTCCGGGGCCGCCGGGTCGAGCATGTCGGCCGGGAGCACGAGCGTCTCGCCGCCGCAGAGGAGGGCCGTCTCCTCGAGCTGGCCGGCGCTGCGGGCGGTCAGCGCGACGCGGTAGCCCTCGGCCGCGAGGCGCACGGCGACCGCCTGCCCGATGCCGCGGCCCGCCCCCGTCACCAGGGCGGTGCGGGGTGGGGACGACACGCTGCGGAGGTTGTCACACGCGTGTTTCGACGGTCAAGATGACGACATATGGACGCCTACATCATCGACGCCGTACGCACGCCGTTCGGGCGCTACCGCGGCGGCCTCGCCGCGACCCGCACCGACGACCTCGCGGCGGCCCCGCTGCGCGAGCTCGTCCGTCGCAACGCGGGCCTCGACCCCGCCCTCGTCGACGACGTCGTCTACGGCAACACCAACGGCGCGGGTGAGGAGAACCGCAACGTCGGCCGGATGGCCGCCCTCCTCGCCGACCTCCCGGTGACGGTCCCCGGCTCGACCGTGAACCGGCTGTGCGCGTCGGGCGGGGAGGCCGTCGTCCAGGCGGCGCGCGCCCTCGCCGTCGGCGACGCGCGCTACGTGGTCGCCGGAGGGGTCGAGGGCATGAGCCGCGCGCCCTACGTCGTGCCCAAGCCCGACGAGGCGGTGCCCAAGACGATGGCGATGCACCAGACCACCGTCGGCTGGCGGATGGTCAACCCGCGCTTCCCGGGGCACTGGACCGACTCGCTGGGCGCCTGCGCGGAGCGGGTGGCCGGCGAGCTCGGCATCGGCCGTGAGGAGCAGGACGCCTGGGCGCTGCGCAGCCACGAGCGCGCGGCCGAGGCGTGGGACAAGGGCCTGCACGACGACTACGTGATGCCGCTCGGTGCCGTCACGCGTGACGAGTCGGTGCGACCGGACACGAGCATGGAGAAGCTCGCCGGTCTCAAGCCCGCCTTCAGCGACGGCGGCACCGTGACCGCGGGCAACTCCTCGCCGATCAACGACGGCGCGATCGCGCTGCTCATGGGAACGGCAGAGTCGGCCGCCGACCTCGGGGTGACCCCGCTCGGCCAGGTGCTCGGCAGCGCCACGGTCGCGGTCGAGCCCGACCGGTTCTCCGTCGCCCCCGTGCCCGCGATCGAGAAGGTCCTGGCCCGGCTCGGCATGACCACCGCCGACGTCGACCTCTGGGAGATCAACGAGGCGTTCGCCGCGATGGTGCTGAGCACCCTGCACGGGCTGCCCGGGCTCGACCGCGAGAAGGTCAACCCGCACGGCGGGGCGATCGCGATCGGGCACCCGCTCGGCGCGTCGGCTCCGCGGGTCGTGGTCGACCTGTGCCGCGAGCTTCGCCGCCGCGGCGGCGGGGTCGGTGTCGCGGCCGCGTGCATCGGCGTCGGCCAGGGGTCCGCGGTCGTCTGCCGGGTCGAGGGCTGAGGCGCGTGCGCATCGACGAGCTCAGCGACGTCCTCTACGAGGTCCGCGACGGGGTCGCCGTCGTCACCATCAACCGGCCCGAGCGCTACAACTCCTTCCGCGGCCGCACGGTCGACGAGCTGATCACCGCCTTCAAGACGGCCTGGGCGTCCAAGGAGGTCGCCGCCGTCGTGCTGACCGGCGCCGGCGACAAGGCCTTCTGCGCCGGTGGAGACGTCAAGGAGCGCGCCGAGACCGGCGGCTACGGCGAGACCGAGTGGGGCACCTTCGAGGTCGAGCGGCTGCACCGCATCATCCGCGACATCCCCAAGCCGGTCATCGCCGCCGTCAACGGCGTCGCGGTCGGCGGCGGGCACGTGCTGCACGTGCTGTGCGACCTCACGGTCGCCGCCGAGCACGCCAGGTTCGGCCAGAGCGGCCCGAAGGTGGGCTCGTTCGACGCCGGCTTCGGCTCGGCCTACCTGGCCCGCGTCGTCGGCGAGAAGCGGGCGCGCCAGATCTGGTTCCTGCTCGAGCTCTTCGACGCCGAGACCGCCGAGCGCTGGGGCCTGGTGAACGAGGTCGTGCCGGCCGGCGCGCTGCTGGACAAGGCCCTGGAGTGGGGCCGCACCATCGGCTCGTACTCACCCACCGCCCTGCGCTTCCTCAAGCACTCGTTCAACGCCGACACCGACCACATCGGCGGTCTCTCGCACCTGGCGTTCGACGGTCTCGAGCTCTTCGCGAGCAGCGAGGAGGGCATGGAGGGCGCGCAGGCCTTCGCCGAGAAGCGACCCCCGGACTTCCGCCGGTTCCGCTGACGCTGCCTCCGGTGACGATGGCTAGAGTCGCGCCATGACGAAATGGGAGTACGCGACGGTGCCGCTGCTCGTGCACGCGACCAAGCAGATCCTCGACACCTGGGGCGAGGACGGCTGGGAGCTCGTGCAGGTCGTGCCCGGGCCCGGCGGCGGCGAGCAGGTCGTGGCCTACCTGAAGCGGGCGAAGTGAGCACGCCCGAGGACCGCCTCGCCGAGCTGGGGATGTCGCTGCCGACCGAGTCCGCGCCGCTCGCGGCCTACATCCCGGCCGTGCGCACCGGGGACCTCGTCTTCACCTCCGGCCAGCTGCCACGGCTCGACGGCGAGCTGCTGGCGACGGGCAAGGTCGGCGCCGAGGTCAGCGAGGAGGCGGCCAAGGACCTGGCGAGGGTGTGCGCGCTCAACGCGCTCGCCGCGGTGAAGTCGGAGGTGGGCGACCTCGCGCTCGTACGCCGCGTGGTGAAGGTCGTCGGCTTCGTCGCCAGCGCTCCCGACTTCACCGGCCAGCCGGGGGTCGTCAACGGCGCCAGCGAGCTGTTCGGCCAGGTCTTCGGCGAGCGCGGGGTGCACGCGCGCAGTGCCGTCGGCGTCGCGGCGCTGCCGCTCGACGCGCCCGTCGAGGTAGAGATCGTCGTCGAGGTCGCCTCCGCCTGAGCGTCGGCCGGTCACTGCCCGGACGGGTCGCCCTCCGGCGGCCCGGCCGAGCGGGTCGCCGTCTCGAGGAACGCGATCTCGAACGCGGTCGCGCTCAGGTGCACCGCCACCTTGGCCAGGTCCGAGGCCCGCGCCGCGTCGAGGCCGTGCTCGGCCAGCCGGGCGCGCAGCATCCCGGCCAGCGGTCGGGCAGCGCGCACGGCCTCGGTCTGCAGAGACGCCACGACGTCGACCGGCACGCCCAGCTCGATGAGGGTCCGGGCCACGCCCACGACGACGGTATGGCTGACCAGCTGCCCCTCGCTGTCCCGCCAGACCAGACCGGTGTCGGTGACGTCCTCGGGCACGTCGTCCTGGAAGAGCGCCCGGATGCGCTCCTCGGACACGGGCACGGTGACCGAGATGTCGGAGTCGGCCTCGCGGAAGCGGCGGCGGCGGTCGCCGACGATCGCCGCGTAGCTGCCCGGGGTGTCCACCAGCCGCTTGATCGCCGCCAGCGTGAAGCCCTCCCGGTGCAGGGAGGAGATCAGCTGCAGACGGGCGGCGTGCACGCCCGAGTAGTGGGCGACGCGACCCTCGATCTGGGGCGGGAAGAGCAGGCCCCGCGACTGGTACGCGCGGATGTTGCGCGGTGTCATGCCCACCTGCTCGGCGAGCTCGGTGATCGTCATGCTGTCCGCCATACGACTCCCCCATCGGCTGCGGCACGACGGTACCCCTTCTGTCCCCTCGTCTTACGATGCAGCGCATGGTTGATGTCCCGGTGTCACTCGTCGAGCACGCGCGTGCGTTCCTCGCCCACCCCGGCGTGCCGGCCGAGCCGCGCTCCGCGGCGACGGTGGTCCTGCTGCGCGACGGGGCCGCCGGGCTGGAGGTCTACCTGCTGCGGCGGGCGGGGTCGATGGCCTTCGCCGCGGGGATGCACGTGTTCCCCGGGGGGTCCGTGGACCTGCGCGACGGCGAGGTCGAGACCGCCTGGGCGGGGCCCGACCCGCCGGTCTGGGCCGCGCGACTGGGCTGCGACGAGGCCCTCGCCCGGGCGCTGGTCTGCGCGGCCGTCCGGGAGACCTTCGAGGAGGCGGGCGTCCTGCTCGCGGGGCCGTCGACCGCCGAGGTGGTCACCGACCCGACCTCCGCCGAGTGGGAGCGCGAGCGGCAGGCCCTGCTGGACCGGTCGCGGTCGATGTCGGACGTCCTGGCGGATCGCGGTCTCGTCCTGCGCAGCGACCTGCTGCGGGCCTGGGCGCACTGGATCACTCCGGAGTTCGAGCCGCGGCGCTTCGACGCCCGGTTCTTCGTCGCGGCGCTGCCCGACGGACAGCACGCGCGCGACGTGAGCAGCGAGGCCGAGGAGGCGTCCTGGGTGACCGTGAGCCACGCCGTCGCCGAGCACGAGGCGGGCCGCATGGCGATGCTCCCCCCGACGATCGCCGCGCTGCGCGACCTCGCGCCGTTGGGAGACCTCGACGCCGTGCTCGCCGCGCCGCGCGAGCTGCGTCCGGTCATGCCGCGGCTCGTCGAGGACGCCGCCGGCCTGCGGCTGGAGGTCCCGTGACCGCCGCCCCGCCCGGGTGGTGCACGCTGGTGCGCGCCGACAACCCGGGACCGATGACGCTGGACGGCACGAACACCTACGTCCTGCGCTGCGACGACGGGGTCGTGGTCGTGGACCCCGGCCCCCTCGACGAGGGACATCTCCGCCGGGTCGCGGGGCTCGGCCGGGTGACCCTGACCCTGCTGACCCACGGGCACCCCGACCATGCCGAGGGGGCGCGCCGGTTCGCCGACCTGACCGGGGCGCCGGTGCGCGCGTACGACCCCGCGCACTGCGTCGGCACGACCCAGACGCTCGGCAGGCGCGGGCGGCTGGAGGGGGTGCGCGGGCTGGCCGTGGACGTGCTGCACACGCCGGGGCACACCTCGGACTCGGTCTGCTTCGTGGTCGACGACGGCGACGAGGCGGCGGTGCTGACCGGGGACACCGTCCTGGGGCGGGGCACGACGGTGGTCGCTCACCCCGACGGGGCGCTCGCGCCGTACCTCGACTCGCTGCGCTCCGTGCTCGCGCTGGGCCCGCGCACGCTGCTGCCCGGGCACGGACCCGTGCGCGAGGACGCCGCCGCGGTCGCCGGCGACTACCTCGCCCACCGCGCGCAGCGGCTGGAGCAGGTGCGCGAGGCGGTCGCGGCCGGTGCGAGGACGCCCGGTGACGTGGTCCGGCGGGTCTACGCCGACGTCGACGAGGCCCTCTGGCCGGCCGCCGAGCTGTCGGTGCGGGCGCAGCTGGACTACCTGGCGGCGGAGGGGACCTAGCCGGCCCGGCGGGAGAGACGCTCGACGTCGAGGACCAGCACGGCGCGGCCCTCGAGCCGCAGGAAGCCGCGGGCGGCGAAGTCGGCCAGGGCCTTGTTCACCGTCTCACGGGACGCACCGACCAGCTGGGCGAGCTCCTCCTGCGTCAGGTCGTGCGTGACGAGCAGGCCCTCGTCGGACTCGACCCCGAAGCGCTGCGCCAGGTCCAGCAGCGCCTTGGCGACCCGGCCCGGGACGTCACGGAAGACCAGGTCGCCCATCGCCTCGTTGGTGCGGCGGAGCCGGCGCGCCAGGGCCGCGAGCAGCCGACCGGCCACCTGCGGCTGCGCCAGCAGCAGCGGCTCGAGGTCGTCGTGGCCGAGCCCGTGCAGCGTGACCGCGGTGACCGCGGTGGCCGTCGCGGTGCGCGGCCCCGGGTCGAACAGCGACAGCTCGCCGAACATCTCGCCCGGCCCGAGCACGGCCAGCAGGTTCTCGCGGCCGTCGGCAGCGGTGCGCCCGAGCTTCACCTTGCCCTTGCTCACGACGTAGAGGCGGTCGCCGGGGTCCCCCTCGGCGAACAGCGTCTCCCCCCGGCCGATAGAGACCTCGTCCATCCGCTGCCGCAGCGCGGTCTGGGCCTCGTCGTCGAGGGCGGCGAAGAGCGGTGAGCCGCCCAGCGTTGCGACCTGCTCGTCCACGACCGTCCTCTCGATCACCGGCGGCGCCCGCTCCCCGCGCGCCGGGGGCAGTCTGCCGCACACCCGGGGTTCGCGCGACGACGACGGGTGAAGAAGGACGAGGCGGACGAACCGGTCAGGCGACCCCGCGCTCGGCCTCCCGCACCAGCGGCAGCGACTGCAGCGCGAGGGCCGGCTCGTCGCGGTAGCGCGAGATGAGCTCACCGGTGGCGGCGTCGAGACGGGCGTGCAGGCTCTTCCGATACGCGGAGAGCTGGTGCTCTGCGGCGGTGAGCCGCTCGATGATCGCGACGTCGTCCCCGGCGCCGCTCTGGGTCTCCCACAGGACCGCGAGGTCGGGCAGCGGAGGGGAGTCGAGGTCGCACTCGACCGGCGCCATCGCCAGGCGCCGGCTGCTCTGCTGGTGTGCCGACAGGACGCCGCGCAGGCGGTGCAGCGAGGTCTCGTCGCCCAGCGCGAGGTCGAGCCGGGCCTGCAGGATGCGCCGCCAGTACGACACCCGCGACTCCTCCTGGATCAGCTCCTGGCGGTAGGCCCGCAGCTGCTCCAGCGCCAGCGGCGCGAGCTCCGGCGCACGACGGGCGGTCTTCCGGCGCAGCCCGGTCCGGCGGCTCTGCTCGCTGCGGCGGCGGTGCGCGGTGCCTGTCGTCTGCATCGTCGTCACGTCCCGTCCCTCGGAGCCGGCGGCAGGTGCCGGTCACCATCCGTGATCGTCGGTGTCCCCCGAACCCTTGACCGCAAGTCACCCGTACGGTGGATGCGCTTGACCGCCTCTTGAAGGACCGTCGGCGCCGGACCGTAGGCTCTGCTGGGTGAGCAGGCGAGAGCGGGCCGTGACGGCCCTCGACGTCACCGGCGAGTCGCCCCTCGCGCTCACCCGGCGCGCGCGCCGGATCAACCGGGTCCTCGCCGACACCTTCCCCGACGCCCACTGCGAGCTGGACTTCACCACGCCGCTCGAGCTGCTCGTGGCGACCATCCTGTCCGCCCAGAGCACCGACGTCCGGGTCAACATGGTCACGCCGGCGCTCTTCGCGCGGTACCCCGCGGCGGCCGACTACGCCGCAGCCGACCGCGCCGAGCTCGAGGCGATGATCCAGTCCACCGGGTTCTTCCGCGCCAAGACCAGCTCGCTGATCGGTCTCGGCCAGGCGCTCGTGGAGCGCTACGACGGCGAGGTGCCCGGTCGGCTGGCGGACCTGGTCACGCTTCCCGGCGTCGGGCGCAAGACGGCCAACGTCGTCCTCGGCAACGCCTTCGGGGTCCCCGGGCTGACGGTCGACACCCACTTCGGCCGGCTGGCCCGCCGGCTCGGGTGGACGGCCGAGACCGACCCGGACAAGGTCGAGACCGCGGTGGCCGCGCTGTTCCCCGCGAAGGACTGGACGATGCTGAGCCACCGGCTGATCTGGCACGGGCGCCGCATCTGCCACAGCCGCAGGCCGGCGTGCGGCGCCTGCCCCGTCGCCGCGCTCTGCCCGGCCTACGGCGACGGCGAGGTCGACCCCGTCACGGCGGCCCGGCTGGTCAAGACGCCCGCCGCGCCGGCGGCGGTCGCTCCGTGACCGGCCGCCTCGTGGCCGTCGCGCTCGGCCTCGCCCTGGCCCTGGCCGCCTGCACCGGCGGCTCGTCCGGCAGCCCCGGCGCGAGCGCGCCGCGCGTCGTGGCGGGCACGCCGTCGACCGCGCCGTCCGAGCCGTCCGAGCCGTCCGAGCCGTGCCCCGACCTCGAGCCGGCCGAGCCGGTCGACGGCGGGCTGCCCGACCTCGAGCTGCCGTGCCTCGGTGAGGGCCCCGACGTGAACCTGGCCGACCTGCGGGGCGTGCCGACGGTCGTGAACGTCTGGGCCGCGTGGTGCACGAACTGCGACCGCGAGATGCCGCTGTTCGCCGCCGCGCAGGAGAGGGCAGGCGACCGCCTGCGGTTCTTCGGCATCCACTACAAGGCCGACCGCGACTACGGCCTGCGCTCCGAGGTCGACTTCGGCGTGCCCTTCCCCTCGGTGCACGACGAGGACGGCGACCGGGTCGCGCTCCAGCTGCGCGCGACCGCGCCACCGCAGACCTTCTTCGTCACCGCCGACGGTCGCGTCGCCGGGCGCGAGATCGGCGAGATCACCTCCGCCGAGCAGCTCGCCGAGCTGATCGACCGTCACCTCGGGGTGACGCTGTGACCGACCTGACCCGGCTGCCCGCGTGGCTGCAGCCGCTCGCCCGGGCCGCGGTGGACGTCCGCCCCGAGCAGCTGAGCCGGTTCCTCCCGCCCGCCGAGGGCGGGAGGGAGTCGGCGGTGCTCATGCTCTTCGGCGAGAGTGGCACCGGTGGCTGGGCGGGTGCCGACGTGCTGCTCATCACCCGGGCCCACGACATGCGCAGCCACGCCGGCCAGGTCGCCTTCCCCGGTGGCGCGGTGGACCCCGGCGACGACGGGGTGGTCGGCGCCGCGCTGCGCGAGGCGGTCGAGGAGACCGGCCTGGACCCGGCCGGGGTCGAGGTCTTCGGCACGCTGCCTGCGCTGTTCCTGCCGGTCAGCGACTACGTCGTGACCCCCGTGCTGGCCTGGTGGCGCGAGCCGTCGCCGGTGGACGCCGTGGACCCGGCGGAGGTCGCGTCGGTGCACCGGGTCCGGCTCGCCGACCTGCTCGACCCGGCCAACCGCTTCCGGGTCAGCCACCCCAGCGGCTACGTCGGCGCCGCGTTCGGGGTCGACGGCCTGCTCGTCTGGGGCTTCACCGCGGGCCTGCTCGACCGCCTCCTGCGCCTCGCCGGCTGGGAGGTCCCCTGGGACCAGCGGCGCGTCGAGGCCATGCCCGACGAGGTGCTGCGGCTCCTCGAGCGAGAGATGGGCAGCCGGTGAACTGGCTCGACGTCGTGCTGCTCGTCGCCGCGGTGTCGTTCGCCTGGTCCGGCTACCGGCAGGGCTTCGTCGTCGGTGTCCTGGCGTTCGCCGGCTTCATCGGCGGCGGCGTCGCGGGGCTGCTCGTCGCGCCGTCGCTCGTGTCCGGCATCTCGCCGGGGCTCGGCCAGTCGGTGCTCGCGCTCGCCGCCGTGCTCGTCGCGGCCACCGTCGGCCAGGTGCTGCTCGCCTGGCTCGGCTCGATGCTGCGCGACCAGCTGACGTGGCGGCCGGCGCGGGTGGTCGACGCCTCGATGGGCGCGCTGGTCAGCGTGCTCGCGATGCTGCTCGTGTCATGGTTCCTGGCCTCGGCACTGCGTCCCGGGCCGCTGCCCTCCCTGTCCCGGCAGATCGTCGACTCGCAGGTCATCACCGTGGTCGACGAGGTCGTGCCCGACGAGGCGCACACGCTGTTCTCCTCGTTCCGCCGCGTCCTGGACGACAACGCGCTGCCGACGGTGTTCGGCGGGTTGTCGCCCGAGACCATCCGCCCGGTCGACCCGCCCGAGGGGGGCATCACCTCCACCCGCGCCGTGCGCCGGGCCGGCACCAGCATCGTGCGGGTCACCGGCACCGCCCGCGCCTGCAACCGCCGCCTCGACGGCACCGGGTTCGTCGTCTCCGACGAGCACGTGCTCACCAACGCCCACGTCGTCGCGGGCGTCGACCGGCCCGACGTGCAGATCGGCGGCAACGGACGCACCTATCCGTCCCGGGTCGTCGTCTACGACCCCGACCGCGACCTCGCCGTGCTCTACGTGCCCGACCTGCCGGCGGATCCGCTGGCCCTGGACCGGTCGGGGGAGCGCGGTGACCAGGCGGTCGTCGCCGGCTTCCCGGGCGGCGGCCCGTACCGCCTCGAGCCGGCCCGCATCCGCGACACGATCGACGCCCGCGGTCCCGACATCTACCAGCGCAGGCAGGTCACCCGCGAGGTGTTCTCGCTGTATGCCGACGTCGAGCCCGGCAACTCCGGCGGGCCGCTGCTCACCCTGGACGGCGACGTCTACGGCGTGATCTTCGCCAAGTCCCTCGACGACCCCGACACCGGCTACGCCCTGACCGTCGACGAGACCCGCCCGGTCGTGCGGAAGGGCAGCGACCGCCGGCAGCAGGTCGGCACCGGGTCCTGCGTCTGACCCGCCGGTCAGCCGCGAAGGCGCAGGGAGTCGTCGCACGAGGGGTCCGCGGCCAGCGTGCGGGCCGTGGCGACGAGACCCGTGACGTCCACGCCGTACGGCGGGTCCTCGGCGTAGGGCTCGATGCGGTCGGCGCCTCGCCGGAGCAGGGTCGCCGCCCCCACCGGGTTGCCGCGGGCGCGGTGGGTCACCCCGACCGCGAGCTGGGCAAGGCCCTGCCACAGGTCGCGCTCGGCCTCGGGTGCCGCCTTCCAGGTGCCCTCGAGCACCTCGTGCGCGTGGAAGGGGCGCCCGGCGTCGAGCAGCCGCTGCGCCTCGGCGAGGGACTCCGCCGGGGGGAGGGCCGGCCCGTCGGGCACCCGCTCCACGCCCTCGGCGCCGCGGGGGAGCGGTCGCCCCAGCCCGTCCCGGGGCCGCTGGTTCTCGGCCCGCCCGGCGGGGTCGCGGTCCCGGTCGCCCGTGCTCACGAGTCCTCCGGGGTGGGGTCGGCCAGCCAGTCGCGCAGGACCTGGTTGAAGACCGCCGGGTCCTCCTCGGCGGGGAAGTGACCGACGCCTGTCATCGGGTGCCAGCGGTAGGAGGCCTCGACGAAGCGCTCGGAGCCGGTGGCGCTCGTGGGCAGCACGCACCGGTCGAGCACGCCGTGCACCTGCAGCGTCGGCACCGTCACCGGGCTGGCCATCCGCCGGGCGTAGCGCAGGCCGTCGGGGCGCGGGATCGACCGCACCGCCCACCGGTAGGACTCCAGCGCGCAGTGCGCGACCCCGGGGATCTGCACCGCCTGCCGGTAGCGGCCCTCCGCCTCCGCGTCGGGGAAGCCGGGGCCACCCCACGACCGCAGCAGGTCGGCCACGTGAGCCCCGTCGTCGGCGACCAGGAGGCGTTCGGGGAGCACGGGGCGCTGGTAGCCCAGCACGTGCCGGCTCGCGCGCACCTGGCGCGCGTCGGTCAGGTGGGCGCTGCGCAGCCGGCGGGGATGGGGCATCGAGACGGCCACCAGCCGGCGTACCTGGCGGGGGTGCACGACCGCCAGCGTCCACGCCACGAGCCCGCCGAGACCCTGGCCGACCACGACGGCGTCCCGGTCGCCGAGCGAGCGGATGACGCCGGAGACGTCCTCGGCGAGCGTGCGCGGGTCGTAGCCCCGGGGGGGCTTGTCGCTGGCCCCGAAGCCCCGCAGGTCCATGGCGGCCGCGCGGTAGCCGGCGGCCGCGAGGTCCGGCAGCTGGTGGCGCCAGGCCCACCAGAACTGCGGGAAGCCGTGCAGCAGGAGCACCAGGGGCCCGTCCCCGGTCGCCGCGACGTGGAAGCGGGCGCCGTTGGCGGCGACCATGTGGTGCTCCCAGGGCCCGGCGACCCGCGCCACCGACGCGTCGGGCGGGTGGTCAGGCGGTCGGCGTCGGCGCATCGCCCGAACGCGGGCTCTTGAGGAAGGCCGCCGTGTCCTTGCTGGTGCGGATGGTGCGCTCCGGGGGCCCGACCTTGCCGACGGCCCGCTTCCCGACGAACGCCAGCAGACCGGCGAGCAGCAGGTAGAAGACCGCCACAGCGAGGAAGGCGAGGCCCGCGTGCAGGCCGAGCGCGACCAGGCCGTAGGCCGCCGCCACCGAGAGCAGGATGACGGCGAGCACGCCGAGGAACGCCGCGGCGCCGAACATGGCTCCGCCCATGACGCCGTGCTTGACGTCGGCGCGGACCTCGGCCTTGGCGAGCTCGATCTCGCTGCGCACGAGCGTGGAGAGGTCGCGGCTCGCGGCCGCGAAGAGCGCACCGAGGGTCTCCTCCTGGGAGTCACCGGGACGCGATGCGGTGGCGGTCATGGACGGGCCTCCTGTGGTCACGTGCTGTCGGACTCGTTGTCGTCGTTCCGCGCTGTCGTCGTTCCGGCTGTCGTCGTTCCCGCTCATCATGCCCCGACGCGTCCGGTGGCGGCTGGTCCGCACGCGCAGGGTGATGCCGGCCAGCGCTGCGGAGAGCAGCGATCCGGCGAGCACCGCGACCTTGATGTGGTCGAGGCGCTCCTCGCCGGTGAAGGCGAGGTCGGCGATCAGGAGCGAGACGGTGAACCCGATGCCGCTGAGGAAGGCGACGGCGGCGACGTCGCCCCAGCGCAGGTCCGGGCTGAGCTCGGCGCGGGTGAGCCGCGCTGTGAGCCAGGTCCCGCCGAACACCCCGAGGAACTTGCCGAGGACGAGCGCCGCGACCACCGCGACGGCGGCGGTGTCGCGCGCCGCGTCGCCGAGGGCGGACGGGGTCACGGCGACCCCGGCCGACATCAGGGCGAACAGCGGCACCGCGACGCCGGCGGAGATCGGCCGGACGACGTGCTCGAGGTGCTCGGCAGGGGACGCGTGCTCGTCGGGGTCGGGCCGGACCCGGGTGGCCAGGCCGAGCGCGACGCCGGCGATCGTGGCGTGGACGCCGCTCTCGTGCACGAGGCCCCACGTCACGAGGGCCAGCGGCACGAGCACCCAGGGCGACCGTACGCGGCGGTGCTGGAGGTACGCCCACAGCGCGACCGCCGCTGCGCCTCCGCCGAGGGCGACGAGGTCGAGGTCGTCGGTGAAGCCGACCGCGATCACCAGGATCGCCCCCAGGTCGTCGACCACGGCGAGGGTCAGGAGGAACGCTCGTAGCGCCGACGGCAGCGACGAGCCGAGCACCGCGAGGACGGCCAGGGCGAACGCGATGTCGGTGGCGATGGGAACCGCCCAGCCCTTGACCGCGTCGGCCTCGCCGAGGACCAGCGCCAGGTACAGCAGCGCCGGGACGACCATGCCTGCGATGGCTGCGACCATCGGCAGCACCGCCTCGGACAGCTTGCGCAGCTGGCCGACCACGAGCTCGCGCTTGAGCTCGACCCCCGCGACGAAGAAGAAGATGGCCAGCAGGCCGTCGGCGGTCCAGGTCTCGAGGTCGAGGTCGAGGTTGAGCGCCGACGGCCCGACGACGACGTGGCGCAGGTCGTCGTAGGCCTCCGCCCACGGCGAGCTGGCCCAGACGAGGGCGATCGTCGCCGCGACGAGGAGCAGGACACCGCCGACGGTCTCCTCGCGCAGCGCCTCGGCGACGAAGCGCTGCTCCGAGGACGGGAGAGCGTCGAGGACTCTGCGGCGGGCGCGCGCGATGGGAGCCACGGTCAGAACGCGTAGTAGCGCAGGTAGAGGTAGGGCAGGGCCAGCGAGATGGTGATGACGGTGACCACGATGCCGTACTTCGTGAACTCCCAGAAGGAGATGGGGTGCCCGTTGCGCGCGGCGATGCCCAGGACGACGACGTTCGCGCTGGCACCGACCGCCGTCGCGTTCCCGCCCAGGTCGGCACCCAGCGCGAGCGCCCACCAGAGGGCGTTCGCCTCCGGCGCGCCGTTCCCGCTGGCGACGAGGTCCTGGACGAGGGGGGTCATCGTCGCGACGTAGGGGATGTTGTCGACGATGCCGGAGAGAACGGCGGAGCCGCCGAGCAGGACGGTCGCGGCGAGGAAGTAGTTGTCGCCCACCGCCTCCGTGACCTTCTCGCCCAGGGACTCGATGACCCCGACCTCGACGAGCGCGCCGACCATGACGAACAGGCCCATGAAGAAGACCAGCGTCGGCCACTCGACCTCCTCGAGGAAGTCGTCGGAGGGAAGCCTCGACACGGCCACCAGCACGCCGGCGCCCATCATGGCGACGATCGACGGCTCGACGTGCAGCGCGGAGTGCAGCACGAAGCCGACCATGACGCCGAGCAGCACGATCAGCGAGCGCAGCAGCAGCCCCTTGTCGCGGATCACCTCTTTCTCGTCCAGGGCCATCACGTTGGCGACGCGCTCGGGGTCGTACTCGAAGGCCGACCGGAACATCACCCGGATGATCCCGACGAAGACGACGAGCAGGATGACGACGATCGGCGCGAGGTTGACGACGAAGTCGTTGAACGAGAGGTCGGCGCGGCTGCCGATGATGATGTTGGGCGGGTCGCCGATCAGCGTGGCCGTGCCGCCGATGTTCGACGCCAGCACCTCGGCGATGAGGAACGGCACCGGCTTGACCCCGATCCGCTCGCAGACCAGGAGGGTGACCGGCGCGATCAGCAGCACGGTCGTGACGTTGTCGAGCAGCGCCGACGCCACGGCCGTGATCATCGTGAGCAGCACCATGACGGCGAACGGCTTGCCCTTGGCCCGCTTGGCGGCCCAGATGGCGACGTAGTCGAACACGCCGGTCTGCTTGAGCACGCTGACGATGATCATCATGCCGAGCAGCAGGAAGATGACGTTCCAGTCGACCCCCGTCTCCTCGCTGAAGAACGCGGTCTCGGCGTTGACCACGCCGACGACGACCATGAACGCGGCGCCACCGAGGGCCGCGGCGACGCGGTGGATCCGCTCGGTGGCAATGAGGATGTAGGCGCCGACGAAGCCGGCGACGACGAGCGTGGTGGTCATGCGTCGGTGGGGAGCAGGTGGTCGAGGAGGCGGCGCACGGTGATCGCGCCGAGGACGTCGTCGTGGTCGACGACGGCGACGACGGGGCTGTGCATGCGGGCCATCACGGCCGCGATCTCGATCACGGTGGCGTCGGGGGCGACGATGGGGATCTCGTCGACGTCGTGCTTGTCGGGGAGCAGGTCGGCGACGGTCCGCTTCGCCAGCTTCGCGCACAGCTCGTCGGACGCCTGCTCGTCGAAGGCGCGCGCGAGCGGCGGGTCGTCCTGGACGTAGCGCGGGACGAGGAACCGGAGGATCTGCGACCCGGGCAGGACGGTGTACGGATGTCCCTCGGTGTCGAGCACCACGAGGCCGGGCAGGCGCTCGCGGCTCAGCAGCCGGGCGGCCTCGACGGCGTCGGAGTCCAGGGACACCTGCGGGAAGTCTCGCTGGGCGAGCTCACGGGCGCGCATCTGCAGGCCTCTCGGGCAGGGCGGACAGGACTGCCGACCAGACTTCCCGGCTCACCGACTCTGCACCCTACCGTCAGCCTTCCGTCGTGCCCGAAGCCGCCCGGCCGGGGCGCCGGCCTACTCGTCGCCGGACGAGCCGGCCTTGTCGCCCAGCCCCTTGCCGATGAGGTTCATCACCGTCGGGTCGGCGAGTGTCGTGACGTCGCCCATCTCGCGGTGCTCGGCGACATCGCGCAGCAGCCGCCGCATGATCTTGCCCGAGCGCGTCTTGGGCAGCTCGGCGACGAGGAGCACCTGGCGCGGCTTGGCGATCGGCCCGAGGACCTTCGCCACGTGGTCGCGCAGGTCCTTGACGACCGCCTCGCCCGCCGCGGCGTCGTCCTCGACCGCGGCCGCGGCGTCGCCGCGCAGGATGACGAACGCGACGATGCCCTGGCCGGTGGTCGGGTCGGTGGCCCCGACGACGGCTGCCTCGGCGACCTTCGGGTGCGACACGAGCGCCGACTCCACCTCGGTCGTCGAGATGTTGTGCCCGGACACCAGCATCACGTCGTCGACGCGGCCGAGCAGCCAGACGTGCCCGTCCTCGTCCTTCTTGGCGCCGTCGCCGGCGAAGTAGAGACCGGGGAACCGCGACCAGTAGGTCTCCCGGTAGCGCTCGTCGTCGCCCCAGATCCCGCGCAGCATCGACGGCCACGGCTCGGTGAGGACCAGGTAGCCGCCGCCGCCGTTCGGCACCGGCTGGGCCCGGTCGTCGACGACGTCCGCGCCGATGCCCGGCAGCGCGGTCATCGCCGAGCCGGGCTTGGCCGCGGTCACGCCGGGGAGCGGGCTGATCATGATCGCGCCGGTCTCGGTCTGCCACCAGGTGTCCACGACAGGCGTCCGGTCCCCGCCGATCTCCTTCCGGTACCAGATCCAGGCCTCGGGGTTGATCGGCTCGCCGACCGAGCCCAGCAGGCGCAGCGACGAGAGGTCGTGCTCGGCGGGGATCTCGGCGCCCCACTTCATGAACGTACGGATCGCCGTGGGTGCCGTGTAGAGCAGCGTGACGCCGTACTTCGCGACGATCTCCCAGAAGCGGCCCTTGTGCGGGGTGTCGGGCGTGCCCTCGTACATCACCTGCGTCGCGCCGTTCGCCAGCGGTCCGTAGACGATGTAGCTGTGCCCGGTGACCCAGCCGATGTCGGCGGTGCACCAGAAGACGTCGGTGTCGGGCTTGTGGTCGAAGACCACGCGGTGCGTGTAGCTCACCTGGGTGAGGTAGCCGCCTGAGGTGTGCAGGATGCCCTTCGGCTTCCCGGTCGTGCCCGACGTGTAGAGGATGAAGAGCGGGTGCTCGCTGTCGTGCGGCGTCGCCTCGTGATCGGCGCTGGCGGCGTCGACGGCGTCGTGCCACCAGACGTCGCGGCCGTCGGTCCACGCGACGTCCTGACCGGTGCGGCGCACCACGAGGACGTGCTCGACGGACTTGCCCTGGCTGAGCTCGAGCGACTCGTCGACGGCCGGCTTGAGGGCCGACGGCTTGCCGCGGCGGTAGCCGCCGTCGGAGGTGATGACCAGCTTGGCCTGGGCGTCGTCGATGCGTGACTGGAGCGCGGTGGCCGAGAAGCCGCCGAACACCACCGAGTGCGGGGCGCCGATGCGCGCGCAGGCCAGCATCGCGACGACCGCCTCGGGGATCATGGGCAGGTAGATCGCGACCCGGTCGCCCTCGCCGACGCCGAGGTCGGTGAGGGCGTTGGCGGCCCGGCACACCTGGTCCTTGAGCTCGGCGTAGGTGACCGAGCGGGTGTCGCCCGGCTCGCCCTCCCAGTGCAGGGCGACCTTGTCGCCCCGCCCGGCCGCGACGTGGCGGTCGACGCAGTTGACCGCGACGTTGAGCGTCCCGCCCACGAACCACTTCGCGAACGGGGGCTCCCAGTCCAGGACCTGGTCCCACTCGGTCGCCCAGTCCAGCGTGCGGGCCTGCTCCTCCCAGAACGCCAGCCGGTCCTTGGCGGCCGCGTCGTAGAGGTCGGCCTTCGCGACGGCCTCCGCCGCGAACTCCTCGCTCGGCGGGAACGTGCGGTCCTCGTGCAGGAGGTTCGAGAGGGCTTCGTTGCTCACCGGGCACTCCTAGCCAGTCGTCAGACGTCGTCGAGCGGTGGGCCCACCCCACCAGGGTGACCGGCCGGGGGCAAGTGTCCTGCCCCCGGCCGCCGCCCCCGGGTCAGTGGACGCTGGCCTTCTCCATGCCGACTCCCGTGAGGGAGCGCACCTCGAGCTCGGCGGCCTTGTGCTCGTCGTGCTCCTTGCTGAGCACGGTGCCGAGCCAGCCGAAGAAGAAGCCGAGCGGGATGGACACGAGGCCGGGGTTGTCGAGCGGGAACCAGTGGAAGTCGATGCCGGGGTCGGTGACGAGCGAGGGGCTCTTGCCGTCGACCGCCGGCTTGCCCGAGACCACGGGCGAGAAGATCACCAGGATCACGGCGGAGAGCAGCCCGCCGTAGATCGCCGAGACGGCACCGGCCGTGTTGAACCGCTTCCAGAACAGCGAGTAGAGGATCGCGGGCAGGTTGCCCGACGCCGCGACCGCGAAGGCCAGCGCGACGAGGAACGCCACGTTGAGCTTCTGGGCGAAGATGGACAGGACGATCGCGACCGCGCCGATCACGAACGCCGAGATCCGCGCGACCTTGACCTCCTGCCCCTCCGGCGCCTCGCCGCGATGGACGTAGTTGGCATAGACGTCGTGAGCCACCGACGACGACGACGCGAGGGTCAGGCCGGCGACCACGGCGAGGATCGTCGCGAAGGCGACCGACGCGATGAAGGCGAGCATCACCGTGCCGCCCGTGGTGCCGAAGAAGTCGGCGCCGATCGCGCGGGCGAGCTGCGGCGCCGCCGTGTTGCCCGCCGGGTCCTGAGCGATGATCTCGTCGGGCCCGACCAGTGCCGCCGCGCCGAACCCCAGCGCCAGGGTCATGAGGTAGAAGGAGCCGATGATCCAGATGCCCCACACGACCGACTTGCGCGCCGCCCGGGCCGTGGGCACGGTGTAGAAGCGGATGAGGATGTGCGGAAGTCCCGCGGTGCCGAGCACGAGCGCGAGCCCGAGGCTGATGAGGTCGAGCTTGCTGTAGAGGGTGGCCTTCGCGTCGGTGTTGCCGGCGGCGTCCACGATGTCCTTGCCGAAGCGCTGGCCCGGCTCGAGGAAGTCCTTGCCCTTGCCGCTCTTGTCGGCCGCCGTGCCGAGCAGGTCGCTGACGTTCCAGCCGAACTTGAACATCACGAGCAGCGTGAGCACGGTCGCGCCGGTCATGAGGAGCAGGGCCTTGACGATCTGGATGTAGGTCGTGCCCTTCATGCCACCGACCGTGACGTAGAAGATCATCAGGATGCCGACCGCGACGATCGTGAGGTTCTTCGCCGTCTGCGACGAGACGCCGAGCAGCAGCGAGACGAGCGCGCCGGCCCCGACCATCTGGGCCAGCAGGTAGAAGATCGACACGACGATCGTCGACACCCCCGCGGCGGCCCGCACGGGTCGCTGGCGCATCCGGAAGGCCAGGACGTCGCCCATCGTGTACTTGCCCGAGTTGCGCATCAGCTCGGCGACGAGAAGCAGCGCGACGAGCCAGGCCACCAGGAAGCCGATGGAGTAGAGGAAGCCGTCGTAGCCGTAGAGCGCGATGATGCCGGCGATGCCGAGGAAGGATGCGGCGGACATGTAGTCGCCGCCGATCGCCACCCCGTTCTGCATGCCGGAGAACGAGCGGCCGCCGGCGTAGAAGTCGGCAGCCGTCTTGGTGTTGCGCGATGCCCTGACCGTGATGAACAGGGTGATCGCGACGAACGTCAGGAACAGCACGCTGGTCAGTGCCTGCTGGCCGCCGGACACGTCCGCGGCGAGGACCGTCGCGCTCATCGGATCTCACCCGACTCGAGCTGGTCACGGATGCGGGCCGCCAGGGGGTCGACCTTGTTGTCCATGTGCCGCTCGTAGAGCCAGGCGATCAGGAAGGTGGAGACGAACTGCAGCAACCCGAAGACGTAGCCCACGTTCACGTTGCCGACCAGCTGGTAGCCCATGAAGTCGCGCGCGTAGCCCGACGCCAGGACGTAGAGCAGGTACCACGCGAGGAACACCACCGTCATCGGGAAGGCGAAGCGACGGAAGGCCCGCCTCAGGTCGGCGAACTCCGGACTGTTCTGCGCGGCCAGGAGCCGGCCGCTGTCCTGCTCGATGTTGCTGCTCACCCTGCCTCCTCGGATCGATGAGGAACCCCGCGTGCCGGTGTGACGGCGGTCACAGCGGCTGTACCCCGCTTTGTCCGGAAAGATGCATGGCACCGTTGCCCCGCTCGACGGCGTCTAGGGTCCTTCCTCGTGCCCGACGCCGCCCCCGACCCGTTCGTCCACGTCGTCGGCCTGCCCGGCGTCGCCGCGGCCGTGGAGCAGGCCCGGCGGGCCGTCGACGACCTGCGCGGGCACCGGGTGCTGCGCCGGTCCGCGCAGCGGGTGGCGTCGGAGTCCGCGCTGCGCGGGGCGCGCGCCTCGGCGGCGCTGGAGGGTGCCGACGTGCCCCTGGACGTCGTGCGCCGCACGGTCTCGGCGGGCGGCCGCCTGCCGGCCGAGGGCGAGGGAGTCGTGCAGGGGGCGCTGCGCGTCGCGGCGGAGCTGGGGCCGCTGCAGTCGACCTGGCGGCGGGCGCCGCTGCAGGCCGTCGCCCGGCTGCACACCCTCGCGGCGTCGGACCTGGTCGCGGACCCTGACGAGCTCGGTCGCCCGGCGCCCGCGGCCGCCGCCCGCCTCGGGGCGCTGGGCGAGGTGCTCACGGCGCCCTCCGCTGCTCCCGCGCTCGTGGTGGCCGCGGTCGTGCACGGCGAGCTCGCGACGATGGGCGCGTTCGACCGGGGCGCGGGTGTCGTGGCCCGTGCGGCGTCGCGACTGACCGTCGTGGGCCGCGGGCTGGACCCCGGCTCGGTGTCGGCTCCCGAGGTCGGCTTCGTCGAGCTCGGCCGTGACGCCTACCTCGACGTGCTGGGGGCCTACGCCGGCGGCGGCCCCGACGGCATCGCGGCCTGGGTGCGGCACTGCGCCGAGGCCGTGGTCCTCGGCGCCCGCGAGGGTGTCGCGATCTGCGAGGCCATCCAGCGCGGCGCCTGACCCCCGCCGCTGCGGCACAAGGTGAGCGGCGCCCCCGAAGGGACGCCGCTCCGGCACGTCAGGCCCGGGTTACCAAGCGTGCACCGTGTGTCGGGAGACCAGGACCAGCCTGGCTCGCCGGCCCGTACATGGGCAGGTCGCCGCGTGGGTGCCCAGCTGCCGTGCTTCACCTTCTGTGTAGCCCATGGAGTGCCCCCGGCGGAAGGGCCTTCGGGCTTCTTTTGCCTACCGCCGGAGTGTCGTGCGGCGTGTCCGCCCGGCGACCTCGCGCCACGTCGCCACCCGGCTCGCACGGCGGCGGGCGGCGAGCCACACCACCGCGGCCGTCGCGACACCGGCGCTGAGCGCGACCGCGGCCAGGGTGGGTGGCTTCGGGAGGGACACGGCCGAGAAGCGGTCGCGCAACCGGACCGGCTTGGTGAACACCAGGACCTGCCAGTCTCGCGCCACCGCCTCGCGGCGCAGCGCCCGGTCGGGGTTGACCGCGAAGGGGTGCCCGACGGCCTCGAGCATCGGGACGTCGGTGACCGAGTCGCTGTAGGCGTACGCAGCCCGGCAGGTCGTAGCCCTCCTGCTCGGCGAGCTCGCGGACGGCGGCCGCCTTGTTCTCGGCGTAGGCGTAGAAGTCGATGTCCCCGGTGTAGTGCCCGTCCTGCACGACCATCCGGGTCGCGACGACCCGGTCGGCACCGAGCATCTCGCCGATCGGCTCGACGACCTCCGCGCCGGACGAGCTGACGATGACGACGTCGCGGCCGGCGAGGTGGTGCTCCTCGATGAGGGTGGCGGCCTCGTCGTAGATGATCGGGTCGATGAGCTCGTGCAGCGTCTCGGACACGATGTCCTTGACCTGCTGCACGTCCCAGCCGGTGCACATCGCCGAGAGGTACGCCCGCATGCGCTCCATCTGGTCGTGGTCGGCGCCCCCCACGAGGTAGACGAACTGCGCATAGGCGCTGCGCAGCACCGTGCGCCGGTTGATCAGCCCGCCCTGGTAGAAGGGTCGGCTGAACGCCAGCGTGCTGGACCTCGCGATGATCGTCTTGTCGAGGTCGAAGAACGCCGCGGTGCGGACCGGCGGGGACGTGGCCATCCCGCTGAGCATAAAGAGGGCAAAATCCGGCCCTCGACACGCGGGGGTGGGTTTGCGATCACGGTGCGTGGGGGTACATCCTGTCGTCGCGTCCCCTCCGTGAGACGCAACAGGCGGTTCGACCCATCCCCCCCGGGTCGAGACTGCTAGACGGCCCCCGCTCTCCCCCCCAGCGGGGGCCGTCGCACGTCCGCCCCCGGTCCACAGCCGGCGAGAGCGCGTCGCCCGTCCACAGCTGCGACCGGCCCGACGCCTCCGGCGGCCGGTGCGCGCGACGGTGGGACCTCCCCACCCAACCGGAGGCGCCGTGCCCGACCGGCCGCTGCTCGCGACGACCGACCCCCACCTGCTCGACGACCTGCTCCGGCTCTGTGCCGCCGCCGGTGTCGAGGCCCAGGTGGCCCACGAGGTCGCTGCCGCGCGGGCCGAGTGGAGCGCCGCGCCGGTCGTGGTGGTGGACGACGGTGCCTCCGCGGCCGCCCTGGCCGTCGGCCTCGCCAGGCGGCCCGACGTGGTGCTGGTCGCCCGCGACCTCGGCGACGACGCGACCTGGGACCGCGCCACCCGGCTCGGCGCCAGCGTCGTCGTGCTGCCCGACGCCGAGCCCTGGCTGCTCGACCGGCTCGCGGGTGCCGCGGCGGAGGCGGTGCCGGAGGCGACCACGGTGTCCGTGCTGGGTGGTCGCGGGGGTGCGGGGGCCTCCACGCTGGCCGCCGCCCTGGCGACGACCGGAGCCGCCCGGTGCCCCACGCTCCTCGTCGACGCCGACCCCCTCGGTGGCGGCCTGGACCTCCTGCTCGGTGTCGAGGCCGTGCCCGGCCTGCGGTGGCGGGACCTCGCGGGCACGGGCGGCACGGTCAGTCCGACCGCGCTGGTGCGGGCGCTGCCGCGGGCGGCCGGCCTTCCGCTGCTGTCCTGGGACCGCGGTGACCCGGTGCCGGTGCCGGCGGACACGGTGGGCGCGGTGCTGGCAGCGGTGCGCAGGTCCCACCGGCTGGTCGTGGCGGACCTGCCGAGACGGCTGGACCCCGCGACCGAGGTGGTGGCCGCGGAGAGCGACCTCGTGCTGCTCGTGGTGCCGGCCGAGGTCCGCGCCGCCGCGGCGGCTGGCCGTGTCGCTGCTTTCGTCGCCCGGCTCGCTGCCGACGTGCGGGTCGTCGTCCGGGGCCCGGCGCCCTCGGGCCTGACCGGTCCCGACGTGGCGCGGTCGCTGGGGCTGCCGCTGGCGGGGTGGCTTCGCCCCGAGCCGGGCCTCGCCGCCGCGCTCGAGCGTGGAGAGCCGCCCGGCCGCTCGGGCCGCGGCCCGCTGGCCCAGCTGTGCCGCGAGCTGCTCGACGCGCACCTGGCCGAGCTCCGGCCGGCCGCGTGAGCCCCGCCCGGGTGCCCGCCGGCTTGGTCGAGCGGGTCGCTGACCGGGTGGTGCGCGGTGGTGCCGACCTGACGCCGGACACGGTGGCCGCGGCCGTACGAGCGGAGGGCTCGGTCGTCGACGGCCCCACGGTGCTCGCGCTCGTGGCGGCGGTGCGCTCGGAGCTCACCGGCGCGGGGCCGCTGGACGCGCTGCTGGGCGAGCCGGAGGTGAGCGACGTGCTCGTGAACGGGCCCGGCGAGGTCTGGGTGGACCGTGGTGCCGGCCTCGTGCCGTCGCCCGTGCGTTTCCGCGACGAGGCGGCGGTGCGCCGGCTCGCGCAGCGGCTCGCGGCGGCCGCCGGACGACGGCTGGACGTGGCCAGCCCGACGGTCGACGCCCGGCTCCCCGACGGGACGCGGCTGCACGCCGTGCTCCCTCCCGTCAGCCCGTCGGGCACGTTGATCAGCCTGCGCGTCGCGCGACGGCGGGTGTTCGCGCTCGAGGAGCTCGCCGAGCGCGGCACGGTCGTGCCGGTCGTGGCGCGCGCGCTGCGCGGGCTCGTGAGCGCGCGGGCCTCCTTCCTGGTGACCGGCGGCACGGGCACCGGCAAGACGACGGTGCTGTCCACCCTGCTGTCCGAGGTCGACCGCCGGGAGCGGATCGTCCTGGTGGAGGACTCGGGAGAGCTGCGTCCCGACCACCCGCACGTCGTGCGGCTCGAGGCCCGGTGGGTGAACGTCGAGGGCCGGGGAGAGGTCGACCTGCGGACCCTCGTGCGGCAGGCCCTGCGCATGCGCCCCGACCGGCTGGTGGTCGGTGAGGTGCGCGGCGCCGAGGTGGTCGACCTGCTGTCGGCGCTCAACACCGGACACGACGGTGGCTGCGGCACCGTGCACGCGAACGACTGCGCGGCGTTGCCGGCGCGGGTCGAGGCCCTCGCCCTCGCCGCCGGGCTCGGGCGCGAGGCGGCGCACAGCCAGCTGGCGTCCGGGGTCGACGCGGTGGTCCACCTGGTCCGCGCGCGTGACGGCGCCCGCCGGGTCGCCGAGGTGGGCGTGCTCGAGCGCTGTGACGACGGGTCGGTGCGGGTCTGCCCGGCGCTCGTGGTCGACGCCGCGGGACGGGTCCGGGACGGGCCGGGCTCGGCGTTGCTCGCCGATCTGCTGACGCGCGACGGGCACGGAGCCGCTCCGGGCCGAGCGGACGGGATGCGGGCGGCCGACGGGTGACGGACCCGACCGTGACCGGCGCTGCCGCGGTCGCCCTCGCCGCGGCGGCCGGTGCTCTGGTGCCCGACGGGAGGCCGGGAGCGGCGCTGGCCCGCCTGGCCCGCGCGGTCGGGCCGGACCCCGAGCGTCCTGCGCGCGCCGGGTCCCCGCGGCGGTGGCACCGGAGCCGGCGCCGGCGGGAGCGGGAGGGCGCCCGGCGGCGTGCCGTGCTCGGCGAGCTCCTCGACGGGCTCGTCGCCGAGCTGCTGGCCGGCGCCGATCCCGCACCCGCGCTGCATGCCGTCGCCCGGGACCTTCCCGGTCTGGAGACGGTTGCCCTGGCCGCGGGCCGGCCGTCGGGCGACGTCGCGGGTGCTCTCGCCGATCTCGGGCACGCACCCGGTGGAGCGGCGGCCGCGGACCTGGCGGCCGTGTGGCGGGTCGGCGAGGACACCGGGTGCGCGCTGGCGGCTCCCGTCGAGCGGCTGCTCGACACGCACCGCGCCGAGGAGCGGGTCCGCGCTGAGGTGGCCGCCCAGCTCGCCGGCCCACGCGCCACCGCGCAGCTCCTCTCGCTGCTGCCGCTCGCCGGCATCGCGATGGGAGTCGCACTCGGCGCCGACCCGATCGGCTTCCTCACCGGCACGGGCGCGGGGCTCGTCTGCCTCGCGGCCGGCATGACGCTGGTCGTCGTGGGGAGGCGGTGGACGGTGGCCGTCGCCGCGTCGGTCACCGACGACTGGACGGGGCCCGGGCCGTGACCGGGGCGTGGTGACCGGGGCGTGGTGACCGGGGCGTGGCTGCCTGTGGTGCTCGCCGCGGCCGCCGGGTGGCTGGTCGCGTCGCCGGCCCCCGGCCGGGCGCGGCTGCGCGCCGTGCTGCCGCGGGCTACGAACCCTGCCGGCGTGCGCCGGGGCCACGACGAGAGCCGGCCGGCCGCCACCCGAGGCCTCGCCGCGCGGGCCCCCGTCGTCGTCGGGGCCGTCGCAGCAGGTCTCGTCGTGTCCGGCTCGACGGCGCTGGGCGTGATGGCCGCTGTCGCGGCAGTCCTCGTCGGTGCGCCGGCGCGTCGGAGGGGTGCGGACGAGCGGCGCACGCGCGCCCGGCTGGCGCGGGACGTGCCGCGTGCGGCCGAGCTCATGGCGACCTGCCTCGACGCGGGCGCGCCGTCCGGGGACGCGGTGTCGGCTGTGTGCGAGCACCTCCCCGGCCCGGTGCCCGACCTCCTGCGCCCCGTCGCCGCGGCGCTGCGGACGGGGCTCGACCCGGTGTCCGCCTGGGCGGTGCTCGGTGGCCGCCGCGACGACCCGGTCTGGCGCCTCGGACGGACGTTCGCGCGCGCAGCGGTGACGGGCGCGCCGTTGTCCCGCAGCCTGCGGGCGCTCGCCGACGCCGAGCGGGCCGGGATGCGGTCGGCGGCCGAGTCCGCCGCGCGCCGTGCCGGCGTCCGCGCGGTCGGGCCACTGGCGCTGTGCTTCCTGCCGGCCTTCCTGCTGCTCGGGGTCGTGCCCGTCGTCGTGTCCGTGGCCGCGCAGGTGCTCGGCGACCTCGGCTGACCGGGCCGTCGTCCACACCGTCCGGGACGTCGCGGCTCGTCCACAGTCCTGCGGCGGGCCGCGGGCTCGGGCCGGTCCCTGGCCCACGGTGGTTCCTGCCGGACGGACCGGCGGGAGACGAGGTGACAACATGGTCGGACGACAGGTCGGGCGGGTCCGCCGCACCGACGAGGGCATGACGACGGCGGAGTATGCCGTCGGGACGGTCGCGGCCTGCGGCTTCGGGGGCATCCTCTACAAGCTGCTGACGAGCGACTCGGTGCGCTCGATGCTGAAGGACATCATCGAGCGGGCGCTGAGCCTCGGGTTCTGACGATGCCGGTCCTGACGATGCGGCGCACCCGGCAGCCGTCCGCCGGCGGCCAGCGCGGCTCGGTCACGGCAGAGACGGCCGTGCTGCTCCCGGCCGTGGTGCTGGTCGCGGCGCTGTGCCTCTGGGCCGTCTCGGCGGTCGCCGTGCACGTGCGGTGCCTCGATGCCGCGCGGTCGGGGGCGCGGGCGCTGGCCCGCGGCGAGCCGGTGGCCACCGTCCTGGCTTCGGCTCGGCAGGCCGCGCCGTCGGGCGCCGAGGTGCGCACCGTCGACGCCGGCCCCGGTCTCGTCGCCGTGGAGGTGCGCTCACACGTCGCGCTGCCCGGGCCGTGGCCCGGCGGCGGCCCGGGCGTCACCGTCGAGGCGCGGGTGGTCGCGGGTGCGGAGGGCCCGCAGGAGCCGGGGAGCGGGGCACCGTGACGAGCGGGCCGGCCGAGCGGACGGGACGGTGCGGTGACGCCGGATCCGCGGGAGTGTGGGTGCTCATCGTCGTCGCGGTCGTCATGTCGGCCACGCTCGGCGTGCTGGCCTGGGCGGGTGCTGTGGTCGCACGGCAGCGCGCGGAGAGTGCCGCCGACCTCGCGGCGCTCGCCGCCGCGCGAGAGGCGGGGCGGGGCGGGGACGCATGTTCGGCCGCCCGGCGCGTGGTCGACGCATCGCGGGTGCGGCTCACCGCCTGCTGGGTCGCGGGCGCCGCGGAGGTGACCGTCACGGTCGAGACCCCGGTGCCTGCTCTGCTCGACGGGCTGGGTCTGCCCCCGGCGCGAGCGCGTGCCCGCGCCGGCCCGGCACCGTGACCGGCGGCGGTCAGGCGTCAGCGCGAGCCGTCAGATGCTCTCGTGTCGACCCGACGACGTCGTGTGCTCCGGGCGGGTGAGGTCGGTGTGGTCGTCGACGACCCGGTCGCTCTCGTGGCCGGCGTCTCCCTGCGTGTCGTGGCTGCCGTCTCCGTGGGTGTCGTGGCTGCCGTAGGAGTCGTGCGCGGCGTGGTCGCCCGTCGTCGAGGGACCAGCGGACGTCGCGGCACCGGTGGCACCGGCAGCGGTCGCCCCGGAGCCGGTGGCGCCCGGACGCTCGGCGAGCTTCTCGGCGAGCCGCTCGTTCTCGGCGCGCAGCTCGGCGCGCTCCTCCTCCAGGGTCTTCACCGAGTCGCGCTGACGCGCCTTGGCCTCCTTGCGCTCGGCGCGCTTGCGGCGGGAGCGCCCCATCCCGGCCAGCACGGCCCAGACACCGATCATGAACACGAGTGCGGTGATCGCGCCGACGACGAACACGCCGGCCACCGTGGTCTCGTACGACCGGCCGAGGATCTCGACGGTCGCCGACTCGCCGCCGTCGTAGAGAGCGCCGACGGTGACCACCGAGGCGGCGACAATGAGCAACAGGCCCAGGACGAGCATGGTTGATCTCCCTTCGCTGCGGGGCTCCTGCCCCGTCCGGGCGCGGGTTATGCGCGCACAACCTCGTCGTCGTGCGCGCGACGCCCGCCCAGCACGACGTCGAGCAGGCGCACGGCGCCCGACTTGTCCAGCGGGTCGTTGCCGTTGCCGCACTTGGGCGACTGCACGCAGGACGGGCAGCCCTCGAGGCACTCGCAGGACGCGATCGCGTCGCGGGTCGCCGTGAGCCACTCCCGCGCCGCGGTGTGGCCCCGCTCGGCGAACCCGGCCCCGCCCGGGTGCCCGTCGTAGACGAAGACCGTCATGCGGCCGGTGTCGGCGTGGTGCGCGGTCGAGACGCCGCCGATGTCCCAGCGGTCGCAGGTCGCGAACAGCGGCAGGAGGCCGATCGAGGCGTGCTCGGCGGCATGGGCGGCCCCCGGCACCTCGGGCGCGGCGAGGCCGGCCCGGGCGAGGCCGTCGTCGTCGACCGTCCACCACACGGCGCGGGTGCGCAGGTGCCGGGGCGGGAGGTCCAGCGGCTCCTCGCCGAGCACCTCGCCGGTGACGAGGCGGCGCCGCAGGAACGACACGACCTGGTTGGTCACCTGCACGGTGCCGAAGGACAACGTCACGTGCTCCCACTCGCGCGTCGCCTCGGTCTCGACGACCTCGATGTCGGTGACGTCGCGGGCGACCGTCGTCCAGTCGGGCACCGCGGGGGAGAGCATCGCCACCTGCTCCTCGAGGTCGAGCGAGGAGACGAGGTAGGTCTCGCCCTGGTGCACGTAGACCGCGCCTGCGTGCACCGTCGTGTGCGCCGCCCCGCCGTCGACGGTGCCGAGCAGGCGGCCGGTCGCCTCCTCGACCAGCCCGACCGGCCGGCCCCCGGTGCCGCGGATGTCCGCGAGGTCCGCGGCCCGCTCGGGACGGGTCCAGAACAGGCCGGTCGACCGTCGCCGCAGCAGTCCGCGCTCGACGAGGTGCTCGGCCACCTCGGCGGCGTGCGGCCCGAACGCGCCGAGCTCGTCGTCGGTCAGCGGCAGCTCGGCGGCCGCCGCGCACAGGTGCGGGGCGAGGACGTGCGGGTTGCCGGGGTCGAGGACGGTCGTCTCGACCGGGCGGCCGAACAGCGCCTCGGGATGGTGGGTGAGGTAGGTGTCGAGCGGGTCGTCGCGTGCGACCAGCACCGCGAGCGCGTCCTGCCCGGTGCGGCCCGCCCGGCCCGCCTGCTGCCACAGCGACGCCCGCGTCCCGGGGTAGCCGGCGAGCAGCACCGCGTCGAGCCCCGCCACGTCGACGCCGAGCTCGAGCGCAGAGGTCGAGGCGACCCCGAGCAGCCGGCCCGACTGCAGGTCGGCCTCGAGCGCCCGCCGCTCCTCGGGCAGGTAGCCGGCGCGGTAGGCCGCCACCCGGCCGACCAGGCCGGGGTCCACCTCGGTCAGCAGCCGCCGGGCGGTGAGCGCGACGGTCTCGGCCGCCCGCCGCGACCGCACGAACGCGACGGTGCGCACGCCGTCGACGACGAGGTCGGTCAGCAGGTCGGCGACCTCGGCCGTCGCCGACCGGCGGACCGGCGCCGCGTGCTCACCCGCGAGGTCGGTCAGCGGCGGCTCCCACAGCACGAACAGCAGCTCACCCCGCGGCGAGCCGTCGGTCGTCACCGGCACGACCTCGTGACCGACGAGCCGCGCACCCGACACCTCCGGCTCGGACACCGTCGCCGACGCGAGCACGAAGGTCGGCGCGCTGCCGTAGTGCGCGCAGACCCGCTGCAGGCGCCGCAGCACGGACGCGACGTGCGACCCGAACACGCCGCGGTAGCGGTGGCACTCGTCGACGACCACGAACTGCAGGTCGCGCAGGAAGCGCGCCCAGCGGGCGTGGCCGGGCAGCAGTGACCGGTGGAGCATGTCGGGGTTGGTGAGGACGTACGACGCGTGGCGCCGGACCCAGTCGCGGGACTCGGTCGGGGTGTCGCCGTCGAACGCGGCCGCCCGGACCTCGGGGAGCCCCAGCGCGCCCAGGGCGCGCAGCTGGTCGGCGGCGAGCGCCTTGGTGGGGGACAGGTAGAGCGTCGTGGGGGTGCCGCCCACCGGGCGGCCCTCGCCCTCGAGGACCGCGGACAGCGCCGGAAGCAGGTAGCACAGCGACTTGCCCGACGCCGTGCCCGTCGCCACGACGGTCGACCGGCCCGACCGGGCGAGCCCGGCCGCCTCGACCTGGTGGGACCAGGGCGCGGTGACCCCGGCCGCCCGCAGCGCCTCGACGAGCTGCGGGTGCGCCCAGGCGGGCCAGTCGGCGCGCAGCCCGGGGCGGGCCGGGACCCGCTCGACGTGGGTCACCCGCTCACGGCGCCCCGCCGCGGCCAGCAGCCCGGCGAGCCGCCGGTCGGCCTGACCGGCCGGGGTCGCCGGAGCCGGTGGGGCGTCGGGCTGCGGCACGCTGCGAGTGTGCCACCGGGTGCGGACACGGGCCGAGGTGGTTGAATGCGACCGGTCGACGGGGACAGTCCGTGGACGCGCACGATCACCGCTTCTCTGCAGGAGGACTCGTGGACCTCTCTCTCTCGACCCGTACCGAGGGCGACCGCACCATCGTCGAGGTGGGCGGCGAGATCGACGTCTACACCGCCCCCCGGCTGCGCGAGCAGCTCGTCGACCTGGTCGCCGACGGCAAGTACCACCTCGTCGTCGACATGGAGCGGGTCGACTTCCTGGACTCCACCGGGCTCGGCGTCCTGGTCGGCGGCCTCAAGCGGGTCCGCGCCCACGACGGCTCGCTGCGGCTGGTCTGCACCCAGGAGCGCATCCTCAAGATCTTCCGCATCACCGGGCTCACCAAGGTGTTCCCGATCCACTCCTCGGTCGACGAGGCGGTCAGCGCCACCGAATGACCCTGACGAGCCGGTCCAGGAAGGACGTCGTGGCCAAGGTCGAGCTCAGCTTCACCGCGCTTCCGGCGCACGTGCGCACCGCCCGGCTCGTCGCTGCGGCTGTCGCCCGCCGCTCCGGTGTCGACGAGGCGGTGCTCGACGAGGTGCGGCTGGCGGTCGGCGAGGCCTGCTCCCGGGCCGTGCACCTGCACCTGCGCCACTGCCCCGACCGGCCGGTGACCGTGACCCTCGTCGACGACCCCGACGTCTTCCGGGTGGCGGTGACCGACGAGGCGCCCGGCGACGAGGGCCAGGACGACGACGTGGAGCTGCAGGGGCTCGCCGAGTCCGCGGACCTGGACCTCGACCTCGACGCCGTGCCGTCCGGCGTGGGCCTTGCCGTGATCAGCGGCCTCGTCGACGACGTGTCGGTCGAGCAGGTGGCCGGGCAGGGCGCCGTGGTGCGCATGTCGTGGCCCGTCACGCCGGCCTGACGGCGGGTTGAGCCCGGGCCTGCACGTCCCGGCCGCCTCGGGGCGGCTTTGTCGTCCCCGCAGCCGCCTGCGTAGACTCCGCCCGCGCCGGGTCGACTGTGCCGTGTCTGAACGCTGTCCCAGTCCGGCCGGGGATCTCTCCTCGTGCGCACGACCGTGTCCGGGTGCTGCCCCGCCGTGGGGCCGCACCCCCGTCAAGGAGGACGAATGTCGGGGCTCACCCTTGCCGCCAGCGGCGAGTCGCTCGATCTGAGCGGTGCCAACATCACCTATGTCGTCGTCGTGGCGGCCATCGCCCTCGTGGCCCTGGGCTTCGCCGTCGGCCTCCGTAACAACGTGCTGGCTGCCGGGCAGGGCACCGAGCGGATGCAGAGCATCGCAGCCGCCGTGCAGGAGGGCGCGTCCGCGTTCCTCACCCGCCAGTTCAAGACGCTGGCGGCTTTCGCCGTGCTGGCACTGGTCCTCCTCACGCTGCTGCCGGCCGACGACACCTCGATCCGCGTCGGCCGCTCCGTGTTCTTCCTCGTCGGTGCCGCGTTCTCCTCCTTCATCGCCTACGCGGGCATGGGGCTCGCGACGCGCGCGAACGTCCGCGTCGCGGCGGCTGCCCGTGAGGCCGGCGGGGCCGCGACCGCGATGCAGATCGCGTTCCGCACCGGCGGCGTGGTCGGCTTCCTCACCGTCGGGCTCGGTCTGCTGGGCGCCGCGACCGTCGTGATCATCTACGAGGGCGACGCCCCGACGGTCCTCGAGGGCTTCGGCTTCGGCGCGGCGCTGCTCGCGATGTTCATCCGGGTCGGCGGCGGCATCTTCACCAAGGCCGCCGACGTCGGCGCCGACCTCGTCGGCAAGGTCGAGAAGAACATCCCCGAGGACGACCCGCGCAACGCGGCGACCATCGCCGACAACGTGGGCGACAACGTCGGCGACTGCGCCGGCATGGCCGCCGACCTGTTCGAGTCCTACGCCGTGATGCTCGTCGCGGCCCTGATCCTCGGCAAGGCGGCGTTCGGCGAGGAGGGGCTGATCTTCCCGCTGATCGTCCCCGCGATCGGCGTCGTCACCGCGATCATCGGCGTCTTCCTGACCCGCCTGCGCCCGAGCGACAAGGGCGGCATGCAGGCGATCAACCGCGCCTTCTTCACCTCGGCCGGCATCTCGGCGGTTCTGTGCGCCGTGGCGGCGTTCGCTCTACCTGCCCGGCTCCCTCTCCGAGCTGGCCGGCGATCCCGACCGAGATCGTCGAGGACGCGGGCGACCGCGACCCCCGGCTCCTCGCCATCGGCGCCGTCGTCATCGGCATCGCGCTCGCCTCGCTGATCCAGCTGCTCACCGGCTACTTCACCGAGAGCGCGCGCCGCCCGGTCCAGGACATCGTCCGCACGTCCCTGACCGGCCCGGCGACCGTCATCCTCTCCGGCTTCACCGTCGGCCTCGAGTCGGCCGTCTACACCGCGCTGCTGATCGGCGCGAGCGTGTTCGGGGCCTACCTGCTCGGTGGCGGCTCCGTCCTGCTCGGCCTGTTCTGCGTGGCCCTGGCGGGTACCGGGCTGCTGACCACGGTCGGTGTCATCGTCGCGATGGACACCTTCGGTCCGATCTCGGACAACGCGCAGGGCATCGCCGAGATGTCCGGCGACATCGACGAGGCGGGCGCTCGCGTGCTCACCGACCTCGACGCGGTCGGCAACACGACCAAGGCCATCACCAAGGGCATCGCGATCTCGACGGCCGTGCTCGCCGCGACCGCGCTCTTCGGCGCGTTCACCGACTCGGTCAAGACCGCCGTCGCCGACACCGGCGCCGTGCTCGACGACACCGTGCGCAACCTGGAGTACACCGGCGTCCTGAACGTGTCGGACCCCAAGAACCTGGTCGGCCTGATCATCGGCGCCTCGGTGGTCTTCATGTTCTCCAGCCTCGCGATCAACGCGGTCACCCGCGCGGCCGGCGCCATCGTGTTCGAGGTGCGCCGCCAGTTCCGCGAGATCCCGGGGATCATGGAGGGCACCGGCAAGCCGGAGTACGCCAAGGTCGTCGACATCTGCACCCGCGACTCGCTGCGCGAGCTCGCCACCCCCGGCCTGCTCGCCGTGCTCGCCCCGATCGCTGTCGGCTTCGGCCTCGGGGTGGGGGCGCTGGGCTCCTACCTGGCCGGCGCCATCGCCACGGGCACCCTCATGGCGATCCTGCTCGCCAACTCCGGTGGTGCCTGGGACAACGCGAAGAAGATGGTCGAGGACGGTGCGTACGGCGGGAAGGGCTCGGCGTCGCACGAGGCCACGATCATCGGCGACACCGTCGGCGACCCGTTCAAGGACACCGCCGGCCCGGCCATCAACCCGCTGATCAAGGTGATGAACCTCGTCTCGCTGCTCATCGCCCCGGCCGTCGTGGACCTCTCGGTCGGCGGCGACGCGAACACCGGCCTGCGGATCTCGGTCGCGCTGGTCGCGGCCGCCGTCATCGTCGGAGCCGTGGTCTTCTCCAAGCGCAAGAGCATCGCCGTCGCCGAGGAGAGGGCCGAGACCGGCGTCCCCCAGGCCTGACCCCTTCGCCGCACCCCACAGCCCGTCGCCGCGGCGGGTGACACCATCGGCTTGACAGCGGTTGGCATATTGGGCGCGCGAACCGCAGGACGGCAGGCCCGGCGCGGAGCCGGCTCGGACGACAGGACAGGCAGGGACGTGGCGGCGAAGGACAGGGCCGACAGTGGCCGGACATCGGCCGGCAGCCGCCGGCTGGTGATCGTCGAGTCGCAGACGAAGGCGAAGACGATCGAGGCCTACCTCGGCCAGGGCTACGACGTCCAGGCGAGCGTGGGGCACATCCGCGACCTGCCCACGCCCTCCGAGCTGCCCGCCGCGGAGAAGAAGGGCCGGTTCGGCCGGTTCGCCGTGGACGTCGACGCCGACTTCGAGCCCTACTACGTCGTCGACGCCGACAAGAAGAAGAAGGTCGCCGAGCTCAAGCGTGCCCTCAAGGACGCGGACGAGCTCTTCCTCGCCACCGACGAGGACCGCGAGGGCGAGGCCATCGCCTGGCACCTGCTGCAGGTGCTGAACCCCAAGGTCCCGGTCCGCCGGATGGTCTTCCACGAGATCACGCGCGACGCGATCCGCGAGGCGGTGGAGCAGACCCGCGACCTCGACCTGCACCTGGTCGACGCCCAGGAGACCCGTCGGATCCTCGACCGGCTCTACGGCTACGAGGTCTCGCCGGTGCTGTGGCGCAAGGTCCGCCAGGGGCTGTCGGCCGGCCGCGTGCAGTCCGTCGCGACCCGCCTCGTCGTGGAGCGCGAGCGCGAGCGCATCGCCTTCCGGTCCGCGTCCTACTGGGACATCGAGGCGACCCTCGAGAAGCCGCAGGGTGACGGTGCCGCCCTCTCGTTCGACGCCCGCCTCGCGCAGGTCGACGGCCGCCGGGTGGCGACCGGTCGCGACTTCGGCCGCGACGGCCGGCCGGTCCAGCGCTTCGAGGGCGTCCACCTCGACGAGCAGGACGCGCGCAGCCTCGCGGCCGCCCTGCAGGGCGCCGAGATGACCGTGCGCTCGGTCGAGGACAAGCCCTACACCCGCCGTCCGGCCGCGCCGTTCATGACCTCGACGATGCAGCAGGAGGCCAGCCGCAAGCTGCGCATGACCGCGCAGACCGCGATGCGGGTCGCCCAGCGGCTCTACGAGAACGGCTACATCACCTACATGCGCACCGACTCCACGACGCTGTCGGAGTCGGGGCTGGGCGCGGCGCGCGCGCAGGCCCGCGACATCTACGGCCCCGAGTACGTCCCCGACGTGCCCCGCCGCTACGAGCGCAAGGTGAAGAACGCCCAGGAGGCGCACGAGGCGATCCGCCCCTCGGGCGACTCCTTCCGTACGCCGGGACAGCTCGCGGCGGAGCTCAGCCGCGACGAGCTGGCGCTCTACGACCTGATCTGGAAGCGCACCGTCGCCTCGCAGATGACCGACGCCCGCGGCCAGACCGTCACGGTGCGCCTGGGCGCCACGGCGAGCGACGGGCGGGACGCGGAGTTCTCCACGTCCGGCACCGTCATCACCTTCCGCGGCTTCCTCGCCGCCTACGAGGAGGGCCGCGACGAGGACGAGTCGGCGAGGGACGGCGAGCCTCGCGAGCGGCGCCTGCCGCAGATGGCCGAGGGCGACCGGGTCGACGTGGTCGCGCTGGAGCCCGACGGTCACGCCACGTCGCCCCCCGCCCGCTACACCGAGCCGACCCTGGTGCGGGCGCTGGAGGAGCGCGGCATCGGCCGCCCGTCCACCTACGCCTCGATCCTGGGCACCATCATCGACCGCGGCTACGTGTTCAAGCGCGGGTCGGCGCTGGTGCCGGCGTGGCTGGCGTTCGCCACCATCGGCCTGCTGGAGAAGCACTTCGGCTCGCTGGTGGACTACGACTTCACCGCCGAGATGGAGGAGGACCTCGACCGCATCGCCAACGGCGAGGAGAACAGGAGCGCGTGGCTGCGGCGGTTCTACTTCGGCGAGCGCAGCGATCCGAACAACGTGCTCAGCGGGGAGGGCAACGGCGGGCCGGGACTGCACGAGCTGGTGTCCGGCTTCGGCGACATCGACGCCCGCGAGGTCAACTCCATCCCGATCGGCGAGGGCATCGTGCTGCGGGTGGGCCGCTACGGGCCCTACGTGCAGCGCGGCGCCGACGGCGACGAGGCGTCCGAGCGCGCGTCGGTGCCCGAGGACATGGCGCCCGACGAGCTGACCGTCGAGAAGGCCGAGGAGCTGCTTGCCGCGCCCAGCGGCGACCGCGACCTGGGCACGCACCCCGAGAGCGGGCTGCCGGTCGTCGCCAAGGCCGGGCGCTACGGGCCGTACGTCACCGAGGTGCTGCCCGACGACGCGCCCAAGGGGTCGAAGCCGCGGACCGGCTCGCTTCTCGCGACGATGTCGCTGGACACCGTCACCCTCGACGACGCCCTGCGCCTGCTGTCGCTGCCCCGGGTCGTCGGCCTGGACCCGGACGGCGGCGAGGAGATCACGGCGCAGAACGGCCGCTACGGGCCGTACCTGAAGAAGGGCTCGGACTCCCGGTCGCTGGAGACCGAGGAGCAGATGTTCGACATCACCCTCGAGCAGGCGCTGGCGATCTACTCCCAGCCCAAGCAGCGTGGCCGGCGGGCCGCGGCCGCGCCGCTGCGCGAGCTCGGGGCCGACCCGACGTCGGGCCAGGCGATCGTGGTCCGGGAGGGCCGCTTCGGCGCCTACGTCACCGACGGCGAGACCAACGCCACGCTGCGCAAGGCCGACTCGGTGGAGAGCGTCACCGTCGAGCGCGCGGCCGAGCTGCTCGCCGAGAAGCGGGCGAAGGGGCCGGCGCCGAAGAAGCGCGCCGCCAAGAAGACGGCGAAGAAGACCGCGAAGAAGGCGGCCAAGAAGACGGCCAAGAAGCCCGCGGCCAAGGGATGACGGGCGCGTCCGGGGTCCTGGATACCCTGGCCCGGTGAGCACCCAGGGAGTCGGCGACCGGTCCCCGGTCCCGGTGAGCCCCGACCACGACATCCGCGGTGTCCTGCGGATCTCGGCGTTCCGCCGGCTGTGGACCGCACTGTCGCTGTCGAGCCTGGGCGACTGGCTGGGGCTGCTCGCCCTCACGGCGCTGGCCCCGCGGCTGGCCAGCGAGGGCTACGCCGCGGCCAACCTGGCCATCGCCGGCGTGTTCATCCTCCGGCTCGCGCCGGCGATCGTGGTCGGCCCGCTCGCGGGCGTGGTGGCCGACCGGCTGGACCGCCGCTGGACGATGGTGGTCTGCGACCTGGCGCGCTTCGGGCTGTTCCTGTCGATCCCGCTGGTCGGCACCCTCACCTGGCTGTTCGTCGCGACCTTCCTCATCGAGGTCGCGAGCCTGGTGTGGATCCCGGCCAAGGAGGCGACGGTCCCCAACCTCGTCCCGCGCGAGCGGCTCGAGACGGCCAACCAGCTCAGCCTCTTCACGACCTACGGCTCGGCGCCGGTGGCCGCCGCGCTGTTCGCCGGCCTCGCGCTGCTCTCGGGCATCCTCGACAACCCGGTGCCCTCGATCGAGCAGGCCGAGCTCGCGCTGATCGTCAACGCCGCCACGTTCCTCGTGAGCGCGCTGACCATCGTGCGGCTCACCGACATCCCCGCGCGGGAGAAGGCCGCGCCGGGCGTCGAGACGCCGGGTGTGTGGCGCACGCTCGTCGAGGGCTGGACCTACGTCGGCCGCACCCCGCTGGTCCGGGGGCTCGTCGTCGGCATGCTCGGCGCGTTCGCTGCCGGCGGCGCGGTGATCGGCCTGGCGCGGACGTTCGTCACCGACCTCGGCGGCGGCGACCCCGGCTACGGCCTGCTGTTCGGGACGGTCTTCCTCGGGCTCGCCTCGGGCATGTTCCTCGGCCCGCGGCTGCTGCCCGACTTCAGCCGGCGTCGGCTCTTCGGCGTGAGCATCGGCGCGGCGGGGTGCTCGCTGGCACTGCTCGCCCTGATCCCGAACATGGTGATCGCGGTCCTCGTCACGCTGGTGCTGGGCGCCTTCGCCGGCGTGGCCTGGGTGACGGGCTACACGCTGCTCGGGCTCGAGGTCGTCGACGACCTGCGCGGCCGCACGTTCGCGTTCGTCCAGACGATGGTGCGGGTCGTGCTGGTGGCGGTGCTCGCCGTGGCGCCGCTGCTGGCCGCGGCGTTCGGCCGGCACGAGGTCACCGTCACCGACGCCATGTCGCTGACCTACAACGGCGCGGCCATCACCTTCCTGCTCGCCGGGCTGCTCGCGGCCGGGCTGGGCCTCGTGTCCTACCGGCAGCTCGACGACCGTCGCGGGGTGCCGCTCGTCGCCGACCTCGCGGCCGCCTTCCACAACGAGGCCGTCGGCCTGCGCGGCGGCCGGCCGCGGCAGGGCTTCTTCATCGCGCTCGAGGGCGGTGAGGGAGCCGGCAAGTCCACCCAGGCCCGCCGCCTCGCGGCGTGGCTCGAGTCGCTCGGCCACGACGTGATCGTCACCCACGAGCCCGGCGGCACGGACGTCGGGCGACGGCTGCGCTCGGTGCTGCTCGACCACCCGGCACCGGACGACTCCGGCCGGCAGCCGGAGCGGCACGGGCTGTCCCCGCGGGCCGAGGCGCTGCTGTTCGCGGCCGACCGGGCCGAGCACGTGGCCCAGGTCGTCGCGCCGGCTCTCGCCCTCGGGCACATCGTCATCACCGACCGCTACATCGACTCGTCCGTCGCCTACCAGGGCGCCGGTCGTGAGCTGGCGGCCGGCGAGGTCGCCAAGCTCTCGCGCTGGGCGACCGACGGCCTGGTCCCCGACCTCACCGTCGTGCTCGACCTGCCCGCTGACGAGGGCATGCGTCGGGTGACCGCCCCCGACCGGCTCGAGTCCGAGCCGCTGGCGTTCCACGAGCGGGTGCGCGAGCGGTTCCTGGACCTGGCCCGCCGCGGAGGCTCCCGCTACGTGGTCGTCGACGCCACCCGGCCGCCGGACGAGGTCACCGAGGCGGTGCGCGCCCGCCTCGCGCCGGTGCTGCCGCTCAGCGCGACCCAGCAGGCCGAGCTCGCCGAGGCCCGCCGGCTCCAGGAGGAGGAGCGGCGGGTGGCCGAGGCCGCCCGGCTCCTCGAGGAGGCCCGGGCGGCGGCCGACGCCGAGGAGAGGGCACGGGCGCGGGCGGCGGAGGAGGCGCGTCGACGGGAGGACGAGCAGTCCGCTCTCGAGCAGCGGCGGCGCGAGGCCGAGCGCGAGGCCGAGGAGCAGGCCCGGCTGGCTGCCGCCGCGGCCGCCGAGCAGGCTGCGCAGGATGCCCAGCGCGAGGCCCAGCGGGCCTCGGAGCTGGAGGAACGGCGCCGTCGCCGGCACGAGGAGCGCGCCGCGCGCGCGGGGTCGCCACACCCGCGACCGTCCGACGGCTCGGGTCCGGGCGACGTGACCGCGCCCCTCTCTCCGCCCGCCGACCCGCCCACCCGCGAGCTCAGCCTCACCGACGAGCTGTTCGGGGTGGGGGACGACGACGACGACCGGACCGTGCAGCTGCCGCAGGTCCGCGACCGCGACGACCGATGACCGTCACCGTCGGCCCGGGCGTGGGCGCCGGCGTGTGGGCCGACCTGGTCGGGCAGGACCGTACGGTCGATGTGCTGGTCCGCGCGGTCACCGCGGCGGACGCCCGGCTGCGCGGCGAGGCGGGCGACGGCATGACGCACGCCTGGCTGTTCACCGGGCCACCGGGGTCGGGGCGGTCGACCGCCGCACGGGCCTTCGCCGCCGCGCTGCAGTGCCCACGACTCGGGTGCGGCGGGTGTGACGCGTGTCGGACGGCGGTCCGCGGCAACCACGTCGACGTGCAGGTCGTCAACACCCGCAAGCTGTCCATCGGCGTCGACGACGCCCGGTCGCTGGTCGCCCGCGCGGCCCGACACCCTGCCGGCGGCCGTTGGCAGGTGATGGTGGTCGAGGACGCCGACCGGCTCACCGACAGCGCGGCCAACGCGTTGCTCAAGGCCGTGGAGGAGCCGACCCGGCGCACCGTCTGGCTGCTGTGCGCGCCGGCGGTCGACGACGTGCTGCCCACGATCCGGTCCCGGTGCCGGCACCTGTCGCTGCGCACGCCGCCGGCGGCGGCCGTCGCCGACGTGCTGGTCCGCCGCGACGGTGTCGACCCCGCGATGGCGGCCTTCGCCGCGCGGGCCGCGCAGGGGCACATCGGTCGCGCCCGGCGTCTCGCGACCGACGAGCAGGCACGGCTGCGGCGGCACGAGGTGATGCGCCTGCCGCAGACCCTCTCGGACCTCTCGGCGGCGCTCGGCGCGGCCGCCGAGCTCGTGCAGGCGGCGACCGACGAGGCCAACGAGACCGCCGGCGTCCTCGCCTCGACCGAGACCGAGGACATGAAACGCGCACTCGGCGTCGGGCCGGGCTCCCGCCAGCCGACCGGCGCCGCGGCCCAGCTCAAGGAGCTCGAGGGAGAGCAGAAGCGGCGTGCGACGCGTGCCAAGCGTGACGGCATCGACCGGGCCCTGGTCGACCTGGCGGGGTTCTACCGCGACGTGCTGGTCGTGCAGGCCGGCTCGTCGGTCGAGCTCGTCAACGACGAGATGCGCGAGACGGTCACCTCCGTCGCCCGCGGCTCGACCCCCGAGACGACCCTGCGGCGGATCGACGCGGTCCTGCGCGCCCGGGAGCAGATCGAGCTCAACGTCGCGCCGCTGCTCGCCGTCGAGGCGATGACGGTGGCGCTGCGGCGCGGTCAGCCCGCGGCCGGCTGACCGGTCAGCGCAGGGCGGGGTCGTCGCGCGGCGCCGACCGGCGAGCCCGCAGGCCCTCGTGCAGGATCGTCGAGCATCCCCGGCCGTTCGCCTTCGAGGTGTACATCGCGGTGTCGGCCTCGCGCATCAGGTCGTCGGGGGAGCTGTCCCCGTCGCCGATCGCGATGCCGATGCTCACGTCCATCGTGTGCGTGACCGAGTCGACCGAGATCGGCTCCCGCACAGCGGCGCGCAGCCGCTCGGCGGTGTGCCACGCCGCGTCGGGGTCGTCGAGCCCGGGGCACAGGATGACGAACTCGTCGCCGCCGATGCGGGCCACCGTGTCGGCGGGCCGGACCACGCGACGCAGCCGCTGCGCCACCTCGATCAGGACGGCGTCGCCTGCGTGGTGGCCGGCGATGTCGTTGACGGCCTTGAACCGGTCGAGGTCGAGGAACAGCACCGCCAGCCCCTCCCCGGTCCGGCGCAGGTCGCGCAGGGCGTGGTCGAGCCGGTCGCCGAGCAGCATCCGGTTGGGCAGGCCGGTGAGGTCGTCCTGCAGGGCCATCGCGGCGAGCCGGCGCTCGGCGTCGCGGCGGGCCGTGATGTCGATCATCTGCGCGGTGAACATCGGGGCGTCGCGGTCACCGGCCAGCGGGGACAGGGCGATCTCCACCCACCGGTCGCCGTCCTCCGCGGTCAGCGAGACCTCGCCGTGCCACCCGGCCGCGCTGCCCGAGAGGATCTCGGTGACGGCCCTCCCCACGACGTCGCGCGCGGACCGGTCGAGCCGCGCGGACCAGAGCGTGCCCACCAGGGCCTCCGGCGTGCTCGAGAGGATCGCCGACCCCACGGAGTTCACCTTGACGATGGTCAGGCCGTGCGACGTCCGGCGGAGCAGGAGCATGCCGAGGAGAGCCTCGTTGAAGCCGGTGCGGAACAGCTCCTCGCTCGCCGAGACGCGCTCCATCGACTCCCGGCGCTGCGCCACCGCGACCACCAGGGGCAGGAGCACCAGCGCGAGCACGACGAGGTAGACCTGGATCAGGGAGGCGGTCGTCTCGGCGTCGGTCACCGAGCCGCCAGGCCGAACGGCGAAGGGCCCGCCGCCGCTGCGGGTCTGCAGCGTCACCAGGACGCCCACTGCCAGCAGCTGCACGGTCATCGCCCGGACGCCGAGCCGCAGCCCGCCCCAGACGAGGAACGTCAGCGGCACGAACGTCAGGGCGAGGTCCTGTCCCGGTGCGAAGACCACCGCGGTGGCGGCGAGCGTCACGCCCCACTGGAGCAGCACCTCGGGTCGCCTGCCTGTCGGCCGAGCGCCGGGCATCAGGGCCACCGGGACCATGATCAGGACGGCGGCCGAGTGCGACGCCATGACGTGGACCAGCGTGCCCAGCAGCGGCCCGTCCAGCAGCGACCAAACGGTGAGGGCCGCCCCGGTGCCGATCGTGACCGCGCCGAGGGCCGTCGCCGAGACCAGGCGCCAGAGGTCGTCCATCGTCGCGAGGGTGGGCCGGTCCGTCCGGTGCCGCGTGAGCCACCACGCGGCGACGGCTGCCTCGCAGGCGTTCGACACGCCGAAGAGCAGCGAGACGGACGGCGGGCGTCCGCCGACCATGTTCGCCAGGCTGCTGGCCACGACCACCGTGGCCACCACCGGCCCGCGCAGCCGGGCCGGGACGATCGCTGTCACCGCGACGGCGAGACCGGCCGCGGGCCACCAGGCCGCCACGTCGGAGCCGCTCGGCGCCAGCGCGACGGCGGACACGCCGAGGGCGAAGACCGCGGCGGCGAACAGCGCGAGGCCGCCCGCGAGCCGTGCGGCGTCGGACCTGAGCGCGGCGGGGGGGTGAGGGGCCACGATGCGTCATCGGCAGGAGCACGGCCCCGCATGAGGGGCGGGGGGTAGCGTGCGTGCCCATGAGCCGGGTGATGGCGGTCAGCTTCACCCGCTACGGGCGGCTCTACTACCTGGACCCGGGCCCCATCTCGCCCCGCGTGGGCGACAAGGTGCTCGTGCCGACCGAGACCGGCGCCGAGGTGGCCGAGTGCGTCTGGGCCCCCCAGGAGGTCGGCGAGCCCGTCGGCGGGCTCCCGGTGTGCGCCGGGCTCGCGACCGCGGACGACCTGGCTCGCGACGAGAGCAACCGAGCCTTCCGCACGCTCGCCCGCTCGGCCGCGAAGCGTCACATCCGCGCGCTGGACCTGCCGATGAAGGTCGTCGCCGTGGACTACGTCGACGGGGACGGCAAGGTCACGGTGTACTTCTCGGCGCCGCACCGGGTCGACTTCCGCCAGCTCGTGCGCGAGCTGTCCGCGGAGATCAAGGCCCGGGTCGAGCTGCGCCAGCTCGGGCCGCGCGACGAGGCCCGCGTGCAGGGCGGCATCGGGCCGTGCGGCCGCGACCTGTGCTGCGCGACGTTCCTCAAGGACTTCGAGCCGGTCAGCATGCGGATGGTGCGCGACCAGGACCTGCCGCTGAACCCGCTGAAGATCTCGGGCGCCTGCGGGCGGCTGATGTGCTGCCTGAAGTACGAGCACCCGCTCTACCAGGAGTTCAAGGCCGACGCCCCGGCGGTCGGCGAGACGGTCGAGACGCCCGAGGGGCTCGGGCGCGTGGTGGCCCACGACGTGCCGTCCGACCGGGTCGTGGTGCGGCTGCGCGACGGGGGCCGGCGGTGCGCCTGCCCCAAGGCCAGCGTGTGCGCGCCGCGGCAGGCGCACGACCAGGAGTACGGCGGCACGGAGCCGTCGCCGGCCACTCCCTGACCACGCCGCGGTCGGGACCGCGCCGTCGCATGCCCTAGACTTGCTCGCCGTGCCGGGGGCCCGCCCCCGGACGCCCGCCGCCTTAGCTCAGTCGGCTAGAGCGACGCACTCGTAATGCGTAGGTCGTCGGTTCGACTCCGACAGGCGGCTCCGCGCGAAGGCCTCTGACCTGCTGCTGTGCTGGTCGGGGGCCTTTCGCGTCCTCACGCCGACGGTCTCGGACCGACCGCGCGCGCCCGTCCCCGCAGAGTGAGGACCAGGAGGACCAGCGCGACGGCCTGCGTCACGGCCACCACGGCGACCAGCATCGGTACCGAGCGGGTGTAGAGGTAGCCGGCGGTGCCCCCGCCGAGCACCGCGGCGCCGCCCTGGATCGCGGCGAACACCCCGTACGCAGTGGCGCGCTGCGGTCCCGGGACGAGGTCGGCGACCAGCGCCTTGACGGTCGAGTCCTGCACCCCCACGGCTGCGCCCCACACCAGCACGCCGGCGACGGCGAGCGGCACCGACCGGGCGAACGCGAGGGCAGGGACGGCCGTGACCAGAGCCGGCACGAGGTACAGCACGCGGTTTCCGAGGCGGTCGTAGCCGAACCCGGTCGCCAGCGCGGCGACGGCGGCGACGGCCATCGCCGCGGCGTACACGACCGGGACTGCGGCGACGGGGAGCAGGTCGTCGGTGGTGAGGTGGAAGGAGATGACGCCGAAGGTCACCAGCCCGGCGGCGGCCGCCCCGGCGGACCACGCGAACCGGAAGAAGTCCGGGGGGAGGCCGGCGCCGACGCCGGCACGCAGAACCGTGCGCAGACCTGAGCCTGTTGCCGGTTCGGACTCGGCTGCCGGTTCCGTCGGCGCGTCGTCGGCGGCGGCCGCGACCCGGCGTCGCAACCAGACCAGCAGGGCGATGGCGGCGGCGCCGGGGATCGCAAGGGCGAGCATCGCCGGCCAGATCGCGCCGGTCACCGCGATGAGCCCGGCGACCAGCAGCGGCCCGGCGAACGCGCCGACCTGGTCCAGCGCCTTGTGCACCCCGAGGCCGCGGCCCATCCCGACCTGCGCCGCGGCCTGCGCGAGCAGCGCGGACTTCGAGGGGGACCGGACGGCCTTCCCGGTCCGCTCCGCCAGCAGCAGCACGCACGCCACGGTCAGTCCCGCCGCGCCGAGGAAGGGCGTCACCGCGAGCAGCGGGACGCAGACCGCGGTGAGGCCGTACCCGGCCAGGGTGAGTGACCAGTAGCGACCGCTGCGGTCGGCGAGCGGGCCGAACACCAGCCGCAGCACGAGCGCGACCGCCTCACCCGCGCCGGTGACCAGCCCGACCAGGACGGCCGACGCCCCGAGGGAGGCCAGCAACGGTCCGGTGACCGAGCGGGCGCCCTCGTAGACCATGTCGGCGCTCAGGCTGACGACGCCGAACCCGACAACGGTGCGCCAGGGTGAGACCGCCGTGGCAGCGTCGCCCGCGCGGACGGCCGGCCGACGTCCTGTCATCGGAGGAGGGCAGCGCCGGCCGTGCATCGCGTCATGACGAGCCGGCCACGGCCTCCGCGGCCGCCGCGGGGAGCGGGTACGCACGCTCCTGCGGCAGCACGTCGCGCGCCTGCTGCAGGTGACCAGCACCCACGAGGGCGTGGACCTCGTGCGCGAGGTCGGTGACGTCGGTGATCCCCAGCGTCCAGCGGCGGACGTAGTCGCGTACCACCGGCCCGGACAGGCCGACCTGGATGCTGCGCCACGGCAGCGGCTGCAGGTCGAGCGACCGCTCCGGGTCCCACTGGACCCGGACCGGGCTTGCGTCGCGCCGGGCCTTCCAGGCGCCGTGGCTGCCGTGCACCTGCGGGTCGAAGTGGCTGAGGCAGGCCTGGGTGATGGCCTCGTCGAAGCCGGCGCGGGACAGGCGCACGGCCAGGACCCGCTCCTGCATGGGCTTGGTCGCCCAGCCGCTGCGGTACATCATCCAGAGGAAGGACGGCTTGACCCAGGTCATCCGGTCGATCTTGAACGGCGGAACGAAGCGGCCGGCCGCCACCGCAGGGTCGGCGATGTGCGCCGAGTACGCCTGGTAGACCGTGAGCGACTCGTCGTCGAAGAGCGCCCGCACCTGACGCGCCGGCGGGCCACCCCCGCCACCCGGTCCCTCACCGTCACTGGACATCGAGCAGGACACTAGGACACCGGGCGCGGAGCTGCGGCCGCTCGTCCACAACGCACCGCCGGTCACCGGCACGCGCCTGGCCGGGACCTGTGTCGGGCCCGTTCGCCACCCGCACGCCGGCGAACGGCATTACCGTGGCGGGATGCGGACCTCGGCGGCCGGCGGGGGCTCCGACGCCACCGAGCCCGGTGCCGAGGACGTCTTCGCCTGGATGCCGGTCTCCGGCCTGCGGGCCGCCTGGGAGGCCTCGCCGGCACTGGTGGCCGTGACCGTCGGCGCGGGACACGCGCTGGCCTACCAGAACCCGGCCTCCTGCCGCGTGTTCGGCGCCCGTGCCCTGGGTGTGCCCATGGCCGAGGCGTTCCCCGAGATGCCCGAGGGTGCCGCCGAGCCGCTCGACCGGGCCTTCGCCACCGGCTCGACCGTCGAGACGCCTCCGCACCCGGTCGGTGTCCGCGACCTCAGGGGTGGCGAGGTGGTCCTCTCCTACGTGGTCACGCCGTGGGGCACGCCCCCGGCGGGCCTGGTCATCACCGCGATGGACGTCTCGGCGCAGGTCCGCGCCGAGACCAAGGCCGTCCAGACGCAGCTCCTGGCCGACATCACCAGCCGGATGACCGCGGCCCCGGACGCGGGCGGCGCGCTGAAGGCGCTGACCGACGCCCTGGTGCCCGTCGTCGCCGACCTCGTGGCGGTCTACGTCGTACGGGACGAGAGGTCGACCGACCAGGCGCCGCCGCTTCCCGAGGTGATCACGTTGTCCGAGCCGCTGGCGGCGCTGGGGCCGCCGCCCGCGCCGTCGGGGCGCAGCGGCCGGTCCCCCTGGGATGCCGTCCTCCGGTCGGGCACGCCGGTCCTCGTGCCTGTCGACGAGTCGACCCTCCCGGTGCTCGCCTCGGCGCCGGCCAGCGCGTCGTGGCTGACCGCGGCCGACGCCCACGGTCTGGTCCTGGTCCCGCTCGTGGTGGCGGGCACCCTCAACGGCGTGATGCTGATGCTGGCCGCGGGGGACCGGCTCGCCTTCCGGGACGAGGACCTCCCGTTCCTCGAGGACGTCGCGGCCCGAGCCGGCAGTGCGATCGCCCACGTCCGGACCGCCCGAAACCAGCGCGAGGCTGCGTCCGAGCTCCAGCGTGCCCTGCTCCCGGGGTCGCCGCCGGCCGTCGCGGGGCTGTCTGCCGCCGCCCGCTACGTGGCGGGCGCACCGGACGTCGAGGTCGGCGGGGACTGGTGGGACCTGACCGACCTGGGCGGCGGGCGGGTCGGGCTCGGCATCGGCGACGTGTCCGGCCGCGGCGTGGCCGCCGCCGCGGTCATGGGGCAGGCGCGCGCGGTGATGCGTGCCGCCGGGCACGCCCGCCTGGAGCCGGTCGAGGTGCTCGACCTGGTCGACCGCCAGCTGGCCGAGATCCTCTCCGTGCCCGACCGCAGTCCCGGTGCCACCGCGGCGACGCCAGCCCTCGCGCCCGTCCGGTTCGCGACCGCCTGCTACGCCATCCTCGACCTCCCGTCCCGGCGGCTGCGCGTCGCCAACGCGGGGCACCTGCCCCTCCTCCTGCGCTCCTCGAGCGGCCGCGTGCGCCAGGTGCACGCGCCGCCGGGTGCGCCGCTGGGGCTCGGCATCGGGGGGTCGGTCGAGGTCACCGAGGAGATGCGGGACGACGACACGCTGGTCCTGTTCACCGACGGCCTCGTCGAGTCGAGGCTTCTCGACATCGACGACGGTCTCGCGATGCTCGCCGACGCGTTCGCCAGCTGCGGCGGGCACGACGATCTCGACGTCGTCGCCGACGCCCTGCTCGACGCCATGGAGCGCCGGCAGGGCCACGGGGAGGACGACGTGGCCCTCGTCGTCGTCCGGGTCGAACCGGGCGGCGGCTGAGCCCTGCGCCTCAGCCCCGCCGGTAGAGCCGGGTCGTGAGCGGTGCGAACACCGCCGTCAGGACGGCGGCGACGACGAGCACGACGACGATGTCACCGGCCTCGGCGCTGCCCTCCATGAGCCCGCGGGAGGCCGTCGCCAGGATCGAGATGGGGTTCACGTCGACGAACGCCTCGAGCGGTCCCGGCAGCGTGGCCGGGTCGACGAAGACGTTGGACAGGAAGGTCAGCGGGAAGATGCCCATGAAGCCCGCGTTCATCACCGCGCTCGGCGAGCGCAGCAGCAGACCCAGGGTCGTGAAGACCCACGACAGGCCGAAGGCGAAGATCACCACGAGCCCTAGCGCCGCGACGGCGCCGACCGGGCCGGCATCGGGGCGGTAGCCGAGCGTGACGCCGACGACGATGATGACGGTGCCGGCCACGAGGTAGCGGACGCTGTCGCCCAGCAGCGACCCGACGAGCGGGGCGGGCCGCCAGATCGGCAGCGAGCGGAACCGGTCGACGACGCCCTTGGTCAGGTCGGTGTTGAGGGAGACCCCGGAGTAGACGGTGGTGAACAGCACCGACATCACGAGGATGCCCGGGAGGATGTAGTCGAGGTAGTCACCGGTGGAGCCCGCGACGGCACCACCGAAGAGGTAGGTGAACATCACGACGAACATCACCGGCGTGATGGTCACGTCCAGCAGCTGCTCGGGCACGTGCTTGACCTTGAGCATCCCGCGCCAGCCGAACGTCAGCGCAGTGGACCACGCGGGGGGCCGGGGTGGCCGGGCGGTCGACGCGATGGCACGGCGCACGGCCGCGAGGTCCGCCCCCGACGGGCCGGTGCCGGGCTCGACGGTGGTGTTGACGCTCATGACACCCTCTCCTGCTCGCGGGTCGGCTGCTCGTCCGGGCCCGCCTCCTCGGCCGGGTGCCCGGTCAGCGCCAGGAACACCTCGTCGAGGCTGGGCCGGCCGAGCGAGAAGTCGCCGATGCGGATCCCGGCGCCGGCCAGTGCGGCCACGGCGTGGGCGGCCCGGTCGCCGTCCGGGCACGCAGCGGTCACCGCGGCCGGGTCGGGGTCGGGCGTGGCATGGCCCAGCTCGCGGTCGAGCAGCTCCACCGCCTGGGGGCGCTGCTGGGGGTCGAGCAGGCGCACGTGGAGGGACCCGACGCCTGCCGACGCCTTGAGCTGGGCGGGGGTCCCCTCGGCGATGACGCGGCCGTGGTCGATGACGGCGATGCCGTCGGCGAGCTGGTCGGCCTCCTCGAGGTACTGCGTGCAGAGCAGGATGGTCGTCCCCTCGGCGACGAGCGCCCGGATGATCGCCCAGACCTGGTTGCGTGAGCGGGGGTCGAGCCCGGTGGTCGGCTCGTCGAGGAACATCAGCTCGGGGGTGACCACGAGGCTGGCCGCGATGTCCAGTCGACGCCGCATCCCGCCGGAGTAGTGCTTCACCAGCCTGCTCTCGGCGTCCATGAGCCCGAACGCGTCGAGCAGCTCGAGCGCGCGTGTCCTGGCCGCCTGACGGCCGAGGCCCAGCAGGCGGGCGAGCAGGACGAGGTTCTCGCGGCCGGTCAGGTCCTCGTCGACCGACGCGAGCTGGCCGGTGAGGCTGACCGCGGCGCGGACGGCGTCGGACTCGGTCACGATGTCGTGGCCCAGGACGCTCGCCTGGCCGGCGTCAGGGCGGATCAGCGTCGCCAGCATGCGGATCGTCGTGGTCTTCCCCGCGCCGTTGGGGCCTAGCACGCCGTAGACCGAGCCGGTCGGCACGGCCAGGTCGACGCCGTCCACGGCGCGCGCCTCGCCGAAGGTCTTGACCAGGCCGGTGGCCTCGATCGCGAGCGGCGGTCGTCCTGCTGTCATGGGGCACCTCGGGCAAGGTCGGTGGCGATCGCTGGCAGGTGGGTGGACCCGCCCGGGACCGGAAACTCATCGGCGCGGGGCGTGTGCCCCCTCGACCCACCGTGTGTCGGCGGAGCTCGCGGGGTCAAGGCATACTCGCGGCCTGCGACCGGACGTCCTGATCGGCTACGCCGGTGACGACCTCTCCTCCGCTCGCGGCGAGGACCGGACGCCCACTCCTGCGAGAAGTAGGCACCCGGTCCCCGGGGGCGGTAGGTCGCCCCAGCGCCTACTGGTCGGCCCAGTAGGCCGCGAGCCCGACCATCGACCACTCACGCTCCGGGTCGGCCCGGTAGAGCGGGTTCATCGCGAAGGACGTGACGCGAGCCGCGCCGCCGGTGGTCGTGCCGTGCGCGATCACCGCCGCGCCCGCCGCCGACGCCGACTGCGCGTCCTGCAGCCAGAGGCCGGAGGCCAGGATGTCCTCCGGGTCGGAGGGGAAGCGACCGTCCACGCTCATCGAGCCCGGCACGGACGTGAACCACGTCGGCGGGTCCATGATCGCCGTGTCCCTGTCCGGCGACGCGCCGGTGATCGGGCTGGTGGCACCGCCTTCGTTGATCCAGTTCACGATGCCGCTGCGACCGTTGCCCGACCGGGTCGCCGCGGTCAGCCCGCTGACCAGCCCACCGGCGGTGAGGAAGTTGGCGCCGTTGGCGCCCGCGCCGATGTAGCCGCCGCCCGCGGTGAAGAACGCCTGGAGCCGCGCCCGGGCGGTGGCGTTCGCCGCTGACGGGTAGGCGCCCGTGTTCCAGATGACGTCGTAGTTCGGGAGCGGGTCGTCGGCCGCGGCGTTGAGCGCGCCCGTCGACATGAAGTCGGGCGTGAAGCCGAGGTTCTGCAGCGACCACACGTCCTGGTTCAGGGCCCCGGTCAGGACGAGGATCCGCGGCTTGCGGTCGACCGGCTCGGTGGCCGGAGTCGCGCCGTTGACGCGGTAGAACCAGACGTCGTTGGCCTTCCCGACGGAGGCCAGCCGGACCTTGGTCGCCGACGCCCCGTCGAAGATCGCGCTGCCGGCAGGCATGGTCCGCCCGCTCGGCGTCGTGAACGAGCCGAGCGCCAGGCGAGCCGTGAGGCCCTCGTCCATCAGGGCGTTGAGCGTCCGCACCGCGGTGGGTGAGTCGATCGCGAGGGCGTACCCGCTGGCGGAGCCGGGCTCCACGCCGCCGAGCAGGTGGCTGGCCTTGAGGATGCGGTTGGTCTTCGGTGAGAACGCCGCGCCGCGAGGCACCGTCATGACGTCGGCGCCCCACAGGTAGCCGTGGCTCCAGGCCGCGGGAGGCGCGTACAGCCGCTCGATCTCGGCCGAGATGTCGGCGCCGACGCTCAGCGCGGTGTCGGCGAGCCCGCGGTGGGCCTGTGTCATGTGCACGACGTACGAGCCCTTGGCGTAGGTGACCCCGTCGAAGGTGTACGCCTGCTTCATCTCGTCGACGACGATGCCGTTGAACAGCAGCCAGTCGACCAGCCGGTTGGCCTCGGGCTGGCTGCGCTGGTCGTCGCCCATCGGGATGATGTAGGCGGTCGGGAACTCCTGCATCCAGTTGTTGTCGACGTGGAACGGCGGCTCGCAGCAGGCAGGCCGCGGTGCGTTCGTGACCCCGCGGCGGTAGCGCTCGAGCTCGTCGTGGAGCAGGGCGTTGCGGTTCGCGACGTCGTAGGCGATCGACGACCAGACCACCGTCTCCTGGATGATGCGCGAGCCGAGACGCCCCCGGGTCGCCGTGGCCGCGGGGCTGGTCAGGCAGCCGGTTCCGGTGGAGTTGCACATCTCGACGGTCGAGCCGTTGAGGCCCACGTGCTGGGAGTACATCGGGGTGTAGAAGGGTCCCCAGTCGTCCCAGCCCTCGGCCTCGGCCGGCCCGGCCTCCTCGCCGTTCGGGCAGATGCCGCTCGACGGGGCGGGGTTGCCGTCGGAGCACCAGTCGTTGACCGGGCGCGTGACGCCGTAGCCGAGCTCGGCGAGGGCTGCCTCGTTGGCGTCGATGCGCGGCTGGTTCCACTTCAGCCACAGGTCGTAGTCGATGCTCGGGTTGTGCGGCTTGGTCGTGGCCTCGATCAGCGTCGGCGTGACGTAGCCGTGCAGGTCGAGCGTCTCCGGCGGCAGCCACTTCTGCATGATCGACACGGAGGCGCGGGTCTCGGACTGCGACTGCGTCATGAAGTCGCGGTTGAGGTCGAAGCCGTTGCCGTTGGTGCGGGTCCCGGCGACGCGACCGTCCGGGTTCTGGATGACGTTGAACAGCATCACGGTGTGGTCGAGCACGTCGTCGACGGCGGGGTCGGTGCCGTACGGCGTCGTGGCGAGCGTCTTCAGGGTCTCGAAGATGGCCTCGACGCCTTCGTACTCGTTGCCGTGGATGGCGCCCTGCACGAAGATCGGGACCTTGACGTTCTCCCCGGAGCCGGCGAGCAGAGCCTGCGCGCGCACCGGGTCGGTGAGTGCGACCTTGCGGATCTGCTGCCAGGCCTGGAAGTCCTTGCGCTGCTGGACAGTGTCCTGCGCGTTGACGGTGACGAGGAACATGTCCCGCCCGAGCGCGGACTTGCCGATCACCTCCAGCGACATGCGGCCCTGGCTGCTGGCGACGATGTCCTCGAGCGTGCAGCGGATCGCGTAGTAGGGGATGTGCGGGAAGCTGCCGACGGGATGACCCGGCTGGGTGCCGTCCGGGAGGTTGCCGGCCGCGTCCGCGGTGGGCGTCCCGCACCACGGCGGCTCCACGTCGGCCGTGGAGGCCGTCGGGACCACCAGGGACAGGAGAAAGGCGAGGACAACGACCGGGATCACTCGGCGACGCGACAAGACAGCCCCCTCAGGCAGGTCTCCAGCAGGGCGCCCGAGGCGAACTTCCCCCTGGAAACCAAGATCGGCCGAGCGGTGCCCGTCTGCCTACTCCTGGGTCGGGGCAGTGTCAAGAGCGACTGCCAGGTGAGAGCATCCGCGCATGGCCACCTATGACGTCGAGCTGCTCGAGCGCCTCCGGGAGAGGCTCGCCGGGGAGCAGGGCCTGAGCGAGCGGGCGATGTTCGGCGGGGTGGCGCTGATGCTCGACGGCAACATGTGCGTCGGTGTCATGAAGGGCGGCGGGCTGATGGTGCGGCTGTCCCGCGACGAGGGCGAGGCGGTCCTGGCCGAGCCGCACACCCGGGAGATGGACATGACCGGACGGACGATGAAGGGGTGGGTGGTCGTCGAGCCGGCCGGCTACGCGTCCGACGACGGCCTGCAGCGGTGGGTGCGGCGCGCGGTCGCCTACTGCCGGACCCTGCCGCCGAAGCGACGTTGAAGCCCTGGTCCGGCGGCTGCGCGACGAAACGTCGTCCGTTCTGAGACGATGTGTCGCCTTCCGGCCCGCCCGACCGATCCGTGCGCACGGGTGACCGCGACCACGACTTCGGCGTAGCGTGTGCGCACATCGGGAGGTCACCCTCCCGAGTCGTCCGTGTCGAGGAGGCCCCGCATGACCATGCACGTCCCGGGCAGTGACCAGCGCACCGACCTGCGCGTGGTCCACAACGAGGACGCGGGTCAGGCGCCCGAGCACGCGCTGGGCCTGCTGGAGAACGCGCGTCGGGTGGCGGACGCGACCGTCGCCGAGGCGAAGGACGAGGCCGAGCGGCTGCTGGCGGCCGCCCGCGAGCGTGCCGCGCAGGTGCAGCGCGAGGCGCGCGAGCAGGGCCAGAAGATGCGCGCGGACGCCGAGCGCGAGAGCGCGCAGGCCCGTCACGAGGCGTTCGGGGAGGCCGAGCGGGTCGTGGCCGATGCCAAGGCGCAGATCGCCGCGCTCGAGGGGTCGGTCACGCAACTGCGCCAGGAACGCGAGAAGGCGGCCGCCTCCGCCCGCGACATGCGAGACCGGCTCAGCGCGGCCCTCGAGGCGCACGCCTCCGACGGGGACGGGCACCAGCAGCACGGCGACGGGCCCTACGAGGGCCAGCACCACCAGGGCTGACGGGCGGGCGGCCGCTGAGACGTCCCGCGTGACCCCGTCGCGGTGAGCGCCTACACCGAGCGCCACGCCCGCAGCTTCGGTGGCTGGCTGCTGCTGTTCGGAGTCGCCTACGGCGTCATGCACCACGCGGGCACGATCTTCGCCGACCTCGGTGAGGTCGGCGCCACCCGGTGGGCCGACTGGATCGACCTGCTCACCCCCTACCTCGTCACCGGCGCCGCCGCGGGCGCGCTCCGCGGCGGCGGTGCCTCCCGCGGCGTCTGGGCCGTCTTCTGGTTCGGGGCCGTGCTCTACACGCAGGGCCACGGCATCCACCTCGCCGCGAACTCGGTCGGCAACACGCTCTCCGGGCCGCATCCCGACGTGGTGAACCTGTGGGACGAGGTGCTCGGCCACTACCTCTGGTACGCCGGGTTCGCCCTCCTCGTCGCCGCGCTCGCAGTCGCCCTCGCCGACCGGCGGCCGCGCGGAGGCGTGGGCGGGCACGTCCTCGCCGGGCTCCTGGGGTTCACCCACTTCACCAACTCGGTGGAGGGTCAGACGGCCTGGATGGGCATCGGGACGGCCGCCGTGTTCATCCTGTGGGGGCTGCTCACGCGGGACGGTATGGGCCGTTACCTGCTCACCGCGTACGGGATCTCGGTCGTGCTCTTCGCCGCGTTCGGCGTGTGGCAGCAGGGCTTCCCGGAGTTCAGCGAGCTCGGCTGGATCTAGGGCGACGCGTCAGTGCGCGACGTCTCCGGACGCCTGCGCGTCGGCGAGCCGCTTGCGCGAGTTGACGATCTCGGCCTCGGCGTCGGTGCGTCCCACCCAGGTCGCGCCCTCGACGGACTTGCCGGGCTCGAGGTCCTTGTAGACCTCGAAGAAGTGCTGGATCTCGAGGCGGTCGAACTCGGACACGTGGTGGATGTCGCGCAGGTGCTCCATGCGCGGGTCGGTCGACGGGACGCAGAGCACCTTGTCGTCGCCGCCGGCCTCGTCGGTCATCCGGAACATGCCCAGCGCGCGGGCCCGGATGAGGCACCCGGGGAACGTCGGCTCCTCGAGCAGGACGAGCGCGTCCAGCGGGTCGCCGTCCTCGCCGAGCGTCTCCTCGATGAACCCGTAGTCGGCGGGGTAGCGCGTCGAGGTGAACAGCATCCGGTCCAGGCGCATGCGACCGGTCGCGTGGTCGATCTCGTACTTGTTGCGGTTCCCCTTGGGGATCTCGATGAGGACGTCGAACTCCACGCTGGGTCTCCTGCCGTGACGGCGGTCGGTCGCGGCCGCGGGTCTGCGCGCGGCCGCTCGATAGTCTCCCGTACGGCGGGCTGGTCGGACGAATCGAGGTGGGCGTGGGGAGCGGCGACGGCCATCCGCGCCCGACAGGGAGCCGCCTGCTGCCGCGGGGGCGCCACGTCGCGGTCACGACCCTTGCCCTCCTCGTGGTCGCCGTGCTGGCGCTCGCGACCCTGGACCTGACCGGACGGCTGCCCGGCGGCGTGGTCGCGGACCCCGAGCCGACCCCGACCCCCGTCCGGCGTCTGGACCCCCGGCCCGTCGAGGCGCCGGCGGTGCTCGCCGCCGAGCCGACGGCGCCCGCCGCGGTGCCGCCGGTCGCGCCGGTCGCCGCGCTGGACCGGGTGCTCGTGTCGGGGCCACTCGGGCCCGACCCCGGGGCCGTGGTCCTCGACGTCGCGAGCGGCTCGGTGCTCATGGACCGCGGCGGCGACCGGCCGCGGACGCCCGCCTCCGTCACCAAGCTCGTGACGGGCGCTGCGGCGCTGCATGCGTTCGACCCCGGGTCCCGGCTCGAGACCCGGGTGGTCGCCGGTGCGGTTGCGGGAGAGGTCGTCCTCGTCGGAGCGGGTGACGCGACGCTGACCACCCGACCCGCGCGCGCCTACCCGCAGCGGGCGAGTCTCGTCGATCTCGCCGAGGCGGCCGCCGCGACGCTCGGGAACACGGGCCAGGCGACGCCGGTCACGGTCCGCGTCGACGACTCGCTGTTCGCCGGCCCGCCCGTGGCCGCGGACTGGCCGGCGAGCTACGTGGGGTCGGGCGAGGTGGCGCCCGTGAGCGCCCTGTCCGTCGACGGCGGCCGGGTGCGGCCCGGCGACGTCGCCCGCGAGCCCGACCCCGCCCTCGCCGCCGGGCGGGAGCTCGCGCGGCTGCTCGGCCGGCGGGGGGTGGCGGTGGCCGGCGAGGTGTCGCGGTCGACCGCCCCGGCCGGCGCCCCTGTCATCGCCTCGGTCTCGTCGCCGACCGTGGGCGAGCTCGTCGAGCTCATGCTGGAGGAGAGCGACGACGACCTCGCCGAGTCGCTCCTGCGCCTGGTGGCCGTGGCGGCCGGACGGCCGGGCTCGTTCGACGAGGGCACCACCGCCGTCGTGGACGCGCTGTCGGCTCTCGGGCTCGCGACGGAGGGCGCCGTGCTCCGCGACGGCAGCGGCCTCGCGCGGACGAACCTCCTCGCGCCCGAGACGTTGGGCCGGCTGCTCGGGCTCGCCGCCGACGGCTCGCAGCCGCGGTTGGGCCATCTGGTCACCGGGCTGCCGATCGCGGGCTTCACGGGCACGCTGTCGCTGCGGTTCGGCGCCGGCGGTCCCGGTGACGCGGCGGGGCTCGTGCGCGCCAAGACCGGCACGCTCACCGGCGTGAGCACGCTGGCGGGCGTGGCGTCGCTCGGCGGGCGCCCCGTCGTGTTCGTCGTCATGGCCGACGGGGTGCCCGGCGACACGCTCGCCGCGCGCGACGCGCTCGACCGGTTCGCCGCGGTTCTCGCCCGATCCTGACCCAAGTCACAGCCGCCTGCGAGGTTGAGGACGGGCTCGGGGGGAACCATCGGCTGCGAAAGGGAGGTAACCACAATGTTCTTGCTCTGGATCCTTGCTGTCCTGATCGGCATCTGGGGAGTCGTGACGCTGATTCGCGGCCAGGTGCTGCTCGGCATCATCCTCATCGTCGTCGCGTTCCTCGTCGGCCCCGGCGGTGTCAGCATCTTCAGTTGACGCCTCTCGCCAACCGTTCGGCGACGGTCGGGCAGGTCCCCAAGGACCTGCCCGACCGTCGCCGTGTCTGTGCCCCGCCCGCCCACGACGTACGGTGAGGCGATGAACACCTCGATGGTCGACTGGGACCTCGCCGTGACGACCGGCTCGCGGCTGGTGAGGTCCGGACCGCCGATCTCGGCCGAGGCGGCGCGGCAGGTCGTGGCCGACCTGCGGCAGTACGCCGCCGAGTCGTACGACCACGTCGCCGGGTTCACCGGTCTCGACGCGCCCACCGACGGCGCCTCGGTCGTGGTCATCGACCGGCCAGGGTGGATCCAGGCCAACGCGTCCGGCTTCCGGACCGTGCTCGAGCCCCTCGTCGACAAGCTGCAGCAGCGGCGGAGCGTCAGCTCGCCGATCGGCGACGCTGTCGGCTCGAAGGTGACCGGTGTGCAGACCGGCACGCTGCTGGCGTTCCTGGCCGGCAAGGTGCTCGGGCAGTACGAGCTGTTCCCGCCGCACGGCACCACCGCGACCGACCGGCCCGGGCGGCTGCTGCTGGTGGCCCCGAACATCGTGCAGGCCGAGCGCGACATGGACGTCGACCCGCGCGACTTCCGGCTGTGGGTGTGCCTGCACGAGGAGACCCACCGCGTGCAGTTCGGCGCCGTGCCCTGGCTGCGCGCGCACGTGATGGACGAGATCCGCGCGTTCGTGGAGGCCACCGAGGTCGACCCGGCGGCGCTCGCCGAGCGGCTCAAGGCGGCGGCCTCGGCTGCCTACTCGGCGATCCGCGAGGGCTACGACCCCGACTCGAGCGACACCGGTGGCTCGCTCGTCGAGGCGGTGCAGACTCCCGCCCAGCGCGAGATCCTCGACCGCATCACGGCGCTCATGTCGCTGCTCGAGGGCCACGCCGACTACGTCATGGACGGTGTCGGCCCCTCGGTCATCCCGTCGGTCTCGGCCATCCGGGCCAAGTTCCAGAAGCGCCGCAAGGACGCCGGCAAGGTCGAGCAGGTGATCCGCCGGCTGCTCGGCATCGACGCGAAGCTGCGGCAGTACCGCGACGGCGAGCGCTTCGTCCGCGGTGCCGTCGAGCGGGCGGGGATGCACGGCTTCAACCAGGTGTGGGCCGCTCCGGGCAACCTCCCCACCAAGGACGAGATCGCCGACCCGGCCGCCTGGGTCGGCCGCGTCGTCACCCCCCGCGAGCTCCCCGCCTGACCCTCCCCGACACGGCCCGCCCGCCCCGCCCGCCCTCCCCGCGCAGTCGACCACGTACGGCAGGCAGGTGATCGCCTCGGTAGGCGTCTGTGCCTGCCCAGGTGACCACACGCCTGCTGTCGCGCCGCTGGTCCCTGCTGTCGCGCCGCTGGTCCCTGCTGTCGCGCCGGCGTTCGCACGCCGGGCTGCGGGTAGCGTCGCGGGCGTGGGGCCGCAGCCGGAGGTCGCAGCCGTCCGCCGCGCGCTGCGGCAGGCGCTGGCCGGGCTCGACGGCGGCGACCTCGTGCTGGTCGCCTGCAGCGGCGGCGCCGACTCGCTCGCCCTCGCCGCCGCGCTGGCCTTCGAGGGTCCGAAGGCCGGTCTGCGGGCCGGCGCGCTGACCGTCGACCACGGGCTGCAGGGCGGGTCCGGCCCCCGCGCCGACGACCTCGCGGCCGACCTGCGCGGGCTCGGCCTCGACCCGGTCGAGGTGCTCCGGGCGGAGGTGGACGGGAGGGGCGGGCCCGAGGCCGCCGCCCGTGCCGCACGCTACGAGGCGCTCGACGCGGCCGCGGACCGGCTCGGGGCGAACGCGGTGCTGCTCGGCCACACGCTCGACGACCAGGCCGAGACCGTCCTGCTCGGACTGGCCCGCGGCTCGGGTGCCCGCTCGCTCGCAGGGATGCCGTCCACGCGCGGCCGCTACCGCCGGCCGCTGCTGGAACTGCCTCGGGCGACGGTGCGAGCGGCCGCCGACGGTCTGCGGACCTGGGAGGACCCGCACAACCAGGACGGCGCCTTCGCCAGGTCGCGGGTGCGCCACGACGCCCTTCCCGTCCTCGAGCGAACCCTCGGCCCGGGGGTCGCGGGGGCTCTCGCCCGGTCGGCCGCACAGCTGCGCCAGGACGCGGACGCTCTCGACACCTGGGCCGCGGCGGCACACGACTCGTCCCGCGCAGCCTCGGGCGGGCTCGACGTCGACGTGCTCGCCGCGCTGCCGGTGGCCGTACGCACCAGGGTGCTGCGCCGGGCGGCCCTGCACGCCGGCTGCCCCGCGGGCGACCTCGCCGCCGCCCACGTCAGCGAGCTGGACCGCCTCGTCACCGACTGGCGCGGGCAGGGCCCGCTGCACCTGCCCGGGGGAGTCCGGGCCTCGCGGGACCGTGGGATGCTTCTGGTCACCCCGACCGATGAGCACTGAGGACCTGCGAGGGCGCGTGGACGAGAAGGACATGGGCAGCGACCTGGAGAAGGTGCTCATCACCGAGGAGCAGATCGCCCGCCGACTCGGCGAGCTGGCGGGTGAGATCGACACCGACTACGAGGGCCGCGATCCCCTGCTGGTCGGCGTCCTCAAGGGCGCCGTCATGGTCATGGCCGACCTCGCCCGGGCCCTGCGCTCGCCGGTGGAGATGGACTGGATGGCGGTGTCGTCCTACGGGTCCGGCACGAAGTCGTCCGGCGTCGTGCGCATCCTCAAGGACCTCGACAAGGACATCACCGGCCGCCACGTGCTCATCGTCGAGGACATCATCGACTCCGGCCTGACCCTGTCCTGGCTGCGGTCCAACCTCGGGTCGCGGGGGCCGGCGTCGGTCGAGGTCTGCGCGCTGCTGCGCAAGCCGGAGGCCGCCCAGGTCGAGGTCCCGGTGCGCTACGTCGGGTTCGACATCCCGAACGAGTTCGTCATCGGCTACGGCCTGGACTACGCCGAGCGCTACCGCAACCTGCCCTTCGTCGGCACGCTCGCCCCGCACGTCTACTCGGGCTGAGGCCCCCGGGCCCCCAGCCGGGGCGGGAACCCCCGTGCCCCGCAGCGTCGTTGGGAGGGCAGCAGGCAGGCGCCCGTCCGGAGGTCGCCGCCGCGGTCGGCACGCCGCCCGGTGTACCGTCAAGGTCCGACATTCCCCACGTCTGGCAGGAGGGACGGGGCGACCCGCCCCGGTTCGATGGACGTCAAACGCTACTTCCGCGGCCCGTTCTTCTGGGTCACGATGGTCATCCTCGGGGTGCTCCTCGTCACCTCCATCACCTCGTCCGCCGGGGGGTTCAAGCAGGTCGACACGGCCGTCGCCCTCGAGGCGATCGCCGAGGGGAAGGTCGCCGAGGCCAAGCTCGTCGACCGCGACCAGCGCATCGAGCTGACCCTGCGCGAGGGCCAGGAGGTCGACGGCACCCTCAAGATCCAGGCAGACTACGTCGACGCCCGCCAGCGCCCGCTGATCAACCTGCTCGAGGAGAACCCGCCGACCAAGGGCTACACCGACAGCGTCCCGCGCACGAGCTGGGTCGTGAGCCTGCTCATCAACTTCCTGCCGATCCTCATCCTGGTCCTGCTGTTCCTGTTCTTCTTCAACCAGATGCAGGGCGGCGGCTCCCGCGTCATGCAGTTCGGCAAGTCCAAGGCCAAGCTCATCAGCAAGGACACCCCCAAGACGACCTTCCAGGACGTCGCGGGGGCGGGCGAGGCGGTCGAGGAGCTGCAGGAGATCAAGGAGTTCCTCGAGAGCCCGGCCAAGTTCCAGGCGATCGGGGCCAAGATCCCCAAGGGCGTCCTGCTGTACGGCCCGCCCGGCACCGGCAAGACGCTGCTCGCCCGTGCCGTCGCCGGCGAGGCGGGCGTGCCGTTCTACTCGATCTCCGGCTCGGACTTCGTCGAGATGTTCGTCGGTGTCGGCGCCAGCCGGGTCCGCGACCTCTTCGAGCAGGCCAAGGCCAACGCTCCCGCGATCGTGTTCGTCGACGAGATCGACGCCGTCGGCCGCCACCGCGGCGCCGGCATGGGCGGCGGCCACGACGAGCGCGAGCAGACGCTGAACCAGCTGCTCGTCGAGATGGACGGCTTCGACGTCAAGGGCGGCGTCATCCTCATCGCCGCGACCAACCGGCCCGACATCCTCGACCCGGCGCTGCTGCGGCCCGGCCGCTTCGACCGCCAGATCGCCGTCGACCGTCCCGACCTGGCCGGCCGGCACCAGATCCTCGAGGTGCACGCCAAGGGCAAGCCCATGGCCGAGGACATCGACCTGAAGGCCTTCGCCCGTCGTACGCCCGGCTTCACCGGCGCCGACCTCGCGAACGTCCTCAACGAGGCCGCGCTGCTCACCGCGCGCACCGACAAGAAGCTCATCGACGCCTTCGCTCTCGACGAGGCCATCGACCGCGTCGTGGCCGGCCCGCAGAAGCGCACCCGGATCATGAGCGACAAGGAGAAGAAGATCACCGCCTACCACGAGGGCGGGCACGCGCTGGTGGCGGCGGCACTGCAGAACACCGACCCGGTGCACAAGATCACGATCCTCTCGCGCGGCCGGGCGCTCGGCTACACGATGGTGCTGCCGGACGAGGACAAGTACTCCACCACCCGCAACGAGATGCTCGACCAGCTCGCCTACATGCTCGGCGGTCGGGCCGCGGAGGAGATCGTCTTCCACGACCCGACGACCGGCGCCGCCAACGACATCGAGAAGGCCACCAGCGTGGCCCGCGCGATGGTCACGCAGTACGGCATGACCGAGCGCATCGGGGCCATCAAGCTCGGGTCGGAGAACGCCGAGCCCTTCCTCGGCCGCGACATGGGCCACCAGCGCGACTACTCCGAGGAGGTCGCCGGGGTCGTCGACGAGGAGGTCAAGCGCCTCATCGAGACCGCGCACGACGAGGCGTGGCAGATCCTGGTCGACAACCGCGACATCCTCGACGACATGGTCCTTCAGCTGCTCGAGAAGGAGACGCTGGACAAGGCGCAGGTCGCCGAGATCTTCACCCACATCCGCAAGCGTCCGGCCCGTCCGGCGTGGACCGGCTCCGCGAAGCGCAGCCCGCAGGCCGGGCCGGTGATGACGCCGAAGGAGCTCTCCTCCCCGAACGGGAAGGACAAGGAGCACAGCATGGGCGTCACGGAGCCGACCGACGTCCCCGATGCCCCGCTGCCCTCCGACGAGATCCCGGGCCGGCCGCTGGGGTTCGAGGACTGAGGTGGTGGAGGGTCTCGCCGAGGACGGCCCTGACGTCGGGCAGACCTCGGCGCGCGCGTACGACGAGGACGGTGTGCGCCGTGCGGTCTACGACCTCCTCGTGGCGATCGGCGAGGACCCCGACCGCGACGGCCTGAAGGAGACGCCCGAGCGGGTCGGGCGCGCGTACCGCGAGATCTTCGCCGGGCTCCGCCAGCAGCCGGAGGACGTGCTTACGACGACGTTCGACCTCAGCCACGACGAGCTGGTGCTCGTCAAGGACATCGAGGTCCGCAGCCAGTGCGAGCACCACCTCGTGCCGTTCTCCGGGGTCGCCCACGTGGGCTACATCCCGTCCGCCGACGGTCGCATCACCGGCCTGTCGAAGCTGGCCCGGCTGGTCGACGTCTTCGCACGGCGCCCGCAGGTCCAGGAGCGGATGACGACCCAGATCGCCGACTCGCTGATGCGCATCCTCGAGCCGCGCGGCGCCATCGTCGTGCTCGAGTGCGAGCACCTGTGCATGTCGATGCGGGGCATCCGCAAGCCCGGCGCCACGACCGTGACGTCGGCCGTGCGCGGGCAGCTGCGCGACCCGACGACCCGTGCCGAGGCGATGAGCCTCATCGTCTCCAGGTGACCGGTCGCCTCCTCGGCCTGCCCGCACCGCTGGCGGACCTCGACCGCACCCTGGTCATGGGTGTCGTGAACGTGACACCCGACTCGTTCTCCGACGGCGGGGCCTACCTCGACCGCGCGCCCGCGGTCGAGCACGGTGTGCGGCTGCGCGACGAGGGCGCCGACATCGTCGACGTCGGCGGCGAGTCGACCAGGCCGGGGGCGGACCGGGTCGACGCCGACGAGGAGCTGCGACGGGTGCTGCCCGTCGTGCGCGGGCTCGTCGCGGCGGGCGTGGTGGTGTCCGTCGACACGATGCGCGCCGAGGTGGCCGCCGCGGCGCTGGACGCGGGGGCCGCGGTCGTGAACGACGTCAGCGGAGGGCTGGCGGACGAGGCGATGGCCGGGGTCGTGGCTCGCGCCAGGGTGCCGTACGTCGCCATGCACTGGCGGGGACACAGCCGCGACATGGCCTCCCGGGCGGTCTACGACAACGTCGTCGCCGACGTCGCGCGCGAGCTGGGCGCGCGGCTCGACGCGCTGGCGTCCGCCGGGGTGGACCCCGACCGCGTCGTCCTCGACCCGGGGCTGGGCTTCGCCAAGGAGCCTCGGCACAGCTGGGCGCTGCTCGGCGGCCTCGAGGCGCTGCACCGCATCGGCCGCCCGCTGCTCGTGGGCGCCTCGCGCAAGGGCTTCCTGGGCTCGCTCCTGGCTGGTGAGGACGGAAGCCCCCGCCCCGCGGGCGATCGGGACGTCGCGACCGCGGCGCTGTCGGCCCTCGTGGCCGAGCGAGGGGTCTGGGGCGTTCGGGTGCACGCCGTCCGCCCGACCGTCGACGCCCTGCGGGTCGGCGAGGCCCTGCGGTCTGCCAGGCTCGGGACGTGATCACACCCGCGGGCGAGGTCGAGGCGGTGGCAGCCGCCAACACGGCGCTCTACGACGCGTTCGAGGCCGGTGACATCGACCTCATGGGCGCCGTCTGGCTCGACGACGACGGGGTCGTGTGCGTGCACCCCGGGTCGACACCGGTGCGGGGCCGCGGCGCCGTGCTCCGGTCGTGGTCGGTGATCATGGCCAACACCTCGTACATCCAGTTCGTGCTCACCGACGTCCAGGTGCAGGTCACCGGCGACACCGCCGTCGTGACGTGCGGCGAGAACATGCTCACCGGCCTGCCCGTCACCGAGGCCGACCCGACGCCCGGGCTGGCCGGCGGGCGGGCGGTGGCGACGAACGTGTTCCGGCGGACGTCCTCCGGGTGGCGCCTGCTCGTCCACCACGCGTCGCCGGTCCTCGCGGGCGGGCAGCAGGAGTGAGCGGCGACCGCATCACGCTGCGTGGCCTGCGCGGGCACGGTCACCACGGCGTCTACGCCGAGGAGCGCGCGGCCGGGCAGCCGTTCGTCGTGGACGTCGAGCTCGTGCTCGACCTCGGGGCCGCCGCACGCAGCGACGACGTGGCCGACACCGTGCACTACGGCGAGCTCGCCCAACGCGTGGTCTCCGTCGTCGAGGGCGAGCCGGTCCAGCTGCTCGAGACGCTGGCGTCGCGCCTCGCCGGCGTGTGCCTGTCCTACGAGCTCGTCCAGCAGGTGGAGGTCACCGTGCACAAGCCCGAGGCGCCGGTCGGCGTGCCGTTCGACGACGTGGCCGTGACGATCGTGCGGTCGCGGTGACGGCGGTCGAGCGCCCGCTGCGCCGGGCCGTGCTCTCCCTCGGCAGCAACGAGGGCGACCGGCTCGGGCTGCTGCAAGGGGCCGTCGACGCCCTCGCCGACACCCCGGACTTCACGGTGCTCGCGGTGTCGCCGGTCTACGAGACCGACCCGGTCGGCGGCCCGGAACAGCCCGCGTTCCTCAACGCCGTCGTCATCGGCGAGGGGCCGCACTCGGCGCGGACGCTGCTCGAGCGGGCGCTGGCCGTCGAGGACGCCTTCGGCCGCGTACGCCGCGAGCGCTGGGGTCCGCGCACCCTGGACATCGACGTCGTGGCGGTCGGCGACCTGACCGTCGACGAGCCGGACCTGCAGGTGCCGCACCCGCGGGCCGCCGAGCGCGCCTTCGTGCTGGTGCCGTGGGCGGCGGCCGACCCCGGTGCCGAGCTGGCCGGCGCCGCGGTCGCCGGGCTGGTCGAGGGCCTGGACACGTCGGGGGTGCGCGAGCGCACGGACCTCGAGCTCGAGCTGCCGGTGTGACGGGAGGAGCCAGCTCGTGAGACCCACCAGGGTGGGGACGCTCGTCGCGCTGCTCGTGGGCGTCGCCGCTGTCGCGTGGGGCGCGCTGCGGGTCGCCGAGATCCGCGGCGTGACGACCCCCAACCTGACCTGGACCGCGCCGACAGGGATCGCGCTCGTCGGCGTCGCGGTGCTGGTGTCGGCGCTGGCGCTGCGTGGCCGGCTGCGCAGCGACCGGCCCCCTGACCCGCTCGGGACCGCGCGGATGGCCGTGCTCGGCAAGGCGAGCGCTCACGTCGGGCCGATCGTCGGCGGGCTCTACCTCGGCTACCTCGTGCTGCTCCTCCCCGGCCTCGACATCGACAGCAGGCGCGACCGCGCCGTGCTGTGCGCGGTGGCGCTGGCCGCGTCGGTCCTGCTGTCGGCCGCCGGCCTGCTGCTCGAACGGTCGTGCCGGGTCAAGGGCGACGACGAGGAGCCACCGGCAGCCTCCGTCGCCTAGACGACAGTGCGAGACTCGCCGTCGTGGGGACGTCCGCATTCACGGTGAGCGCCCTCGACGAGTCGTCGTGGCCGGCGTTCGCGCAGCTCGTCGAGGCAAACAACGGCATCTTCGGTGGCTGCTGGTGCATGGGCTTCCATCCCGAGGGGTCCGGCAAGGGCACCACCCCGGCCGACAACCGCGATCGAAAGCTGAGCCGCGTCCGTGCCGGGACCGCGCACGCGGCGCTCGTCCTCGAGGGCGACGAGTGCGTCGGCTGGTGCCAGTTCGGCGTTCCGGAGGAGCTGCCGCGGATCAAGAGCCGCGCGGCGTACGAGCGCGAGAGCAGCGAGCCGCCGGACTGGCGGATCGCGTGTTGCTACGTCGGGAAGGGACATCGTCGTCAGGGCGTGGCCACCGCGGCTCTTGCGGGTGCGCTCGACCTCATCGCGGGATTCGGTGGCGGCCGGGTCGAGGGCTACCCGGAGGACGCCGACTCCGTGCCCGCCGGGTTCCTCTACAACGGCGCCCTGTCGACGTACGAGCACCTGGGGTTCGTCAAGGATCGCAAGATCGGGAAGCACCGCTGGGTGGTCACGAAGGTGGTCGACCCCACCGAGTGATCGACGTGGATCATCAGCCGAGGAGAAGGACCACCCCGGCGGTTCCCGTGTAGAGGTGGGCCCAGAACGGCGGGTTGAACGGCCCAGCGAATCGGGTCGCCACCAGCCCAGCCGCGAAGGCCAGGCCCCACACGACACCGGTCCACCCGAGCCACGTCGGCAGCGAGTCCGAGGCCAGCACGGCGATTCCGAGCACGGCGGAGCCGACGTAGGCGGTGAGCATGTGCACGATGTACAACGTCCCCGCCCACCGGTCATAGGCGTCGAAGCCAACCGGCACGTGCCCGTCGGTGACCGTGCGTTCCGCTGCCCACGGCACCACGGTGAGGCGGAAGACCAATGATGCGATCCAGCACACTCCGCCGGACAAGTAGATCGCAGTCGCCATCGCCGCGAGGACCGCGGCGGTCCTTTCGTCGAGGGTCACGACCAGCCCCGCGAGGCCGGCGGGAGTGACGACCAGCGCCGCGATCATCCAGGTGTGGATCCAGGCCCAGCGACGCCGGTCGGTGTGGATGACGGGCAACGACTCCTGCAACGGGCGCTGGTAGTCCAGGCGCCACGCGGCGGCACCCACCAGTGCCTGCTTCTGAAGTTGTGGCAGGTTCTAACCTTGGCCGATGACCTTGGAATGGGAACAGGTGGTTGTTCACTCGGCAGAGCCGGTGACCTTGGGGCAGTGGTGGGCCGAGGCTCTCGGTTGGGTTGTGGTCCACTCCTCCGCTGAGGAGTTCGAGATCCGCCCGGAGACGGATCGCCTGCCGGGGTTGGACTTCGTCCGGCTGGATGAGAGCAAGAAGGCCAAGAGCCGACTGCATCTCGACTTCAGGCCTGATGACCAGGATGCCGAGGTGGCCCGTCTGATGGCTCATGGGGCACAGCGCGTTGACATCGGCCAGGGTGATCAGTCGTGGGTCGTATTGGCAGACCCCGAAGGCAACGAGTTCTGTGTCCTTGGCCGTCGACGTCACCAAGTGCCGTTCTGATCGCAGGCGTTCCCGCGGGAACGCCTGCTGTGGACGACGCACGCTGCAGGTGCCGCTATCGCCCGCTGCGGCTGTCGGGAATCGGGCTCAAGCAGCGCTGGCAGAGTTGCTGCTCCGGCCCCTCGCACCACTGATGCCCATAGAACCCGCACCGGAGGCAGTCCACGAGCATGTACTCGTGACCGTCGTCGTTTCGTCGCCTCTCCGTCATGCGTCGATAATCGGCACGGCCATGACGGGAGTTGACGTCCGTCGCACGGCGCGCCGTCTCGGCGGTGCACCTGGGCTCGCCCGAGACCGTCCTGTAGCGCCAGATCTCCTAGCGAAGTCCCTCGCTGCTGGGACGAACGCATGTGCCGCTCTGTGGGAGGTCGGCTTCGGTGAGACTCGTCGGCGTCCAAACCGCCCGGTAGTGCGCGTCCTGTCGAGGCCGGTGGCCGTGGACGCCCAGGTCGGGATGCCGTAGCGGAGGTACACGACACCGTTGCCGAGTCGGCACTCGTCGACCAGCCCGGCCGTGAGAGCGTGCGCCGCGAGGTGTGGCCAGGGCAGGGTCGGTCTGCCAGGGGGCCATCGTGTCGTACATGCGCCGGCCGTAGAGGTAGGTGCCAACGGGCCGCACGAGGTCGGTGGTGAACGCGAACAGCTCGTCTTCGGGCGCGGTCCAGTCGAAACTGCCGCGTACGTCCTCGGTGTAGCCGTCCAGGGACACGTTCGACCGACGGCGTACGCGCTGGAGCGTAGCCTGACGCGATGACCCACATCACCGGGGAGATCCGCATCGCGGCGCCCCTGGAGCGGGTGTTCGACACGGCTGCAGACCCGCGTCACGAGCCGTCGTTCAACCCAGCCATGACAGGGGTCGAGCTCCTCACTCCGGAGCCCATCGGGCTGGGCGCGCAGTTCCTTGCGCACATGGGAAAGGCCGGAATGGACATGCGCGTGGAACTCACCGAGTTCGACCGGCCGCACCGATTGGGTTCGCACACGACGAGCTCGATGATGGAGACCTCCGGAACACTGACGTTCTCGACCGAGGCTGAGGCCACAGTGATGGCCTGGGACTGGCAGGTGCGACCGAGGGGCTGGGTCCGGCTGCTCGGTCCCGTGGCGGGACCGCTCGGTCGACGCATGGAACGGAAGGTCTGGAGCGGGCTGAAACACAAGCTCGAGGCCGAGGCGGGCGCCGCATGACCCGACCGAGTGCGACCCTCTGCAACGACGCTTGAGGGGTGCAAGCTCGCGTTGACGCATCGTCGACCAAGGAGTCGGCCCTGCGGATCCACGCCGTGATCGGTCAGAACCGCCACCTGGTGGCGCCGCCAGGCGGGGCCGAGAGCACCACCGTTGCCTGCCGTGGCGTGAGCCGGTAGACCCGCCACGGCGGTGGTCCCGCGGACGGCGCGCTGTACTCCGCCGTCAGTGCGACGCCGGTCGGGTCGGCGCTGGCCGGCCAGCCTTCCGCGGCCCACCGCCCGGCCATGTCCGCGACGACGTCGGGGTCGTCGACCAGTGCGGCGACCCCGTCCACCGCGAGGTCGAACTCGTCGGTCGAGACACCCAGCGTGCACCTGGGGTCCCTGGCCAGGTTCCGCCCCTTCCGGGTCGTCTCGCCGGTCGTGAAGTAGAAGACGCCGGACACCCACAGCGGCCCCAGGCCGGTCAGGTGGGGGCTGCCGTCGCGGTTCGTGGTGGCCAGCCAGCTGCGGTTGTCGGGACCGCCCGTGCCGGCCAGCCGGTCCGGGCCGCCGGCCAGGTGGGCCTCCACCCGCTGCCAGTCGACCAGGGGCAGTCCGTAGATCTCGGCGAGGTTCTTGGCGTCCATGTGCGTTCTGACCCCGCGCCGCCGCGAGACTCATCGGAGCAGAGCCGAACCTGCCCAACCGGCCCGGGCCCACCCGGGCACCCGAAGTCGGTTGCCCTCCGGTGGGGTCCGGTCTTGACTTCGAGGTGCACGAGGGAGGAGCAGCGAATGCAGACACCCCAGATCGTCTCCCCGCGGGAGTGGGACGAGGCCAGGGAGCGACTCCTGGTGAAGGAGAAGGAGCTCACCCGGGCGCGCGACGCGATGGCGGCCCAGCGCCGGCGCATGCCCTGGATGGCTGTGGACAAGGACTACCGCTTCGAGGGGCCGAGCGGGCCGGTGAGCCTGCTCGACCTGTTCGACGGCCGCCGCCAGCTGGTCGTCTACCGCGCGTTCTACGGGCCGGAGGTCACCACCTACGCCGAGGGCGGTGCGTACCCGGAGCGGGCCTGCGTGGGCTGCTCGATGGTCGCTGACCAGGTGGCGGACCCGAGGCACCTCAACGCCCGCGACACCTCGCTCGCCTTCGCGTCGCGGGCCCCTCAGGAGAACATCGCGGGCCTCAAGGCGCGGATGGGCTGGGAGGTGATCCCCTGGTACACACTGACCGACGAGTTCGACGCCGACTTCGGCGTGGACGAGTGGCACGGCACCAACGCGTTCATCCGTGACGGTGACCGCGTGTTCCGCACGTACTTCGTCACGTCACGCGGCGACGAGGCGATGGGGAGCACCTGGAGCTATCTCGACCTCACCGCCCTCGGCCGCCAGGAGGAGTGGGAGGACTCGCCGGCGGGCTATCCGCAGACCCCGCCCTACCAGTGGTGGAACTACCACGACGCCTACGGCACGGGCGGGTAGTCGCCCGCGGCTATGCCGAGGGGACCGTCTCCAGGTCGACGGCCTCGGGGTCGACGCCCTGCAGGTCGGACTCGACCGACCGGCGCAGCGCCTCGTGCAGGGTGGTCGGGGTGAGCACGCCGAGGTAGCGGTCGCCGTCGAGCACCGCGACCCAGCCCGCGTCGTGCTGGAGCATCTCGCTGAAGGCGGCCTTGAGGTTCGACCCGACAGGGACCCAGGCCTCCATACGGCGGGCGTGCTCGGCCACGCTGCCGCCACCGGTCTCCTCGGCGGAGACCCAGCCGTGCAGCGTCTCGACGTCGTCCAGGACGACGCCCCACCGCGCGTCGGCGGCGCGTAGCGAGGCGCCGGCCTCGGCCATGCGGTCGTCGAGGTGCACGACCGGCGGGTGCTCGAGGTCGGCGACCTCGACCGGGGTGACAGAGAGTCGCTTGAGACCGCGGTCGCTGCCGACGAAGCTCTTGACGAAGTCCGTGGCCGGGCCGCCCAGGATGCGCGGCGGCGCGTCGTACTGCTCGAGGTAGCCGCCGTCGCGGAAGACGGCGATCCGGTCGCCCATGCGCACCGCCTCGTCGAGGTCGTGCGTCACGAACAGCACGGTCTTGCGCACCTCGCGCTGCAGCCGCACGAACTCGGCCTGCAGCCGCTCGCGCACGATCGGGTCGACCGCGCCGAACGGCTCGTCCATGAGCAGCACCGGCGGGTCGGCGGCGAGAGCCCTGGCGACGCCGACGCGTTGGCGCTGGCCGCCCGAGAGCTGGTGCGGGTAGCGCTTGGCGAAGCGCGCTGGGTCGAGGCCCACCAGCTCGAGCAGCTCGAGGACGCGCGCCTGGACGCGCTTCTTGTCCCAGCCGAGCAGGCGCGGCACCGTCGCGACGTTGGTCGCGACGCTCTGGTGCGGGAAGAGCCCGGTCTGCTGGATGACGTAGCCCATGCGCCGCCGAAGCTGCACCGGGTCGGCGTGCGTGACGTCCTCGCCCTGGAGGAGGATGCGTCCGCTCGTCGGCTCGACGAGGCGGTTGACCATCTTCAGCGTCGTCGACTTGCCGCAGCCCGAGGGGCCGACGAGCACCACCAGCTCACCCTCGGGCACGTCGAGGTCCAGCTCGTGGACGGCGACCGTGCCGTCGGGGTAGCGCTTGCCCACACGCTCGAGTCGGATCATCGGATCCGGGGTAGCGTCCACGGGTGGCCTCTCGCTCGGGTGCGTCTGCAGCACACCACATTGTTGCCGTAGACGAACCGGCCAACCCATGGTTCACCTGGGACTACGTCCGGGACAACTCCGGTGACCTGCAGGAGGCCCTGCAGCAGCACGTCGTCCTGACCGTCGAGACGATCGCGATCGGCCTGGTCATCGCGTTCCCGCTGGCCATCCTCGCCCACCGCTACCGGTTCCTCGCCGCCCCGGTGCTCGCGACGACCGGCGCGCTCTACACCGTCCCGTCCCTCGCGCTGTTCGCGTTCCTGGCGCCCTACACCGGGCTGACCCAGCGCACGGTGCTCATCGGCCTGGTGATGTACGCGCTGCTGATCCTGGTGCGCAACATCCTGGCGGGACTCGAGGGGGTGCCGCCCGACGTCAAGGAGGCGGCGGAGGGCATGGGCTACAGCCGGTCCCGCATGCTCTGGAAGATCGAGCTGCCGGTCGCTCTCCCCGCGGTGATGGCGGGCGTCCGGATCGCCACGGTCTCGACCGTCGCCCTGGTCACCGTCGGCGTGATCGTCGGCTACGGCGGGCTGGGCGGGCTGATGCTGCGCGGCTTCCAGAACAACTTCTACCGCGCCGAGATCGTGACGGCCTCGGTGCTGACCATCGCCCTCGGGCTGGCGTTCGACGTGCTTCTCGCCTGGGCGACGCGGGCCGTCACGCCGTGGTCGCGCAACACCGCCCGGCGCTCGCTGGTCTCCCGCCTTCGCGGCGCACCCGAGGAGGGTGCGGCGTGAACCTCTTCGGCGACGCCATCGTCTGGCTCAACGACCCGCTGAACTGGAGCGGCAAGCAAGGGGTCCCGTTCCTCACGTACGAGCACCTCTACATCTCCTTCTTCGCGGTGCTCATCGCCGCGGCGGTGTCGGTGCCGACGGCCCTCGCGCTGGGGCACAACGGCCGCGGGGGAGGCGTCACGGTCGTCGTGTCCAACGTGTCGCGGGCCATCCCGACCCTGGCGCTGCTGACCATCTTCGCGGCGACGCCGATCGGCTTTGGCAACCGCGCGACGATCATCGCGCTCGCCGTCTTCGCCGTCCCGCCGCTGCTGACCAACACGTACGTCGGCATCCGCAGCGTCGACCGCGACATCGTCGAGGCGGGGCGGGGCATGGGTCTCTCGGAGCGCTCCGTCCTGCTCCGCGTCGAGCTGCCGCTGGCGATCCCCCTCATCGCGGCCGGCTTCCGGACCGCGGCCGTGCAGGTCGTGGCCACCGCGACGCTGGCCGCCCTGGTCGGCGGCGGCGGGCTCGGGCGGATCATCACCGACGGGTTCGGCCAGCAGGACCGGCCGCAGATCCTGGCCGGCGGCCTGCTGGTGGCCCTGCTCGCGCTGGTCACCGAGCTGGCGCTGGCCATGGTCCAGCGCCGGGTCACCCCGGGAGCGCAACGCCGGCGGATGCCGTTCGTCGGCCGCCGCGCGAGCGACCCGGCCGACGGCTCCGACGACCCGGACCCCGGCCCGGGCGCGGGGGGCGGCGAGGGCGACGACGCGCGGTCCGTCTCCGTTTCGTGACGCGGCCCGGGTTGCAGATGGGCCACCGGCGCTGTTGGCTGGTGCTGCGGGTCCGCACCGGGCTCGCCTAGACACGCGCCGGCGCGCACGCGGCGGCGGGACACAGAAGGCGGGCACCATGGGCAAGCGCATGCTCGGAATCGCCGGGCTGCTCCTCCTCGCGCTCTTCCTCACCGCGTGTGGTGAGAGCGGGTCGTCGGGCACCCAGGAACGGTCGACCGCGTCGACCGACGCGTCCAAGGAGGCCTGCGACCCGGTCGCCGGCGAGGACCTCGTCGTGCTCGAGGACGACCAGCAGCTGCAGACGGTCGACAACATCATCCCGGCCGTCAACGCCGAGGCCTCCTCCGACGCTCTCCTCGAGGCGCTCAACACCGTGTCGGCCGCGCTGGACACCGACAAGCTGGTCGCGCTCAACCAGCAGACCGACCTCGAGCGCACGACGTCGCCGAACGCGGCCAAGGACTTCGTCGCGGCCGAGGGGCTGGGCGAGGGCGTGTCCGGCGGTTCCGGCAAGGTCGTGGTGGGCGCGTTCAACTTCTCCGAGAGCGCCACCCTGGCGAACATCTACGCGCAGGTGCTCAACGCGGCCGGCTTCGACGCGAACGTCAAGACCGTCGGCAACCGTGAGGTCGCCGAACCCGCGCTGGAGAAGGGCTCGATCGACGTCATGCCCGAGTACGTCGGGACGCTGACCGAGTTCATCAACAAGGCCGAGAACGGCGCCGACGCCGAGGCGGTCGCCAGCGGGGACCTCGACGCCACCGTGGCGGCCCTCACCGACCTCGGCGAGCAGGTCGGCCTGGTCTTCGGCGAGCCGTCCGCCGCGCAGGACCAGAACGCGTTCGCGGTCACGGCGGCGTTCGCCGAGCAGTACGGCGTCGCGACGCTCTCGGAGCTGGCCGAGACCTGCGGCAGCGGGCTGGTCCTCGGCGGCCCGGCGGAGTGCCCCGAGCGCCCCTTCTGCCAGCCGGGCCTCGAGGACACGTACGGCCTGACGTTCGAGAGCTTCTCGGCGCTCGACGCCGGCGGCCCGCTGTCGAAGACGGCGCTCAAGCAGGGCAAGGTCTCGCTCGCCCTGATCTTCTCCTCCGACGCCGCGCTCGGCGCCACCGGCTGAGGACGCACGCGGGGCCGGCGGGACGTCCCGCCGGCCCCTCGTCGCGTCCGGGCTCAGTCCCCCCGCACCGGGTACAGCTCGCCGGCCGGCACGGGCTCCGCCAGCGTGTTCCCCGGCGGTGCGAGCGGGCACATCCAGGCCGGGTCGTACGCGCACGAGGGGTTGTAGGCGAAGTTCAGGTCCACCACGAGGGCCCCCCGCCCGGTCACCGGGTCGAGGTCGCCGCCGAGGTCGGCGCCCTTGACGGTGTCGAGCAGGTAGCGCCCGGCGCCGTAGGTCTGACGCCCGGCCAGCGCGTCCTTGACCGGGACGAAGAGCCCGCCGCCGTAGGAGTCCAGCCACCAGACGTCGAGCGTGCCGAGCCCCGGCAGCCGCAGCACCGCGACGCGCTCGAAGGGCACGACGCCGTCGGTCGCCGTCGGCACCTCGAGCCGGTGCGGCTCGACGTCGGGGTCGGCCTCGACCTCGAAGCGCAGCGCCGGGTCGTAGGGCAGCACCCGCAGCCCGGTGAACCCGTCCCGGTCCTCCGGCAGCAGCGGGGAGTCGGGTGAGGTGGCGAACAGCTCGTCGCGGGTGGCGCGCCACAGCTCGTGGGCGGCGGCGGGCTGGGCGGCCTGGATCTCCGCGTAGAGCGCGCCGACCCGGCGCCGCCAGGAGAGCAAGGTGAGCTTCATGTGACCAGAGTGACATGTGGGGCTCTTGGGCGTGTTGCCACCAGAGTTACGCCTGGGAGGCGTACCGTCCCACGCATGGCTGGACGGCATCGCAGACCCCCCGTATGGCGCCGCGCCGTCTCGACGTCGCTGGCCCGGCTCGTCCGGAGCCGCAACCGGGCCCGCACCGCGGCCCTGCGCGCGGAGGTGGTGGCCCTGCGGGCCACCGTCGCCGAGCTGCGCGCCGACCTGGAGACCACGCTGGCCCGCAGCGCAGAGCTGGCCGCGGAGCTCACGGCCGCCCGGGCCGCCGCCGTCCCCGTCGCTGTCGAGCCCGCGGCCGCTCCGGCCGGCCCCTCCCTGCAGCTGCCGCTCGTGCGGCTCGCGCTGGACCGCGAGGCCGAGCCCGCGCTGACCTACGACATGGCGCTCGCGCTGGCCGCGCCCGACCGCGGCCAGGACACCGCCCGCACCGACATCGTCCTGCGCGACCTGCCCGAGCGGACACTGCTCGACCCGCGCAGCGACCGCGACGACGACGCGGCCGACCCGGCCGCCGCGGCGCCCGACGCCGGCTCGGCCGGCACCCCCGCCGAGGAGACCGTCCGCCGCATCGCCTGACCGGCCTTCAGCGGGGGCTCAGCACCCGTCGACCAGCATCGGGTGCTGTCAGGTGACGCGCCCAGGTCGGGCGGACCGCGACCTCCTGACGGGAGGAGCTGGTCGTCATGTCCACGCGCGTTCTGCTCCGGGGGCTCGCCCTGAGCACCCTGCTCGTCGTCACAGCCACGGCATGCGGCGGTGACGAGCCCGCACGCGACGGGTCGGCCGGCGCCGAGAGGTCCGGACCGCCTGCCCCTGCCCTGCCGCAGGGCGACGACCCGGTCGACCTCGACCCTGCCGACTTCACCACCGACATCGACAACCCCTACTGGCCGATGCAGCCGGGGACGCGGTGGACGTACCGCGAGGTCGACGAGGAGGGCAACGCGGTGGAGGTGGTGGTCGTCGTGACCACGGAGACGAAGAAGATCGCCAACGGCGTCACGGCCCGCGTCGTGCGCGACACGGTGACCGAGAACGGCTCCATCATCGAGGACACCTTCGACTGGTACGCCCAGGACGGCGTCGGCAACGTCTGGTACCTCGGCGAGGACACCGCGGAGTTCGAGGCGGGCAAGATCACGACTCGCGCCGGGTCGTTCGAGGCGGGCGTCGACGGCGCGCTGCCGGGCATCATCATGCCCGCCGACCCGCAGCCGGGCCTGGCCTACCGGCAGGAGTACTACGCCGGCGAGGCCGAGGACAACGGCGAGGTGCTGAGCACCCGCGAGCTGGCCGAGGTGCCGGCCGGCCTGTTCCGCGACGCGTTGCTGACCAAGGACACGATCACGATCGAACCCGACGTGCTCGAGTACAAGCTCTACGCGCGCGACGTCGGCCCGGTGCTCGTGCTGGGCGTGTCCGGCGGCGGTGGGCGCGAGGAGCTCGTCTCCGTCGACCAGGCGCCGCCGTCGGCCGGCACCGGACCGCTAGGCTCGCCCAACCCGTGACCCGGGAGCCGTGACGGTGACCCGAGCCGGGACAGACGCTGCGCCTACCCCACGTGGTCGAACCGGGGGCCGGCTATTTGTCGACGTCGCCGACGTGTCACTTGTCGACATCGCCGACGACGAAGAACATCGAGCCGAGGATCGCCACCATGTCCGCGACCAGCGTTCCGGGCAGCAGCTCGCTCAGGACCTGGATGTTGTTGAACGAGGCGGAGCGCAGCTTGAGCCGCCACGGCGTCTTCTCCCCGCGCGACACCAGGTAGTAGCCGTTGATGCCCAACGGGTTCTCGGTCCAGGCGTACGTCGCGCCCTCGGGCACCTTGAGCACCTTGGGCAGCCGCGTGCTGACCGGGCCGGGGGGCAGCGCACCCAGCCGGTCCAGGCACGCGTCGGCCAGGTCGAGCGACGCCTGGGCCTGCTCGAAGAGGCACTCGAACCGCGCGAAGCAGTCGCCGGTCGTGCGGGTCACGACCGGGACGTCGAGCTCGTCGTAGGCGAGGTAGGGCGACACCCGGCGCAGGTCCATGTCGACGCCCGAGGCCCGCGCGATCGGGCCGCTCACGCCGTAGGAGTGCACGAGGTCGGGGCTCAGGACCCCCACGCCCTTGGTGCGGGCATGGAAGATCTCGTTGCCCAGCACCAGGTTCTCGATGTCGGGCAGCCGCTGCCGCACGTCGTGCACCGCGGTGCGCACCCGGCCGGTCCAGCCGGCCGGCAGCTCCTCCTTGAGCCCGCCGACCCGGTTGAACATGTAGTGCATGCGGCCGCCCGAGACCTCCTCCATGACCGCCTGGATCGTCTCCCGCTCGCGGAACGCGTAGAAGATCGGGGTGATCGCGCCGAGCTCGATCGGGTAGGACCCGAGGAACATCAGGTGGTTGAGCACCCGGTTGAGCTCGGCCAGCAGCATGCGCGACCACACCGCACGGACCGGCACCTCCATGCCGAGCATCCGCTCGGCCGCGAGGACCACCCCCAGCTCGTTGGCGAAGGCGGAGAGCCAGTCGTGGCGGTTCGCGAGCACCACGATCTGGCGGTAGTCGCGGACCTCGAACAGCTTCTCGGCGCCGCGGTGCATGTAGCCGACGACCGGCTCGGCGTGGACGATGCGCTCGCCGTCGAGCAGGAGCCGGAGCCGGAGCACCCCGTGGGTCGACGGGTGCTGCGGGCCGATGTTGAGCACCATGTCCTGCGTCGCCAGGCGCTCGTCGCCGACGAGGTCGGCTCCGGCCCCGATCCCGACCGTCCGCTCGGTGGTCACGCCCGCGAGTCTGCCAGGCCGGTCGGCGGCGCGACGCCGCTGTGGGTAGCGTCGTCGTCATGGAGCCGTTCGACCCGCCGGGCGAGGCCTGGGTGCGCGTGTCGCCGCGCCTGGCGACCGTACGCCGCATGGGGCTGCTCGCCTTCTGGGTGCCCGTCTCGGTGGCCGTCGTGGGCTTCCTCGGTGTCGCGGTCGGGCCGGGGACGGCCGTCGGGGTCACCGTGCTGGCGGTCGCGCTGCTCGCCTGGGCGTGGATCGTCATCGGCCGCACGGTGCGGTCGTGGGGCTACGCCGAGCGCGAGGACGACCTGCTCGTGACGCGCGGCATCCTGCGCCGCCAGCTCGTCGTCGTGCCCTACGGCCGGATGCAGTTCGTCGACGTGTCGGCCGGCCCGCTCGACCGGCGCCTCGGGCTCTCGACCGTCCAGCTGCACACGGCGGCGGCGGCCACCGACGCGACCATCCCGGGGCTCGTCCCGACCGAGGCCGCCCGCCTGCGCGACCGCCTGGCCGCGCGCGGCGAGGCGACCGCGGCGGGCATCTAGGTGCCCGACGACCTGCGGCGGCTGCACCCGCTCACCCCGGTCCTGCGCGGGTGGAAGGTGTTCGCCGCCGTCGTCGCCATCACCGTGCAGCAGACCTACGGGGACGTGGAGCTGGGCTACCTGCTCCTCGCCGTCGCGGCGAGCATCCCCGTCGGCATCGCCTACGGCTGGCTGTCCTGGCGGGCCACCCACTTCCGCATCGGTGCCGACGACCTGCTGCTCGAGACCGGCGTGCTGTTCCGGCGGTCGCGGCAGGTCCGGCTGGACCGGCTGCAGGCCGTGGACGTCGTGCGGCCGCTCGTCGCCCGCGCGCTCGGCCTGGCCGAGCTGCGCCTCGAGGTCGCCGGTGGCTCGTCGTCGGAGGCGCCGCTGGCCTACCTGTCCGAGCAGGGCGCGCAGCAGCTGAGGGCCGAGCTGCTGGCCCGCGCCGCCGGCCTCGACCACGAGGAGGACGCCGCGCCCGAGGCCCCGGAGCGCGTGCTGCTCAAGGTTCCGCTCTCGCGGCTCGTCGAGTCGCAGCTGCGCTCCGGGTTCGTCGTGGTCAGCCTCGTCGTCGGCGTGGGGCTGGTCGCCGTGTCGGTCGTCACCGGCGAGCTCGCCCCGCTGGGGCTCGCGGTGCCGTTCCTGGCCGCTGCCGTCCCGGCCGGGTTCAGCGGCGTCGCCGGCCAGTTCGACTTCACCGTCGCCGAGTCGCCCGACGGGCTGCGGCTGCGCCGCGGGCTGCTGGAGACCCGGTCGCAGACCGTGCCGCCGGGCCGCGTGCAGGCGGTGCGCATCATCGAGCCCCTGCTGTGGCGCAGCCGGGGATGGGTCCGGCTGGAGGCCGACGTCGCGGGCTACGTCGGCGAGGGGCAGGCGCAGGCCTCGGTCCTGCTGCCGGTCGGTCCGCGCGAGGAGGCCCAGCGGGTGCTCTCGCTGGTGCTGCCCGGCGCCGACCCCGCCTCCGTGCCCCTGTCGGGGGTGCCCCGCTCGGCGCGGTGGCTCGACCCGTTCCAGTGGCGGGCGCTGGGCGCCGGCGCCGACGACCGGTTCTTCGTCGCGCGGCGCGGGCGCCTGCGCCGCGAGACCGACCTCGTGCCCCACGAGAAGGTGCAGAGCGTGCGGTTGAGCCAGGGCTGGCTGCAGCGCTCGCTCGGGCTGGCCTCGCTGCACCTGGACACGACGCCCGGCCCGGTGCGGGTGAGCGCCGCCCACCGCGACGCGCACGAGGCCCGTCGCCGGCTCGACGCCGAGGCGACGCTCGGCCGGCGGTCCCGGGCGACCGCCCGCCCGGATCGCTGGATGTCGCGCCGGGAGCCGGTCCCGGGACCTAGCGTGAGCCCCGTGACGTCCCCCCTGCCGGGCGGAGGCCCCGGCAGCGGTCCCGACCTCGGTGCCGCCGACTTCCTCGACGACCCCTACCCCGTGCTCGGTGCCCTGCGAGAGCGCTCGCCGGTCATCTGGCACGAGGCCACGGGGCAGTGGCTGGCGCTGAGCTTCGAGCTGTGCAACCAGGTCCTGCGCGACCGCCGGTTCGGCCGGCTGTGGTCGGACAAGCAGCCGGCCGACCGGTTCGAGCCGTTCAACGCGCTGCACCGCAACCAGATGATGGAGAACGAGCCACCGGCGCACACCCGGCTCCGTTCGCTGGTCGCGAAGGCGTTCGCGCGGGGGCACGTGGAGCGGCTGCGGCCCCGGGTGCAGGAGATGACCGACGCGCTGCTGCGCGACGTCGACGTGACGGGCGGGTTCGACCTCATCGCCGACTACGCCGAGCCGCTGCCGGTCGCCGTGATCGCCGAGCTGTTGGGCGTACCGCAGGAGGACCGGCACCTCCTGCGTCCCTGGTCGGCGGCGATCGTGGCGATGTACGAGTACGGCCGGACGCCGGCCGTCGAGGACGCCGCCATCGCCGCGTCCGGGGAGTTCGCGGCCTACATGCGGGCGCTGGCCGACGAGCGGCGGGCCGCGCCCCGCGACGACCTCGTGAGCCACCTCGTCGCGGCGGAGGAGCAGGGCGAGAAGCTCACCGGCGACGAGCTCGTGGCCTCGGCGATCCTGCTGCTCAACGCCGGGCACGAGGCGTCGGTCAACGCGTTCGGCAACGGCGTCGTCGCGCTGCTGCACCGCCCCGAGCAGCTCGACCGCGTGCGGTCCGACGCCGCCCTGGTCGCCCCCGCGATCGAGGAGATGCTGCGCTTCGACTCGCCGCTGCAGCTCTTCGAGCGCACGGCCCGCGAGGACGTGACGGTGGGGGACGTGACCGTGCCCGCCGGAGGCCGGATCGCCGCGCTGCTGGGGTCGGCGAACCGGGACCCGGCGGCGTTCCCGGACGCCGACACCTTCGACTCCGGTCGCACGCCGAACAACCACATCGCGTTCGGCGCCGGGCTGCACCACTGTCTCGGGGCCCCGCTCGCGCGCATGGAGCTGCAGATCTCGCTGCCCACGCTGCTCGACCGGTGCCCGGGCCTCGAGCTGGCCGGTGAGCCGGTGCGGACGCCGACCTTCGTCCTGCGCGGCTACCGGTCGGTGCCCGTCCACGGTCGGTAACCTGTCTGCTACCGTAACTGCACAGTTACCGAGTCAGCAGGGGGCGACATGAGGTCCTACGAGTCCAGCGCCGAGATCGCCGCGAGCCCGGAGGCGATCTGGTCGATCCTCGTCGACGGCCCGGGGTACGCGCGGTGGGAGAACGGCGTCGTCCGGGTCGACGGCACGATCGCCCAGGGCAACAAGATCACGGTCGTCTCGGCGGCCAACCCGAAGCGCTCCTTCCCGGTCGAGGTCACCGCGTTCGAGCCGGGCCGGCGGATGGAGTGGTCCGGCGGCATGCCGCTCGGCCTCTTCCGCGGCGTGCGGACCTACTCCCTGACACCCGGCTCCGACGGCACCACGCGCTTCCACATGCGCGAGGACTACACCGGCCCGATGCTGCCGCTCATCTGGAAGTCGATGCCCGACCTCCAGCCGTCCTTCGACGAGTTCGCCGCCGGCCTCAAGCGCCACGCCGAGGGCTCGTCCTAGCACCGAGCGCCGTGTCCGATCCCCGCCAGCGGACCGCGCCGCCGGCGGACACGCTGGCTGCATGACGACGACTCTGACGACGACGAACCAGACCCGCTTCCAGGTGCGCGCTCTGCCGCCGGACGTGCTCGCCGCGGTCCGCGCCGGTGGCGGCGACGCCAACGGCAACCCGGCCGAGCGGGTCGTGGCGTCCGGGGGCGAGCCGCTGCGCTGCTGCCTGCGCGACGCCCGGCCGGGCGAGGACCTGCTGCTCTTCGGCTACGCGCCGCCGATCCCCGCCGGCCCGTACGTCGAGCGGGGCGCCGTGTTCGCGCACGCCGGCGTGTGCGCCTCGACCGCCGCGACCGACGCCTACCCGCCCGCGTGGCGCGGGCGGCCGCAGGTCCTGCGGTCCTACGACGGCAGGGGCTGGATCCGCGACGCCGAGGTGCACGACGGCACGCAGCCCGACGCGGTGATCGCCAGGCTGCTCGCCGACCCCGAGGTCGTGCAGGTCCACAGCCGCAACGTGGCCTACGGCTGCTTCATGTTCCAGGTCGTGCGTCCCTGACCCGGCGGCTCAGGCGGGCTGGAGCCGGTCGACGAGCTCGTCGAGGCGCTCGTACGTCTCGCGCATCCCGACCTCCATGCCCGAGGCGACGTGGCCGTCACGGGCCTCGATCGTCTCGTGCACGGTCAGGGCGTGCACCATCGTCCCGCCGTCGACCTCCTCGAGGGTCAGGGTCTCGACGGCCACGTGCTCGGGCATCGGCTCGAACACGAACGTGCTGACCAGCCGCTTCGGGGGGTCGATCTCGCGGTAGTCGCCGTGGAAGCCGAACTCCTGGCCGTCGGGGGCCCGGTGCACGATGCGGTAGCCGCCGCCGACGCGCAGGTCGACCTCGCAGAGCACGATCTGCAGGTTCCGGGGGCCCCACCACTCGCGCAGGTGCTCGGCCGTGGTCCAGGCCTCGAACACGAGTGCGGGCGGGGCCTTGACGAACCGCCGGGTGCGGATCTCCGGGGTGTCGGCGGGGGTCTCGATGACGAGCTGGGTGGTGGTCACTGCTCCTCCTTGGTCTGCTGCACGCGGTCGAGGTACTCGTCGAGCCGGTCGTAGGACTCCTCCCAGAACTCCCGGTAGGACCCGACCCACACGGCGAGCTCGCGCAGCCGCTCCGGCTCCAACCGGCACGGCCGGCGCTGGGCCTCGCGGCGGCGCGAGATCAGCCCCGCGCGCTCGAGGACCGTGAGGTGCTTGGAGACCGCCGGCTGGCTCATGGCGAAGGGCTCGGTGAGCGCCGCGACGCTGGCCTCGCCGGCGGTCAGCCGGGTCAGGATCGCCCGGCGGGTGGGGTCCGCGAGCGCGGCGAAGGCCAGGTCGAGCTGGTCCTCGGTGAGCGTCGCGGTGTCCATAACCACATGGTTATGGACAGGGTCCGCCCTGTCAACCCCCGCCCCTTCGGTGATCATGCGCGAGTGGTCGTGCCGGGTCGCCCTCTCAGGCCCTGGTGAGCATGCCGGGCACCGGCATGCCGACCGCCTGGACCAGCCAGCCGAACCCGCCCAGACCGTCGGGGTCCGTGAGCTCGATGGCCTCGGCGGCGGTGGCGAGCGCCGCCAGGTAGGCGGCCGGGTCCTGCCGGGACAGCGCACGATCGGCCGGCTGCGGGCGTACGCCGAGGGCGCGCAGGGCCGCGCGCTGGGTGGTCAGCAGCGTCGCCGTCGCCCCGGCCGCCTCCCCGGCCGCGGCGCACGCGTCGAGCGCGACGTGGCTGGTGACGTCGCAGGACCCGTCCGGGACCGGCGGCACCTGACGCCCCGACCGGTAGCCGGTGAGCGACCCGCCGGCCGGTCGCGCCGACCTCGCGTGCGCGTAGTCGACGGCGACGGCCAGCCCCCGGCGTACGGCAGCCACGGCGCCCGACCAGGCGTCGTCGCGGGGGTGCCCGACCTCGGCCCGGTCACCGGTCGCGGCGAGGTGCCACCAGCGTGCCAGCCAGTCGAGGTCGCGGGCACCGGGCTCGGGACCGAGGCGTTCGCGGCCCGTGCCGTCGACCTCGACGACGCGTGGCCCGTCGGCCGTCATCTCGACGACGTCGACGGGCACGTCGTCCAGCCACTCGTTCGCGACGAGCAGGGCCTCGACGCCGACCGGCACCTCGGCGACCCACTCGACGCCGTCGGGCAGGCCGGGTGGCGGGTCGGCGACCTCCACGGCGACGAGGTGCAGCGACGGGTCGAGCCTTCGCAGCGCCGTCACCAGCTCGCCCCGGCCCGCCCCGACGTCGACGACCGTCCTGACGCCGGTTGCGCCGGCGAGCACGAGCACGGCCGCGGCGTACAGCGGTGACGCGTGGACCGACGTGCGGAAGTGCGCTGCGGGGCCGCCGCCGGGAGACCGGTAGAAGCCGGCGTCGCCGTAGAGCGCGCGCTCGGTGGCCGGCCGCCACGTCGCCCACCCCTGCTCGCTCAACGCCGTCCCTTCGTGGCACCGTGACCGCCGCCCATCCTGACGCCCTACGCTGGGCCGCGTCCGGTACCCCTCCCGAGGACTGGAACCGCCGTCGTGGACCCACTGCCGCAGGACCCCTCGGCTCGCCCTGCCCGGCTCGCGGTGGGCGTCGTCGGGGCGGGACGCGTCGGCAGCGTCCTGGCCGCCGCGCTCGACCGGGCCGGGCACCGCGTCGTCGCGGCCGCAGCGGTCTCGGACGCGTCGCTGGCCCGGGTCGACGCGCTCCTGCCCGGCGTCGCGGTGCTGCCCCCGCCGGAGGTTCTCGCCGCGTCGGAGCTCGTGCTGCTCACGGTGCCTGACGACGTCCTGCCGGGGCTGGTCGACGGGCTCGCCGCGGCCGGTGCCGTCCGCGCAGGTCAGCTGCTCGTGCACACCAGCGGACGTCACGGCGTGGCGGTGCTCGACCCCGCGACCCGGCACGGTGCGCTGCCGCTCGCGCTGCACCCGGCGATGACGTTCACCGGCCGGGCCGAGGACCTGGGCCGCCTGACCGGCGCGTGCTTCGGTGTCACCGCGCCCGACCAGCTGCGTCCGATCGCCGACGCCCTGGTCCTCGAGATGGGCGGCGAGCCGCAGTGGGTGGACGAGGAGCGCCGCGGGCTCTACCACGCGGCGCTGGCCGGCGGCGCCAACCATCTGAGCACCCTGGTCAACGAGTCGGTCGACCTGCTGCGCCGGTGCGGTGTCGCCGAGCCCGAGCGCATGCTCGCGCCGCTGCTCGGCGCCGCGCTGGACAACGCGCTGCGCTCCGGTGACAGCGCGTTGACCGGCCCGGTCGCCCGAGGGGACGCGGGCACGGTCGCCGCCCACCTGCGGGAGCTGCGGGCGGTCTCACCCGACACCGTCAACGCGTACGTCGCGATGGCGCGGCTGACCGCCGACCGCGCGCTGGCCGCCGGGCTGCTGCGGCCCGACGCCGCCGAGGCGCTGCTCGACGTGCTGGCCGAGGGAGCCCGGAACCGGTGACGACGACCCTGGTCCACACCCGGGCCGAGCTGCGTGGCGCGCTGGCCAACCGCACCGGGGAGGTCGGCGTGGTGATGACGATGGGCGCGCTGCACGACGGGCACCGCGAGCTGATCAGGGTCGCGCGGCGCCGCTGCGACGTCATCGTCGTGACCGTGTTCCTCAACCCGCTGCAGTTCGCGCCGGGCGAGGACCTGTCCCGCTACCCCAAGACGCTGCCGGTCGACGTGGAGCTGTGCGCCGCGGAGGACGTCGACCTCGTCTTCGCGCCGTCGGTGGCGGAGGTCTACCCACGCGGCGAGCAGCCGCAGGTGCGCGTGCACTCCGGGCCGCTCGGCGACGTGCTCGAGGGCGCGTCGCGGCCCGGCCACTTCGACGGCGTGCTGACCGTCGTGGCCAAGCTGCTGCACATGACGCAGCCGGACGTCGCCTACTTCGGCCAGAAGGACGCACAGCAGCTGCTGCTGATCAGACGGATGACCGAGGACCTCGACTTCCCCGTCGAGGTCGTCGCGGTCCCGACGGTGCGCGACGCCGACGGGCTCGCGCTCTCCAGCCGCAACGGCTACCTGACCGTCGGCGACCGCGAGGTGGCGCTGACCCTGTCCCGGGCGCTGTTCGCGGGGCAGGCAGCGGCGGCTGCCGGGCCGGCGGCCGTGCGAGCGGCGGCGGTCGCGGTGCTCGAGTCGCAGCCGGGGCTGGGCGTCGACTACCTGACCCTCGTCGACCCGTCGAGCCTCGCCGACGTACCCCCCGGTTTCGACGGGTCGGCGCTGCTCGCGGTCGCGGCGAAGGTCGGCACCACCCGGCTCATCGACAACGTCGTCGTCACGCTCGGCGGGGCCTGACCGTGCCCGCGACCGACGACGGGCGCCTGCCGCTGCGCCACCGGCTGCTGGCCCCTGCCCCCGGGTGGCGGACCGACGCGGACGTGGTCGTCGTCGGGTCGGGCATCGCCGGGCTGTCGACGGCGCTGCGGGCCCGCCGGACCACCGGCGGCCGGGTGCTGCTCGTCACGAAGACCTACCTCGACGCCGGCTCGACCCGGTGGGCGCAGGGCGGCATCGCGGCCGCGCTGGGTGAGGGCGACTCCCCCGAGCAGCACCTGCGCGACACGCTGGTCGCCGGCGTCGGGCTCTGTGACGAGGCGGCGGTGCGGGTCCTCGTCGAGGAGGGGCCGGCGCGGGTCCGCGAGCTGGTCGAGATCGGCACGCAGTTCGACCGGACCACGACCGGCGACATCGCCCTGACCCGCGAGGGCGGTCACCACCGCGACCGCATCGCGCACGCCGGCGGCGACGCGACCGGGCTGGAGATCGAGCGCGCCCTGATCGCCGCGCTGCACGCCGACCCGCAGATCGAGGTCGTCGAGCACGCGCTGGTCCTCGACCTCCTGCGGGCAGCCGACGGCCGGGTCTGCGGGCTCACCCTGCACGTCATCGGCACCGGCCAGCGTGACGGCGTCGGCGCGGTGCACGCGCGAGCGGTCGTGCTGGCGACCGGCGGGCTCGGCCAGGCCTACGCCGCGACCACCAACCCGTCGGTGTCCACCGGCGACGGCGTGGCGGTGGCCCTGCGCGCCGGCGCCGAGGTCACCGACCTGGAGTTCGTGCAGTTCCACCCGACGGTGCTGTGGCTGGGCGATCGCTCGCGCGGGCAGCAGCCGCTGGTCTCCGAGGCGGTACGAGGCGAGGGCGCCGTCCTGCGCGACGGCGACGGCGCGGCGTTCATGCAGGGGCTCCACGAGCTGGCCGACCTCGCCCCGCGCGACGTCGTCGCCAAGGCGATCATGACGCGGATGCGCGAGACCGGGTCCGACCACGTGTGGCTCGACGCCCGCGAGTTCGGCGAGGACCGCTGGCGGGTGCGGTTCCCGACCATCCTGGCCAGCTGCCGGGAGCACGGCATCGACCCGGTCAACGAGCTGATCCCGGTCGCGCCGGCCTGCCACTACGCGTCGGGCGGCGTGCGCACCGACCTCGACGGGCGCACGTCGGTGCCGGGTCTCTACGCCTGCGGCGAGGTCGCCTGCACCGGCGTCCACGGCGCGAACCGGCTGGCGTCGAACTCGCTGCTCGAGGGCATGGTGTTCGGGCGCCGCATCGCCGAGGCGCTCGGCCGCGAGCTGCCGGCACCTGTCGAGCCGGCGGAGGACCCTCGCCCGGCCGGGCTCCTGGACCCGGCGGTCCGCGCCGAGGTCGCACGCACGATGTCGGCGGGGGTGGGCGTCCTGCGCGACGACCGCAGCCTGCGGGACGCGGTCCTGCAGCAGCTGACGGAGCTGAGGCTGAAGGACAGCAGCGAGCCCTGCACCGAGGCCTGGGAGGCGACCAACCTGCACCTCGTCGCGTCCGCGCTCGCGGCTGCCGCGCTGGAGCGCGAGGAGACCCGGGGCAGCCACTGGCGGCTGGACTTCCCCGACCGGGACGACGAGCGGTGGCTGGTCCACCTCGTCACGCGGCTGTCCGAGGGCACGATCACGATCGGCGTGGAGGAGCACCGGTGACCGACCTGACCGAGCACACGACGCAGCGCCTCGTCGCAGCCGGGCTCGACCCGGCGTACGTCCTGGACGTGGTCACGCGCGCGCTCGAGGAGGACCTCGCGGGCGGGCTCGACGTGACCAGCGTCGCGACGGTGCCGTTCGACCAGGAGTCGACGGCCGACCTCGTCGCGCGCGCCGACGGCGTGGTCGCAGGGCTGGCCGTCGCGGCCGCGGTGTTCGAGGTCGCGACGGACGACGCGGTCGTGGTGACCTGGCACGTCGAGGACGGCGCGCGGGTCGGCCGGGGCGACGTGCTGCTGTCGCTGACCGCCGCGACCCGGGGGCTGCTGACCGGCGAGCGGGTGGCGCTGAACCTGCTGTGCCGGCTGTCGGGCATCGCGACGCTGACCCGGCGCTGGGCCGACGCGGTGGACGGCACGGGTGCCGCGGTGCGCGACACCCGCAAGACGACGCCGGGGCTGCGCGCGCTGGAGAAGTACGCGGTGCGCTGCGGCGGCGGCGTCAACCACCGCATGTCGCTGTCGGACGCCGCGATGGTCAAGGACAATCACGTGGTGGCGGCGGGCGGGGTGGCCGAGGCGTTCCGGGCGGTGCGCGCGGCGTTCCCCGAGGTGCCGGTCGAGGTCGAGGGCGACTCGGTCGAGGACGTCGCCGAGGCGGTGGAGGCGGGCGCCGACCTCGTGCTGCTGGACAACATGGCCGTGGCGGACATGCGGCGCGCGGTCGAAGCCGTGGGCGGGCGGGCCCGGCTCGAGGCCAGCGGCGGGCTGCGGCTCGACAACGCCCGCGAGGTCGCCGCGACCGGCGTGGACTACCTGGCCGTCGGGGCGCTCACGCACTCCGCGCCGGTGCTCGACATCGCGTGTGACCTGCGGGAGGTGCTCTGATGCTGCTCGCGATCGACGTGGGGAACACCCACACCGTGCTCGGCCTCTTCGACGGGGACGACCTCGTCGAGCACTGGCGCATCGCGACCGAGGCGCACCGCACCGCCGACGAGATCGCAGTGGTGCTGCACGGCCTGCTGGCGCAGCACCCCGGTGCCTCGAAGGACTCGGTCGACGGCATCGCGCTGTGCTCGACGGTTCCGTCCGTGCTGCAGGAGATGCGCGACATGTGCCGCCGCTACTACGCCGACGTGGTCGCCGTCGTGGTCGAGCCGGGGGTGCGCACCGGGGTGCCGGTGCTGACCGACAACCCGAAGGAGGTCGGCACCGACCGGGTGGTGAACGCACTGGCCGCGGTCGAGCTCTTCGGCGGCCCGTGCATCGTCGTGGACTTCGGCACCGCGACGACCTTCGACGCGGTCTCGGCCAAGGGCGAGTACCTCGGCGGTGCCATCGCCCCCGGCATCGAGGTCTCGGTCGAGGCGCTCGGGACCCGGGGTGCCCAGCTGCGGCGCGTCGAGCTCGCCCGGCCCCGGTCGGTCATCGGCCGCAACACCGTCGAGGCGCTGCAGGCCGGCATCCTCTTCGGGTTCGCGGGCCAGGTCGACGGCGTGGTCAGCCGGATGGCCGCCGAGATCGTCGGGCCCTCGGGGGACCCGGACGACGTCACGGTCGTGGCGACCGGCGGGCTCGCGACCATGGTGCTCGACGAGTCGGGCGTCATCGACGTCCACGAGCCGTGGCTGACGCTGGTCGGCCTCCGGCTGGTGCACGAACGCAACCGCGCCTGACCGACGTACGCCAGGGGGTGCGGCCCGCCGCCCGTCGTGCCGAGAATGATCACGCTGGCGTGATCGTTTGCTGCCGAACGCGCCGAATTCGTCACGCTCGGGCGACAGTGATCACGCAGGCGTGATCGTTTCGCGAGAGGGGCGCGGGCGGTCGGTAGCCTGGGGCGGTGAGCGAGCAGCAGGTGCCCGAGGGCGACGGCGCGAGCCCCGACGAGCTGCCCGAGCAGGTGCGCGTACGCCGGGACAAGCTCGAGCGGATGCGCGACCGGGGCGTCGACCCGTTCCCGGTGACGTTCCCTCGCACGACCACCATCGCCGACCTCCGCGCCGCGCACCCTGACCTCGAGCCCGACCAGGCCACGGGCGTGCGGGTCGGCATCACGGGGCGGGTCGTCCTGTCGCGCACCGGCGGCAAGCTGTGCTTCGCCACGGTGCGCGACGGCACCGGCGAGGTGCAGGTCATGGTCTCGCTCGACGGTGTCGGCGAGGAAGCGCTCGCGCACTGGAAGGCCGACGTCGACCTCGGCGACCACGTGGGTGTCGAGGGCGAGGTGATCTCCTCGCGCCGCGGCGAGCTCTCCGTGCTCGCCGACTCGTGGGCCATGGTCGCCAAGGCGCTGCGCCCGCTGCCCGACAAGCACAAGGGGCTCACGGACCCCGAGGCACGGGTCCGGCTGCGCTACGTCGACCTCGCCGTCAACGCCGAGTCCCGCGACATGGTGCGCACCCGCGCGACGGTGCTGCGCTCGGTGCGCTCGACGCTTGACCGGCACGACTTCCTCGAGGTCGAGACGCCGCTGCTGCAGCCGCTGCACGGTGGCGCCGCGGCGCGGCCGTTCGCGACGCACCTCAACGCGTTCGATCAGCCGATGTACCTGCGCATCGCGATCGAGCTCTACCTGAAGCGGCTGGTCGTCGGCGGCATCGACCGGGTCTACGAGATCGGGCGCAACTTCCGCAACGAGGGCGTCGACAGCACGCACAGCCCCGAGTTCACGATGCTCGAGGTCTACGAGGCCTACGGCGACTACGGCACGATGGCCGAGCTCACCCGCGAGATCGTGCTCGACGCGGCGCGCGCGGTGACCGGCACCACGGTGGTGCCCGACGGGCAGGGCGGCGAGATCGACCTCGCGCAGGGGTGGACGCACCTGCCCCTGCTCGAGGCGGTGTCGCGGGCGGTGGGCGAGGAGGTCGACGTCGACACGTCGGCCGAGACGCTGCGCAAGCTGGCCGACCGGCACGACGTGGGGCTGCAGCCGTCGTGGGGAGCGCCCGAGATCGTCGTCGAGCTCTACGAGCAGCTGGTCGAGCACACGCTGCGCCAGCCGACGTTCATCACCGACTACCCGGCCGCGGTGAAGCCGCTGGCCAAGCCGCACCGGTCGACGGCGGGCCTCGTCGAGGCTTGGGACCTCATCGTCAACGGTGTCGAGCTGGCGCCGGCCTACTCCGAGCTCAACGACCCCGTCGAGCAGCGCCGGCGCCTGGTCGAGCAGTCGCTGCGGGCCGCGGGGGGCGACGCCGAGGCGATGCAGCTGGACGAGGACTTCCTGCGCGCGATGGAGTTCGGCATGCCCCCCCAGGGCGGAATGGGCCTGGGCATCGACCGACTGATCATGCTGCTCACCGGAAAGCCCATCCGCGAGACGATTGCATTTCCGCTGCTCAAGCCGGAGAGCCGCTGATGGACGTCCTCGCAGCGCTGCTCCCGCCGGTCGTGGTGGGCGCTGCATTCATCGCCATCGCGATCGCCGTGAAAAGGCACGCCGACTCCGAAAGCGATGACGAGTAGCATTTCCGGGCCATTCGACCGACGTTCGGGAATGCGATAGGTTATTCCCGTTCCCTTTTCCCCGGACGCTTGGAGAAATGCCGCATGGCGCAGAAGGTCACCGTCCAGCTCGTCGACGACCTCGACGGGGGCGCGGCCGACGAGACCGTGTCGTTCTCGCTCGACGGCGTCTCCTACGAGGTCGACCTCAGCACCGCGAACGCCGCGGCGATGCGCGACGCGTTCGCCCAGTACACCGGGCCTGCCCGCCGGGTCGGCCGCTCGTCGGCGCGCTCGGCCGGCCGGCGCCGCTCGGGCGGCGACAACCGCACCGCGCAGATCCGCGAGTGGGCCCGCAGCAACGGCCACGCGGTCAACGAGCGCGGCCGCATCCCCGCCACGGTCGTCGAGGCCTACGAGAAGGCCCACGCCTGACCCGTCGCGCCCGGGCGCCCCGCCGGCCCGGCGCGCCTCCGGAGTCGACCACGTAAGGCAGGCGCGTGATCGCCTCGGCAGGCGCACACACCTGCTGAGGCGGCCACGCGCCTGCTGCCGTAGGCGCCGCGGCCGGCCGGCGGGCCCGTAGCGGTCAACGACGGCGGTCAGTGACGGCGGTCAGCGACGGCGGTCAGGGGCGGGCGACGGAGAATAGGTCGGCCGGTTGGCAGTCCAGCACGTCGCACAGCGCAGTGAGGGTGGCGAAGCGGACGGCCTTCGCCCGGTCGTTCTTCAGGACGCTGAGGTTCACCACCGTCACGCCGACCCGGTCGGCCAGCTCGGTGAGGGTCATCCCGCGCTCCGACAGCAGCGTGTCGAGGTGGCAGACGACCCGGTGCGGCTCCTCGACCGGCATCAGACCAGTCCGTCGAGGTCGGCGCGCATCCGGGCGCCGGTCCGTAGTGCGTCTGCGAGAACCACCAGCAGAGCGGCGACGAGGATCGGCACGAGCGACAGCTCGTACCACGGGGCGACCGGTGAACCCCGACCGGCGAGCCCGAGGTGGTCGAGCACGGCATCGGCGGCCACCTGGTCGGCGATCTGCGCGGCGGTGCCCCCGACCGCTGTGACGACGGCCACCCAGAGGACGAGGAGGGCGTTGCCCGGGCGGAAGGGGTCCCCGGCGGCGACGGCCCGGAGCAGCCGCCACAGGAGGAGCGCGATCACGCCGACGGTCAGAAACGTCAGCGAGAGCCGGGCGTCGGTCAGCGCGCTCAGCGTGCGCGGCAGCCCGCCCGCGACCAGCGCGAGCGGCGTGTCCTCCCCGACCTGGAGGTAGGTGGCCGCCGGCAGGCCGGAGCGGGGCAGCACCGGCTCGGCGATCGTGTCCACCCAGACGGTGCCGGACCTCGTCGTCGCCTGGTTGACCGGGACGACCACGCCGGCCACCAGGCAGGCCGGGCCGACGAGGACGAGCAGGTCGGCCAAGGAGTCCGCCGTGTTCGTCGCGAGCCGGGCCATGGGTCCCCCTATCGTTTCTCGATACTATCGACAAACGATAAGCAGGCCGATGGCTTCGGTCAAGCCACTCCGCGAACGAGCCGGATCCCGGCGTACGACAGCAGGTGTGTGGTCGCCTCGGTAGGCACGCAGACCTGCCGAGGCGACCACACGCCTGCCTTACGTGGTCGACGTCGCGCCGCTGAGGTCGTAGACGGTGACGGTCCCGACGGTCCGGGAGGGGAAGGTCTCCGCCACCCAGGACGCGATCTCCGACGACGCCGACGAGCCACCGTTCTGGCCGCCGAACCCGCCGCCGCCGACGAAGTAGTGGATCTCCCCGGCGGCGACGTACGCCTGGAACTGCGCCAGCGTCGGTGACGGGTCGCTGCCGTTGAAGCCGCCCACCGCCATCACCGGCAAGCCGGTCGCGAGCTGGTAGCCCGAGGCGTTGTTGGAGCCCACCGCGGCGGCGATCCAGGTGTACGACGACGCGTCGGCGCTCAGCAGAGCCGCCAGCTCTGTGCTGACGGTGGACGCGCCGAGCAGGCCGCCCGCTCCGCCGTCGGTGCCGCCGCCAGGCGCACCGCCGCCGGCGCCGGGGGGACCGGTGCCGTCGGGGGCGGTCCCCCCCTGCTGCGGCGGTGCGGCGCCGACGCCACCCGGCCCACCGCGCGCCCCTCCGGGCCCGACGCCTGACCCGGCCACCGTCGGGCCGGCCGTGGGGATCGACCCCGTGTGCGGCTGGCTCGCGGTCTGCACGGCGTAGGCGGCGGGGCCGGCCAGCGAGACCACCAACGCGAGCCCGGCGACAGTCGCCAGCACCCGGGCCGGGAGCAGCGCCACCGCGGTGAAGGCCACCGCCACGAGCAGCCCGACGCCCAGCACGAGCGGCGCCAGCCACGGCACGAAGTCGCTGCTCCGGTCGAGCAGGACGTACGACCACGCGGCCGTGATCCCCACGGTCAGCGCAAGCGCTCCGCCGACAGCCGGATGGCTTCGACGCCGCCAGAGGACGGTCGTGCCGACGCCGACGACGGCGCCGATGGCCGGTGCGAGCGCAACCGTGTAGTAGGCGTGGTAGATGCCCGCCATGAAGCTGAACACCAGGCCGGTCACGACGAGCCAGCCGCCCCACAGCAGCAGCGACGCGCGGACCCGGTCCGTTCGGGGGGCCCGAGCGACGACGACGAGGCCCGCCACGAGCAGCAGCAGCGCCGCGGGCAGCAGCCAGGCCACCTGTCCGCCGTTCTCGGCGCCGAACAGCCGGGTCCAGCCGGTAGCCCCCCACATGCTCGTCGCACCGCCGGCGCCGCCGACGCCACCGGTGACGCTGCCGGTCTCGTCGCCGGTGAGGCGGCCGAGGCCGTTGTAGCCGAGGAGGAGCTCGAGCACGCTGTTGGTCTGCGACCCGCCGATGTAGGGCCGCATCGACGCCGGGACGAGCTCCACGACCGCGACCCACCAGCCGGCGGCGGCGACCATGGTCAGGCCGGCGACGAGGAGCGACGTGACCCTTCGGCGGACCGGAGATGGTGCGGCGACCAGGTAGACAAGAGCGATCGCGGGGACGACGAGCAGGGCCTGGAGCATCTTGCTGAGGAAGCCGACGCCCACCAGCGCTCCGGCCAGGGCCAGCCACCGGGTGCTCGCGGTCTCGGTCGCGCGGACCGTGGCGTACGCCGCGCCCACCAGAGACAGCACCAGCAGCGCATCAGGGTTGTTGAAGCGGAACATCAGCACGGCAACCGGTGTGAGCGCGGTGACCGCACCCGCGATCAGTGCCGCCGGGTGGCCGTGCCACCGGCGCACGGTGGCATGCACGAGGCCGACCGTGGCCACACCCATCAGCGCCTGCGGTACGAGGATGCTCCATGCGTTGAGCCCGAACAGGCGTACGGACAGGGCCATCACCCACACCGACGCCGGCGTCTTGTCCACGGTGATGGAGTTCGCCGCGTCGGAGGAGCCGTAGAAGAACGCCTGCCAGCTCACCGAACCGGCCTGCGCGGCGGCTGAGTAGAACGAGTTCGCCCACCCGGAGGCACCGAGCCCCCACAGGTAGAGCGCCGCGGTCGCGGCCAGCAGACCGAGCAGCGCCGGCCGGGCCCACGTGGGGTCGGTCTCCGGCCCGCGCAGCAGCCGGTCGCCGCGGCGCGGCCGGCCGGACCCGGATGCGGGGCGGGGCGGTGCCGGTGGGGAGGGGTGAACGGGCGGATGGACGGTCGTCGTCATCTCGGGATCTCCGTGGTGTGGCGGCGGGTGCGTTCGGGAGGACCGTCGCGGTCCCCGCTGTGAGTCCGCTGCCCGGTCTCTGCATGCCACATGGGAGTACGACGGTGCGCACCCGACGACGTTCGCCCGTGCCGCACCCGTGGCCGGACCGAAGCCGGGTCACAGCCGACGTCCAGCCACGGTCGCGAAGGTTCTGGTCATTGCCGCCGCGGGCCCCGCCGGCCTCGCCGACCCTCCAGGAGACACCGTGACGACCACCGATGGCACTGCGACCACGTCCGCGCAGCGTGACGACGTGACCGACCTCGCCGACCGCGCGCCCACACCGCTGCCGGCGGCTCCGACGGTGCCGGCTGTCCGGGCGGCGCCCGTGCTCGACGTCGTGGTGCCGGTGTTCAACGAGGAGATCGGCCTGGCCGTCAGCGTCCGGCGGCTGCACCAGCACCTGTCGACCCAGCTGCCCTACACCTTCCGGATCACCGTGGCCGACAACGCCAGCACCGACGCGACGTTCGACATCGCGACCGCCCTGGCCGGCGAGCTGGCCCACGTCCGCGTGGTGCACCTGCGGCAGAAGGGGCGCGGCCGGGCGCTGCGCGACGTGTGGTCAAACTCCGACGCGGACGTGCTCGCGTACATGGACGTCGACCTGTCCACCGACCTGTCCGCGCTGCTGCCCCTGGTCGGGTCGCTGGTGTCGGGACACTCCGACATCGCGATCGGAACCCGGCTGCACCGCGGATCGCGTGTCGTGCGCGGCGCGAAGCGGGAGGTCATCTCCCGCGGCTACAACCTGCTCCTGCGCGGGACACTCGCCGCCAGGTTCTCCGACGCGCAGTGCGGGTTCAAGGCGATCCGCCGTGAGGTCGCTGAGCACCTGCTGCCGCTTGTCGAGGACACCGGCTGGTTCTTCGACACCGAGCTGCTGGTTCTCGCCGAGCGCAGCGGGCTGCGGATCCACGAGGTCCCGGTCGACTGGGTCGACGACCCGGACAGCAAGGTCGACGTCGTGTCCACCGCATTGGCCGACCTGCGCGGGGTGGCACGAGTGGGCCGTGCCCTCGCCGCCGGCCGGCTGCCGCTGACCACGGTGCGGTCCCAGCTGGGCCGTGCCCCGCTGGTGCCCCCGTCGGACGTGCAGGCCACGCTGACCCGGCAGCTGGTGCGCTTCGCCGCCATCGGTGCGTTCAGCACGCTGGCCTACCTCGCGATCTTCCTGCTCAGCCGCCCGGCGCTCGGCGCCCAGGAAGCAAACTTCGTCGCGCTGCTGCTCACCGCCGTCGGCAACACGGCGGCCAACCGGCGCCTCACGTTCGGCGTCCGAGGGCCGCGGCGGCGTGGCCGGCACCACGTGGGCGGGCTCGCGGTGTTCGCGCTCGGTCTCGGGCTGACCAGCGGCTCACTGGCCGCGTTGCATGCGTGGGCGCAGCCGTCGTACGTGATGGAGCTCCTCGTCCTCGTGGCGGCCAACCTGGCAGCCACCCTGCTCCGGTTCCTGCTGCTCCGCCGCTGGGTGTTCGCGCGCCGGGATCCCGCCACTGCCTGACCCACCAGGGGCAGGCCGGTGTCAGTCGGCGACGACGCAGAACAGGTTGCCCTCGGGGTCGGCCAGGGTGCGCCAGGTCGCGATGTCCAGGTCGTGCTCCTGCACGAGCGTCGCCCCGAGCGACACCGCCCGCTCCACAGCCGGGCCGAGGTCGTCGACCGACGGCACGTGCAGGTCCAGGTGCAGGCTGTTCTTGGCCGGCCGGGGGTCGCCGGTGCGCTGCAGCACCAGCCGCGGCTGAGCCGGTGCCATCGGGTGAAGGCCGACGTACTGCTCCCAGCGCCCGCGGACCTCGACGCCGAGCAGTGCGCACCAGAACTCGGCGAGCCGCTCCGGGTCCGCGCAGTCGACCACCACGGCGTCCCAGCGCAGGTCCATGCGCACAGCCTGGACCCCGCCGGTCGCGTTGCGCTAGCGGTCCGCCTTCTCGGACGCCTGCACGGTCACGCGCTGCCCGGGCAGCTCGACGCTGCCGGCGGGCCGGACGTTGTTGTTCAGGGAGAACAGGTTGGTCGGGTCGAACCTCGCCTTGACCTCGCCGAGCCGCACCAGGTTCTCACCGAAGGCCGACGTCCTCAGGTCGTCGCCGATGTCGCCGTCGCCGCTGAAGTTGAGATAGATCCCGCGCGCCGTCGGCAGCTTGGACACATCGTCGACGAACGCGCGCGTCCACGCTATGCCGCGTTTGTCGTCGGTGGGCTCTGCCCAGTTGCCGTCGACGCTGAGCATGTACTTGCCACTGCGGTCACCGAATGCGGTCGCGTCCGCAGCGACGCGGCTCGTCGCGCCGCCCATCATCGGGAGGTGTACCAGCGTGTAGGGGTGTGGTCGGTTCTGCGCGCGGTCGACGATCAGCCGGATGCCGTCCTCGTCGATGTCGTCGAGGTAGATCGACTTCCAGTAGCTGCGCATCACGCCCTTGGCGAAGAACGGGTCGAAGTTCGCCTGGGCGACGCTGTAGGGCTGCGCAGCGCTGAGGTCCGCGAGCGGCTCGGCCAGCTCGCGCACCGGCGCCAGCACGCGCTCACCCTCGTCCGCCGGTCCGGCATAGAGGGCGGCGACGATCACGGCGTCGGCACCGCGCAGAGGCTCCGGCAGCGCCTCGACGTCGGGGAAGGACCAGAACAGCACCCGCGAGGTCACCTCGTCGCCGACCGCATGGCTCCATGCGACCCACTGCCGGAGGACGTCCTCGGCCGCGGCCATCGGGTAGACCGGTGCGGCCGCGTAGATCATCGGGCCCAGCGGCACGGCGTCGAACTCGAAGGTCGTGACGACCCCGAAGTTCCCGCCGCCGCCGCGGAGCGCCCAGAACAGGTCGGGCTCCTCGTCGGTGCTGGCGCGTACGAGCCGGCCGTTCGCGGTCACCACCTGCGCCGACCGGAGGTGGTCGCAGGCCAGACCGTGTGCGCGGTGCAGCCACCCGAGCCCGCCGCCCAGGGTGAGTCCGCCGACGCCGGTCGTCGAGATCACCCCGCCGGGCACGGCCAGGCCGAACGCCTGCGCCTCGCGGTCTGCGTCGCCCCAGGTGGCGCCGCCCTGTGCGGTGACCGTCCGGGACGCCGGGTCGACCCACACGGCGTTCATCCGCGAGAGGTCGAGCAGGAGACCGCCGTCGCAGACCGAGTGGCCCGCGATCGAGTGCCCGCCGCCGCGGACGGCAAGGAGCAGGTTCTCCTCGCGGGCCAGGTTCACGGCGTCGATCACGTCGGCCGTGCCGGAGCACTCGATGATCAGCCCGGGCCGTCGGTCGAAGATCGCATTGTGCACCGCGCGTGCATCGTCGTAGCCGTCCTCGCCGGGCTGCATCACCCGCCCACGGAACTGGGCCCGCAGCTCCTCGATCCGCTCGTCGGAGAACGCGACGTTCCTGCCGGTCCGGGTGATGACACTGGTTGTCATGACGGCCTCCCCTTCTCGGAGCCTTGACGCGATCCACCGTGCTCCCGCGGTGCGGGCTCGTCAACGGGCAGGTGGCGTGGGCGGCTCAGCCGGGGAACGTCACCGCGGGCCCGGGCGGCTCCGGCGCCGAGTGCAGCCGCCAGTAGAGGTCGGCGATCTCGTCGACGTCGAGCGCCTTCGGCCCCTGCAGCACGCCGTCGATCGTCACCGTGACCACGCGGACACCGTCAGCGGCCAGCTCCTTGTGCAGCGAGAGGGCCAGGTTGCGCAGAGCGGCCTTGGCCACCCCGACCGCGGTCGCACTCGTGGAGGCCCGGTCGGCGGCGACGCTGCCGGTCAGGACGACGGTGCCGCGGCCCGCCCCGCGCATCGCCGGGGCGGCGTCCTGGACGGCCACCATGGCGCCGACCACGCCGACGTCGAGCGCCAGTCGCAGGTCTGCCGGGGACAGCGTCAGCCCCGAGCCCTGGACGAAGGCCGAGCCGTTGAAGACGAGCACCGTGGCCGGGCCCAGTGCGGCGCGCAGGTCGCCGAGGGCCCTGCGCAGCGACGCCTCGTCCCCGACGTCGCCCGAGACGGCCGACACGTCCGCCGCCCCCGCCGCCCGCAGCTCGGCCGCCAGGCCGCCCAGCTTCTCGGCCGACCGGGCCAGCAGGCCGACCGCGAAGCCCTCCCGGGCGAAGCGCAGCGCCACCGAGCGACCCAGGCCCGGGCCCGCTGCGACGACGACCAGGACGGCGTCGCTCACCGGGTCGTCCTGGGCTCGCGCCGGAGCAGCCAGCACCGCGGGCCCTCGTCGGGCAGGTCGACCTCGCGGGAGACGGTGAAGCCGTGCCGAGCGTAGAACGCGACGTTGGACTCGCTGGCCGTCTCCAGGAAGGCCACGGTCGCGGTCCGGTCGGCGGCGGCCAGCACCGGGGCCAGGACGGCGGCGCCCAGCCCGCGCCGCTGGTGCTCGGGCGCCGTGGCCAGCACCCCCAGGTACCAGTGCGGCGGCGCGTCGGCGGGGACGGCCAGCGACTCGTTGTAGACCTTCCAGCGCCCCTGCTCGGCCTCGGTGAACGTGCCGTTCAGCGCCGGCCAGGGGTCCTCGGCCGGCATCGAGTAGAGGCCGCCCGGCGGGTCCCACATGGCGACCGCCGCGCCGCCGGCGGCGGCCCAGACCTCGCCTCCGGCCGTACGCAAGGACAGCAGCAGGCCGAAGAAGGCGGGGGCGCACCCGTCGTACCGCCGGTCCTGCGGCCACACCCAGCGCAGCAGCGGGTCGGTCGCGAACGCCGCGACGACCGAGGTCAGCGCCCTGTCGGTGGTGTCGGGACCCAGCCTGGCGACCGCGGAGGTCCGCACGCCGGCGGAGGCAGAGGTCATGCACCCGATCATGCACCCCTTCGGGTGACGTCCGGCCCGCCGTCCGTTCGCTGCCGGCGTAGCGGGGGAGAAGACCTGACGGAACACGGTCAGGTCGGGGGCAGTTGCGTACGAAGAACCAACCGGACGGCCGAGTGTCACGAACGGGTACACACGGCAGAACGGTCCGCTCGCAGGACTAGCATGCGAGGGGACAGGTGACCGGTCGGGGCGACCCGCCCGGTCGCACCACCTGCCCGACCGCTCTCGTGAGGAGCGCAACAGATGTTCGAGCGATTTACCGACCGTGCGCGGCGGGTTGTCGTCCTGGCCCAGGAAGAGGCCCGGATGCTCAACCACAACTACATCGGGACCGAGCACATCCTGCTCGGGCTCATCCACGAGGGCGAGGGTGTCGCCGCGAAGGCGCTCGAGTCGCTGGGCATCTCGCTGGAGGCCGTGCGCTCCCAGGTCGAGGAGATCATCGGCCAGGGCCAGCAGGCGCCGTCGGGGCACATCCCCTTCACGCCGCGGGCCAAGAAGGTGCTCGAGCTCTCGCTGCGCGAGGCGCTGCAGCTCGGCCACAACTACATCGGCACCGAGCACATCCTGCTCGGCCTCATCCGTGAGGGCGAGGGCGTCGCCGCCCAGGTGCTGGTCAAGCTCGGCGCCGACCTCAACCGCGTGCGCCAGCAGGTCATCCAGCTCCTCTCCGGCTACCAGGGCAAGGAGACCGCGGCGGCAGGCGGCCCCGCCGAGGGAGCGCCGTCGACGTCGCTGGTGCTCGACCAGTTCGGCCGCAACCTGACCCAGCAGGCCCGCGAGGGCAAGCTCGACCCGGTCATCGGGCGCGAGAAGGAGATCGAGCGGGTCATGCAGGTGCTGTCCCGCCGCACCAAGAACAACCCGGTCCTCATCGGCGAGCCGGGCGTCGGCAAGACCGCCGCCGTCGAGGGTCTCGCCCAGGCCATCGTCAAGGGCGAGGTGCCCGAGACCCTCAAGGACAAGCAGCTCTACACCCTCGACCTGGGCGCCCTCGTCGCCGGCAGCCGCTACCGCGGTGACTTCGAGGAGCGGCTGAAGAAGGTCCTCAAGGAGATCCGCACCCGCGGCGACATCATCCTGTTCATCGACGAGCTGCACACCCTCGTCGGTGCGGGTGCGGCCGAGGGCGCGATCGACGCGGCGTCGATCCTCAAGCCGATGCTCGCGCGCGGCGAGCTGCAGACCATCGGCGCGACGACTCTGGACGAGTACCGCAAGCACCTGGAGAAGGACGCCGCGCTCGAGCGACGCTTCCAGCCGATCCAGGTCGCCGAGCCGACGCTGGCCCACACCATCGAGATCCTCAAGGGCCTGCGCGACCGCTACGAGGCCCACCACCGCGTGTCGATCACCGACGCGGCGCTGGTCGCCGCGGCGACGCTGGCCGACCGCTACATCTCCGACCGGTTCCTGCCGGACAAGGCGATCGACCTCATCGACGAGGCCGGCTCGCGCATGCGCATCCGCCGCATGACCGCGCCACCGGACCTGCGCGAGTTCGACGAGCGCATCGCCGGCGTCCGCCGTGACAAGGAGTCCGCGATCGACGCGCAGGACTTCGAGAAGGCCGCGTCCCTGCGCGACCGCGAGAAGACCCTGCTGCAGGAGAAGGCGCAGCGGGAGAAGGAGTGGAAGGCCGGCGACATGGACGTCGTGGCCGAGGTCGACGAGGAGCTGATCGCCGAGGTCCTCGCCGTCGCCACCGGCATCCCGGTCTTCAAGCTGACCGAGGAGGAGTCCCAGCGGCTGCTCCGCATGGAGGACGAGCTGCACAAGCGCGTCATCGGCCAGGAGCAGGCCATCAAGGCGCTGTCCCAGGCGATCCGGCGCACCCGCGCCGGCCTCAAGGACCCGAAGCGCCCGGGTGGCTCCTTCATCTTCGCCGGACCCTCCGGTGTCGGGAAGACCGAGCTGTCCAAGACCCTCGCCGAGTTCCTCTTCGGCGACGAGGACTCGCTCATCCAGCTCGACATGTCCGAGTTCTCCGAGAAGCACACGGTGTCGCGGCTGTTCGGCTCGCCTCCCGGCTACGTCGGCTACGAGGAGGGCGGCCAGCTCACCGAGAAGGTCCGGCGCAAGCCGTTCTCGGTGGTCCTCTTCGACGAGGTCGAGAAGGCCCACCCGGACATCTTCAACTCGCTGCTGCAGATCCTCGAGGACGGTCGCCTGACCGACTCGCAGGGCCGGGTCGTCGACTTCAAGAACACCGTGATCATCATGACCACGAACCTCGGCACCCGCGACATCTCCAAGGGCTTCAACCTCGGGTTCGCTGCCTCGGAGGACATCAAGAGCGGCTACGAGCGGATGAAGAACAAGGTGCAGGACGAGCTCAAGCAGCACTTCCGGCCCGAGTTCCTCAACCGCATCGACGACATCGTCGTGTTCCACCAGCTCAGCAAGGACGAGATCATCAACATCGTCGACCTGATGCTGGCCAAGCTCGACGAGCGGATGCGCGACAAGGACATGGGTCTCGAGCTCACGCCGGCGGCGAAGGAGCTGCTGGCGAAGAAGGGCTACGACCCGGTCCTGGGCGCGCGGCCGCTGCGCCGGACCATCCAGCGCGAGATCGAGGACGTGCTGTCGGAGAAGATCCTCTTCGGCGAGGTCCGGCCCGGCCAGATCGTCGTGGCCGACGTCGAGGGCGAGGGCGACGAGGCCTCGTTCACCTTCGTCGGTGAGCAGAAGGCCGCGCTGCCGGACTCGCCTCCCGTGGAGACCGCGGGGACGCAGGAGTAGAGGGTCAGGGACGCGCGCGGGCGCGACGCCGGGGCAGCCGGTAGCCCTCGCGATCGGGCTCCACCAGCCCGTCGGCCACCAGGCCCGCCAGGGCCCGGTCGCGCTGCTCCGCGTCGGCCCAGACGGCGGCGAGCGCGTCGGGAGGGGCCGGGTCGGGCCGCTCCCGCAGCACCGCCATCAGCAGCCCCCTCACCTGCCGGTCGGTGCCGGCGAACGGCTGCGCCCGACGGGCCGGCCCGTCGTGGGCCGGTCGCCCTGCCTGCTGCCAGGCGCACGTCGCGAGCAGCGGGCAGCGCTGGCACCGCGGCGACCGGGCCGTGCAGACCAGCGCTCCCAGCTCCATGACCGCGACCGCCCACCGCGCCGCGACGGCCGGCGCGTCCGGCAGCAGCACCTGGCCGAGGCGCCGCTCGTCCGCACTGAGGGAGGGCGCGGGCTCGGCCCGTCCCGCGGCGGCGCGGACCAGGACCCGGCGCACGTTCGTGTCGAGCACGGCGTGCCGCTGGCCGTAGGCGAAGGACGCGACCGCGGCCGCGGTGTAGTCGCCGACCCCGGGCAGCGCGAGCAGCCCGTCGTACGTCGTGGGGAGCTCACCGCCGTGCTGCGACACGATCTCGACGGCCGCGGCGTGCAGCCGCAGGGCCCGCCGGGGGTAGCCGAGCCGGCCCCAGGCCCGGACCGCCTCGCCCGGCTCCTCGGCCGCGAGAGCATCCGGCGTGGGCCACCGCGCGACCCACGCCCGCCAGGCCGGCTCGACGCGCGAGACGGGCGTCTGCTGCAGCATGACCTCGCTGACCAGCACGTCCCAGGCGCTGGTGCCCGGGACCCGCCAGGGCAGGTCGCGCGCGTTGCGGTCGTACCAGCGCAGGACGGGCTCGTGCAGGGCGGGCAGCGGCAGCACCGCCGCGGAGGCGTCGGGCATCGTGCGTGATCCTCGCACGTCCTCAAGTGCACCTTGCCGGATGACGACCATCGGGGTGAGGCGTGCGGCTCCGGCCGGCCCGAGCGCTCGCACCAACGGGAGAGGTGGCGTCGCCAGACCCATGTCGATGACCGGTGAACGGCCCGCCGCTCCTCCCGGGGACGGCGTGGCGACCCTTGTCGTGGTCGTCGTGGGGGACAGCCGTGCCCGCACCAGGACCCTGTGCGAGCTGCTGGACGGCCCCGGGTTCTCCGTCGCGGCCCAGGTCTGCACCGCCGAGGCGGCCGAGGCGGCCGTCGTCGCGCACGCCCCCGGGGCGGTGCTGCTCGACCTGGACCCTGCCGCCGGAGGCATCGAGGCCATCGAGCGCATCATGGGCACCCGCCCGACCCCGGTCGTCGTCTGCGGTGCCCTCGCCGAGCACTCGCAGGCTGCGCTGGCAGCCGGGGCCGTCGACGTCGTCGGTGCGCTGGACGCGCTGCCCAGCTCGCCGCAGTACGCCACCGCGATGCGCCGTCACCTGCGGGTGGCCAGCCGCGTCCGCGTCATCACCCATCCGCGCAACCGGCTCCGCGCCAAGGGCATCGGCGAGGGCCGCGCGCGCGTCGCGGAGCCGCGGGCTGCGGAGCCCGCGCAGCCGCCCCCCGAGGCCGCCGTCCGCGTCGTGGTCATCGGTGCGTCCACCGGTGGCCCGCCGGCGCTCGCGACGATCCTCGCCGACCTCCCGTCCAGCCTCCCCGTGCCGGTGCTCGTGGTGCAGCACATGGCCGACGGGTTCGTCGAGGGCCTCGCGAGCTGGCTCGACGGCCTCACCCGGCTCCCCGTCGTCATGGCGCAGCACGGGCGGCGCCTGACTCCGGGGACGGTCCACGTCGCGCCGGCGGGGCTGAACACCCTGCTGCGGGCCGGGCTGCGCGTCGAGCTGCGCACCCCGCCGGTCAGCCAGTTCCACGTCCCCGGCGTGGACGCGGCGTTCGAGAGCACGGCGGCGGTCTGCGGCAGCAAGGCGGTCGGCGTCCTGCTCACGGGCATGGGCCGCGACGGCGCCGAGGGGCTGCGGACCCTGCGCTCGGCGGGCGCCCTCACGATCGGTCAGGACGAGCCGACCAGCGTGGTCTGGGGCATGCCCGCCGCCGCGCAGGCGCTGGGCGCGGTCGAGGTCGAGCTGCCGCTCGGCGGGATCGCCGCCGCGCTGGCCGCCGCGTCGTGCGTCCAGCGGGTGGTGACATGACCGCGCTCACCGACGCGGACTTCGCCGCGGTCCGCGACTACCTCGCCGCCCAGGCGGGTCTGGTCTTCGACGAGGGCCGCAGGGCCGGGCTCGCGGCCGTGGTCGCCGACCGGCTGATGGACAGCGGTGCCCCGGACGTCGCGGCCTACCTCGGGTCGCTCGCGGGCGCGGCCGGGCAGGCCGAGCGGCAGCGCCTGCTCGACGCCGTGACCGTGCAGGAGACCCACTTCTTCCGCAACCCGCCCCAGGTCGAGGCCCTGCGCCGCCGGGTCCTGCCGGACCTCCTGCGGCGCGCGGCCGGCCACGACCGGCCGCTGACCATCTGGAGCGCCGGCTGCTCGACGGGCGAGGAGCCCTACACGCTGGCGATGCTGCTGCTCGAGCTCTCCCCGGTGGTCGGCGCCCGCGCCCCGGTGCGCATCGTCGCGACCGACGTCTCGGCCGACGCGCTGCGCGCGGCCGACCGCGGGACCTACGCGGGACGCACGCTCGACCGGGTGCCCGCCGTCCTGCGCGACCGCTGGTTCGAGCCGCGCCCGGGAGGGGCGTACGCCGTCAAGGACCAGGTCCGCAGCCTCGTCGACTTCCGCCTGCACAACCTGGTCACGGACCCGGTGCCGTTCGCCCGCGGGCAGGTCGACCTCGTCGTGTGCCGCAACGTGACGATCTACTTCGGGCGGGAGACGACCCGGCTGCTGATGGGGTCCTTCCACGACGTGCTGTCCGAGGGTGGGTACCTGTTCCTCGGCCACTCCGAGACGCTCTGGCAGGTCAGCAGCGCGTTCTCGCTCCTGCCGCTCGGGGAGGCGTTCGTCTACCGTCGCGCGCACGACGCGCGGGTGGGATCGCCCGCCCCGCCCGCCGTCCCGGTCCGCCAGCTGCGGCCGCGGACCCCTCCCGCCGTCCGGCCCGCCGCGGTCCCCGCGCCGGCAGAGCGCCCCGACGCCGGCCGCCTGCTCACGACGGCCAGGTCCCGGCTCGCAGCCGGCGACTACCCCGCCGCCGTCGCGACGGCGCAGGAGGCGAGCCTCGCCGACCCGCTGCTGGCGCCCGCGTACGTCGTCCTGGGGTCCGCCCTGACCACCCTCGGCCTGGACAGCGACGCGGTGGAGTCGCTGCGCAAGGCCGTCTACCTCGACCCGGGTGAGGGGCACGCCCACTTCCTGCTCGCCGGCGCGCTGGCCCGGCTGGGGCAGCACGCCCCCGCGTCGGTGTCCTACCGGGCTGCCGAGCAGGCGATCCTGGCGATGCCGCCGGAGCGGGCAGCCGCCCTGCTCGCCGGGCGGGACGCCGTCGAGCTGGTGGACCTGTGCCGACGGCTGGCCGACCAGTCCGCCCGGCTCGCGGGCGACGCTGTCGCCGCCGCCCCCGGCGGTGACCGGTGAGCGGCTACGTGACCTTCCTGATGGGGGGCCGTGAGCTCGCCGGCCGGCTCGGGGAGGTGCGCGAAGTGGTGCGCGCGACCGGCATCGACGCGCTCGACGGGGCACGCGCGCCGGTGACCGGGCTGCTCGTGCTGCGTGGCGACCCGGTGCCCGTCGTGGACCTGCGCACCCCGGCCGACGCGGGCGACATCGGCGACGTGCTGGTGCTGCAGACGTCCGACGGCGTGCTGGGCCTCGCCGTCGACAAGGTTCTCGCGGTCCTCGACCCGGACGCCCTCGTGCCCGTCCGTGAGCGCCCGGGCGCCGGCCTGCCCGCGTACGTCCTCGAGGTGCGCCGCGACGCCAAGGGTGCGCCGGTCTTCGTCGTGTCGATGACCGCCCTGGCCGGCCTCGTGCCGGCCTGACCTGCCGGCGGGGCCGGGCGGACGCTCAGACGTAGCGCTCGAGGATCGAGGACTCGGCCAGCCGGCTGAGGCCCTCGCGGATGCTGCGGGCCCGGAACTCGCCGACCCCGTCGACAGCCTGCAGGTCGTCGATGCTCGCGGCGAGCAGCTTCTGCAGGCTGCCGAAGTGGTCGACCAGCCGGTCGACGACGGTGGCCGGCAGCCGTGGCACCCGGGCGAGCAGGCGGTAGCCGCGCGGGCTCACCGCCGCGTCGAGACCCTCGCCCCCGCCGTAGCCCATCGCCCGCGCGACCGCCGCCATGTCGAGCAGCTCCAGCGAGTCGAGCTGGTCGAGCTCGGACATCACGTCCGCGGCCGTGCGCGCCTTGCGGCCGGTGGCCTGGGGCAGGTAGTCGCGTGCGATCAGCTCGCGGTCGGGCTCGACCCCCGCGATCAGCTCGTCGAGCTGGAGGGTGAGCAGGCGGCCGTCGGTGCCGAGCTCGACGACGTAGGACTCGATCTCGCCCGCGATGCGGCGGACCATCTCGAGGCGCTGCGCGACGGCGGCCACGTCGCGCACGGTCACCAGGTCCTCGATCTCCAGCGCCGACAGCGTGCCGGACACCTCGTCGAGCCGCAGCTTGTAGCGCTCCAGGGTCGCGAGCGCCTGGTTGGCCCGGGACAGGATCTGGGTGGAGGCCTCGAGCACGTAGCGCTGGCCGTCGACGTAGAGCGCGATGATGCTCATCGACTGGCTCACCGAGATGACGGGCAGACCGGTCTGCTTGTTCACGCGATCGGCCGTGCGGTGGCGCGTGCCGGACTCGTCGGTCGGGATCGCCGGGTCGGGCACGAGCTGCACGGCGGCTCGCACGATCTTGGTGCAGTCGCGGTCGACGACGATGGCGCCGTCCATCTTGGCCAGCTCGCGCAGCCGGGTGGCGCTGAACTCGACGTCGAGGACGAAGCCGCCGGTGCTCATGGTCTCGACGAGCTTGTCGAAGCCGAGGACGATCAGTGCGCCGGTGCCGCCGCGCAGGATGCGCTCGAGGCCGTCGCGCAGCGCGGTGCCGGGCGCGACCGCGGCGAGGGTGGCGCGAAGCGGGTCGTCGAAACGCTCGGTGCCTGGCAAGGTCGCTGCTCCCGCTCGTTCCCGGCCGGTGGCGCGCGCCCGTGGTGGTTCGCGTCCCGTCGGCCTTCGATCGCGCGCGAGTCTATCCGGCGCACCCGCCGCCGACGGGTGCGCGAGGTGGTCACGAGACGGTCACGTTGCGGCGGTCCCGGTGTCCGCTCACGCATCGCGACGCGGGTCAGGAGACCGGCGGCTCGCGAAGGGGATCACCTCGGCACCGGGGAACGCGACCTGCAGCGCGCGCCCGAGGTCGGCGACCTCGATCGCCTCGATGCCGGGCGGGACGCGCCCCGGGTCGGGGGGCACGAGCGCGTGCGTGAACCCCAGCCGGGCCGCCTCGGCCAGGCGCCGGCCCGTCGCGGTGACCCGCCGGATCTCGCCGGCCAGGCCGACCTCGCCGACCGCCACCAGCCCGGTCGCGAGGGGGTCGTTGCTCGCGGCGCCCGCGACGGCGAGCGCGACCGCGAGGTCGGTCGCCGGCTCGGTCAGGCGGACCCCCCCGACGGTGGCGGCGTAGACGTCGGTCGCCCCGACCGGGACCTTGGCCCGTCGCTGGAGGACGGCGAGCACCATCGCCAGCCGCCCGCCGTCGAGCCCGCTCGTCGTGCGCCGCGGGCTGGCGAGCGAGGAGGCCGCGACCAGGGCCTGGACCTCGGCCACGAGCGGACGCTTGCCCTCGAGCGTGACGGTGACGCAGGTGCCGGCAACGGCGTCGCGCCGCTGCGAGAGGAACAGGCCGCTCGGGTCGGGCAGCCCGACGATGCCGTCGTCGGAGAGGTCGAAGCAGCCGACCTCGTCGGAGGGGCCGTAGCGGTTCTTGACGCCCCTGACCATGCGCAGCCGCGAGTGCCGGTCGCCCTCGAACTGCAGCACCACGTCGACGAGGTGCTCGAGCAGCCGCGGACCGGCGATGGACCCGTCCTTGGTCACGTGCCCGACCAGGATCGTGGCGATGCCGCGCTCCTTGGCGACGCGGATCAGGGCGGCGGCGACCTCGCGGACCTGGCTGACGTTGCCCGGCGAGCCGTCGACCTCGGCGCTGGCCACCGTCTGCACCGAGTCGACGACGAGCAGCGCGGGGCCCACCTGGTCGACGTGGCCGAGGACCGCCGCGAGGTCGGTCTCGGCGGCGAGCAGCAGGTCGTCGTGCAGGGCGCCGATGCGGTCGGCCCGCAGCCGGACCTGGGCGGCGGACTCCTCGCCGGTGACGTAGAGCGTGCGGCCGCGCCCGGCGAAGCGCGCCGCGACGTCGAGCAGCAGCGTGGACTTCCCGACGCCGGGCTCTCCGGCGAGCAGCACCACCGCACCCGGCACGAGACCGCCGCCGAGCACGCGGTCGAGCTCGTCGACACCGGTCGGAAGGGCCCGTGCCGCCTCGACGTCGACCTCGGCGATCGGCCGGGCGGCCGCGCTCACCGGGCCGGCGGCGGTGGTGCGCACCGTCGGGGCCGACGTGTCCTCGACCGTGCCCCAGGCCTGGCACTCGCCGCAGCGGCCGACCCACTTGCCGACGGTCCACCCGCACTCGCCGCAGCGGAAGGCGGGGCGCTCGCGGGTCGCTGTCCTGGCCATGGCGCCGAGACTAGGTGCCACGTCGGACACCGCAGCGGTGCCTCGCCGTGGGTCAGTCGCGGGGGCGGAACGCCTCCTGGGCCATGCCCTCGCGCAGGAAGTCCTCGCCCAGGCCGGCGACCAGCGGCTCGACCTGGCTGGTCATGGCCCGGATGGCCCGGAGCTTGGTCTCGAGCAGGTCGCCCTCGAGCTCGACGTGCACGACCAGCTCGTCCGGCGGGTGCGCGGGCGGCTCGACGCCCATGTAGACGTTGAACTCGTCCAGCCGCGGCTTGTACCGGGCGACCCAGTCGGGGGTGTTCGTCGCGTACGCCAGCAGCGCGCCCTCCGGCGCCACGGCGTCGAACGCCGCCGTCGCCCAGCGACACGCCGCCTTGTGGTCGTCGTGACCGGTCATGCCGTCGGGACCGAAGGTCAGCACCGTGTCGGGGCGCACCTGCGCCATGACCTCGGTGACCCGGCGTACGGCCTCGTCCTGGTCGACGGCGGCGCACCCTCCGTCGGGGTAGTCGAGCCAGTGGTGCTCGGCGACGCCGAGCACGGCGAGCGCCGCCTCCATCTCGGCGGTACGCACGGCGGCCAGCGGGGCGCCGCTGGGCCACCGCTCCTCGTCGGGCGAGCCGAGCTCGCCGCGGGTCGCCGTCACGCAGACGACCCGGTCACCCGCCCGGACCGCGCGCGCCATGAGGCCGCCGCAGAGGTAGGTCTCGTCGTCGGGGTGCGCCCAGACGCCGAGGATCGTGCCGAGGGGGTTCGCGTCGCTCATCCCCGGACGCTAGCGGTCTCCCGCGCGTCGCGCTCCCCGGTTGCGGGGCCGCCCTGGCTCGGCAACGGTGGGTCGGTGATCAGCGTCGCGGTGGTGGGCTCGGGACCGGCCGGTGTGTACGCGGCCGCCGCGCTCGTCCGGGACGGCGCTGCCGAGGTCGACGTGCTCGACCGGCTGCCCTCGCCGTTCGGGCTGGTGCGCTACGGCGTCGCGCCGGACCATCCCAAGATCCAGTCGATCAGTCGCGCGCTGGCGAAGGTGCTCGAGGACCCGGCGGTGCGCTTCCTCGGGAACGTCGAGGTGGGAGCCGGGCTGACGGTCGGGGACCTGCACGAGCACTACGACGCCGTGCTGTTCGCCCACGGGGCGTCGGTCGACCGGCGGCTCGGCATCCCCGGTGAGGACCTGCCCGGGAGCACGTCGTCGACCGAGTTCGTCGCGTGGTACTGCGGGCACCCCGACGTCCCCGCCGACCGGTTCACGCTGGACGCGCGCAGCGTCGCCGTCGTCGGCATGGGCAACGTGGCACTCGACGTGACGCGTGTGCTCGCCAAGACGGCCGACGAGCTGCGCACCACCGACCTGCCCGAGCACGTCCTGCAGGCGCTGCGGGCGAGTGCTGTCGAGGACGTCCACGTCCTCGGACGCCGGGGCCCGTTGCAGGCGCGGTTCACCACCAAGGAGCTGCGCGAGATCGGCGAGATCGCCGGCGTCGACGTGCTCGTCGACGCAGCGGAGCTCGACGTCGACGAGGGGCTGCTCGACGGGGAGCCGGTGCTGCGGCGCAACCTCGACGTCCTGCGGTCCTGGGCCGCCCGCGAGCCGGCCGGGCGGCCGCGGCGCGTGCACCTGCACTTCCGGCGACGCCCGCTGGAGGTGCTCGGCGACGGCCGGGTCGCGGGCCTGCTGCTCGAGACGATGCTCGTGGACGGGCAGGGCCTCGCCACCGGCACCGGCGAGACCTCGACCCTGGACGTCCAGATGGTCCTGCGATCGGTGGGCTACCGCGGCGTGCCGGTGCCCGGCCTGCCCTTCGACGAGTCGGCCGGTGTGGTGCCCAACGACGGCGGCCGGGTGCTGCGCGACGGTCGCGCCGTGCCGGGCGAGTACGTCGCCGGCTGGATCAAGCGCGGCCCCACCGGGGTGATCGGCACCAACAAGCACGACGCGCAGGAGACGGTGGCGGCGCTGCTGGCGGACGCCCCGACGCTCCCGAGGGCACCGGTGCGCGACCCGGACGCCGTGCTGCGCCTGCTGGAGCGGCGGGGCGTCGACGTCGTGACCTGGCAGGGCTGGCGGGCGATCGAGCGGGCGGAGGCGCGGCTGGGACGGCGGGTCGGCCGCGAGCGGTCGAAGATCACCGACCGCGCCGAGCTGCTCCGCGCCGCCGCCGACGGCCTGCGCCCCTCCGACACCTGACCGCGAGGAGTCCCGAGGGCGATCGGGGTGGTCGGAGACCGATCGCGGCATCCGGGACCGGGCGCCAGCTCGCGGCGTCGACCTCGACGAGATCGACCTCGTCACGTGCCACGGCCGGCGCCTCCTGTCAGCGGCCCTTGCGGGCCTTCGGGTCGGCCGGGTGCAGGGCGAACCGGCGCCGAGACGAGAGGTGCTCCTCGCACAGCCGGCCCAGCTCGTCGTAGCCCTTCTGCCCCATCAGCTCCACGAGCTCGGCGCGCATCGACACGTAGACCGGCTCGGTGCCGACGTGCGCCTCGGTGTTGCCGCTGCAGTACCAGTCGAGGTCGTGACCGCCCTCGCCCCAGCCGCGCCGGTCGTACTCCGCGATGACGGCGACGAGCAGCTCGGTGCCGTCGGGCCGCTTCACCCGGTCGTACGTCCGGCGGATCGGCAGCTGCCAGCACACGTCGGGCTTGGTCTCGAGGAAGTGCCGGTCGGTCCGCAGCGCCAGCCCGTGCAGCGCGCAGCCCTCGCCGCCGGCGAACCCCGGGCGGTTGGCGAAGATGCACGCGCCGTCGACGACGCGGGTCTTGCGCGCGCCCTCGTCGTCCTTCTCGGTCCAGTTCTTCGGGTCGTAGTGCTGCCACGTCTCGGGCGTGAGCTGCTTGACGGACTTCTTGACCCGCTTCTCGTCGTCCTTGTCGGAGAAGTGGGCACCGAGCGTGCAGCAGCCGACGCCGGCCGGCTGGTCCGCGTAGATGCCCTGGCAGCCGTTGCCGAAGATGCAGGTCCAGCTCGACGTGAGCCACGTCAGGTCGCAGCGGAACGCCTGCTCGTCGTCGGCGGGGTCGGGGAACTCGACCCACGCACGGGGGAAGTCAAGAGGCACCTCGGGCACGACGCCAGCCTAGGCGACCGCGCGCGCTTGGGCCGTCAGCGACGCCGTCGGCGGTAGGTTCGCTGGTGCCGGCAGGTGCCGGCGCATGCCGTACGCCGGGGAGGTGGCCGTGCGCCTGGGAGTCCTCGACGTCGGGTCGAACACCGTGCACCTCCTGGTGGTCGACGCGCACGAGGGCGCCCGCCCGTTGCCGGCACACTCCGACAAGACCGAGCTGCGGCTGGCCGAGCACCTCACCGACGACGGCCTGATCGACGACGGCGGGCAGCAACGGCTGCTCGACTGCGTGCGCCACGCGCTCGACGTCGCGGAGGACCGTGGCGCCGAGGACCTCCTCGCGTTCGCGACGTCGGCGGTCCGCGAGGCCGGCAACGGGCCGGCGCTGCTCCAGCGGGTCCGCGACGAGACCGGTGTCGACCTGCAGGTGCTGACCGGCGACGACGAGGCGCGGCTGACCTTCCTCGCCGTCCGCCGGTGGTTCGGCTGGTCGTCGGGCCGGCTGCTCGTGATGGACATCGGTGGCGGCTCCCTCGAGATGGCCGCCGGCCTCGACGAGATCCCCGACGCGCTGCTCTCGCTGCCGCTGGGCGCCGGACGGCTGACCCGCACGATGCTGCCCGGCGACCCGCCGGACCCCGCCGACGTCAAGGCGCTGCGCAAGCACGCGCGGGCGACGATCGCCGGACGGCTGCGGCCGTTCGAGGCGCTCGGTGACCCCGACCACGCGGTCGCGACGTCCAAGACGTTCCGCCAGCTCTCGCGGCTGGCCGGTGCGCCGCCGTCGGGAGAGGGCGACCGGGTGCCGCGGATGCTCTCGCTGGCCGACGTCGCCGAGTGGGTGCCGAGGCTGGCGACGATGACGACCGAGGAGCGCGCCGACCTGCCCGGGGTCAGCACCGGCCGGGCCGCGCAGCTGGTCGCCGGCGCGGTGGTGGCCGAGGCCGTGATGGACCTGCTCGACCTCGAGGAGGTGCAGGTCTGCCCGTGGGCGCTGCGCGAGGGCATCATCCTGCGCCGCCTCGACTGGATGCGCGGTGAGTCCTGAGCCGACCGGCGATGCCTAGGCTGGCGTCATGAGCCGCACGGTCCGGGTGCCGGGAGCGAAGGTCGCGCTGTCGACCGCGTCCTGCTATCCCGAGACGTGCACCACCGCGTTCCAGATGGCTGCCGACCTGGGTTTCGACGGCGTCGAGGTCATGGTGTGGACCGACCCGGTCAGCCAGGACCCCGACGCGCTGCGCGGCCTCTCGGAGCGCTACGGCGTGCCGGTGCTGGCGATCCACGCACCGTGCCTCCTGCTCACGCAGCGCGTCTGGTCGACCGACCCGTGGACCAAGCTGGTCCGCGCCCAGGAGGCGGCGGAGCGGGTCGGGGCGCCGACCGTGGTGGTGCACCCGCCGTTCCGGTGGCAGCGCGACTACGCCCGCGGCTTCGTCGACGGCATCGCGCGCATGCAGGACGAGACCGACGTGGTCTTCGCCGTGGAGAACATGTTCCCGTGGAAGGCGCGCAACCGGGAGGTCGCGGCGTACCTCCCGCACTGGGACCTGCTCGAGCTCGACGTGCCGACCACCACGCTCGACCTGTCGCACACCGCGGTGTCGGGCTCCGACGCGCTCGAGGTGCTCGACGTGCTGGGTGACCGGCTCGCCCACGTGCACCTCGCCGACGGGTCGGGGTCCAACCGCGACGAGCACCTCGTGCCGGGCCGGGGCAGCCAGCCCTGCGCCGACGTGCTGGAGCGGCTGGCGCGCAGGGGGTACGGGCGCACGGTCGTGCTGGAGGTCAACACCCGGCGGGCGCTCAACCGCGACGAGCGGGAGGCCGACCTCGCCGAGGGCCTTGCGTTCGCGCGGCTCAACCTGGCCGCGGCTGCCGGGTCGTCCCCGTGACCGGCCGGGTGGAGCGGCAGCTCTTCGACAGCGTCGCGGCGACGTACGACGCCTACCGCCCCGACTACCCGCCACAGCTCTTCGACGCGCTCGAGTCGGCGTTGGGCCAGCCACTGCTGCGCGCCGAGGTGCTCGACGTCGGCGCGGGCACCGGCATCGCCACCCGGGCGCTGGCCGGGCGCGGCAGCAACGTCGTCGCGGTCGACCCCGGCCCGGGCGTGCTCGCGCTGCTGCGGTCGCGGTCGACGTCGCGCGTGCGGCCCGTCGTCGCCGACGGCAACGCGCTGCCGTCGCGCGACGCCGTGTTCGACCTCGTGACCTACGCGCAGTCCTTCCACTGGACCGACCCGGACCTCTCGGTGCCGGAGGCGGCCAGGGTGCTGCACGACCGCGGGGTGCTCGCGGTGTTCTGGAACCTGCTGATGGCCGACGGCGCACCGTGGTGGGAGTGCTTCACGGCCGACGTGCAGCGGCTCTCGCCGTCCTACGACAGGAAGGCGCGGGACACCGACTGGGGCTCGGTGCTCGAGCGCTCGGGTGCCTTCCGGTGGGTGCGCCAGGTCGAGATCCCGTGGGTGCGCGAGGTGCCGGTCGAGGACGTCGTGCGCGACTACAGCAGCCACTCCTACGTCGCCGACATGAGCCCGCCGGGCAGGGACGGGGTGCTCGAGGATCTCCGCACGGCACTGCGGGAGGACCACCCCGACGGGACGGCCCGGCTGCCGTACGTCACGCGCGCCTGGGTGGCCCGCCGATGACCGCGACGGCCGGCGGACGTCGCGGGCCGGGGCGTCCGGCCGGCGGCGGCGACCGGCGGGCGGCCATCCTCGAGGCCGCGCGGCAGGAGTTCGCCGCCAAGGGCTACGTCGGCGCGAGCGTCCGCGGCATCGCGCGGGTGGCCGATGTCGACCCGTCGCTGGTGCACCACTACTTCGGCACCAAGGAGCGGGTGTTCGTGGCGGCGATGGAGCTGCCGTTCCAGCCCGCCGAGATCCTGCCGCAGGCGCTCGCGGGCGACCCGGCCGGCATGGGCGAGCGGCTCGTGCGGTTCTTCCTCGGGGTGTGGTCCGACCCGGACTTCCGGACCCCGATGCTCGGCATGGTCCGCTCGGCGTTCACCAGCGAGCAGGGCGCCACGGTGCTGCGCGAGTTCGTCGGGAGCGCCCTGCTGGGGAGGGTCGTGCAGGCCGCGGGGCCGGTCGACCCGCTGCGCGTGCAGGCCGCCGCCGCCCAGCTCGTGGGTGTGGTGATCCTGCGCCACGTGGTGCGGCTGGAGCCGATCGCGTCGGCGAGCGAGGACGAGGTCGTCGCCCTCGTCGCACCGGTCGTCCAGCGCCACCTCCACCCCGACGCCTGACCCCGCCCAACCCCCTCTCAACGGTGATCATGCACGAGTGGTTGTGAGCAACCACTCGTGCATGATCACCGGCGGGGAGGAGGGGCGGAGGACGGGGGGCTCGAGGGGTTGAGGGCTCGAGGGGGTTGACGGGAGGCGGGATCCCGCGCATATTCATCACATGATGAATAACAGTTCCCCCGGGATCTCCGTCCGTGACCTGCGGGTCGTCCGCGGCGGCCGCACGGTGCTCGACGGCCTCTCGGTCGACGTCCCGCGCGGCACCGTCACCGGGCTGCTCGGGCCGAGCGGGTGCGGCAAGAGCACCCTCATGCGCGCCATCGTCGGGGTGCAGGTCGTCGCGGGCGGCACCGTCGACGTGCTGGGGCTCCCCGCCGGCTCGGCGAGGCTGCGCCGGTCCGTCGGCTACGTGACCCAGGCCCCGTCGGTCTACTCGGACCTCACGGTGCGCGAGAACCTCCGCTACTTCGCCGCTGTCCTGGGCGCCCCCGCCGACGACGTCGACCGCGTCGTGGACGAGGTCGGTCTCGCCTCGCACGTGGACGTGGTGACCGGGCGTCTCTCCGGCGGCCAGGAGGCGCGCGTGTCGCTGGCTGCCGCGCTGCTCGGGACGCCCGAGGTGCTGGTGCTCGACGAGCCCACCGTGGGCCTCGACCCGGTGCTGCGCCGGGACCTGTGGGACCTGTTCGCGAGGCTGGCCGACGCCGGCCGGACGCTGCTCGTGAGCAGCCACGTCATGGACGAGGCGCAGCGCTGCGGCCGGCTGCTGCTGATGCGCGAGGGCCGCTTCCTCGCCGACGAGTCGCCTGACGCGCTGCTCGCGCGCACCGACCGCGCCGACGTGGAGGCCGCGTTCCTCCACCTCGTCGACCAGGCCGACGCCGAACTGGCCACCGAGAGGAGCCGGGCATGAACGCCCGCATCACCGTCGCGACCGCCGGCCGCGTGCTGAGCCAGCTGCGCCACGACCACCGCACGCTCGCCCTGATGATCATCGTGCCCTGCGTCCTCATCTCGCTGTTGGCCTGGGTCTTCGAGGGGACGCCGACCTTCGACCGGGTGGGTGCGCCGCTGCTGGGCGTGTTCCCCTTCGTCGTCATGTTCCTCGTGACCTCCGTCGCGACCCTCCGGGAGCGCACCTCGGGCACGCTCGAGCGCCTCCTGACGATGCCCATCGGCAAGCTGGACCTGCTCGTCGGCTACGCCCTGGCGTTCGGACTCGTCGCCGTCGTGCAGGCCGTCATCGCGACCACGCTCGCGGTCACCGTGCTCGGGCTCGACGTCGCCGGCCCGGTGTGGCTGCTGATGGTCGTGGCCGTGCTCGACGCGGTGCTCGGCATGGCCCTCGGCCTGCTGGTCAGCGCCTTCGCCGCCACCGAGTTCCAGGCCGTGCAGTTCATGCCGGCCTTCGTCCTGCCCCAGTTCCTGCTCTGCGGGCTTCTCGTGCCGCGCGAGGACCTCGACACGGCGCTGCGCTGGGTCTCCGACGTGCTCCCGCTGTCCTACGCCGTCGACGCGATGCGCGACATCGTGGCCCGCGAGGACGTCGGCTCGGGGGCCTGGGCCGACCTGTCGATCGTGTCGCTCGCGATCGTCCTGTCCCTCGCGCTGGGCGCCGTGACGCTGCGCCGCCGGACCGGCTGACGGCCGCGCGGGCGCTCAGAAGTCGAGCCGCATGACGACGCGGCGCACCGTCGGACGGCTGACCTCGCTCAGGCCGGCATCGGCGAACACGCGTTCGGTGCCCACGTGGAGCTCCTCCAGGAGCGCGTCCTTCGTGGTCATGGGATAGCCCTCGATTGCGCGGGCGCCACGTTCGCGGGCGAACCCGACAGCGGCGCGCGCCAGAGCCCGGCTGACGCCCCGCTTGCGGAAGCCCGCGCGGGTGAACAGGCAGGTCACGGCCCACACGCTGTCGTCGGCCTTGTCCTCGGCGCGTCCGTCCCACGGGACGCGGGCGCTGCGCAGGAGGCCCCCGAACGCCGGGCGCGGCTCGACCGCGCACCAGCCGACCGGCTCTCCGTCGAGGTACGCGACCAGGCCGCTGGTCGTGCTCGACCCCGGGTTGCCGCAGTCGGTCTGGTCGCGCAGCCGCTCCGCGCGTTCCTCGACGGGGAACTTGGCGAACGCCTCGCGGCGCCGCAGCTTGTAGCGCTGGCACTGGCATCGCGACGCCGGCCCGCGCGTCCCGAACACCGTCTGCAGGTCGTCCCAGCTCGCCTCGTTGGCGGGCACGACGACGATCGTGGCGTCCGGTCCGGTCATGACCACGATTGTGCAGGTCGGGCCGGCCGCGGGTGCGGCTAGCCGCGCGACCTCGATCCGGTCGACGCCGGCTCCTCGTCGGACCTCAGGTCGACGCGGTCGTCGGGCTCGCCGTCCTGGGCGGTCAGCGGCCTGGCGACGTCCTCCAGCGAGCGGCGCTCGGCGTCGACCGCGAGGAACATCGCGACGAGGCCGGCGCCGATCATCAGCGCCGCACCGATCTGGTATCCCATGGCCACCTGTGCCCGGCCCTGCTCGATGAACCGGCCGAACAGCACGGGCCCGATGATGCCGCCGAGGCCGGTGCCGACCGCGTAGAAGAACGCGATGGCCATCGCGCGCGTCTCCATCGGGAAGATCTCGCTGACCGTGAGGTAGGCGGCGCTGGCCCCTGCCGAGGCGAAGAAGAACACCACGCACCACATCGCGGTCAGCGTCGTGGCCGAGAGGGCACCGTTCGAGAACAGCACGCCGGTCAGGACGAGGAACAGCCCGGACGTGACGTACGTGCCGGTGATCATCACGCGACGGCCGACCGTGTCGAAGAAGTGCCCGAGCAGCAGCGGGCCGAGGAAGTTGCCGATCGCCAGCGGGATGAGGTACCACGGCGCCGTGGACGACGGGACGCCCATGATGTCGGTGAGGACGAGCGCGAAGGTGAAGAACACCGCGTTGTACAGGAACGCCTGGCCGATGAACAGCGACAGGCCGAGCACGAACCGCTTCGGGTAGAGCTGCCAGGCCGTGCGCGCGATCGTGCCGAACCCGATCGTGCTGCGCTGCCGGATGGTGAGGCGGTCGTCGACACCGTCGAGCCTGCGGCCGACGGACTCCTCGACCTGGCGCTCGATGTCCCGGACGATGGCCTCGGCGCCGTCCTCGCGGCCGTGGATGAACATCCACCGCGGTGACTCCGGGACGTATCGGCGCACGAGCAGGATCGCGATGCCGAGCACCGCACCCAGCCCGAACGCGAGCCTCCAGCCGAAGTCCTTGGCGAAGTTGTCCTCGTCGAGCAGGTAGACCGACAGGGCCGCGCCGAACGCGGTGCCGAGCCAGAACGAGCCGTTGATGACGAGGTCGATGCGACCGCGCAGCCGCGCCGGGATGAGCTCGTCGATCGCGGAGTTGATGGCGGCGTACTCGCCGCCGATGCCCGCGCCGGTGAAGAAGCGGCAGACGTAGAAGAACAGCGGGTTCATCGAGAACGCGGTCGCGATCGTGGCCGCGAGGTAGACCATCAGCGTGACGAGGAACAGCTTCTTGCGGCCCAGCCGGTCGGTGAGATAGCCGAAGAACAGCGCCCCGAGGCACGCCCCCGCGACGTAGACGCCGGCCGCGACACCGATCTGGCTCTCGCTGATCCGGATGCCGCTGCCGTTCTCGGTCAGCCGGCCGGCGATCGCACCGACGATCGTGACCTCGAGCCCGTCCAGGACCCACACGGTCCCGAGCCCGATGACGACGAGCCAGTGCCAGCGTGACCACGGGAGCCGGTCGAGGCGGGCCGGGATGTCCGTCGTGATCGTTCCGGTCTGCACACCGCTCATCGCGGCCTCCCGTTCCCCGTCCGCGTCCCCCCGCGGGACGCGACATCCGGACGGGGGTGTGCCCCTGCCCGAACACCGCGAAACCCGAGCGGTGCCCACGGCCGAGGGCGTGCGTGCACCGGGGCGTTAGCCTTCCCACGTACGGCGGCGATGGCCGTACGTCGCGGACGACGAGGTCCGGCGCGTGAGGAGGTCCGGTGCTGCGGCGCGTGCTGCTGTCGATGTCACGGAGCGGACGGATCCGCCACCTGGTGGAGACCGCGCCCGTCTCGAGGTCCGTCGTCGCCCGCTTCGTCGCGGGCGCCACCGACGAGGAGGCGGTCGCCTCGACCCGCGCACTGGTCGACCGGGGCCTGCTCGCCTCGATGGACCACCTCGGCGAGGACACCCTCGACGTCGAGATGGCGACGCAGACCCGGGAGGCATACCTCCACCTGCTCAAGCTGCTCGCCGACGACGGACTGACCCGCGCGACGGAGGTGTCGGTCAAGCTCTCCGCTGTCGGCCAGGCGCTGCCCGGCGACGGCGAGAAGGTCGCCCTGGACAACGCCTACGCGATCTGTGAGGCCGCCCGCTCCGCCGGCACGACGGTGACCCTCGACATGGAGGACCACACCACCACCGACTCGACGCTGTCGATCCTTCGAGATCTCCGCGCCGACTTCCCCGAGACCGGTGCCGTGCTGCAGGCCTACCTGCACCGCACCGAGGCCGACTGCCGGGACCTGGCTCACGACGGGTCGCGGGTGCGGCTGTGCAAGGGCGCCTACAAGGAGCCGGACTCGGTCGCCTTCCAGGGCAGGAGCGAGGTCGACCGCGCCTACGTCCGGGCCCTGCGGATCCTCATGGAGGGCGAGGGCTACCCGATGGTCGCCACGCACGACCCGCGGCTGGTGGCCATCACCGAGGACCTGGCGCGGCGCACCGGCCGGGCCCAGGACACCTACGAGTTCCAGATGCTCTACGGCATCCGGCCGCACGAGCAGGAGCGGCTCGCGGCCCAGGGTCAGCGGATGCGCGTCTACGTGCCCTACGGCGACGAGTGGTACGGCTACCTCGTGCGGCGCATGGCCGAGCGGCCCGCCAACCTCGCGTTCTTCCTGCGCGCCGTCGCGACGAAGGGATAGGCCCGTGGCCGAGCGCGTCGCCGTCCTGGGGGCGGGCAAGATGGGCGAGGCCCTGCTCTCGGGCATGATCCGCGGCGGCGTGAGCCCCTCCGACGTGGTGGTGACCGCCCGGCGCCCCGCGCGCGCCGAGACGCTGCGCGAGGCGTACGGCGTCGAGGTGCTCTCGACGGCCGAGGCCGCGGCGTCGGCCGACACGCTGATCCTGACCGTCAAGCCGCAGGACATGGGCGGGCTGCTCGAGGAGATGGCACCGCACACGCCGTCTCACCGGCTGGTCGTGTCCGCGGCCGCAGCCATCACGACCGCCTTCATCGAGGAACGTCTCGCGAGTCGCACGCCGGTGGTCCGGGTCATGTCCAACACGCCGGTGCTCGTCGACGAGGCGATGAGCGCGATCTCGGCGGGCGCGCACGCGGGGGAGGAGCACCTGCGCCGGACCGAGGCGATCTTCGCGCCGGTGGGACGCACGATCCGCCTGCCGGAGTCGCAGCAGGACGCGGTGACGGCGCTGTCGGGCAGCGGCCCGGCGTACTTCTTCTACCTGGTCGAGGCGATGACCGACGCGGGCATCCTGCTCGGCCTGCCCCGCCAGGTCGCGCACGACCTCATCGTGCAGACGGCGATCGGGTCAGCCGTCATGCTGCGCGACAGCGGGGAGCACCCGGTGACGCTGAGGGAGGCGGTGACGTCCCCGGCGGGCACCACGATCAACGCGATCCGCGAGCTGGAGAAGCACGGGGTCCGGGCGGCGATGCTCGCCGCGCTGGAGGCCGCGCGGGACCGTGGCCGCGAGCTCGCGGCCGGCGGCTGAGCGACATGGACGAGCGGAGCACCTCGTGACCGTTCCCGACGTGGGACAGATCGAGCTCGACGTGCCGCAGCCTGCGCTGCTGTTCGATCTCGACGGCACTCTGGTCGACTCGGTCTACCAGCACGTGACCGCCTGGCAGGAGGCGCTGGCGTCGATCGGGACCCCGCTGTCGGTGTGGCGCATCCACCGTCGCATCGGCATGAGCGGCGGGCTGTTCCTCGACGCGCTGCAGCGCGAGACCGGGGTCTCCTTCGACGACGACACGATGCAGCGGCTGGCGGACGCGCACGCCGAGGCGTACCTGGAGCGGGCCGACACCGTCGTCCCGCTGCCCGGTGCCCGCGACCTGCTGCACCACCTGCACGACCGGGGCGTGCCGTTCGCCATCGCGACGAGCGGTGCCCGCCGGACGGCGCAGAGCGCGATCGAGATGTTCGGGCTGCCCGGGGACGTGCCGGTCGTCACGCGGGACCTGGTCCAGCGGGCGAAGCCGGACCCGCACCTTTTCCTCGCCGCGGCGAAGCTGCTCGGCGTCCGCCCGCAGGACTCGTTCGTCGTGGGCGACAGCGTGTGGGACCTGCTCGCGGCCCAGCGGGCAGGCTCGCTCGGCATCGGGCTGCTCTCCGGCGGCTACGGCCGCGAGGAGCTGGAGCGCTCCGGCGCCTACCGGGTCTACGCCGACCCGGCGGAGATGCTGACCCGGCTCGAGGAGGTCGGCGTCCGGCCGCTCGGCTGAGCCACCGCTGTCTGGTCAGCGTCGGCTGGTGGTCGGGCGGGTCGGCCTGTCCACCCGCGGCCAGGCGCACGCGTCGAGCCGCCTGGTCAGGAACCGCTTCTCGCCGCGGTCCACCGTCAGCCTCCAGCGCCACTTCACGGCGACCCACTGCGCGACGTAGGTGCACCGCGCCGCGCGCCGGGGCGGCAGCCAGCGCTGCGGCTCGGCCGAGCCGCGGGCCCGCAGCACGCGCTTGGTCGAGACGTTGAGCGAGAACCCGTACCCCAGGTCGTTCGCCAGCCGGGCACGGCTGACGCCGTCCCACCGTCGCGCGCCCGATGCCCAGGCCTCACGGAGCGGGACCAGGTTCTCGATGCGCAGCCGTGACAGGTCGGCCAGCCGGGCGCCGTCCAGCCGCGAGCGCCAGCGGCCGCTGGTGACCCGGCACCCCGAGCCCACCCGCGGGGCCCTCAGCGACTCGGCGAGCAGCACCTCGTCGCGCGTCGTGCACCCGTCGCCGTCGGCGTCGAGCCAGGTCCGGAACTTCCGCTGCGCGAACCCGCGGTTGCGCTCCTTCGCAACGGCCAGCGACCGCAGCATGCGACGGCTCGACCCCTGCGCGGCGGCCTCCGCCGGCATCGTCGTCGCGGCCGGGCGCGACTCCGCGGACCGGTTGCCCGAGGTGTCGGACGCCGACACGGTCCACGAGTAGGTCTTGCCTGCCGTGAGTCCCGTGTCGGTGAAGCTCGTCGTGCCGCCGCCCACGGTGGCGACATCCATGCCGTTGCGGCGCACGGTGTAGCCCGCGACCGCGGTGTACTGGTCGGTCGACGGGAGCCAGGACAGCTGCGCGGACGACGTAGGCGCCGGGGTCGCCCGGAGCTTGCGGGGCACGGTCGGGGGCAGCGGGTCGCCCGTGCTCTTGCAGCCGACGGTCCCCGCGTCCAGGACGGCGCCGGACGAGTCGACGTAGGAGAACTCGACGTCGTCCGGGCCGAGGTCGAGACGCAACGCGCCCTGCACCGACAGGGCCGTCGCCACGCGGGCGTCGGCGGCGAACACCGGCTTCACCTCGCGCCCGCCGGCCCCGGCGACCAGCTGGGTGACGCCGCGGGCGTCCACGGCGCCGTTGCCGTCGAGGGCGGCCCACCGCTGGTACGCGTGGGAGTGCCCTCCCAGGGCCAGCGTGACCCGTCGGGCGGCGAGCAGGGACCAGAGCGCTCCGAGCCTCGGCCGACCCGCGTGCCCGGCGACCGAGTAGCGGGGGTGGTGCATGTAGACCAGCGTGCACCGCGCCCGGTTGGCGCCCAGGTCGGCGGCCAGCCACTCGTACTGCGCCGTGCCCGGCAGCACCTGGTCGAAGCGACTGGTGGAGTCCAGCGCCACCACGTGCCAGCCGGCCACGTCGTAGCTGTAGTGGTGCGGCACGCCGCCCCAGAACCCGAAGTACCCGGCGGCACCGGGCGTCTGGTACTCGTGGTTGCCGACCACCGGGTTGGTGATGTCGCGGAACCTGGCGTAGCCGGAGGGGCCGGCGTACCACGTGTCGAACTCGGCAGGGGAGCCGCGCTGGTAGACGTCGCCGAGGTAGGCCAGCAGGTTCGGCGAGGACCCGGCGATCTGCGCAGCCACCTGCTCCTCCCGGGCCGACCCGTCCACCCCGTCGCCGACCGCGACGAGGCGGAACCGCCGCCCCGGCTCCGGCACGGTGCCGGTCCGCGTCCGGAACGGTTCGACCGTCGGCGGTCGAGCCGCGTCGGGACCGTTCGCCAACGTCACCGGCACCTCGACGCGGGAGACGAGGCCGTCGCCCGTGCGCACCCGCACCTCGAAGGTTCCCGGCCCGTCGGGCAGCCGCGTCGTGCGCCAGACGAAGCCGTAGGCCGGGTCGAAGTCGGTCAGGAGGTAGCCGTCGCCGAACCAGAACACCACTCGCCGCACGGTGGGCGGGGTCGCGGTCGTGAGGGGCGTGACGTAGACCTGGGCGGAGACGTCGACGACGCCGGAGAGAGGCCCGTCCGGCAGCGACACGCACACGGTGACCGAGTGCGTCGGAGCGGCGGGTTCGTTCGGCGTCGTGCGGCAGGTCTCGGCAGCGCGGGCACCCGGCGCCACCGCGAACGACGTGACGACGAGGGCGAGGCAGGTGAGCCAGACGCCGACGGCGCGGGCCGACGCTCCCCGTGGTGCGACATGCACCCGGCCACGATGACGGGTCGCGGCGCTGCGCGCTGGCGTTTGACCGGTCCCTGACCGTGTCGGGTCGGGTCGGGTCGGGTCGGGCGCCTACCAGGGCATGTCGAGGAAGGGGGAGCTGTAGGCCGGCTCGGCGCCGAGCACCCGCGCGGCCTCGTCCGGGTCGACGCGTGAGCGCTCGGCCTCGACGACCTTCCCGAGGAGCCCGACGTCACCGGGCGTGGCGATGCCCGTCACCCCCGGCAGGGCCAGCGCCCACGAGACGGCAGCGGTGATCGTGCGCTGGTCGTCGAACGGCTCGTACCAGGTCGCGTAGGGCCGGTCCTCGGCCGGCCAGTTGCGCCGGGAGACGGTCTTGATGACCATCAGCGCCGCGTCCTGCCGCTGCACCTCGTCGACGAGCGCGTCGTACGCGCCGCGGTAGGCGGCGTCGCGGCTGAGCACGAGGTTGATCGGCGTGAGCACCGTCGCGAACGGGTGCCGCCGCAGCGCCTCGAGGTGGGTGGCCGGGGCGTCGTGGCCGTGGCCGGTGATGCCGACGGCCCCGACGAGCCCCTCGTCCACGGCGCGTACGGCCGCCTCGAGCGCTCCGCCCGGACCCGTGGCCCGGTCGAGGTCCTCGAGGTCGCCGACCGCGTGCAGCTGGAGCAGGTCGACGTGGTCGGTCCGGAGCCGCTCCAGCGAGGTGTTGACCTCGCGCCAGGCGCCCTCGGCGGTGCGCTCCCCGGTCTTGGTCGCGAGGAAGACCTTGTCCCGGATCCGCGGCATCCACGGCCCGAGCCGCACCTCGGCGTCGCCGTAGCTCGCGGCGACGTCGAGGTGGTTGATCCCGGCGTCGAGCGCCTCCTGGAGCGAGCGGTCGGCGACGTCCTGCGTCACCTCGGCGAGCGCCGCCGCGCCGTAGATGAGCACGGAGCTCTGGTGCCCCAGCCTGCCGAGCCGTCGTGTCTGCACCGGGACTCCCTCGTGTCGCGCCTTCTCCGGGCGGGCCGTCAGCCCACCGGTTGACGCCCGCGCAGGGAGCGCAGCGTCACCACCAGCATGGTGACCAGCCCGACGGACGCAAGCCCCAGGCCGAGCCGGCCGTTGAGCGGGAGCGCGATGCCGACGCCGCCGCCGACGACCCACGACAGCTGCAGCAGCGTCTCGGACCGGGCGAACGCCGAGGTCCGGACCTCCTCCGGCACGTCCCGCTGCACGATCGCGTCGAGCGAGAGCTTGCCCAGCGACTGCGCGAGGCCGGCCGCGAGCGCGACCGACAGCACCGTCGTGATGCCGTAGAAGAACGCCCCCGAGAAGGCCGCCACGGTGGCGATGCCCAGCACGACCGCGATGACGGCCTCGGGGGCCCGCGCGCGCATCTTCGCCCCGATCGTCGTGCCGGTCGTGCTCCCCACCCCGGCGCACACCGCGACGAGGGCGATCGCCACCGTGTCGTCGAGGCCGCCGACGGGCTTCTCGCGCAGCAGGAACGCGAGGAACATCGTGAGGAAGCCGGAGAACGCGCGCAGCCCGCCGTTCGCGCGCAGCGCCGCGACCACGGCCGGGCCGACGCTCGTCCGGCGGGGGATCGGTCCGGTGTCGTCGAGCGAGATCGTCGTCGGGGTCTCACCCAGGGTGGAGTCGACCCGGGACGGCAGTCTCAGGGCCAGCACCATGCCGGCGATGTAGACGAGGAACGCCGCCCGCAGCGACCACCCCGGTCCCACGACGGCCAGCGCCGCGGACAGGCCCGCCCCGCAGGCGCCGGAGATGATGCCCGCCAGCGAGATGCGCGCGTTGGCCGCGACCAGTGTGTACTTGCGCGGCAGCAGCCGGGGCACCGTTGCCGACCTCGTGACGCCGTAGGCCTTCGAGGAGACGAGGACGGCGAACGCCGCCGGGTAGAGGGACAGGCCGTTGTCGGCGACGGCGCCCGCGAGGACCCACGCGGCGAAGCAGCGCACCAGCATCGTGGCGGCGATGGCGTTGCGCCGGCCGTGGCGGAAGCGGTCGAGCAGCGGCCCGACGACTGGGGCCATCAGTGCGAACGGCGCCATCGTGATGAGCAGGTAGAGCGCGACGCGCCCCCGGGCCTCGCCGGTCGGCACCGAGAAGAACAGCGTGTTCGCGAGTGCGACGGTGATCATCGCGTCGCCGAAGGTGTTCAGGCCGTGCAGCTCGATCAGGCGCCCCAGCCCCGACTCGCCCGCGCCGTGCGCGTGCGTGATCCGCCGGACCCGCCGTGCCGTCCGCAGGACGCCCGACCGGGTCAGCCGGGCTGCTCCCCGGCTGTGCCGGGCGGCGCCGCGGCCCAGCCCGGCCAGCTGCCGGCGCCGGCCGCGCGGCGGGGCCGGTCCGCCCCTGGGGCCGGACTCCGCCGACCCGGGTCCCTGCATGCACCCATCCTGCCCGGTGACGCGCGGCCACCCGCGCCCGTGTCGCGATCGACCCGCCGATGGGGGACAATCGCCTCCCGTGACCACAACCACCGCACGAACCTCCGGCTCGGACGCCGTGCTCGACGCCGCGGCCGACGTCGCGCGAGCCGCCGCCGAGGAGGTCGCGGGCAGTGGCCGCGTCGGTGAGCACCTCGGAGCCGACGCCGAGGCCGAGCGCCTCGTGACGCACCGCTTCGGGTGCCTCGACGCCGCCTACACCGGTTGGCACTGGGCGGTGACGCTCGCCCGCGCACCGCGCACCAAGGTCGTCACCGTGTGCGAGGTCGTGCTGCTGCCGGGCGGCGAGTCGCTGCTGGCGCGCGCCTGGCTGCCGTGGAGCGAGCGGCTCGCCCCCGGCGACCTCGGGGTCGGCGACCTGCTGCCGACCGCGGCCGACGACGACCGCCTGGAGCCGGGCTACACGGCGACGGGTCGCGCTGCCGACGGGGACGACGACCCCGCCGACGACGACAGCGACCGCGTGGCGGTCTGGGAGCTCGGCCTCGGCCGGGCCCGGGTCCTCTCGCCGATCGGCCGCGACGACGCCGTCGACCGGTGGCGCTCCGGCGACGGTGGGCCCGACGCACCCGTGGCGGAGGCCGCCCCGGCACCCTGCTCGACCTGCGGCTTCGTCGTGCCGCTCGGCGGGTCGCTGCGGCGGGTGTTCGGCGTCTGCGCCAACGCGTTCTCCCCGAGCGACGGGCGGGTCGTGTCGTACGACCACGGCTGCGGCGCCCACTCGGAGGCCGCGGTCCTGCCCGGCCCCGTCGAGGTGACCGCTCCCGTCGCCGGCCCGGGCGACTACGACCTCATCGCGCTGCGCCCGGTCGAGCACGCGCCGGGCTCGGTCGACGACGCGGCCGCGGCCGAGGACCTCGGCCACTCCTGACCCGGCACGCGTCGTGACCGCGGTCGACCCGTTCGGAACCGCTGCCCTGCGGGCCCGGGTGCTGGACGCCTGGTCGGCCTCTGCGGCGCGGTTCCGCGAGGACGCCAACGCGGAGGACGACCTGGTGCGCGGCGGCTACCGCGACCGGGTGGTCGTCGAGCTCGCGCAGAACGCGGCCGACGCCGCGGCCCGCTCCGGCCGGCCCGGCCGGGTGTCGCTGGTCCTGCGCGAGGGTGAGCTCGTCGCGTCCAACATCGGCGCGCCGCTGGACGCCGCCGGCGTCGAGTCGCTGTCCACGCTGCGCGCCTCCTCGAAACGCGACGGTCAGCCGGGCCGGGCCGTCGGCCGGTTCGGCGTGGGCTTCGCCGCGGTCCTGGCCGTGACCGACGCGCCGCAGGTCCTCTCGACGAGCGGCGGCGTCGCCTGGGACGTCGAGGCGGCCCGGGCCGAGACCCTCGCCGTGCCCGCGCTGCGCGGCGAGCTGTCGCGCCGCGAAGGCCACGTCCCGGTGCTGCGGCTGCCCTACCCCGCGCCCGGCTCCCCGCTGCCCGGCTTCACGACGACCGTCCGGCTCCCGCTGCGCGACGCCGCGGCCGTCGACCTCGTCCGCAGCCTGCTCGACGACGTGGACGACGCCCTCCTGCTCGCGCTCCCGGCCCTCGAGGCCATCGAGCTCGACGTGGACGGCGAGCGCCGGGTCGTGAGCGACGACGGACGGTGGCACGTCGTACGCCGGGGAGGAGCGACCGATGCGCACCTGCTTGCCGACCGCCCGGTCGAGGAGCGCGACCGCCCGACGTGGTCTGTCACCTGGGCCCGTCCGCTCGCCGGTCAGCGGGTGCCGGGGACGGTGCACGCGCCCACGCCGACCGACGAGCCGCTGGACCTGCCCGCTCTGCTGGTCGCCACCTTCCCGCTCGACCCGACGCGTCGCCACGTCGCGCCCGGGCCGCTGACCGACCGCCTCGTCGCCGAGGCGGCCGCGGCGTACGTCGCGATGGTCCAGGAGGTGCCGGTCCCGTCGGAGCGGCTGCGGCTGGTCCCCGGCCCGGTCGCCGCGGGACGACTCGACGGTGCCCTGCGCTCAGCCCTCACCGCCGCGCTCGCGGCGGCGCCCGTGCTGCGCACGGTCACCGGTGAGCCGGTGACACCCCGCGACGCGGTGAGTGCCGTGGGTCTGGGCGACGCCGCGGCTCTGCGCATCGGGGAGGTGGTCGCGGGACTCGTGCCGGACGACGCCGTCCTGGACCGGCTCGGGACCCGGCGCCTGCCGCTCGCCGACCTCGTCGACCTGCTTGCCGACCTCGACCGCGAGCCGTCGTGGTGGCGCGACCTCTACGCCGACCTGGGCGACGGCGCGGTGCACGCGGAGGCCCTCGCCGCCCTTCCCGTGCCGCTCGCCGACGGCCGTCTCGTGCGCGGGCCCCGCGGCGCCCTGCTGCCTGCCGACGGACTGCCCGCCGGGACCACACTGCTGGGCCTGCGCCTCGTCCACCCGGAGGCGGCTCACCCGCTGCTGCTGCGGCTCGGTGCTGCCATGGCGACGGCGCGCACGGTGCTCGAGCGACCCGAGGTGAGGCAGGCCGTGTCCGGGGCGTGGGAACACGACGACCCGGGCGGCGTCACCGAGGCCGTGCTCGCCCTCGTGTCGGCCTCGGACCTGCGGCCGGGCGAGCTGCCGTGGCTGCGGGAGCTCCCGCTGGTCGACGCCGACGGGGAGCCCGCCGCGGCCGACGAGCTGCTGCTGCCCGGCTCGGCCCTCGCCGCGCTCGTGGACCCCCAGGTGCTCGGCGTCGTCGGAGCCGACGCGGTCGCGCGCTGGGGCACCCGCGTGCTCACGGCCGTGGGCGTGCTGGCCGACCTCACCGTCGTCGAGGTGACCGACGTCGTCCTCGATCCGGGTGCGGTCGAGGACGACGGTCTCCTGCCGGGCCTGGCCGAGTGGGCGGCCTGGGCGGCCGCGCGGCTCGGGCCGGCCGACCTCCCGCCGAGCGCGCGGACGGTGCGCGGGATCCCCGAGCTCGACGTCCTGGAGGGCGCCGACTGGGCCGCGGTCCTGGCTCGCGTCGCCGGCAGCCCCGCGCTGCGCTCGGCGGTGGTCGACCCCGTCGTCGTGGACCTGGGAGGCGGGCGCCGGGCGCTGGTCCCGTCCCACGCCGCCTGGTGGGTGCGCACGCACGGCATGCTCGCCGGACGGCCGCCGGGGGAGTGGGCGGCGCCCGGTGCCATCGGCCTGGACGGTCTCTACGACGTCCTGGACGCCGAGACCCCCGACATCGACCCAGCGCTGCTGGGCGCGGTGGGCGTCCGGACGTCGCTCGCCGACCTCGTCGCGGAGTCCGGCGGCGGCGACGAGCTGCTCACGCGGCTGGGCGACGGCGCGCGGACCGTCCCGCCGGGCACCATGCGCGCGGCCTACCGGGCCCTGGCCGGGATGCCGCCCGAGTCGGTCGAGCCGCCCGCCATGGTGCGCGTCGGGACCGACCTCGTCCTCCCGCACGACGACGTGGTGGTCGTCGACGCACCCTTCCACCTGCAGCTCGGGTGGGCCCGGCCGCCGCTGGTGGTGCCGCTCGGGTGGGCCGCGGGTCTCGCCGAGGTGCTGGACGTCGCCCGCAGCTCCGAGCAGGTCGACGCGACGCTCACCGGCGGCGAGCAGCGGCCGGTGCCGGACGTGGTCCGCGACGTGCTCGACGGGACCGCCCCCGCGTCATGGCAGGAGCACGACGACCTCACGGTGGCCGGGCGCGAGGTCACCTGGTGGGTCGCCGGGGACGGTGCGGTGCACGCGGCGACCCTCGACGGGCTCGCGCGCGGGCTGGCGTGGGCAGCCGGCCGCTGGGGTGACCGGCTGTTGGTCGCCGCGGTCCTGTCGGAGCCGGGCCGGGTGCGGGAGCTGCTCGCCGAGGCGGCCCTGCAGGACTGAGGCACGCCAGGACGGCGCGGACCCTCAGACGGCGGGCCGCTCGGCGCGCGGTCTCGCGCCGGAGGCGGGGTAGGCCAGGTCGCGCAGCCAGGACAGGTCGGCGACCTCGGTGGCGGCGATGGAGCGGGAGTCGGGGCCGGACGGGGCGGCGAGGTCGAGCAGCAGCGTCAGCGGAACGCCGTCCGCGAGGGCCGCCATGACGGGGTGGGTGCCTCGGTGCGTGGTCACCCCACAGTCCTCGACCGTGCGGCGCCCGGACCTGAGCCTCCGATCGGGTGCGTGCGCACGGACCCGATGGGTGGTCTAGTCGCCCGATCCCTGGTGCCCGTGGGGGCGTGCGGGCCCGGCGCCCCGCCGCAGCGCGGCGCGGCGCCGGCGGACGTAGCGGATGCCGATCAGGCCCAGCCCGACGCCGGCGGCCGCCACCCAGAGCCAGCGACCGCGCCCGTCGTCGTCGAGCCGGTCACGCAGCACCACCGCCACGACCAGGGCCACGGCCCACAGCGCCGTCCCCACGGTGACCAGCGTGACGTCGTCGGCCTCGAGGGGCTCGGGGTCGGGTCGGCGTGGCGGGGACACCCCGACAGCCTAGGTCGGGCAGTCTGGTCGCGCGCCTGGCACGCCACACCCCGGCGGGCGCCAGGCGGTCCTGCTCCCGGCCCGTGAGGTGGAGATGTCCGGTTCGACGTCCGACGCGACCAGCTCGACGACCCGCCCCGCCCCCCGCGGCGCGGGGGTGGACCGCTTCTTCGACATCTCCGCGCGCGGCTCGACCCTGTCCCGCGAGGTCCGCGGCGGGGTCGTGACGTTCTTCACGATGGCCTACATCATCGTGCTGAACCCCCTCATCATCGGCACCGTCCCGGACGCCGACGGCAACTTCCTCGGGGGCGGCGACGCGCCCGACCTGGCGCTGGTCGCCGCCGCGACGGCACTCGTCGCCGGTGTGCTCACGATCGCGATGGGCGTCGTGGCCAACTTCCCGCTCGCGTTGGCCACCGGGCTCGGGCTCAACGCCTTCGTGGCGTTCTCCATCGCGTCGGAGATGAGCTGGGCCGACGCGATGGGCCTGGTCGTCCTCGAGGGCCTGATCATCCTGGTCCTCGTGCTCACCGGCTTCCGCAAGGCCGTGCTGCACGCCGTCCCGACGGCGTTGAAGACCGCGATCAGCGTCGGCATCGGGCTCTTCATCGCCTTCATCGGCCTCGTCGACGCCGGCATCGTGCGGCGCAACCCGGACGCGGCCAACACGCCGGTGCCCGTGGGCTTCGGCGTCGGCGGCGAGCTCAGGGGCTGGCCGACGCTGGTGTTCGTCGTCGGCCTGCTGGCGATCGTCGTGCTGCTCGTGCGCCGCGTGAAGGGCGCGATCCTCATCGGCATCGTGGGCGCGACCGTCCTCGCCGTGGTCGTCGAGGCCATCGCCGACATCGGGCCGGGCTTCGTCCCGCCCGACAAGGTCAACCCGAACGGCTGGGGCCTCAACGTCCCCGCGGTGCCCGACACGTGGACGGAGACACCGGACTTCGGCCTGCTCGGCGAGTTCAGCCTGCTCGGGGCGTGGGACCGCGTCGGCGTCATCGCCACGGCCCTGTTCGTCTTCACGCTGCTCCTGGCCGACTTCTTCGACACGATGGGCACGATGACGGCCATCGGCGCCGAGGCCGGGCTGCTCGACGAGGACGGGACACCGCAGAACGCGCAGCGCATCCTGATCGTCGACTCGGTGGGGGCGGCAGCCGGCGGCGCGGCGGCCGTGTCCAGCAACACGGCCTACATCGAGTCCGCCGCCGGCGTGGGCGAGGGGGCGCGCACAGGTCTCGCGAGCGTCGTGACCGGGGTGCTGTTCCTCCTCGCCACGTTCCTCGCCCCGCTGGTGGCGATCATCCCCTACGAGGCCGCGACGCCGGCGCTCGTCGTCGTCGGGTTCCTCATGATGATGCAGGTCCGCGGCATCGACTGGGACGACATCGACATCGCCCTGCCCGCGTTCCTCACGATCATCCTCATGCCGTTCGCGTTCTCGATCACGGTGGGCATCGGCGCCGGCTTCGTCACCTACGTGCTCATCAAGACCGTGCGCGGCAAGGCGTCGGTGGTGCACCCGCTGCTGTGGGTCGTGTCGGCGGCGTTCGTCCTGTACTTCGCCATCGACCCGGTCCGGCAGGTGCTCGGCGTCTCCTGACCCGCGGGTCGCCGGGACGCGCGGGTCAGGCCGTGGTCCGCCCCGGCGCGCCCTGCAGGTGCAGGCGTACGTCCGCCGCGACGTAGCGGCGGTGCCCCCCCGGTGTCCGGATGAAGCGGATCTTGCCCTGCCGGGCCCACCGCGTGACCGTCTTGGGGTCGACGCGGAACGCGTCGGCCACCTCGTGCGGGGTCATCAGGTCGATCTGGTCCATTGCGTCCCACTCCCAGCCCTGGCCGCCCGGTGTGCCCGGGCGGGTCGACCCCCGCGACGTCCCGGCCACCCCCGACGGGGGCGTGATGTCGTGTTTGCAAACTGTCTGTGCCGGTTTCGCTTCACGCTAGGAGGACCAGTTGGCGACGCAATGACGACGACATGTCACTTTCGCGTCGATGCCTCTCGCTCCTCCGGCGTGTCGTGTCCCGCGCGGTCCGGGCCCCGGACGACGACGACCGGACACGTCGCGTGGGTGATGAGGTGCGTCGCGACCGAGCCGAGCAGCAGCCCGACCAGCGCGCCGTGGCCGCTGGGCCCGATGACCAGCAGGTCGGCCTCCCGCGAGACGTCGACGAGCACCGACGCCGGGTGGCCGGTCAGCTGGGTGGTCCGCACCGTCAGCCCGGCGTTGTGCAGCCCCGCCCTGCTCACGGCGTGCTCGCCGGCGCGGCGGGCCTCGGCGGCCAGCGCCGCGTCGAGCTCGTCCGGCCGGCCGGCGGCGGTGGCGGGCACGAGACCCGGCGCGGCCGCGGGGGGAACGGCGCCGTAGGTCATGGCCCGCTCGCAGACCGTCACGACCTCGATCACCGCCCCCGGCAACGGTGCCGCGTGCCGCGCGGCCCAGCGCAGGGCCTGCACCGACGGGTCGGACCCGTCGACGCCGACGACGATGCGCTCGCGGGCGGAGGCCATCCCCTGACTGTCCTCGACGTGGCCGGACGGCCCGGTTGCGAGCGTGTTGCGGTCGTGTGACGCGCGCGCCGAGCCGCGTGGCGCCCTCCGGCGCCCGGATGTCACGTAACCGCAAAGCACTCGGCCATGCGTCCGCAACCTGACCTCGGCATGGTGTCTGCGCAGTCGCGACGGCCGCCGGCCTCGCGCGCGAGAACGGGAGGCAGGTCGGCCGATGACCCAGATGGCAGTGACCGGCCCGCACCGGACGTACGTCGTCGTTGCGCCCGACGACCACCACGGCGCCGGGCCGGCGGAGGGTGACCTGACCCGACGGCTGCGCCGCCTGTTCGCGGAGGGCACGAGAACCGTGCTGGTGGACCTGTCTCGCGTGCAGCGGCTGTCCTCCGACACCGTCGCGGAGCTGCTCTGGGCCCGTCGCGAGGCACGGTCCCGTGGCGGCCGCGTCATCCTGCACGCGCCCGACCGACGCAGCGCGTCCATGGTGTCCCGTTCCGAGCTGGGACGGCTCTTCGAGGTCGACGTGGCGGCCTTTCGCCCGTCGCCGTGGAGGCACGCATGAGCCCGCTGGTCAGCGGGCTGCCGGAGACCCATCTGGCCGTCGACGGGTGGGTCGTCGACGCGTTGGCCGGTGACGCGGGCCTCGCCGGGGTCTCCCGGTCGGGCCACGAGCTCCACATCCGCGTCGGTGACCGGCACCACCGCGGCGACGTCACGCCCGCGGCCGCCGCGCGGCACCTGCGCTCCGTGCTGATCGCCGATCTCTTCCCCGACGGCGCGGTGCAGCTCGTGACGCGCTGCTCGCCCCCGGCGCTCGTCGTCTCGGCGCGGGGTGCGGTCCTGCTCCCGGCCGACGGCCGCGCCAGCGGCGGTACCGTCCTCGCAGCGGACGACCTGCTGGTGATGTGCTCGGCGTCGACGCTCGAGGCCCATCCGGCGGGGGTCGTCGACCTGCTCAAGGGCGGGTCGGACCTGGCCGGCCGGGACACCGACCGGCTCGTCCGTGACCTGGTGCGCGGCAGGCGGGGCGGTGCAGCTGCGGTCGTCCGCCGCCTCTCGGCGGAGGGCCGGGCGCCCGGCGGTCCCTGACACCCCTGCCCGGGGTGAGTCGGTCCCATCTGCGACAGCGTGCCGTCCCGCGGCTCCCCTCCGACGCCGCGGGACGACACGCCCGACCGGGCATGCGACCTCTCGACCCCGGCCTCGGCCCGGGTCGAGCGAGGGTCACATCAGACCGGCCACCGCCCCGCTTCCCCGTCGGCGGTCGTTCCCGGGGCCACCTGGTGCACGTCGACGCCGTGGCGTCTGGTGACCTCCGCCAGGTCCTCGAGCCGGGCGGCAGCCGCTGCCGCCGCATCGTCGTCGCCCGACGCCACGGCGATCTCGAGCTCCTGACGGGCCAGGTCGATCTGGGTGTTCATCTCCGTCGCGAAGGCGGGGCTGGTCATGGCGAGTCATCTCCTGTCGTGGCGGCCTGGCCCGTCGTGGTGCGCGCGATCACGGTCGCGGCGCCCTCGTCGACGCCGTCGAGAACGGTGGCGAGCAGGTGCTCGGGGCTGACCCGGAGCAGGTCGTCCGCGACGCAGCGCAGCAGGTGCAGCAGACCCGGCGGCGGTTCGTCGAGGCCCGACGCCGAGCACAGCACCAGCCGGTCGCCCTCCCGCATCCGCGTCGGCATGTCCTGGCCGGGCTGCGCGGGCAGGAGCCGGGTGCCGTCGCGCGCGACCAGGAGCGCGGGCGGGGCGGTCGTGGTCTCGACGACCACCGACCCGGTCTCGTCGAGGACCGCGGTCACCAGACCCCCGTCGCGGCCGGGTCCGGTCCCCGTCGCCGCCGGGTCGCCCACGTGCACGTGCAGCGCGCTCCCGACGACGGTCGCCATCACGAAACCGCCACCCCGCTCGTCGCTGACCAGCGCCCAGTGGGCGGGCTCGACGCGTACGTCGGGCAGGGAGGTCGTCTGGCTCATGACGTCCCCCGCCCGGCCAGGACGACGCGCCCCGAGAGAGGCGCGGCGTCGGCGTCCTCGACGGCGAACAGGTCGACCAGGCCGGTGCGCACGAGCACGTCGCGGCATCGCTTCGTCGGCCCGCGCAGCACGACACGGCCGCCGCGACCACGGCAGCCGCGCTGGGCCCAGAGGAGGGCGGCCAGGGTGGCCGAGGAGAGCCGCGACATTCCGGAGATGTCGACGACGAGCACCGGGCTCCGGTCGGCAAGGAGGTCGTCGAGGTGCCACCGGAGCTCGGAGAGCCCCTTCAGCAGCGTCGCGTCGGCGAGGAAGAGGGCGACGTCGTCGGTGCCCGGGTCGTCTGCTGGCGCCATGGCCGCCTCTTCTCGCTCGGACCGTCCCCTCCCGGATCGGCGGCGCGGGGTCACGCCCGCCCGGTCCAGGGTCACGGTGGATACGGTGACAACGCGAGGTTGCGGGTTGACCGCCCTTCGGTTTGCGATTCGATGACGAGTGATCGACTCCCGGGGTCCGTCGCAGCGCAGTCCGTCGCAGCGCGGAGCGGCCCGGGCGGGTAGGGATGGGGGATGACACGCGCCGCGCGACCCGGGGTGACGACGGTCGGGGACGTGGTCACCGGCCATCTTTGCGAGCAGGTCGACGAGCTGGTCGCCTGCGAGCCGGCTGCGCTCGCCGGCGACCCCGAGGGGGTCCACCGGATGCGGGTCGCCGCCCGTCGGCTCCGGTCGGCGCTGGACACGTTCCGGCCGGTCCTCGCCGAGGGCAGCACGCACGACGTGCGGGGAGAGCTGCGCTGGCTCGGCTCGGCTCTCGCTGCCGCGCGTGACGCCCAGGTGCAGCACAGGAGGCTCGTCGACCTCGCGGCGAGCCTCGGCGGACGTACCTCGGATGCTGCGCGGCAGCACCTCGACGCCGAGCTGCGGGCCCGGTGCGATCGGGCCTGCGCCGACCTCGCGGCCGCCGTCGGCTCCGAGCGCTACCGGCTGCTCGTCGCCCGGCTCGGCACGCTGGCCGCGGACCCGCCGCTGTCGGCCGCCGCGGCGCGACCGGCAGCCCGGGCGCTTCCGGGGTTCGTGCGCCGCGCGGCACGCCGGGTCGACCGTCGCGCCGTCGCGGCGGGCACCGCCAGGACCGCCGCGGGGCGTGCGACGCGGCTCCACGAGGTCCGCAAGGCCGCGAAGCGGGCGCGCTACGCCGCCGAGACCGCGTCGCCGGTGCTCGGGAAGCCCGCCCGGCGGGTGGGGAAGCGCTTCCGACGGGTGCAGGACGTGCTCGGTGAGCACCAGGACAGCGTCGCCGCCCGGGCGCTGCTGCTCGACCTCCGGAGCGGAGTGCCCGAGGACACGGAGCTCGGGGCGGCGCTCGGCCTCCTCCACGGCGAGGAGCGCCGCACCGGCCGGGCCGCCGGTCACGCGTACCCGGACGAGCTCCGTGCGGCGACCCGTGCCGCGCGTCGACTGCGCAGGCCCGGTGGTCGATAGCTCGGTGCGCGTCCGGCCGGTCGGGCGCATACTCGCCGGGATGACGACGAGGATCACCCGGGTCGACGCCGACGGGCTGCACCCGACGCCGGGGTACCACCACGTGACGGTGGTGGAGGCGGGCCGCACGGCCTACCTCGCCGGGCAGTGCCCCCTCGAGGGCTCCGGCACGCTGGTCGGCCCCGGCGACGTGGACGCCCAGGTCGACCAGGTGGCGGCCAACACGCTCGCCGCGCTCGCCGCCGTGGGCGCCGCGCCGGAGGACGTCGTCCGGACGGTGATCTACGTCGTCAGCACCGATGTCGTGGTGCTGGGCGACGTCTGGCGCCGCCTGGTCGGGTCGGCCGTCGGTCCGGCGTTCACGACCGCGAGCACGCTGCTCGGGGTCGCACAGCTCGGCTTCCCCGGTCAGCTCGTCGAGCTCGACGTCACGGCGTCGCTGCCCGACTGACCGTCCTTACCTGGCCCGGAAAGGGAATGTCGTTAGCAGCGGTAATGAGTTATGCTAACGATCGTGCCCACCATGACCAGGACCGCCGAGCTGGCCAGCTCGCTGCGGGTGTCGGTCATGCGGCTGTCGCGGCGGCTGCGCGCGGAGCGGCCCGACGCCGGGCTGAGCCTCACCCAGCTCGCCGCCCTCGGCTCCCTCGACCGCCACGGTCCGCTCACCCCAGGTGAGCTGGCCGACCACGAGAAGGTCCAGCCCCCGTCGATGACGCGGGTCCTCGCCGGTCTCGAGGAGCGCGGCCTCATCGACCGCACGCCGCACGAGAGCGACGGCCGCCAGCACCGGGTCTCGCTGACGCCGCAGGCCCGCGAGATGCTGCGCGAGGACCGGCGCCAGCGTGACGCCTGGCTGGCCTGCCGGCTGGCCGAGCTGACCCAGCAGGAGCGCGACGTCCTGCGCGCTGCCGCGCCCGTCATCGAGCGGCTGACCCGCCTGTGAGCCCGACGTTCCGCTCGCTGCGCAACCGCAACTACCGCATCTATTACGCCGGCGGCGTGGTGTCGAACATCGGCACCTGGATGCAGCGCATCGCGCAGGACTGGCTCGTCCTGCGCCTCTCGGACAACGACGGCGTCGCGCTCGGCATCACCACGGGCCTGCAGTTCCTGCCGATGCTGCTGGTCGGCCCGTGGGGCGGCATGCTCGCCGACCGCTACTCCAAGCGGAAGCTGCTCATCATCACCCAGGCGTTCATGGGGGCGGTCGCCCTCGTGCTGGCGGGTCTGGACCTCACCGACGTCGTGCAGGTGTGGCACGTCTACGTCCTGGCGCTGCTGCTCGGTCTCGGGACAGCTGTCGACAACCCGGCCCGGCAGTCCTTCGTCATCGAGATGGTCGGGCGCGACGACCTGCCCAACGCCGTGGGCCTTAACAGCGCCTCCTTCAACCTCGGCCGGGTGATCGGGCCGGCACTGGCCGGCCTGCTCATCGAGGTGTTCGACACCGGGCCGGTGTTCGTGATCAACGGGCTGTCCTTCGCCGCGGTCATCTACGCGCTCACGCGCCTGCGCGCCGACGAGCTCGCCCCGTCGCCGCGGGCGGGCCGCGGCCCGGGCCAGGTGCTCGAGGGCATCAGGTACGTCCGGAGCCGACCCGACCTGCTCACCGTCATGGTGCTGGTGTTCTTCGTCGGCACGTTCGGGCTGAACTTCCAGCTGACCATGGCGCTCATGGCGACCGAGGAGTTCGGCAAGGGAGCCGGCGAGTTCGGCCTGCTCGGCTCGATCATGGCCGTCGGCTCGCTGGCCGGTGCGCTGCTGGCCGCCCGGCGCGGCCGGCCGCGGCTGCGGCTGCTGCTGCTGGCCGCGCTGGCGTTCGGCCTGGTGGAGGTCGCGTCCGGGCTCATGCCGACGTACGTCCTCTTCGCGGTCATCCTCGTCCCCGTCGGGGTCGCGGCGCTGACGTTCATCACCGCCGCCAACTCGACGATGCAGCTCGGGGTCGACCCGGTCATGCGCGGCCGCGTGATGGCGCTCTACATGGCCGTGTTCTTCGGGGGGACGCCGCTGGGCGCGCCGCTCGTCGGGGCGGTCGCGGAGGCGTTCGGCCCCAGGTGGAGCCTGATCCTCGGCGGTCTCGTGTCGGCCCTCGCCGCCGTCGTCGCGGCGTTCGTGCTGGCCCGCCACGAGAGGCTGCAGATCCGCGGTGAGCTGTTCGGCATCCCGCGGCGCAGCGTGCGCGAGGAGCAGATGACGAACACTATGTCCCAGACCTGAGCGCGGCTCACCCGCCGAACTCGAGGCGGATGCTGTTGCTGTCCGGGAGCACGACGAGACGACCGGTGTCCTCGTCCCAGCCGTCGGTCAGCAGGAAGTACTTGTCGCCCGAGCGCTGCAGCAGGAAGAAGCCCGAGTAGCGGTAGCCGTAGGCCGCGTCCGAGCCGGGAAGCGCCGTGCGGGTCACGGTCGGCGCGGCGATGTTGAGGTCCTCGGCGCTGAACAGCTCGACCCGCTCGAGCCGGTCGGCGAGGTTGTCCTTGATGTCCTGGGCGAGGGCCTCGCCGCCGAGCCGGGCGAGCCGCTCGGTCTGCCAGAACAGGGTGACGGTGACCAGCGTCGCGAGCAGCGCGAACGACGCCGTCGGGAACCGCGAGGCGTCGCGGCGGGCGCGACGGCCCAGCACCGAGCCGTACGCCGGTGCGACGATCGCGAGGCCCACCCACAGCGGCAGGGTCACGTCGCCGAACCGGCCCGCGACGATGACGAGGACGACGCCCAGCGGCAGGAAGAGCGCCCAGGAGAGCCGGACCACGCGCGAGGCCGGACCCAGCCACGCCGGCGGCACCGGACGGGCGCGCAGGGCACGGTCGAGGCGCAGCGCGAGCAGCGCGAGGAGCAGCAGCAGGATCACCGGGAAGAACAGCACGTTGACGCTGCGCAGGACGTAGTCCTGGGCCGACATCGCGAACACGCTGGCGTCGGCGCCGAACGCTCGGGCCTGGGCCTCGCTGCGCACCCAGCCGAAGTAGAAGAGCAGCGCGGTCGCGAGGGCGACCGGCGAGCCGACGACGGCCAGGACCTGCTTGAGGTCGAGCGGGCGGGGCGGGTCCGCCGCGCGCGGCTCGGGGCCCGTCGCGCCGAGGGCGGTCGCCGGGGGATCGGTGCGGCGGGCGGCCTCCATCAGCCGTCGCCGGACGGCGGGCAGGTGAAGGTCGTCGGCGGCTGCAGGTCCGCCGAGTCGTAGGTGAACAGCGCCCCCGCGGCGTTCCAGCCGGGCTCGGCTCGCACCACGACGCACACCGTGACGGAGCCCTCGGACGGCGGCTCCTCCGGCATGACCACCTGCAACGACCCACCGGACGCGCTCACGACCTGCGCCGACTGGACCAGGCCCACGCTGTCGACGACGTCCACGCCGTCGTGGGCATCGAGGTGGCTGCCCTCGACGACCACGGTCGTGCCCTCCCCGCCCTCGTCGGGCGCCAGCCGCGAGACCGTGGGGCAGGGCGGGCCGCTCCACGACCCCTGGCCGGTCGTACGGAAGGCACGGTCGGGGTCCAGCTCGTGCGCGTCGACCAGCCGCGTCAGCAGGTCCAGGGCCGCGAGGTCCATGCAGTTGAGCTCGTCACCGCTGTGCTGGACGAGCTCGAGCGCACGCGCGGCCGGGTCCCAGAGCTCGGCGCGGTCCTCGAAGGCGGCGAGGCAGCCCTGCCCGGCCCCGGTGTAGAGGGTGCGCGCCGGGTCGCGGAGGTCGTCGAGGCGGTCGAAGACGTCGCTGCACCGTCGCTCCTGCAGGGCGAGGTAGGTCGCGAAGGACGCCGGGCCGCTCGGGGATCCCGGTCCGAGCCCGAGGACCCAGGCGATGAGCCCCTTCTTCTTGGTCGGCGACGGCGACGGAGTGGGGCTCGTCGGGGACTGCGTGCCCGTGGCCGTCCCGGTGGCGGAACTGGTGCCGGTTGTCCCGGGGGTCGTCGTGCCCTCGTCGGTCGCCACGTCGTCGGACCCGCCGACGCAGGCCGCGGCGAGGGCGGCCAGCAGCACCGTCGCGACGGCGCGCGCCGCGGTGGTCGTACGGCCCATCGGTCCCACCCCCGCCCGGTCACCCTGCTCGTCTGCGGTGACGGTGCGTAGTCGTGCTGATACTAGCCCGGAAGCGGGGTGGGGAGGAGGGAGCCGGTCCGCGTGGGGGACGGTCCTGGCCGTGGCCGGGTCGGGCGGACAGGATGTGGCCATGACCCCCGAGACCTACCTCGCCCACCTCCGACGGGACGCCGAGCGGATGGCCGCGCTGGCCGGCGGCGGCCTCGCGGCGGACGTCCCGGCCTGCCCCGGGTGGACGGTCGGCGAGGCCCTCGTGCACACCGGCGAGGTCTACTCGCACAAGGTGGCGTGCATGCGGCTGCCCGGCGGCCCGCAGAGCACCGACGACTGGGACCACGGCCCGGGCGAGGGCGGCGACGCCGTCGCGTGGTTCCGCGCGCGGCTCGACGAGCTGACCGACGAGCTGGCGGCTCGCGGCGCCGACGCCCCCGCCTACACGTGGTACGAGCCGGACCAGACCGTCGGCTTCTGGTTCCGTCGCATGGCCCAGGAGACGGCCGTGCACCGGGTCGACGTCGAGAGCGGCTTCGACGCGGTGAGCCCGGTCGCCGACGACCTCGCGGTCGACGGCATCGACGAGGTGCTCGACCTGTTCCTGCGCTACCAGCACGAGGACGTCGGTCCCGACGGCCCCGGCCGCGGCACGGTCGCGGTCCGCACCGGCGACCACATCTGGCGCAGCACCCTCACGGCCGACGACGTGGAGCTCTCGCGTGAGCCCGGCCACGCCGACGCGGTGGTGAGCGGCGAGCCCTCCGAGCTGTTGCTGTGGCTGTGGGGCCGGCGGCCGGACACCGCCGTGACCCGGGAGGGCGAGGACGACCTGCTGCGCGGCTTCCGCGAGCGCCTCCGCGTGGTCACCCAGTAGGCGCGCCGTCGTGGCGTACGACGTCGTGGTCGCCGGTCTCGGCGGCTTCGGGAGCGCGGCGGCCCGCCACCTCGCCCGTCGCGGGCTGCGGGTGCTCGGGCTGGACCCGCGGCCCGCAGCGCACGCCGAGGGCTCCAGCCACGGCGAGTCGCGCATCGTTCGGCAGGTCTACTACGAGGGCGCGGTCTACGTGCCGCTGCTGCTCCGCACCTACGAGCTGTGGGCGGAGCTGACCCGCGACGACGGCGCACCGATGCTGCGCACGACCGGGGGGCTGTTCCTCGGCGGCGTGGGCACCCGGGTCCTCGACGGCAGCATCGCGACGGCGCGGGAGTGGGACCTCGAGCACGAGGTGCTCGACCCGGTCGAGGTCGCCCGGCGGTTCCCGGCGGTGCGGCCGCCCGAGGGCACGCTCGCGCTGTACGAGCCGCAGGCCGGCGTCGTCGAGCCCGAGACCGCGGTGTCCGCGCACCTGCGGCTGGCCGACGCCGCGGGCGCCGAGCTGCGCCACGACGAAGCCGTGACCGGGTGGTCGGCGTCGGAGGACGCCGTCACCGTCACCACGACCCGGGGGTCGCACCGGGCGGGCGCTCTCGTGCTGGCGCCGGGCCGGTGGGCACCCGACCTGCTGTGCGGGCTCGACCTGCCGCTCACCGTCGAGAGGCGGGTGCAGCACTGGTTCCTCCCGGCCCACCCGGCCGGGTTCGCCCCCGGCCGGCTCCCGGTGTGGCTGTGGGACCTCGGCGGCGGGACCTCGCTCTACGGGACGCCCGCGCTGGGTCCGGCCGGCGGCACGGGAGGGGTCAAGGTCGCCGTGCACTTCTCCGGCGACCGCCCCGCCGGCGCGTGGTCGCCCGCCGAGGTCGCCGCGACCGCCGGGAGGCTGCTGCCCGGGCTCGGGCACGACCACCGGCGCGCGGCCGACTGCTGGTACACGCTCACGCCCGACGAGCACTTCGTGGTCGGCCCGCATCCCGCGTCGGACCGGGTCGTCCTGGCGTGCGGCTTCTCGGGCCACGGCTTCAAGTTCACGCCCGTCCTCGGCTCGGTGGTCGCCGACCTGGTGACCGGCGGCCGGACGGACTTCGACCTGTCGGCGCTGTCCCCGACGCGGTTCGCGGGGTGAGGCTCTTCGTCGCCCTCGAGCCGCCGGCCGAGGTGCGCGCCCATGCCGACGCCGCTCTTGCGCCGGTGCGGGAGCGCTGGCCGGACCTGCGCTGGGTGCCGCCGCAGCGCTGGCACCTGACCCTCGCGTTCTACGGCGAGGTGCCGGACGGGAACGCTGCCGGGACGGCGGAGATGGTCGCCCGCCGGCTCGCCGGGCACCGCGCCGTGGAGCTGCGCCTGCGCGGCGCCGGGCAGTTCGGCAGGAGGGCCCTGTGGCTCGGCCTGGCCGGCGACGTGCCGGGGCTGCGTCGGCTGGCCCGTGCCGTGACGTTCGAGCGCCGTCCCTACCGCCCGCACCTCACGGTCGCCCGGCTGCGCGGTGGCGCCGACGCCGGGCCCGCGGCCGAGGCCCTCTCGACGTACGACGGGCCGCCGTTCGTGGCGACGGCGGTGCACCTGGTGCGGTCGCGGCTGGGTCCCTCGCCGGCGTACGACGACATCGCCGTCCTCCCCCTCGACCCCCGGCCGTAGGGTCGGGGTGTGGACCCGAGGACGCGCCGCCGCGTGGTGCTCGGCGCGCTGCTGCTGCTCGTCCTCGTCGTGTTCGTCGGCGCCCTCGTCTGACCCCTCCGCAATCGACCACGTAAGGGATGCAGGTGATCACCTCAGCAGGTGTAGACGCCTGCTGAGGTGATCACACGCCTGCCGTACGTGGTCGACTGCGCGGCGGGGTCAGGAGGCGGCGGTGCGCGGACGGCGGGTCGCGACCTGGGTCCACCACAGTGGCCGGCGGCGCGGGGTGCGGCGGCGATCGGGGAGCCTGGCCCGCAGCCTGGACGCCTCGGCCTCCCGGAGCAGGTCCAGCGACCGCTCGCGGGCGACCGCCGCGGTGATGACGGAGTGGTAGGTGCTCATCGTGGGCTCCCGGGCGTCTCGTGAGTGATGACTCCAGGCTGTCCCTGCGCCGGCCGCGGCACATCGGGTGAAGTTCCTATCTCGCGCACCGGGCGGCGCCTTAGTCCGCGGCCGGTCTCACTAGGCTGCGGCGGTGGTCCGGGCTCCCGTGCAGCACGCAGCCGGGACCGGGGACGTCCGGCGCGCCGTGTGGGCCACCCGCGTCGTCTTCGCCGTCAACGGCGGGCTGTTCGCGACCTGGATCTCCCGCCTCCCTGCGATCAGGGACGACCTCGGCGCGAGCGAGCGCGGCCTGGGCTTCGCCTTGCTGTTCATCGCCGTCGGGTCACTGGCAGCCATGCCGTTCTCGGGCCGGCTCGTCTCGGCGGTCGGCGCCCGCGCCGTGATGCTCGCCTGCATCGTGACCTGCGTCGTCGCCTACCCGGCGCTCGGGCTCGCGCCGGACCTCGTCGTGCTCTCGGCCGTGCTGCTCGTGCTCGGCGCCGGAGTGGGTGTCTGGGACGTCGCCATGAACGTCTCGGCCCACGCGGTCGAGGTGCGCGCGGGCCGCACGCTGATGCCCGGCTTCCACGCCGGCTGGAGCATCGGCACCGTCGCCGGCGCGGGCATCGGCGCCCTCGCGGCCAAGGCGGACCTCGACCCGGCGCTGCACTTCGGCCTGTGCAGCGTGGTGGTCGGGGTCGTCGCCGGCTGGCTGGTGCGCTCCATGCCCGACCACCCCGCGCCCGAGCGCGAGGACCCGCTGGGCGTGGACGCGGCCGGGGAGCTCCACGTCCCGCCGCGGGGCGCGCTGGTCCGCGACCCGCGGCTGATCGGCCTCGGGCTCATGACGTTCTGCGCGGCCTGGGCCGAGGGTGCGGCGAACGACTGGCTGGCCCTGATGCTCACCGACGACCGCGGTGCGTCGGGCGCTCTCGCCGCCCTCGGCTTCGCCGTCTTCGCCGGGGCGATGACGCTCGCCCGCGTCGTGGGCAACGGTGTCGTCGAGTCGCTCGGCCGGGTGCGGGCGCTGCGGATCGGGGCGGTGGTCTCCGCCGCGGGGGTGGCGGTGCTCCTGACCGTGCCGGTCCTCGCCGTCTCGTACGTCGGTGCGCTGCTGTGGGGTCTCGGGATCGCGGTCGCGTTCCCCCTCGCCATGAGCGCGGCCGGCGAGACCCCGGGCCGGGGCCCGTCGGCGATCGCGACGGTCGCCACCATCGCCTACACCGGCTTCCTCGTCGGCCCGCCTCTCATCGGCACCGTCGCGCACGAGGTCGGCCTGGACCGGGCCCTGTGGGTCGTGGTCGCCCTGACCGCGGGGGTCTTCGCCCTGGCCGGCACCTCCCGCGACCCGAGGGCGGCGCGGGCGGGACCCGCCGTGCGAGGCTGAGCGGGTGCCCGAGGACCTCGACGGCGCCCTGGCGGCGCTGCGCCCCCTGCTGCTCGACCGGCGGTCGCTGGTGCGCGCCGTCGCCTCGGGCCGGCGGCGCGCCGAGCACCCTCGGTGGAAGCGGGTGGACCTGCGCCCGGTCGACCTCAAGGGCGGCCGGCACCTGCAGGTCGTGGCCACCGCCGACGGCGCCCCGACCACGGTCAACCACGCCTTCGACGGTGACGCCGAGAAGGCGGTCGACGAGCTGCTCGCCGAGCCGTTCGGCAACTGGCACGTGCAGTCGACCACCCAGACGCTGCAGCTGCGGGTCACCAAGAAGGGCCGCGCGCAGGTGAGCAGGACCGCCGAGGGCGGCGTGCAGCGCACCGGGCACGACCGCGGGCGGGAGCACCTGATCGACCCCGGCGACCCGCTGTTCCGCACGCTCGGCGCCGGGGCGGCCAAGCGCCGCCAGGTCGACGCGTTCCTCCGCGTGCTCCGCTCGACGGTCGAGGAGGCCCGGCTGCCGTCCGACCGGCCGCTGCGGGTCGTCGACCTCGGCTGCGGCAACGCCTACCTGGCCTTCGCCGCCTACCGCCTGCTCGCCGAGGACCGTGCGGTGATCCTCACCGGGGTGGACGTGAAGGCCCAGTCGCGCGAGCGGAACTCCCGGTTGGCCGCCGAGCTGGGCTGGGACGGGTCGATGCGCTTCGTCGAGGGCGCGATCCTCGACGCCCCCGTCGACCCGCCGGTCGACGTCGTCCTGGCCCTGCACGCCTGCGACACGGCGACCGACGACGCCCTCGCCCAGGCGCTGCGGTGGCGGGCGCCGGTGGTGCTCGCGTCCCCGTGCTGCCACCACGACCTGCAGCGCCAGCTCAAGGGGGCGGGCGCGCCGCCGCCGTACGGCCTGGTGAGCCGGCACGGCATCCTGCGGGAACGCCTCGGCGACGTGCTCACCGACGCGCTCCGCGCCGCGCTGGTGCGGCTGGCCGGCTACCGGGTCGAGGTGGTGCAGTTCGTCGCCTCCGAGCACACGCCGCGCGACACGATGCTGCGCGCGGTCCGGGCGGACGACGGTGCTCCTGACCCCGCGGTGCAGGCGGACTACGACGCGCTCGTGGCTGACTGGGGCGTCACGCCCTACCTGCAGACCCTGCTCACCGATGCCCGCCGGTAGCGCCGCCGCCGTCGTCACCGCCGCCGCGTTGCTCGCGTCCGGCGGGCCGGTGCCGCTGCTGCGCCTGCAGGACCCGGCGCTGCTGGAGTCCAGCGGCCTGGCCGCGTCGGCCCGGCACGACGGTGTCCTCTGGACGCACGCCGACGGCGGGGACGTCGCCCAGGTCCGCGCCGTCGACGGCCGCGGGAGGACGGTCGCGACCGTCACCCTCGCGGGCATCGACCCCTACGACCCGGAGGCGCTCGCACCGGGGGTCGACGACGCGGGCCGGCCGGCGCTGTTCCTCGGCGACATCGGGGACAACCGGGGCACGCGCCCGGACGTGTCGGTCTTCCGGATCCGCGAGCCGCGACGTCTCGGCGACCGCACGGTGCGCGCGACGTGGTTCCGCTTCACCTACCCCGACGGGCCCCACGACGCGGAGGCGCTGCTCGTGCACCCGCGGACCGGCCGGCTCCTGGTGGCCACCAAGTCCTTCGGGGCCGGGGGGCTCTACCGCGCGCCGCGGCGGCTGCGCACCGTCGACGAGGGCACCAACCGGCTCGCGCGCATCGCCGACGTGCCGCCGCTGGTCACCGACGGCGCCTACCTGCCGGACGGGCGGTTCGCCCTGCGGACCTACACGTCCGTTCAGGTCTACGACGGGCCGGGGCAGGAGGTCGCCTCGGCCACCCTGCCGGCACAGCCGCAGGGCGAGTCGCTCGCCGTGCGCGACGGCGCGCTGCTCGTCGGCAGCGAAGGGCAGCGCTCCGCGGTGTACGAGGTGCCGGTGCCCGGTCCGCCCGCCGCCACGCCCGACACGCCGCGCCCGTCCGGAGCGGGTCGGGCAGCGGCGGCCGCGGACGAGGAGGGCTGGCTGCAGGCGGCGCTGGTCGCCCGGGCGCTGGCGATCGTCGTGGTGCTGGTGCTGCTCGTCGCGTTCCTGCGCCGCGGCCGTCGCTGACCGCCTCCCGGTGGGGGGTGCTCAGGCGGTCAGGCGCTCTGCCAGAGCCCGATCAGGTTGCCCTCCGGGTCCTTGAAGTAGGCGGAGAACCCCATCTCCATCACCGGCTGGCGCGGGATGACGGTCTCGGCCCCCAGACCGTTGACGACCTCCAGGGCCTTGTCGATGTCCTCGACGTCGATCACGACGGTGGGCACCGTCATCGGGCCCTCGCGCTTGAACATGCCGCCGTTGATGGCGCCCGGCTCCTTGGGCATCCCCTTGTCGTCGGTGGCGGTGGTGCCCACCATCGCGTAGCCCATGTCGGGCATGGGGTTGATGTCCCAGCCGAACGCCGACCGGTAGAACTCCTGGGCCCGGTCCATGTCGTCGGCGGGGATCTCGAAGTGCATGACGCGACCACTCATCGCTGGTCACCTCCGTCGTGGCGCCGCCGGGTCCTGGATGACCCCGGCAGTCGTCTCGACCGTAGTCCGGCCCGCCGACAACGCCCAGGCTCGCGCCGTCACACCCCGGCGGGGGCGGCCACGGGCGGCGCGGGAGCGAGGCGGATGCCGGCGGCGGCGACGAGCAGCAGGGCCGGGACCACGAGCAGGGCCCAGTGCAGGCTGACGGCGTCGGCGACCGCGCCCAGCAGGAACGGCCCGGCGCCCGAGGCCAGCGCCGCGCCGAGCCCCGCCCGGGCGCTCGCGTGGTCGGGCCGCCCCTCGGAGGCGGCGATCGCCCGGGCGATGCCGAGCGGGTAGAACAGCGCGACGCCCAGGCCGCACACGACGAGCGCCGGGAGCGCGACCCACACCGACCCGGTGAGCCAGAAGGCGGTGAACCCGGCGCCCGTGGTGAGGACGGCGCCGTAGAGCAGGGAGTCGACCGGCAGGCGCAGCGCCAGCCGGCCGCCGGCGACCCGGCCGGCGCACATGCCGGCGACCAGCGCGGTGACCGACGCCGCGGCCGCCCCGGGGGAGAGGCCGACCTGGTCGCGCAGCACGTCGGCGGTCCACAGGACCAGGCAGAACTCGACCCCGATGCCGGCGGTGACGACCGTCCAGCTGACCCAGTAGCGGCCCGGGAGGCGGCCAGGTCGCTCGCGGCGCGAGGTCGCACCGACCGGTCGCGGGGCGCGGACGCCTCGTCCGGCGACGGCGAGGGCGAGCACGACGGGCAGCAGCACGAGCATCGCCGGCCGCCAGCCGAGGCCGAGGGCGACCGCGCCGCCGATCACCAGTGGCGCCACGGTGCCCACACCCGCGGCGACGGCGTTGGCCTCGCTGATCGCCGACGGGCCCGACGCGCCGTGGTGGTCGGAGAGCACGGGCGCGCTCGACAGCACGACGAACGACCCGCCGAACGCCCCGACGAACGCTCCGGCCAGCGTCATCGGAAGGGCAGTGGTGGCCGTGTAGGTCACGATGCCCGCGCACATGGTCGCGAGCCCTGCCCACACGACGGGGGCGCGGCCGAGCCGCAGGACCAGCGGGGCGAGCACGAGCGCGCTCAGCAGAGCGCCGAGTGCGAGGGAGGTGCCGTGCAGCCCGGCGACCGACCGGCTCACGCCCTGCTCGTCGCGCAGCAGGCTCAGCGACGGGCCGAAGCCATAGAGGAAGTAGCCGTAGCTGCCGAGCTGGAGGTACGTGAGCCAGGTGAGCCGGTCGCGCTCGAGCCTCACCCGAGGTCCGGTCGCATCGTCACCCGAGTCGCGCCACGACGTGGTCGATGCAGGCCGTCAGCGCCTCGACGTCGTCGGGCTCGACGGCCGGGAACATCGCGATGCGCAGCTGGTTGCGGCCGAGCTTGCGGTAGGGCTCGGTGTCGAGGATCCCGTTGGCCCGCAACGTCTTTGCGACGGCAGCGGCGTCGACGGTCCCGTCCAGGTCGATGGTGCCGACGACCGCCGACCGCTGGGCCGGGTCGGTCACGAACGGCGTGGCGTAGTCGGACTTCTCGGCCCACGTGTAGAGCCGCCGCGAGGACTCGGCCGTGCGCTCCGTCGCCCAGTCGAGCCCCCCCTGCGCGTTGAACCAGTCGACCTGCTCGGCGAGCAGGAACAGCGTCGCGAGCGCCGGGGTGTTGTAGGTCTGGTCCAGGCGCGAGTTGTCGATCGCGATCTGCAGGTCGCTGAACGCCGGCACCCAGCGGCCCGTCGCGTGCACCTGCGCGACCCGCTCGACCGCGGCGGGCGACATCAGGGCCAGCCACAGCCCGCCGTCGGAGGCGAACGACTTCTGCGGGGCGAAGTAGTAGACGTCGGTCTCGCGGACGTCGACGGGCAGGCCACCGGCGCCGGAGGTCGCGTCGACGAGCACCAGCGCACCCTCGTCCGCTCCCGCGACGCGGCGCAGCGGCATCGCGACACCGGTCGAGGTCTCGTTGTGGGTGAAGGCGTAGGCGTCGACACCGGGCTCTGCGCGGGCTGCCGGGTGGGTGCCGGGGTCCCCGCTCACGACGACGGGGTCGGCGAGGAACGGCGCGGCCTTCGTCGCTGCGGCGAACTTCGACGAGAACTCGCCGAAGACCAGGTGCTCGGAGCGCTCGCGGACGAGGTTGAGCACGGCGATGTCCCAGAACGCCGTGGTGCCGCCGTTGCCGAGCACCACCTCGTAGCCCTCCGGGAGGCCGAACAGGTCGGCGAGGCCGGTGCGCACCCGGCGTACGACGTCCCTGACGGTCTTCTGCCGGTGCGAGGTGCCGAGGTAGGCCGCGCCGGTCGCGGCCAGCGCGGCGACGGCCTCGGGGCGAACCTTCGAGGGCCCCGAGCCGAAGCGCCCGTCGGCCGGCCTGATGTCGTCGGGGAGGGAGATGTCCGCCACGCGGCAAGGCTAGGCGACGCCTCGCGGGAGGGACCTGCCCAGCCCGCCCGGCGAGACGCGTGCCGCGCTCAGTCCATCCAGCCGCGGACGTCCGAGGGCTTGCGGTGGCCCTCGCCGACGTAGCGCGCGGAGGGCCGGATGAGCCGGCCGGTGCGCTTCTGCTCGAGGATGTGCGCCGACCAGCCGGCGGTGCGCGCGCAGGTGAACAGCGGCGTGAACATGTGCGGCGGGACCTCGGCGAAGTCGAGCACCACGGCCGCCCAGAACTCCACGTTGGTCTCGAGGACCCGGTCGGGCCGGCGCGCGCGCAGCTCTTCGAGGGCGGCCTTCTCCAGCGCCTCGGCGACCTCGAAGCGCGGGGCCCCGAGGTCGCGCGCGGTGCGGCGCAGGACGCGGGCGCGCGGGTCCTCGGCGCGGTAGACGCGGTGGCCGAAGCCCATGAGCCGCTCGCCCCTGTCGAGCACCCCGCGCACGTAGGCACCCGCGTCGCCGGTGTCCTCCACGGCGTCGAGCATGTGCAGCACGCGGGACGGGGCGCCGCCGTGCAGCGGGCCGGACATGGCGCCCACGGCACCGGAGAGGCAGGCGGCGACGTCCGCGCCGGTGGACGCGATGACCCGGGCGGTGAAGGTCGAGGCGTTCATGCCGTGCTCGGCGGCGGAGTTCCAGTAGGCGTCGAGCGCCTCCACGTGCCGGGGGTCGGGCTCGCCGCGCCAGCGGATCATGAACCGCTCCGTGATCGTGCGCGCCTTGTCGATCTCGGCCTGCGGCACCATCGGCAGGCCGATGCCGCGGGCGGACTGCGCGACGAAGGACAGCGCCATCACCGACGCGCGCGCCAGGTTGTCGCGGGCCTCGGCCTCGTCGATGTCGAGCAGCTGCCGGAACCCCCATGCCGGGGCCAGCATCGCGAGCGCGCTCTGCACGTCGACCCGCACGTCGCCGGAGTGCACCGGCAGCGGGAACGGCTCGGCCGGAGGCAGGCCCGGGTTCACCTCGTTGTCGACGAGCAGTCCCCACACGTTGCCGAACGACACGTGGCCGACGAGGTCCTCGATGTCCACGCCGCGGTAGCGCAGCGAGCCGCCCTCCTTGTCCGGCTCGGCGATCTCGGTCTCGAACGCGATGACGCCCTCGAGGCCGGGCTTGAAGTCGGACGGCTCAGGCATCGCAGGGGGCTCCTCGTGTCGGCTGCGGGTGCGCGCTCGGACGCGAGCCCGCATTCTGTCCCACCACCGGCGCGATGTCGCCCCGGGGCGTGCCACAGTGCTCGCGTGCAGCCACCCGACCCCGCGGCGATGCGCCGTCACTACGCCGACCAGGGGCTCTCGGAGGCCGACCTCACCGACGACCCCCTCGAGCTGTTCGGGCGCTGGTTCGTCGACGCGGCCGGCGCCGGGGTGGTCGAGCCGAACGCGATGGTCCTCGCGACCGTCGGCGCCGACGGGTGGCCGCAGGCGCGCACCGTGCTCCTCAAGGGGTACGACGACGGGGGGCTGCGCTTCTTCACCAACACGTCCTCCGACAAGGCGACGGCTCTGACCCGGTCGCCGCGGGCCGCGCTCGTGTTCCCCTGGCACCCCGTCGAGCGCCAGGTCCGTGTCACCGGCCCGGCGCAGCCGGTGCCGGCCGGCGAGGTGGACGACTACTTCGCGAGCCGGCCGCGGGACTCGCAGCTCGGGGCCTGGGCGAGCCCGCAGTCGCGGGTCGTGGCGTCCCGCGCCGAGCTCGAGGGGCTGCTCGCCGAGGTGCGGTCGCGCTTCCCCGAGGGCGCGGCCGTGCCGACGCCGCCGGGGTGGGGCGGCTACCGAGTCGTGCCGCTGTCCTGGGAGTTCTGGGCCGGCCGGGCGGGCCGCCTGCACGACCGGCTGCGCTACCGCCGGCCCGCGCCCGACGCCCCCTGGGTCGTCGAGCGCCTCGCCCCCTGACCTCCGGCTACCGGCCGGGCCCGGACAGCAACGACCCGCGGGCCGTCGCGCGGAGGGGACGTGACCTCCGCAGCCCGCGGGTCGGGTGACTGCCTGGTACTCGCCGGCCACGACGGCCGGTCCCTACCGGGTCGCCGTGGCTAGCTGACAGCCACCTCACGCGTCCTGGAAGTACTCAACTCTCCGGACCACCTCCCTTCCGTGTGCCTCGACGGTACGACGGCGAGGCTCCGTGCACAACGCATTACGGGCACCCGGCGGTCGGCCTGTCGTCGGCGGTCAGCGCAGGGCGATCCAGGTGGCCTCGGCGGTGCCCAGGACGCGGCCGTCGCCGTCGTAGGCCGTCGTCGCCGTGAAGGTCTTGCGCCCGTCGACGCGCAGCACCCGGCCCACCACGACGCACCGGTCGCCGACCTCCGGGCGGGCGTGCACGGCCGCGGTCATCCGGCCCAGCACCATGGGGCGCGCCACGATGTCGCTCGACCAGCCGCCCGGGCAGTCCAGGGCGGCCCACACGAACGCCGTCGCGACCGGCCCGTCGGAGCCGCCCTGGTCGGCGCCGGGCACCCACGTCGTCGCGACCCTGCGGTCGCCGTCCCCGCCGACCGGTCCCGGCCGCAGCCCCATCCCGTCACCTGCGGGGCGCTCGGGGCCGCAGACGTAGCAGGTCGGGAACGGGTGCGCGGTCAGCCCCGCGTAGCGGCCCTCGGCCTCGGCCGCGTCCTCGAAGGGCACCGGCCCGACGGGGTCCGACGCGGGCTCGCCGGGCTCGGCGGTCGCGATCACGGCGCCGCCGAAGGAGGCCGTCGTCACCCCTCCCTCGGTCAGCACGACCATCGGGACCTCCAACGGAGGAGGCTCGCGCAGGGTCACCGTCGCCGCGCCGTCGGGGTCGCGCCGCGCCGCGAGCAGGCCGGCCACGTAGCCGCCGTTGCCCGACCCCGGAGGGCCGTTGAACCGGGCGGGGACCAGCAGTGGGGAGGTCGTCACGGCCCCCGAGGGTAGGCCTCGGCCGTCGCCTGGCCGGCCGCAGCGGGCTCGGGGGCGGCCGACACCCGCGGTGTACGGGAGGATGGCTGCCGTGAGCGACCTCATCGACACCACCGAGATGTACCTCCGGACCGTGTTCGAGCTGGAGGAGGAGGGCGTCGTTCCGCTGCGCGCCCGGATCGCCGAGCGGCTGGGCCAGTCCGGCCCGACGGTGTCCCAGACGGTGGCGCGGATGGAGCGCGACGGCCTGGTGACCGTCGAGGGCGACCGCCACCTCGAGCTGAGCCCGACGGGCCGGTCGCTGGCCACCCGGGTCATGCGCAAGCACCGGCTGGCCGAGTGCCTGCTCGTCGAGGTCATCGGGCTGGACTGGGAGCTGGTCCACGAGGAGGCCTGCCGCTGGGAGCACGTGATCTCCGAGACGGTCGAGCGGCGGCTGCTCGAGGTGCTCGGCCACCCCACGGTCTCGCCCTACGGCAACCCGATCCCCGGCCTCGAGGAGCTCGGCCAGGCGTCCTCGGCGGGTGCCGACCGGGTGCCGCACCTCGACATCACCCCGCTGGACCGGCTGGCCCGCGACGGCGCGACCCGCGTGGTCGTGCGCCGCCTCGCCGAGCCCGTGCAGTCCGATACCGGCCTGATGTCCCGGCTGCGCCGGGCGGGGGTGCAGCCGGGCGCCTCGGTCACGGTCGGCCGCGGCGGGGAGGGCCTGCTCGTCGGCTCCGGCGGAGAGGTGACCGAGATCAGCGACGAGGTGGCCTCGCACGTGTTCGTCAGCGCGGTCTGAGAGCGTCGGCTCCAGGCCCGACCCCGACAGGAAGGCATCCCGCACCATGCGCACCGTGAGCATCCACGACCTCAAGACGGTCCTCGACGCCGGCGCGGCGGACGTCGTGGACGTCCGCGAGCCCGCGGAGTACGCCGCCGGGCACGTCCCCGGAGCGCGCCTCGTGCCGCTGGCCACCGTCCCGCAGGCCGCCGGCGAGCTGCCCACCGACCGGCCGGTCTACCTCGTCTGCCAGTCCGGCGCCCGCAGCGGCCAGGCGGCCGCCTTCCTGGCCCGGCAGGGCGTCGACGCGGTCAACGTCGACGGCGGCACCGGGGACTGGGTCGCGGCCGGGTACCCCGTCGAGCGCTGAGACCCGACGCGCCCGGGGGGAGGGCCGGTTTGTGCCCTTCCGGGCAGCGCCAGTAGTCTTTTGCCGCCCGATCGGGACCTCCGACCGGGCGCGCTCGTGGCCGCCGAATCCTGCCCCGCGAGAGCAGCAGCCGATACGTCGCCTGGCAGGAGCGGGGGACCCACGATCCGTGGGCCCCTCAGGGGTCCTAGGGGTGAAGCCGCACCGGTCGCAGACCGGGACGGCCGGGCAACTCCCGCCCGAACCCGACAGCTCACCTCGTAGGCGTGGGAGAGGAACAACGTTTGTCCAAGCACCGTCGCCCGTCGCGCCTTGCCCAGTTCGGCAAGGTGGCCAACAACCCGGTCCACCTCGGCATCGCCGCCGGCATCGCCGGCACGCTGTCCGTGACCGGCACCGTCGTCGCCAACGCCGCGCCGACCACGCCGACGACTCCCGAACGGGCCGAGCCCGCCTCCCAGCAGCTGCGCGCCGAGCGCCCGGCGGACCTGGCCGAGGCCGAGCAGGCGCTCGCCCTGCGCGACGCGGTGGACGCCGCCTCGCGCGAGCGGGCCGAGGCTCTCGCGAAGGCGCAGGCACGTGCCGAGGCACGCCGCAAGGCCGCCGCCGAGGCCCGCGCCGCGCGCCGGGCCCAGAAGCGCGCCGCCGAGAAGCTCGCCGCCGGGGCCCGCGACTACCAGGAGGCCTCGCGCAGCGTCGAGCGCATGAGCGCGTCGGCCGCCAACGTCCTGCAGATCGCCGCGGAGGTCGCCTCCGGCGCCTACTACTCCTACGGCGGTTCCGGCCCCAACGGCTTCGACTGCTCCGGCTTCACGTCCTACGTCTTCGACAAGGTCGGCATCTCGCTGCCCCACTCGTCGTCGGCGCAGCGCTCGGTGGCCCGCAGCGTGTCCAGCCCGCAGCCCGGTGACCTCGTCTTCGTCTACAACGGTGGCGGCGGCAGCATCGGCCACGTCGCGATCTACGCCGGCAACGGCTACTGGTGGGAGGCGTCGAACCCGAGCACCGGTGTCGGCAAGCACCGCGCCTGGTCCTCCAACGTCTCCTACGGCCGGGTCCTCTAGGAGGCCGCCCAGCCCCACGAGAGTGGTGGCTGACATCCCCCCCGTCAGCCACCACAGGAACCCCGGAGCCACCCCCCCGGCTCCGGGGTTCCGCCTGTCGACGGGGCCGGTTCAGGCGGGTGGCGGCAGCCGCTCCCAGTCGACGAGGGTCGGGTCCGGGCCCTCGCCCAGGTGCAGCACCACGAGGCCGCCCTTCTCGGGGTCGCCGACCTCCTCCGGTCCGGTCGGGCGTCCCAGGAGCGTGCACGCGGCGGCGACGACCTCTGCCGCCACCTCGCGCTGCGTGCAGACCGCGGCGGCCGGTCCCCCGGCGAGACCGAGCAGCACCTGCGCCCCGGCGTCGACGTGCCCGGCCCCGGTCCCGGCGGTGAGCCCCGCCGCGGTCCGCAGGGTCACCCCCGAGGCCTCCGCGAACGGGGCCAGCGTGTCCCGGCAGCGCCGGACCGCTCCGGACACGGCGACCTGCACGTCGTACGCCCGCAGGAGCGCGGCCAGGGCCCGGGCCTGCTCGCGCCCACGGACGTCCAGGGGCCGGTCGCGGTCGTCGCCGCTCCACGTCGCGCGGTCGCCGGCGCTGGCGTGGCGCACGACGACCAGGGCGCGCGTGGGCCGCGGGTCGGCCGCGAACCGGCGCAGCACCGGGCGGTCGCGGTCGGCCGGGAGCAGGGCCTCGGCGTCGGCCGTCGTCACCCAGGCCAGGTCGTCGACCTCCCGGCCGGGCCGGAACCGGCCGGTGGCGGCCCGGCAGGCCCAGTAGCGCACGCGCTTCGGCCCGCCGGACACGGCGTAGCGCACCTCGCCGAGCGGCCGGCCGGGCACGGCCGAGAACCCGGTCTCCTCCTCGATCTCGCGCAGCGCCGCGGCCAGCGGGTGCTCGCGGGCGTCGAGCTTGCCCTTGGGCAGTGACCAGTCGTCGTACCTCGGCCGGTGCACCAGTGCCACCTCGGCGTCGCCGGAGGCGCCCTGTCTCCACAGGACCCCGCCGGCAGCCTCGATCGTCACGCCTCGAGGCGGGTGCGGTCGGCGAGCTGCTGCTGGTGGTTCACGCGGTCGGGCACGGCCGGGGTCCGCTCCCAGGTGCCGTCGGCTCCGAGGGACCAGTGGTCGACGTCGGGCGACCAGCACAGGGAGAGCACGTCGTCGAGCCGGCCCCGGGCGTCGGCGTCGGTCACCCGCACGAGCGCCTCCACGCGCCGGTCGAGGTTGCGGTCCATGACGTCGGCACTGCCGATCCAGTGGGTGGGGTCACCGCCGGCGACGAACCGGTAGACCCGGGAGTGCTCGAGGAAGCGGCCGAGGAGGCTGCGCACCCGGACGTTCTCCGACAGCCCGGGCACGCCGGGTCGCAGGCTGCACATGCCGCGCACGAGGAGGTCGACGGGCACGCCGGCCTGGGACGCGTCGCAGAGCGCGTCGATGAGCTCCTCGTCGACGAGGCTGTTCACCTTGATGGAGACGCCGCTCGGTCGCCCGGCCGCGGCGTTGCGCGTCTCGGTCGCGACGAGGTCGAGCAGACCGCTGCGCAGGGTGTCGGGCGCGACGAGCAGCGTGTCGTAGTCAGGCTGCCGGGTGTAGCCGGACAGGTGGTTGAACAGGTCGGCGACGTCCGCGCCCACGTGCTCGTCGGCCGTCAGCAGCCCGATGTCCTCGTAGAAGCGCGCGGTCTTGGGGTTGTAGTTGCCCGTGCCCACGTGGACGTAGCGGCGGAGCCGCCCGTCGGGCTCGGCCCGTACGACCAGCGCGAGCTTGCAGTGCGTCTTGAGCCCGACGAGCCCGTAGACGACGTGGCACCCCGCCTGCTCGAGGTGGCGGGCCCAGCGGATGTTGGCCTGCTCGTCGAAGCGCGCCTTGATCTCGACCACGACGAGCACCTGCTTGCCGGCGAGCGCGGCGTCGACGAGGGCGTCGACGACGGCCGACTCGCCGCTGGTGCGGTAGAGGGTGAGCTTGATGGCGTGCACGTCGGCGTCCGTCGCGGCCTGCTCGATCAGCGCCTGGACGCTGGTCGCGAACGAGTCGTAGGGGTGCTGCAGCAGGATGTCCCCGCTGCGCAGCGCGGCGAAGATGTCGGCCGCGGCCTCCTCGGTGCCGCGCAGCTCGGGGTGCGTCTGCGGGACGAACCCGGGGGCCTTCAGGTCCGGCCGGTCCAGCTCGGTGAGCGCCCACAGCGCCGACAGGTCGAGCGGGGCCGGCACCCGGTAGACCTGGTCCTCGCCGATGTCGAGCTCGCGGACGAGCAGGTCCAGCACGCGGTCGCTGGTGTCCGCGTCGACCTCGAGCCGGACCACGGCGCCGAACCGCCGGCGTGACAGCTCGCGCTCGAGGGCGTGGAGGACGTTGTCGACGTCGGCGTCGACCTCGAGGTCCTCGTTGCGGGTCACGCGGAACGCGGAGGTCTCGACGACACGCATGCCGGGGAACAGCTCGCCCAGGTGCGCGTCGATGACCTGCTCGATCGGGACCAGCCGTGTGCCGTCGTCGTCGACGACGAGCAGCCGCGGGAGCAGCGGTGGCACCTTGACGCGCGCGAAGTGCTCGGCGCCGCTGGCCTCGTCGCTCACGACCACGGCGAGGTTGAGCGAGAGGCCGGAGATGTACGGGAAGGGGTGCGCCGGGTCGACCGCCAATGGGGTGAGCACCGGCTGCATGCGCTCGGCGAACAGCTCACGCATCCGCGCCACCTCGTCGGTGCGCAGGTCCTCCCACCGGACGATGGCGAGCCCCGCGTCGGCGAGCTCGGGCGCGAGCACGTCGGCGAACAGCCCGGAGTGCAGGGTGACCAGGCTCTGGGCGACCTGACCGATCCTCGCGAGGCGCTCGCTCGGCGTCGCCCCGGTCGAGCTGCGGGTCGTGATGCCCGCCGCGACCCGTCGGTGCAGGGCGGCGACGCGGACCATGAAGAACTCGTCGAGGTTGCGCGAGAAGATCGCGGCGAACCGGACCCGCTCGAGCAGCGGCACGTCCGGGTCTGCGGCCAGCTCGAGGACGCGGGCGTTGAAGTCCAGCCAGCTCAGCTCGCGGTCGAGGAAGCGGTCGGGGGCCCGCTCGGGCGCCGCCGGCTGCGGGCGGACCTCGCCGTCCTCCAGCTCCTCGACGCTGTCGTCGGCGTAGCGCGGTGGCTCGAGCCCGCCGTCCTCGCTCCAGGCCGGTGCGGTGCTCACGGGCACATCGTCGCCTCCCGGGCCGCCCCCTGGAAAGGGCCTGGGTGAACTGGGGTGGTCGACCGGCTGGAAGTGGTCGACTCGATCCACGCGGAGCGCCGCCCGGCCTGGGAGCCGGACGCGTCGACGGGCGTCACCGGCGCGAGAGCGCGTCGGTCTCCCGGCGGCCTCGGGCCACCTCGGCGTAGATGCGAAGGTGCTGCCGTGCGCTCTCCTGCCAGGTGAAACGAGCCGCGACGGCGTAGCCGGCGGTGACCAGTGCCGCACGCCGCCCGGCGTCCTCCAACGCCGACAGCAGGGCAGTGGCCAGCCCGCTGACGTCGCCCGGCTCGACCAGCAGCGCGTCGCGTCCGTCGACGAGGTACTCCCGGAACACCGGCAGGTCGCTGGTGACGACAGGGATGCCCGCGCTCATCGCCTCGAGCACGGCCAGGCCGAAGCCCTCCTTCACCGACGGGAAGGCCAGCACGTCGGCCGCTGCGTACCACTGCGGGAGGTCGACGTCGGGCACCGTGCCCACGAGCACGACGTCGTCGTCCAGCCGGAGCCCGAGGTCGGGCAGGAGGCCGAGGACGCGCTCGCGGTAGGGGCGGTGGTCCTGGAACGAGTGGCCACCGATGACGGCGAGGACCGGCGCGACGTCGCGACGGATGGTGATCTCGGCGAGTGCGCGCACCAGGGTGTCGCTGCCCTTTCGTGGTTCGATGCCGCCGACCGCGAGGATGAGCGGGCGCCCGACCGCTCCGACGCCCGCACGCAGCTGCGCTGCTCTCGTCGGATCTGGCGAGGAGAACCGTGCGACGTCGACGCCGTTGGGGACGACCTCCGCCGTGACGCCGTAGTCCGTCTCGAGGATCTGACGCCACGTCTGGCTGACGGCGAGCACGACGTCCGGCTCGAGGATCGCCGCCCGCTGGCAGTCCATCAGGACCTGGCTGGAGAAGTCGTCGACGTGGTGCACGGTTCGGACCACGCTCACCGCCCGACCGCCGGCGTCCCGCACCCGCGCAGCCGCCCGGGCCGCGATGCAGTCCTGCGCGTGCAGCAGCGGCGCGTCGGTCTGCGCGAGCGCGTCCGCGAGCCGGTCGATGCTGCCGGACACCTTGTCCTCGAGCGTTCCGTCGCAGGGCGGCCCGGGCACGATCGTCACGGGTGCGGTCACGGGCCGGAAGAACCCCGCCGCCACGTCCCCCAGTGCGTGCACGCGCACGGCGGCGCCCAGGGAATGCAGGGCCTCGGCGAGCGCCAGCGTGTGGACCACGCCTCCGCGAGGCTTGGTGGAGTAGGTGACGAGCGCTACCTCGGCATTCGTCATGAGGCTCGCGAGCCGCCTTCCGCGAGCTCCGGCCTGCGCAGGGCGAGCGCGCCCGCAGCGTATGCCGCGCGCGCGTTGGTCTCGGGGACGAGACAGCCGGCCGCCTCGAGGGTCGCGCGCTGCCGCGAGTAGACCTGCGGGTCGCCCTCGGTGCCCAGCACGTAGGCAACCACCTGTGGCCCACCGTCGGCCATCAGCTCCGCACAGACCGGCGCCAGCTCACCCGCGGGGTCGGCATGACTGCCGTGGCCGAGGACCACGTCGAGCAGCACGACCGCGACGTCGGGATCCCTCGCCTGACGGCGGAGCAGCGCTAGCCGACCGCTCGGGTCGATCATGGGGTGGGGCACACCGCGGGTGTACTCCTCGGCCCCGAGGTCCAGCAGGACGTGGGCCCCGTCGGGGGCGGGCAGCCCGTGCTCGGGGCGCAGCGGCTCGTTGGAGTGGACGGGTCCCAGCAGCTCCTCGAGGATGAGCTGCGCCTCGTAGCAGAGAGTTCCGCCGGAGAACAGGCCGTGCACCGTCCGGCGGCCGGGGGCGATCCGTGCGCCCGCTGCTGCAACAGTGACCTGCAAGCCGGCCGAGGGCGGCGCGGCGCGGCCACCCGCCAGCGCTGTCGCGGCGAGTGCCCCGTCCTCGAGGGTACGAAGGACACGCACGCCGGACGGTGGCTCGACGTCGGAGAGGCCCAGGAAGACCGCGACGGCAGGCGTGGTCCGGCACTCTGCCAGGACCCCGGCCGCAGCGGCGGGGGACGGCGGCTTGGAGACGACCAGGACCGCCGCGGTGCCGGGGTCGCGGTCCAGCGCCCGGACGGCGAGACGGGCCATCCGCCCGTCCACCTGCTCGGACAGGTCGCGCCCGCCCACGCCCACGACGTGCGAGACGGGCACACCCCACCGGTCGAGCAGCGCGGACACCTCCTGCGCCCCGGTGCCGGCAGCCGCAACGACCCCGACAGCCCCCGCCCCGGCTCCGGCCGGTGCGGACAGGACGTTGGCGAACCCCAGGCCGGTTCCCGACAGGACGGCCGTGCCGGCACCAGGACCCATCACCAGTCGTCCCAGCGTTGCGGCGCGATCCTTGAGCTCGATCTCCTGCTCGACGGGCACGCCGTCGCTGAAGAGGAGGACGTGCAGCCCGGCGGAGAGCGCATGGTGTGCCTCCAGCGCGGCGTACTCGCCCGGGACCGACACGACGGCCACGGTGATGTCAGGACTCGCCCGCACCGCCTCGGCGATGCTGTCCGGCGGCCGGTCGGTGGTGCCCTCCCGGGCCTGCGCGCGCTCGGCGAAAGCCGCCTGCCAGCCGGCGTCGAGGGCCGCCTCGAGGGCGGCCTCGTCGCTGGCCCGGACGGCCAGCACCAGGTCGTTCGCGCCTCCGACCGCGGCCAGGTCCTCGCCCTCGAAGCCGGCGTCCTTCAGTTCATCGAGCCCGCGCGGTGTGGCCATCACGGCGCCGGCCCATTGCACCCGCGCGCTCTCCTCCATCGTCACCGTGGCCGCCATCAGCAGCAGCGAGTCGAGGTAGGCGCCGGCGTGCACCCGGACGCCGGAGGCCGTCACGAGACGCCGGCCCGGGCGGGGGCCGCCTCGATATGCGTGCCCACACCCGGCTGGCCGGCAGCTGCGGCAGCCAGCCGGTCCGCGGAGGTGATGATGGCTCGCCGTCCGCCGTCCCGGACGAACCGCAGTGCGGCCGCCACCTTCGGGCCCATGCTCCCGGCCGGGAACTGCCCGTCCGCGAGGTGCTGCTCCGCCTCGTGGAGGGCCAGCGCGTGCACGGGACGCTGGCGCGGGGTTCCGAAGTCGAGCTGGACTGCGTCGACGCCGGTCAGCAGATACATCTGCTCCGCGCCGACCGAGGATGCCAGCAGGGCGGCCGCGTGGTCCTTGTCGATGACCGCGTCGGCGCCGGTCAGCGCGCCATCCGCGCCGCCGGTCACGGGGATGCCCCCGCCACCGGCCGCCAGCACGACGTTCCCGGCGGCAAGCAGCGCGCGGATCGCCCTCATCTCCACGATCTCCAGCGGGAGGGGTGATGCCACGACCCGGCGGTGGCCGCGACCGGAGTCCTCGACGACGTGCCACCCCCACCGGAGGGCGAGCCCGGCGGCGAACCCGGCACCCAGGAACGGCCCGATCGGCTTGGTCGGGTTGCCGAAGGCCGGGTCGTCGGGATCGACCCGGACGTGGGTCACGACGGCGACCGCCGTGCCCGGGCCGCACAGGCGGTCGATCTCGCGTGCGAGGGCCCCACCGAGCTGGCCCTGTGTCATCGCCGTCAGCTGGTGCAGCGGCTGCGCGGGCACGGCCCCACCGGCCGCGTCCTGCTGCATCGCAAGGTTTCCGACCTGCGGGCCGTTGCCGTGCACGATCGCGACCTGCCAGCCCGCGCCGACCAGTGTCGCGAGGCTCCGAGCCATGCCCGCGGCGTTGTCGGTGATCTCGTCGTGGGTGCCGAGCTGATCGGCGCCGGTGAGCGCGTTGCCGCCCACCGCGACGACCGCGCATGGCCGTCCGGCGCCCGGACCCGAGGACGGCGGCCCGCTGTCGCGTCGGATAGCGGATGCCATGTGCATCATAGTGAACTGAACCCCTGAGGAGCGCAATGTCTCCAACACAGCGCACCGCCGGGCCGCCGGGCGGTGACCCGCCGGGAGTCCCCGGGCCGACGGCGGCGTCGTGGCGGCAGGCCGAGAGCGAGCTGTTCTCCGGCCTGCTGCAGCGCCCAGACGTCTACCAGGAGGTCGTCGCGCTCGTCGGCGCGACTGTCGACCGGCTGCGCGGGCTCGGGCCGACAGCGGCTGCCCTGCTCGACGCGGCGGACACCGTCGCCGCCCTGGTCGGAGAGCTGGCCGGGCAGCGAGGCCGCGCGACTCCGGGCGCCGATCCGCTCCTGGTCGGCCGGGCAGCCCTGGGCGTGCGGCACCGCGAGGTCGTCGCCCACGCCGCGGCGGCTCGCCGGCTCGCCCTGCTGCTGGACGCCCGGGCGGCCAAGCCGCGCGGTCCGGCCTGGGTCGTCCTCGAGGAGGAGGGGGAGCTGGCGGGCGACCCGCTCGCTCCCTACCGGCGGCTGGAGGCGGACGCAGCCACCGGTCGGGCGGTGCTGGTCACCGCGACCCCCGACGACGAGTTCCGCACCGCGCGGCACGCCGTGCAGGCGGTGCAGGTCGACCTCGGCACCGGCCGAGTCGAGTCCATCTCCGACGCGTTCTGGCAGCCCCGCTCCTGCCCGGACGCGACCGCCCGCGAGGCCGACGTCGCGGCCCTACGGGTGCGGCTCTCGGGGGGCGGATGACCCTTGCGCGGGCCTCGGCTATGTCCGATAGTGAACGCCTGTCGACCTTTACCACGGGAGCCGACGAAGGGGACATCGTGACCGAGTCGAGGACCCCGCCATCTCCCGACCTGGCGGCCGCCGCTCCGCTCGCCGAGCTGATCACCGCCCTGCAGAGCAAGGGCCTGCGCGTCGAGGTGCCGATCGGGGCCCGCGCCGGCGGCGCCGGCCCGGCCGACGCCGGCATGCTCTACATCGAGGGCGTCCAGACGACGGTGCCCACCAGCGCGGCCTACGTCTCGTCCTCGCCGTACGCCCTGCGCGGTGAGGACGACGGCGGGTGGGCCGTCTACGAGGGCGAGAGGCGCCTCGCGTCGGCGGCGCTCGCTCCGCGGCCGGCCTACTACGACCTGACCACGGAGGAGGGCATCCCGTACTGGCAGATCGCCCTCCTGCACCTGGACTCCGTCGCCAGCACGGTGCTGCAGACCTGCGCCTACTGGGGAAACGAGGACCAGTGCGCCTTCTGCGGCATCGGGGTGACCCTGGCCAACGGGCGCACCATCGCCAAGAAGACCCCGGAGATGCTGGCCGAGGTCGCGGTCGCCGCCCGCGACCTCGACGGAGCGGTGGACGCGACGCTCACCACCGGCAGCACGGCGACCCCCGACCGCGGCGCGCTCTACGTCGGTCGGTGCGGAGAGGCGGTCAAGGCGGCGTCGGGCCTGCCGGTGCAGGTGCAGTTCGAGCCGCCCTCGGACCTCGACGTGCTCGACCGCGTGGCCGACATGGGCGTCGACTCGGTCGGCATCCACGTCGAGTCCTTCGACCCGCAGGTGCTCGCGCGGGTCGCCCCCGGGAAGGCGCGATGGGGGATCGAGGCGTACTTCGCGGCGTGGGAGCGGGCAGTGGCAGCCTTCGGCCCCGGACAGGTGTCGACCTACGTGATCCTCGGGATGGGCGAGGACCAGGACCTCACGGTCGAGGGGTGCAAGCGGGCCATCGACATCGGCGTCTACCCCTTCGTCGTGCCGTTGCGCCCCGTGCCGGGCTCTCTGATGGAGGACCTGCTCCCGCCGCCCGCGGAGGCCGTCGAGGCCGTCTACCGCGCGGTGGTGCCCTACCTCGCCCGCAGGGGCATGTCCGCGGCCGGGGTCGCCGCGGGCTGCGCGCGCTGCCAGGCGTGCTCGGGCATCGGCGCGTTCGAGAGGGCTGAGGGAGGCATCCGTGATGGTCGTCGCGCACTCCCCGTCGTCGTCGGCGCCTGACACCGCGGGGCTCCTCTGCCGCACCGTCGCCGGGCTCGCAGAACGGGCCGAGCACCACCGCATCAGGCACGAGGTGTTCGTGCTGGAGCAGCGGCTCTTCCCGCACGGGGACAGGGACGAGCACGACACCGGCGCCGCCACGATCCACGTGCTCGGGTTCGACGACGGCGTCCCCTCCGGGACGGTCCGCCTGTACCCCCTGCACGGCCGGCTCTGGAAGGGCGACCGCCTGGCGGTGCTCCCGGAACACCGGCGCAGCGGGCTGGGCGCCCCCCTCGTCCGCCACGCGGTCGCGACGGCCGGCGCGCTCGGCGGGACACGCATGGTGGCGCAGATCCAGCCGGGCAACGTGCGGTTCTTCCAAGCCCTCGGCTGGACAGCTGTCGGTGCCCCGGCCGACTACCTCGGGCTTCTGCACCAGCAGATGTCGATCGCGCTACGGTGACGACGGGCCGGCGGTCACGGCCGCAAGTTGGTCACACCCGTCCGGTGGAGGTCGAACACGTCCGCCGTCTCGGTGCCCCGGCGCAGGCGGACCCGGCCCGTCCCGTCGATCACCCCGAGCGCCGCGGCGGCCAGCCCCCGCCCCGCGAAGGCCTCGAGGCAGGGGTCGACCTGCGGCGGTGGGCAGGTCAGCAGGAACGCGTAGCACGGGAAGCACGACAGCCAGTCGGCGAGGGACACCCCGTCAGGCACCGGAAGCGCGGCCAGGTCGAGGCTCACCCCGAGCCGGTTCGGCTCGAGAAGCATGGCCAGCGAGCCGACCAGTCCGGCCATGCTGACGTCCTTGGCGGCGACCGCGAGACCGGCGGTGGCCAGCTCGGCGAGCAGCCGGACGTCGCCGGAGAGGCGATCGCCGCGCTCGTCGAAGGACGGGAAGAACAGGAAGTCCGACCGCATCGTGCCCTCGACGCAACAGCCGATCAGCAGCTGCTGGCCCTCGGCGGCATTGCGGGCGGACAGGACGCGGTCCGCCCGACCGACGCCGAACGCGGACAGGGACGGCGGTCCTTCGGTGCGCGTGAGATGGCCACCCACGACGGGGACGTCGTAGAGCTGCCCTGCCCAGCGCATCCCCCGCAGGATCTCGCGGCTGACGGCCTCCGTGCCGACGACGGTGTCGAGCAGCGCGACCGGGCGGGCACCCATCGCGGCCAGGTCGTTGACGTTGGCCAGCACGGCGGCGACGCCAGCGCCGTAAGGGTCGGCCTCGACGAACGCCGGCAGGATCGCCTCCCCGCCGACCACCACGTGGCCGTCGCCGGGTGGCAGCACGGCGCCGTCGTCGCCCGGGCCGGAGTACCAGTCCCCCGCTCCCAGCGTCTCGGCCACCAGCCCGATGTCTGCCTTCGCCAGGACCCCCGGGAGCCGTCGCAGGTGGTGGGCGAGGTCGTCCAGATCGGTCAACGCGGCCTCCCGGGACTCGATCGTGCCCGCCACGGATTTCTACCATGGTGAACGTCCTGCCGGATTTCCTCTCGCTGCCGGAGCGCGCCGCGAAGCCCCGGCGTCGCGGCATCTCCCACGTCCTGGACAAGGGGATGCCCACGGGCGAGGTGGAGGCGGTCCTGGACGTCTGCGCGCCGTACGTCGACGTGTGGAAGCTGGGTTGGGGCACGGCGTACCTCGACCCGGGCCTGGGCGACAAGCTCGCCCTGCTCGACCGGCACGGCGTGCTGGCCTGCACGGGTGGCACGCTGCTGGAGGTGGCCTGGCAGCAGGGCGTCGCGGAGGAGTTCCTCAGGTGGGCCGGCACCGTCGGTTTCCCGTGCGTCGAGGTGTCCAGCGGAGCGGTGAGCATGAGTCCCGCGCAGAAGCGTTCGCTGATCGAGACCGCGGCCGAGCGGTTCGTCGTGCTGGGCGAGATCGGGGCCAAGGACCCGCGCGTGGACGTCTCCGCCCACGAGTGGGCGCAGGCGGCGGCGGCCGACCTCGAGGCCGGGGCCACCTGGGTGGTGACGGAGGGCCGCGAGAGCGGGACCGTGGGCCTGTTCGACCCGGCCGGCGAGGTGCGTGTCGACGTCGTCGACGCCGTGGTGGCCGCTATCGGCGCCGACTCCACCGTGTTCGAGGCGCCGCGCAAGGACCAGCAGGCCTGGCTGATCCGCCGGTTCGGTCCCGACGTGAACCTCGGCAACGTGCTGCCGGCCGAGGCGCTGGCGCTCGAGGCCTTGCGACTTGGCCTGCGGGCCGACACCATGGCTGCCTCCCCGACGAGCGCCTCATCGGCGACCACCCCATCGACGACGTCGCGCACCCCATGAGCCGCTTCCCCGACAGGTACCGCGCCGTCTCCGTGCTCGACGTCGAGGTTCCCCTCGAGGCCGGCGCGCTGCACGCGCTGCTCACCTCACGCCCGGTCTATCGGCGGACGCGCTACGTCGTGGTCCGGGGTGGCGGCAAGACCGCCCTGGTCGAGGTCAGCACGACGACCACGGCGGCCCTGTTCTACGACGTGTCCGGCACCGACCTGCTTGCCGGTCCCGGCGAGACGGCGTACCTGCACTGTCCCGAGGTCGACACGGGCGTCCCGAGCGAGCTCGTCAGGGCGGCCCAGGACGCGCCGGACGCGCGCTGCGTGGTCGTCGAGGGGCGATACGGCCACGTCAGCTTCGTCCTCGACCCCGACCCGGTCCGGCTGCACGTGCTCGACGTCGCCCCGCCGTGGCCGGCGAAGCTGGTGGACCAGGTCGAACGGGTGCTGCAGACCGCCGAGGACCTGCCGGCGGTGCTTCCCGTCCCCCGCGTCGTCGAGCTGCCGGACCTGCTGCCCGAGCCACGCGCCGGGCACTACCTGCTGCAGTGCCGGGGCGGAGGCATGGACGTTCCCGGCTCGGCCGTGTCCTACCTCGACGAGGTCCCGCCACGCCAGGACTGGACGCTGCTCGGCTGCGCCCGGTCCCGCGCCATCCACGACTTCCTGTACGACGGGCAGGTCCCGCAGATCGACACCTGCCCCCGTTCCCTCGCCCGCGAGGTCGAGGTCCCGCCGGGAGAGGTGCTGATGGTCAAGTGCTGCCTGCTCGAGGAGGAGGTCGAGACCAGCGGCAGCATGGTCGTCGTGCCGTGGGGTGCAACGTTCCGGCACCTGCGCGACGGGCTAGAGGCCGCCGTCGCCCTCTCGCGTCGGGACAGCGCGACGCCAACGGCCGCGGGAGACCCGCCGTGAGCGCGCGGATCGCCGACTCGACGATGTACGGGCACCTCTGGGGGACCCCTGCCGTCCGGGCCGTCTTCGAGGAGAGGAACCGGCTGCAGTCGTGGCTCGAGGTGCTCGCTGCCCTCGCCAGGGCACAGGCGGCCGAGGGGATCGTTCCCGCCGAGGCCGCGGAGCACATCACCCGGGCGGCCCGCGTCGAGCTCCTCGACCTCGAGCTGGTCGCCGAGCAGACACGTCTCACCGGTCACTCGACGCTGGGACTGATCCGCGCGCTCGGGCAGGTGCTGCCCCCGGACGTGCACGAGCACGTCTACGTCGGCGCGACCGTGCAGGACCTCACCGACACCTGGACCTCGCTCGCCCTGCGCTCGGTCGGCGGTGAGGTCTGGCGCGGCCTTCGCCGGGTCGAGGAGCTGCTGCTCGACCTCGCCGAGCGGCACCGGGACACCGTGGTCGCCGGGCGCACGCACGGCCAGCCCGGCGCCCCGGTCACCTTCGGTTGGAAGGCGGCAGGCTGGGCCGACGAGGTGCGTCGCCATCTCGACCGGCTCCGAGAGGGTGCGCCCCGCTGGCTGGTGGGCCAGCTCGGCGGCGGCGTGGGCACGCTCGCCGCGTTGGGCCCGGCCGGCCTTGACGTGCGTCAACGCTTCTGTCGCGAGCTGGGGCTGCACGACCCCGGGATCTCCTGGCTCGCGGCTCGGGACCGAGTGGCCGAGGTGGGAGCGGTGCTGGCGATGGTCACCGGCACTCTCGCCCGCATCGGTGGTGAGGTCTACGAGCTGCAGCGGCCCGAGATCGGCGAGCTGCGCGAGCCGGCCCGGCCGGACGTGGTCGGCAGCATCACGATGCCGCACAAGCGCAACCCCGAGCGCAGCGAGCACCTCGACACGCTCGCCCGGCTCGTCCGGGCCGGATCCGGCGTGCTGATGGAGGGCATGGTGGCGGCGCACGAGCGCGACGGCCGCGCCTGGAAGGCCGAGTGGGTTGCGCTGCCCGAGGTGTGCCTGCTCACCTCCACCGCCGTGCAGGTCGCGGTGGAGCTGCTGGAGGGGCTCGAGGTCGACGGCGAGGCGATGGTCGCCAACGTCGAGCGGTACACGGGCAGCGAGGCCGCGCTCGCACTCCTCGCCCCCCGGCTCGGCCGGCACGCCGCGCGCAGCGCCCTGCAGGACGCGTTGTCACAGCCGCGGCCCGACGGCCAGCCGCTGTCGCTCGCCCTCCGGGAGGCCGGGGTGCTGACCGACGAGGAGATCTCCCTCCTGGTGCCTGACACGGGTGCGGCCGGCGCGATGGTCGACCTGGTGGTGTCGGCATCCCGCGCCGCCCGGGCGGAGGAGGGCGGGACGTGGCCGTGACCGCCCCCGCGCGCACGAGCCTCGCGGTCCTGCCCACACCCCTCGTGCCGGCCCCGCGGCTCGCCCGCGCCCTCGGGATCTCGGGACCGCTTCTGGTCAAACGTGACGACCTCACGGGTTTCGCGGTCGCGGGGAACAAGGCCCGCCAGCTCGAGCTCCTCGTGGGCGAGGCCGTCGCGCAGGGCGCTGACGTGTTGGTGACGGGCGGCACGGTCGGCTCGAACTTCGTGCCTGCGGCGGCCGCCGCGGCGTCGTTCGCCGGTCTCGACTGCGTGGCCGTCATGGCGGGCGAGGCGGTCGACCGCCAGGCCCACCCCAACCTCGCGGCGGCCACGGCATGGGGCGCGCAGCTGCGCTGGACGCGGAGCGCAGACCGCTCCTCGGTGGACGAGATGCTTCCGCGGGTCGCCGCGTCGCTCGCCGACGAGGGGCGCCAGCCGTACGTCGCACCGCGCGGCGGGGCATGCGCCACCGGTGCCCTCGGCTACCGGCTGGCCGTCGACGAGGTACTCGGCCAGCTCGGCGGGAGCCGGCCGGCCATGGTCGTCGCGGTCGGCGCCGGAGGGACGCTGGCCGGGTTGGTGGCGGGCGTCGTCGCGCACGGCCGGCCCGTCCGGGTAGTCGGTGCCAGCGTGAGCCGACCGGCGGACCAGGTTGCCTCCCGCGTGCTCGACCTCGCCCGACAGGTTGCTCGCCGCTGCGACGACGATCCACCCGAAGCGCGCGACGTCGAGGTGGTCGACGCCCGCGGGCCGGGGCACGGCGTGGCGTCGGCGGAGGGGGAGGCCGCGGCCGAGGTGGCACTGCGGTGCGCCGGCCTCGTGCTCGACCCGGTCTACACCGCCAAGGCGCTGCCCGTGCTGAGCACCGTGGCCCCGGACGGCCCGGCGCTGTTCTGGCACACCGGCGGCCTGCTCGACGCGGTCGCCGGCTTCCTGGGGCCGCGATGAGCACCGGGCACCGGCTGGGGCCGCCAGTCGACGGCCCGGCACCCGAGCTCGTCGAGTCGGGCTTCTACCTCGAGAACGCCGACGCGCCCTTGCTGCATGCCGGTCTCAACCTCGCGGACCTGGCACACGTGCTGGACCTGCGCGGACGACGCGTCATCCCCGAGGGGTCGGCTGGCCGCCTGCTGAGCCTGCTGCTCGAGGCGGTCGACACTCCCGCGGACCAGTTCCCCTACGACCCGGCCTTCGGGGAGCCGTACAACAGCCGCGAGCGGTACTTCACCGAGCGCATCGGCGACGACGCGGGCTGGCTGCACGCCGGTCGACCGCGGCGGGAGGCGGTGCGCATCGCGCTTCGTCTGCACCTGCGGGGCCAGCTGGTCGATCTCGTCGAGGCAGCGGCGACGCTGGCGGACACCATCGCCACCACGGCCGCGGAGCACGAGCGCACCTGGCTCCCCGACCAGACGTACCTGCAGCACGCGCAGCCGTCGACGTTCGGCCACTACCTGCTGTCCTTCGCGTATCCGGTCCTGCGCGACGCCCATCGGCTCCTCGACGCGCTGGCGTGGACGAACACCAGCCCCGGCGGAGCGGGCTGCGTCAACGGCAGCCGGCTGCTCGACGACCGAGCCCCCGTCGCCCGGATGCTCGGGTTCGAGGGCGTGATCGAGCACACCCGCGACGCGATGTGGCAGACAGACGGGTTGGTCGACATGCTGGCCTGCGCCGCGAGCCTGGTCGGCACGCAGAGCAAGCTCGGCGAGGACCTGGAGATCTGGGCCAGCAGCGAGTTCGACTACGTGACGCTGGCCGACGGCTACAGCCGCGCCAGCGTCCTGATGCCGCAGAAGCGCAACCCCTACGCGCTCTCGATCATCCGTGGGGCCTCCGGGACCTTGGTCGGCCGGCTCACCGGGTTCCTGGCCGTCATCAAGAGCCCCTCCGCGCGCAGCGACAACCTGATCTACGCCTACGGCGAGGTGCCGCGGGCGCTGGACCTCGCCCTGCGAACCACCCGGCTGACCTCGGGCGTCGTGCGCACCCTGCAGGTCAACGTCGCCCGGATGTGGGCCGCTCTCGAAGCAGGCTTCTGCCAGGCCACCGACCTCGCTGAGTACGTGATGCTGACCTGCGGGCTGGACTACCGCACCGCCTACCAGGTGGTCGGCGTCGCGGTCCGCACCGCGCACGAGGCCGGCTTGCGCGGCATCGACCTGGACGGGGAGATGATCGACGCGGCAGCACGGCAGTACGCCGGCCGGTCGCTGGGCCTGGCCGGGAGGGACCTCTCGGAGGTGCTCGACCCCCGGCGCATCGTGGCGACCCGGACGGCGGCCGGAGGCGCGGCACCCGAGGTCGTCTCGGAGATGGCGGCCTCCTGCGCGGCGCAAGCAGCTGAGCTGCTCACCGTCGCGCGGGCCGGCCGAGCGTCCTACGCCGATGCGCAACGCACGTTGCTCGGGTCCGCCGCAGCACTCGCCGCCGGCACCTCGCCGACCCCCGACGGCGAGGCGGGCGCAGCCCCATGACCGCAGATCACGGGCTCGCGCTCCCCGAGGACGTCGGGGTCGTCAATGTCGGCCTGCCCTTGTTCGCCGCGGCCGTCGCCGCGCAGGGGCGCCCGTCGGTGCAGGTGGACTGGCGCATCCCCGCGGCCGGCGACCCCGTCGCCGTCGCGGCGCTGCGGCGGCTCAGCGGCCCGCGCACCGAGCAGGTGGACACGGCCAACGCCGAGGTGGCTCGCCGTCTGGACACCGGCGTCCCGATGCTCGTCGATGTCCGCCCGGCTGCAGAGGTCCTGCCTCGACTCGGCGGTCGGGTGCTGCTGCACCCCGGCCCGGCCGTCGAGCTCTCGCAGGTGTGCGACCCGCTGCGTCGCTCGCTGCGGGTCACAGCCCTGGCCGAGGGCTGGTGCCGCACCCTCGACCAGGCGGATGCCCTCCTCAGGTCGGGCGAGGTGACCCTGCTCCCCGCCAACGACGTGGACGTCGTCGTGCCGATGGCCGCCGTCGTCGGCCCCACCACGCCGCTGTGGGTCTGCGAGCTCGCGACCGACGGCGGGCGGCTGACAGCCGCCGCGCCGGTGGGTCAGGGCTCGGGTGACGTCGCCTGGTTCGGGCGGGAGACCCCCGCCGCGCAGGAGCGCCTGGTGCTGCTGCGCGAGGCCGTCGGCCCGGTCCTGTCGGACGCTGTCACCGACAGCGGGCCCGTCGACGTTCTCTCGATCGCGGCGCAGGCGGTGGCCATGGGCGACGACGTGCACGTCCGCACGCAGGCGGCGACCAACCTGCTCATCCGGCACCTGCTGCCCTCGCTGACGGCGAGCACCCATCCGAGAAGCGTCGAGGTCGCGCGCTACATCTCCGCGAACCACCTGCTGTTCCTGACCCTCGCGATGGCGTCGGCGCGCACGTTGACCGCCTGGGCGGGCCAGGTGGAGGGGTCGTCGGTGGTCACCACGATGGCGCGCAACGGCACGGAGTTCGGGGCGAGGCTGGCCGGGCACCCGCAGTGGTTCCTCTCGCCCGCGCCGATGGTCGGACGCGCGCTCTACCACCCGGGCCGTGGTCCCGCCGACGGTGCCCCGGACATCGGTGACAGCGCGCTGCTGGAGCTTGTCGGGCTGGGAGGTGCCGCCGCAGCCGGTTCGCCCGCCGTGGGTCAGCTCGTCGGCGGCACCTCGGAGGCCGTCGCGCTCACGGCCGAGCTGGACCGCGTCTGCGTCTCCCGCTCGACACGCTTCACGTTGCCGACGCAGGGTGGGCGCGGGACCCCGCTGGGGGTCGACGTCCGCCGGGTCGTCGAGCACGGCATCACCCCGAAGGTGACGACCGGCATCCTGCACCGCAGCGACGGGAGCGGTCAGGTGGGTGCCGGTGTCGCCGAGGCGCCGATCGGGTGCTTCCGCGCGGCGCTGCTCGACCTCGACGCCCGGCTCGCGCCCGACTCAGCCCGCTGAGGGCGCCAGCGTCACCGTCAGGGGTGCCGTCCGCGCCAGGGTGTTGGACACGTAGCAGACGCGGCGCGCCGGCTCGAGGAGCGGAGTCATCCGGTCGGCGTCCAGGGTCGTGGAGACCGTGAGAACGAGAGCCGCGAACCGCTGCCCCTCATAGGTCCCCGTGGCCGTCACCTCCAGGTCGGGCAGCTCGAAGCCGCGCTTGCGGGCCGCCCAGGCGAGTGCGAGCGCGTAGCAGGAGGACAGCGACGCGAGGAACAGGTCGGTGGGCATGGGGCCCAGGTCCGTGCCACCAGCGCTGGCGGGCTCGTCGACGACCAGCGTGAAGCGGCCGGCCTCGACGTCGCAGCGCCAGCCGCCGCGCCACCGCGCGACGGCGCTGTTCTCGCCGCCGCGCTCAGCCGTGGCTGTGCCCGTGCTCGTGGTCGTGGTCGTGGCCGGCCGGCCGCGCCGCGAGCTCCGTCGACCGCGCCGACACGTCGCCCGGGCCGACGAGCCCGCGCTCGGCGAGCTCGTCCTCGAGCGCGCCCAGCCAGCAGCGGTAGTAGCTGAACTCCTCGCCGTCGCGGTGCGTCCGCTCCCACTGCGAGATCCGCGCGATCAGCCGCGCCCGGAACGCCTCGTAGTCGATCGCGCCCCGGTCGACCATCGCCATCGCCAGTCCGAAGGCCCGGCCCTCCCAGGGCTCGGCGAACACCAGCTCGCCGTTGCTGCGTGGAGGGGCCCCCGGACCGTCCACGTCCAGGGCGAGGGCGGGTGAGGTCATGGGGCCGCGACCTCCGTGACGCCGACCATCGCGTCGCGCGTGACGAGCGCGGCCAGCTCCTCCTCGGTGAGCGACTCCGTGCCGGCCGGCCGCTCGGGGAGCACGAGGTAACGCACCTCGGAGCTCGAGTCATGGACGCGGACCTCGACGTCGGGCGCGAGCTCGGTGCCCCACTCGGCGAGCACCGCGCGCGGCTCGCGCACCACTCGCGAGCGGTAGGCCGGGTCCTTGTACCAGGACGGCGGCAGCCCCAGCACCGGCCACGGATAGCACGAGCACAGCGTGCACACGACGACGTTGTGCACGGCGGGTGTGTTCTCGAGCACGACCATGTGCTCGCCCTGCGGGCCCTTGAAGCCCAGCTCGGCGATGGCGGCCGTGCCGTCCGCGAGCAGCCGCTGCTTGTAGTCCGGGTCCGTCCACGCCTTCGCGACGACCTTCGCGCCGTTCATCGGGCCGACGGCGGTCTCGTACGTGCGGATGAACGTCTCGATCGTCGCGGTGTCGGCGAGGCCGCGCTCCAGCAGCAGGGACTCGAGCGCCTCCTCCCTCAGGGCAGGGTCGATGGCGTCGGTGTCGCTCGTCACAGCTTCTCCAGGTAGGGCTCGAAGAGGTCGATGCTCAGCGAGAACTGCTCGCCGTCCGGGCCCCACAGCTCGCGGGCGTCGAACTCGACGGTGTACACGTGCCGGGGGTCCTCGCCGGTGAAGTGCGCCGCCGAGTCGGGCAGCACCTGACCCGGCTGCAGGGCGGTGACGGTGCCGACGTGTCCCCGAACGTAGGCGGGCAGCCGGGTATGGCCGGTCGCCGCGGCGCTGATGGCACGCACCCGCTCACCCACCTCGAAGGCGCGCGGCCTGTCGACCTCACGGAGGTTGCCCGCACCCGCGGTCTCCATCGACGGGATGTTCGGCCCGGGGTCGGGTGGCTCCTGGACGCTCTCGCCACGCAGCACACGGGCCCGCGCCTCGACGGCACCCTCGGCCAGGACGCCGCTGTCGGCGAGCAGGATCTCGGCGCTGGACAGCCATCGCCCGTAGTAGCTCGCCAGGTACTCCGGCTCCGGCACCCGTTCGAGGGCGTGCCGGAAGGCGTGCAGGTTGGAGGAGGTGGCCGCCCGGTTGGCGAGCAGCGTGACGGCGAACGCCCGCCCCTCCCACGTGTGAGGGAACGGTCGCTCGTCCGGCTCGATCGGGGGCAGCGGCCCGAAGAACCGGGTGTCGCCGCCCATGTCCGCCACACCATCCATGACGCCTCCAGCCGATAGGCGGGTCGGCGGCCCCCGACGGTCTGCCGGTCCGGCAGACCGTCCAGGGCGCGCGGGGTCGGTCAGACCGTCCAGGTCTGCAGGACCAGTGCGCCCTCGCGGCGCGCGGTCAAGGTCGCGTCGAGCACGTCGAGAGGGTTGATCGGCTTGACCCCTTCCATCATGTCGACCTCCCGCATCCCGTAGAGCATGGCCGCGGAGAAGCGGCACGCGTAGACGTGCCCGCCCTCGTTCATGAAGGTCTGCAGCTGCTTGTTGTAGCCGAGCGCGCCGGGAAAGGCCTCGTCCCCCACGGTGGGGTAGCCGCGTGCCGCGGACGCCATCAACGACCCGGGGCCGTAGAGGACCAGGCTCGTGTCGAAACCCTTCCGGTTCAGCCGGGTCATCGTCAGCATGTTCACCAGGCCTACCGAGCCCTCGAAGGGCACGGTGTGCATGAAGACGTATGCCTTCTCCCCGGTCTCCGCCTGGATGTCCTCGAAGACCTTGTCGTCATAGTCGACGATCGCGTCGCCCTTGCTGACCCTCTCGCCCACGATCTGTGCCATGGTCGGACTCCCTCTTCCGCTCGTCCTGGTGATCAGACCGCGGGTCCCCCGGATGGGGCCCGCGGAGTCCATCGCTGACGGTGACTGCCCGGCATGAGCCTCATCACTCTCGCCCGCATCGGCCACGGCAGCCGGTGGTAGAGCGGGGCGTAGACCTTCTGCCAGAAGATGTCCACCCCGCGGGGCCGAGGCGGCGTGACGCCGTACCGCCGGGCGACGTCCGCCTGCGCGGCGGTCAGCAGCTGCTTCTCCGAGACGGAGCGGACCCAGCGGGCGAAGGGCATCTCAGCTGTCCAGCCGGGACACGGCGTCCTGCGCCGCCAGCGAGATCGGCTCGTTGAGGGCGCCGATGGGCGGGGAGTAGACGTTCTCCATCGTCGCGAGGTCGCGCAGCGTGATGCCGGTGCGCACCGCCATCGCCAGGAAGTCGGCGCGCTCCTTGATGCCTTCGCCGCCCACCATCTGCGCGCCGATGAGACGCAGGGTCCCGGGCTCGGCCAGCAGCTTGACCTTGATCGGCTTCATGTCCGGGTAGTAGCGGGCCCGGGAGATGCCCTGGGCCACCCCCATGACGAACGGGATGCCCAGCGCGGTGGCGAGCGTCTCGCTGAACGAGACCCCGCCGATCATCCACTTGCCGGCGACGAGCCCCCAGGGCACGTAGACGGGCTGGTACGCGCGAGTACCGCCTGCGGCGTTGACCCCGGCGACCTTGCCCTGGGCGTACGCATGGCTGCCGGACAGGCCCTGGATCGGGACGTTGGAGACGCCGTGGGGGACCTCGATGCAGTCGCCCGCGGCCCACACGCCCTTGACCGACGTCGCCATCGACTCGTCGACGATGAAGCCGCCGGCGCTCCCGACGGACAGGCCGGCCGCCGCGCCGAGCTCGGTGTTGGGCTCCTTGTGCGTCGCGACGACGAGCAGCTGGCAGGCGATCTCGCCGTCGGAGGTGCGTACCGCGCGGACCGCGCCCTTCTCGTCGCCCAGGATCTCCTCGAGCTTGCTGTTGAAGTGCAGAGTGGCGCCCATCTCGCGCCACGAGTCCTCGACGGGCGCGACGATGTCCGGGTCGGTGGCCATGGACAGCGTCCACGGGCTGGGGTCGACGAGGTGGGTGTCGATGTTGCGGTGGCACAGCGCCGTGACCATCTCGAGCCCGAGTGGCCCGGCCTCGAGCACGACGGCGCTCGTGACGCTGTCGAGCACCTTGTCCCACTCCATGGCCTCGCGGATGTTCTTCATGTAGTAGATGCCGCTGAGATCCGCTCCCGGCACGTCCGGCTTCCCGTAGTTCCAGCCGGTGCCCAGGACGAGCGAGTCGTACGGCACGCGCTCGCCGGCCACGCGCACGGTGTGCGCCGTCGTGTCCACGGACTCCACGACGGTCTCGTAGCGGATGTCGATGCCCTGGTCGGCGTACTGCTGCTTGGTCCCGAGGAAGAGCCGCTCGAAGTCGGGGATCTCGCCGCCGTGCACGTAGGGGATCCCGCACGGGCTGTACGCCGCGTCCTGGTACTCCGTGTAGACGATGACCTCGGCGCTGGGGTCGACCCCCTTGGCCGCGCCGGCGGCGCCGATCCCGGCTGCGCCCCCGCCCACCACCACGATGCGCTGGGGCATGGAGGTCCCTCCGTCGACGCGTCGCCCGGCCGGAGCACGTTGACCATGCAGGACAGGTCATCCACTATGTTGTACACCCGGTTGGTCGCCGTCAAGGGTCCTACGCGGGGGCCGCGAGGAGACCAGACATGACTGACGACGTCAGCACCATCGTCTCGGGCATCGGGCCGAAGGTCCGGCGCCTGCGCAAGGACGCAGGGCTGTCTCTGCAGCAGCTCGCCGAGATCAGCCGGGTGTCCGCCGCCGCGATCCACAAGATCGAGCAGAGCGGGATGACGCCGACCATCACGACGTTGCTCAAGGTCGCCGGCGCGCTCGGGCGACCGGTCGCCTACTTCGTCGACGAGGAGGAGGTGTCCTCGGACCCGACGGCGTTCACGCCGGCGGGCGAGCAGCCCCGGCTGCTGACCTCGCACACGGGCATCGACCTGGCGGGCATCACCGGTGCCTACGGCAGGTTCCTGCTCGCCGGCGCCCGGGCGACGGTGACCGCCGGGGCCAGCAGTGGCGAGACACCGCTCGAGCACCCGGGCGAGGAGCTGGTCTACGTGCTCGAGGGCGAGCTGGAGTTCGTCGTCAACGGGCGCACGTTCGTGCTGGGAAAGGGCGACGCGCTGCACTTCCGGACCGTTCAGCCGCACGAGTGGCGCAACCCGGGCAAGCGCGAGGCGGTCGCCCTGTGGATGGCGCTGCGGCCGCAGTAGCGAGCCCGGCGGGCAGGAGGAGGGAGGGGGGCGATGCAGGAGACGGTTGCGCTCGCGGCCGGGCGGTGGACCCGCGAGGAGAAGGTGCGGCTGTCCGGCGTTCTCGGGGTCGTCGCCCTGTTGCACGTCCTCGGGATCGCGCTGTACCTGCAGTCCCGCGGCGACCCGGCAGCGGCCGGGGCGCTGGCCGGCGCCGGCACCCTGGCGTACACGCTCGGCATGCGCCATGCCTTCGACGCCGACCACCTCGCGGTCATCGACGACACGACCCGCCTGATGCTGCTTCGTGGTCGCCGACCGGTCGGCGTCGGCTTCTTCTTCGCCATGGGGCACTCCACGATCGTGCTGGTCCTCGCGCTCCTCGTCGCCTACGCCGCAACCAGCGTGTCCGAGGGACTGCGGGAGAGCCTGAGCACCGTCGCGGTCCTGGTGGCGATGACGTTCCTCGTGCTGGTGGCCTACCTCAACTCGCTGGTCCTCCGAAACATCGTCGCGCTGTGGGTGCGCCTGCGCGACGGGCGGCTCGACGAGGTCGCGCTGGAGCGAACCCTCTTGGACCGCGGCCTGATCAACCGCCTTCTCGGCGGCCGGTTCCGCGCCCTGATCCGCTCGTCCTGGCACATGTACCCCGTGGGGCTGCTGATGGGGCTCGGCCTCGAGACGGCCAGCGAGGTGACGCTGCTCGCGCTCAGTGCCTCGGCCGCGGTGTCGGGCACGTTGCCGTTGTATGCCGTCCTGTCGCTGCCCCTCCTGTTCGCGGCCGGCATGAGCGCGTTCGACACCGGTGACTCCCTGCTGATGACCAGGGCCTACTCCTGGGCGTATCGCAACCCTGCTCGCACCCTCTACTACAACATCGCCACCACAGCCATCACCGTGGCGATCGCCGGGGTGGTCGCGACGGTGTACGTCGCGGACGTCCTGGTCGCCCATGCCGGGGCGGACATCCTGGCCGGCTATGCCGGCCTGGCCGACAGCTTCGAGCTGTTCGGGTACGTCATCGCCGGCGTGTTCGCTGCCACGTGGGGCGGCGCGATGCTGCTGTGGCGGGTGCGACGGTACGACGCCCGGTTCCCCGCGGGCAGCCCCGGGCAGGGCACCCGGGCCTAGTCCCTCGGGCTGTCGGGGCGCGACAGCACGCCCGCCCTGGCCCGCGGCGCCGGTCGGTCGGGCTTGCGCAGGTACATGTCCATGTCCGCGTCGGCGACCAGCGCGTCGGCGGACTCGTGCGCCGAGCCGGTCACCCGCACCTGCCCGATCGTGACCGACAGGTGGCACGTGAGGCCCCCGATGTCGATGGGCGCCGCGACCGTCTCGCGGAGCCTGTCGACCAGTTCGGCCAGCGTGGCCCCGTCCAGGTCGTCGGCGACCACGACGAACTCGTCGCCGCCGAAGCGCGCGACGGTGTCCCGGGCGCGCACCTGCGCCTCGAGGCGCCGCGCGACGACGGCGAGCACCTTGTCGCCGGTGCCGTGGCCGTGGGTGTCGTTGACAGGCTTGAACGCGTCGAGGTCGCAGAAGAGCAGCGCGCCGGGGCGGCCGCTGACGCGGGCCTCCGCGATGCACTCCTCGACCCGGCCGGCCAGCGCGCCACGGTTCAGCAGACCGGTGAGCGGGTCCAGCCTGGCCCGCCGGGTGAGCTCCTGGTGCTCGGCGCGCCGGTCGCTGACGTCCTCGAACTGGCTGATGCCGAACAGCGCCGTCCCGCTGCTGTCCCGGACGACCGAGGTGTGCAGAGACACCCACACGGTCTGCCCGTCGGCCCGGACGTAGCGCTTCTCCAGCTCGTAGCCGTCGATCTCACCGTTGATCACGCGGCTGATCACGTCGACGTCGGCGTCGCGGTGGTCGGCGTGGGTGATGTCCTCGATGCGGCGTTCCTGCAGCTCGCGCCTGCTGTAGCCGAGCATGCGGCACATGGCCTCGTTGACGCTGAGGAACCGGCCCGCCGTCTCGGCGGCGAGGTCGACCATCGACATGCCGATGGGCGCGTTCTCGAACGCCAGCCGGAAGGACTCCTCGCTGGCCCGCAGCCGCTCGGCGAGGCGGGCGTTGTCGACCGCGATGCCGGCCTGCGTGGCGTACATCTCCAGCAGCTCGCGCTGCAGCTCTCCGGGCAGGCGCCCGTCGACGGGCAGGTCGACGGACAGGATGCCGACGAGGTCGCCCGACACGGCGTGCAGGGGGGCGAACAGGGCGTCCAGCGGGTGCCACGCCTCGGCGTCCTCCACGACCGGCACGTCCGGGATCCAGCTGGGGATGTCGTCCTCCGCCGCCAGCTCGTGGGACTCGAAGCGCAGGGCTCCCCAGACCTTCGACCGCGCGAAGGCGCGCTCCCACGAGTCGAGGGGGCACCGGCTCCCCAGCAGGGTGTCGCCGACCTCCGGCGGGCCGGCGACGGTGACCACCTCCACCGTGCGGTCGTCGTGGACCAGGCTGACCACGGCCACGCCGAACCCCAGGCCTTCGACGACGCCGTCGACGACGGCGCGCAGGGTCGTCGCCAGGTCGGCACCGGTCGTGAGCCTGCTGATGAGGCGCTGCAGGGTCCGCAGCGCGCCGATGTCGATCTCGGTCATGGAAGCGTGACCTCTCCGTCCCCCGTCAGGCCGTCACCGCTCTCGCGGCGCACTGTAGTTGATCGGCTCCCTCAGTGTTCGGCCGGGCTTTACCCCGTCTTTACCCGATCGGCCACCGGATCGGTGAGCGGGTGGGCCCCGGCGGGGGTCGCCTCCCGCCTCTCACGGGCGCTGCCGCGGGACTCCCGCCGCGGTGGGGTGGGGCGCCAGCGCGACCTCGGCGACGTCCCCGTGGGACACGGTGGTCGCCTCGTCGCCCACGACGACCCGGATCGGCTGACCCACCCCGGGCCCCGACGCGACGCGGACACTCTCCGCGCTGACCCGGATGCACAGGTCGTGCTCGCGGTAGCGCAGGGTCATCTCCAGCGTGCCGAGGGCTCGGGGCCAGTAGGGCGTGAGTCGCAGGGCGTCCTCCCGGACCTCCAGGCCGGCGAAGCAGCGCTGGAGCACGTCGATGCTGCCCGCCATGGCGGCCAGGTGGATGCCCTCGGCGGTGGTCCCGTGCTGGATGTCCGCCGCGTCGGACTCCAGCGCCCGCAGGAAGTGCTCGACCGCTTCGCCCCGGCGGGCGCGCGCGAGGGCCCACGCGTGCACCACCGAGCTCAGCGTCGACCCGTGCGACGTGCGGGCCTCGTAGTAGTCGATGGTCCGCGGGACCTGCTCGGGCTCGAGGGCGTAGCCCAGCCCCCCGAGCACGCCGCGCAGCTCGTCGGTGGGCAGCAGGTAGAACAGCATGAGGACGTCGGCCTGCTTGGACACCTTGTACCTGTTCGCGCTGTCGCCCTCGGCCTCGAGGATCCGGTCCAGCCGCTGGATGTCGCCGTAGCGCTCGCGGTAGGCCGCCCAGTCCAGCTCGTCGAGGTCCTCGTAGCCCTCGAACTGGCTGATGATCCCGTCGCCGTGGAAGGGGACGAACAGCCGTGCGCCGACCTCCAGCCAGCGCGCCCGGTCGGCCGCGGTGACGCCCAGCCGCTCCTCCAGCTCGCGCCGGCGCCGGGCGGGGAGCCGGTCGAGCACGGCCTCGGCGCGCAGCAGGAGCCACGAGACCATCACGTTGGTGTAGGCGTTGTTGTCGATGCCGTCGCCCTGACGGCCGGGGTAGTCGGTGTGGAACTCGTCCGGGCCGACCACGCCGCGGATGACGAAGCGGTCGCGGCTGTCGTCGTACGTGGCCAGGGCGGCGAAGTAGCGCGCGACGTCGAGGATGATCTCGGCGCCGTAGTCGACGAGGAACTCGAGGTTGTCGGTCGCCTGGTAGTACTCCCACACGTTGTAGGCGATCGCGAGACCGACGTGGCGCTGCTTGTACGTCGTGTCCGGCAGCCACCGTCCCGAGACCGGGTTGAGGTGCACCCGCTGGCTCTCCTCGCGGCCGTCGCTGCCCGACTGCCAGGGGAACATCGCCCCCACCTGGCCCTCCGCGGCCGCGGCGCGACGGGCCTCGGGCAGCCGGCGGTAGCGGTAGCCGAGCAGCGCCTGGACGACGCTGGGCATCCGCAGGCTGAGGGTCGGCAGCACGAACAGCTCGTCCCAGAAGACGTGCCCGCGGTAGGCCTCGCCGTGCAGTCCACGGGGCGGGACGCCGACGTCGAGGTCGACGGTGTGCTCGGAGAGGGTCTGCAGCAGGTGGAACAGGTGCAGCCGCACGATGCGCAGCGCGTCGCCGTCGCCGTCGAGCCGCAGGTGGAAGCGCTCCCACAGGTGGTCCCAGGCGAGCACGTGCCGCTCGAGCAGCGTGTCGAAGCCGTCCGCCCGGGCCACCGCGCTCGCGCAGGCCTCGACCGGCTCGGAGATGGCCCGGTCGCGTGAGGTGTGGACCGCGGCCACCTTGGAGACCGTGACGACCTCGCCCTCGCCGACCGGCACGGCGAGCTCGTGGATCGCCGAGGAGCCGTCGCTGACGAGGTGCCGCAGCGCGCTCGCCCCCGAGGGTCCCTGGACGTCCGTCCGGGCCGCGACCGCCACCCGGACGCGCGACTGGTTCGTCTCCGCCACGACCATCACGGTGTCCTCGGTCACGGCGTCGGCGCTGAGCACGGTCAGGTGGCGCCCGTCGAGGTCGCGGTAGCGCGGGACCCCGGCGTTCACGACGGCGCCGTCCACGCCCGAGCGGACCCGCAGCGTCCCCGACCAGTTCTCGGCCTGCAGGGTGGTCTCCAGCCCGGCCAGGTGCGGCTGCTCCATGTGCACGAAGCGCCGCTGGCGGAGCAGGGTGACGCGGCCGGCCCGGTCGCGGACGCGGGCGTGCCGGGTCAGGACCCCGCGGCGCATGTCGAGCTCGACCCGCTGGTCCTCGACCGCGACGCCCCGGTCGTGGTCGCCGTCGTCACCCAGCCAGGGGCCGTCCTCGGCGGCGAAGGTGAGGAACAGCCAGGACGGCAGGTTGACCAGGCTCTCGTTCTCCACGGCCCGGCCGTCGACGTGGTCGGTGAGCCGGTTGTAGACGCCGCCCACGTAGGTGCCGGGATAGTGCACGCCGTCGGCGCGGTGCTCTGGGGCGGAACCGCGGGTGACGACGTAGCCGTTCCCGACTGCGCAGAGGGTCTCGCGCCGCCCCTCGTCGTCAGCGGAGAACCCGTCGAACCGGAGGACCCAGCCGTCAGCCTCGGACACCGCTTGCCTCCTCGAGGCCGAGCCGGGTGAGGTCGGGGACCACGACGTCGGCACCGTGAGCGTGCAGATCGTTCTCGCCGGTGCGGTCGATGCCGACCACCAGCCCGAAGCCGCCGCTGCGGCCGGCCTCGACCCCCGCCTGAGCGTCCTCCACGACGACGGCACCCGCCGGCTCGACGCCGATCGTCCGGACCGCCTCGAGGAACGTCGCGGCGTCTGGCTTGCCCGGAAGCCCGCGGTCGGCGGCGACCACCCCGTCGACCAGGACGGGGACCAGCGGGCGCAGGCCGACGGCGGTGAGCACCTCGTGCGCGTTGCGGCTGGCGGACACGACAGCGACGGGGACACCGCGCGCGTGCAGGTCGCGCACGAGACGCTCGGCGCCGGGGATCAGCTCGGCGCCGTCGCGCCGCAGCCGCGCCAGGAACAGCGCGTCCTTGCGGTTGCCCAGCCCGCACACCGTCTCGCGGTCGGGTGCGTCCGCGGGGTCGCCCCACGGCAGGTCGACAGCACGCGAGGCCAGGAACGTCGCGACGCCGTCGTAGCGCGGCCTGCCGTCGACGTAGCGGCGGTAGTCGTCAGGGGTGAACGGTGAGCGGTCCGTGCCGGCCGCTCCGGGCGCGCCGGCGAGGAAGGCGTCGAACAGCTCGCGCCACGCCGACTCGTGGACGGATGCCGTGTCGGTGAGGACACCGTCCAGGTCGAAGACCACGGCCCGGTGGCGCGCGGGCACCAGCACGACGTACGGCGTGTGCGTCGTGACGCTGTCATCGTGGCGTCGCGCGCCCATGCCACAACCGTAGCCCGCGGGACGATCACTGCTCCGCTGATGTGACGAGGTCAGTAGGTCAGCGTGCGGTCCGCCTCGAACGCCAGCTGGACCAGCCGGGTCGGCATCGCCATCTCGGCCGGCTTGTTCTCGAGGTCGGCGTCGGTGACGCCCCGCGCCTTGCTGGACATCCCGGACACGTAGAAGCGTCCGCCGCCTGCGGCGACGGCGTCGAAGGACTCCCGCAGCGACCCGGTGCCCAGTCCGGAGAGGGAGTCCAGGACGGCGTCGCGGATCAGCTGCACCCCGTCGCCGGCGAGGAACACGCTCACCGTGTGGCCCTCGTCGACCGCGGCCCGGGCGACCAGGACCCCCAGTGCCGCCCGTGTCGGAGCCTCGGGGCCGCAGGTGATGTGCACGAGGACGCTGCCCATGCCGATGACCTCCCGGGGTCGGTGACTGCCGACTGTGCCCGCTCTGCGCCGCCGGGGCAAGATCCACGAGGCGGTGCCCGTGTCCCGGGCGCTCGGGCGGCTCGTACGGAGATCAGCCGCCCGCCATCGCGCCGATCACCATGAAGGGCTCGGTGCCTGTGGCGACGGCGTCGGGGAGCGGGGCGTCGGGCGGCTCGTGCGAGAGGTCCTCCTCGCAGGCGAAGAACCGGACGAACGCCCGTCGCTGCTGGGTGGACGTGGTCGCGGATCGTCCCGCGCAGCGTGGGGTAGCGGTGCTCGAGGGCGTCGAGGACCGTCCGCTGCGTGACCAGGCCGTCGACGTCGAGGCGCACCTCGCCCTCCACCCGCGCGATCGTGCGCAGGTGGGGCGGCAGCACGACGCGGATCATGGCAGCGTCTGGACCTCGACGGACAGCACGGCGCGGCAGGTCGCGGACGATGGGCTCCCAGCTGTCCCCGGAGTCGGCGGAGGCGTAGACCTGGCCGCCGGTGGTGCCGAAGTAGACGCCGCAGGAGTCGAGCGAGTCGACGGCCATGGCGTCGCGCAGGACGTTGACGTAGCAGTCCTTCTGCGGCAGGCCCTTCGTCAGCGCCTCCCACTCGTTGCCGCCGGTGCGGCTGCGGTAGACGCGCAGCTTGCCGTCGGGCGGGAAGTGCTCGGAGTCGCTCTTGATGGGGACGACGTAGATGGTGTCCGGCTCGTGGGCGTGGACGTCGATCGGGAAGCCGAAGTCGCGTGGGCAGGTTGCCGCTGACCTCGTGCCACGAGTCGCCGCCGTCGTCGCTGCGCATGACGTCCCAGTGCTTCTGCATGAAGAGCACGTCCGGGCGCGACGGGTGCATGGCGATGCGGTGCACGCAGTGGCCGACCTCGGCGTCGGTGTCGGGGATCTCGCCGGACCGCAGGCCCTTGTTGATGGGCTGCCAGGTCTTGCCCCCGTCGTCGGAGCGGAACGCGCCGGCCGCGGAGATGGCGACGTACAGGCTGTCCGCGTCGGTGGGGTCGCTGGACGATCGTGTGCAGGCACATCCCGCCGGCGCCCGGCTGCCACTGCGGGCCGGTGTCGTGCTGGCGCAGCCCGGACAGCTCGGCCCACTCCTTGCCGCCGTCGACGGACTTGAACAGGGCAGCGTCCTCGACACCGGCGTAGACGGTGTCGGGGTCGGACAGCGACGGCTCGAGGTGCCAGACGCGGGTGAAGGCCCAGGGCGCGGAGCGACCCGTCGTACCACTGGTGCTTGCCGGGCACCCCGTCGTAGGTGAAGTCGTTGCCCACGGTGTCCCACGTGGCGCCGCCGTCGTCGGAGCGCTGGATGACCTGGCCGAACCAGCCGCTGGTCTGCGAGGCGTAGATGCGGTCGGGGTCGGCGGGGGAGCCCTTGACGTGGTAGATCTCCCAGCCGGCGAAGTGCGGGCCGCTGACGTCCCACCGCTGGCGCTTCTCGTCCGACGTCAGGACGAACGCGCCCTTCCGTGTCCCGGCCAGCACTCGGACTCCACCCATCGGGTTCCCCTTCGTTCGCGTCTGCAGGCCTCCGCGGGGTATCGACCGCCGCCGGTGCCGGAACTCATCGGTGACTGTATTCCGGGGCTGCGACAGGGGCGTGTCCTCGCCGCTCCACGTGCCCTGACCTGCGCAGATGTGCCCCCGGCAGGATTCGAACCTGCGACGCACGGTTTAGGAAACCGACGCTCTATCCCCTGAGCTACGGGGGCCGACGCGCTGCACGGGTTGCGTCGACGACACCGCCCGCACGAGACCGGTACCCGGTCTCCCGCCTGCCTCTGGATGGCGTCAGGAGGCTACCGGAGCGCGCGCACTGCTGCCGCGACCGCGTGGCGGCCGCTAGAGCCCGCCGGGCCTGGACGACGTGCCGGCGATCGGTGACCGTGGGTCGCATGGTCACCTCGATCGCCATCGGCGCCGGCATCATCGGGACCGCTCTCGTCGGCGGGTTCTTCTGGGGCTGGAGCCTCAGTGCCGTGCCCGGGCTGGCCACGGTCACCGACCGGACGTACGTGTCGACGATGCAGTCGGTCAACCGGGCGATCCTCAACCCGCTGTTCCTCGTCGTCTTCGTCGGCTCGGTGCTCGTGCTCGCCGGGGCGACCGTCGCCGCGTTCTGGTCGGGCGACACGCGGCGGGGCTGGTGGATGGCGGCGGCCACCGGGACGTACGCCGTGGGCGTCTTCGGCATCACCGTCGTCGGCAACGTGCCGCTGAACGACCGGTTGCGCGACGTCGACCTGGACGGCGCGACCGACGCTGCCGTGTCCGAGGCGCGCCGGGCGTACGAGGGGCCGTGGAACCGCCTGCACTACGTCCGGTCGGCGCTCGGGGTGCTCGCCATCGCCTTCGCGTGCGTCGCCGCCCTCACCGGCGAGGACTAGACCGCGGCGCTACTTCTCGTTCGCCTCGAGCTCGACCATCTGTGCCGCGAGGGTGAAGAAGGTCGGCGCCCACAGTCCGACGAAGATGCCGAACCGCTCCGCGTGGGCGCTGTCACCGGAGGACTTGGCCGCCCGCCAGGTCAGGATGCTGGCGGCGATCGAGCCGAGACCGGCGATCTGGAGGACGTCGCTGCTGACACCCAGTGACCGGAGCTGCCTGACCAACATGAGGATCCCTTCGTCGAGAGACGCACCCGCGAGCGGAGGCTCAGTGGCGGCGACCGCCCATGACGGGTGGTCGTACGAAGAGCTCTTCGGTCGGAGACGTCACCCCCGATGCAGTCGCGCCGCACTTTCCGGCCGGGCGACGGGCGGCCGGCCGGAAAGCGACGGCAGTCAGCGCAGGGTGATCTGCGCGGGGATGACGGCCCCGTTGCCGAGGTCGATCCGCAGCTTGTAGGTGCCGGCCGACAGGCCGCGCGTCGGCATCAGGTAGATGTACTGCCCGAACCGGCCACGGAACGAGTGGTAGCGGAACGTCGAGCCCCACCACGCCTTGACGGCCACCTCGGGTCCGAGGGGGTCACCGGTCGCCGACACCAGCTGCCGGGTCATCGTCGGCCGCAGGCCGCGATCGGTGCAGAGGAACCGGACCGGGATGACGTGCCCGGCGCGGAACACCGACGAGCCGTCGGCGCGGATCGGCGGGCGCACCGTCGAGGACGCGCAAGCCGCGCCCGCGCGCGTGACGTCGAGGACAGCCGTGTAAGCGCCCGAGTTGTCGCCGAAGAAGCCGATGGCGTCGTTGTACGCGAGCCAGACCGCACCGACGCCGGTCAGCGTCGTGGGGCCGCTGCCGACCAAGGTCCAGTCACCGTCGCCGACCCGGCCCACGAGCGCGGACGCGGTCGTCTGTGCCAGGCACGTCTCCGGGATGCCGATGCACGAGGCGCTGCCACCGCCCGGCCACAGCCCGTCGGGGTCCGTCGTCGGGTGGCCGGGGTTGGTCTGGGCGACGCCCGTCGCGGTGATGCTCACGCTGTCGCCCGACGCCAGCGTGATGCCCGTGGGCACGCCGGTCTCGGCGCCTGCCGGGACCTCGACGGTCGTGGTCGCGCCCGCAACGTCTGCGTCGTCGTCGTCCGCGTGCGCCGGGGTCCCCAGCCCCACGGCAAGGACTGCCGTCGCCGCGACCGCGCACGCCACTCTCGAGAACCTCATCCAGAACTCCACCCCTTGCCCCGTGCTCGCTACCGCCTCGACCCCGGAGGACCCGTCGGGCCCGTGTCGTCACGCTCGCACGCCGCGCGTGGGCGTGCCTCCTGGTCGAGCGAAGGGGCACCGAGAATCACCCGATCGGGCGATCAAGGTGAGCAGACGAGGAGTCAGCGCCGCCGTGGCCGGACCTTGAGCTTGGCCGTGATGGTGACGCCGTTGCCCAGGTCGACCTGCAGCCGGTACTTCCGGGGCTTCAGCTTCTTGGTGCGCAGCTTGTAGCGGTAGACGCCCTTCCGGTCGCGGAACGTGCCGCGCGCCGCCAACATCGAGGAGGCCGAGTGGACGCGCAGCTTCGGCCGGAGGCTGCTGTCCTCACAGCCGAAGCGGAGCTTGACGACCCGTCCCTTCCGGACCTTCGTCACGCCGCGGCGCTTGACCGGCTTGCGCAGCGTGGTGTCAGAGCAGGCGGGGACGGCCGGGCCGGCGCTCGGGTCGCCGGCACCTTCCGCGCCGACCTTGGCCCTCCTGACCGTCAGGACCGCCGTGTAGCCACCCGAGTTGTCCCCGAAGAACCCGGGCGCGTCGTTGTAGGCGAGCAGCACCGCGCCGACGCCGGTCAGCACGGTCGGGCCGTTCCCGACGTACGTCCACAGGCCGTCGCCGACCTTGCCGATCAGCGCCGACGCCCTGGTCTGGGCCAGGCACGGGAACTCGCCGAACGGGCACGGTCCGCTGCCACCGTCGGGGTAGAGCCCGTCCGGACCGGTGACAGGGAAGGCCGGGTTGGTCTGCGCGACGCCGCGTGCGGTGATCGCTACGCGGTCACCGGAGGCGAGCGTGACACCCGTTGCGACACCGGTCTCGCTGCCGGCCGGCACCTCGACGGTGATCGTCGTCGCCTGCGCCTGCGCGGGACCCGCTGCGGTGGCGAGACCCGCGACCACCAGCATCGGTGCGACCGCGAGCCCGACAGCCCTGACCAGCACCCCCTGAGACCCCTTCCCGGCACCCCGACGGTGCGCCCCACGACGCGCACCGAAGTGCACCTGTGACGACCCTCGCACGTGGGCGGACGGGTCGCCAGGGCGGGTCTACAAATCGGCCCGAATCATCCGAATGGCCTACCCACGTCGCCCCGGTATGTCGCCCATCGTCGGCCTTGGCGTCGGGCCGCCGCCCTCAGGCGTACGCGGCGAGCAGGCTCTTCATCCGGCTGATCTCGACGCGCTGGTCGGCGTCGATGTGCTGCGCCAGCTGGAAGACCTGCGACTCCTGGCCGCCGAAGCCCTCCGTGAGCAGCTGCTCGACCATGAGCACCGCACCCTCGTGGTGGCGAATCATGTACTGCAGGAACAGCCTGTCGAAGCGCTTGCCCCGGGCGTCCCCGAGCTGGGCGAGCTCGTCGGTGGTGAGCATGCCCGGCATGAGCTCGGCGTGGTCGGTGCCATGGTGGGCGTGGGCGCCCGGGAGGTCCTCGCCGCGGTCGGTCAGCCACCTCTCCATCTGCGCGATCTCGTCGGTCTGCGACACGTCCATCCGCTCGGTGAGCAGCTCCATGGCCTTGCGGTCAGTGCGCTCCGCGACCAGCGCGGTCATGTCGAGCGCCTGCCGGTGGTGCGGGATCATCCCCTGCACGAAGGCCACGTCGGCGTCGGTGTACGCGGGCTCGGGCAGCTCCGCGAGCTCGTCGGCCGAGAGCTCGCGGTTGTCCTCGCCCGGGCCGCCGAGCTGCACGGCCCGCACCTTGTCCGGCGAGTCCTGCGCGGCGTCGTCGCCGGTGCAGCCGGCCACCGCGAGGCAGAGCACGGCCACGGCCGCGACGCGACGTACGGGGGACATCTGCTGCTATCTCCAGGAAGGTCGGAGTTCGGCGATTTTTCGGGTCTGGTCACCCGGCCTGCGCGCGACTAGGTTCTCGGCATCGTAGGTCGTCATGCCGCGAGCCGACAGGGGTCACGCCCGCGGGATGCGACCTTCTCGCCAACGGTGTCGAGGAGCAGGCGATGGCGCGCAGCACGCACGTGTCGGGACGGCGGGGGCTGGCTCTGCTCGGGGCGGTGGCGCTCGTGGCGAGCCTGCAGTCGGGTGCGGCGCTGGCGGCCGACGACCCGCGCCTGGGGCTGGCACCGGGCTACTTCCCGTGGTCGGAGGCGAGCAGCAACATCGAGCTGCTCGACAACGACCCGCGCCAGGCGCCCTTCGACGCGCCTCCCGGCAACTTCGGGTTCGTGAACTCCGACCTCGCGTTCACCGGTGACCACGCGATCATGGGCAGCTTCAACGGGTTCCAGGTCTACGACCTCTCCGACCCCACGAACCCGGTGCTCAGCGGGGCGTTCGTCTGCCCCGGCGGGCAGGGCGACGTGTCGGTCTTCGGCGACCTGCTCTTCATGTCCGTCGAGCAGACCTCAGGGCGCATCGACTGCGGCACCCAGGGCGCGCCGGGAGCGGTGAACGCCGAGCGCTTCCGCGGCGTGCGCATCTTCGACATCAGCGACCTCAGCAACCCGGTGCAGCTGCCCGGCGTGCAGACCTGCCGTGGCTCGCACACCCACACGCTGGTGGACGACCCCGACGACCCGAACAACCTCTACGTCTACAACTCCGGCACCTCGGGCGTTCGGCCGGCCGCCGAGCTGGCCGGCTGCGAGAACGCTGCTCTCACTACCTCGCCGGTCACGACCGGGAACCCCACCCAGTGGCGCATCGACGTCATCAAGGTGCCCCTGGTCGCGCCGGAGACGGCCAGCATCGTGAGCCAGCCGCGCATCTTCACCGACCCGGCGACCGGTGCGTTCAACGGGCTGCAGAACACCCTGCCCGGGGCGCAGCACCCGTCCGGCACGGCCTACTCGCCGCTGCCCAACACCAACACCTGCCATGACATCACGGCCTACCCCGCGCTCGGTCTGGCCGCGGGTGCCTGTCAGGGCAACGGTGTCCTGCTCGACATCAGCGACCCGGTCAACCCCGTGCGGCTCGACGCCGTGTCGGACCCGAACTTCTCCTACTGGCACTCCGCGACCCTGAGCAACGACGGCAAGAAGGTCATCTTCACCGACGAGTGGGGCGGCGGCACGAGCGCACGCTGCCGCGTCACGGACCAGCTGCAGTGGGGGGCCGACGCGTTCTTCGACGTGGCCGCAAACGGTGACATGCAGTTCAAGAGCTACTTCAAGATGCCGGTGCCCCAGACGACCCAGGAGAACTGCGTCGCGCACAACTCCTCGCTGGTCCCCGTGCCCGGACGCGACCTGCTGATCCAGGCGTGGTACCAGGGCGGTCTGACGTTGCTCGACTTCAGCGACTCGTCGAACCCGAAGGAGATCGCGTTCTTCGACCGCGGCCCGATCAACACCCCGAACCCCACCGGGTTGAACCTCGGCGGGCTGTGGTCGACCTACTGGTACAACGGCTACATCTACGGCAGTGAGATCGCTCGCGGCTTCGACACGTTCGGCCTGCTCACGAGCGGCCAGATGTCCGAGAACGAGATCGACGCTGCCACCGAGGCGCAGGTCGACGAGTTCAACTCCCAGCACCAGACACCGATCACCTGGGAGCCGAGCTTCAACGTGGTCGGCTCGTTCTTCGACCAGGCCGTCCGCTCCGGAGCCCTGTCCGGCAAGACGCTGAAGAAGGTCGCCAAGGAGCTGGAGAAGGCGGAGGAGAAGGCGGCCAAGAAGCCCGAGAAGGCGGTCAAGCCTCTCGAGAAGGCGATGCGCGAGCTGAAGAGGACCGGTGACCAGGGCGAGCTGCGGCAGGCGATCACGGACCTCATCAAGGTGCTCGGCGACGACGACGATGACGACGACGACGATGACGACGACGACTGACCCCCTCGGGGGGGACCGCGGGGGTCGGCGTCAGTAGGAGTGCCGCACGTCCATGACGGCGCGCACGCGCTCCTCGTCGAAGTCCTCGCCGAGCCAGTCGAAGAGTCCGCGCAGCACACGCGGGTCGGCGACGTAGTCGTCGTAGTGGACGCGGTAGGCCGCGTCGCCGAGCCCGGCCAGTGCGTCGACCAACGCCTGCTCCATCGTCGTCAGCGTGGTCAGCGCGTCCGGGTCACGGGCCCACCACTTGCTGCGTGCCACGTCCTGCAGGTCCCGGGTGTTCAGCACGAAACGGACCCCGGGGAGCACGTCGCGCAGGAACTGCAGGACCTCGGGCAGCCGGTCCGTCGGCCAGTCGATCTCCTTGAAGCCGACCACGCGGGTGTCGGCGGCCGGGCGCAGCACGGTCTCGAGGAGCAGGCGTCGCATGTTCCGCAGGGCGGCGTCGTCGGGGTAGCCGTCGATGCCCCACCACGGGTGGCTCGGCGGCAGCCCCCCCGGCCGGGCGAGCCGGTCGCGGTGCGTGCGGGCCGTGTCGTGGAACCCGAACAGGTGCCCGACGACGCCGCCGTTCTCGCCGCGGATCATCACCCCTGGGACCGAGGACAGGATGCCCTGGAGCAGCGTCGACCCGGACCGCCCGTAGGTCACCACGACGACGTACGAGAGGTCGGTGCGGTCCCTGCCGCTCGCCACGTCCCCCGCGGCGCGCAGCCCTTCGAGCTCGGCGGCGAGCGAGTCGGCCCGCCGGCGCTCCTCGTCGCGGGCGGCAACCGCCCGGGTCAGCTTCTCCCGGGCGGCGTCGCGCTGGCCGAGGACCCGCTGCAGTCTCGCTGCCTGCCGCGGGGGCGCCGCCGAGCCCCGGGCGCTCCGGCCCGCGGCGCGGTCGGCCAGCCTGCGCAGCCGCCGCAGTGCCGCACGAGCCACGTCGACCAGCCTCTCCTCGGGTGCGCCCGGATCGTAGCGACGTACGCTGGCGCCGTGGGCGAGCGGCAGGGTCACGACGGTGGACCGCACGGGCCCGACGACGGGTCGGTCCTTCCGGAGCAGACCTCGGACGACACCGACCGGGGCTGGGGAGACGACGGCGATCTGGACGACGCGTCCGACGACGAGCGGCTGATCCGCGAGAAGCCGCCGCACTGGTGAGCGGTGCGGCGGCTCCGTGCGGTCGCCCCGTCGCGCGGGGCTCTCGGGGCTAGACGGCGCGCTGGCGGAGCAGGTCGCGGATCTCCTGCAGCAGCACGACGTCCTCCGAGGGCGCCTCGACCTCGGGCTCCTCACCGCTCCTGCGACGCTCCATGAGCTTGTTGATCGGGATGACGACCACGAAGTAGATGACCGCGGCCACGATGACGAAGTTGATGAGCGCGTTGATGGTCGAGCCGATGATGACCTTGCTGTCGTTGGCGGTGAAGCCGGCGGACCCGAAGTCCGGTGTGCCGCCGATCGCGCCGATCAGACCGCCGATGAAGTCGGTGGCGAAGGCGTTGATCACGGCCCCGAACGCGATGCCGATGACGACGGCGACCGCGAGGTCGACGACGTTTCCGCGCAGCAGAAAGTCCTTGAATCCCTTGAGCACGACAACCTCCGATGGATGACAGGGGCTTGCCACACTCGCAGAGGGCCGCATCCGGTGTCACACCGGCCGCAGGACCACCGACAGCCGTTCGGTGACCGCCGCCCCCGCCAGCCGGGCCGCGGTGGACGGCGTGGTCTCGAGCAGGACGAGGCCGCCGCCCGAGCCCGAGTCGAAGGTGTCGCGGACAGCGCGGGGCACGCTGACGACCCGGACGGCCGCGGCCACCAGCCGGGCCGGCGCCGCCGGCTGGTCGCCGGCGGCCGCGAGGACGTCGACGACGTCCCCGGCGCGCAGCAGCCGGACCGTCGCGGGGTCGGCGATGCGCACCGGTGCCGCGACGTGCCCCGCGCCGAGCAGGTCGAGGGCCGGCGTCCCGACCAGCCGCAGGTCGGTCAGCGGCTCGCCTCGCCGGACGGCCGACACGAGGGACCGGCCGCCTGCGGCCCTCTCGGCGCTCAGAGCGCCGTCGGGCACCACGGACGGCGCCAGGCGGATGGTCTCCACGTCGTCGGCACCGAGCTCGGCACCCGCGGCGAGGTCGCGCGCCGCGACGACCACGGCCGCACCAGGTGGCGGCTCGGGAGCGAGCGTGTGGAGCCCCAGCGCGACGGACCCGGCCAGGAGTCCGGCGGCGAGCAGCCTGCGGTGCCACTGGGCCTCACTCACGAGGTCGCGGAACAGGCCGGTGACGCCGCCGGTGCCGGAGGCAGCGGTCACGGCAGGTCGAAGGGCAGCTCCTGGCCGTCGAGCGCGTGCCGGCAGGAGCAGTCGGCGTCGGTCGCCGGCAGGCGCCCGACGGCATCGACGAGCAGGTCGCGCACGGTGCCGACGTTCTCGGCGAACACCCGCAGCACCTCCTCGTGCGTGACGCCCTCGCCGTGCTCGAGGCCGGCGTCGAGGTCGGTCACCAGCGCCACCGACGTCAGGCACAGGCCCAGCTCGCGGGCCAGCGCAGCCTCGGGGGCGGCGGTCATGCCGACGATCGACCAGCCCTGCGCCTGGTGCCACAGCGACTCGGCGCGGCTGGAGAAGCGGGGCCCGTTGACGACGACCAGGGTCCCCCCGTCGATGACGGGAAGCGTGCGGCCGCGACCCGTGTCGAGCACGACCCGCCGGCCGTTGGGGCAGTAGGGGTCGGCGAAGGCGACGTGCACGACCACGCCCGGCTCGTCGAAGAAGGTGTGACCGCGACCCCAGGTGCGGTCGACGACCTGGTCGGGGACCACGACCGTGCCCGGGCCCTGCTCCTCGCGCAGCGAGCCCACCGCGCACGGGGCGAGCACCTGTCGGACGCCGGCCGCGCGCAGGGCCCAGATGTTGGCCCGGTAGTTCACCCGGTGCGGCGGGAACCGGTGGTCGCGACCGTGGCGCGGGACGAAGGCGACGGTGCGCCCGGAGACCTCGGCGACCGTGAGCGGGTCGCTGGGCGGCCCCCACGGCGTGTCGACCTCGACCTGCTCCCCGTCGAGCAGCGCGTAGAGGCCCGACCCGCCGATGACCCCGATGTCAGCGCGCGGCCCGGCGTACGTGCTCGACGTCATGGCGCAGGACCCTACCGACGGCGGCGTGCGCTGTGGCCGCCGTCCACAGCCTCGGTCAGGCCGCGCTGCCCTTTGTGGACGAGCCGCTCCCGGACGTCGAGGCCGAGCCGCTCCCCGAGCCCGACGACGAGGACGTGCCCGCTCCGGCGTCGGCCTTGGGAGTGCCGGCCGGCTTGTCACCAGCCTTTTCGGCCGGCTTGCCCGAGTCCTCCTTGGCGCCGTCCTTGGGCTTGGCGGCCTCGCGGGAGTCGGTGCGGTAGAAGCCCGAGCCCTTGAACACCACACCGACCGAGTTGAAGACCTTGCGCAGCCGGCCGGCGCAGGCCGGGCACTCGGTCAGCGCGTCGTCGGTGAAGGACTGGAACGCCTCCAGGCGGTGGCCGCACTCGGTGCAGGCGTACTGGTACGTCGGCACGGACGCCCTCCAGGTCACTGGCACTCACACAGGTCGAGTGCCAATGATGGGTCATCCGGGCCGCGACGTCCAGCCCGTCGGGCAGCACGTGGCCGTGCTCAGCGTCCGGTGTTTCGGTCCCGGACCACCACGACCGGGCAGGGTGCGTGGTGCACGCAGTACGAGGCGACCGACCCGAGGTGCATCCCCGGCAGCTCTCCCTGGCCGTGGCTGCCGATGACGAGCAGCTCCGCCCCGTCGGCCGCGACGGCCAGGGCGCGTGCGGGCCGACCCTCGTACAAGATCTTCTTCACGTGCTCGCCGGGGTCCGGACCCAGAGCGTCGGCGACGGTCTGGTCCAGCACCTTGCGGGCGTCCGCCTCGTAGTCCGCCTCGGTGTAGGTCGGAACGATGTAGATGGTGGGCCGGACCTCCCAGCCGGTGACGACACGCAGCTCCGAGCCGGTGAGGCGAGCCTGCTCAGCCGCCCAGCGCACCGCGTTGATGCTCGGAGGGGACCCGTCAGCGCCGGCGATGATGAATCTGCTCGTCAGGTGCTCGGTCATGCGTTCCCTCCTCCTGAAGGTGCCTTTCTATGACCTGACGTCGGCTCCAGGCAGGGTCGTTGGTCCTCTTCTCGACGGCAGGCCGAGTCGCGGAGCGGACAGGCCGGACAGAGGCAGGGTCACGCCACGGCCAGCGCCACCAGGTACAGGAGACCCAGCCCGGCCGCGAAGCTGGCGGTGTGGACGACCTTCGCGCCGGGGTCCTCCTCAGTGGTGAGCTGTGGCAGCAGGTCGGCCGCCGCGATGTAGATGAAGTTCCCGGCGGCGAACGGCACCAGCACGGTGACGTTCACGGAGTCCGCCACTGTGTACGCCGCGAGGCCGCCGGCGAGGAAGGTCAGTCCCGAGACCACGTTGTACGTCAAGGCCAGGCGACGGGTCCATCCGCTGTGAACGAGGATGCCGAAGTCACCGAGTTCCTGCGGCACCTCGTGGGCCGCCGCGACGAGCCAGGTGACGACCCCCAGTCGCGTGTCCAGGACGAAAGCGCTGCCGACGGCAAGGCCGCCGACGAAGTTGTGCAGACCATCCGCCACGAGGATGAGGTCTCCCACCGGCCGATGAGCCCCGACCGGCCGGTGGCAGTGGTGCCAGTGCAGGAACTGCTCGAGGACCAGGAAGCTGCCGATGCCCAGCGCCACCCATCCGTACACGGCGAGCCGGTTGCCCAGCGCCTCGACCGCCTCGGGCAGCATGTGGAACAGGGCCCCACCGAGGAGGGAGCCGGCGGCGAGCGCGACCAGCGGCAGCACCAGCCGGGCAAACATCCTTTCCGGCAGCAGCAAGGTCACGCTGCCGACGAGCGCGAGGGCGCTCATCATGGCGCCGGAGGCGACGATCCATGCGAGCGTTCCCACGGTGCACCGTCAGCGGATCGCTCTCCGCGGCACGACCCGGGCGAGGTCTGCTACCACGGCCATGTGATGGGCACTGACCCGATGCGCCGCTACGTCTCGGCCCACTGCGGACCTCCCTCGAGAGCATGCTGACCCGGCTTCCCGCCGTGTCCGGTGGTAGTCCAGCAGCAACGCGGTCCAGGTTGCCAGGGCACAACGGCACCCGGGCCTCGCGATCACCGCCAGCCCGCCGGGCCTCAGCCGCCGAACGCCTCGTCGAAGGCGCTCTCCAGCTCCGGCGTGGCCGGCCCGCTGAAGCCGCAGCCGTTGACGGTTCCGTCGGTGGCGGTGACCAGGTAGCGCTCCCCGTCGACGAGCTCGACGCCGTCGAGGGCGACGGTCGGCTGCGCGTCGGGGACGCGGATCGTGACCCGGTCGCCGGAGCCGCCCGCGTACCAGCGGTCGACGTCGAGCGTCACGGCGCGGTCGGTGACCTCGGTGACGGTGCCCGCGAGCGCCACCGGCATCTCGCGCAGGACCGTCACGTCGAAGGCAAGGCACGAGCCGGCGACCCCGCCCGGCTGGGCCTGCAGGGTCATGGCCGACGGGCCGGGACGTCCGGTCGGGTCGTCGCCACCGAGCACGGTGACGCCCACGGCCGCGGCGGCGAGGACGGCGACCCCTGCCGCCGCGAGCGCCAGGCGGGGACGGCGTCGGGCGGGACCGTTCCCCGGGGACGGGTCGGCGGACGAGGGGGACGGCTGGTGGACGGTGGTCATGACGCGCTCCCGGATCTCGGCGGGGGAGGGCGGGTCACCCGGGGCACCGTCACGCCGGAGAGGGTCGGTCGCCGCCAGGCGGCGACGGAGCCGGTCGTCGTCGGTCATCGGGATGCCTCCCTCCGTTGTCGATCCTCTGGATGTCCTCCCGGCGGCGGATCCTTTCGCCCCGTCAGCCGCTCGCGCAGCCGCGCGGTGGCCCGGTGCAGCCGGATGCTCGCCGCGTTCGGCGTGATCCCGAGCACGACCGCGATCTCGCGGGGCGCGAGGTCCTCCCAGGCCCACAGGTGGAGCACCTCGCGCTCGCATGGCCGCAGCGCGGCGAGCGCCGCGTCGAGGTCGGCGTCACCGGAGGGGGGCGTGGGCTCGTCGCGGCGCTCGCGGGCCAGCCGGCCGACCAGCAGGCGGCGACGCTTCTCGCCGCGCACCGCGTTGGCGAGACAGCCGCGCGCGACGCCGTAGCACCAGGCGAGCTCGGCGTCGGCCGGGATCTCGTCGGCGCGCCGCCACATCACCAGCAGCACGTCGCCGAGCACGTCGTCGGCCGACGACGCGTCGGTGCGACGGCGCAGGTATCGCTGCAGCGGCGCGTAGGCCGACTGGACCAGCGCCTCGAAGCGCGCCGTCCGTGCGGCGTCGTCCACAGGGGTCACGACAGCAGTGTGTCCGGCTCGGCCCGGATCCTTTCGGACCCGGCGTGGTCGTCTCGCACAGCCGGACCGCGCACGGCAACAGGCCCAGGGGTACGACAACAGGCTGCCCGGCCTGTTGTCGTACCCCCTCGCCTACCTCACGTGGTCGACGCGGCCGGGCGGAAGCGACGCAGGCGCAGGCTGTTGGAGACGACGAACACCGAGCTCAGTGCCATGGCGGCGCCGGCGAGCATCGGGTTGAGCAGCCCCGCCGCGGCCAGCGGCAGCGCGGCGACGTTGTAGGCGAACGCCCAGAACAGGTTGCCCTTGATGGTGGCCAGCGTCCGGCGCGAGAGCCGGAGCGCGTCCACGGCCACGCGGAGGTCGCCGCGCACCAGGGTCAGGTCGGAGGCCTCGATCGCGACGTCGCTGCCCGTGCCCATGCTGATGCCGGTGTCGGCCTGCACCAGGGAGATGCTGTCGTTCACGCCGTCGCCGACCATCGCGACGACGCGGCCCTGCTCCTGGAGCCTGCGCACCACGTCGGCCTTGTCCTGCGGCATGACCTCGGCGATCACGTCGTCAGCCTCGATGCCCACCTCGCGCGCCACGGAGCGGGCCACGGCCACGTTGTCGCCGGTGAGGAGCACCGGCCGCAAGCCCATGCCGCGCAGCGCGGTGATCGCCTCCCGCGACGTGGGCTTGACGGTGTCGGCGACCACCAGCACCGCGCGGGCCGCGCCGTCCCACCCGACAGCGACCGAGGTCTTCCCCTCGGCCTCCGCCTCGGCCATCCGGGCGGCGAGGTCCGTCGGCAGGTGCTGCGACCACTCCTCGAGCAGCCGGGTGCGGCCCACGAGCACCGCGTGGCCGGCCCCGTCCCCCTGGACGACGCCCTGCACGCCCAGACCGTCGATGCTCGCGAAGTCCTCGACCTCCGGGAGCGTGCCCACCTCGGCCCTGGCCCCCGCCGCGATCGCCCGGGCGACCGGGTGCTCGGACGCGTGCTCGAGGGCGCCGGCGAGCCGCAGCACCTGGGCCCGGTCCTCGCCGTCGGCGAGCAGCACGTCGACGAGCGCCATCCTCCCGGTCGTCACCGTGCCGGTCTTGTCCAGCACGACCGTGTCGACGCGGCGGGTCGACTCGAGCACCTCAGGGCCCTTGATGAGGATGCCGAGCTGCGCGCCGCGGCCGGTCCCGACCATCAGCGCCGTCGGCGTGGCCAGACCCAGGGCGCACGGGCAGGCGATGATCAGCACCGCGACGGCCGCGGTGAACGCCACCTCCGCCGACGCACCGTTGCCCAGCCAGAAGCCGAGCGTGGCCAGGGACAGGACGATCACGATCGGCACGAACACCGCGGACACGCGGTCCGCGAGGCGCTGCACCGACGCCTTGCCGTTCTGGGCGTCCTCGACGAGGCGGGCCATCTGCGCCAGCTGCGTGTCGGCGCCGACCCGCGTCGCCCGGACGACGAGACGTCCGCCGACGTTCACGGTCGCACCCACGACGGCGTCGTCGACGGCGACCTCGACCGGCACCGACTCGCCGGTGAGCATCGAGGCGTCGACCGCCGACGTGCCGGCGACGACGACGCCGTCGGTCGCGATCTTCTCGCCCGGTCGCACCACGAACTCGTCGCCGACCGTGAGCTGCTCGACGGGCACGGGCACCTCGGTCCCGTCACGGAGCACCATGACGTCCCGGGCTCCCAGCTCGAGCAGGGCCCGCAGCGCCGCGCCCGAGCGGCGCTTGGCCCGCGCCTCGAAGTAGCGTCCCGCGAGGATGAACAGGGTCACCCCCGCCGCGACCTCGAGGTAGATCTCCTCGGCCCCCGACCCGCGGGAGGGCACGAGGGTGAAGGGCATCTCCATGCCGGGCTCGCCGGCCCCGCCGAGGAAGAGCGCGTACAGCGACCAGCCGAAGGCAGCGGTCACGCCCACCGAGATCAAGGTGTCCATGGTCGCGGCCGCGTGGCGCAGGTTCGTCCAGGCGGCCTTGTGGAACGGGAGTGCGCCCCAGGTCACGACGGGCGCGGCGAGCGTCAGCGAGAGCCACTGCCAGTAGTCGAACTGCAGCGCCGGCACCATCGACAGGGCGATGACGGGCACCGTGAGGGCGAGGCTGACCAGCACCCGGCGTCGCAGGGGGCCGACCGCGTCGGGTTCCGCCGCGGCCTCGGCGCCCGGGTCGTCCTCCGCCCGGCCGGCCGCGCGCGGCGGTGACGGACGCGCGGCGGTGTAGCCGGTCGCCTCCACCGTCGCGACGAGGTCCTCGACCGAGACCCCGTCGCCGACGGTGACCTTCGCCTTCTCGGTGGAGTAGTTCACGGTCGCGGTGACGCCGTCCATCCGGTTGAGCTTCTTCTCCACGCGGGCGGCGCACGACGCGCACGTCATCCCGCCGATCGCGAGCTCGACGGTGCGGCCCTCGACGGGGGTGCCGGTGGTCATGAGTCCTCCTCGACGGAGACGGTGAGCGCGGCGGTGCGGACCGTGCCGTCGACCCGGAAGTCGAGGAACAGGCGGTAGGTGCCGGCGGTCGGGAACTCGGTGGCGAAGCGCACCGTCGGGCCACCGCGCTGGTCGCCATGGGCCTCCGCGACGGGGTGGGTGTGCAGGTAGGCCAGGTCGCCGGAGCGCAGTGACACCAGGTGCCCGAAGGCACCCAGGTACGGCTGCAGGTCGGTGACCTCGCGGCCGCCGCGGGTGACGCTGAACGCGAGCTCGGTCTCCTCGCCGGCGCGTACGTCCTGCGCCCCGTCGACCGAGACCGTGAAGCCGTCGACCGAGGTGGTGCGAGCGGGCGCCGGGAGCGGAACCGGCCCGAAGGACCCGGCGACGGACACGTCGACGCCGAGGGTCAGCCCGCGGTCCGTCCCCACCGGCTGGAAGTCGGCGAACACGCGGTAGGTGCCCGCGTCGCGCAGGTCCAGCGGCACGCGCCACGTGCCGTCAGCCGCGCGCACCGGGTGCACGTGCGCGAAGGTGGCGAGGTCGCGGCGCACGACGACGAGGTGCAGCTCCTTCTCGTGCTTCTCGACGTACGACGTGACCGGCGCGCCGTCGGGACCCGTCACCTGGAACTCGAAGGGCACCCCGGGCCCGTCCGGGAGAGATGTCGCGGCCGGCCGCAGCGAGTAGCCCGCATCGCTCACCGCCAGCCCCGGGAGGGCGGCCGCCGTGCGGGACCGCTCGCCGGCGTCGCCGTGGCGGTCCTCGCCACGGTGCCTGTCCCCGCCGGCGTCGTGGGACGTGGCGGGCATCCGGTGGCGGTCGTCGGGGGACGCTCCTCCCGCGACCGGGTCGGCCGAGGACCCGGCCGTGAAGGCCGCGGCGAACGCGGCGGCGAGCACCGCGGCGAACCCGACGAGCTTCGGCCACGCGCTCACGGTGCGCCGTGGAGGGTGTAGCCGGCCTCGTCGACGGCCTCGCGCACCGACCCCTCGTCGAGCGGGGCGTCCGAGACCACCCGCACGGTCGAGGTCCCGCCGGCGTCGAGGTCGACCTCGACCTCGCGGACGCCTGCCACCGCCTGCAGCTCCTCGGTGACGGCGGTGACGCAGTGGCCGCAGGTCATGCCGGAGACGGCGTAGGTCGTGGTGGTGCTCATGGTCGGCTCCTTGGGTGGTGGGGGTCAGCTGCGGACGAGGCGGGCGATCGCGTCGGACGCCTCGCGGACCTTCTCCTCGGCCTCGGCGCCGCCGCGCTGCGCCGCCTGGACGACGCAGTGCGCCAGGTGCTCGTCGAGCAGCTCCAGGGAGAAGGCCTGGAGCGCCTTCGTCGCCGCCGAGACCTGGGTGAGGATGTCGATGCAGTACTTGTCCTCGTCGACCATCCGCTGCAGGCCACGGACCTGGCCCTCGACGCGGCGGAGGCGCTTGAGGTGACTGTCCTTGCGCGCGGAGTAGCCCCAGGTCGGGGCCTCGGCGGTGGTGGGTCCCTCCGGGCCGGGCGTGACGGCGGGCATGTGATCTCCTTCGTACCCTGGGGAGGTATCTTGTCCTGACGGGGAGAGTACCCCCTACGGGTATATATCGCAAGGGATGCCCTCCGGGTGCCGGAGCGGCCCGCCGGCCGGGTGCTCGCCGCGGCGACCGGTGACGCTCTACGCTGCGAGACGTGTCAGAGGCCTCACACACCTTCGATGCCCAGCCGGGCAGTGTGAGAGAGGCGCGCCAGTTCCTGCGCGGGTGCCTCGAAGCGTGGTCGGCCCACTCCTACGGGCTCTCGGGAGAGCAGGTGGTCTCCGAGCTGGCGACGAACGCCGCGCTGCACGCGCGCTCCGAGTACACCGTGCACCTGCGCCTCGACGCCGACTCCCTGCTCGTCGAGGTCACCGACTCCACGACCGTGCTGCCGCAGGAGCGCCGCTACGCCGTCGACGCGACGACGGGGCGTGGCCTCATGCTCGTCGACGCGCTCGCGGCGGACTGGGGCGTGCAGTCCAGCCCGACGGGCAAGACCGTCTGGTGCCGCATCGACCCCGACCGCGACCTCACGGCACTCTTCGACGACGGTCTGCAGGCGGCGACCGAGGGCCGGTCGGCGACGGGGCACCCCGGGCCGGGACAGCACGGCGCGCGGGCGCTGGCCGCATGAGCGGCACCCCCGAGCAGGTCGACGGCCTGGTCACCGTCGAGCTGCGCGACCTCCCGGTGCCGGTCCAGGCCCGGATGCAGGAGCACAGCGACGAGCTGGTGCGCGAGCTCACGCTCATGGCCGAACGGCTGCGCCAGGAGGGCGACACCGGCGGCCTGCCGGTGCGGCTGGTCGAGCTCATGACCACCCTGACGAGCGAGTACTCGATGTTCACCGTCGAGCAGGAGCAGCAGCTGGCCGACGCGATGCGCGCCGGCCTCGAGCGCATCGACCTCACCTACCGCATCCCGCCCGCGGCCGCGGGGGCGGCGGAAGACATGGCCGCCGTCCTCGCCGAGGCCGACGACTACTGCCGGGCCGGCAAGCACCTGCTCACGCTGGCGACCCCGTCCGAGCTCGTGGCCTACAGGACGTGGTTCCTCGAGCAGTTCGTCGACCAGATCGCCGGCCGTCCGCCGGTGTCCTGGCCCGAGTACGCCCTGCGCACACCGGCCGGCTAGCGTGCCCGCCCGTGCCGGCACCGGCCGACCCACCCGCCGGGTGTCCTCGACGACGCTGGGCCTGCTCGCCGTGGTCGCGGCGGCGCTGAGCCTCGCCGCCCCGGCAACGGCCCAGGCGGCCGTGCGGGCCGGGAGCGCCGCGGGGGGAGCGGTCGCGGGCCCGGCCGCCTCGGCGCCCGCGCGCTCGGTCACCGCCCGCGAGGTCCGCGCGACCCTGGGGCGCAGCCCGAGCCGGCTCACCGAGTCCCCGGCGCCCCACCTGGCCCCGCTGCTCGCCGCGGTCGTGGCAGCCCTGGCCCTCGCCGTGCTGGGCGGCGGGTCCGCCCGGCGCGGGGCGGCGGTCGGCGCGCGCGCCGGACGCCCCGACCCCCTCCCGCAGGGCCGGGCGCCACCCGTGCGCGTGGTTCCCTGACCCTCGCCGCGTCCACGTCCTGGTCGGCGGCGTCCGCGCCATCCTCCGGAGGCTCCTGTGTCCGCCCCCCTCGTCCGCGCCGTCCTGGCGCTGGGCATCCTCGTCGCGTCGGTCTACTTCGCGGTCACGACCCCGGCCCGGCTCGGCCTCGACCTCAAGGGCGGCACGCAGATCGTCCTCGAGACGCAGGACTCGCCGACGGTGACCGCGAACCGCGAGTCGACCGACCGCGCGGTCGAGGTGCTGCGGCGCCGCGTCGACGCGCTCGGCGTCGCCGAGCCGTCGCTCACCCGCTCCGGCGACCGGCGGATCATCGTCGAGCTGCCGGGGGTCCAGGACCCCCGCGAGGCTGCCGAGGTCATCGGGCGCACGGCCCAGCTCACCTTCCACGCGGTGCTCGGGATCGAGGCCCCGACGCCGGCGCCCACCGACGGTGCCTCGCCGTCGCCGACGGACAGCGCATCGCCGACCCCCTCCCCGTCGCCGACCGACGCAGCCGGCGACGACGAGATCGTCATCGAGGACGAGGACGGGCAGCCGCTGCGGCTGGGGCAGCCCGCCCTCACCGGCGACGGTGTCGACGGCGCGCAGGCGTCCATCGACCAGCTGACCGCCGGCGGATGGTTCGTCACGGTCGACTTCAAGGGCTCGGGACGCTCCTCCTGGGAGCAGCTGACGGGCGAGGCCGCCTGCGCCGCGCCCGGTGACCCGACCCGACGCGTCGCGATCGTCCTGGACGACCAGGTGATCTCCTCTCCGCAGGTCGACCCGAGCGTCCCGTGCGACGTGGGCATCACCGGCGGATCCACGCAGATCACCGGCTCGTTCACCGCCGAGGAGGCCCGCGAGCTGGCGGCGCTGATCCGCGGCGGTGCGCTGCCGGTCCCGGTCGAGGTGATCGAGCAGCGCACCGTCGGGCCCACGCTGGGAGCCGCCGCGATCGATGCGAGCGCCAAGGCGGCCGTGATCGGCGTCGCCCTGACGGCGCTGTTCATCATCGCCATGTACCGGCTCCTGGGCGGCATCGCGGTGGTGGCCCTCGGTGGCTACGCCCTCATCTCGTACGCCGCGCTGGTGGCCCTCGGTGCCACGCTGACCCTTCCCGGCCTCGCCGGCTTCGTCCTGGCCATCGGCATGGCGATCGATGCCAACGTGCTGGTCTTCGAACGGGCGCGCGAGGAGTACGCCGCCGCGCCGCGCAAGGGCCTGCGCACGGCGGTCGCGACCGGGTTCGCCAAGGCCTGGTCGGCGATCATCGACTCCAACGTCACGACCCTGCTGGCTGCGGGGCTCCTGTTCTTCCTCGCGTCCGGGCCCGTCCGCGGCTTCGGCGTGACGCTGTCCATCGGTGTCATCGCGTCGATGGTGTCGGCGCTGGTGGTGACCCGGGTCATCGCCGAGTGGGCGGTCAGCCGGAAGGCCGTGTCCGCGCGGCCCGAGGTCACCGGTGTCTCCACCGTCGGCCGGGTCCGCGAGTGGCTCACCCGGCGCAACCCGGACCTGATCATCCGCCACGGCCGGCGCTGGCTCGCCGGCTCGGCGATCGTGCTGGTCCTCGCGGCGGCCGGCATCGGCGTCCGCGGCCTGAACCTCGGGGTCGAGTTCACCGGCGGCCGCCTCGTGGAGTACGCCACGAGCACCCCGATCGACGTCGAGGACGCGCGGTCGGTCGTCGCCGACGCCGGGTTCCCGCGCGCGGTCGTGCAGGAGAGCGGCGAGGACAACATCTCGGTCCGCACCGGCGACCTCACCAACGACCAGGAGTTCGAGATCCGTCGCCTGCTCGAGGAGGCGTCCGGCGGCGAGGTGACCAAGGAGCGCGACGAGCTCATCGGACCGAGCCTCGGCGACGAGCTGCGCACCAAGGCCCTGATCGCCCTCGCCGTCGCCCTCGCCGCGCAGCTGCTCTACCTCGCCGTCCGCTTCCGCTGGACGATGGGAGCCTCGGCGGTCGCCGCGATGGCCCACGACGTGCTGGTGCTCGTCGGCGTCTTCGCCTGGCTCGGCAAGCCCGTGGACGGCGTGTTCCTGGCGGCGCTGCTCACCGTCATCGGCTACTCCGTCAACGACGCCGTCGTCGTGTTCGACCGGGTGCGGGAGCTCTGGTCGGCCGACCGCAAGCCCGGCTACCCGCGGACGGTGAACACGGCGATCCTGCAGACCGTCCCCCGCACGGTGAACACCGGACTCGGCGCGGTCGTGATCCTGGGCGCCCTGGCGTTCCTGGGCGGCGACTCGCTGACCGACTTCGCCGTGGCCCTGCTGATCGGCATCGCGGTCGGGACGTACTCCTCGATGTTCACCGCGGGCCCGCTCTCGGTCGAGCTGGAGCGGCGCAGCCCGTCGCCCCCGCCCGTGCCGAAGAAGTCCCCGGTGCGCTCGAGGGTGGACCGCGACAGCAGCGGCGCTGTCGTCTAGGCCCTGCGGCCGGGGCGGCGGCGGTAGGGATGGTGCCAGTCGGCGAGCCGGCCGCCGACGGAGACCGCCCGCAGCCGGCGCTCCACGTCGGGGCGGACCGCGTCGGTCGCGACGAGGATCAGGTCGTCACCGACCTGCAGCGGCGTGCTCGCCCTCGGCACGAACGCGCGGCCGCCGCGCACGACGAGGGTCACCGAGGCGCCCTCCGGCAGGCTGAGCTCGACCACCTCGACCCCGGCCAGGCGCGAGCCCGGGGGCACGTGCACCTGCAGGAGGTCCGCGTCGAGGCGCGTCAGCGGTGACGACTCGATGTCGAGGGGCTGCGTCTCGCCCTCCGCGACGACTCCGAGGCGTCGCGCGACGGCCGGCAGCGTCGGCGCCTGCACGATCGTGAACACCACGACGAGGACGAACACGAGGTTGAAGATCTCGTCCTCGGCCGACGCGGTCGCCAGCACGATCGGCACCGCCCCGCGCAGGCCCGCCCAGGACAGGAGCCCGCGCTCGGTCCAGGTGGTGGGGAACCGCCAGTGCGAGGCCTCGCCCTCGTCCACACCCTCGGCGACCGCGGTCGCCGGGGCGTGACGGCCGAACGGGCCGAGCGCCACCAGGACCGAGAGCGGCCGGGCCACGGTCAGCAGCACGATCCCGATCCCCAGGGCCGGCAGCAGCGAGGGGCCGAGCTCGGAGGGAGTGGCCGCCAGCCCCAGCATCACGAACAGCCCGATCTGGGCCAGCCAGGCCAGGCCCTCGGCGAACCCGCGGGTCGCCGGGCGGTGCGGCAGGCGGGCGTTGCCCAGCACCAGCCCCGCCAGGTAGACCGCGAGGAACCCGCTGGCATGGATCACGGCCGCCGCGCCGTAGGCCGCGCAGCACAGCGCCATCACCGCGATCGGGTAGAGGCCCGACGCGGGCAGCGCGATGCGCCGCACCCCCCACGCGCCGGCGTAGCCGACGGCGACCCCGACCACGGCGCCCACGGCGAGCTCGTATCCGATGAGCAGCAGCAGCTCCCACCAGGTCGGCGCGGACGCGCCGGCGAGGGCGACGACGAGGATGACCGCGGGCGCGTCGTTGAACCCGGACTCGGCCTCGAGCAGCCCGGCCAGGCGCGGCGGCAGCGGCACGCGGCGCAGCACCGAGAACACGGCCGCGGAGTCGGTCGGGGACAGCACCGCCCCGATGAGCACGGCCTCCTGCCAGCTGATGTCCAGCAGCAGGTGCGCGGCCACGGCGACCACTCCGACCGACACGGCCGTGCCGAGGACGGCCAGCGACCCGGCCGCGGGGACGGCCTGCCGGATGTCGCGCCAGGAGGTCGTGAGGCCACCCTCGGCCAGGATCACCACGAGTGCTGCGTAGCCGAGGGCGCGAGCGAGCTCGGGGTCGTCGAACCCCTGGCCCAGCACGTCGTCGCCGAGCACGATGCCCAGGCCCAGGTAGAGCAGGAGCGTCGGCAGGCCGCTCCCGACAGCGAGGCGCACGGCCGCGATGGCGACGAGCAGCACGACCGAGCCCACGAGCAGCAGGACGCCGAGCAGCTCGACGTTCACCGCGGGCCGTCCGGCAGGCGGTGCAGGCCGCCCGGCAGTGCGACGACGTCCACCGGGCGGTCGTGCGGCTCCGCCGGGACCTCCGGCAGCAGCTCGCCCTCGTAGAGCAGGGTGGCGACGGGCCGGCCCGCGGGGACCCGGGCCAGCGCGCGGTCGTACGACCCGCCGCCGCGTCCGAGGCGCGTCCCGTCGTGGCCGACGGCCAGGGCTGGGACGACGACCACGTCCGCGTCCGCGACCGCCTCCACGCCCAGCGGCGGGCCTGCTGGTGTCCACAGGCCCCGCGTGCCTTGCGTCAGCGGACGGGATTCGTCGTAGATTGCCCAGTCGAGGTCCAGGTCGGCCCGCAGGACGGGCAGCAGCACCCGCACGTCCCGCGACCTCAGGTGAGCGAGCAGCTCAGCGGTCGACGGCTCCGTGCCGATGGAGAAGTAGACGGCCACGCACCGCGCGGCGACGAGGTCAGGGAAGGCGGTCAGGCACCCAGTGGCACGCAGCGCGGCGCTCCGCCGGAGGTCCTCGCCCGCAGCCCGCCGGGCGGCGAGGACGCGGTCGCGCAGGGCCGCCTTCGCACCGCCGGTCGCCGGGTCCACCGTGAGAGCATCCCAGCCCGACGCCCACGGGCACCCCGACGAGCATGCTCACCGGTCCCGGTCGGGGCCACGGTGCGCGACGAGAGGGGCGTGAGGCGATGAGGCTCCTCACCCGCCTGTGGCTCGTCCTCGGCGGCCTCTTCCTCGTGCCGATCGCCGTGTCGGGCCTGGTGCTGTTCGTCGCGGTCCCCGACGCCCGCTCCGAGCGTGCCGACGATGCCGTGCGGCTGGCCGGTGACGCCGTGGCCGCCGAGCTCGCCGACGTCTGCCGCCTGCTCGGGGTCGCGGCCCGCGGAGCGGTCCTCGAGGCCGGGGCCGACGGTCCGGAACGCGCCGTCGAGGTCGTCGTCGACAGCGGCTACGGCGACTACGCCGCGCTGCTCGGCCCGGACGGCGCCGTCGTCGCCGAGGCGGGGCGCCTCGCTGCCGGCGCCGCCGCCCCGGGCGACCTCTCCCGCTGCTCCGACGCCGCCGCCACCCGAGTCGGGACCGCCCGCGGCGGGGTGCTGGCGGAGCGCGCCGAGGCCGACGGCGCACCGGGCATGAGGACGGGTGTCGTCGCCCGCAACCTCGACGCCCGGTTCCTCGACGATCTGCGCCTGCGCGGCGCTCTCGACGGCGAGGTGGTGCTGCTGTCCGGCGACCGTGTGGTCGCCGCGACGCTCGACGCGGGCACCGCGCGGGACGTCGCCGAGGCGGTCGGCGACGCGACCGGCGTGCAGACGGTGGAGGGCTGGACCGTCAACGCCCAGCCCACCCGGCCGGGGATGCCCTTCTCGGTGATCGTGGGGGTCGAGGACGCGCAGGGCGGGGGGCAGCTGGTGCTGCTCGCGCTCGTCGTAGCCCTCGGGGTCGTCGTCGCGGGGTCGCTGGTGACGGTTGTCGCCCGCGGGCTGAGCCAGCCGTTCAGCGAGCTCACCGAGGCAGCGGAGCGCGTCGCCCAGGGCGACCTGGACGCACCGATCACCGCGGGCGGCGACGAGGGTGAGGCCGGCCGGCTGGGCAGTGCGTTCAGCCAGATGACCGATGAGCTGCGCCGCAGCCTGCGCGAGCTCGAGCGCAGCCGCGAGGAGCTGCGCGACAGCCTCGAGCGCATCGGGGAGGCACTCACCAACACCCACGACCTCGACGGCCTGCTCCAGGTGGTGCTCGAGACGGCGCTGGCGACCCTGGACGCGACGGCAGGTGTGGTCCTCTACCGGTCGGCCGACCAGCTGCAGCTGGTCGGCGAGATGGGCCTGGACGACGCGGGCCTGACGGCCCCGGCAGTCGTCAGCGCCGGCACCGGCGTGCTGGGCCGGGTCGTGTCCTCGGGCGCACCCGTCCGCGGCACCCTGGGCTCCGGGCCGCCCCAGCTCGAGCCGACCGACACCGAGCCCTCCCACGGCGAGATCCTCGCCGTGCCGCTGCGCAGCATGGGGGCGGTCATTGGCGTCGTCGCGCTCTACGACCGCACGGGAGAGCGGAGCTTCGACGGCGCGGACCAGGACGGGCTGGCCACCCTGGCCGGCCAGGCGAGCATCGCCATCGACAACGTCCAGCTCCACCAGGAGGCGCAGCGGCTGTCGACCACGGACGCGCTCACCGGGCTCTGGAACTTCCGCTACCTCTCGATGAGCCTGGCCCGCGAGATCGAGCGCTCCACCCGGTTCGACCGGCCGCTGGCGGTGCTGATGCTCGACCTCGACCACTTCAAGGCGGTCAACGACGAGCACGGCCACCCGCGCGGCGACACCGTGCTGCGCGAGCTCGCGCACCGCGTGCAGGAGCAGATCCGCGAGGTCGACACGTTCGCCCGCTACGGCGGCGAGGAGTTCGTCGTGGTCCTGCCCGAGACCACCGTCGAGGGAGCGGCCCAGCTCGCCGACCGCATCTGCGTCGCGGTGCGCCGCGAGCCCTTCCGTCACGACGGCGAGGAGCCCCTCGACATCAGCGTCTCGATCGGTGGCGCCGCCTTCCCCGAGCACGGCTCCAGCCCGGCGACGCTGATGCGCGCCGCGGACAAGGCGCTCTACGTCGCCAAGGCCGAGGGTCGCGACCGCTGGCACATGCCCGGCGTCTGAGACCCCGCCCGTTAGGGTGCCGTTCCATGGCGCAGGACGACAGACCAGCCGTGACCAAGGCAGTCGTCACGGTCGCGGGCCTCGGCACCCGGTTCCTCCCGGCGACCAAGGCCACCCCCAAGGAGATGCTGCCGGTCGTCGACAAGCCGGCGATCCAGTACGTCGTCGAGGAGGCCGTCGCGGCGGGGCTCGACGACGTGCTGCTGGTGACCGGCCGGAACAAGAACGCGATCGAGAACCACTTCGACCGCAACTGGGAGCTCGAGGCCGCCCTCGAGGCCAAGGGCGACACGGAGCGGCTCCGCCGGGTCCGCGAGACGGTCGTGACCGCGGACATGCACTACACCCGCCAGGGCGACCCCCGGGGTCTCGGCCACGCCGTGCTCTGCGCCAAGCGCCACGTCGGGCGCGAGCCGTTCGCCGTGCTGCTGGGTGACGACCTCATCGACGTGCGCGACGCGCTGCTCACCACCATGCTCGACGTGCGCCGGCGGCACGGGGGCAGCGTCGTGGCGCTGATGCGGGTGCCGCAGGAGCAGGTGAACCTCTACGGCTGCGCCGCCGTCGCGCCCGCGGCTGACGCCGCCGACCCCGCGGTCGTGCGCATCACCGACCTGGTCGAGAAGCCGCCCGTCGCCGAGGCGCCCAGCGACCTGGCCGTCATCGGCCGCTACGTGCTCGACCCCGGCGTCTTCGAGGTCCTCGAGCGCACCGACCCCGGCCGCGGGGGCGAGATCCAGCTGACCGACGCCCTGCGCGCCCTCGCCGTGTCGGGCGAGCACGGCCCGGTGCACGGCGTCGTCTTCGAGGGGCGCCGCTACGACACGGGTGACCGGCTCGACTACCTCAAGACCGTCGTCCGGCTGGCCAGCGACCGAGAGGACCTCGGGCCCGACTTCCGGTCCTGGCTGCGCGACTTCGTGAAGGACGACCTCCTGCCGTGAGCGACCTCAAGAGCGTCGACCGGCACCTCGAGGACATCCTGGCGACGGTCGACGTCATCGCGCCGCTGGACCTCCAGCTGCTCGACGCGCACGGCTGCATCCTCGTCGAGGACGTCGTGGCCGAGGTCGACCTCCCGATGTTCGACAACTCGTCGATGGACGGCTACGCCGTGCGCCTCGCCGACGTCGCCGCCGCGACCGAGGCCGACCCGGTGCGGCTGCCGGTCGTCGGCGACATCGCGGCCGGTTCGCCGCCCACCTACACCGTGCAGCCCGGGCTCTCGGTGCGCATCATGACGGGCGCGCCGCTGCCACCCGGCGCCGACGCCGTCGTGCCGGTCGAGTGGACCGACGGCGGCATCGCGAGCGTCGCCGTCAGCCGACCTGCCGCCGAGGGCGCCAACGTCCGGCGGCGCGGCGAGGACGTCCGGCGCGGCGACGTGGTGCTCGAGGCGGGGACCCGGCTCGGGCCGGGGCAGCTCGGCCTGCTCGCCGCCGTCGGGCGCGACCGGGTCCTGGTCCGCCCCCGCCCCCGCGTCGTCATCCTGTCCACGGGGAGCGAGCTCGTGGAGCCCGGGGCCCCCACGGCGCCGGGCCAGATCCACGAGTCGAACTCCTACATCCTCACCTCGGCCGCTCGCGAGGCCGGAGCCCTCGCCTTCCGCGTCGGCATCGTGCCCGACGACGACCGGTCGCTGATGAACGCGATCGAGGACCAGCTCATCCGGGCCGACCTGGTGCTCACCAGCGGAGGGGTCAGCGTCGGGGCCTACGACGTGGTCAAGGAGGTGCTGAGCCGTCTGGGCACCGTCGCCTTCGAGACGGTCGCGATGCAGCCCGGCAAGCCGCAGGGCTTCGGCACCGTCGGCCCGGACAGCACGCCGATCATCACCCTGCCGGGCAACCCGGTCAGCTCGTACGTCTCGTTCGAGGTCTTCGTCCGCCCGGTGATCCGGCGCATGCTCGGGGTCGAGCCGCTGCAGCGGCCGGTCGTGCGCGCGGTCTGCGAGGACGCGATGACCTCGCCGGCCGGGAAGCGGCAGTACGCCCGCGCGTGGCTCGGGGTCACCGACGGCCGCTACGTCGTGCGTCCGGTGGGCGGGCCCGGCTCGCACCTCGTCGGCGACCTCGCCCACGCCAACGCCCTGATCGTCGTGCCGGAGGCCGTCACCGAGGTGCCCGCCGGCGGTACGGTCGAGGTGATGGTGCTCGAGCGGCGCTTGTCATGACCGGGCCGCGGCTCACCCACGTCGACGAGACCGGTGCCGCCCGGATGGTCGACGTGTCCGGCAAGGACGTCACGGTGCGCGAGGCGACGGCCACCGGCCGGGTCCTCGTCTCGGCCGAGGTCGTTGCCCTCCTGCGCGACGGCCGCGTGCCCAAGGGCGACGCGCTGGGCGTGGCCCGCATCGCCGGCATCCAGGCCGCCAAGCGCACCCCCGACCTGGTGCCGCTGTGCCACCCCGTCGCGATCCACGGGGTCCAGGTCGACCTGCGCGTCGACGACGACGCCGTGGCCATCGAGGCGACGGTCCGCACCGCCGACCGCACCGGCGTCGAGATGGAGGCGCTCACCTGCGTCGCGGTCGCCGCGCTGGCGCTGGTCGACATGGTCAAGGCCGTCGACCGGGGCGCGACCGTCACCGACGTCCGGGTCGAGCGCAAGACCGGCGGCCGCTCGGGCGAGTGGCGTCGCGCTCCGGCGGGCGGGGAGCAGCGGTGAGCATGCGGGCGCTCGTGGTGAGCGTCTCGAACCGGGCGTCGGCAGGGGTCTACGAGGACCGCACCGGGCCGGTCCTCGTGGCGGGCCTCACCGACCTCGGGTTCGAGGTCGACGGCCCCGAGGTCGTGCCGGACGGCGACCCCGTGGAGGAGGTGCTGCGCGAGGCGGTCGCGTCGGCGTACGACGTCGTCCTCACCTCGGGCGGCACCGGGGTGACGCCGACCGACCGGACCCCGGAGATGACGGCACGGGTGCTCGACGCCGAGGTGCCGGGCATCGCCGAGGCGCTGCGCGCCCACGGGGTCGGCAAGGGGGTGCCGACAGCCTCGCTGTCACGCGGGCTGGCCGGGCTCTCGGGGCGCACCCTGGTGGTCAACCTGCCCGGCTCGCCCGGCGGCGTCCGCGACGGTCTCGAGGTGCTCGGGCCGATCCTCGCGCACGCCGTCGAGCAGGTCCGAGGGAGCGACCACTGACCAGCGGCTGGCCCGTGACGCTGCGGGACGGACGGGTGGCGCTGCGCCCGATCGCCCAGCGCGACCGTGCCGTCTGGACCCGGGTGCGGGCGGAGAACCGCGAGTGGCTCGCGGCCTGGGAGGCGACCCCCCCGCGCTCGGTCGCCGCCCCGGTGAGCTTCCACACCATGGTCCGGCACCTGCGCGCCCAGGCGCGGCAGGGACAGCTGCTGCCGTTCGTCGTGACCTACGACGGCGAGCTGGCCGGGCAGCTCACGGTCGGCGGCATCACCTACGGGTCGCTGTGCTCGGCGCACGTCGGCTACTGGGTCGACTCGCGCATCGCGGGCCGCGGTGTGATGCCGACCGCCGTGGCACTCGCGGTCGACCACTGCTTCCGCGTCCTGGGCCTGCACCGCATCGAGGTGAACATCCGGCCCGAGAACAGCGCCTCGCTGCGGGTGGTCGAGAAGCTCGGCTTCCGCGAGGAGGGGCTGCGCCGGTCGTTCCTGCACATCTCCGGCGCGTGGCGGGACCACCGGTCCTTCGCGCTGACCGTCGAGGACGTGCCGGAGGGGCTGCTGGCCAGGTGGCACGCCTCGCAGCAGCGGGCCTGAAGGTGACCGAGGCCCGTCCCCTGGTGCTCGCGGCCGTGGTCCTCTGTGGCTGGACGGCCACCGTCGTCTCCTACGCCGGGCTGGTCGTGCTGCAGGCCACGGAGGTCTTCTGCTCCCGCGACGCCGACGGCTTCGCCCACTGCCCCGACGGCATCGCCCACTTCCTTCCGGCGGCCGCGATGGCAGCGGCCGTCGCCGTCGCGACCTTCGTGCCGACGGTCCTCGTGCTCGGGCGCCGGGCCGGTCGCGCGTTCCGCTGGCGGCTGGCGGGTGACACCGCCGTCGTGGCCGCGCTGCCGACCGCCCTCGGGGCTCTCCTGCTCGCGCTGCTCGTGACGTGGACGTCGGCGTGGGCGGTCGCGGCGGGCAGCCTCGCCGTGCTCGCGGTCGCCGTGGCGCCCGTGGCGGCGCACCGCGCCGGACGGCCGTTCCTGGCGGTGGCACCGGTCGTCGCGGTGGCGGGGGTGGCGGGAGGGTTGGTCGACGCCTTTCTGGCCGCTGTGACCGTGCCGGGCGCCACGCTGCTCGTGGCCGCGGCGTACGTGGGACGGGGAGGCCCGCCCGCTGCCGTCGGCAACGGCCACGGAGCCGAAGAGGGCGAGTCACAGTCGTCACACCAGCCACAGGACTGATCTCGCGACACACCGCTCCAGGTCCGCGGACGCTCGCGCGGGCGGCCCTACCGTTGCGCGCGTGGGGAGCGGCCTGATCTACGCGGTGATCATCGGGATGTGGGCTGCGTACTTCATCCCGCGCTGGCTGCGCCGCCACGAGGAGCTCTCGGAGTCACGCTCGGTGGAGCGGTTCGACCAGGCGATGCGCATCCTGTCCCGCCGCGACCCGATGCCCGACCAGCGGCGCGTCGTGATGCCGCCCCGGCCGCAGGCTGCCGCCGTCCCGGCGCAGCGGTCGCGGCCCCGGCAGGCGGTCCGCGCGTCGGTCGCCGTCCGGCGCCGCCGCGCGCTCGCGGGCCTGCTGCTGACGACGTTCGTCACCTCCGTGGCGACGCCGCTCTCGCCGGCGCCCTGGTGGTCGCCGCTGGTCTCGCTGGGCCTGGTCATGGCCTACCTCGTCCACCTTCGGCGGCAGGCGCGGGCCCGTCACCACGTGCGGCGCACCCGGACCTCGGTGCGGCAGCGCACCCGGTCGCGGATCATGCGCATCGACGCGGTCGAGCGCCTCATGACCGTGCGACGCGAGATGGCCGAGGAGCGGGCTGCCGAGGAACGTCGCTGGCAGGAGGCCGAGGAGGCCGAGGAGCGGGTGCGGGCCGAGGAGGCCGAGCGCCGCCGGGTCGAGGAGGAGGGGTGGAGCCCGGTGCCGGTGCCCCTCCCGACGTACGTCAGCAAGCCACCTGCCCCGCGGCGCGCGCCGCCGATCGACCTCACCGACCCCGGCTCCTGGACACAGGCCCAGGCCGGCGGCGGGCCCGAGCCCGGGGAGGGTGTCGCGGAGACGCCACCCGATGGCGCCCGGCCGGGTGGGATGTCGGTCCTGCTCGACGACGCCGACGCGGCCGAGGACGAGCTCGACGCGATCATCCGGCGGCGGGCCGTCAACGACTGACGGGCCGGTCTCGCGGTCGGCGGTACGCCTGGCGTTTGGTAGCCTCGCTGTCTCCACCAGGGGCTGTAGCGCAGCTGGTAGCGCACCTCGTTCGCAACGAGGGGGTCAGGGGTTCGAGTCCCCTCAGCTCCACCCGGTTCCGAGCAGTCGAGACCGTCAGGACAGCGCCCGCTCCGGGTCGGCCCGGTGCCCGGCGATGCAATCCCGGCTCCGGGCCGCGCGCGGGCCCGCCGCGTCGCCAGTCCCCGGCGAAGTGCCGGTGACTTCCCTGGCCGTGGTCCGGACGGTCGCATCGATGCTGGCGTAGGGCGGTCCGTTCGCACCACACCTGACCGGCTGGGGCGTCGCTGAGGACGTGGCCAGGCGGCGTAGCCACGTCACCGACTTGCTTAGCGGAACTAAGTACCCTTACCTTGATAAGTATGAAGCTCACGGACCGGGAACAGCAGATCGTCGCCATGTTGCGTCGGGACCCGATGATCGGTTCTGCGGCGATTGCCGACCAGCTCGGAACGACGCGGGCAGCGGTCAACGTGCATCTGTCCAACCTGGGCAAGAAGGGGGTCATCCTCGGCCGGGGCTACCTGCTCAGCGAGCAGCCGGGCGTTGTCGTGATCGGCGGGGCCAACGTCGACGTCAAGGCCCGCAGCACGGCGCGCGCCACGCAGCAGACCAGCAACCCGGGGCGCGGCTCGATGGCGCCCGGAGGGGTGGCTCGCAACGTCGCCGAGAACCTGGCCCGACTCGGCACCCGTACCCACCTGATCGCCGCCGTCGGGCGGGACGCCTTGGGTGACAGCCTGCTGGCCCAGACCTCCGCGGCCGGCGTCCGGCTGGAGTTCGTCCAGCGCTCGGACCGGGCGACCGGAACCTACACCGCGATCCTCGACTCCGACGGCGAGCTGATCGTGGCCGTGGCCGACATGGCCGCCACTGACGACCTCGGACCGGACCACATCAGCCAGGCACGGGACGTCATCGGCGCCGCCGGGCTGCTTGTTCTCGACGGGAACCTCGCGCCGGCAACGCTCGAGCACGCGCTCGATCTTGCCGGCGCAGCGGAAGTCCGGACGATCCTCGAGCCGGTCAGCGTCCCCAAGGCGAAGGTCGTCACCACGCTCATCGCCTCCGACCGGGCCCTGTACGCAGTCACGCCGAACCGGGACGAGCTCACCGCCCTGACGGGACTTCCGGCCCGAACGGACCGACAGCTGCGCCTGGCCGCCGAGAGCCTGCACCGACGCGGCGTCGAGCACGTCTGGGTCCGGCTGGGTGCGCAGGGGTCGCTGCTCAGCAGCGCCTCGACCGATGCCACCTTCATCCCGGCCGTTGCGACCACGGTCCAGGACGTGACGGGGGCGGGCGATTCCAGTCTGGCGGCGTTCTGCCACGCCCTTCTCGACGGACAGGACCCTGTCGACGCCGCGAGGTACGGCCACGCAGCCGCCGCGCTGACCATCGCCAGCCGTCACACGGTTCGTCCGGATCTCACCCCGCGGCTGGTCCAGGCCGCACTCACACCGAACAGCTAGGAGCCATCGCCATGACCACACCCCACCCCTCCCTCGTCCTCACCGACGAGGTGGTCGCAGGCGCTGCGTGACGGCGCCCCTGTCGTCGCTCTGGAGAGCACGATCATCAGCCACGGCATGCCCTACCCCCAGAACGTCGCGATGGCCACCGAGGTCGAGCAGATCATCCGCGAGGGTGGCGCGGTGCCGGCCACCATCGCCGTGCTCGACGGACGTCCCCGCATCGGTCTGGACACCGACACCCTCGAACTGCTCGCCACCAGCCCCGACGTCGCCAAGGTCAGTGTTCGAGACCTGCCCCACGTCATCGCCCGGGGCAGCCACGGTGCCACCACGGTGGCAGCCACCATGCGGCTGGCTTCGCTCGCCGGGATCAGCGTCTTCGTCACTGGCGGCCTCGGGGGAGTCCATCGCGGCGCACCGCAGACCTTCGACACCAGCGCCGACCTGACCGAGATGTCCATGACCAACGTCGCCGTGGTCTCGGCCGGTGTGAAGAGCATCCTGGACATCGGCCTCACCCTGGAGACCCTGGAGACGCTCGGAGTCCCCGTCCTGGCCTACCGCACCGACGAGTTCCCCGCCTTCTTCTCACGATCCAGCGGGCACCCGGCGCCGTCGCGCGTCGACAACGCCGGCGAGATCGCCGCGGTGATGGCCGCCAAGTGGGATCTGGGCATCGCCGGTGGGATCGCGGTCGTCAACCCGATCCCGAGCGAGGACGAGATCCCGGCGGACCAGATCAACGGCATCATCGAACAGGCCATCGCTGACATGGAGGCCGCCGGCATCCACGGCAAGGAGGCCACGCCGTACCTCCTCGGCCGGATCGTCGAGATCACGGGCGGCGCGAGCCTGACCGCCAACATCGCCCTGGTCAACAACAACGCCCGCCTCGGCGCCCAGGTCGCCCAGGACTACGCCGCTCTGAGGCTGCCGCGCTGATCTCGTCGCCGTGTCGGGCGTCGAGCTCGGCGCTCGGTCGACCACCGTGCTCGAACAGCCTCGCCAGCACCGGACCGGAGCGGCGACCCCGGCGCAGGCTGCGGGTGATCTACGAGGACAGGGCGCGCTCGAGGTCGGCGCGGTGCCGGACGATCCACTCCCGGCTCCGGGCAGCGCGGGCACTACCTCCCTCGTACCAGTAGCGGCCGAAGTGCGTGTGGCCGGCAACCGCGCCGGTCCGGACGATCTCGTACCCCCAGTCGTGGTGCGCGAGAACGGCCTCGACGATCCGTTGCCGGTCCTCCCGGGCCAGGCCGTAGGCATCCACGAACGTGGCGGCGCGCGACAGTGCCTGGCCCGCGCGGTCGTCGGCGATGTCCACGTCCGCGCGCAGCGGAGCCCACAGCCGCACGGCCGCCGCCACGTCCCAGAGACGCGAACCCGGCGACGCGAGATCGAAGTCGATCAGCCCCACGGCCCGGCCCTCGCGGAACACGACGTTGTCCAGGTTCGGATCGCTGTGGCACACCACGGAGCCCGACCGGAACGGGGCGCTGACCGGCACCGACCAGACCCGTCCTGCGATGTCGAAGCCGACGGTCGAGTCGTGGTAGGCCCGCAACAGCGACGCCACACTCGTCAGCGCCGTCTCGCTGAGCGCCCAGTCGGGGTACGGCGGGAGCGCGGTCGTCCCATCGATGTAGCCCAGCATCTCCCGGTTGTCGCGGTCGAGTCCGAGGAACCGCGGCGAACCCGGGAACCCGACCTCCTCGAGGTGTCGGAACAGGGCGTGGGTCGAGGCCGACTCCTCCCGCAAGGGTCTGCGCACCGTGTCGCCCACGCGCACGACGAGGCCCCGGTTGGCCGTGCCCCCGACGAGGACGTGCTCGCGTTCCGGGCCATCCCCGGACGGACGGGAGTCGCTGCCCGCCAGGCTCATGAGCCGGCGTGCATGTCGAGGAGCGCACGCGCCAAGGAGGAGTGCGTGACCAGTCCGTTGACGAGCCCGCCTCGCACCGCGGACAGCACTGCCGGCGCTTTCGTGGCGTCGTAGACGATGCCCACGACCTCAGGGATGGCGATCATCTGTGCAGCATTGATGCCGACCATCCGCTCGGTCAGCTCGGCCTGGACCGGACGGCCCTCGGCATCCAGGAGGATGCCGGACACGTCGGCGACGACGCCGCGCGTGACCAGGGCCCGGCGCTCGCGCTCACCGGTCGCCTCGAACACCGTGGACTGTCCCTGCATCCACCGGCCGACGCCGGCCACGGCCTTCGTCACGGAGCCGAACTGGGCGAACGCACGCGCAACCTCCGGCTGGCTGCGAAGGGCGCGCGCCGTGGGCGCGTCGGACACCACGAGCGGGGCGTAGTAGAGGTACGGCGGGCCGCCGCTGAGCTGCGAAACCCCGCGGACGAGCTCGGTGGCGCTCTCCTCGATGTCCGGACGGGACAGGGCTCCCGTCAACTGGACGACCGGGGTGGCGGCGAGCCGCGTGAGCGAGACGGTCATGTCCCTGACGGCGCGGGACCAGGTCAGCCCGAGCACGTCGTCCTCGGTGACGATCTCCTCGAGCAGGCGGGCGGCAGCGGTTCCGAGCTCACGACGCAGCGACGCCGGGTCGGTCTCCGGGGTGTCGATGACGATGGCGTGCACCAGGCGCAGCCGCTCCCGCAGCAGTCCGGAGAGCTCGACGTCGATGGCGCCTGGCCAGCCGATCTCGATGCGCACCAGACCGACGTCGCGGGCCGTGTCCAGCAGTCGGGCGATCTTGAAGCGGCTCAGGCCGAACTCGTCGGCGATCTCGATCTTGCTCAGGGCGTCGACGTAGTAGCGGCGTGCCACCGACGCGAGCAGGACGAGCTCCGCAATCCGTCGGCTCAGTCCCGCACGGCGAGGTCCCCAAGGAGATGCTCGAAGCAGCCGAGGTCGACGGGGCCGGCCTGATCCGCACGCTGTGGTCGATCGTGCGTCCGGTGACCACACCGGGCATCGCCGCCACCGCGCTCATCTGCTTCATCTTCTCGTGGAACGAGTTCCTGTTCGCTCTGAACCTCACCGCCACCCAAGCCTCCACCTCGCCGGTCTTCCTGGTCGGCTTCATCAGCAGCCAGGGACTGTTCCTCGCCAAGATGTGCGCCGCGGCCACCCTCGTGTCGCTGCCGGTGCTCATCGCCGGCTGGGCCGCTCAGGACAAGCTGGTCCGTGGCCTGTCGCTGGGGGCGATCAAGTGAGGGCGGCGGTCATCACGGCGCCGGGAGAGGTCGAGGTCGCCACTGTGCCGGACCCCTCGCCGGGGCCGCGCGACGTCGTCGTGGCCGTGGCCGGCTGCGGCATCTGCGGCACCGACCTGCACATCCTCGACGGCGAGTTCGCCCCCACCCTCCCGATCGTCCCCGGGCACGAGTTCGCCGGCGAGGTCGTCGCGGTGGGGAAGGACGTCACCGAGCTCGTGAACGGCGACCGGGTCGCCGTGGACCCGTCCCTGTACTGCGGTGAGTGCTACCAGTGCCGGCGCGGACGCGGGAACCTGTGCGAGCGCTGGGCCGCCATCGGCGTCTCCACGGCGGGCGGCGCGGCCGAGTTCGCCGTGGCCCCGGTCGCGAACTGCTTCCGGCTCGCCGATGGTGTCTCGCCCGCCGACGCCGCACTCATCGAGCCCCTGTCCTGCGCGGTCCGTGGCTTCGACGTGCTGCAGCCACAGCTGGGCGACCACTACCTGATCTACGGGGCCGGCACGATGGGGCTGATGATGATGGAGCTGGCCAAGCGGGCCGGGGCAGCCAGCGTCAGCATGGTCGACCTGAACCCGACCCGGCTCGAGACGGCCGAGCTGCTGGGCTGCTCAGCCACCGTCGCGAGCGCCGACGAGCTCGACCGGCCCCGCGGCTGGGACGTGGTCATCGACTGCACCGGGGTCGTCGCGGCCATCGAGGACGGTCTCGACCGCGTCGGACCGGGCGGGACCTTCCAGCAGTTCGGGGTGTCGGCCGAGAAGGCTGTCGCCCGGTGGTCACCGTTCCGGATCTACAACCAGGAGATCCGCATCGTCGGGTCGATGGCGGTGCTGCACAGCTTCGAGCGGGCCGGTGAGCTGTTCCAGGCCGGGGTCCTGGACCCCGAGGTCTTCATCAGCGACCGACTGGACCTCGAGAACTACCCGAAGACGCTCGAGCAGTTCCAGCAGGGCATCGGCCGAAAGGTGCAGGTCCAGCCCGCGCGGGCCGCGACGACCTGAGCGGGCGTGCGGCGCGGGTGCATCACCGCCATCGCCTAGGACGGTTCCGCGGAGACGTCGGCCGACGATGTCTCCCGTCCGGCGACGAGGAGTCCCGCCGACCAGCCCGGAGCGCGGCCGTTCGGGGGGAGACCCGCGCGGTCGATGGCGAACCGCCGCACGGGTGAGCAACCACGCGACGAGCGAGTTCGAGTTCCACATGTCGCCCGTGCTCAGCTCGTCGCGGCCCCAGGTGGCGACGGGGAACGCCGGAACGAGGTCGAGCAACTGCCCGGCCCGGCCCGGGTCGTCGGCCAGGCGGTGCCGGCCGCCGATGGCATATGCGAGGTCGGGGATGACGCCGTCTCGCCACCGGCGGACCTCGTAGCGGAACAGCCGCGAGCGGCCCAGCCACCTGAGGCCGACCGGTCCCTCGCTGACGACGCCGCGGTCGCCGCGGTCGCTGCCCCAGGCCGGGGTCATCTCGATGGCGAACCGCTCGCCGCGCACGGTGACCTCCAGGGCGGCGTGGTAGAGGTCGCACCGGGGACGGCGCGCCCGACGCGCCGAGAGCGACTCGAACAACCGGCCGCTGGGTCGGACGACGCTGCGCCCGGCCCCGAGCGGGATCCAGTACAGGTCGACCGACGCCGCGTCGCGCCGTCGAGCCCGGGTCGCGGCCGTCGTCACGGCGACCGGCCCTCGATGCCCGAGCCCCCTGCCTGCTCCAGCACCTCGCCGACGTCACGCCGGGGCGAGGGTGTCCGAGCGCCGCGCGAGAACCCCAGCCGCAGCACGACCTGCGGGTGGTCCCGGCCGAGAAGCCGGCCGAGCTCCGGCCGCAGCGAGCGGACCTGGCAGGGCTGGTTGACGAAGCCGGCCTGCAGTCCGGAGGAAGCAGCGGTCAGCAACAGCCGCTGCATGGTGCTCCCCAGTCGCAGCCAGGATCCGGCGTCGTCGCCGTCCGTGCCCAGGACGATCACGAGGGGCGCGGTCGTGGTGAGCGCCGCGTCCCTGCGCCCCATGCGACGACCAAGGGTCGCGTGTGCCACGACCAGTCGGGTCATCGCCCCGACGATCGGTGGCACCGTGAGACCGTCTCCCGTTCGCCGTGGCCGCATCCAACCCGCCAGCTCGCGCCGCCAGCGGGGGTCGCCGAACTGGATCCGGTCCCCCTCGGCCACGAGGTCGGCCACCAGCGGACGTTGCGACGCATCGAGTACGTGTGTCCACGTCCCGTCCGCTGCCGCCGCGTCCGTCAGAGCCGCGACCAGCTCGTCGGGCACACGTCGCTCCGCGAAGGGCTGGCGGTGGGTCCGGCGCGCGACGATCGCCGGCCACAGCGTCGCCTCTGGGACCGTGCCCGCCGCCACGGGCGTCAGAGTCACGGTCGCCAGATGGTCCGGGTGGTCATCTCGGGGGGTGTGGATCTCCGCGGCCCATCCGTGGTGCGCCGCCGACACGACCAGGTTGCCCAGTGCAGCGCCGCAGCTGATCACCAGCTCCCGGTCGTCCGGATCGTTCACCGGGAGCGCGCGGGCCCTGTCCGCGTACAGCTGCACCGTGTTCCCGTCGGCGCTGAACCGCCACGGCTGGGTGTTGTGCGAGGAGGGCGCGCGTACGGCATCGCCCACCAACGTCGCGAACGGTCTCTGCGCGGTGAGCGAAGCAGTCATGGCTCAGCCTTCGTTCTCGAGCACGACGCGGGTCATGAAGCGGTGGAACGCGGCTGGCTGCTCCCACAGCGGCCGGTGACCGGACGTGTCGGCGACCGCCATCTGCTTGCGCGGCGCGTCGAGCATCGCGAACCACTCCTCGGCCGGCTCCGCGCGGCCGCGGGCCTCGTGCGCTCCCTGGAACAGGTAGACCGGCACGTCGAGGCTCGCGGCGTCGGCGCGGAGGTCGACGCCCTGGATCTGCGGGTAGAGGACCGAGAACGTGTCGAGGAACCCGGCGAGGTTGTGCAGCCTGTCGAGCAAGGAGTACTCCCCGACGAGGATCCCCTCGGCCATCTGGCCCTGCCCCTCGGCGTTGCCGCTGTGGTCGTATGGGTAGACCTCCTGCTCGTAGGAGAGGGCCGGCTCGTAGTCCAGGATGCTGGCGTACGGCGGGGGTCCGCTCGACTCCAGGGTCTCGACCAGGCCGTCGTTGCCCGTCCGCCGGGCCCAGGCCAGCGTGTCCTCGTAGAAGATCCGGTCGGTCTCCCGGGGGCTGACCATCTGACCGGTGCCGACGAACGCCCGGTAGAGCCCGGGCTGCTGCCGGGCGGCCAGCACACCGAGCAGGGTGCCCCAGGACTGGCCGACCAGGTAGATCTCGTCCTGGTCGAACCGGTCCCGCAGGTACCGGCTGACCGCGAGCGTGTCCTCGACCGCCCCCTCCAGGGTGAGCGTCGAGATCGGGTCGAGTGCGTCGTACGAGCGGCCGGTGCCGCGCTGGTCCCAGGTCACGACCGTGAAGTCGCGCTCCAGGGCCTCGCCGTGGTGGCGCATCGCGCCGAGCTCGGTGCCGCCAGGCCCGCCGGCGAGGAAGAGCAGCACCGGGTTCTCGACACTGTGGCCGCGGATCATCATCGCGAGGTCGTGCCCGTTGACGTCGACCCGGGTCAGCTCGGCCACGCTGCCGGGCACGGTGCTCCCGCCGGCGTCGGTGATGGGCGGCGTGCTCGCCGGGCGGGCGATCGCGGCCGCCAGGACGAGCAGGACGACGGCGGTGAGGCCGGCCACTGACCGTCGAACGACGGTGCCGGTGCGGGCGCGGCGCGTCGGCCGCGTCCCCGGCCCGGTGCGGCGCGCAAGGGCCGCGCCGAGCGATGCCCCGAGCATCATCGGCAGGACCGTGAGCAGCCCGTGGACGCCGCGACCGACCGCGAGCGCGAGCAGCCCGTACGTGCTGGCGTGCAGGCCGTCGACCGTCGGCCCGTCGGTGCCGAGCCGGGTCAGCTCGACGACCGTCACGAACACTGCCGGGGCGAGCAGCATCGACCACCGGGAGCGGGTCAACATGCCGGCGGCCGCACCCACCGCCAGGCCGATGCCCATCGACGCGAGGGCCTGCCCGGTGGTCAGCGGCCCGCGGGGTGTCCACCATCCGGCGAGCAGTCCCGACGCCAAGGCGATGCCGACCGCGAGACCCACCCCGAGCCGGCGGTCGACGGGGAGGAGAGGCCGGGTCCGTCGTGGCCGCGGGCCTGCCGAGGGACCGGCCGGCGGCCTCTGGTCCTGCACCCGGGCGGTCATGGCGTATCTCCTTCGGCTCGTTGCCGGAACAGCGGTCGGTAGGCCGCGGCGGTGAGGGCGGAGAACAGCAGGGCGAACCCGGCGAACCCGGCGACGAGCGCGACGGACGCGTCCGGGTCGTCGCGGACGGCCATCACGACCGCCATCGCCGCGACCGAGACGGCCAGACACGTGTAGGCCGTGAGCAGCGGGTACATGACGCGGATCGCCCACGCCGACGCGCGCAGCAGCCCGACGCCGGTGGCCAGCGCCAGCGGCACGACGACGCCGAGGTCCATCAGCTTCACCAGCCAGAAGGGAGTCGGGCTCGACGCGTACTCCGTGAGGGCCGTCGGGTCGGTCCAGGCGGTGACCATCGATCGCAGGTGCAGGCCGAGCACGAGGAAGGCCGCGACGGCCAGCAGTGCGATGCCCGTCGTACGCCGCAGTGAGGGTGACAGCGCGGGCAGGTCGCGCGGCACCAGCCGCCACCCGAGCACGACGCAGGCCTCGGCCGTCACGAACACGGCCAGCAGCAGGGGGAAGAAGCGCTCGACGTTGCCCGGCAGGTCCAGGTACTCCTGGCCGATCACGACCTGCGCGTAGGTGTAGACCGCGTAGGCGCCGATGCCGGTCGCGAGCAACGGTGCCGCCGGGTGGCGCCGGCGGACGAGCACCGCGGCCACGAGGGTCAGCGGTGCGATCGCGAGCAGGACTGCGGCGTCGCTGCCCCGGAGCTGGTTCAGCGTGGTGTCCGAGGTGCGGTGCTGCAGGAGGTCGAGCCCGACCGGGCCGAGGGCCGAGACGGCCGCCATCCCCCCGGCGAGGAGCAGCAGCAGACCGGCGAGGGCAACGCGCGCGAGGTCGGGTCGACGAGATGCGGTCGGCGGCCTCCCGGAGGGGCGTGCCCGCACCGGTGTCTCGGCAGCCATGCTCGCTCCCCGCTGGTGGGCCGGATCCTGGTTCACGCCAAGCATCTGTCGCGACCGGCACGCCGTTCAGCGGGCGGCGGACCCTCAGTGCCGGGACCTTCGGCCCTGCGCGGCGCCGATGCCGTCAGTCGACGCCCTCGATGATCCGGATCTCGCGCTCGGCCCCGTCGCCGAGCGCCGCCAGCGCCCGTTGGTAGCCGGGGCTGTGGTAGGCAGCAACGGCCGCCTCCACGCTGTTGAACTCGATCAGGGTCGTGCGCTCCGTGGTGCCGGCCTCGAAGGCGTGCGCGGGGTTGCCACGGGCGAGGAAGCGGCCCCCGGCTGCCCGCATCGCCGGCCCCGCCAGCTCGACGTAGCGGTCCAGCTTCTCGCGGTCGTGGACGGCGGTGAAGGTGTTGATCCAGTAGGCCCGTGCCACCTCTGCATCCTTGCAGGTGGCGCCGTCACGGGGCGGGCACCGCGGGCCGGCTCCCACGGACGTCGACGGCGTCGGGCGCAGACGGCGGGTCCGGGGTGGGGTCCGGGCCCGGCTCGGCACCGCCCTGGTCCAGGCGGAACGGCGGGTACGAGTCGGTCATCAGCGCGGCGTAGGCGATGACCCGGTAGATCCACCGGTTCAGCCCGACGACGAGGTCGAACAGGGACCGGTGGTAGCGGCCGGTCACCAGCAACCACACGGCGGCGATGACCACGAGCACCCCGAGCAGCCCGGGAGCACCGGCCTGCACCGAGCCGCCGACCACGGCGCCGACGACGAGGTAGTGCGGGATCGCGAGGAGCCACCACTTGACCAGCACCAGGCCGTTGGACAGCCGCGTCGGGTAGGCGACGTCCAGCGTCGCGGGGTAGTCGGGCTCCGGGCCGAGGCTGAACGGCGGGTAGCGGTCGGTGCCCAGGCCCCCGGTCGTCGCGTAGTAGGTGACCCGCCAGGTCCAGCGGAGCACGCCGAGGTTGAACTCGAAGATGCCTCGCGGGTACCTGCCCGTGAACAGGATCGCGACCCCGGCGACGGCCGTGAGCACGACGAAGGCGAGCCACAGGAAGGCGAGTGCGACGAAGTGGGGGATCGCCAGGAACCACTTGACCAGCCACTGCCACCGCGACAGGTCCGGGTCCAGCTCCGCGGCCAGCGAGACCGGGTTGAGGGCGGCGTCCCGCACAGGCTCGCCCTGGACACCCGCGGCCGGTGCCGTGGCAGGGACGCCGCTCGCCCCGACCACCAGCAGCACCACGGCCGCGGCGGTGAGCGCGACGCCGATGCCGAGCAGGGTCAGCGTCAGCGGCAGGACCGCCCCGGACCTGCCTCCGACGCTGGCGTCGGCGGTGACCCCGGGCGAACCGTCGGCGTTCATCACGACCACGGCCCACCGCCCGCTCTCGGCGGTCCAGTCGAGCCGCTGGGTGCCTGGTCCCGTGACGGAGCCCACCCAGAACGCCTGGTCCGCAGGAGCGGACGCAACCCGCCCGCCGGCGACGCGGCGGTAGTCCGCCGTCCCCCCGGAGACGTCGACGACCTCGTCGTGGGCGACGCCGGAGAGGAACGCGTCGACGTCGGCCTCGGGCCCGATCCCCACGAAGAGCGCCTCGTCGGCAGGCCCGGTGACCTCCAGGCGCACGTCGAGGTCCAGCCGGTCCAGCAGCCAGTCCGGCGAGCCGGGGTCGGTCACCAGGTCGATGTCCTCGGCGGTCACGGCGGCGGTCGACGTCGTGAGCCCGACGTCAGGGGCCGTGAGATAGCCGTCGTCCCGGCCGAAGGCGTACACCGCGCCGAGCGCGCCACCGCCGACCAGCAAGGCGACCCCCGGCAGGAGCAGCAGGCATCCCAGGACCAACGCAACGACCCGATTCGGCTTCATGGTGGCGCCTTTCCCTCGCTGGTGTTTCCGTTCCAGGATCCCGGCGGACCGGGATCACGGTCAGAGGTACAAGGTCCCGAGTGCCGGGTCGCAGGGCATGCCCGCGGTGGGGCCGTCCGCCGCTCCAGGCGAACTGGCACCCCGGACGGGCAGCGACGTCGCCGCCCGTGCTCACGGCTCGCGTCACTCGCTGACCACTGCCCTCAGCACGTCCAGCCTGGCTGCGCGGCGGCTCGGACCGACCGCAGCGAGCATCCCGGCAAGCCCCGCCAGGACGACGATGGCGGCCATGCTCGTGAGCGGCACCCGGAAGGTCGTCATGCCCTGGTCGTCGAGGGCGCGCACCAGCGCCCAGCTGAAGAGCAGCCCGATCGCCAGGCCCAGGACGGTGCCCTGCAGAGCGATGATCACCGACTCCCATCGGATGGCCGAGCGGAGCTGGGAGCGGGTCATGCCCACGGCTCGCAGGAGCCCGATCTCCCGCGTGCGCTCGACGATGGACAGCGCCAGCGTGTTGCCGATGCCCAGCAGGGCGATGACGATCGCCAGACCCAGGAGCGCATAGACCAGTGCCAGCATCTGGTCGAACGGCGCGGCGAGCTCCGCCTTGTACCCCTCGCGGTCGAGGACCGAGGCGCCCGGATAGGCCTTCGCGGTGCGCTCGACGGCGGCCAGTGCCGCTGTCGCCGACACGTCGGGGGACTGCTTCACGACGATCTGCTGGTCGTAGCGCGTGGTGAAGTTCCCTTCGTACGCCGGCATGCCGAGCAGGTACGAACCAACCACCGCGTCCTGCCGGTAGATCATTCCCACGCGCAGCTGCTGCGCGCCGGTGTCCTTGAACGCGACGTCGAGCGTGTCGCCGACGGCCAGTCGCCTGGCGTCGGCCACCTCCTCGCTCACGGCGATCCCGAACCGGCTCAGGTCGGCCGGCCGGCCCTTGATCGGCTGGATGTCCATCACGTCGAAGGCCGTGGCGGTGTTGACGCCGGTGACGATCTCGACGTCGCCGCCCACGCTCGCGAAGCCCTGACGCATGCCGGTCGCGTAGGCCACCTCCGGGAGGGCGTTGACCTGCCGGGCCAGGCCGGGGTCCAGGCCGCCCATGAAGCCGGCTCCGGACGAGATGACGATGTCGCCGGTGAACGACCCGTCGATGGCCTCGTTCTGGGACGCCTTCGCCGACGACACGAAGATCGTGATGAAGCCCACGAGTCCGACACCGATCATCAGCGCCGACGCGCTCGCGGCGGTGCGCTTCGGGTTGCGCATGGCGTTGCCACGGGCGATGTCTCCGGTGACACCGCGGAGCCGGGGGAGGGGCCACCCGATGACGCGGCTCAGCGGGAGGGCGACGGTGCGGCCGAGGATGGACACGCCGAAGAAGACCAGCAGGGCGCCGGCCCCGACGACCAGGACCGCCTCGTCCACCGACCCGAAGAGACCGCCGAACAGCGACAGGAGCCCCAGCAGCAGCACGCCAGACCCGACGTACACCCGCTGCCGGGACCCGTAGCCGGTGCTGCCGGCGAGACCCGTCTGCATCGCCGCGATCGGCGGGACCTTGGCCGCCTTCCGGGCCGGGGAGAGCGCGGCGAGGACGGTCACCCCCACGCCCGCGGACATCGAGATGACGATGGTGCTCGGCGCGAACACCACGCCGCCGAGGGTGTCGAGCATCCCGAGCGACTTGAGCAGCAGCTGCAGCGCCGCGGCGACGCCGAGACCTCCGAGAAGGCCCAGCACCGACGCGAGGGCGCCGATGGCCAGCGCCTCGATCAGGACCGCCGCCATGAGCTGGCGCCGTCCGGCGCCGAGAGCGCGCAGCAGCCCGTTCTCCCGGGTGCGCTGGGCCACGGTGATGGAGAAGGTGTTGAAGATCATGAAGGCGCCGACCAGCAGGGCGACGACCGCGAACACGAGCATGAACGTGTTGAAGAACGCGAGGGAACGGCGGACCTCGGCCTGCGTCTCCTTGGTCACGGCCTCGCCGGTGACCGCCTCGGTGCCGGCCGGGAGGACCTTGCGGATGCCCGCCACCAGCTCGCGCTGCGTGAACCCGGCCGACCCGGCCACGGAGATGTCGTCGAACGTGCCGGGCTCGGCGATGAGTTCCTGGGCAACGGTCTCGCGGAACATCACGACGGTCGCGCCGCCTGGTGTCTTGACACTCCCGAAGCGGGCGACTCCGCTGATCGTGACCTCCAGCGGGGGCCCCTGCACGAGGACGGTCGTGGTGTCGCCGACGGCGAGGTCACCGATCTCCGCGCTCCGGGCGTCGATGACCACCTCGTCGTCCGATGCGGGCGGGGCGCCCTCGACGATCTGGAACGGGTTGAGCCGGGGCGAGTCCGACCAGTTGAGCCCGATGGTTGGAGCACCTGTCGCCGGGTTTCCCAGGGCCTCGCCGTCGCGCCCGATCAGCCTGGCGTAGCCGAAGACCCCGCCCTGGGCCTCGGCGACGCCGGGCACGCCGCGGACGGCGTCGAGCACCGACGCGTCCAGCCGGCCTCGCTGAACCCCCACGTTGACCCCGCCGTCGAAGATCGCCTCGCCCCGCACGACCGCGTCGGTCTGCTGGTAGACGTCACCGAACAGGTCGTCGAACGTCCTGCCCACCGTGTCGGTCAGCACGAGGGTGCCCGCCATGAACGCGACACCCAGGGTCACCGCCAGGGCCGTGGCGAAGAGCCGGAACTTGTGGGCGACGAGCCCCCTGATGGTCACGAAGAGCACGGCCGCTCACTCCCCGAACCGCTTCAACCGCTCGAGGACCCGACCGGCCGTGGGGTCGTGCATCTCGTCCACGATCTTTCCGTCGGCCAGGAAGACGATGCGGTCGGCGTAGCTCGCCGCAGTCGGGTCGTGGGTGACCATGACGATGGTCTGGCCCATCGTGTCCACGGCGGCACGCATGAACTCGAGCACTTCGGCGCCGGCCTTCGAGTCCAGGTTTCCCGTGGGCTCGTCGGCGAAGATGATGTCCGGCCGGGTCGCGAGCGCCCGCGCGACGGCGACGCGCTGCTGCTGGCCTCCCGACATCTCGGCCGGGCGGTGGTGCAGCCGGTCCTTGAGCCCCATGCTCCGCACGACGGTGTCGATCCACTCCTGGTCCGCCCGTCGGCCTGCGAGCCGCAGGGGCAGGGTGAGGTTCTCGAGCGCGGTCAGGGTCGGCACCAGGTTGTAGGCCTGGAAGACGAAGCCGATGCGGTCCCTGCGCAGGACGGTGAGATCCCGGTCGCTGAGCGAGCTGATGTCCGCCGCCCCGATGTAGGCGTGACCCGAGCTGAGGCCGTCCAGGCCGGCCACGCAGTGCAGCAGGGTGGACTTGCCCGAGCCCGACGGTCCCATGATCGCGGTGAACCGGCTGCGGACGAAGTCGACCGTGACCTCGTCGAGTGCCCGCACCTCGGTCTGGTCCCTGCCATAGGACTTGCAGGCGTTGACGGTGCGCGCGGCGGCCGATCCACCGGGGGGTGCGGTGGTCACGGGATGCGTTGCGGACGTTGTCATCTGTTCCTCCTGCTGCCGACCTGTCGCATGTCAGCCTGGCGCCGACACGCGGTGGCGGAGAGAGGCCGAACGGCCCTGCCGGGGTGACCAAGGACCGTCAGGACGTGAAGACGTGAGACGACAGATCGCGGCGTCGGTCACGGCGGTACACCGATCGTGGGGATGACGCGGGTCTACGTCGGTGTCCCCCCGGCTCGATCGGGCCGAATGGCGGACAGCACGGCGTGGACCGCGTCGTCGACGCGGTCGCGGACCGGCGCCGAGAGCGGCGCCCCGCAGGTGAGCGCCTGTGCCTCGACACCGACGAGTGTCAGCCTCGCCGGCAGCCGACCCAGCGCACGGGCGAGCTCGACGGCGTCGACGACGCCGAGCCCGTGCGAGCCCAATGCGGACCGGCGCGGCAGCGGCTCGCCGTCGACGACGAGAAGCGACAGCCGGCCCGGGTTCCCTTCAGGGCGCACCGCGTCCACGACCACGACGTCGTCGTGCTCGGCGATGTGCTCGACCAGGTGGAGCGGCTCGTCCTCCACGACGACGCGAACCGCCCGGAGCCCGAGCGCGGCGACCCGGGCGGCGACCTCCGGGCCCACCCCGTCGTCACCGCGGGCCCGGTTCCCCACGCCGACCACGAGCGCCACGTCGCTCAGGGCTCCTCGTCCACCGTCAGGTCCAGGAAGTGGGTAGCGCAGGAGATGCAGGGGTCGTAGTTGCGGATCGCCTGCTCGCACTGGCGGGTGAGCTCCTCGGAGTCGAGGTGGAGACGGGGTGCGACGAACGCCCGGAGATCGGCCTCGATGCTCGACTGGTTCTGCGACGTGGGCGGCACGATCTCGGCGTCCAGGATCGTCCCCTCGTCGTCGAGCCGGTACCGGTGGTAGAGGACTCCTCGCGGCGCCTCGGTCGCGCCGTGCCCGATGCCGGCGCGGGGCGTCACGGCGACCGCAGGTTCCGTGGCCGCGCCGACGGTGTCGCTCCACCCGTCGATGATGCGCAGCGCCTCCTCGCACGCGACCACCAGCTCGACCGCCCTCACGACGATGGAGCGGAACGGGTTGCGGCACGTCGGTCCGAGCCCGGCCGCGTCCGCGGCCTCCCGGGCGGCCGGCGGGAGACGGTCGTGGTTGAGCGTGTAGCGGGCAAGGGGCCCGACGACGTAGGGCCCGGTGCCCCGCAACCGGGCGTGCAGGGCATGGGAGTGCGGCACCTGCTCCTCGGTCACCCAGTCGGAGAACCGGGCGACGGGGAACTCGTGCCCGCTGCTCGTCACGAACGACCCCTGCTCGAGCGGGTAGCCGTGGTCGGCGCGCAGGGCGACGTACTCGTAGGGCTGCTCGAAGTCGGGGACCTCGAAGCCGGCCGCCATCGTGACGGTCGCGAGCGCGTCGTCCATCGCGGCCGCGAGGGTGGGACGGAGGGCCTGCAGATCGGCGGGGGTGGGCAGCCGGTAGAAGCCACCCACCCGCACGTTGACGGGGTGGACCGCCCGCCCGCCGACGAGGGCCATCAGGGCGTTGCCCGCCTTCTTCAGCCGCAGCCCGCGCTCGACGAGGTCGCGGTGGTCGGCGGCCATCTCCACCGCTCCCGGGTAGCCGAGGAAGTCGGGTGCGTGAAGGAGGTAGACGTGCAGCGTGTGGCTCTCGATCCACTCGCCGCAGTAGAGCAGCCTGCGCAGCAGCCGTACCTGCTCCGGGACGGTGACGCCGCACGCGTCCTCGATCGCCAGGCACGCGCTCATCTGGTAGGCGACCGGGCAGATGCCGCAGATGCGCGCCGTGATGTCCGGCGGTTCGGTGTGGCCGCGCCCGCGGAGGAGCGCCTCGAAGAAGCGCGGCGGCTCGTAGATCCGCAGCTGGACCTCGGTGACCTCGCCGTCGCGGACGACGACACGCATCGCGCCCTCGCCCTCGACGCGGGCGAGCGTCTCGGCCGTCAGCTCCCTGCCCTCCCCGGTGCCGCGGTGCGTCACGGCTCCCCACCGTCCTCTCCCGCGAGCCGGGCGCTCTCGCCCGCGAAGGCGGGGGCGGCTGCGTTGAACGTCCGGTACACCCGCTGGACCTCGCGCCGGGGCATGCCCAGGTCGACCAGCATCCCGGTGAGCGAGGCCGTGTTCGTCGTGTCGGCGGGGCCGAAGCAGCCGTAGCAGCCGCGGGAGACGGACGGGCAGAGCGCGCCGCAGCCGGCGTGGGTGACCGGTCCGAGGCACGGCGTGCCGTGCGCGACCGTCACGCAGACGTTCCCGCGGCGCTTGCACTCCACGCAGACGCTCTCGGACGTGACGCGGGGCTTCCGCCGCTGCAGGAAGGCGCTGATCACCTCCAGCAGCTGCGTCCGGTCGATCGGGCAGCCGCGCAGCTCGAAGTCGACCGGCACGTGGGACGCGATGGGGGTCGACCGGTCCAGTGTCCGGACGTAGTCCGGCTGCGCGTAGACGACGGACCGGAACTCCTCCACGTCGCCGAAGTTCCGCAGCGCCTGCACCCCTCCGGCCGTGGCGCACGCCCCGATGGTGACCAGACGCCGGGAATCCCGGCGCACCTGCCGGATGCGCTCGGCGTCGTCCGGGGTCGTCACCGAGCCCTCCACCAGGGACAGGTCGTACGGTCCCGGCGTGACCGCCCGGGTGGCCTCCGGGAAGTAGGCGATCTCGATCTCGCCGGCCAGGTGGAGCAGCTCGTCCTCGCAGTTGAGCAGCGTCAGCTGGCACCCGTCGCAGCTGGCGAACTTCCAGACCGCGAGCTTCGGCCGCCGGCCCGCCGCCATCACAGCTCCCGCACCGGGAGAAGAGGAGCCACGGAGGGCAGGGCGAACACCGGCCCGTCGACGCAGACGAGGTGCTCCCGGAGCTGGCAGTGCCCGCACAGACCGACACCGCACTGCATGTTCCGCTCCATCGAGAGCCTGATGCGCCCGGCCGGCACGCCGCGATGGATCAGCGCTGCTGCGACGTAGCGCATCATCACCTCCGGGCCGCAGACCAGCACCAGCGACCGCGGCGGGTCGAACGTGGCCGCGGGGACGAGCTCGGTCACCAGGCCGACCGGACCGGTCCACGCCGACGACGCCCGGTCGACGGTCACCGCGAGGTCCAGGAGACCGGTCGCGGACCATCTCGTGAGCTCGCTCTCGAAGAGCAGGTCGGCCGGGGTCCGACCGCCGTAGAGCAGGCTCACCCGGCCGAACAGCTCGCGGGCCGCGAGCACCTGCAGCAGCGCAGATCGCACGGGGGCCAGCCCGATGCCGCCGGCCACGACGACCACGTCGCCGCCGCGCCCGTCCTCGACCCCCCAGCCCACGCCGTACGGTCCCCTCACGCCGAGGACGTCGCCGGGCTCGGCGGCCACCAGCGCGCGCGTCACGCCGCCCACGTCGCGGACGGTCTGCACCAGCCGGTCCGGTCGGGCGGGGTCACCGCTGACCGAGATCGGGACCTCGCCGACCCCGAACGCCGAGAGCATCGTGAACTGGCCCGGGGAGAAGCCCAGGCCCTCGCCGTCCAGGGACTCCATGGCCAGCGTGACGGTGTCGCGGGTCTCGCGGCGCGACCGGACGACGCGGAACCAGCGTGGCGCCATGGTGCCCGGCGGTCCACCGGTCGGCCACGTGGCCGGGGCGAGGTCAGCGGGCATCGACGGTGCCGTAGAGGTCGAGAAGCCGCACGCGAGTGGACTGCAGCCGCCGGTACATCACCTGGGTGACGCGTTGCATGAGCACGTAGCCCAGGCGGGGGTCGTCGTCGCACTTGGCGCGCAGGCAGGTCGCGTCCAGGGAGACCGCGGACACCTCGCCGACGGCCCGCGCGTCGAAGAACCAGCGGTAGGGCGGCACCAGCCAGGACCAGCCCACGACGTCACCTTCCTCGACCGTGTCGAGGAGGTGGTCGCCGCCGCCGGGCGCGTGGACCTCCAGGGCCACGCGGCCGCGCCGCACGACGTAGAAGCGGTCCGCCGCCTCGCCCTCGCGGAACAGGTGCTGTCCGGACCGGACGTGGACGTTGCCGGCGCAGCTCTCGAGCATGCGCACGGTGTCTTCGTCGAGCCCCTCGAAGAAGGGGTGTTCGACGAGCAGGTGGCCGACGGACTTCACCCGGACCCCTCGTCGCGCTGGGCAGGCGGCACGGTCCGGCGGATCGCGGCAACCTCCTCGGTGATGTCGATGCCCACCGGGCACCAGGTGAGGCAGCGGCCGCAGCCGACGCAGCCCGACGTGCCGAACTGGTCGGTCCACGAGGCCAGCTTGTGGGTCATCCACTGGCGGTAGCGCGACCGGGTGCTCGCCCGGACGCTGCCGTCGTGCAGGTGGGAGAAGTCGGTGGTGAAGCACGAGTCCCACACCCGCGTCCGCTCGGCGTGGACGCCCGACAGGGACGTGTGGTCCTCGGCCGAGGTGCAGAAGCAGGTGGGACAGACCATCGTGCAGTTGCCGCAGGCGAGGCACCGGTCCGCCACGTCGTCCCACCGGGCGTGCTCGGCGTTGTCGTAGAGCAGGTCGCGGATGTCGACGGTGTCCATGTGCCGGCCCATCCGGCCGGTCGCCCGCGCGGTGACGCTCTCGGCAGCGGCGAGGTCGGTCGTGGCCGCCGGCTGCGTCGGGAGGCCCGCCAGCACCTCCGCGCCGCGCTCGCTGCCCGCCCTGGCGAGGAAGCGGTGCTGCCCGTCGAGCAGCTCTGTCAGCGCGAGGTCGTAGCCGGCGTCGGCCCGGGGCCCGGTGCCCATCGAGACGCAGAAGCAGGTGCCGCCGGGGTCGGAGCAGTCGACCGTCACGAGGAACGCCCCCTCGCGCCGCGCGCGGTACTGCTCGTCGGTGAAGGCGCGCTCCAGCAGCACCCGGTCGTGGATCGCGAGCGCGTGCAGGTCGCACGACCGGATCCCGAGCACGGCGTACGGCGGGTCGCCGAGCGTGCTGCCCTGCGCTGCCGGCGCGGGCGGGTCCTCGAGCGGCGACGCGCTCCCCGACCAGACGAGCTCGCGGGACGGGAACAGGACCGACTTCCACGAGACCGCATCCGCGGCGAAGCCGAAGAGCGCGCCGTCCCGCCGCTGCCGCAGCCGGTAGCGCCCCGGCTCCTGCTCGTCGCCCCAGCCACGAGGCAGGTCGTCGAGGGACGCGACGGGTCCCGCCACGACGGCGCCGTCACGGACGGTGGGGCCCAGGACCGTGAACCCGGCCGCGTGGAGAGCCCGGACGAGGGCCTGCAGGCCGTCCAGGTCCAGGACGGTGGTGGCCTCCCGGTCGGTCACGGCTCAGCGCCGGAGGTCGACCGGCTGCCCCGCGGCGGCGGAGATGTCGTCCGACGCGGAGTGCAGGAGCTGCTCGGACAGCCGGCGCAACGCCCGCGCCACGGCCACCTCGTCGCCGATCAGGGGGACGTCCGCATCGTGCGGGTTGCGGCGGGCGCTGCCGCGCGCCTCCACGCCCGGCACGTCGGCCCCCAGGACGGCGTGTGCGGTGGTGTCGTCGCCCGACTCGAACACCGTGACCTCCACCCGCCAGGTCTTGACCCGCCCCGCCTCCTCGGGCGCGCTCGGTGCTGCCTCCTCCGCCGAACGCTCGGCGAGGTGCTCGACCAGGGCGTCGGGGCCGGGGAAGAACAGGCCGGTCCGCCCGGTGTCCGACCACTCGACGTCGTAGGGCGGCGAGCCGTCCTCGTGCCGGCAGGCGACCACCCGCCCGTCGCGCAGCGGCCCCTCGAGACGGTTGGACGCGATCACGATCCGGTCACCTACGGAAGCCTTCATGACGCGGGTTCCTCTCTGTCTGTCATCGGTCGGTGTGGTCGGCCGCCTGCGGGGCGCCGGTCACGGCGATCAGCGCGGCGCAGCCGTCGAGGGTGTCGGCCATCGGGTACTCCTCCTCGCGGATCGGCGCCCCGGTCCGCTCGCTCAGGCGCTCGACATAGGCCATGAAGTCCAGCGAGTCGAGGTCGAGCTGGGCGCGCAGGCTCCGCGCCGGGTCGAGGGAGTCGAGGTCGCCGTCCGGGGCGATGGCCGAGAGCACCTCGACGATCACGGCTCGCACGTCGGGTTCGTTCATCACAGCTCCTCCGGGTTCTCGAGCATCTCACCGATGACCGTCAGAAAGGCACCGCCGACGTGACCGTCTCCGGCGCGGTGGTCGCCGGACAGGCTCGCCGTCACGGTGGGCCGGGCACCGACGAGGCCGTCGACGGCCACCGGCCGCTCGACGACCCGCCCGAAGCCGACGAGCGCGACCTGTGGGGGGAAGATCACACCCAGCACCGACTCCGCACCCCGTTCCCCGAGGTTGGTCATCGTGAGCGTCCCGTCGGTGAGCTCCCCCCGGTGGAGCACCCCGCGGCGGGCACGCTCGACCACGTCGCGCAGCGCCGCCATCATGTCGGGCAGCGCGAGGTCGGCCGCGTCGTGGATCGCGGGCGTCACGAGACCCCCGCCGCGCAACGAGACCGCGACCCCGAGATGCACGCACGACGCGGGACGGAAGGCGTCGTCCGCCCAGTAGCCGTTGAGCGCGGGCACCTGCCGCGCGGCCAGCGCCGTCGCCTTGGCGAACAGTGCGGCCATCACCAGCCGGTCGCCGACCGGGCGGCCGGTGTTGTGCTCGCGCAGCCACGCCTGGGCCGCGGACAGGTCGAAGGTCTCGGTGAGGTAGTAGTGCGGGACCTCGCGCTTGGACCGCGCCATCAGCGTGGCGATCGCCCGCCTCATGGCCGCGGCGCGCTCCGCCCCCTGTGCGGTCGTCGGGGCCCGAGGTGGCGGGCCGGCGTGCGAGGTGCGGGTCGCAGCCGCGTCCTCCACGTCGGCGGCGCGCACCGGCCCGCTCGGGCCGAGCGCCACCAGGTCGGCCGGGTCGACCCCCAGCTCCCGGGCACGCCGGCGGGCGTAGGGCGAGATTCGGCCCCGGCTGGAGGGCGCCTCGGCAGCCCGCTGCACGTCCCGATGCGTGATCCTGCCGTGCGGGCCGGTCCCGCGCACCGAGGTGAGGTCCACGCCGGAGGAGCGGGCGAACCGTCGCACGACGGGCGAGGCGAGGTGCTCGTCCGGCTCCTGCGCGGCCGCGCGGGACTCGGGCCCGGGCCGCGGCGTGCGCTCCAGCGGGAGCGAGGCGGCAGCCTCCGCGTGGGTGGGGGCAGGCTCCGGCCCTCCGGGTGCGGCGAAGATGGCGAGCGGTGTCCCCACCGGCACCTTCGCGCCCGGCTCGACGAGGATCTGCTGCACCACCCCGGCGTGGAAGGTCTCGATGTCCACAGCGGCCTTCGACGTGTCGACGACGGCGACGAGGTCACCCTTCGCGACCACGTCGCCGGGCTTGACGAGCCACTCGAGCACCGTGCCCTCGTCCATGTCGGCGCCCAACGACGGCATGAGGAACTCGCTCATGACGGCGCCATGGTCCGCCGCGCGGCGGCGACGATGTCGGGGACCTGCGGCAGCGCGGCCTCCTCGAGGGCCTTGGCATAGGGGATCGGCACCTCGGCGCTGCAGACCCGCTCGACCGGGGCGTCCAGGTCGTAGAACGCCTGCTCGGCGAGGCGCGCCGTCACCTCTGCCGCGATGCTGAGGGTGCGCCACTCCTCGTCGACCACGACCGCGCGGTGGGTGCGGCGGACCGAGCCGATGATCGTGGCGTCGTCCAGCGGCCTCAGTGAGCGCAGGTCGACCACCTCGGCGTCGACTCCCTCGGCGGCCAGTGCCGTCGCCGCGTCCAGGGCCTTGCCGAGACAGCCGCCGTAGGTGACGACGGTGAGATCGCGTCCCGGCCGGACGACGCGGGCGGACTGCAGGTCGACCTCGAGGTCGGGGTCCGGAGCAGGACCGCTCGTGTTGTAGAGGCCGCCGTGCTCGAAGATGATCACCGGGTCAGGGTCCTGGAGCGCCGGCCAGAGCATCGCGCGCGCGTCCTCGACGGTCGCCGGCGCCACGACGCGCACACCGGGCAGGTGCGCGTAGAAGTTCTCCAGGCTGTGGGAGTGCTGAGCCGCCACCTGTCGTCCCGCGCCGGTCGTCATGCGGATCACCAGCGGCACGTTGAGCTGGCCGCCGGACATGTGCAGCAGCGTGGCGGCGTTGTTGAGGATCTGGTCGAGGGCCAGGAGGCTGAAGTTGACGGTCATGACCTCGACGACCGGGCGCATGCCGGCCAGCGCCGCCCCGATCCCCGCCCCGACGAAGGCCAGCTCGGACAGGGGGGTGTCCCGGACGCGCTCCGGTCCGAACTCCTCGAGCAGCCCCAGGGAGACCGCGAAGCACCCGCCGTACCGCCCGACGTCCTCCCCCATGAGGAAGACCCGGTCGTCGCGGCGCATCGCGTCCCGCAATGCGTCGCGCACGGCCTCCCGGTAGGTGGTCTCCGCGACCGCTGTGGCCGTCACGGGGCACCGCCCGGGTCGCTGGTCACGAAGCGCATCAGGTCGGCGACGTCCTCGACGGGCGCGGCCTCGGCGGTCTGCTCGGCGGCGGCGATCTCGGCGTCGACCTCGGCCGTCAGCGCGCTGAGCCGGTCGTCGTCCAGCAGGCCGGCTGCCCGCAGGGCCTCCGACGCGCGCGGGATGGGGTCCCGCTGGCGCCACTCGGCGACCTCCGACTTGTCCCGGTAGCGCTCGGGGTCGTACATCGAGTGCGCCCGGAAGCGGTAGGTGTGGGCCTCCAGGAACTGCGGCCCCCCGCCGCCGCGGATGGCAGCCACCGCGTCCCGCGCGGCGCCGGCCACCGCCTCGACGTCCATGCCGTCGACCGCTTGCGAGGGCATGCCGTAGGACGCGGCCCGAGACGCCAGGTCGACGTTCGCGTTGGCTCGCTCGATCGCGGTGCCCATCGCGTACAGGTTGTTCTCGCAGCAGAACAGCACCGGGAGCGACCACAGGGCCGCAAGGTTGAGAGACTCGTGGAACGCGCCCTCGGCGACGGCCCCGTCACCGAAGAAGCAGGCGGTCACCCCGCTCGTGTCGCGCATGTGGTCCGCCAGGGCCAGCCCGACGGCGACCGGCAGCCCGCCGGCGACGATGGCGTTGCCGCCGTAGAACCGGCGATCCGCGTCGAAGAGATGCATCGAGCCGCCGCGGCCACGGCTGCACCCGGTGACCTTGCCGAACATCTCGGCCATGACGGCGTCCATCGGCACGCCGCGGGCCAGCGCGCTGCCGTGCTCACGGTAGGTCGCGACCACCGCGTCCTGGGGGTCGAGCGCAGCGCTGACCCCGACGGCCACGGCCTCCTCACCGATCGACAGGTGCATGAACCCCCGGATCCGGCTCGCGCTGTACAGCTCGACGCAGCGCTCCTCGAACCGGCGGATCCGCACCATCTCGCGCAGTCGCGAGAGCGCGTCCTGCGGTCCCGAGGCGGTGCTGCGGGCGGGGGCGACGGTCGTCATGACACGGTCTCCAGGGTCGAGAGGTCACCTTCCGGGAGCCCGATCTCGCGGGCCTTGAGCAGCCGGCGCATCACCTTGCCGCTGCGGGTGTGCGGCAGGTTCTGGTCGAACGCGATGAGCCTGGGGGCGACCCCGCCGAGACGCTTCCGGCCGTAGGCGATCAGCTCCATCCGCAGCTCCTCGCTCGGCTCGAAGCCCGGCCGGAGGGTCACGAAGGCCTTGACCAGCTCGCCGGCGACCTGGTCGGGGACGCCGATGACACCCGCCTCGACGACGGCGGGGTGCTCCATCAGCACGCTCTCGACCTCGAACGGGCCCACGAGATGGCCGGCCGACTTGATGACGTCGTCCGCGCGGCCGACGAACCAGAAGTAGCCGTCGACGTCGCGCCGGGCGACGTCGCCCGTCAGGTACCACCCCCCGGCGAAGCACGCCTGGTAGCGCGCGTCGTCGTGCAGGTAGCCGCGGAACATCGAGGGCCAGCCGGCGCGGAGTGCCAGCTCGCCCTCGGCCCCGGGGTCGGTCAGCTCGCGGACCTGCCCGTCCTCCACCAGCGCCCGGCCGTCGTCGCCTCGGGCCAGCACGGCCGCCTCGATGCCGTGCATCGGCCGGCCCATGGAGCCGGGCCGGACGTCCATGCCCGCGTAGTTGCTGATCATGATCGCGCCGGTCTCGGTCTGCCACCACGTGTCGTGCACCGGGCGGTCCAGCACCTCGAGGCCCCACGACACGCACTCGGGGTTGAGCGGCTCGCCGACGCTGGCCACGTGCCGTAGCGCCGGCAGCGGCCCCGGACGTACCGCAGCGGCCTTCATGAGCATGCGGATGGCCGTGGGCGCGGTGTACCAGACGGTGACGCCCTGCTCCGCCAGGATGCGGTACCACCGGCGCGCGTCGAACGGGCCGTCCTCGACGACCATGGTGACGCCGTGGGTGAGCGGCGCGATGATCCCGTACGAGGTCCCCGTGACCCAGCCCGGGTCCGCCGTGCACCAGAAGACGTCGTCCGGGTGCAGGTCGAGGGCATAGCGGGCCGTCACGTGGTGCGCGAGCACCGCACCGTGGACGTGCACCGCCCCCTTCGGCCGGCCGGTCGTGCCGCTGGTGAAGTGCAGCAGCGCCATGTCCTCCGGGTCGGTGGCCGCGATCTCGTACGTGTCGTCCGCCCCCGCCATCAGGTCGTGCAGGTCCTGGGTGCCGGGGACCGGCTCCCCGCCCGGGGGGCGGACCAGCAGGACGTGCTCGAGGTCGGGCAGCTCGTCGCGCACCGGGGCGACCCGGCGCCGGTAGAGCGGCTCGGTGGTCACGAGCACCCGCCCGTTGCCCAGCGCCAGCCGCTCCCGGATCGGCTCGGGGCCGAAGGCGGCGAACAGCGGCGCGACGACGGCGCGGTGCTTGAGTGCGCCGAGCACGGCGACGTACAGCGGGGGGATGCGCCCGGTGAGGGTGAAGACACGGTCGCCCGCCCCGACACCGAGGCCGGCCAGGACGTTGGCGAACCTGTTGGTCTGCCTGCGCAGGTCGCCGTAGGTCATCTGCTCCACGCCGCCGGCGTCGTCCACGAAGCGCAGGGCGACGTGCTCGGCCCGACCGTCGCGTGCGTGGCGGTCGACGGCCTCGTGCGCGATGTTGAGCCCCCGACCCCCGGGCAGCCCGTCGAGCAGGGTCCGCGCGGCGCTCCAGCTGAAGGCGGCCCGTTCCTGCGCGTAGCCGCCGAGCCCGGCGTCTGTCGCGTGCGGGCTCGCGATCGGTTCCCGGCGCACGTCCACCTCCGTGACGGCCGGCCGGGGGCCGGCCGTGCCGTCATGACCACGATGTCGATCACGCCCCGACGGGGCCAGGGACCTTGGGCTCCCACCCGCAGGGACGACGGCACTCCCGGTGCGAGACGAGGCGAGCGACGGTTCGGATGATCCGCGTCGCGGCCGACATCCGGGAGGTTCGCATGCCACGCCCCCGTGACTTCCTCGCCCGGTTCCGGCCGGTCGGGACGCCCGGCTCGGCGGCGGCCGCCGGCGTGCCGGCCGACCGCGTCGCCGAGCTGGGAGCGGAGCTGGCCCCGGTGCTCGACGGGCTCGAGGTGGCGCAGGCGCAGGCCGCGGCGGTGCGGTCCGCCGCCGATGCCGACGCCTCCCGTCGGCGCCGCGACGGCGAGGTCCGGGCAGCGGCGCTGGTGGTCGCGTCACGCGAGCGGGCCGTTGCCGACCGCGTCGCCGCGACGACCCGGGCCCGGGCGGAGGCGGACGAGGCGGTCGCCGCCGCGCTTGACGCCGCGCAGGCCGAGGCGGCGGCGATCGCGGACCGGGTGGCGCAGCGACTGCCGGGCCTGCTCGAGCAGGTGCGCGCCGCGGTGCGGGCGGAGATCCTCCGCGACACCGATGCGGCTGACGTCCGCGTGCCCGGTCGCCGGGCAGGTGTCCCATGAGCACGGCATGGGTGGCTGGCAGCGTTCGCGCCAGGGCGGTGACGCGGCGGCGGCTAGGGCTCGCGGGCTGCCGCGCGCTGGCCGCGAGCGCGTCGCTCGACGAGGCGCTGTCACGGCTGGAGCCCACGCCGTACGCCCATGACGTCGCGGCGGGGCAGTCCCTCGCCCAGGCCGAGCACGCGGTCGGGGCGACCCTCCTGTGGCACCTGCGGGTGCTCGCCGGCTGGCTGCCGCGCGGCGGTGCCGACATGATGCGGCTGCTGGCCGCCGGCTTCGAGATCGCCAACGTGGACGAGCACCTCGCCCGCCTTGCCGGGCGGGAGGTCGCGGCGTTCGGCGAGGTCCCGCCGTACCGCCTCGGCAGCCTCGCCACGGCCTGGCCCCGGCTGGCCGCGACCGGCTCGCTCCCGGAGGTCCGCGACGTGCTCGCGACGTCGTCCTGGGGCGACCCCGGCGCGCCCTCCGAGCGGGCCGTGCAGGTCTCGATGCGGCTGTCGTGGGCAGCCCGGGTCGCCGCGGGGGTGCCCGCCGTGCAGGACCTGGCGGCTGCCGCCTCGGTCCTGATGGTGGCGCGGCTGCTGCCCCTGGCCGGCCGCGGGCTGCCGGACGAGGTCGCGTGGGCGGCGGGCACCCTGCTCGGCCCGCGCGCCGTCGAGGCCCCGACGCTGCGCGTCCTGGCGGGTGCGCTGCCCGGTCGCCTGCGTTGGGTCCTCGCCGGGGTCGCGGACGACCCCGACGACGCCGAGCGCCGGCTGTGGACCGCCGAGACCACGTGGTGGCGGCGGGTCGAGAGCGACGGCCTGGGCCTGCTGCACCGCACCGGGTTCGGTCCCGACGCGCCGCTGGGTGCGGCGGCCGTGCTGGCAGTCGACGCCTGGCGGCTGCGCGCCGCCCTCGAGGTGGCGGCCCGCGGCGGCGGACCGGTGGAGGTCTTCGATGCCGTGGCGTGATGCCGTGCAGCCGGTGCGGATGGACCGGGTCGCCCTGGTCGGGCCCACCGACCGGCTGCGCGACCTGCTGGTGCGCGTCGCCGACGCCGGCACGGTCGAGCTCGACCAGGTAGCGCCCCCGGACGAGGCCGACGTGGGCGAGGCGGCACGCACGCTGCAGCGGCTCGGCGCGGCCCGGGGCTCGTCGGCCCGGCTCTGCCCTGTGCGTCCGGACCTCGACGCGCTCGAGCGTGCCGGACTGGCCGACGTCCTCGAGGGGGAGGCCCAGCTCGACGACCACCTGCGCTGCGCGGTCCACCGCGGCACGGTCGCGGCCCTCGCGGGGTGGACGCCGTCGTCGGCGCGGTCCGACCTCGCCGAGGACCTGGCCGCGGTTGGCTGCGCCGTCGTCGCACTGCCACGGCCGCGCGGCGTCGACCCGCCCACGATGCTGCCCGAGCAGGCAGCCGTCGGCCGCTCGCTGTCCCCGCTGGTGCAGACCTACGCCACCGTGCCCTACCCGGACGTGGACCCGACGCTGCTGGCGAGCCTGGCCTACGTCGCGATGTTCGGCATGATGTTCGGCGACGTCGGTCACGGAGCCCTGCTCGTGCTCGGGGCGCTCTACCTGTTGTCGCCGCGGTCGGCCCGGCGACCGCTGCTCGGCCGGGTCCGTAAGGCCTGGCCGTTCGTCCTCGGCGGGGGCGTGGCCGCGATGTTCTTCGGAGCGCTCTACGGCGAGTTCTTCGGCCCGACCGGGCTGGTCCCGGCGGTGTGGCTGCACCCGCTCGACGAGCCGGTCCGGTTGATGGCCGCGGCCGTCGGTGTCGGTGCCGTGCTGCTCGCGGGGGCCTACGTCGTCGGCACGGTGAACCGGTACCGCGAGGGTGGCTGGGCCCTGGCTCTCTACGCCCCGACGGGGGTCGCGGGAGGCGCGCTGTTCCTCGGGCTGGGCGCCATCGCCTTCGGGACCTACCTCGGGGCGGACGCGGTGGCCGCCGCCGGGATGGTCGTGTGGCTGGCCGGGCTGGGGCTGGCCTTCGTCGGCCTGTGGGCCGGCGCCGGGGGAGGGGCTTCCGGGGCCGCCCAGGCGACGGTCGAGCTCTTCGACACGGTCGTCCGGCTGGCGTCGAACCTGGTGTCCTTCGCCCGGCTCGCGGCCTTCGGCCTGACCCATGCAGCGATCGCCGCCCTGGTCTGGGACGGCACGACCTCCCTCGTCTCGCGCGGCGCCGCCGGGGTCGTGGCGGCTGTCGTCGTGTTCCTGGCCGGCACCGCCGTGGCCTTCACGTTGGAGGTGCTGGTCGCCGCCGTCCAGGCTCTCCGGCTGGCGTACTACGAGCTGTTCTCCCGGGTGTTCCTGGTCGAGGGCCGCCCGTTCCGTCCCTGGTCCGTGCCCACGGCATCCGTGCCGCTCACCGCATCCGGGGCAACCGTGCCCACTGCCCCATCGGCCGAGGAGGTCTCATGAACGTCTGGCTCGCCGGCACCCCGGCGGAGATGGTCGTGCAGGTTCTGGCTGCGGCGGAGCCTGCGTCGTCAGCCGGCGGCTGGGCGGCCCTGCTCGGCGCGGCGATCGCCGTCGCCGGGGCCTCCATCGGCGCGGCGATCGCGGTGGCCTACACCGGGGCCGCGGCGCTCGCCGCCGTGAGCGAGCGGCCGGAGCTGTTCGGCCGCGCCATGGTCATCGTCGGACTGGCCGAGGGCATCGCGGTCTACGGCCTCATCGTCGCGATCATCCTCATCGGCAAGGCGTGACATGGCCGAGCGGGTCGGGCGAGTGGCGGTCCTGGGCGAGCGGGTCAGGGTCGCGGGCTTCGCCCTGGCCGGTGCCCTCGTCGTACCGGCCGAGGACGGCCCGGAGGTGCGGTCGGCGTGGCGGGCCCTGCCCGCGGACGTCTCCGTCGTCGTGCTCACCCCCGCCGCCGCCGCACGGCTCGGCGACGTGCTCCCCGACCCTGCTCGGCTGACGGTGGCGATGCCGTGACGACCGCCGACCCCGCCGCTCGCCCGCGCGCCCGCACCGACCCGCTGGGCCCGGTGCGTGCTGCGCTGATGGCGAGCGCCGGTGCGGACGCGGCGCGCGTCCTCGCCCGGGCCGACGCCGACGTCGCCGAGCGGCTGGCCGCGGCCGGGGTGGAGGCAGCCCGCGTCCGGGAGTCCGCGGCCGAGGACGTGGCGCTCGAGGTCGACACGATCGCCGCCGAGGCACGGGTGCGGGCGCGCCGGCAGGAGCGTGCGATCGTGCTCGCCGCCCAGCGCGCGGCGTACGAGCAGCTGCGTGCCGGCGCCCGCGCCGCGGTGCGCGGCCTGCGCGGCGACACCGCTTACCAGCCCCTCCTGGAGCGCCTGGGCGCCGTGGCCCGCGAGCGTCTCGGCCCGGGGGCGGTGGTCCGGGAGCATCCCGACGGCGGGGTCGTGGCCGAGGTCGCCGGTCGCCGGCTCTCCCTCACGCTGGACGCGGCGGCGGAACGGGCCGTCGACGCGCTCGGTCGCGACGTGGAGCGGTTGTGGACGCCGTGACGGGGACGATCGCCCGGGTGAGCGGGCCGTTGGTCGAGGCCGAGGGCCTGGCTCACGTGGCGATGTACGACGTGGTCGAGCTGGGGCCGGACCGGCTGCCGGGCGAGGTCGTCTCCGTCCGCGGCCGGGTGGCGACCGTGCAGTCCTACGAGTACACCGGCGGACTCGCGCCGGGCCAGCCGGCCACCGGCCGGGGCGAGCCGCTGTCCGTCCCGCTCGGGCCCGGCCTGCTCGGTGGGGTGTTCGACGGCCTCCTGCGGCCGCTGTCCGACGCCGCCACCTGGCTGGTGCCCGCCGCCCTGACCCGCCCTGCCGGTCCGCAGCTCTGGCGATGGCGCCCCGCGGTGGCTCCGGGAGCAGGGGTCGGCCCGGGTGACGTCCTGGGAGCAGCGGGGGACGAGCCGCTGCCGTACCTCGTCCTCGTGCCGCCGGGCACCTCCGGCCGCGTCGACGAGGTGCTGCCCGAGGGGGAGCACCGCGCCGACAGCACCGTGGCGACCGTGTCCGGGGCCGCGGTGCCGATGAGCACCAGGTGGCCGGTGCGCCGGCCGCGCCCCTATCAGGCGCGCCTGGACACGGTGGAGGCCCTCCACACGGGTCAGCGGGTGATCGACCTGCTCTACCCCCTCGCCCGCGGCGGCACCGCGGCCGTCCCCGGCGGGTTCGGCACCGGGAAGACGGTGCTGCTCCAGCAGGTCGCCAAGTGGTGTGACGCGGACGTGATCGTCTACGTCGGCTGCGGCGAGCGCGGCAACGAGATGGCCGACGTGGTGCGCGACCTCGCCGAGCTCGAGGACCCGCGGACGGGTGGCAGCCTGGCCCGGAGGACCGTCGTCATCGCCAACACGTCGAACATGCCGATGATGGCGCGCGAGGCCAGCATCTACACCGGTGTCACCGTGGCCGAGTACTTCCGGGACATGGGTCGGCACAGCGTGGTCATCGCCGACTCGACGACCCGCTGGGCGGAGGCACTGCGCGAGATGTCGTCGCTGACCGACGCGCTGCCGGCGGAGGAGGGCTACCCGGCCGGGCTGGCCTCGGCGCTCGCGGCGTTCTACGAGCGGGCCGGACGGGTGACGACGCTGGGGGGCCGGGTCGGGTCGGTGACCGTCGTCGGCGCCGTCTCACCGGCCGGCGGTGACATGACCGAGCCCGTGACGGCACACACGCAGCGGTTCGTGCGCTGCCAGTGGTCGCTCGACCGCGACCTGGCGTACGCCCGCCACTACCCGGCCGTGTCCTGGGCGGCGTCCTTCGGCCGCGACCTCGACCGGTTCGCCGCCTGGCACGAGCGCTCCGGCAACCCGTCGTGGGCGGCGAGGCGGCAGCGGGTGACGCAGGCGCTGGCGGGCGCCGAGCGGCTCGCCGCGCTCGCCGAGCTGGTGGGGGTCGCCGCCCTGCCGGGCCATGAGCGCATGGTCATGCTGGCCGGCCGGCTCCTCCGTGAGGCGGTCCTGCAGCAGAGTGCGCTCAGCGACCACGACTCGTTCTGCAGCGCGGCCAAGGCGGGAGCTCTCGTGGATGCCGTGCTGGACGTGATCGACACCTGCCGTGAGCTCGTCGACGCCGGGGTCCCGGCCGCCGCGGTCGAGCAGGTCGACTTCGGTCCCCTGATCCACGCCCGGGACCGGGTCGGACCCCACGACGCCGCAGGCGTCTCCGCCCAGCGGGACCTCATGACCGCCACGCTCGAGGGCCTGCGGCCATGACCGGGACCTGGGAGGTGCTGGAGTACGCCGGGATCCGCGAGCTGCGCGGCCCCCTGCTCGTCGTGCAGGACGTCGACGGCGTCGGGTGGGACGAGGTCGCCCGGATCCGGACCGCCACGGGGGAGCTGCGTTCCGGCCTGGTGCTCGAGGTGGACCGCGACCTGGCCGTCGTCCAGGTGCTCGAGGGGACGGAAGGGCTCGACCTCGCGGACACGTCGGTGAGCTTCCTCGGCGAGCCCCTGCACATCCCGGTCGGCGACGGCTGGTTGGGGCGGGTGTGCAACGGCCGCGGCGAGCCGCTCGACGGTGGCGCGCCCGTGCTCGGCTCGGAGCGGGCGGGTGTCTCAGGACGGCCCCTGAACCCGACCCGGCGGGAGCCGCCGTCGGACCCGGTCCTGACCGGGATCTCCGCCGTCGACGCGCTCACGCTGCTCGTCCGGGGGCAGAAGCTGCCCATCTTCTCGGTGGCCGGGCTGCCCCACATCGAGCTCGCCGCGCAGATCGCGGCCCAGGCCCACGTCGGTGGCGAGCCGTTCTCGGTCGTGTTCGGTGCCATGGGCATCACGCACGCCGACGCGGCGGTGGTGAGCGACGTCCTCGAGGAGCGCGCCACCGCCGGGGAGCTCGTGCTCCTGCTCAACACGGCCGACGACCCCGTGATCGAGCGGCTGCTGACCCCGCGGATCGCGTTGACAGTGGCCGAGCACCTGGCCTTCACGTCCGGCAGGCACGTTCTGGTCGTGCTCGCCGACATGACCAGCTATGCCGAGGCGTTGCGCGAGGTGTCCGCGGCTCGGGGAGAGATCCCGGGGCGGCGGGCCTACCCGGGCTACCTGTACAGCGACCTCGCGTCGCTCTACGAGCGGTGCGGCCGGGTCTACGGGCGCCCCGGCTCGGTGACGGTCCTCCCCGTGCTCACCATGCCGGCCGCCGACATCACGCACCCCGTGCCCGACCTCACGGGGTACATCACCGAAGGCCAGGTCGTGCTCTCGCCGGAGGTCCACGCGCGCGGGGTCTACCCGCCGGTGGATCCCCTGTCGTCGCTGTCCCGGCTGATGCGTCACGGGGCCGGCCCGGGCCGCACGCGTGCCGACCACCTCGACGTCGCCGCCCAGGTGCTGTCCGCCGTCGCCCGCTCGCGTCAGGTCCGGGACCTCGCCGACCTGATCGGGATCACCGCGCTCAGCGCCACCGACCGGGCCTACCTCGCGTTCGAGGAGACCTTCGAGCGACGGCTGCTGGACCAGGGGCGTCGCGAGACCCGCTCACCCGAGGAGTCCCTCGACCGCGCGTGGGAGGCACTCTGCCTGCTCCCGCGGCGCGAGCTGTCGATGCTGCCGCCGGAGCTGCTCGACGCCCGCCACCGGGAGCCGCGGTGACGGCGACGACGAGGATGCCGCGGGTGCCGCCGGGACGCGCCGGACGGCTGTGGCTGACCCATCGCCTCGGTGTCGCCGCGCGGGCCGCCGAGCTGCTCGACCACAAGGTCCGCGTCCTCCGCCAGGAGGCGGAGCGCTGCGAGCTCCGCGTGGAGCGCACCGGCGCCGCCTGGACCCGCACGTGTCGCGACGCCGAGGAGTGGTCGCTGCGGGCGGCTCTCGTCGGGGGGCAGGCGGCTCTGCGGGCCGCCACAGACGGAGGGTCCGCGTCGGTCACCGTGTGCATCGAGACGACGATGGGTGTCGCGCATCCCGGCGAGGCGCGGTGCCGCCTGCCCGTCGTGTCGGGCGCCGGCGTGTCCGGTCCCGCCACGACGAACGCCACGCACGCGCACCGGCGTGCCCTCGTGGCCGCTGTCGAGCACGCAGCGGCGCTGGCGGCGTCGCGTGCCGTCGAGTCCGAGCTCGCGGCCACCCGGCAGCGCCTTCGCGCCGTGACCGAGCGCTGGACGCCACGGCTCGAGGGCGCACTCGCCGCGACCGTCCTCGGCCTCGAGGAGACCGAGCGGGCCGAGGGGGTGAGCCTTCGATGGGCGCAGCGCGCGACACGGCAGGGGGATCGCCGCGGATGACCGGCCGGGTTCTCGTCGCCGTCGAGGACTCGGCGGCCGGCCTGCACACCGCAGCGGTCGCCGTCGAGCTCGCGGCGGCGCTGGGATCGCGGCTGCTCGTCGTGCACGTGGTGACGGACGGGCGGGTCCTCACCGCGCTCGGCGCCGGGCCTCACGACCGTGGTCGCGTCGCCGAACGCCGTCGCGAGTCCGGGGCCGCCCTCCTGCGGCACGTCGCCGGGCTCGCCCGTGATGCCGGCGTGCAAGTCGACACCCTCGAGGTGGAGGGCGACCCCGCGCCGCGGATCCTCGCGGCGGCGCGGGACTGGACGGCCGGTCTCGTGGTTCTCGGCCGCGCCGCGCACGTCGGAGGAGGTCCGCACGACGTCGGGCCGCACACCCGGTCCGTCCTGGAGTTCGCCGACCAGCCCGTGCTCGTGGTGCCGCCTGCCTAGGCGCTCGGGTACTTCGTGAGGATCTCGCGCAGCCGAGCGACGAAGCGCAGCGACTCGTCATGCTCCCGCTGCCACACGTTGCGGCCGAAGATGAGCCCGGTGGCGCCCGCCTCCATCGACTCGCGGGCCTTGTCCAGCATCGCCTCGTCCCCGGCGCGGGTCCCGCCGGAGACCAGCACGAGGGTCCGGCCGGCCGACCGCACCACCGCGTCGATCGCCTGCTGGCCGGACACCTCCGCGTCGTACTCGCGGTGCCCGGACCCGTGCTTCTCCGGGTGGGGGAAGTTCACCTTCACCACGTCCGCTCCCAGCTCGCTCGCCGTCCGCGCGGCGTAGTCGACGGCGTAGAACGAGTCGTTCCCGCCCTTCGCGACGATCGCGGAGCCTCGGGGGTAGGCCCACACGATCAGGGGCATGCCGAGCCGGGCGGCGTCCTGCCGGATCGTGCGGAACCTGTCGAAGTCCGTGTCGTATGCCGGGGACCCGACGTACAGGGTGTAGCCGACGGCGTCCGCCCCCAGCCGGACCGCGTCCTCGACCGATGCGTGCACCGAGGACAGCGCCTCGGCGTCGGAGGGGATGTCGGTCTTGCCGTTCAGCTTGAGGACGAGCGGCACCTCACCCGCGTAGTCCCAGAAGAACTTCTCGGCGAGCCCGATCTGCAGGACGACGCCGTTGAAGCCGCCCTCCACCGCGAGGCGGAGGACGTACCGGGGGTCGCTGGACGGTGGGTTCGCGAAGAAGTCACGCGGGCCGTGCTCGAGGCCCTGGTCGTAGGGCAGGAACAGCGCCGTGCCGTTGCCCGCGCCGTGGTCGAACAGGACCCGCCGCAGCCGTGCCCGCTTGCCGACGTCGAGGCCCAGCGCGTCCAGTGACTGCCTCATGATCTCGGCCTTCCCTCTCGGACCGTTCGGACGACTCCATGACACGTCCCTGGGCGCGGCCCCGGTAGGGGCTTTCGCCACCCGCCCGCCGCGCACGGTCCCGGTTGGTCCCGGTCCTTCCCAACGGCACCGTCCGCGGGTCGTTGGCCCCTGGCGCGGGCGAACCCGTCCGGAGTTGGCTGTCCACCAGGGGTGTCCGAGGAGGCGGCGAGATGATCATCGCCACGCAGCATCGTGGGCCGTACGGAACCGTCGTCCTGACCGGGACCGGCGAGGAGTCCACAGCCATGGCTCTGTCCACCGAGCTTCGTCGCCTTCTCGAGGCAGACGTCACGTCGATCGTGCTGGACGTGCGCGCGGCGCCGGACGCCGAGCGGTGGGCGGCCGGCGTCGCCGAGCGGTTCCACCACATCCTGTGCGGGCTCGGCGGCGGTCTGCGCGTCGAGCCGCCGTGGGCGCCGCGGGTCCAGCACGTCGTCCCGGGTCAGCGGGTCGACGAGCCGTCGCGGCACGACGATCCCGAGCCGTCGCGGTGGTTCGGCTGAGCCGTCCCACGCTCAGGCGTGGCGCGTGATCTCCCGGCCGGTCACCTGCTCCGCCCGGACGCGCACCCAGAACAGCGGGTCCAGCGCCCCGGCCCACGACCGCACGCCCAGGCTCTCCAGGCCCGCGATCTCGTGGTCGTCGTACACCGTCGTGGCGACGCCGGTCACGAGCACGCTCCAGCCGAGGCCGTCCACGGCGTCGAACTCGTCGAACTCGACCGCGACGAGCCCAGCCTGCTGGGCGTGCTGCAGCTTCGAGCCCCAGGTGGTGCGGAAGACGACGTCCTGGCCGTCGACGCCGTGGTTGACGGGCAGCACGACAAGCTCGCCCTCGTGGACGAACGCGAGCCGGCCCACCTGGGCCCCGCGGATGCGGTCGAGGCACTCGCTGAGGCCGAGGACGGCGAGACCGCGGTGGTCGGTCGGTGTGCCGTGGGCATCCATGGCGCTGCCTCCTGTCGCTGCCTCCTCGTGGGGGCCAGTGATCGCAGGTTAGGTCGGCGACACCCGAGGCGGCAGGGCAGGACGTCACGCCCAGGAGGGGCCGGACGGCCTCAGATCCAGGACTTCCACCACATCCGCCGCGCCCACTCCGCGTACGGGATCACCTCGGCAGAGAGGACCGGCAGCAGCCAGGCGAAGTTCGCCACCGCGAGCAGGACGTAGGCTCCCGCGGCCGCTGCGCCCCACTGCCGTCGTCGCGCCGACGCGTCGGTGCCGCCGAGGAGGAGCCCGAGGCACATCGTGACCGCCAGCACGACGAAGGGCACGAAGGCCACCGCGTAGAAGGAGTAGACGGTGCGTGCCTGGTAGAAGAACCACGGCAGGTAGCCGGCGGCGACGCCGGCCAGGATCGCGCCCGCGCGCCAGTCGCGCCGACCGGCCCACAGGTAGACCAGCACCGGCAGCGCCAGGACCCCCGCCCACCAGATCACCGGCGTCCCCAGCGCCGTGATCGCCTGCGAGCACTGCTCGACGTCGCAGCCCTTCTCGCCCATCGTCGGGCCCTCGTAGAAGTACGAGACCGGCCGGGCGAGGACCAGCCAGCCCCACGGGTTGGAGCGGTAGGGGTGGAACGACTCGAGCCCGGTGTGGAACCGCCACGCCTCCTGGTGGTAGTGCCAGAGGCTCCACAGGGCGTCGGGCACCAGCGCCGGACCCGGGTGGTTGCTCGCCCAGTCGCGCAGGTAGGCGTCGTTGCCGCCGACGAACCACCCGGTCCAGGTCGCGAGGTAGACGGCGAGCGCGACCGGCACGATCGAGGCGAACGCGGGGCCCGCATCGCGGACCAGGGCGCCCAGCCACGGGCGCCGGACGCCCGCGGTGCGCCGGGCGCCCACGTCCCAGAGCACGGTCATCAGCCCGAAGACGGCGACGAACCACAGACCGCTCCACTTGGTGGCGCACGCCATGCCGAGCGCGACACCGGCGGCCAGGCGCCACGGGCGCAGGCCGAGCCCGGGTCCGAACCGGGTCGTCTGCGCCGCCCGCAGCCGGTCGGCGAGCCGGGCGCGTGTCCGGTCGCGGTCGATCAGCAGGGCACCGAACGCCGCCAGGGCCCAGAACATCACGAGCGGGTCGAGCAGGGCGGTGCGGCTGTGGACGTACGCGAGGCCGTCGACGGCGAGCAGCACACCCGCGGTGCAGCCCAGCAGCGTGGAGCGGAACAGCCGCCGCCCGATGCGGGCCACCATGAGCACGGCGAGGGTGCCCGCCAGGGCGACGGTGAACCGCCAGCCGAACGGCGTGAGCCCGAACACCTGCTCGCCGAGCGCGATCGCCCACTTCCCGCCGGGCGGGTGCACGACGTAGGCGGGGTCACCGGTCCAGAGCCCGGTCAGGTCGCCGTCGAGGATCTTGGCGTTCGACGGGTCGGGGGCGCCGTCCTTGGCCGCCTTGACGTAGTTCTGCTCGACGCCGAAGCTCAGCAGCGACCAGGCGTCCTTCGCGTAGTAGGTCTCGTCGAAGATGAACGCCCTGGGCCGGCCGAGGTTCCAGAAGCGCAGCACGCCGGCGACCAGCGCCACCAGCAGCGGCCCGACCCAGCCCCACAGCCGGTCGGCCGGCAGCGGGGGCGCCAGGCGCTCCCGGACGCGCTCGCGGTCGGCGGCGGGCATCAGCACCGGGTCATCGTAGGTGGGGCTGACATCATCGCCGGATGACGAGCGCGGGCCGGGGGACGCTGGTGCTGGCCGGAACGCCGATCGGGGACCCTGCCGACGCGTCGCCGCGGCTGCGCCGCGAGCTGGCCGCCGCCGACGTCGTGGCCGCCGAGGACACCCGACGGCTGCGCCGGCTGGCGCGCGACCTCGACGTGGAGGTCACCGGCCGGGTGGTGTCCTACTACGACGCGAACGAGGCGGCGCGCACCCCCGAGCTCGTCGACTCGCTGCGTGACGGTCGCCGGGTGCTGCTCGTCACCGACGCCGGCATGCCGTCGGTCTCCGACCCCGGCTACCGGCTCGTGGCCGCGGCCGTTGAGGCGGGAGTCGCGGTGACGGCCGTCCCGGGACCCTCGGCGGTCCTGACGGCCCTCGCCGTGTCGGGTCTGCCCGTCGACCGGTTCTGCTTCGAGGGGTTCCTGCCGCGCAGGTCCGGAGAGCGGGCGCGCCGGCTGGCCGGGCTCGCCCGGGAGCCGCGGACGCTGGTGTTCTTCGAGGCGCCGCACCGGCTCGCCGCAGCCCTGGGCGCGATGGCCGACGCGTTCGGGGACGCGCGGCGCGCCGCCGCGTGCCGCGAGCTGACCAAGACCTACGAGGAGGTCCGCCGCGGCGGGCTGCGCGAGCTGGCCGGGTGGGCCGCCGAGGGCGTACGCGGCGAGGTGACCGTCGTCGTCGCCGGAGCGGCGCCGGGTGACGCGGTCGCGCCGCGTGACCTGGTCGCCGAGGTGCAGTCGCTCGTCGGGTCGGGCAGCCGGCTCAAGGACGCCACCGCCGCGGTCGCGGCTGCCCACGGCGTGAGCCGTCGCGAGCTCTACGAGGAGGTGCTCAGGGTCTCGCGGAAGTAGTCGATCGTGCGGCCCAGGCCCTCGTCGAGTGGCACCGTCGGCTCCCAGTCGAGCACCTCCTTGGCCTTGGAGATGTCCGGGCAGCGCTGTCGAGGGTCGTCCTCGGGGAGCGGCGCCCTGACGATCCCCGACGACGAGCCCGTCATCGCGATGATCTTCGTGGCGAGCTCGAGGACGGTCAGCTCGACCGGGTTGCCGAGGTTGACGGGGCCCGTCACGTCCTTGGGGGTCTGGCTCATCCGCAGCAGGCCCTCGACGAGGTCGTCGACGAAGCAGAACGCGCGGGACTGCGTGCCGTCGCCGTAGATGGTGATGTCCTGCCCGCGCAGGGCCTGCACGATGAAGTTGCTCACGACGCGCCCGTCGTCGGGGCGCATCCGCGGCCCGTAGGTGTTGAAGATCCGCACGATCTTGGTGTCGGTGCCGTGCTGGCGCCGGTAGTCGGAGAACAGCGTCTCCGCGGCACGCTTGCCCTCGTCGTAGCAGGAGCGGATGCCGACCGGGTTGACCCGGCCCCAGTAGGTCTCGTCCTGCAGCGGCGGCTCCGGGTCGCCGTAGACCTCGCTGGTGGAGGCCTGCAGGATCGAGGCGCCGACCCGCTTGGCCAGGCCCAGCATGTTGATCGAGCCGTGGACGCTCGTCTTGAGCGTCTGGACCGGGTCCCGCTGGTAGTGGATCGGTGACGCCGGGCAGGCGAGGTTGAAGATCAGGTCGGTCTCGACGTAGAGCGGCATCGTGATGTCGTGGCGCATCACCTCGAACATCGGGTGCGACAGCAGCGCGGCCATGTTGCGTCGCGTCCCGGTGTAGTAGTTGTCCACCACGAGCACCTCGTGGCCCTCGTCGACCAGCCGCTCGCAGAGGTGGGACCCGATGAAGCCGGCTCCGCCGGTGACCATCACGCGCACCGTCGCCCCCTCCTGGCCGACACATGTGTTGTCGGTGTGACGGCAGGCAGTATGTCGCAGCCTGCCGGTCTAGCCTGGCGGAATGGAGTTTCGCCGGATCCCGGGCCTGCCGCCGTACGTCTTCACGATCATCGACGGGCTCAAGCGGGAGGCGCGCCGGGCCGGGCGGGACGTCGTCGACCTCGGCTTCGGCAACCCCGACCTCCCCTCGCCGGACATCGCGGTGGAGAAGCTGTCCGAGGCGGCGCACAACAGCCGCAACCACCGCTACTCCGCGAGCCGGGGCATCCCGAAGCTGCGCCAGGCGGTGGCCGGGCTCTACGAGCGCAAGTTCGGCGTGAGCCTCGACCCCGAGACCGAGGTGCTCTCGACCATCGGCGCCAAGGAGGGCTTCAGCCACCTGATGTGGGTGCTGCTCCAGCCCGGTGACGCGGCGCTGGTGCCCTCGCCGTCCTACCCGATCCACATCTGGGGGCCGTACTTCGCCGGGGCCGACGCCCGGCAGGTGCCGGTCGGCAACGGCGAGGACTACGTCGCGAACGTCATGGAGGCGTGGGACCTGGGTTGGCCCAAGCCGCGGGTCGTCGTGCTGTCCTTCCCGCACAACCCGACGACCGCGACCGTCGAGCTGGCCGACCTGCAGCGGCTGGTCGACTGGGCGCGCGAGCGTGACGTCGTGCTGGTGCACGACTTCGCCTACGCCGACGTCGCGTTCGACGGGTGGCAGCCGCCGTCGATCCTGCAGTGCGAGGGCGCGATGGACTGCGCGGTCGAGCTGTACTCGATGACCAAGTCGTTCTCGATGGCCGGCTGGCGGGTGGCGTTTCTCGTCGGCAACGCCGAGGTCGTGGGCGCGCTCGCCAAGCTGAAGAGCTACCTCGACTACGGCACGTTCCAGCCGATCCAGATCGCGGCGACGGTCACCCTCAACGAGGCGGTCGACTACCCGAGCCAGGTCAACGCGGTCTACGAGTCGCGGCGCAACGCGCTGGTGGACGGGCTGTCGCGCATCGGCTGGGACATCGAGCGGCCGCGCGGCACGATGTTCGCCTGGGCCGAGATCCCCGAGGCCTACCGCGACATGGGTTCGATCGAGTTCGCGACCCTGATGGTCACCGACTGCGACGTCGCCGTGTCGCCGGGCGTCGGGTTCGGCCCGGGCGGCGACGGGCACGTGCGCTTCGCGCTGATCGAGAACGAGCAGCGCATCGTCCAGGCCGTCCGCAACCTCAAGCGCGGCCTCCCCAAGCTCGGCTGACCCCCGCCCGGCCCGGCGCGATCGACCACGTAAGCCATGCGGGTGATCGCCGCGGGAGGTGTAGACGCCTGCTGAGGCGATCACTTGCCTGCTGAGGTGAGGGCGGAACACGGTGACGAATGCGGTTGAGCCGCGCCCGTACGCTGAGCGCATGCCCCGCCACATCCTCACCGCCGTCGCCTGGCCCTACGCGAACGGCCCTCGGCACATCGGTCACGTGTCCGGCTTCGGGGTCCCCGCGGACGTGTTCAGCCGCTACATGCGGATGGCCGGCCACCGCGTCCTGATGGTCAGTGGGACCGACGAGCACGGGACGCCGATCCAGGTCCAGGCCGACGCGGAGGGCATGACGACCCGCGAGCTCGCCGACCGCTACAACCGGGTGATCGTCGAGGACCTCGCGCGGCTCGGGCTGTCCTACGACCTGTTCACCCGCACCACGACGGTCAACCACTACGAGGTGGTCCAGGAGCTGTTCTCGACGCTGCACCGCAACGGCTACGTCGTGGCCAGGACGACGATGGGAGCCATCTCGCCGTCCACCGGCCGGACTCTTCCCGACCGCTACATCGAGGGCACCTGCCCGATCTGCGGCTACGACAGCGCGCGCGGGGACCAGTGCGACAACTGCGGCAACCAGCTCGACCCCACCGACCTGATCGACCCGCGCAGCCGGATCAACGGCGAGTCACCGGACTTCGTCGAGACCGAGCACTTCTTCCTCGACCTGCCCGCGCTCGCCTCGTCGCTGGAGAAGTGGCTGGACCAGCGCACCGACTGGCGCACCAACGTCCTGAAGTTCTCGCGCAACCTGCTCAAGGACCTGCAGCCGCGGGCCATCACCCGCGACCTCGACTGGGGCGTGCCGATCCCGCTGGACGGGTGGCGGGACCGCGGCGACAAGCGCATCTACGTGTGGTTCGACGCGGTCATCGGCTACCTCTCGGCGTCGATCGAGTGGGCGCGTCGGAGCGGGAACCCCGATGCCTGGCGGGAGTGGTGGCAGAACGAGGACGCCGCGTCCTTCTACTTCATGGGCAAGGACAACATCGTGTTCCACTCCGTCATCTGGCCGGCGATCCTGCTCGGCTACGACGGCAAGGGCGATCGTGACGGCGACGCCGGGTCACTGGGCGAGCTGAGCCTGCCGACCGAGGTGGTGTCCAGCGAGTTCCTCACGATGGAGGGCCGCAAGTTCTCCTCGTCGCGCTCGGTGGTCATCTACGTCCGCGACTTCCTCGACCGCTACGACGCGGACGCCCTGCGCTACTTCATCGCCGTCGCCGGTCCCGAGAACCAGGACACCGACTTCACCTGGGCCGAGTTCGTGCGACGCACCAACGACGAGCTCGTCGCCGGCTGGGGCAACCTCGTGAACCGCACGGTGTCGATGGCGGCCAAGAACATCGGTCACGTCCCCGAGGCCGGCGAGCTCACGGACGCCGACGCCGACCTGCTCGCGTCGGTGCGCGCCGCCTTCCCGGTCGTCGGCGGGCTCCTCGAGAAGTCCCGGCAGAAGGCCGCGATCAGCGAGGCGATGCGCGTCGTGAGCGAGGTCAACAAGTACATCTCCGACATGGCGCCGTGGAAGCTGCGAGCCGAGGACCCCGACCGGATGGCCACGGTGCTGCACGTCGCGCTCCAGGCGGTGCGCGACTGCAACACGCTGCTGACGCCCTTCCTGCCGCACAGCGCGCAGCAGGTGCACGAGCTGCTCGGCGGCGAGGGGGTCTGGTCCGGGCTGCCCGAGGTGCGCGAGGTCCAGGAGGACGGCAACGCCGGCTACCCGGTCATCACCGGCGACTACGAGGCCGCGGCTGCTCGGTGGGAGCCGACCCCGATCGTGCCCGGTGTGCCGCTGTCGGCGCCGACGCCGATCTTCCGCAAGCTCGACCCGTCCGTGGTCGACGAGGAGCTCGCCCGGCTCGAGGAGAAGGCAGGCGTGTGAGCGGCCGCCCACCCGCTCCGGCCCCCCTCCCCGTCGACGTCGTCGACAGCCACTGCCACCTGGACATGTCGCTGGACCCCGACGACGTGCTCTCGGTCGAGGACGCGTTGGCGGCCTCGACGGCCGTCGGGGTTCCCCGCATCGTGCAGATCGGGTGCGACCTGCCCGGCGCGCGGTGGGCGGTCGCACACGGCGCGGCAGCACGCCCAGGTCGTCGCCGGTGTCGCGCTGCACCCGAACGAGGTGCCGCGGCTCGCGGCCGACGGCCTCCTGGACCAGGCCCTGGCCGAGATCGACGCGCTGGCCGCCGACCCGGTCGTACGCGCGGTGGGTGAGACCGGTCTCGACCACTACCGCACCGGCGAGGAGGGCCGTGGGGTGCAGGAGGCGGCGTTCCGCGCCCACGTCGAGATGGCCCGGCGGCACGGCAAGGCGCTGGTCATCCACGACCGCGACGCCCACGACGACGTGCTGCGGGTGCTCGAGGACGCCGGTGCCCCGGACCGCGTGGTCTTCCACTGCTTCTCCGGCGACCGGGCGATGGCCGAGCACTGCGTACGCCGCGGATGGTGGCTGTCCTTCGCCGGGACGGTCACGTTCAAGAACGCCGGCGGGCTGCGCGAGGCGCTCTCGGCCGTCCCGCTGGACCGGGTGCTCGTCGAGACCGACGCGCCCTACCTCACGCCGATGCCCTACCGCGGCCGGCCGAACGCGTCCTACCTGGTGCCGCACACGGTCCGGGCCATGGCCGAGGTGCTCGGCGTCGGCGAGGAGGACCTCTGTACGGCGATCGCCGCCAACACGGAGGCGGCCTTCGGCGCCTGGTGACCGGCAGTCGTCACCGTGTGTGACCGGTGGGACGGAAGTTGCCGCCCGCCGGACGCGCCCGCTACCGTCGTCGGCTGGTCCTCCGGAGGGCGCCCCGGCCAGCCCGGTGCGCCCGTCCGGGTCGCGCGAGGTCGGGAGAGACGGATGAGCCGCCACTCCTCGTCCCGTCGCGCGTCCGTGCGCCGCCGCCTCCCGGCGCTGCTGCTCCAGGCCGCCGTCGTGCTCGGCCTGCTCGTGGGGACCACAGCGTTCGTCACGCACGACAAGACGGTCACCGTCTCGGTCGACGGCCAGAGTCGTGAGGTCCGCAGCTTCGCGAGCACCGTCGGGGACGTGCTCGCGAGCGAGGGCATCGCGGTCGACGTCGAGCACGACCTCGTCACCCCGACCCCTTCGCAGGGGCTGAGCGACGGCGAGTCGATCGTCGTGCGCTACGGCCGACCGGTGCTGCTCACGGTGGACGGCGAGCGGCGGACCGTGTGGACCACCGCGCGCACCGTCTCCCAGGCCCTGACCATGCTCGGCGTGCGCTCCGACGGCGCCTACCTCTCCGCCTCCCGCAGCCGGCGGATCGGGCGCGGTGGCCTGCAGCTGGACGTGCGGATGCCGCACCACGTGACCTTCCTCGCCGACGGCAAGCGCCACGAGGTGACCACGACGGCACCGACGGTGCGCACCGCGATGGCTGAGGCCGGGGTCCGGCTGCGCGCCCGCGACCGGGTCACCGCCGACCTGGCCCGGACGCCGATCGCCGAGCAGGTCGTGGGCGTCACCCGGGTCGACGGAAAGCGGGTCGTCGAGGAGAAGCCGATCAGGTTCGACCGCGTCGAGCGCAAGAGCGGCGAGCTGTTCAAGGGCCAGACCAAGGTGGTCAAGAAGGGCAAGGTCGGCATCAGGGAGCGGCGCTTCGAGGAGACCTACCTCGACGGCAAGCTCGACTCGCGCCGGCTGGTCCGGGAGCGGGTGACCGCCGAGCCGGTGACCGAGGTCGTCCTCGTCGGCACCAAGCCCGTGCCGCAGAACACCCCCGAGGCCGACGGCCTGAACTGGGCGGCGCTCGCCAACTGCGAGTCCGGCGGCAACCCGAACGCCTACAACTCGGCCGGGCCCTACTACGGGCTCTACCAGTTCCTCGCCAGCACCTGGCAGTCCGTCGGCGGCACCGGCGTCCCGACCGACCACGGGGCGGCCGAGCAGACCTACCGCGCGCAGCTCCTGTACAAGCGCAGCGGCGCCGGTCAGTGGCCGGTCTGCGGCCGCCTGCTGTTCACCTAGGCCGGTGACCACCGAGCCGGGCGCCGCCCTCCTCGGCCCCGCGGAGGTCCGCGCGCTCGCCACCCGGCTCGCCACGCGGCCCACGAAGTCGCTGGGTCAGAACTTCGTCATCGACCCCAACACGGTGCGGCGCATCGTGCGCACCGCCGACCTGACCGCTGACGACGTGGTGGTCGAGGTCGGGCCGGGTCTGGGGTCGCTCACCCTCGGCCTGGTGACCGAGGTCGCGTCGGTGGTCGCCGTCGAGGTCGACCCGGTGCTGGCGGGTGCGTTGCCGCAGACCGTCTCCGACCGCGCCCCCGCGTACGTCGACCGGCTGACCGTCGTCACGGCCGACGCGCTGCGGGTCGACGGGCTGCCCGGCCCGCCGCCGACCGCGCTCGTGGCCAACCTCCCCTACAACGTCGCGGTGCCCGTCCTGCTCCACCTGCTCGAGCTGCTCCCGTCGCTGCGCCGGGTGCTGGTCATGGTGCAGTCGGAGGTGGCCGACCGGCTGGCCGCGGGCCCGGGCAGCCGGACGTACGGCGTGCCGTCGGTGAAGGCGGCGTGGTACGCGGACGTGCGCCGGGCGGGCGCGATCGGGCGTGCGGTCTTCTGGCCGGCGCCCAACGTCGACAGCGGTCTGGTCGCCATGTCCCGCCGCGAGCCGCCCGCGACGGAGGCGTCCCGGGCCGAGGTGTTCGCGGTCGTGGACGCCGCCTTCGCGCAGCGCCGCAAGACGCTGCGTGCCGCGCTCGCGGGCTGGGCCGGGTCACCGGCCGCCGCCGAGGACGCCCTGCGCGCCGCCGGCATCGACCCGCGGGCCCGGGGCGAGACCCTCGGTGTCGGCGACTTCGCCAGGCTGGCTGCGCACCGTCCGCCGCCCCGCACCTAGGGTGACCGGCATGGAGGCGACGCCGGTGACCGTGCGGGCGCCGGCGAAGATCAACCTCGAGCTCGCGGTCGGCGCCCTTCGCGGCGACGGATTCCACGACGTCGCGACCGCCTACCACGCCGTCTCGCTCTACGACGAGGTCATCGTGAAGCCGGCCGAGCGGCTGTCCGTGTCGGTCGCGGGCGCGCACGGCGTCACGGTCGAGGACGTGCCGCGGGACGGCACCAACATCGCGGCCGCCGCGGCGGTCGCGCTGGCGGAGCGGGTCGGGATCGAGCCGGCGGTCCACCTCCATGTCACCAAGGGGATCCCGGTCGCCGGTGGCATGGCGGGCGGCAGTGCCGACGCGGCGGCAGCCCTCGTGGCCTGCGACGCGCTCTGGGACACGGGCCTGTCGAAGACCGAGCTGGCCGAGATCGCCGCCGGGCTCGGCAGCGACGTGCCCTTCTCCCTCGTCGGCGGGACGGCGCTGGGCGTGGGGCGCGGCGAGGTGCTCACGCCCGTGCTCGCCCGCGGCCGCTTCCAGTGGGTGGTGGCGATCGCCGACGGGGGCCTGTCCACGCCGGCGGTCTACGCCGAGTGTGACCGGCTGCGCGACGGCGCAGCCGTGCCCGAGCCCCGGGTCAGCGACCGGCTCATGGCCGCGCTGCGGGCCGGGGACGCCCACGCCCTGGGCCTGGCCCTGCGCAACGACCTGCAGGACGCCGCCTGCGCCCTGCGGCCCGCGCTGCGCGAGACCCTGTCGACCGGCTCCGGGGCGGGTGCCCTCGGAGCGCTGGTCTCGGGCAGCGGCCCGACCGTCGTCTTCCTCGCGCACAGCCCGGAGCACGCGATCGACATCGCCGTCGCCCTGAGCGCGACGGGCACCTGCCGGGCGGTCAAGCGGGCGCACGGACCGGTCGGCGGGGCCCGCCCGCTGGGGGAGGGCTGAGTGGCGCCGCGCAACCTGGTCAACCTCGAGGCGGTCACGAAGGGCTACGGGACGAGGGTGCTGCTCGACGCGGTCTCCCTCGGTGTCGGCCAGGGTGAGCGGGTCGGCGTGGTCGGGCGCAACGGCGACGGCAAGTCGACCCTGCTCCGGCTGCTCACCCGGGCCGAGGAGCCTGACTCCGGCCGGGTGACCCAGACGGGTGGTCTGCGCGTGGCCGCTGTCGCCCAGCACGACGACCTCGACCCCGACGCGACCGTGCGCTCGCTGGTCGTGGGGCACGGCCCCGCGCACGAGTGGGCGTCGGACGCGCGGGTGCGCGAGGTGCTCACCGGGCTCTTCGGCGACCGCGCGGACCTCGACGCGATGCTCGACCGGCCGCTCGGCCCGCTCTCCGGGGGCGAGCGCCGCCGCGTCGCGCTGGCCCGGGCCCTGGTCACCGACGCGGACCTGGTCGTGCTCGACGAGCCCACCAACCACCTCGACGTCGAGGGCATCGACTGGCTGGCCCGCCACCTGGTCGGCCGGCGGGAAGCGGTCGTCGTGGTGACGCACGACCGGTGGTTCCTCGACGCCGTGTGCTCGGCCACCTGGGAGGTGCAGGGCGGCGCGGTGAACACCTACGACGGCGGCTACTCGGCGTACGTCCTCGCGCGCGCCGAGCGCGACCGCGTGCAGGCCGTCACCGACTCGCGCCGGGCCAACCTCGCGCGCAAGGAGCTCGCCTGGCTGCGCCGGGGCCCGCCGGCGCGCACGTCCAAGCCGAGGTTCCGCATCGAGGCGGCCAACGCGCTCATCGCGGACGAGCCGCCGGCCCGCGACGGCGTCGAGCTGATGCGCTTCGCCGGCTCGCGACTCGGCAAGACGGTCTACGACGTCCTCGACGCGACGCTGTCGGTCGCGGGCCGGGTGCTGCTCGACCGGGTGACCTGGCACGTCGGGCCGGGCGACCGCCTCGGCATCGCCGGCGTGAACGGGTCCGGCAAGACCTCGCTGCTGCGGCTCCTCACCGGGTCGCTCGCACCCGCGGCGGGCCGGGTCGTGCGCGGGGTCACCGTGCGCGAGGGCTACCTGTCCCAGGACGTCGTCGAGCTCGAGCCGTCGCTGCGCGTGCTGGAGGCCGTCGAGTCCGTGCGCCGGGTCGTCGACCTGGGCAAGGGGCGGTCGATCACGGCGACGCAGATGTGCGAGCGGTTCGGCTTCGTGGGCAACGCGCAGTGGACGCCCGTGGGTGAGCTCTCCGGCGGAGAGCGTCGGCGGCTCCAGCTGCTGCGGTTGCTCATGGACGAGCCGAACGTGCTGCTGCTCGACGAGCCCACGAACGACCTCGACATCGACACGCTGACCGCGCTGGAGGACCTGCTCGACGGCTGGGCCGGGACGCTCGTCGTCGTCTCGCACGACCGCTACTTCCTCGAGCGGGTCTGCGACCGTACGGTCGCGCTGCTCGGCGACGGGGGGCTGCGGGACCTTCCGGGAGGCGTCGACCAGTACCTCGCGCTGCGCCGCTCGGCCGCCTCAGGGGCCGCGACCGCCGCGGCGGTCGCGTCCGCCTCCGCGGCCGCTCCGGCCGCGCCCGGCGCGACTGCCTCCGCTGCGGCTCCCGATGCTGCTGCGGTCCGTGCCGCCCGCAAGGAGCTGGCGAAGGTCGAGCGGCAGCTCGACAGGCTGCGCGGCCGCGTGGCGGACGTGCACCGGCTGATGGCGGACTCGGCGAGCGACCACGAGCGGGTGCTGTTCCTCGACGGGACGCTGCGACGCCTGGAGGCGGAGAAGGCCGTGCTCGAGGACCGCTGGCTCGAGCTGGCCGAGACCGAGGGATAGGCCCGCTCAGCCGGCCCGGCGTACGCTCGCGCGCATGACCGTGGCCCTGGAGTGGGGACCCGTCGGCGCCAAGGTCCTCGCCGAGAGCTGTGACGTGGTCGTGGTGGTCGACGTCCTGTCCTTCTCGACGGCGGTCACGGTCGCCGTCGAGCGGGGCGCCAAGGTCTGGCCGCACACGGGCGGCGAGGCCGCCGGTCGGCTGGCTCGCGACATCGACGCCGTCCTCGCGGGCAACCGCTCGTCGCACGAGGGGCTCACCCTGTCGCCGGCCAGCCTGCTCGGCCTCGACGGCGACTCCCGCCTCGTCCTGCCCTCCCCGAACGGGTCGTCGATCGCGTTCGCCGCCGTCAACGGCGCCCGGCCGGTCGTCGCGGCATGCCTGCGCAACGCCCGGGCCGTCGCCCGCCACCTGCGCGACGTCGAGCGCATCGGCGTCGTGCCGGCCGGCGAGCAGTGGGGCGACGGGTCGCTGCGCCCGGCCTACGAGGACCTGGTCGGTGCCGGTGCCGTCGTGCAGCGGCTCGCCGAGCAGGACCCGGGTCTGCGCCTGGCCCCCGAGGCCGAGGCGGCCGCGCTCGCCTTCCGCGCCCTGCGCCCGCTGGAGCAGTGCCCGTCCGGCGCCGAGCTGGTCGAGAAGGGCTATGCCGAGGACGTGCGGCTCGCGGGCGAGGTGGACGTCACCGGCTGCGTCCCCGTCCTCGTCGAGGGCCGCTTCGTCGCGGCCCCGCGTCATCGCGGCGGCGCGGAGAGCGGCTCGTCGGAGCGCGCCGGCTAGCTCTCGCTCTCGAACGGGGTCGTCAACCGGCGCAGCAGGGTCGACAGGACGTCCTGGTCCGCGCGCGGCAGCGCCCGCAGCAGCTCGCGCTCACGCTCGAGCAGGTCGGCCAGGGCCGCGTCGACGCGTTCCTTGCCGCGCGGCGTGAGGCGCACGTGCACACCGCGGCGGTCGGCCGGGTCGGGCATCCGCTGCACGAGGCCCCTGACCTCGAGACGGTCGACCCGGTTGGTCATCGTCCCGGAGGTCACCAGGGTCTGGGCGAGGAGCTGGCCAGGAGACAGGACGTAGGGCCGCCCGGCCCGGCGGAGGGCGGCCAGGACGTCGAACTCCCAGGTCTCGAGGTCGTGCGCGGCGAAGGCGGTGCGCCGGGCCCGGTCGAGGTGCCGGGCGAGCCTCGTCACCCGGCTCAGGACCTCGAGCGGGCGCACGTCGAGGTCGGGCCGCTCGCGGGCCCACGCGGCGACCAGCCGGTCGACCTCGTCCTGCACGCGGCACCTCCGGGTCCGGGTCTCGTGAAGATTATCGAGCGCGAGCCTCTTGACATCGAGACTTTGTGGACGTGAGATATCTCGACGTCGAGAGATGGGAGCGGCGATGCGGTGGGACCCCGACGAGTACCTGCGCTTCGGCGACCAGCGTGGCCGGCCCTTCACCGACCTCATGAGCCGGGTCGGGGCCGCGGACCCCGCAACCGTCGTCGACCTCGGGTGCGGGCCGGGCAACCTGACCGCGGCGCTGGCAGAGCGGTGGCCGCGCGCCGACGTCGTGGGCGTCGACTCGTCGGCCGAGATGGTCGAGCGCGCCCGGGCCGAGCACGGGTCGCGGCGGCTGGCCTTTCGCCTCGAGGACCTGCTGGACTGGGAGCCGGGCGAACTGGTCGACGTCCTGACGTGCAACGCGACGCTGCAGTGGGTGCCCGGCCACCTCGCGCTGCTGCCGAGGCTCGTGGGCGCCGTCGCGCCGGGTGGCTGGTTCGCACTGCAGGTGCCGGGCAACTTCGGCGAGCCCACCCACACGGCGATCGCCGACCTCCGGCAGTCGCGGCGATGGCGCGAGCGGTTCGCCGGCGTGGAGGTCGCACAGCCCCGGGCCGAGGAGCCAGGCGCCTACCTGGACACGCTGGCCGGGCTGGGGTGCACGGTCGACGTCTGGGAGACGACCTACTTCCAGGTGCTCGCCGGTCCCGACGCAGTGGTCCGGTGGATGACCGGCACCGGGCTGCGGCCGCTGCTCGGCGTGCTCGGCGACGACGAGCGGGAGGCCCTGCTCGCCGACTACCGGGAGCGGGTCGCGCCGTCGTACCCGGAGGGGCCTCGGGGCACCGTGCTGCCGTACCGGCGGATCTTCGCGGTCGCCCGGCGCGAGGTCAGCGGCCGCGCGACTGGTGCGCCTCGCTGAGACCGGGGCTGGCCTCGAGGCCGCTGAGTCCGTTCCAGGCGAGGTTCACCAGGTGGGCGGCGACGTCGGCCTTGTTCGGCTTGCGGACGTCGAGCCACCACTGACCGGTCAGCGCGACCATGCCGACCAGCATCTGCGCGTACATCGGGGCGAACTTCGGGTCGAAGCCACGCTCCTTGAACTGGTTGACCATGATGTGCTCGACCTGGCTGGCCGCGTCGCTGATGAGCGAGGCGAAGGTGCCGGTGGACTGCGCGACGGGGGAGTCGCGCACCAGGATGCGGAAGCCGTCGCTGGAGCTCTCGACGTAGTCGAGCAGGGCGAAGGCCGCGCGCTCGAGCAGCTCGCGCGGGTGCCCGCTGCTCGTGAGGACCCCGGTGATGGCGTCGAGCAGCGTGCGCATCTCGCGGTCGACGACGACGGCGTAGAGGCCTTCCTTGCCGCCGAAGTGCTCGTAGACGACCGGCTTGGAGACGCCTGCCGTCGTCGCGATCTCCTCGACCGAGGTCGCGTCGAAGCCCTTCTGCGCGAACAGGGTGCAGCCGATGTCGAGCAGCTGCTCGCGGCGCTCCTTGCCGGTCATGCGCGCCTTGCCGTCGCGCCTGCTCCGGCCTCGGTCCGGAGCGGCGGACGGCCCAGCGGCCATCAGACTGCCCGGCGCGCGTCGAGACGCTCCTGCTTCGGCCACCGGACGTCGTAGGCCCAGCCCGCGGCCTCGAAGGCCTGGATGACGCGGGCGCCGGAGTCCACCTGGCCCTTGAGGACGCCGGTGCGCGCGCAGGTCGGGTCGGCATGGTGCAGGTTGTGCCACGACTCGCCCATCGACAGGACGGCGAGCCACCACACGTTGCCCGCGCGGTCGCGGCTCTCGAAGGGCTGGTCGCCCATCGCGTGGCAGATCGAGTTGATCGACCACGTGACGTGGTGCAGCAGGCCGACGCGGACGAGGCCGGCCCAGAAGAACGCGGTGAGTGCGCCGTGCCAGGACCAGGTCATCAGCCCGCCGAGAACCGGGGGCAGGGCGAGCGAGGCGAACGCGAGGGCGGGGAACGCCCTGCTGACCCGGACGATGTCGCGGTCGCGGAGCAGGTCGGGAGCGTACTGGCGCTGGGAGGTCTGCTCGACGTCGAAGAGCCAGCCCATGTGCGCGTACCAGAGACCCTTCATCAGGGCGGGCACGGTGTCGCCGTAGCGCCACGGCGAGTGGGGGTCGCCCTCCTTGTCGGAGAACTTGTGGTGCTTGCGGTGGTCGGCGACCCAGCGGATGGCGGGACCCTCGATCGCCATGCTGCCGGCGACGGCCAGCCCGACGCGCAGCGGGCGTTTGGCCTTGAACGACCCGTGCGTGAGGTAGCGGTGGAACCCGACCGTGATGCCGTGGCCGGTGACCGCGTAGAAGACGAAGGACAGCAGGACGTCGGACCAGCCGAGCCACCCGCCCCACGCCACGGGGATCGCCAGGAGGATCGCGAGGAACGGCAGGGCGATGAACGCGACGAGCGCCACCTGCTCGAGCAGGCCCTTGCGCTCACCACCCATGGTGCCGGTGGGCAGCTCGGGCGGGCTGTCGGTGGTCGGGGTGAGGGAGGTCGTCATGCGAGAGGTGCCTCTGCGCTGGGGGTCTCGGTAGCTACGCGACCGTAACCTACCCAACCGTAGGTGGTCGAACCGCACGCTCCGGCTGTGTCCGGCGCCCTGGTCAGGTCTTGCATGGCCGTTGATCACTACGACCCGGAGCTCCAGGAGATCTCTCGCGACGTCGGCGTGGGATGAGCGCCGACATGCGGAGAAGTAGACCGACTCGAGGGTCAGGAGAGTCCGGGCGGACCGTCTAGCCTTCTGTCGATCCGCCGTGGGGTAATTGGCAGCCCGCAGACCTTTGGAGTCTTGCAGTGCTGGTTCGAGTCCAGCCGGCGGAGCCGTTGGCCTAGTTCGCCGGTCGCTGTACACGGGCACGCCGCCCGGGGACCTCCCGTAACAGTCCTCGACGCAGGGCTAGGTGAACCCGTAGCTCGGCTCGCCAGTCTCGGTCGGCCGAGCGGTACTCCCTACCCGTCGTGAGATCTTGCGGATTCGGTGACGCTGATCCGTCCAGGACCGCTTCGAGCACGTCGGAGAACAGGTCGGCTCCGGCGGCAACACACCGGCCGAACACCTGGCCCACCCCGTCGCCCGCCTCGACCACCGCCGCCCGTGTCCCGAAGACCGGGCCTCCGTCGAGCGCTGACGAGCAGACGTGGACCGTTGCGCCGAGGCGCTCGGGCTCGCCTTCGTGCAGGGGCCAGAACGCGCAGTCCGCGCCTCGGTAGTGAGGCGACAGCCCGGTGTGCATGTTGATCGCCAGGGGCGCCAGCGCGAGCGTCGTGTCGCCGATGACGGACGTCCCGTAGACGCAGAGGATGTCCGGTGCCAGTCGGGTGAGGAGCGCCTGGGTCTCATGCGAGTTCACACCACTCACCGTGTACGTCGGAACGGCTGGCATCGCCGCTTCGTTGCCCAGAACTTGCTCCAGACCCGCGCGGCGGCGTCTCGACTCGCCCGTGAGCGAGAGAGCTGCCCGGGTGAGCCCGCGTGCGGTCACCCCGGTCACCCCATAGCGCCTGAGGGCGCGGCGGAGTCGCCGCATGGCGGGCCTTCGGGGCCCGCGGTCCACCACCACGGCAGCCAGACCCGGGCGACGTGAGAGCGTCAGCGCGACGTAGGCGTGCTCGAGGCCCTCGCCGGCGAGCAGGACGACGCGCTGCTGCGATGTCATGACCCGGTCGCCCGCCGTCTCGCGGCTGAACGTAGATGTCGAACAGCCGGGAAGACATCCAGCTCGAGGGCCATGCCTGCCGGATCGGCCCTCGACAGCGCCACCCGGTGCAGGGCGTAGCGGTCGGTCCGCAGGTCGTTGCCCCGCCCTCCGACGACGAAGGCGCTGCGGTGGCCGCTGTCCCGAAGCGTCTTCGTGGAGAGCTGCGTGACGTCGTCGAACGAGCCGTACGGGTAGGCGAAGTCCCGCACCGGCCGACCGGTGAGCGCTCCGACGGCCTCACGACTGTCCACGAGCTGCTCTGCGGCACTCGCGCGGTCGAGGTTCCGGCAGTGGACGTGGTCGGCCGTGTGGTTCCCGATCTCTACTCCGCTGTCAGCGAGAGCTCTCACCTCCTCGGCAGAGAGGTAGAGCCCGGCGTCGCGGGCAAGGTCCGACACGTCGGCCCCTACGTCTGCGGCCAGAGACTCGACGAGCGAGCGTCTCTGCGCCGGCGACTGGTCAGGCAGCAGCCCGCTCAGGACGTGAGGCAGCGTAGAGACGGGCTGCCCGAACGCCCGGGAAAGCGGGGCTGTCCCGTGCCGGTTGAAGACGTAGGCGACCAGGTTGTCCAAGGCCAGCGTGCGGTTCCCCACGAAGCCCGGGTTGAGGAAGAGTGTCCACGGGACGCCTCGCGCCGCCAGAACAGGCGCCGCAAGCTGCGCGACGCTGGCATAGGCGTCGTCGAAGCAGACAACCACCCGCCTCTTCGGCCGACGTGACGCCCCAGGCGGGTCCCGGGCCTCGAGCACATCGCTGAGGGCTACGACGTCGTATCGAGCGAGCACTGTGTCCATGCAGGCGTCGAAGTCGTCCAGGCTCATGTCGACCCCGAGCCCGGAGACGAACGGATCGGTCGACGTCCATCGCGCCTCGTCGGTGATGTGGTGGAACAGCACCGCCGACCAGGCGCCCACCTTCGCCCAGCGGTGCGACCTCAGGGAGACGGCGGCGTGACCCGCGAGCCGCCGAGCTCTCGTCGCGATCTCCGACACCCTGATGTCCCCCTCCGATCGGGCTCAATCATGCTGCACCCACGGACGCTGTGTGGTCGATCAGGCCAGGACCGGAGCGCCGCAGGAGCCGTCATGGTCCGACTCAGCGGCATGGCGGCTCGTCCGGCCACCGGTCCGGCCGGGTAGTCTGGCCACCCCAGGAAGACTCTTGGTTGGAGCCGTCGCCGCGTGAGCCCCGATCGACCGGCCGCCGTGGTGGTCCTCGCCGCGGGCGAGGGCACCCGGATGAAGTCGGCGATCCCGAAGGTGCTCCATCCGGTCGGGGGCCGGACCCTCGTCCACCACGCGGTCGCGGCCGCCGCCGAGCTCGAGCCGCACCACCTGGTCGTGGTCGTCGGTCACGGCCGCGCCGAGGTGGTCGCCCACCTCGCAGAGGTCTCGCCCAAGGCCGCGACCGTGGTCCAGGAGCAGCAGCTCGGCACCGGCCACGCGGTGCAGTGCGCGCTGGCCGAGCTCCCCGAGCTGGACGGAACGGTCGTCGTGACCTACGGGGACGTCCCGCTCCTGACCGCCGACGTGCTGCAGGGGCTGCTCGACGCCCACGCGGGTCAGAACAACGCGGTCACGATCCTCACGGCGCACCTCACCGACCCCACCGGCTACGGCCGCGTCCTGCGCGGCGACGACGGCGCGGTCGTCGGGGTCGTCGAGCAGAAGGACGCCACCGACGAGCAGCGCGCCGTCCGCGAGGTCAACTCCGGCGTCTACGCGTTCGACGGGGTGGCCCTCCGCGACGGGCTCGCCCGGCTGGACACGAGCAACGCCCAGGGCGAGCTCTACCTCACCGACGTCGTGGGACATGCCGTCGCCGACGGCCGCCGGGTCGGCGCCCTGGCCGTCGAGGACACCTGGGCCGTCGAGGGCGTGAACGACCGGGTCCAGCTGGCCGCCCTGCACCGCGAGCTCAACCGTCGCACTCTCGAGCACTGGATGCGCGCCGGCGTCAGCGTCCTCGACCCGGCCACCACGTGGATCGACACCGAGGTGACCCTCGAGCGCGACGTCGTCCTCGAGCCGAACACGCTCCTGCGCGGCGCGACCCGCGTGGCGACAGGTGCCACCATCGGCCCCAACTGCCAGCTCGTCGACACCGAGGTGGGCGAAGGCGCCGAGGTCAGCAACGCCACGGCGTACGCCGCGGTGATCGGTCCCGAGGCCACCGTCGGGCCCTACACCTACCTGCGGCCGGGCACTCGTCTCGGCCGCGGCGCCAAGGCGGGCGGGTTCGTCGAGATGAAGACGGCCGACCTCGGTGACGGTGCCAAGGTGCCTCACCTGTCCTACGTCGGCGACGCGTCCATCGGTGAGGGCGCGAACATCGGCGCCGGCACGATCTTCGCCAACTACGACGGCGTCGAGAAGAGCCGCACGACCGTCGGCGCCCACTCGTTCGTGGGGAGCGACTCGGTGCTCGTGGCCCCGCTGACGATCGCCGACGGCGCCTACGTCGCGGCCGGGTCGACGGTGACCGGCGCGGTGTCGCCCGGCGAGCTGGCCGTGGCACGGGGCAAGCAGCGCAACGTCGCCGGGTGGGTGGCCCGGCGCAGGGCAGGGACACGCACGGCTGAGGCGGCTGCCGCGGCCGAGCGGGCCGCGGCAGAGGGCAAGCAGGCGCACGAGGAGAGGTCGGACGGATGAGCTTCATCAAGACGACGGGCGAGAAGAAGCTGATGCTCTTCGCCGGTCGGTCGCACCCCGAGCTCGCCGACGCGGTGGCGGAGGAGGTGGGCATCGAGCTCACCCCGACGACGGCCTACGACTTCGCCAACGGCGAGATCTTCGTGCGCTACAAGGAGTCGGTGCGCGGCTGCGACGCGTTCGTCCTGCAGAGCCACACCGCGCCGCTGAACCAGTGGCTGATGGAGCAGTTCATCATGGTCGACGCCCTCAAGCGGGCCTCCGCCAAGCGCATCACGGTCGTGATCCCGTTCTACGGCTACGCCCGCCAGGACAAGAAGCACCGCGGTCGCGAACCGATCTCGGCGCGGCTGGTGGCCGACTTCTTCAAGACGGCGGGCGCCGACCGGCTGATGGCCGTCGACCTGCACACCGCACAGATCCAGGGCTTCTTCGACGGCCCGGTCGACCACCTCTTCGCGCTGCCGCTGCTGGCCGCCCACGTCAACCGCCGCATCGACCGGTCCAAGGTCGCCGTCGTGTCGCCCGACGCCGGTCGCCTTCGCCTGGCCGAGCGCTGGTCGGAGACCCTCGGCGGGGCACCGCTGGCGTTCATCCACAAGACCCGCGACCCGCTCGTCCCGAACGAGGCCGTCGCCAACCGTGTCGTCGGTGACGTCGACGGGCGCACCTGCATCCTGCAGGACGACATGATCGACACCGGCGGCACGATCTGCAAGGCGGCCGACGCGCTCTTCGCGGCCGGTGCGGCCGACGTCATCGTCGCCGCCACCCACGCGGTGCTGTCGGGGCCGGCCGTCGACCGGCTCAAGAACTCGCGCATCAGCGAGGTGGTCGTCACCGACACCCTGCCGATCGGCGAGGAGAAGCGGTTCGACAAGCTCACGGTGCTCTCGATCGCGCCGCTGCTGGCACGAGGCATCCGCGAGGTGTTCGACGACGGCTCGGTGACCAGCCTGTTCGACGGGCACAGCTGAGCCCGGCCGGATCCCCGGTTTGGGCCGCGCGCCGTACGCCGCTAGACTGCCCGGTTGCCGCGGCGAGGGAAGCCATGCCCAGGCCTCCGTGATCGACGCGGTGGTCGTTGACCGTCGCCGTGCCGCGCGCCGACCACCGCACCGCCCGACCATCAGTACGTACGTCACGAGGAGCCCCGCCGTGCCCGAGGTCCGTATCGCCACCGAGCCGCGCACCGAGTTCGGCAAGGGCGCAGCCCGCCGCATCCGTCGCGAGGCCAAGGTTCCGGCCGTCCTGTACGGCCACGGCGCCGACCCGCGGCACATCTCGCTCCCCGGCCACGAGCTCATGCTCGCGCTGAAGACCGCGAACGTGCTGCTCACACTCGACATCGAGGGCAAGGACGAGCTGGCGCTGCCCAAGGACGTCCAGCGCGACCCGATCAAGGGCTTTCTCGAGCACGTCGACCTGGTCGTGGTCCGCCGCGGCGAGAAGGTGACGGTCGAGATCCCGGTCCACGTCGTCGGCACCGCGGCGCCCGAGACGCTGGTCAACCTGGACCTGAACACCCTGTCGGTCGAGGCCGAGGCCACGAACATCCCGACCGGGGTCGACGTGTCGGTCGAGGGCCTGCAGGTCGGCGCCCAGATCCACGCCGGCGACCTCGACGCTGCCGGCGGGCACGACCCTCGATCACCGACCCCGACGCGCTCATCGTGGCGATCACCGCGGCACCGACCGCCGAGCAGCTCGAGGCCGAGCTGGCGGAGGCCGAGGCCGAGGTCGGCATCGTGGCCGAGCCCGCCGAGGGCGAGGCCGGCGAGGAGGCCGCTCCCGAGGCCGGTGAGGCTGCCGCCGAGGCACCCGCCGAGGGCGAGAAGGCCGAGAGCTGAGGCTGTTCCGCTCGCGCCGGACCGGGGAGCGGGCAGACGACGTGACCGAGCGAGGGGCCTGGCTGGTCGTCGGGCTGGGGAACCCCGGGCCGGCGTACGCCGGCAACCGGCACAACGTCGGCTTCATGGTCGCCGACGTGCTGGCCGGCCGGATGTCGGGACGGTTCAAGGCGCACAAGTCGCGCGCGGAGATCGTCGAGGGACGGCTCGCGGGAGAGCGGGTCGTGCTCGCCAAGCCGCGGTCGTACATGAACGACTCCGGCGGACCGGTCTCGGCGCTGACCGACTTCTTCAAGGTGCCGCTCGACCGGCTGGTCGTCGTGCATGACGAGCTCGACCTGCCGTACGGCGGGCTGCGGCTCAAGCTCGGCGGCGGCGACAACGGCCACAACGGGCTCAGGTCGCTGCGCCGCTCGCTCGGGTCCGGCGAGTTCCTGCGGGTCAGGTTCGGCATCGGACGACCGCCGGGCCGGATGGACGCCGTCCGCGTTCGTGCTGCGTGACTTCAGCGCGGCCGAGCGCAAGGAGCTGGAGCTCGAGGTCGACCGGGCGGCGGACGCCGTCGAGGCCCTGGTCGCCGAGGGCCTCGAGAAGGCCCAGAACGCCTACAACACCTGACCAGCTCCACCCGAGCGGATCCGGGGGTCAGCCGGTGTTGCGGAGGCCGGCGGCGACACCGTTGACGGTGAGCAGCAGCGCCTGGCGCAGCCGGGGGTCCGCCTCCTGGCCCGACGCGGCCGCCGCCCGGGAGCGGCGCAGCAGCGACACCTGCAGATAGCTGATCGGGTCGAGGTAGGCGTCGCGGACCTGCAGGGTCCGCGCCAGCAGCGGGTTGCTGCCGAGCAGCGAGGACTCGCGCGTCACCGCGAGGACCTCGCGCACGGTGGTGTCGTGCTCGGTCCGGATCGCGTCGAACACGTGTCGCAGGTCGGCGTCGACCAGCGAGTCGACGTAGTGCCCGGCGATGCGCAGGTCGGTCTTGGCCAGCGTCATCGAGACGTTGGACAGGAAGGTCCGGAAGAAGTGCCACCCCTCGTACATCTCGTCGAGCGCGTCGCCAAGCCCTGCGGCGCGGACGGCCGCCAGCCCCGTCCCGACGCCGAACCACCCGGGCACCACCTGACGTGACTGCGTCCAGCCGAACACCCACGGGATCGCCCGCAGCCCGGCCAGCCCCCCGCCGCTGTCGGGGCGGTGGGACGGCCGCGAGCCCGATGTTGAGGTCGGTGAGCAGCTCGACCGGGGTCGACTGCACGAAGTACGCGGGGAGGTCGGGGTGCTCGACGAGCCCCCGGTAGGCGCCGTGCGCCCCCTCCGAGAGGACGTCCATCACCTCGTCGTAGCGCTTCAGCGCGTCGTCCGTCGTGCGCGGCTCCCGGTGGAGCACCGTCGCCTCGAGCGTCGCGGCAAGGGTGAGCTCGAGGTTCTCCCGGGCCAGCGCGGGCAGCGAGTACTTGTCCGAGATGACCTCGCCCTGCTCGGTGACCTTGATCTCCCCGTCGAGCGTCCCCCACGGCTGGGCCAGGATCGCGTCGTGCGTCGGGCCGCCGCCGCGCCCGATCGTGCCGCCACGGCCGTGGAAGAGCCGCAGCCGCACGCCGTGGCGCACCGCGACGTCACGCAGCTGGCGCTGGGCCCGGTGGATCTCCCACTGGGAGGTCGCGATGCCCGCCTCCTTGTTCGAGTCGGAGTAGCCGAGCATCACCTCCTGCACGTCCCCGCGCAGCGCGACGAGCCGGCGGTACGACGGGTCGACGAGCAGGTCGTCGAGGACCCGGCCGGCCTCCCGCAGCTCGCTCACGGTCTCGAGCAGCGGTACGAACCCGATGCGGGCGACGTCGTGGTGCAGGTCGACGAGGCCGGCCTCGCGGGCGAGCAGGACGGCCGCGAGCAGGTCGTCGGCGCCGCGCGTCATCGAGACGATGTAGCTCTCGCACACCTCCGGGCCGAGGTCGTCCAGCGCGTCACGCATGGTCGTGAACACGGCGAGCGTTCGCGCGCCCGCCTCGTCGAGCTGGGCGTCGCGCGGCGCCAGTGGCCGCCGGCCGGCCAGCTCCTTGCGCAGCAGGGCCAGCCGGCTCTCGCGCGGGAGGTCCGCGTAGCGCCACGACAGCTCGCCGAGGCGGTCGAACAGCTGGGCGAGCGCATGGTGGTGGGAGTCCGCGTGCTCGCGCACGTCGAGGGTCGCGAGGTGCAAGCCGAAGCAGGACACGGTCCGCAGCACCCGGTCCATCCGGCCCTTGGCCACCAGCTCGCCACGGTGGGCCGCCAGGGAGTCGCGCATGAGCACGAGGTCGGCCACCAGCTCAGCGGTCCCGTGGTAGTCGTGACCCGGCTGGTGCGGGCGCCCCGACGCGAGCCGCGACCGGGTGTTCTCGAGCTTGACCCCGATGCAGCGGCCCTTGAGGCGGTAGGGCTCGTCGGCGTTGATGCGCCGGACGCGGGCCGGCACCTCGGGCAGCGCCGCCAGGTCGCGCTCGATGCTGGCCAGCAGCTGCTCGCTCGCGCCGATCATGCGCTCCGAGGACGAGAGGTCCTCGAGCAGCTCGGTCACGATCTGCTGCAGGTCGCGGATCGCGTGGCCGTGCTGGAGCACGAGCACGTCGTGCGTGACCTGCGGAGTCACGTTGGGGTTCCCGTCGCGGTCACCGCCGATCCAGCTGCCGAACCGCAGCGGCTGCGCGGTGGCCGGCAGGTCGACGCCCACCCCCGCGAGCTCGTCGGCGAGGTCCTCGAGCACGTCGGCCACCGTGTGCAGCATGAGCTCGTCGAGGTAGTAGGCCGCGTTGCGCGCCTCGTCGAGCGGCTCCGGTCGGTCCAGCCGCAGCTCGGCGGTCTGCCACAGCAGGTCGATGACCTCGCCGAGCCGCCGGTCGGTGCGGTGCTCGTCGACCCCGCCCGTCCCGGCGTCGAGCAGCTCGGCCACCCGGCGGCGCTTGGACAGGGTCGACCGCCGCGCCGCCTCGGTCGGGTGGGCGGTGAAGACGGGCCGCACGACGAGCCGGCCGACCAGCTCGCGGACCTCCTCGGCCGGCAGCTCGGCGGCCCGGATGCGCGCGGCGGTCTGCGCCAGCCACCCGCCGTCGACCCGCCGCTGCTCGCGCATCGCGCGCGCCCGGTGCACCTGCTCGGTGACGTTGGCCAGGTGGAAGTACGCGCCGAAGGCCCGCACCAGCAGGGCCGCGGTCTCGACGTCGGCCCGCTCGAGCAGCTCGGCGAGCGCTCCCGAGTCGTCCCGGGCGTCGCTGCGGCTGAGCCGGCGGACGCGTTCGACGAGGTCGAGCAGCTCGGGCCCCTCCTGCCGCACGAGCGACTCGCCGAGCAGGTTGCCGAGCCGCCGCACGTCGGCCCGCAGCGCTGCCTGGTCGGCGGCCTCTGCGGCGCGCTCGGGGCTCATCGCGCCTCCTCGGGGCAGCTCAGGTCACGACCGTAGGCATCGCCGGCGGGGGCTGAGACGCTCGGGCCGGATCGTGAGATCGGGACGTGTCCGCATCTGGCCGGGATGCCCCTTTCGACAGAGATCATTCGGATACGCACGGTGACCGACTGCGCACAACGGGGAGTATCTCTCGGCGATTTCGACACTCCGCGTAGTCAGCCTCCCGCTGCGGCTTTAGAGTCGCGGGTGTTCGGCCGCTCGGGGAGGGCGACGCGCCGGGGGGCGCGGGAGAGCCGGACACGGGTATAGCCCTGGGGGGGTCGCATGTCGGTGCTCGATGTCGTCCGCGCGGAGAAGATCGCGCGGCGGCGGGCCCTGGCGTCACCGCTGCGGTCGTGGCCGCGCACCTACGTGCGCACGCTGGTGGCTGCGGACGCGATGGTGGCGGCGGTGGCCGGGGTGCTCGCCCTGTCGGTGCGCTTCGGGGACGCGCCGACGCACTCGGCGTACGTCCTCGCGAGCCTGCTGCTGCCGGTGCCGTGGCTGGTCGTCATGGCCGCTGCGCGGGCCTACGAGCAGCGCTACCTCGGCGTGGGCTCCGAGGAGTTCCGCCGGGTCGTCACCGGCGCCGTCTGGCTCACCGCCGTGGTCGGCACCGTCTCGTGGGCGACGAAGGCCGAGGTGGCCCGCGGCTACGTCGTCATCGCGATCCCCGTCTCGTGCGTGCTGACGCTGCTGGCTCGCTACGTCGCCCGCAAGGGCCTGCACCGGCTGCGGAGCACGGGGGCCTGCATGAACGACACGATCGTCGTCGGCCACCCGCACCCGGTGGCCGAGCTGGTGCGGCAGTCCCGGCGGGAGACCTACCACGGGCTGCGGGTCATCGGCGCCTGCCTGCCGGAGGCCGGGCCGCACCCGGAGCTCACCGACCTCGGCGTCCCCGTGCTCGGCTCGTTCGCCCAGGCCGTGGACGTGGTGCAGAGCATGGAGGCCGACTCCGTCGCGGTCCTCGGCTGTCCCGAGATGGACGGGCCGACGCTGCGCCGGCTCTCCTGGGCCCTCGAGGGGTCCCGCACCGACTTCATCGTCGCACCCGCGCTGCTCGACGTCGCGGGACCCCGCATCGCGATCCGCCCCGTGTGCGGGCTCCCCCTCCTGCACGTCGAGCAGCCCGAGTTCAGCGGGATGCGGCGGATCGTCAAGTCCGCCGTGGACCGCGCGGCGGCCGGGGTCGCGCTGCTGCTGCTCGCGCCGGTGCTGCTCGGCATCGCGGTCGCGGTGAAGGCGAGCAGCCCGGGGCCGGTGCTCTTCCGCCAGGGCCGGGTCGGCCGCGACGGGTCGCTGTTCACGATCCTGAAGTTCCGCACGATGACGGCGGACGCCGAGCAGCGGCTGCCCGACGTGATCCACCTCAACGCCAACAGCGACGGGCTGCTGTTCAAGATCCCCGACGACCCGCGCCTCACCCGCGTCGGGCGGGTGCTGCGCCGCTACTCCCTCGACGAGCTGCCGCAGCTGGTCAACGTGCTCACCGGCGCGATGTCCCTGGTCGGGCCGCGACCGCCGCTGCCGACCGAGGTCGAGCAGTACCACCTCGACCTGCACCGTCGCCTGCTCGTCAAGCCCGGCCTCACCGGGCTCTGGCAGATCAGCGGCCGAGCGGACCTCTCGTGGGACGAGGCGGTGCGCCTCGACCTGCGCTACGTCGAGAACTGGTCCCTCACGCTCGACCTGCTCATCCTCTGGAAGACCGTCGCTGTCGTGCTGCGAGGTCGCGGTGCTTACTGACGGTGGGCGCCGAGCGCGCCGGACAGCGCGTCGCGCCCGCCGCGGCTCGGGCGTCCTCATCGTCGTGCAGAACCTGCCGCTGGTCTTCGACCGCCGGGTGCGCATGGAGTGCCAGGCGCTCGTCGAGGCCGGCCACCGGGTGAGCGTGATCTGCCCGCGGGCCGAGGGCGAGCCGAGGCAGTTCGAGCTCGACGGCGTGTCCGTCTACACCTACGAGCCGCCGCCGAGCACGAGCGGCGTCCTCAGCTACGTCCTCGAGTTCGCCTACTGCTGGCTGCGCACGAGCATGCTGTCGCTGACGGTCCGGCGACGGGAGGGCTTCGGCGTGCTCCAGGCCTGCAACCCGCCCGACACCTACTGGCTGCTCGCGCTGCTGTGGCGGGCCCGGCACGTGCGGTTCGTCTACGACCAGCACGACCTGTGCCCGGAGGTCTACCGCGCGCGCTTCGGCCGGCGCGGCCTCCTGCACCGGGCGCTGCTGCTGCTCGAGCAGGCGTCCTACCGCGTCGCCGACCAGGTGATCTCGACCAACGAGTCCTACCGCGAGATCGCGACACGACGCGGTCACCGCCGGCCCGACCAGTCGACGGTCGTCATGAGCGCCCCCGACCCGACCGTGATGCGGGCGGGCGAGCCCGACCCCTCCCTGCGCAACGGCCGCCAGTTCCTGTGCACCTACGTCGGGATCATGGGGCCGCAGGACGGCGTCGACCGCCTCCTGCACGCCATCGACGCGTACGTCCACGTGCTCGGCCGCGACGACTGCCACTTCGCGCTGCTCGGCTTCGGCGACTGCCTGCCCGAGCTCAAGGAGCTCGCCGCCGAGCTCGACATCGAGCCCTGGGTCACGTTCACCGGGCGCGTCGGGCAGGACGAGATCGGCCGCTGGCTGTCCAGCAGCGACCTCGGCGTCACGCCCGACCCCAAGTGCGAGTTCAACGACCGCTCGAGCATGAACAAGACGCTGGAGTACATGGCCCACGGCCTCCCGCAGGTGGCGTTCGACCTCACCGAGACCCGCCGCTCCGCCGGGATGGCCGCGGTCTACGTCGAGGAGGACGAGGACAAGGCCTTCGCCGTGGCGATCGCCGACCTGCTCGACGACCCGGTGCGTCGCCGCATCATGGGCCGCGCCGGCCGCCAGCGCATCGAGTCGACGCTGTCGTGGCAGCGCCAGTCCCCGGGCTACGTCTCGATCTTCGACCGGCTGCTGGGCCGGGCTCCGCGGACGGTGGACCTTCGTGCGGTTTCGGCGAATGAGCCCCACGTCATCGATCTGAGGAACACAATCGTCGTACCGGCGCAGCGGATCCCGTCGCTGCGCCTCGGTGCCGAGGTGGGGGAAGAAGTATGAAGGTCGCCATCCTCGCGGGGGGCGTGGGCAGCAGGATCGTCGAGGAGACCGCGGTCAAGCCCAAGCCGATGGTGGAGATCGGAGGGCGTCCGATCCTCTGGCACATCATGAAGCACTACTCGCACTTCGGCCTGGACGACTTCGTCATCGCGGTCGGCTACAAGGGCGAGGTCATCAAGCGCTGGGTCGTCGACTACGCCCACCTGACGGGCAGCATCACCGTGCGCCCGCGGGCCGGCACCGTCGACGTGCACGACAACTCGTGCGACGACTGGACGATCGACGTCGTCGACACCGGCCAGGGCACGAACACCGGCGGGCGCATCAAGCGGCTCAAGGACTGGGTCGGCGACGAGACGTTCATGCTGACCTGGGGCGACGGTGTGAGCAACGTCGACCTCGACGCGCTGCTGGCGTTCCACCGCAGCCACGGCAAGGTGGCGACGCTGACGGCCGTCCGCCCGCCGGCGCGCTACGGCCACCTCGAGACCGAGGGCGACCGGATCGTCGAGTTCTCGGAGAAGCCGCAGATCGGCGAGGGCTGGATCAACGGGGCGTTCTTCGTGCTCGAGCCGTCGGTCTTCGACTACATCGCCGGCGACGAGACCCAGTGGGAGAAGGAGCCGCTCGAGTACCTCGCCAAGGACGGCCAGCTCATGGCCTACCGGCACGAGGGGTTCTGGCAGTGCATGGACACCCTGCGCGAGAAGCACCTCCTGGAGGAGCTCTGGCGGTCGGGCTCCGCCCCGTGGAAGACGTGGACCGCCTGATGCGGGTGATGGTCACCGGGCACGACGGCTACATCGGCACGTCGCTGGTCCCGCTCTTCCAGTCCGCCGGGCACAGCGTCGTCGGCGTCGACAGCGGCCTGTTCTCGGACTGCGCGTTCACGCCCCAGGGCTACCGCCCTGACCAGGAGCTGTGGATGGACATCCGGGACCTGCGTCCCGAGCACTTCGAGGGCGTCGACGCGGTCGTGCACCTGGCGGGGATCTCCAACGACCCGCTGGGTGACCTCAACGCGGCCACGACCTACGACATCAACCACCTCGGCACCACGCACGTGGCGCGGACCGCGAAGGCGGCGGGGGTCACGAGGTTCGCGTTCTCCTCGTCGTGCAGCACCTACGGCGCCAGCGGCGACGAGCCGATCGACGAGACCGCGACGTTCGCGCCGGTCACGCCCTACGGCGAGTCGAAGGTCCTCGCGGAGCGCGACCTGACCGCGCTCGCCGACGACGACTTCAGTCCGACCTACCTGCGCAACGCCACCGCCTACGGCCTCTCGCCGCGCCTGCGCGGCGACCTCGTCGTGAACAACCTGACCGGATACGCCGTCACGACCGGCGAGGTGCTGCTCAAGAGCGACGGGACCCCCTGGCGGCCCCTCGTGCACATCGAGGACATCGCGCGGGCCTTCCTCGCGGTCGTCGAGGCCGACCGCGAGGTCGTCCACCTCAAGGCCTACAACGTCGGCCGCACCGAGGAGAGCTACCGCATCCGCGACGTCGCCAAGATCGTCGAGGACGTCGTGCCCGGGTCGGTGGTCGCGCTGTCCGAGGGCGCGAGCCCGGACAAGCGCAACTACCGTGTCGACTGCGACCTCATCCGCCGCGAGCTGCCCGGCTTCGACCCGCAGTGGACGGTGCGCAAGGGCGTCGAGGAGCTCTACGACGCCTACCTGCAGTTCGGGCTGACCGAGGCCTGGCTGACCGGCCCGCGCCTTCAGCGCATCCAGCACATCCTCGAGGCGCAGAGCCGCGGTGAGATCGACCAGGACCTCCGGCTCACGACGTCGGGGGAGGCCGCGCATGTCTGACTCGCCGCCCTGTCGCTCCTGCGGCTCGACCGAGCTGCACACGTTCCTGTCCCTCGGCAAGACGCCGCTGTCGGACAACATCCTCACCGAGGACCAGCTGGCGAGCCCGGAGCCGAGGTTCCCGCTCGACGTCGCCTACTGCCCCGAGTGCACGCTGGTGCAGATCCTCGAGGAGGTGCCCGAGGAGCAGCTCTTCGTCGACAACTACCTCTACTTCTCCTCCTTCTCCGACCACCTCCTGGAGCACTCGCGCGCCCACGCGCTCGAGCTGGTCGAGACCCGGGGCCTGGACGAGAGCAGCCTCGTCGTCGAGATCGCCAGCAACGACGGCTACCTGCTGAAGAACTTCGCCGAGCGGGGCGTCCGGGTGCTCGGCGTCGACCCGGCGCCCGACCAGGCGCGCGCGGCCCGCGAGATCGGGGTGCCGACGCTCGAGGAGTTCTTCGGCACCGAGATGGGCCACCGCATCCGGGCCGAGCACGGGCCGGCGGACGTCGTGATCGCCAAGAACGTCATGGCCCACGTGCCGGCGCTCAACGACTTCGTCGGCGGGCTCGCGGCGCTCGTCTCCGACGACGGGGTCGTGGTGGTGGAGAACCCCTACGTCCGCGACCTGGTCGAGCACGGCGAGTTCGACACCATCTACCACGAGCACTTCTACTACTACTCCTGCACCGCGGTCGACATCCTCATGCGGCGGCACGGGCTCTCGCTCAACCACGTCGAGTACTTCCCCGACCTGCACGGCGGCACGCTGCGCTGGCAGATGGGCAAGCGCGCCGACGTCAGCCCGGTCGTCACCGACTACCTCACCCGCGAGCGCGAGACCGGCGTGACGACCTTCGACTACTACCGCGACTTCGCGGTCACCGTCGAGCGCATCCGCACCGAGCTGCTGTGGCTGCTGCAGCGCCTCAAGGGTGACGGCGCGCGCATCGCGGCCTACGGCGCGGCCGCGAAGGGCAGCACGCTCATCAACTACGTCGGCATCGGACCCGAGCTGATCGACTTCGTCGTCGACCGCAACACCTACAAGCAGGGCAAGTTCATGCCCGGCATGCACCTGCCCATCAAGCCCCCGGAGACGCTCCTGGAGGAGCAGCCGGACTACTGCCTGCTCCTCGCCTGGAACTTCACCGCCGAGATCCTCCGGCAGCAGGACGAGTACGTCCGCCGAGGGGGCCGCTTCATCCGTCCCGTCCCGACCCCGGAGATCCTCGGGTGACCAGCACCTGCCCGTCCTGCGGCTCGTCCTCGCTCCAGCCGTTCCACTCGGTCGACGGCGTGCCCGTGAACAGCTGCCTGCTGGTCGACGACCAGCGGGCCGCCCTCGACTTCCCGCGCGGTGACCTGCGCCTGGCCTGGTGCCAGGGCTGCGGCTTCATCACCAACACCGCGTTCGACCCGGCGCGCAGCACCTACTCGCAGGACTACGAGGAGACGCAGGCGTTCTCCCCCCTGTTCCAGGAGTTCATCGCCGGCCTGAGCCGTCGCTGGGTCGACACCTACGACCTGGCCGGCAAGCGGGTCGTCGAGATCGGCTGCGGCAAGGGCGAGTTCCTCGTCGAGATGCTCCGTGCCGGCGCGGGGCAGGCGGTCGGCATCGACCCCGGCGTCCGCCCGGAGCGGGTGCCGGCGGACGTGGCCGACCGCGTCGAGTGGGTCAAGGGGTTCTTCCCGGCCGACCTCCCCGAGCTGGACGCCGACGCCGTCGTCTGCCGGCACACCCTCGAGCACATCGCCCCGGTCGGCGACTTCATGCGCCAGGTGCGCAGCGCCATCGGCGAGCGCCGGGACACCGCCGTGCTCTTCGAGCTGCCCGGCACGATGCACGTGCTGCGCAACGCCTGGTTCTGGGACACCTACTACGAGCACTGCTCCTACTTCACCGCCGGCTCGCTCGTGCGCCTCTTCCGCGCCACCGGCTTCGAGGTCCTCGACGTCCGGCCCGCCTACGACGACCAGTACGTCCTGGTCGAGGCCCGCCCGTCCGACGTCCCGGCGGGGGGCGCCACGCTTCGAGCTCGAGGACGACCTGGCCGACATCGGCGCCGCGGTCGCCCACTTCACGGCCACCTGCGACGAGGTCGTGCGGCGCTGGGGCGACCGGGTCCGCGAGGTGACGGGCCGCGGCGGACGTACCGTCATCTGGGGGTCGGGGTCCAAGGGCGTCGCCTTCCTCGCGGCGCTCGGCGACGACGCTGCCGGGGTGTCGGCCGCGGTCGACATCAACCCCTTCAAGCACGGTCGCTTCATGGCCGGGACGGGTCACCGCATCATCGCGCCGAAGGAGCTGGTCGACCTGCGGCCCGAGCTCGTGATCGCGATGAACTCCGCCTACCTCGGCGAGATCCGCCGCGACCTCGACGACCTGGGGCTCGCGCCCGACCTGGAGGCGGTGTGACCCAGCCGATGAGCATCTCGCGGCCCACGCGCCCGGAGCCGGTCGAACCGGCGGCTGTGCGGCGCACCGTGCTGCACGTCATGCCCGACCTGCAGGTCGGCGGCGGGCAGACGATCATCCTGCAGGGGCTGCGCCACCTCGACCCCGACCGTTTCCGCACCGTCGTGGCCTACCTCGACGCGGCGGGCGACCAGATGGTCGCGGCCTACGAGGCAGCGGGCGCCCAGGTCGTCTGCGTGGACCACCGTCCGGGCCGCGGCCTCGCCACCGTGCGGCGGCTGCGCTCGCTGATCCGCGAGCACGCCGTGGACGTCGTGCAGACCCACTCCGACATCGACCGCAAGTTCGGCCAACTGGCGGCGCTGGGCACCGGCGTCCCGGTCGTCGGTCACCTGCACGCCGAGTGGAACCACCTGGGCTCGATGGCCGAGCCGGGGGACCCCCTCGTGCGACGCGTCGCGTCGGGGCTGAAGGCCCGCCTGCGGGACACGGTCGAGCGCCGCACCGTCGTGCACTACGTGGCCGAGTCGACGCGGGTCAAGCAGCTGTTCGCGTCGCTCGTCCCGGCGCCGATCACCGTGCTCCAGCAGGCGCTGCCGCTCGAGACCTACGAGGAAGCCGCACACAGCGATGCGCGCACCGCCGTTCGTCAGGAGCTCGGCATCCCCGAGCACGCGATGCTGCTGGTAGAGGTGTCACGACTGGTCCCGGGCAAGGGTCAGGCCGACCTTCTCCCGCTCGTGAAGGCGCTGGCCGGCCGCAAGCGCGCCGTGCACCTCCTGCTCGTGGGCGACGGCCCGTTGCGAGAAGACCTGGAGCGAGCGGCCACGGAGCACGGGGTGACGGACCGCCTGACGTTCGCAGGCAACCGCGACGACATTGCCCGCGTGCTCGTCGCGGCGGACATCTTCGTGTTCCCGAGCTACTCCGAAGGTTTCGGGATGGTCGCGCTGGAAGCCATGGGCGCGGGCCTGCCCGTCGTGGCCTACGACCTCCCTCCCTTCCACGAGTTCATGGCGCCGGGCGTGACCTCGTTGCTCAGGCCGGTCGGCGACGTGGGCGCGCTGACCGCAGCCGTGGCGTCTCTCGTCGACGATCCCGAGCGCCGCTGCGCGATGGGCGAGTCGGCACGACGGAGCGCCGCCGATCACTTCCCGTCCGACGGGGTGGCGCGGGTCCTCTCGTCCGTCTATGACCGCGTGACGAATGTGGAGGGAGGTCGCTGATGCGTGCACTTGTGACCGGCGGTGCGGGCTTCGTCGGGTCGCACCTGGTGGACGCCCTAGTCGCCGAGGGACACGACGTGACAGTCCTCGACGACCTGTCGATCGGTCGGGAGGGCAACCTCGCGCACCACGCCGACCGCGTGAACCTCCTGCGGGCGAGCGTGCTGGACGAGGGCCTGGTGGACGAGCACGTCCGTGCCGCGGACGCCGTGTGGCACATGGCGGCCGTGGTGGGAGTGCGCAACGTCGTGGAGCAGCCGCTGCACAGCATGCGGGTCAACGCCTTCGGCACCGAGGTGGTGCTCTCGGCGTGCGCCGAGCACGGCCGGAAGGCCGTCGTCATCTCCTCCTCGGAGGTGAACGGCCGCACCGACCACCTGCCCATGCACGAGGACGACGACCGGGTGCTCGGCCCGACGACGGTGCCCCGGTGGTCCTACGCCACCGCGAAGGCCCTCGACGAGCACCTCGCCCTGGCCTATGCGCAGCAGGGGCTGCCCGTCGTCATCCTGAGGTACTTCAACTCCTACGGCCCTCGGATGGACCCCGAGGCTACGGCTCGGTCGTCGCGACGTTCCTCAACCAGGCGCTGGCCGGCGAGCCCTTGACCGTCCTCGGCGACGGCACCCAGACCCGCTGCTTCACCTACGTCGAGGACACCGCACGCGCGACGCTCGCCGCCGGCACTCGCTCAGCCGCGGACGGGCGGGTCGTCAACGTCGGCGGCGACGACGAGGTGACCATCCTGGACCTGGCCGAGCTCGTCCTCGACGTGACCGGGTCGGCGTCGCCGATCGTGCACGTCGACCCTCGTGACCGCTACGGTCCCGACTTCCAGGACACCCTGCGCCGCCGTCCCGACCGCGGCCGGGCCCGCGACCTGCTGGGATGGGAGCCGAGGGTCGGGCTGCGCGACGGCCTGGCGCTGACGGCGAAGAGGTGGACAGATGGCTGAGCCGTTCGCCGAGCGGGTCCGGTCGCGCGACCTGACGGTCGGCGTCGTCGGGCTGGGCTACGTCGGGCTGCCGCTCGCCATGGCCTACGCCGAGGCGGGCTTCCGCACTGTCGGGTTCGACGTCGACGCGGAGCGCACGCGACAGCTCGGGGAGGGCACCAGCCACATCGAGGACGTGCCCGACGAGCGCGTGCGCGCGGGGGTCGACGTCGGGCCGCTTCGAGCCGACATCCGACCCCGGGCGTCTGTTCACCGCCGACGCGGTGTTCATCTGCGTCCCGACCCCGTTCGACGCCGCGAAGACCCCCGACCTGACCTACATCAAGGCCGCGGCCGACGCCGTGTCCCGCACCCTGCACGCCGGCATGCTGGTCGTGCTGCAGTCGACGACCTACCCCGGCACGACGACCGAGGTCGTGCAGCCCGTGCTGGAGCGCTGCGGGCTCAAGGCCGGGCAGGACTTCCACCTCGCGTTCTCGCCGGAGCGGGTCGACCCCGGCAACGTCACGTGGACCGTGCGCAACACGCCCAAGGTCGTCGGCGGGCTGACCGCCGAGTGCGGCGAGCGGGCCCGGCTCCTGCTCGAGTCGGTCATGGACGCCGAGGGCTCCGGTGCACGTGCTGTCCTCCACCGCGACGGCCGAGATGACCAAGCTGCTGGAGAACACCTACCGCGCGGTCAACATCGCCATGGTCAACGAGCTCGCGATCCTCTCCCGCGAGATGGGGGTCGACGTCTGGGAGGTGATCGACGCGGCGAGCACGAAGCCCTTCGGGTTCCAGGCCTTCCGCCCCGGCATCGGCCCGGGCGGGCACTGCATCCCGGTCGACCCCTACTACCTCGCCTGGCGCGCCCGCGAGTTCGACTTCCAGACCAAGTTCATCGAGCTGGCGGCCGACACCAACCAGCGCATGGTGCACTACGTCCGCAGCCGCATCATCGACTTCTGCAATGACCTCGGCCGCTCCCTCAACGGTGCCCGGGTCCTCGTGCAGGGAGCCTCCTTCAAGCCGTCGGTCGGCGACGTCCGCAACTCGCGCGCGATCCGGCTGATGGAGCTGCTCGAGGAGCGCGGAGCGCGGGTGGACTTCCTCGACCCGTACGTCGACGAGGCGACGATCGGCGGCTCGCTGCGCAAGTCGCTCGTCGAGGCCGACGTCGACCTCGCGGCCTACGACCTGTCGGTCATCTGCGTCGCGCACCCCGAGCTGGACCTGACCGGGCTTCTCGACAGCGGGTTGCCGGTCTTCGACGCCGTCGGGGCCACCCGGGGACGTCCGGAGTCGCCCGGACTGCTCGAGCGGCTATGAGGTCATGAGCCAGGTGGTGGGCCCGTCGGAGATCGGGTCGGGAGAGGAGCAACCGCTCGAGGCGCGTATCCGCAAGGGCCTTCGCTGGAGCTTCCTGAACCAGATGGTCGGACGTCTGGTCTCGGTCGTTTCGGGCATCGCCCTGGCGCGCATCCTCGTCCCGGAGGATTTCGGGGTCTTTGCTGTCGCGCTCCTCGTCGTGAACATCCTCCTGGGTCTCAACGACCTGGGGCTGCTCCTGGCAGTCGTGCGCTGGCCCGGTGACCTGAAGGTCGCTGCCCGGACGGCCATGACGCTCGCCACGAGCTTCAGTGCGCTGCTCTACTGCGCGGTATTCGCCGCTGCGCCCTACTTCGCCGACTTCATGAACAGCCCGGAGTCCACGTGGGTGGTGCGGGTCTTCTTCCTGACCATCGTGATCGACGGCATCACCACGGTGTCCCACGGTCTGATCGTCCGAGACTTCCTCCAGGACCGGATGGCCAAGTCGGAGTTCGCCGCCATGCCCGTCGGTGTTGCGGTGAGCATCGGACTGGCCCTCGCGGGAGCAGGGGCATGGAGCCTTGCCATCGGCCAGCTCGCCGGCAACGTCGTCAGCGCGGTCGTCATCATCCGCCTCGCGCCGTTCCGGGTCTGGCCGGGCTGGGACACGCCCGCGGCCCGCTGGATGCTCCGGTTCGGGCTCCCGCTCGCCATGACCTCGGTGGTCGAGTACGTCGTGCTGAACCTCGACTACGTAATCGTCGGACGTGTACTGGGGCCGGTCGCGCTGGGCTTGTACCTCCTGGCGTACAACGTCTCGAACTGGCCGGTCTCGATCGTCACTGATGCAGTCCGTCGGGTCTCGATCGCGGGCTTCGCTCATGTCAGCGCCGACGACGAGGCCGTCCGCGCCGGCTTCCACCGCACCTTCCGGATCCTTGCGATCGTCAGCCTGCCGCTCGTGCTGCTGCTCGCTGTGCTCTCGCACGCTGTCATCGGAGCGCTCTACGGGCCAAAGTGGAGCGAGTCGGCGACGGTCCTCACCTACCTCGCCATCCTCGGTGGCACGCGTGTCGCCATTGGCTATGTGTTCGATCTCTTGATCGGTGTCGGGCGCTCGCGGCTCACCCTGGTGCTCAAGCTGGGTTGGCTCGTCGCCCTCCTGCCCGCCCTGATCATCGGCGCCCGGATGGGCGGCATCGAGGGGGTCGGCATCGCGCACGCGATCGTCGCGCTCGCGGTGGCGTCACCCCTCTTCATGCTCGGTGCGAGGGCGGTCGGCGTCCGGCTCGGCCCGCTGGGTCGTGACCTTGCCCGACCACTTCTGGGGACGGCCGTGGCAGCCGTCCTGGGCATCCTGCTCCAGCAGGTCGTCCAGGGCGCGTGGTTGGAGATCTTCGTGATCTCACCGGTGATGATTGCTGCCTACGTCTTCATCGGACTCCCGTGGCGTGATCTTCTGGGCCGGCTCCGGACGCACCGCGCGGGGCAGGTGGCCTGACCGTGCTCAGAGAACTCCTCGACGTGCTGCGTTGCCCGCGCTCGGGTCAGCGGCTCGACCTCGACGTGACCGAGTCCGCCGGCGACGAGATCGCGTTCGGGCTGCTGACCAGCGACGCCGGAACCTACCCGGTCGTGTCCGGGATCCCGGTCTTCACCTCTGCGGGGGTGCGAGCAGTCGACGAGGTGCGGGCGGGTCGTGGAGCTCGTGCCACTGCGGAGGTCTTCTGCGCCGCTCCGGGCGGAACGCGAGCCCGGCGCCTGGCCGTCGCGATGTCAGGCAGCCCGGCGCTGCTCGGGACCGTTCGGCTGGTCGGCGAGTCGCTGCACCGTCGCGAGGTCGATGCCGCGGCGGCGATGCTTTCTCGAGGCGATCTGGGCGTGCTGGACATTCTCGCTGGCGCCTTCCTGCGTGGAGGGGCGGCGATGCCGGACGCCCACGAATACTTCCGGTTCCGCCTCGGCACGCCCCGGCATCTCGTCGTCCTCTCGGTGCTGGAGGCGTTGCCGGAACCCGAAGGGGGACTGGTCGGCGACTTCGGCTGCGGTGCGGGGCACCTGACCTGGGCCATCGCCCAGCGGTGGCCCTCCACACAGGTCGTGGCAATGGACCTGGACTTCCGGTTGTTGCTCGCCGCCCGATTGTTGGTCGGGCCAGGTCCGGAGCTCGTGTGCGCTGACATCAGCAAGACTCCCATGGTCTCGTCGGCATTCCAGAAGGTCATCTCGTGCGATGTGCTGTCTTACGTCGAGGACAAGTGGTCCGTGGTCCAGGAGATGGAACGCACCATGGCCCGCGACGGCGCGCTGGCGATCACCTCGGTGAAGGACGCCGCCGCCAAGCACGTGTTCGCCGGCGCTCCCCTCTCGGTTCCTGCGTGGCGCGGTCTCGTTGAGCACCTTGACCACTCGGTGCTGTCCGACGACGCCATCCTGAAGAACTACCACGACGGTAAGGGGCTGCCTACCGGCAAGCCGGAGCCGGAGCCGGGCGAGGGGCAGAACGTGACGATTGTGGCCAGCCGGCAACGACTCGACCTCACCGGCAACTGGGCACTGTCAGGTTGGCCGCACGCTCGCGGCGACCTCGGCCTCAACCCGCTCTACCGACCGGTCGGCCAGGGGACGTACGAGCGCACCCTCCCCGATGGCGTCTACGCGACGGACAACCCGGCCCTCGTGTCCTATCTCCCCCCGAGCGTGCACCTGGACAGCGCGGACCTCACAGCGGCGCGTCGTGGCGAACGTCCACCGGCGATCGAACCGCTCGTGGCGGCGACGGCGGTGCTTGCGTATCCGGACGCCTACAACGGCGACCGCTGGCCCGCGCCGTCTGGTGACGCGAGCGCGAGACCGTGATAGACGTTCCAGTCCGCTCCTTCGTACGACGGCGAGAGGTCGCGCACCTCATAGCCGCGTTCCGCCATGAGCTCGCGGAACTTGGCGACCTTCTCGTCGAGGACTGCCGGATCGGAGGAGTCGAACTCACAGAGGACCGCCGGCCGGTGGCGCGCCAGCAGATCGGCCATTCCGTCAAGGACCGGGAACTCCGCACCCTCCACGTCGATCTTGACCATGGCGGGAGCAGGGAGGTCACCTGCGGCCACAAGCCCGTCGATGGTGACGGTGCGCACCCTGCGGCGGCCCACGAGGTCGGGAGGGGTGTCTGCTGCGGAGATCGTCGCTCCCCCCGGGTGCTCGGCCAGCATCAGCTCGACCTCGCCAACCGTGTCACTCGCTGCGGCCTCGACCACGCTGATGTTGTCCAGTTGGTTCAACAGGGCATTGGCCCTTATGGCCTCGGCCAGCTCGGACACGGCCTCGATCGCGACGACCTGCCCGTCGGCGCCGACGGCGCGTGCCGCGAGAAGCGAGAAGTAGCCCACATTCGCGCCGACGTCCACGAAGACGTCGCCGACGCCGAGCGTTTCTACGACGGCCTCTTGCACGGGCAGCTCGTTGGTGCCGGACCCGTAGTCAGCACTGGCACCCGCCAGATCGAGCAGGAGCCCCGCGCCCGGCCCAGACTGGACCGTCACCTGCCTGGACTCCCGGACGCCGCCCATCCTCGGTCGAAGGCCCCAGCCCAACTTCCGCCGTGCCCGGTCCATGAGCCGCAAGATTCCCTCCCCAGTGAACATGCCGATGCCGCTGAGCGTAGCGAGCGTGCCACCTTGGCGTGTCTGGCCCGACGAACATGAGTGTTCCCGACACGGCCAACTGGGCTGCGGATGGCTTGGGCCGGCGAGCACTTCGGGCGGCGGCTCGACCGGTCAAGCGTGGCCTCGGCCATGGTTGGCGGCGGGCCCTGCGCGCAGGGTCTCGCGACGACACGGCTCTGTCACAGGGACGCCGATGCCTCGTTCTGGCCCCGCACCCCGACGACGAGACCATCGGTCCGGGTGCCACGATCGCACGCAAGACTGCGGCTGGGACGGACGTGCGGGTGCTGGTCGCCACCGATGGTAGACACTCGCACAAGTCCGACGTCATCCCTCCTGACGAGCTGGCGAGGGTCCGTGCTGCCGAGTTCGAAGAGGCCTGCGAGGTGCTGGGGGTGCCCTCGGACCAACGGTTCCAGCTCGGCTTCGAGGAGGGGACGCTGGCGGCCCGGATGAGCGAGCTTGCGGGGCTGCTGCGGGAACACCTGGCGGACTTCGCGCCGGACGAGGTGCTGGTGACGTCGGATCTCGACTGGCATGTCGACCACCAGATGCTCAGTCGTGCCCTAGGCAAGGCTCTCGATGGATCGGTCGACCTTCCGCTCGTCAGGGAGTATCCGATCTGGGCCTGGGCAGACGGGCCCTGGTCCAACCGTCCTGGCCGGGGAGCCGCCCGGTCGGCTGTGGATCTGATCGCGGAGCCGTGGAAGGCCGTGCGCGCGGCGGGACCGACTCATGTCGCAAGTGGCGTCTACCTGGGCCGAAAGCGAGCCGCGCTCGCCGTCTATCGCAGCCAGCTCACGCGGCTGAGCGGCGAGCCGGGCTGGGCGACCTTCGACCCGCAGGTCCTGCGCCTCTTTCTCGGCGATCGTGAGATGTTCCTGACACCAGCCTGGGGGACTCGATGAGGCAGGACGATGCGACGATGCCAGCCGATCGGAAGGTGATGTTGCTGAGGGACGAGTTCACCGCGGACGTCCCTCTCGGCGCGGTCGTCGGGAGTGTCGGGCCGGCAGGCGCGCGCCGCAAGGGCGTCGACATCGAGGGGCGCATCGGAGCCGACAACGGAGCCCTGCGGATCAAGCCCTTGGCGCGCCCGGGATGGGGGCGCGAAGGGCTGGCCTACGGCCCCTTCCAGCGACAGCCCGGTCTCGTGATGGGGGTGCACCTGCTGAACGGGCACCATGCGTCGCAGACCTTTGTTCAGCACCAGACGCCCCGGCAACGGTTGCGCGCGACCGTCAAAGACCTGCTGGGCCTCAAGCGGCCTATCGGACGCCACCACGAGAACTTGGCCGTGGGGTTCTTCGGGTCGGCCGCACCGAAGGACCCGGTGCGGGACGGGCACGGCCTCGTCATGCACTCAGCCACCGCCGACAACGGAGAGCTGTGGGCGGCGGCGGGAGGAACAGCGCTGCACGTCATGCGCGGCGTGCCGAACCTGCCGCTCGCGGTCTACGTCGTCCTGCGCGAGCAGGGAGCGCTCTACTACGCGGCTACCCTTCCGGATGATCCAGACCTGCCTGCGCTGCCCTGGGTCAGGCCGGTCGCACTCGACCCCACCAGCGGCCAGGGGATGCTGTATCCCGGGGTTCACCAACGGATCCTGGGGGAGGTCGGCTACCGCGTCGACTCGCGGGTCTGGCAGGTCGGCGTTGCTCACGTAGAGGCGCTTGCGGAGTGGTGCAGCGGTGCTCATCTGGCCGACCGACTGAGCGGCAACGGCGAGCTCAGCGGCTCATCCCCGCACCGCGGGACGCCATGGCGGTCCTGGGGCGGCACAGCCGTTCGGACACCGAAGGGCGTCCACGCGAGCCGCGCCGGCTGCTGGGTCCTCGACGGCGCCGAGCCGTCCGGCCTGCTGCACGCGCGTGTCACCGCCGGCCGTCGGTCCGGACGTGTGGGGCTCGTCTGGCGGGCATCCTCGGAGGGCCGGTCATGCTGGCGACTCCTCTTGGGACCCGGCAGCGCGGAGCTGAGCATCGTCACCCCGGAAGGCGTCGAGGTGCTTGCGACCACCGACGCCGGACTGCGACCCGGGCGTGACCACTCGGTGCAGGTCCTCGACGACGGGCGCACCGTATCCGCTCACCTCGACGGAAGCATGCTCTTCGACCGATGGTTCCAGGACGAGCGGCTGGCCGGAGGTCTGGGTGCCGGAGTCTGGTTGGAGACGGGCGACGGCTCGACGACGGTCCGCGACTTCGAGGCACACGCCCGCGTGGTGCGTGCCCCACTCATCGAGCACCCGAGCTGGCCGCAACTGCCGCCGTCTGGCTTGCCGGTGTTCGACGATCGTTTCGATGGTTCGGACGGGAGCCTGGACGGCACCTCGACGCCGAGTGGCGGCAGGTTGTGGAGCCGGCTGGAGGGTCGGGGAAGCCTCGTCATCGAGGAGGGTGGCGGTGCCCGCGTCGACGCCGATCCAGACCGGCCCAACCCGGGACGCACGATCATCGGTGTCGACTGGGAGCACGCGGACGGCGTCGACATCGCCGTCACGTCCACTCCGCCGGGCGTGGGACGCGGAGAAAGGCACAACGGCCGGGGCGGTCTCGTCCTGTGGCAGGACGACCAGAACTACATCGTCGTCAACGTGTGGCTCGACGACTGGCTGGTGGGGACCTCGATCAGCACGTTCTACCGGATCCGTGGTCATGAGGACATGTACGACGCCGTGTGGACCCTCACTGGCGAGAACGTCACCTGGGGCGTACCTCACACACTCCGGGTCGTGTTCGACGGCAGGCGTTTCGTGGCGTATCTCGATGGGAGACCGATGCTCTACCGGGCCGTTCGCGATGTGTATCCCGACGCCCCTGAGCTGTCTGTGACGAAGGTTGCTGTCATCGCCAACGAGGAGTGGGGCGATGACACCGGAACTCTGTTCACCCGTGTGATCGCGTCTCCGCTTCGAGAGGACGCAGGTGAGCGTGATGGCTGAGACATGTCCGGTGTGCCAGGGCGAGAGTTTCGTGGAGGTCCTCGAGCTAGCCGTCCAGGTGCCCGTGCTGGCCAACCGACTGCACGCAGATCTGGAGTCGGCAATGATGGCCCCCGTCGGGGAGACCCGCCTCGTCTGCTGTGAGCGCTGCGCGCACATCTGGAACGCCGCCTTCGACGCCGATCTGGTGACCTACGACGAGGGCTACGAGAACTCGCTGCACTTCTCAGGGGTGTTCACAACCTTCGCCGACGAGCTCGCTGAGCAGCTGCTCGACCGCTTCGGCCTGCACGGCAAGAACCTCGTCGAGATCGGCAGCGGGAAGGGTGATTTTCTCCGCCTGCTCTGTCGACTCGGTGACAATTCGGGTGTCGGCTACGACCCCAGCTACTCGCCCTCGCAGACTCAGCCGGGAGAGGCTGAGGACCGACTCACCTTCGTGCCCGCCCTGTTCCCCGCCGAGGGCACGCAGCTTGACGCGGACTTCGTCTATGCCCGCCACGTCCTCGAGCATGTCGCACAGCCGAGGGAAGTGGTGGCGAGCGTCCGCCGCAGCGTCGGATCCAGGCCGTGCGGGTTCTACGCCGAGGTCCCCGACGGCGGCTACCTCCTGGAGCATTCCGCCGTCTGGGATCTCGTCTACGAGCACCCCTCGCACTTCACGCAGAGCTCGCTGACCTGGCTCCTGCAGGATGCCGGTTTCGGCGTTGTGCGCTCGGGGACGTCCTTCGGGGGTCAGTTCCTCTACGCCGAGGCGGAGACGCGGGCACCGGTGGGGGAGCGGCCCGACTCGACGACCCAGGTCCTGGAACGGGCTCGCGGGTTCGGCGCCGAGGTTGCGCGGGCGATCGGATCATGGGACAGATTCCTGGCCGAGGCGGCCGGCCGCGGTCGGCGCGTGGTCTCGTGGGGGGCCGGTTCCAAGGGCGTCACCTTCCTCAACCTTGTCCCCTCAGCCGAGGCCGTCGAGGCGATCGTGGACCTCAACCCGCGTAAGCACGGGCGGCGCGTCCCTGTGACGGGGCATGAGGTCGTGGGGCCGCAGTCGCTGTCGGCGCTCGCGCCTCACGTCGTCCTGGTCATGAACCCCCTCTACCTGGGCGAGGTCCAGGGGATACTGCGGGACGTCGGGATCGACGCAGACGTCGTGGCCGTGGAGGCGACAGCCCCGGTGGGCCAGACCGCGGAGGGCGCGCGCTGAGATCAGCGGCTCGACGGGAGGCTTCGCAACGCGATCTTGGCCTCCCCGCCGATGTGCCGCCAGTGGGGGAGGGTCCACCAGCGCAGGACGGCTCCGGCGGAGCCGATCCTGGCGCGCGGTGTCAGCGGCGACCGGGTCACGGCTCCGAGCAACTCGGCGGTGAGCCGAGCCTGGGGCATGGCGAACCGAACCGACCGGTGAGGGTCGTACCACGCGACCTGTTCTACGAAGCTGGGGCCGGCCATGATGCTGCGCTTGTCGTGGTACCGCCTGACGAACAGCCGTTCGGGGACGAGTGCGAACTTGCCGCGGAGTGCCATCTCGGCCAGCAGGACGACGTCGGCCATCGGGAAGCTGCCGATGCCGCGCGTCGTCCGCAGGGCGTCCGTGCGCATCACGCCGAACACGGGATGCCACTCGAGGCGATGGCGAAGCAGCTGCGCCAGGCGATCGGCAGGACGTTCTGCGTCGAGGGCGAGGTCGTCGTCGTCCAGGAGGCCAATCGACTCTCCCTCGGCGTCGACCAGCACTGTGCGGGGGTAGGCAATGACGACTGACGGTCCTCCGTCGTCGAGCATCTCCACGCAACGTCCCACGAAAGTCGGACGGCAGATGTCGTCGGCGGCGGCCCACTTGAAGTACGGGGCGCGTGCGAGGGACAGCACGCGGTTGTAGTTCCACGCGGCACCGCGGTTGACGTCGCTCCGCTCGTAGCGAAGTCGCCCATCGGCGGCAGCCTGACTTCGGCAGATCTCCTCGGTTCGGTCGCTGGACGCGTTGTCGCAGACGACGATCTCGAGGTCGTCGAAGTCCTGGTCCAGCAGCGACCGGAGCGTGCTCTCCAGGAAAGGTTCCCCGTCATGCACCGGGACGCCGATGGAAACCCGAGGCACGGCGCCACGGTAGCAGCGCGGCAGCCCGTGCCGGGCGTCTTCACGAGATCGGGCAGACCACCGGTGCCTACGACCCGGCGTCAAGCGGATGGGCTCGACCTTCCCGGATGCACGTCGGACGTGTCGTCGTTCCTGCGTGACAAACGCTTCTTGGCAAAGGCATAGACCGAGGACCCACCGCCGTCGGCGCCGAGGCCGTGCACGTCGCCCAGGTGGGACGCGAGCTCGCTCCCCGGCAGAACCGCATCGCAGAAGGGACACTCGGCAGAGTGGTCGCGCCGGACCGGCGCGGGGGCGGCGACTCGCGAGGCCTTCGCGCGACGCCGGGCTACGCCCTCGATCGCGAACGTCAGGACCAGCGTGAACGCGACCCCGACCGCCAGCAGTGCCAGCGCCGCCCTGATCTTGCTGCCGTTGAGCGTGGAAGGGTCGGACGCCGGCGTCACCACCTGAGTCGTGACCAGGATCGAGGATGGCACCCCGAGTTCCTTCTGACGCTCCGCGAGCAGGTCGGAAAACGCGTCCATCACGATGACCGCGCCGGCAGAGGCAGCCTCGGCCGCGTCGGCCTCGACGGTGACGATGATGATGCCCGACGCCGGGTCGGGCGCGACGGTGAACTCACCCATGAGGCCTTCGGCCTCGAGTCGGCGGGCGTTCGCGGGGGACGTGATGATCGTCGTGACGACGCTTGTCGCCACCCCGAGGTTCCCGACGTACGGGTTGGCTCGCCCGGTCTTCTCGTCGACCGCTGCCGAAGGGTTGAGCAGGACCATCGAGCCTGACGACGTGTACCGCGGTGCGATCGCGGAGTAGGTCTGAACTGTCGCTATCGCGGTCAAGATCATCGCAGGCAGCACGATGTACCAGCGGCGCAGGAGGACGCGCAGCAGGGTCAACAGATCCACGAACTACCCCCTGACGCGAAACGGCCACCTTCGAATCTACCGACCGAGGCGCTGGGGCGCAGCGGATCACCCTCGGATGGGCCGTCCGGTCTCGTGCCACACGTTGTCCGAACGCCGGGCGCCACCGTCCACGTAGGTGAAGGGGCCGTAGTAGCCGCCCCGTCGGTAGAACCGCGTCGAGACGTGGTTGCCCACCGCGGCCGCCTGGTTGCCCAGGCCGATGCTGTATGAGGCGCCGGCCACCAGGTTGTTCTTGATCACGACGTTGCGGTGTGCGTTGCCTGCCGACAGCCAGACAGCGGAGTTGGCGCCGTCGACATTCATCATGATCTTGTTGCGCCGGATCATCATGTTGTCCCCCCACTCCATCTGGATGCCGTCCTGGTGTGCCCCCTGGTCGATGAAGTCGGTGAAGTGGTGCAGGTAGCTGCGGGCAACGACGACATTGCCGTTCGCTGCCGGCCCCTCCCCGAAGTGGTGGATGTTGCTGCGCAGGATCTTGTAGTTCGCGTACCCGACGGCCGAGCTGTTGTCCGTGTTCCCTCGCCCGTCGAGCTCGACGTTCTTGATGACCAGGCCACGCTTGGAGGCGTCGATGCGGATGGCCATCCCTCGCGGGTTGCGGACCCGGGTTCGCTTGATCGTGACGTTGTTCGCCAGGACCTGGATGCTCCCGTTGACGTCGAGCCGGTCGATGACGGCCCCGTCCCGCCGCACGGTGATCGACCCGGATCTCCTCAACCGCACTCCCGCGGGCACACCGGTTCGTTTCGCGTTCGGGAACTTGCCGGCACCCAGGAGGTCCACACCCAACGGGCTGGGGAGCTTCGATCCCGCCGCCAGGGGCGCGTCGGACCCCGACGGCGGCGGGCTGCCCGACGACCGTCGGGTCGACAGGCCGGCCCCGGCCAGCAGCAGGACCGCGACGAGCGCAAGCAGGCCGAGACGCATGACCCGTCGTGCGGTAGCGGTGTTGTCGAAGGACATGTCAGGAGATGCCGATCGGGGTCGCCGGTGGCCTGGGGTGGCTGTCGGACTCCTCCTGCGCCGACCAGCGGCTCGGGACGACGAACCCACGCTCCTGCACGACCATCCGCCACAGGCAGGCGCTGGCTCCTAGCAGGAGGAACGTCAAGGTGGTCACCATGCTGAACCCGAACCCGTCGAACGTCGCGAATGTCACGGCTGGGACTGCGAGCGCGGCCGCCAGCGCCTGGCCCAGATGACGCGTCTCCTCGTCCTCGCTTCGCAGCCGGGCTCCCCGGCCGCAGAAGAAGCCGACCACGAACAGGGCCAGCAAGGCGGTCAGGCCGACAACCCCGGTCTCCATGAGGTGTCCAAGGTACTGGTTGTCCAGCAGAGGGTAGATCTCGGGAACGAACGTGCCGAATCCACGTCCCAGTATGGGCGACTCTGCGAAGTACTTGCCAACTTGTGCGTAGTCGTCGGTGCGTCCGCTGATGCTCGGGTCGACGGCCCAGTTCAGGAAAAGGCTCTTGATCGTCCCGAGTAGGCCAGGGACGAGGAGGCGCAGCACGACGGCGAACATGGGCACGATGACCAGCGCCCTCCGGCGCTGCGACCTGCTCCACCCCGCGAAGAGCACCATGCCCGCCGCGAGCGTCCCCACGGTTGCCGACCGGCTCAGTGACATCGGGATCGCTGCGGCGATCAGCACCAGGCACAGGATGTGCAGTCGGCGACGTCTGGGCGAGGCAACGACAAAGTGGATGGCCAAGGGCAGCACTGTTGCGAGGACGACGCCAAACTCCAACGGATGTGACGTGGTCCCGGTGACCCGCCGAAAGATCGAGCGCTGCTGGATCAGCCCGATGTCACCCTTGGCGGTGAGCCCCGGGAACCTCACGTGGCTGGCGAGGTCGAATCCGATGAAGAACTGGAACATGCCGACCACCGACATGAAGGCAGCGGCGATGACGACAAGCCGGAGGAGCCGGTCCAGGTTGCGTCTCGCCGCGATGCCGTCGGCGACCGCCAAGGCGATCCCTGCCCAACCGATGAGCAGGATGAGGCTGCGATCGGCAGAACGCAGTTCCAGTGGTGACGGCGCCCGGAAGTTGCCGTGCCAGTAGCTGAGCAGGATCGAGACAGCGAAGAAGGCCAGCGCCCAATGCACCGGCCGCACAGGGGAAGGCGCTGGGTGTGGCCCAAGCAACCGCGCGCTGACCCACCAGAGCATCAGGCCGGCACCCAGCAGCGCAGCAGGCGTTGCATTTGCACCCAGCGGCTGGAAGACCAGAACCGACGGGACGCCAAAGATCAGGAGCACCAGCCCCGCAAGAACTGGGAAAGCGTCCCTGTCTCGCCCTGCCGGATGCAACAGTTGCTTCACGTGCTAGGCCCGATCTGCGTCGTCAGCTGGCGCCGACTCGCGACTCCTCGCGGGGTATCAGCGCTTGTTGGGGAGGTTCTCCGAACGGTGGCTGACGGGTTCCGAGCAGGGTTCCGATGCTCGCTCGCGCGGCCCTCCGTCGCTCCTGATTGCGCTGCTTGTCCCGTCCACCGAACGTTGCGCGGAGGCCGAACCGTATGACGAGCGCGGCAGTCCCGCCGATCCGCTGGGTACGGCTGAAGTGCTTGGCCATGTACTGCCGCCAGGCGTAGGCGTCCTGAGCGGCCATGCGTTCGCTGAAACCGGCCTTGTCGAAGTGATGGAGGATGGTCATGTGCGGGAGGTGCCGAACGTCCCAGCCAGCCTGGCGGATGCGCAGACAGAAGTCCGTCTCCTCCAGGTAGATGAAGAAGCGCTCGTCGAGCAGGCCGGCGGACTCGACCGCCTCCCGCCGGGCGAGCATGAAGGACCCCGAGGTCCAGTCGCAGGGCACCTCACGCTCGTAGACGCTCAGATCGGTCACACGGCAGCCGTGGTTGGCGAGAACGGGCAGGCGTTCGGAGCCGATGGACTCGAAGAACATCCTCGTGACGGTCGGAAAGCGCCGAATCGTCGGGTGGAGCCGACCGCTGGAGATTCGCTGCTTGACCCCGACCAGGCCCACGGTCGGCCGACGCTCGAGCTCCGTCACCAAGTCAGCGAACGTGCCCTCGAGAATCTCCGTGTCCGGGTTCAGGTAGAGGACGTACGGCGCCGTTGTCGCGAAGTAGGCGGTGTTGTTGCCGTGGGCGAAGCCCCGGTTGGGGCATGTGACCACTCGCGCTTTCGGAAACTCCGACTCGACGAGCTCCCTGGTGCCGTCGGTCGAGCAGTTGTCGGCGACGACGACGTCCAGGTCGATGTCCCCCGCGTGCTCGTAGACCGAGGTGAGGCATGGCCGCAGCCAGTGCGCCTCGTTCGTCGACACGATCAGGATGGCCAGGGAAGTCACTGTTACCTCGCCAAGCCACGACTGGACAGCTGGTCGGTCGCCTGCGCCACGTTGTCCGTCGCCTCCTGGTCGGCCAACCACCTCACCAGGTCGCCCATGCCGTCCTCGAGCGTCACCTTTGCCCGGAAGTCGAGGTACTTCTCGGCCGCCGAGGTGTCGGCGTAGCAATGCCGGATGTCACCCGCGCGATATTGGTTGTTCAGCACCGGCTCGACGTCCATGCCCAGCCCAGTGGCCAGGGCGCGCGAGACGTCGAGGACGGTCGAGGTCCGACCCGTGCCCAGGTTGAGCGACCGTCCCGTCGCGTCGTCGGCGGTAAGCGCCGCGGTGAGGCCTTCGACGATGTCGGACACATGGATGAAGTCACGTGCCTGCCCGCCGTCCTCGAAGATCAGCGGTGCGTTCCCGTTGAGCAGTCTCGAGGCGAAAATCGCGGCCACTCCCGTGTACGGGTTCGACAGAGCCTGCCCCGGTCCGTAGACGTTGAAGAAGCGCAGCGCGACAGTCGGGATGCCGTAGGCCGAGCCGGTGACGAGCGCCAGCTCCTCGTGGTCACGCTTGGTGATCGCGTAGATCGAGGTCGGTATGAGCGGTTTGGTCTCGCGTGTCCCGACCGGCTGGACATGCGCATCGCACTGCGGGCAGTGGACCTCCCAGTCCCTCCCCTGCAGCTGTGCCTCGGACCTCGGACCGGGCGCAACATGGCCATCGGCATCGCAGACGTACTCGCCCTCGCCGTAGATCGACATGGACGACGCGACCACGAGCCGGCGCACGTGATCGCGCGCAGCGATCACCCGCTCGAGGAACGACGCGGTTGCCTGGGTGTTCTTTCGGACATAGCGCTCGATCTCGTACATCGACTGGCCGACACCCACCACGGCGGCCAGGTGGACGACGCGGTCCACGCGCTCCAGGGCTCGGCTCGCGGCGGCCGCGTCGGCGACATCCCCCTCGACGAGGGTGACACCGTCGGGGACGCTCGGTGCGCCGCCGCCATGCACTTGCTCCTCGACGCTGTCCAGGATGACGACCTCGTCCCCCTGCGCCAGCAGTCGATGAACGAGATGCGAGCCGATGAAGCCGAGGCCTCCGGTGACAAGTGTGCGCAAAGTGGTTTCCTCCCCCTGGCTGGACCGCAGCGTGAGCGTCTGGCGGACTCCCCCGGAAAACGCTAATGGCTCACCGAGGTTGTGTCCGCGGTTCGCAGAAGTTGTCCGCCGTCAGGTCAATCTGCCCCGAGGCCCCGCGGCACGGGCGTGCTGCCGACTACCATCGCGCCGGGGGAGGCCATGGGACGGAAGCGAGAACGCCGTGCTCCGCTGCACGGTCAGTCGGACGACTGGTCGCAGACGGTCGTGATCTGCGCGGGCACCTGGTGGGACGCCGCCCCGATGCCCGACCAGCACATGGCGAAGTCCCTGTCACGGGACGCCACGGTCCTGTATGTGGACCCGCCCGTGTCCTGGCTGACCCCCCTGCGACACCCCGAGCTGAGACATCTCCTGCGCGGGCCGAGACTCCGTATGGTCGCGCCCCGGATAGCCCGGCTCACTCCGCTGGCACCTCCCGGAAAGGGTCGTCCGGGGGTTCGCAGAGTCACTGTCGCGTTCACGAGAAGGGCCATGCGTCGTGCTGCGCGGCGGCTTGGCGCGGACGTCCACGGTGTCGTTGTCGTATCCCTGGAACCCCTCTTCGGGGTCTTCGGAGAGCGCCGACGGGTGCTCTACGGCACGGACGACTTCGTCGCCGGGGCCGAGATCCTGAACCTTCAGACGGCCTGGTTGGTCCGGCGGGAGCGCGCCCAGCTCGATGAAGCCACCGACGTGGTCGCGGTGACCGACGGGCTTGCCAACAAGTGGCGTGCCATGGCCGCGGTCTCTCCTGTCGTCATCCCCAACGGTGTCGACACGAGCAACTACGCGGACCCCGACCACGTGCCGGCGCCCAGAGACGTGACCTTGTCCCGACCGATCGCCGGTTTCGTGGGACACCTGTCTCATCGCATCGACATCACGTTGCTCACGGCCGTGGCCGAGCGAGGCACGTCGCTCTTGCTGGTAGGTCCGAGGCAGCTGACCTTTGCCATGCACGAGATGGAGGCCCTTCTTGCGCTGCCGAACGTCCAGTGGGTCGGACCGAGGGCCTTCGCGGACCTTCCCTCGTACTTGAAGGTGGTCGACGTGGGGCTCGTGCCGTACGAGGACAGCGACTTCAACAGGGCGAGCTCGCCGTTGAAGGCGCTGGAGTACCTGGCAGCCGGGCTGCCGGTCGTGTCGACCCGCTTGCCCTACCTGCATCACCTCGACACCGACCTCATCACCCCCGCCACCGGCCGCGAGGAGTTCGCCGACGCCGTCGCCGGCCTGCTCTCCGAGCCCCGTGACCAACAGACGCACAGGGATCTTCGACGTGGTTTCGCCAGGCGTCACGACTGGCGGCATCGTGGCGACCAGATGGCGGCGCTGCTCGGCCTGGAGCGCCGTGCGACTCCCCAGGGCGACCAGGCGTTCTCGGGCGCGGAGCACCGATGACACGGTCCGTGGGGCGCCACCTGGCGATGTGGACGGGTGAGACCCGAGCCTTGTGGCGGGAGAGCACCTCGCTCCCCGTCTTCCTGAGGCTCATGCAGGTGCGCTTGAGCCTTAGCAAGGTAGGCCGCCTCGTGTGCCCCCGCCCGAAGACGATCGTGGTCGACCTGCACAGCTTCGGGAGGAACGTCCACCTGCGCAGCCACACGAGCGACATCTCGGTGCTCGACGAGCTCTCCCACGGTGCGACCTACGAGCCCGTCGCCCGTCTGGTGACAGCGCCCGTCCGCTGGGTCGTCGACCTCGGCGCGAACTGCGGTCTCTCGGCCCGTTGGTTCCTCCACCGCTTCCCGGAGGCCTCGGTGGTCTGCGTCGAGCCGGAGGCGTCGAACCTCGAGGTGGCCCGGCGCAACCTGTCGGACTTCGAGGACCGCAGCGTCGTTGTGCCTGCCTGCGTCGGAGGGTGGAGCAGGCAGGTGGCGTTGACCAGCCACAACAAGGAATTCAGTTTCGCCATGCACGACGTCGAGGACGGACAGCCGGGTGACGCCGACGTGGTGACGATGGATGTCGTGCTGCGGCACCTAGGTGATGCTCCCGTCGACGTCCTGAAGTGTGACATCGAGGGCGCCGAGGAGGAGCTGTTCGCGGAGTGCGCCGACTGGGTCGACCGGGTGCGGGTCGCGGCCGTCGAGTGCCACGGTGACTACACCACCCAGTCGCTGGTCGCTGCCCTTCACCGGAACGGCGTCGCTCCGACCGTCGTGCAGGTGCAACGGGCGCCGGACTTCGGGTGCGAGGTCGCCACGCTGTCCGTTCGCCGCGGAGCGTAGAGGGCCGCTCGGTTGACGCGCGTCCTCTACAGCTTTCCGCACCCGCTCGGATCGCCGGGCATCGGGACGACGGCGCTCGCCCAGGTCAGGGCGCTGACGCTCGCGGGTGCCGAAGTGACGGTGGTCTGCACCAGCCTGGCCGTGCCCGTCGAGGGTGTCGCGGGGGTCGTGGAGACGATGGTCGCCGGTGGGCAGCGGGTTCCGCACCGGGCGGTCGGCGTGGAGAGGGCCTGGCGCTACCACGACCGGAGGGTCGCCCGGCTGGTCGGGACAACACCCGCCCGCTGGGACGTCCTCCACGCCTGGCCGCTCGCCGCTCGGAACAGCCTGGCCGCAGCGCGCCGGTCGGGCGTCCTCGGCGTGCGCGAGGTACCCAACTCCCACACGGGGCACGCATACGACGTCGTCGCGCGGCTCCACCGAGACATGCAGGTGCCGTTGCCCCGCGGCTACTCGCACCGGCCGGACCGGGGCCGCCTCGCGCTCGAGTCCGAGGAGTACGAGCTTGCCGACGTGCTCCTCGTGCCGTCGGAGGTTGCCCGCCTCACCTTCGTGGCGCGTGCTGTTCCCGAGCAGAAGCTCTACCTGCACCGGTACGGCTGCGACGTGGAGGGGTTCCGGCCGCGATCCGGACCGCTCGAGCCGGTGCCGTTCTCGGCCGCGTTCATCGGTCGCTGCGAGCCGCGCAAGGGGCTCCACGTGGCACTCGAGGCCTGGCATGCGTCGGGGCTCGCCGCCGCGGGGCGGCTGACGATCTCCGGCGGCTTCCACCCCGGCTACGAGCGGCACGTGGCCCACCTGATGGACCACCCGTCGGTGCGTTACATGGGCTTCGTGGACGACACCGCGGCGCTGATGCGCGAGTCGCACGCCCTGATGTTGCCGTCATTCGAGGAGGGCAGCGCACTGGTGACCTACGAGGCACAGGCCGTGGGCTGCGTCCCCCTGGTGTCGGACGCGGCGGGGGCCGTGCTCACCGATGGCGTGCAGGGCTTCGTGCATCCGTCGGGGGACGGCGATGCGCTGACCAGGCATCTGCGGGCTCTGTCCGTCCCTGGCACGTACGAGAGGATGCGCGCCGCGTGCCTGGCCCACCGCGGCGACCTCGACTGGTCCGGGGCAGGGCGCGAGCTCGTCGACATCTACGACCGAGCCCGCGCCACGCGGCCGACGGCGGGGGACGGCTAGAGATGACGCAGGGCCGGCACCTGTCGGTGCCGGCCCGGCGTCATGGATCACGGCGGTCTGCTCCGTCAGTTCGCCGGCTGCCCCGACTCGTGGAAGACGTTGCCCGACCGCGAGGCGCTGCCGCCCACGTAGGTGAACGGCCCGTAGTAGCCACCCTTGGGATAGAACATCGTGGAGATGCGGTTGCCCGTGGCCGAGGCCTGGTTGCCCAGTCCGAGGCTGTAGGACGCACCGGCGACGAGGTTGTCCTTGATGACGATGTTGCTGTGGGCATTTCCGGCCGACACCCAGATCGCCGAGTTGGCTCCGTCGACGTTCATCAGGATGGTGTTGTGGCGGACCGTCTGGTTGCTGCCCCACTCCATCTGGATGCCGTCCTGGTGCGCCCCCTGGCTGATGAAGTTCGTGAAGCTGTGCATGTAGCTGTCCTCGATGAGGACGTTGCCGTTCGCGGCGGGTCCCTCGCCGTAGTGGTGGATGTGCACCCGCCGCAGCGTGAAGTTGGAGTAGCCGACAGCGGATGTCGCGTCGCCGTTGCCCGTCCCGTCCAGCTCGACGTCCTCGACCACGAGCCCGGTGTTGTTCGGGTCGACCCAGATGGCCATGCCCCGCGGGTTGCGGATGCGAGTGCGCTTGATGGTCACGTTGTTGGCCTGCACGGTGATGCTGCCATTTACGTCCTTGGCGTCGATGACGGCGCCGTTCTGCGTGACGGTGAGGGAACCAGAGGGAGTCAGCGAGACCCCCGACGGCACGCCGGTGTTGCCGGCGTTCGGGAAGCCGCCGGACGAGGCCGGCGGTGCCTGCGTGGTGGGAGCCGGAGCCGGAGTGGTCGGCGCCGGGGCCTGCGTGGTGGGAGCCGGAGCCGGAGTGGTCGGCGCCGGGGCCTGCGTGGTCGGCGCCGGGGTCTGCGTGGTCGGCGCCGGCTGGCTCGCGCCGGCCGTGGTCACCTCGATGCCCGACACCATCGGGTCGTCAGCGCTGGCGCTGAAACCGAGGTTGAGCGTCCCGTCCTGGACGTCCACGACGAAGGTCTCGGTCAGCGCTCGGTCCGGCCCGCCAGCCTCGGCAAGGACGTCGAGGTTGTCGAGCTTCAGGGCGCCTTCCGCCGTGACGTCGAAGACCCGACGCCCGGGGGAGGTGAAGACCAGCTCCGCCAGGTGCAGGTCGACCTCGTACTTGCCGGGCTTCGGAACGGCGATCTTGTAGCCGCTCATGCCCCAGCGGTGCTTGCGGTAGAGCGCGTCGGACGTCGTGTTGGCGACGGCGGTGCTCCCGCCCTGCCACACGGTGCCGCCCACGAAGCCTTCGTCGGGCGACCAGACCTTGCCGCTCGCGTCGGTGTAGGGCGAGTTGCTCGCGACATTGACTCTGTCCGAGAAGCCTTGCCCTGCCGGCGCTGTGGGCGCCGGCGTGCTCGGCGCCGGAGGCTTCGTGCTCGGCGCCGGAGTGGACGTCGTCGGGGCCGGTGCCGGGGCGGGCCCACCCGAGCAGCTCGAGTTCCGGGACACCTGGATGCCCGAGACCATGGGGTCCTCGACGATCCGTTGGAAGTCGAGGTTGAGCGTGCCGTCCTTCACGGTGACGTCGAAGCTGCGCTTCAGCGCACGGTTGACGCCGACAGCGGCGAAGACGTCGAGCTTGGCGATCTTGGTGGTGCCCTCCGCCGCGACGCCGAACACGCGCCGGCCGCTCCTGCTCATCACGGTCTCGGCGAAGTGCAGGGTCACCGTGTAGGTCCCCGCGCAGTCGACGGGAAGCTTGTATCCGGACATGCCCCAGCGGTGCCGCTGGTAGAGGGCGTCGGCCTTGGTGTCGCGGATGCTGGCCCCGCTGCGGTGCACCGAGCCGCCCGAGTAGTGCTTGTCGGGCCCGAAGGCGGTGCCCGACGGGTCGGTGTAGGCGCTCGACTGGCCTGCCGCCAGGTTCAGGGAGAACGGCGTCTCGGCCGAGGCGTTCGCGACGAGGAAGCCCGCCGCGACGACGGCCGAGGTCGCGGCCGCCATGGCGCGCAGGGCACGGCTACCTGGGCGACGACCCGCGATCCGGGAGGCGAGCACCGTCGCGCCCGACCGTCCGGATCCCGCGCTGCCGCGGTGACGTCCGGGCTGCTGGCTGAACGCGGGGTGGCCCTGGGGCCGGGGGGTGCTGGGCATGGGGTTCCTTCGCTGCGTTGCGTGTGTGGGCACCCGAAGGCGCCCGGGACTGGGTCGGCCGCTGTTCCCCCATGGCGTCAGCGACCAGTTGATGTGTCGGACTCGTGCCGGGCGCGGCTTGACCGACACCCCTCGTTTGCCGGGCAAAAACCGTCCCAAGTCGTGGGCTGCCCCCGTCGGGGCGGGCGAGTCGACGCCACCGCTGGGCATAGGCACCGGACGGTGGGCACGATGTGCTGGTGGTCAGCGTGCTGGTCGGGCCCCGTCCAGGGCAGAGGCCGGTGGCTCGCGTGGCGTCGTGTCGTTCAAGGGGGTTGGTGACCTCTCGTGCGGGAGGACTCCGGTGAGCCCTCCTGGGGCGGTCCCCCCACGGGTCGTGCACCCCCCGGATGCGGCTCCCCCCGACGCCGGGACCGGCTTACCCGACCGGCGCAGACACTAATCACACAGCGTCGCGAGACGCACATCCGCATCGGTAAAATGGATCTATAACGACCGCTTCACCGATCACGGTGGGTGAGGGGCGCCTCGCGCGGTGATCACGGATGTGGCGTATGTGGCCACTCAGCGTGGCAATCCGGATGACGGTTTCTTTACCCCGCGGCCGTGGTTCCCGCGCGCGGCGAGCTGCGGAAGAAGGCCCCGTGCCACGTCTCCAGGCACATCAGCGTCCACAGCCGCGCCGTCTCGTCGCGGCGCCCCTGCGCGTGGTCGTCCAGCATCCGCTGCACGACCGAGCGGTCCATCACCTCGGAGACGAACGAGTCAGCGGCCAGCAGCCGCTCCCGCGACTCGTCACGCAGGTCGCCGCGGAACCACGAGTCCAGTGGCACGACGAAGCCCGACTTGCGCCGGTCGACGATCTCCGCCGGCAGGTACCGGCGGGCCAGCTCCTTCACGACCCACTTGCCGGTGCCACCGCGCAGCTTCAGGCCCGGGCCAAGCCGGAACGCCAGCTCGACCAGCCGGTGGTCGAGGAAGGGAGGTCTGAGCTCCAGGGAGGACGCCATGCTCATCCGGTCACCTCGTTCGAGGAGGTTGTCGGACAGCCACCCTCCAGGGCAGTCGCCGCGCAGCATGCGGTCCAGGGCGCCGGAGCCCGAGCGTGGCTGAGGCCCGCGCTCAGGGTCGCGCGGTCCGAGCAGGGCCCGGCGCTCGTACTCGGTGAACGGCGCGAACCACTCGACTGCCCGGTCCTGCGCCGTCGCTCCGGTCAGGGCACGCACGGCAGTGCGGAGCCGCCGCTGCCGTGCCGGGAGCGCGCGCTCGACGCCACGGAGGAGTGGCGTGCGAACGGAGGCGGGAACGACGCCGATCCGCTCCGACAACCTGGCATAGCGGTGTTTGGGATAGCCGGCGAAGAGCTCGTCGCTGCCCTCACCGGACAGGACGACCTTGACCCGCTTCCTCGCCTCGGTCGCGAGGGACCACACGGCCACGTCGGCCGGCTCCGACAGGGGCGCGTCGCGGTGCCAGGAGAGATCGCTCCAGGCGCTGCTGAAGTCGTCGGGCCGGAGCGTGACCTCGTGATGGTTGCTGCCGACGTGCTCCGCCACGCGTCGCGCGTGGTGCAGCTCGTCGGTCGGCGCGCCGAACCCGGCGGCGAACGTCTCGACAGGTGCACCGCCGCGCAGCCGGGTGGCTGTCGCGACGATCAGGCTGCTGTCGACGCCGCCGCTGAGGTAGGCCCCCACCGGGACGTCGGCGACCAGCGCGTCCGCGACCGCCGCGTCCAGCGCCGCACCGACCGCATTCACCGCCTCGTCCGGCCGGAGGTCGACGGTGTCGCCGGGGTCCGGCAGCTCCCAGTAACGCCGCGTGCCGATGCGGCCGCTCGTGTCGACCCGGAGGCTGTGGCCGGGGAGGAGCTTTCGGACCCCGGCGAAGAGCGTGTACGGCGCCGCGACCGCCCGTCGGGTCAGGTAGTCGTCGAGGCTGGCCGTGTCGACGGACAGGCCCTCCGGCATGGCAGGCTCGAGCGCCTTGACCTCGGACGCGAACGCGAGGCGTCGCCCGTCGACGTGGTAGTAGAGCGGGAGCACGCCGACACGGTCGCGGAAGAGGGTCACGGCCTTCTGCGGCTCGTCGAAGAGCGCATAGGCGAACTGTCCGCGGAGCCTGCGGACGCTGTCCTCCCCGTCCGCCGCGTAGGCGGACAGCAGCACCTCGGTGTCGCCGCCCGTCCGGTAGGGGAAGGGGATCTCGTCGCGGAGCTCGCGGTAGTTGAAGATCTCGCCGTTGAAGCAGACGTGCAGGCTGTCGTCCGGCGAGCTCATCGGTTGCGGGGAGCCCGCGACGTCGATGATGGCCAGCCTGCGATGGGCCAGTCCGATCGGCCCGCGACTGAGGTAGCCCTCGCCGTCCGGGCCGCGGTGAGCGAGGCGGTCCGCCATGGCCCTCAGCAAGGAAGGGTCGACCGGCTCTCCGTCGAACCGGATGACACCCGCGATCCCACACATCAGCCGCTAGCCCCGGCCTCATCGCAGATCTCGACCAACTCGGCGGCCCGACGTTCCCACGTCGATCCCGTCACGTGCTCGCGTCGCTCACTTGGGCCGCCGAGCCCGCCGTCGTCGATGGTCATTCGCACGAGGTCGACGAATGACGTGGCGTCCGTAGCGATGCGGACGAACGCCTCGTAGTGCCGCACCTCGGGGAAGTCCGTGCTGACGATGGGCAGGCCCAGCGCGAGGTACTCCTTGAGCTTGATCGGGTTGCAGGCCTCGATCCAGCCGTTGTGAAGCCAGGGCATCAGAGCGACGTCGAACCCCGCGCCCAGAGCTGGGATCTGTTCGTAGGGTCGGTAGCCCAGCCAGGTGACGTTCGGCAGAGACGTGAGCCGCTCCATGGAGCAGGTCGCGTCGCCGACGAGCACGACCTCAGCCTCGGGGATGGACTTGGCGAGGTGCTCGAGCAGGTCGAAGTCGATGACGTAGTCGTCGAAGCCGCCGAAGAAGCCCAGCCGCGGTCGCCCGATGCGCGCCAGGTCGGGGGACTCGGGCAGGCCGGTGCGGAAGAGGTCGAGATCGACGCCGTGATCGAGGAACCTGGACCTGTCCCCGGTGAGTCGTGCTTCCCTCGAGCGCAGCTCACGGCTCACGTAGAGCACCCGGTCGGCGTGGAGAAGCATCTCGTCCTCGAGGCTGCGGATGAACTCCTGGTCGGTCTCCTCGAACTCGGAGTGGTTGTCGGAGCGGTTGTAGATCACGGTTCGGACCGCGAGACGGCGCGCGACCGGCCAGGCGGTCGGGATGGTCACCACGCAGGACGGGCGTGACATTCCGAGCCGACGTAGCGCCCGACCAACCTGCCAGGAGACCAAGCGGGTGTTGACCCGTCGGACGATGGGCACGCCGTAGAACGGGAGCACGACGGGGCTGAGCACGTGGAAACGCGGCACGTCGGGCAGCGGTGCCTGCAGCGCCCGGCTGATGCTCCGCACCTTGCGCAGGATCCGACGCAACGGCTGCGTCGATCGTCCGGGCAGGGGCATCCGCATACCGATGCTGTTGACGAAGAGGACCCGGCGCTGCTGCGCCGCTCGTCGCATCAGCTGGAAGTCGGCGTGCGCGTGGTTGTGGTACCACCAGTCGAGTGCAGAGAAGCAGAGGATCCCGGGGGTCTCGTCGTCGGCATGGACGCTCTGCTCGGCCTTGCCGCGCATGCGGGACGCCGGTGTGTCTCGCACTGACCGCGCCCCCTCGACCAACCGCACCCCGCGACCACCTGGCGACGGCGGCCTGCACTCGATCGTAGACGGCGGGGCGGTCAGCGCGGGGACAAGCTGATCGAGAAGTCGTCGAAGCGTGCTCCCGCTCCCTCGGTCGCAAGTCCATAGATCGTCGCGCGCGCATTCGTGACCGGGTCGCTGAATCGGTGTGTCACGACTCCGTTGACCTTGGTCTCGATACGGCCGTCGAGGTGCTGCACGACCTCGACGACGTCGCCGGGCGCCACCTCCGGCTCGCTGAGCACCTCGACCGGCACCGGGATCGTCAGGTTGTCCCAGCCGTGCATGAGCTGCACGGTGTAGGTGCCGTCCAGCGCGGCGCCGAAGCGGTAGTAGGAGTCGTCCTCGGCGTAGCGGAAGACGAGGTACTGCTCCAGGCTCAGCGCGGAGAACGTCGCCCGGACGCCGGCCTTCTCCGTGGTGGCGTCGATGGCGGTCAGCCCGAAGTCGCCGCCGGGGAAGAAGGCGCGACCGTTCTCGATGCCCCACGTGATGCCCGACCACGACCGCCACGGGTAGCGGGTGCCCTGCTCGGGGGTGCCGATGTCGTCGGAGTTCGGCCGGGAGAACGTGTCGTGCACCGGGAAGCCCTCGATGACCGAGCTCACCTCGTAGCCGTCGAACCGCGTCGAGGGCGAGGTGGCACGCAGCCCGAAGCCGGTCGCGTCGATCAGGGCCTGGTCGCCGGCGTCGTTGACGAGCTCACCGTTGACGAAGATGTAGATGCCGTCGTCGGGCCGCAGCACGACGCGGATGACGTCACCGTCGGCAGGGCGGACGTCTGCCCGGCGGTTGGAGGCGTAGACCTGCTGTTCGCCACCACCCACGATCTTGCTCAGCCGGTAGAAGCCGCCCGAACCGTCGTGTCCCCACCGATAGTGGTTGGCGCTGTCCTGCACCCGGAAGGCCAGCCAGAAGGGAGCGTCGGCGCCCGAGGTCACCGTCACCTCGTACGTCCCGAAGGCGAAGCCTGCATCGACGGCGGCCAGGCTGGTCGTGGCGGACGCCGCCCGGGCCTCGCCGCCCTGGATCGTGAAGGCTCCCTGCAGCGCCTGCCAGGGCTCGCCGGAGTCGGTCGTGCCGAGGCCGCTGGCCGGTGCCGGTCGGTCGAACCCGTCCTGGACGACGGCGCCGGGCGGTGCAGGCAGGCGCACCGTGGTCGTGAGCGACGCGATGTCGTTGGACTCGTCACCGTCGGCCGCGTCGTGGACCGCCTGGACCGTAGTGGTCACGGGGCCTGCCTGGCCGGGTGCGGTGGCCGACACGTCGACCTGCGCCTGGTCGCCAGGGCCGAGCAGCCCGACCGAGCACAGGAACGTCCGTCCCTGGACGGCGCAGCCGCCGGCGGCGGTCGAGGCCGACGAGATCGTCGTCCCCGCGGGCAGCGTGCCCTCGACCCGCGTGTCCTGAGCTGCTTGCGTGCCGGCGTTGCTGACGGTGGCCCGCAGGGTCATCTGACCCGAGACCACGACCGAGCGCGTGCCGGTCAGCGCGGCGACGACGTCGGGGACCTTCGGTAGCTCGGCGACCTGGAAGTCGTCGAGCACCGTGCCCGGGCTGTTCCAGGTGCCGAGTCCGTGGCGGGTGGCCGTCGCGTGCGTGCCGTCTCCGGTGATCGCGACAAGTCGGCCGTCGACGCTGCAGGACAGACCGGTGCCGACGCGGCACTCCAGCCGGTCACCCGCTGCCGGCTGCACCGTCTCCAGCATCGTCACCCCCGGCGTCCCCAGCCCGTTGTTGCGGATCAGCTGCAGCTGGTAGGACTCGCCGCGCCACCGACCGAACCGCCAGTAGTCGCCCGCGCCGGCGCTGCGCACGACGAGCCAGAACTCGGTGCCCGGCCGCACAACCGTGGCGGCCACGCTGCCGCTCGGCTGCCCGGCGTCGACGGTGGCCAGGGCGTACCCGCCGCCCGACGACGCCTTGCCGTCGGCTACGGAGAAGGTGCCCGCGAGCGCGGACCACTCCTGCCCGGTGTCGGCGCGCCCGAGGGAGCCGGCGTCCGGGCGGCCGAAGGTGTCGACCAGCAGCGGCCGCGGCTGGCTCGCGTCGTAGACCACGGTGCTCGCCGAGGCCGTGTTGTCGTCGGGGTCGCCGTCGGGCTCGCCCGCCGACGCCTCGGCCGTGGTGTGCACAGTGCCTGTGGTTGCCGGCGCCACGGATTGGACGACGACCTCGGCCGACCCCTGTGGCGCGATCGAGCCGAGCGGGCAGGTGACGGTCGTGCCGTCGACCGCGCATGCTCCCGTCGGGCCGGCAGCCGACGAGACCGAGGCGCCATCGGGAAGGTCGACGGTCACGGTCGCGCCGACCGCGGCCGCGGTGCCCGCGTTGGCCACCGTCGCCGTCACCGCCGCGGCGCTGCCACTGGCGAGCAGCGAGGGGACGTCGAGGGACACTGAGAGGTCCGGCTGGGGTACGGCCCTCTCGACGACGAAGTCGTCGAAGCGGACGCCTGGTGACGCGTAGGTCGCCAGCCCGTGCTTGGCTGACCCGCGGCTGAAGCCGTCAGTCGTGCGGACCACGACGACGCCGTTCACCGAGCACGAGATCACCGCGTTGCTGAGCCGGCAGGACACCCGGTCGCCCGCCGCTGCCTGGACGGTTGCTCGCCGGTCCAGCTCGGGGTTGCCCAGGTTGTTCCCCAGTGATCTGCTGGAGCTGGTAGGCGCCGCTGCTCGATCGGCCGAACCGCCAGTAGTCCGCGCCGCTGGAGAGCCGCAAGACCAGCCAGAACTCTGGCCCAGGGGTGCGCAGTGTCGCGGCGACCACGCCGTGTGGGCTCGCCGGAGCCCACCGTGGTCAGGGTGTAGCCGCCACCGAAGGCCGCCTCGGACGAGTCGACCCGTGCCTGGCCGTGGTGCGCCGACCACGACTGCCCGGTGTCCGCGGCGCCGAGGCCGTTGGTGGTGTCGGCGCGGCCGAACCCGTCGCTGACGACGGTCGCTGCACTGAGGTCGGGCCGCAGGAGGAAGGACGCCGTGGCCGAGTTGTCTGCCGGTTGGGCGTCGGTGCCGTCGTGGGTTGCCGCGACGGGGACCTCCACGGTCCCGCCGCCCGAGGTGGAGACGGCGGACAGGGTCGCGGTGGTGGAGGCACCCGGGGCGAGGTCGCCCACCGGGCACCGGAGATCGGACCCGGCGGCCACACAGTCGCCTCCTGGTCCGGTGCCGGTGACCCCGCCGAGGCCCGACGGCGGCGACCACACGACCGCGGCGTCCTGGGCGGCGGCCAGCCCGGTGTTGACCACCGTGGCGGTGAGCTCGACGCCGACGCCGCCGGGCACCTGCGCCGGGCCCGACACCGACACCCCGAGGTCGGCGAGCTGCGGCAGCGGGGCGACGCGGAAGTCGTCGAAGCTGGTCGTCGGGCCGTTCCAGGCGCCCAGCCCGTGCGCCCCGGCGCCTGCCGCGAACGTGTCGCTGGTGCGGACGAGGGGGACGTCGTCGACCAGACAGGTCAGGACGCTGGAGGACCGGCACTCGAGCCGGTCGCCTGGCGACGGGGAGGCCGAGCCCAGCACGGTGAGCTGCGGGTTGCCGAGGTTGTTCCCCACGACCTGCTGCAGCTGGTAGGGGCCGCCGTTGGACCGGCCGAACCGCCAGTAGTTCGCCGGGTCGTCGAACCTCACGATCAGCCAGAACTCGCTGCTGGGCTGCGCGACCGTCACCGACACCGACGCGTCACCGGCGCCGCTGGACACGGTCGAGAGCGAGTAGCCGCCCCCGGCGAGCGCCCGGTTGCCCGACACGGAGAAGGACCCGAAGCGGCTGGTCCACGGGTGACCGGAGTCCGTCGCGCCGAGGCTGCCGGCGTCGGCCCGGTCGAACGAGTCGGTCACCGTCGACAAGTCGGCGTGAGCGGCCGTGGCGAGCGGGAGGACGAGCGAGCCCATGGCGGCAGCAGTCGCCGCGACCATCGCGACGACTACACGTTGTGCACGCGCCGACACGGACATGAACCCCCCACCCGGACCGCGCACCCCACGCGGAACTTTCGCTGGACACAACGTTGCACATGAGCGTGTCAAGAACCAGGGGAATCGCTTGAGTTTCCTCACGATTCCGGCATCGTCGTCTGTTCGGTGGCCGACATCTGACGATGTCGCCGTGTTTCGTCCATGCCCGTTCGATTCGGGCGAAGGCACTCCGGCCGTCGCGGCTCTCCCTCATGCTGAGGAGCGGCACGACAGCGAGCGACAGAGGGCTCACCGACCGTGAGTCCGCCGAGGGGGACTCATGCGACTCAGGCGCCGCGACGTCAGCGTGCGCGAGCTGGACGGCGAGACGGTCGTGCTCGACCTCGCGACCTCCCGCTACCTGGTGGTCAACGGGTCGGGGACCGTGCTTCTCGGGCACCTCGACGGGGACAAGAGCGAGGCCGAGCTGGTCGACGCGCTCGTGGCCGAGTTCGCGGTCGACCAGGCGACCGCACGCCGCGACGTCCACGCGTTCGTCGGGTCGCTGCACGAGCTCGGGCTGCTGGACGATGCCGAGCACGGCTGAGCCGTCGCTGCCGCACCGCCCCTCGGTGGCGGAGACCACACTCGGCTGGGTCTACGGCCTCGACGACCCGGTCGACGTGCCGACCCGGTCGTCCGGCGCACCAGCAGAGGTCCTCGAGCAGCGGCTCGCGGACGCGCTCGCGGCCGGGCCCTGCGTCGTGGCGTTCTCCGGCGGCCGCGACTCGTCGCTGGTGCTCGCCCTGGCCGTGCACGTCGCCCGCTCCCGGGGTCTCGAGGAGCCGGCCGCCGCGACCGTGCGCTATCCCCACCTGCCCGAGACCGACGAGCGCGCCTGGCAGGAGCGGGTCGTCTCCCATCTCGGCGTGCGGCGCTGGGAGTCGGTGGACCTCACGGACGAGAACTCCCTGACGGGGCCGAACGCCCGCGAGGTCCTGGGCCTCGCCGGGCCGTACTTCCCGTACGCCGCGCACACCGCGCTGCCGGTCGCCCGACTCGCGGCAGGCGCGACGGTGCTCACCGGTGAGGGGGGTGACCTGCTCCTGAGCCCGCACCGGGCCTGGGCCGCCGCCAACCTCGTCGACCGGCGCGGCCGGGCCGAGCCGGCCGCGTGGCGATCGGCCGCCGAGGGGCTGTCCCCGCGTCGCTTGCGGGCGCGACGTGCCGCGTCGCGGGCGGTGGCGCTGCGGCCGTGGCTGACCGAGGAGGGCGCCGTGCTCGCCCGGCGCTGCGCGGCAGCCGACGCCGCCCGCGAGCCGTTGTCGTGGCCGGCGGCCACCCGCCACGTCGCCGGTCTGCGCGCGGTCCGCGTGGGTCTCGCCACCCTCTCGGCGGTCTACGGCAGGGCCGGCACCGAGGTCGTGCACCCGTTGCTGGACGGTGGGTTCGTGACCGCTCTTGCCGGGGCGTACGGCCGGCGCGGGCCGCTGAGCCGGGGCCGCGTCGTGGCCGACCTCGCGGGTCACCTGCTGCCCGCGGACGTCCCCTTCCGGCAGTCCAAGAGCGACTTCACGAGGACGCTTCTCTCCCCGGAGGTGCGGGCGCTCGTGCGCGACTGGGACGGGGAGACCGGTGTGGACCGCGCGCTGGTCCGCAGCGACCGGCTTCGCCACGAGTGGCAACGGGAGCGGCCGTCGGCCCTGTCCCTCCAGCTTCTCCTGGAGGTCGTCGCGGCCCTGCGCCCGACCGGGGTGCGGCCGTGACGGGGTCGTGGACGCGATGGGTGCCCGAACCCCTGGCCGTGCTCGCGACCGCCGTGCTGGTCGAGGTGCTGCTGCGCTCCACCGACCTGCCCAGGACGTGCCGGCGTCTGGGCGTCGGCCTGGACGTCCGCACGGTCGCGCCGGACGTCCCGGAGCCCGCGGAGCTGCCGCGCTGGGCGCGCGAGCCGGCGCGCTGGACCGACGTGCTGCTGGCACGCTGGCCGTTCGGCGACACCTGTCTGCGCCGCTGCCTCGTGCTCGGGTCCCGCCTGCGCGGCCTGGAGCCGGTCCTGCGCCTGGGCGCTCGCCGGACCAGCTCGGGCGCGATCGTCGCGCACGCCTGGCTCGAGGTCGCCGGCCGCTCGCTCGAGGGGACCCTCGGTGACGTCGGCCCGTTCGAGGCCCTGGCGTGAGCGGCCGCGTCCGGCGCTATGTCGCGCACGGCTACACGGTCGAGAGCGATGTCGCCCTCGCGCTGCCGGCGGGGGAGGGGCGGACCGCGGCGCGGCCCGACCTCGTGCTGGCCCGCGGCGCCGAGAGGGCGGTGCCCCGGCAGCCGGCGGAGGGGGACGTCCTCGCGCTGCTCGAGACGGAGCACGAGACGCACTACGCGATGACGCGCGGCACTTCGGACATGACGATGCGGTTCGGCGGCTGCGTGGAGTTCGTGGCCGACCACGGCCTGCGCCACGTGCGCTACCACCGGGACCCCACCCACGACGAGGGACTGGTCTCGGTCCTCGCGTCCGGGACGCTGCTGGCGGTCCGGCTCCTCATCGACGGGGAGCTGGTTCTGCATGCGAGCGCGGTGGACGTCGGGGGCCGGGCGGTCGCCTTCTGCGGCGCGCCCGGCATGGGAAAGAGCACACTCGCGACGCTGCTGTCTCAGGCAGGGATGCCGCTGGTGACCGACGACGTGCTGCGTGTGACCTTCCCGGCCGGCGGCGCGACGGCCTGGCCCGGCGCCACCGAGAGCCGCCTGCGCGAAGGGGGCGCAGCGATCGCCGACTCGGTGGCCCCCGCGGCCGTCCGCACCACCGCTGACGGACGGCGTGCCGTGACGCCGCCGGCCGTCTGCGACGGGCCGCTGCCGCTGGCCGCCGTGCTCGTACCCCTGCCGACCCGCGGCCTCGACCGCCCCGCCGTCGACGTGCTGGGCAGGGCCGACGCACTGCTCTCCCTCGTCCGGTTCCCCCGGGTCATCGGATGGCAGGACCCCCCGACGTCGAGCGCGCAGTTCCAGCTGCTGGGAGAGCTCGTCCAGAGGGTCCCGGTCGCGCACGTCAGGGTGCCGTGGGGCCCGCCGTTCCCGTCCGGGCTCGCCGACACGTTGCGCGACGTCGCGGGCGAGGTGGCGGGCGGGGCGGGACCCGGCTAGAGGTACGACCGGGCCTGCAGGGCGAACATCTCGGCGTAGCGGCCGCCGCGCGCCACGAGCTCGTCGTGCGTCCCGTGGTCCACGACCCGGCCGTCGTGGAGGACGTAGATGCGGTCGACGAGCCGCACGGTCGAGAACCGGTGCGAGATGAGCAGGGCCGAGCGACCGTGCAGCAGCCGGCGTACGTCCTCGAAGAGCTCGCTCTCGGCCCGGGCGTCCAGGGAGGAGCTCGGCTCGTCGAGCACGACGAGCGGGGCGTCGCGGAACAGCGCCCGCGCCAGGGCGACCCGCTGCCACTGCCCGCCGGAGAGGTCGGCGCCACCCGCGTACTCCTTGGACAACATCGTCGCGTAGCCGGCCGGAAGGGCCGACAGGACGTCGTGCGCGCCGGCCGCCGCGGCGGCCCGCTCGACGGCCGCCTGGTCGTCGAGACGGGCCGGGTCACCGAGACCGACGTTCTCGGTGGCCGTGAGCCGGTAGCGGAGGAAGTCCTGGAAGACCATCGCGGCGTGCCCCGCGGCCGCAGCCGGCGGGAGAGTCGCGAGGTCGGTGCCGTCACGCTCGACCCGACCGGCTGTGGGCCGGTACAGCCCGGCGGCGACCTTGGCGAGGGTGGACTTGCCCGACCCGTTCTCGCCCACCAGTGCCACGATCTCGCCCGGCCCGATCGTGAGGTCCACGTCGTGCAGCACCGTCCGCTGACGGCCGGGGTAGCGGAAGGACGCGCCGTGCAGCGCCAGGCCCTGCTCCCAGGTCGGGGCGGGCGGCGCTGGCTCGTCGGCGGGCGGCGACAGGGCGAGGAAGTCCTCGAGGTCGCGCAGGAACGGCTCGGCCTCGAACAGCGACGCCACGGAGGCCACGAGGACGTCGATGCGGCCGCTGAGCATCCGCACGCCGATCAGGGCGGCGCCGGCGGAGGCCACCCCCAGGGACCCCCGCTCCACGAGCAGGACGAGGACGACCAGGGTCAGCGACAGGGTGACTGCATTGGTGACCAGCAGCCAGGTGGCATAGCGCTGGCGCAGCCTGACCTGGTGGGCGAGCGCGACCAGGAAGCTCGCGCTCTCGTCGTCCTGCCGCCGGCGCAGGTGGCGCCCGGCCCGGCTTGTCCTGATCTCGGCCGCGCCGTCGCGCGACGTGAGCAGCGTCCGCAGGTAGTTGCGCCGGCGGTAGGTGTCGTTCTGCGAGACGGCGAAGCCGAACTCGGTGCGGGCCGCGCGCCTTGACAGGAGCAGGGCGGGGACGCTGGCCACCGCGAGCAGCGGCAGCAGCTCGGGGGCGACCGCCAGAACGGCCACCAGCAGGCTCGCCGTGCCGACGGCGCTGCCGGCGATGCCCAGCAGACCTGTCGCCACGGTGACCGGCCGGGCCAGGGCGTGGGACTGCACGCGCTGGAGCAGCGCATGGAATCGGGGGCGCTCGAACTCCTCGAGCGGGACGGTGGTGGTCACCGCCAGCACGCCGTCCCAGACTCGCGTGCCGACGCGCTCGGCAAGCTCCCGCTGGTGCTGGACCTGGAAGGCCGGTGCCGCGGCCGTCAGGGCGGTCACGGCCGCGAGGAGCAGCACGTCGACGACGACCCGGCGTCCGACGTCGCTGCCGTCGGCCACCGCCAGCAGGTCCGCGAGGACACGTTGCCCGATCAGCACCGTCAGCCCGGCACCGACCGCGGTCACGACCTGCAGGCCGGCGGCGACAGTCAGGCCGCGCGGCGACGCAGCCCAGGCGAGCCGGGTCGCGGACCGCACGAGACCCCACAGGGCACGCGGAGACCGCGCCGTCGTCTTCGCCTCGACCCACAAGGAGAACTCGTCGTCCCCGTCGCGCTGGTCCCGTGACGCACCCTGGCGTGCCATCAGCCCCTCCGGAGGCGAGGCTAGCCAACCGCGACCGCAGCGCGCGGGTCTACGACGTCGCTCGACGCGCGAGAACGGACACGGCAGGCATTTGTGGAGGAACGCCGAAGGCTCTTGTGCGCCGGAAGGTCCGGCGCCTATCGTCGGCGCTGGGGTTCCTGCACCTGCGGGTCCGCCGAGGGGGGTTTCCTGATGAAGCGTAAGTACGAGGCACCGACGGTCAAGGTCGTGGGCGCGGTGCGCGACCTGACGTTCGGGTCGTCTGACGGCGAGTCGACAGACGCGGTCTTCCCGATCAACACCAAGCGGTCGCAGCTGACGTTCTCGGGCTGAGGTCTCGAAGGGCCGGCGTGCGGTCCTCGCGGGCGGTCGGTCGCCTGCTGGGAGCGACCACCCGCGCGCTGGACGGCCCCCCGGGTCCTGACCTTGCGAGGCTCGTCGACGCCGTCGACCAGGACGAGTTCGTCACGGCCGTCGAGCACCACCGCGTCGCCGGCCCGGTGTGGCACGCGCTCGCGGGCACCGGGTTGCTCGACAGCGACACCGCCTCCTCGCTGCAGGCGCTGCACCGGGCCTCGGTCGCCCGGCACCTGCTCCTGCTCGAGGGACTGACCGTCACGGCCGACGCCCTGGACGGCGGGTCGATCCCGTGGCTGGCCTTCAAGGGTCCGGTCCTCGCCGAGCTCGTCTACGCGCGCGCCGACGAGCGCACCTATGCCGACCTCGACGTGCTCGTGCCACCTGCTCGGCTGGCCGACGCCGTCGACGCGCTGGAGCGCTCGGGAGCGCGCCTGCTCGACGCGAACTGGCGGCTGATCGCCGACGTCCTGCCCGGCGAGCTGCACCTCGCCCTCCCGTCGGGCGGTGTGCTGGACCTGCACTGGCACGTGGTGTGCGAGAAGGACGCGCGACGACACATCGCGTTCCCCGCCGGGGAGGTCTTCTCCCGCTCCACGCGACAGGAGATCGGTGGTCGTGCGGTGCCCGTGATGGACCCGGTGGACACCCTCGTGCACGTCGCCCTCCACGCGAGTCTCGCCGGTGCCGACCGGCTGGTCTGGCTCAAGGACGTCGAGCAGTGCGTCCTGCGGCACGACGTGGACTGGCCGCTGGTCGTGCGACGCGCGCGCGAGCACGGCGCCGCTGTGGCCACGGGGTTGATGCTCGCGCGTGCCGCGGCGGTGCTCGGGCTGGCGGTGCCGGCCGGAGTGGTCCACGAGCTCGTGCCCTCGTCCGGCCTGCGGTGGGCGATGACTGCGGTCGACACGGTGTGGCCGGTGCACCGGGCCCGGCCCGGCGGGTCGCCCGCGCGGCTGATCGCCCGCGCCGTTCGCCACGACGCGTCCGCGACCCGCGGCGAGGCGGTGCGACGCGTGGCCGGGTGGGCCCGCGACGGCGGCAGCGACCCGGCACGGCTGCATGCCCGGGCCCTGGACGCCGAGTTCGAGGGCTCCCTGCTCCACCCGGCGGGGACCTCGGAGGACCGCGAGCGCTACTTCCGCGCTGTCAGGTCCGAGACCGGCTCCTGAGCCGGGGACCGTCACCCCGCCGACGTACGCTTGCGGCAGCCCGGGCGGCCGATGCCGGTTGCCGGGTCGTCGTGCTGCCCACCGCAATCTCGGAGCCCACCTGTGAGCCTCACCGGCCTGCTCGACGTCCTGCTCGACGAGCTCGACGGCGACCCCGCGCTGCGGGCGGCGGTCGAGGCCGGGCGCTCCGGCGTCACGACCGACCTCGACCTCACCGCGCCGCCGGGGGTCAGGCCCGCGGCCGTCGCAGCCCTCGCCGCGCGTGCCGACCGCCCGGTCCTGGCCGTGACCGCGACGGGGCGCGAGGCCGAGGACCTGGTGACCGCGCTGCGCGACCTGCTCCGACCGGACCAGGTCGTGGACTTCCCGGCCTGGGAGACGCTGCCCCACGAGCGGCTGAGCCCGCGCAGTGACACGGTCGGCCGCCGGCTCAGCGTCCTGCGCCGGCTCGCGCACCCCGGCGCCGAGGGCGAGGGTCACGGTGCCCTCTCGGTCGTCGTCGCGCCGGTGCGGGCGCTGCTGCAGCCCATGGTCGCCGGCCTCGGTGACCTCGAGCCGGTGGCCGTGCGCGCGGGCGACGAGGTCGACCTCGACGACCTGACCGAGCGGCTCGCCGCGGCGGCCTACACGCGGGTCGACCTGGTGGAGCGGCGCGGCGAGTTCGCCGTCCGCGGCGGCATCCTCGACGTCTTCCCGCCGACCGAGGAGCACCCCCTCCGGCTCGAGCTCTGGGGTGACACCGTCGAGGAGGTCCGCTGGTTCACCGTCGCCGACCAGCGCTCGCTCCCGGCGCCGGACGGCGCGGCCGGGGTCGAGCTGTGGGCGCCTCCGTGCCGCGAGCTGCTGCTGACCGAGCAGGTGCGCGAGCGGGCCGCTGCCCTCGCCGCCGAGCACCCGGGGCTGGCCGAGGTGCTCGACAGCCTCGCCGAGGGCATCGCGGTGGAGGGGATGGAGTCGCTCGCCCCGGTGCTCGTCGACGACATGGTGCTGCTGCTCGACCAGCTGCCGCGCGACACGGCCGTCGTGCTGCTCGACCCCGAGCGGGTCCGCACCCGGGCCCACGACCTGTTCGCGACCAGCCAGGAGTTCCTCGAGGCGTCCTGGGCCAACGCGGCGGCCGGTGCGCAGACCCCGATCGACCTGGGTGCAGCCGCCTACCGCGGCCTCGGGGAGGTGCGTTCCCTCGCCCTCGACCGGGGCAGCGCCTGGTGGTCGCTGAGCCCGTTCGCGGCGGACGAGGTGCCCGACGACGGCGAGACGTCGGTCGTGGGCGCCCGTGCCGTCGACGGCTACCGGGGCGACACGGCTCGCGCGCTGGCCGACATCAAGGGCTGGCTGGGTGACGGCTGGCGCGTGGTGCTGCTGACCGAGGGACGCGGGTCGGCCGAGCGGCTCGTGGAGGTCCTCGCCGGCGAGGACGTCCCCGCCCGCCTCGACGAGTCGCTCGACGCACCGCCCGAGCCCTCCGTGGTGCACGTCGCCTGCGGCGGCCTGCAGCGCGGGTTCCTGGCGGACGGGCCGCGGCTCGCGGTGCTCACCGAGACCGATCTCATGGGTCAGGCGGGGCCCTCGACCCGCGACGCCCGGCGCATGCCCAGCCGCCGTCGCAACACCGTCGACCCGCTGCAGCTCGCTGCCGGCGACCTCGTCGTCCACGAGCAGCACGGTGTCGGGCGCTACGTCGAGATGGTGCAGCGCACCGTGGCCGACGCGACGCGGGAGTACCTCGTGATCGAGTACGCCCCGTCCAAGCGGGGCCAGCCGGGGGACCGCCTGTTCGTGCCGACCGACCAGCTGGACCAGGTCACGCGCTACGTCGGCGGCGAGGCGCCCAGCCTGCACCGCCTCGGCGGGGCCGACTGGCAGAAGGCCAAGGGCCGGGCCCGCAAGGCGGTCAAGCAGATCGCCGCCGAGCTCATCAGGCTCTACGCCGCTCGCACCTCGGCGCCCGGCTTCGCCTTCAGCCCGGACACCCCGTGGCAGCGCGAGCTCGAGGACGCCTTCCCCTACCACGAGACCCCCGACCAGCTCGGTGCGATCGACGAGGTCAAGGAGGACATGGAGAAGACGGTCCCGATGGACCGGCTGATCTGCGGCGACGTCGGCTACGGCAAGACAGAGATCGCCGTCCGCGCGGCCTTCAAGGCCGTGCAGGACGGCAAGCAGGTCGCCGTCCTCGTGCCGACCACGCTGCTGGTCAACCAGCACCTGTCGACGTTCTCCGAGCGCTACGCCAGCTTCCCGGTGAAGGTCGCCGCGCTGTCGCGGTTCCAGACCGACAAGGAGGCCGAGGAGGTCAAGGCCGGGCTGCGCGAGGGCAGCATCGACGTGGTCATCGGCACCCATCGCATCCTCGCCTCGGAGGTGCAGGTCAAGGACCTCGGCCTCGTGATCGTCGACGAGGAGCAGCGTTTCGGCGTCGAGCACAAGGAGCAGCTCAAGCACCTGCGCACCAACGTGGACGTCCTGACGATGTCGGCGACACCGATCCCGCGGACGCTGGAGATGGCCGTCACCGGCATCCGCGAGATGTCCACCATCCTCACACCGCCCGAGGAGCGGCACCCGGTCCTGACGTTCGTCGGCGGCTACGACGAGAAGCAGATCGGTGCTGCGATCCGGCGCGAGATGCTCCGCGAGGGTCAGGTGTTCTACATCCACAACCGGGTCGAGTCGATCGACCGGGCAGCGGCACGGCTGCGCGACCTCGTCCCCGAGGCCCGGGTCACGACCGCCCACGGCCAGATGAACGAGAACGCCCTCGAGCAGGTCGTGCTCGACTTCTGGGAGAAGCGCTCCGACGTTCTCGTGTGCACCACCATCGTCGAGAGCGGCCTCGACATCTCCAACGCCAACACGCTCATCGTCGAGCGCGCCGACGTGATGGGGCTCTCGCAGCTCCACCAGCTGCGCGGCCGGGTCGGGCGCGGGCGCGAGCGGGCCTACGCGTACTTCCTCTACCCGCAGGAGAAGCCCCTCACCGAGACGGCGCACGACCGGCTCGCGACGATCGCCTCCCACAGCGACCTGGGCGCCGGCATGTACGTCGCGATGAAGGACCTGGAGATCCGCGGTGCCGGCAACCTGCTCGGTGGCGAGCAGTCGGGGCACATCGCCTCGGTCGGCTTCGACCTCTACGTGCGCCTCGTCGGAGAGGCGGTCGCAGAGTTCAAGGGTGAGGCGCCCGACGAGGTGCGTGACGTCAAGGTCGAGCTGCCCGTCGACGCGCACCTGCCCCACGACTACACACCGGGCGAGCGGCTGCGGCTCGAGGCCTACCGAAAGCTGGCCGCCGTGTCCTCGGCCGAGGAGCTCGACGCGGTGCAGGCCGAGCTGCAGGACCGCTACGGCGACCCGCCGACCCCGGTGTCCAACCTCTTCGAGGTCGCCCGCTTCCGCACCCTGGCCCGCCGGGCCGGCCTCGGCGAGGTCGCGCTCGCCGGCCGCAGCGTGCGCTTCGCCCCCGTCGAGCTGCGCGAGAGCCAGCAGCTGCGCCTGCAGCGGCTCTACCCGGGATCGGTCGTCAAGCCCGCGGTCCGTACGATCCTGGTGCCGAGACCGTCGACCGCCCGGGTCGGTGGCCAACCCCTGAGCGACGTCGATCTCCTGCACTGGTGCCGAGACCTCGTCGAGGCCGTGCTGGTCGACGCCGCACCGACCCCCTCGGAGAAGGACGCCCGATGACCCGCTCATCCCGCCGCCACCCCTCGCGGACGCGACGCACGCGACGCACTGTCGTGACGGTGGGAATGGCCTGCACAGCCGTGCTGGCCCTCGCCGGCTGCTCCGGCGACCGCCTGGGGGCCGCTCTCGTCATCGACGACCGCGTGGTGACGACCGACGAGCTGCAGAGCTCGGCGCGCGACTACCTCGACATCGTGCCCGGGGCAGACGCCGGTGCGGCGCAGCTGTCGATCCTGCAGCGCAGGATCGTGTCGGAGATCATCGGGGAGGTGGCCCGGGACGGCGGCATCCGGGTCGGTGCCGGTGCCGTCGCCCGGGAGCGCGACGGTGTCCTGGACAGCGTGGGGAGCCGTCGGCAGCTGGTGACGGCTCTGGCCCAGGCCCAGACGCCCACGGTGCTGGCGCCGGACGACATCGACAGCTGGGTTCGGGACCGCCTGCTCTTCAACGAGATCGCGGCTGACATCTGCAGCTGCGACCTCGACGCCGTCGACCCCTCGGTGTCCCAGCAGGCGCTGACGCGGGCCAACGACCTGCTGCGCGCGAAGAGCGCGACCATGGACATCGAGGTCAGCCCGCGCTACGGCAGCTGGGACCCCGAGCAGGGCATCACGCCGCTGGTCAGCGGCGGCCTGTCGCAGTCCGTCGACGAGTTGCGTGACGGTGGAGCCTGAGCTGATCGAGCGGCGGCGGTCGGCGTGACGCCGGGCCGGCTCGTCCTGCTGTCCACCTCGCCCCGGGTGGCGCCCGGGCTGCTGTCAGGTCCGGCCTGGTCGGCGCTGCGGGAAGCGGGCGCGGTGCGCTGCGCGGACGGGCACCCGCTGGTGCCCTACCTGCTGGCCGAGGGCATCGACGTACGCACGGAGGAGGACGCGGACGCCCGGGCGCTCGCCCACGCTCTGGTCGCTGCCGCGCAGCGGCACGGCACCGCCGTGTGGCTGGTCGGGCCGACCGGTGACGAAAGTCTCGGCCGGGCCCTCGGCGAGCTCGCCGAGGGCGGCTCCGCGCCGGAGCTGGAGATGCTGCCCGGCTCCTACGACCTTCCCGGTGCGCGAGTGCTGGACCTCGTCGCGACCATGGACCGCCTGCGCTCGCCCGGCGGCTGCCCGTGGGACGCCGAGCAGACGCACCGGTCGCTCACGACCTACCTCCTCGAGGAGACCTACGAGGTGCTCGAGGCCATCGAGACCGGCGACCGCGCCCACCTCCGCGAGGAGCTCGGCGACCTGCTCCTGCAGGTCGTGTTCCACGCCCGCATGGCGACCGAGGACGCGGAGGACCCGTGGTCGGTCGACGACGTCGCCGGGGACATCGTGGACAAGCTGGTGCGCCGTCACCCGCACGTGTTCGGCAGCGGCGCGCAGGCGCGGTCCCCGGCGGAGGTCGAGGCGAGCTGGCACACGCGCAAGGCGGCCGAGAAGGGCCGGGAGTCGGCGGTAGACGGGGTGCCGATGGCGCTGCCGGCGCTGTCCCTGGCGGCCAAGCTGATGCACCGCGCCGAGTCGCACGGGGTCGAGGTGGCGCCCGCCGACGAGGACGACCTCGGGTCGAGGCTCCTGCGTGTCGTCGCCGAGGCCCGACGGGCGGGCCTGGACGCCGAGACCGAGCTGCGCAGCGCCGCCCGCCGGTTCGCCGAGCGTGTCCGCGCCGCGGAGGCCGCAGCCCGCTCCTCCTGAGACGGGCGGGAGACGGGCTGCGGACCGAAATCCGGCGACCCGCCTCCGGCTCGCGGGATCGGACGTACATTTGAGACCTATTCCGAGCAGTGGTGGGGGCGGCGTAGTGGGCGCGAGCCAGGCCACGGATGTTGTGTGGCAGCCGGTCCTCGCCGGCCTTCGGTCGGCGGGGGACTCCGGCGCGTCCGCCGGGCTTCCCGTGCTGCTCGCGGCTCTCGTGCTGGGCATCGCCGGCCTGGTCGTCCTGATCGTCCTCAGCGAGCGTTCCCGACGACGTGGCGGGCCCGGCGACCGGCGTGCCGTCGCCCCGTGGTGGAGGCCGGCGTCGAGCGACCCCGGGCCGGTGCTCCGGACGCCGCACCTGGACGAGGTCCGGCGCCGGATCCACACCGAGGCCGTGGCCGAGGCCGGTCAGCCCGCCGGCGCGGCCGACCCGGGGCCGGCGCAGTCGCGTGGACCGCCGCGTCCCGGGACGTCGCCTGGCGCGAGAACGGTCGCCGGGAGGCCTTCCCGTTCGCCGTCGTCCGCGAGGTCGAGGCCAAGGTCGCGGGCCGTCCCGAGGGCGGCACGGCGCGCGACCCGGCGACGAGGACCCGGCGGTCGAGCTCCCCGCCGCGGGCCCCGGCGGAGGCGCCGGCGCAGATCACGGTCCCGGAGCCGTCGCGACCTGCCGCGCCCGCCGTGGTGTCGGCCGCCCGCTCCGGGAGCGCGAGCCTCGCGGTGTCGGTGCCGGAGGTGTCCGTCCGGACCGAGCCCGCAGGTCGAGGTGCGGACGAGCCTCGCGTCGACGTACGGCCGCAGGTGGTGCCGGACCCGATGCCGAACCCCGACGACGCCCCCCTCGTGTGGCTCACCGTGGACGCGCTCGAGCGCACCGTGCGCGTCGCGTCGACCCGCGACCGCCTGCTGGCCCTGCGGCCCCCGGCCACGACGTCAGCGCCGAGTCGCTGTGGGAGGCGCGGACCGCCCGGGCGTGCCTGCTGAGCCTCCTGCCGCTCGTGCTCCTCACCCGTCAGCTCTTCTCCCCGGACTGGGTCGAGGCCGCGCGCGCCACGACCGGCGGGTCGCGGGCCTGGTCGCCATCGTCCTGCTCGGACTGATCGGGTCGATCTGGGTCTGGCGGGCCACCACGCCGCCGTACCTGCTGTTCCCGCACCGCGCGGCCTCGCGCCGGCGCCCGGCGGCTGCGGGACGTGCGGGTCTGGGAGCAGCTGGCGCTGCGCACCGCCGCCCGCGCTGCCCCCGCTGCCGGACGGGTGCGGCAGCCGTCGACGACTACGACGACTACGACACCGACGACGAGGACGACGACCTGCCTCTCGACGACATCGAGGCTGCCGACGCCGGCGCCCACGCGCCCACGGTCGACGAGGCGGTCGCGACGGTGGCCCAGCTGCGCCTCGGCCTGGAGGTGCCCCCGCGGTTCCTGGAGGGCCAGGTGGCCTCGGCCGCGATCCTGCCGTTCCTGGCCTTCATCGCGCCCGCGATCGCCCTCGCCGTCGTCCTGTGAACCGTCGGTAGCCTCGCCAGATGACCTTCGCGCAGCTGGCCGGTGCCGTCCTCGACGAGCTGCTCGAGCGTCACCCCGAGGCCGCCACGGCCCTGGGCGACCATCGCTTCGACGACCGGCTCACGGACAGCAGCGACGGGGCTCTCGACGACGAGGCGCGCTGGGTCGGTCGCCGGCTGGGGGACCTGCGCGCCGTCGACCGGTCGTCGCTCGGCCCGGCCGAGCGCGTCGACGCCGAGCTGCTCACGACGCAGCTCGAGCTGCGCCGCTTCGAGCTCGAGGAGCTGCGCGAGCTCGAGTGGGACCCGCTCGCCGCCAACCCCGGCACCGGTGTCTACACCCTGCTCGCCCGCGACTTCGCCCCCTTGGGCGACCGTCTGCGCTCCGTCGCCGGGCGGCTCGCCCAGGTTCCGGCGGTTCTGGAGACGTCGCGGCGCTCGCTGGACGGCATGCCCCGGGTCCACGTCGAGACGGCCATCGGCCAGTTCACCGGCACCCGGACGATGCTGGCGACCGAGCTCGAGCGGTCGCTCGGCGACGAGCCCGCGCTGCGCGGCGAGGTCGAGCCGGTGCGCGACGGCGCCGTCGTGGCCATCGACGAGCACCTCGACTGGCTGCGCGGGGCTCTCGACTCCTCACGCCGTGACCCCCGGCTGGGAGCGGCGGTCTTCGGTCGCAAGCTGAGCCTCACCCTCGACACGGCCAGCGACGCCGACGACGTGCTGGCCCGGGCCGAGGCCGACCTGGTGCACGTCGAGGAGCAGATCGCCGAGACCGCGGCGCGCCTCGACGACGGCCCGGTCGAGGGCAGGGTGCGGCGCGTGCTCGACCGGCTCGCCGACGAGGGACACGTCGACGACGCGACCGTCGTCGGGCTCTGCGAGGAGGCGATGGCGCAGGCGACGGCCTTCGCCAGGGAGCACGACCTCGTGACGGTCCACGACGACCCGGTCGAGGTCATCGTGATGCCCGAGATCCACCGCGGCGTCGCGGTCGCCTACTGCGACCCGCCCGGGCCGCTGGAGACGTCGCGCCTCCCGACGTACTTCGCGGTCTCGCCGACGCCGGAGGACTGGCCAGACGAGCGGGTTCGCTCCTTCTTCCGCGAGTACAACGCGCACATGCTGCACAACCTCACCGTCCACGAGGCCGTGCCCGGCCACGTCCTGCAGCTCGCGCACTCCGCCCGCTACGACCCGGTGGACTCCTCGCCGGCTGTGCGCAAGGCGTTCCTCAGCGGCCCCTTCGTCGAGGGCTGGGCCGTCTACGCCGAGGAGCTGATGGTCGACGCGGGCTACCGCGGCGACGACGGGCTCGCCGACCAGCTGCGCATGCAGCAGCTCAAGATGCAGCTGCGCATGACCATCAACGCGATCCTCGACGCGCGGGTCCACGCCCGCGGCATGACCGAGCCGGAGGCGATGCGGCTGATGATGGAACGCGGCCACCAGGAGGAGGGCGAGGCGGCGGGCAAGTGGCGGCGGGCCCTGCTGACCAGCGCCCAGCTGTCGACCTACTACGTCGGCTACGTCGAGGTGCGCGACGTCGCGCGGGACCTCGGGGCGGCCGACCCCGGCGCCTCGGTCCGCGAGCGGCACGACGCGATGCTCGCCCACGGGTCACCGCCGCCGCGGCACCTGCGGACGCTGCTCGGCCTTCCTCCCGCGCGGACGCGCCGCGGTGGCTGACCGGCAGACGGCGTCAGTCGCGAGCCCGTCGCCCGTACGACCGAAGGCTCGGCGACGTCGCTGGTTCTGGGTCGCGCTCGTCGTCTTCCTCGTGCTGCTCGTCGTCGACCTGCGCGTGCTCGTCGTGCCCGCCGTCGACGAGCCACGCCCGGTCGACGCGATCGTCGTCTACGCCGGGCCCGGTGACCGCATCACCCGGGCGTGGCAGCTCGCCGACCAGGGCATCGCCCCGTTCGTCGTCGTGTCGATCGCGGACACGCGTGCCTGCGAGCCGGAGCGCCCGACGGTGACCCAGCTGTGCTTCACGCCCGACCCCGCGACGACCCAGGGCGAGGCGGAGTACGTCGCGCGGCTCGCGGAACGCCGGGGCTGGGACAGCCTGCTCATCGTCTCGGGCACGACGCAGGTGACGCGCATCCGGCTGCGGCAGGGCCGCTGCTTCGACGGGAGGGTGGACGTCGTCGCGGTGCGCGAGCCGCTCGGCGAGCTCCTGTTCCGCTGGGTCTACGAGCACGGGGCGATCGTCAAGGCGCTGGTCCTGCAGCGGGACTGCTGAGCCGGGCGAGGCGGTCGCGCGGCCGGGTGCCGTCCGCCGGTAGCCTGGCGACGCCCTGCCCTCCGCCCGAAGGAGCACCACCGTGGCGAGCATCGACGCCGTCGGCGCCCGCGAGATCCTCGACTCGCGCGGCAACCCCACCGTCGAGGTCGAGGTCGCGCTCGACGACGGCACGATCGCCCGGGCGGCCGTGCCGAGCGGTGCCAGCACCGGGCAGTTCGAGGCCGTCGAGCTGCGCGACGGCGACGCGAAGCGCTACGCGGGCAAGGGTGTCGAGAAGGCCGTCATCGGCGTGCTCGACGAGATCGGCCCCGCCCTGGTCGGGTTCGAGGCCAGCGAGCAGCGGCTGGTCGACCAGACGCTGCTGGACCTCGACGGCACGCCCACGAAGTCCCGGCTCGGAGCCAACGCGCTCCTCGGCGTCTCGCTCGCGGTGGCGCGCGCCGCCGCCGACTCGGCCGAGCTGCCGCTGTTCCGCTACGTCGGCGGGCCCAACGCCCACCTGCTGCCCGTGCCGATGATGAACATCCTCAACGGCGGCGCCCACGCCGACACCGGCGTCGACGTGCAGGAGTTCATGGTCGCCCCGATCGGCGCCCCGACCTTCCGCGAGTCGCTGCAGTGGGGCGCGGAGGTCTACCACGCGCTCAAGGCGGTGCTCAAGGAGCGCGGGCTCGCGACCGGCCTCGGCGACGAGGGCGGCTTCGCCCCCGACCTGCCGAGCAACCGCGACGCGCTGGACCTCATCGCCGTCGCCGTCGAGAAGGCCGGGTTCTCCCTCGGCGACGACATCGCGCTGGCGCTCGACGTGGCGGCCACCGAGTTCTGCTCCGACGGCGTCTACACCTTCGAGGGGGCCAAGCGGACGGCCGACGAGATGGCCGCCTACTACGCCGAGCTCGTGTCCGCGTACCCCCTGGTGTCGATCGAGGACCCGCTCGACGAGGACGACTGGGCGGGCTGGAAGGCGCTCACCGACCAGCTCGGCGACCGCGTGCAGCTCGTCGGCGACGACCTGTTCGTCACCAACCCCGAGCGCCTCGAGCGCGGCATCCGCGAGGCGACGGCCAACGCCCTGCTGGTGAAGGTCAACCAGATCGGCACGCTCACCGAGACCCTCGACGCGGTGTCGATGGCCCACCGCAACGGCTACCGCTGCATGATGAGCCACCGCTCCGGCGAGACCGAGGACACGACGATCGCCGACCTGGCCGTCGCCACCGACTGCGGGCAGATCAAGACGGGGGCGCCGGCGCGGTCCGAGCGGGTCGCGAAGTACAACCAGCTGCTGCGCATCGAGGAAGAGCTCGACGACGCGGCGCGCTACGCCGGCCGGGGCGCGTTCCCGCGCCACGGCGGCTGAGGGGGCCGCGGCGACCCCATGGCCCGCACGGACACCGAGGGCGACGAGACCGGGAAGCGGCAGCGTGCCAACCTGACCGGCCGCGCCGCCATGCTCGCGCTCGTGGTGTGCCTGCTCGCCATCTCGCTGGCCTACCCGCTGCGCGAGTACCTCGCCCAGCGCGGCGAGATCACCGACTACCGCTCGCGCGTCTCCGAGCAGGAGCAGCGCGTCACCGAGCTGCGCCGCGCGCAGCGCCGCTGGCAGGACCCGGCCTACGTCGAGGCCCAGGCGCGCGAGCGGCTGCGCTACGTGATGCCCGGCGAGACCTCCTTCGTCGTGCTGGAGGCCGACGAGGCCCCCGCACCGGACGGCGTGGTGGCCCGGCAGCCCGAGACGGCCGACCGGAGCCCGTGGTTCGCCGACCTCTGGCACAGCGTCGAGGCCGCGGGCAAGGGCTGAGCCGGGTGCCGAGCCCGAGCCGAGGAGCCGGCGCCGCTCCCGACGAGCGCGACCTCGCGGCCGTCGCCCGGCAGCTGGGCCGGGAGCCCCGCGGCGTGCGGCGGGTCGCCCACCGCTGCCCGTGCGGCGCCCCCGACGTCGTCGAGACGTCGCCGCTGCTGCCCGACGGCACCCCGTTCCCCACCGTCTTCTACCTCACCTGCCCGAAGGCCGCCGGGGCGGTCGGGACGCTCGAGGCCGGCGGCACCATGCGCGAGATGACTGCGCGGCTCGAGAGCGACGCCGAGCTCGCCGGTGCCTACAGGACCGCCCACGAGCGCTACCTCGCCGTGCGCGACCGCATCGAGGAGGTGCCGCAGATCGCCGGGGTCTCGGCCGGCGGCATGCCCGACCGCGTCAAGTGCCTGCACGTGCTCGTCGCGCACTCCCTGGCCGAGGGGCCCGGCGTGAACCCGCTCGGCGACGAGGCGCTGCGCGCGCTGCCCGACTGGTGGCGCACCGGCTCCTGCGTCGCCGGCGACCCGACGTGACCCGCGTCGCGGCCGTCGACTGCGGCACCAACTCGATCCGGCTGCTCGTCGCCGACCTCGACGCCGCGACGGGAAGCCTCACCGACGTCGACCGGCGGATGGAGGTCGTCCGGCTCGGCGAGGGCGTCGACCGCACCGGCCGGCTGGCACCCGAGGCGCTGCAGCGCACCTTCGCCGCGTGCGACCGCTACGCCGCCGTGGTCCGTGACGCCGGCGCCGGGAGCGTGCGGTTCGTCGCGACCTCCGCCTCGCGCGACGTCGAGAACCGCGAGGAGTTCGTGGCCGGCGTCCGCGACCGCCTCGGCGTCGAGCCCGAGGTGGTCACGGGCGACGAGGAGGCGGCCCTGTCGTTCGCGGGGGCCACGCGCGAGCTCGCGGGGACCGACCTGGCGCGCCCGTTCCTGGTGGTCGACATCGGCGGAGGGTCCACCGAGCTCGTCCTCGGCGGTACGTCGGTCGAGGCCGCCCGCTCGGTCGACGTCGGGTGCGTGCGCATGACGGAACGCCACCTCCACGACGACCCGCCGACGCCCGCGCAGGTCATGGCGGCGCGGGCCGACATCGAGGCCGGCGTGGCCGTCGCCGCGGGGACGGTGCCGCTGGACCGGGCCGGGACCCTCGTCGGCCTGGCCGGCTCGGTCACCACCGTCGCGGCCATGGCGCTCGACCTGCCGGCGTACGACCGGGACGCGATCCACCACAGCCGGATCGCTGCCGGCGACGTCCACCGGGTCGCCGAGCGGCTCCTGGGCATGACGCCACGACGAGCGCGCCGCGCTGCCCTTCATGCACCCCGGGCGGGTCGACGTGATCGGGGCGGGCGCCCTCGTCCTGTCCGTCGTGGTGGCGCGGGCCGGGCTCGACTCGGTGGTCGTCAGCGAGCACGACATCCTCGACGGCATCGCCTGGTCCATCCTGGGCGGGTGACCCACCCGCACTGGCCGCTGCTCGACCTCCGCATCACCACCGGCGACCTCGTGCTGGCGCCGCTGACCGAGCGAGAGCTGGACGAGGTGGTGCGCCTGCTGCCCGACGACGTGGAGCAGGACCCGCGCGCGACGACGTACGGCCTCGACGAGCGCACCCAGCGCGGGGTCGTGGTGCACCAGGACTACTGGCGGTCGTACGGCACGTGGACCCCGCAGGCCTGGCGGTTCCACCTCACGGTGCGGCGCGGTGACCGCCTGGTCGGGCTGCAGGAGCTGCAGGGCGACGACTTCCCCACCCTGCGCACGGTGGACACCTCCTCGTGGCTGGTGCCCGAGGCGCGGGGCGCAGGGCTCGGCAAGGCCATGCGCCGCGCCGTGCTGGCGCTGGCGTTCGGCCCGATGCAGGCGCTGGCCGCCGTGACCTCCGCGTGGCACGACAACGCCGCCTCGCTCGGCGTCTCGCGGTCGGTGGGCTACCGGCCCAACGGCGAGTCGCTGCTCGCCCGCGACGGTGGCGTCGACACCCTGGTCCACCTGCGGCTGACGAGGGAGCAGTGGCTGGCAGCCCCCGCGGGCGACGCGGTCGACGTCGAGGGCTTCGAGCCCTGCCGTCCGTTCTTCGGGCTCCCGGCAGGCGCGGCCGGCTGAGCCGCGGACCCCTCTCGATCACGTGCCGGCCGGGCGTGCAAGGGTCGGGCCAGGAGCAGGTGCCGGGTGCCGCGGTGCCCGGCCGGAGGTCGAGGAGGTCCCGCTCGTGGGCGAGATGGTCAGCTTCCCCAGCAACGGCGACACCTGCGACGGCTACGTCGCCGCGCCCGAGTCAGGCGGCGGGCCCGGCGTGATCGTCGTCCAGGAGTGGTGGGGCCTCGTGGACCACGTCAAGGACGTGGCCGACCGGTTCGCCGCCGCGGGGTTCGTGGCGCTGGCCCCGGACTTCTTCCACGGGGCGAAGACCGCCGAGCCCGACGAGGCGCAGCGCCTGCTCATGGGCCTCGCGATGGACCGTGCGGCCAGGGACATCCAGGGCGCGGCACAGTACCTGTCGGGGCGCGACGACGTGAGCGGCAGCGGGGTGGGTGTCGTCGGGTTCTGCATGGGTGGCTCGCTCGCGCTGTGGGCGGGCGCGCTCGCCGACGAGGTGAAGGTCGCCGTCGGGTTCTACCCCGCCATCCCGTGGGAGAAGATGTCGCCGTCCTGGGGCTCCTACACCGGCAAGTCCGCGATGATCCACGCCTCCGAGGAGGACGGCACCTCGCGCGCCGAGGGCGTCCAGGCGGCGGTGCAGGGCATCCAGGCGGCGGGCGGCGACGTCGAGGTCTACGACTACCCCGGCTCGAAGCACGCCTTCTTCAACGACCAGCGCCCCGAGGTGCACGACCCGGCGCACAGCGAGCACTCCTGGCGTCGCACCGTCGACCTGCTGTCCAGCCGGCTGTAGGTGGCCGCACCGGTCGCGAGGAGCCCCTCGGACGTGCAGCGCCACGCCGCCGGGGCCCGGTCGCTCGCGGCGCTCGACGACGCCGTCACCGCGTGCCGGGCGTGCCCCCGGCTCGTCGCCTGGCGGGAGGAGGTCGCCCGCCAGAAGCGCCGGGCGTTCGCCGACGAGACCTACTGGGGCCGCCCGGTGCCCGGCTGGGGGGCCGAGAGCCCCCGCCTGCTGGTCGTCGGGCTGGCACCCGCCGCGCACGGCGGCAACCGCACGGGGCGCATCTTCACCGGTGACCGCAGCGGTGACTGGCTCTTCGCGTCGCTGCACCGGGTGGGTCTCGCGGCGCTGCCGACGAGCGTCCGCGCAGGCGACGGGCAGGCCCTCGTCGGCACCCGGATGCTCGCGGCCGTGCGCTGCGCCCCGCCCGACAACAAGCCGAGCACTGCCGAGCGGGACACCTGTTCGCCGTGGATGGACGCCGAGGTCGCCGCCGTCCTCCCCACGGTCCGGGTGGCGGTGGCGCTGGGCGGGTTCGCCTGGCAGGCGCTGCTGGCCTGCCTCGGCCGGCTCGACCTCTCGGTCCCCCGGCCGCGGCCGCGTTTCGGGCACGGCGCCCAGGCGCGGGTCGGCGACCTGCTCGTGCTGGGGTGCTTCCACCCCAGCCAGCAGAACACGTTCACGGGACGCCTGACCGCCCAGATGCTCGACGACGTGCTCGGCCTGGCCGCCACACGCGCCGGACTTGGTCCTAGTCTCTGATCATGGCGATCTCGAGCGCCTCACCGGGGCGGACCAGGATCCTCGTCGTCGGCGGGGGCTACGTCGGCATGTACACGGCGCTCCGCCTGCAGAAGAAGCTCCGGCGGGAGCTGGCGGCGCGGCGAGTCGAGATCATCGTCGTCGACCCCCGGTCGTACATGACCTACCAGCCGTTCCTGCCGGAGGCCGCGGCCGGCAGCGTGGAGCCGCGCCACGTCGTGGTGCCGCTGCGCCGGGTGCTCGACAAGTGCGAGGTCCTCACCGGCCGGCTCGAGAGCGTCGACCACGCCCGCAAGGTCGCGCGGATCCAGCCGATGCGCGGCGACTCCTACGAGCTGACCTACGAGGTCATCGTGCTCGCGCCCGGCTCGATCGCGCGCACGCTCCCCATCCCCGGCCTGGCGGAGCACGGCATCGGCTTCAAGCAGGTCGAGGAGGCCATCGCCCTGCGCAACCAGGTCCTGGAGAAGCTCGACGTCGCGACCAGCATCAGCGACCACGCCGCGCGGCGGGCCCTGCTCACGTTCGTCTTCGTCGGAGGCGGCTACGCCGGCATCGAGGCCCTCGCCGAGCTCGAGGACATGACGATGTACGCCACGCGCTACTACCCCGACCTGTCCAAGGGCGACATCCGGTTCGTGCTCGTCGAGGCGACCGGCCGGATCCTGCCCGAGGTCGGCGAGGACCTCGGCCGCTACACCGTCGAGGAGCTGCGCAAGCGAGGCATCGACGTGCGGCTCGAGACCCGCCTCGAGTCCTGCGTCGGCGGCCACATCGTGCTCTCCGACGGCGAGGAGTTCGACGCCGAGACGCTCGTCTGGACGGCGGGCGTGAAGGCCAACCCCGTCCTGCGCCACACCGACCTGCCCCTCGACGACAAGGGCCGCCTGCGCTGCCGGGCGGACCTGCGGGTCGAGGGGGTCGAGGGCGCGTGGTCGGCCGGCGACTGTGCCGCGGTGCCCGACCTCACGGCGGGCCCGGGAGCCACCACCAGCCCGAGCGCCCAGCACGCGGTGCGCCAGGCCAAGCAGCTCGGCGACAACATCGCGCTCGTGCTCAACGGCCGCGAACCACGCTCGTACGCCCACAAGCACGCCGGGTCGGTCGCGTCCCTGGGGCTGCACAAGGGCGTGGCCCAGATCTACGGCATCAAGCTGCGCGGCTGGCCGGCCTGGTTCATGCACCGGACCTACCACATGAGCCGCGTCCCCACGTTCAACCGCAAGATCCGCGTGATCCTGGACTGGACGCTGGCCCTGTTCTTCCGGCGTGACGTGGTGTCCCTCGGCTCCATCCACCGGCCGCGCGAAGAGTTCAGTGAGGCGACGCGATGACCCGGACGACGACCACCATGGCGGACCAGCTGGCCAGGCTGCTCGAGCTGACGCTCGGCAGGGAGCCGCACCTTCAGGTACGGGCCTGGGACGGCTCGGAGGCCGGTCCCGAGAGCGCGCCGGTCCTGGACGTCGTGTCGCGCGACGCCGTGCGATACCTCACGCACGCGCCGAACGAGCTCGGGCTCGCGCGCGCCTACATCAGCGGTGCCCTCGGCGTCGAGGGCGACATCTACGAGGTGCTCTCGGCGCTGCCCCTGGACGACGTCGACAGCATGCGGTCCAGGACGTTCATCCCCCGCCAGCGCGCCGAGCTCGCCGCCCTCGCGCTGAAGACCGGAGGCGTGGGGCGCGCCCCGGCCCCGCCCCCGGAGGAGGCCACGCTCTCCGGCCGCCGGCACAGCAAGGACCGCGACCGGCGCGCGGTGACCCATCACTACGACGTGGGCAACGACTTCTACCGGCTCGTCCTCGGCAGCTCGATGGTCTACTCCTGCGCCTACTGGCGCCGTCCCCACGACCCGGCCTACACCCTCGAGGACGCGCAGCGGGACAAGCTGGACCTGGTGTGCCGCAAGCTCGGTCTGCACCGGCGCGGCGGGCCGGTGCGCATGCTCGACGTGGGGTGCGGGTGGGGCTCGCTGCTCCTGCACGCCGCCGGCACCTACGGCGTCACCGGCGTCGGCGTGACGCTCTCCGAGCCGCAGGCCGAGCTGTCCCGGGAGCGCCTCGCCGCGGCCGGTCTCGGCGACCGCGTCGCGATCCGGGTACAGGACTACCGAGACATCGACGACGGCCCGTTCGACGTCATCGCCAGCATCGGCATGGCCGAGCACGTGGGGGAGGAGGCCTACGCCGGCTACGCGCGCCAGCTGCACGGCCTGCTCGCCCCGACCGGCCGGTTGCTCAACCACCAGATCGCGAGCCGCCCGGGACCGCGACGGTCGGGGACGTCGTTCATCGAGGCCTACGTCTTCCCCGACGGCGAGCTGCTGCCGGTCGCGACGACCGTGGGCATCCTCGAGGACAGCGGCTTCGAGGTGCGCGACGTCGAGTCGCTGCGCGAGCACTACGCCCTCACCCTGCGCGACTGGGTGGCGAACCTCGAGAGGGGCTGGGACCGGGCCGTCGCCCTGACGACGGAGGGCCGGGCCAGGGTGTGGCGGCTCTACATGGCCGCGTCGGCCCTCGGGTTCGAGGCGGGGCGCATCGGCGTGAACCAGGTGCTCGCGGTCCGCCGCGGCGCGGACGGCGACAGCGGCCTGCCGCCCACGCGCGAGGACCTGCTCGGCCCGGCCGCGACGTGACCTCGCTCGCCGTGACCGTCATCGGTCACGACCGGCCGGGCATCATCGCCGAGACGACGGGTCTGCTGGCCGGGCTCGGCGCGAACCTCGAGGACTCGTCCATGACGATCCTGCGGGGCCACTTCGCGATGGTGCTGCTCGCCTCGGCCGACGCGACCGCGGCGGAGGTGCAGGACGGGCTGTCACCCCTCGTGGCCGACGGCACCCTCGCCGTCTCGGTGCGGGAGGTGCCGGAGGAGCACGCGGCGCCCACGCTGGGGTCGTCGTACCTTCTCTCGGTGCACGGCGCGGACCGCCCGGGCATCGTGTCTGCCGTCACCGAGCGCGTTGCCGCCGTGGGCGGCAACGTCACCGACCTCACGACGCGGCTCACCGGATTGCTGTACGTCCTGCTGGCCGAGGTCGACCTCCCGCCCGGCGTGGACGTCGCGGCGCTGGACGAGAGGCTGGCCGCGGCGGCCAGCGACCTCGGGGTGCACGCGTCGCTGCGACCGCTCGAGCCCGACGTGCTGTGACGTGCGGGTGAGCCTGCCGCCGGCGCTGCCACCCGGACGGGTCCGCGCGGTGCTGCGGGCTCCGGCCACCGTCCTCGGTGAGCGGTCGGTCGAGGTGGACCCGACGGCGGCCGACGTCGTGGCGCTCGCGGCCGACCTGCTGGCCACGCAGGCCGCAGCGCCCGGGTGCGTCGGCCTTGCCGCCGCGCAGGTCGGCGTCGGCTGGCGGCTGTTCAGCCTCGACGTGACCGGCCACCCGAAGGCGCGCACCTGCCACGGCCCGGTCGTGGTGGCCAACCCGGTCGTCGAGTCCGCGACCCGCTGGGAGCGTGGCCGCGAGGGGTGCCTCTCGGTCCCCGACCTGACGGGGGACGTCAAGCGCGCGACGCGGCTGGTCGTCCGCGGGGTCGTCCCGGGCAGCGGCGAGGCGGTCGTGCTCGAGACCGACGCCTTCGAGGCCCGGGCGGTGCAGCACGAGGTCGACCATCTCGACGGCCTGCTCTTCCTCGACCGGGTCGCGGGCGCGCACGCGCTGCACGCCCGGCGGACCTACCTGTAGAGGTCTACGCTCGCTGCCGCCGGCCCCCGTAGCCCAACTGGCCGAGGCGCCCGCCTTAAAAGCGGGGTCATGTGTGGGTTCGAGTCCCACCGGGGGCACTGTGCGATGGCTCGAGACACCGTTCACGGGTGTCTCGGGACACGGTGCACAGGCGACCCGTCCGGGGGAACGCGCGCGGGCCGGACCACGTTACGCTGGGCAGGACAGTCGCGCTCCCGCGCGCTCATGGAGGGATGTCATGGAGAGCCGTAACCCGGTCTTCAACCGCAGCGACGCGTTCTCGCGCCGCGGCTACGCCACGTTCAACGAGACGCCCACGGCCACCGCCGGCCAGCTCGAGGACATGTACACCGCGCCCTCGGCGACGGGGGTGCAGACCGGCCGCATGACGATGGACGACGTCGTCATCAAGACCGGCCTGATGTTCGCGGTGCTGGTGCCCGTCGCGGCCGTGAGCTTCTACCTCAACAACCCGATCCTCACCTTCGGCGGCATGATCGTCGGCCTGGTCCTCGGCCTGGTCATCGCGATCAAGCAGTCGACGAACGCCGCACTGGTCCTGTCCTACGCCGGCCTCGAGGGGCTCTTCGTCGGCGGCATCAGCCGCATCTACGAGGACTTCTACGACGGCATCATCGCGCAGGCCGTGCTCGGCACGCTCGCCGTGTTCGCCGTGGCCCTGTGGGCGTACAAGAGCGGGCGGGTGCGGGTCACCCCGAAGTTCCAGCGCACCGTGCTGATCGCCATGGGCGGCTACCTGGTGTTCTCGCTGATCAACATCGGCGTGGTGCTCTTCACCGACAACAGCCTGCGCGGTGGGTGGCTGGGCATCGGCATCGGGCTGTTCGCGATCACGCTGGCGGCCGCGATGCTCGTGCTGGACTTCGACTTCGCCGAGCGGGGCGTCCAGAACGGGCTGCCCGAGCGCTTCTCGTGGCTCGCGGCGTTCGGCCTGGTCGTGACCCTGGTCTGGCTCTACATCGAGTTCCTGCGGCTGATCTCCATCCTGCGAGGCGGCGACTAGCCGCTTCTCGCGCGCGACGCACGAGGCCGCCGACCCGGGATCCCGGGTCGGCGGCCTCCGTCGTGTGCGGCCTCAGCCGCTGGCGTGCTCGATCTCGAACCGCACCAGGACCCGCTGCTCGTCGCGCATCGCCTGGCGGTACTCGTCCCAGTCGGGGTGCTCGCCGGAGAGCCGCCGGTAGTAGTCGACGAGCAGCTCGACGGAGTCCGGCTGCTCGACGATCTCGGCGGTGCCGTCGACCTGGACCCACGGGCCGTACCAGCCCTCGGTCATGACGATCAGCGAGACGTGGGGGTCGCGCCGCAGGTTGTTGGCCTTTGCCGTGCCGCCCGGCGTCGACACGATGACCCGGCCCTCGGCGTCGACACCGGCTGCCACGAGCGACATCTGCGGCCGGCCGTTGCCGCGGACCGTGGACATCACGGCGCGGTGGTTGTCGCGCAGGAAGTCGCGCGCCTCGTCGGGCGTCACCGGCGCGCCGTCACGTCGTCAGACGTAGCGACGGGCGCCGCGACGCTTGTCGTGCTCGTGCACGATCGCCGACGCGTGCCCGTGGGAGATTCCGTGCTCGTCGCGCAGCCAGTTGACCCGCTCCTCGAACCGCAGCAGGCCTGGACCGGCTTCGAGAGCCTCGAACCACTGGGGGAGGTCGCGACCGGTTGCCGTGGGCACCCGGTCGAGCAGCTGCTGGTGCGTTGCCTCGGAGTGGTTCAGGGACATCGGGCGCCTCCAGTGTGCCGATTCAGCGGTCCATGGGTCCGAGGGTGCCTCACGACGCGGCCGGTTCACAACCCCCGGAGCGACCGGTTTGGCGGTCGGTAGGGTGCCGGCGTGGCGGAGGGCGGCTGGGAGGTGCTGCGGGACGATCTCGAGGCCGACGCGCGCCGGGTGCCGGACCGGCTCAGGAGCCTCTCGCAGGCCCGTCTGGCTGCCCCCGCCCCGCCGCACGACAGCGCGGCCGACGCCGGCCGGGCCGCCGCCCAGGCGCTCGCGACGGCCGCGCAGGGACTCGCGGAACGCTCGGCCCGGGGGGAGCCCCGCTGGCGGGCGGTCCCCCGCCTGTCGGACTTCGCGGTGGGCGACCAGGTCGCCGTGACCGCCCACGACCTGCTGGCCGAGCTGGCCGGGTGCGACCCGGCGGAGCCCACCTGGGCGCCCGGCACCCGTCGTACGGCCGTCGAGGTCGTGACCTCCGCCGCGGCCACCCTCGCGGCCACCCGCCGCCTCCTCTGAGCCCCTCACCCCTCGCCGAAATGATCACGCTGACGTGATCAGTACCTACCGAACGCGACGAATTCGGCGCGCTCGGGCATCACTGATCACGCTCGCGTGATCATTTCGGCCGGGCCGGGCGGCCGTGACCGGGTGGTCAGCTCAGGCGCTGGACGATCATGGCCATGCCCTGGCCGCCGCCGACGCACATGGTCTCCAGGCCCCACTCCTTGTCGCGGGACTGCAGTCCGTTGAGCAGGGTCGTCGTGATGCGGGCGCCGGTCGAGCCGAACGGGTGGCCGAGCGCGATCGCGCCGCCGTGGACGTTCAGGCGCTCGATGTCGATGCCGAGCTCGCGGTAGGACGGGATGACCTGCGCGGCGAAGGCCTCGTTGATCTCGACGAGGTCCATGTCCTCGATGCTCATGCCCGCCAGCGCGAGGGCCCGCCGGGACGCCTCGACCGGGCCGAGCCCCATGATCTCGGGCGAGAGCGCCGAGACGCCCGTCGCGACGATGCGAGCCAGCGGGGTCAGGCCCAGCTCGGCGGCGCGGGTGTCGGACATGATCACGACCGCGGCGGCGCCGTCGTTGAGGGGGCAGCAGTTGCCGGCGGTGACGGTGCCCTCCTCGCGGAAGACCGTCTTGAGGCCCGCCACGCCCTCCATGGTCACTCCCGGTCGCGGGCCGTCGTCGCGGGCCACGAGGGTGCCGTCAGGCGTGGTGACCGGGGTGATCTCGCGCTCGAAGAAGCCGTCGGCGATCGCCTTCTCGGCGAGGTTCTGGGACCGGACGCCGAACTCGTCCTGCTCCTCGCGCGTGATGCCGCGGGTGGTCGCGAGGTTCTCGGCGGTCTGGCCCATCGCGATGTAGACGTCGGGCAGCCGCCCGTCCTCGCGCGGGTCCCGCCAGGTCTCGTTGGACGCGGCGGTGGCCTCGGTGCGCGCCCGCGCCTCGTCGAAGAGCGGGTTGAGGAACTCCTCGCGCCCGGCGCCGGCCCCGGTGAACGCGGGGTAGTGCGACACGCACTCGACCCCTGCGGACACGAACGCGTGGCCCTCGCCCGCCTTGATCGCGTGGAAGGCCATCCGCGAGGTCTGCACCGACGAGGCGCAGAAGCGGTTCACCGTCGTGCCGGGCAGCCCGTCCAGCCCGAGCTGCACCGCGACCCGGCGGGCCATGTTGACGCCCTGCTTGCCCTCCGGCTCGGCACAGCCGAGCATCAGGTCGTCGAGGGTGGCCGGGTCCAGCCCCGGCACCTTGTCCAGCGCGGCGCGCACGACCGTGGTCGCGAGGTCGTCGGGGCGTACGTCCACCAGCGAGCCCTTGAACGCGCGGCCGATCGGGCTGCGGGCCGTCGCGACGATCACTGCCTCGGGCACGGGGACCTCCTGGGCGTCTGGTGAGAACGGGTCGGACTACTCGCCGGTAGCCACGAGGCTACCTCCGCCGACTCGTGCACCGATCGGGACGTCTTCGGCGTTTGGGACCGACCGGACGCCCGCGGCTGGCAGACTTCCCGCCTGGGACAGGGGCACCCAGGGGGCGGGACGTGACCTTCAACTCACTGCAGTACGCGGCGTTCTTCGCCGTCGTGCTGTTCGTCTACTGGCGTCTGAACCGGCGCCAGCAGAACGTGCTGCTCCTGCTCGGCTCGTACGTCTTCTACGGCGCCTGGGACCCCCGGTTCCTCCCGCTGATGTGGCTGTCCACGGCCGTCGACTACTACGTCGGCCGACGGCTCGAGGACGAGCCCGACCCGGTCCGGCGCAAGCGCATCTTCGCGCTCAGCCTGGTGGTCAACCTCGGTGTCCTGGCGACCTTCAAGTACTTCAACTTCTTCCTGGACTCCGCCGACGGGCTCTTCGCGCTGCTGGGCGCTGACGTCGACTCGCCGACCCTGCGGATCCTGCTCCCGGTCGGCATCTCCTTCTACACCTTCCACGGCATCTCCTACACGTTCGACGTCTACCGCCGGGAGATCGCGGCCGCGCGCCGGCCGCTGGACTTCGCGGTGTTCGTGGCGTTCTTCCCCCAGCTCGTCGCCGGCCCGATCGGCCGGGCACAGCTGCAGCTGCCGCAGTTCCAGAACCCCCGTCGCCCGCCGAGCGGTGAACGGGTCGCCAGCGCGCTGTTCCTCATCCTGCTCGGCCTGTTCAAGAAGGTCGTCCTCGCCGACGGCGTGGCCCGGTTCGCCGACGCCGCGTTCGCCACCGGCACGCGGTGGCTTCGGCACGCTGCTGATCGGCGTCTACGCCTTCGCCATCCAGATCTACGCCGACTTCTGCGGCTACACCGACATCGCCCGGGGATCCGCGCGGCTGCTGGGCATCGAGCTGCCGCGCAACTTCGAGCAGCCCTACCTGTCGCGCAACATCACGGAGTTCTGGCGACGCTGGCACATCTCGCTGTCGAGCTGGCTGCGCGACTACCTCTACATCCCGCTCGGCGGGAACCGGGGCGGCCGGCGCAAGACCTACCGCAACCTCATGCTCACGATGGGCATCGGTGGCCTCTGGCACGGGGCAGCGTGGACCTTCGTCATCTGGGGCGTCCTGCACGGGGGCTACCTCTCGGTGCACAAGTGGTGGACCGACCGCGGACGGCCCGCGCCTGACGCCCTGCCTGCCGGCGGCCGCCCGGCCGGCGAGCCGCTGCCCTCGGCCGGCGGCGTCCACGCGCCGGGCGACGGCGGCGCCGTGGCCGTCACGACGCGGGTCGAGCCCGAACGGACGGGGCAGGCCTCCGTCCCGACGGGTCTGGGCCCGATCCTCGGCGTCCTGGTGACGTTCCACCTGGTCTGCCTGGCGTGGATCTTCTTCCGGGCCGACAACCTGCGCCTGGCTCTGCGCTACTGCAAGGGGCTCGTCGACCTTCCGGCCCGGCCCGTGGACCTCGACGCCGTGGCCGTCGTCCTGCCGGCGCTGGTCGTGATGGTGGCCCTCGACGTGGCGCAGCGGCGGGCCGGCGACGACGCGTTCGTGCTGCGGATGCGCCCGCTCGCCCAGGGAGTGCTCGTGGCCGTCCTCGCGACGGCGATCCTGGTGTTCAGCGGCGGCACGTCCGTGCCCTTCATCTACTTCCAGTTCTGATGCTGCGCCGCATGAGTGTCCGCCGCAGCCTGGCCACGGTCGCCACGACCGTGGTCCTGGTCCTGCTGGCCGTCGAGCTCACCGTGCGCTTCGTCCTGGCGCCGGCGCTCCCGACCCCGATCCAGTGGGGGAGCGACGAGACCCAGGTCAAGGCCGACGACCTGAGCCGACCTGCGCTCCGGCCGGGACGGTCTTCGTCGGCTCCTCGATGATGGATGCCGGTGTGGACCCGATCCGGTTCCGGAGCGAGTCCGGGGTGCCGAGATCGCGTACAACGCGGCCCTGCTCGGGGCCGACGTGCGCACGATGCGCGACTGGACGCTGCGTGCCGTCCTGTCTCGTGGCGACACCGGAGACCGTGGTCATCGGGTTCAGCTGCCGGGAACTCAACGCGAACGAGCCGGAGCAGCAGCAGCAGTACGAGGAGTTCCGCGACTCGCGCGCGATGCGCCGGCTCACCGATCAGGCAGACGGTGCTCGACCGGGTCGACGACTGGTTCGGCGACCGGCTGAGCCTCGTCCGCCACCGCTACGAGCTGCGGCAGCCGCGCAACCTGATGGGCGCGATCGGCGTCACGGGCTCAGCGTACACGCTCGCGGGTGACGGCATGGACACGCTACTTCGTCGATCGCGCCTACCCCGCGCCGCGAGACCTGGAGTCAGTGTTCGGCTCCGGCGCAACGTCGTTGTGGGACCTGGACGAGGCGCGGCTGACGGTGTTGCAGGACCTCGTCGGCACGCTGCGCGAGCGGTCGGTGGAGGCTGTCGTCGTCTCGATGCCCGTCACCGAGGACTTCGTGGGCTGGATGCCGAACGGCGCCGCCGACGACGCGCTCTGCCGCGAGGCGATGGCCTCGGCCGTCACGGCGGCCGGCGGGCAGTTCCTCGACCCGGGCGTCTGGCCCCGAGAGCTCTTCGCCGACCCGATCCACCTCAACGGGCAGGGGTCGCGCCGCCTGACCACCTACCTCGCGGAGAACGTCACCGCGACGCCGTAGGGGCGCTGCCCTCGTCGACGGCCGGGGCCGCGGCCTCGGGCTGGGCTCTGCGGTGCCGCAGCAGGGCCCAGCGACCCCGCGGGCCGCGGTCGCGCCCGCCGACCTGGGCCCCGGCGACCTCGGTGCCGGCCGCGTCGGCGGCCTCGACGGCCGCCACCGCGATCGGCCGCACGCCCTCGCCCCGGTCGAGGTCGGGCAGCTCCTCGGGCACCCCGCCGAACCACACGTCGAGGGCCGCGCAGGCCGACGGGAGCAGGGCCGCGGCGGCGCTGGCGTAGCCCGCCACCGACGGGTGGAACCGGTCGGGACCGAACATCTCCGTGGGGGAGGCGGCGAACTCCGGCCCCAGGATGTCGCCGAGCGAGACCGACCTGCCGCCCGCCTCGACGACGACGATGGTCTGCGCCGCGGCCAGCTGGCGGCTGGCGCGCCGGGCGATCCACCGCAGCGGCTGTGGCACCGGCTCGACCGTCCCCAGGTCGGGGCAGGTGCCGACCACGACCTCGGCCCCCAGGTCGCGCAGCCGGCGCACGACGTGGTCGAGGTGGCGGACGGCGGTCGGTGGCCGGACGCGGTGGGTGACGTCGTTGGCCCCGATCATGATCACGGCGACATCGGGGAGCAGGTCCTCGACCGCGTCGACCTGCGCGGGCAGGTCGCTGCTGCGCGCGCCGACCTCGGCCACGCAGACGAGCCGCACCGGCCGGTCGGCGCACTCGGCCAGCCCCGAGGCCAGCATGGCGCCCGGGGTCTGGTGGGGGTGGTCCACGCCCAGGCCGCCGGCGCTGGAGTCACCGAGGAGCGCCAGCCGCAGCGCCTCACCGGGGTGGTTCGACCCGTAGAGCATGTCGGCGTCCGGCGGGGTGCCCGAGGGCTCGCCGATCGTGCGCCGCGCCAGGGCCGCCTCGGCCCGCACGAGCCCGAAGGCACCCGCGGAGAGCAGCCCGAGCCCGCCGCCCCCGTAGGCCGCGGCCATCGCGATGCGCCGCGCCACCCGTGCCCTGGTCATGGGCTCCCCACGCGGGCGCCGCGCTTGCGCCGGAGGAAGCCGCGCACCGCCTCGCGGGCGTTGTCGCGGATCTCGGGCCCGTGGGTGAAGGCGGCGACCCGGTAGTCGACCTCGCCGAGCACGTCGGCGGTCTGCTGGCTCATGGCGTAGTCGGTGCAGAACATGGCGATCGACCAGGTCATGCGGCCGCGCATGTTCCAGATGGAGTCGCCGGTGACCAGCACCCCGCTCGGCTCGTGCAGCAGCGCCACGTGGCCCGGCGAGTGCCCGGGCGTGTGCAGGACTCGCAGCCCGCCGGCCACGTCGAGGACCTGGCCGTCGACGAGCTGCTCCTCGACCGGGGTGGGCGCGCTGCCGCGGTTGCGACGCATCAGCCGGCCGCCGAGGGTCGACCGGTCGAGGACGGGACCCTTGCCCTCACGGACGTACGCCGCGTCGCGCTCGTGCACGGCCACGGTCGCGCCGGTCCGGCCACGCAGGGCGCTCAGCCCGCCCACGTGGTCGGGATGGGCGTGGGTCACCAGCAGCCGGGTCACGTCGGACGGCGCGACGCCCATGTGCCCGAGGCCGGCGAGGATGCGTCGCGGGGCGCGCCGCGTGCCGGCGTCGACGAGCGTGACCTGCCCGTCGTCGTCGACGAACGCGAAGGAGCTCACCAGGTCGCCGCGCACCGTCGGGATGCGCCAGACGCCCGGGGCGAGCTGCAGAGCAGGGCTGCCGGCCACTGTCGGAATCTATCGGACCGCGGCAGGCGTCAGCCGGGGCGAGCGCGGCATCTAGGCTCCAGCCATGCAGTTCTACGAGTCGATCATCGACCTGGTCGGCAACACCCCTCTGGTCAAGCTGTCGTCGGTCGGCCGGGACGTCCCGGCCACGGTCCTCGCGAAGGTCGAGTACTTCAACCCCGGCGGCTCGGTCAAGGACCGCATCGCCGTGCGCATGATCGACGCGGCCGAGAAGTCCGGCGCGCTGCGGCCCGGCGGCACGATCGTCGAGCCGACGTCGGGCAACACGGGCATCGGGCTGGCGCTGGTGGCGCAGCAGCGCGGCTACCAGTGCGTCTTCGTGCTGCCGGACAAGGTCTCCCAGGACAAGATCAACGTCCTCACGGCGTACGGCGCGCGGGTCGAGGTGTGCCCGACGGCCGTCGCGCCCGAGGACCCGCGCTCCTACTACTCGGTCAGCGACCGTCTCGTGCGCGAGATCGACGGGGCCTGGAAGCCCGACCAGTACAGCAACCCCGACAACCCCCGGTCGCACTACGAGACCACCGGGCCCGAGCTCTGGGCCCAGACCGACGGCCGCATCACCCATTTCGTCGCCGGCGTCGGCACCGGGGGCACGATCAGCGGCACCGGGCGCTACCTCAAGGAGGCCAGCGACGGTCGGGTGCAGGTCATCGGCGCCGACCCCGAGGGCTCGGTCTACTCCGGCGGCACCGGCCGGCCCTACCTCGTGGAGGGGGTCGGTGAGGACTTCTGGCCGACGGCCTACGACCCTGATGTTGCCGACGAGATCGTCGCCGTCTCGGACCGCGACTCGTTCCTCATGACCCGGCGGCTGGCGCGGGAGGAGGGCCTGCTCGTCGGCGGGTCCTGCGGCATGGCCGTCGTCGCCGCCCTGCGGGTCGCGGCTCGGCTCACCGCCGACGACGTCGTGGTGGTGCTGCTGCCCGACGGCGGCCGCGGCTACCTCGGCAAGATCTTCAGCGACGACTGGATGGCCGACTACGGCTTCGTCGAGGAGCCGCACGACGGCGTGACGGTCGGGCAGATCCTCGCCAAGAAGGGCGGGGAGGTGCCGACGCTGGTCCACGTGCACCCGAACGAGACGGTGCGCGAGGCGATCGACATCCTGCGCGAGTACGCCGTGTCGCAGATGCCGGTCGTCAAGGCCGAGCCGCCGGTCACCGCCGGCGAGGTGGTGGGCTCGGTCGTGGAGAAGGAGCTGCTGGACCTGCTCTTCAGCGGCAACGCGCACCTCGCCGACGCGCTCGAGCGGCACATGTCGGCACCGCTGCCCATCGTCGGCGCGGGCGAGCCGGTGGGGGCCGCGATCGCCGCGCTCGAGAAGTCCGACGCGCTCCTGGTGCACGACGAGGGCAAGCCGGCCGGCGTCCTGACCCGGCAGGACCTGCTCAGCTTCCTGGCAGGCGCCTGAGAAGTCGGGCCCCGGGGGTGCGCCTGGGCCGGGCAAGGGGCAAGGTTTCACCCAGGCCGTCCGGGTAGGACGTCCACGGGTCCGGCAGCGGCCGGACCCTCCCTTCAGCAGATGGAGGACTCCGAGATGCTCGACGACGACATGACCACCACCCCCGAGGAGCACGGCCCGGCCGACGGCGGTGCCGGGTCGGGATCCGACGGCGGTGCCGACGGTGGTGCTGACGGTGGCGCCGACGGCGGCGCGCACGGTCCGGCCGACGGCGGCGCCGGCGGCGTCCCGGGTGAGAGCGACGGCGGTGCCGACGGTGGTGCTGACGGCGGTGCTGACGGCGGCGCCGACAGCGGTGCCTGAGGCACGACGCTGACCGATCACGACGACCAGGGCGGGGCGGGCACCACCCGTCCCGCCCTGGCGCGTTGCGTCCGGACGGACCCCGACTCCTTCGCCCGCGACACGTGGTCGCGGGCGCCGCTGCTGTCCACGGCCGACCGGCTCGGCTCGGGCTTCGAGGACCTCTTCTCGCTGGACGCGGTCGACGAGCTGCTGTCGCGCCGCGGCCTTCGGACGCCGTTCATCCGGCTGGCCAAGGACGGCGCGGTCGTGCCCGCCGCGCGCTACACCCGCTCGGGCGGCACGGGGGCGCAGGTCGCCGACCAGGTGGCCGACGACCGGGTCCTGGACCTCTTCCTCGACGGGCACACGATCGTCCTGCAGGGACTGCACCGGCTGTGGCCGCCGCTCATCGACTTCGCCGGCGCCCTGACGACCGACCTCGGCCACCCGGTGCAGGTCAACGCGTACGTCACCCCGGGCTCCTCGCAGGGCTTCTCCGCGCACTACGACGTGCACGACGTCTTCGTGCTGCAGGTGGCGGGCGAGAAGCGATGGCGCGTGCACGAGCCGGTGCTCCGCGCGCCGCTGCGCGACCAGCCGTGGACCGACCGGCGGGACGACGTACGAGCCCGCGCCCAGGAGGCGCCCGTCATCGACGAGGTGCTCCGGCCGGGTGACGCGCTCTACCTGCCCCGTGGCTACCTCCACGCTGCCGAGGCCCTCGGCGGCGTCTCGTGCCACCTGACAGTCGGCGTGCACCCGGTCACCCGGCACGCGGTCCTGGAGGCCCTGCTGTCGGTCGTGGCCGACGAGCCGGCGCTGCGGGCCTCGCTGCCCCTCGGAGTCGACGTGGCCGACCCGGCGTCGGTCGAGGCCGACGTGCGGGCGACCGTGGAGGCGCTCACGGCGCGGCTCGGCGCGGTGTCGGGTGCCGAGGTGTCGCAGCGCCTCGCGCGCCGGCTGGTCGGCAGCAGCCGTCCCGCTCCCGTGGCGCCGCTGGCCCAGGCCGAGGCCTACGCGGCCCTGACGGTCGAGTCGGTGCTGTCGGCCCGGCCCTTCCAGCGGCACGTGCTCGGCTCCGACGGCGAGAGCCTGACGCTGCGCCTGTCGGACCGGACGGTCCTGCTGCCGCTCGCGGGAGAGAAGGCCGTCCGGGCGCTGCTCGACGGCGAGCGGCTGAGAGTCGGTGACCTGCCCGGGCTCGACGGCGGCGACGCGCTGGCCCTGGCCCGCACGCTGGTCCGCGAGGCCGTGGTCGTGGTCCACTCCCGCCCGTGACGACGCAGCAGCCGGGTGGACCCGCCGAGCGCTGCGCCGTCGCGTCGCTGCGCCGGGGGGACCCGATGCCCGGGACCGCCGCGCCGGCCGCCGGATACGTGCTGATCGAGCAGCCGGGCGGCTGGGGCCGCCAGGCCCTGACGTCCTCGCGGCTGGACCCCGACGTCGGGCGCGCCCTCTCGGCCCGGGCGATCGCCCTCGGCCTGCGGGCGCTGCTCGTGCGGCGGCCGGGGCGTCGACCTGAACCGGCGCGGCGGCGGTGGGCGGTGGTCAGCTCGCGGACCGGGCGGGAGGTCAGCTGGTGGGGCGACTTCGGGACCGACGAGGAGCTGCTCACGCTGCCGCTGGACGGGAGCGCCGGCTCGCCGTCGTACCAGCCGTTCTTCCTGGTGTGCACCCACGGCCGGCACGACACCTGCTGCGCGGTCGAGGGCCGTCCCGTCGCCGCGGCGCTGGAGCGGGTGCGGCCGGGGACCGTGTGGGAGTGCTCGCACGTCGGCGGTGACCGGTTCGCGGCGAACGTCCTGGCGATGCCGCACGGGCTCTACTACGGGAGGGTGCGACCCGAGGACGCCGAGGACGTCGTGGGCGCCCACGACCGCGGCGAGGTCCTGCCGCACCTGCTGCGGGGGCAGAGCACGACGTTGCCGGCGGCGCAGGCGGCGATCGCGCACGCGCGCGCCGTGCTGGGGGAGCTGCGCCTGGAGGCGCTGGCGCCGGCCGGCACCATCCACCTCGGCGGCGGGCGCTGGCAGGTGCGGCTGCGCCGATCGCCCAAGCACCTCATGGCGACGGTGCAGGCCACGGCCTCGGCGGAGCCCGGGCTGCTCACCTGCCACGCCGGCCGGCCGGCGCACGCCCCGCGGTTCGAGGTCGTCGACCTCGTCGAGGTCGACTGAGCGGCGTGAGGTCGGCGCTCAGGCGTCGGGGAGCTCGACCCGGGTCGGGCCGTCCTGGCCGTGCGAGCCCGCGTCGTAGGACACCTGGCAGAACCCGTGGTTGCAGTAGCCGTGGGGGTTCTTGGCGAGGTAGCCCTGGTGGTGGTCCTCGGCGTAGTAGAACGGTCCCGCCTCGGCGGCCGGGCGGATCTCGGTCGAGATCTCGCCGAACCCGGCCTCCTTGAGCGCCTGCTGGTAGCGCGCCCGCGAGCTCTCCACGGCCGCGAGCTGCGCGTCGGTCGTCGGGTAGACCGCCGAGCGGTACTGCGTGCCCACGTCGTTGCCCTGCCGGTTGGGCGTGGTGGGGTCGTGGTTCTCCCAGAACGCCTTGAGCAGGGTCTCCAGGTCGACCTGCGCCGGGTCGTAGACGACCTGCACGGCCTCGGTGTGGCCGGTGCGCGCGGTGCAGGTCTCCTCGTACGTCGGGTTTCTCGTGTGCCCGCCCTGGTAGCCCGCGGCGGTCGACCAGACGCCCGGGATCTCCCAGAAGATGCGCTCGGCACCCCAGAAGCAGCCCATCCCGAACGAGATGACCTCGTGCCCCTCGGGCCACGGCCCGGTCAGCGGCGTGCCGAGCACGACGTGCCGGTCGGCCACCGGGATCGCCTGGTCGCGCCCGGGCAGGGCGTCCTCGGGGGACACCATGCTCGTCTTCCTGCTGCCAAAGATCATGTGGAACCTCCGCTCCTGGGAACTCCGTCGCGGCGCGAGGTGTTCCGTTTCGCCTGACGGGTCAGGTTCGGAGCAGCGGGCGGGTCAGGCAGGTCGGGCCGCCGTCCCCCTTGTTGATCTCCGTGGCGGCGTAGGTGTGCACCTCGACGCCCGCCGCCTCCAGGGCGGCCCGGGTCCGGGGTGCGGTGTCGGTCGTCACGACGACCCCGGGCCGCACCGCGAGGACGTTGCAGCCCTGGTCGTCGAGCTCCTCGGGGTCCGCGGCAACGGTGCGGTAGCCGCGCTCGGCGAGCATCTCCAGCAGCGGGACGGGCGCCAGCGGCTCGAAGACCACGGCGAGGTCGGGCGCGACCGGCGACACGACGCTCATCAGGTGCATGACGTGCGCGGCGCCGAGGTGGTGGGGCAGGTCCGCCCGCTCGACGGTCACGCCCTCCCGGCCGAGGATCTCGGCGAGCTGGGCGTGGGCCGCGGCGTTGGTGCGGTAGCCGCGCCCCACGGCCAGGGTCGTCTCGTCCAGCCAGCACATGTCGCCGCCGTCGGCCGTCGCGTCACCGGTCAGCCGACCGGCGACCGGGACCCCGGCCTTCTCGACCTCGGCGACGAGGAACGCGGGGTCCTCCCTGCGGGCGGGCTTGCGCATCTGCAGCTCGATGGCGCCCTCGCCCGTCACGAAGACCGGGTCGTAGGCGAAGCACGCGTCCACCAGCCCGTCCGGCGCCTCGGCCACGACGACCTCGACGCCGAGGCCGTCGAGCAGCTCGACGAAGCCGTCGTGCTCGCGGAGGAGCGCGTCCGCGTCGGGGGTGCGCCAGCCCGCCGCGGCGAAGTCGCCGACGGTCGTGGGCCGGACGACCAGCACGCGTCGCAGGTCGGCGGACATGGACCGGACACCGAAGGGGCGGGCGGAGGAGGTCATGGCTCGATCGTGCCACCTGCCCCCGTACGCTCGGCACATGGAGTTCGAGACCCTCGCCATCCACGCGGGCCAGGAGGCCGACGCGGCCACCGGCGCGGTCGTGCCCCCGATCTACCAGGTGTCGACCTACAAGCAGGACGGCGTCGGCGGCCTGCGCGGCGGCTACGAGTACAGCCGCAGCGCCAACCCGACCCGCACCGCGCTCGAGGAGTGCCTCGCGGCGATCGAGCACGGTCGGAGAGGGCTCGCGTTCGCGTCGGGGCTCGCGGCCGAGGACACCTTCCTGCGGACGGTCTGCTCACCCGGCGACCACGTCGTGATCCCCGGCGACGCGTACGGCGGCACCTACCGGCTCTTCGCCAAGGTCATGGAGCGCTGGGGCCTGGACTACACGCCCGCCGGCGGCCACGACCTCGACGCGTTCCGGGCCGCGATCGTGCCCGGCCGCACCAAGGTGGTGTGGGTCGAGACACCGACCAACCCGCTGCTCGGCATCGTCGACATCGCCGCCCTCGCCGTGCTCGCGCACGACGCGGGTGCGTTGCTGATGGTGGACAACACGTTCGCGTCTCCCTACCTGCAGCAGCCGCTGGCGCTCGGCGCCGACGCGGTCGTGCACTCGACGACGAAGTACATGGGTGGGCACTCCGACGTGGTCGGTGGCGCGCTCGTGCTGGCCGACGACGAGCTCGGCGAGCGCGTCGCCTACCACCAGAACGCGATGGGGGCGATCGCCGGCCCGTTCGACGCGTGGCTGGTGCTGCGCGGCATCAAGACCCTGGGCGTGCGCATGGACCGGCACTGCGCCAACGCCGAGCGCGTCGTCGAGGTGCTCGCCGCCCACCCGAAGGTGACCGAGGTGCTCTACCCGGGCCTGCCCGACCACCCGGACCACGAGGTGGCCGCCAAGCAGATGAAGGCGTTCGGCGGGATGGTGTCCTTCCGCGTCCGCGGCGGCGAGGAGGAGGCCGTCGCGATCTGCAACCGCGCGTCGCTGTTCACCCTCGGCGAGTCCCTCGGCGGCGTCGAGTCGTTGATCGAGCACCCCGGCCGGATGACGCACGCCTCCGCGGCGGGGTCACCGCTGGAGGTGCCGGGAGACCTGGTCCGCCTCTCGGTGGGCATCGAGGCGGTGGACGACCTCGTCGAGGACCTCACCCAGGCTCTGGGCTAGGTGGCGGCCGAGCGGGTCGTCTGCGTCGACGTCGGCTCGACCTTCACCAAGGCCGCGCTGGTCGAGCTCGACTCCGGCCGGCTGCTCGGCACCGCGTCGCACCGCACGACGGTCGACACCGACGTCATGGACGGCGTCGACGCCTGCCGCGCCGCTCTCGCCGCGGAGGGCGCCGAGGTGGTCGCGTGCTCCAGTGCCGGCGGCGGGCTGCGGCTCGCGGTCGTCGGCTACGAGCGGGAGGTGACTGCGGAGGCGGGGCACCGCGTGGGTCTGTCCGCCGGCGCACGGGTCGTGCACGTCGCGTCGGGCCCGATGGCGACCGCCGACGTGCGAGACCTGGCCGGTGCCCGGCCCGACGTCGTGCTGCTGGTGGGCGGGACCGACGGCGGGAACTCCGAGGTGCTCCTGCACAACGCGGACCGGCTGGCCAGGTCCCGCCTGCGGGTGCCGGTCGTCGCCGCGGGCAACGCCGACTCTCGCGAGGAGGTCGTCGCGCTGCTCGACGGGGGCGCGCGGACGGTCATCGGCGCGCCCAACGTCCTGCCCGAGATCGGCCGGCTCGCGCCGGGCCCGGCGCGGGCCGCCATCCGCGAGGTGTTCATCCGGCACGTCATCGGCGGGAAGCGGCTCTCGCGGCGCGCCGACTTCCCCGCGATGGTGCGCGCCGCGACGCCGGACGCCGTGCTCAGCGGGGTCGAGCTGCTCGCCGACGGCCACGAGGACGTGCCGGGTGCCGGCGACGTGCTGGTCGTCGACGTCGGCGGCGCGACGACAGACGTCTACTCGGTCGTGACACCGCAGGGCGAGGACGCGGTGCTCCGCAAGGAGGTCGTCGAGGTGATGTGGCGCAGCCGGACCGTCGAGGGTGACCTGGGCATGCGGTGGGGTGCCGTCGGGGTGGTCGACGCCGCGGTGGGCGAGCGGCTGCTGGGCGCGGGGGAGGAGGCGGCGTTGCGGGCAGCGGCCGAGGTCAGGGTGGCCGACCCGTCCTACCTGCCGTCCTCCGGCGACGAGCGGGCGGTCGACGCACGGCTCGCCGAGCTGGCGGCGACGGTGGCGCTGCGCCGGCACGGCCGCGGCGGCAAGGACCTGCGCGACGTGCGGCTGGTGGTCGGCTCGGGCGGGGTGCTGCGACACGGCTCGGCGGAGCTGCGCGCCCAGGTGCTGGGGCCGGCGACCGCGGACCTCGCGGGTGGGTGGCCGCTGCCCGAGCGCGCCCGGGCTGTCGTCGACGACGCGTACGTCCTGGCCGCGGCGGGCCTGCTCTCAGCCGACGACCCCGGCACCGCGGCCCGGCTGCTCGCCGGACACCTGTAGGGCGCTGATGACCGCAAGCGTGCTGCTCGTCGCAGCGACCGCGCTGCATGCCGGGTTCCAGCTCGTCGTGACACTGATCGTCTACCCGGCGCTCGCGGCCACCCCGGCGGAGCGGTGGCCGTCGACGCACGCCGCTCACGTCCACCGCATCGTTCCCGTCGTCGGGCTGGTCTACGGGTCGGTGCTCGTCGCCGGTGCGGTCGCGATCCTGAGCGGCCCCGGGGTGGCGCAGGGCGTGGCGGTGGCCGCGTCGGGGACCGCAGTGGTCGTGACGGCGGCGGTCGCCGCCCCTGCGCACTCGCGGCTCGGGCGGGGGCTCGACGAGCGTGTGATCCGCCGCCTGCTGGCTGCCGACCGGGTGCGCCTGGCCTGCGCCCTGGTGGCAGCCTCCGCGGCCCTGCTCGCCGCTTTCTGACGGCTGGCTCGCGCCAAGCCTTGCCGCCCATCTCCGGTTCCGGCGCTGGTTTCCCTCGCGTGACGTTGCCCGAGCAGTCCGCAATCGAGGGGGTGTCGGCATCGCTGGCCGCGCTGCGGCGCGTGGACGACGCCACCGGCGCGGTCGCGTCGTTCAACGACGACCGGGCTCTCGCTGATGCAGCGCGCCTGAACCGCTCGCGATCTGCCGGCCTGCCCGTCGGGCCCCTGCACGGCGTCCCCGTGACGGTCAAGGACTGGATCGTCGTCGAGGGGTTCCCCTGCCTGGGGGAGTCCGAGGCGGAGCGTGACCGGTGGCCGGACACCGACGCCACGGCCATCGACGTCACCCGCAGGTACTGGCGCAGGTCCGACCTGACCGGTCTCGAGATCGAGCGTCAGCTCGTTCCGTGAGGTAGCCGCGGCTCACTCGCGGTGTCGTGCGGTGAGCAGGGTGAGGCGGTAGCGGTGGTGTTGTCTCGGTCGGCGGTCGGGGTCGATGGTGGCGGGTGGGACGAGCTGGGGGTAGCCGTTGGCGGCGAGGACGACGGCCCAGCCTTGGCGGTGGACCATGCGGTGGTGGAACCCGCACAGCAGGGCCGCGTTGGCCAGGTCGGTGGGGCCGCCGTCGACCCAGTGCCAGCAGTGGTGGAGCTGGCAGGTGGCGGGGGGCTGGTCGCAGCCGGGCGCGACGCAGCCGCGGTCGCGCAGGGCGGCGGCGCGGCGCTGGGCGCGGTTCCAGTCGCGGGTGGAGCGCCCGAGGTCGAGGACCTGGGACGGCCCGCCGAGCACGGCGGGCACGACCAGGGCATCGCAGGCGAGCTGGCGCAGGGTGGCGGCGGACAGGGTGCCGCCGGTGTCCAGCCGCCCGGCCCCGGCCAGCCCGTCGCGCAGGTCGGCCAGGGTGGTGGTGATCGTGAGGAGCGCGAGCGGCGCGACCGGCCCGGACGCCGCGTGGTCCGTGTCCTCCGCGGCCGCGGTGGCGAGGAGGTCGACGAGGGCGTCGCCGCGGCGTTCGGAGCGCGACCGGTCGTCCTGCACCCCGTCGTCGCCGGCCGCCGGGGTGTCGGCGATCGCGGAGCCACGCGGCGAGGGTGGCCTCGCCGAGGGGGCCGAGGTCGAGCACGGCGCGCATCCGGCCGCGGCGGCGCGCGACGTGCAGGTCGTTGCGCTCACCGGCCTGCGCCTCGGCCTCGGCCCGCTGCTGCTCGCGCTCGACCGCGGCGGCGTCGGCGGGGTCGTCCACCGACGGAGCGCAGGTCAGCTCCTCGACCAGGGCCTGCCCGGCGCGCGCCAGGTCGCGGGGGGCCAGCGACGCGCACAGGTCGACCAGGAACCCGGCGGCGTCCTGCCCGACGTCCGCGGCGACCTCGGGCAGCGTCGTGACCCGGTCCAGCGCGGTCGCGGCCACCCCGGCCTGCTCGACGGTGACCCGACCGTCGGCCAGCGCCGCCTCGAGCACCGGGTGCCGCCCGAGCAGGCCGGCCTGGCGGACGCGGGCGGCCGCGTCGGCGGGGGAGAGCCGGAACCGGTCACCCAGCCAGCGCTGCACGCTGCAGGCGGCGGTGCGGGCCTTGAGGTCGCGGGTCTCGGCCTCGCGCAGCAGCACCGCCCGCAGCGCCACGGCCCTCGCCTCGACCGCCAGCAGCCCGGCCAGGGTGGCCTCGACCTCGCCGTCCGAGAGCTGCCACACCGTCGAGGACCCGTTGGCGTCGAGCCCGGCCGCGGCCGCCCACACCCCGGTCACCACCGGGTGCTCGACGACCGAACCTGCCTGACTCATGCCACGAAACTAGCCACCACCCCCGACACAAACCCCGCGTGAGGAACGTACGAGAAACCGTTTGTGGACAACGGATCCCGCCGCCGAGACGGGCCCGTGCTAGTCGCTCGACACCCGGTCGACGAAGGCGCTGATCTCGCGGAGGCAGTTCGGGTCCGCCTCGAGCTGCGGCAGATGGGCGACGCCGTCGAGGCGAACCAGACGTGCGCCGGGCACGATGTCCGCGGCCTGCTCGTCGACGATCTGGAAGTCAGGCATGTCCAGGCTGCCGACGAGGAGCAGGGTCGGGACCGCGATCTGCGCGAGTCCTTGCCACGTGTCGTCCTGGTCCGCCTTCGGTCCGGGGTCCGGCGCGCGCAGTGCCTTGCCGTTCATGTCGAGGAACAACTCGCGTGTCTCGCCGCCCACGCGGCCTTCACGCGCGCCCGGGCCGTCGAGCCAGGTCCACGCCTCGAGGCGGTTGACCTCGTCGACGTCGTCCGCCTCCTCGGCCGCCTCCGTCTGCGCCTCGAGAGCGGCGGCCGGCCCCTCGGTGATCTCGGGGTAGGGCGCTCCGCGGATCGCGGTGCCGATCAGGACCAGCGCCCGGCACCGCCCGGGGTGCTCCAGCGCGACGTCGAGAGCGGTCGCGCCGCCCATCGAGCCGGCGACCAGGACCGCCCGGTCGAGTCCGGCGGCATCCATGACCGCGACGGCGTCCTCGACCGGTGACCAGCCGGGCTGCCGCTCGTACGTCGTCCCGCCGAACCCCCTCGCGTCGTAGGCGACGCAGCGGTGCCTCGGTCCGATGCTCTCGATGACCGAGGCCCAGCTCCGCCGGTCGGTGACGCCGGCGTGGAGGAGCAACACGTCCGTGCCCTCGTCGGAGCCGCCGGTGACGTCGTAGGCGATCCGGGCGCGTCCCGAGGTGGCGATCATGCCGGGACCCTAACGACGACTCCTCGGGGAGGTGGTTGCGGCCGACGGGCAGCGGGCCCATCATCGGTGCGGGTTCCACGGTCAGGGCCGTCCTGACCTCGCGACGTCAGGGAGCGACAGTGGCCAGGCTTGTGCGCTGCGACTGCGGATGGACCTTCGAGGGCGCGGAAGAGGAGCTGGTGGTCGCCGTCCAGGACCACGGCCGCACGGTGCACGGCATGGACGTGACGGCCGATGAGGCCCTCGCCATGGCCGAGCCCGCCTGAGCCGAGTCGGCCACCGGTGTCCGAGGAGGCTCTGCGCGTCCTGACGGTCGAGGGGCCGGTCCAGGCGGAGATCATGGTCCTCGTGCTGGCTGCGGACGGCACTCCCGCGCTGACCGGACCGTGCGGACCCGAGCCCTGGTTCGTCGAGGTCGCGCAGGGCGCCGACCCGATGGCGTCCGTCGGCGACATCGTGCGGGCCAACCTCGGGGAACCGACGGTGCTGCACTCCACCTCGTGGCGGCAGGCGCGGGGCGGGGTGGTGCTGACGTTCGTCGCCGTGATGGACGACGCATGGGTGCAAGGGCTCGACCGGGAGCCGGTACGGCGGTCCACCCTGGCACGGGGCGACGCGACCTCGGCGCCGCGCGAGATCGGCCCGGCACCGGTGGTCGAGCACGGGTTGCGCCACCTGGCCTGGCTCGCCAAGGACGACCCCGCCGTCGCCGCGGCCCTGCCGGCTGCGTGGCGCGACGTGCTGCTGGGCTACGTGCCGGAGCCGTTCCGCCACCTCTGACGTGCTGACCTCAACGGGTCACCGGTCCGGCAGGTCCGCGGTCACGGTGCCGCCGCCGTACCCGTTCTCGGTGTCGCGGCCCTCGACCACCACGGTGTCGACACCGTCGGGGACCTCCACACCGGTCTGCGTCCGGGTGAACGGCTGCTCGGAGGCGTGGTCGTGCCCGAGCGTCGTCGTCGCGTAGACCGTGCCGTCGGGACCGGTCACCCGCCAGCCGTCGGCGTAGCGCTGCGGGCTGTCGTACGGCGAGCTCATCGTCACGGTGAGTCTGTACGACCCCTCCGCCTCGGGTTCGATCTGCACCTGGACGACGTCGGGGAACCGCGCCCCGCTCGCCGACGGGGAGCGCTCCTCCGTCGGCCCGTCGGTGCTGTCCGCGGAGCATCCGGCGAGCACCAGGGCGGCCATCAGGACGGCCACGGCGAGGCGGGTCATGCGGGAGGAACCTCCACGGTCTCCGGGTCCTGCGGCTGGTGCTTGGTCTCCGTCGACAACAGCGCCGCGAGGAAGCCCAGCGCCACCACCCCGGCCGTCGCCGAGAACGCCGCGGCGTAGGAGTAGCTGTCGGCGAGCAGGCCCGCGACGAGCGGGCCGACGACCGCACCGAGGTCGGCGGCCATCTGGAAGGCGGCGACGACAGTGCCCCCGCGCCCGGACACGACGTCCCCGACCGCCGCGCTGGGCGCCACGCCGAGGAAGGACGACCCGACACCGAGCACGGCCATGGCCACGACGTACACGACCAGCGAGTCGCTCACGGCGAGGCCGAGGACGGCGGTTGTGGCGATGGCGCCTCCGGCGATCATGCCCGGCCGTCGTCCCACCCGGTCGGTGAAGCTGCCCACGACCAGCAGCGAGGCGCCCTGGGTCGCAGCAGACACGAACAGGCCGACCCCGATCCAGGTCGCCGTCGCGCCGATGCCGTCCTTGTCGGTGACGAACAGCGGGATGAGCGAGCTGCGGACGCCGAAGAGCACCCAGCCGTTGCCCAGGCTGGACACGAGGGCGGCCCGGTAGCCCGAGACCCGCAGCGCGTCGCGGAGGCTGGTCTGCGCCGGCGGGTTCGCCCCCGTCTCCAGGTCGTGCAGCGGCGTGTGCGTGAGGAAGAGCATGCCGATGCCGCCCGCGACGGCGAGGGTGCCGGCGTAGACGAAGAACGGCGCGCGCAACGAGATCTCCGTGAGAGGGCCGCCGATCGCCGGCCCGGCGATGGCGCCGAAGAGGAACCCGCTCTGCCACAGGCTCGTCGCCCGGCCGCGCTGGTCCGCTTCCACCACCCGCAGCAGGAGCGAGATCGCCGACACCGTGAACATCGCCGACCCCACGCCGCCGATGCCGCGCAGCAGGAGGAACTGCCAGTACGACTGCGACAGCCCGGCCACCGCGCTGCTGACGGCGACGATCCCGATGCCGGTGGCGAGCACGACGCGCTCCCCGATGCGGTTGACCAGGCGGCCGCTGGCGAGCGCCGAGACGAGCCGCATGAAGGCGAAGGCGGAGATCACGGCCCCGGCTGCGGTGCGGCCCACCCCGAACTCGCGGGCGAACACGGGGATCGCGGGCACGACGACGCCGAAGCCGACGGCCACCGCGAACGCCACGGCTGTGAGGACCGTCACCTCCCGGGGCATGCCGGCGAAGACCCTCGACCTCACGGGGGAGGACGCTATCCGGACGGGAGGGGTCGGCCGCGCGCCGGGAGCGTGACCTGGCGGTGCCCTCGCTCGTTTGGAGTGGGGCAGACCGGGGCATCGCGGTCCGGTTGCCCCGTCACCGGCGACACCCCGAGTCACCGGTGCCCCTGCGAAGGAGCCTCAACCCCGATGACCCGCCCCGCCAGTCGAGGACGACACCGGCGGCGACGTCGCGCCAGCCGGACCGCCGAGGTGGCGGTGCCGCTCGCCGTCGGGACCGTCGTCGCGGGTGCCGCCCTGGTCGGGACGGCCTTCGACGGCCTGCTCCGACCGGACCGGGACAACCGGTCGGCGTCGGGACCCGACGCGCGCGAGCGCGGGACGCTGCTGACCTTCCCCGCCGACACCGCCTCGCAGCCGCAGCCCGAGGTCTCGGCCTCCCCGAGCCCCCCGACCGGTCTCGGCCGGAGCGCGGGGGACGGGGGCGTGGGCAACGACCGGGCCGGTGACGCGCGTGGGCGCGAGCAGGCGGTCGTGGTGCCGGCGGCGGACCGACCCGGCACCGCGCGGGCGGGGAACGGGCCCACGCCGCGCGCCGCGGACGGCCCCGAGGACCAGCCACCCGGCGCACCGACTCCCGGCGAACCCCCGGCCGGCGATCCCCCGCCCGGCGAGGACCCGCCCGGCGAGGACCCGCCGGTGCCGCTGCCGTCCCTCCCGCTGCCGTCGCTGCCGCTGCCTCCCGTGCCGTCGCTGCCCTCCCTGCCCTGACGTCGACCGGCCTGCACGGGCCCGGGACGCAGGACGCCCCGCCCGGCGATGCCGGGCGGGGCGTCGGTGCGTCCGCTGGGGGCTAGTCGTCCCAGGGACCGAAGTCGTCCTCGACCATGCTGGTCTCCTTCCGTGCAACGCCGTCTGCCACAGGTCACGGGGACCCGGAGACGGTGAGATCGTGGTTCCTGCTACCGGCCGATCGGCCGAACAACGGGACCGGGCGCTGCGCGAGAGCGGCGCTCCGGACAGCCTCTTGGCGGGCTGCTGTCACCAAGTGTACTCGACCCGTAGGGCCGCCGACTGTAGGCCTGGTTCCGGGGAGCTCAGCGCGTGGCGGCACCCGCCGGGGACGTCGACCGTCGGCTGGTGCTCGCCCGGCGAGGGCCCACCACGGTCGTGGGGCGGTGCGCGTGCGAGACGAGGTGCAGGCTGACCGAGCCCAGCAGCCGCCCCGCCAGCGGTCCGCGGCCCCGCGACCCGACGACGAGCAGGGCCGCCTCCCGGGCGGCGTCGTCGAGGACCTGGACCGCGTGGCCCGGCACGACGTTCCGCTCGAACCGCAGGTCCGGCCACTCGGCCTCCACCGGTGCCAGCGCGCCGTCGAGCAGCATCGAGCCCCAGTCCACGAGCTCGTCCCGCGAGGGGCGCACGAGGTCTGCTCCCGTCGACGACCAGTGCACCGCGTGGACGGCGCGGACGGAGGTCCCGCGCAGGGTCGCCTCCTCGGCCGCGACCCGAAGAGCCCGGTCGCCGGCGGGTGACCCGTCCACCCCGACCACGACGGGCGCGTCGGCGGGGGCGTCAGCGGTGTAGGCCGGCACGACCGTCACGGGGCACGCTGCGTGGTGCACGCAGCCCAGGCTGACCGAGCCGACCAGCAGGTCGGCGAAGCTCCCGTGCCCGCGGGCACCGACGACCAGCAGGTCGGCGTCGAAGGATGCCTCGACGAGCGCCTGGGCAGGGTCGCCGCGAAGGGTGCGGGTCAGCACGGAGACGTCCCGGTCGTGGATGCCCGCCAGCTGCTCGTGCTGCATCCGCGCGCACGCGTCCGCGACCTGCTGGTCGCTGACGACCCGCGGGCGGTCGGGCAGGTCGGCCAGCGACAGCGCCCCGAAGACGGTCAGGATCTCCAGGTCGGCGCCGCGCAGCCGGGCCTCGGCGAAGGCCCATCGGGCGGCGGCGGTCGAGTTCGGCGACCCGTCGAGCCCCACGACGATGCGTCCGGTCACGGTGGCACCCCTTTCTTGTCCCTGGTGTCCACTGTCGGGGACCGGGGGGACGCTCGCCCGGGCCCTACCTCCCCTCCCCGCGGGACCTTCGGCACAGGGGCCTGCGACCGGGCCCTTCGGCCCTTCCCCGCTGGCACAGGTCACGATGACCTGGGAACATGGCCGCCACGACGACCTCGCCCAGCAGGGCTGCGCACCACGAGCTCGCCGGACACGAGGTGGTGCTGCTGCTCGGCACGCACCCCCGCCACGGCCTGACCGCCTCGGAGTCCGCAGCCAGGCTCGAGCGCTACGGGCCGAACGTCCTGCCCCAGCCCCGCACCGCGGGGCCGGTGTGGCGGATGCTCCGGCAGCTGCACAACCCGCTGATCTACGTGCTCATCGCCGCGGGAGTCACGACGTTCGCGCTGGGCGAGCTCGTCGACTCCGGCGTGATCTTCGGAGTCGTCGTCGTCAACGCGGTCATCGGCTTCATCCAGGAGTCCAAGGCCGAGGCCGCCCTCGACGCGCTGCGTGCGATGGTGCACACCGAGGCCCGGGTGGTGCGCGACGGGCACGCCCGCACCGTTCCCTCTGAGGAGCTGGTGCCGGGCGACCTCGTGCGGGTCGTGGCGGGTGACAAGGTCCCGGCCGACCTGCGGCTGCTGGCCGGTGCCGGGCTGCGGGCGGACGAGTCGGCACTGACCGGGGAGTCGGTGTCCGTGGCCAAGGACGAGGTTGTGCTGCCGCCCGGCACGGTCGTCGCCGACCGGCGGAACATGCTCTACTCCGGGACGCTCGTGACCGCCGGCACGGGGACGGCCGCGGTCGTGGCGACGGGCGCCGGCACCGAGCTCGGTGAGATCCACCGTCTCGTGGGTGCCGCCAACGTGCTGGCCACCCCGCTGACGCGCAAGCTCGCGCACTTCAGCCGGGTCCTCACCGTGGTCATCCTCGGGCTGGCCGCCATGACCTTCGCGGTCGGCCTGGCTCGCGGCCGGGAGGGGGCGGAGATGTTCACGGCCGCGGTGGCGCTCGCGGTCGGCGCCATCCCCGAGGGGCTGCCGGCGGCGGTCACCATCACCCTGGCGATCGGGGTGTCCCGGATGGCCCGCCAGCGCGCCGTCGTCCGCCGGCTGCCCGTCGTCGAGACGCTGGGCAGCACCACGGTGATCTGCTCGGACAAGACGGGAACCCTGACCGAGAACCAGATGACCGTACGGTCGGTGTGGACGCCGTCGGGCACCTACTCGGTGAGCGGGTCCGGCTACGCCCCCGACGGCGCCGTGGTCGACGCGACGGGGGGCTCGGCGGACCTCGCGGCCGATGCTGCCCTGCGCTGGAGCCTCGTCGCCGGAGCGCGCTGCAACGACGCCCGGATGGCGCACCAGGACGGTCGGTGGCAGGTCGTGGGCGACCCGACGGAGGGCGCGCTCCTCGTCGTCGCCGCGAAGGCAGGGCTCGACCCGGCCACGCTGCGGGAGCAGCTGCCGCGGTTGTCCTCGGTCCCGTTCAGCTCCGAGCGCCGTTTCATGGCCACCGTGCACGACACGCGCCGGGACGGCCGGGTGGTGCTCGTCAAGGGGGCTGTCGAGCGTGTGGTGTCCATGTGCCGGGCCCAGCAGGGTCCCGGCGGCGAGGAGCTGCCCCTCGAGCTCCACCGCGTGACAGGCGCCGCCGAGTCGATGGCGACCGCCGGCTTCCGGGTGCTCGCGACGGCTGTGGGCTTCGTCGAGGCGGACGGTCTGGACGAGCGGCGGCTGGAGGGCACCCTCGTCCTCACCGGCCTGCACGCCCTGCTCGACCCGCCCCGGGAGGCCGCGACCGCGGCCGTCGCGTCCTGCCACCGAGCCGGTATCGAGGTCAAGATGATCACCGGCGACCACGCCGGGACCGCCGCGGCGGTGGCGAGGCAGGTCGGGGTCCTGGTCGAGGAGCGCGACGGTGCCGTGCTGACCGGGGCGGAGCTCGCCGAGCTCGCCGACGACGACTACGCCGCCGCGGTGGACCGCACCAGCGTCTTCGCCCGGGTCTCCCCGGAGCAGAAGCTGCGGTTGGTCGAGGCGCTTCAGGCACGCGGTCACGTCGTCGCGATGACCGGCGACGGCGTGAACGACGCACCCGCCCTCCGGCAGGCCGACATCGGCGTGGCCATGGGCCGCGGCGGCACGGAGGTCGCCAAGGACGCGGCCGACATGGTGCTCACGGACGACGACTTCGCGACGATCGAGGGGGCGGTGGAGGAGGGGCGCGGTGTCTTCGACAACCTCACGAAGTTCATCGTCTGGACGCTGCCGACCAACATGGGCGAGGGCTTCGTCATCCTCGTGGCGATCATGCTCGGCACGGCGTTGCCGATCCTCCCGGTGCAGATCCTCTGGATCAACATGACCACGGCCGTCGCGCTCGGCCTGATGCTCGCCTTCGAGCCCAAGGAGCCGGGACTCATGTCGCGGCCGCCGCGCGACCCCGCCCGGCCGTTGCTGACGGGCGCTGTCGTCGCGCGCATCCTGCTCGTGTCCGCGCTGCTGGTCGGCGGCTCGTGGTGGCTCTTCGAGTGGGAGCGCAGCAGTGGTGCCTCCCTCGCCGAAGCGCGCACGGTGGCGATGAACGTGTTCGTGGCCGTCGAGACCTTCTACCTGTTCAGCTGCCGGTCGCTCACGCAGTCGGTGTGGCGGCTGGGCCTCTTCAGCAACCGTTGGGTCCTCGGCGGCGTCGCGGTGCAGGCGGCAGGTCAGGTCGCGATCACGTACTGGTCGGTGATGAACGACCTGTTCCGGACCGCGCCGATCCCGGCCGATTCGTGGCTGCGCATCCTCGCGGTGTCCCTGCTCGCCTCGCTCGTCGTCGCGGCCGACAAGAGGCTGCGCCGACGCGCCCTGTGACGGTCGGACTCAGCCGGCACGACCGCCCGGGTCGAGCGCCCCCAGCGCTCGGTCGACGTCGCTCTCACCGTTGTGCAGGTGGAAGGACAGCCTGGCGCGGCCCGCTCGGACCGCGGCCGTCACGCCGGCGCCGGCCAGCCGCTCGGCCGCGCCCTCCCGGCTGACCGAGACGATGGCCGAGCCCGCGGGCGGCATGCCGAGCCCCTCACGGAACCGGTCGGCTAGCCCCACGTCATGCGTACGGACGCGTTCGATGTCGAGCTCGCACAACAGCTCCAGCGAGTGCGCCGCCCCGACCCAGCTGAACCACGCCGGCGAGGTGTCCAGCCGCCGGGCGTCCGCTGCCAGCCGCAGGGGCGACCCGTACACGGAGGCCCAGACGTCGGCGCCGGCGTACCATCCCGCGCCTGCCGGCACGATCGTCTCGAGCAGCTGCGGTCGGACGGCGAGGAAGGCGACTCCCCGGGGGCACAGCAGCCACTTGTACGCGGCGCACACGACGTAGTCGGCGCGCGACAGGTCGAGCGGGAGCCAGCCGCAGGACTGCGTGACGTCCAGCAGGACCCGGGCGCCGTGCCGCGCGGCGGCGGCCAGCAAGGCGTCGAGGTCGACCAGGCGACCGTCCGCCGACTGCACCGAGCTGACGGCCACCAGGTCCGTCCGCTCGTCGACAGCGGACACCAGCTCGTCGAGGTCGGTCTCGGTGACGGAGAGCCGACCTCGCTGCTGCTGCACGAGGAACGGGAAGAGCAGCGACGTGAAGTCGCCGCGCGCAGCGAGGACCCGGCTGCCGTCGGCGAGCGAGGACGCCACTGCTCCGACGAGCCCCGAGACGGTCGCGCCGACCGCCGTCGTGTCCGTGGGCAGGCCGGCCAGGCGGGCCCAGGCGGTGCGAGCCCGCGCCACGTGCTCGTCGAAGCCCTGCGCCCGGTCCTGCCCGCGTCGCCACCGCTCGAGTCGCCCGACCACCTCGTCGACCGTGGAGGTCGGCGGCAGGCCGATCGATGCGGTGTCCAGGTAGCCCGCGGTGTCGGCGAACCACCCCCGCCACGGATCGGCGCTCATACCCCCTCGACCGTGCGGCGCTCGGCGGTCAGCCCGCCCGGGCTGTCACCGGTGTTGACCGTGGCGCTGGGCTCGACGAGCAGGACCTCGGCGCCGTCGGCGGACACCGGCTGGTGCGGCACGCCGCGTGGCACGACGTAGACCTGGCCGGGCCCCAGCTCGACGTCGCCGGCGTCCATCCTGATCCTCAGTGAGCCGCGCAGCACGAGGAACAGCTCGTCGGTCTCGGGGTGGCTGTGCCGGGCGAACTCCCCCTGGGTGCGCACGACGCGGACGTCGTAGTCGTTGAGCACCGCGACCGTCCGGGGGGACCACGGCCGGTCGAGGCCCGAGAGCACGGCGTAGATGTCCACTGGTGCGTCCATGGAGCCCAGCCTGCCCCCGGCGCCTGCCCGGCGCGCGATGAATTGCGTTGCCCGCGCCGGTCGATGTCGTGAACGCTCGCCGGACGCCCGGCACCGTCCATGACGAAGGAGTCGTCGATGTCCATCTCGACCGCAGCCACCGTGACCCTGTCCGTGCTCCGCTCGGAGCTGACCGGCAGAGCGCTCGGCCCCGGCGACGACGGCTACGACGAGGCCAGGACGGTGGTCGCCGGCGGCGTCGACGCCCGGCCCGCCGTGATCGTGCGGCCCGCCGACGACGCCGACGTCGTGCGCACGGTGGCCCTGGCCCGGGAGACGGGGCTCCCGCTCGCGGTGCGCAGCGGCGGCCACAGCGGGGCCGGCCACAGCACCGCCGACGGCGGGATCGTGCTCGACCTTCGCGACATGAAGGCCGTCGACATCGACGTCGAGGGGCGCACCGCGTGGGCCGAGGCCGGTCTCACGGCCGCGGAGTTCACCGCGGCGGCCGGCGCCCACGGCCTCGCGGTGGGGTTCGGCGACACGGGGTCCGTCGGGCTCGGCGGCCTCACACTCGGCGGCGGCATCGGCTACCTCGCTCGTAAGCACGGACTGACCGTCGACAGCCTGCTGGCAGCCGACGTCGTCACCGCGGACGGCCGCGCCCTCCGCGTCGACGACGAGTCGCACCCGGACCTCTTCTGGGCGATCCGGGGCGGCGGCGGCAACTTCGGCGTCGCCACCCGCTTCAAGTTCCGGCTGCAGGCGGTCGACCGGGTCGTGGGCGGGATGCTCGTGCTGCCGGCCACGCCCGACACCGTCGCCGGGTTCGTCGCGGCCGCGGAATCGGCGTCCGAGGACCTGACCACCATCGCCAACGTCATGAACTGCCCGCCGCTGCCCTTCGTCGCCGCCGAGCACCACGGAGGCCTGGTCGTCATGGCGCTGATGTGCTGGGCCGGCGACGAGCGGGCCGGCCGCGAGGCGATGGCGCCCTTCCTCGCCCTGGCGGAGCCGCTGGCCGACTTGGTCAGGCCGATGCCCTACCCGGACGTCTATCCGCCCAACGACCCCGACTACCACCCGACCGCGGTGGCGAGGACGATGTTCGTCGAGTCGGTCGGGCGCGAGGAGGCCACGACGGTGGTCGAGCGGCTGGCCGGCTCCGACGCGACCCTGCGTGCCGTGCAGATCCGCGTCCTCGGCGGCGCGGTGGCCCGGGTGCCGTCCGGTGCCACGGCCTACGCCCACCGCGCCAGCCGCATCATGGTCAACGTCGCGGCGTTCTACGACGGCGCCGAGGACCGCGCGCGCCGGCAGGCCTGGGTCGACGACGTGTGCGCGGCGCTGCGCCAGAGCGACGACGGGGCCTACGTCAACTTCCTCGCCGACGAGGGTCCGGAGCGGGTCCGGGCCGCGTACCCAGGACGGACCTGGGAGCGGCTGGTCGAGGTCAAGTCGACCTACGACCCGGACAACCTGTTCCGCCTCAACCAGAACGTGCTGCCCGGCCGGCCCGGCGACCCGCCCGCCGCGTGAGGTAGTCGTCGACGACGTACTGACCGAGCCGACCCGGGTCCGGCTGCAGGACCCGGCCGCCGTTGCGTCGCGCCAGCTCCTGCATGAAGCCCAGGAGCCTGGGCTCGTCGTCGAGGGCGAACACGTTGAGCACGGCGCCCCGTCGCGTCATCCGGTCGACCTCGGCGACCGTCAGCGCGATCGTCTCCGGCTCCGGCGGCCACGAGAACCAGGGGTGCCCGCCGGGCAGCAGGTGGGCCGTCGGCTCGCCGTCGGTGACGACCAGCACCACCGGCTCCGCGTTCGGGTGCTGGTCGAGGAACCGGCCGGCGAGGATCAGCGCGTGCTGCAGGTTCGTGCCCTGCACGTAGTCGGCGTCCAGGCTCGCGAGGTCCGTGGCGCTCAGCGTGCGGGCGTAGGACGAGAACCCGACGATGGTCAGCGCGTCCTGCGGGAACTGCCCGCTCACGAGGGCGTGCAGCGCCAGGGCCGTCGACTTCGCGACGCCCCACGTGTCGCGCAGCACCATCGAGTAGGACAGGTCCACGAGCAGGCAGACCGCGGCCGTGGTCCGCCGGTCGGTCTCGGCCACCTCGAAGTCCTCGGTGGCCAGCCGGATGCCGCGGCCGGCGCCGCCGGGGCGGACCCGGCCGGACCGCACCGCGTTGGTGAGGGTGCGCACGACGTCGAGGGGCTGCTCGTCACCGAACCGCCACGCACGGCTCGCACCGGTCAGCTCGCCGGCCTGCCCGGCGTCGTGGACGTCGTGCCCGCCGCGGCCGGCCGAGTGCAGGTCGGCGAACACCCGCCGCAGGGCGGTCTGCCCCAGCCGCCGGACCGCCTTGGGGGTGAGGTCGAGCCGCTGGCCGGAGCGCTGGAGGTAGCCCTGCTCCTCCAGCTCGCGCTCCAGCCGGCGCAGGGCGCCCACCTCGTCGGCCGCCCGTCGCCCGAGGGCTCGCTGCACCGCCTCCTCGTCGATGTCCTCGAGCGTCGCCCCGGGGTAGTCCTGCGCCATCGTGGCCTCGAGCTCGTCGAGGTCGGCGAGGTCCTGCAGCGCGCTGGTTGCCTCGCCGGCACCGAGCGGCTCGTCGCCCTGCATGCGCTCGCGGCCGCGCCAGTCCAGGTCGGGCCGCCGGGCACGCAGCGCCTCCGAGAGCTGTGACATCTCGCGGGCGAGGTCCATGTCCTCCAGCGCGCCGGCCATCAGCGCGGCCAGCTCGTCGCGCTGCTCGGCGCTCAGGGACCGCATCATCCGCTCGGCGGCGGCGGCGCGGCGGGCGAGCGAGTCGACCAGCTCCTCGAGGTTCGCGGGGCCGTCGGGGAACATGTCGCCGTACGAGGACATGAACTCGTCGAACTGCTCCTGCGTGTGCTCGCCCCTCGCGTCGGCCGCGAGCATCGCGTTGAGGTCGGCCATCATGTCCTTGACCCGCTGCATCGCTGCGGCGGCGGAGGGTTCTGCTGCGTCTTCCAGCGCCTGCTTCATCCCGCGGAACTGCGTGTCGAGCACCTCGCGGCGCAGCAGGTCCTTCACCTGCTCGAAGGTCTGCGCTGCCTCGGGGGAGCGCCAGTCGTAGCCGTCGAGCTGGCGCACGGCGCGCGCCGGGTCGCCCGGCAGCGCGTCCAGCGAGGCCTCGCGGAACCGCGCGTCGTCGGACGGGTCGGGGAAGAGCGCCGACCGCTCCTGGCCGACCGCGGTGTCGACCAGCCGCCGCACCTCCTCGAGGGTCCCGTCGAGGCGCCCGCGCTCGCGCATCTGCCGCCGCTGCTCGCGCAGCCTGCGCATCATGTCGTCGAGCCCGCGGGGTCCCTCACCCGTCCCGCGGCGGAGCAGGCGGCGCAGCGCGTCGCGCGGCGTGGCGCCGGAGAGCACGTCGTCGCCGAGCCGGTCGAGGGCCCGGCGCACGTCGTAGGGCGCCGCGAGCGGGTCGGGCCCGTCGTGCCAGCTGCCGTAGCGGTAGCCGCTGGGCATCAGGCGCCGTACACGATGCCGCCGTCGGTGCTGTCGTCCTTGCTGATGCGCCGGTTGAGGAAGAGCCCCTCGAGCGCGAACTCCAGCGCGGCCGCCGCGAGCTCCGGGGTCTCCGCGCCCTCGTCGACCCCCAGCCGCTCCATGACGTGCGCGAGCCCCGGCAGCGGCCCCACCTGCTCGAGGAGCCGGCGGCCGGGCACGAGGTCGCCGCTCTGCACGACGAGTCCCTCGTCGAAGCGCTCGATCAGCGGCCGGAGGTCCGACGCGCCGAGGTGGTGCCGGAAGGTCTCCACGGTGGCCCGCCGCAGCAGGTGCGCGAGGACCTCGAGCTCGCGGCCCTCCTCGTCGACCTCGAACTCGACCTTGCCGCGCAGCGTGGCGACCGTCGCGGGCAGGTCGCACACCCGGGCGACGGCCGGGTCCTCGCCGGTCAGCGCCGCCCGGCGCAGCGCGGAGGCGGCCGCGGTCTCGGCCGCCGCGATGCCGAAGCGCGCCGAGACCCCGGAGCGCTGGTCCACCGACGACGACTCCCGCACGTTGCGGGCGAACCGGGCGACGACCTCGAGCAGGAAGTCGGGGACGGCCGCCGCGAGCGCAGCCTCCTGGCGGATGACGTCCACCTCGGCCTCGAGCACGTCGGGGTAGTGGGTGCGGACCTCGGCGCCGAAGCGGTCCTTCAGCGGGGTGATGATGCGGCCGCGGTTCGTGTAGTCCTCGGGGTTGGCGCTCGCGACGAGCAGCAGGTCCAGGGGGAGCCGGAGCTGGTAGCCGCGCACCTGGATGTCACGCTCCTCCAGCACGTTGAGCAGCGAGACCTGGATGCGCTCGGCCAGGTCGGGCAGCTCGTTGACCGCGAAGATGCCGCGGTTCGTGCGTGGGACCAGACCGAAGTGCACGGTCTCGGGGTCGCCCAGCGTCCGGCCCTCGGCCACCCGCACCGGGTCGATGTCGCCGATCAGGTCGCCGACGCTGGTGTCGGGAGTGGCCAGCTTCTCGCCGTACCTCTCGTCGCGGTGCCGCCACGCGACGGGGAGGTCGTCGCCGGCCTCGGCGTGCAGCCGCAGGCACCGCGCGCACACCGGTGCCTGCGGGTGGTCGTTGATCTCGCAGCCCTCGACGACCGGCGACCACTCGTCGAGGAGGGAGACGAGGGCGCGCATCAGCCGCGTCTTGCCCTGCCCGCGCTCGCCGAGCAGCACGACGTCGTGCCCGGCGAGCAGTGCGCGCTCCAGGGCGGGCAGCACCGTCTCGTCGAACCCGACGATGCCCGGGAAGCGCGGCCCGCCCGAGCGCATCAGCCCGACGAGGTTGTCGCGGACCTCGACCTTGACCGGCCGGTGACGGTGCGGGGAGGCCCGCAGCTCGCCCAGGGTGCTCGCTCGTCGCATCCGTCGACCGTACGTCCGGCCAGGCGTCATTCCCAGGGGTGAACTTGTGCCGAACACGCCCCCGGGTCCCACCGGTGGCCGTAGCCTCCACCGGCCACATCGCACCGACCACGGGGGAACGACATGATCACCGGGCTGTCCCGCGCACTGCCCACGCTCACGCTGGGCCTCGTCCTCGCCCTGCCGGTCGCCGCCCTCCCGGCCGCGGCCGCCTCGGCGACGACCTCGGGCAACGCGACCGTCACCGCGCCGACCGACACCGCGCTCTACAGCGGCTGCTACGAGTACCCGTACACCTACGCGGTCACCCCGCCGACCGCCGACTGGGACCTGGCGGTGACGCTGACCGACCCGCGCGGTGCCCTGGAGGCCAGTGACCACGTGAGCGCGCCGGAGCCAGTCACGGGCACGGGGTCGTTCCTGCTGTGCGGCGGGACCGACGACTACGGCACCTACACGATCAGCGCCCAGCTGACGTCCTACGACGCCGGCTACAAGGCGACGGTCGCACCGCCCGTGACGGCTCCGTTCACGCTCGCCAAGCCCGCCACCCGCACGAGGCTGAAGGTGTCCACGAAGCGGCCCCGGTACAACGGGTTGGTCGTGTTCCGGGTCGTGAGCAGCGAGCAGGCCCGCACCGGGTTCGCCCGGGCCGGCTCGGCGAAGGTCCGGCTGGACGCCTACGTCCGAGGCGGGTGGCGCGTCTTCGACCGCACGACGGCGAGCGCGACGGGGGTGTCGGTGTTCCGCTACCGATGGGACCTCCGCCGGGGCGTGCGGCTGCGCGCCGTCACCCTCGGGTCGTCGTCCCGGCAGATCTCCGGGTCCGTACCGGTGACGGTCAAGGCGCGGTAGCTCCGGGGACTACTCGCCGACCGTCCCGTCCACGAGCTCGCGGACGATGTCGAGGTGGCCCACATGGCGGGCGTACTCCTGCACGAGGTGGAGGAGGACCCGCTCGAGGGTCGGCGGCGGGTCGCCGTCCCACCGCTCGCCCGGCTGCCCGACCTCGGCCAGGTCGTGCGCCTCGACGACGGCGCGACTCGTCCCGGCCTGCGCGCCGAGCTGTCCCAGCAGGCCGTCGAGGTCCTCGTCGGGAGCGACGAACCAGCGGCCGTCCCGCTGGTCCCCCCACGGGTCGGTCACGGGGCGGCCCTCGAAGCCCCACTCGAGCCAGCGCCGCTCGACGTGCGACAGGTGCTTGACCAGCTCGAGCGGCGTCCATCCCGACGGCAGCCGGCTACGCCTCAGCTCGCCGTCCGGCATGCCCTGGAGCTTGTCGACGACCACCGAGCGGAAGTAGTCGAGGTATCCGAGGAGGACCTCGGCACGGGATGACGCGGGCTTCGTCGGTGACGGGAACGGGCGGCTCATGGCAGCGATCCTTCCCGAGCCGCCGCACCTGACAGACTGCGGCCCCATGAGCAGCCTGCCGGTCTCGGTCGAGGACGTGAAGGCCGCCCGGGCGCTGCTCGAGGGCGTCATCAGGGACACGCCGGTGCAGGGCTCCCGGCCCCTGGCCGAGCGGGTCGGCGGGCCGGTCTGGCTCAAGTGCGAGAACCTCCAGCGCGCCGGGTCGTTCAAGATCCGCGGCGCCTACACCCGCATCTCGCGGCTCACGCCCGACGAGGCCGCCCGCGGGGTCGTCGCCGCGAGCGCCGGCAACCATGCGCAGGGGGTAGCCCTCGCCGCGTCCCTCAAGGGCATCCGGTCCACGGTGTTCATGCCGGAGGGTGCCCCGATCCCCAAGGTGGAGGCGACCAGGGCGTACGGCGCGGAGGTGCGGTTCACGGGCCACTCCGTGGACGAGGCGCTCGAGGAGGCCACGCGCTTCGCGCAGGAGACGGGCGCCGTGCTGGTCCACCCCTTCGACCACCCCGACATCGTCGCCGGCCAGGGGACGGTCGGCCTGGAGATCCTCGAGCAGGTCCCTGACGTGCGGACCGTGCTCGTGTGCACCGGGGGCGGGGGCCTGCTCGCGGGCGTCGCGCTGGCCGTCAAGGCCGGCCGGCCCGACGTACGCGTCGTCGGGGTGCAGGCCGAGAGCGCGGCCGCGTTCCCCGCGTCGCTGGCCGCCGGGAAGCCCGTGGCGCTGGACCGCATGTCGACCATGGCCGACGGGATCGCGGTCGGCTGCCCGGGGCCGGTGCCGTTCGGCATCGTCCGCGAGCTCGTGGACGACATCGTCACGGTGTCCGAGGAGTCGCTGTCGCGCGCCCTGCTGCTGTGCCTGGAACGGGCCAAGCTCGTGGTCGAGCCGGCCGGTGCGGCGGGCGTCGCGGCCCTGCTCGACGCCCCGCAGGCCTTCGAGCCGCCGGTCGCCGTGGTGCTCTCCGGCGGCAACATCGACCCGCTGCTGCTGATGCGGGTGCTCCGGCACGGCCTGGCCGTCGCCGGCCGGTTCCTGTCCTTCCGGGCGCGCATCTCCGACCGCCCCGGGGCCCTGGTGCAGCTGCTGGCCGAGGTCGCCGCCGCCGACGCGAGCGTGGTCGAGGTGGAGCACGTCCGCACCGACGCCCGGCTGCGCGTGGACGAGGTCGAGGTCCGCCTGCAGCTCGAGACGCGCGGCGAGGAGCACTGCGAGGAGGTGCTCGCCCGGCTGCGCGGGGCGGGCTACCCGCTGGTCTTCGGCTGACCGCTGGTGCTTGACGGCGTTCCAGACGCGATATAACGTGTTTGGAACGCGATACATCGCGTTGCGGCCCGGCGGCGATGCTGGCGTGCCGATGAGAAACCGCCTCGGCCGTTGTCAGTCCCGACGGCGAGGATGACGACGTCCGACGTACGCGAGCGAGGAGCACCAGCTGATGACCGACACGATCGTGGCCGAGGGCCTGATCAAGCGATACGGCGAGGTCGAGGCCCTGACCGGGCTCGACCTCGTGGTCCCCGAAGGTTCGGTGCTCGGGCTGCTGGGCCCCAACGGCGCCGGCAAGACGACCTGCGTGCGCATCCTCACCACCCTGCTGAAGCCCGACGCCGGCCGGGCCGTCGTGGCGGGGCTCGACGTCGTGAAGCAGGAGAAGGACCTCCGGCGCGTCATCGGCGTCTCGGGGCAGTACGCCGCCGTCGACGAGTACCTCACCGGCTTCGAGAACCTCGACATGGTCGGTCGCCTCTACCACCTGGGCCGGCAGCCGGCGCGGACCCGCGCCCACGAGCTGCTGGAGCAGTTCGACCTCGTCGAGGCCGCCGACCGGCCCGTCAAGACCTACTCCGGCGGCATGCGCCGCCGCCTCGACCTCGCGGGCGCCCTGGTCGCCCGGCCGCCCGTGCTGTTCCTCGACGAGCCCACGACCGGGCTCGACCCGCGCGGCCGGCTGGGCATGTGGGACGTGATCGGCGAGCTCGTCCGCGGCGGCACCACGCTCCTGCTGACGACGCAGTACCTCGAGGAGGCCGACCTCCTCGCCGACCGCATCGCGGTCATCGACCACGGCCACGTCATCGCCGAGGGCACCGCCGACCAGCTCAAGGCCCAGGTCGGCGGCGAGCGCCTCGAGTTCACGCTCGCCGACGGCAGCCAGGTGGGCGCGGCGTGCGCCGCCCTCGCGCCGCTGGGCGCCGGCGAGGCCCGGGTCGACCAGCACGCGCGCCGGGTGACGCTCCCCGTCGACGGGGGCTCGTCGGTGCTCGTGGCCGCGTTGCGCGAGCTCGACGCCCAGCAGATCGCGGTGCAGGACGTCGGCCTGCGGAGGCCGACCCTCGACGACGTCTTCCTCAGCCTGACCGGTCACGCCGCCGAGGCGGACGACGCGGCAGGGTCCGAGCCCGAGCGCGAGAAGGAGGGCGTGGCATGACCGCCCTGCAGGAGGCCGTGGCGGACGCCACCGTCATCACCAAGCGCAACCTCATCAAGATCAAGCGGGTGCCCGACCTGCTGGTCTTCACGACGCTGTCACCGATCATGTTCGTGCTGCTGTTCGCCTACGTCTTCGGCGGCTCGATCGACGTGCCGGGCGTCGGCTACAAGGAGTTCCTCATCGCGGGCATCTTCGCCCAGACGGTGGTGTTCGGCTCCACGTTCACCGGCTACAGCCTCGCCGAGGACCTGCAGAAGGGCATCATCGACCGGTTCCGGTCACTGCCGATGGCCGAGTCGGCCGTGCTGTTCGGCCGCACGCTCAGCGACGTCGTCAACAACGTGATCAGCCTGGCCGTGATGGCGCTGACCGGGCTCGTCGTCGGCTGGCGCATCCGGTCCTCGGTGCTCGACGCCGTTGTCGGCTTCGCGGTCCTGCTGCTGTTCGCCTACGCGATCTCGTGGGTGATGGCCGCGGTCGGCCTGCTGGTGCGCACGCCCGAGATCGTCAACAACGCCAGCTTCATCGTCATCTTCCCGGTGACGTTCATCGCGAACACGTTCGTCCCCGCCGAGAACCTGCCGGGGCCGCTGCGGGCGTTCGCCAACTGGAACCCGATCTCGGCGGTCACCCAGGCCGCTCGCGAGCAGTTCGGCAACACCAGCCCGGCCCTGCCGCCGCAGGACGTGTGGCCGATGCAGCACCCGGTCGTCTACTCGCTGCTCTGGGTCGCCGGCATCCTCGCGGTGTTCATCCCGCTGTCGGTCCGCCTCTACCGTCGGGCCGCCAGCCGCTGACCGACCCGGCTGGCGGCGGCCCCGGCCGCCGTCAGCCGCTGAACGGCTCGGTCGCGACGACCTCGACCTTGACCTCGTTGCCGTTGGGCGCCTTGAAGGTCGCCACGTCGCCGGTGTGCTTGCCGTTGATGGCCTCGCCCAGCGGCGACCTCTCCGAGTAGACCTCGATGCCGTCGCCCGCGACCTCGCGCGAGCCGAGCAGGAAGCGCATCTCCTCGCCGCCGACCTTCGCGGTGACGACGATGCCGGGGGCCACGACGCCGGAGGGCGCCTTGGGGGCCTCGCCCACCTGTGCCGAGTCCAGCAGCTGCTGGAGCTGGCGGATGCGGGCCTCGCGCTTCCCCTGCTCGTCCTTCGCGGCGTGGTAGCCGCCGTTCTCGCGCAGGTCACCCTCCTCGCGGGCCTGCTCGATCCGGCGGGACATCTCCAGCCGACCCTCGCCCGAGAGGTAGTCCAGCTCCTCCTTGAGCCGGTCGTACGCCTCCTGGGTCAACCAGGTGACGTTCTCGTGGGTCTCGGTCACGGCATGCTCCTGGGGTGTGCTGGGTCGGTCGATCATGCTCCCGTGCGGCACCGGGCCGGGGGGAGCCTTCGAGGCTAACAAGGCACCCGGTGTAGGTGCCTAATCCTGAGGTCGTCCCGCCGCGCCGTCCGGGGCGGAGCAGCGCCCGACGGTCGCCGTGACCGCCCGGTCGCGCGTCCGGACCGTCACCCACCGCCCCTCGCCGCTGTCCCGCCCCGGGCGCAGGGTCACGCTGGCCACGCCCACCACCTCCCGGGTGCGGTCCAGGGCCCGCACGCTGCAGCCGAAGCGCTCCGGTGAGCCGCTCGTCGCGGCGACCCGGACCTCGATCTCGGCGTCGGAGACCACGCGGAACGCGGTGACGTCGGCGCCCGGCTCCGGTGCGGCCGCCCCCAGCCCGGCCCACACCACCCAGGCGGCGAAGAGGGTGGCCACGACGACCACGAGCGCGAGGACAGCGGGCCGGGGACGCGTCGGACGGTCGCCGTAGCGGCCGCCGGGCCGGTCGGGCTGCTGCACGGGCACCTCGGCGGGTCTGGTCGGTGGGAATCCGGTCGGTGGCTTGCGCTTTGATTATCCCGTGAGCGAGCAGCGGAGCGACGACCTGCGGCTGATGGCCGTGCACGCCCATCCCGACGACGAGTCGAGCAAGGGCGCGGCCACGATGGCCCGCTACGTCTCCGAGGGCGTCGACGTGCACGTCGTGACGTGCACCGGCGGCGAGCGGGGGTCGATCCTCAACCCCCGGCTCGCCCACGACGAGAGCGTGCTGGCCAACCTGGCGGACGTCCGCCGGCGCGAGATGGACGCGGCGCGCGAGATCCTCGGTGTCCGCCAGGACTGGCTCGGCTGGGTCGACTCGGGCCTGCCCGAGGGCGACCCGCTGCCGCCGCTGCCCGAGGGCTGCTTCGCGCTGATGGACGTCGAGGTCGCCGCCGAGCCGCTGGTGCGCCTGATCCGGTCGTTCCGCCCGCACGTCATGACGACCTACGACGAGAACGGCGGCTACCCGCACCCCGACCACATCATGTGCCACCGCATCTCGGTCCACGCGTTCGAGGCGGCGGGCGACCCCGACCGTTACCCGGGCACCGGCGAGCCGTGGCAGCCGCTGAAGCTCTACTACAACCAGACGTTCTCCAAGGCGCGCACCACCGCGCTGCACGAGGCGATGCTCTCCGAGGGCCTCGAGTCGCCCTACGGCGAGTGGCTGACGAACTGGGAGGACCGTGAGGAGCGGAGCATCACCACGCACGTCCCGTGCAGCGACTGGTTCGAGGTGCGCGACCGCGCCCTGCTTGCCCACGCCACCCAGGTGGACCCCGATGGTCCGTGGTTCGCCTGTCCCCGTGACCTGCAGGCGCGGGCGTGGCCGACCGAGGACTTCGAGCTGGCGCGCTCGGTGATCGACACCGACGACACCGAGGACGACCTCTTCGCCGGGGTCCGCCATTCGCTGCGGGCGGGGGCGCGGTCGTGAGCACAGGAGCCCTGCTCCTCGCGCTGGACCTCCTCGCGCTGGACAAGGACGCCGTGACGCCCGGAGTGCTCGGCTTCGTCGTGGTGGCCCTGCTCGGGGTCGCGACCTACCTGCTGATCCGCTCCATGAACCGCCAGATCCGGCGCATCGACATCCCCGAGTCCGCGCGCGACGCGGACACCGCCTCCCCCGCGTCCAGCGACGAGCGCGACGAGCCCGACAGCACGTCCGACCGCTGAGGACGGTCCCCGCGGTGCGGGGTGAGATGACGCCGGGACGGGAGCCGGCTGCGAGCCGATCTCATGATGGGAGACCGCTTGTCGCGAAAGAGACCCCGCGGCTCAGGCCGTCGGGCCCCTGACGGCCACGTGCTGGGCGACCCGGGCGGCCTCCACCGAGCGCTCCCACTCCCCGTCGCCGGGCCGGGAGGCGCCGGACAGGAACTCGGTCACCCGGTCGGCCGGCATCGGCACCGCGAGGTGGAAGCCCTGCCCGACGCTGTAGCCGAGGTTCACCAGCGACCGCCACTGCTCGGGTCGCTCGATGCCCTCGGCCACGATGGCGGAGAGCCCGAGCGTGTCGGCCAGGTCGCGGATCGTGCGCACCAGCCCGGACTCGGTGTCGGTGCCGGGCAGCGTGTCGACGAACTCCTGGGCCAGCTTGAGCCCGTTGACCGGCAGCTGCTGCAGATAGCTCAGTGACGAGTAGCCCGTGCCGAAGTCGTCGATGTAGAGGTGGACGCCGAGGTGTGCGAGGGCGTGCAGCCGCTCGACGATGACGCCGTCGCCGGGCAGCAGCACGCTCTCGGTGATCTCGAGCACGACGGTGGCCGCGTCGATTCCGCTGGCGCGGATCGCGTTGTGCACGATGTCGACGATCGCGGGGTCCTGCAGCTGGCGGCCGCTGACGTTGACCGCGATGTGCAGCGCACCGTGCCCGTCGTACTTCTGCTGCCACTGCACCGCCTCGCGCAGGGCCGTCTGCAGCACCATGCGGCCGATCGGCACGATGAGGCCGGTCTCCTCGGCGAGGCCGATGAACTGGCCCGGGGCGAGCATCCCCAGCCGTGGGTGCTCCCACCGGACGAGCGCCTCCAGCCCGAGGATGTTGCCGGACTGCAGCTCGACGAGCGGCTGGTAGTGCACGACGAGCTCCTGGCGCTCGACGGCGTGGCGCAGGTCGCTGGTCAGCGAGAGTCGGGCGAGGGCGGCCTCGTGCATGGTGGGGGCGAACACCGCGTAGCGGTTCTTGCCGGCGTTCTTCGCGTCGTAGAGCGCCAGGTCCGCGTTGCGCATGAGGTCCTCGGGCGTGGCCGGCCCGGCGTGCCCCAGCGCGATGCCGATGCTGGCACCGGTCGTGACCTCGGTGCCCCCGACGTCGAAGGGCTGGGCCAGCGCCTCGACGAGCCGCCGCGCGATGTCGGTGCAGTGCTCGTCGTCGTCGACGTCCTCGAGCAGGATCGCGAACTCGTCTCCGCCCAGCCGTGCCGCCGTGTCGCCGTCGCGCAGGCAGGACGCCAGCCGCCCGGTCATCTCACGCAGCAGCTCGTCGCCCGCCGCGTGACCGAGGCTGTCGTTGACGGTCTTGAAGTCGTCGAGGTCGATGAACATCACGCCGTAGCCACCGGTGCCGCGTGCGCGGGCCATCGCGTGACCGAGCCGGTCGCGGAACAGCGCGCGGTTCGCCAGTCCGGTCAGCGCGTCGTGGAAGGCCTGGTGCGTGAGCTGCTGCTCGAGGTCGTGCCGGTCGGTGATGTCGTGGCAGGTGATGACGAAGCCCATGAGGTCCTCGTCGATGACCTCGGTGACGACCGCGTCGACGTGGCGGATACGTCCGTCCTCGGTGTTGAGCCGGATCTCGCCACGGGCCGGCCGCCCGCCCTGCGCGAGGCTCACCAGGTCGCGGGCCGACTCCTTGTCCTGCGCCGCGACGACGTCGAGCCAGTTCATGCCCAGCAGCTCCGGCGCCGGCATGCCGATGATCGGCTCGACGGCCGGCGTCACGTGCACGACCGTCAGGTCGTGGTCGAGGATGCAGATGACGTCGGACGCGTACTGCAGCATCAGGCGGAGCCGGCGCTCGCTGCGGCGCTCGACCATGATCTCGCCGACGTCGAGGCGCTCGAGGGCGAGCTGCATCATCGCGGCCACTGACTCGAGCGAGGCCACGGTCGCGGTCGACGGAGGCCGCTCGACCGCGACGACCGCTGCCTCGCGCGCGGCGCCGCGGGCCGGGAGCGCGACGAGCACGAGAGTCGACGTGCTGGGCACGCCGAGCGAGGCGTGCAGCAGCGACGGGCCGGGCAGCAGCCCGATGCCCTGCTCGGGGTCGGGGAACGCCGCGAGCTCGGTGGAGTCGAGGAAGGTCGCGAGGTCCGCGTCGTCGGTGGCCTGCGCGATGGTGCCGCCCGGGTCGCCGTCGATGCGCCAGGCGCGGCTCGCCGGCTGGTCGAGGAGCTCGACTGCGGCGTCGAGGGCCGCGTCGCGGATGCCCGAGCGGTCCGCCGCCCCCACGAGAGCGCTCGTGGCGGCCCGCAGCACGTGCTCGCGGTGCAGGGTGCGGCGCAGCCGGACGAGCAGGCTGCTGATGCGCACCAGCGCGAGGGTGAACAGCACGACCGCGCCACCCACGACGACGGCGGCCTTGAGCGTCTCCCCGCGCGACGGGTAGGTGACGACCAGCACGGGCGAGACCAGGCAGGCCAGGGCGAGCAGCACGACGAAGCGCCAGACGGTGGCCAGCCGCTGCGTCTCCGTGGAGTGCGACGGCTCGGCCATCTCCGGGTGGCGGACCGCCAGCAGGAGCAGGGCGGCGGCACCGAACCAGCCCAGCGCGAGCGCAGGAACCCCGGTCGCGAGCGCGGACACCTCGGCGGCGGTGCCCACCAGCAGCCCGGCGACCAGCAGCCGCGCCGCGCCGTCGTGGGCCCCGACGGCCGCGAAGCCGAGGCGGCAGGTCACTCCCAGGACGAGGAGCAGCCCGAGCACGGTGCCGGCCGTCACGCCGGCCTCGGTCAGGTCCGACGAGTCGCCGATCAGCGTCGGCTGCAGCAGCACCAGCCAGGCCGCCTGGGCCGCGGCGACCGTCACGACGAGTGCGTCCAGCAGGCTGTCCTGGTCGCGACGCACGCGGTCGCGCTGGAAGGCGGTGACGGCCGCGGTCAGGGCCGGGTAGGCCAGCAGGTGCGGCACCGTGGCGTAGGACAGGACGTTGGGGTCGAGCAGTTCGACGGCCCGGCCCGCGAACAGCAGCGCCAGGCCGGCGGCCAGGAGCAGGCCCGGGAGCGGGTCGGCCGGCTTCGTCCGGCGCGTCGTGTGCACGACGGCGAGCGCGAAGGCGAGCCCGGCGAGTGCCCAGAGGGCAGCCAGCATCAACCCACCTCCGCGCAGCGCGGCGACCAAGCCATGTGGTCCTATCGGCGTCCCGGAGGCCGACTTGAAGCCCGGGGCCAACCATGGGGAAGCCTTGGGACACGCGCGCGCCGCTCCGCGAGCAGCGGGGTCACCGGCCGTCGGCTCCGTGGTGGGCCGATGCCGGGCTCACGTGCATGCGCTCGCCCGGCCTCCCGAAGATGCTCAGGACCTCGGCCGGACCCTCGCCGGTGCTGCCGAACCAGTGGGGCAGGCCGGTGTCGAACTCGACCGCCTCGCCCACGCCGAGCACGAGGTCCTGGTCACCCAGGACCAGGCGCATCCGGCCGGACAGGACGTACAGCCACTCGTAGCCGTCGTGCGCCCGCGGGCTGGGCGTCGACTGGCTCCTCGGAATGATGATCTTCCAGGCCTGGATGCTGTGCGGGCCCCGGGTGAGCGGGAGCACCGTGCGCCCGTGCACCCGTCGCGGCTTGAGCCGCACCCGAGGATCCCCTACCTCGGGTGCGCCGACCAGGTCGTCGAGCGGCACGCCGTAGGCCTGCGCGAGGGGGAGGAGCAGCTCGAGGCTGGGGCGTCGCTGGCCGTTCTCGAGCCGCGACAGTGTGCTCTTGGAGATGCCCGTGCGCTCCGAGACCTCGGTGAGGGTGACACCCCGCTGCGCGCGCACCTGCCTCAGCCGGGGCCCCACCAGACCCAGGGTGCCGGCGATCGTCGAGTCGTCGTCCACTCGCCCATTGCACGGGGGTTTCCCGGAAATGGCAACGAACGTTGATGCGTGGTCGGCGGGCGCCCACAGTGGCGGTCATGAGCGAGTTCGACGTAGCAGTCATCGGTGGTGGAGCCGCCGGCCTCTCCGCGGCCCTGGTGCTTGCCCGGGCCCGGCGCCGCGTGGTCGTGGTCGACGCGGGCAGTCCCCGCAACGCCGCGGCAGCGCACATGCAGGGTTTCCTCTCCCGCGACGGCCTGCCGCCCGGGGACCTGCTGGCCATCGGCAGGGAGGAGGTGCGGGGGTACGGCGGCGAGATCGTCGACGGCAACGTCGCCCACGTCGTCCGGCCCGCCGGCTCGGACTTCCTGCTCAGGCTCACCGACGGAGCCGAGATGAGCGCGCGCCGGTTGCTGGTCGCCACCGGCCTGCGCGACGTGCTGCCTGACGTCCCGGGGGTCCGGGAGCGTTTCGGCCGGGACGTGCTGCACTGCCCCTACTGCCACGGGTACGAGGTCCGCGACCAGCCCGTGGCCCTGCTGGGCGGGACCGCCGACGCCGTCCAGCACGCCCAGCTCGTCCGGCAGTGGTCCTCCGACGTCGTTCTCCTGCCGCACACCGACACGCCCACCGCCGACCAGCGCGAGCAGCTGAGCGCCCGGGGCATCGTCGTCGTCGACGGGCCGGTGTCCCGCCTCGTCGTGGACGGCGACCGGTTGAGCGGTGTGGAGCTCGAGGACGGGCGCGTCATCCGTCGCGCTGCGGTGTTCGTCCGACCGCGCTTCGTCCCCGACAACCGCCTGCTCGACGAGCTGGGCGCTGTCGTGGACGACCACGGATGGGTGGTGACCGACCCGGTGGGCCGCACCACCGTCCCCGGGGTCTGGGTGGCGGGCAACGCTGCCAACCCGCGGGCCCAGGTCATCACCGCGGCCGGAGAGGGGTCCGCCGCCGCCATCGCCGTCAACGGTGACCTGGTGGAGGAGGACGTCGCCGCGGCCGTCCGGCACGTCCGCCTGGCCGACGTGGGCTGACCCTGCCCGGCTCGTCCCGTCTCCGCATCTGCGTCCTGCATCCGTCCCCCCGACCTTCGAGGAGCTCCGAGCCATGTCTCCTGACCGGACGTCATCGACCCGCCTGCCCGTCCCGCCGCCCTCGAGGCACCAGATGGCGCTGATGATCTGGCTGGCGGTCGTACCCACCCTGGTGGCCCTCAACGTCGCGCTGAGCAGCCCGCTCGACGGACAGCCCGTCGTCCTGCGGACCTTCGTGCTCGCCACCCTCGCCGTGCCGATCGTCATCTACGGCCTCATGCCGCAGCTGCACCGGCTTCGCACCCGGCTGGTGACCGGCCGGGACCGGTCCTCCCGGCAGGGCTGAACACCCGGGACGCGGCGCAGGCCTCCAGCCTTGCCTGCGGCGCTCTAGCCTGAGCAGGTGCAGACGGTGGCGCCGACCCTCCTGCTCGACACGAAGCTGTACGTCCCCCCGGCGCCCCGGCGTCTGGTGCCCCGGCCGCGGCTGAGCCGGCACCTGGATCGCGGTGCCGCCTCGACGCTGCTGCTCGTCTCGGCACCGGCCGGCTTCGGCAAGACGACGGTTCTCACCGACTGGCTGGCCGCCGGGCAGGACCGTCCGGTGCCGGCCGACGAGCGGACCACCGCCTGGGTGTCGCTCGACCGGGGCGACAACCAGCTCGCGACCTTCTGGACGTACGTCGTCGCCGCGCTGCAGAGGGCGGCTCCCGGGGTGGGCGCGAGCACCCTCGCCCTCCTGCGCTCCGCCCAGCCGGCCCCGATCACCGCGGTGCTCACCACCCTGCTCAACGACCTCGGTGCCACCGACCGCGACATCGTGCTCGTCCTCGACGACTACCACGTCATCGACGCCACCGAGGTGCACGAGTCGATGGCGTTCCTGCTCGACCACGTGCCGCCGCGACTGCACCTGGTCATCGCCGGCCGCTCCGACCCCGCGCTGCCGCTGGCCCGACTGCGAGCGCGAGGGGAGCTGGTCGAGGTGCGGGCCGCCGACCTGCGCTTCAGCCCCGAGGAGGCTGTCGCCTACCTCAACGGCGTGATGGGCCTGCAGCTGAGCACTGGGGACGTGGCGGCGCTGGAGGGTCGCACCGAGGGGTGGATCGCGGCGCTCCAGCTGGCGGCGCTGTCGCTGCAGGGCCGGGACGACGCCACGGACTTCATCGCCGGCTTCGCCGGGGACGCCCGCTACGTCGTGGACTACCTGGCCGAGGAGGTGCTGGCCCGCCAGCCCGACGATGTCCACCGCTTCCTGCTGGAGACCGCCGTCCTCGACCGGCTCAGCGGTCCACTGTGCGACGCCGTCACCGGACGGGGCGGCGGGAAGGCGATGCTGGACGCGCTGGACCGGGGGAACCTGTTCCTCGTGCCGCTGGACGACCGTCGCCGGTGGTACCGCTACCACCACCTCTTCGCCGACGTCCTGCGTGCCCGGCTGCTCGACGAGCAGCCCGACCTCGTCCCGGCGCTGCACCGGAACGCGAGCGCCTGGTACGAGGCGAACGGCGAACGGGCCGTCGCCATCGACCACGCGCTGGCGGCCGGGGACGCCGACCGCGCCGCGGACCTGGTCGAGCTGGCGGCGCCGTCCCTGCGGCGGCTCCGGCAGGAGGGGACCCTGCGACGCTGGATGGAGGCCATCCCCGACGCGCAGTTCCGGGTCAGGCCGGTGCTCAGCAACGGCTACGTGGGGTCCCTCATGTCCACCGGCCGGATCGACGGTGTCGAGCCGTACCTGCGCAACGCCGAGCGGTGGCTGGACGCCACGTCGGGCGAGGGGCGGGGACCTCACAACCGGCCTCCGGACATGGTCGTCCTGGACGAGGAGGGGTTCCGCACGCTGCCCACGTGGGTCGCCGTGCACCGCGCCGGGCAGGCGCTTCTGCTCGGTGACCGCGCCGGCTGCATCGCCCACGCCGGCCGGGCGCTCGACCTCGCCGGTGCCGACGACCTGGGGCGAGCAGCCGCGTCGGCACTCATCGGGCTCGCGTCGTGGGGGGAGGGGGACGTCGCGGCGGCGCAGGCGGGTTACGCCGAGTCGTGGAAGCACATGCAGCGGGCGGGCCACATCGCCGACGTCCTCGGGCTGGCGGTCACGCTGGGCGACCTCCAGATCGTCCAGGGCCGGCTCGTCGACGCCATGCGCACGTACGAGGAGGCGTTGCGGCTCGCCGCGGCGCAGGGAGGGCAGGTCCTGCGGGGAACGGCCGACATGTACGTCGGGATGGCCGCGCTCCACCGCGAGCGGGACGACCTGGCGAGCGCGAACGAGCTCCTGCTGCGCAGCCAGGAGCTCGGCGAGCACCTCGGCCTGCCGCAGAACCCCCACCGCTGGCGGGTCGCGACGGCCCGGGTCCGGGAGGCCGAAGGGGACCTCGACGCCGCAGCGAACCTGCTTGCCGACGCGGACCGTGTGTACGCCGGTGACTTCTCACCCGACGTGCGGCCGATCCCCGCGATGCGGGCTCGGGTGTGGCTCGCGCAGGGGAAGCTGGACGAGGTTCGCCGGTGGGCGCGCGATCGTGGCCCGTCGGCGCAGGACGACGTCACATACCTGCGCGAGTTCGAGCACGTCACCGTCGCCAGGATGCTGCTCGCCGAGTACCGGAGCGAGCGGTGGGTGAGCTCCGGGCAGCAGGCGCTCGCGCTGCTGCAACGTCTCCTGCGGGCAGCCGAGGACGGCGGCAGGACCGGGACCGTCCTCGAGATCCTGGTGCTGCAGGCGCTCGCGCACCAGGCGCGCGGCGACACCGTGGCGGCACTTCTCCCGTTGGGTCGCGCCCTGACGCTGGCCGAGCCTGAGGACTACGTCCGGATCTTCACCGACGAGGGGCCGCCGATGGGTGCCCTGCTCGCAGCGGCCGCGCAACGCGGGACCGCCACCGCCTACGTCCGGCGGCTGCTGACCAGTCTCGGCGCGACCTCGGCGCGGCCGGCCGCGGCGGCCGGGGTGGTCGAGCCGTTGAGCGACCGAGAGCTGGACGTGCTCCGGCTGCTGGCGACCGACCTCGGCGGCCCGGACATCGCCCGCGAGCTGGTGCTGTCCCTGAACACGGTGCGCACGCACACCAAGAACATCTACACGAAGCTCGGCGTGAACAACCGACGGGCGGCGGTCCGCCGGGCCGAGGAGCTCGACCTGCTGCGCCGGCACGGCTGAGCCCGCCTCCGCCAGGGCGCGTGCAGGTTCACCCTCCGGCTCACCACATGTGGTGATCCCGGCTCACCACATCCCTTCCTAGGTTCCCCAGACATGGACCGACGTGCGACGACGCCGATCCATCGGGAGCGACGCGAAGGGTGCCCCATGAGCGACGACGATGCACCGACCGGCGGCAGGCACCGGGCCGGGCAGTACGAGATCCGGATCGCCGGCCACCTCGACCAGCGGTGGGCGGCGTGGTTCGACGGGCTGGCCCTGACCCACCGGAGCGACGAGACCACCGTCCTGCGCGGCCCGGTCGCCGACCAGGCCGCCCTGCACGGCCTGCTGCAGAAGGTCCGCGACCTGGGCCTGCCTCTGGTGTCCGTCGCCCGGGTCGCACCCGACCAGCCCGCTGACTCCGCCCGGCCCCGCTGACCCACCCACCCACGACAGGAGCACGCCATGAACCGCTTCATCCGCCGCATCGGCGACGTCAGTGCCCGCAGACCATGGACCACGATCGGCGCGTGGGCGGTCCTTGCCGCTCTCGTGGTCGTCCTCTCCGGTGCCGTCGGTGGCGCGTTCGCCGACGACTTCAGCGCACCGGGCAGCGAGAGCGCCGACGCGATGGACCTGCTCGACGAGAGGTTCCCCGCGGCGGCGGGCGGCACCGCGGTCGCGGTGTTCGCCGCCCCAGACGGCCGGCGGCTGGACAGCTTCCGGCCGGGCGTCGCGTCGGCGCTGGAGCGGGTCGCGACGATCGAGCACGTCGCCACGGTCGGTGACCCGTTCGAGGCCGGCAGGGTGTCCGCCGACGGGCGGGTCGGGTTCGCCGAGATCACCCTGGACGTGCCGTCGACGGAGTTCGGTCGCGACACGGCGGCCGAGCTGGTCGCGGCCCTCGCGCCCGCCCGCGCCGGCGGCGTGCAGGCCGAGTTCGGCGGCGACGCCGCGTTCCTCAACGCCGAGGAGGAGTCCTCGGGCGCCGAGGTCGTCGGTCTCGTGGCAGCGCTCGTCGTGCTCCTCGTCGCGTTCGGGACCGTCGTTGCCGCGCTCGTCCCGATCGTCCTCGCCCTGGTCGCCGTGGGTGTCGGGCTCAGCGGCGTCGTGCTGCTGGCCGGCGGCCTGACCGTCTCCACCGCCGCGCCGACGATCGGCGCGATGGTGGGGCTGGGCGTCGGCATCGACTACGCGCTGTTCATCGTGTCCCGGTACCGCGAGAACCGCGCCGCCGGGCAGGCCAACGCGCCCGCGCTGTCGGCAGCCATGGGCTCCTCCGGCACCGCCGTGTTCTTCGCCGGCATGACCGTGGTGCTGGCGATGGCCGCCCTCGCGCTCACCGGCGTCGGCTTCCTCGCCTCCATCGGGCTCGGCACCTCGATCGTCGTGCTGTTCGCCGTGGCCACCGCGACCACCCTGCTGCCGGCGATCCTCTCGCTGCTCGGCGACCGCATCGACGCGGGACGCGTCGTGGGCCGGCGTCGCGCCGCCAAGCCCGCCGAGGCGACCGCCTGGTGGCGGCTGGCCCACCGGATCTCCGCGCGGCCCTGGCCGGCCCTGGTCGTCGGGTCGCTGTTCCTGCTGACCCTTGCTGCCCCGGCGCTGTCGCTGAGCACGGGCTTCCCGGACGCCGGCGACAACCCGACTGCGCAGACGGAGCGCAAGGCGTACGACCTGCTGGCCGACGGCTTCGGCCCCGGCGTCAACGCCCCGCTGCTCGTCGTCGCCGACCTTCGGCGCACCGGCCTGGGAGCCGGGGACGTCGCCGACCTGCTCGGGCGCATCGCTGCCGTCCCCGGAATCGCGGAGGTCGGCGCCCCGCAGGCCAACACGGCCGGCGACACGGTCGTGCTGCCCACCCGTCCCACCACCGAGCCGGGCGACCCCGCCACGGTGCGGACGCTCGAGCGGGTCCGCGCCGTCACGCCGGACGGGGTGTACGTCACCGGCCCGACCGCGCTGACCCTCGACCTGGACAAGCAGCTGTCGGACACCCTGCCGCTGTTCATCGGCGCGATCCTGGCGGCCTCGATCCTGCTGCTGACGATCGTGTTCCGGTCCGTGACCGTCCCGCTCAAGGCCGCCGCGATGAACCTGCTGTCCATCGGGGGGGCCTACGGCGTCGTCGTCGCCGTCTTCCAGTGGGGCTGGCTGAGCGGTCTGTTCGGCCTCGAGGGCACCTACCGGATCGCCTCGCCGCTGCCGGTGATCTTCTTCGCCGTGCTGTTCGGGCTGTCGATGGACTACGAGGTGTTCCTCGTCTCGCGCATCCGCGAGGCGTTCCACGCCACCGGGGACAACGCCGAGTCCGTGGCCCGCGGCCTGGCATCGACCGGGCGGGTCATCACGTCCGGAGCGCTGATCATGATGTTCGTGTTCCTCGCGTTCGTCACCAACCCCTCGCCGTTCGTGAAGATGATCGGACTGGGCCTGGCGACCGCCATCGTCATCGACGCGACCGTCGTCCGGATGGTCCTGGTGCCCGCGACGATGGCGCTGATGGGGCGGGCCAACTGGTGGCTGCCCCGATGGCTGGACCGCGTGCTGCCCCACCTCAGTCTCGAGAGCGACCCGACGGTGCCGCAGGCCCCCCCGGCGCCCGCGAGCGTCGGGGCGGCCCTGCCGGCGCAGAGCGACGGGCCCCGCACGGCACGGGCGGCGGAGGTCGGCGGGGCGCGCCGCTGACGGTCGACGGCCGGCCCGGTGGCCGGCAGGCCGTGGGTGCGATGCTGGGCGTCGTGTCCATGCCGTTCGACAGCCGTCAGGTCGGGACGTGAACCGGCTCGCCGGGGCGACCAGCCCCTACCTCCTGCAGCACCGGGACAACCCGGTCGACTGGTGGGAGTGGGGCGACGAGGCGTTCGCGGAGGCCCGGCGCCGCGACGTGCCGGTGCTCGTGTCGATCGGCTACGCGGCCTGTCACTGGTGCCACGTGATGGCGCACGAGTCGTTCGAGGACGCGGACACCGCCGCCGCGCTGAACGCCGCCTTCGTGGCGGTGAAGGTCGACCGCGAGGAGCGCCCCGACGTCGACGCGGTCTACATGGAGGCGACGCAGGCGCTGACGGGCTCGGGTGGCTGGCCGATGACGGTCTTCACGACACCGAACGGGAAGCCGTTCTTCTGCGGCACCTACTTCCCTCCCGAGCCCCGGCACGGCATGCCGTCGTTCCGCCAGCTGCTCGCGTCGGTCGCGCAGACCTGGCGGGAGCGGCGCGACGAGGTGCTCGAGGCAGGCCAGCGCATCGTCACGGGGCTGGCGGAGCGCTCGTCCCTGCCGGCGGGCGAGGGTTCTCCGCCGGACGCCGACCAGCTCGCGGCCGCCGTGCGCAACCTCGCGGTGTCCTACGACCACCGGCACGGGGGGTTCGGCGGCGCCCCCAAGTTCCCGCCCTCGATGGTGCTCGAACAGCTGCTGCGCCACCACGCCCGTACGGGTGACGCCGAGGCGCTGCGCCTGGCCGAGGGCACCTGCGAGGCGATGGCGCGCGGCGGGATCTACGACCAGGTCGGCGGCGGCTTCGCGCGCTACTCGGTGGACGCGGCCTGGGTGGTCCCGCACTTCGAGAAGATGCTCTACGACAACGCGCTGCTGCTGCGGGCCTACACCCACTTGTGGCGCGCCACCGGCTCCGCGCTCGCCCGACGGGTCGCGCTGGAGACGGCCGACTGGATGGTGCGCGATCTGCGCACTCCGGAGGGCGGTTTCTCCTCGGCGCTCGACGCGGACACCGACGGGGTCGAGGGGCTGACCTACGCATGGACCCCCGCGCAGCTCGTCGAGGTGCTGGGTGAGGACGACGGTCGCTGGGCCGTGGAGCTGCTCGCGGTCACGCCCGACGGCACGTTCGAGCACGGGACGTCGACACTGCAGCTGCCGCGCGACCCCGACGACGCGGACCGCTGGGCCCGGGTGCGGACGGCGCTGCTCGCCGCGCGCGACCGACGGCCCCAGCCCGCCCGCGACGACAAGGTGGTCGCGGCCTGGAACGGGCTGGCCGTGGCGGCGCTCGCCGAGACCGGCGCGCTGCTCGACCGGCCCGACCTCGTCACGGCAGCTACCGAGGCGGCCGACCTGCTGACGACCGTGCACCTCGTCGACGGCCGGTTGCGCCGCGTCTCGCGCGACGGGGTGGCCGGGCGGCCGGCGGGGGTGCTCGAGGACTACGCCGACGTCGCGGAGGGACTGCACGCGCTGTACGCGGTCACCGGGGACGCGGCCCGGCTGCACGTCGCGGCCGGCCTGCTGGAGGTGGTGCTCAGCCGCTTCGGCGACGGGTCGGGCGGGTTCTTCGACACCGCCGACGACCGGGCCGACCCGCAGCTCGCGGCGATGCGCCGCCCGCAGGACCCGACGGACAACGCGACACCGTCCGGGCAGGCCGCCGCGGCCGGCGCGCTGCTGACGCATGCGGCCTACACCGGCTCCGCCCGGCACCGGGAGGCGGCCGAGCGTGCCCTCGCCGTCTACGCGCCGCTCGCGGCCGGGCACGCCCGCTTCGCCGGGTGGGGCCTCGCGGTGGCCGAGGCGCTCGCCGACGGCCCGCGCGAGGTGGCCGTGGTCGGCGCCGGCAGCGACCCGGCGACGCGCGAGCTGCACCGCAGCGCCCTCTCGGGCACCGCGCCCGGTGCGGTGGTGGCCGTGGGGGACCCGGCCCGGCCGGCCGAGCCGCTCGTACCGCTGCTCGCAGACCGGCCGCTGGTCGACGGGCGGCCCGCGGCCTACGTCTGCCGGCACTTCGTCTGCGACGCGCCCACCACGGACCCGGACGAGCTCGCCCGGGCGCTCGGCGGGACCCGGCCGTGACGTTCCGGGTGCGGCCGCTCACCCCGGAGCAGGGCGAGGCGATGGCCGGCTGGTCCTACCCCGGGCCGTGGGCGGTCTACGACGTCGGCGGGCCGGTCGACCCGGGCGAGGGCTACTGGGCGGTCGTCGACGACGGCGACGACGGCGACGGCGATGGCGCGGTCGACAGCCAGGGCGGTGACAGCGAGGTCGTGGGGTTCGCCTGCTTCGGCCTCGAGGCGCGCGTCCCCGGCCTGGACGCCGAGACGGGCGTGCTCGACGTCGGCGTGGGGATGCGCCCGGACCTGACCGGGCAGGGCAGGGGCCGCGCCTTCGCCTCCGCGGTGCTCGACCACGGCTGGCAGGTGCCCGGGACGGTCCGGCTGCGCGCCGTGGTGCAGGAGTGGAACGCCCGCGGCCGCGCCCTCTTGGAGAGGCTCGGGTTCCACGAGGCCGGCACCCACCGCGTCGGCGAGCTCCGCTACGTCGTCTACGAGCAGCCCCGGGAGCCGGTACGCCGTGGGTGAACGGCTCTGGCGCTAACGATGTAATCGTGTAATTGTCATTGCATGAGACGACACGAGCACGACACCGACGCGGAGTCGGTGCGGGGCTGGTTCACCGGCCGGCTCCCGCAGGAGTGGTTCGCCGGCCCGGTCGAGGTGACCGTCGACCGCGAGGAGGTCACGGTGGTCGGCCCGCTGGCCGCACCCGACGTCGCGGAGGGCGCGTCGCCGGCGGAGCGGTCCGCGGCCGTCGAGGGCCGGGTCCGCGGCTTCCGGGAGGACACGCGGGACCACCGCATCGCGATCGCCCGAGAGGCCGAGCACCGGTTCGGTCGCAAGGTCGCCTGGGGCGTGGAGACCGACGGCTCGAGGGTGCTCTTCACCCACCTCGCCGTCCCCGTGATGACGCGGCTGCGCCAGCCCCAGCGGATGGTGCTCGACACCCTCGTCGCGGCCGGCGTCGCACGGTCGCGGTCCGAGGCGCTGGCCTGGTGCGTGCGGCTGGTGGGCCAGCACTCCGAGGACTGGCTGGCCGAGCTGCGCGAGGCGATGGAGAACGTCGAGCGCGTGCGCGGGCAGGGGCCGGACGCCGAGGCGACCTGAGACCGATCAGGCCCTGTAGGTCGCGATCGACACCGCGATGTAGTGCACGACGTACGCCCCCAGCGTCATCGCATGGAACACCTCGTGGAAGCCGAACCAGCGCGGCGACGGGTTGGGCCGCTTGAGGGCGTAGACGACCCCACCGGCGCTGTAGAGCACCCCGCCGACGGCGAGCAGCGCCACGACCGCCGCGCCGCCGGCCGAGAGGATGTCGCCGAGGTAGAACACGGCCACCCAGCCCAGACCGATGTAGACCGGGGTGTAGAGCCAGCGCGGGGCGCCGACCCAGAGCACGCGGAACGCGATGCCGCCCAGTGCGGCCGCCCAGACGATCCAGAGCAGCGTCGTGCCGCCGCGACCGTCGAGCAGGATGACGCTGAAGGGCGTGTACGTGCCGGCGATGATGAGGAAGATGTTCGAGTGGTCGAGGCGCTTGAGGCGCTTCTCGGCGGAGGGCGACCAGTTGCCGCGGTGGTAGAGCGCGCTGATGCCGAACAGCAGGGCGGCGCTCGCCCCGTAGATCGCGTTGGCCACCGTCTCGCGCGTGCCGTCGGAGAGCGCGACGAGGACGATGCCCGCGGCCAGCGCCAACGGGAACGTGCCGGCGTGCAGCCACCCGCGCAGGTGCGGCTTGAGCCCCTGGACCACGGCGTCGACGTCGTGGGCGACGTTCTCCAGGACCCCGTGGCGTCTCGTCTCGGGCTGCTCCATGTCCGTGACTCTAATCTACGCCACCGTAAGTTACCAACCGGTAGGTATCGGCGGGGAACCGCTCCGACACGCGTCCGACGAGCCGGGCGGCAGGCGGCAGGAGTCGCCGTGCCCGGGCGTACGCTGAGCGACCGTGCGGGACCTGCTGTACGGCTTCTACGCCCGGCGCATCGCGTCATCGCTGGACGCTGAGCAGATCCCGCGCCACGTCGGGGTGATCCTCGACGGCAACCGCCGTTGGGCCAAGGCCTCCGGCGCCCCGAACTCCCGAGGTTGGCGGGCCGGCGCCGACAAGGTCGAGGAGGTCCTCGGCTGGTGCGAGGAGGTCGGCGTCGAGGTCGTCACGCTGTGGCTCCTCTCCACCGACAACCTGAACCGGCCCCCGTCCGAGCTGACCCCGCTGCTCGCGATCATCGAGGCGCTCGTCGACGACGTCGCCGAGCAGGGGCGGTGGAAGGTGCACCCGGTCGGCGCCCTGGACCTGCTGCCCTCCGACACGGCGCGCGCGCTCAAGGACGCCGCGACCCGCACCGCGGACGTCGAGGGGCTGCACGTCAACGTGGCCGTCGGCTACGGCGGCCGCCGCGAGATCGCCGACGCCGTGCGGTCGCTGCTGCAGGAGCACGCGTCGCGGGGCACCACGATCGAGGACCTCGCCCAGCTCCTCGACGTCGAGCACATCGCCGAGCACCTCTACACCAAGGGCCAGCCCGACCCCGACCTCGTGATCAGGACCTCCGGCGAGCAGCGGCTGTCCGGTTTCCTGCTCTGGCAGAGCGCGCACTCGGAGTTCTACTTCTGCGAGGCCTACTGGCCGGACTTCCGCAAGGTCGACTTCCTGCGCGCCATCCGCTCGTACGCCGCGAGGGGTCGCCGTTTCGGCGGGTAGGTGGCGTCGTCCGGCCGACGGCCGAACAGTCGACTTCCGCGTGTCCGGCCCGGTCGGGCGCTCCTCCCGGCGTACCGTCCGGAACGGCGGACGGCATCCGCGCCGGCCGCTCGGGAGGCCCACTTCGTGCAGACGCGCGTGCGTGTTCGGAGCACGGGGGAGGGGGCCGTCGACCGGCTCCCGGGCCAGGTCCCGGCCGTCCAACCCACCCGTGCGGTGCCGGCCGGTGCCGGCCGTGCCCGCGGGTGCAGCCCGAAGGGGAAGCCCTCGTGACCGTTGCCGCGCCTCAGCGCACCTTCGTCCTCGACACCAGCGTCCTGCTCGCCGACCCGGTCGCGGTCCTGAAGTTCGACGAGCACGAGGTGGTCCTCCCGGTCGTCGTCATCACCGAGCTCGAGGCGAAGCGGGCGCACCCCGAGCTGGGCTACTTCGCGCGCCAGGCGCTGCGGCTGCTCGACGACCTGCGGGTGCAGCACGGCCGGCTCGACGAGCCGCTGCCGGTCGGCGACGTCGGCGGCACGGTGCGCGTCGAGCTCAACCACACCGACCTGGCGGTGCTGCCCCACGGCTTCCGGCCGATGGGACAGGGCAGCGACAACGACACACGCATCCTGGCCGTCGCACGCAACCTCGCGGCCGAGGGGGCCGACGTCACGCTGGTGAGCAAGGACCTGCCGATGCGGGTCAAGGCCTCGGCGGTCGGGATCGTCGCGGAGGAGTACCGCGGCAAAGGCGTCGTCGAGTCGGGCTTCACCGGCATGGCCGAGGTGCCGGTGCCGGGCGAGTTCGTCGACGGTCTCTACGAGACCGACCGCGCCGACCTCGCCGAGGCGCGCGAGCTGCCGTGCCACACCGGGCTGGTGCTCGTCTCCGACCGGGGCAGCGCCCTCGGGCGGGTGACCCCCGAGAAGCAGGTGCGGCTGGTGCGCGGCGACCGCGACGCGTTCGGGTTGCACGGCCGCAGCGCCGAGCAGCGGGTCGCCCTCGACATCCTGCTCGACCCCGACGTCGGCATCGTGTCGCTCGGCGGCCGCGCCGGCACGGGCAAGTCCGCGCTCGCGCTGTGCGCCGGCCTCGAGGCCGTGATGGAGCGCCGGCAGCACCGCCGGGTCGTCGTCTTCCGGCCCCTGTATGCCGTGGGCGGCCAGGACCTCGGCTACCTGCCGGGCAACGAGTCCGAGAAGATGAACCCCTGGGCGCAGGCGGTGTTCGACACCCTCGGCGCGCTCGTCACCGGCGACGTCGTCGACGAGATCATGGACCGCGGCATGCTCGAGGTGCTGCCCCTGACGCACATCCGCGGCCGCTCGCTGCACGACGCGTTCGTCATCGTGGACGAGGCGCAGTCGCTGGAGCGCAACGTCCTGCTCACCGTGCTCTCCCGCGTCGGTCAGGGGTCGCGGGTCGTGCTGACCCACGACGTGGCCCAGCGCGACAACCTGCGGGTCGGCCGCCACGACGGCGTCGCGGCGGTGATCGAGGCGCTCAAGGGGCACCCGCTCTTCGCCCACGTGACGCTCACCCGGTCCGAGCGGTCGCCCATCGCGGCGCTGGTCACCGAGCTGCTCGAGGACCTGCCGGCCTGACCTTCCGCCGAGGCCCCGGTCACGCTGTGTGACCGGGGCCTCGGCGGTCGTGCGTGTCCCCGGGTCGGTGTGATCGAGCACACGCCCGCAGAATTGGCCTTTGACCTGCACTCTGTTGCATGGTCGATCGGTAAGACCCCGCGTGAGGCCGTCACCTCCTTGTCACTCTGAGTGAGGATCGCACCATCCGGCCCACGCCGCCCCGACCAGTGCGGTCACCACCGCCCGGGGCCCGAGCCTCCGAACTCAGGGACCAGCACCACACGGAGGCCCGCGACCGGGGTGACACCGAAGCCGGCGCCTGCATGCGGCGTGCCGGCTGCGCTGGAAGGACCTTGCTCTTGAGTCACCGGATCACGATCCGGGGGATCGCCGCGGCCACCGCCGTGGTCGCCGTGTCCACCGCTCCCACCCTCGGGGCCACCGCGCTCGCCGACAACGAGGAGCCGGCCATGGCTCCCGTCGCGGTGTCCCGTCCGCTGCCGGTCGCCGCCGAGGACCAGACCTCGCCCAAGCCGTCGGGCGCAGTCCTGGCGAGGATCGCCGCCAAGCAGCAGCGCGAGGCCGCTCGGAAGAAGGCGGCCCGGAACGCCCGCGAGGCTCGTGCCGCCCGCGCCGCCGAGAAGCGCGCCAGCAGGTCGTCGGAGCGGACGCCGGTGCCGAGCGGCGCCCGGGGCCTCGCTGCGAGCATGGCGGCGCAGAAGTACGGCTGGGGCGCCGAGCAGTTCTCCTGCCTCGACGCCCTCTGGGATCGTGAGTCGGGCTGGAGCCACACGGCTGCCAACCCGTCGTCCGGCGCCTACGGCATCCCGCAGGCGCTGCCGGGCTCGAAGATGGGTGCCTTCGGCTCCGACTGGCAGACCAATCCGGCGACGCAGATCGCGTGGGGCCTCGACTACGTCGACGGCCGCTACGGCTCACCCTGCGCGGCCTGGAGCGCCTTCCAGACCAAGGGCTGGTACTGACGGCTCCCCGCCGCACCCGGCCACTGGCAATGATCACGCGGGCGTGATCATTGCCGCCCGAGCGCGCTGAATTCGTCGCGGTCGGGCACCATGCGGGCCGTCGGTCACGGATGCGTCATGCCCAGCACGTCGAGGGCCTCGTCGAGCTGCTGCTCGGTCAGCTCGCCCCGTTCGACGAAGCCCTGCTCGATCACGACCTCGCGGATCGTCTTGCGCTCGGCCAGCGACTGCTTCGCGACCTTCGCCGCGGCCTCGTACCCGATGTAGCGGTTGAGCGGGGTCACCACCGACGGCGAGGACTCGGCGTACTCGCGGCAACGCTCGACGTCGGCGACGATGCCGTCGACGCAGCGGTCGGCGAACAGCCGCGACACGTTGGCCAGCAGCCGCACCGACTCGAGCACGTTGCGCGCCATCATCGGCAGCATCACGTTGAGCTCGAAGGACCCCGACGCCCCGCCGAACGCGATGGCCGCGTCGTTGCCGATGACCTGCGCGCACACCATGCACAGCGCCTCGGGTACGACCGGGTTCACCTTGCCGGGCATGATCGACGAGCCCGGCTGCAGGTCGGGCAGGGCGATCTCGGCGAGACCGGTGCGCGGGCCGGAGCCCATCCAGCGGATGTCGTTGGACACCTTGGTCAGCGAGACCGCGATCGTGCGCAGCTGTCCGGAGAGCTCGACCAGCCCGTCGCGCGCGCCCTGTGCCTCGAAGTGGTCGCGGGCCTCGGTGAGCGGCAGGCCGGTCGCCCGGGCGACCTCCTCGATCACCGTGGCGGAGAAGCCGGGGGGCGTGTTGATGCCGGTGCCCACCGCCGTGCCGCCGAGCGGAAGCTCGGCAACCCTCGGCAGCGTCGACTCCAGCCGCTCGACCCCGAGACGCACCTGCGCCGCGTAGCCGCCGAACTCCTGGCCCAACGTCACCGGCGTCGCGTCCATGAGGTGGGTGCGGCCGGACTTCACGACGGTGGCGAACTCCTGCGCCTTGCGCGACAGGGCGGCCTCGAGGTGGCGCAGCGCGGGGACGAGGTCGCGGACGACGGTTGCTGTCGCGGCCACGTGGATCGACGAGGGGAACACGTCGTTGGACGACTGCGAGGCGTTCACCGCGTCGTTGGGGTGCACGTCGCGGCCGAGTCGCTCGGAGGCGAGGGTCGCGAGGACCTCGTTCATGTTCATGTTGCTCGACGTGCCCGACCCGGTCTGGAACACGTCGACCGGGAAGTGCGCGTCCCAGTCCCCGCGGGCCACCTCCTCGGCGGCGGACACGATCGCGTCGGCCACCTCCCGGTCCAGCACGCCGAGCGACGCGTTGACCGTGGCCGCCGCCGCCTTGATCCGCGCCAGCGCCTCGATGTGCGAGCGCTCGAGCGTCGCGCCGCTGATCGGGAAGTTCTCGACGGCGCGCTGCGTCTGGGCGCGCCACCTGGCCTCGCGCGGCACCCGCACCTCACCCATCGAGTCGTGCTCGATCCGGTCGTCCGCGCGCGGGGTCGTGTCTGGGCTCATGGGCCAGTCCTACCAAGCCCGGGCCGTCGGGCGCGACGCGGGCAGCGGCCGGGACGGGTGCCGTCCGTCCGGCCGCTGCCGACGCACGCAACGCGCCGGGCAGCGGGTCCCCTGCTCCCGCCGCCGGCGCGTCCGCCCGTGTGCGTGCCCCCGGGAGAGGTGCCCCCAGCACCCCTCCCCCCGGGACGAACCCCCGTGCCGTCCCGGTGCCGTGCGCCCCCTCCGCTGACCATCACCCTGCCGGGGCGAGGGCGGCGGCACATGCGGCGCCCTACCTCAGATTGCCGCGCCGCCTACCTCAGACCGGCGTTGACGCCGCGCTCCCCGGGACGGGACCGTGTGAGCGTGCCGAACCGCCAGGGCTTCGTGGGCCGCGACGGCGAGCTCGCCGAGATCGCGGCGGTCGTGACGTCCGCGGCGGTGGGCCGGCCCGGGGTGGTCCTGGTGCACGGCGAGCCCGGCGCGGGCAAGACGCGACTTCTCGACGAGGTCGTGTCGAGCGTGCCGGTCGAGACCGTGGTCGGCCGCGGCGCGGGCGTGGGCTTCCTGGGGGGCCGGATGCCCTACGCGCCGCTCATCGCCGCGATCCGCTCGCTGCTGTCCCGGCTGCCGAAGGGCTCGGTGCCCGACGTGCTCGGGCCCGACCCCCGCGACCTCGCGCTCCTGCTGCCCGAGCTCGGGGCCCGCCCCGACGTGCCGTCCGACCGGGCGCGGCTGATCGCCGCGGTGTCCGCGGTGTTCGACCGGGCCGCCGAGATCGCGCCGACGTTGCTGGTGATCGACGACCTGCACAGCGCTGACATGGCGACCCTCGAGACCCTGGCCTACGTCTGCGCCGCCCTCGACCGGCAGCGCCTGGCCGTCGTGGTCGCCTTCCGGCCGCACGAGGTCGGCGACGACCTCGCCGAGTGGCTCGAGGACCGGCGCCGCGGTCCGCAGGTGCGCGACGTCCCGGTGGGGCCGATGTCCCTGGACGAGACGAGGGAGCAGCTCACCGACCTCGTCGGCGGCGACCCGCGGTCGGTGCTCGGGCCGGCGCTGGTCGCGCGCATCCACGCACGGTCGGTCGGCAACCCCTACGCCGCCGAGGCGCTGATGCGGGCGGCGCTGGCCGGTGACGCCGACACGCTCCCGGTCAGCCTCCGCGACGTGCTCGTCCGCCGGACCCGCGCGTGCAGCGCAGCCGCCTCCGACCTGCTGCGTCTGGTCGCCGCGGCGGGCGAGCGGGTCGGCCACCCGGTCCTCGCGGACGCCGCCGCGAGAAGCGGCCTGACCGGGGACCTCGACGCAGCGGTCCACGAGGCCGTACGCGCCCACCTGCTCGTCGTCGAGCCGACGGGGCTGTCGATGCCGCACGCCCTGCTCGCGGAGGCCCTCTACGCCGACATGCTGCCGGGGGAGCGGCGGACGCTGCACGGTGCGCTCGCCGACGCGCTCGAGCGGTCCGACGCCGGGCCGGCCGCGATCGCGGAGCACGCCGACCGGGCCGGCCAGGCGGCCCGGTCGCTGCAGTGGTCGATGCGCGCCGGCCTGGCGGCGGAGGAGGTCTACGCCTACGGCGAGGCGCACGTGCAGTACGACCGCGTGCGCCGGCTGTGGCCCTCCGTCCCCGACGCGGCCGAGGTCGTGGGCTCGGACGCGGTCGAGGTCTTCACCCGCGCGGCGTCGGTCGCGGCGCTCTGCGATCAGGACGCCACGGCCGTCGAGATCATCGAGCGGGTGCGGTCGTGGCTGCAGTCGGACCCCGACGTCGACGTGGTGCGCCAGGGACTGCTGGAGGGCAAGTACGCGCGGTTCCTGCTCGACGCGGGACGCACCGACGCCGCCCTGGTCGCGGCTCGGCGGGCGGTCGAGCTCGTGCCGGCGCAGCCGCCCACCGCCGCGCGTGCCGTCGTCGTCTCCGGCCTCGTGCACGTTCTCGACTGGGCGGGCGGCAGCAGCGACTGGGAGCCCCTGGCCGACGAGGCCGTCGACGTCGCGCGGGCCGGCGACGACGCGGCGACGCTCGCCCGCGCCCTGGTGATCCGCTGCACGGTCCTCCCGTCGGCGCAGGCCGCGGTCCCCGACGCGCGGGAGGCCGTGCGGCTCGCCATCGCCGACGGCACGCCCGAGCTGGTGGGCCAGACCTACAGCAACCTCGTCGACGTCCTGCAGTGCTGCGGTGACTGGCGGGCCGGCGTCGCGTCCGCGAAGGAGGGCGTCGCGGCGGTGTCCGAGCGCGGCCTCGGGATCCGCTACGGGTCGTGGCTCACCACGCAGGCGGCCGAGCTGTGCATCACTCACGGTGAGTGGGACGAGGCCGCGAGCCTGCTGGAGCGGGCGCTGCGCGACACCCGGCACGTGCCGGGTTCCAACCGGGACTACGCGCTGGTCAACCGGGCCCGGCTGCGCGCCGTGCGGGGGGACGACGACGGGCTCACGGCCGACCTCGCCGACCTCGGCCGGCTCCCGGCCGTCCTCGAGCAGCTGCGGTGCGAGGCGCACGCGGAGGGGCTGCTCTGGCGCGGCGAGGCCGGCGCGGCACTCGCCGCCGTGGACGCGCACGTCGCCGCCTCGACTCCCCGCCTGCTCACGATGGCCGCCCCGCTGGCCTGGCTCGCGGCGCGGGCGGTGGCCGACCTCGCCGAGCCGCGGCGGCCCCGCGAGCTCGGTGCCGAGCTCGACCTCGTGACCCGGCTCGTCGACGCGGCCTGCGGCGAGACCGCGCTCCCGGGCGCCCGGCCCCGCGAGCTGCGCCTGCTCTGCCTGGCCGAGGTCTCGCGCGCCCGGGACGAGGCGGGTGACCGGGTGCAGCCCTGGCTCGACGCCGTGGCCGCGGTCGGTTCGGCCGACCGGCCCTACCTCGCGTCGTACGCGCGATGGCGGCTCGCCCAGGCCTGCCTCGCGGTCCGCGACCGGCAGGGCGCCGTCGAGGTGCTCCGCGCCGCGCACGCCGAGGTGGCCCGGCTCGGCGCGGCCCCGTTGCTGGCGAAGGTCGAGGCGTTCGCGCGCCGGGCGCGCGTCGACCTGCGTGACCCGGTCGACCTCGGCGACGCGGCGGAGCCGGGCACGCCCGACCTGCCCGGCGAGGTCCTCACCGGACGCGAGCGCGAGATCCTCGGCCACCTCGCGGCCGGTCGCACGAACGGCGAGATCGCGCGTGCGCTGTTCATCAGCAGCAAGACCGCGAGCGTCCACGTGTCCAACATCCTGCGCAAGCTCGGGGCGTCGAGCCGCTACGAGGCCGCCGACCTCGCCGAGCGCTACCTGGTCGACTGACGCGCGCAGCTGGTGAAGTCGTAGCCGCCGAGATCGGGGAGCAGCGCGAGCTGCTGGGTCCCCGGCGTCTCGCTCGGGCCGACGAACGCGACGTCGGCGTAGACCGGGTACGGCGCGGGACACCTGTCGGGTAGGCGGAACTGCATCGTCACCGGCACCCGCTGTCCCGGCTCGAGAACCGTCCGGGTCGCAGGGTCCACCGGCCGCCCGCAGAACCGTCGGGAGGGCAGCTCGACGCCGGCCGCGTGCAGGCCTCCGATGGGCAGGTGGGCGGTGACCGAGAGCACCGTCACGCGGTTCATCGCCGCATTCTCGATCGTGAACTGCACCGTGAGCAGGCGGTCCGTCGTCTCGACGCACAGCTCGGGGGCGCGCAGCGGACCGGACACCGGGGACGGTTGCCCCCGCCCGGCCGCCGAGCCCGGTGTCGAGGTGGCCGCCGGCGGTGGCCGGTCGGCCGTACGGCTGTCGTAGCCGCGGGCGACCGTCGCCACGACGGCGAGTCCCAGGGCGAGGGCGCCCACGGCCTGCAGCCAGCGGGGGAACCGCGGCAGCTCGCGCCCGGTGCCGCCGCGCAGCTCGTCCGGGCCGTCTGCCGTCACGCCTCCCGGCGGCCGATGGTGAGCGCCACCGGACGGGCCGTCTCGGCGAAGAAGTCGTTGCCCTTGTCGTCGACGACGACGAACGCCGGGAAGTCCTCGACCTCGATCTTCCAGATCGCTTCCATGCCGAGCTCGGCGTACTCCACCACCTCGACGCTCTTGATGCAGTCCTGCGCGACCCGTGCCCCCGGCCCGCCGATCGACCCGAGATAGAACCCGCCGTGGGTCATGCAGGCCTCGGTCACCTGCGCCGACCGGTTGCCCTTGGCCAGCATGACGTACGAGCCGCCCGCGGCCTGGAACTGCGCGACGTAGGAGTCCATGCGGCCTGCGGTCGTCGGTCCGAACGAGCCGGACGTGTAGCCGTCGGGCGTCTTGGCCGGCCCCGCGTAGTAGACGGCGTGGTCGCGCAGGTAGTCGGGCATCGGCTCCCCGGCGTCCAGCCGCTCCTTGATCTTCGCGTGGGCGATGTCGCGGGCCACGACGAGCGGTCCGGACAGCGAGAGCCGGGTCTTGACGGGGAGCCGCGTCAGGTCCGCGCGGATCTCGTCCATCGGCCGGTTCAGGTCCAGGCGCACGACTACGCCGGCCTCGTCGAGGTGGTCTTGGGTCGTGTCGGGCAGGAACCGTGCGGGGTCGGTCTCGAGCTGCTCCAGGAAGACCCCCTCCGCCGTGATCCTGCCGAGCGCCTGCCGGTCGGCCGAGCACGACACCGCGATCGCGACCGGCAGCGACGCCCCGTGGCGAGGGAGGCGCACGACGCGGACGTCGTGGCAGAAGTACTTGCCGCCGAACTGCGCGCCGATGCCGAACCCGCGCGTCAGCTCGAGCACCTGCTCCTCGAGGCGGGTGTCGCGGAAGCCGTGCGCGGTGGCCGAGCCGCTGATCGGCAGCGCGTCGAGGTACTTCGCCGACGCGAGCTTCGCGGTCTTGAGCGCGTACTCCGCGCTGGTGCCGCCCACGACGACCGCCAGGTGGTACGGCGGGCAGGCCGCGGTGCCGAGGCTGCGCAGCTTCTCGTCGAGGAACGCCAGCATCCGCTCGGGGTTCAGGACCGCCTTGGTCTCCTGGTAGAGGAAGGACTTGTTGGCGCTGCCGCCGCCCTTGGCCATGAAGAGGAACCCGTAGTCCGGGTCGGGGCCGGACGGGGTCGAGTAGATCTCGACCTGTGCCGGGAGGTTGGACCCGGTGTTCCTCTCCTCCCACATCGTCAGCGGGGCCAGCTGCGAGTAGCGCAGGTTCAGCCGGGTGTAGGCGTCGTGCACGCCGCGGCTGACCGCCTCGGCGTCGTCGCCGCCGGTGAGGACGCGCTCGCCCTTCTTGCTCAGGACGATGGCCGTGCCGGTGTCCTGGCACATCGGCAGGACTCCCGCGGCGGAGATGTTGGCGTTGCGCAGCAGGTCCAGCGCCACGAAGCGGTCGTTGCCGCTGCTCTCGGGGTCGTCGACGATGCGGCGGAGCTGGGCGAGGTGCGCCGGCCGCAGGTAGTGCGCGATGTCGTGCATCGCCTCGTCGGTGAGCCGGGTGATGGCGGCCGGGTCGACGCGCAGGAAGCGCTCACCGCGGACCTCGAAGGTCTCCACGCCCTCATCGGTCACGAGCCGGTAGTCCGTCTCGTCGGGCCCCAGCGGCAGCAGGTCGGAGTAGGCGAACCCGGTCATCCTCCGATCATGCCCGAGCCGCTCCGCCACCCCCACACCGGCGGTGATCATGCACGAGTGGTTGCGCGCACGCGGGATCACAACCACTCGTGCATGATCACCGGGGGTTGATGGGGGCGGGGGTGTGGGGTGGTTTGGGTCGCGTTGGGCGGCGGTGGGCGGTTGTGTGGTGTCCGGAATACGTGGATCGGGTTACCGTTCGGGCATGACCGTCGAGCCCGCAGACGCTGCCGCGTCGCAGCCGGAGGCGAGCCGGGACCGCCGCCGCGGCGGCGAGCCTGCCGTGCGTACGCCGGACGGCGCGTCGGATGCGCCCCGGCCCGACTCCGGTCACCTCGACGAGGACCCGGAGGCGCTCGAGGACCCCGTGCACCGGGGCGACGCCCAGCACCAGCACGAGATGCACGAGCGCCGCCCGGCGCCGGCCGACTGAGCGGCGCTGACGAGCCTCATGACCCCGGGGGAGCGTCTTCGCGGCGGCGGAGCAGTCGTGGCGGCGGCACTGCTGCTGTCCGCCTGTGTCGTGAGCGACGGCACGGCCGAGGTCCCCGACGACCCCGAGGTGTCCGGCGTAGCCGTGGCCCCGATCGAGGACCCGGTGGCCGTCGAGGTGGACGGCAAGCGCATCAGCACCCGGTGCGCCGGTGACGCCGGCGAGCCGTCGGTGATGCTCGTCTCCGGGCTCGGTGCGCCCATGGACCGCACCTGGGACCCGGTCCAGGGCCAGATCGGGGCGTTCGCGCGGGTCTGCGCCTACGACCGGCTGGGTGTCGGCGCCAGCGGGCGGCCGCCCCGCTCCCACACCTTCCAGGGCATCGCCGCCCAGCTCGACCTGGTGATGCAGGCGCTCGAGCTCGACCGTCCCGTCGTCCTCGTCGCCCATGCGCTGGGCGGCATGGTCGCCGCGGCCTACGCCCAGGAGCACGCCGACGACGTCGCCGGGCTGGTGCTGCTGGACGCAGCTGGGCCGGGCTACCCCGAGAGCCTTCTGCAGCGCCTGCCCCGCAAGTCCGGCGCCCAGGGCGGCGCCGAGCGCGACGTCTGGGAGGAGAGGCTCGACCCGCGCGCCAACCGCGAGCACCTCGACGGTCGCAGCGCCTTCGCCGAGGCCGACTCGTTCACCCCGATCGGCGACGTGCCGCTCGTGGCGCTGACCCACAGCATCCCGGAGCACCTCGACAGCACCACCCCCGAGCAGCAGGCCGACCTCGAGTCGGCGTGGGAGGCGGGCCAGCACCGGTGGCTCGCGCTGTCGTCGCAGTCGACGCTGGAGCGGGTGGACCTCGCGGGCCACGACCTCCAGGAGGACGCCCCCCTCGCGGTCGTCGAGTGGGTACGCGCGTTCGTCGAGCGCTAGCACTGCTCCGGCGCCAGTCGGCTGCGACCGCCGGCCGTTCGAGGAGTGGCGTGGCCCTTGACACATGGGATGGCGAGGCCTAACTTCACCGAAACATCGTTCGACATTATCGAACACCGTTCAGACGGCCCTCGCCGTCGCGGAGCACAGGGAGGTGAAGTCCGCCCGTCCCGGACAGACCGGGCTCCGCGGCCGGACGAGCGCATGGAGTCCAGCTCACAGGCACAGAAGTGGCTCGCCGAAGCCCTCGGCACCGGTTTCCTCGTCTTCATCGGTGCGGGGTCGATCCCGGCCACGCTGATCCTGGCCAACGCCGGTGACGCGCCCTTCACGATGGCGGACCTGGGGATGATCTCCTTCGCGTTCATGCTGGTCATCGTCGGCATGGTCTACGCGCTGGGGCACATCTCTGGCTGCCACATCAACCCGGCCGTGACCGTCGCACTGGCCGCGACCGGAAAGTTCCCCTGGCGCGAGGTGCCCGGATACGTCGCCGCCCAGGTGGTCGGTGCCGTGGCCGGGGCCTTCGCGATCGTGGGCACGTTGGGCAAGACCGCGTCCGACCTGGGACTCGGCATGACGACGTACTCCGCCGACACCCCGTGGGCACGGGCGACCTTCGCCGAGCTGATCGGCACAGCGCTTCTGGTTTTCGTCGTCTTCGGCGTCATCGACGGACGCGCGGCGCCGGGATGGGCCGGCTTCGCCATCGGCTCGATCGTCTTCGCCATCATCATCGTCGTCGGGCCGGCCACGGGTGCCTCGCTCAACCCGGCGCGGTACGTCGGCCCGATGCTGACCGGCGAGGTCTTCGGTGCCACCGTCCAGTGGTCGCAGCTGCCGGCCTACTTCATCGGTGAGCTGGCAGGTGGGCTGGCAGGAGCCGGCGCCTACCTCGCGCTCGCCCGGCAGCGCATCGCGGTGCCGACCCAGCAGACGCGCATCAGCGAGGAGGTCTCGGCATGAAGAAACTCATCAACGCCCCCGAGGACGTCGTGACGGAAGCCCTCCGTGGCATCGCGGCGGCACACCCCAGCCTTTCGGTCGACGTCGAGAACAAGATCATCGTCCGGGCCGACGGCCCCGTCCAGGGCAAGGTCGGACTGGTCTCGGGAGGAGGCTCCGGGCACGAGCCCCTCCACGGCGGCTTCGTCGGCCACGGCATGCTCGACGCCGCCTGCCCCGGCGAGATCTTCACCTCGCCGGTCCCCGACCAGATGCTGCAGGCGACGAAGGCGGTCGACGGCGGTGCCGGCGTCCTGCACATCGTGAAGAACTACACCGGCGACGTCCTCAACTTCCGGATGGCGGCGGAGCTCGCGGCCGACGAGGACATCGAGGTCACCGAGGTCGTGGTCAACGACGACGTCGCGGTGCAGGACAGCCTGTACACCGCCGGCCGGCGGGGCACGGGTGCCACCGTGTTCCTGGAGAAGATCGCCGGCGCGGCCGCGGAACGCGGCGACGACCTGAAGCGGGTCGCCGACGTCGCCCGGGAGGTGAACGAGCGGTCGCGGTCGTTCGGCGTCGCGCTCACCGCCTGCACCACACCCTCCGCGGGGCAGCCGGGCTTCGACCTGCCGGAGGGCGAGATCGAGCTGGGCGTCGGCATCCACGGGGAGCCGGGCCGCGAGCGCGGCGCGATGCGCAGCGCGCACGACATCGTGGACTTCTCCCTGTCCGCGATCGACGAGGACATGGCGCTCACGGGAGACCTCGCGGTGATGGTGAACGGCATGGGCGGCACCCCGCTGGTCGAGCTGTACGTCGCCTTCCACGAGGTCAGCCGGTTCCTGCAGGGCCGTGGAGCCACCATCGCGCGGTCCCTGGTCGGCAACTACATCACCAGCCTGGACATGGCCGGTGCCTCGATCACGGTGCTGCGACTCACCCCGGACCTGACCGACCTCTGGGACGCTCCGGTGGAGACCCCGGCGTTGCGGTGGGGTCGCTGAGGAGCCGTCATGGAAGAGGTGCTGCTGGTGGACGCGACAACCGTCCGCGCCTGGATCGGCCGGTCGGCCGAAGACGTACGACGTAACAAGGACCATCTGACCCACCTCGACTCCGCCATCGGGGACGCGGACCACGGCATCAACCTGGTCCGGGGCTTCGACGCGGTGCTCGTGGCGCTCGAGGAGAAGTCACCCGACACACCGGGTGCGGTGCTGACCACGGTGGGCGGGACGCTGATCTCGAAGGTGGGCGGGGCGTCCGGCCCGCTGTACGGGACAGCGTTCCGCCGGGCCGGGAAGGCGATCGGGAGCGAGCCCGACGTCGGCCCGGAGCTGCTCGGTGCCGCCCTCGAGGCGGCCCTCGACGGGGTGGTCGGCCTCGGTGCCGCCGCCGAGGGCGAGAAGACGATGGTCGACGCACTCGCCCCGGCGGTCCGCGCGTACCAGCAGGCGCTGGCCGCCGGGGCGACCTTCCCCGCCGCCGTCCACGCCGCGGCCAACGCTGCCGCGGCGGGGGCGGAGGCGACCATCCCGATGCAGGCGCTGAAGGGCCGGGCGAGCTACCTCGGGCCGCGCAGCGTGGGGCACCAGGACCCCGGCGCGACGTCCACGGCGCTGCTGCTCGCCGCTCTGGCCAGCACCGTCGGCGGCGGCCCGGGATGACCCTGACCCACCGTGTCGTCGCCGCCGCCCCCGGCAGCGCCCTCGGCCCGGCCTGGCGGCCGCGCCCGCCCACGGCGGACGCCGCGGCGGACGTCGCGCAGGTGCGGGACGCGTTCGCGGCCACGGCGCTGCGGCTCGAACAGCTGGCGGCCGCCGTCCGCGCCGAGGGGACGGCCGACGGGGCCGACATCCTCGAGGCCGAGGCGCTGATGGCCCGGGACCCATCGTTCGTCGACGAGGTCGCCGCCCTCATGCTGGCCGAGCGGCCGGAGCCCGCCACCGCGCTGGTGCGGGAGGTCGCGCAGCGACACGCCGCGACCCTGGAGTCCCTGGAGTCGGAGCAGCTGCGCGCCCGGGCCGCCGACGTCCGCCAGGTCGGGCGCATGGTGGCCGAGCACCTCACCGGCAGCCGGCCCGTGGCCCCGGAGGGCTCCTTCGTCCTCGTGGACGAGGAGGTGACCGCGCCCGACCTGCTCGAGCACGCCGACCACGTCGTGGCCGCGGTCTCCGCGCACGGAGGTGCCAACTCGCACGCGGCGATCGTGGCCCGCTCGCTGGGCATCCCGTTCGTCGTGCAGGCGCCCGTCGGGTCGGTCGCGGACGGCACCCTCCTCCTCGTCGACGCCGACGCCGCTCGGCTCGTCGTCTCGCCCGACGACGTCGCGCAGACGGCTGCCCGGGTGCTCGCGGCGGACCGGGCCGCCGCGGCGGAGGCCGAGCGGGCGCTGCAGGCGCTCCCCGCGGAGACGGTCGACGGCACCCGGGTGACGCTGCTGGCCAACGTCGCGTCCGGCGTCGAGGCCCGCCGGGCCGTCGGGGCCGGCTGCGACGGGGTCGGCCTGCTCCGCACCGAGCTGGGCTTCCTGGACGCTCACGACTGGCCCCTGCGGGCCGAGCACGAGGCGCACCTCGCGCCTGTGCTCGCGCCGCTGGCAGGGCTGCCCGTGACGGTCCGGCTCCTCGACTTCACCAACGACAAGCGGCCGGCGTTCGCCGACGCGACGACTCTCGGGCTCGACGGGCTGCTCGCCCACCCCGACGCTCTCGACGCCCAGCTCGCCGCGATCGTGGCGGCCGGGAGGGGACTGGACCTGCGTGTCCTGATCCCGATGGTGGTGAGCCCCGACCAGGTGCGGACCGTCCGGCGCCGGCTCCGTCGCGCAGCGGACCGGGAGGGTGTCGCCGTCCCGGCGCTCGGGCCCATGGTCGAGCTGCCCGAAGCGGCACGGGCCGCCGCGGACCTCGCCGGGGTCAGCGACTTCCTGTCCCTCGGCACGAACGACCTGACCGCCGCCACCCTCGGGCTGGACCGCACCGACCCGACGTTCACGGCCTCCTTGACGCTGCACCCCGCGGTCCTCGACCTCGTCGACGCCACCGTCCGGGCCGGAGCCGCCGCAGGCGTCCCCGTCTCCGTCTGCGGCGACGGGGCGGCCGACCCGCAGGTGCTGCCCGTGCTGCTGGGAGCCGGTGTCCGGACCGTCAGCGTGGCGCCCTCACGGCTTGCAGCGGTCCGTGCGTTCGTCCGGCAGAGCGAGGTCGGCCGGTGTACTGAGCTGTTCGGGCAGGCTCGCTCCTCGGGCTCGGCGGCGAGCGTCAGGCTCGGCCATGCCTCGTGACCGCGCGCTGCGGCTGCGACCGCGCCGCACCCATCTCGCGGGAGACGGCACGGGCGGTGTCCGTCACCGCGCGCCCCAGCGATGCCTTCGCGGCCCGGGTCAGCAGCCGGTCGGCAGGACCGACCACGCCGACGGACCCCACCGCGTGACCGCTGTGGTCGAACACCGGTGCGGCGATGCCCGCGTCTCCGACGGTGGCCTCCTGGTTCTCGACCGCCACGCCCTTGCCCCGTACACCTGCCAGTGCCTTGCGCAGGACCTCGGGCGCCGTGCGGGTCCGCCCGGTCAGCGCGCGCAGCGGCTGTGCCAGCATCTCCTCGACCTCGTGCTCGTCGAGGAATGCGACGATCGCATGACCGAGCGCGCAGGCGTGCCACGGGACGGTGGCCCCGACCTCCAGGATCTGCACGGCGTCGTCGGGCCGGAACTCGTGATGGATCACCATCACGTCGTCACCGGCCAGGGTGGTGACCCAGACCGCCTCGTTCACCTGTTGCGACAGCGCCGAGGCGCGCATCATCGAGCGGGCTCGCAGCTCCGAGCCGGCAAGGAACGCGTTGCCGAGCTGCAGCACGCCGGGTCCAAGGAAGTACTTGCCGGTGCCCACGTCCTGGCTCACGAGCCCCGACTGCTCGAGGGTGCGCAGCAGACCGTGCACGGTCGGCTTGGCCAGCCCCAGCCGGTCGGCGATCTCGGTGACGCCCCGGCCGGGCATGCCGGACCCCAGCGCGCGCAGGATGCGCGCGGCCCGGTCCACCGACTGGATCACGCCACCTCACCCACCCTCCGCAGGATCGGACCATCGTTCAGCATCGTCGAACACCATGAGGATAGCCATGACTGACCAGCCGACCGTCGGCATCGTCCTGATCTCGCACAGCCGCGCCCTCGCCGAGGGGGCAGCAGACGTGGCCGCGCAGGTCAGCGGCGTAGGTGTGACCCTGGTCGGCGTCGGAGGCACGGAGGACGGCCGGCTCGGGACCAGCCTCGACGCGCTAGCCCGCGCAGTGGAGAAGGTGGCCGCAGGAGCGGGAGTCGTCGTGATCCCCGACCTCGGCAGCTCGGTGCTGACCACGCGCTCGTACCTCGAGGACCCGGACGCGCTGCCCGACGCCGTGACCATGGTCGACACCCCGTTCGTGGAGGGTGCGGTGGCCGCGGCGGTCGCGGCGTCCGCCGGGCTCCCGCTGGAGGCCGTCGTGGCGGCGGCCGAGGAGGCGCGCGATGTCCGCAAGCTCTGACCTCGTCGTCGAGGTGGTGGTCGTGCTCCCCGCCGACCTCCACGCGCGGCCGGCGGGCCAGGTCACCACGCTCGTCGCGACGTTCGACGCGACGGTCGAGCTGGTCGCCGGTGCCCGGGCCGTCCCGGCCCACAGCGTCCTGGCCGTGATGGGCCTTGGGGTGCGGGCTGGTGAGCAGCTCACCATCCGTGCGACGGGGGAGCAGGCGCACGAGGCCGTGGCCGCGGTGGCGTCGGTCCTGTCGGCCGTCGCCCCTCACGGGGCACGACTGCTAGGTGGCGCGGTCGAAGTCGATCGCGGAGTAGGCCCGGAGCTTGTCGATGCGGTGCTCGCTGGTGATGGTCCGCAGGGTCCCGCTCCGCGAGCGCATCACCATCGACTCGGTGCGCACGGCGCCGCCGCGGTAGCGCACGCCCTGGAGCAGCTCGCCGTCGGTGATGCCGGTGGCGACGAAGAAGACGTCCTCGCCGCGGACCAGCTCGTCGGTGACGAGGACGCGGGAGAGGTCGTGCCCGGCGTCGATCGCCTTCTGGCGCTCGTCGTCGTCGTTGGGCCACAGGCGGCCCTGGATGACACCGCCGGTCGTCTTGATCGCGCAGGCGGCGATGATGCCCTCGGGCGTCCCGCCGATGCCGACGAGCAGGTCGATGCCGGTGCCCTCGCGCGCGGCCATGATGGCGCCGGCGACGTCGCCGTCGGTGATGAACGTGATGCGGGCGCCCGTCGAGCGGATCTCGTCGACCATCTCGGCGTGACGCGGCCGGTCGAGGATGACGACCGTGACGTCGGACGGCGACTCCTTCTTGGCCCGCGCCACCCGGCGTACGTTCTCGGCGACCGGAAGCCGGATGTCCACCACGTCCGCCGCGTCGGGACCGGTGACGAGCTTCTCCATGTAGAACACGGCCGACGGGTCGAACATCGAGCCGCGTGGCGAGACCGCCATCACCGAGAGCGCGTTGCCCATGCCGAGCGCGGTCAGCCGGGTGCCGTCGATCGGGTCCACCGCGACGTCGCACTCGGGGCCGGTGCCGTCGCCGACGCGCTCGCCGTTGAACAGCATCGGCGCCTCGTCCTTCTCGCCCTCGCCGATGACCACGACGCCGCTCATCGTGACGGTGTGGATCAGCTGGCGCATGGCGTTGACCGCCGCACCGTCGGCGCCGTTCTTGTCGCCGCGACCGACCCACCGGCCGGCGGCCATCGCCGCCGCCTCGGTGACGCGCACGAGCTCGAGGGCGAGGTTGCGGTCGGGCGCCTGCGGGCTGGGCGTCAGGCTCTCGGCGACCTCGGTCGAGTCGGGCGTCTCGCTCATCGCAGCTGCTCCCTCGTGCCGGTCGGTCCGCGCCCCGGGCGGTGGTCCGTCGATCGTAGTCATCGCCGCGCACATCCCGTCCCGCGGCCCGGCAGGGCTCTAGCGGAACCGCAGGTGCGGCTGTTCCCCACGTTGGATGCCGCACCTGCGGCGTAGACTCCGGATCGTGACCGCATTCCGGATCAGCGAGGCAGCCGAGCTGCTCGGCGTCAGCACCGACACCCTGCGCCGCTGGGCCGACGCCGGGCGCATCGAGACGACGACGCTCCCGTCCGGACGCCAGGGCGTCGAGGGCAGCGTGCTCGCCGCCGCCGCGCAGGCGATGGCCGACTCCGACGACGGGGACGCCCGGGCGCGGCAGTCGGCGCGCAACCGGTTCCGGGGCATCGTCACGAAGGTCACCCGCGACACCGTCATGGCGCAGGTCGAGATGCAGGCCGGGCCGTTCCGGGTGGTGTCGCTGATGAGCCGCGAGGCGGCCGACGACCTCGGGCTCGAGCCGGGGGTGCTGGCCGTCGCCGCGGTGAAGTCGACCGCGGTCGTCGTCGAGGTCGCGGACCCGCGGTGAGCGCGCGTCCGGCCGGCGCGCTCGTCGCCCTGCTCCTGCTGACCGGCTGCACGGGCGGCGCCGCCGACCGGCAGGGCGACGGCACCGGCGGCGTGACGGGGACGGTGACCGTGCTGGCCGCAGCGTCGTTGACCGAGGTCTTCACCGGTCTCGCCGCCCGCTTCGAGGACACCCACCCGGGAGTCACGGTGCAGCTCAGCTTCGCCGCCAGCTCCGAGCTCGCGGCCCAGGTCGAGCAGGGCGCGCCCGCCGACGTCTTCGCCTCTGCGAGCCCCGAGACGATGGACCTGGTCGTCGAGGCGGGCGCCGTCCGGGGTGAGCCGACCGTCTTCGCCCGCAACCGGCTGCAGATCGCGGTGCCGCCGGGGAACCCCGGCGGCGTGAGGGGTCTCGACGACCTGGGTCGCGCGGAGCTGAAGGTCGCGCTGTGCGCGCCGGAGGTGCCGTGCGGCGCGGCGGCGGCGACCGTCTTCGCCGCGGCGGGGGTGACACCGGCGCCCGACACGCTGGAGGCGGACGCCAAGGCCACGCTGACCAAGGTCACGCTCGGCGAGGTCGACGCCGCCCTCGTCTACCGCACCGACGTGCAGGCCGCGGGCCCGGCCGCGGCGGGCATCGACGTCCCCGAGGCCGACCGGGCGGTCAACGACTACCTCGTCGCCACCCTCGCCGCGGCGCCCAACCCGCGCGCGGCCCGCGAGCTCGTCGAGCTGGTCCTCTCCCGCGCGGGGTCCGCTGCCCTCGCCGCGGCGGGGTTCGACGCGCCATGAGTGCCCTGACCGCGCTGCGCCCGCGCCGTCGGGAGCGCAGCACCGGCCTGCCGCCCGCCCTGGTGCCCTTCGCCGTGCTCGCGCTGCTCTTCCTGCTCCTGCCCGTCGTGGGCCTGCTGATCCGCGCGCCGTGGCGGACGCTGCCCGAGACCCTGACCCGTCCCGAAGCGCTCGACGCGCTGCGCCTCTCGCTCGTCTCGGCCGGCCTCGCGACGCTGGTCTGCGTGCTGCTGGGTGTCCCGCTCGCGTGGGTCCTCGCCCGGTCGTCGTTCCGCGGCAGGGCGTTGCTGCGGGCACTGGTGACCGTGCCTCTCGTGCTGCCGCCCGTCGTCGGCGGCGTCGCGCTGCTCAGCGTGCTTGGCCGGAGAGGCGTGCTCGGCCGGCCCCTGGACGAGTGGTTCGGCGTCTCGCTGCCGTTCACCACCGCGGCCGTAGTGATCGCCGAGGCGTTCGTCGCGATGCCCTTCCTGGTCCTGGCGGTCGAGGGCGCGCTGCGCGGCGCGGACCGACGCCTCGACGACGCGGCGGCCACCCTCGGCGCCACCCGCTGGTACACGTTCCGCCGCGTCACCCTCCCCATGGTCGCTCCGGGCCTGGCTGCCGGCGCGGTGCTGTGCTGGGCGAGAGCGCTGGGCGAGTTCGGCGCCACCATCACCTTCGCCGGCAACTTCCCGGGCACCACGCGGACGATGCCGCTCGAGGTCTACATCGCGCTGCAGACCGACCCCGACGCGGCCATCGCGCTGTCCCTGGTCCTGCTCCTGGTGTCGGTCGCCGTGCTCGGTGCGCTGCGCGAGCGGTGGCTGGGGGCAGGGTGACGCTCGACGCCGACCTCCGGGTCGTACGAGGCGAGTTCTCGCTCGGCCTGGGCCTGTCCGTGGCGCGGGGGGAGGTCGTCGCCCTGCTCGGGCCCAACGGCGCCGGCAAGTCGACCACGCTGCGCGCCCTGGCCGGTCTGGCACCGCTGGCCGCGGGCCGGGTCCGGCTCGACGGCGAGGTGCTCGAGGACGTCGCCACCGGGGTGCGCCTGCCGCCCGAGCGTCGCCGGGTGGGCGTCGTCTTCCAGGACCACCTGCTCTTCCCGCACCTGTCCGCGCGCGAGAACGTGGCGTTCGGGCTGCGCGCCAGGGGTACGGACCGCGCCGCCGCGCGGACGCGCGCCGACGAGTCGCTCGCGCGGCTGGGGCTGGCCGACCTGGGCGCCAGGCGCCCGCGGGAGCTCTCCGGCGGGCAGGCGCAGCGCGTGGCGCTCGCCCGGGCTCTGGTGACCGACCCCCGGTTGATGCTGCTCGACGAGCCGCTCTCGTCGCTGGACGCGGGCACCCGCATCGAGGTGCGCGCCGACCTCCGCCGCCGCCTCGCCGACTACGACGGGGCGACCGTCGTGGTGACCCACGACGCGCTCGACGCCTTCGTGCTCGCCGACCGGCTCGTGGTGCTGGAGGACGGCCGCGAGGTGCAGAGCGGCACCCCGGCCGAGGTGGCGCGCCGCCCGCGGACGGACTACGTGGCCCGGCTGGTGGGCCTGAACCTCTACCGCGGGCGGAGCCACGCCGACGTCGTCGTGCTCGACGGTGGAGCGCGGCTCGCGTCCGTGCAGCGGCAGGCCGGTCCGGTGCTCGTCGCGTTCTCCCCGTCCGCCGTGGCGCTGCACCGCACCCGGCCGGACGGCAGCGCCCGCAACTGCTGGCAGACGACGGTGCGCACGATCGAGCCGCACGGCGACACCGTGCGGGTGCGCCTGACCGGGCCGCTGGACCTCGCCGCCGACGTCACGCCGCTGTCCGTGGCCGCCCTCGGCCTCGAGCCCGGCGCGACGGTGTGGGCAGCGGTCAAGGCCACCGAGACGTCGGTCTACCCGGCCTGACCCCCGCAGCGGCTACCCGTCGAGGCCGCGCACCGACCTCTCGGCGATGGTCACCAGTCCGGTCGGCGAGAGCACGCCGCGCACGATGGACAGCGCGTCCCGGCGCGCGCTCTCGCTGTGCGCGTCGACGTCGAGGGCGAGCGCCGCCCACCCGGCGACGTCGTCGAGCGCCCGGGTGCACTGGTGGTAGGCCAGCCGCGCGGGGTCCAGGTCGACCGCCCCGTAGCCCCGCCAGAACCACCCTGCCTGCTGGTCGGTGACCGGCGCGAAGGCGAGCACCCCGCCCAGCACGAACATGAGGTCCCGCTCGGGCGGTGCGAGGACCACGTCGTCCCAGTCGACGAGCCAGACGTCGCTTGCGTCGGCGACCAGCAGGTTCCCGAGGTGCGGGTCGCCGTGGCAGATCACCGGGGCGGTCTCGCGCGGTCGGAGCCGACGGCCCAGCCGGTCGGCGTGGTCGAGGAGGCTTGCGACCCGTTCCGAGGCGTCTCGCCACTCCCGCCGGAGGGCGCTGACGACGGGGTCGCTCGAAGCGCCCCGGGCAGGCGCAGCCGTGCCCACGTCGACCAGGGCGTCGACGGCGCGGGTCGCGGCCGCGACCCGGTCGGGGAGGTGGTCCTCACGCGGCAGCACCCCGGCCAGGTCGTCGGGCACCGGCGCGGCGTGCACCGCGGCGAGCAGCGCGCCATAGGACTGCCAGTGCGCGTCGCCCATCCCCCCGTCGAGCGCGCGGCCGCCCGCCACCCACGGCACCACGGTGAGCAGCCGGCCGTCACGACTGCTCCACAGCTGCCCGTCGCGGGTCGCCACGGGCGCCACGACGCCGCCCACCCCGCACGCCGCGAGGTGGGCGGTCACGCGCGTCCCGGCCGGCGTCCCCCCGGTGGTCGTCTTGAGGGCGTACGTCCGCCCGGCGCGGGAGACGGCCCGCCACAGCTCCGCGGTCTCGTCCGACCCGTGGCCGACCTCGGTCACCGTTGCGAGGTCGATCGCGAAGTCCTCGTGGAGCCACCGGCGGAAGAGCTCCTGCTCGGGCGCCGGCGACCGCTCAGCCTTCCCGTCGTCGCGCACCAGCACACGATGGCACGCGGAGCGGCGCCTGCCCCGGCGCAGGCCGTGCTGCGCCCGGCCGCTGTCGGAGGGCCGATGGACACTGTGGTCATGGACGTTCGATTCATCGCCGGCTTCGCCGTCATCAGCTCCACCCCCGCCGACGACAGACGGTTGTTCGTCGAGTCCCTCGGTCTGCCGCTGCACCCGCCGACCGGTGCCGAGGGCTCCGACTACGTCTTCTCCGACGACGTCTCCGGGTCGAGGCACTTCGGGGTGTGGCCGCTTGCCGAGGCCGCCCAGTCCTGCTTCGGGCAGGACACGTGGCCCGACACGCATCCGGTGCCGCAGGCGAGCGTGGAGTTCGAGGTCGACGACGTCGCCGCCGCCGCGCAGGAGCTGGAGGACCGGGGTCACCGGCTCCTGCACCCCGCGCGCACCGAGCCCTGGGGTCAGACGATCGCCCGGCTCCAGTCGTCCGACGGCGTGGTGGTCGGCGTGTGCTCCACGCCGTGGATGCGCGAGGGCTGAGCCACCGAGGGCGCGATGCCGCGCCGTCACCTCGCCCGTGGGCCCGGGAGAGGATGTGGGGGTGAGCACCCAGGAGGAGTCGGCCGACGGGCGCCCGACGGAGCCCGCCGAGGAGGGCTCGACGCGGCCCGCCGAGGAGCGCCCGACGGAGCCCGGCGAGGAGCGCCCGACGGAGCCCGGCGAGGCGCTCCCGGCCCCGCGGTCGCGGACGCGCAAGACCGCAGGCGACATGGTGCGCTCCCTGGCGGTCGTCATGGTGCTGGTCGGCATCCTCGTGGTGTTCAACGTCGCGGAGCAGCCCGACCCGGTCGTGCGCGACATCAACTACAGCGGCGCGGTCGAGCTGGCCCGCCAGCAGGCGCCCTACGACGTGCTCGCCCCCGAGCCGTTGCCCGACGGTTGGCGCGCGACCAGCGCCAGGACACGGGCCGACGGCGACGGCGTGACCTGGCACCTCGGCCTGGTCACGGCCCGTGAGAGCTATGCGGGGGTCGAGCAGACGGACAGCTCGGACCGGCGTGGCTTCGTCGACCGCTTCGCGTCGGCGGCCTCGCCCGCCGGCACCGCCGACATCGGTGGCCGGACCTGGCGGCGGCTCGAGGGTGGCGAGCCGGAGCGCCGCGCCCTGGTCAGCACGACCAGCGGCGTGGTCACGGTCGTCGCCGGCGGCGCGCGGTGGGAGGAGCTGGAGCAGCTGGCCGCCTCGCTGCGCGGGAGCTAGCTGTCGGCCGGAGGCCGGTCGTCGGCGGCGAGGGCGGCGTCGAGCTTGGCACGAGCGCCGTCGAGCCACTGCTGGCAGAGCGCCGCGAGCTGCTCGCCGCGCTCCCACAGGGCCAGCGACTCCTCGAGGCTCGCACCACCGGTCTCGAGCCGGCGCACGACCTCGACGAGCTCCTCGCGGGCCTGCTCGTAGGTCAACGCCTCGTCCGCTGCTCTGTCCGGCACGGCGGTCACCCTACGGCCCCGTCCTCGACGCGCACGGCGAGCTCGCCCCCGGCCACCCGAGCGCGCAGCCGGTCGCCCGTCCGGACGTCGCCGGGCCGGCGTACGACGTGTCCTGCCCCGTCCTGCAGCACCGCGTAGCCGCGCTCGAGCGTCGCCGCCGGGCTCAGCGCGGTGACCCGCGCCCTTGTGTGGTCGAGGTTGTCGCCGGCCCGGTCCAGCGCGGAGGAGAGCACGCGTCGAGCCCGGTCGCGCATCGCCGCGACGTCCCCGCGCCGGGGCTCGAGCATGGAGTGCGGGTCGGCGAGCACCGGGCGCGAGCGGGCCGCGCGCACGGCGGCGGACTCGCGGTCGAGCAGCGTGCGTACGGCGGAGAGGTTGCGGCGTCGCAGCTGGGCCACCCGCTCGGTCTCCTCCACGACGTCGGGCACGACGCGCTTGGCGGCGTCGGTCGGCGTCGAGGCGCGCTCGTCGGCGACGAGGTCCAGCAGCGGGGTGTCGGCCTCGTGGCCGATCGCGCTGACCACCGGCGTCCGGCAGGCGGCGACGGCCCGCACCATGGCCTCGTTGGAGAACGGGAGCAGGTCCTCGAGCGACCCGCCGCCGCGGGTGACCACGATCACGTCCACCTCGGGGTCGGCGTCGAGACGGTCGAGCGCCGCGGTCACCTCGGTGACCGCACTCGTCCCCTGGACCGCGACCTCCTCCACCCGGAACCTCACGGCCGGCCACCGGCGGCGCCCGTTCTCGAGCACGTCCTTCTCCGCGGCCGAGGCCCGCCCGCACACCACGCCCACGACACGGGGCAGAAACGGCAGCGGCCGCTTGCGGTCGGCGGCGAAGACCCCCTCGGCCGTCAGGACCCGGCGCAGCCGGTCGAGCTGGGCGAGCAGCTCGCCCACCCCCACCTGGCGGATCTGGTCGGCGGCGAGGGACAGCGTCCCCCGGGCCGCGAAGAGCTGCGGCCGGGCGTGCACGACCACGTGCGAACCGTCGGTGACACCTGCCGCCGGCCCGTCCAGGAGCGCCACCGAGCACGTGACCGTCAGTGACATGTCGACGCTCGGGTCGCGCAGCGTGAGGAAGGCGGTGCGCTGTCCGGGACGCCGGCTGAGCTGGGCGACCTGACCCTCGACCCAGACGTAGCCGAGCCGCCCGATGTACTCCGTCATGAGCTGGCTCACCCGTCGTACGGGCACCGGCTGCTCCGCCGACGTGTCGAGCCCCACCGCCGCAGGCTATCGGCCGCGTCGGAGACCGCCCGGCGGGCGACCTACGATGGAGACATGTCCGACGTCACCAAGCGTGTCCTGCTGGCCGCCCCGCGGGGCTACTGCGCCGGCGTCGACCGCGCCGTCATCACGGTCGAGAAGGCGTTGGAGACCTACGGCCCGCCCGTCTACGTCCGCAAGCAGATCGTCCACAACAAGCACGTGGTCGAGACGCTCCAGGAGCGCGGCGCGGTGTTCGTGGAGGAGAACGACGAGGTGCCCGAGGGCGCGACCGTCATCTTCTCGGCGCACGGTGTCGCGCCGGTCGTGCACGAGCAGGCGGCCCGGCGGCAGCTGAAGACCATCGACGCGACGTGTCCGCTGGTGACGAAGGTGCACCACGAGGCCAAGCGGTTCGCTGCCGACGACTACGACATCCTGCTCATCGGCCACGACGGTCACGAGGAGGTCGTGGGCACGACAGGCGAGGCGCCCGACCACATCCACCTCGTCGACGGCCCCGGTGACGTCGACAACGTCGTGGTGCGCGACCCCGAGCGGGTCGCCTGGCTGTCGCAGACCACGCTGTCGGTCGACGAGACGCTCGAGACGGTTCGGCGGCTGCGGGCGAGGTTCCCCGCCCTGCTCGACCCGCCGAGCGACGACATCTGCTACGCCACCCAGAACCGGCAGGTCGCGGTCAAGGAGATCGCCGAGCGCAGCGACCTGATGATCGTGGTCGGCTCGACCAACTCCTCGAACTCGGTGCGCCTGGTCGAGGTCGCGCTGGAGAGCGGCGCCCGGGCGAGCCACCTGGTCGACAAGGCCTCCGAGCTCGACGACGCGTGGCTCGACGGCGTCACGACGGTCGGCATCACCAGCGGTGCGTCGGTGCCCGAGATCCTCGTCCGCGGGGTCGTCGACTGGCTGGCCGAGCGTGGCTACGGCGACGTCGAGGAGGTCGTCTCGGCGGAGGAGAGCGTCCTGTTCGCCCTGCCGCCGGAGCTGCGCCGCGACATGAAGGCCGCAGCCGTCGCCGGCTGAGCCACGCCTCTGCCGCCCGCCCGAGTCGCCGGCGCGCCACGCCCCACCGGGTGCGCGCGGGGTCAGCGGCGCCGGCCGAGGTAGACGACGTCGGGCTCCGCGCGCGGGAGGTCGACGTCGACCTTGATCGCGCGCACGCCGGAAAGCCGCTGGCGCAGCAGCGACTCGAACCGCGGCGAGCGCGCGGCACTCCAGGTCGCGAGCACCCCGCCGGGCGAGAGCGCGCGGACGGCGTGGTCGATGCCCTCCGGCGCGTAGAGCCGGGTGTTGTCGTCGGTGACGGTCCAGTCGGGCCCGTTGTCGACGTCGAGGCACACCACGTCATACGCCGCGGGGTGGCGGTGCAGGTGCCCGTGCACGTCGTCGACGGCGACCGTGACCCGCGGGTCGGCGAGCGCGTCAGCGGTGACGTGCGCCAGGTGCGTGGCGTGCCAGTCGACCACCCGCTGCTCGATCTCGACCACGACGATGCGCTCGAGCCCGTCGTGCTCGACGGCGGCGCACAGCGAGAAGCCGACGCCGAGCCCGCCGATCAGCAGCGTGGCGGGCTCGGGGTGGGCCCGGAGCGCCTCGTGGACGAGCGCCCGTTCGGACGAGCCGCCGCGGGTGTCCATGAGGAAGACGCCGTTGCTGACGACCTCGAGGTGCTCGCCGACGCGGCGCAGCACGAGCTCGCCACGAGGGGTGACGACCCGGTCGAGCTCCTGGGCGTCGTCCATCGCGAGGGCAGCCGGCGCGGCGGGTCAGCGTCGCGCGAGTCGCACGGCAGCCCGCGCGAGCACGACGGCCACCGTGGCGGCGGTCGTGACGAACAGCAGCGGCGCGGACAGCGCGAGCGTCGTGCCGACGTCGAGCCCGAGCTCGCGGGTCCCCGCGTTGTCGCCGCTGCGCCAGGCCAGGGTCGTCACGGCGCCGGTGAACAGCAGCGGCGGCAGGACGGCGGCCGATGCGAGCGCCGCGGGACGGGCGGCCAGCGCCCCGGCGAGGCTCGCGAGCACGAAGAAGACGGCCGACGCCAGGCCGAACGAGCCGCCGACCACGAGGTCGACGGCGACGCCAGGGGCCAGCACCAGCACGGCGAGCACCGCGACGCCGACCCCGGTGAGCCCGTGGTGCCCGCGCAGCCGTGCCAGCACGACGTGCGGGCTCCACGCCCGGCCGGGAGGGGTCGCGCCGTCGTCCGGCGCCCTGGCTCCGGACCGGTGTGCGGACAGGGCCAGATGCTGCGCCCGGACCACCGGGCCTGCCGTCGGAGCCTGCCCCGACAGGGACGGCCTGGCCGGCGCGATGGCGGGCGAGGAACCGGTGTCGGTCGTGGAGCTCACCGGGCCACGGTAGGGCCGCGGAACCCCGCGGCCCGGCGGGACACGCTGGCGCGCGATCAGCGCAGCGAGCGCAGAGCCCGGGCGTCGTCGGTGCCGGTGAGCAGCTCGGCGGCACCCAGCGGGCGCGGCACGGTCTCGACCGGCGACGGGGACGGCAGGTCGCCGTCGGTCACCTGCAGCTCGGCCATCCGCCGGGCCTGGACCAGCACGCTGCGCTCGAGCGAGCCGACCGTCTTGTTGTAGTCGTCGACCGCCCGGCCCAGCGTCTTGCCGAGCTTGTCGACGTGACCGCCCAGCGTGCCGAGCCGGTGGTAGAGCTCGCGCCCGATCTCGAACACCGACCGGGCGTGCTCGGTCAGCGCCTCCTGCTGCCAGGAGTAGGCGATGGTGCGGAGCATGGCCATCAGCGTCGTCGGCGTGGCGATCAGGATGCGCTCGGCCATCGCGTCCTCGAGCAGGGTCGGGTCCTGCTCGAGCGCCGGCGCGAGGAAGGCGTCGCCCGGCACGAAGAGGACGACGAACTCGGGAGTCGGCTGGAACGCCCGCCAGTACTCCTTCGCGGCCAGCCCCCTGACGTGCTCACGCAGGTGGCGTGCGTGTGCGGCCATCCGGGCCGCGACGGCGTCGGGGTCCTGGGACTCGGCGGCGTCGAGGTAGGCGGCGAGCGACACCTTGGCGTCGACGACCACCTGCTTGCCGCCGGCCAGCCGCACGACGAGGTCGGGCCGGATCGTCGCGCCGTCGCGGGTCGCGGACGCCTGCTCGGTGAAGTCGCAGTGCTCGACCATGCCGGCCATCTCGACGACCCGGCGCAGCTGCATCTCGCCCCAGCGGCCGCGGGCCTGCGGGGCGCGCAGCGCCGTCACCAGCGCAGCGGTCTGGTCGCGCAGCGCCTCGCCGGCCTGCCGCACGAAGCCCACCTGCTCGGTCAACGACGCGTAGGCCCCGACCCGGGCGGACTCGAGCTCGCGCAGGTGCGTCTCGACCTTGCCCAGGGCGTCACGCAGCGGGGCGACGGTGACGGCGAGCTCCTGGCGCTCGGTCGCCGCGGCGTCGGCGACCGCCAGCCGCTCGCGCAGCAGGGCGCGTTCGGCGTCGGCGCCGGCGGAGCCGGATCGGGTGAGGGACCAGCCGAGCAAGGCCCCGAGGGCCAGCCCGACGAGCAGCAGCAGGATCTCCATGTGCCCCACGGTGCCGGAGACCCTGGACACAACCCCGGAGGCCGCGCCGGGAGAGGATTCGGCGGCGGGACCTGGCCGCCGTACCCTTGGAGCCCGTGACCCTCACCATCGGCATCGTCGGCCTGCCCAACGTCGGGAAGTCGACGCTCTTCAACGCCCTGACCAAGAACGACGTGCTCGCGGCGAACTACCCGTTCGCCACGATCGAGCCCAACGTCGGCGTGGTGGGCGTGCCCGACCCGAGGCTGCAGGTGCTCGCCGGCATCTTCGGCTCGGCGCGGGTGCTGCCGGCGACGGTGTCGTTCGTCGACATCGCCGGCATCGTGCGCGGGGCGAGCGAGGGGGAGGGGCTGGGCAACAAGTTCCTGGCGCACATCCGCGAGTCCGACGCGATCTGCCAGGTGATCCGGGCGTTCCGTGACCCCGACGTCGTCCACGTCGACGGCGAGATCGCGCCCAAGAGCGACATCGAGACCATCCACACCGAGCTGATCCTCGCCGACCTGCAGACGATCGAGAAGGCGTTGCCGCGGCTGGAGAAGGAGGCGCGGCTGGCCAAGGGCACGTCGTCGACGGTGGCCGCGGTGCAGCAGGCGCAGCAGCTGCTCGAGGGCGGGACCACGCTGTACGGGGGCGCCGGCGCGGCAGGCATCGACCTCTCGGAGCTGCGCGAGCTGCACCTGCTGACCGCGAAGCCCTTCCTCTACGTCTTCAACCTCGACGAGGACGAGATGGGCGACGACGACTACAAGGACGAGCTGCGTGCGCTCGTGGCCCCGGCCGAGGCGATCTTCCTCGACGCCAAGATCGAGTCCGAGCTCGTGGAGCTGCCCGACGACGAGGCGCTCGAGCTGCTGCAGTCGATGGGCCAGGACGAGTCCGGTCTCGACCAGCTCGCGCACGTCGGGTTCCGGACGCTGGGCCTGCAGACGTACCTGACGGCCGGGCCGAAGGAGGCGCGGGCCTGGACGATCCCCGTCGGCGCCACTGCGCCACAGGCGGCAGGGGTGATCCACACGGACTTCCAGAGGGGCTTCATCAAGGCCGAGGTCGTGTCGTTCGACGAGCTCGTGGATGCCGGGTCGATGGCCGAGGCGAAGTCGCGCGGCAAGGTGCGCATCGAGGGCAAGGACTACGTGATGGCCGACGGCGACGTCGTGGAGTTCCGCTTCAACGTGTAGTCGCGGTCTGCGCGGCGCCGGCTTTCAGCTGCTCGACCAGGATGTCGCCGTGGCCAGCGTGCCGGGCAAGCTCGGCGATCATGTGCCCGTAGACGAACCGCAGACTCACCGGGCCCTGATGCCAAGGGAACTGCTCCTCGAGGTCGTGTGCCGCAGCCACCTCGCGCGAGTGCTCGCACGCGGCGAGGAAGGCCCCACCCACCGAGTCGACAGTGTCCTCGGGCTCGAGCACGAAGCTCTCCTCGACCGTCTCCGGCAGGCCGAGCTCGGCGCGCGGCACGCCGGCCACGCGGGAGTGGAACCACACCATCTCCACGAACGTGGCGTGCTTGACCAGCCCCAACGGAGTCGTCAGCGACGGGACCAGCCGCGCTCGGGCCGCCGTGTCGTCGATCTCGGACAGGAGTCGGGCCACCTCCTCCCGCTGGACGTCAAGCATCCAGTCGAGCATCGCCCGCTCACCGGCCACGAAGGTCTCCACGCCACCAGGCTATGGCCGCCCTGCCGGATGGCTGCGCCGGCGACGGGTCTCAGCAGCGCCGGGTGATCGCCGCGACAACCGCGGGGATCGTGGGGCGAACCCCGCGGGACCTCCCTGCGTCGTTCTCATGTCCATCACTGCGATGGCACGGGACAGGGGGCGTCATGGTCGGACGCAGGTTCATCGTCGTCGTCGGCGCGGTCGCACTGGTGGCACCGCTCACAGGCTGGTCCGCGATGCCGGTCGCCGCGTCCGGCAAGGTCCCCGGCAGTGCCCCGGGAGTGGCTGGCGCCGCCGTGTCGGCGTCCAGGTGCTTCCCGTCGACCGACAACGGCGACCCGGTGCTCAAGACCTTCATGGTCGACCCCCGAGAGGTCGACTCGCGCACCGGCGCGAGGACCGTGACGTTCACGGCGACGGCGGAGGACACGGGCGGCCCCGGAGCGCCGTCCGGGGTCACGGAGGCCACGGCCTACGTCGGCCGCGACGACAGCGGGGGCTGGAGCCTGGAGGCCGAGATGTCACCGGACGGCAAGGGGGCGCTCGTGGGGACCCTCACCGTCCTGCCGCAGTTCCGGACCGCGACGTGGTTCGTCTCGGTCACCGTGCGGGACGCCGCCGGGAACAGCACGGCCTACAGCCCGGACGACCTCGCCGACCTCGGGGTCCCGGCGACGTTCACCACCATCACGAACCCCGACACCGCCAAGCCCGCAGTGAGGTCGGTGCGCCTGTCGACCTCGGCCGTGGACACGCGACCGCGGGCACGCAGCGTCGTCGTGACGGTGCGGGCGACCGACGACACCGCAGTCGCCGGCGTCGATGTCGCGCTGCTCGGTCTGCGTGGGCGCACACCGCGTGCAGAGCTCGAGCTCGCGTCGGGTGACCCGCAGGACGGCACCTGGCGGGGTCGCCTCGTGGTCGGGCGCTGGAAGGGCTCGTCGACCGCGCGCCTCGCTGTCTGGGTCACCGACGCCGTCGACAACGGGCGTTGGTACAGCCCCCAGCGCCTGGCGAAGATGGGGCAGTCGAGCAGGCTGGCCGTGGTCAGCGGGAGTGACCGGAAGGCCCCGGTGCCGGTGATCACCTCGGTGACCCCGGCGTCTGCGGACCTGACCGGGGAGCCCCGGAAGATCCAGGTGGTCGCGCGCGTCCGGGACGCGGGCTCCGGCGCGCGACGGGTGGTCGCGCACCTCACCGGCCCCGAGAGCCCCGACGGATCGGCGTCCGTGCAGGCGCGGATGTCGCGTACGTCCGGCACGCCCCGGGACGGGGTCTGGACCGCGACGATCACGCTGGGACCGTGCGACGCCCCGGCCGGCGAGTGGCAGGCGGGTGTGACCGCCAAGGATGAAGGTCGGCGCGGTGCCGCAGCTCGCGCCGGGGCGATCACCGTCGTCAACACCGACGTGCGACGGCCGACGGCGTTCCTCACCGGCGACTCCTGGCGGGTGCGGCGCACCGGCCCGCTGACCGTGGAGTTCCACGAGGACGTCGTGGGCGTCGACGCGGCGAACACTCTGGTGCACGTCGGCGACGACCGGCGCGGCCGTGCCGGTGACGACCCGGCGCCGATCTCGGGCTCGTGGGCGTGCAAGGACGCCACGGGCGCGTCCGTCGACTGCGCGGCCGGGCCGGTCCGTACGGCCGTGTTCACGCCGTCCGCGCCGCTGAACGGGTCGACGAACCACACCCTGGTGCTCAACCCGGAGCACCACCTCGGGCTCACCGACCTCGCCGGCAACCCCTACCTGCCGTTCTGGGCGCTGGGGTTCCACACCGCCTGACGGTCCGACGGCTCGCGGGGGATGACGGGCCGGCTCTCGGAGACGGGGGCCGGCCCCCATCCCGCGAGGTCCGTGGGCAGCCGCGGAGCGCCCCCCAGAAGCGCTGAGGACGTCGAGGCCGACGGGCCTTCCTCGACATCCTGCGGGACGCCCGGCTGTCGGGATCGGACCTAGGTCGCCAGAGGCCGGTGCGGGTGGTCAGCCGCGCGGTGCTGAAAGGTCAGGATGGCGGGGTTCTGGATGACACCGTCGCGGATCTCGATGGCCCGACGAATGGTGGGGTCCGCGTCCCAGGCCTCCCCTCCTGCCAGGACCGTGCCGAGGAAGGGAAGCAGCGCCTCGCTGTTCTCCCAGGTGGCCGAGTCCCACAGGTACGAGGGGCTGTGGTCGACGCCGTAGTAGAGGACGTTGTCGCCGACCACGAATGCAGGGTCGGTGAACGTCGTGGGGCGCGCCCAGTCGAATCCCATGGCCTCGTCGCAGGACACATCCACGACCAGGGTTCCTGGCGTCATGTCCGCGAGGTCGTCGCCGGTCAGGAAGGTGATCGGGGCATCGGTGTCCTGGAGCACGCAGTTGACGATGATGTCGTGCTTCACGAGGAACCCGGCGAGAGACTCCCTTCCCCCATCGGTGACCGCGTAGCTCAGCTGCTCTGTGGTCTCGTCGTTCTCGAGGTGGACGATGCGTGCGGAGTGGATCGGTGCCGCCACAGCGGCGACCTCGCGATGCGTGAGGATGTCGACGTCATGCACGCCCAGCGCGTTGAGCGCCGTCACCGCGCCCCGGGCGGTGGCGCCGAACCCGATGACCACGGCGCTGCGCCGACGCCCGTAGTCACCGGTGGATCCGGCGATCTGCATGGCGTGGAGCACGGAGCAGTAACCGGCAAGCTCGTTGTTCTTGTGGAACACGTGCAGGCTGAAGGAGCCGTCGCCCTTCCAGTGGTTCATCGCCTCGAACGCGATCAGCGTGAGCTTCCGGTCGATCGCGAGCTGGGTGAGCTCCGCGTCCTGCACGCAGTGCGGCCACCCCCAGAGGACCTGCCCGGCGCTCAACATGGCGATGTCGCTGAGCAGCGGCTTCGGCTGCAGGATGACGTCGCACTCCTCGACGAGCTGCTCGCGTGTCCTGAAGCCGGCGACGCAGCCCTTCAGCGCATCGTCGGACACGCCGAAGCGGTCGCCATAGCCGTGTTCGAGGTAGACGCTCTCCCGGAGGTCATCAGGAATCCGACCGAGGTGCTGCGGGTGCAGAGGTAGCCTGCGTTCGTTCTCCTTGAGCGACCGCGCCATGACGCCGAGGCTCAACCGGCTCACGCGGCTCCCTTCGACCTGGGCCATTCCGTGCTCCGTCCATCCGCGGCGCAGCCACCAGGGGCGAACGGGTAGCCCCGGATCGACAGCCTACGCCTGGGCCGGACGACAGCAACCGAGGCGATTCGACTCTGCCGACTCCGCCCTGGGCGCTGGTGGCCGTGCGCTCTATCCAAGATGTCGCCGCCTGAGCCGCTGATGGCTCGACAGAAGGAGTACGTTGGCTGGACACCGTCGTGCATGCGGTTGCCCCAGACCCCGGCGCTCGAAGTGCGCGCCTGAGCATCGAGGGTCGAACATGGCCGACCACATCGCAGCGGACCCGGAGCCCGGCATCGCGGCTGCCGGGTCCGAGTTCGAGACCCCGGTACTGCACATCGCCTCGCCCCGGGATGCCGCCGGCGAGCGGGGCCGTGATGCGCGGTTCCGTGCTCTGCTGACCCGGGGAGACCTGCGGGACCAGGCAGCGGAACGCCGCGACAGGATCGCGGAGGCGCGGTCTTCGGTGGGTGTCGACGCGCAGGCGCGACTGGACCGTGACTGGGCCGGCCGCGACCGCGACGCCGCGGCCATCGACCGGGCTGACCTGCTCGCCCTGTTCGACGAGTGCGGAGTCGAGGGGGAGCGATCGCCCCCGTGACCGACGCGCGGTCCCGTCGGGTGTGCACGCGTGGGTCGCGTCATGTTCGCAGTCGCCGCGTTGCCGGCCGTCGTACCCGTCACGTTCGAGTCGACGACGTCGACAGGTCAGTCGCATCGGGTGGAGCGTGGTGGTCACCGGGCTCGCCGAAGTCGTGCACGACCCGCTCGAGCGGGCCGGGCACCGGGCCGCCCCACCCCCGAGGAATGCGGCCCGTCGAAAGCGGGTACACCAGGACGTGCCAGCACCGCGAAAGGCGACCATGATGTACATCGCAGCCGCGGCCAGCGCCCTGCCCGTCCCGGCGATCCCAGCCGCGAGGGCCGCCGCCCGCGCCCTGCCAGACCTTCAGCCCGTCGGGGTCCGCCACGCCATCTCCGCCGTCCTCCTCGGCAGGACCGAGCCGCAGGCCACGTGCGGAGCCGACATCACCCGCTGGTCCCTGTTCCCCGCCGTCACCTTCGACCCCGGACACCCCGCCGCCTGCCAGCGTTGCGCCCAGCTCGTCTCCGCGGCCACCCGGGCGAGCCATCCGCCGCGGCTCACGGTCGCGCGACCCGACCTGCCCCGGGCACCCGGCTGACCCACCCCACCCGTAGCGGCCGCCCAGCACGAGCCGCTCGACCCGGCGACGGTCGAGGACGGGTCAGCACAGACCCCAGATGCCACGGCCCTGTGCGCGAGCCGTGTCCTGGGCCCGGAAGTAGCCGGCGGCCCGCTGGAACGGCGAGCGGTCGTAGACGTAGACGTCCGCCCATCCTCGGCGGACCTGGGCGCGGTTCACGTCGCTGCCGGTCGATGCCTTGACGACGTAGCGCAGGCTCCTGCCGTACTGGTCCTTGCGGTCCTGCGTGGGGTCGGAGGCCAGCCGGACCCGGGTGCCGACGGGCAGGAGTCGCTTCAGCGAGCGGGACGCCTGCGGGCCACCGCACTCGACGACGTCGAACACCTCCGGGGTGTCGATGCCGATCATCCGTACGCGCGTCGTGCGGCCGCTGCGCAGCCGGACGTCGAGGGTGTCGCCGTCGACGACCCGGACGACCTTCGCCTTCTGGCGCAGCGTGGCGGCGGTCGTGGAGACGGCTGACGCCGACGAGGCGCCCGACGCGAGGAGCAGCCCCAGCACGAGCGGAGCGGCGGTGACGAGCGGTCGACGCATGACTTCCCCCGATGCAGCCGAGAACGGGCCGGACTTGCTGCCTCGGCACCGCAGCCGCTCGTCTTGAGGTGCGGCGACCGTCGGCCCGGCCACGCGCGACGGAGGCTGCGCGAGCTATGCCTGGATCACCGACAGCACGTTGCCGGCCGGGTCCTTGAACCAGGCGATCAGCGGCCCGCCGCCCCGGAAGACGCCCTTCGCGTCCGTCTCCGCCGGGGTGCCCTCGTACCGCTCGAACCGCACGCCGCGCCCGGTCAGCTGCTCGAAGGTCTCCTCTCGCGAGTCTTCGTCAGTCAGACCTCGCTGCGACCCGGAACTCATCGTCGCCCCCGGTGCGCTCGCCACGCCGTCGCGACCCCGTTGACGACGAGGCTGAGCGCCACCAGGCTCAGCATCAGCGGCTCGGGTGATGGTGAGTCGCACGCCGACATCGTTGCCCGAGCCGGTCTTCACGGCAACGTCAGTCAGACCAGCGCGCTCGGTGGTCCGGGTGGTCGGAGTAGGCTTCTGCGAGCGCGACCAGGACCTCCGTCAGGGCCATCGCGCCGTCGACGTCGCCCACGGCCCGGCGCCGCAGGAGGTCAGCGATCACCGCGCGCTTCGCGTCGCACTCGCGCAGCACGCGCGCCGGGTCCTGCCGGGCGATGTGCGCGGCCTGCTCGACCGTCGGCGTGAGCCCGTCGGCGACCACGACGTAGTGCCCGGTGTCGTCCTTGACGTCGCGGAAGTCGAGCTGGGCGCGCCAGTCGGGGGAGAACTCGACGGCGGCCTGGGCGGTCAGCTCGTCCTCGGTGATGCGCGCCTCCAGGAACTCGGTGAGCGTCATGACGCCATCCTGGCAGCGCCGGGTCAGCCGGCCGTGTCGCTGCCCGACCCGCTGAGCTGGGCGTCGATGCGGGGGGCGAGGTCGACGTCCTTGGCCGTCACGCCACCGGCGCTGTGCGTCCAGAGCCGGAACGTCACGGTGTCGCCGTCCCGGGAGACGTCGGGGTGGTGGTTCACCTCGTCGGCAACCCTCATGACGGCCTCGACGAGGCCGTCCTGGCTGTCGGCCGGCACGTTCGCACGGCGGACGAGCTTGTCGTCCTCGCAGACCCAGCCGGGCAGCGCGGCGAGCGCGGTCTCGACGTCGCCGGGGGAGAGCCGGTCAGCCATGGACGTTCATGTCCTCGAGGTTGTGGCGGGCGCCGGCCAGCCGCGGGTTGTCCGGCCACAGCGACTGCGCCTCGGCCATCGCGTCCGACGCCTCCTGCGACTCGCCGAGGGCTGCCAGCGCCTCGGACAGCGTGATGAGGTCGTCGGCGCGGGCCAGCCGGTCCTGGTCCCACACGATGGCCTCCCGGGCGTGCTCGGCTGCCTCGGCAAGGCGCCCGTGGAGCAGGGCGTGCAGGGCGTGCGTGCCGGACAGGACCGTGCCGGTGCTGGCGTGGCGCTGGGCCTGCTGCAGGCTCGTTGCGATCTCGTCCTCGACCCGGTCGACGTCGACCTGCCCGGACTCGACGGCGCACAGCAGCTCCCAGGCGAGCCCGCCCAGGGACGCCAGCCGGGCCGGGCCGCTGCGGCCGGCGTGCTCGGCGTGGGTGCGTGCGGCCTCGGCGGCCTCCTCGAAGCGTCCCTGCGCGTGCAGCGCCTTCTGCAGCGTGCTCAGGGCGGCCCGGTCGGACGGCTTGGACTTCAGCCGGTCGCGAGCCTGGGCCTCGGCCGCCTCGACGTCACCGGAGTTCAGGGTGCGGGTCGCGGCCAGCGACGACCGGCGCGGGATCTTGCTGCCGAGCCAGACCATCGGGTCGTACTGCGTGTCGACGACGCGCTCCTTCATCGGGATGATCGCGTTGTCGGTGATCTTGATGTGCTCGGGGCACACCTCGGTGCAGCACTTGGTGATGTTGCACATGCCCAGGCCGTGCTGCGCCTGGGCCTCACGCTTGCGGTCCTTGGCGTCGAGCGGGTGCATGTCGAGCTCGGCGAGCCGGATGAAGAACCGCGGGCCGGCGAACGAGGACTTGTTCTCCTCGTGGTCGCGCACAACGTGGCAGGTGTCCTGGCACAGGAAGCACTCGATGCACTTGCGGAACTCCTGGCTCCGCTCGACGTCGAGCTGGTCCATGCGGTAGTCACCCGGCGCGAGGTCCGCGGGCGGCACGAACGCGGGGACCTGGCGGGCCTTCTCGTAGTTGAAGGAGACGTCGGTGACGAGGTCCTTCACGACGGGGAACGCGCGCAGCGGGGTCACCGACACGACCTCGTCCTCGGCGAAGGTGCTCATGCGCGTCATGCAGAGCAGCCGCGGCCGGCCGTTGATCTCGGCGCTGCAGGAGCCGCACTTGCCGGCCTTGCAGTTCCACCGGACCGCGAGGTCGGGTGTCTGCGTCGCCTGGAGCCGGTGGATGATGTCGAGGACGACCTCGCCCTCGTTGACCTCGACGGTGAAGTCCTCGAGGTCGCCGTCGGTGTCGTCACCGCGCCAGACCTTGAAGCGAGCCTTGTAGCCCATCAGACCGTCTTCCCTTCCGGCAGGATCGCGAGCTCCGCATCGGTCATGTACTTGCTCAGCTCGTCGCGGTCGAACAGCGACAAGAGCTCGGGCGGCATCACCGGCAACGGCTGCTGCGTCACCTCGACACTGTCGTCCACCGGGCGGCAGACCAGGTTGACCTGGCGCCACTGCGGGCTCATCGCGGGGAAGTCGTCGCGCGTGTGGCCGCCGCGCGACTCCTCGCGGATCAGCGCCGAGCGCGCGATGCACTCGGACACGACCAGCATGTTGGGCAGGTCGAGCGCGAGGTGCCAGCCGGGGTTGAAGATCTTGTCGCCCTGCACGGTGACCTTGCGCGAGCGCGCCTTGAGGTCGTCGAGCCGCTTGAGGGCCTGCTCCACCTCGTCGGCCGTGCGGATGATGCCGACCAGGTCGTTCATGGTCTGCTGCAGCTCGGCGTGCAGCGTGTAGGGGTTCTCGCCGCCGGTCGCCGTGAACGGCGCCTCGGCCTCGCGCTGCGCGTCGTCGGCGTCCTGGTCGGTGACCTTCGGGCGCGCCGTGCCGAGCGAGTCGACGTAGGCGGCCGCGCCGACGCCGGCGCGGCGGCCGAACACCAGCAGGTCCGACAGCGAGTTGCCGCCGAGCCGGTTGGAGCCGTGCATGCCGCCGGCGACCTCGCCGGCGGCGAACAGGCCGGGGACGACCGCAGCCGCGGTGTCGGGGTCGACCTCGACACCGCCCATGACGTAGTGGCAGGTCGGCCCGACCTCCATCGGCTGCGCGGTGATGTCGACGTCGGCCAGCTCCTTGAACTGGTGGTACATCGACGGCAGCTTCTTGCGGATGGCCTCGGCCGGCAGCCGCGACGCGATGTCGAGGAACACGCCGCCGGCGGGCGAGCCGCGGCCGGCCTTCACCTCGGAGTTGATGGCCCGGGCGACCTCGTCGCGGGGAAGCAGCTCCGGGGGCCGACGGTTGTTGTGCGGGTCCTCGTACCAGCCGTCCGCCTCCTCCGCCGTCTCCGCGTACTGCTTGCGGAAGACGGCGGGGACGTAGTCGAACATGAAGCGCTTGTCCTCGGAGTTCTTCAGCACGCCGCCGTCGCCGCGGACCGACTCGGTGACGAGGATGCCCTTGACGCTGGGCGGCCAGACCATGCCGGTCGGGTGGAACTGGACGAACTCCATGTTCAGCAGCGTCGCGCCGGCCTTCATCGCCAGCGCGTGCCCGTCGCCGGTGTACTCCCACGAGTTGGAGGTCACCTTGAACGACTTGCCGATGCCGCCGGTCGCGAGGATCACCGCCGGTGCCTCGAACACGACGAAGGTGCCGTCCTCGCGGGTGTAGCCGACGGCTCCGCTCACGCGCTCGCCGTCCTTGAGCAGCGCCGTGACGGTGACCTCGGCGAAGACCTTGAGCATCATCTCGGCGTCGCCGTGGTCGCGCTGGTCCTCCTGCTGCAGCGACACGATCTTCTGCTGGAGCGTGCGGATCATCTCCAGGCCGGTGCGGTCGCCGACGTGCGCCAGGCGGGGGTACTCGTGCCCGCCGAAGTTGCGCTGGCTGATCTTGCCGTCCGCGGTCCGGTCGAACAGCGCGCCGTAGGTCTCGAGCTCCCAGACGCGGTCGGGTGCCTCCTTGGCGTGCAGCTCGGCCATCCGCCAGTTGTTGAGGAACTTGCCGCCGCGCATCGTGTCGCGGAAGTGGACCTGCCAGTTGTCGTTGGAGTTGACGTTCCCCAGCGCCGCGGCGGCTCCGCCCTCGGCCATGACCGTGTGCGCCTTGCCGAACAGCGACTTGCAGACGATGGCGGTGCGCTTGCCCTGCATCCGGGCCTCGATGGCGGCGCGCAGCCCGGCGCCACCGGCGCCGATCACCACGACGTCGTAGGAGTGGCGCTCGATCTCGGTCATCGGGTGGTCATCCTCTTGTCCGTCTCGGGTCGCATCAGTTGATGAACCGCAGGTCGTCGAACCAGCCGGCCGACACGGCCATCACGTAGAAGTCGGTGAACGCGAGCGTGCCGAGCGTGATCCAGGCCAGCTCCATGTGGCGGGTGTTGAGCCGGGAGACCAGCGTCCAGATCCTGTAGCGCCACGGGTGGGCGGAGAAGTGCTTCAGCCGGCCGCCGACGATGTGCCGGCAGGAGTGGCAGGACGCGGTGTAGGCCCAGAGCATCACGACGTTGCCGAGCAGCACGAGGTTGCCCAGGCCGAAGCCGAACCCCTCGGGGCTGTGGAACGCCAGGACCGCGTCCCAGGTGTTGATCAGCGAGATGACGACCGCGGCGTAGAAGAAGTAACGGTGCGCGTTCTGGAAGATCAGCGGGAACCGGGTCTCACCCGTGTAGGTCTTGTGCGGCTCGGCCACCGCGCAGGCGGGCGGGGACAGCCAGAAGGCGCGGTAGTAGGCCTTGCGGTAGTAGTAGCAGGTCAGGCGGAACAGGAGCAGGAACGGGAGCGTGGCGGCGGCGTAGGGCACGAACCACCAGTCGGGCAGGATCCGCCCGAAGTGCGCCGCCTCGGGGACACAGCCCTCGGAGATGCAGGGGGAGTAGAACGGCGTCAGGTAGTGGAAGTCGTCGACCCAGTACCACTTCTGCATGAACACGCGGACCGTGGCGTAGAGCACCCAGAGGCCCAGCCCGACGAACGTGACCAGCGGGGGGAACCACCACCGGTCGGTGCGCAGGGTGCGGGCGGAGATCTTCGCCCGTCGAGCGCTCATGACGCCTGTGCTCATCGCCGTCCCACGGTCCCGGGCCCTCACGTCACCGCGGCGGGCCGCCCAGTCGCTGCCCGGTCAGTTTGTCACCCGCGTCCCAGCACCCGGACGGCACCTCCGTGTGAGATCGCCCACCTGCGCGAATTCGGCTCGCGCGAGTGCCCGCCCGTACGATCAGGGGTCCTTCACCCCGATCGGAACGAGCCCTCCCGCCATGCCTGCAGCCCAGCCCGACGCGCGTCACCGCGAGGACCTGCGCAACGTCGCGATCGTGGCCCACGTCGACCACGGCAAGACCACCCTGGTCGACGCCATGCTCTGGCAGAGCGGCGCCTTCTCCGCCCACCAGGCGGAGGAGGGCTCGGTCAACGAGCGGGTCATGGACTCGATGGACCTCGAGCGCGAGAAGGGCATCACGATCCTCGCGAAGAACACCGCGGTGCGACACGTCACCGACGGCCGCGAGGTGACGATCAACATCATCGACACCCCGGGCCACGCCGACTTCGGCGGCGAGGTGGAGCGCGGGCTCTCGATGGTCGACGGCGTCGTGCTGCTCGTCGACGCCAGCGAGGGTCCCCTGCCGCAGACCCGGTTCGTGCTGCGCAAGGCGCTGCAGGCGCGCTTGCCGGTCGTGCTCGTCGTGAACAAGGTCGACCGGCCGGACGCGCGCATCGCCGAGGTCGTGGACGAGGCCTACGAGCTGTTCCTCGACTTGTTGGATGATCAGTCCGCCTCGTCCGTTGAGGCCTTGGACTTCCCGATCCTCTACTGCTCGGCCAAGGCGGGCCGCGCCTCGCTCGAGCGACCCGACGACGGCGCCATGCCGGACAGCAAGGACCTCGAGCCGCTGTTCCGCACGATCCTGGACGCCGTGCCCGCGCCGACGTACCGCGAAGGCGCCCCCCTGCAGGCCCACGTCACCAACCTCGACGCCTCTCCCTACCTCGGTCGGCTGGCGCTGTGCCGCGTGCACGAGGGCGAGATCCGCAAGGGGCAGACGGCGGCGTGGTGCCGCACCGACGGGTCGGTCGAGCGCGTGAAGATCACCGAGATGCTGATGACCCAGGCGCTGGAGCGGGTGTCGGCCGAGGTCGCCGGCCCCGGAGACATCATCGCGATCGCCGGGATCCCCGAGATCACCATCGGCGAGACGCTCGCCGACCCCGAGGACCCGCGTCCGCTCCCGGTGATCACCATCGACGAGCCCAACATCTCGATGACGGTCGGCATCAACACCGCGCCCCTGGCCGGCGAGAGCGGCAAGAAGCTCACCGCGCGGCTGGTGAAGGCCCGCCTGGACACCGAGCTGGTCGGCAACGTGTCGATCCGCGTGCTCCCCACCGAACGGCCGGACACCTGGGAGGTGCAGGGCCGCGGCGAGCTGCAGCTCGCGATCCTCGTCGAGATCATGCGGCGCGAGGGCTTCGAGCTCACGGTCGGCAAGCCGCAGGTCGTGACGCGGATGATCGACGGCAAGCTGCAGGAGCCGATGGAGCGGCTGACGATCGACGCCCCGTCGGACTACCAGGGCGTGCTGATCCAGCTGCTGGCGCTGCGCAAGGGCCGGCTCGAGCAGATGGTCGACCACGGCACCGGCTGGATCCGCATGGAGTACATCGTCCCGGCCCGCGGTCTGATCGGGTTCCGCACCGAGTTCCTCACCGAGACCCGGGGGACGGGGCTGCTGCACCACGTCCACGAGCGGTACGAGCCCTGGCACGGCGAGCTGAGGACACGGCCGACGGGCTCGCTGGTCGCCGACCGGCGAGGGGCCACCACGGGCTTCGCCCTGGCCAACCTGCAGGAGCGCGGGACGATGTTCGTCGGCCCCGGCACCCAGGTCTACGAGGGCATGATCGTCGGTGAGAACTCGCGGTCGGACGACATGGACGTCAACCCGACCAAGGAGAAGAAGCTCACCAACATGCGCCAGTCCTCGGGTGACGTCCTGGTGCCGCTGATCCCGCACCGGACCCTCTCGCTCGAGCAGGCCCTGGAGTTCTGCCGCGAGGACGAGTGCGTGGAGGTCACGCCCGCCGCCGTCCGGATGCGCAAGGTCGTCCTTCCGGCGAGCGACCGGGCACGCCTGACGGCCCGTCGCAAGCGCGACTGACCCGAGGGATCACCGGGAGGCGCACCGGGGAATGTGACGGCTTGTCTCAAGGCGGTCACGATTCTGCAACAGAGGGCTTCCGACATAGGTGATGCGGGGCACATGTCCTAGAGTCCTGCTCCGGACGCACACCGGGATCATCTCTCGCCGCGGCCGTTGACGCACGTCCTGAGAGGACTGTCCGAGCGGCTGAGCTCGCCCCGCCCGTCGACCAGAGGAGGTAGTGGCAGGTTCATGGCGATGACATCTGACCACTCGGTCGAGACCCCCGCTGCCCACAGCAGCGGCACCACCGAGATCGCGGGCCGGTCGCTCACCCAGATCGCCTGGCTGCGGCTCCGTCGCGACAAGGTCGCGATGGGCAGCCTCCTCCTCCTCCTCATCGTCATCGTCCTCGCCCTCACCGCACCGCTGCTCACGCGACTGGTCGGCGTAGGGCCCACGGTCTTCTACCCCGAGACCGTCAGTGACGCCGGCGGCCTGCCCATCGCCAAGTGGGGCGGCGTGAGCCTCGACCACCCGCTCGGCGTGGAGCCCTCCACGGGCTACGACATCTTCGCCCGGCTCCTCTACGGCTCGCGGGTCTCGCTGCTCATCGCGGCCACCGGCACCTTCATCACCCTGGTCCTCGGCGTGACCATCGGCATCATCGCCGGCTACGCCCGCGGCTGGCTGGACGCGGCGCTCGGCCGGGCGATGGACATCATCCTCGCCTTCCCGCTGCTGCTCATCCTGCTCGCGCTCTCGACACCGCTGACCCAGCGCCTCGAGTCGCTGGGCCTCGAGGCCGGGCTCGCCAGGATCATGTTCATCATCCTGGTGCTCAGCTTCTTCGGCTGGCCCTACCTCGCCCGCATCGTCCGCGGGCAGGTGCTCAGCCTCCGCGAGCGCGAGTTCGTCGAGTCGGCGGTGTCGATGGGCGCCGGCACCCCACGCATCCTGTTCCGCGAGATCCTGCCCAACCTGTGGGCGCCGGTGCTGGTCTACGCGACGCTGCTCCTGCCGACGTTCGTCGCTGCCGAGGCCTCGCTCTCGTTCCTCGGCGTCGGCCTCCTCCCGCCCACGCCCTCGTGGGGTGCCATGCTCGCCGAGTCGGTGCGCTACTTCACCGTGCTGCCCTCGTTCCTCTTCATCCCGGGCACCTACCTGTTCCTGGTCGTCCTGTCGTTCAACCTGCTCGGCGACGCGGTGCGGGACGCCCTCGACCCACGAGCCGGGCGCGCGTGACCCGTCCGGCCGACCATCAGACTTTCCCGGCGTTGCCGGAAAGAACGCGGCCCGGCTCCCGGCTCAACCGCCAGGTGTCCGGTGTCGCAGACAAGAGCGGGACGAACCCGTCCCGATCGAGACCAGAAGGAGTGACATGGGCAAGGCCAACATTGGTCTTCGCGCCGCGGTCCTCGCGTCCGTAGCGGCGATGACGCTCGCCGCGTGCGGCGGCGGCGGCGACGGCGACGGGGACACGAACGGCACTGGCAGCACCGGCGGCGAGCCGGCCAAGGGAGGCACCCTGACCTTCCTGACGGTCGCGGAGCAGTTCGACCACCTCGACCCTCAGCGCAACTACACCGGTGAGGACCTCGCGTTTGCGAGCGGCTATCTCACCCGGACGCTCACCGCCTACAAGCTGAGCACCGACGAGACCGAGGCCAACAGCCTGACGCCGGACCTCGCCACCGACACGGGCACGCCGTCGGACGACGCCAAGACGTGGACCTTCACGCTGAAGGAGGGCCCGAAGTTCGAGGACGGGACCCCGATCACGTGTGAGGACGTCAAGTACGGCGTCTCGCGGACGTTCGCGACCGACGTCATCACCGACGGTCCGCAGTACGCCGTGGCCTACCTGGACATCCCGAAGGACAAGGACGGCGCCTCCGTCTACAAGGGCCCGTACGTCACCAAGGGCAACGACACCGCGGCGTTCGACGAGGCCGTCGAGTGCAACGGCCAGGACATCGTCTTCCACCTGGCCAACCCGGTCGCCGACTTCAACTACACCGTGACCCTGACGGCGTTCGCGCCGGTGCCCAAGGCCGCGGACACGGGCGAGAAGTACGACGACAAGCCCGTCTCGAGCGGTCCGTACAAGATCCAGGAGTACTCGAAGAACAACCAGCTCGTGCTGGTGCGCAACGACAACTGGGACCCGGAGACGGACGAGTACCGTCCGGCCTACCCGGACTCGATCGTCGTGAAGTTCGGCGTCGAGCCCTCGGTGCGCGACCAGCGCATCATCCGGGACTCGGGTGAGGACAAGTTCGCGGCCAGCCGCGACGCTGTCGACCCGTCGGCCCTCGCGACGGCGTTCAACGACCCGCGCATGGAGAACCGTCGTTCTGACGTCCTCGACGCCTACTCGTACTACTACGGCATCGACGTCAACAAGGTGCCGAACATCGAGCACCGCAAGGCCCTGGCCGCGGCGCTGGACCGGGCCCAGGTCATCAAGGTCTCGGGCGGCGACTACGCGGGTGAGACCGGTGACGGTGTCGTCAAGCCGAACCTGCCGCAGGACTACGCCCCGTCGGGGATGTGGACCGACCTGCTCGGTCAGGAGATCCCGGACAGCGGTGACCCGGAGTACGCGAAGAAGCTGATCGCCGACTCGGGCGAGCCGATGCCGGAGATCTGCTTCAACTACAGCACGCCGACCCGTGACAAGGAGGCTGCGGTCGTCAAGCAGTCCCTCGAGGCGGCCGGCATCAAGGTGGCGCTCAAGCCGCTCGAGGCGGGTCAGTACTACTCGATCGTCTTCGACGAGAAGAAGGCCTGCCCGCTGATGTGGCTGGGCTGGGGCCCGGACTGGCCGAACGCGTCGACCATCATCCCCGAGCTGTTCACCCCCTCGGGTGGCTTCAACCTCAGCCGGGTGGACGACAAGGCGTTCAACGACAAGGTCGCCCAGGCCCAGGCCGAGACCGACCGTGACGCGCAGGCCGAGCTCTGGAAGGAGCTGAACAAGGAGGCCATGGCCAACGTGTGGGCGATCCCCACGCGCTTCGGTCGCAGCCAGCTCCTTGCCGGCTCGGGCGTGAAGGCGGCATCGGGCGAGGACGGCAACACGTACGCGTGGTCGCCGTACACCTCCTGGTCGTACGCGGACCTGTACGTCGAGGAGTAGGACCGAGGAACGGTCGCCCGGCGCACGCCGAGTGACCTGTGACCACGGCCGGGGGGCGGAAGGATTTCCGCCCCCCGGCCGTGCGATCGGCTGACCAGGCCCTATCGTCAGAACCGTCCCGAGCGACCGGTGGCGGCGGGACGCCCGCTGCGTGGTCGTCGAAGCGCTGAGGAGCACCCATGGGCGCCTACATCGTCCGTCGAGTGATCGCGATGATCCTCATGATCATCGCCATGAGCATGATCGTCTTCCTCCTGTTCGCGGCGCTCCCGGCAGACCCCGCCCGACTCACCTGCGGGCAGCGGTGCACGCCGCAGGTCGTCGAGGCCAACCGGGTCCGCCTCGGCCTCGACAAGCCGCTGTACGAGCAGTACGGCACCTTCGTCAAGGGCATCTTCACCGGACGCACCTACGGCTCCGGCACCGCCTCGTTCGACTGCGCCGCCCCGTGCCTCGGCTACTCGTTCGAGAGGGGCGAGGAGGTCACGAAGCTCGTCGCCACACACTTCCCGATCACCCTCCAGCTCGTCATGGGCGCGTTCGTCCTCTGGCTCGTCGTCGGCGTCAGCGTCGGCATCATCGCGGCCCTGCGCCGCGGCAAGTGGCAGGACCGGCTGATCATGGGACTGTCGCTGATCGGATACTCGTTCCCCACGTTCTTCATCGGGCTGCTGCTCGTGTTCTTCGTGCAGATCCGGTGGGGGCTCATCGGCTTCGACGGCTACGTGCGGTTCGTCGACGACCCGACCGGCTGGTTCACGGGCCTGCTGCTGCCCTGGATCACGCTGGCGCTGGTCTACGCGGCCTTCTACGCACGCCTCACCCGCAACCAGATGCTCGAGACCCTGGGTGAGGACTACATCCGCACCGCCCGCGCCAAGGGCCTCCCCGAGCGCACCGTGATCGGCAAGCACGGACTGCGCGCAGGCCTGACCCCGATCGTCACGGCTGCCGGCCTGGACCTCTCCCTGCTGCTCGGCGGCGTGGTCATCACGGAGGCCGTCTTCAACCTGCCCGGGCTGGGACGGCTCTCCGTCGACTCGGTCCTGCAGGCCGACCTGCCGGTCATCACGGCGACCGTGCTGATCGCCGCCGCGTTCGTCATCGTGGCCAACCTGATCGTCGACATCCTGTACGCCGTCATCGACCCGAGGGTGAGGCTGGTGTGAGCGTGGCCGCCACGAACGAGGCGTTCCTCGACGTCAAGGACCTCCGGGTCTCGTTCCCGACCGAGGACGGCGTGGTCAGCGCCGTCGACGGTGTCGACTTCCGGGTCCGCAAGAACCAGACGTTGGCGATCGTCGGTGAGTCGGGGTCCGGCAAGTCGGTGACGTCGCAGGCGATCATGGGCCTGGTCAACCGCAAGACGGCCACCGTGTCCGGCGAGGTCCGCCTCGACGGAGAGGAGCTGATCACGGCCCGCCCCGAGCAGGTGCGGTCGCTGCGCGGCAAGCGGATGGCGATGATCTTCCAGGACCCGCTCTCCTCGCTGCACCCCTTCTACTCGATCGGCAAGCAGCTCGTCGAGGCGGTCCGCGTCCATCAGGACGTGTCCAAGGACGTCGCCCTCAAGCAGGCCCGCGAGATGCTCGACAGGGTCGGCATCCCGAGCCCCGACCGTCGCCTCAAGGACTACCCGCACAACCTCTCGGGCGGCATGCGCCAGCGGGTGATGATCGCGATGGCGCTGCTCAACAGCCCCGAGCTGCTCATCGCCGACGAGCCGACCACCGCCCTGGACGTGACCGTCCAGGCGCAGATCATCGACCTGCTGCGCGACCTGCAGAAGGAGTTCGGCACTGCCATCGTCCTGATCACCCACGACCTCGGGGTGGTCGCCGACCTCGCCGACGACGTCGTCGTGATGTACGGCGGGCGCATCGTCGAGCGCGGCGGCATCGACGACATCTACTACCGCCCCGAGATGCCCTACACGCTCGGCCTGCTCGGGTCCGTGCCGCGGATGTCGGCGGGCGAGAGCTCGCGACTGGAGCCGATCCCCGGCCAGCCGCCCTCGCTGATCAGCCTGCCGAAGGGCTGCGTGTTCCGACCACGGTGCCCCTACCACGAGCTGGTGCCCGGCAACCGCTGCGACGACGAGCGGCCGGACCTGCTGCCCGTCACCCCCGACCATGCGGTGCGGTGTCACCTCGAGCCCGCACAACGGCGCGAGATCGCGACCGAGCGGCTCGGGGCGTACTCCGGGCAGGCCAACGCGCCGGCGACCACCGGCACGGCCGGGATGGAGGAGAAGTGACCGCCGTCGACGAGTCGGGCACGAGCGAGGTGCTGCGCCGCGAGGACGCCCTGCTGCGGGTCGACCGCGTGCAGAAGTACTTCCCGGTCACCGGGGGCGGTGTTCTCAAGCGCCACGTCGGCGACGTCAAGGCCGTCGAGTCGATCTCGTTCGACATCGTTCCCGGCGAGACCCTGGGCATCGTCGGCGAGTCCGGCTGCGGCAAGTCCACCGCCGGGCGCACCGTCATGAAGCTGCTCGACCCCACCGGCGGGACCATCGAGTTCGAGGGTCGCGACATCACCAAGCTCTCCCGCAAGGAGATGGTGCCGCTGCGCCGCGAGATGCAGATGATCTTCCAGGACCCCTACTCGTCGCTGAACCCCCGACACACGGTCGGGGCCATCATCTCGGCGCCGTTCAAGGTCCAGGGGGTCAAGCCGGCCCGCGGGGTGCAGGCCGAGGTGCAGGACATCATGGCCCGGGTCGGGCTCAACCCCGAGCACATCAACCGCTATCCCAACGAGTTCTCGGGCGGCCAGCGCCAGCGCATCGGCATCGCTCGCGCGATCGCGCTGCGACCCAAGCTCATCGTCTGCGACGAGCCGGTGTCGGCCCTGGACGTGTCCATCCAGGCGCAGGTGGTCAACCTGCTCGAGGACCTGCAGGACGAGTTCCAGCTCGCGTACATCTTCATCGCCCACGACCTCTCGGTCGTGCGGCACATCTCCGACCGCATCGCCGTCATGTACCTCGGGCGCATCATGGAGATCGCCGACGCGGAGAAGATCTACGAGTCGCCGCGCCACCCCTACACGCACGCGCTGACGTCGGCCGTGCCGCTGCCCGACCCCAAGGCCGAGCGCGCGCGCGAGCGCATCCTGCTCGAGGGCGACCTGCCCAGCCCGATCGACCCTCCGTCGGGCTGCGTGTTCCGCACCCGCTGCCCCAAGGCGCAGCAGCGGTGCACCGACGAGATCCCGGAGGTGCGCGAGTTCGCGCCCGGGCACTTCGGCGCGTGCCACTTCCCGGAGGAGAAGCACCTCATCCCGGTCTGAGCCGGGGTCGTCCGCAGTCCCGGCGCGGCGGATTCCGGCCGCGCCGCAGCAGGCGTGTGGTCACCTCAGCAGGCGCAGACGCCTGCCGAAGCGATCACCCGCATGCCGTACGTGGTCGATTGCGGTGCGCGGGTGGGTCAGCGGGCGAGGGCGCGGCGGAGCCAGTCGAGCTGGAGGAGCAGGAGGTTCTCGGCGACCTCCTCCTGCGGTGTCATGTGCGTCACGCCGGACAGCGGCAGCACGTCGTGGGGGCGCCCGGCCGCGAGCAGCGCCGACGACAGGCGCAGCGTGTGGGCGGCGACGACGTTGTCGTCCGCGAGGCCGTGGATGAGCAGCAGCGGCCGTTCCAGCTTCGGGGCGTCGGCGATCAGGGAGTTGCGGTCGTAGACCTCCGGGGCGTCCTCCGGGTGCCCGAGGTAGCGCTCGTTGTAGAAGGTGTCGTACATCCGCATGTCCGTCACCGGTGCGCCTGCCACGGCCGCGTGGAAGACGTCGGGCCGGCGGAGCACGGCGAGAGCGGCGAGGTAGCCCCCGAAGGACCAGCCGCGGATCGCGACCCGCGTCAGGTCCAGGTCGGGCACCTCCGCAGCGACCGCGTGCAGCGCCTCGACCTGGTCGGCGAGGGTGACCGAGGCGAGCTCGTCGCGGACGGCTCGGTCCCAGTCCCGCCCTCGTGACCCGGTGCCCCTGCCGTCGGCGACCACCACAGCGAAGCCCTGGTCGGCCCACCACTGCGGCTCGAGCCAGACGTCGTGGACCGCGACGACCTCCTGGTGGTGCGGCCCGCCGTAGGGGTCCATGAGCACCGGCAGCCGCGTCCCGGGGACGTGGTCGCGGGGGAGCAGCAGCCCGGCACACAGGTCGTGCTCCCCCACGCGCATCATCCGCACGTCAGCGTGCAGCGGCGGTGTCTCGGCGTACGACCGCACCGTCAGCCGGTCGGCCCCCTCGCGGCCGACCGTGACGGCGGCCCCCGGGGTCTCGAGCCTGCGCGTCGAGAGCGCCAGCGTCCCGTTCGCGAGCAGGCCCAGGTGGTAGGCGCCGGGGTCGGTCAGCCGGTGGACCTCGCCGGTCGGGGCGACGCGCCACAGGTGGCGCTCGGTCGGGTCGTCGGTGCCGGCGACGAGCACGCCCTGGCCGTCGACCGACACGACGTGCGACACCTGCACGTCCGGCGGCGTCGCCGGGACGCCGTCGACCGTGAGCCGGCGCGCGCCGTCGAGGTCGGCCGTGGCCACCAGGCGCCCGTCGGGCAGCAGCGCCGGCACGCCGGTCACCACGTCGAGCCAGACGTCGTCGTGGTCCTCCGCGCGCACGGTGGTCCCCCCCGTGGACGGGTCGACGGCGAGGGTCCGCGTCCGGCGCTGGTCGCGGGTCATGACGTGCAGCAGCGCCCCGGCCTCGAACCACCCCGCCGTCACGACGTACGGGAACGCCTCGCGGTCCCAGGTCACGGGGGTCCGTGAGCCGTCCAGGCCCAGGACGTGCACGGTCACCTCGGCGTTGGCGCTGCCGGCGACGGGGTAGGCCAGCTCCGTCGGGGGGTTCGCGGGGCGGGCCGGGTCGGCGACCCACCAGCGCTGCACCGGCGACTCGTCGACCCGGGTCGCGAGCAGGGCCGTGCCGTCCGGCGACCACCAGTAGCCACGGAAGCGGTCCATCTCCTCGGCCGCGACGAACTCGGCGACCCCCCACGAGACCTCGGGTCCCTCGCGTCCGGCCAGCGTCCTCGAGCCCGCCCCGTCGACGTCGACCACGTGCAGCCCGCCGTCGGCCGCGTAGGCGACGCGTGACCCCGTCGGGTCCGGCCGCGGGTCGATGACCGGGCCGGTCGCGGGCAGCTCGCGTACCGTGCCGCTGCCGAGGTCCGCCAGCCACAGCCGGCTCGACAGCGCGAACGCCGCGACTCCAGCCGCGTCGTCGGTCGCGTAGCCGACGATGCCCGACGAGGTCTCGCGCGAGCGCTCCCGACGGGCGCGCTCGGCGGCCGAGAGCTCCTCGCCGGAGTCGCTGAGCAGGACCCTCGGGTCCGCGACCAGCGTCTCCTCGCCGGTCGCGTCCAGGCTCCACAGCGAGCCGACCGGGTCGCTGCCGCCTGTCGAGCGCAGGAACAGCAGCCGCCCGCCGGTCGGGTCGAGGTGCAGCGACCGGGGTGCCCCGCGGGTGAACCGCTGGGTGCGGGCGTTCGCGCGGGGGAAGGACTCGGGGCCGGTCGTGGGCACGGAGGTCTCGGTCACCCGCAGCAACGTACTTCCGCCCGCCCCCAAGATCACCACCGCCGTGCCCAGGAAGGCAGTGGGCTCGCTTCCTGGGCACAGCCGTGGGGATCTTGCGGGACCGGGCGGCGTGACCGCGGCGAGACCAGCCGGCCGGTGGTCGTACGTCGGTCCGGTGGTCGTCCGTCGGTAGGGTCACGCGCATGACGACCACCCCCGACGGACCGCTCGCGGAGGAGCCGGAGGCCCGGCCCAGCTCGCCCGAGGACGCGGTGCTGCGTGAGGCGGAGGCCGTGCTCGAGCAGGCCGAGCCGTCGGCCGGGGCGCAGATGGACGCGCTGGACAACCCGCGGCGGCTGCTGCTCGTGCACGCCCACCCGGACGACGAGACCATCGGCAACGGCGCGACCATGGCCCAGCTCGTGGCCGCGGGCGGCCAGGTCACCGTCGTCACGTGCACCCTGGGCGAGGAGGGCGAGGTCCTCGTCCCCGGGCTCGCCCACCTGGCCGCCGACAAGGACGACGCGCTGGGCCAGCACCGCATCGGCGAGCTCGCCGCGGCCATGGAGGCGCTGGGCGTCACCGACCACCGCTTCCTCGGCGGGCCGGGGCGCTACCGCGACTCCGGGATGATGGGTCTGCCCACCAACGACCGGCCGGAGTGCTTCTGGCAGGCCGACCTCGACGAGGCGGCCGGCCTGCTGGTCGACGTCGTGCGCGAGGTGCGCCCGCAGGTCCTCGTGACCTACGACGAGAACGGCGGCTACGGCCACCCCGACCACATCCAGGCCCACCGGGTCGCGATGCGGGCCGTGGAGCTCGCGGCCGACCGAGGGTTCGGCACCGGGACCCCCTGGCAGGTCACGAAGGTCTACTGGAACGCGGTCCCCGACTCCTGGATGCGTGAGGGGCTCCGCCGGCTGCGCGACGCCGGGGACACCACGTTCTTCGAGGGCGTCGACCCGGAGGGCGACATCCCGCTGGTCGTGCCCGACGAGCTGGTCACGACGGCTGTGGTCGCCAACGAGCACGTCGAGGCCAAGCTCGCCGCGATGCGCGCGCACGCCACGCAGATCACCGTCGACGGGCCGTTCTTCGCGTTGTCGAACAACCTGGGCAACGAGGTGTGGGGCACCGAGTTCTACCGCCTCGTGCGCGGGGAGCCGGGCACCGAGCGTGACGCCGACGGCCGGGAGACGGACCTGTTCTCCGGGCTCCAGGAGGGGCCTGGTCACGCCGGGTGACCGGACGTCGCACGGGCTAGCCCGAACGGGTGACCGGGGGGCCGCATACGGGTGAATGCCGGGTCGCCCAGGATCAAGGCGCAGCGCGGCCGGTGAGACTCCGGAAAGATGCTCGTCCGCCGGGCCCTTGTCGGCAGCGGTCGCCCGGAGGTTGATGCTCCGACCGGGTGACACTCCGGCGGGTCCGACCGCGGCGGACGGTGTCCCGGACCGCAGCAGGTGTCGAGGGTGGAGGGGCAGTGGGCGACCAGCACACGTCAGGACCGGCCGCGGTGGACGTGGGGTCGAAGCCCCCCGCACCGGGCGACCAGACGCCGTTCGTGATGCACCACGGGTCCGCCGACGTCGGGGTGTCCCGCGAGGTGCTGCGCCGCAAGCGGCTGCTCACGCTGGTGCTCGTGGTCGGCGTGCCGGCGGCCTACCTCTGGTACCGCATCCTGGACGGCCGCCCGCTCGGCATCTTCAACCTGCCCAGCGTGGACCCGCTGCTCCTGGTGCCGATCCTGTTCTTCTCGCTGCTGATCGTGATCATCCTCGGGCAGTTCGTGTTCACCGGCCGGTCGCCGCACGTGACCTACCGCCCGGAGCAGATCGACACCCGGCTGGAGGACGTCAAGGGCATCGACCCGGTGAAGGAGGACGTCGTCCGGTCGCTGAACCTCTTCCTCGCGCACAAGACCTTCGCCGCCGAGATGGGCGGCACCCCGCGCCGCGGCCTGCTGTTCGAGGGGCATGCCCGGCACCGGGAAGACCTACCTGGCCAAGGCGATGGCCCGCGAGGCAGGCGTGCCGTTCCTGTTCGTGAGCGCGACCTCGTTCCAGTCGATGTTCTACGGCGCCACGGCGAAGAAGATCCGGTCCTACTTCAAGGCGCTGCGCAAGGCGGCCCGCCAGGAGGGCGGCGCGATCGGCTTCATCGAGGAGATCGACGCGATCGCGATGGCCCGCGGCGGGCTGGGTGCCACGACGATGCCCGACGCGGCCCGGATGTCGGGGCCGCCGGACTGCGGAGGCATGACCGGCCTCCCCGCGGTCTACGCGGGTGCCGCCGGCTCCGGCCAGGGCACCGTCGTCAACGCGGTGATGAGCGAGGGCGTGGGGGGCGTCGTGAACGAGCTGCTCGTGCAGCTGCAGTCCTTCGACGAGCCGACCGGCTGGCAGAAGACCCGCGCGAAGATGATCGACCGCCTGAACCTCTATCTGCCCCTGCACCGGCAGGTGCAGCGACCCAAGCCGCCGAGCACCAACCTGCTGCTCATCGCGGCCACCAACCGCGCCGACAACCTCGACCCTGCCCTGCTGCGGCCGGGCCGGTTCGACCGTCGGCTCACCTTCGAGCTGCCCAGCAAGGCAGGTCGCCGCACGCTCATCGAGCACTTCCTGGCGACCAAGGCCCACGACCCGGAGCTCGACGACGAGGAGCGGCTCGAGGCGCTGGCCGGTGTGACCCAGGGCTACACCCCTGTGATGATCGAGCACCTCTTCGACGAGGCGCTGGTCAACGCGGTCCGTCGCGGCAAGAAGGCCATGAGCTGGAAGGACGTCGACAGGGCCCGGCTGGTCGAGGAGGTCGGGATGGGCCAGCCCGTGGCGTACACCGACCACGAGCAACGTCTGATCGCCACTCACGAGGCCGGTCACGCGACCGTCGCCTGGCTGGTCGCGCCCCAGCGGCGGCTCGAGGTGCTCACGATCATCAAGCGTCGTCAGGCCCTCGGCATGCTCGCGCACGGCGACCGGGACGAGGTCTACACCCGCTCCCGCGCCGAGATGACCGCTCTGATCCAGATCGCGATGGGCGGGCAGGTGGCCGAGGAGCTGTTCTTCGGCGACGTGTCCACCGGACCCGGCGGCGACCTGCTCTACGCCACCAACGTCGCGGCGGAGATGACCGGCTCCTGCGGCATGGGCGACAGCCTGGTGTCCCTCGCCGCCATCCAGAACTCGTCGTTCTCCGACACCAACATCGTCGGCCGCGTGCTCGGCGACGCCGCCGGGCGGGCCCGCGTCGAGGAGCTGCTGCAGCGGCAGAAGGTGGTCGTGCGCGGCCTGCTGGACAGCAACCAGCACCTCGTCGCGGCGCTGCGGGACGCGCTCGTCGAGCGCCACGAGCTCATCGGCAAGGAGATCACCGACATCCTCGAGGAGGCCGCCGCGGCGGCCTCCCCGGACCGCGAGGTGCGCGGCGGTGGTCCCGGGACGATCGACCTCCGCGGCGGCCGGCCCGCACGCATCGACCCGCCGGCATAGCAGGCAACTACCCTCGGCGGGTGCTCTCCCCGCTGCGCGCGCTGCTGTACGCCGCGGCGCTGCTCGTGGGCGCCACCGCCGGGCTGCTGGGGTCGTTCCTGCACCCGCAGCGGCTGGCCGGGCTGCCGGTCGGTCTCCTCTGCGGTCTGGTGCTCACCGCCGCGGCGGTCGTCACCGGGGGGATGCTGACCGGCGCCCGCGCCGGGGCGGCGGTCACCGCCGTCGGGTGGGTGGCCCCGGTGCTCACCCTGTCCGCGCCGCGCCCCGAGGGCGACCTCGTGGTCCCCGGCACGCCGCTGGGATACCTGTGGCTCCTCGGGGGCACGGCGGTGGCCGGTGCGGCGGTGGCCTGGCCGTTCGCCGGGCTCCGGCTGCCTTCAGAGGACGGCGTCGCCGACCGATGACCACGACGTGGCTGTGCACCCCGGCGTCGTCGACGAGCCCGCCGGCGGGCCCGTCGACCGTCAGGTAGCCGACCCCGCCGGGGTCCCGGCGCGGGCCGAGGACCACGAGACGGACGGCGAGGCGGGCACGGCGGCCGGCGCGGTCCTGCTGCGCTTCGGGGCCTCGCGCTACGCGGTCGCGATGGCCGATGTCGCCGAGGTGGCCCCGGTGCCACTGGTCACCCGGATCCCCGGCTCGCCCGCGTGGCTGCGGGGCGTGGCCAACTGGCGGGGCCGGATGCTGCCCGTGCTGGACCTGCGCCCGCTCCTCGGCGCCGGTGTCGTCCCGCTGCCGGGGAGCGCCCGGCTGGTCGTCGTGGGGCGGGACGACGTGGTCGTCGGGCTCGTCGCCGAGGCCGTCCCGGGCGTCCACGACGCGTTGCTGGGCGACCCGGCGCCACCGCCGCAGACCCTCCCTCCCGAGGCGCGCCGCCTGGTCGTCGGCCAGGTCTCCGACGGCCGGGGACCGGTCGCCGTGCTGGACGTCTCGGCCGTGCTCGCGCTGCGCGAGGGTGTGGACCGGCGCCGACACGGCGGCTGACGGCGCCGCGTTACCCGTTCGGCCTACAGCCGGAGCACCCGGGAACCGATGCCACGGGAGGACGCACCTGGTCCCGGGCCCCCGGGACGGTGTCGTCGGCTGCACGGCTGGAGGTCCGGTGGAGTTCTGGAAGAGGCTCAACGGTGCGTCGACGGCCACCCTCGCGGTGACCGTGGTGGGCGCGGCGATCGCCGTCGCGCTCGACCAGGCCACCGGTGCCACCTACTCGGCGACGGAGGCCGCCCTGTGGGTCGCCGTCGGCACCATCAGCGCCGGCGGGCTCTCCGCCCTGACGCTGTTCGGCGAGCGGCTGCTGGACTCCCAGGACAAGATCGAGCGCTACCGCGTGGGGCTCGTGGCGGCCAACCTGGTGTGGGTGGCGGGACTCGTCCAGAGCACCGGCGGCCTGGACCGGCCGTACTGGGTCCTCGTCGCCGCCCCCCTCCTCATCGCCGCGGTGTCGATGTCGCGGCTGAACAGCTTCCTCGTCGGGCTCTTCGGCACGGCCGTGCTGACCGTCGCCGTCTTCACGGCCGGTCCCGTCGAGACCGCCGACCTCGGCTACCTGGTGCTCGTCCTGCCGCTGGGCCCGGCCATCACCTGGTTCGTCGGCATGCTCTGCGCCACGGTGTGGGACGAGCGCCGGGCGGCCCAGGACGAGCGCGACCAGCTCAGCCGCCGGGTCGACCAGCTCTCGGCCGTTCTCTCCCAGGCCGCCGAGGGCGACCTCGCAGTGCACGTCAGGGACGACGAGGAGGACGCCGTGAGCGCCTCCGTCACCGCCCTGACGACCTCGTTCAACAACACGCTGCAGAACCTGCGCCAGCTCGTCGAGCAGATCCGCTCCGGCGGCGAGCAGATCACGTCCAGCGCCGGCGAGCTGCTGGTCACCGCCGAGGAGCACGCCGCCAGCGCCACCCAGCAGTCCTCGGCGGTCGCGGAGACGACCTCCACCATCGAGGAGCTCGCCGCGACGGCAGCGCAGATCGCCGACACCGCCGAGTCCGTGGCCCGCTACGCGGCCGAGACGCTGCGCCACGCGGAGGACGGGCGCACCGCCGTCGCGACGTCGGTCAACGCCATGGACGCGATCGCCGACCGGGTGAACTCCATCGCGACCCGGGCCCTCTCGCTGGGGGAGAAGGGCCAGGAGATCGGGCGCATCCTCGTCGTCATCGACGACCTCGCCGACCAGACGAACCTGCTCGCCCTCAACGCCGCCATCGAGGCCGCGCGGGCCGGGGAGCACGGTCGCGGCTTCGCCGTGGTCGCCTCCGAGGTCCGCAAGCTGGCCGAGCGCTCGCAGGAGTCGGCCGGCCAGATCCAGGCGATCGTGACCCAGATCCAGGCCGAGACCAGCGCCACCATCCTCGCCAGCGAGGAGGGTGCCAAGGAGGTGCGCAACGGCGCGGCCCTCGCCCGCGAGGTCGTCGACGCCCTCGAGCGCATCTCCGGGATGGTCGACGAGACCACCACCGCGGCCAAGGAGATCTCGATCGCGACCCAGCAGCAGCGGTCCGCCTCGGACCAGGTCGTGTCGGCCATGACCCAGGTGTCGGACGTCTCCCAGCAGTACGCCGTGGGGTCCAAGCAGGCCGCCGCGGCCGCCGCGCAGCTCAACGTGCTGGCGGCCGAGCTGCGCTCGTCGATCGAGCAGTTCCGGGTGTCGTGAGCTGGGCCGACGACCCGGAGCTGGTCGCCACCTTCCGGGCCGAGGTCGAGGAGCGGCTGGCGTCGCTGTGCGAGGGCCTGCTCCGGCTGGAGACCCACCCCGCGCCGCGGCAGCTCGTCGGGGGCCTCTTCCGCGACGCGCACACCGTGAAGGGCTCGGCCCGGATGCTCGGCCTCGGTGAGGTCGTCGACGTCGCCCACCGGGCCGAGGACCTCCTCGGCGCGTTCAAGGACGGCCGACGGACGGTCCGCAGGGACCTCGTCGACCTCCTCCTCGTCGCCGCCGAGAGCATCAGCCGGTCGCTGCCGGGCGCGGCCCACCCCGTGCCCGCCCAGGAGCTGGCCGCTGTCGTGGCCGCCCTGGACGCCGCCTGCTCGGGCGACGACCCGGTGACCGTCCCGCGGCTCGCGGCGGCCGACGACGCCGACCCCGGCGACGCCGACCGGCCGCGCGGGGGCGACTCGATCAGGGTGCCGACCCGGCGGGTCCACGACCTGGTGGACGTCGTGGGCGAGGCCGAGCTGGACGTACGCCGCCTGTCGGGGCACGGCCGCGAGCTGGCGGCGCTGGTCGGCGAGCAGCTGCGCACGGCGCGGGCCCTGCGCGACGCGCTCGCCGCGGGCCCGGCCGCCCCCCGCCCGCGGCGCTCGCGGCGGCGCACTCGCTCGTCGCGCTCGGGGACCAGCTCACGGCCGCCACCCGCGAGCTCGTGACCCGCGCCGAGGAGGGGCAGGGCCGGCTGGCCGCCGTCCGCGACGGGGCGATGGGCCTGGCGATGGTGCCCGTACGCCGTGTGGTCGCCGGCTTCCCGCAGCTCGTCCGGGAGCTCGCCGGCGCGGCGGAGGACCCCAAGGACGTCTCGCTGGTGCTCGTCGGGCAGGACGTCGAGCTCGACACCCGCGTCCTCGACGCCGTCGCCGACTCGCTGCGCCACCTCGTCACCAACGCGGTCGACCACGGCTGCGAGAGCGTGGCGGAGCGGCAGGCCGCCGGGAAGCCCGGCCGCGCGACCGTCACCGTCGCCGCCCGCTCGGCGGGGTCCACGGTCGTCATCGAGGTCTGCGACGACGGGAGGGGCGTCGACGAGGAGTCGCTGCGCGCCACGGCCGTGGCCGGCGGCCTGCTGACCGAGGACTCTGCCGCGACCGGGTCCGCGCTGCTCCGGGTCATGTTCGCTCCCGGGTTCTCGACCCGCGACGAGGTCACCCGGTCCTCCGGCCGGGGCGTCGGGCTCGACGTCGTGCGCACCGTGGTCGAGGACCTCAGCGGCACCATCGAGGTCCGGTCGCGGCCGGGCGCCGGCACGACGTTCGTCATCACCCTCCCGGTGACGCTCGGGGTCCTGCGCTGCCTGCTGGCCCGCGTGGGGACCGAGCGCTACGCCCTCCCGGTGGCCGGGGTCCTGGAGACGATCGGCCTGGCGGGCTGCGAGCGGCACGAGCTGGCGGGGGTGCCCGTCATCACCCGCGAGGGCCGCACGATGCCCGTGGTCGACCTGGGGCTGGCCCTCGACGCACCCGGCGAGCGCGACCCGCGGGCCGCGGTCGTCGTGCACCACGGCGGCACCACCGAGCTGCTGGCGCTCGCGGTCGACGAGCTCGAGGGCGAGCTGGAGGTCGTCGTCAAGGAGCTGGGTGGATTCCTCGGCAGGCTTCCCTCGGTCGCCGGTGCCACCATCGACGGGGACGGCAGCGTGGTGCTGGTCCTCGACCTGCGCGAGCTCGCCGTGCGCCAGCTGGCCCGCGGGCCGGACGCGGGGGGCGCACCCGGGCGCGCACCGCGGGGGGCGAGCCCGACCGTGCCGTCGCAACGCCCCGGCTCCCGGCCCACGGTGCTCGTCGTGGAGGACTCGGTCGGGGTGCGCGAGCTGCAGCGGGTGATCCTCGAGGGGGCGGGCTACGACGTCGTGACCGCCGTCGACGGCCTCGACGGTGCCGCCCGGCTCGGGCAGGACCCCGTGGACCTCGTCCTCTCCGACGTCGAGATGCCGGGAATGGACGGCTTCACGCTCACCCGCAGGCTGCGGGCCACCCCCGGCTGGGAGGACGTGCCGGTCGTGATCATGACCTCGCGGGGCGACACGGCCGACCAGCGCGCGGGCCTGGACGCCGGCGCCAGCGCCTACCTGCTCAAGAGCGAGTTCGACCAGGCCGAACTCATCGATACGGTCCGCCGCCTGCTGGGCCGCTGAGCCGTCGACCGCCACGACCCCCCCACCGACGGACGAGACGAAGGATCGAGGCCCCCAGATGCCCACCGTGCTGATCGCTGACGACAGCCCGACGCTGCGCCGCATCGTGTCCACGGTGCTGGAGCGGGCGGGCTACACCGTCGTCATCGCCGAGGACGGGGTCGAGGCGGTGCAGGGGACCTTCCGCAACCAGCCCGACGCGGTCATCCTCGACGTCCAGATGCCCCGCCTGTCCGGCTACGTCGCCGCCCGGCTGCTCAAGGACGACTGGCAGACCGCGGAGATCCCGGTCGTGCTCCTCACGTCCCTGGACGCCGCCTCGGACCGCTACTGGGGTGCGCAGACCGGGGCCGACCGCTTCCTCACCAAGGACTTCGAGGCGCCCGAGCTGGTGACCGCGATCCAGGAGGTCATCGACGCCGCCGACCAGGCCCGGGGCGGGCGCCCGCCGCTGCGGCCCGACGCCGTCGAGCTGGCCGACGACGAGGTCCTCGCCCGGGTCTCCGAGCTGCTGGACCGCAAGCTGTTCGAGGCCTCGGTCTCGACCGAGGTGACCCAGATCGCCGCCGACGTGCACGGCTTCGAGGAGACCGTCGCCGCCGTTCTCGGCGTCCTGGGCCGGGTCGTCGACTACGACCTGGCCGCGGTGTGCATGCTCGACGACCGCCTGACCTACGTCACCGTGGCCCGCGAGAGCTCCCACGTGCAGTACACCGAGTTCTTCGGGGCCATCGCCGACGCCGCCACGCAGGTCTCGGGCACACCGGTGATGGTGCACGACCTGGTGCCCCGCGTGGCCGACCCGCGCGGCCTGCTGGGGCAGGAGGACGAGGGCCGGATGGCCACGTTCCTGTCCATGCCGCTGCGCGCCGGGGGCCGCGTGGTCGGCGCCCTCGCCCTGTCCAGCGCCACCAAGAACGCGTTCGGCGAGGCGTCGCTGAACACCCTGCGCCTCGTGGAGGGCCCGGCGGCGGTGGTCATCAGCAACGCCCGGCACTCGGGTCGCGCCCAGCAGCCCGCCTGACGCATCGGGCGTCGACCCGCCGCCGCGCGGGTACTGTCGTCGGTGATGTCCTTGCCAGCCGCGGCCGAGCCGCCCGACCCATCCGTCGACGTCGCAGCCTTCCGGCGCGCCGTCGGCCACTTCGCCGCGGGGGTGACCGTCGTGACGACGCGGGTGGGCAACGTCGACCACGCCATGACGGCGAGCGCGTTCACGTCGGTCTCGCTCGACCCCGTCCTGGTGCTCGTCTGCGCCGACAAGGAGGCCCGGTTCCGCGACGCCGTCCTCGAGTCGGGAACGTGGGGTGTGTCGATCCTGTCCGTCGCCGACCGTCACGCCGCCGAGTGGTTCGCCATGAAGGGACGGCCCCTGATCGGGCAGATGGACCGCTACCCGCACCACCGCGACCTCACCGGGGCCCCCCTTCTCGACGGCGCGGTGTCGTGGCTGGAGTGCCGCACCCACGCCGTCTACGACGGCGGCGACCACGACATCGTCGTCGGGGCCGTGCTGTCCGCGGCCGAGGGCGACCGCGACGGGGTCCCGCTGGTGCACCACCGCGGCCGCTACGGACGGTTCGCCTAGCCCATGCGTTCCTTGCTCCCGGCCGCTCGACCGGCCAGCCCCCGTCGCGCGCTCCTCGTCGCCGGTGCCGTCACCGGCGTCCTCGCAGCGCTGTACCTGGGGGCGTACGTCCTCGTGGGGCCCGGCGTGGCCAGGGGTACGACCGTCCTCGGGGTCGCGATCGGCGGGCAGTCACGGGCCGAGGCCACGGCGACGCTCGAGCGCGAGCTGCGTGACGACGCGCGGGCCCCGCTGCCGGTCCGCGCCGGTCCCCAGCAGGCCGAGGTGGACCCCACCCGGGCCGGGCTGTCGCTCGACGTCGAGGCGACCGCCGAGGCGGCGCTGGGCCGCTCCTGGAACCCGCTCGAGCTCCTCGACGCCCTCGTCGGGGGCGACGAGGTCTCGGCGGTCGTCGCGGTCGACGACGAGCAGCTGGGCGCGGCCGTCGACCGGCTGGCCGGGCAGGTCGACCGGCCGGCGACGGACGGGTCGGTGGGCTTCACCGAGCAGGGCGAGGTCCGCACGGTCGACGCCGAGCGGGGCGTGAGCCTGCGTCGTGCCGCCGCGCGGGGGGCCATCGTGGCGGGCTACCTCTCGCAGCCCGAGCCGGCGGCCGTGCGGCTCCCGACCCGGGTCACCCGGCCCGCGGTCGACCAGGACGAGGTCGACCGGGTGGTGGCGGAGGTCGCCCAGCCGGCCGTGTCCGCCCCGGTGTCGCTGACCGTCGAGACGACCACCACACAGATCCCGCCGCGGGCGGTCGCGCGGTCGCTGACGTTCGCCCCCGACCCGCAGGGGTCCCTGCAGCCCGAGCTCGACGCGGTCGCGCTGCACGAGGCCGTCGCAGGCGAGCTCGCGCCCGTGGAGAGGCCCGCCCGCGACGCCGGCTTCGAGATCGTGAACGAGCGGCCGCGCGTCGTCCCGTCCCGCCGGGGGCGCGAGGTGCTGCCCGAGACGCTCGCCGCCGCCGTGCTCCCGGTGCTCACCGAGACCGGCGCCGCGCGTGCCGTCACCGTCCCCCTCGAGCGCAGCGAGCCGGAGATCGACACGGCGACCGCGAAGTCGCTCGGGGTGCGCGAGCTCGTCGCCGACTACACGACCTTCTACCCGTCGGACTTCGCCCCCCGCCTCACCAACATCCACCGGGCCGCCGACCTCATGGACGACACGCTGGTCATGCCCGGCAAGGTGGCGAGCCTCAACCGCCTCGTCGGGGAGCGCACCGCCGCGCGCGGGTTCGCCCAGGGGTTCATCATCAGCAACGGCCGCCTCGAGGTGGACTACGGCGGCGGTGTGTCGCAGCTGGCCACGACGTTCTTCAACGCGGCCTACTTCGCGGGCCTCGAGATCGTCGAGCACCACCCGCACAGCTTCTACATCTCGCGCTACCCCGAGGGCCGGGAGTCCACGGTCGCCTGGGGCGTCAAGGACGTCCGGGTGCGCAACGACTCCGAGCACGGCGTGTTCATCACGACCAGCCACACCAGCAGCTCGGTGACGGTGCGGGTCTGGGGCACCAAGCGCTACCGCATCGAGTCGGTGAAGGGCCCGCGCTACGACATCAAGCCCTACACCGTCGTCTACGACCCGCGCCCGGCCGGCACCGACGCCGGTGACTGCGTGGCGCAGCAGGGCGTGCCGGGCTTCCGCGTCGTCGTCACCCGGCTGTTCTACGACGACGGCGAGCAGGTGCGCTCCGAGGAGTTCGCGACCCGCTACAACCCGGAGAACGAGGTCCGGTGCGGCAGCAGCGGGCCGCCCAAGCCGAAGCCGAACCCGACGCCCTCGCCGACGGAGGAGCCGGCCGCGGGCTGAGCGGGTCACCGCCGGGACGCGAGCGCCCGGTAGTTGTAGGGGTGGTGGGTGACGTAGCCGAGCGACGCGTAGAGCCGCAGCGCCGCCGCGTTGCCCGCGCGCACCTGCAGGTACGACGCGACGGCGCCCCGGTCGTGAGCCCAGGTCAGCAGCGCCCGCATGACCGCCGAGCCGATCCCCGCACGCCGCGCACCGTCCGGGACGTCGACCGAGGTCACGCCCGCCCACTCGCCCTCGACCGACACCCGCCCGATGCCGACCGGCTCGTCACCCCGCAAGACCGTCGCGAACCCGACCCGCTCCGGCCCGGTGAGGATCTCGAGGTGCCCCGCGGGGTCGTGCTCGTCGAGGTCGTGCATGAGGGCGACCCACTCCTGCGAGGGCGCGCCCTCCACCACGGAGCGCAGGTCGTCGCGCGCGGGCAGCGACGCGAGCAGCGGCGGGACAGGGGCGACCTGCACCACCGTGACGTGCCGGCGCTGCCAGCCGTGGGACGCCATCGCGGCGTTGGCGGGGTCGGCCAGCGGCAGCTGCAGCAACGGCGGGAGCCCCTTGCGCTCGTACCACGAGCGCACGGCGTCGAGGGCCTCGGCGACCGGCCGCCCCGGGGCTCCCACGGCCATGGCCGAGTTGGCGCGCCCGGTGATGCCGCCGTGCGCCCGCAGCGCCCAGTCACCGAGCCGCTCGACGTCGCGGGCCGGCCACCCGGCCCAGCAGATGCGCTGCATCTCCTCGGCGGAGACGGCCGGAACCCGCCACCCGGCGCGCACCGGAGCGGCCGGGACGACCTTGGCCGCGGTCACCGTCGACGGGTCGAGGTGGACGACCTCACCGGTGCGGCGCAGCACGGTCCACGACCCCTCCGAGTGGTCGAGCAGGTGGCCCACGACGTCGGTGAGGCCCTGCGCGACCTGCCGCCGCACGGACACCCGCCGCCCGACGTCGGACGCGCTCACCATGACTTCCCGCCCCTCGACTGCACCTTGGACCGGCACGCGCGATACTAGGCGCGCGGCCCTCCCGAGCGGCCGCCGCAACCGGCCCCCGCGCCCTGGAGGAACGACCCGTGACCTACGTCATCGCACAGCCGTGCGTGGACCTGCTCGACAAGGCCTGCATCGAGGAGTGCCCGGTCGACTGCATCTACGAGGGCAAGCGGATGCTGTACATCCACCCCGACGAGTGCGTCGACTGCGGTGCCTGCGAGCCGGTCTGCCCGGTCGAGGCGATCTTCTACGAGGACGACACCCCCGAGCAGTGGAAGGACTACTACAAGGCCAACGTCGAGTTCTTCGACGACCTGGGCTCGCCGGGCGGCGCCGCGAAGATGGGCAAGATCGACAAGGACCACCCGTTGATCGCGGCGCTCCCGCCGCAGGAGCAGGACGCCCACTGAGCCCTCCGCCCGGTGGTCCCGGGCCTGTGGCCCGGCGGCTGCCCGACTTCCCGTGGGACAGCCTGGAGCCGCACGCCGCCGTCGCCCGGGCCCATCCGGACGGCGTCGTCGACCTGTCGGTCGGCACGCCGGTGGACCCCACGCCACCGTTGCTCAGGGACGCGCTGGCGTCCGCGTCGGACGCCCCCGGCTACCCGCAGAGCCACGGCACGCCCGCCCTGCGCGAGGCCGTCGCGTCGTGGTTCGCCCGGCGCCGAGGGGTGCCGGGCCTGGACCCCGCGGCGGTCCTGCCGACCATCGGCTCCAAGGAGATGGTGGCCTGGCTGCCGACGCTGCTGGGGCTGGGCACCGGCGACGTGGTGGTCCACCCCGAGGTCGCCTACCCGACGTACGACGTGGGCGCGCGGCTGGCCGGCGCCACCCCCCGGCCCTCGGACGGCCTGACCGCCCTCGGCCCCGAGCGCGTGCGCCTGGTGTGGCTGAACTCCCCGTCGAACCCGACCGGACGGGTGCTGCCCGTCGAGCACCTGCGCAAGGTCGTCGAGTGGGCCCGGGAGCGCGGCGTCGTCGTGGCCTCGGACGAGTGCTACGCCGAGCTGGGGTGGGACGACGCCCACCGGCCGGTGTCGCTGCTCCACCCCGACGTGTGCGGCGGCTCGCACGACGGGCTGCTGGTCCTCTACTCGCTGTCCAAGCAGTCGAACCTCGCCGGCTACCGCGCGGCGTTCGCCGCCGGTGACCGGGCGCTCGTCGGTGAGCTGCTCACGGCCCGGCGGCACGCGGGCATGATCGTGCCCGCGCCGGTGCAGGCGGCGATGGTGGCTGCCCTCGGCGACGACGAGCACGTCGCGGAGCAACGGGCGCGCTACGGCCGCCGGCGGGCCACGCTCGTCGACGCGTTCGCCCCCGCGGGCTTCACGGTCGAGGACTCCCACGCCGGTCTCTACCTGTGGGTCACCCGCGGCGAGGACTGCTGGGAGACCGTGTCCGACCTCGCCCGCCGGGGCATCCTCGTCGCCCCCGGGTCGTTCTACGGCCGCGCGGGGGGTCGTCACGTGCGGGTCGCCCTGACGGCGACCGACGAGAGGGTCGCAGCGGCCGCCGCGCGCCTGTGAGCCTCACGGACGGTGACCCGGTCGACCCAACCTCGTGACATCGCCCTCCCCGCCGCCTCCGGGGCCCTACTCTCCCCGCAGGGCTAGCGGGGGTTGGGGGAGCGTCGTGTCGAGAGCATGGGCGTGGCTCGGGGGGTCGCTGGCGCTCGCCGTCGTCCTGGCGGGCCTGCCGGCAGGGGGCGCGTCCGCGGCGGTGGGCACGGACGTCGCGATCGCCGTGTCCGCGGCCCCGGCCACGGTCAGCCTCGGCGACGCCGTGACCGTGACGGCGACCGTCACGAACGTCGGGAGCACGCCCGTGACCGCGCCGCGCGTGTCACTGGACACGGACAACGGGTCGGTGCTCTCCGGCTCCGTGCCGGGCGGCGGCTGCTCGGGGACCTGGGCGCTGGAGTGCACCCTTCCGGACATGGCGGCCGGCTCGACCGTTGTGGTCACCGCCTCGATGCGTCCCGACTACCAGGGCTCGGCCACCGTCTTCGCCGACGTCTGGCTCGAGGTCGAGGTCGACGAGAACTCCTCGAACGACTCGAGATCGACGCTGGTCACCGTGGTCGGTGTCGTCCCGGTCGTGTCGCTGTCGGCCTCGACCGGCCAGGTGCCCTTCGGCAAGCCGGTCTCGCTCACCGCCTCGGTGAGCGCTCGCGGCCTGGCGGCCCGGGACGTGGGGCTGACGCTCTACCGCCGGACGGCGTCGCAGCCGTCCCCCGTGGCGGTCGGCTACCAGTGGTCCGACGCGGCGGGCGTCGCGAGGTTCACCGACGACCCCCGCGAGCAGGCCGAGTACTTCGCCGTCTCCGAGACGACCGACGAGCTGGCCCCGGGGACGTCGCCGACCGTCATCGTGCGGGTGAGCGTGTCCGTGACGACCACGGTGTCGCCGGTCGCGATCCCGCCCGGCGGGAGCCTGTCGCTGACGGCGCGGGTCCAGCCGGCGGTTCCCGGGGCGACCGTGACGGTCCAGGAGCGATTCGGCAACGGCCCGTGGCGCACCGTCGCCACACCGGTGCAGGGGTCCGACGGGCGGGTCACCGTGACGCTGGGCCGGCGCAGCCAGGTCGGGACGTACTCACTGCGGGTGGTGCGCGGCCCCGACGCGCGCTTCGCCGAGGGCAGCGGCGAGACGACGACGGTGGTGACCGTCACGGGCACCGGCAGGGCCGCAACGTGGCGCCCCATCGGGGGCACGAAGAGCCGCCCGGCGCACTGGGGGACCTGCTCGATCCGCTACAAGGTCAACCCGAGGAACATGCCGGCCCACGGCATGAGCGACCTCCGTGAGGCGATGCGGCGGGTCACCCAGGTGAGCGGCATCAAGTTCCGCTACTCGGGGCGCAGCAGGGCCGTGCCGCACTACGCCTACACGGGGGCGGGCGTCAACCGGTTCCTCGTCGCGTGGGCCAACAACCGCCAGTCGAGAGGACTTCTCCCGCCGGGTGTCGGCGGGGTGGGCGGCACGTCGCACACCTCGGGCGGGCGCATCCTCACCGGCTACCTCGCCATCAACACCGCGTACTCCAACTCCGCTCCGGCGGGGTTCGGCGACGGCTCACCGCACGGCATGGTCCTCATGCACGAGCTGGGCCACGTCGTCGGGCTCGACCACGCCAACGACGTGCACCAGGTGATGCACCCGAGCGCGTCGCTGCGCGCCTCGGTGTGGGGCGCCGCCGACATCAAGGGGCTGCGCGCCCTCGGCCGCGCGGGCGGCTGCCGGTGAGTCAGGGCCGGTAGGACCGACCGCTCTCGACCGCGACGTGGACGTGGTCGAGGTGGCGCAGCACGGGGTCGCGGGTGTCGCCGCTCGGGTGGACGTACTCACGCCACCCGGCATAGGCGGCCCACGACGTCCAGATCCGGTCGGCGTAGATGACCGACAGCACGTGGTGCTCCTGCGCGTGCGCGACGAGCCACTGGGCGAAGACCCGCCCGGCACGCCGCTGACCCTCGTCGTCGTACGGCCGGAAGAACACGTCGACGGCCCGCCCGTCGTAGTGCGAGGAGCTGTCGACGTGACCGGTGCTGACCCCGCCACGCGCGAAGCCGCCGGCCGGGAGCGGGCCGAACACCTCGGTCCACGCCGCGCGCAGCCGGCGGGCCCGCGGGGTCAGGCCGCTCCTCCCCCTCGTCTCGGGCTCGACGCCGAGCCGTGCCGGCGAGCAGGTGAGGCGCGGCGTGCCGGGGTCACCCAGCAGGCTCGCGGTCACCACGACGGCCTGCGCGGGCGTCACCGCCGGCGTGCGGTCCACCTCGGTCCGCACCCGCTGCGCGCGGCGCGGCCGGTCGAGCGCCTGCGCGGCGACCGTCGTCAGCCGTGTGGCCTCGTCGAGGGTGAGCGAGACCGTCCCGGACGCGTCGGGCACCCAGCAGTCGGCGACGCGGGCGGGGGCTGCCGGCGCTGCGGGGTCGCCGACACCGGACGAGGCGTGCGCGGGCGCCGTGTCGGGACCCGGCGGGCCGCTGGCGGCCGCGACGACCGCGACGAGGACGGCGCCGCCCCCGAGGGCGGCCACCGCGACCTGGAGGCGTCGTCGCACCCCTCGAGACTCGCGCAGCTCCGGCGCGCTCGCCAGCCCCGTGTCCCGATCGTTGCCCGTCCTGGCGTACGTCCGTCCGTGCGTCACCCGCCCTCGACGACGTCGACGTGGACGTGGTCCTCGTGCATGAGGACCGGGTTGTCGGTCTCACCGCTGGGGTGCCGGTAGTCGCGCCAGCCCTGCAGCGACCGGCGGCCGGTCCAGACGCGCCGGTCGAAGATGACCGTGGCGAGGTCGAGCCGCTCGGCGTGCGCGACCGCCCACAGCGCCTGCTGCCAGCCCAGCCGCTGGTTGTCGCGGGTGACCGGGCGGAAGAAGATGTCCACCGCCCGGCCCTCGTAGTGCGCCGAGCCCTCGATGTGACCGCTGGTCACGCCGCGGGGTGAGAAGCCGCCGAGGATCTGCTTGCCGAACACCTCGCGCATCGAGGCGCGCACCCCGTCGGCCCGCGGCGTCAGGCCCAGGCCGGTCGGGTCCTGGCGGTCGCCGACGGTGCCGGTCAGCGGCACGGTGCAGGTGAGGGCGCCGTCGTCGTGGCCCAGCAGCGCCTCGGCGAGCGCCACCTGCTCCGCATCGGGGGTCGCGACGTCCGGCAGGGCGCGGTAGGTCGCGCGCGCGGCGGCGGGTGGCAGAGCGCTGTCGGGCTCGGGGTCGAGGGCTCTGGCCACGGCCGCGGCGACTCCGTTGACCGAGGCGCCGATGCGCGTGCCCACCCCGGCCACGGTGGTGGCGGTCATGGCCTGCTCGACCGACCAGTCGAGGGTCGTGCCGCCGGCAGAGATCTCGCAGGGCGGGCCGGTGGACAGGCCGAGCACGGTGCCCAGCGGCGTCCGGACGACCAGCACGGCGACCAGGGCGACGAGGAGGGCGGTGACGGTGAGGGTCACGAGCGCGCGCCCCCGCCGGGTCAGCCGCACGGTCAGTCGTTGGCGTGCAGGGCCTCGTTGAGGGCTCCCCAGGTGCCCTCACGCGCCACGACCTCGACCGCGCCGGTGACGCTGTTGCGCCGGAGGAGCAGCTGGTCGCGGCCCGAGAGCTCGAGCGCCTTGCGGACCGAGCCGTCCGGCAGCGTCACCTTGGTGCCGGCGGTGACGTAGCAGCCGGCCTCCACGACGCAGTCGTCGCCGAGCGAGATGCCGATGCCGGCGTTGGCCCCGACGAGGCAGCGCTCCCCGACCGAGATCACCTGCGTACCGCCGCCGGAGAGCGTGCCCATGATCGACGCGCCGCCGCCGATGTCGGAGCCGTCGCCGACCACGACGCCGGCGCTGATGCGGCCCTCGACCATCGACGAGCCGAGCGTGCCGGCGTTGAAGTTCACGAACCCCTCGTGCATCACGGTGGTGCCGCTCGCCAGGTGCGCGCCGAGGCGCACCCGGTCGGCGTCGGCGATGCGCACGCCGGTGGGCAGCACGTAGTCGACCATGCGCGGGAACTTGTCGACGCCGAGCACCTGAACCGGGCCGTCGCCGCGGAGGCGGGCGCGGACTGACTCGAAGCCCTCGGGCAGGCACGGGCCCTGGGAGGTCCAGACCACGTTCGTGAGCACGCCGAAGATGCCGCCGACGTCGACGCCGTGGGGGCGCACGCGGCGGTGCGAGAGCAGGTGCAGGCGGAGGTAGGCGTCGGGGACGTCCGCGGGCGGGGTCTGCAGGTCGATCTCGGTGCGCACGACCTCGAGACGTACGCCGCGCCGGTCGTCCTTGCCCGACAGCGCAGTCAGCTCGGCCGGGGCGTCGGACTCGGTCGGGGCGCCGAGATGAGGCTCCGGGTACCAGGTGTCCAGGACGGTGCCCGACTCGTGGACGGTGGCCAGGCCGAAGCCCCAGGCGGCGCGCTGCTCGGTCATGCCGACCAGCCTGCCACGCCGCGGGTCGCGGGTCGGGCACCCGTAGGGTCAGCGGTCATGACCGAGCTCGACCTCTCGCTGGATGCCGCTGCCCTCACCGTCGCGCTGTGCGACATCGAGTCGGTGAGCGGGAACGAGAAGCCGCTGGCCGACGCGATCGAGCGGGCGCTGCGCGGGCAGGCGCACCTCACCGTGGACCGCGACGGCGACGCGGTGGTGGCGCGGACCTCGCTGGGGCGCCCGGAGCGGGTGGTCGTCGCCGGCCACATCGACACCGTCCCGCTCGGTGACAACCTGCCGTGCCGGGTCGAGGACGGCCGCATCCACGGCTGCGGCACGACCGACATGAAGAGCGGCGTCGCCGTGCAGCTGCGGCTGGCGGCGCACCTCCCGGAGCCGAACCGTGACGTGACCTACGTGTTCTACGACCACGAGGAGGTCGAGGCGCACAAGAACGGTCTGGGGCGGATCGCGCGCACGAGTCCGGACTGGCTGGCCGGGGACTTCGCGGTGCTGATGGAGCCGACCAACGCGACGGTCGAGGGCGGCTGCCAGGGAACGCTGCGGGCCGACGTCGTGCTGCGCGGTCACCGGGCGCACTCTGCCCGGGCGTGGCTGGGCAGCAACGCGGTCCATGCCGCGGGGGCCGTGCTGGCGCGGCTCGCTGCGTACGAGCCGGACCAGGTCGAGATCGACGGGCTCGTCTACCGCGAGGGCCTGCAGGCCGTCGGGATCAGCGGGGGAGTCGCGGGCAACGTCGTCCCCGACGAGTGCACCGTGACGGTGAACTACCGGTTCGCGCCGTCGAGGTCGGAGGAGGAGGCCGCCGAGGTCGTACGCCGCGTGCTCGACGGCTTCGACGTGACCGTCTCGGACTCGGCACCGGGCGCCCTGCCCGGTCTCTCGCACCCGGCGGCTGCCGCGTTCGTCGAGATGGCCGGGCGCGAGCCGCAGCCGAAGTTCGGCTGGACCGACGTGTCGCGCTTCTCGGCGCTGGGCGTCCCCGCGGTGAACTACGGGCCGGGCGACCCGAGCGTGGCGCACCAGCGCGAGGAGTACTGCGACGTCGCGCCGATCCTGGAGTGCGACCAGCGGATGTTCGCCTGGCTCGGCGGGTAGTCGTCAGGGACTCTTCGGCTGGTTGACGTACGCCCGGTCCAGCTCGTTGTTGAGGCGGTCCAGCGCCACCACCTCGGCGCGCTGCAGCGCCCCCTCGCCCAGTCCGGTGAACACCGTGACGCGCAGCGGGGAGCCGCTGCCCTGCCCGGGCTCCTGGTCGGCGACCATGCTCTGACCGGCCATCACCCGGACGTGCTCGGTCTCGGGCCACGCGACCACCACCAGCCGGTCGCCGATCCGGGTCCACCCGGCCAGCGCACTGCCGCGCAACGGCTCGAGGCAGACGGCGGTGTCCCTCGCCGCGGTGACGAAGGCGTCGGACGTACCGAGGCCGATGCGGACCCCTGGGCTCGGGGACGACCCGCCGGAGTCGCCGCCGCAGGCGGACCGTGTCCGGGGCAGCCAGGTGTCGCCGAGCCGGCTCGGCAGGTCGACGGTCTGCAGGACGTTGCCGTCCCCGCCCGACGCGACGAGCCGCTGGGGGACGGGCCCGTCGGCCGGGACGGTGAGGGCGAACATCTGCGTGCCCTCCCAGCCCGTCGGGTGCAGCTGCGGCGCGACATGGCCCCCGTCGGTCATCCAGACGTCGACGGCCGTCACGCGCTCGTCCACGCCGGCCAGCACACCGCGGACGTCCCCGTCGCCCTCGGTGCCGGAGAGCCAGTCGACGGCGACACCGTCCTTGTCGGCTCCGGGCTCCCGGCTGGTGCAGCTGCCGCTCGCGCTGCTCGATGCCTCGACCCGGTCGCAGAGGCTGGGCCCCTGGCCGGTGGTGTCGCTGAGCACGATCTCGTGGGGAACCTGCTCGTCGTCGACGGTGAGGGTCTCGGCGACGACAGGGGGACCGAGCACGTTGCCGGGGTCCCAGAAGTCGTCGGCGCCCCCGGACGCGGGCGGGCCGCTGTCCGGCTCGGAGCCTCCGAACAGGAGCAGCCCGCCGACGAGGAGGACGGCTACGGCAGCCGCGGCGGCGCCGAGCCACTGCCGCCGGCGCGTCGTCCGGCCGGCCGCGACCCGGCGCTGGTTCTCCTGCCAGGCGTCGGGCGCGACCGCGATGTCGTCGAAGGGCGCCCGGCCGGTGCGCAGCCGTCGCTGGAGCTGGTCGTGGTCGCTCATCGGGTGCCCTCCATCAGGGCGGCGAGGGCGTCGAGCCCCCGCGAGACGTGGGACTTGACGGTGCCGCGGCTGACGCCCATGGCGTCGGCCATCTCGGCCTCGGTGAGGTCGAGCCAGAAGCGCAGGACGAGCGCCTCGCGGTGGCGGGCCGACAGGTGACGCATCGCGGCGAGCAGCTCACGGTCACCTTCCCGGCGTACGACGTCGTGCTCGGCGGACGCCGCGTCGGGCGGCGCCTGCTGTCGGTGGCGGCGGACGACGGAGAGGTGGCGCAGGCGGGAGCGCGAGATGTTGACGACGGTGGTGCGCAGGTAGCCGATCGCGGCGTGCGGGTCGCGCAGCGTGCGGCCGCGCTGGTGCAGCCGGACGAACGCCTCCTGGGCGACGTCCTCGGGGTCGTCGGCGCCGAGCATGGCGGCCAGCCGGGTCATCGCGCCGAAGTGGCCGTGGAAGAGGTCCTCGTAGCGCCGGGCAGCCGACGTGTCGCCCTCGGTCGCGTCAGCCACGCGGACATCCTGGCCGACGACTGCCCTGTTTCCCGTCACACCACCTGGACGCGCCACCCCCGGAAAGGTTGAGCCCCCACGCCGCCCGCCTCACGTGGTCAACGCGGGGGAGGGCGGTCAGGCCGGAGCGGGGACCGAGACGCCGAGGCCGCCGACGGTCTCGGCACCGAAGCGCTCGATCTCGCGGTCGAGGTCGAGCGGGGCCAGCCGGGAGCGCGCGGCCAGGATCTCGGGCGTGAGCCGGTCGGCCGGGACCAGCCAGCTGACCTCGAGCTCGAGCCCGTCGGGGTCCTTGGCGTAGAGCGCCTTGGTGGTCGCATGGTCGGTGGCCCCGGCCAGCGCGCCCCGCTCCTGCAGGCGGCCGGAGATCTCGGCGAGGTCGGCGAGCGTCTCGACCTCCCAGGCGAGGTGGTAGAGCCCGACCGTGCTGCGTCCGGCGCCCGACGGGCCGGCCTCGGCGCCGATCTGGAACAGGCCGAGGTCGTGGTCGTTGGTCGAGGCCGGCGCGCGCAGGAACGCGGCGCCCGACAGCTCGTCCATGCCCTCGATCGGCTCGAAGCCCAGCACCTCGCGGTAGAAGGACGTGCTGCGCTCGACGTCGCGGACGAACAGGACGGCGTGGTTGAGGCGGCGGACGGGCATGTGGCGCTCCCTGGGTCTCGGCGGGTCGGACGCTAGCACAAGAATATTGAGCGCTCAACTATTTCCCCGCTATGATCCCCGGGTGGTCGACGACACCGGTGCCGCGCCGGGCGCCCAGCGGCGCCGGCTCCCCGAGACGCAGCCGCGCTGGCTCTCCGACGCGGAGCAGGAGGCCTGGCGTGCCTTCCTCGCGTTCCTCACCGGCCTCGAGGACCGGCTCGACCGCCAGCTCCAGCGCGACGCGGGCATGCCGCACGCCTACTACCAGGTGCTGGCCATGCTCTCGGAGGCGCCGGGGCGCACGCTGCGGATGAGCGAGCTCGCCGTCGCGACCACCTCGTCCCCGAGCCGGCTGTCGCACGCGGTGGCGCGGCTGGAGGAGAAGGGCTGGGTACGCCGGGACAGGCACCCGACCGACCGCCGCGGGTCGCTCGCCGTCCTGACCGACGCGGGCTACACAGCCCTCGTCGCCGCGGCACCGGGTCACGTCGAGGCCGTCCGGGAGGCGCTCTTCGACCGGCTGACGCCCACGCAGGTGCGGCAGCTGCGCGACGTCTTCCGGGCCCTCGCCGACGACGACAGCCCTGGTCGGGGCACCCCCGCCGGATAGCCTCTGCGCATGGTCCTCGAGTCCCCCTTGCCCCACGACGGCGACGCCGTGCCCGACGGGGAGCGCACTCGCGAGACCCACAAGGGCCCGGTCACGCTGCGACGCCGGCAGGTGGAGACGAGCACCACCGACCAGCGGCTGCTCGACTCCCGTGGCTCGACCGACTGGGTCCACACCGACCCGTGGCGGGTGCTGCGCATCCAGGCCGAGTTCGTCGAGGGCTTCGGGGCGCTCGCCGAGCTGGGGCGGGCCGTCAGCGTCTTCGGGTCGGCCCGGGTACAGCGCGACTCCGCCGACTACGCGCGTGCCGAGCGGGTCGGCCGGCTGCTGGCAGAGGCCGGCCACGCCGTCATCACCGGCGGCGGCCCCGGCACCATGGAGGCCGCGAACAAGGGAGCCTGCGAGGCCGGCGGGGTGTCGGTCGGGCTCGGCATCGAGCTGCCCTTCGAGCAGGGCATGAACCAGTGGGTCGACATCGGCGTCGACTTCCGCTACTTCTTCGCCCGCAAGACGATGTTCGTGAAGTACGCCCAGGGGTTCATCGTGCTGCCCGGCGGCTTCGGCACGCTCGACGAGCTCTTCGAGGCGCTCACCCTGGTGCAGACGCGCAAGGTCACCTCCTTCCCCGTCGTGCTGGTCGGGCACGACTACTGGGACGGGCTCGTGGGCTGGCTGCGCTCCACGCTGCTCGCCGAGGGCAAGGTCGCCGAGCGTGACCTGGACCTGTTCAGCGTCACCGACGACCCCGTCGAGGCCGTGCGGATCGTCATCTCCGCGGGCGACCAGGAGCACGGAGGGCTGCGCGACTAGTGGCCGCGGTCTGCGTCTTCTGCTCCTCGAGCGGGCGGATCGACCCGTCGTACGTCGAGCTGGCCGCCGCGGTCGGCACCGAGCTCGCGCGCCGCGGTCACAGCCTGGTCAGCGGCGGGGGCAGCGTCTCGTGCATGGGTGCGGTCGCGCGCGCGGCACGGGCCGGGGGCGCGCACACGGTCGGCGTCATCCCGCGCTCGCTGGTCGCCCTCGAGGTCGCCGACCACGACGCCGACGAGCTCGTGGTCACGCCGGACATGCGCACCCGTAAGGCGGAGATGGACGCGCGGGCCGAGGCCTTCCTCACGCTGCCGGGCGGGCTGGGCACGCTCGAGGAGCTCCTGGAGATCTGGGTCTCCCGGACGCTGGCGATGCACGGCAAGCCGGTGGTGGTCCTCGACCCGGACGGCATCTTCGACCCGCTGCGCGCCCAGGTCGACCTGCTGGCCGAGCGCGGGTTCGTACGTCCCGGTGCCCTCGATGCCCTGCACTGGACCCGCGACGTCGCGGCGGCGTTCGACGTCATCGAGCGCGGGCGTGTCGAGCCCACCCTCTCGGCCGCCCCCGACGAGCTCCTCGAGGCCGAGCCCTGACCGACCCACACCCGCGGTGATCATGCACGAGTGGTCGCGCCACAACCACTCGTGCATGATCACCAGGAAAGGTGCAGGTCAGGGGGGTGCCATGCCCGGAGGTCAGGCGAGGGCGCGGCGGGACACGGCGGGGGGTGCCGTGCCGCGGATCGCGGCGACCGTGTCCAGCGCCCGGAGGGTGGCCCGCACCTGGTGGGCGCGGAACACGCGGGCGCCGTGCCAGGCGCCGATCGCCGTCGCGGCCAGGCTGGCCTCGAGCCGGTTGTCCTTGTCGGCGTCGAGCACCTCGCCGAGGAACTTCTTGTTCGACACGGCCAGCAGCACCGGCCACCCGGCCGCGACCAGCTCGTCGAGGCGACGGGTGACCTCGAGCGAGTGGTAGGTGTTCTTGCCGAAGTCGTGGGCCGCGTCGACGAGGATCCCGTCCGGCCGCACCCCGGCGTCGACGGCGCGCTCGGCGAGGCCGGTCACCACGCGGACCACGTCGGCCACGACGTCGTCGTAGGCGACGCGGTGCGGGTCGGTGCGCGGGGGAAGGCCGCCGGCATGACTGCACACCAGCCCGGCGCCGTACTCCGCGGCGACGTGCGCGAGCCCCGGGTCCGCGCCCTGCCACGCGTCGTTGAGCAGGTCGGCGCCGGCCGCGCACGCCGCGCGGCCCACCGAGGCCCGCCACGTGTCGACGCTGATGACCAGCCGCGGGTGCCGCCGGCGCACGGCGGCGACGAAGGGGGCGGTGCGCCCCGCCTCCTCCTCGGCCGGCACCGCCTCGCCCGGACCCGCCTTCACCCCGCCGATGTCCACGATCGCGGCGCCCTGCTCGACCGCCTCGTCGACGGCGGTCATGGCCAGGTCGTCGTCGAGGAAGGCTCCCTGGTCGAAGAACGAGTCGGGCGTCCGGTTCACGATCGCCATCACCACGAGCTCGTCGTCGGCGAACTCCCGAGCGCCCAGCCGCAGGGTCATCGGCACAGCGTGGCACGATTCCCCCGTGTCGATCGTCCTGCTGCTCCTCCTGCTCGCCGTGATCGCGGCGGTGGCGGTGGTCGCAGCCGGGGGCGGTGGCTCGATGCCCGACGCCGAGCCCGACCGGTCGCCGAGGGGCATGCTCCCCGTCGGGGAGGTCGACCGCGACGCCGTCGACGCGCTGCGGTTCTCCGTCGGCCTGCGCGGCTATCGCATGGACGAGGTCGACGACGTCCTCGACCGGCTGGTCGGCGAGATCGAGGTCCGGGACGCGCGCATCGCCGAGCTCGAGCAGCGACCGGCGCGGGAGGGCTGAACCGTGGCCGAGCTCGTGGTCGAGCAGGTTCTCGAGGCGCCGGCCGAGCAGGTCTGGGAGGTCCTCACCGACTGGGGGGTCCACGACCGGTGGATGCTCTTCACGCGGGCCGAGGGCGGGTCAGCCGTGGGCGAGTCGATCTCGGCCTTCACCGGCATCGGCCGTGTCGGCTTCCTGGACACGATGACCATCACGGTCTGGGAGCCCCCCCGCCGCGCCGTGGTGCGGCACACCGGCAAGGTCGTCCGCGGTTCCGGGGCCTTCGAGGTGCAGCCGCTCGGCGAGCGCCGGTCGCGGGTCGTGTGGTCGGAGTGGGTCGACCTGCCGTTCGGGGTCCTGGGCCGCCTCGCCTGGCCGGTGGCCAAGGTCGTCGTCCGCCTGGGGGTCCAGGTGTCGCTGCGCCGCCTCGAGAGGTACGTCCGGCGCAGCCGGGCCGCGTGAACGGCCCGGTCGCGGGGGCCGACGGCCGGCCGCGCTGCCCGTGGGGCGTCGGCACGTCGGCCGAGTACACGGCCTACCACGACGACGAGTGGGGCCGCCCGGTCCACGGCGACCGCGCCCTGTTCGAGCGCATCTCCCTGGAGGCCTTCCAGTCGGGGCTGTCCTGGCTGACGATCCTGCGCAAGCGCGACGCCTTCCGCGCGGCCTTCGCCGGCTTCGACCCGTCGGTCGTCGCGGGGTTCGGGCCGGACGACGAGGCGCGCCTGCTGGCCGACGCGGGCATCGTGCGCAACCGCGCGAAGGTCGCGGCGACCATCGCGAACGCACGGGCGGTCCTCGCCCTGGACGGCGGGCTCGACAGCCTGCTCTGGTCGTTCGCCCCGTCCGGCGAGCGACCCTCCCCGCGCAGCCTCGACGACGTCCCGCCGGTCACGCCGGAGTCGGTGGCGATGGCCAAGGCGCTCAAGCAGCACGGCTTCCGGTTCGTCGGCCCCACGACCGCGTACGCCCTGATGCAGGCGACCGGCATGGTGAACGACCACCTCGCCGGCTGCGCGTTCCGCACCGCCGGCTGACAGCCGGCCGTCCCTCAAGATCCTTTGTGCAGCGACACACCGGACTCGCCGACGGGGCGGTGTGTCGGCGCGCAAAGGATCTTGTGCGGCTGCGTCAGCGGGCGCGGAAGGTGGGCTGCTCCTTGGCCAGGAACGACCGCACCGCGCCGGCGTGGTCCTCGGTGCCGCCGGTGAGCTCCATCATCCGGTGCTCGAAGGCCAGCGACTCGTCCAGGCCGTGACCCGCCGAGAACGCCAGCGACCGCCGGATCGCGCCGTAGGCCACCGTCGGCCCGGCGGCCAGCCGCAGGGCCAGCTCCCGGGCCCGCGCCGCGACCTGGTCGGCCGGCACGACCTCGGTCACGAGCCCGAGCCCGAGCGCCTCGGCCGCGGTGACGGTCGAGGGGAGCATCAGCAGCTCCTTGGCCTTCGCGAGGCCCACCAGGCGCGGCAGCGACCACGACGAGCCGGAGTCGGCGGAGAGCCCGACGGCCGAGAAGGCCATCGTGAGCTTCGCCGTGTCGGCCGCGACGCGGAAGTCGCAGGCCAGCGAGAACGCGGCGCCCGCCCCGGCCGCGGCGCCGTTGATCGCGGCCACCACGGGCTTGGGCATCGTGGCCAGGGTCGTCGCGATCGGGGTGTAGTGCTCGGGGACCGTCGCCCACACCGCGTCGAGGTCCGTCTCGAGGTTGTGGGCGTGCTGGGCGAGGTCCTGCCCGACGCAGAAGGCCCGACCGCTGCCGGTGAGCACCACGGCGCGTACGTCCTCGTCCTCGGCCACCTCGGCGAGCGTGTCGCGCAGCGCCGTCTTGAGCTCGGTGTCGAGCGCGTTCATCGCCTCCGGCCGGTTCAGGGTGACCGTCGCGACGGACTCGGCGAGGTCGTAGAGCAGGACGTCGGACACGGGGCTCCTCCGCGGTGGCGGGCGGCGCCGCGGGCGGCGGCGGGGTCAGACCGAGTGTCTCAGGCACTGCTCCACGAACCGCACTGCTGCGGGGCTCAGGCGCTCGCTCTCGGCGTCGAAGAACTCGGCCGCCTCGTCGCCCGGCCAGTCGGCGGGCAGCAGCGGCCGCGGGAGGCCCGGGTCCAGGAACAGGAACTTGCGCCACTCGTGGACGAGCCGGGACCGGGCCGCGAACGCCTGCTCGTCGTCGGGGGCGGGCCCGGCCCGGGTCACGAGCCGGCGCGCGTCGGCCAGCCACCGCGTGTAGGCGCGCGCCAGGCCTTCGATGTCCCAGGCGTGGCGCACCAGGCCGAGCGAGTCGCCGTCGTGCTCCGCGGTGAACCGCTCGGCCCGCACGGCCTCGACCTCCAGGAGGGCGTCGACCTCCTCCGACCAGCGGGGGCCGATCCAGGTCGCGTCGTCGAGCTGGGCGAAGCCGAGGAAGCCCAGCCCGGCGCGCAGCCGGTCACGCCGGCTCCGCTCGGTCGGCATCGAGACGACCACCAGGTGCCAGCGCCCCGCCCAGCCCTCGCTGCGGGTCCGGTAGATCCGCGCCGCGGAGTCGTCGAGGCGCCGCACGGCCCGGCTGGTCAGGGCGTAGCCGGGCCCGCCGGAGAGCCGGACCGGCTCGAGCCACCCCTGCCGCACCATCCTCGACACCGCGGTGCGCACCGCGGGTGCCGCGACGCCCAGCGGTGCGAGCAGCCGCACGAGGGAGGCGACCTGGGCCTGCCCGCCGCGGGAGCGCAGGTGGTCGCCGTACAGGTCGAACAGGGCCGATCGGGCGTTCACTGCGGTGGGGTCTCCCCGTCTCTCGGCCCGTCCGGGTGGCGTCGTTTCGCGCGGGCGGGGGTTTCGCGGGATAATGCCGGAACACACACGCCGTGTCGACGTGTCGCGGGCCGAGGGTTCTCCCGGTGCTCGTGCCGCAGCTGGCGTGCTTTTCATCGAAGGGAGCCAGCATGGCGGCCATGAAGCCGCGAACGGGCGACGGTCCGCTCGAGGTCACCAAGGAGGGGCGGGGCATCGTCATGCGCGTTCCGCTCGAGGGTGGCGGGCGACTCGTCGTCGAGCTGTCGGCCGACGAGGCCGGCGCGCTCGGAGACGCCCTGAAGACCGCGATCGGCTGACCCAGCGCGTCACCCCGACGGCCGGCCCCGACCCGCGCACCCTGCGGGCCGGGGCCGCTGCCGTCCGGAGAGGAGCACGTCCCGTGGCACCACCCCGCCTCACGGTCCGAGACACCGGCCTGGAGTCCTCCGACGCGCCGGTCCTCGCGACGGCCGTACGGCTGGTCGACGACCGGCCCGCGGTCGCCGGACCGGTGGCCGAGCGGGCCGCCCGCCTCGGGCTCGACCTGGCGACCGCGCTCGGGCGGGCCTCCTCGCCGGCAGGCGCGGGCGAGGTCGTCGACCTCCCCGTGACCCGGGCCGACGAGGCCGTACGCCGGGTGCTGCTCGTCGGGGTCGGCGACGGGTCGCCGAACGCGCTCCGTCGGGCGGGGGCGGCCCTGGCGCGCCGGCTGACCGGTGTCGAGCGCGTGGCGACCGACACGGCCCGGGGCCTGGACGCCGAGTCGGTGCGGGCCCACGTCGAGGGGCTGCTGCTGGCGGCCTACGCCTTCCGCGCCCCGGGCGCGCGCCGCGACACCGGGAAGCTGCCCCTGCGTGCGGTCGACCTGCACCTGCCGGCCCGCAGCCCGGCCGCGGTGCGCGACGCGGTCGAGCGGGCCCGCCTGACCGGTCGCACGGTGCACCTGTCCCGCGACCTGGCGAACATGCCGCCGGGCACCAAGGACCCGGCCTGGCTGGCCCGGCAGGCCCGCGACCTCGGGCGCCGGCACGGGCTCGAGGTGACCGTCCGCGACGAGAAGCAGCTCGCGCGGGAGGGCTTCGGCGGCATCGCCGCCGTCGGCGCCGGCTCGAGCCGCCCCCCGCGCCTGGTCGAGCTGCGGTTCCGCCCCGGTGCGGCGCGCCGCGGCGCACCCCACGTGGTGCTCGTGGGCAAGGGCATCACGTTCGACTCCGGCGGCCTCTCGCTCAAGCCGCGCGACGCGATGGTGCCGATGAAGACCGACATGGCCGCGGGCGGCGCGGTCGTCGCCGTGATGGCCGCGCTGGGCGAGGCCGGGGTCCGGGTCCCCGTGACCGCGTTGGTGCCGCTGGCCGAGAACATGCCGGGCGCCTCGGCGCTGCGTCCCGGCGACGTCGTCACGCACTACGGCGGGCGCACCGTCGAGGTGTTCAACACCGACGCCGAGGGCCGGCTGGTGCTCGCCGACGCCCTCGCCTACGCCGACGAGGCGCTGGACCCGGACCTGCTGGTCGACATGGCGACGCTGACCGGTGCCGCCTCGCAGGGGCTGGGGCGCCGCCACGGGGCGCTGTTCACCGCCGACGAGGAGCTGGCGGGTGGCCTGCTGGCTGCGGGCACCGCCAGCGGTGACCGGCTGTGGCGGATGCCGCTGGTCGAGGACTACCGGGCCGCTCTGGACTCCCAGGTCGCCGACGTGTCCAACGTCTCGCGCGACCCGTCGGTCTCGGGCGGGTCGATCACCGCCGCGCTGTTCCTCCGCGAGTTCGTGGGCGCCCGGCGCTGGGCGCACCTGGACATCGCCGGCCCGGCCCGCGCCGACCGCGACGAGCACGAGGTGAGCCGCGGTGGCACCGGCTTCGGGGCCCGGCTGCTCCTGCGCTGGCTCGAGGGCCTGCGCTGAGGGCTACTCGGGCAGCTTGACGGCGACGAGCAGCCCGTCGCCGGACGGGAGGAGCGCGCTGGTCAGCCGCTCGTCGTCGCGGACGGTGCGGCCGAGCTCGCGGATCGCCGTGGTGTCCCCGTCACGCTGGGTCGGGTCGGCGACCCGGTCGTGCCAGAGCGCGTTGTCGAACGCGACGACCCCGCCGGGGCGCAGCAGCCGCAGCGCCTGCTCGAGGTAGCCCGGGTACTCGGCCTTGTCGGCGTCGCACACGACCATGTCGTAGGCGCCGTCGGTCAGGCGGGGGAGCACGTCGAGCGCGCGACCGGAGATCAGCCGCACCCGGTTGGACGCGATGCCCGCCTCGGTGTAGGTCTCGCGCGCGGCCCGGTGGTGCTCGGGCTCCACGTCGATGGTCGTCAGCACACCGTCGGGGCGCATGCCGCGCAGCAGCCAGATCGACCCCACCCCGGCGCCGGTGCCGATCTCGACGACCGCCCGCGCGCCGGTGGCGGCGGCGAGCAGGCACAGGGCCGCACCCGCGCCGGGCAGTACGGGGACGCAGCCCAGCTCGCCGCCCTTGGCCCGGGCGGTGGTGAGGACCTCGTCCTCGGGCACGAACTCCTCGGCGTAGGTCCAGCTGGCCTGCAGGTTCCCGCTGATGTCGGCCTCCCGGGTGGACGGGGCCGACCTGGCAGGCCCCGGGTGGCCGGAGCCTATCGGCCCCGGGCGTCCGGGGAACCCGTCGCCCGCAGGAGTCGTTGCCCTCACGGGAACACGTCCACGTACGCGCGGGTTGGCCCGGGAGAGGACCACGAGAGCACGATGAGTGCAGTCGCCGTCGTCGGCGCACCGGTGAGCGGAGGGATCGTGAGCGATCACCCCTCCGCCCAGCCCTGGACACCCCCCTCCTGGGACGAGGTGGTGCGCACCCACTCGGCACGCGTCTACCGCCTCGCCTACCGGCTCACCGGGAACCCGCACGACGCCGCCGACCTCACCCAGGACGTGTTCGTCCGCGTCTTCCGCTCCCTCTCGACCTACACCCCCGGAACGTTCGAGGGCTGGCTGCACCGGATCACGACGAACCTCTTCCTCGACCAGGTGCGGCGCAAGCAGCGCATCCGTTTCGACCCGCTCGGTGAGGACGCCGGTGCGAGCCTGCCGTCGCGGGAGCGGGGGCCGGAGGAGACCTACGACGACAGCCACTTCGACGACGACGTGCAGGGCGCCCTCGACGGCCTCTCCCCGGACTTCCGCGCCGCCGTCGTGCTCTGCGACATCGAGGGCCTGTCGTACGAGGAGATCTCCACCACCCTGGGCATCAAGCTCGGCACCGTGCGCAGCCGCATCCATCGCGGCCGGGCCCAGCTGCGCGAGGCGCTCGAGCACCGGGCGCCCGGCCGGCGCCCCCTCGACGAGGCCGGCGGGGTGACGTCGTGAGGCACCTCGGTGACCGCCTCGCCGCCCTCGCCGACGGCGAGCTCGACCATCACCAGCGCGACCGGGCGCTGGCCCACGTCGCCCACTGCGCCGACTGCCGCGCCGACCTCGACGCGCAGCGGGCGGTCAAGGCGCTGCTCGCCGCCGCGGGCACGCCGCGGCCCGGGCCGGACACCGTGACCGCGCTGCACGACCTCGCCCTGCCGGGCGGTCCCCTGCCGCCGCGGGCGCGCACCATGCCCCAGGGCGCGCTCGTGCCCGACCTCCCGCCCCCGGGCCGGCGCCCCCGCAGCGCCCGGCGCGACAGCCGCCGCCCGGGTGACCGGGTGCGCCGCCGGATCGGCGTCGCCACCGCCGGGGCCTTCTCGGTGGCCGGCCTGGTGCTCGGCACCGCCTTCGTCGCGGGTGGCGCCCAGCCCGCCTCCAGCGTCGTGCCGCCCGCCGCCGAGCTGTCCGTCGAGCACGGCCGCACCAGCGGTGCGGTCACGGTCGGCGACCCGGCCGTCGGGCTGATGACGACGTTCGACCCGGCCGCGACGACACGGCGGTGAGACGGCTCGCACCACTCGCCGGGGCCGCTGGCGTCCTCGGCTCGTGCGCCCTCCTGGCGGTCCTGCTGCTGCAGGCCGGCGGAGCGCCCGCCCGCGACGCGGCGCGCGGCCCGGAGGACGCCGCGCGCGACCAGGGCCCCCGGCCCGTGGTCGAGCCCGCGGCCCGGCGGCTGCTCGAGCGCGCCGCGGCCGCGCCGTACGCCGTGTCCTACTCGGGCACGCAGTACGTCACCGCCTGGGCGGCCGGCCGGACCAGCAGCCACGTGCTGCAGGTCGCGCACAGCCCCACGGCGGGCACCACGTGGCGCGCGCCGCAGGCGGCGGGGGCCGGTGGCCGGGTCGTCCGCAGCGCGGCCGACGCGGCGGAGCCCTCGATGCTGGGCGCCGGAGCGGCCGACCTGCTCGCACGGCACTACTCGCTGGTGGTGGGCGAGGTCGGTGCCCACGTGGCGGGACGCGACGCCGACGTCGTGGTCGCGCGGCAGGCGGGCGACGGCTCCGCGGCTGGTCCCGTCGCCCGCTTCTGGGTCGACCGGGAGACCGGCCTGGCGCTGCGCCGCGAGGTCTACGACCGGTCGGGGCGGGTCGTGCGGGCCAGCGCGTTCGTCGACCTGACGGTCGGGCCCCTGCCGGCCGCCGAGGCGGGCGAGGACGCCGGTCGGGCCTGGGCACACACCCTGGACGTCGACGCGGTCGACCGGCTGCGCCGGCACGGCTGGGCCTGCCCCTGGTCGCTGCCCGGCCCGCTGCCCCTGGTCGACGCCCGGCGCGGCGGGCAGGACCGGGCCATCCTGCACCTCAGCTACGCCGACGGCATCGCCACGGTGTCGGTGTTCCAGCAGCGCGGCAGCCTGGACCGCGAGCGCCTCGACGGCTACCGGCGCGCGACGGTGGGCGGGCACGGTGTCTGGCTGCGCGACGAGATCCCTCGCACGGTGGTCTGGGCGTCGGGGGGCACTGTGTTCACCCTGGTGGGTGACGCGCCGGAGCGTACGGTGGACCGAGCCGTGGACGCTCTGCATGACGGCGCCCCTGCCGGGGGAGGCATCATGGAGCGACTCGGCCGGGGACTGGACCGGGTGGGATCGTGGTTCAACCCCGCCGGGTGACGGACCGCCCGCAGACCCGCCAGACCCCCCGGAGGAGCCCGCCCGCATGACCGACGAGCAGCGACCAGGCGACGACGAGCCGACCGCGGCCAACCCGTGGTGGTCCGGCTCGTCGGGCGAGGTCTGGTCCGGGTCGCCGCAGACCCGCCCGGGCGCGGGCACCGGGTGGCCGGACACCGAGGTCATCGAGCGCACCGGGCCCGGTGCGCCCCCGCCCGACCCGTGGGCTCTCACCGACACGCTGGGCGCGGAGCCCGGCCCGCCCCGGCCGCAGCGCACGGGCGTGCTGGTCGCGCTGGGCGTCGTCGTCGCGCTGCTCGCCGGCGCCCTGGGCGGTGCGGTCGGCTTCCTGCTGGCCGAGCGCGACAGCGGCGGGCTGACCGTGGACGGCGCCAGCCTCGGGTCCGCCCCGGCGCGCAGCGTGGAGCGCCCGGCGGGCAGTGTCCCGGGCGTCGCCGCCGCCGTGCTGCCGAGCGTCGTGCAGATCAAGGTCGAGACCACGGACGGCGGTGCCACCGGGTCCGGGTTCGTCGTCGACGACGAGGGGCTGGTCGTGACCAACAACCACGTCGTCGACGGGGCCCGCGGCCGCGTGGCACTGTCCTTCGCCGACGGGACGAACGTCGACGCGAAGGTCGTCGGGACCTCTGCGAGCTACGACCTGGCGGTGCTGCGGGTCGACGCCAAGAACCTGCCGGCGCTGCCCCTCGGCAACTCCGACTCGGTCGTCGTCGGCGACCCGGTCATCGCGATCGGGTCGCCGCTGGGGCTCTCCGGCACCGTCACCAGCGGCATCATCAGCGCCAAGGACCGGCCCGTCACCGCCGGCTCGCGCGACAGCAACGACGAGAGCGCCTACATCAACGCGCTCCAGACCGACGCCGCGATCAACCCCGGCAACTCGGGCGGCCCCCTCGTCAACCTCGACGGCGAGGTGATCGGGGTCAACTCGGCGATCGCCACGGTCGGCGGCGCGTTCGGGGGCGAGGGCGGCAACATCGGCGTCGGCTTCGCGATCCCCATCAACCAGGTGCGCCGCACCGTCGAGCAGATCATCGAGACGGGCGAGGCGCAGTTCCCGATCATCGGGGCGAGCCTCGACGGCCGCTACGACGGCGAGGGCGCGCGCATCGCGTCCGCCGAGTCGGGCAACGGCACGCCGCCGATCGTCCCCGACGGCCCGGCCGACCAGGCCGGCCTGCAGGCCGGTGACGTGATCCTCGAGATCGACGGCAAGCCGGTCGAGGGCAGCTCCGAGCTGATCGTCGCGATCCGCAGCCGCAGCCCCGGCGACACGGTGAGCCTCACCGTGCGCCGGTCGGGCAGCGAGCGGGTCGTGGACGTCACCCTGGGGGCCACCGAAGGGTGAGAGGATCGCTGCGTGTTGGGCATCGGCGCGGGTGAGTTCGTCGCGCTGGCGATCGTCGCCCTGATCGTCCTCGGGCCCGAGAAGCTGCCGCGCTACGCGGCCGAGGCGGCGCGGGTCCTTCGGAAGGTTCGCGACATGGCCAACGACGCGCGCGCCGAGGTGCGCCGCGAGCTCGGCCCGGAGTTCGACGACCTCTCGATCCGTGACCTCGACCCGCGCGCGATGGTGCGCAAGCACCTGCTCGAGCCGGTCGACCTCGACTCCCTCGACGACGACCGGCCGCAGCGCCCCAAGCCGGCCGACCGCAGGGGGCCGGGCTCACCCCCGGCCCCGGACGGCGGGTCGCCCCGCTACGACTCCGACGCTACCTAGCGGTACCCGGCCAGGACGTTGGTCGCGGGTTGCCGTCATCTCGCGGACCGCAGGAGCGATCCGAAGTCGCCGACCGGCCCGAGGTGCGTGGGCTTGTCGGGGTTGACGATCGAGCTGATGCCCCTGATCTGACCGTCGGCGATGTCGAGCGCCCACACGGTGAGCAGCCGCGGTCATGCCGCGAACCCGCCTCGCCAGCTCGGGTGCGCCGGGCGCCAACCGAGCTCACGCTTGGCCTTCGCGTTCGACGCGCCGCGAACCTCTGTCATCATCACGACGCCGGCTTCCCCGGCGAACAGCCTCCCGACGAACCGCGGCACGCGCATCGGCTTCCTGGCGCCGAGCTCCTGCGCCAGCGCCGGCAGCCACTCGGCGACCGGGGCGGGATCATCGTCGACGACGTTGTAGACACCGCGGCTGCCGCGCGCTACCGCTGCCACTGTCGCCTCCGCCGCGTCGGCGATGTGGATGAAGGACCACACGCCGCCGCCGTCGCCGACCAGCGGGAACTTGCGCCTGCGGACCAGCTCGAACTGCTCACTACCCGGCGTCATCGAGGTGCCGGGACCGTAGAACGCGCCGTAGCGCAGCACGATCCCCTCGGTCCACCGCGCGCCCAGGACCGCCTTCTCGAGGTGTCGGATCGCGGCCAAGGTCTCGCGCATCTCGCGTGCGGGCGTCGGGTCGAGCGGGTCCTCCTCGCTCTTCACCGGCCCGCCGGTGCGCTCGTACGGCCACGCGCCATAGCTCTGCGCCACGATCCGCCGCGCCCCCATCGCCTGGCCCGCCGACAGCAGGTGGTCCGTCCCTTCGGTTCGTAGGCGGTTGGTCAGTGCGAAGTCGCGGTCGAAGTGCCGCGGGTCGAGCGATCCGATAGCTGTCAGTTGATGGACGATCACCTCCGGCCTCGCCCTCCCCACGGCTTCGGCCACCTGGTCGGGGTCAAGCGCATCCGCGACGACCGGCACGGCGCCCAAGTCGTCGAGCATCGCCTGCTTCGACCCGCTGCGCGTCATGCCATGGACCTCGTGCCCTGCCTCGACCAGACGTGGCACCAGCTGCCGTCCGATCGCCCCCGTTGCCCCAGCGACAAGCACTCTCATCGTGAACTCCTTCGTCGAGGACGCGCTACACACCACAAGACAGGGCGGCAGCCCCGGCTGTCACACCTCCGAGCACGCCGGCACAGCCGCGTGGGCCGCGGGGGAGGCCAGCGACTCCTCGCCCAAAGCGTCGTCGACTCCACCGCGGAGACGGTCGCGGTCGAGCCGCCCTGCCGTACGCAGTCCGATGCGGGGCGTGGCCGATCGTCGGCCCGTCAGCGCCCGGCCGGGGTCAAGCCCAGCGAGCGCCCGGCAAGGCCGCGCGCCCGGTGACCCAGCCGGTCGGCCACGTCCATGAGCACGCGGGAGGCCGGGGCGTCCGGGTCGTCGAGGACCAGGGGCCGCCCGGTGTCGCCGCCCTCGCGCAGGCGCATGTCGATCGGCACCTCGCCGAGAAGCGGCACGGGCGCACCGACCGAGCGCGTGAGCCCGTCGGCGACCGCCTGGCCGCCGCCGCTGCCGAACACCTCGACCCGCTCGTCGCAGTGGGGGCACGGCAGGTAGGACATGTTCTCGACGACGCCGGCGATCTGCTGGTGGGTCTGCAGCGCGATGGTGCCGGCCCGCTCGGCCACCTCGGCCGCCGCCTGCTGCGGGGTGGTGACCACCAGCAGCTCGGCCGTGGGCACGAGCTGGGCCACCGAGATGGCGATATCGCCGGTGCCCGGCGGCAGGTCCATGAGCAGCACGTCGAGGTCCCCCCAGAACACGTCGCCGAGGAACTGCTGGAGCGCGCGGTGCAGCATCGGGCCGCGCCACACGACGGGCTGGTTGTCGGCCACGAACATGCCGATCGAGATGACCCGCACGCCGTGCGCCGAGGGCGGCATGATCATGTCCTCGACCTGCGTGGGCCGGCCGGTGACGCCGAGCATGCGCGGCACGGAGTGCCCGTAGATGTCGGCGTCCACGACGCCGACCGAGAGCCCGGAGCGGGCCATCGCCGCCGCGAGGTTGACCGTGACGGACGACTTGCCGACCCCGCCCTTGCCGGACGCCACGGCGTAGACCCGGGTCAGGGACCCGGCGCGGGCGAAGGGGATCTCGCGCTCGGTCATCCCCGACTCCGCGCGCAGCCGGGACTGCATCTCCTGGCGCTGCGCCGACGACATGACGTCAAGGTCGACCCGGACGCCGGTGACCCCCTCGACGGCCTGCACCGCCGTCGTGACGCGCGAGGTGATCGTGTCCTTCATCGGGCAGCCGGCCACCGTGAGGTAGATCGCCACCGCGACGTCGCCACCGGGGCCGATGTCGACCGACTTGACCATGCCGAGGTCGGTGATCGGCTTGTGGATCTCGGGGTCGTCGACCGTTGCCAGGGCAGCCTGGACCTGCTCGATGCTGGGGGCGGGCATGTCTCGATGCTACGTCGCCCGCTCGAGGTGCGATTCCATGACCGGGTCGTGGCGGCGTACGACCACGTCCTCGCGCTCGCCGACGGCCCACCGCGGGTGTCGGGGCGCCGCCGGAGCTCGCTCGACCTCACCCGGCGGCCACCAGGGTCGTCGGCGGGCTGGCCACTACCATCCCCCGGTATGCAGGACCCGGGCCCGCTGACGCAGCGGCAGATGGCGGCATGGCGCCTGTTCCTGCGCACGCACGCGGTGGTGACGCGCCGCCTGGAGGGGGACCTGCTCGCGGAGCGGGGGATGCCGCTGGCGACCTACGACGTCCTGGTGCAGCTCGTCGAGGCGCCCGAGCGGCGGCTGCGGATGTCCGAGCTGGCCGAGAGGGTGCTGCTCTCGCGCAGCGGGCTCACCCGGCTGGTCGACCGGCTGGAGCGCGAGGCCCTCGTCCGCCGGGAGGCCTGCGCCGACGACGCCCGGGGGATGTTCACCGTGCTCACCGACGCGGGCGTCGACAGGCTGCGCGCGGCGAGCCCGACCCACCTCCGCGGCGTGGTGGCGCACGCCATGGGCCGCCTCGACGACGACCAGTCCGGCGAGCTGGCCGAGCTGCTCGCGCGCATGCTCGGCGAGAACGGCGCGTCGCAAACCCCGCTCACGACCACGTCGCCCCGGGTCACTCCCGCGGACTGACCCGGGCCACCTCCTCGAAGGTCGTCTCCCCGGCCAGCGCCTTGGCGACGGCCGCGTCGCGGACCGTGCGCAGCCCACTCGTGGCGGCTGCCACCGCCGCCTCGGAGGGGTCGGCGCCGAGGACGCGACGGAGGTCCTGGTCGACCGGTAGCACCTCGAAGACGCCGAACCGGCCCCGGTAGCCGGACTGGCCGCACTCGGTGCACCCCGCCCCCCGGACGGGCGTCGCGCCCTCCGGGAGGACGCCCAGCCCCAGCGCGGCCAGCAGGTCCGGGTCCGGCTCGTCCTCCGTCACGCAGGAGGCGCAGGGTCGGCGGACCAGCCGCTGCGAGACGACGGCGCTCAGGGACGACCCGACGAGGTAGGGCTCCACGCCCATGTCCACCAGCCGGGTCATCGCGGCGACGGTGCTGTTCGTGTGGAGCGTGGTCAGGACCAGGTGACCGGTGAGCGAGGCCCGGACCGCGAGGTCGGCGGTCTCGGTGTCACGGATCTCCCCGACCAGCACGACGTCCGGGTCCTGGCGGAGCACCGCCCGCAGCCCGCGGCCGAAGGTCAGGCCCGCCCGGTCGTGCACCTGGACCTGGGTGATCCGCGGCACCTGGATCTCGACCGGGTCCTCGAGGGTGACGACGTTGCGCTCGAAGGTGTCCACCTCGCCCAGCAGCGAGTAGAGCGTGCTCGTCTTCCCGGAGCCGGTGGGCCCGGTGACCAGGACCAGCCCCTGCGGTGCGGCCACGGCCCGGCGCAGGTCGGTGAGCTGGGCCGGGGTGAGCCCGAGATCGTCCAGGCGGGGCAGCTGGTCCGGCCTGGTCAGCAGGCGCACCACGACCTTCTCGCCGTGCACGGCGGGCAGCGTGCTGACGCGCGCGTCGACCGGCCGGCCGTCCACGACGAAGCGCGTCCGGCCGTCCTGGGGCAACCGGCGCTCCGCGATGTCCAGGCCGGACACGATCTTGATGCGGCTCGAGATGGCCGCCGTGGCGCTGCGGGGGAGCGCCATGACGTCACGCAGGACACCGTCGACCCGGTAGCGGATGCGCAGGTCCGACCGCTGCGGCTCGACGTGGATGTCGCTCGCCCCCACCCGCACCGCGTCGGCCAGCAGCGTCGTCACGAGCCGGACGGTCGGGGCGTCGTCGACCGCGGACGTGCCCTCGTCGCTGTCCGCCCGTTCGAGGTCGACGTCCTCGAAGAAGGTCGTCACGTCCGTCGCGTCCTCGGACAGCGACCAGACCCGCACCAGGTGGTCGCGGACCTGGGACTCGGTCGCGACGGTGACCCGCAGCTCGCTCGCCCCGGTGTGCAGCCGGGCGTCGTCCAGCGCGACGACGTCGGTGGGGTCGACGGCGGCGACGGTGACCTCTCGCCCGGCGGTCGAGAGGACGAGCATGCCGAGCCGGTGCGCCACCGCGCGTGGCAGGAGGCGCACGGTCTCGGGCGCGATGGCCACCTTGTTGAGGTCGACGACGGGCAGCCCGAGCTGGTCGCCGAGGGCGTCGGCGATCTGGCGCTCGCTGGCGAGCCCGAGGTCCACGAGCACGTGACCGAGGCGCCGGCGCGCCCCGACCACGGAGCGCTGGAAGGTCAGCGCCTCCTCCAGCTCGGTCTCGGTCACGACGCCGGCGGCGACGAGCACGACCCCGAGCTGGTCGCGGGCCGGCGTCCCCGGCGCGCCGTGCTCGTCCCGCTCCGGCCCGGCCTGTGCGGGGAACGCGGGTTCGGTCACCCCTGGTACGTCGGCGTCACCGGCCTCCGACTTCAGCGGTGGTCGCGCGCCGCCGACGCGTCGGACCCCTCCGAGCCGGCCCCGTCGTGTCGTTCGTCGAGGTCGTCGAGCAGCTGGCGCAGCTCCGAGCGCAGGAAGTCACGCGTCGCGACGTCGCCGACGGCCATCCGCAGCGAGGCCAGCTCCCGGGTGAGGTAGTCGGTGTCGGCGATGTTGCGCTCGGCCCGGGCCCGGTCCTGCTCGTACTGCACGCGGTCGCGGTCGGTCTGCCTGTTCTGCGCCAGCAGGATGAGCGGGGCGGCGTAGGACGCCTGCAGCGACAGCATCAGCGTGAGGAACACGAACGGGTAGTCGTCGAAGATCAGCATCTCGGCGATGACGTTCCAGATCAGCCACACGATGACGAACACGGTCATGTACACGAGGAACCGCCCCGTGCCGATGAACCGTGCGACGCGCTCGCTCAGCCGGCCGAAGGCATCGGGGTCGTAGGTCGGCGTCGGCACGAGGGTCCGCCGCACCTCGCGCGGCTGGTCGAGGCGAGCGCCCCGCCGCGGCTCACGTGCCATGGTCGACCCCCTGGGTCACCTCGGGAACGGCCGCGATCTGGGCCCGGTCGCGGGCGCGCCAGTCGTCGGGGAGCAGGTGGTCGAGGACGTCGTCGACGGTCACCGCGCCGAGCAGGTGGTCGTCCTCGTCGACGACGGGCACCGCCACGAGGTTGTACGTGGCCAGGTGGTGCGTCAGGGCTCCCAGCGCGACGTCGGGCCGCACCGGCTCCAGTCCGCTGTCGACGACACCGCTGACCAGTGCCGACGGGGGCTCGCGCAGCAGCCGCTGGATGTGCGCCGTGCCGATGAACCGGCCGGTCGGGGTCTCCATCGGCGGCCGGCACACGTAGACCTGGGCCGCGAGCGCGGGCGAGATCTCGGGCTGGCGCACCCGGGCGAGGGCCTCGGCGACGGTGGCGTCGGGCGGGAGCACGACCGGCTCGGTGGTCATCATGCCGCCGGCCGTGTCGTCGGAGTAGGTGAGCAGGCGACGCAGCGGGGCCGCCTCGTCGGGCTCCATGAGCTTGAGCAGCTTCTCGGCGTCGGCCGTCGGCAGCTCGGAGAGCAGGTCGGCGGCGTCGTCGGGCTGCATCGCCTCCAGGACGTCGGCGGCGCGCTCCTCCTCCAGCTTGCCGAGGATCTCGACCTGGTCGTCCTCGGGCAGCTCCTCGAGGACGTCCGCGAGCTTCTCGTCGTCGAGCGCCGCCGCCACCTCGACCCGGCGCTTGGGGGACAGCTCGTGCAGCACCGTCGCCAGGTCCGCGACGTTGAGCTTCTCGAAGGTCGCCAGCAGGTTGGCGGCGCCCTGGCCCTCCTCCTCGACGGAGAAGCCGGTGACGTCCTGCCACTCCACCGTGAGGGCCTCGCCGCGGCGGCGCAGACCCTTCCCCGGCCGGCGCACGAACACCCGGGTGACGGCCCAGTCACGGGTGCGCTGCTGCTCCATGCCGACGTCCTCGACCAGGACACGCGCTCCGTCGTCGACGAGGGTCACGGTGCGGTCGAGCATCTCGCCGAGGACGAGGGTCTCGGTGGCCCGCTGCTGGAAGCGCCGCATGTTGACCAGGCCGGTCGTGATGACCTGGCCCACGTCGATCGAGGTGACGCGGGTCATCGGGACGAAGATGCGGCGGCGTCCGGGCACCTCGACGACCAGGCCGAGCACGCGTGGCTCCTCGCGCCCCACCCTGAGGGTGACGACGACGTCGCGCACCCGGCCGACCTGGTCGCCCATCGGGTCGAAGAGCGGGGTGCCGGCCAGGCGCGCGATGAAGACCCTCGTCGGTGCGCCAGTCACGAGAAGCCAGGCTAGCGGCGACGGGTCGCCCGGCGGCCGATCACGAACGGGAGCGGGCCGCGCGTCGTCGCGGGCGAGCCCGGTGGCTCGGCGGCGTGCGAGCGCTGCGGGAGGTGACCCGGCCGCTCGGGCACCCGGCCCGTGGGCTCCAGCCGCAGCACCCGCGACTCGCGGGCCCAGCGCTCAGGCTGGGCCTCGCCGTCCGGCGGGTTGAGGCGCTTGGCGTGCAGATCCGGCACCACCACCGCCCAGGCGGGGTCCTCGGGCCGGACGACCGTAACCGTGGCGGCGAAGCAGAGCAGGCGGCCACCGGTGTCCTTGCTGCGGACGGTGACCTCGACCTCGTCGCCGTCGGCGACCTCGGGCAGGTCCTGCTCGATGCCACCTCCCACCACGTGCACCGCGCCGTCGGTGAACACGTGCCAGGCGGCGACGGCACGGTCGGCGGCGGCGGGTCTCAGCCACACGAGGGACGACTTGCGGCAGGCCTCCTCGACCAGGGCCCGGGCCAGAGCCGAGTCTCGGTCGCCGGTCACGACCACGAGGGTGCCACAGGGGCGCCTCGGTCCGGCGGGGAGAATGCGCGGGTGGTGTCCGAGGGGGTCAACGCTCGGCCGGGCGTCGTCGCCCGGCCGCCCCGCACCGACGCCCTCCTCATGACCGTCGGCGTCGTCGCCGTGTCGACCTCCGGTCCGCTCATGGCGGCGATCGCGGCCCCGGCACTGGCCGTCGCCCTGTGGCGCAACGTCCTGGGCGTCGCGGCCATCGCCCCCTTCGCCGCGGCCACGCGCCGGCGGGAGCTGCGCGGCCTGACCGCGCGCGAGTGGCGGTGGGCGCTCACCGCCGGTGTCCTGCTCGCGGCGCACTTCGCGACCTGGGTGCCCAGCCTGCGCTACACCTCGGTGGCCTCGGCCACGGCGATCGTCGCGACCCAGCCGGTGTGGGTCGCGCTCATCGCCCGGGCGACCGGCCACGACGTCCCGCGGCGGGCCTGGGTCGGCATCGCGCTCTCGCTCGTGGCGGTCGTCGTGCTGACCGGAGTGGACTTCTCGCTGGAGCCGAAGGCCCTGGTCGGCGACCTGCTGGCCCTGCTCGGGGGAGTGTTCGCCGCGTTCTACACCGTGGCCGGGGCGGAGGTACGCCGGACGGTCAGCACCACGTCGTACACCACGGTCTGCTACTCGACGGCCGCCGTGACCCTCCTCGTCGCCTGCCTCGTCGGCGGGGTGGACCTCTGGGGCTACGACGGACGGACGTGGCTCCAGCTGCTGGCGCTCACGGCCGGCGCGCAGCTGCTCGGGCACTCGGTCTTCAACCTCGTGCTGCGCACGACCAGCCCCACCGTCGTGTCTCTCGCCCTGCTCCTCGAGATCCCCGGGGCGGCGGCGATCGCCGCCGCCGCGCTCGGGCAGGTGCCGCCGCTGGCCGCGCTCCCCGCGGCACTGCTCCTGCTGCTCGGGCTGGGCATCACCGTGTACGAGCGACCGCCCGACATCACGCCCGCCATCCCGTCGGAGTGACCTGGGCATGTGTCAGCGCTGAGGGGGCATCCTGTGACGAGCAGAGAGGAGACATCGTGTGCCGAGCAGTCACGTGCCGCACCTGCGGCAAGGCCGGCTGGGCCGGGTGCGGCCAGCACGTGGATGAGGTGCTGGCAGGCGTCCCCGAGAGCCAGCGGTGTCCCGGGCACCCGAAGCAGGCGGGCACCACCGGCGGGTGGCTCGGACGGCTCTTCAGGCGCGGCTGATCGCCGGCTGACGGCCCGGCCGGGTCCTTGGCCATGGCCAGGGGGCCGGCGTCGTCATCAGGATGACCAGGGCCGGGGCTCGGCGGGATCCTCGGGTGCGGTGGTGAGCGCCAGCTGCCACCAGCCGACGTCGTGCCACGCGCCGTGCTTGTGGCCGACCTGCCGGAAGACCCCGATCGGCTCGAACCCCACGGCCTCGTGCAGGCCGACGCTGGGGTCGTTGGGCAGGGCGACGCCCGCGAACGCCGTGGCGTAGCCGAGCCTGCGCAGCTCGTCGAGGAGAAGGACGTAGAGGGCGCGGCCGGTGCCACGGCCGCGCTCCGGCTCGTCCACGTAGACCGAGGTCTCGACCGACCACCGGTAGGCGGGTCGGGCGCGATGGGCCGATGCGTAGGCGTAGCCGACGAGGCCGCCCTGGCGGACGGCGGCTAGCCACGGCAGCCGCGGCCGGGCGAGCATGCGCCGCGCGATCTCGTCGGCGGCGGGCGGCGACTCTTCGAACGACGTGACCGAGTCGGTGACCACGCGGGCATAGATGGCCTGGACGGCTGGTGCGTCGTCGGGGGTCGCCGGCCGCAGCTCCAGCGCATCGTCCACGGCCGCAGGATAGGTGGCACCGAGCCCGGCCCATCGGTCCGGCGGTCGGGTCCGCCCGGCGCGTCGCTAGCCTTGCCCGCCATGACGGACAGCGCCTCGACGACCTCCGCGACGCCCGCCCTGCGCCCTCGGCGCTCCTGCCTCGCGGTGCCGGGCAGCAGCCCGAAGATGCTCGGCAAGGCCCAGGGGCTCCCGGCCGACCAGGTCTTCCTCGACCTCGAGGACTCGGTGTCGCCGCTGGCCAAGGTGGACGCGAGGGCCAGCATCGTGTCGGCGCTGACAGAGGGCGACTGGGCCGGCAAGACCCGGGTCGTGCGGGTCAACGACTGGACGACGCAGTGGACGTACGGCGACGTGATCGCGGTCGTCGAGGGCGCCGGCTCCGCCCTCGACGCCGTGATGCTGCCCAAGGTGCAGACCGCGTCGCAGGTCGAGGCCCTGGACCTGCTGCTCACGCAGCTCGAGAAGACCCTCGGGCTCGAGGTCGGCCGCATCGGCATCGAGGCGCAGATCGAGAACGCCAAGGGCCTCGTCGAGGTCGACGCCATCGCCGGCGCCTCGCCGCGGGTGGAGACGATCATCTTCGGCCCGGCCGACTTCATGGCCTCCATCAACATGAAGTCGCTCGTCGTCGGTGAGCAACCGCCCGGCTACGACGTGGGTGACGCCTACCACTACATCCTCATGCGCATCCTCATGGCGGCGCGCACCTACGACCTGCAGGCGATCGACGGGCCCTACCTGCAGATCAAGGACGTGGACGGCTTCCGCCGGGTCGCGGGCCGCTCGGCCGCGCTGGGCTTCGACGGCAAGTGGGTGCTGCACCCCGGGCAGATCGACGCCGCCAACGAGGTCTACTCGCCCTCGCAGGACGACTACGACCACGCGGAGCTCATCCTCGACGCCTACGAGCACTACACGTCCGAGGCCGGCGGCATGCGCGGAGCGGTGATGCTCGGCGACGAGATGATCGACGAGGCGTCGCGCAAGATGGCCCTGGTCGTCGCGGCCAAGGGCCGCGCGGCCGGGATGGCACGGACGTCGACGTTCGAGCCCCCCACGGCCTGACGGTTCCCCTTCGCCCGGCTGTGCACCATGCTTGGGACATGGGGGCGGAACCGGTGATCGACCTTCCGCGTCAGCGGGGCGACGTCACCGTCCGGCTGGGAGGCCTCGACGACGACCTCGACGCCGTGAACGTGGGCAACGAGATGTGGTGGGGCCAGCACTTCCTGGCCGACCGGGTCAGGTCGAGCCCGCCCGATGACCCGTGGCTCATCATGCTCGGCGAGGTCGACGACCAGCCGGTCGGCTACGCGTTCGTGCTGGGCCGGGGTGTCCAGGCCGGCGGCTACGCGATGGGCGACCTCTACGTCCTCCCGCGCGGCCGGCGCCGGGGCGTGGGGCGGGCACTCGTCGGCGCGCTGACCGACGCGACCCTGGCGTACGGCCTGCCCGGCATCATGGTCGGGGCCCCCGCGGGTGACGCCGAGAGCCTGGCCGTGGCGGAGCACTGGGGCTTCGAGGTCGTCGGCCGCCACCGCGAGTCGGTGCTGGACCTCGACGCCCTCGACACCGAGACGTCCGCGGCCCCCGTCAGACGCGCGACGGAACAGGGCTACCGGCTGTCGCATCTGCAGGGGGGCACGGACGAGACGATGTGGCGGCGCATCTACGACCTGGCGATGCTCCTCTGGCGCGACGCGCCGGACGGCAAGGGCTCCACCGACGTCATGCCGTACCCCGTGTTCCGAGGCTTCTTCCCCGACCCGTCGTACGTGCTCGTCGCCTGGCGCGGCGACGAGCCGATGGGGTTCACGGCAGTGATCGACCGCGCCAAGGACGACGCGCTGAACACGTGGTTCACGGGCGTCCGGCGGGAGGTGCGGGGCCGCGGACTCTCCGTCGCCCTCAAGGCGCAGCACGCGCTGCTGATGCGTGAGCGCGGCCACCGACGGCTCTACACCCAGAACATGGAGGGCAACGCGCCCATCCTCGCCGCCAACGACCGGCTCGGGTTCCGGCCGCACAGCAGCTTCGTGGACCTCGCACTCGCCGTGTCCGGGCGCTGAGACATACTCACCGGTAACACGTCAGGGTTGCCGCAACGAGGAGTTCCTGGTGGGCCGTCTCGCACAGACCGAAGGTCTGACCGACATCCAGACCGAGATCGTGTCGACGGTGCGCGGCTTCGTGGACAAGGAGATCCTCCCGCACGTCGCCGCGCTCGAGCGCGACGACGAGTACCCCACCGACATCGTCGAGGGCATGCGGGAGATGGGCCTGTTCGGCCTGATGATCCCCGAGGAGCACGGCGGGCTGGGCGAGTCCCTGCTGACGTACGCCCTGGTCGTCGAGGAGATCGCCCGCGGCTGGATGAGCGTGAGCGGCATCATCAACACGCACTTCATCGTCGCCTACCTGCTCCAGCAGCACGGGACCGACGAGCAGAAGCAGGCGCTGCTGCCACGGATGGCCACCGGCGAGGTGCGCGGGTCGTTCTCCATGTCCGAGCCGGGGCTCGGCTCGGACGTCGCGGCCATCACGACAAGGGCCGTGCGCGACGGTGACGACTTCGTGCTGACCGGACAGAAGATGTGGATCACGAACGGCGGGTCGTCGAACCTGCTCGCCGTCCTCGTGAAGACCGACGAGGGTGCCGACACCCCCTACCGCAACATGACGACGTTCCTCGTGGAGAAGGAGCCGGGCTTCGGCGAGGTCGCGCCCGGCCTCACGATCCCGGGGAAGATCGAGAAGATGGGCTACAAGGGCGTCGACTCGACCGAGGCGGTCTTCGACGGCCTCCGGGTGCCGGCCACGAGGGTCCTCGGCGGCGAGACCGGCAAGGGCTTCTACCAGATGATGGACGGGGTCGAGGTCGGTCGCGTCAACGTCGCCGCCCGCGGCTGCGGCGTCGCCCAGCGCGCGTTCGAGCTCGGCATCGCCTACGCCCAGCAGCGCGAGACCTTCGGCAAGCCGATCGCCCAGCACCAGGCCGTCATGTTCCGTCTGGCCGAGATGGCGACCAAGGTCGAGGCCGCGCACTCGATGATGGTCATGGCCGCGCGCAAGAAGGACGCGGGAGAGCGCAACGACGTCGAGGCGGGGATGGCCAAGTACCTCGCGAGCGAGTACTGCAAGGAGGTCGTCGAGGACTCCTTCCGCATCCACGGCGGCTACGGGTACTCCAAGGAGTACGAGATCGAGCGGCTCTACCGCGAGGCGCCGATGCTGCTCATCGGCGAGGGGACCTCCGACATCCAGAAGATGATCATCGGCCGACGCCTGCTCGAGGAGTACGCGCTGCGCCGCTGAGCCCGGCGCCGGCCCGCCGGCCGTCGCGTCCGGCCCTGCGCGGCCTGTGACCCTCGGCCCGTGGGGACGGGACCGAGAGCCCTGCCGGTGCACATTGCCTCGGGTGGACGATCGCCTCAGGTCGACCGGGGAGGAGCCATGGCGGGAACCGAGACCCCCACGCCGGAGACCACCGCGGCCGAGACCGAGCGGTGGGCCCGGGAACGAGCCGAGTACCTGGCCGGTCTGGTCTGGCACGTCGGCACGTTCGTCATCATCAACACGTTCCTCTGGGCTCTCGACGTCGTCGGCGGGGGCGGCGTCGACTGGGCGTTCTGGGTCACCGGCGCGTGGGGCCTGGCGTTGGCGTTCCACGGTCTCGCCTACCTGGTCGACGGCCGCCACCTCGTGGAGCGCAAGACCCGGCAGTACGTCCGGGAGGGGCTGCGGGACGGCGAACGCTGAGCCCCGCAGCCAGGTGTCACTCCGTCGGGGCGTTGAGCCCGTAGCGCTCGACGAGCTCCGGCACCCAGGCCATGTCGAAGAACAGGCCGTACGCGGAGGCGAGCGGCTCCATCGCGGCGGGGTCGAAGCGGCCCGACGCGACGAGGTCGGCCAGGTCGTGGAAGAAGCCCTCGAAGCCGCCCGGGGAGATGACCTCGATCATCCGGGCCTCCTCGTCGGTCGGGTTCCACATCGTGTGCAGCTCGCCGCGCGGCTTGGCGATGTAGCCGCCGGCTTCCAGGACGACCTCGTCCGAGCCGGACCGGAAGCCGATGGCGCCGGCCGTGACGATGGAGAACTCGTCCTCGCGGGTGTGGACGTGCGGGGGCACGAGCGTCCTCGGGGCGAACGGGTGCTCCACGACGGACAGCGCGCCTCCGGTGTGCTCGCTCTCGAAGCGGAACGCGACGCCGATGCCGCCGGCCATGGCGCGGTCAGGGCCGTGCGGCGCGGGCAGGACGGTCAGCGGCAGGCTCCGGCCCATCGCGACGGCGTCCTCGAGGGTCTCGATCGTCGACAGAGACATCGGATCTCTCCTCACTCATTTGGATGAACAGTGGTGTATGCTCAATCAGGTCTAGCCGACCCGCGCGGAGGTGTCAAGACTTTGACTGAACAGTTGCGTTCATCGAAATCACGCGGGTACACGATGCGGGCTCGGCTCGAGGCGGTCGACGCGACCCGCCGGCGCATCACCGAGGCGACCGTGCGGCTGCACGAGCGGGTCGGACCGGCCGCGACGACGGTCTCGGCGGTCGCCGAGGAGGCCGGAGTCACGCGGCTCACCGTCTACCGGCACTTCCCCGACGACGAGGCTCTCGTCAGCGCCTGCTCCGCCCACTGGTCGGCCGGCCACCCCGCACCCGACCCGCAGGCCTGGGCCGACGAGCCCGACCCGGTCGCGCGGCTGGAGCTGGCCCTGCGCCAGACCTACGACTGGTGGCTGACGGCGGCACCGATGATGGCCATGATCCTGCGCGACGTCGAGACCATGCCCGCGTTCGTGGGGCAGCTCCTCGCGGAGGACGAGGCGGCCCGCGTCGCCGTCCTGGCCCGGCCGTTCGCGGCTCGGGGAGGGGCCGCCCGCCGGCTGCGGGCGGCCCTGGCCCACTCCCTGCGGCTCCCGACCTGGCAGTCGCTGTGCGCCGACGGCGGGCTGTCCCACGCCGAGGCGGCGCGCGTGATGACCGCGGCCGTGCTCGCGGCGCGCGAGCCCGCCCGGTGACCGACGCCACCGCGATGGTCGCGCACCTGCGCGACCAGGCCGGGGCCTGCGCGACACTGGGCTCGCCGCTCTACGCCGAGCTGCTGTCGCGCGTCGCCGACGACGTCGAGGCGGCAGGCCCGGCCGCCGACGTGCTCAGCGGCCACGAGGCGGACCCCGGGCCGAGTGCCCTGGGTCTGCGGCTGATGGGCGGCGTGCACCGGCTCGTGCTGGAGCGTCGCGCTCCGGGGCTGGCCACGGCGTTCCCGTCCGTCGGGGGCAGTGCGGACCCCGCGTCGGCCTGGCCCGCGTTGCGCGCCCTCCTCGGGTCGCACCGCGACGAGCTGCGCGGGTGGCTCGACCGCGCACCGCAGACCAACGAGGTCGGCAGGTCCGCGGCCCTCGTCGGCGTGCTCCACCACGTCGTGGCCCGGCGGCCGGGCCCGGTGCGGCTCGTCGAGATCGGTGCCAGCGCCGGGCTCAACCTGCGGGCCGACCGGTTCCGCGTCGGGCTGGCCGACGGCCGGTGGGTCGGGCCGCGTGCCTCGCCGGTCGTGCTGCGCGACGCCTGGCGCGGGGTGCCGCCGCCGCTGGACGCCAGGGTCGACGTCGTGGAGCGCACCGGGTGCGATGTCGCGCCGGTCGACCCGACGACGACCGAGGGCCGGCTGCTGCTGACCTCCTACGTCTGGCCCGACCAGCGCGAGCGCCACGAGCGGCTCCGCGGTGCGCTCGAGCTGGCGCGAGAGGTGCCGGCCACGGTCGAGCGGGCCGGCGCCGCCGAGTTCCTCGACCGGCTCGAGCTGCGCGAGGGCACGACCACGGTGGTGTGGCACTCGGTGATGTGGCAGTACCTCCCGACGGCCGAGCAGGACGCCGTACGACGTCGGGTCGATGTGCTCGGTGCGGCAGCCGGCGACCCGGCGGGCTTCGCGCACGCGTCGTTCGAGCCGCGGCGCCGGGCGCCGGGGCACCCGCACGAGTTCCTCGTCACGGTGCGCACGTGGCCGGGAGGCGCCCAGCGCGTCCTGGGATCCGCGAGCCCGCACGGCATCCCGACGACCTGGGAGTGAGACCGCCGGGGCTGGTACGGAAGGATGAGCGCCATGTCAGCCCACGAGCAGTACTCCGACATCCCGCGCGGCCAGGTCGTCGGGTCCTACGACACCTATGCCGAGGCGCAGCGCGCCGTGGACTACCTGTCCGACAAGCAGTTCCCGGTGCAGAACGTCAGCATCGTCGGGTCCGACCTGCGCATGGTCGAGAACGTCCTGGGCCGCCTCACCCGCGGCCGCGCCGCCATGGCGGGGGCGGCCAGCGGCGCGTGGTTCGGCCTCTTCGTCGGCATCGTCCTGTCGCTGTTCGCCGAGGACGGCACGAACACGGTCGGCCTCATCCTCGCCGCGGTGGCGTACGGCGCCGTGTTCGGTGCCATCTTCGGCTTCGTCGGTCACGCGTTCAGCGGCGGCAAGCGCGACTTCACGTCGCGCAGCAAGATCGTGGCGAGCAGCTACGAGGTGCGCTGCGTGTGGGCCGAGGCCGACCGGGCCCGTGAGCTCCTCGCCGGACTCACCGGCGGGACGGTCTGATGCAGTTCGGCCGGACGTACGAGGAGTTCGAGGTCGGGGCGACGTACAAGCACTGGCCCGGCAAGACGGTCACGGAGTACGACGACCACCTCTTCTGCCTGCTCACCATGAACCACCACCCGCTGCACCTGGACGCGCACTACGCCGAGAGCAGCACCGAGTTCGGCCGCAACGTGGTGGTCGGCAACTACGTCTACTCGCTGCTGCTGGGCATGTCGGTGCCGGACATCAGCGGCAAGGCCATCGCCAACCTGGAGGTCGAGTCCCTCCGGCACGTGAAGCCGACCTTCCACGGCGACACGATCTACGGCGAGACGACCGTGCTGGACAAGACCGAGTCCCGCTCGAAGGACGACCGCGGCGTGGTGCACGTCGAGACCCGCGGCTACAACCAGGACGGCACCGTCGTGTGCGTGTTCCGGCGCAAGGTGATGGTGCCCAAGCGGTCCTACGGCGAGGCCCGCGGCGGCGAGCAGCCCGGCCGCCCCGAGCCGGTCGAGGGCTGACGCTCCCGGCGGGCCTTCGCCGCTCGACCGACTACCCCACGCGCAAATGATCACGCGCGCGTGATCACTGCTGCCCGAGCGCGCCGAATTCGTCGTGCTCGGGCATCAGACGTCGCGCTCGGGCCGCCGGTCGGCCCGGCGGAGGCGGCCCGACGGGAGATGTTGCGGGCTGGAGGCGTCCGGCCCCTCGGTCAGGCGGCCTGGCCTGCGCGCTGGGCCGCCCAGTAGGTGCGCAGCGCCTGGACCTTGTCCTGGAACGCGAGGTCGCGGCCGAGCGGTCCGGTGGTCGGCGCGGCCAGCCGGGTGCGGCGCGCACCGCCGGTCCCGTGGTGCACCACGACCGTCTTGATGCCCAGCTGCTGGGCGACCTCGATCTCCTGCACCTGGTCCCACGGGATGACCATGGTCGGCACGGCGTGCACCACCAGACCACGGCGGGTGGCCGAGGTCCCGACCCACCAGGTGGCCGCCGCCATCGCGAGCAGCACGAGCCCGGCCAGCGCGGTCCGCCCGCTGCCGCCGAGACGCCCGGCGTTGAGCCAGGCGTCCGCCCAGACCAGCACCTGGAAGCCGAGCACGGTGAGCACGAACGCCCGGCGCTGGCTCCAGGTCAGCCGCAGCCGGACCGGCGCGAGGGCGGGCATGTCAGCACGGTAGGTCGCCACATCTCCTCGTCGGGACGGAACGGCAAACTCTTGACGGTCTCCGCCCGATCAGTCCGTGGAGGCGCGAGGATCGGACCTCGGTCAGTGCGGGAGCATGCCCCACTCGTGCAGGGCGTCCCACAGGCCGTCGACCAGGTCGAGGTCCGCCAGCTCGGCCCGGCTCGCCCAGCGGGCCTCCGCGGCGTCGTCGCCGGCGACGGGTGGCGTCGTGACGGACAGCGCGCAGGCGTAGTCGCGGATGTCGTAGACCACGCCGTCGGGCCCCGGACGCTGCACCGTGCCCACCCGGAGGCCGACCGTGACGTGCAGCCCGGTCTCCTCCAGTGCCTCACGGCGTACGGCCTCCTGGTCGGACTCGCCGGCCTCCACGCGCCCGCCGGGCACCGACCAGCGCCCCGCACCGGGCTCGCGCGCCCGGCGCACCACGAGCAGCCGCCCGTCGTCGTCGTGCACGAGTGCACCCACACAGGGGACATGCCGTTTCGGTGGCGCCGAGCCAGGGAACACGGGACTCAGCCTAGGAGTGGGAGCACCGACATGACCGCCGTCCTGATCATCCTCGCCGTGATCCTCGTGCTGGTGATCGGCATGAGCCTGATGGGCGCCGGTCCCGCGCGCGTCTACCGCCGGACCGTGGTCGAGCGCCCCGTCCGGCGTCGCCGCGTCGTCGAGGAGCCCGTCGTGCGCGAGCGGGTCGTCGAGGAGCCCGTCACGCGGGAGCGCGTGGTCGAGGAGCCGCCGAGCCGCCCCGTGGACTGACGCCGGCGCCGGGGGCCTTGACGCCGGCCGCCGCGCGGCGGGACCGTGTCGGATCATGAGGGCGGAGCCGAGCTGCCCCCGGTGCGGCGCCACGCTCCACGCCCCCGGGCTCTGGTCCAGCGCGTGGCAGTGCGACGGCCACGGCGCCGTCCACCCCCTGCAGCCCGTCGTCCAGCCCACCGCCGAGGTCCTGCACGCGGTGCGTGCCCGCTCATCGGTGCCCGTCTGGCTGCCCTGGCCGCTGCCCCGCGGGTGGCTGGTGACCGGCTTCGCGACCGCGGGCGACGAGCGCACCGGGTGGCGGGCCACGGCAGTCGCCTGCTCGGGCCCCGCACCGCTGGGTGGGGTCGCCGACCTCGTGCTCGTGGCCGAGGAGCCCGGCGTCGGGCTCGGGGCGCGGTTCGCGGGCGTCGACGGCCCCGACCCCGGCACCGTCCCGGTCGACCGGGCGCCGGACGCCAAGGTGCCCGTGGCGGGCCACCCGACGGCCATGTGGGGCCTGGAGGGTCCCGACGACCGCGCGGTGTACGTCGGTGAGGCCCATGCCTGCTGGGTCTGGGCGGTGCTGTGGCCCGCGAGCGACGGCTTCCTGCTCATCGACGACTACGTCCTGGTCGACCTCAGGGACGCCGGCCGGGACCTCGACGTGCCCTTCGGCGCGTTGTCCCCACGCCTGACGGTCTGACGCGGTCCCGGTCCCGCTCGCCCCTACGCTGTACCGCGTGACACCCCGACCCTGTCCCAGGATCAGCATGCCCGGCCGGCTGACCCCCGGCCGGTGGATCACCGGGGACCGCGGATGAGCATCGACCTGCACACCCACAGCACCGCCTCCGACGGCACCCAGTCACCGGCCGACGTGGTGCGGTCGGCCGCCGAGGCGGGCCTCGAGGTCGTCGCCCTCACCGACCACGACACGACGCGGGGCTGGGCCGAGGCCACCGCGGCGGTGCCGTCCGGCCTGACCCTGCTGCCCGGCGCCGAGATCTCCTGCGTCCACGACGGCGTGAGTCTGCACCTGCTCGCCTACCTGTTCGACCCGGCTCACGCCGGGCTCGCGGAGGAGATGGAGGCGGCCCTCGACGACCGCGTGCCGCGGGCGAAGGCGATCGTCGCCAAGCTCGCCGACGGCGGCTACCCGATCACGTGGGAGGCGCTGCTCGAGCAGGTGCCCGACGGGGCCACCGTGGGTCGCCCGCACATCGCCGACACCCTCGTCGCGCTGGGCGTCGTCAAGGACCGCACCGAGGCGTTCGACACGCTCCTGCACGACGGCTCGGAGTTCTTCGTCGGGCACTACTACGTCGACGCGCTGCGCGCGATCGGCCTCGTCCGCGAGGCCGGTGGCGTGGCGGTGTTCGCGCACCCCGCCGCGGTCAAGCGCGGGACGACGGTGGGCGACGACGGCATCCGCGCGATGGCGACGGCCGGTCTCGCGGGGCTCGAGGTCGACCACCGCGACAACCCGCCCGAGGCCCGCAGCCACCTGCGCGGGCTCGCCGCCGACCTGGGCCTGCTGGTCACGGGTGCCAGCGACTACCACGGCACCGGCAAGCCCAACCGGCTCGGTGAGAACACGACGGACCCCGCGGTCCTCGAGCAGCTGCTCGCCTCGGCCACCGGCGCCGCGGCGGTGGGCCCGTGACCACCCGATGAGCGGGTCCGACGCCAAGCTGTTCGTCGAGGTCTTCGTGACGCTGTTCGTCATCATGGATCCGCCGGGGACCATCCCCCTGTTCCTGAGCCTCACCAGCGGTCGCACGCACAGCATGCGCAAGCGCCTGGCGTCGCAGGCCGTGCTGGTCGCGCTCGTCGTCATCGTGCTGTTCGCGCTGTTCGGCCAGTCGATCCTGGGCTACCTCGGCATCTCGCTGCCCGCCATGCAGGCCGCCGGCGGGCTGCTGCTGCTGCTCGTCGCGCTCGAGCTGCTGACCGGCAAGGCCGACGAGCCCGTCGAGACCAGCAACGTCAACGTCGCGCTCGTGCCGCTCGGCACCCCACTGCTGGCCGGCCCGGGCGCGATCGTCGCCACCATCGTGTTCGTCCGTCGCGTCGACGACGCGTGGGAGGTCGCGGCGGTCGCTGCCGGCATCGTGGCCGTGCACATCGTTCTGTGGCTGTTCCTGCGCTTCTCGGTCGTCATCATCCGCGTCATCAAGGACAGCGGCGTGACGCTCGTGACGCGCATCGCGGGGCTCCTGCTGTCTGCCATCGCAGTCCAGCTCGTCGCCGACGCGGTGACCGCCTTCGTGCAGGAGGCCTAGTCCCGTGCTGGCGGGGCAGGGCGAGCTCGCGCTCGACGGGCTTCCGAGGCGGCTCTTCACCTGCACGCCGACGCGGCTGACCACCTGGCTCGACTGCCCCCGCCGCTACCGCTTCGCCTACCTCGAGCGGCCCCAGCCGTCGAAGGGCCCGCCCTGGGCGCACAACAGCCTCGGCTCGGCCGTGCACCTGGCGCTCGCCGCCTGGCACCGCCTGGACCCGCCGGCGCGCACCCCGGCGGTGGCGGGCGCGCTCCTCGACGACGTCTGGAGGCACGAGGGCTTCCGCGACGCCGAGCAGTCGGCGCACTGGCGGGCACGGGCGCGAGAGATGGTGACGCGCTACGCCGCGACCCTCGACCCGGCGGTCGAGCCGCTGGGCATCGAGCGCACGGTGGCCACGCGCACCCCGGCCCTCGCCGTGTCCGGCCGGGTCGACCGGCTGGACCGGCGGCACGTCGGCGGGGCCGAGCAGCTGGTGGTGGTCGACTACAAGTCCGGCAAGCGGCTCCTCACGGCGTACGACGCCAGGAGCTCGCTCGCCCTGGCCCTCTACGCCATCGCGGTCACCCGCATGTTCCGCCGGCCCTGCCTCCGGGTCGAGCTGCACCACCTGCCCACCGGCGACGTCGTCTCCCACGAGCACACCTCCGAGAGCCTGCGCCGCCACCTCGACCGCGCGGAGTCGGTCGGCGAGGAGGCCGGCGCCGCCGACGCGGCGTTCCGCGAGGGCCTCGACGCCGACGGGCTCGACCGGCGGTTCCCGGCCCGGGTGTCGCCGTCGTGCCGCTGGTGCGACTTCGTGCGCGTGTGCCCCGAGGGCTCGTCCGCGTTCGGGCCGGCCGAGCCGTGGGCGGCGCTCGGCGAACCGGTCACCACGGACACCGCTCCATGATCGTGAGGGGATCTCGGCCGCCAGCAGGCCGGGATCCCCTCCCGATCACGGGTGCAGGGAGGCCCAGAACGCCAGGAGCGCCTGGGCGGTGGCCTCCGGACGCTCCGCGGCGGGCGAGTGCGCCGCGTCCTCGATCACCGTGTGCGCGGCGTCGAGCCGACGTGCCATCTCGGCCTGCTCCGCAGGCGTCCAGGCGTCGTCGTCGCTGCCGTGGATGACGTGGGTCGGGACGTCGAGCTGGGCCAGCTCGTCGACCCGGTCCTCCTCGGTGAGCAGCTGTTCGGCCATCCGCCGCACGCACACCGGGTCATGGGTGACGTAGCGCTGGTGCAACCACTCCTCGATGTGCGGTGCCGGCGGCCGGGCCTCGGTCTGGGCCTCCATCTGCCGCTTGGCGACCCAGACCGACTCCAGGTCCATGCCCGGAAGCACCGAGATGACCAGCTGGAGGTTGCTGGCGGTCGGGTGCGGGATCGCCGCGGGGCCGGAGGACATGAGCGTCAGGGACCGCACGGCGCCCGGCTCGGCCAGCGTCGAGGCCCGCGCGACCAGCCCACCGAAGGAGTGCCCGAGCAGGTGTACCGGTTCGCCGAGGTGGCGGGCCACCGCGAGGACGTCCTCGGCGAGGGCCTTCATGTCGTAGGACGCGGGGTCGCCGTCACCGGGCGACTCGTACTGTCCTCGCTGGTCGATGGCCACGAGCGGGTGACCTGCGGCGCGGATCGCCGCGAGCACGCCGATGAAGTCCTCCTTCGACCCGGTGAAGCCCGGCACGAGCAGCACGGGCGGGCGGGGCTGCGGGGTGTCCGGGGAGCCGACCAGGGCGGCGAGGCGGCCGCTCGCGGCGGGGACTTCGGCTCGATCCACGCCGTCGGGCGGCTCGAGGAAGGGCGGTGTGCTCACAGTGCAGGACGCTACCCGCCCTCCCCGTGACAGCCATGGGGCACCGGCGGGCACAATGGCCGCCGTGACCCGCACTGTCGCCGTGGCGAACCAGAAGGGCGGTGTGGCCAAGACCACCACCGTCGCGTCGCTCGGCAGCGCCCTCGCCGAGCGCGGGCGCAAGGTGCTGCTCGTCGACCTGGACGCCCAGTCGTGCCTCACGTTCTCCCTGGGCCTGGACCCCGAGGTGGTCGAGCTCAGCATCCACGACGTGCTGGTCGGCCGGGTCGGGGCCGCCATGGCGATCCACCCGACGGACGACGGCGTCGACCTGCTGCCGGCGACCATCGAGCTGGCCGGGACAGAGGCCATGCTGCTCAGCCGCCCGGGCCGCGAGTTCGTGCTGCGCACCGCGCTGGCCGAGGTCTCCGCGGCGTACGACGTGGTGCTGCTCGACTGCTCGCCGTCCCTCGGCGTGCTCACGCTCAACGCGCTGACCGCCGCCGACGAGGTGATCATCCCGCTGCAGTGCGAGATGCTCTCCCACCGCGGAGTCGGCCAGCTGCTCGACACCGTCCACGACGTGCAGCGCATCCTCAACCCCGGCCTGCGGGTGCTCGGCGTCCTGCCCACGCTCTACGACGGCCGCACCAACCACGCCCGGGCCGTGCTGGCCGACGTCGCGGGGCGCTACGGCCTCGACGTGCTCGAGCCGGCGATCCCGAGGTCGGTCCGCTTCGCCGAGGCGCCGGCCGCCGGTCGCTCGGTGCTCACGACCGCCCGCCGGACGCGGGGCGCCGAGGCCTACCGCGAGCTCGCCGCGGGGCTGTTCGCGTGAGCACCCCGGAGCAGGGGTTCGACCGCCTGCGCTCGCGCCGGGTTGACGCCGCCCCCGTCCGTGCCGAGGCAGGCGCCGCGCCGCGCGACCCGCTCGGGCGGCGCGCCCTCTACAGCGTCGCCGAGCAGCCGCCGGCGATCGGCGCCGTCACGCTCGAGTGCTCGGCCTGCCGCGTGACCTCGGTCGTCACGCCGCGGCGGCTCCTACGGCTCGCGCTGCCCTCGCTGCACCTGCCGCTCGTCGGCGGCCGGCACCCGTCGTGGATGCGCTGCCCGTCGTGCGGGCGCCGCGCCTGGGTGCGCCTCAGCGTCCGTCTCTGAGCCGCGCCCGCCGCGTCCGCGTCACGCCGGGCGGCGCGGTCCGGGCCTCCCCCGTGAGGCCCGGACCGGCCGGTCAGGGTGGCTCAGCAGCACCGCGGCGGGTTGAACTGCACGACCCGCGACCCGGCGTCGGCCGTCGCCGTGACGGGCGAGACCGCCACGAGCGTGGCGGCGGCGACGACGGCGGCGGCGACGGCGGTCAGGGTACGACGCATGATGACTCCTTGTGTCAAGGGATGTGACACCCTGGAGTGAACGGGCTCGGGTAACGGGGTGTCAATCTTCTTGTCAAGAGTTGTTGAGTACGATCGTGACCGCGCCGATGACATCTGTGACCCTGACTGCCGGAGAGGGCCGCGAGGTCACGAGAGACTGGGGTGGTGACGATGCCGGAGCCGGGTGTGCCCGCCGAGGGCTTCGCGGAGCGGCTGCGCGCGATGCGCCGGGCCGCGGGGATGTCGCAGACCGCGCTGGCCGGCGACGACCTGTCCGCGAGCTACGTCTCGCTGCTCGAGTCCGGCCGCCGCCGGCCGACCCCGGCCGCTGTCGACCTGCTCGCGGCCCGGCTGGGCTGCTCCCCGGACACCCTGCGCCGAGGCGGCGACCCCGCCCAGGCGGAGCGGGCCCGCCTCACGCTGGACTACGCCGAGCTCGCGCTGCGCAACGGTGAGCCCGCCGACGCCCTGGCCCAGCTCGACGCCCTCCCGGCCGGGGGCGCCGGGGTCGTCCCGGGCCGTGAGGACGGCTGGCGGGCGCGTCGACTGCGCTGCGCCGCGCTCGAGGGCCTCGGGCGCCTCGAGGAGGCCCTCACCGAGGTCGAGTCGCTGCGCGCCCAGGCCCTCGCCGAGCGCCGCCACGGCGAGCACCTGCGCCTCACGGTCGACGCGGTGCGGTGCTACCTGGAGGCCGGCGACGTGTCCTACGCCCTCGACGTCGGCGAGGGCGCGCTCCGCACGGTGCGTCAGGCCGGCCTGCTGGGCAGCGACGTCCACGCCGAGCTGGTCTCCTCGGTGCTGGGTGGCTACTACCTGCGCGGGGACCTGGTGCGCGCCCAGCAGATGGCCACCGAGGTGCTGGCCGTGGTCGACGAGGCGGGCTCGGGGCGCGCCCGCGCCGCCGTGCTCTGGAACGCGAGCCTCGTGGCAGAGCAGCGTGACGACCTGCCCTCGGCGCTGCTGCTCGCGGAGCGGGCGCTCGCGGTCTACGCCGAGGGCGACGACCTGCGCGCCCACGCCCGCCTGCGGGTCGCCTACGGCTGGCTCCTGCTGCGGTCGGTGCCCCCGCGGCCGGAGGAGGCGCGGCGACAGCTGTCGGCCAGCCTGACCGTCCTCGCCGACGTGGGCAGCGCGGTCGACCTCGCCTACTGCGAGACCGAGCTGGGGCGCTGCGAGGTGCTGCTCGGACACGCTGCCGCGGCGCTCGACCTGGCCGACTCGGCGCTCGCCCGCCTGGGGCCGACCCCCCGGCTGGAGAGCGCGCACACCCTGCTGGTCCGGGCGCGCGCGCTGCTGGCCTCCGGCCGTCGCGACGACGCGGTCGCGACGTTCCGCGAGGCGGCGGCGACGCTGGGCGGGCTCGACCTGTCCCGGGCCGCCGCGACCGCGTGGCGCGAGCTGGCCGACGCGTTCGCCCAGCTCGGCCTGCTCGGGGACGCGACCCTGGCCTACCAGCAGGCCCTGAGCGAAGCGGGCGTGCGCCCGGCACCGGACGTGTCCTACGCCGACGCCACCCGCCCCTCAGCCTCGACCCCGTCGACGCCGGCGTCCCCGTGACGCGGCGCCGTCCCGCGTTCGCGCGCCGCCCGCCAGACGAGCCGGTGCCCGGGTGGCCCGGCGGGGACATCGCGGGCCGGGAGCTCGAGGAGCCGCTCGCGGCGGCCTTCGACGCCCGGGAGCTGGTGATCGCGGTGCAGCCGATCGTCGCCCTGCCGGGCGGGGGCCTCGAGGGCGCCGAGGTGCTGCTGCGCTGGCCGGGCGGCCCCGGTCCGGACGTGTTCGTGCCCGTGGCCGAGACGTCGGGGCTGATCGTCCCGCTCGGGCGGTGGGTGCTGACCCAGGCCCTCGAGGTCGCAGCGGAGCTGGGGGAGGCGGCCGGGCACCCGGTGCCGATCTCGGTGAACGTCTCCGCGCGCCAGCTGGAGGACCCGACCTTCGTGGGGCACGTGGCCGGCGAGCTCGCGCGCACCGGGCTGCCCGGTTCCGCGCTCAGCCTCGAGCTGACCGAGACCGTGGCGATGGGCGACGTCGAGCACGCGGCGAAGGTCCTGCACGACCTGCGCGAGCTCGGGTGCGGGGTCGGCCTCGACGACTTCGGGACCGGCTGGTCGACCCTGTCCCTCGTCGCGGTGCTGCCCCTGACCTTCATCAAGCTGGACCGCACCTTCGTCGCCGCGCTCGACAGCGACAGCGGCACCAAGGTCGCCCGGGCCGTGCTCGGGCTCGGACGCGACCTGGAGCTGTCCGTGGTGGCCGAGGGCGTGGAGACGCCCGGACAGGCCGCGATGCTGCACGCGATGGGCTGCCGGCTCGCCCAGGGCTACCTGTTCGGACGCCCCACCTTCCGCCTGGACGACGTGGTCCCGGCGCTGCGCACCGTGTCCTGACCAGGCCTCAGGCGCCGTCGCCTGCCGAGGCGCCGGACTCGCGCGTGCCGCCGGCCGCGCCCTCGCCCGACCCGCCCCGGCCGCGGCCGCCCCGGGAGCGGCGACGCCGCCGCGGGGCCGAGCCGTCGCCCTCGGCGGGGTCGGTCGATCGCGGGGAGCCGGCCGCCGTCGAGGCGGGGTCGGGCCCGGTCGTCGTCGGCTCGCCGTTGCGGGTGCGCCGGCGGGCACGCGTGCGCGGTGGGCGCTCCGGTCGCTCGCCGCTCTCGGCGTCCGCACGGGGGCCACGCTCACGGGACCCGGACCGGCCGCCGTCGCGGTCGCGCCCGTCGCGGCCCCGGCCGCCGGCCGGCCGGCCGCCGCTGCCCCGGCTGCCGGCCCGGCCGGTCTCGCCGAGGTCCTCGAGCACCTCGGCCTCGAGCCCTTCCCGGGTGCGCTGCGCGCGGGGGAGCCTGCCGGTGACGTGCCGCGGGATGTCGAGCTCCTCGTAGAGGTGGTCCGAGCTCGAGTAGGTCTCCTCGGGCTCGCCGAAGCCCAGGTCGAGCGCCTTGTCGATGAGCGCCCACCGCGGCATGTCGTCCCAGTCGACGAAGGTGATGGCCGTGCCCGAGGCGCCGGCGCGAGCCGTACGCCCGATGCGGTGCAGGTAGGTCTTCTCGTCCTCGGGGCACTGGTAGTTGATGACGTGGGTGATGTCCTGCACGTCGATGCCCCGCGCCGCGACGTCGGTGGCGACGAGGACGTCGACCTTCCCGTTGCGGAACGCGCGCAGCGCCTGCTCGCGTGCGCCCTGCCCGAGGTCGCCGTGGACCGCACCGGAGGCGAACCCGCGGTCGGCGAGATCGTCGGCGACCTTGGCGGCCGTGCGCTTCGTGCGGCAGAAGACGAGGGTCAGCCCGCGGCCCTCGGACTGCAGGATGCGCGCGAGCATCTCCACCTTGTCCATCGCGTGCGCGCGGAAGGCATGCTGCTCGACGGCCTTGACCGTCAGCCCGTCGTCGTCGGGGTCGACCGCGCGGATGTGCGTCGGGTGGTGCATGTACGCGCGGGCGAGCGTGATGATCGCGCCCGGCATCGTCGCCGAGAACAGCATCGTCTGCCGGCCCGCGGGGACCAGGCGCACGATCTTCTCGACATCGGGCAGGAAGCCGAGGTCGAGCATCTCGTCGGCCTCGTCGAGGACGAGGGTGCGGACGTGGCCGAGGTCGAGATGGCCCTGCTGGGCGAGGTCGATGAGGCGGCCGGGTGTGCCGACGACGACCTCGATGCCCTTGCGCAGCGCCTCGACCTGCGGCTCGTACGCCCGGCCGCCGTAGATCGACAGGACGCGCACGTCGCGCTTGGCGGCGGCCGTGACCAGGTCACCGGTGACCTGCACGCACAGCTCGCGCGTCGGCACGACGACGAGCGCCTGCGGCTTGCCGGCGACCGGCGGAGGCAGCGAGGGGTCACCGTGGTCCTCGCCCTCGACGACGACGCGCTGCAGCAGCGGGATGCCGAAGCCGAGCGTCTTGCCGGTGCCGGTCTTGGCCTGACCGATGATGTCGTGGCCGTGCAGCGCGACCGGCAGGGTGAGCGCCTGGATCGGGAACGGATGGGTGATGGAGGCCGCCTCGAGGCCCGCGACCGTGGCCGGGAGCACGCCGAGCTCGGCGAATGTTGGGGTGTTCAGGACGGTGCCCTTCTCGTGCGTTCGTCGGGTCGCACCCCGGGGCCGCACGCCGCGCACAGGTCGTGGTGGCGGGCCGCGCAGGGATCGATCCCTCTCGGTCGGAGCCGATCGGGTTCGTGACTTGGCTGCGACCGGGCATCCGTTCTTCGGGGAACAGACTACCCGTCGCTACGCTGCCTCCCGTGAGCGAGGACGGGCCGGTGTCGCAGCAGGCGGGTGACCCGCTCGATGACGCGGACTACCGGCTCGCCGTCGTCGACCTGCTCGGAGCGCTCGCGTACGGCGAGCTGACCGCCTTCGAACGCCTCGCCGACGACGCCTCGTTCGCGCCCACCATCGCCGACAAGGCGGCGCTGGCGGCCATGGCCGTCTCGGAGTACAACCACTTCGCGCTGCTCCAGGCCCGGCTTCAGGAGATGGGCGCCTCCCCCGAGACGGCGATGGAGCCGTTCATCCCGGCGCTCGAGGCCTTCCACGAGCGCACCGCCCCGTCGGACTGGCTCGAGGGCCTGGTCAAGGCCTACGTGGGCGACGGCATCGCCACCGACTTCTACCGCGAGGTGTCGGCCTACCTCGACGACTCGACGCGCGACCTCGTGGTCGGAGTGCTGGAGGACACCGGGCACTCGACGTTCGTGGTCGACCGGGTGCGGGCGGCGATCGCGGCCGAGCCGCGCCTGGCCGGACGGCTGGCGCTGTGGGGCCGCCGGCTCGTGGGTGAGGCGCTCAGCCAGGCCCAGCGGGTGGCCGCCGAGCGCGACGCGCTCGCCGCTCTGCTCGTCGGCGGCATGTCGCACCGGGGCGCCGACCTCGCCGAGGTCGGGCGGATGTTCGCCCGGCTCACCGAGAACCACACCAAGCGGATGGCCTCGCTCGGCCTGTCGGCCTGAGGGCTGAGGGCCAGGCGCTACATCGCCCCGAAGCCCACGTGGCGGCTCTCGGGCTCGCCGATCTCGACGTAGGCGAGCTTCTCGGCCGGCACGACGACGCGCCGGCCCTTCTCGTCGTCCAGCGACAGCACCTTGCTCTCCCCGGTGAGCGCGGCGGAGACCGCCTTCGTGATGGCCTCGGTGGAATCCGTGCTCTCGATCACCAGCTCGCGCGTCGCGTGCTGGACACCGATCCTGACCTCCACAGTGGACCTCCGGGATGACTGTCGTGACGGACTGGCCAGGCTAGTCGCTGGCGACCGGTCAGTGCGCCTCGCCGGTCCGGGGGAAGCCGCCGATGCCCCGCCAGGACAGGCTCGCGAGCAGCCGGGACGCCGCGTCGCGCGGGATCGAGCCCTCGTCGGCCAGCCAGAACCGGGCCGCGACCTGTGCCATGCCGACCAGGCCGACGGCCAGCAGACGGGCCTGCTCGGGCGGCAGGCCGGCGTCGTCGGCGATCACGTCGCTGATGAGCTCGGCGCAGGCCAGCGTCGTGCCCTCGACGCGCTCGCGTACCTCGGGGCGGTTGGTCAGGTCGGACTCGAACACCAGCCGGAACGCCTCGCCGTCCTCGTCCACGAAACGGAAGTAGGCCTCGATGGTCGCCGCGACGCGCTGCTTGTTGTCCGAGGTCGAGTCGAGGGCCTCGCGCACGGCGGCGACCATCGCGTCGGTCTGCTCCTCGAGCAGCGCCAGGTAGAGGTCGAGCTTGCCCGGGAAGTGCTGGTAGAGCACCGGCTTGCTCACCCCCGCCCGGTCGGCGATGTCGTCCATCGCGGCGGCGTGGTAGCCCTGGGCGACGAACACCTCCTGGGCCGCCCCCAGCAGCTGGCGCCTCCGGGCCGACCGGGGCAGCCGCGCGCTGCGGGCTCGCGAGTCCGCAGCAGTCGACACCTGTGCTCCTTCGGTCGCCGGGTGGGGCACCCGTGGTGCCGTCAGGGCACTGGCAGCGATCCTAGGACCCGTCGGCGCCGCTCAGCGGTATTCGTCGTCCCCGGTGTCCACCGCGCGCAGCTGCTCGGCGAGGTCGGCCGGGTCGACGTCGGCGGGCGTCTCGCTGGGCGGGGCGTCGTCGGTCACCTCGTCGCCGACCGGTTCACGCTGCTCGAGCAGGTCCTCCGCGGACGCCTCCGTGCCGGGGTCTTCGCTGTCGCGTTCGGTCATGGCCCCCAGGCTAGCCGCGGGTCCCGGACGCGTGGGCGGACCGGATCGCCACAACGCTCGTCTGGAGCGGGCTGTGCTGAGACACTCTCCGCGTGACCGTGAGCGACCACCGCGACCTCGTCTCGGCGCTGCTCGCCGTGCCGGGCGTGTCGGCGGCAGCCGTCGAGCCCGTCGGCACCGGGCCGGGCACCCTGCGGCTGCAGCTGGCCAAGGGCGCCGACGAGGTCGACGTCGCCGGCGCCGTGAACCGGCTGCTCCGGAGCCGGTTCGGGCTGGCCGTCGACGCGGGACGGGTGCGCGTGGTCGAGGACGCTGCGGGCGTACGGTCGGCGAGCGCGGGCACCACGACCACCGCGCCGCGCCCGGGCACCGCCAACGGGAGCGGCACCGCCAACGGGACCGGCACCGCCGACGGGACCGCCACCAACGGCAGCCGGGTCACACCCGCCGACACCGGCGGCCCGCTGCCGGGCGCGCCCGTCGACGAGAGCGAGCCACCCGCTCCCGACGGCACCGCGCCCGACGACACCGAGCCCGACGAGGCGCCGACGGGCCGACTCGAGACGGAGCCCGCCGTCCCCGACGTGACGGTGACCCGCCCCGGCCGGCTCGTCATCGAACGGGTGCAGCTGGTGTCGGCCGGCCTCGGGACGGAGGTCTCCGTGGCCCTGGGCATGGACGGGCGGACGGTCGAGGGCTCGGCCGAGGGGACGGCGTCCACGGGCAGCCTGCTCCGCTCGGTGGCGGGCGCGACGCTGCGTGCGGTCGAGCAGGTGGTCGGCGACGAGGCCCGATTCGACGTCGAGCACGTCGAGGTGGCCACGACCGGCCCGGACCGCACCGCTCTGGTCGTCGTGACCATGGTGACCGGGCGCGCCACGCAGCGCCTCTCGGGGGCGTCCGTGGTGCGCGAGGACGTGCGGCAGGCGGTCATCCGCGCGGTCCTGGCGGCGGTGAACCGGCGACTGGAGCCGATGCTGGCCGAGCGGGAGGACCAGACGGGGTGACCGTCGCCGTCCGGCCGGCCTGGCCGGGTCGGATGCTCGACCTGCCCGCCGGGACGCTGCACGTACGCCGGGCCGCGCCCGATGCCGGCGGTGCCGAGCCCGCCGTCCTGCTGCACGGGCTCGGGGGGTCGGCGACCAACTGGACCGACGTCATGGGCCTGCTGCGTGACCGGCTCGACATGGTGGCACCCGACCTGCCGGGCTTCGGCTGGTCGCCGCCGCCTCCGGACCGCGACTACTCGCTGCGGACCCACGCGCGGACGGTCGCCGGGCTCATCGAGGCCGGCGGGTCGGGGCCGGTGCACCTGATCGGCAACTCGCTCGGGGGGACGGTATCGCTGGTGGTCGCCGCGACGCGGCCGGACCTGGTGCGGACCCTGACGCTGGTGTCCCCGGCGCTGCCGGAGCTGCGCCCGCGGGCGAGCAACCTGCACCTGCCCGCCCTGGCCGTGCCGTTCGCCGGGCAGCGGCTGGCCCGGCGCCTCAACCAGTTCCCGGTGCACCAGCGCGTGCAGGCGACCCTGGCGCTGACGTTCTCCGACCCCGGCCGGGTGCCACCGCAGCGGGTGGACGAGGCGATCAGCGAGGCGCGGCGCAGGCTGGGGCTGGAGCACGAGGCGGATGCCGTCCTCGGGTCGCTGCGCAGCCTGCTCACCGCCTACGTGCGCCCGCGGGCCTGGCCGCTGTGGCGGCTCGCGGAGGTCGTCCGCGTGCCGACACTGCTCGTCTACGGGCTGGCCGACCGGCTCGTCGACCCGCGGACGGCCCGCCGGGCCGCTCAGGCGATGCCCCACGCCCGGCTGGTCGTGCTGCCCGACAGCGGGCACGTCTCGCAGATGGAGCACCCCGAGGTCGTCGCAGGCGCGGTGCGCCGTCTCGTCGACGGCATCGAGCCGACGGCCCCTCTCTCCACCGCCGGCCGCGTCCCGCGACGTTCCTGAGGCTCAGACCAGGAAGCCGCGCAGCAGCGACGCGCTGCCGTCGAGATGGCGGGCCATCAGCTCCCGGGCCGCGTCCACCCTGCCCCGCACCACGGCGTCCACGACCTTCGCGTGCTGGGCGCGCGAGTGCGCGATGTTCGGTGGCAGCAGGGGGATGGCGTCGAGCAGGTCGTTGAGCCGCATCCGGTTGTCTGACACGGCCGCGGACAGCGACGGCGACCCGACGAGCGCGACGACGGCGAGGTGCAGGCGGCTGTCCGCCGGGCGGTAGTCGCGGACGTCGACGGTCTGCTCGTGCTCCAGGGCCTGCCGCAGCGCCGCGACGGCCGCCGGCGGGGGGTCGGCCGCAGCGGCCAGCGCGGCCGACCCGGGCTCGAGCACCTCGCGCATCAGCAGGGCGTCGGTCACCTCGCTGCCCATGTCGCGGGCGATCTGGCGCGCGTCGCGCTGGTCACGGCGCCACTCCGACGACGGCAGGACGAACGTGCCGCCGGTGCGGCCGCGGCGGGACTCGACGTAGCCGGCCCCCGCGAGCGCCCGGATGGCCTCACGCAGGGTCGGCCGGCTCACGCCGAGGCCGGCCGCGAGCTCCCTCTCGGAGGGGAGCCGTCCACCGGCCGGCACCTGCCCGAGCTTGACGGCCTGGAGCAGCCGCTCGACCGTCTCCTCGTACGCGTTGCCGCCCCGGAGCGCCCGGAACGCCGGCTGCGCGTGCGGTGCGGGCGTCGCCGCCACGTCGTCCCCCCGGGGATCCGCGCCACGGTGGTGCGCGGTCAGCCCGTCGTCGACGGCGGGCGGGCGGCGGGGTCCTGCGGCGGCGCGGCGGCACCGTCGCCGACGATGTCGGAGACGTGGGTGGTGCCGTAGCCCTCGGTCTCGAGGTGCGCACCGTGCGCCCCGCCGGTCGTGGCGAACTCCTCCTCCGGCGACAGGATCAGCTTGTGACGACCGACCACGGCGAAGTACAGGATCGCGAGCGCGAACCAGATCGCGACGCCCACGACCCCGGGCCGGTAGTCGGCGTTGAAGAACAGCGACACCAGCGACACCGCCGCGATGACCCCGGCCACGATGGCTCCCCACTCACCGAGAGGGCTGCGGTAGGGCCGCTCGATGTTCGGCCGCCTGCGTCGGAGCAGCACGAAGGACACCATCTGCATGACGTAGGAGATGACCGCGCCGAAGACCGCCATGGTGAGCAGGGCAGCACCGACGCTGTCGGACCCGGAGTACTCGAGGATGAGCGCGAGGATGTAGCCGATCACGGCGCCGGTCAGCAGGGCCACGTGCGGCGTCTGGCGGGTGCCGTGGGTGACCGAGAGCGCGTGCGGGAAGTAGCCCGCACGCGAGAGCGAGTAGATGTTGCGGCCGTAGGCGAAGATGATCGTGTGGAAGCTGGCGACCAGACCGGTGACCGCGATGAGCGCGAGCAGTGACGCGGCCGTGCCGTCGCCGAAGATCGTCTTCAGCCCGTCGAAGAGCGGCTCGGCCGACTCGCTGAGCTCACCCGACCCGGGGGCGATGCCGGCGCTGAGGAAGAGCGTGAGGAACGCCGCCGCGATCAGCGTGAACAGGCCGTAGATCGTGCCGCGCGGGATGTCGACGCGAGGATCGTGCGACTCCTCGGCTGCGAGCGGCAGCTCCTCGATCGCGAGGTAGAACCAGATGGCGAACGGGATCGCGAAGAACACTCCCTTGATGCCGTCGGGGAACCAGCCGCCGACCGAGTCGATCGCCTGCGCCTGGAAGTCGAGCTTGGTCAGGGCGCCGGCCCAGAACACGACGAGGATCGCGAGCGCAGCGAGGCAGATGAAGACCGAGAACCGGAACGAGGCCTCGACGCCGAAGACGTTGAGGCCGACGAACAGCCCGTAGAAGATCGCCCACCAGATCGGCGCCGGCATCGAGAAGCCGAACAGGTCGTCGGTGATCGAGTCCATGTAGCCGCCGATGCCGACGACGATGACGGCCGGGGTGACGATGTACTCGATGCTCTCGGCGACGCCGGTGACGAAGCCCCCCCACGGCCCCATCGCGGTGCGGCCGAACGAGTAGGCGCCGCCGGTGTGCGGCAGGGCGGGTGACATCTCGGCGATGGAGTAGCACAGGCCGAGGTACATGACCGTGATGACCACGGTGGCGACCAGCAGCCCGCCGAAGCCGAACTCCAGGCCGAAGTTCCAGCCGAAGAAGTCGCCGGAGATGACCGCCGCGACGCCCAGGGCCCACAGCGACCAGACCCCGGCGTGACGGCGCAGGGTGCGCTTGGCGAAGTAGTCCTGGTCGGCTTCGCGGTACGTGACGGTGGAACGGCGCTCGGCCATGGCGTCCCTCTCTCGATCCCCGCACCCGGCGATGATGATCGGGAAGGTAGACCCGCGCGGGTAAATGGGTCAAGGGTTTCCCATTAGGGCTATGGTGGCGCCGCTCGGTTCCCGTTGGCGCGCAGGAAGAGGTCGCCGTGGACGCTCCGGCCGGTCGCATCACCCTCGACGAGCTGCGGGCCGACATCGGCTCCGGCGCGGTGGACACCGTGGCCGTCGCGTTCACCGACATGCAGGGCAGGCTGCAGGGCAAGCGGCTGCATGCCCACCACTTCATGAACGAGGTGCTCGAGCACGGCACTGAGGGCTGCAACTACCTGCTCGCGGTCGACGTCGACATGAACACCGTCGACGGCTACGCCATGTCGTCGTGGGACACCGGCTACGGCGACTTCATGTTCGTGCCGGACCTCGCCACCCTCTCGCGCGTCCCCTGGAACCCGGGGACGGCGCTGCTGATCGCCGACCTGGCCTGGGAGGACGGGACCCCGGTGACGCCCTCGCCGCGCCAGGTGCTCAAGCGCCAGACGCAGCGGCTTGCCGAGCGTGGGCTCGTGGCACTTGCCGGCACCGAGCTGGAGTTCATCGTCTTCCGCGACCGCTACGACGACGCCTGGCAGAAGGCCTACCGGGGGATGACGCCGGCCAACCTCTACAACGTCGACTACTCGATGCTCGGGACGGCGCGCATCGAGCCCCTGCTCCGGCGGATCCGCAACGAGATGACCGGTGCCGGCATGACCGTCGAGAGCGCGAAGGGCGAGTGCAACCTCGGCCAGCACGAGATCGCGTTCCGCTTCGACGACGTCGTGCGTACCTGCGACAACCACTCGGTCTACAAGACCGGCGCCAAGGAGATCGCCGACCAGGAGGGCATGTCGCTGACCTTCATGGCGAAGTACGACGAGAAGGAGGGCAACTCCTGCCACATCCACCTCTCGTTCCGTGGCACCGACGGCGGGCTCGTCTTCGCCGACGGCCACGGCATGTCGACGCTGGCTCGGCAGTACACGGCCGGCCAGATCGCGGCGATGCGCGAGCTCACGCTCTTCTTCGCGCCGAACATCAACAGCTACAAGCGTTTCGTCGAGGGCTCGTTCGCGCCGACCGCGGTGAAGTGGGGCTTCGACAACCGCACCTGCGCCCTGCGCGTCGTCGGTCACGGCCCGTCGCTGCGCGTCGAGAACCGGGTTCCCGGCGGGGACGTCAACCCCTACCTCGGCTGCGCCGCTCTCATCGCCGCGGGCCTGCACGGCATCGAGAACGAGCTGGAGCTCGAGGACGCGTTCGAGGGCAACGCCTACGCCAGCGATGCCGAGCACGTGCCCGAGACGCTGGCCGAGGCGCTCGCTCTGTGGGAGGGGAGCGAGATCGCCCGGGCCGCGTTCGGCGAGGACGTCGTCGCGCACTACGCGAACATGGCCAGGGTCGAGCTCGCGGCCTACAACTCCGCGGTGACCGACTGGGAGCGGTTCCGCAGCTTCGAGCGGATGTAGTGCCGTGACGACCTACGACGTGGTGAACCCGGCCGACGAGTCGGTGGTGGCCACGGTCGGGCTCACGAGTGCCGAGGAGACCGACGCGGCCGTGACTCGCGCCCGCTCGGCGTACGACACCTGGCGGCACGTGGCGCCCGGTGACCGCGCCCGGCTGCTGCGCCGCTTCGCGGAGGCCGTCGACGGCGACCGCGAGAACCTCGCCCGGCTCGAGGTGCGCAACGCCGGGCACACCATCGGCAACGCGCGGTGGGAGGCCGGCAACGTCCGCGACGTCCTGCACTACTACGCGGCGGCGCCGGAGCGGCTGTTCGGCCGGCAGATCCCGGTGCCCGGCGGCGTCGACATCACCTTCAAGGAGCCGCTGGGCGTCGTCGGCGTGATCGTGCCGTGGAACTTCCCGATGCCCATCGCCGGCTGGGGCCTCGCCCCCGCGCTCGCGGCCGGCAACACCGTCGTGCTCAAGCCCGCCGAGGTCACGCCACTGACCGCGATCCGGCTCGGCGAGCTGGCGCTGGAGGCCGGGCTGCCGGAGGACGTCCTGCAGGTCCTGCCCGGGAAGGGCTCGGTCGTCGGGCAGCGGTTCGTCGACAACTCCGGCGTCAACAAGGTGGTGTTCACCGGGTCGACCGAGGTCGGCAAGGCCGTGATGGCCGGCTGCGCCGCGCAGGTCAAGCCGGTCACCCTCGAGCTGGGCGGCAAGAGCGCGAACATCGTCTTCGCCGACGCCGACCTGGAGCGGGCGGCGGCCACCGCGCCGTACGCCGTGTTCGACAACGCCGGGCAGGACTGCTGCGCGCGCTCGCGGATCCTGGTGCAGCGCACCGTCTTCGATCGCTTCCTCGAGCTGCTCGAGCCCGCGGTCACGGGCGTGCGGGTCGAGGACCCGGCACTGGACACGTCCGAGATGGGGCCGCTCATCACGGCCGCGCACCGGGAGAAGGTGGCGTCCTACGTCCCGGACGACGCGCCCGTCGCCTTCCGCGGCACGGCGCCCGGCGGCAGCGGCTTCTGGTTCCCGCCGACCGTCCTCGCGCCGGTGTCGCCGGGGGACAGGGCCGCGGTCGAGGAGATCTTCGGCCCGGTCGTGGCGGTCATCCCGTTCGAGGACGAGGCCGATGCCGTGCGCATCGCGAACGACTCGCCGTACGGCCTGTCGGGATCGATCTGGACGCAGAACGTGGGGCGCGCCCTGCGGGTCTCCCGCGCCGTCGAGACGGGTGCGCTCAGCGTCAACTCGCACTCGTCGGTCCGCTACTGGACGCCGTTCGGCGGGTTCAAGCAGTCCGGGCTCGGCCGCGAGCTCGGGCCGGACGCGCTGGACGCCTTCACCGAGGTCAAGAACGTCTTCATCGCGACGGAGGAGTCATGACCCAGCGGCCTGCAGGACCGGGTGGCCGTCGTGACCGGCGCGGGCAGCGGCATCGGGCTGGCCACGGCCCGGCGCTTCGCCGAGGAGGGCGCCCGGGTCGTGTGCGCCGACTACGACGAGCCTGCGGGGAAGGCGGCGGCCGACGAGGTCGGCGGCCTGTTCGTGGCGGTCGACGTCGCGAACGAGGCGCAGGTCGAGGCCCTCTACACCCGCGCGGTGGAGGCCTACGGCTCGGTGGACGTCGCCTTCAACAACGCGGGCATCTCCCCGCCCGAGGACGACTCGATCCTCGAGACCGGACTCGACGCCTGGCAGCGGGTGCAACGGGTCAACCTCACGTCCGTCTACCTGTGCTGCAAGCACGTGATCCCCCACATGCAGCGGCAGGGCAAGGGCTCCATCATCAACACGGCCTCGTTCGTGGCCGTGATGGGTGCCGCGACCTCCCAGATCTCCTACACCGCCTCGAAGGGCGGCGTGCTCGCGATGTCGCGCGAGCTGGGCGTGCAGTTCGCGCGCGAGGGCATCCGGGTCAACGCGCTGTGCCCGGGACCGGTCAACACCCCGCTGCTGCAGGAGCTGTTCGCGAAGGACCCGGAGCGCGCCGCGCGGCGGCTGGTCCACGTGCCGATGGGACGGTTCGCGGAGCCGGCCGAGCTGGCCGCGGCCGTGGCCTTCCTGGCCAGCGACGACTCGTCGTTCATCACCGCCTCGACCTTCCTCGTCGACGGCGGGATCTCCGGGGCGTACGTCACCCCGCTCTGACCCGGTCCGCCGAGTGGTGGGTCTCGCACCCCGATCGCCGCGATCCTCCTGCCAGAGCCACCACTCGGGGCGCGGTCGGGCGCTGGGCGACGTCAGGCGGTCGAGCGGGCGCCGACGCGCAGGTCGGCGAGCAGGTCGCGGGTCGCGGCGGTCACCTCGGCGACAGCGCGCTCGAAGGCCTCCGTGTTGGCGGGGCTCGGCGAGCGGAAGCCGCTGACCTTGCGGACGTACTGCAGCGCGGCTGCGTGCATGTCGTCGTCCTGGACGCTCTCGGTGTAGGGCGGGCGAAGGGTCTTGATGCTCCGGCACATGCCGACGAGCCTAGGCCCCGCGCCCGGAACGGGCGCTCCCGGCGAAGATCCTTTCGCACGGACCCCTATCTGCTGGCGGACATCCGAAGGCGGACCAGACGCCCGACGAGACCTGCGGCCAGCACGGTCACTCCGGTCACCACCGCGGCTGGAGGCAGGGTCACCACGAGAGTCGTGCAGCCCAGAAGACCCAGGACGTTCACCGCACGGGGCCAACGTCGCTCACCGGCGGGCTGGTGGAAGGCGGCGAGGTTGGCGACGGCGTAGTAGACGAGAACGCCGCAGGACGAGAAGGCGATTGCGCCTCGCAGATCGGCGACCAGCACGAGGACGACCACAGCAGCCGCGACGGTGAGCTGGGCATTGCGCGGCACCCGGTGCGCGGGGTGAACCGCGGCGAGCCGGACTGGAAGGTCTCGTTCCCTGGCCATCGCCAGCGTCGTCCGGCCGACCCCCGCGAGGAGCGCCAGCAGCGCGCCGAGTGCGGCAGCCCCTGCGCCCAGACGCACCAGCGGGACCGCCCACGACGCGCCGGCGCCCTGGACCGCTGCGGTTATCGGGGTGCTCGAGGCGGGGAGGTCTCCGCCCAGCACGGCCAGCAGGGCGATGCCGACGGTGAGGTACACGGCGATCGTGAGGCCGAGAGCGACGAGGATCGCGCGGCCGAGGATCTCCGGGCGTCGTATCTCCTCGGCCAGGGTGGCGATCCGCGCGTAGCCGGCGAAGGCAAAGAACAGCAGGCCCGCCGATTCCAGGACGCCTCCAGGGTCGGCGCGAACGGCGAGCGCGGGCACCTCGTGGTCGCCGGCCGCGTAGCGCCACGAGATGGCCACGACCACCGCCAGGGTGACCAGGGACAGGGCGAGCAGTATCCGTGCGAGGGTCGCGGTCCGCGTGATGCCGCGCAGGTTGGCCGCCGTCAGAGCCGCGACGGCGAGCACGGCGGCGGCACGGGTCCACCAGCCACCGGCGGGCACGGCATAGCCGGCGAACGTCATCGCCATGGCGGCGCACGAGGCAGTCTTGCCTACGACGAATCCCCAGCCCGCGAGGAAACCCCACCACTCCCCGAGCACCACGCGTCCGTAGAGATAGGTGCCACCGGACGACGGGTGGCTCATGGCGAGTTGCGCCGACGCGACGGCGTTGCAGGTCGCCACCGCCGCAGCGATGCCCAGCCCTACCAGGAGGCCCGCCCCGGCGGCCCGCGCGGCGGGGGCGAACACGGCGAACACACCGGCCCCGATCATCGCGCAGAGGCCGATGACGACGGCGTCGCCGGTGCCCAGTCGTCGGGCCAGGGACGGCGTCGTGGCTCCGTCGGCCGCGCTCACCGTGCCCCTGCCGTGTCCGTGGTGTCGTCCATGTCGGTAACGGTGCCGGGACACACCTCAACGGGCTTGATCGATCTCGCTGATCTGCTGGGCGAACCACGCCTTCGGGTCGCCGTAGCCGAGGTCGGTGATGCCCAGCTCCCGGAGCTTCGAGACGGCGAGAAGCCGGTGGTGTGCCCCGAAGCTGAGCACATGCGCCACCATCGCGCCGTACGTCAGAACCACGGGCTGGGGGGAGAACGCGTCCACGAAGGTCTCGTCGAACCGGGCCTCATCTGCCACCTCGCGCACCTGGTCGACGAACGGCGGACCGGTGACCTCCAGCCGCCGCCGCATCGAGGCGACCGACTCCTGGTGCTCCACGGCGAAGTCGTACTCGCCGTCCTCCATCGCGGCACACCACATCCCCATCTGCCCCACGAGCCGGGACAGCGCCCACCGCAGCGACTCGCCGTCGATACCGTCGACCGAGCCGGACAGCGGCTGGTCCAGCTGCTCTTCGGAGAGCAGGGCAGCCCGGTCGACGAGCTGGCCGACCAGCCACACGTGGTGCTCGACCATCTCGACGACCAGGTCCATGCCAGTCATCCTCTGCCGGGGTGGTAGGCGAAGGCCACCGGGCGGGTGGAAGTGGACGTCGTTCGGAGCCGGTAGCCGGAACCGCGCCGGGCGGCGCCGCCACGCCGAGGGGGCGACGCCGTACCCCCTTTTGAAGGCCCGCGTGAAGGCTTCGTGAGAGGAGAAACCCGCCTCGACCGCGATCTCGAGCAGGGTCACGTCCGTGGTCGTCATCCGGTAAGCCGCCCGCTCCAGCAGGACTCGATTGCGGAACCGTGTCGGCGACTCGCCGGCGAGCGAGGTGATGACTCGATCGAAGTGGTGTCGGGAGAGGTAGGCGCCGGCGGCGAGCTCGATGGCTCTGCCGGGGATCGCGTCGAGGTCCTCGGACAGTCGCTCCACGAACGCCACGAACCGGTCTTCCGGTGGCGTCACGTCATCGCGGCCGCCACCGCCTCGGCGGCCGTGCGCAGTTCCTCGTCGGTCACGTTGGGCAGCACGTCCTCCCACAGCGGCAGCATGGCACCCGCCGCCTCCAGCATCCCGAGGGGCCTTGGCATGAACCACACGTGGAAGTGTGCGCCGCCATCGCCCCACCGGTAGAGGTGGACCCGCGCCACGTCGCCCCTGGCCAGCACGGCGCGTTCGACCCGGGCGCACAGGTTCCCGAAGGTGGCGGCGGTCTCGGGGGAGAGGTCGGCGAACGAGTCGACGTGCTCCCGCGATGCAGCCCAGACCGTGCCCGGAAGGCTTCCGCCTCTCGGCGGGTGCAGCGTCCAGTGCTCGTCCGACCAGACGGCCGTCGTCGTGACGCCCGTGCAGACACCGCACGGGTCGCCGTGTGGCTCCCCGCGCCGGGGCGGCTCGGGAATGGTTCGGGGGGCGGAGGGCCGAGGGACGAGGGGCTCCTGCCATGGAACTGTCATGCCGCGATCCTCCAGCGATGCGTCGTCGCGGACTTGATCGTGCTTGCTGTTCTTTCGGGCCCGGGCACTGCGTCGCTCGGCTCGACGGCACCCCTCGTCAGCGGGTGCGGAACCACAACAGGTAGTCGCCGGCGTGGCCCGGCGGGTGCTCGTCCCAGCACAGGAACGTCTCGCCGCGGAACGTCAGGTGCTCGGACACGGCCCGGCCGACGTCCCACGCCAGCGGGGTCACGACGTCGCCGGTCGCGAGGTTCGCCACGTTGAGCACCGCGTGCCCGCCCGGCCGCAGGAGCCCCGCGACCTGGGCGAAGACCACGCCGATCTCCCGCAGGTACGTCGCGTAGTGGCCGTCGCCGGTGGCGTATCCCGTCAGCGGGTTCTCCGGGTGGTGCACGGCCGTCATGTACGGCGGCGAGGTGAGCACCAGGTCCACCGGACCGGCCACGAGGTCGGCGAGCCGGCGAGCGTCCCCCTGCACGACGAGCGCCGACGTGCGCGCCCGGGCGAGCTCGACGTGCTCCGCGAGCAGCTCGACCCCGACCGCGCGGCGGCCGAGCCGCTCCGCGACCGCCAGCGTCGTGCCGTAGCCCGCGAACGGGTCGAGCACCAGGTCGCCCGGCGCCGTCGTGTCCTCGATGACCGACGCCGCGAGCGCCTCGGTGAAGTGCACGTCGTCGGCCGTCCCCGCAGGCCGCTCGGCCTCCATCTCGCCGGCCCGCATCAGGAGGTACGGCTTCACCCGACCGCCTGGCTGAGCTCGACGAGATGACCGTCGGGGTCGCGCAGGAAGCAGCGGATCTCGGCGCCCCAGTCGTGGGGCGGGGTGAGGAACGTCGCGCCCCGGCGGACCAGCTCGTCGTGCGTGGCCCGGCAGTCGGCCACCCGCAGCGTGATCGCGCGGCTGACCCGTGTCGGGTCGTCCGGCGGGGCGAACGTCACGTCCGGCTTGTCGGCCGTCGGCTCGCCCCCGGTCACCAGCAGCAGCCAGGTGCCCAGAAACGTCAGCACGACGCTGGAGCCGTACTCCCGGTAGACCTCGGCGCCGAGCACGTCGACCCAGAAGTCCCTCGACCGCGCCGGGTCGCCGACGACGAGGATCTGCGTGACGGCGACCTCACTGTCGAACGGGCTGCCCATGGCTCTCCTCGGCTCGTCGGGACGCTGCCGAGACGAGCGCCTCGAACAGCCGCGGGTCCTCGCCGGCCTCGGGGTGCCACAGCACGCCGAGCGCGAACTGCTTCCCGGGGTCCTCCACGACCTCCGGCGTCTCGTCGTCGGCCCAGCCGGTGACCGTCAGCGAACCCGCCGACGCGAGACCCTGGTGGTGGTAGGACGGCACGCTGACCCGGTCGCCGAGCAGCCGGTGGGCGAGCGAGCCGGGCTCCAGCCGCACGTCATGGAGCCCGTAGACGCCCGGGGCGGGGCGGTGGCGCTCGTTCCCCACCAGCTCGGGCAGGTGCTGCACCAGGGTGCCGCCGCGCACGACCGAGAGCAGCTGCATGCCGCGGCAGATGCCGAGCAGCGGCAGGTCGCGGTCGAGGGCCGCGCGCATGAGCGAGACCTCGGCCGCGTCGCGCTCGGGGCGCAGGCCGGCCGTCTCGGCGTGCGCCGGCTCGCCGTAGAGCGCGGGGTCGAGGTCGGCACCGCCGGCGAACACCACGGCGTCGAGCCGCTCCAGCACGGTGGCGTCGGCCGCGGCCGACGGGGGGAGCACGACCGCGGTTGCGCCGGCCGCCTCGACGCGCGCGACGTAGCTGAACGGGAGGACCGCGGCCGGGACGTCCCAGACGCCCCAGCGCGCCTTCTCGACGTAGGAGGTGATGCCGACGACCGGGCGCATGTCCCACATGCTGGCAGGCGAGGAATCGCCGTGGGGCTGGACGGGGTTCACTAGGGGTTCGGACCCGATCGACCCGGAGGTCAGCACCGTGTCTCTGCCCGCACTCGTCGAGCCCGCAGCCGAGCTCACCGTCGACGAGGTCCGTCGCTACTCGCGCCACCTGATCATCCCCGACGTGGGCATGACCGGGCAGAAGCGGCTCAAGAACGCGAAGGTGCTCGTGGTGGGTGCCGGCGGGCTCGGCTCGCCCGCGCTGCTCTACCTGGCCGCGGCCGGTGTGGGCACCCTGGGCATCATCGACTTCGACGTCGTCGACGAGTCGAACCTGCAGCGCCAGATCATCCACGGCCAGTCGGACATCGGGAAGCCCAAGGCCGTCTCGGCCAAGGAGTCGATCAGCGAGGCGAACCCGCTCGTCGAGGTCGTGCTGCACGAGGAGCGCCTCGACTCGAGCAACGTCTTCGACATCTTCGAGCCCTACGACCTCATCGTCGACGGCACGGACAACTTCGCGACGCGCTACCTGGTGAACGACGCGGCGGTGCTGCTCGGCAAGCCCTACGTGTGGGGCTCGATCTACCGCTTCGACGGGCAGGCCAGCGTCTTCTGGGCCGAGCACGGTCCGTGCTACCGCTGCCTGTACCCCGAGCCGCCGCCGCCCGGCATGGTCCCGTCGTGCGCCGAGGGCGGCGTGCTCGGCGTGCTGTGCGCGTCGATCGGCTCGATCCAGGTCAACGAGGCCATCAAGCTCCTCGCCGGCATCGGCGAGCCGCTGCTGGGGCGGCTGACGGTCTACGACGCGCTCGAGATGAGCTACCGCACCGTGAAGGTCCGCAAGGACCCCGAGTGCGCCGTCTGCGGCAAGGACCCGCAGATCACCCTGGAGACCGGGCTCATCGACTACGAGGCGTTCTGCGGCACGGTCAGCGACGAGGCGGCCGAGGCCGCCAAGGGCTCGACCATCTCGGTGAAGGACCTCAAGGAGATGATCGACGCCGGCAAGGACTTCTACCTCGTCGACGTCCGCGAGCCCAACGAGTACGAGATCGTCTCGATCCCCGGCGCGACGCTGATCCCCAAGGACCGCATCCTCTCCGGCGAGGCGCTCTCCGAGCTGCCGCAGGACAGGCCGGTGGTGCTGCACTGCAAGAGCGGTGCCCGCTCGGCCGAGGCGCTCGCCGTGCTCAAGGGCGCCGGCTTCTCCGACGCCGTGCACGTCGGCGGCGGGGTCATCGCCTGGGCGACCCAGATCGACCCGGCGCTGCCGACCTACTGAGCGGGGTGGAGCGGCGCCAGAGGTCCGCGCGACTGCCGGACGGGACGACGCTGCCGTACGTCGAGCAGGGCGACCGGTCGGGTGTGCCGGTGGTGCTCCTGCACGCGGTGGGGGAGTCCTGGCGCTCCTGGAGCCGGCTGCTGCCCGACCTGCCGCCGGACCTGCGGGCCGTCGCGGTCACCCAGCGGGGCCACGGTGACGCGGACAAGCCGGAGGCCGGGTACGCCGTGGCGGAGATCGCCACGGACGTCGTCGGGCTTCTCGATGCGCTGGCCGTGGACCGGGCGGTGCTCTGCGGGACCTCGAGCGGCGGGCTGGTCGCCCAGCGGGTCGCCGTCGACCATCCCGGCCGCGTCATGGCCCTGTGCCTGGTCGGGAGCCCGCGCGGCCTGCGCGACGCCCCGGTCCCGGCCTGGGTCGACGATGCGGCAGCGCTGACCGACCCGGTCCCGGAGTCCTTCGCCCGGGCGTCGGTCACCGCGTTCCCGGTCGGTCGAGCACTGCCCGAGGACTTCGTGCGGGACATGGTCGAGGACGCCACCCGGGTGCCGGCCCGGGTCTGGCGCGAGGCCGTCCGGGGGCTTCTCGAGGCCGACGCGCCGACGGACCAGGGCCGGATCGGGGCGCCGACGGTCGTGCTCTGGGGCGACCGCGACGACGTCCTCCCGCGGCGCGACCAGGAGCGGCTGGTGGGGGCGATCCCGGGCGCCCGCCTTGTCGTGTACCAGGGGACGGGCCACCTCCTGCTCTGGGAGGAGCCCGAGCGGGTGGCGGCCGACGTCGTGGAGCTGGTGCGACGACTGCAGGACGACTCCGCGTGAACCGCGCGGGGGGTTCGTGCGTCATCTTCTCGTAGTGCCCAGCACCGGCGACGCCCTCGGGAGGGGTGTGGGCGACGTGACAGCATCCGTGACGACGGGACGGCGACCGGTCCTGAGCCGGCCGCCCGTTCCCCTGGACCTGCGCACCCCCAGCGGGCGGCTCCTGCCGTTCTGAGGCGACCGGGCACGGCGGGCGCCGCGCCGGTGCGGCATCCTCGGCGGCGTGGAGCCGCGGCCGTACGACGAGATGGTGCTGGAGGTCGTCGAGCAGATCCCGCCGGGGCGGGTGATGTCGTACGGCGACGTGGCCGAGTACCTGGGCACCGGCGGCCCGCGCCAGGTCGGCCAGGCGATGTCGCGCGGTGGCGGCGACGTGCCGTGGTGGCGGGTGATCCACGCCGACGGGTCCCCGCCGCCGGGCAAGGAGGCCGAGTGCCTGGCCATGCTGCGGTCCGAGGACGTGGCGCTGCGAGCGGACGGCTCGCGCGTCGACATGCGCCGCGCCCGCTGGGACGGCCGGCACTGACCTCGCGGGGTACCGTCCTCGGGTGCCGACCCGAGCCGTGACCGCGCCTGCCACGTCGTACGCCGTGGAGCGGGCGACGCTGCCCAACGGCCTGCGGGTCGTGCTCGCCCCCGACCGCTCGTCGCCGGTGGTGGCGGTGGCGGCGTACTACGACGTCGGCATCCGCAGCGAGCCGGAGGGGCGCACGGGTTTCGCGCACCTGTTCGAGCACCTGATGTTCCAGGGGTCGGCGTCGCTGCAGAAGATGGAGCACGTCAAGTACGTCCAGTCCTCCGGCGGCACGCTGAACGGCTCGACCCGGCTGGACTACACGAACTACTACGAGGCGCTGCCGTCGAACGCGCTCGAGCGTGCGCTGTTCCTCGAGGCCGACCGGATGCGCTCGCCGCGGGTGACCGAGGAGAACCTCGCCAACCAGATCGCGGTGGTCAAGGAGGAGATCCGGGTCAACGTGCTCAACCAGCCCTACGGCGGGTTCCCGTGGCTCACGCTGCCGCCGGTGCTGTTCGAGACCTTCCCGAACGCGCACAACGGCTACGGGGGGTTCGAGGACCTGGAGAGCGCGACGGTCGAGGACGCGCGGGACTTCTTCGACCGCTACTACGCGCCGGGCAACGCGGTGCTCGCCGTCGCCGGCGACCTCGACCCCGACGAGGCCCTCGCGCTGGTCGAGCGGCACTTCGGCGACGTGCCGGCGCGGGCCGTGCCGGCACGTCCGGACTTCGACGAGCCGGCGCCGGCGGGGGAGCGGCGGTCGGACCAGGTGGACCCGCAGGCTCCCGCCCCGGCCGTGGCTCTCGGCTGGCGCGTGCCGGACCCGGCCGACCTGTCGGCGTACCTGCCCTACGTCGTCCTGACGTCCGCGCTGACCACGGGCGACGCGTCCCGGCTGCGGCGACGCCTGGTGCAGGACGACCGGGTGGCCACCGACGTCGGCAGCCACGTGGGGCTGATGGAGGACCCGTTCGACGTGCGCAACCCGACGGCGCTGGTGCTCGAGGCGCACCACAGCGCCGAGGTCGACGGCGACCGCGTCGTGGCGGCCGTCGACGAGGAGCTCGACCGGCTGGCGACCGACGGGCTCGAGCCCGGCGAGCTCGAGCGCCTGCGGGCCCGGCTCGGCTCGGCGATGGTGCAGGCGCAGGACCACGTGCTGGCGCGGACGTTGTCGATGGCGGTGTTCGAGCAGCAGCGCGGGCGCGCCGAGCTCGTGGGGGAGCTGCCCGGCGTGCTGGCCGACGTGGGCGGGAGCCAGGTGCAGGCGGCGGCTGCGACCTTGCGCCCGGACAGCAGGGCCAGGCTCGACGTGGTGGCCGGGGGTGCGCGGTGAGTGCCGCGGTGGCCGCGGACGCGGCCCGTACGGTCCCCGGGCTGGGGCGGCTGCGCAGGGCCAGGCAGCCGACGGTGGCCGAGCGCGTGCTGCCGAGCGGCCTGCGCGTCGTGGCGGTGCGGCGGGCCAGCGTGCCCGTCGTGCACCTGCGCCTGCGGGTGCCGACCGCGGTGCGCCGCGACGCCGACCTGGCCCGGTCGCGGATGCTCGAGCGGACGATGCTGCTCGGGACCGCGGACCGCTCGCAGCTGGAGATCGCCGAGGCCCTGCAGCGGCTCGGCGGGTCGATGCGGGTGTCCAGCGACTCCGACCGGCTGCTCGTGTCGGCCGAGGCGCTGCGCGACGGGCTGCCGGACCTGCTCGGCCTGCTGGCCGAGGTGCTGACCGAGGCGGCGTACCCGACCAGCCAGGTCGAGGGGGAGGCGGTCCGGCTCGCCGACCAGACCCGGCGGTCGCTCTCCCAGCCCGGGGTGGTCGCCGACGAGGCGTGGCTCCGCCGGGCGTTCGGGACGCACCCGTACGGCAGGGAGTACCCGGCGCCGGACGAGGTGCTGGGTGTCTCCGCGTCGTCGCTGCGCTCGACGCACCGGCGCCGCCTGGTGCCGGCCGGGTCGCTGCTCGTGCTCGTCGGCGACCTCAGCCCGGCGCGCACCCTCGACCGCGTCGAGCAGGCGCTGGCCGGGTGGGACACCGACGGGAAGCCGACGCGCGTGCCGAAGGTGCCGGCGATGCAGCCGCAGCCGCTGCTGCTCGTCGACCGGCCGGGCGCCGTGCAGTCCAACCTGCGCCTCGGCGGGCCCGCGATGCCGCGCACCGACCCCGACTACGCGGCGCTCGACCTGGCGAACGCTCTCTTCGGCGGCTACTTCTCCTCCCGGCTCGTCATGAACATCCGCGAGGACAAGGGCTACACCTACAGCCCGCGCAGCTCGCTGCAGCACGGGTCGGCGGCGTCGTTCCTCCTGCTCCAGGCCGACGTGGCGACCGAGGTGACCGCGCCGGCGCTGCTCGAGGTCGCCTACGAGCTGGGCCGGATGGCGAGCCTGCCGCCGACCGAGGACGAGGTGCGCGACACGGCGCAGTACCTCGCCGGGGTCCTCGCCCTCTCGACGTCGACCCAGGCCGGGCTCGCGGGGACCCTCGCGGTTCTCCTGGCCGACGGGCTGGACGTGTCGTGGCTGCGCGACCACCCGCAGCGGCTGATGTCGGTGACTCCGCAGGACGTGCACGCCGTCGCGCGTCGGGTCCTGGCGCCGGCGGGTCTCGTGTCCACCGTCGTCGGCGACGCGTCGGTCGTCCAGGAGCCGCTGCGCGCTCTCGGCGACGTCGAGCCCGGCTGACGGAGTGCAGCGCCTCCCAATGAGGCGGGTAGAACTCCGCTGCCCTGACGATCACTCCACCGATCTCCTCGGTCCGGCGCACCGCAGCGGCCACATCGTCGACTCGAAGGTCGAGATGGGTGCCGCCCGACCAGGAGCGGCACCGCTCATCCTGTCGGCGGTCAGGGCGTCGGACATCGGCCGTCCGCGTCTCAGGAGAGCACGCGGTAGGTCACGTGCGTGACCAGAGTCGCTGCCCGCGACGTCACCTGCTCGAGCCGCAGCGGCGGGACGCCCTCGAACAGCCGCGTGCCGGCGCCGAGCGTGAGCGGCGCGATGTGCAGCCGCAGCTCGTCGATCAGGCCGGCCGCGAGGTACTGGTTGATCGTGGTCGCGCCGCCCATGACGGCGACGTCGCCGTCACCGGCCGCCGCGCGTGCCTGTGCCAGCGCCGACTCGATGCCGTCGGTGACGAAGTGGAAGGTGGTGCCACCCTCCATCGGCTGCGGCTCGCGCGCGTGGTGGGTGAGCACGAAGGTCGGGGCGTGGTACGGCGGGTCGTCGCCCCACCAGCCGTTCCACGGCCGATCCCACTCGCCACGCACCGGGCCGAACATGTTGCGCCCCATGATGAACGCCTTGGCGGCGGTGACCCGGTCGATCTCGGCCCGGTTCTCGTCGGGCGTGTCAACGAACCAGGCGTGCAGCCTGTCGCCCCAGCCGTCGCCGCCGTCGTCGCCGAACGGGCGATCCTCGCTCTGGTTGTGCCCGGCCGAGTAGCCGTCGACCGAGGTGGTGATCGACGCGATGACCTTGACCATGAGTCCTCCTGCGTGCGGGTACGCAGGGTCAGACCATGCGGCGGCGGAAGACTCATCGGAAGTCGTCGGACCGACCGCCGCTGCTGCCCTCGCCTCAGCGCAGCTGCACGGTGGCGACGACGCCGTAGTGGTCCGACGCCCACAGCGGGGGAGCGGCCTGGAACGGCACGTCTCCGACGACGACGGCGCGGCGCGCGCGTACGTCCCCATGGGTGAGCACGAGGTCGATGCGCGAGCCCGCCTGCGAGACCGGGTTGGTGAGCGTCGAGCTCTCGCAGCAGGTGAGCCCCGGCTCCCACCAGCGGGTCCACCACGCGTCCCGGAAGAGGAAGGGCAGGGTCAGCAGGCGGTACGACCGCGTGGTGCTGCCGTCCGCGGCCGAGTTGAAGTCGCCCACGGCGATGTCCGCGCCGCGCCCGAAGGCGGGGCCGAAGAGGAACTCCTTGGCCTGCGCCTCCTGGACGGCCGCGAAGTCCTGCGTCTCCAGATGGGTGTTGACGAAGTGGAAGCGCTCGCCGCGGTACGTCCCGTCGATCGACGTCCAGCCGCGGTTGAACGACACCGGCGGCGCGCCGGGGATCGGTGGCGCGAACGACTGCTGTGTCCGGTAGTTGCCCGACCGGGGGTTCGACCAGCGCAGCCCGGAGGTCGCGTCGTTGACCAGGATGACGTCGCGGTCCTTGAGCGTGACCGTGCACGCGCCGACCACCGTCGAGCCGCACGGGCTGACGAGCGGCACCGGCCCGATGTCGGCGTTCTGCGAGGACGACGCGACCGAGTAGTCCAGGCCGCGCGTCGCGAACGCCGCCAGCAGGATGTCGAGGAAGTCCTGGCTCGGCGGGGTCCCCGGGCCGGTGGTCAGCCACTGCGACACCTCCTGCAGGCCGATGAGGTCCGGCCCGGTGGCGGCGACCTCGTCGGCGAGGGCCTGGGCACGCGCCGGGAAGCTGGTGAACTGCGCCGTGCCGTAGATCTGCGCGACGGCGGTGAGGAACGACGTGGGGTCGGTCGCGGTCAGGGCCGGCGTGAGGCTCGCCCCGAGGTAGATGTTGCGGGTCATGACGGTCAGGCTCGGGTCACTGCGTCCCTTCCCGTGCCCCCGGCCGCGGTCGTCGTCGGCCATCGCCGTCGCGGGCAGCGCCCCGACCAGCGCCACCGCCAGCGTTCCTGCCACGACCGAGCGGACGAGCGGCGTGCGCCGACGACCCATGACCCCCACCTCCACGTCGATCCTCGCCCGCGGCGGACCACCCGGCGCGCGCCCCGAGGCGAGCCTGCTCCCGCGACGACCTCCGGTCAACGCCGGGAGCGCCGGGCCGTCGGTGCCCCCGCGATCCGGTACGACTCCGCGAGGAGCTCGTCGAGCTCGTCGGCGTCCACGGCGTCGAGGCGGACGAGCACGAGCCGGGGCGACCGATCGTGGTGCGGGGTCCAGAAGAACGTCCCCGGCGCGCTGCCCGCGAGCGCCTCGCGTTCGAGCGTCTTGACCGTCACGACACCCGGCTCCCAGATGCGCGCCATCAGCGTGCGGGCGAACCAGGCGGGCTGGTCCCAGCTCGCGCGCTCGGTCACGCCCGGCATCGCGAGGCACGTGCGGCGTACGTCATCCTCCGTCGGCATGCCCCACACCATTGCGCACCCACACCCGCAGCCGGTATCCCTGACGGGTCCGTCCGGACCTCGACGCAGGAGGGCACATGACCGCTGAGACCGCGCCCGGCCCACGGGTGCTCGCCGCGGGGGAGGGCGACGTCGCCGGGGACCCGGCCGGCGTCCGCGACCGGTTCATGGTCGACGGCAGGGACTCGGACGGCCGCTTCGCCCTCGTCCAGCACCTGTTCGCGCCCAAGGCGCTGGCCGCGCCGCTGCACCGCCACCACCAGGAGGACGAGTTCACCTTCGTGCTGGAGGGCCGCATCGGAGCGGTCCTCGGCGGCGACGAGGTCGTCGGCGGTCCGGGCGACCTGATCTTCAAGCCGCGCGACCAGTGGCACACCTTCTGGAACGCCGGCGACGAGCCCGCGTCCGTGCTCGAGGTGATCTCCCCCGCGGGGCTCGAGCAGTTCTTCCGCTGGCTCGGCACCCTCGCCGAGGCGCCCGACCCCGACGAGCTCGCCGCGATGGCCGCCCCCTACCGGTGCGACGCCGACATGGAGGGCACGCGCGCGATCGTGGAGCGGCACGGGCTGACGTTCTAGCGCGCGGTCAAGCTCCCAGCGCGTTTAGCTCGGCCATGTCCTGCTCGGTGAGGGCGAGGTCGCCGACCTCGGCGTTGCTGCGGATGCGCTCCTCGTGCGACGACTTGGGGATCACGACCACGCCGTGCTGCAGGTGCCACCGCACGAGCACCTGCGCGGGCGTACGTCCGTGGCGCTCGGCCACCGCGCGTACGGCCGGGTGCTTCAGCGTCCCGCCGCGCAGCGTGCTGTAGCCCTCGAGGACGACGCCCCGCTCGCGGTGCCCGTCGAGCGTCGCCCGGTCGAACAGCAGCGGGCTCCACTTCACCTGGTTCACCGAGGGGGTGACGCCCGTGCGCTCGGTGAGCTCGTCGATCTGGCGCAGCGAGTAGTTGCTGACCCCGACCGACCGGGTGAGGCCCGCCGCGCGCGCCTCGAGGAAGGCCTGCCACATCGCGACGTCCGCGCCGTCACCGGCGGGCCAGTGGACGAGCCACAGGTCGACGTGGTCGGTGCCGAGCGCGGCGAGGCTCGCGCGAAGGGTCTCGGCCTCGCGGCCGGCGTTGCGTGGCGGGCACTTCGTGGTGACGAACACCTCCTCGCGCACGACGCCGCTGTCGGCGAGGCCCGCCCCGACCTCCTTCTCGTTGCGGTAGATGGTCGCGGTGTCGAGATGCCGGTAGCCGGCGGCGAGGGCCACGGCGACCGCCTGCCGAGCCTCGTCGCCGGTGAGCTTCCACGTGCCGAAGCCGAGCAGCGGCATGGACGAGCCGTCGAGGAGCGTGGCGCTGTCCCGCGGGAAGGGTGCGGACATGGCGTCATCCTCACCCACCGGCCGCCGCGCCGCAGGCGCGGGTCGTGTCCGGGGGTCGTGGTGGGATGGCCGCCGTGAGCAGCCCCGCCCCGCGCTACCGCCTGGTCCGGCCCGCCCCGGCGCCGGCCGGGGCGCCGGTGCTCGACGACGCGCAGCGGGCCGTCGTCGCCCACCGGGGCGGGCCGCTGCTCGTCCTCGCCGGTCCGGGCACCGGCAAGACGACCACCGTCGTCGAGGCCGTCGTCGCGCGCATCGACGAGGGCGCCGACGCCGAGCAGGTCCTCGTGCTGACGTTCGGCCGCCGGGCCGCCGCCGAGCTGCGCGCCCGCATCACCGCCCGGCTCGGGCGCGCCACCAAGGAGCCGCTCGCGCGCACCTTCCACTCCTACGCGTTCGGGCTCCTCCGGCGCGAGGCCGCCCTGCGGGGCGAGCCGGCACCACGGCTGTTGTCCGGCCCCGAGCAGGACCTCGTGGTGCGTGACCTGCTGGCCGGCGACCTCGAGGGCGGCGCTCGCGGCTGGCCGCAGCGACTGCACGCGGCGCTGCCGACCCGGGGCTTCGCCCAGGAGCTGCGCGACCTGGTGATGCGCGCCTACGAGCGCGGCGTGACGGCGACCGAGCTCGAGCGCCTGGGCCGGGCCGAGGGCCGCGACGACTGGCGGGCCGCCGCGCGGTTCATGCGGCAGTACGCCGGGGTGACCGCCCTGCGTGAGGCGGCGACCTACGACCCGGCCGAGCTCATGCGCGGTGTCGTGGGGCTGTGGCTGCGCCAGCCCGAGCTGCTCACGGCCGAGCGCGCCGCCCGCCCGCTGGTCTTCGTCGACGAGCTGCAGGACACCGACCCGGCGCAGGTCGAGCTGCTCCGGCTGCTCGCCGGCGACGGGCGCGACCTGGTCGCCGTGGGTGACCCCGACCAGTCGATCTACGGCTTCCGCGGCGCCGACGTGACCGGCATCCGCGACTTCACCACGACGTTCCCGACGGTGGCGGGGGAGCCGGCGCCGGTCCTGTCGCTCACCACCTGCCGCCGGTCCGGGCCGACGCTCCTGGCGGCGTCGCGGCGGGTCGCCCGCCACCTCGGGGGGCCCGTCGGCCACCGCCGCCTCGTCGCCGCGGAGGGGCTCGCCGCGGGGCAGGTGTCCGTCGCCCTGCTGCGGTCCGAGGCGCAGGAGGCGGCCCACGTCGCGGCCCGGCTGCGCCACGCCCACCTCGTCGACCGCGTTCCCTGGTCGCGCATGGCGGTGCTGGTGCGGTCGACGGTCCGCGCGCTGCCCGTGCTGCGCCGGGCCATGGTCGCGGCCGGGGTGCCGGTCGCGGTGTCCGGCGACGACGTCCCGCTGACCCAGGAGCCGGCCGTGCGGCCGCTGCTGCGTCTGCTCGGGTGCGCCACCCGGCCCGAGACCCTCGACGAGGACGTCGCCGTCGAGCTGGTGACCTCGCCGCTGGGCGGCGCAGACGTCATGGCGCTGCGCCGGCTGAGGCAGGCCCTGCGCCGCTCCGAGCTCGACGCGGGTGGTGTCCGGGCGTCCGGGCCGCTGCTCGTCGAGGCGCTCGACGACCCGACCCACCTGGTGGCCCTGGACGGCGCGGCGACCCGCCCCGCCCGGGCCGTTGCGACGCTGCTGGCCCGCGCGCGGGCCGCGGCCGCCGAGCCGGGCGCCACCGCCGAGACCGTCCTGTGGGACGTCTGGTCGGCCACCGGGCTCGCGCAGCGGTGGGAGCGGGCCAGCCTCGAGGGAGGCCACGTCGGCGAGGCCGCCGACCGCGACCTCGACGCGGTGGTCGCCCTGTTCGAGACCGCAGCCCGGTTCTGCGACCGGTTGCCCGCGGCCGGACCCGAGGTCTTCCTCGACCACCTCCTGGGGCAGCAGATCCCTGGCGACGACCTGGCGGGCCGCGCCCCGGGCGCCGACGCGGTGCAGGTGCTGACCGCCCACGCGGCCAAGGGCCTCGAGTGGGACGTCGTGTGCGTCGCCGGGGTCCAGGAGGGGGTCTGGCCCGACCTGCGGATGCGCGGCTCGTTCCTCGGCTCGGAGCGGCTGGTCGACCTGCTGCGGCCGGGCGCCGAGCGCACCGCGACCCAGGTGGCGACGGCGGCCACGCTGGCCCGGCTGCTCGACGAGGAGCGCCGGCTCTTCTACGTCGCCGCGACGCGCGCCCGGGTCAGCCTGTCTGTCTCGGCGGTCAGCAGCGAGCGCGAGGGCCTCGCGCCGTCACGGTTCCTCGACGAGCTCGACCCGCTGCCGGCCGACCTCGACGCGCGGCCGGTGTCCTCCGTGCGGCGCCCGCTGAGCCTCACCGGTCTCGTCGCCGACCTCCGTCAGGTGGCTTGCGACCCCGCAGCCCCCGGCGGGCTCCGGACCGCCGCCGGCGCCCGCCTCGCGGCCCTGGCCGCGGCGGGGGCGCGCGGTGCCGACCCCGGGGCCTGGTGGGGGCTTCCCGCGCTGTCCGACGAGCGCCCGGTCCGCGACGCCGACGAGCCCGTGCCGGTCAGCCCGTCGAAGGTCGAGTCGTTCCAGCGCTGCGAGCTGCGGTGGTTCCTCGAGCACGTCGGCGGCGGCGACACCTCGGGCGCCGCGCAGAGCGTCGGCACCCTGGTGCACGCGGTGGCCGAGACGGCGCTCGACGCAGGGAGCAGCACCGAGGAGGCCCTGCTCGCCCGGCTGCACGAGCTGCTGCCCACGGTCGAGCTCGGCAGCGGCTGGGTCGCCGGCAAGGAGCGCGCCAAGGCCGAGACCATGGTCCGGCGGCTGGCCGCCTGGTTCGCCGGGCACCGCCGCGAGGTCGTGGCGACCGAGCTCGAGTTCAGCGCGGCCGTCGACCGCGCGGTGCTGGGCGGCCGCATCGACCGGCTCGAGCGCGACGACCTCGGCAGAGGGGTTGTCGTCGACCTCAAGACGGGCTCGAGCAAGCCGCCCGCCGACGAGATCGCCGCCCACGGGCAGCTCGCCACCTACCAGCTGGCCGTCGAGCACGGCGCGTTCGCCGAGCACGGCGTCACGAGCAGCGGGGGCGCCGAGCTGCTGCAGGTCGGCAAGGGCGCCGGCGCGAAAGCGGTGGCCCAGGCCCAGCCCGCGCTCGCCGACTCCGACGACCCCGGCTGGGCCCGCGCGATGGTCCTCGAGGTCGCCGAGGGCATGGCCGGCTCCGCGTTCCGTGCGGTCGAGAACCGCTACTGCGCGATGTGCCCGGTGCGCACGAGCTGCCCCGTGCAGGACGAGGGCCGGCAGGTGACCGCGTGAGCCAGGCGAGCCTCTTCGACCCCGAGGACGTCCCCGTCCCGCGCCGGCTCATGTCCCCCGAGCAGCTCGCGCGACGCCTCGGCGAGGCGTTCCCGCCGACCGCAGAGCAGGCCGAGGCGGTGTCGGCGCCGATGCGGCCCCATGTCGTGGTGGCCGGTGCCGGCTCCGGCAAGACCCAGACGATGGGCCTGCGTGTCGTCTGGCTCGTCGCCAACGGCCTCGTCGAGCCGCACCGGGTCCTGGGCCTGACGTTCACCCGCAAGGCCGCTGCCGAGCTCGGCGAGCGCGTACGCCGCATGCTCCGGCGCCTCGCCTCCGCCCACGACGAGTCCCCGTTCCTCACCGACGCCGTGGCCGCCGCGCTGCGCACGGGCGAGCCCACCGTGACCACCTACCACTCCTACGCCGCCGCGCTCGTGGGTGAGCACGCGCTGCGCATCGGCCTCGAGCCCGACACCCGGTTGGTCGGGGAGGCCGTCTCCTGGCAGTACGCCGCGCAGGTCGTCGAGTCCTACGACGGCGACATGGAGGCGGTCGACCGCGTGCTGACCACGACGACCGGTGACGTGCTGGCCCTCGCCGGGGAGATGTCCGAGCACCTGCGCGACGCCTCGGAGGTCGCGGTGCTCAGCGAGCGGGTCCGGGCGCACCTCGAGGCCCTGCCGCGCGCGGACGGGCAGCGGACCAAGGGCCACTACGCCGACGTGCTCACCTGGATGCGCTGCCTGGACGCCAGGCTCGCGCTGCTCCCCCTCGTCGAGCGCTACACCGCGCTGAAGCGCTCGCGCGGGGCGATGGACTACGGCGACCAGGTGGCGGTCGCGGCCCGCATCGCCCGCGAGCACCCCGAGGTCGCCGATGTCGAGCGCAGCCGGTTCGGCGTGGTGCTGCTCGACGAGTACCAGGACACCGGCGAGGCGCAGCGGGTCCTGCTGACCGCGCTGTTCGGCCGCGGTCATCCGGTGACGGCGGTCGGTGACCCCCGGCAGTCCATCTACGGCTGGCGGGGTGCCAGCGCGGGCAACCTCGAGCGCTTCGGGTCGGACTTCTCCGGCGAGCAGCCGGCCGGGCAGAGCGGGCTGACCGTCAGCTTCCGCAACGGCGAGGGCATCCTCGGCGCGGCCAACCTGGTGGCGGGGGGCATCCCCGTGCGCGGCCTTGCCGACGCACCGCTGACGCCCGGTCCGGGCCGGGAGGGCGCCGGCGAGGTGGTCGTCGCGCTGCACGAGACCGTCGCCGACGAGGCGGTCTGGGTGGCGGAGCACGTGCACCGGCTCGGGACCGCGGGCTCCGCCCCGCTGCCGTGGGGCGAGATCGCGGTCCTCGCCCGGCGGCGCTCGGCCTTCACCCGCATCGAGACCGAGCTGCGGGCCCGCGGCGTGCCCTGCGAGGTCGTCGGCCTCGGCGGTCTGCTGACCCGGCCCGAGGTCGTCGACGTCGTGAGCACCCTGCGCGTCCTGGCCGACCCTGCTGCCGGTGGCGCCCTGGTCCGGCTGCTCACCGGGCCGAGGTGGCGGCTGGGCCCGCGCGACCTCGACGCGCTGGGCCGCCGGGCCCGGCACATCGCCGTGAGCCGCGGCCTGCGCGCGCCGGCGGGCGACCCCGCGGCGGCGGCGACCGCGTCCGGCGACGACCCGGCCGCCCCGCTCGTGGACCCGGACTACGACGCGGTCGACGAGCGCAGCCTGGTCGACGCTCTCGACGACCCGGGCCCGTCGTCGGCCTACTCCGCCGAGGGCCACCGGCGCGTCCTCGCGCTGCGCGACCAGCTGCGGCGGCTGCGGCGGTGGACGTCGTCGTCGCTGCCCGACCTCGTCATGGCCGTCGTGCGAGCACTCGACCTCGACGTCGAGCTCGCCTCCCGCCCCGGCGTGCGGCCCGCCGACGCGCTGCTCGACGTCGACCGGCTCGTGGAGGTGGCCGAGGAGTTCGTCGCGTCCGGGGAGGACCCGGGCCTGGTCGCCTTCCTCGCCTACCTCGACACCGCCGAGGAGCGCGAGCGGGGACTCGAGGTCGAGGTCGCCGAGCCCGACGCCGAGCGGGTCCAGCTGATGACGGTGCACGCCGCGAAGGGTCTGGAGTGGGACGCGGTGTTCGTCGCGGGGCTGACGAAGGACGTGTTCCCCGTGGGCGGGCGCCCCGTCGCCGACTGGGGCCGGCAGGTCTACACGCTCCCGTTCCCCCTGCGCGGCGACCGCGACGAGCTCCCGGTCCTCGACTGGCAGGGCGCGACGGACCAGGTGGCCGCGCACGAGAAGCTCGCGCGGTTCACCGAGGCGTGCAGGGCGCGGGGCGCCCTGGAGGAGCGGCGCCTCGCCTACGTCGCGGTGACCCGCGCCCGCACGCTGCTGGCCTGCTCCGGCTCGTGGTGGGACACCACCGTGAAGCCGCGCGGCCCCTCGAGCCTGCTCGACGAGCTGCACGACCTGTGCCGCGACGGGGGAGGGACCGTCCCGGTCTGGACACCCGTCCCCGACGACGGCGCGCCGAACCCGATGGCGGCCGAGCCGCCGTCGGGCACCTGGCCCTCCGACCCGCTGGGTGCACGCCGCGAGCACGTCGAGGCCGCAGCAGCGATGGTGCGGGCCCCGGTCGACCCGGTCGACCCGGTCGCCGGTGCCGGACCCGGCGACGGCCCGGCCGGTCCCGACCAGGACCCGCGGGTGCAGGGCTGGGACCACGAGCTCGGGCTGCTCCTGGCCGAGCTCGCGCGCGCCCGGGCGCGCGACGCCGGCCCGGTCGTCGAGCTGCCCTCCCGGCTGTCGGTGTCCCAGCTCGTGGCCCTGCGGCGCGACCCGGTGCAGCTGGCCAGGTCACTGCGCCGCCCGCTCCCGCGTCGTCCCGCGCCGCAGGCCCGTCGGGGCACCCGCTTCCACCTCTGGCTCGAGCAGCGGTGGGGGCAGCAGCGGCTCCTCGACGTCGACGAGCTGCCGGGTGCCGCTGACGACACCGCCGCCCCCGACGCCGACCTGCAGGCGCTGCAGGAGGCGTTCCAGGCCAGCGACTGGTGGTCCCGGGTGCCGGCGGAGGTGGAGTTCCCCTTCGACATGGTCGTCGACGGGCTGCTGCTGCGCGGCCGGTGCGACGCCGTCTTCGCCGACGACCCCGAGGGCATCGTGGACGTCGTCGACTGGAAGACCGGCAGCCCTCCGGCCGGCGACGAGGCCGAGGCCGCAGCCGTGCAGCTGGCCGTCTACCGGCTGGCGTGGCACCACCTCAGCGGTGTTCCCCTGCACCGCATCCGTGCCGCTTTCCACTACGTCGGCCACAACCGCACCGTGCGCCCGGCCGACCTGCTCGACCAGGACGGCGTCGCGGCCCTGGTCCGGTCGGTCCCGGCGGGGTGAGCCGCGCGGCGGCGCGCCGGGGCGTGGGACGCACCGGCGAACCTCCCTGACCGGGCGGGCCCGGACCGGGACACTGCCGCCATGCGCCGCGCCGCCCCGCTCGTTCTCGTGTCCGTCGTGGCGGTCGCCGCGGCTGCCCTGCCCGCGTCGGGGGCGCGCGCACCGATGACGCCGCCGCCACCCTGGGCCAGCGGGCAACCGCGCCCCGAGCTGCCCGGGTCCGCGGCCGACGAGCCGGAGCCGGTCGCCGAGCTCCCCGGCGGAGGCCGGGTGCTGTTCCCGGGCCGCCGCCTGGTCGCGCTCTACGGCCACCCCGGAGCCCCGTCGCTCGGCGTGCTGGGCGAGCAGGGGGTCCGCGCGGCCGTCGCCCGCGCCCGCCGCGTGGCGCGACCGTACGAGCGGCTCAGCGACGCCCCGGTCGTGCCCGCCTTCGAGATCATCGCCACGGTGGCCCAGCGCTCGGCCGGACGCGACGGCGACTACTCCGGCGAGGCGCCGGTGCGCAAGCTGCGGCCCTGGGTGCGCGCGGCTGGTCGGGCCGGCATGTACGTCGTCCTGGACCTGCAACCGGGCAGGGCCGACGTGCTCGACCAGGCCAAGCGCTACCGGAGGCTCCTGGCACTGCCGCACGTCGGGTTGGCCGTCGACCCGGAGTGGAAGCTCGCGCGCGGCCAGAGACCCCTCGGGCAGATCGGCAGCATCGACGCCCGGGAGATCAACCGCACCTCGGCCTGGCTGGCGGCACTGGTCCGCGAGCACGACCTCCCGCAGAAGCTGTTCGTGGTCCACCAGTTCCGGCTGTCGATGATCGGGCGGGAGCACCGGCTGCGCACCGACCGCCCCGAGGTCGCCGTGCTCGTCCACATGGACGGCCAGGGGTCACCGGGCCAGAAGCACGCGACCTGGGCGGCGGTGCGGGCCGCGCGTCCCGCCGGGGTGCCGCTGGGGTGGAAGAACTTCTACGACGAGGACACCCCGACCTTCGGTCCCCGGGCCACCATGGCCAAGCGCCCCCGGCCGCGGATGGTCTCCTACCAGTGAGGCCTCAGGCGTCGAGGTCGACGACCAGCGCGCAGTGGTCGCTCACCGGCAGCCGCGGCGCCCGCACGTCCCGGACGGCCGACCGCTCGATGCCGTCGGCGAGCACGTGGTCGAACTGCACGCGCGGCTTCCACGAGGGGTACGTCGCGATGCGCGCCAGCTGCGTCCAGCCGGTCGCCAGCCGAGGCAGCGGCCCGGGCAGGTTGAAGTCGCCGAGCAGCAGCCTCGGCCCGGGGAAGGTCGCCGCCCACTGCCGCATCGCCCGCAGCTGCGCGACGTTCCAGCCCGGGACGAACGACAGGTGCGCGGTCAGGACCGTGAACGGTCCCGACGGCCCCTCGAGCACGGCCGCGACGGCGGCCCGCGGCTCGTCCGCCACCGACATCAGGCGGCGCCGCCCGGGAACCATCAGCGGCAGCGACACCGGCGCCGGACCGAAGCGGCGCACCTCCCACGACCGCACCGGCAGCCGGGACACGAGCCCCACCCCGTAGGTCGGGCCGGTCGTCGTCGCGCCGTCGTCGTCGCGCGAGCGCGTCCACGACTCGTCCGCCCCGGGGGTGCCGTTCAGCGAGGGCGCGAACCGCCAGTGGTCGGCACCGAGCGCCGCGGCGACCTCGGCCGTCTGGTCGACGACACCCGACCGCTCCTGGTGCCGGTCGACCTCCTGCAGCCCCACGACGTCGGCGTCGATCTCGGCGGCTGCGGCCCGCAGGTCCTCGACGTCGACCCCCCCGTGCGCGACGGAGCGGCCGTGAAGGAGGTTGAACGTCGCGACGCGCACCGGTCCGACGCTAGTCGAGGCCGCCGATCCGGACCGCCTAGGGTTCGGTCCCATGAGTGCGAACGACGACGCCGGCGTGGTCGACGCGGTGCGCGGCGCGGTCACCGACGGCTCGGCCGCCTTCGTCGCGGACCTCGTCGAGTGGCTGCGGATCCCATCGGTATCCGGCGACCCGGCGCACCACGAGGACGTACGCCGCTCCGCCGACCATCTCGCCGACGTGCTGCGCCGCACCGGTTTCCCCACGGTCGAGGTCTGGGAGACGGCGGGCCTGCCGGCCGTCTTCGCCGAGTGGCCCAGCGACGACCCGGAAGCGCCGACGGCACTGGTCTACGGCCACCACGACGTGCAGCCGGTCACGCCCCTGGACCTGTGGGAGCACCCTCCGTTCGAGCCGACCGTCGTCGGTGACCGCCTGCACGCGCGCGGCGCCGCGGACGACAAGGGCCAGGTCCTCTTCCACACGCTCGGCGTGCGCGCCCATCTCGCGGCCACCGGTCGCACGAGCCCGGCCGTCAACCTCAAGGTCGTCGTCGAGGGCGAGGAGGAGTCGGGCTCGCCGCACTTCCCCGACCTGCTGCGCGAGAACCGCGACCGGCTGCGCTGCGACGTCGTCGTCGTGTCCGACACCGGCATGTGGTCGCGCGAGACCCCGACGGTCTGCACCGGCATGCGGGGGATGGTCGACGGCCAGCTCGACCTGCGCGGCCCGGCCGGCGACGTGCACTCGGGGTCCTTCGGTGGCGCGATCCGCAACCCGCTCACCGAGCTGTGCCGGTTGCTCGGCTCGCTGCACGACGACGAGGGGCGGGTGACCGTCGACGGGTTCTACGACGGCGTGACCGAGCTCTCCGACGAGGAGCGCGCGCTGATCGCCGAGCTGCCCTTCGACGAGCAGGGGTGGCTGGCCAACGCCCGCAGCACGGTCACGCACGGCGAGGCGGGCTACACGACACTGGAACGCGTCTGGGCCCGCCCGACGGCCGAGGTGAACGGGATCTGGGGCGGCTACACAGGCGCCGGCCACAAGACGATCGTGCCGGCGGAGGCGTCGGCCAAGGTGTCCTTCCGGCTCGTCGCTGGGCAGGACCCGCTGGACGTGCAGGCCAAGGTGCGCGCCTGGCTGGAGCGCGTCGTCCCCGACGGGATGGGGTGGGACCTGCACTGGTACGGCGACGGGGTGAGCGCCTGCCTGACCCCGCTCGACCACCCGGCGCTCGAGGCCGTGACCCGCGCGATGTCGACGGCGTTCGGCACCGAGGTCCTCTACACCCGCGAGGGCGGCTCCGGCCCGGAGGCTGACCTGCAGGACGTCCTCGGTGCGCCGGTCGTGTTCCTCGGCGTCAGCCTGCCCGACGACGGCTGGCACGCCCCGAACGAGAAGGTCGAGATCCCGTTGCTGCTCAAGGGAGCCGAGGCGGTCGCCCACCTGTGGAACGACCTGCCCGGGGCCCTCGGCCGGTGAGCACCGAGGCACTTCCCGACCTGGCCCTCTCCCGCGCCGTGGTCGACCGGTCCGCCGACCGCCGGGCCGACGACGCATGGCTCACGCGGACGTACGACCTCGCGGGCACGCGGGTCCTGCGGCTCTCGGGCGACACCGTCGCGGTGCTCGGCGACCCTCCGGTGCTCGACCTCGGCGTCCGCCCCGACGACGCACCGCCGGAGCGCCGGTTCTTCCTCGGCCTCGACGACGAGGGCACCGCGTACTTCGCGGTGACGCTCGACGCGCCGGACGGCGGGACCTACCGCGGGCTGCGCCAGATCGGCGCCCTGCTCGGCGACCGCGACGCCGGCCTCGTCGTGCACGCCGTGTCCCTGGCGAACTGGCACGCGACGCACACCCACTGCCCACGCTGCGGCTCGCCGACCCGGCCGGAGGCCGCCGGTCACCTGCGCCGCTGCGGCGTCGACGCCAGCGAGCACTACCCGCGCACCGACCCGGCAGTGATCATGGCGGTCGTCGACGCCGACGACCGGCTGCTGCTGGGCCGGCAGGCCACCTGGCCGGAGGGCAGGTTCTCGACGCTGGCCGGGTTCGTCGAGCCGGGGGAGTCGCTGGAGTCGGCCGTCCGCCGCGAGGTCGCCGAGGAGGTCGGCCTGCGGGTCGGCCGGGTGACCTACCTCGGGAGCCAGCCGTGGCCGTTCCCCTCGAGCCTGATGCTGGGCTTCACCGCGCTCGCGGAGACGATCGACGTCGTGCGCCACGACGGCGAGATCGCCGAGGCGCGCTGGTACACGCGCGAGTCGATGCTCGAGGACATCGGCACCGGCCGGCTGCACGTCTCGCCGTCGATCTCGATCTCGCGCCGGCTCATCGAGCACTGGTACGGCGGCGAGCTGCCCCACAACGCCGACGCGTAGCCTCCTCGGCCATGGACTGGCTGGACGCCCTCGGATGGGTCGGCTCCGCGCTGCTCGTCTTCTCGCTGCTCCAGTCGCGCATCCTGCGCTTCCGCGTGCTGAACACGGTGGCCTCGCTGCTGCTCGTGCTGTTCAACGCGCTCATCGAGGTCTGGCCGATGGTGGCGATGAACGTCGTGCTCGCCGGCATCAACCTGTTCTTCATCAGGCGGCTCCTGCTCGACCGTCACGACGACACGGCCTACGACGTCCTCGAGGTCGGGCTCACCGACGCCTACCTCCAGCACTTCCTGCGGGTCCACGGGGACGACATCCGCCGCCACTTCCCGGCCGCCGACTGGGCGAAGCCCTCACCCGAGGACCGCGCCGCGTTCCTCGTCGAGAAGGGCGACGAGACGGTCGGGGTCGTGCTGGTGCGCGACGCCGGGGAGGGCGTGGCGCAGGTCGAGGTCGACTACGTGACCCCGCGCTTCCGGGACTTCACGCCCGGGGAGTTCGTCTACCGCCGCAGCGGGCTCTTCCGCGACCGCGGGTTCCGCCAGGTCGTCTCACCGCCGGACATGGTGGCGCCCTACTACGACAAGTACGGCTTCCGCAGCGAGCGCGGCCGCTGGGTCCTCGACCTGGCCTGAGCGGGGTCGCGACGTCAGGCCACGAGCCGCGCCTTCACCTGCGCGAGCGTGGGGTTCGTGAGCGCCGACCCGTCGGGGAAGACGAGGGTCGGGACGGTCTGCATGCCGCCGTTGACCGCCATCACGAGCTCGGCCGCCTCGACGTCGTCCTCGATGTCCACGACGCGGTAGTCGATGCCCTCGCGGTCCATCTGCGACCTCAGCCTGCGGCAGTAGCCGCACCAGACCGTGCTGTACATGGTCACGTGGCTCGGCACTCGATGTCCTCTCGGCGACAGGTCGTCCTGGAGGGCGTATGCCCCTGCACATGGATCGACAACCCCTCCCGGCGCCCCGTCCCTTCCCCGCGACGCCGTGTCCGGCGGGGCTGCGAGGATGAGCGGGTGCCCGACGCCGACGCGCTGCTGGAGATGCTCGACCCCGAGCAGCGTGAGGTCGCCACGACGCTGCAGGGCCCGCTGTGCGTGCTGGCCGGCGCCGGGACGGGCAAGACCCGCGCGATCACGGCCCGGATCGCGTACGGCGTGAGCACCGGCGTCTACGTGCCCCAGCGGGTGCTCGCGGTGACGTTCACCGCCCGTGCGGCCGGCGAGCTGCGCACCCGGCTGCGCACACTCGGGGCCTCGGGCGTGCAGGCGCGCACCTTCCACGCCGCGGCGCTGCGCCAGCTGCGCTACTTCTGGCCGCGCCACGTCGGCGGCGAGCTGCCCCCGCTGGTCGAGCACAAGGCCTCGCTCGTCGCCGAGGCCGCGGGCCGGCTGCGCCTTGCCACCGACCGCGCGACCGTGCGCGACCTGGCCGGCGAGGTCGAGTGGGTCAAGGTGACGATGACCGACCGCGACGACTACCCCGCTGCCGCCGCGAAGGTGGGGCGCAGCGCCCCCGCCGGGCTCGACCCGGCCATGGTCGTGCGGCTGCTGTCCACCTACGACCAGGTCAAGCGCGACCGCCACGTCATCGACTTCGAGGACGTCCTGCTCTACACCGTCGGGCTGATCGCCGAGCACCGGCAGGTCGCCGACGCCGTGCACGGGCAGTACCACCACCTGGTGGTCGACGAGTACCAGGACGTGAGCCCGCTGCAGCAGGCCCTGCTCGACCAGTGGCTCGGTGGCCGCGACGAGGTGTGCGTCGTCGGTGACCCGCACCAGACCATCTACACCTTCGCCGGCGCCTCCCCGGACTTCCTCCTCGGGTTCCGCGGGCGCCACGACGGCGCGCGGGAGGTCCGGCTCGTCCGCGACTACCGCTCCACCCCGCAGGTGGTCGAGCTCGCCAACCGCATCGTGGCCGGTGCGCCGGCCGGGCGGCACGGCCGGCTCGAGCTCGTGGCGCAGCGACCCGCCGGCCCGGCCCCCGAGCTGCGCGAGCTGCCCGACGAGCCCGCCGAGGCGCGCTGGGTCGCGGGCCGCATCAAGGCGCTGGTCGCCGCGGGCACGACGGCTGGCGAGGTGGCCGTGCTCTTCCGCACCAACGGCCAGAGCGAGACCTACGAGCAGGCGCTCGCCGACGCCGGCATCCCCTACGTGCTGCGGGGCGGTGAACGGTTCTTCGACCGCTCCGAGGTCCGCGAGGCGCGGCTGCTGCTGCGGGGCGCGGCCCGCGCGGCCGACGGGGTCGACGACCTGCCGGCCGCGGTGCGGGGCGTGCTCTCCGGCGGCGGCTGGTCCACGACGCCGCCCGAGGGCGCCGGCGCCGTCCGCGACCGCTGGGAGTCGCTGGCGGCGCTGGTCCGCCTCGCCGACGACCTCGCGGTGGCTCGCGGTGACGCGACGCTGGCCGACTTCGTCGCCGAGCTCGACGAGCGCGCCGAGGCGCAGCACGCCCCGGTGGTCGACGGCGTGACGCTGGCCTCGCTGCACGCCGCCAAGGGGCTGGAGTGGGACGCCGTCTTCGTCGTCGGCGTCACCGACGGCATGGTGCCGATCACCTACGCCGAGACCCCCGACCAGGTCGAGGAGGAGCGCCGGCTGCTCTACGTCGGCGTGACGCGTGCCCGCGTGCACCTGGCCGTCTCCTGGGCGCTCGCGCGGTCGCCGGGTGGCCGCGCCGGGCGTCGGCCCTCGCGCTTCCTCGACGGCCTGCTCCCCGGACGCGCCGCCGTCGCGGGACCCGGCAAGCGCTCGGCGCGCCGCCGCGGGCCCGCGGCCTGCCGGGTCTGCGGCAGCCCGCTGACCGCGCCCGTGGCCCGCAAGCTCGGCCGCTGCGAGGACTGCCCCTCCTCCTACGACGAGGACCTCTTCGAGCGGCTGCGCGAGTGGCGCGCGGAGCAGGCCCGGGAGCAGTCCGTCCCGGCCTACGTGGTCTTCACCGACGCGACCCTCACCGCGCTGGCCGAGGTCGTGCCCACCAGCGACGCCCAGCTCCTGGCGGTGTCCGGTGTGGGGCGCACCAAGCTCGACCGCTACGGCGCCGACGTGCTCGCGATCTGCGCCGGAGAGACGCCGCCGAGCGCGACGAACCGGGATGCTTCGGACGACTTCTAGACAGCAGTCAAAAAATGTATTGCACCTGACCGCGACCGCCTCTAGTCTGCTGTCGCTCGGTCAGCAGACCGCACGCGCCCGGACGAGAGCAGAGCAGGAGGTGACCACGATGGAGATCACCAAGACGTGGACGACGTCCCCGTGCGCCCTGCTCGTGGTCAGCCACCGCACTGCGCCCACCGGGACGTACGGCCAGGGGACAGGTGTGCCCGCTGCCATGCGCACGCGCACCGTCGCGCCCGTCACCCAGGCCACCGCTCTGCTCCCGATCAGCGATGTCGTCGTGTTCGACGGTTTCGCGGGGATCCGCACCTGGAGCCCACCGGTATAGGTATCTCTCGTACCCACCGGCACCTCCAAGGCCGCGGAACCCGACACCCGGGATCCGCGGTCTTTTTCGTTCCTCCGCCCGCGCCGGACCCACGAGGACCGGCACCCGACACCCCCGCCCACCCGGCCGGCCACCCGCCGACCGGACCCGAGAAGGAAGACATGGAGGTGACACCCCATGCAGATCGCAACTCTCGACCGTGAGACCACCGCCACCGGTGACCCCGTCGCGTCCCTGACGGCACTGACCGGACTGTCGGCCCTCACCGAGCGCGTCGCCGCCGAGCAGCTGCCGTGCCGGGTCAACGACCCGGAGCTGTTCTTCGCCGAGTCGCCCGCCGACGTCGAGTACGCGAAGACCCTCTGCGCGACCTGCCCCGCCCGCCAGGACTGCCTCAACGGTGCTCTCGAGCGCCGTGAGCCGTGGGGCGTCTGGGGCGGCCAGTGGTTCGTCCAGGGAGTCGTGGTCCCGCGCAAGCGTCCGCGAGGCCGTCCCCGCAAGACCGAGGTCGCCGCGTGACCGCGCGGATGACCGCCCCGACCGGCCTCACCGCCGGCGAGGGCGAGGTCAGCCCGACCTCGCCCGACCACCAGACACACATCCTGAACAGGAGTACCGAGATGTTGCTCATGCATGAAGAGATGGCTCGTGCCCATACGGCACAGCTCCTCGAGGAGGCCGTACGCCGCCGGCGTGCGCAGCGCCTGGTCGCAGCCCACCGGGCGGCGCGCCGGGCGGAGAAGGCCACGCTGCGGGCCCGCCGTCTCCTCGCGCTCGCCGTCACCCAGTGACGGCAGCCCGGTCGGCCCAGCCGACCGGGGGGCGCAGCACAAGGGGCCCCGACCGCGTACCAGCGGTCGGGGCCCCTCGCTGTGCGCCGACACGCAGCCGGGCCCGGACGCGTGCGACCCGGCGGATGGGGCACAGTGGCGCGGTGGCCCAGTCCCAGCGCTCGACGGTGGAGGTCGACGGCCGTCGGCTGTCCCTGTCCAACCTCGACAAGGTGCTCTACCCGGAGACCGGCTTCACCAAGGGTGAGGTGGTCGACTACTACGCCCGCGTCGCCGCGGTTCTGCTGCCGCACATCGCCGACCGGCCGATGTCCTTCCAGCGCTTCCCCGACGGCGTCGAGGCGCAGGGCTTCTTCGCCAAGAACGCGCCGCGGGGGACACCCGACTGGGTGCGCACGGTCCGGCTGCCCGCACCGGGGAGCAGCAAGGACCGCGAGACGCTCGACTACGTGGTGGTCGGCGACCTCCCGACCCTGGTCTGGGCTGCCAACCTGGCCGCCCTCGAGCTGCACGTGCCGCAGTGGACCGTCGGACCGCGAGGGGGCGTGCACCCGTCGGACCGGCTCGTCCTCGACCTCGACCCCGGCGCGCCCGCCACGGTGGTCGAGTGCGCCGAGGTGGCGCTGCTGCTCAAGGACCTCGTCGAGGCCGACGGGCTGGTGCCCGTCGCCAAGACGAGCGGGTCCAAGGGGATGCAGGTCAGCGCCGCCGTCGCGCCGACCTCGGACGAGCACACCTCGGCCTACGCCCGCGACCTGGCCCAGCGTCTGGAGAAGGAGCGCCCCGGGCTCGTCGTCTCGCGGATGGCCAAGAACCTGCGCGGCGGCAAGGTGTTCGTCGACTGGAGCCAGAACAACGCGGCCAAGACCACCGTCGCCCCCTACGCGCTGCGGGCGCGGCCCCTGCACTGGGTCTCCACGCCGGTCACGTGGGACGAGGTGGCGGCCTGCCGCCGCGTCGAGGACCTGCGCTTCCTGGCGCCGCAGACCCTCGACCGCGTCGACGAGCTGGGCGACCTGTGCGCCCCGCTGCTGGACGACGGTCCGCCGCTGCCCTGACCTGCGAGGCGCGTGCGGGGCCTGTGGACAGCGCCCCGGCCACCGCCGCCGATCTTCCTAGGCTCGGGTGGCAGACGGGGCTGACCGGGCCCCGGCGGCCCGGGGGTCCCGCGTGCACATCGCGTTCGACGCAGGACAGGTGGTCGCGGCCGCCTTCCGCCTGACGACGGCCGCCGAGGGGGCGCGCCGGGCCGCCGGCGCAGCAGTCGACGCCGCGGCCGGGGTGTCCGACCCCGCCCTGTCCCGTGCCCTCGCCGTGCTGGGCGACGTGGGCGGTGACGCGCTCGACGTCGTCGCCCTCGACCTCGACCTGCTGGCCGATCGGGTGCGTGCGGGGGCGGCCCGCTACGGCACGGTGGAGGACGCGGTGGCCGCCTCCGCGGTCGCGGGTGCCGGCGCGCCGTGACCGGCGCCGAGGCGCTGCCCTACCCACCCGACACCCCGCCGGCGCTGGAGGCGGTCGCCGCCCGGTGCCGCCGGGTCGCGACGCAGGCCCAGGCGCTGGCCGACGCTCTCCGCCGCGACCGCACCGCACTTCCGGGCGCCTGGCAGGGTCCGGCGGCGGCGGCCTGCCGGGCCGAGCTCGCGCCGGTGATCGCGCTCGTCGGGTCGGTCGCGGCCGCGCTGCGCGAGGCCGGCCGGGGCCTGCACGGTCACGCGGAGGTGGTGGCCCGGGCCCGCGGCGACGTCGACGTCCTGCGCCGTCGCTACGACGAGGCGGTCGCCGCGCACCAGCGCGAGCTGGCGGCCGTACGGTCGGCGACCGACCTGCCCGGCCCCGTGCGGCGGCTCGCGGTGGACGACGTGCAGTCGGCGGCGACGGCCGAGCTCGGGCAGCTGCACGCCCGCCATCGCGCCCTGCTCGCCGAGGTCGCGACGTCGGCGAGCGCCACCGGCCGCCGGGTGCTGTCGGCGGCACGGGGCGTCCTGCCCGCGGGAGCGCTGCGCGGCGGACCGCTGGGAGCGCACGAGGCCGATCTCGCGGCGCTGCTGCCGATGCTGCACGCCGCCCGAACCGCCGCGGGCGTCGGCTCCGGACCGCCGGCCGCGGGCTCCGAGCCCTGGCTGGTGCGCGCCTGGTGGGCGTCGCTCACCGGTGACGAGCGTGAGCGTGCGGTCGCGGGGTTCCCGGGGCACCTCGGGGGACTGGCCGGACTTCCGGCGGCCGTGCGCGGTCGGGCCAACGAGGCGGCCCTGGACGCCGACCTCGCTCGCCTGCGTGCTCAGCGCGTGCTGACCTCCGACGACCAGCGATGGCTCGACACCTGCCTGGTCGTGCGCCGTCAGCTCGACGTCGTCCGCGCGCAGACCGACCCGGTGACCCGGGCCCGGCTCGTCGCCCAGCTGCTCGTGTTCGAGCCGCGAGCGTTCGGTGGCGAGGGGCGCGTCGCGCTCGCCGTCGGCGACGTGGACGTGGCCGACCACGTCGTCTTCCTGGTGCCGGGGCTGGGGTCCGAGGTCCGGGGGACCCTGGGTGGGCTCACCGCGGACGCGACCCGGGTCGCCAGGGAGGCCCGCCGGGCCGCGGTCACGGCGCGGACGGCCGCGGTGGCGTGGATCGGCTACGACGCGCCGGGCGTGGCCGACGTCGCGTCCGCCGCCGCCGCCGAGGCAGGCGCCGACCTGCTCGCCGGGCGACCTGCTCGCGGTGCAGGCCTCCCGCGACGTCCTGCCCCACCTGACGGTCGTCGGCCACAGCTACGGCAGCACGACGGCCGGCACGGCGCTGCGTGACCACCTGACCGGCACCGACGACGCCGTGCTCGTCGGCAGCCCGGGGCCGAACGTCGAGACGGCACGCGACCTGCAGGTCCCACCGGGCCACGTCTTCACGGGCGCGAGCAGCCGTGACCCGGTCGGCTACCTCGACCGCTTCGGGGCCGACCCGACGCACGAGGACTTCGGCGCCTACCGCTTCCAGGCCGAGGACCCCACGCGCCACCCGTTCCGGCTCGACCTCGACGACCACTCGAAGTACTTCCACGCCAAGTCCGAGTCCCTCGCCAACATCGTGGCCGTCGTCGTGGGCGACTACGGGGCGCTGCGCCCCGCCGCCTACCGTCACGAGGTGTGGCTCCTCCCCGACGGCATCAACAGCGACCCGGAGGCAGACCGTGAGCCCACCCTCGTCCCCTGACAGCGTCGGCGGCCTGCTCGCGGCCGCCCGCCGACGGCTCCCCCCCGACGTCGACGTCGTCGGGCTCGCGGGCGGGACGAGGTCAACGTGCAGTTCAGCGGCTACCGCAGCCAGCGGTTCGTGCTCTTCGACATCTCCGGGCCGTGCCTGGACGTGGGCGACCTCGACGACGAGTTCCTCGCGGAGCAGGCTGAGATCCTGACCTTCGGCTGAGGAGGACCGGTGTGGTGACCTGCGCGCGGTGCGGGGCGACCGAGGAGGAGCTGCCCCTCACGTGGAGCTCGTCGGTCGAGCGCGGCCGCACGGTCTACTACTGCGTGACCTGCAGCCGCGAGAACGTGCGCGCGATCGAGGGCAAGCTCGACGCCGAGTGGTGGTGACGGGTCAGGCTCCGGACGCCGGCTTGTCGGGCGTACGCCGTGACGTCCGCTTCGGCGCGGGACGCTTGTCCGCGCGGGCCGTCCGCTTCCGCGGCGCGGGCTTCGCAGCGAAGCCCGGCAGCCATCGCTCCAGCTCGGCGCGCCAGGAAGCCTCGGCCTCGAGCTGGCAGAGGACCCCGATGGCGCCGGTCGTCACGCGGTGGATGAGCAGGTAGTCGGGCGGCAGGTTCAGCTGCAGGCCGGTGCTGTAGGCGGGTGAGCGCGGGTCGCCCACCCGCACGGCCTGGCCGCGCAGCCAGGAGCGCGAGAACCGGAAGGTGTCCTCGCGCGCGGGGTCGAGGATCGGGCTCAGGTAGTCGAGCAGGGCCTGGGCGTCGAGCTCGACCCCGGACCGGACGAAGCCCTCGTCGCGCAGGCCCCGGTGCACCCCGGCCGCGTCGCCGGCGATGGCGAGCCGCAGCAGCGGCCCGATCGAGCGGGGCAGCCCGTCGGGGAGCCGGTTGACCGCGCCGAAGTCCAGGACGACGAGCCGTCCGTCGTCGAGCAGCCGGAAGTTGCCCGGGTGCGGGTCGGCGTGCAGCAGCCCGGCCCGCGACGGGCCGGAGAAGAGGAACCGGGTGAGCAGCAGGCCCGACCGGTCGCGCTGCTCCGGCGTGCCCGAGGCGATGATCCGGGACAGCGGCGTGCCGTCCATCCACTCGCTCACGAGCACCTGGTCGGCGACGTCGACCACCGGCGGCACGAGGACGTCGCCGTCGCCGGCGAAGGCCGCCGCGAAGGCGGCCTGCGACGACGCCTCGAGCCGGTAGTCGAGCTCCTCGGCCACCCGGGTCTTGAGCTCGGCCACGAGCGGCTTCACGTCGAGCCCCGGCACGAGCAGCCCCACCAGCCGGCTCATCCGCCCGATCTGGGTGAGGTCGGCCATCAGCGCCTGCCCGGCGCCGGGGTACTGCACCTTCACGGCCACCTCGCGCCCGTCGCACCACACCGCCCGGTGGACCTGTCCGATGGACGCCGCGGCGGCCGGGCGGTCGTCGAACTCGCGGAAGCGCGCCCGCCAGTCGGCTCCGAGCTCGCGGGCCAGGACGGCATGGACCGTGCGGGCCGGCAGGGGCGGGGCGGCCTCCTGCAGGCGGGTCAGCGTCTCGCGGTAAGGCCCGGCCAGGTTCTCGGGCAGGGCCGCCTCGAACACCGACATCGCCTGCCCGAACTTCATGGCCCCGCCCTTGAGCTCGCCGAGCACCCGGAACAGCTGCTCGGCGGTGCGGGCCTGCACCTCCGCCGCCACGATCTCGGCGGGACGGCCGCCGAGCCGCTTGCCGAGGCCCAGCGTGGCCCTCCCTGCGTAGCCCAGCGGCAGGCTGGCGAGCCGCACCGTGCGGGCTGCTGCGCGTCGCGGGAGGTCCTCCACGCCGGGCAGTGTGTCAAACGGGGCTGTCCGCGGCCTGCCAGATGCACCCGCACGCGGGGTGGACCGACCACGACCGGCGCCGCACCCGGCCGTCGGACTGGCTGAGCTCGAGCGTGCCGTCGAGCGTGGAGGGGGCCGGGTCGCCGTCGAGGAAGGCGAGCACCTGCAGCCCGGCGTGCGCGGCGACGGCTGTGGCGAGCACGACGTCGCAGGCGGTGACCCGGTGACGTCCCCCGGTGCTGAGCTGGGCGGCGACGGAGGGCCAGGCGGGGTCGCGGTCGGCGCGGTGCAGGTCGTGGCAGCGCGAGCACGACGACCGGCCGGGCAGCACCAGCGGCCCGACCAGGCCGGTCACGTCGCGCACCCGTGCGAACAGGTGCGGCACACCGGCCCGCACGAGCCGGTCGACCACGCGAGCGTCGTGCGCGGTCGGGTGGCCCGACAGCACCGCGAGGTCGGGGACGGCGCGCCCGGCCGGCAGCCTGGTCCGCACCGAGGCGGCGAAGCGGCGCAGCGCGCCGGCCGCGGCCTCCTGACGGCGGGCCCCCACGTCGTCGGGGCCGAGCCCGGCGGGGGACAGGTCGGCCGGTGTCGTCTCGCCGGCGTCCTCGACCACCACGGTGCCGACGCCCGCCGCGGCGAGGAGCGTCACGAGCGGCGCACCCACCCGGCCGGCTCCGTGCACCGTGACGACGCGGTCGCGGCGGCGGCTGAGCACACCGACGCCGCCGTCGGTGCCCGGGTGCGCGATCGAGGCGGCAGCGAGGTCGGGCACGAGCCGGTCGCGCTCCTCGCGCGGGAGCGCGCCCAGCACCCGGTGGTCGGCCGCGGCGTCCTCGAGCACGCCGGACCGGGCGAGGAGCACGAGCAGGTCGTCGACGTGGTCGGACGCGATGCCCAGGCGGGCGGCCGTGGCGTGCAGGCCGGTCAGGTCGTGGGAGCCGTCGAGGCTCTCGACGAGCCTGGCCGAGCGGGCGTCGAGGCCGCCGATGACGACCGCGCGGGCCGGGTCGACGCCGAGCTGCAGGGTCGTCCCGTCGCGCCACACCCTGCGCAGGGCCGGCTTGAGCTGGGGACGCACCGGCTGCACGCGCCCTCCCGCGGGTCGGGCCGGGACGAGGGGTGCCCGGCGGTGCACCCGAGCGTCCCAGAACGGTTGCCGCCGGCCGTCCCGCCGTCCACACCCCCGCACGGACGTTGCGCCGACACACCGCTTCTGCGGCGCGTCCGGTGTGTCGGCGCAATGTTGGTGGGCGCGGGGGCGCGTGCGGACGGCGGCGGGCGGACGGTCGTACGTTCGAGAGGTTGCTCGGTCGACGCGGTCAGGCGACGCCGCACACGTCCAGCGCGAGCAGCGCGAGGGTCCGGGAGCAGTGGAGCACCTCGTCGACCGGCACCCGCTCGTCGGCCGCGTGCGCGAGCGCCGACTCCCCGGGCCCGTAGTGCAGGGTCGGGATGCCCGCGCCGGTGAGCAGCCGGAGGTCGCTGCCGTAGGGCCCACCCCAGGTCTCCTGCTCGCCGCCGCCCGCGGCCCGGTGGGCGTCGCGCATCCGCGGCAGCAGGTCGCTTCCGCCGGGCAGGCGGCCGGACGCGAACTGCCCGCCCCACCAGGTCACCTCGACCGGGTGCTCGCGCAGCCAGGGGTCGTCGGCACAGGCCTCGGCCACCGCCGTCTCCAGCGCGCGCCGGGCCTCGCCGACGGGCTCGTCGAGCGCCACGCCCAGCCGCCCCTCGGCCACCAGGCGGTCCGGCACGGTCGAGGCCCAGTCGCCGGCGGAGACGGTGCCGATCGAGAGCGGGTAGGCGATCGGCCACCGGGCCATGAGCGGGTCGACGTCGGCGTTGCGCCGCGCCTCCAGCCGGTCGAGCGCGGAGAGCACGGGCAGCAGCTTCTCGAGCGCGCTGACCCCCTCGGTGCGCCGCGACGCGTGCGTGGCCCGCCCCTGCACCGTCAGCCGGAAGGTCAGCGCCCCGGCGTTGGCCGGCACCAGCTGCAGGCCGGTCGGCTCGGGGACCACGCAGGCGTCGGCCCGCCAGCCGCGGCGCAGGGTGGCGTAGGTCCCGAGGCCGCCGTCCTCCTCGCCGGGCACGCAGGCGAGCAGCAGGTCGCCGCGCAGCGGGACATCGGCCCGGCGGACGGCCGCCACAGCGGCGACCGCCGCGACCAGGCCGCCCTTCATGTCGCAGGCCCCGCGCCCGTGCAGCTCGCCGTCGACGACCTGCCCGCTGAACGGGTCGGGCCGCGACCAGGCGGACAGGTCGCCCGTGGGCACCACGTCGACGTGCCCGTTGAGCATCAGGCTCGCCCCGTCGCCGCGTCCCGGCAGCCGGCCGACGAGCCCCCACGCCTCGGAGCGCTCCACCTCGACCCCGGGGAAGTCCGGCTCGGCGAGCAGCTCGTTCAGCGGCAGCGCCCAGTGGTCGACCTCGAGGCCGGCCCCGCCCAGCTCGGTCGCGAGCATCGCCTGGATCTCGTGCTCGGCGTCCGCGCCCCCGAGGCTGGGCACCCGCACGAGCTCGCCGAGCCGGGCCACCGCCGCGCCCGCGCCCGCGTCGACCTCGTCGAGCACTCGCGCCGCCCAGTCGGTCACGGCCAGAGCCTAGGGCGCCGCAGGTCGGGCGCGTGCCCGTGCATGCCGGAGGGGGCGGCCCCGGTGACGGGACCGCCCCCTCCGGGACGACGTGGGTACCTCGGTAGGTCAGGCCTTGCCGAGGATGCGGTTCAGCTTGGTGCCGCAGACGGGGCAGATGCCCTGGGCCATGCGGCGACCCGACTCGCTGACCTTGACCTCGCCGGTGAAGTCGCGCTTCTCCTTGCACTTCACGCAGTAGGCGTCTCCGGTGTAGCTCTCAGCCACAGGTCCTCCTCGATCGTGGGTTCCCGTGTCCGGCGGACGTGCCGGCACCGGACCTGCGGGCCACCCTAGAGCAGCCCCGGCGCGCATCGTGGGAGGCGGGGTCGCTGAGCGTGGTGCGAGCGTGGATAGCCTCGGGCGCATGACCCCCTCCGAGACCCCCGCGAGCGCCTCCTCCGACCGTACGGTGGACAAGCTCGACGACTTGACCGACCTGCGGGTGGACCGCCCTGCGGACGGCGTCGTGCTGGTCACCCTCGACCTCCCGGACCGGCGGAACATGATGTCCGCCGCGATGACCGCCTCCTGGGGGCGGGCGATGGCCGCGCTGCGCGAGGACCGCTCGGTGCGGGCCGTGGTGGTCACGGGGACCGGCGACGCGTTCTGCTCCGGAGGCGACCTGTCCTGGATCGGCGCCGAGCCCGACGCCTCGGTGGACGACCTGCGGGCCCGGATGGGCGCGTTCTACCGCACCTGGCTCGCGGTGCGCGAGCTCGAGGCGGTGACGATCGCGGCCGTCAACGGGCCCGCGATCGGGGCCGGGCTGGCCGTCGCGCTGGCGTGCGACCTGCGCTACGCCACCCGCACGGCCCGGCTCGGCGTGCCGTTCACCAGCCTGGGCATGCACCCGGGCATGGCGAGCACGTGGCTGCTGCCGGAGGTCGCCGGACTGGCCGTGGCTCGCGAGCTGCTGCTCACCGGGCGCATCGTGTCCGGCGCGGAGGCGGCGTCGATGGGCCTGGTCAACCGCGCGGTCGACGACGGGACGGCCCTGGAGGAGGCGCTCTCGGTCGCCTCCGCGGTCGCCGCCACCGCTCCGGTCGCGAGCCGGCTCACCAAGCGGGCGCTCGCCTCGGGCGGGCACGCCACGTTCGACGCGGCGCTGGAGTGGGAGGCGCTCGCCCAGCCGGTGACGCTGGCCACCGCGGACCTGCAGGAGGGCCTGCTCGCCCAGCGCGAGCGTCGGGCGCCCCGCTTCACCGGCCGCTGACCGGCGCAGGGGGACGGGCGACCGCGCCGTCGGACAACGGCGAAGCCCCCGGACCGCTCGGCCGGACCGCTCGCCTTCCCCTTGCGAGCGTGCCGGCCGGTCGTCCCGAGGGCCTCGTCTGCTGCGCACGCTAGGAGCGGTCGGCGGGCAGCGTCAACGGAACCGGCGGGATGGGGTACATGGCCTGTGGACAGCGCTGTGGACATCGTGTTGACCGCGCGGGGTGACGCTGTGGAGAGCCTGTCGACACCGCTGTGGACAAGGGTGTGGATCATCGTCCGAACCGCGGCTGACCTGCGGCGATGTCGTCCACGGGCTGTGGACGCGAGAAAGTCGCTAGCGTTTCGGGCATGACAGCACGACGGGTGCGACCCCCCGACGCGCAGGGCGCGGGTGGTGCGGGTGACGCCGGTGACGCTCCGGCCGGGACGACCGTCGACGTGCGGCGCAGCGCCCGCCGCCGCCGCACCGTCTCGGCCTACCGTGACGGCGACCGCACGGTCGTGCTCATCCCCGCGCGGATGAGCCGGGCCGAGGAGCGCCAGTGGGTGGCGGTCATGCTCGAGCGCCTCGCCCGCCAGGACGCCCGGCTGCGGCCCAGCGACGACGAGCTGCTCGCCCGGGCGCGCGAGCTCTCCCGCAAGCACCTGGGCGGACGGGCCCGGCCGAGCAGCGTCCGGTGGGTCACCAACCAGGGCAGCCGGTGGGGCTCCTGCACCCCGGTGGACGGCACGGTCCGCCTGTCCACCCGCCTGCAGGGGATGCCGCCGTGGGTCGTCGACTACGTCCTGGTCCACGAGCTGGCGCACCTTCTGGTGCCGGGCCACGGGCCCGACTTCTGGGCCGAGGTCGAGCGTTACCCGCGCACCGAGCGGGCCCGCGGCTACCTGGAGGGCGTGTCCGCGACGGCCGGCCTCGGGCTCTCCGACGATGACCCGGCGGGCGCCGGGCGGTGACCCGGCGCCTGGTGGCGGTGCTCGCCACCCCGCGCGCGTTCCCCGCCGGGCGGCTGCGGGCGGCGATGGTCGAGGACGTCTACGAGACGGTGGCGGGGCTGGCGCTCGTCGAGCCTGTCCTGCTCGTGCACGACGACGACCCCGACGCCGACACGCTGGCGGACCTGACGTGGCCCGGCACCCCGGTGCTGCGGCTGCCACCGGTCGCCGAGGCACCGGCGCCTGCCGCGCTGGCCGCGCTGACCGCGTTGGCCGGGCTCGGTGCCGACCAGGTCACGGTCCTCGCCCCCGACGCCCCCGACCTGCCCGGGCTGCTGGTGGGAAAGCTGCACCGCGGCCTGGGCTCGGCCGACGTCGCGGTGCTCCCCGCGGCCGGCGGCGGGCTGGTCGCGCTGGCCACCGCGGCCGACGTGCCGGCGTGGGTGACGGCGACCGGGGTGGACCTGGACACGCCCGACGCCGTGGCCAGGCTGCGTGCCGCGGCGCCCCGGCGCACGGCGGTGTCCGTCGGGCCCGGCTGGCACCGGCTGCGCTCCGCCGACGACCTCGACGCGCTCGACCCCGGCCTCGAAGGGTGGGACGTCACCCGGGCCGTGCTGTCGGGCTGACGGCCGCCTGTGCCCGCGCGACCAGCGACGACAGGTCCTCGACGGCGCCCGGTGGAAGGGCGTCGACGTCGAACCAGCGCACGTCGTCGGACTCGTCGCTGACGATCGGCTCGGCCCCGGTCGGCGCCACGGCGGCGTAGCGCACGTCGAGGTGCTCGCCGCACCGGCCGAACGCGCCGGACAACGCGTGCCGGTCGAGCTCGACCGGGCCGTCGGCCAGCAGCCGCAGACCGGCGATGCCCGACTCCTCCACGCCCTCGCGCAGCGCGGCGGCGGCCAGCGTCGGGTCGCCCGGCTCGCAGTGACCGCCCGTCTGCGCCCAGAAGCCGCCCTTGCGGTGCAGCGTCAGCAGCACCCGCTGCGCCGTGTGGTCGAGGACCAGGACGCTGGCCGTGAGGTGCGCCGGCACGCACGACTGCCACACGCCGTCGTCGTGGGCGCGCAGGTGCTCGACGTACGACGCGCGCAGCCGCTCCTGCCTGTCGTCGTCGGGTCGCCAGGTCGTGAGGACGCGCAGCGCGTCGGCGTGCAGGTCGCTCACGCGTCCGGCGTGGTGGGCGGCGGCGGCTCCGGCGGGGCCTCGGTGTCGTCGAGCCCCGACAGGTCCAGCGGCGCGGACCCGCCGCCGGCGAACGCTCCCGGGTCGTCGAGGTCGTCGCCGGTCGGCATCAGGTCGGGGTGCGCCCACACCGCCTCGCGACCCGCCTGGTCGCGCTCGGTGAGCAGCGCCCGCCACAGGGCCGCCGCCTCGCGCAGCCGGCGCGGACGCAGCTCGAGCCCCACGAGCGAGGAGAAGGTCTGCTCGGCCGGGCCCCCGCCGGCCCGGCGCCGCCGCACCGTCTCGCGCAGCGCCGCGGCCGCCGGCAGGTGCGGCGCCGCGGCGGCGTCGACGACCTCGTCGACCCAGCCCTCGACCAGAGCCAGCGCCGTCTCGAGGCGGCCCAATGCCGCCGTCTGCTCGGGGGTGTCCTCCGGCTCGAACATCCCGCCGGTCATCGCCTGCTGCAGGGACTCGGGGTTCGTCGGGTCGATGCTGCCCAGCGCCTCCTCGAGACGCGCCGTGTCGACGTGGATGCCGCGGGCGTAGGCGGCCACCGCCTCGACGAGGTGGCCGCGCAGCCACGGCACGTGCGCGAACAGCCGCTGGTGGGCCATCTCGCGCAGCGCGAGGTAGAGGCGCACCTGGTCGGCGGACACCCCGAGGCCCTCGCCGAACGCCGCGACGTTGGCGGGCAGCAGCGCCGCCCGGCCGGCGGGGGCGAGCGGCAGCCCGACGTCGGTCGAGCCCACGACCTCGACGGCGAGGCCGCCGATCGCCTGGCCGATCTGGCTGCCGAACATCGCGCCGCCGACACTCTTCATCATCTGCTGCAGCGGCCCGGTCATCGCCGACATGGCCTGCACCTGCTCCGGCGGCAGTCCCAGCTGGGACATCGGACCGCCCTCGCCGGCCAGCATCGTGCCCATCGACTCGACGACGCGTCCGGCGACGGGGTCGACCAGCTCCTGCCACGCGGGGATCGTCGCCTCGACCCACTCGGCCCGGCTCCACGCGACCGCGCCGGAGGCACCGGAGGGGAAGACCGTGGCCGAGTCCAGCCACAGCTCGGCGAGCCGCACCGCGTCGAGCACCGGCTCACGGTCGGCGGTCGTGACCGAGCGGTCGCCGGCCTGCGCGACGACCTGGCGGGCCACGTCCCGGGCCAGGTCCCAGTTGACCGGCCCGCCCTGCCAGGAGAGCAGTCGGCCGAGGTTCTGGAACGCCGCGCCGATGTCGCCGCCGCCCGCGCCGAACATCGCGGCGAAGGGGTCGGTGGGCGACGGCTCGCCGCCGGGACGGTCCCCACCCTCGCCCTCGCCGGGGCCCGGGGTGAAGCCGAAGGGGAAGTTGCTCACGGCTCGCCTCGCATCGACGGTCTCCTCCGTGTCGGGTCCCCGGCCGACGTGGACCGGCGGGCGGACTTGGCAGGATGGGAGCACCATGACTGCTGTGCATCCCACCGTAGCCACTACGCCAACAGTGGTGACGGCCCGGTGAGTTCCCCCGCCGAGGACCCGAAGCCGCCGGTTCGCTCTGGGCGCAGCAGCCGCGCGCGCCGCCCCGTCGTCGCGGTCACCGGCGCCGCCGAGGGCATCGGTGCCGCACTGGCGCAGCGGCTGGTCGCCAACGACGACGTCGCCAAGGTCGTGGGGCTCGACGACCGGCGCGGCGACGTCCCGGGGGTGACCTGGCGCGTGCTCGACGTCCGCGACCCGGCGGTCGCGGCCCGCATGGCCAAGGTCGACACCGTCGTCCACCTGGCCGTCGACACGACCGTGGACGGCGACGGCCGCGAGCGCGGTGAGCGCAACGTGCGGGCGGCCCAGACGGTGGTCACCGCGGCCGCCGCCAGCGGCGTACGCCGGGTGGTGCTGTGCACCTCGGCGATGGTCTACGGCGCGCTGCCCGACAACCCGCTCCCGCTCGACGACGACGCGCCGTTGCGGGCCGTGCCGGACGGCGGGCTCCTCTCGGACTGGCTGGAGATGGAGCGGCTCGCCCGCCAGGCGCCGCGCAGCCACCCCGGGCTGCAGGTGACCGTGGTGCGCCCGGCGACCGTCGTCGGCCCCGGGGTCGACAGCGTCCTCACCCGGCACTTCGAGGCGCCCCGGCTGCTCGTCGTGCGCGACTCGCACCCCCGGTGGCAGTTCTGCCACGTCGACGACCTGGTCTCGGCGCTGGAAGCCGCCGCGCTCGGGCAGGTCACCGGCGCGGTGACCGTCGGGTGCGAGGGGTGGCTGGAGCAGGAGGACGTCGAGCTGGTCTCCGGGATGCGCCGCATCGAGCTGCCGGCCTCCATCGCCTACGGCACCGCCGAGAGGCTGCACCGGCTGGGCGTCATCCCGACCCCGTCCAGCGACCTGCAGTACGTCGTCCACCCGTGGGTCGTGTCCAGCTCGCGGCTGCGGGCGACCGGCTGGCGGCCGACGTACGACAACCCCACCGCGCTCGGCCTGCTCCTCGAGCAGGTCAGCGGCCACCACGCGCTCGCCGCCCGGCGGCTCGGCAAGCGCGACGCCACCATCGGCGCGGGCGCGGCGGTCGCGGTCGTCGGCACCGCCGCCCTGGTGCGCATCGCCCGGAAGAAGAGGCGCGGATGACCGGGACCCACAGCGACGTGATCCGGCTGCTCGAGGTCCGGGACACCCCCCTGAGCGTCGACGAGGTGTTCGCAGCCGTCAGGGACCCGGCGGCCGGCGGCGTCGCGCTCTTCGTCGGGACCGTGCGCTCCGAGGACGACGGCCGCGGTGTGACCTCGCTCGGCTACTCGGCCCACCCGTCGGCGCTCGACGAGCTGCGGTCCGTCGCCGAGGAGGTCGCGGCCGGTCGGCCCTTGCTCGCCCTCGCGGCGGTGCACCGGGTCGGGGACCTCGACGTCGGAGACCTGGCCGTCGTCGTCGGCGCGTCCTGCCCGCACCGCGGGGAGGCCTTCGACGCCTGCCGCGCGCTCATCGACGAGCTCAAGGCGCGGGTGCCGATCTGGAAGCACCAGACGTTCACCGGACGGCGAGCAGGAGTGGGTCGGGCTGCCCTGAGGTTCCCGCCGGCGACTGCGGCGGTGCGGGCCGCCGACGCGGGCTCGCGCGGATATCCTGGACGCGTCCCCCCTGCACCACCGTCCCCGAGGTCCCGATGTCCGCGCTCGTCTGGTTGACCATTCCCCTCGCCGCCCTGGTGCTGGCGCTGCTGTGGGTGGCCTGGGCGAGCCGCACGCCGTCGCGCGCCGACACCCACGAGACCGTGGAGGCGCACCGGCGCTTCCGCGACGCCTTCGACAGTCACCGCGACGACGCCGCCTGACGGCGACGGCACCCCGCGCCGTGCTCTCGTAGGCTTCCCGTCGTGACCCGCCGGACCCTCACCCTCGCCGTCGCCGGCTTCCTCGTCGTGCTGCTGTCCGCCGTGGCCGCCCTGCTGCCCGTGCCGTACGTCGCCCTCAACCCCGGTCCGGTCACCAACACGCTGGGCTCGGTCGGCAAGACCGAGCTGATCCGCATCGAGGGCCGCACCACCTACCCGGACACGGGCAACCTCGACCTCACGACCGTGTCGGTGCTCGGCGGCCCGCGGCAGCGCCTCGACCTCGTCACGGCGCTGCGCGGGTGGGTCGACGACGCCGTCGCCGTGGTGCCCGAGGAGCAGGTCTACCCCGCCGGGGAGTCGGCGAAGGAGATCGAGGAGCAGAGTGCGACCGAGATGCGCGACTCGCAGGAGAACGCGACGACCGCCGCGCTGCGCCACCTCGGCATCCCGGTCACGACGCGGCTCCTGGTCCAGGACGTCGACCAGGCGTCCCCGTCCCGCGGCAAGCTGCGCACGGGCGACGAGATCCTCGAGGTCGACGGCCAGCAGGTCGCCGGCGGCGCGGAGCTGCGCGAGCTGATCACCTCCCGCGAGCCGGGCGACCGGGTGACGATCGTCGTGGACCGCGACGGCCGGCGGGTGCCGGCGACGATCAGGACGAAGGCCGCCGAGGACGGGCGCGCCATCGTCGGCATCACGACCCGGGACGACGCCGACTACCCCTTCACCGTCGAGATCTCGCTGCAGGACGTCGGTGGTCCCAGCGCCGGGCTGATGTTCGCCCTCGGCATCGTGGAGAAGCTGACACCGGGCTCGCTGACCGACGGCGCGCACGTCGCCGGCACGGGCACGATCGACGACGCCGGGCACGTCGGCACGATCGGCGGCATCACGCAGAAGATGATCGGTGCGCGCAAGGCAGGGGCCACCGTGTTCCTGGTGCCGCCGGGGAACTGCGCAGAGGCTCTGCGCAACCAGCCCGACGGGCTGCGGCTGGTGAAGGCGCGGACCCTCACGTCCACGGTGACCGCGCTCGACCAGCTCCGCGAGGGCCGGCCGCGGGTCCCGGGCTGCTGATCGTTCAGTCGGCGAGCGTCTCGGCGAGCGCGTCGGCGAGGCCGGGCACGAGGTCCTGACCTGTCAGCACCGAGGTCTCGTCGTCGTGGGCCCGCATGCGCAGCGCGGCGCTGCGCGAGCCGTCGCGCAGGACGGCCACCACGAGGCGCACCTCCTGCCGGTCGGGGTGCTCGCCCAGCCACCGCAGCGCCTCGCCCTCGTCCTGGGGCATGTCGCTCTCGACCGCCGGCGGAACCATGAGCCGCTCCACCGTGATCGCCGCGCCGAGCACCTCGGCCGGCCAGGTGATGCCGGCGAGCAGCTCGTCGAGGGAGGAGTGCTCGGGCAGGTCGCCCTGGTCGACGGGCGTCAGGCCGCCTGGCTCGCCCTCGACCAGACCCAGCTCGGCCGCGAGCTGGGGCTCCCGGCGCAGCAGGTCGGCGGTCTCGACCAGGGCGAACAGGTGGGGCGGCTGGTCCCAGCCGGCCGCCGCGGCATGGCCCTCGATGTCCAGCGTCAGGCGGTCGAGGCGGTGGTTCGGGGGAGCGGTCACGGCGCCGATCCTCCCGCGAGCGGACGCGGCTGTGGGAACTGCCCCCGCGGGTCGGTACGTTGGTCGCACGACGCCCTCGTGCGCGGGTGCCCCGGCGCCTGTCTGCGGCGGCCTGACGAACGGACCGTGAGTGACCTTCGACATGCCGGGCACGGCAGGGCCGCCCCGACGACCGGCGGGGCCTCCGCGCCGACGCAACCGTGCGCTGCTGCCGACGCTGGTCATCCTCGGCGTGCTGCTGATCCTGTTCAGCATCTTCACCGGCTTCTACACCGACCTGCTGTGGTTCCGCTCGGTCGGCTTCGAGTCGGTGTTCACCCGCATCATCGGCGCCAGGGCCCTGCTGTTCGTGGTCTTCGGCCTGCTGTTCGCGGCGGGTGTCTCGGTCAACTTCGTCGTCGCCTACCGCACCCGCCCGGCCTACCAGGCGATGATCCCGGGCCAGCAGGAGCTCGACCGCTACCGGATGGCGATCGACCCCTACAAGCGGTGGATCCTCATCGGCCTCGTCACCCTGCTGGGGCTCATCGCCGGGTCGACCGCGTCGGGCCGCTGGAGGACCTACGTCCAGTGGCGCAACGGCGTGGACTTCGGCGAGAAGGACGTGCAGTTCGGCAAGGACATCTCGTTCTTCGCCTTCGACCTGCCGTTCTACCGGTTCGTGCTCGGCTTCGCGTTCGCCACCGTCGTCGTGAGCATCATCGCCGCGGCCGTGACGCACTACCTCTACGGAGGGCTGCGGCTGCAGGCGCTGCTGGGGGAGCGGGCGACCCCCGCCGCGCGGGTGCACCTGTCGGTGCTGCTCGGGACGTTCGTGCTGCTTCGTGCCGTCGGCTACTGGCTCGACCGCTACTCGCTGGCGGTCAACGAGCACCGCATCGGCCGCGCCGACTTCACCGGGCTCAACTACACCGACGTCAACGCGGTGCTCCAGGGCCGGCTGATCCTCGCGATCATCTCGCTGATGTGCGCCGTGCTGTTCTTCGCCAACATCGTGCGCCGCACGTGGTTGCTCCCGGGCATCGGGGTCGGCCTGCTCCTGCTGTCCGCCCTGCTCATCGGCGGCATCTACCCGGCGCTCGTGCAGCGCTTCCAGGTCACGCCGAACGAGGCGGACAAGGAGGCGCCCTACATCGAGCGGAACATCGAGGCCACGCGCGCGGCCTACGGCATCGATGACGACAAGGTCGAGATCACGGACTACAGCGCCAAGACGACGGCGACCCCGGAGGAGCTGCGCGCCGACTCCGACACCACCGCCAACATCCGGCTGCTCGACCCGGCGCTGCTGAGCCCGACCTACAAGAACCTCCAGCAGTTCCGGCCCTACTACGACTTCCCCGACTCGCTCGACGTCGACCGCTACACGATCGACGGCACCCGCCGCGACGTCGTGGCCGCCGTGCGCGAGGTCAGCCTGACCGGCCTGCCGTCGCAGCAGCGCAACTGGGTCAACGACCACACCGTCTACACCCACGGCTTCGGCTTCGTCGCCGCGCTGGGCGAGACGACCACCGACGGCGGCCGTCCGTCCTTCGTCTCCTCCGACATCCCGCCGCAGGGCAAGATCAACGGGTTCCAGCCGCGCATCTACTTCGGCGAGGAGAGCCCGACCTACAGCATCGTCGGGGGGCCCAAGGGCACGCCGTCGCGCGAGCTCGACTTCCCGGCCGACGACACCTCCTCGGGCGTGCAGAACAACACCTACCAGGGTGCCGGCGGCGTGCCGATCGACTCGCTGTTCAACAAGCTGATGTTCGCCACGAAGTACCAGGAGGCCAACCTCCTGCTGTCCGACCGCATCAACTCCGAGTCGAAGATCCTCTTCGTGCGCGACCCGAAGGAGCGCGTCGAGAAGGTCGCTCCCTGGCTGACCCTCGACGGCGACGCCTACCCGGTCGTCGCGGACGGGAAGATCCAGTGGGTGGTCGACGGCTACACGACGAGCAACGGCTACCCCTACTCCACGCGCAGCACGCTGGACGAGGCGACGGCCGACTCGCGGACCGCGCCCGGAGCGATCGTCGCGCCCATCGAGCGGGTCAACTACATCCGCAACTCGGTCAAGGCCACCGTCGACGCCTACGACGGCACGGTGACGCTCTACGAGTGGGACACCGAGGACCCGGTCCTCAAGACCTGGCGCAAGGCGTTCCCCGGCACGGTCGAGAGCCGCGACCAGATCAGCGACGAGCTGATGTTGCACCTGCGCTACCCCGAGGACCTGTTCAAGGTGCAGCGGACGCTGCTCTCCAACTACCACGTGAGCGACCCCCGCACCTTCTACAGCGGCTCGGACTTCTGGCGGGTGCCCGTCGACCCGACGCGCGCCGACGCCGGCCTGCAGCCGCCCTACTACCTGACCCTGAAGATGCCCGGGCAGGACGCGCCGGCCTTCTCGCTCACCTCGACCTACGTGCCGACCGGTGACCGCAACAACCTCGCGGCCTTCATCGCGGTGAACGCCGACCCGGGGGAGGACTACGGCCAGTTCCGGATCCTCGAGCTGCCACGGTCGCTGCAGATCAACGGCCCGTCGCAGGTGCAGAACGCCCTGGAGTCCGACGACCAGATCGCCGAGGAGATCAACATCCTCAAGCGCGGCACGACGGTGCGCTACGGCAACCTGCTCACGCTGCCGGTCGGCGGCGGCCTGCTCTACGTCGAGCCGCTCTACATCCAGGCCGACGCCTCGACGTCGTTCCCGCTGCTGCGCAAGGTGCTGGTGTCCTTCGGCAACGAGAACGCGTTCGAGGACACGCTGGAGGAGGCCCTCGACGTCCTCTTCGCCGACCAGGGCGGGGTCGACACACCGCCGGCCGAGCCGGGGCCGACCGACCCCGAGCCGACCGAGCCGGGGGGCGCCGACCAGAACGCCGCGCTGACCCAGGCGCTGGCCGACGCGCAGGCCGCGATCGAGGCGGCCCAGCGGGCGCTGGCAGCCGGCGACTTCACGGCGTACGGCCAGGCCCAGGACGACCTGCGTGACGCCATCGACCGCGCGGTCGCCGCCCAACGCGCGGGCGGCACGACCTCGTCGCCGTCGCCCACGCCGACCCCCTCGCCGGAGGCGTCCGGGTAGGGCACTGCGGGGGACATCGCGACCACGGCTCGTGGGCTCTGCGGGGAGGCATGACCCGGCGGCCCGTTCGGCCCTACAGTCGGTTCGTGGCCGCCGTGAGCCCGGTCGACCTGCTCGCCGCCGGAGGCGTCGCGCTGGGGGAGCTGCGCTGGGCCGACGCCCGCCGCGCGTTCGAGGCCGCCGCGAGCGAGCGCGGGACACCCGAGGCGTACGAGGGCATCGGGACCGCCTGCTACTGGCTGGAGGACGGTCCCGCCGCCATCGCCGCGCGGGTCCGCGCCTACCGGCTGTTCCGGGACGCGGACGACCCCCGCGGCGCCGCCCGGGTCGCCGGTGACCTGGCCTGGGACCACTACCTCGAGGGGGAGCGTGCCGTCGCCGACGGCTGGGTCCGGCGCGCGCACCGTCTGCTCGACGGCGTCGACCCGGTGCCCGAGCTCGGCTGGCTGGTGCTGCTGGAGGCCGACATGGCCTTCTTCGCCGACCACGACGGCCCGGCGACCGAGGCGTACGCGGAACAGGCGGGCGCGCTCGGACGCTCCCTGGGCGACCAGGACCTGGAGATGTCGGCGATCGCCTACCAGGGGTTGGCCTGGGTCAGCCAGGGCCGGGTCAAGGAGGGCATGGCCCTGCTCGACGAGGCGACCGTCGCTGCCGTGGCCGGTGACATGGACGGCATCGGCGCGGCCGCCACCACCTGCTGCTGCCTCATCGCCGCGTGCGAGCAGGTGCGCGACTACGGCCGGGCAGGGCAGTGGTGCAAGCGGGCGCAGGAGATCGGCCAGCGGTGGTCGCACCAGACGCTGTTCTCCTTCTGCCGGATCCACTACGCCGGCGTCCTCGTGTGGCAGGGCGACTGGCGCGCCGCCGAGGTCGAGCTCCTCGCAGCGGTCAAGGCGCTGTCGGCGCGGCCCGCAGCGGCGTCCGAGGGGCTGGTCAAGCTGGCCCTGCTGCGCTGGCGGCAGGGACGCGACGCCGAGGCGGAGGCGTTCCTCGTCCGGGCGGAGTCGCCGCCGTTCCGCCTTCTCGCCGGCGACCTCGCGCTGCTGGCGAGGTCCCAGATCGCGCTCGACCGCGGCGACCCCGTGGCTGCCGCCGAGTTCGCCGAGCAGTTCCTGCGTCGGGTCGCGCACCCGGGACAGCTGGTCCGGGCCGACGCGCTGGAGCTGCTCGCGCAGGCGAGACTTGCGCTCGGGGACCGGCCGGCGGCCGAGGCGGCCACCCGCGACCTGCAGTCGGTGGCGCGGGACGTGCGGACCGACCCGCTCGTCGCGGCAGCAGCGCGCGCCCAGGGCTGGCTCGCAGTCGCCGCCGGCGACCACGACGCGGCGCGCCGGTGCTTCGAGGACGCCCTCGCCGGTTTCGAGCGCAGCGGTGCGCGCTTCGAGGTGGCCCGCACGCGCCTCGACCTCGCGCGCAGCCTGTCCGAGCTCGAGCGCCCCCAGCCGGCGCAGGAGCAGGCGCGCGCCTCGTGGACCGCGCTCCGGGCGCTGGGCGCGGCCCGTGACGCCATGCACGCCGCGGCCGTGCTGGGCCGGCTCACCGGCTCGACGGTCGAGGGCGCCGGCACCAACCCCGCCGGGCTGACCCCGCGGGAGATGGAGATCGTCCGTCTCGCCGCCCGCGGCCTGAGCAACCAGGAGATCGCCGCCGAGCTGGTGCTCAGCGTCCGCACCGTGGAGCGGCACCTGTCGAACATCTACGACAAGCTCGGCACCCGCGGGCGAACCGGGCGAGCCGTCCTCGCCTCCTACGCGTCGGGGCCGGGCACGGACTGACCCTGCGTGTCGACCCACCGGAATCTACGTGTCGGCGCTGATGCGCTGCCTCCCGTCCGCGCCTAGCGTCCTTCGTGGGCCCGCCGGACGCCCGGCGGGAGCTGCGGCACCCGGCGGGCCCCTCTCGAGACCTTCGGAGAAGGGGACCAGTCATGACCACGACCGCCAACGCCTCCCGGCTGTCGGAGCTGGCGAGGGGGTTCGCCGGCACGATCATCACCGCCGCCGACCCCGCCTACGACGAGGCCCGCACCGTGTGGAACGGGGCGATCGACAAGCGACCCGTCGTGATCGCGCAGTGCGCGACTCCCGACGACGTGGCCGCCGCGATCCGCGCCGCACGCGACCTCGGGCTGGAGATCGCGGTGCGCGGCGGCGGCCACAGCGCGGCCGGCATGGGATCCGTCCACGACGGCATGGTCGTGGACCTGCGCTGGATGAACGCGGTCTCCGTGGACCCGGTCGCGCGCACCGCCCAGGTCGGCGGCGGCGCGACGATGAGCCATCTCGACCGGGGCACCGAGCCGTTCGGCCTGGCCACGACCGGTGGCCGGGTCTCGACCACCGGCGTCGGGGGCTTCACGCTCAACGGTGGGACGGGCTGGCTCGACCGGGCGTACGGCCTCGCCTGCGACAACCTGGTCGCCGCCGACCTCGTGACGGCCGACGGCGAGGCGGTCACCGCCAGCGAGCGCGAGCACCCGGACCTGTTCTGGGCGCTGCACGGCGGGGGCGGCAACTTCGGCGTGGCCACGTCGTTCACGTTCCGCCTCCACGAGCTGCCGCAGGTGACGGTGGCGCTGCTGTTCTGGCGCCCGGATGCCGGCCCGGACGTGACCCGGGCGTTCCGCGACGTCATCGAGTCCGGGCCGGACGAGCTCAGCGGCGGCGTGCTGTACCTGACGGCACCCGAGGAGCAGTTCGTGCCCGAGCACCTGGTCGGGAAGCTCGCGTGCCTGACCGTGCTCACCTACGCCGGGCCGGAGGCCGCGGGCCGCGAGGCGATGCGGCCCATGCTCGAGCTCGGGCACGAGGGCGAGCTGGTCATGGAGATGCCCTACGCGGAGCTGCAGTGCCTCCTCGACGACCCGCCGGGCTATCGCGTCTACTGGTCGGCCGAGAACCTGAGCAGCCTCCCCGACGAGGCGGTCGACCGCTTCTGCGACCGGGCCACCGACCTGCTGGTCCCCTCGCCGTCGCAGCAGCTGCTCTTCGCCCAGGGCGGCGCGATGGCCCGTGGCAACCCGGACCACCCGGTGCCGTGGCGTACGGCGCCCTGGGTCGTCCACCCCTTCGGGCTGTGGGAGGACCCGGGCGACGACGCCACGGTGAAGCAGTGGGTGCGCGACGCCTGTGCCGACGTGAAGCCGTGGTCGATGGACGCGGTCTACCTCAACTTCCTCACCGAGCCGGAGCCGGACCGCATGGTCGCGGCGCTGGGGGCGGCGAACTACGGACGCCTGACAGAGGTCAAGCGCCGCTACGACCCGGAGAACGTCTTCCACCTCAACCACAACATCGCTCCCCGCTGACCGCGCCTCCGCCTGCGGTCGGGAGGAGTCAGGGCGATTTGCTGCCCGTCGGGGCCTGGCGTAGAGTTGCCCGCACGACGCGGGGTGGAGCAGCTCGGTAGCTCGCTGGGCTCATAACCCAGAGGTCGCAGGTTCAAATCCTGCCCCCGCTACCGACTAAGGAAGTTGCAGGTCAGAGGCCTGATCACCGATCTCGGTGATCAGGCCTCTGTCTTCCCCGTTAACACCTCGTTAGCAGGCTCTGCCGTGAACCATCCCGGATCTGGGCGGATCGTCGCGAACAAGGAACGGGCAGCGAGCGCGACATCCACCACGGCTGGAAGGATCAGGCCGACCGCCGCGAGCAGCTCCAGCGCGCCGAGAGTCTTCACGAACGCGGGACTGACAGTGCGAGTCCATGCGGCTCCTTCATGATGCTCCAGCTTCTCCTTGGGGATGAACGTCTTCGTGAAGCCTCCGGTCAGTGCGACCATGGCCAAGAGGCCGGCCGCAATCCACAGGATGGTGTCCATTGCTCTTCTCCGTGTCGGGTTCTGGTTCCAGGCACGACTCCGCTGGGTGCAGCAGAGCCGAGCGAGACGCCCCGAGCCTCCGGCGCAGTCAACGAGTGCTAACCGCGGTAGTGGGACTCACGCTCGTGCTCTGAGACGTTCCTGGTCGGTCCTGTGTGACATGGGCTCGGAACCGTCCACGACCACCGATGCGCCGGCGACGTCCGGCTGCGACGCCCTTCATTGACGCCCTCAGAGACCTCGAACCTTCGGCCTGGCCATCGCCCGTGCGTCCGCCACCTCATCTGGCGAAGGGAGGTAGGGAGCAGGTGCGCACACTCGCAGCCCTGTACCTACTACCCGGCTGGAACATTCCCGCACGCCCCGCAGGCACCTCTCGGACCACCTCGATGCGTGGGTTCTAGCGCCAGCCGGTCAGCTTTCCTGGGTTGACCACCATCCACAGGTCGGTGACCAGTCCGCCGGCGACGCGCAGGTTGACGACCGCCCGGACCTCCTCTCGCTCGGTCATGGTGAACCCGAGTCCATCGGCGGTGGCCCTCTCCGCGACCACCCAGGTCGGCCGCTGGGTCAGGACGCCGAGAAGGAACCGTGCGACACGTGGTGGCCCCACCACCGGGTTGCGCGCCGCGCTCACGACGCCGCCACCGTCGGAGCGGAGCGTGACCGACGGGTCCAGCAGCCCGGTGAGCGCGCCCAGGTCATCGCCGGAGGCGGCTGCGACGAACGCTCGGACCACTGCGTCGTGCTCGGCAGGAGCGGCGACGACGCCACGGTGGTCGGCGACTCGGCGGCGTGCGGAGGTAGCGAGTTGTCGCACTGCTGCCGGCGAACGGCCGACAACCTCAGCGATCTCGGGAAAGGGCAGCGAGAAGACGTCGTGTAGGACGAACGCCACCCGTTCGGCGGGCGTCATCGCGTCGAGCACCACCAGCAGTGCCGTGCTGACCGTGTCGTCGAGGGTCACCCGATCGACCGGGTCCCCCATGGGGTCGTCGCTGAGCAGACCCGCTGGCACCGGCTCGGGGAGCCACTCGCCGACGTAGTGCTCCCGCCGGGAGCGCGCTGACTTCAGGTTGTCGAGGCAGATCCGGCTCGCGACCCGTGTCAGCCAGCCCTGCGGGTTGCCGACCGCCGAGCGCTTCTCCTCGGGGAGGCGGTACCAGCGCAGGTAGGTCTCCTGGACCGCGTCCTCGGCTTCCTCGAGGGTACCGAGCATGCGGTAGGCGAGGGCGATCAACCGTCGCCGCTCCGCCATGACCTCGTCAAGGGCTTCCATCGACGCTCCTTCGTCGTTCGCACCAGTGTGACGAGGCAGCCGTTTCGAGTGTGAGGTCGCAACTCACCTCACACCTCGGTACGCCGACTCGTCAGCAGAGTGAACGCCCGCGAACCGCGAGGCAACGTCCGACTTTCCCGGCAGCCTAGGAGGCTCGTTTACCGCTGACGAGGTCGCCGAGGAGGCGGCGGTGATCCGGCCGCGCACTGCGTGCACCGGCCTCCCGTCCCGACACGAGCCGGCATCCACACCCTTCGTCCCTGAGGAGCTCTCCGTGATCCAGTCTTCCGAGTCCGTTGACGTCCGCGTCTTGGGCGGCCCCACCACCCTGATCGAGATCGGCGGCCTCCGTCTGCTGACTGACCCCACTTTCGACGACGTTCGCGACTACGAGCTCGCCCCCGGTCTGGTGCTGAGCAAGACCGCGCCATCTCAGGTCTCGGCCGACGAAATCGGCGCCGTCGACGCCGTCCTGCTCTCCCACGACCAGCACCCCGACAATCTCGATGAGGCCGGGCGCGCCTACCTGAGCCAGGCACCGATGGTCTTCACGACTCCCAATGCGGCGGGGAACCTCGGTGGGTCCACGCGTGGGCTGCAGCCGTGGGAGAGCGCCGAGCTTTCTCGTCCCGACGGCTCGGTGGTCATCGTGACGGCGACGCCGGCGCAGCACGGTCCTGAGGGCTGCGAGCCGGTGACCGGCGAGGTGACCGGCTTCGTTCTCGCCGGAGAGGGGGTGCCGACCACCTACGTCAGCGGCGACAACGCCTCGCCGGAGATCGTCGAGCTGATCGCTAGGCGCGTCGGCTACGTCGACACCGCCGTCATTTTCGCCGGCGCAGCTCGGACCCCGTTCTTCGACGGAGCGCTCGTTACCCTCGACAGCGCCCAGGCCGCCGAGGCCGCATTCGCATCGGCCGGCCTCGATGACCCAGCCATGGGACGGCATCGGCCCGTCCAGGCTCCAGGTGCGCGACGCGACTCACGACACCCCGCTCGCGAGCTGCACCACCGACGGTGGCTACTGCGGCAGCTCGGAGTGGGAGGACCCGGACCAGATCGTCGTCCGGGTCTGGGCAAGCGGTCACGCGGCTGAGGTCCGCATCACCACCGCCGGTGTCGTCGAGCGGGGTCAGGCTGCGCTCAGTCCATGGATACGATCAGATGATGCCTTTGACAGGGGACGACGTCGACCGCTTCGAGCAATCGAGGCCGCGTCTGGAGGCCATCGCCTACCGTCTCCTCGGCTCCGCGGACGAGGCACAGGACCTCGTGCAGGAGACCTTCCTGCGCTGGCACGCAGCCGACGTCGACCGCGTCGAGGTCCCCGAGGCTTGGCTGACGAAGGTCCTCACCAACCTGTGCCTCAACCAGCTCACCTCCGCGCGGGCACGGCGCGAGACCTACGTGGGCCGATGGCTCCCCGAGCCCCTGATCGCCGGGGACCCGATGCTTGACCCGGCCGACACCGCTGAGCAGCGCGAAGCGGTCTCGTACGCGGTCCTCACCCTCATGGAGCGCCTGTCTCCCAACGAACGGGCCGTGTACGTGCTGCGGGAGGCCTTCGACTACCCCCACCGGGAGATCGCCGAAATCCTCGACATCACCGAGGCCGCCAGCCAGCAGATCTTTCACCGTGCCAAGAAGCATGTCACGTCCGCCAAGGCCCGCCCCGACATCGACAAGGCGGCTGCCCTGCGGATCGTCGAGGAGTTCCTCGCGGCCGCCACCAGCGGTCGGACCGACGAGCTCGTACGCCTGCTCACCAAGGACGCCATCGCCATCGGCGACGGCGGGGGGAAGGTGCCGGCAGCGACCAAGGCGTTCGAGGGAGCTGTCGCGGTCGCGAAGTTCGTGTGGGGCATGTTCAAGCCGGCCGAAGCGAAGCGCGCCATCGTCGGCGGCTCGCCCGAGATATTCGCCTGGACCGCCAATGGCGAACCCGCCGTCGTGGTCGTCGTGGAAGGCCGGGTCGTCGCAGTCATGTGCCTGGAGGTCAACACCGAGGGCATCACTGCCTGCCGTACACAGGCGAACCCCGACAAGCTCGAACGCGCGACCGACCAATGGGCGGCGGCCGACCACGTGGAGCCCCTGCTCGTGATGTGACGTGTCTCACGTATGGCTCCTGTCAGGAAATGGCAGGCCGTCCGGTTCAGGTGACACATCCGAAACCGAACGAACAGGAGCTTGACGATGAGGGTGCTGGTTGCAGGAGCGACTGGAGTGATGGGCAGGGAACTGGTGCCACGTCTGGGCGATGCGGGACACGAGGTGTTCGCGATGATCCGCCGCGAGTCGGACAAGTCCAAGGCATCGCAGCTGGGCGCGGTGCCGGTCTTCGCCGATGCGCTCAATCGCGCCGAGGTCGAGGCCGCCGTGCGTCAGGCGGCGCCGGAGGTGGTCGTTCACCAGCTGACCGCCATCGGGCATGTCGACCTCCGCCATTTCGAGCGCAGCTTCGCCGCCACCGACCGGCTGAGGCGGGAGGGGACCGACAACCTGCTCGCTGGCGCACGGGCCGTAGGAGTACGACGGTTCGTCGCCCAGAGCAACGGCGGGTTCACCTACGCCCGGACCGGCGGGCCGGTCAAGACCGAACAGGACCCGCTGGATCGCTCACCGATCCGACCGATGGCTTCGATGATCGCCGCGGTCGAGTACTTGGAGAAGGCCGTGCTAGGCGCCGCCTGGACCGAAGGGATCGTGCTGCGCTACGGCGCTTTCTATGGACCCGGCACCTCCATGTGGCCAGGGTCCGAGCAGTTCGAAATGATCCGCAAACGCAAGTTCCCGGTCGTGGGCGACGGCGGCGGGGTGTGGTCGTTCGTCCACATCGCCGACGCCGCCGAGGCCACGGTCGCAGCCGTGGAGAACGGTGGCAGCGGTGTCTACAACATCGTCGATGACGACCCCGCCTCAGTTGCCGAATGGCTGCCGGAACTGGCGGCGATGCTGGGCGCCAAGAAGCCGATGCGCGTACCGCGGTTCATCGGACGGCTGGCCGCCGGACCAGTTGGCGTCGCATTCATGACGGAACTGCGCGGCGCCTCCAACTCCAAAGCCAAGCGCGAACTGGGTTGGCACCCCGCACATCCCAGCTGGCGCCAAGGCCTCCAGGTGTGACAACTGCGGTGATCGGTGTCCTCGTCCGGCGCGAAGCCGACTTCGCGGCGGCCGAGGATGCCCTGCAGGGAACCCTTGTCCACGCGCTGCGCACCTGGTCGGACGGGTCACTGCGCCTCACGCAGCAGATGCGGCTGGGGTCGGGACGCCCCCGGTGGCACCCGAGAGGTCGCGTGCCTTGGCCTGGCTCGAGAGGACTCCTTGTCAGGACCGTCTCACATCTCGCCGAGCCATTTCGTCATAGGTGTGTAGCCACCGACGACAGCGAAGGACTCCACCATGGATGCCCGTTTGAAGATCTCTGACAATGAGACCGCAAGCAGGTTCCTGAAGCACCTTGTCTCCGCGGACCGGGCGGTCTCGAGCTCGACCCTGCCTGCCGCGACGCGGGAGCTGGTGAGAATCCGTGCGAGTCAGATCAACGGGTGTGGTTTCTGCACTGACATGCACACGAAGGACGCCGCCGCCGCCGGTGAGTCGTCGGTGCGCCTCAACCTGGTCGCGGCGTGGCGGGATGCGACGGTCTTCACCGAGGCCGAGCGCGCTGCGTTGGAGCTGACGGAGCAGGGCAGCCGCCTCGCGGATGCGGCCGGTGGCGTCACCGACGAGGTCTGGGCGACGGCCGCCAAGCACTTTGACGAGGAGCAGCTCGCTGCTCTGGTGTCCGCGATCGCTCTCATCAACGCCCTCAACCGGTTGAACGTCATCGTCCAGCAGCCCGCCGGCGACTACCAGCCCGGTCAGTTCGGCTAGCCGGGCGGCCCCTGCGCTGTCCGCACCAGCCGCAGCAAGGCTCCCTCGCGGGCCGGGCCCGAGCTCAACGGTGTCCTCGGTCTCCCCGTGACGACCGGAGGCTTCCCGCGACAAGGGGCCCCTGGGCATGTCGGACCGGGCGAAAGGACCTGCACTCATGACACACCAACTGCTGGCCGAGCCATCGTCCAGGTGGCGCCCGAGTGCCTGGCGCGAGCTGAGCTTGCTGACTCTGCTCTACCTCGCGTACACCGCGGCGCGGCTCGTCGCGGACCCTGACCCCGCGACGGCGACCGCCAATGCGTACTGGCTGCTCGGCCTCGAAGACGACCTTCTGCTCGACGTGGAGCGGCCGGTCAACGCCCTGCTGGCTACTCTGCCCGGCGTCGCCCTGGCCAGCAGCTACTGGTACTCCTTGCTGCACTACGTCGTCACGCCAGCAGTCCTGCTCTGGGTATATCGCAACCACTCCCACCGCTACCGCACCGCGCGCAACGCCCTGACGGTCGGGTCAGCCCTCGGCATCGTCGGCTTCGCGCTGTTCCCCGTGGCACCGCCGCGGATGATTCCGGGCTACGAGGACACCCTGGCCGCCACAGCGGATCACGGCTGGTGGGGCTCGGACGCCAGCGCACCCGAGGGCCTTGGCGGCCTGACCAACGAGTTCGCGGCAATGCCGTCGCTGCACGTGGGGTGGGCCATGTGGTGCGCGGCGATGCTGCTGCTGTGCGCGTCTAGGCCCGCGGTGCGCGCGCTCGCCGTCGCCTACCCGGTCGTCACCGCGGTGGTGGTGGTGGCCACCGCCAACCACTACCTGCTCGACGTGGTGGCCGGCGCCCTGGTCATCGCGACCGGGGCGCTGATCGCCCACGCACGCTGCCAGCCACGCAGCGGAATCGCCGTACTCCGTGGCTCGTCGTGGCCAGGGTGGCGGGCTGTGCGGCGCGACCTGCCGTGGGCGCAGGTGCACCACCGCCGCGATGTCGTCGCTGTGTCTCGTCCGGTTCGCCCGAAAGCCTCGCCGATGGAAGGATCGTCATGTTGGCCGTCACTGTTCGAGACCGTACCGCCGGCATCAACGGACTGTGCCTGACAGAGATGCCCTACCCGCACGCCGCCGAGAACGACGTCATCGTGCGAGTACATGCCGCGGGGTTCACCCGGGGAGAGCTTGACTGGCCGGCAACGTGGTCCGACCGCGCTGGTCGCGATCGGACGCCGAGCGTGCCTGGACACGAGCTGTCGGGTGTCGTCGCCGAGCTGGGCTTCGGCACGACGGGGCTGACCGTTGGTCAGAGAGTGTTCGGGCTGACTGACTGGGCCCGCAACGGCTCACTGGCTGAGTACGCCGCGGTGGAGGCACGCAACCTGGCACCGCTTCCGGCCGACCTCGACCACACCGTGGCAGCGGCACTGCCCATCTCCGGGCTGACCGCATGGCAGGGTCTGTTCGACCACGCCCGGCTGGTGGCGGGCCAGACCGTCTTGATCACAGGGGCCGCGGGCGCTGTCGGTTCGATGGCAGTGCAACTGGCCCATGAGGTCGGGGCGAGAGTGATCGGCGCCGGTCGATCCGCCGACGGGGACACCGCGTCTGGTCTGGGTGCGGATGTCTTCCTCGACCTCGAGACCGAGCCGCTGGAGAACGTGGGCAAGGTCGACGTGGTCTTCGACGTGATCGGTGGCGAGGTCCTTGACCGCGCTGCTGCACTGGTGCGCCCGGGCGGCACGCTCGTCACTGTCGCGGCGCCCCCCAGGCTGAAGCCCCAGGACGGGCGAGCCATCTTCTTCGTCGTCGAACCGGATCGCACCAAGCTCGCGGCATTGGCCCGGCGGGTCCGCGACGGACGGCTCACGCCGATGGTCGGAGCCGTGCGGACGCTGCTTGAGGCGCCCGAGGCGCTCGCCCCGGATCGCAGGACGATCGGCAGGACGATCATTCGTGTGATGGGAGATGCGCTAGATGTGCAGCCACGCGGCTGCTTGCGTCCTCGGTTCTCGTCCGGCAAGCCCCCGGGTGCGAGCTGTGGCCTGGCTGGTTGCGGCCTGGTGTGTCGGTTTCGCTGCGGTCAACGTTGCCTTTGAGACCACCGGGCGTTTCACCGAAGGTGCATACGCCGAGTACGCGACGGCGCTGTCCGTCATGGACTGGACCGTGTCTGTGCTCAAGCTTCTCGGCGGCGCCGTGGCACTGTTGTCAGTAACCCGTCGACGCGTCCCCGTTTCGCCCCGGCTGGTCGCCGTCATGGTCTGCGGCGCCGCCGCACTGCTCGGTCTCTATTGCCTGGGCGGCATTGTCGAGGCCATCGGCATGCTCACCGGCGTGGCCGGCGATGCCGATGACCTCACCACCCGCAGCGTCGGCTATCTCGTTCTCTTCCTGATCGCCGCTGCCGGGTATGGCGTGCTGGCCGTGTCATTCTCCCGTCGGTACGACAGTGGGCGACGCGAGGCCCTGATCGGGGTACTAGGTGCTCCGATCGTGCTCGCCGCGCTGCTGGTCGCGATCCCGCTGCTGCTCGTTTCAGTCGGACTCATGCCCGCGTACCGTTGACGAACCTGTCGAGCGATTCCTCGCTCCACCGCCCGCCGCGCACACGATGTCGGCACCCGGTACGTCGAGAGCACGGGCCCATCCGGGTCAGCCCGACAGGTAGTCGGGCGCGCATGGCCGTTCAGGTCCGGACCCAGGGTTCGGCGCGTCCGGTCGTGCGGGCCTCCCACCGGTCGAGCGGCTGCAGCGGCCCCGGGCAGGCGACGAAGTCCCGGCCGTCACGCCGGACGAGGCTGGCGAGGTGGGGGAGCGAGCGCATCTCACAGCCCGGCGTGCGCAGCACGGTGGCGACGAGGAACGCGATGCCGAGCCAGCCGAGCGTGATGACGACCCAGACGAGGACGCCGACGGTGAGGCCGGTGCCCGGTGCGTCGAGGCCGAGGCCGACGAGTGCGCTGGCGGCGATGCCGGCTGCCGCGAGGAGCCGCCATCGGTTGCCGTGGCTCGTGCCGAGGCCGATGTCGTACACGGTCGGGGTCAGCCAGGCGGCGATCACGACCGCGACGACCAGGCCGGTGTCAGCGAGGTCCGGCGCGCCGCTGACCCCGTCGACCAGGGCGAGTCCGGCGCCGACCGCCGCCTGGGCGGCGAGCAGCCCGAGCACGAGTCGCACGATGCGGCCGACCGGACCGGGCAGATAGGGGACGTCGGCGGCGTCGATGCTCATGCGAGCACTCCTCCGAAGGTCCGCTCCACGTCGCGACGGGCCAGGTCGGCGCCGGTGGCCAGGTCGAGCACGAAGGTTCCTTCGTGGCGCGACGTCCAGAGCCGCGCCGTGGCGGGACTGCCGAACTGGAGCACGTAGTGGCAGAAGGTGGCCATGACGTCGTCGCCCCACTCCCGGTCCGGTCGCAGGAAGGACAGCACCGAGTCGGGATGGGAGAGATCCTGGACGGTGCCGTCGCCGTCGAGCCCGTAGGTGATCGTGTCACCGCTCTCGGGGTCCTCGGTCGTGACGCGGAGCGGTCCGAGGACCAGGCCGAGGAAGAGCGGGTCCCAGGCGCACCAGGCGTACAGGTCGCGGCCGTCGACGCGGAGACGGTGGGGCATCTCGGCCACGGCGAGTCCCCAGAACCCGACGACGTCCCCCGCGCTGTCCCGGAACACCGCCGCCCGGCTGTCGAGGAACGAGCTCACCGCCATGACATCGACATCGGCCGCGGCGGCGATCGCGTCCAGCGACGCGGGCTTGCCCAGGGCAAGCGTCCGGTAGGTCGCGACGGCGATGCGTCGGCCGGTCGGGTCGAGCCGGGGTGCGGCCAGGGCGAGCGCCGCATCGGTGTCGGTGACGTCACTCATCGAGCACCGCCTCGAGCTGGGCGGTGGTGGGGGATCCGGCAGGTCCCTCCGGGGTCTGGTACAGCCGGCACGACAGCCCGAACGCCTCGTCCCCCGACGCGAACGGGTCCCGGCCGTCCACCAGGATCGTCGGGGAGCCCCGGAACCGGGCCGCCTCGGCTTCCGCAGGGGTCGTGACCAACCGGCGGGTCACGTCGAGACCGCGGGCTTCCGCGACGGCGCGGACCCGTTCGTCGGCAGTCCTCCAGTGGGGGCAGTCGTCGAAGTACAGCAGCTCGATCCGCATCAGCTCGTCCTCCAGGGTCGCGACGGCGTTGTGCTGATAGCGTCGACCTTCCAGTCGACTGGAAGGTCAAGGGGTGAGCCGATGAAGATCGGTGAGCTGGCCGAACGTACGTCCGTGGCGGCCAGGACGATCCGGTTCTGGGAAGCCGACGGACTCGTCCCGGAACCGGGGCGCACCCCATCGGGCTACCGCGACTACGACCCGGCGGCGGCGGACCGCATCGCGTTCATCCGGCGCGCCCAGACCGCCGGCCTCACGCTGGCCCAGATCCGACAGATCCTCGAGATCAGCGACGACGGCACACCACCCTGCGAGCACGTCGAAGCTGCCGTGGCCGAGCGACTCGCCGAGGTCGAGGCCCGCATCGCGGAGCTGGAAGCGACGAGGAGTCACTTGAGGGGCCTCGCCGCACGCGCCGCCGACCAGGACCCCGCGCGGTGCGAGGGGTTCTGCTCGATCATCTCCGTCTGATCCGCGGCGGCCGGCCGCACGGAGCGCGCCGTCGTCCCCGTAAGGGCCGGCGGGCGGCTACTATGGCTGCAGCACCGGCTCCGGCTATGCGCGCTGTGACGAGGATTTTCGCTCCGCGGCTGGTGCCCCCGGCCCTCGACGTGGTCGCCCCGGTCACACCCGTGAGCACGTCGACGAGGCCGAAACGCGGTCTCTCGGCCGCCCGTGTCGGTGGCAGGACGACGGGCGGCGCACGGGAGTCATTCGGCCGCGGCGAACGTGCCGCGCACATGCAGAGGAGGAGCCGGTGGCTCCACGGGGCCAGCGCCAGTCGGGCGCTCGCCGTCCGGCACCGCGACACTCACAGCGTCGTGCCCGCGGACGCGACAACGAGGGGATCATCCCGGTGCTCGCGCGGGCCGTACGGGAGATCGAGGCGGCCGCCGAGCGCGGGCCGGTGAGGCCCTCGGTGCGCACGAGGTTCCGGGCCGTGGCCCTGCTGGTGCGCGAGGAGCGTGCCCGGGTGCAGGCGGACGGGACCAGCAGCGCCGCCTACCGGGCCGAGCAGCTCAAGCGGCTGGACGGGGTCGCGACGATCCTCGCCAAGTCCGCGGTCCGCGACGCCTCGCTCCTCGCGCTCCTGGCCGACGACGCCGTCGTCTCCGACGCGGCTCGGTCGCTCACCCGGGACATGCTGAGGGACGCGGGGATCGAGCCGGCCCCCGAGGAGGTCCCGGCCGCGGAGCCCGCATCCGCCTCCGTCACGACCGAGAAACGGGTCGTGCCCCGGTCGGTCGTCTCGCGACAGCTCGCGAACCCCTTCCTGGCCCCCGACTTCTCCTCCGTCCGGCAGACCGCTGTCGCGCCGCGCCGCCTGGCCGGCTGGGAGCTGCTCGAGCCGCTCTTCAGGTCCTTCGAGGAGGCCAGCGGTGAAGCCGCGGCCTGCATGGCCCTGCCCCCGGCATCCTCGCTCGCCGCGGCGGGTGGCCTCACCCTGATGCCCCACCAGGCACAGGTGGTCGCCGCTGCCGCCTCCGGCCACCGGACCTTCCTGCTCGCCGACGAGCCGGGGCTGGGCAAGACCGCTCAGGCGTTGCTCGCGGCGAAGGCGGCGGACGCCTACCCGCTGCTCGCGGTCGTCCCGAACGTCGTCAAGACCAACTGGGCGCGCGAGGTCGGGCTCTGGACGCCTGACCGCACGGTCACCGTCATCCACGGCGACGGCGAGACGATCGACGGCTTCGCCGACATCGTCGTCGTCAACTACGAGGTGCTCGACCGCCACGTGGGCTGGATCGGCCACCACGGCTTCCGCGGGATGGTCGTCGACGAGGCGCACTTCATCAAGAACAAGACCTCCCAGCGCTCCCAGCACGTGCTGGAGCTCTCGGAGCGCATCCGGGCCCGTGTCGGGCGCCCCCTGCTGATGGCGCTGACCGGCACGCCGCTGATCAACGACATCGAGGACTTCCGGGCCATCTGGCAGTTCCTCGCCTGGATCGACGACACCAAGCCGCTCGCCGAGCTGATGGAGTCGCTCGAGGAGACCGGCCTGACGCCCGCCGACCCCGGCTTCTACCGCGCCGCCCGCCGGTGCGTGATCGACCTCGGCATCGTCCGTCGCCGCAAGGTCGACGTGGCCGCCGACATCCCCGCCCGCCGCATCGCCGACCTCCCGGTGGAGCTCGACGAGACGGTGACCCGTTCGATCCGCGAGGCGGAGCGCGACCTCGCCCGCCGCCTGGTGTCCCAGTACGAGCGCGCCCTCGCGCGGCGCACGTCCGGGCCCGTCGAGGGGATCGACCACGACCTCGTGCGACGGATCGCGACGCGGGAGCGCAAGGCGTCGACCGAGGCGAAGAGCGGCGAGAACGTGTTCAGCATGATGCGGCGCATCGGCCAGGCGAAGGCCGGACTGGCCGCCGACTACGCCGCGCAGCTCGCGCGCAGCGCCGGCAAGGTCGTCTTCTTCGCCAAGCACATCGACGTGATGGACGCGGCCGAGGAGACGTTCACCAAGCGCGGGATCCGCTACTCGTCGATCCGCGGCGACCAGACGCGCGCATCGCGCCAGAAGCACATCGACGCGTTCACCAACGATCCAGACGTCCACGTCGCGGTCTGCTCCCTGACCGCCGCCGGCGTCGGGCTCAACCTGCAGGTCGCCTCCAACATCGTGCTGGCCGAGCTCTCCTGGACCGCCGCCGAGCAGACCCAGGCCATCGACCGCAGCCACCGCATCGGTCAGACCGAGCCCGTCACCGCCTGGCGCGTCATCGCCGCGCAGACCATCGACGCGAGGATCGCCGAGCTGATCGACAGCAAGGCGGGGCTCGCCGCACGGGCTCTCGACGGGTCGGACGAAGAGGTGTCGTCGGTCGACGTCCAGCTCGAGGCGCTCGTCGGGCTGCTGACCGACGCGCTGTCGGAGTGACGGCGTTGGCGCGGCTCCCCCGTCCGACGCCCACAGCCTCGAGGGAGAGTCCATGGACGTCGCCGCCCAGCTCGACCGACTGGTAGAGCTCGGCCTTCCGGCCCTCGCCGGCATCAGCCCCGCCGAGTTCGCCGGTCACGCCGCGGGCCTGCCCGACGAGCCCGGAGCGGTGCTGGCGGTCCACCCGTCGCTGGTCCCCGCCGCCACCCTGACCACGCTGCTCCGGCGCGACGACAAGCCGGGCTTCGTCGTGGTGGACCTGACAGACCTCGCCGAGTTCGGGCGCCTCGACGGACTGGCGGTGCCCGACCGACCGTTCTACCTCTTGCGGGACATCGAGCGCGGCGACGAGATGAGGAACTGCAGTCCTGCTCTTTTTTATACCTGACGACCTCGCCGAGTTCGGGCCCTCACGGACTGCGTGCGACCCGCTCCTGCGGGACATCGAGCGCGGCGACGAGATGGGAACTGAGCCCGGACGAGGCGCTGCCGGCCATCACCGGTCGCGGCCGGAGCCCGCTCACGGTCAGCGAGGGCATCAGCTGGCTACTGCAGGAGCCGACGCAGCTCGAGCGCAACGCCTGTTTCATGACCATCGGGTCCCGACGTCGGAAGGGGAAGGGCCTCGACGCCAGGACGCCGGCGATCTGGATCAGCGGGGGGACCGGCCGCGACGGCAGGTCCAACCGGGGGGCGCCGAAGGTCGGCTGGTGCTGGGCGGGCAACCGGCACACCTGGCTCGGCTTCGCCTCCGTCGCGGGCCGGGTGCCGGCCTAGGAGGCGGCACCATGACGGCGTCGCGACGGCTCAGGCGGTGAAGAGCGCGCTGTAGGCGTTCAGGGCCGGCTGCCCGCCCAGGTGCGCGTACAGGACGGTGGAGTCCTTCCCGATGTCACCCGTCCGCACGAGGTCCACGAGCGCGGCCATCGACTTCCCCTCGTAGACCGGGTCGATGATCATCCCCTCCAGCGACCCGCTGAGCCGGATCGCGTCGAGCGTCGACTGCACCGGGATGCCGTAGCGGTCGCCGGCCCAGCCCTCGAGCACCGTGATCTCGTCGTCGCGCAGGTCGCGGCCGAGACCGACGAGCTCGGCCGTGGCCCGCGCGATCCGCGCGACCTGCGCGCGGGTCTCGTCGATCTTCGCCGACGCGTCGATGCCGATGACCCGACGGGGGCGGTCCTGGCCGGCGAACCCCGCGATCATCCCGGCGTGGGTCGACCCGGTCACCGCGCACACGACGATCGTGTCGAAGAAGACGCCGAGCGCCTCCTCCTGCTGCCGCACCTCGTCGGCCCAGCCGGCGAAGCCGAGCCCGCCGAGCCGGTGGTCCGAGGCCCCTGCCGGGATGCCGTACGGCGTGCCGCCCCGCCGTCGTACGTCCTCGAGCGCCGTGTTCCAGCTGTCCTTGAAGCCGATCCCGAAGCCCGAGGGATCGAGCCGGACCTCGGCGCCCATGATGCGCGACAGCAGGATGTTGCCGACCCGGTCGTTCACGGAGTCCGGCCAGTCGACCCACTTCTCCTGGACGAGCACCGCCTTCAGGCCCATCTTCGCGGCGAGCGCGGCGACCTGCCGGGTGTGGTTGGACTGGTAGCCGCCGATCGACACGAGGGTGTCGGCGCCCTGCGCGATGACGTCGGGAGCGATGTACTCGAGCTTGCGGGTCTTGTTGCCGCCGTAGGCGAGCCCGCTGTTGCAGTCCTCGCGCTTGGCCCAGATCGCCGCCCCGCCCAGGTGTGCGGTGAGCCGCTCGAGCGGGTGGACCGGGCTCGGCCCGAACAGCAGCGGGTAGCGCGGGAAGTCCTGCAGTGCCATGAGGCTCCTCTCGCGGCGCGGGCGTCCCGCACCGGCGACATCGAGGCAGCCGGCCCGGCCGGCCCGCCCATCGGTCATGATGTCGCCCAGGGTCACGTCGTGGAAGGAGCTGCGGTGGATCTGCCCACGGCCAGCGACCCGACAGGCGCTGCCCTCGGGACGCACCGTGTCGAGCTGGCCCTCGAGGCCGGCCGCATGGGCACCTGGTTCTGGGACGCCCGCACCGACCGGCTCGACTGGGACGAGCAGCTGCTGCGCGTGTTCGGGGTGCCCGACGGCACCTTCGCCGGGACCTTCGCCGCGTACGTGGACCTCGTGCACCCCGACGACGTCGAGCGCACGGTGGCCACCGTGCAGGAGTCGCTGCAGACCGGGCGCGACCACTACGTCGAGCACCGCGTGGTGCACCCCGACGGCAGCCTGCACTGGATCAGCGGCACGGGGCGCGTGCTGCGTGACGAGACCGGGTCGGTCGTGGGGATGGTCGGTGTCGGTGCCGACATCACCGAGCAGCGGGCCCAGCGTGAGGCGCGGCAGGCGGCGGAGGCGGCCACGGCCATCGCCCAGGACGCGGCCGTGCAGGCGCAGTCACGGCTCGCGCTGCTGGGCCGGATCAGCGGCGTCCTCGGCGGGTCGCTCGACGTGACGACCACGTTGCAGCAGATCGCCGACCTCGTGGTGCGGGAGCGGCTGGCCGACTGGTGCGTCGTGCAGGTGCCGGGCGGGCCGTACGGCCTGACCCAGCCGGCTCTCGCGCACCGCGACCCCGAGATGGTCGCGATGGCTCGCCGGCTGCAGGACGACTACCCGCCCCGGATGCGCGAGGACGCCGGCCTCGGGAAGGTGCTGCGCACGGGGGAGCCGGAGCTGTGGCCGTCGATCCCCGACGAGCTGCTCGAGGAGAGCGCAGAGGACGAGACCCACCTGGCGATCCTGCGCGACCTGCGCATGACCTCCGCGATGATCATCCCGCTGCCCGGGCGCGCCGGTGTCCTCGGCGTGGTGACGATGATCGGCTCCGACGGGCGGACCTTCGGCACCGAGGACCTCGCGGCGGCCGTCGAGGTCGGGGTGCGCGCCGGCATGGCCCTGGACAACGCCACCCTCTACGCCGACCGCGACGCGGTCGCCCGGACCCTGCAGGCCAGCCTCCTCCCCGCCGCGCTGCCGGAGGTCCCGGGGGCCGAGCTCGTCGCGCTGCACCGGCCCGGTCGCACCTCGGTCGGGGTGGGCGGCGACTTCTACGACGGCGTCGGGGTCGGGGAGGACGGCTGGCTGCTGGTCGTCGGCGACGTCTGCGGCAAGGGGGTCGAGGCAGCGGCCCTCACCGGCGCCGTCCGCTACGCCGTGCGCACCGCGGCGATCCTCGCCGACTCCCCGGCGGCGGTGCTGCGCATCGTGAACGACACCCTGCTGCGCGAGGACTGGACCGGCCGGTTCGCCACGCTCGTCCTGGCCCGGCTCGACCGCACGTCCACGGGCCTGCGGCTGACCGTCTCCACCGCGGGGCACCCCGCTCCGCTGCTGCGCCGCCGAGGCGGCACCGTCGAGGTGCTCGACGTCGAGGGGACCCTCGTCGGCCTGCTCGCCGAGGCGGAGTTCGGCGAGACCGTGGTCGACCTGGCCGAAGGCGACTGCGTGCTGCTCTTCACCGACGGGCTCACCGAGGCCGGCGCACCCCGCGAGATGTTCGGCGACGACCGGCTGGCAGCGGCCCTCGCCGGCGTCGTCCCGTCGAGTGCCGACCGGCTGGCGCGTGAGGTGCTCGCCCGCGTCGAGGCCTTCGCCGCGACGACCGGGAGCGCCGAGCGCGACGACATGGCGGTCCTGGCCGTGCTGGTCCGGTGACCGGAGGAGGGAGTGTGGCAGGACGATGAGCGAACGACCCGACCACGAGCTCGAGGTCCTCGAGGAGGACCAGACGGTCCCGCCACGCCCCGAGGAGGAGGTCGCCGACGCCGGGGACGGACACGACGACCGGGACCCCGCCGGGTGAGCGCCCGGTTCGAGGAGCTCGACTTCAGGCCCACGCCGATGGGCGACCTCAGCCTCCGGCGCCGCCGCGACCCGTCGTCGGGACAGGACGTCTACGAGGTCAAGCTCGACGACGACTTCCTGATGTCCAGCCTGTTCACCGTCGCCGAGGTCGAGGTCGCCCGGCTCGCCCTCGCGGAGCTGCCGGGGCGCGACCTGGACGTCGTCGTCGGCGGCCTCGGTCTCGGCTTCACCGCGCTGACCGTCCTCGAGAACCCGCGGGTCAGGTCGCTGCTCGTCGTCGATGCACTGGCCGAGGTGATCGAGTGGCACGAACGCGGGTTGATCCCCGCGGGACAGGTGCTCGGCGACGACTCGCGATGCCGGCTCGTGCACGGCGACTTCTTCGCGATGGTCGACTCGTCGACGCTCGACCCCGACGACCCCGGGCGGCGTTTCGACGCGGTGGTGGTCGACATCGACCACTCGCCGCGCCACCTCCTGCACCCCGACCACGCTGCCTTCTACGAGGCCACGGGAGTGCGGCGCCTCGCCGAGCGGCTCCAGCCCGGTGGTGTCTTCACGCTGTGGTCCAACGACCCGCCGGACGACGACTACGCGGCGGTCCTGGCCGGGTGCCTCACGGACGTACGCGCGGAGGTGGTGCGGTTCGCCAACCCGTTGCAGGAGCGGGACGCCACCAACACGGTGTACGTCGCCCGAGCCGCGCCGACCGGGGGATAGCGGTCGGTCTGCCCGGTGCATGCCGTCGGACGTGACCGCAGATGCGTGCGTGCGCACGGTCGGGCGGGTAGCGTCGCGGCGTGGCAGTCGATCGGGCGGACGGGGAGCGAGCGTGGGCGGCGCTGCTGCGGGTGCACGCCGCGGTGGTGCCGCTGCTCGAGCGCGAGCTCGCGGCGCTGGGGATGCCGCTGTCCTGGTACGACGTCCTGCTCGAGCTCAACACGGCTCCGGGCCGCCGGCTGCGCATGAGCGAGCTCGGGGACAAGGTCGTGCTCAGCCGTGAGCGGGTGAGCCGCGTCGTCGACGACCTCGCGCGGTCCGGCCTCGTCGTCCGGGAGCGCAACCCGGACGACGGGCGCTCCACGTTCGCCGTCATCACGGGCGAGGGCCGGTCCAGGCTGCGGGCGGCCGCGCCGACCTACCTCGCCGGCATCGAGCGCTACGTCACCCGGCACCTGGACGAGCGGCAGGTCGCCGTCCTCACCGACGCCCTGGCCCACGTCCTGGACCGGGTGGGGTCACGGCCTGGTCAAGCGTCGGCGCCGAGTCGTCGATAGAGGCAGTGTCGGTCCAGGAGAAGGGAGGCGCGGTGCTCGTCGATGCGCAGCGGCGCACCGCGTACCTCGCTGCCTACGAGCTGTTCGAGGCCGTCCAGGGTGACGGTCACGAGGCGGCCCTCGCCGCCGTCTCCGAGGCCGAGGCCCGGGCAGCCCGCCACGACTGGCCGGAGGTGGGCTTCCTCCTGGCCGCTGCCCGCACGGTCCACTCGCTGACGCGTCCCGCCGAGGAGGCCCGCTCGGGCGCTGACGGCGACGGCCTGGTCGACCTGGCCGAGCGGGCGGGCCTGCCCGCGCTGCTGGCGATCGCCCTCGGGCTGCGCGCCGTCGCCTCGTCTCTCTCGGGCGACACGGCCGCTCTCATGGTCGACGCCGGCCGGGCGGTCGCCCTGCTCGACGACGACAGCCAGCCGCCGCTGGACCGCAGCACCGCTTACGTCGTGGTCGCGAACGCGTTCAACACGCTGCAGCTGTGGGAGCTCGTGGACGAGCTCTACTCGCTCGCCTGGGACCTCGGTCCCCACGGCGGTGCGCCCGCGCAGGCCGCCGCGATCGCGGTGAACCGGGTGCTCATCCGCCTCGAGTGGGCGCTCTCGCTGCTGGAGAACGGCGACGAGGACCAGGCCCAGCGCCGGCTGGACGCGGTCGAGGAGGCCGTGCCGGTGGCGCTGGCACAGGACCCGCCGGTGCTGTGGCGGCGCGACGTGGAGGCCTGTGCCGACGTGGTGAAGCTCCTGCGTGGCGAGGACCCGCTGGCGCTGGGCCGGACGTTCGACCGGCACCGGGAGGCCCTGGCCGCGGCCGGTGACAGCGAGGCCCTGCCGCTGCTCGATGCCGCGCGGGCGCTCGGCCTGTGGCGCCGGGGGCACGTGGCAGAGGCGCTCGCGGTTGCCGACCGGATGCCTCCCCCGAGCTCTGCGTCGTCGGGCGCGCGGACCTTCCCGCTCTGGGCGCGAGCCCAGGTCCTGGCGGGCGACGAGCCGTCCCCTGCCGTCCGGGCCCAGCAGGACCACGCGGTGATGGTCGCGCGGCTGCGCTGGGAGTCGCGGCAGGCGGTGCTCTCGGCCGCCCGTGCGCAGATCGCGAGCGAGCGGCGGCAGGGCGACCACGAGCGGCTGTCCCGGGCAGTCAACACCGACCCGCTCACCGGCCTGTCCAACCGGCGTCCGTTCGACTCCTGGCTCGACCGGCCCGCCCCGGGCCGCAAGCTCCCGACTGCTCTGGTCGTGGCCGACCTCGACGACTTCAAGGCGATCAACGACACCTACGGCCACGACTGCGGCGACGAGGTGCTGCGCCGGGTCGGCCGGCTCATGGCGGCGACCGTCCGTCCGGGCGACCTGGCTGTCCGCCTGGGTGGGGACGAGTTCGCGCTGCTGCTGCAGGACGAGCGGCTCACGGTCGAGGCGGCACAGCAGCGGGCGGTCGAGCTGCGGGCGGCCGTGTCGGGGGAGCGGTGGACGGACCTCGCCCCGGGCCTGGCCGTGACGGTCAGCGTCGGCATGGCCGTCACGACCCGCGTCGACGGCCCAGGAGCCGTCGCGCCGGCACGGCTCTACCGCGACGCGGACGCGGCCCTGTACGCGGCCAAGCGCGACGGGACAGGCCTCGTGACGCGTCGCTGCGCCTAGGCTGCAGCGGTGTTCGAGAACCTCGACGCGGGTCGCCGGATCGACTGGGCGTCGCGCAACCTGCCGCTGACGCACTGGGCGTGCGAGTCGCTGCCGTCGTTGGCCGGAATGCGGCTGGCGGCCACGGTGCACCTCGACATCAAGTTCGCGGTCGCCGCGCTGGAGATGCAGCGCCGCGGTGCGCAGCTCTTCCTCGCCGCCGCGTCGAGGCACACGACGCGCGACGACGTCGTCGGGGACCTCGTGGCGCGCGGCATGGCCGCCTCCGCGTGGCGTGGGATGGCGGAGGACGAGCGGGTCTCCGGGGTCGCCCAGGCCCTGGAGTGGGGACCGACGCACACGTGCGAGATGGGCGCCGACATCACCGTGCTGGCCACGCAGCGCGGCTACGACGGCATGGTGGCCGGCCTCGAGGCGACGCAGACCGGCATCAACCGGCTGGCCGGCCTGTCACTGGCGTACCCGCTGTTCAACTGGGACCACGTGCCGATCAAGTCGGGGCTGCACAACCGCTACGCCGTCGGCCGCAGCACCTGGATCACGTTCGTCAGCCGCACCCAGCTCTCGCTGCACGCCCGGCGTGTCGTCGTCGTCGGCTTCGGTCCGGTGGGTCGGGGCCTCGCCGACGTGGCGCGCGCTCTCGGGGGCGACGTGGCGATCGCCGAGGTCGACGACGTCCGCCGGCTGGAGGCCCGTCACGCGGGCTGGCTCACCGGCGACCTCGAGAGCCTGCTCCCGACGGCGGAGGTCGTCGTCACCGCCACCGGCCGTTCGGGTGTGCTGACCGCCGACAGGCTGTCGCTGCTGCCGGACGGCTGCTTCGTCGTCAACGCGGGCCACGCCGACGACGAGATCGACCTGCCGGCCCTCGGGAGCCGCACGGAGGTGGTCCCGTACGTCGAGTCGTGCCGTGTGGCGGGCCGGGACGTCTACCTCTTCGCCGGGGGAGCGCCTGCGAACATCACCGCGGGCTTCGGCGACACGCTCGACTCGTTCGACATCACCCTCGCAGTGCTCGTGCGCGGCATCGGCCACATCGCAGGTAGGAGGCTGAGCGAGCCGCCGGGGGTCCACCTGCTCCCGGACACGGCCTGGCGCCCCGTCGCGGAGCGTGCGGCACGGCAGGGCGGCGGGTCGGTCAGCGGGTGACGAGCAGGCCGAACGGCAGGTCCCCGCACCGGTAGAGCCAGGTGTGCCCGTGCCGCACGACCCGACCGCCGTCCGCCCACATCAGCGGCACGGGCACGTCGCGGACGAGGGAGCCGCTGTCCTGCGAGCCGTCGTTGGACACGAGGACCCGGCCGACGGAGTTCACCAGCGTCACCGTGCCGGGCAGGGCCTCGATCTGGGCCAGGGTGCGCAGCTCGACGTGGCGCACGTAGACGTCCGCGCCGACGACACCGGCGAACCGCCCGGCGACCTGGACCGGCACCGTGAAGGTGAGCGTGTAGTCGTCGGTGCACAGGTAGTCGACGTAGGGACCGGTCACGTGCCGGCGCCCGGAGTCGCGGGGGACGACGAACCAGGGCAGCGTCGTGTAGTCGCGGAAGTCCTCGGCCGAGGGGTCCACGACGACCTCGAGCGGCTCGGGTGCGACGGGCTCGTCGTCGGCGCCGGGGACGGTCCACCACTCCAGCCAGTACGGCGCGTCGTCGAGGACGCCCGGAGCGGCGACGTAGCCCGCGCCGACGAGCAGCCGGTCCTCGCGTGCCAGCAGGCCGACGCACAGCGGTCGCAGCCGGGCGAGCCCGTCGCGGCCCGGCCGGGCCTCCAGCGCCGCGACCGTGGCGGCCCGCAGCCGCTCGAGGTCGGCGAAGACCGACTCCCCGGTCGCGGCCACCGAGGTCGTGACGGCGAGGACGTCGTCGGCGGCGACGACGGTCACCGGGGCACCGACCGAGGCACGCGGAGCATGGTGCGACGGTACCGCGAGAGGGTGCACCCGATCAGCCCCTCGCCAGCCTGCGGTGCAGGATGCTGAGCCGGCGCAGGCCGTCGAGCACATGGCTCTCGGCGGCGGCTCGGGCGGCCTGACCGTCGCCGCGCGAGATCGCCGCGGTGATGTCGCGGTGGTGCGCCACCACCTGCCGGCGGGTGGCCTCGTCGTCGTAGCCGATCCACAGCAACGGCGCGACCTGGGCCTGCAGCGAGATCTCCTCGCGGGTGAGCCGTGCCGACTGGGCCGCCGCGGCGAGCTCGACGTGGAACTGGCCCTCCGCCCGCCGCCCGCCGCCGGCGTCGGCCGCCTCCGCGATCAGCGCGGTCCCGTGGTCCATCCGCTCGACGTCGTCCGGCGACGCGCGGTCGGCGGCGAGCCGGGCCGCCGCTCCGCTCACCGCCGCGTAGTGGTCGCAGAGGTCGCGGACCTCGCCGAGCGAGACCTCTCGCACCCGCGAGCGGAGCACGGCGACGGCCGGGTCCTCGGGCGCGCGGACGAAGCTGCCGCCGCCCCGGCCGCGACGGGTCTCCACCAGCCCGCGCTGGCGCAGCACCGTCAACGCCTCTCGGACCGTCACCGTCGACACCCCGAGGTGCTCGGCGAGCGCGGTCTCGCTCGGCAGCTGCTCGCTGTCGTGCAGCAGGCCCAGGGCGATGGCGTCGGAGAGCCGGCGGGTGACCGCCTCGGCGCGACCGAGCGGGTCGAGCGGCGCGAACACGGCGGCCCGCGCGCCGCGCGAGAGCCGGGCTCGGGTCATGGCTGCGGTCGCTCCTCGGCGGGCTGCGGGGGACCGTGCACCGCCGGTCCGCCACGATTCGGCAACAGGTCTTGCGCCATGACCTATGAAGTCATATGTTTCGCCCGGCGTCCAGCCCCGACGTTCCGAGGGAGGCTCCGTGACGACGGCCGCGAGCGGTGCCCCCGCCGGGGCACGGGCCGACGCGCCCGCGGCGGCGCCGTCGGTCCGGCTCGAGGGGCTGCGCAAGACCTTCGGCTCCGGCGCGTCGACGGTCGTCGCGGTGGACGGGGTCGACCTGGAGATCGCGGACGGCGAGTTCGTCACGCTGCTCGGGCCGTCGGGCTCGGGCAAGACGACCGTGCTGCGCATGGTGGCCGGCTTCGAGCGCCCCACCGCGGGGCGGGTGCTGCTGCGCGGGCGCGACGTCACGGACTCGCCGCCGTTCGACCGCGACGTCAACACCGTCTTCCAGGACTATGCGCTGTTCCCTCACATGGACGTCGTGACGAACGTGGAGTACGGCCTGAAGGTGAAGGGCGTCGGTCGACGCGAGCGCCGGGAGCGCGCCCGGGAGACGCTGCACGCCGTCCGGCTGGACGGCTTCGAGTCGCGGCGGCCGCAGCAGCTCTCCGGGGGGCAGCGGCAGCGCGTCGCCCTCGCCCGCGCGCTCGTGAACCGCCCCGCGGTGCTGCTGCTCGACGAACCGCTGGGTGCGCTGGACCTCAAGCTGCGCGAGCAGATGCAGGTCGAGCTCAAGGCGATCCAGCGACAGGTCGGGATCACGTTCGTCTTCGTGACGCACGACCAGGAGGAGGCGCTGACCATGTCCGACCGGATCGTCGTCTTCGACGCCGGACGGGTGGAGCAGGTCGGCACCCCCGCCGAGGTCTACGAGCGGCCGGCGACGGAGTTCGTCGCCGGCTTCGTCGGCACGTCCAACCTGCTGCGCCCCGAGGCGGCGCGCACGGTGCTGGGCCACGACGGCCTCTACAGCGTGCGGCCGGAGAAGATCCGGGTCGTCGAGTCCGGCACGACGGTCCCCGACGGCCACCACGCCGCGCGCGGCGTGGTCCGGGAGGTCGTCTACGTCGGGTCGGGGACGCGGTTCGTCGTCGACCTCGACGCCGGTGGAGCCCTGGTCGCCCTCCAGCAGAACCTCGAGACCTCCTCCATGGACGTCATGGGCCTGCGGGGGCGGCACGTCGAGCTGCAGTGGAGGCGGGAGCACGAGTTCCGCGTCGGGCCCTAGCGGGTCGGGCGCGATGCATGACGACCCGGGCGACCGTCCGGGACGTGGCACGACCGAGGAGGTCGCAGTGCGCACACAGCGTCTGCTCCGGGCCGTCGCGGCGGTGGGCGCGGCGGGGCTCGTCCTCGCTGCCTGCGGCGGCGACGACGACGGCGGAACGTCGGGGACGAGCGGGAACGGCAACGGTGGTGAGGAGGCGCCCGGCGGTGCCGCCTACGAGGGCCCGGTGGGCGACGGGGAGGGAGCGCTGAACGTCCTGGCATGGCCCGGCTACGCCGAGGACGGCTCGACCAGCCCCGACGTCGACTGGGTGACGCCGTTCGAGCAGGAGACCGGCTGCAAGGTCAACGTGAAGGTCTTCGCCACCTCCAACGAGGCCGTGCAGCTCTTCAACAGCGGTGACTACGACGTGCTGTCCGCCTCAGGGGACGCCTCGCTGCGCCTCGTCTACGGCGAGAAGGTGCAGCCGGTCAACCTCGACCTGATCCCCAACTACGCCGACGTCATCCCGGCCCTCAAGGACAAGCCGTGGAACTCGGTGGGCGACACGAACTACGGGGTCCCGCACGGCCGCGGCGCCAACCTGCTCCTCTACAGCAAGGCCGACTACCCGGAGCCGCCCGACCTCGTGGGCCGACATGTGGGAGTCGGACTCACCGCTCTAGGGCAAGGTCAGCCCCTACGACGACGCCATCTACATCGCGGACGCCGCGGTCTACCTGATGGCGACCCAGCCCGACCTGGGCATCGAGAACCCCTACGCGCTCGACCGGGACCAGTTCGACGCCGCGATCGCGCTCCTCGAGCAGCAGAAGCCGCTCGTCGCGGAGTACTGGGGCGACGTCGTCAAGCAGGGTCAGGGCCTCGCCACAGGCTCGGTGCAGCAGAGCCAGGGCTGGCAGCTGACGGCGAACATCGCCAACGCCGACGGAGAGAAGGTCGGCACGACCAAGCCCGAGGAGGGCACGACGGGCTGGTCGGACACCTGGATGATCAAGAAGGACACGAACAGCATCAACTGCGCGTACCTGTGGCTGGACCACGTGATCTCACCCGAGGTGAACGCGCAGATCGCCGAGTACTTCGGCGAGGCGCCGGCCAACCAGAAGTCCTGCGAGCTCACGGCGGAGGGCCACTGCGAGCTCTTCCACGCCGAGGAGGACGACTACTGGTCGAACGTCTGGTACTGGACGACCCCGACCGAGGAGTGCATCGACGGGCGCACGGACGTCGAGTGCGTCGGCTACGACGAGTGGGTCCGCGCGTGGTCGGAGCTGCGCAGCAGCTGACCTCGATGAGCGCGACGACGACGAGCGACCGGCGCGGCCGGGTCCGGCGGGTGCAGGGAACCCTGCACCGCCGGGTCTGGCTGCGCCTGGGTGGGCTGCTGGCGCTGCCGATGGCCTGGCTGGTCCTCGTCTACCTCGTGCCGTTGGGGCTGCTCTTCCTCACGGCCTTCTGGCGCACCGAGAGCTTCACCGGGTCCATCGTGCGCGAGCTGTCGCTGGACAACCTCGCCGACGTGCTGACGACGACGGTCTACCTCGAGGTGCTGGCCAGGACCGTGGCCGTGGCGCTGGCCGTCACGCTGGTCTGCGCGCTCGTCGCCCTGCCGATGGCGTTCTTCATGGCGCGGGTGGTGCCGCCGCGCTGGCAGCCGCTGATGGTCGCGCTCGTGCTCACCCCGCTGTGGGCGTCGTACCTGGTGAAGGTCTATGCCTGGCGCACGATGCTCGCCCCCGGTGGCTCGGTCGTGCAGGACTTCTTCGGCCTGTTCGGCACCTCCGGGCCGGGCTACGGGTGGCCGGCGGTCGTGCTCGTCCTGACCTACCTCTGGCTGCCCTACATGGTGCTGCCGGTCTACGCCGGGCTGGCCAGCATGCGCGGCTCCTACCTCGACGCGGCGGCGGACCTCGGGGCCAGGCCGTGGCGGGCCTTCCGGTCGGTCGTCCTCCCGGTCCTGGCGCCGTCGGTCGTGGCCGGGTCGATCTTCACGTTCTCGCTCAGCCTCGGCGACTACATCACCGTGCAGCTGGTGGGCGGAACCTCGCAGATGCTCGGCAACGTGGTCTACCAGAACTTCTCGGTCGACCTGCCGTTCGCCGCGGCGGTGGCCACGCTGCCGGTCGTCGTCATGGTGCTCTACCTGCTCGCCGCCCGCCGGACCGGCGCCCTGGACAACCTGTGACGGAGGCCGGACCGTGACTCTCTCGCGTCGAGCACGCTGGCTCCTCGGGGCCGTCATGGCGATCGGCCTGTCGTTCGTCTACGTCCCGCTGCTCGTGGTGCTGCTCAACTCGTTCAACCCCAGCCCGACGTTCGCCTGGCCGCCGACCGGGTTCACCGGTGACTGGTGGAGCCGCGCGGCGCGCAACGACGGCGTCCGGGACGCCCTGGTGACGTCGCTGGTGCTGGCCTCCTTCGCGACCCTGGTGGCGCTCACGCTCGGGACGCTGGCGGCGATGGCCGTGTCGCGCTACGAGTTCTTCGGCCGCAACGTCGTCTCGCTGCTGCTGGTGCTGCCGATCGCGCTGCCGGGCATCGTGACGGGCATCGCGCTCAACAGCCTGTTCACCTCGTTCCTCGGTGGCCTGACCTTCCTCACCCTGGTCGCCGGCCACGCCACGTTCTGCATCGTGGTGGTGTTCAACAACGCGGCTGCCCGGCTGCGCCGGATCGGCGGCAACGTCGAGGAGGCCTCCATGGACCTGGGGGCGAGCCGCAGCCAGACCTTCCGCCTGGTCACGTTCCCCGCGCTGCGCAGCGCTCTGGCAGCGGGCGGCCTGCTGGCGTTCGGGCTCTCGTTCGACGAGATCATCGTCACGACCTTCACCGCCGGCCCCGGCACCCAGACCCTGCCGCTGTGGATCTTCCAGAACCTGTTCCGCCCGCAGCAGGCGCCCGTCGTCAACGCCGTCGCGGCCTTCCTCGTGCTGGCGTCCGTCCTGCCCGTCTACCTCGCGAACCGGCTCTCGTCGGACACCGCGACCGGCGGCCGTCTCTGATACCGGTCAGTAGCCGCGCCGGACGCTGCGCGGACCCGGGGGCACGCGCTATCCTCCTCGCAGGTCATGAGCTCCAGCGCACAGCCCCGGCTTGCTGGACGGCAACCCTCCACCGCGGTGGGGTGCTCCGGGTGAGGACCTGGTCGCGCGCGAGGTGCGTGCGGCAAGCGCGGACTCGGCACATCGGGTCCCGGACCCGAGGAGCCTCGATGACCGCCGGACTCGTCGCCGCCGTGCCCGACCACGTCCCCGCCCCCCGGCGGCCGAGCGCCGCCGACCGCCTGCGGGCTCAGCCGGCCGGGTCGGCGGCCGCCGAGCACCGTCCGCTGGCAGCGCTGCGCCTCTCCGGGGGCGACCTGCACGCGATCGCCGACGGGCTGCGCGACGCGGGGTTCGACGTGCTCGACATCCGGGCGCACCACCTCGGCCCCGCGCCGGCCGTTCTCGTGCTCGAGCTGCCGCCGGAGGAGTCGGCCCGCCGCCGCCTCCTCGACGCCGGCGCGCACGGGCCGTGCCGCATCCTGGTCGGGCCGCGCCTCGACGACGGCGAGAGCGGCGGCCTGCGCCCCGGGCGCGACCTGCTGGTCCGGCCGCCGTTCCACCCGCTGCAGGTCGCGGCTGCCGCGCTCCGGCTCGCCGCGGCCCCGCCGCGCCAGCTCGAGGACTTCGCCGGGCGGGCCTTCGCCGACCTCACCTCCTGACCGGCTGACCCGCCCAGCCGGCGTCTCGTCGGCGTCTCGTCGTATCTGGGAGCCCGCGCGCCCCTCAGGTGAGGGAGCGCAGGAGCGACCCGCACCTGCCGACCTGGCACGACGAGACCCGGGAGGCACGATGCTGGACCTCGAGGCCCCGCTGGACGTCCACCGCGTCCGGGAGCACTTCGACTTCCCGGGCGCAGGACGGGTCGTGACGAACAACGCGGCCAGCACGCAGCCCCCGCGTGACCTGATCGAGCTCTACCGGAGCCTCGTGCCGGGCTACGAGAACGTCCACCGTGGGCAGTCGAGCGCGTCGCAGCGCACGACCGAGCTGTTCGAGGAGTCCTACGACACCATCGCCGCCTGGTTGAACGCACCGAGCCGCCGGAACATCGCGACATACCGGAACACCACCGAGGCGATCAACGCGGTGATGTACTCGCTGCTGACCGAGTTCCGCGACGGCGACAACGTCGTCACGACGATGATGGAGCACAACTCGAACTTCGTGCCGTGGTTCGCGCTGTGCAACACGATCCTTCCCCGGTTCGGCCGGCGCGTCGAGTGCCGCGTGGCGCGCTTCGACCGGGTCACCGGTGAGCTCGACACCGACCACCTGGCCTCGCTCGTCGACTCCCGCACCAAGCTCGTGGCATGCACGGGGGCGTCGAACTTCCTCGGGACAAAGCCGTCGCTGCGGCTGGTCGCCGAGATCGCCGCGGGCAGCGGCTACGCGCAGCCCGGCGGCGAGCGCCGGTCGCTGCTGCTGGTCGACGGTGCGCAGATGGTGCCCAGCACGTACGTCGACGTCGCCGACCTGGACGTCGACTACCTCGCGTTCTCCTTCCACAAGCTGCTGGCCCCGTTCGGGGTCGGCGTGCTCTACGCCCGGGAGCACCTGCTCGAGCGATCGGCGCCGTTCCTCTACGGCGGGGACATGATCGCCGAGGGTCAGGTGACGCCGGAGCGGGTCGAGTACAACGACCTGCCGTGGAAGTACGCCGCGGGCACGCCGAACATCCTCGGCGTGATCGTCTCGGCGCAGGCGCTGCGGCTGCTCGTCGACCTGGTGGGGCCACCCGGGGGCACTCGGTACTTCAGGACGGCCTCGGCGCTGCCGGCACCTGTGGTCGCGAGCACGATGCGCCTGGTCGGCGAGCACACCCGGATGCTGACCGGGCACGCGATCGAGGCGCTGCGCCGCATCGACGGGCTCAGCCTCTACGGCCCGACGACGGCGGACGAGCGGTCACCGCTCGTGGCCTTCAACGTCGCCGGCCGGCACCCGGTCGAGATCGCGGAGGGGCTCGACGTCGAGGGTGTCGAGGCGCGAGCCGGCTGTCACTGCGCGACGCTGGCGCACCGCGACCTCGGACTGGACCCCCCGGCGTCCTGCCGTCTCAGCTTCGCGCTCTACAACACCGTGGACGACGTGCAGCGGGCCGTCGACGCACTCACCCGGGTGCTGAGCGGGCGCCCGGTCCTGCGCTGACCGCTACTCGGGCACCCAGATGAGGCCGAGCCGGTCGACGGTGCCCGGCCCCGCGACGCCGTCGGCGTCCCGCCCCGTCCAGCCCTGGCGCTGCTGGAAGGTCCGGCAGCACGCCTTCGTGTGGTTGCCGTAGTAGCCGGTCGGGCCGTTCGCGAACTCGAAGCCCCGGCTGACCAGCGCCACCTGCAGGTTCCAGACGCTGTCGGAGTCGTCCTGCCCGAGCCGCATCCGGCTGGCGTAGACCCGCTTCCCGCGCCGGTAGCTCGACGCCGGCTCGCCCGCCTGCACGGGCAACCGGCCGTCGGGGCAGGCGTCGATCCATCCGCGGTACGGCAGCCGCCACCTGGTCAGGAAGACGTCCCAGCGCACCCGGTCGATGAGTCCCTTGCGCAGGATGTCGTTGGACCAGACGAACCCTCCGTGGACCGCGAAGACCGCGTGCCCGAAGCCCTGCCGCGCGTCGCCGTAGTAGGCGATTGACCCGGCCGGAGGCGGCGAGGACCGGTGCCGGTTCTCGGGCGGGACGTTGTTGAACGCCTCGCGCGCCGACGACCCGAACGGCGCGGCGCCGACGCACTGCCGGGAGAACATCTGGCACAGGTTGTACCAGCGCGGGGAGTCGTCGTCGCGACCCTGGCGCTGCGCGAAGTCCCGCGCCTGCTCGAAGGTGCGCATCAGCGATGGTCCGCGGGCTGCACGTTCGGCAGCGTCACGCTGCCGTCGTCCTGGGGAGCCTCGTCGTCCTCGGCCGGCGGGGGCTGGAAGTCCGGCCCCCCGCCCGGGAGCGCGATCGAGTCGGTCGGAGGAGGCGGCGGTGGCGCCTCCGGCCAGGCCGGTCTCGGTCCGGGCTGTCCCGGCGACGGCTGCGCGGGGATCGCGGCGACGCCGTTCGGCGCGACGGCCGGCGGAGCCGCTCCGGGTGGGGGCGCCACCGTCGCCTCCTTGCTGGGGATCGCGTTGAGCAGCGTCTGGGCCTTGCGGTCCAGCGACCGGGTGAACACCTGCTGTCCGAACCCGAGCACGAGTGCGTAGGCCAGGATCTGCTGCTGGGAGTCCAGGGCCGACAGTCCCGGGACGAAGTCCCCGCGGATCGCGACGAGGCCGAGGATGGCCGTGAACGCGCCGAGCGGCACCTTGAGCAAGGCGAGGGCGACCGGCACGTCGTACGGCGTGGAGGTGCCGCGCAGGTTCCTGATCGACGTGGCCGCGGCCAGCGCGCCGCCGAGGAGGCCGAGCAGCGACACGACGAGGATGTCGTCGCCGCTCGGGCCGGTGACACCGGAACCGGTCGGGCAGTTCTGCGGGACGCCGCCGTTGGCCTGACCGCTCGCCGGGAAGCAGAGCGGGATGAGCTGCGGGCTGGCCGACACGAAGACGACGGTCGCCCCCACGAGCACGCCGATGAAGACGGCGAGGGTCAGGTTGATGTTGCGGAAGCTGCGCAGCCGCTCGTGCTGGCGGTCCAGCGCGTCGTAGCCGTCCTTGATGACTCGGCGCAGGAACGCGCGCCGCTGCACGTCGGAGCGGTTGTCGAACGCCTCGGGACCGAGCCGTCGCGGGTCGTCGCGGTGCAGCGTCCGCTGCGAGCGGGCGACGGCCACCGGGATCTCGGCGGCGACCTCGGCGTCGTCGTAGACGTCGACCATGAGTGCCCGCGCCGCGTGCAGGTGCTGGTACGCCGCGTCGACCAGCGTGCCGCGCCACCAGTTCGACAGCCTGGTCGGGCGGGGCCGGACGCCGTAGGCCGCGTCGCGTGCACCGCGGAGCAGCTCGCGCACGCCGGCGGCAGCCGCCTTCTGGTCCGGCCCGAGGCCCTGGGCCTCGGCCACGTCGAGGCGGGTCTCCAGGACCTGCACCCCCACAGCGACGTTCTGCACCCAGACCCGCTTCATCCTCTTCTCGGACATCGCGTCCCCCTCTCTACGAGCCGTACGTCGCGAGCACCCGGCGCAGGCCGGACCTGCCCAGGTCGGCGAGCACCGCGGCGGCGTCCGCGACGCCGTGGGTTCCCACCGGTTGTGCCGACGCGACCAGGCGCGCCGCGTCGGCCGGTCGCAGTCTCAGCCGGCCCGACTCCCCGGTGCCCGCCGCGACGTGGACGGTCGTCATGTCCGACCAGGCGTCCGGGCCGGGGTCGTCCGTGAGGTCGCGGCGAGCCTCGAGGTCGACCCATCGCCCGTCGAGCCGGACCCGTGCCCGGTAGGCCAGGTGCGGGCCGGAGCGCTCCACCCGTCCGCCGGCCAGGGAGCGCCGCCCGCCCCAGGGGGCGTAGGTGACGTGGCCGGCCAGCCGGGCCGGTGCCGCCCGGCCCTGGTGCGGCAGGGGGAGCTCGACGGTGACGTCGAGGGTCATCTCGTGTCCGGCGACGTCGCCACGCAGGGTCTCGTGCAGCCGGACTCCCCGCCCCGGCTCGGTCATCGCCGTGCACGTCCGGTCGGCCGCGACGCCGTCCGGCGCCATCGTCTCGAGGTAGGCGGTCGCGTCGCGGTAGCCCATGTCCATCAGCGAGTCGGTGCTGACCCGGCCGGCGAAGAGCTCGGGGTCCAGCGGCAGCGGGTGGACGGGGCGCACGACGTGCAGCCGGAACCGCCGCCCTGCCGCGCGTGCCGCGTCGAGCTCGGCGAACAGCGCGCCGTTAGCGCTCATCTCGATCATGTGGACGTACTGCTCCAGCGGGCCGTCGCCCCAGCGGTCGGAGTTGCCGATGCACCAGACCAGCCACACCTCGTCGGCGCCGCGCCGCAGCGCCTCGGTGACGTTGGCGTCCTTGACCCACACGGCGTCGGTCCAGATCCGGTCGCCGCGCCGCACGGGCGGCATCGCGATCGGCAGCGACATGCCCGCGGCGAGCAGCTCGGCGTCGACCTCGGTGTGCGGCAGCGCGACGCAGGTCTTCGTGACGAAGTCGACGAGGTTGAACGTGCCCTCGACCGACGACGCCTTGATCGCGTCGACGTCGATGCCGAGGTGGGGGAAGACGGTCTCGCGGATGCCGTCGGCGTCGCCCAGCGCGGGCAGCGACCACGGCCCCTTGAGGTAGTCGCGCACCGGGAGCAGCGAGCTGAAGGCCTGCACGTCGAGGTCGGACCAGCGCCGGGCCATCTCCTCGGGGCGCTGCCCGGAGAGCAGCATGCCGGCCGTCATGATGCCGCCGGAGGTCCCGTCGACGTGGTCGAACCCCAGCCCGTGCTCGGTGAGGGCGGCGACAACGCCGGTCTGCCACGCGACCCGCATGCCGCCGCCGGCCAGGACCAGGGAGCGCCTCACGAGTGCACCGCCTCCCGCCGGTGCACGGCGGACCGGCGCAGCCGGTGCCACAGCATGGCGGCCAGCACCGCGGTGGCTAGGTCGAAGACGGCCACGGCGAGGGCGTACGACGAGAAGAGGTCGCGGGCCACGCCCACGCTCACGGCGGCGAAGGCACCGGCCTTCTGCGCCGCGGCCCAGAGCAGCACGTAGGCCGGGGTGGGCTCGGTCAGCAGGGCCTGCAGCGTCACGGCGCCCACGACCGCCATGAACATCCCGACGATCGCGAAGAGGTGCCGGGTCGTCGGGGTCGAGTCGGCGGAGAGCAGGTCCAGGACGACGCCGGGCAGCGCGAGCTGGAACACGCCCGACAGCACGGTCACCGCGCTGATGGCGGCGACGACTCCGCGCAGCGGGTCCGCTCTCAGACGCTCCACGACGGCGTTCACGACAGGGCCTCGTGGAGGTCGGGCTTGGCCACCACGTACCAGACGATGGCGGCCCAGGTGATCGTGGAGACGACGAATCGGATGTTGTTGAGCTGCATCCACCGCATGAGCAGCGGCGTGAGCCCCGCCGGTCCGTCGAACTCGCCGCCGCGGATCTTCTTGTTGACCGGGATGATCAGCTGCTGGCCGACGTAGGTGAGCACGACGATGCCGATAAGGCAGATCGCCGACACCCACACGAGGGGGTCGCCCCACTCGGAGACCACCAGCACGATGCCCGAGAGGAACATCGGCGGGACGACGACCGTGAAGAACTTCGTGGCGATGATCGTCGGGACCCCGAAGTGCTGGGCGACGTTGTCCGGTGTGAGGACACGCCAGGTGGGATAGAGGAAGAACCGCAGCACCCACATCGTGCCCATGTACATCGTCGCGCCGAAGAGGAAGTAGACGGCGTTGACGAGCAGCAGGGTCCCCTTCATCGCCGGCTCCCCACGCGCACCTTCGGCGGGTCCAGCCACTCCTCGGACCGCCCCAGCCCGACGACCGACTCGAGGCCCTCGGTCGGCTCGTCGACCGGCCGGTCCCCGGTGAGGAACCAGCACTCGAAGTGGTCGTCGAGCACGCCCTGCGTCGAGGGCAGGTAGGCGGTGAAGACGGGGTCAGGCTCGATGCCGAGGCGGTGCAGGGGCGCGACGTGCGGCGAGTCGCCCAGGTCCAGGGTCGCCCGCGCCCTGCGGCCGACGGCGACGTCGGCGGCGCCGCGGAAGTAGATCGCCGACCGCATGACCATCCCGCGGAAGATGCAGTAGTTGACCGCGCCGACGTCCAGGGGCAGCGCCGTCGCCGGCGGTCGCTCGATCTCGATGCGGGCACCGAGCATGCCGTCGACGTCGTACTGGCTGGAGACGCTTCTGTCCGTGACGGTGAAGTCGAGGTTCGCCTGGTGCTTCGGCATCCCCCAGATGCCCTTCCCGCCCTTCACCGAGACCTCGCTGCTGACCGGGAGGTCCACCACGAACTGCCCCGTGCCGTAGTGCCCGCGCAGCAGGCCGGGCAGCAGCGGCGGTGCCGGCCGCGCCCCGAACGTGCAGGCCACGGCCAGCGAGTACTCCACGTACCTCCCGATGTCGGTCACCTCGTAGTTCACGACGGTGACGACCAGCAGGCCCCGTCCGCCGGGCAGGCGCACCGGGTGGAGCTCCCCTCCCGGCAGGAGGTCGGCGACGGCGTCGCCGTCCGCGGGGAACGCGGCCATCAGGGCCGGCGTCTGCTCGGAGTTGACGGGCAGCACGAACGGGATCCCGTCGACCAGGGCGTGCCGTCCGGCCAGGCGCCGCTGCCGGCGCGGGACCGCGGACGGGGCGAAGGAGAGCGCCTTGCGGGCCAGCGGCAGCAGCAGGCTCATCGGGACAGCTCCTCGAGGATCAGCGGGAAGGTGTCCTCGGCGGCTCGACGGCCGAGGAAGACATCGAGGTGCCCGTAGCCACGGATGCGGTGCAGCGCGTCCTTGCCGGGCCGGTGGCGGGCGAAGAAGTCGTAGGACCGTTGCTGGCTCTCCGCCAGGAAGCACCGGTTGTCCTCGCCGGCCAGGAACACGAACCGCGCGTCCGTGCGCGGAGGGCCGTCGACGTAGGACGAGGGAAGCCCCGGCGGGTCGCTGACGGGCACGAGGTGCCCGGCCCGGATACTGCGGTCCATCTGGTGGAAGAAGGTGAAGGGCACCTCGGCGAACTCGCCGCGGATCCAGTCGTGCGTCGCCTCGTCGAGGTTCGCGTGCGACCACAGGGCGGGCCAGCCGGTGCCGTAGGTGAAGCTCACCATGCGGCAGACCGTGTTGCGGCACTCGTGGTGGGTCGCCCGGACGAACAGCACCAGGGCGCGCGAGAGCGCGCCGGCCGGCTTGTCGCCCCACGCCGGGGACACGTGGGGGAGGAACCTGCCGACGAGAGGCGAGATCCGCCCGATCTTGAACGTCGAGAACCGCGGGACGACCGGGTGCAGGGAGACCGCGTTCGTCACCACGGTGTCGACCTCCGGCAGCAGCCCGGCGACCGCCGCCATGGTGAAGGACGTCGAGCCCTGGCAGTGCACGACCGCCTTGAGCGACTGTGCGCCGGTGGCGGCGAGCACGTGACGGACCGCGGCGGGGTGGTCGAAGGCCGCCGCCTCGTCCAGCGTCCAGGGCACCGGGTCGAGGTCGATCGACGCGCGCCAGTTGAGCAGCCACACGTCCCACCCCTCGTCGAGCAGGGCGTCGACGAACGTGCGCGGCAGGGGAGGGCGGAACAGCTCGGCACGCACACCCGCGCCGTGCACGACGAGGACCGGCCCGCGGGTGGGGGCGCTGCGGCCCTGGACGTGGACCAGGGTGAGCGGGCGGCCGTCGAGGGCCGTCAGGGGCACGACCTCGGTCCGGTGGTCGCTGCGCGTTGTCGGGCGCGTGGCGGTCGGCGTCGCGCTCACAGCATGACCTCCCGCCGGATCGTCACCGGTGGCTCCGCCAGGCGGGTCACCAGTGGCTGCGCAGGCTCGACCCAGGGAGCGCCCTCGCCCCCGTCGGGCGGCACCCGCCACTCGTGGCAGACCTCGGGGACGACGACCGGGTGCACCGTCACGGTGCCGTCCGCCCGCACGTGCATCCGCAGGAAGCCCTTGTGGTCCTCGATCGACTGTGCACTGAACACCTCGTTGAGATGGACGCCGAAACGGCCCGCCAGATACAGGTACGAGGCCACCAGGAGGGTCGCGAGCACGGATCCGACGGCAGCCGCGGCCACCAGGCGCCCCCAGAAGGCGACCCAGTCCGGTGCGGACCCGCCGATGGGCAGCCCGGCCACGAGCCAGACCGTGCCGACCGCCACCAGCACGTGCGCGAGCCCGTGCAGCGGACCACCGAGCTTCCCGCCGGCCTTTCCGCGCCGGTAGAACAACGTCGCCCCCCAGACGACGACGGCCGTGGCGATGAGCAGCAGGGGCTGGCGGAAGGCCGCGAGCGCCGACCAGCCCGGGTCCAGGCCGCGCCAGGTGTCCGCCAGCGACGCGCCCTGGCCGGCGCGCCGCATGCCCGACACGAAGGCGTAGGCGAGAAGGGCCTGGCCGAGGGCCATCAGGCCCACGAAGCCGGGGTTTCGCACCGGCAGCCGGTCGACCACCCGCACGGCCAGCCGCCGCGACTCCTCCACCGGCGGGTAGGTGGCGCGCAGGTCGAACCGGGCGCCCGGGGGCGGGTCCACCTTGTCGGCGTGCAGGGCGGCGGGTGGCAGCACCAGCGGGTCGGGTGCACCGTGCGTCGCGCTGAGGTACGCCCCGCCCCCGCCGCAGGTGATCAGGCTGCGGTCCCCACCGATCTCCGCGTAGCGGGCGTAGTGGTGCTTGTCGCCGGCGAGCATCAGCCGCACCTGCTCCGGCGCCTTGCCGAGCACGACGGCGATGAAGTAGTCGAGCGTCGCGTAGGCCTCGGGGTGCGTCCCCCGCTGGGAGCCGCCGGCCTCGACCCAGCTGGGCTTGGCCGTGCACAGGATGACGCCGTCGCCGTCGCGGATGTCCTCGGCGACACGACGGAAGTAGGCGATCTGCGGTGCGTCGATGTAGGTGTCGAACTGGATGTCGATGCCGATCAGCCACCACCGCTGCGGCAGCTTGACCGCGAAGTAGCTGCGCCGCTGCTCGGTCTTCCAGCCGCCCACCCACTGGCCCTGGCAGAAGAACCGCAGGAACGCCGTCAGCCCGTCGTACCAGTCGTGGTTGCCGGGGATGGCGAACAGTGACGGCGGCTCGTCGGCGTGGGGGAGCGCCGCGTTGTAGGGGCCCTTGGTCCGCTCCTCGTAGGCCTTCGCCGAGGCCGACGGGTAGACCTGGTCCCCGCCCATGACCAGCAGCGACCCGCGCGGCGTGCTCACGGTGTCGCTCCCCGTGGGCGCACGCACGTCGAGGCTCGGCTGTGCCAGCAGGTAGGCCACGGAGTACGTCGCGTCGAATCCGTCGCCGAGGTCGCTGACGTAGTCCAGCCAGAGCTCGTCGCGGCCGGAGTGGTCGTGGTACGGCGGCACCGCGGCGGTCGCCTGCACCTCGCGCTTGTCGGCGTACTCGCCGAAGATCGCCGACAACGCGACGAACTTGGACGTCTCGACCAGCTGGCGGGGGCTGAACCAGCGCACCGCGCGGTGCCGGGGGAACGGCAGCTCGGCCAGGTTGCGCGGCCGTCGCCGGGGCCGGCTCACGGCCGCGGCTCGGTCGTCGCGGACCCCCTGGTCAGCCGCGAGCCGTAGACCTCCCACAGCTGGCCCAGGAAGAGCCGGCTGAACGACTCCAGGGAGTGCGCCGGGCGGGGGCCGCTGGTCCGGAAGGTCGTGAGCTGCCGCAGGAAGTCGGGGACGTGGATCGTGATGACGCCCGCGCCCACCACGCGTCCCTCGGCGCCGCCGGGCGGGACGTGCCCGGCGAGCACCCGGACGAACAGCGTGGAGGTGTCGCGCCACACGTCGACGCCCGGGTCGTCGTGCACGTCCTTGTGCCCGAGCAGGGTCAGCTCGTTGCCGCCGCCGTCCGAGAAGTGCAGCCGATAGAGCATGCGCCGGCGCGCCGGGTCCTCGTCGCGGGTGAACAGGTTGAACCATCCCCGCTCGACGGGGCGCCGGCCGCCGAGCAGGTCGGACTCGACGTAGCCGGTGGCGGTGCCCTCGTGGGCGGGGTCGCTGACGAACCGGTCGACGTCGTCGGTGGTGATCGTGAGGTGGAACATCAGGTGGTGCCCGAGCTGCCGGCCGAGGGCCGCACCCTGCTCGGGGTCGTCGACGTCGAGGGCCATGAAGCCCTTCATGTCCTCGGTGAACGAGACGGTGCTCGCCGGGGCGCCGTTGCCGACCCGCGGCGAGGGGACGTCGGACCGGTCGGGCAGCGTGACGACGGTCCGCGGCGCGGCCCGGCGCGTGACCGACGGTTCCGACGCGATGTGGTCGCACGCCCGGTCGGCCACGGCGGCGATCGTCAGCGACGGGTTCGCGCCGACGGGGCCCGGCATGGTCGACCCGTCGAGGACGTGCAGGCCGGGGAAGCCGAAGACCTCGCCGTGATCGTCGCAGACGCCCTCGGCGACGTGACGGCCCATCGGTGACCCACCGAGCGGGTGCACGGTGACGACCCGCTTCGTCCACCACAGCGGGTTGTCCTCGAACCGCGCGCCGAGATCCTCCCCGATCGCGCGCATCGTGGCGCGGACGCGCTCGAAGTACTGCTCCGAGGTCGTCGTCGTCCAGTCCACCTCCAGGCGCCCGCGGCGCAGGTGCATCACCCCGTCGGGGACGTCGCGGCCCATGCCGAGCAGCGGCAGCGACCCGTCGGACAGGTTGCACGGGCCGATGAGGGCGCTGATGTCGGCGGAGATGCCCGTCTTCGGAGAGCCGCCCAGCCGACGGCGCAGCCGGCTGCGGGCGAAGCGGGCGAGGCGGCGCACGGTGCCCGGCAGCTGGGTGGTCTCGATCAGCCAGTCGGTGAAGACCGGGTAGCCGGCGTCCTCGACGTAGAAGCCGCGCCCGGTCGCGCCCTCGCCGTCCATCGCGTCGCTCACCCGGACAGCGCTGGTGATGACGGGACCGCGGCTGGCCTCGATGCGGCGGCGACCGCTCGGGGTCGTGGCGTCGGCCGCGTCGAGCAGGAAGGACAGCAGGTCGCCGTTGCCGCTGAACCGCGTGCCGAGGGCGCGGCTGAGGCCGGGGAAGGCCGAGCGGTTGCGCAGCAGGAGGTAGGTGCTGCCGAAGGTGCCCGCGGCGAGGACGAGCCGGTCGCACGTCAGGGTGGTGACCGGTTTGCTGCTCGTGCGCGTGCGGACGCCCTCGTCCGCCGGGTCGTGGACGACGTAGCGGACCTCGTAGCCACCCCCGGGCAGCGGGGCGATGCCCCGGACCTCGCACCGGGTGCGCAGGTCGGCGCCGTGGTGGGCGGCCGCCGAGAGGTAGGTGTGGTCGAGGGTGTTCTTCGCGCCGTCGTTGCACCCGATGTCGCACTCGCCGCAGAGCCGGCAGGTCGACCGGGGCCGCCCGTGCAGGTTCCCGTAGGCCGGGAGAGGGATGGGCGCGCTGGTGACCGGCGTCCCGCCGGGCTGCTCCGCGAACGTGACGGCCAGCGGCGGCAGCTGCCAGTCGAGCCCGAGCCGGGCCGCGCTGTCGCGCATCGCCGCGGTCTTGGAGGTGCCGGGGTAGGGGTAGGGCGTGGCGCCGAGCATCGCCTCGACGCGGTCGTAGTGCGGGTCGAGGTCCTGCCGCGAGACCGGCCAGGTCTCGTAGCCGCCGCCGGGCACGGGCGACTCGTGGACGAACCAGTTCTCGTCCTTGCGGAGGAGCACGTTGGCGTAGATCAGCGACCCGCCTCCGAGGCCGCTGGACACGACCCCCTCGAGGCCGCGGAAGGTCCACACGTCGAACAGGCCGTGCAGGCCCTCGCTGGGGTCCCAGAAGTTGCGGCCCATCGCGGCTGGCGTGCGCGCGAAGCTTCCCGGCGGGTAGGGCTTCCCGCGCTCGAGCACGACCACCGACCGGCCCGCCTCTGCCAGCCGGAAGGCGGCGACCGAGCCGCCGAACCCCGACCCCACCACCACGGCGTCGACGTGCTCGACGCCTGGCGCGCCGCTGCTGCGCTGCCCCCCCGGGCCGCGTCGTCCTGCCACGCTGCCTCCCCTGGCCGCGTCACCGGTGCATGCCGCCCGGCGGTGCCTCCGTGTCCCCGCACCGCCTGGTGGTTCACGTCGCCCGGCGCCCGGCACGGGCGGTTTCGAGGCGTATTGGGGCGACCTCGACCGCCACAGCCGGTTGCCTGGCTTGAACTCACAGTGCTCTCGATCACCAGGCGTGACAAGCCGTCACCTCACGGCTTTGCCATCGGTTTGCCTTGTCGGCCCAACCCGCGCCGGCGGGACGCAAAAGGAAGGGCACGAATGCCCTTCCAGTTCCAACGTATACGGCAGTTGGGGGCTTGCGGCAAGACCCCTGTCCTTCCGCACAATCGACGGCCGAACGTGGATCCAGTCGAGCAACTTTCGGGGGACGTGGCAGCTGATGAACGTGGACGTAGTCGTCGTGGGTGCCGGGCCGACTGGTCTCATGCTGGCTGGTGAGCTCGGCCAGGCGGGGATGCGCACGCTGCTGCTGGAACGGCGGCCGGAGCCGTCGGAGCTGGCGAAGGCAGGCGGCCTCGCGGGACAGATCCTGCAGCTGCTGCACTACAGGGGCGAGCTGGACCGATTCCGCGAGGCGAGCATCGGACCCGAGCCGGCTCCGCGGTTCCCGTTCGGTGGGCTGCATCTGGACTTCACCAGGCTCGACCATTCTCCGATGCGCGCGATGCTGCTCCCGCAGCCACGGCTCGAAGCCGTCCTCGCAGAGCGCGCGATCGAGCGTGGTGGCGAAATACGCCGTGGACACGAGGTGGTCGGCCTGCACCAGGACGACGACGCGGTGACCGTCCAGGTGCGTGGCCCGGAGGGACCGTACGAGGTCGCTGCGCACTTCCTGGTGGGCTGCGACGGCGGCCGCAGCCGGATCCGCGAACTGGCCCGTATCCCGTTCTCGGGCACTTCCTTGCCTGAGATCGAGCGCCTGGCCTCGGTCACCGTGTCTGACCTGGTGACCGTGCTCGACGACGGGGGTCTCGACGTCACCGGAGTCGGCAAGGTCCCGTTCGGCTACACCGCGAACGAACGTGGCGTGTTCGCGTGCTCGGGCATGGGCGGAACCATGGGCGTCTACACCGCCGAGGTGGAGACCACCCAGTACGACGACGACGTGCCCATGACCGTCGCGGAGCTGAGCGCGAGTGTGCGCCGGGTGCTCGGCATCGACCTACCCCTGGGAGAGCCTCTGCGGATGACGCGGTTCGGCTACTCGGCGAAGCAGGCGGACGTGTACCGCGACGGCCGAGTCTTCCTGGCCGGCGACGCAGCGCACCTGTTCCCCGCGGGCGGAGTCGCGGTCAACGCGGGCATGCTCGACGCAGCCAACCTCGCGTGGAAGCTCGCCGGCAGCATCCAGGGCTGGGCGCCGCCTGCCCTGCTCGACACGTACTCCGATGAACGCCGGACCGCCGCCGAGCGCACTCTGCTCCATACGCGTGCCCAGGTCGCGCTGCGCCGCGGCTACGGAGCAGGGGGCGACGCCCTGCGGGCGCTCTTCCTCGAGCTGACCGTGGACGAGCAGCCGCTGCGCCGCCTTGGCTCGCTCATGGCCGGCACCGATGTGGGGTCTGTGATGTCCCCAGCGCACCCCCTCCTCGGCGCCTTCGCGACCGACCGAGCCCTGCACGTCGACCACGAGGACCCCAGCTTCGCCGGGGTGCTGCGCACGGGCCGCCCGGTGCTCGTCGACCTCGCTGACCGCAAGGACCTGCGGGAGGTTGCCGGTGGATGGGGTGGCCGCGTCGATGTTGTCAGGGTTTCGATCGACGAGCGGCCCGCCGACGCACTCCTGATCCGGCCGGACGCCCTCATCGCCTGGGCGGCCACCGGCGACGAGCCGGGCGAGACCGCGTTGCCCGCATTGCAGGAAGCACTCACCACATGGTTCGGCGCCCGGCTTGCCTAGGTGCGTCTCAGACCAGTCAGCCCTCAGCGGTCTCGGTCTCGGTCACGGTCTCGGGGCGGCCCTCGAGGCGCCGGTAGCGCAGCAGCAGCGTCCCGCCGGGATACGACTTCGGCGGCTCGACCTGCTCGAACCGGGTGGCGGCTGTGCCTTCGGGAAAGAGCCTCTTGCCCGTCCCGATCACGACCGGACACACCCACAAGTTCACCTGGTCGACCAGGGCTTCGCGGAACAGGGTCTGCAACAGGTTCGCGCTGCCCCACGTGTGGATCTGCTCATGACGCTCACGCAGATCACGAACCTCGGCGCCCACGTCGGTTATCCGGATGCTGGTGTCCCATGACAGCTCCGGCGTGCCGCGGGACGCGACGTACTTGGGGACCCGGTCGAAGGCCCGTCCGATCTCGTCGGTCTTGCCCGGCCAGTAGGCGCGGAAGATGTCGTACGTCGTGCGACCCAGCAGCAGGGCGTCGGATGCCTGCACGTCCGCATTGATCTGTTCGCCGGACTCGGCATCCCAGAACGGGCGCTCCCAGCCGGCGTACTCGAAGCCGGCGTCCTGCTCGGTGGGGCCGCCGTTGGCCTGGATCACACCGTCGAGCGTGATGTTCATGTTGACGTGCAGCTCACCCATGGCGCCGTCTCCTCTTCATTCTCGTGGGTCCCGTTCCATCGCACTTCTCCGCTCGCCGGCGACGCCGGCAGTCCGTCCCGTTCAGCGGCGCCTACGGGTTCGTTGGCCCCGCGCACGTGATGACCGGCGCAGCTCCTTGAAATCATCGGACTTGGCGAGACGTGTGGGTCGAGGGTCGAGGCCCGTCAGCGCAAGCACAGGCACGGCGCGACACTCACCGCCGAAGCTCGGCCACCTCGCCCAGCCGCTTGAGCTTGTGCGGGTTGCGGATCGCGTAGATCTGCGTGATCCGGCCGGCCTCGAAGACGAACGACACGGCCGTGTCGTTCTCGCCGCCGGGGTCGATGCGCGCCGCGATGGCCCCATTGAGGTCGATGATGAAAGCCCTGGCGCCGGGCGCGACCTCGGCGAAGCGGGCCATCACCGGCGCGAGCTTCGCCGCCCCGCGGACCGGCTTCGGAATCGTCGGGGCCAGTCCGCCGCCGTCGCCCACGACGAGCACGTCGGGAGCCAGCACCTCAAGCAGCGCGGGCACGTCGCCGGTGGTAAGTGCGGCGAGGAACCGCTCGACCACCTGCTCCTGCTCCGTGCGGCTCACCGACATCCGCGGCCGGCGCGCCGCCACGTGCTTGCGGGCCCGCGTCGCGATCTGGCGCACCGCCGCGGGCGACTTGTCCAGCGCCTCGGCGATCTCGTTGTACGGCACGTCGAAGACCTCGTGGAGCACGAAGACCGCTCGCTCCGTCGGTAGCAGTGTCTCGAGTACCGCCAGCATGGCGATCGACACGCTCTCCGCGAGCTCGACGTCCTCGGCGACGTCCGGGCTGGTCAGTACGGGCTCGGGCAGCCACTCGCCCACGTACTCCTCCCGCTGCCGCGCGAGCGTCCGCAGCCGGTTGAGGCACAGCCGGGTCACGATCCGCACCAGGTACGCCCTAGGGTCTCGGACATCGCGGCGCTCGGCGTCGACCAACGCTGCCCACCGCAGCCAGGTCTCCTGCACGACGTCCTCGGCGTCGGCGACCGAACCGACCATCTCGTAGGCGACGGTGAACAGCAGGCTGCGGTGGGCGACGAAGGGGTCCTCGCTCATGACGCGGACGCTACCGCCGGTCGGTCGACCAGCGGCTTCAGGCCGCACGCGGCGGCGAAGCCGTCCGACTCGATGCCGAGCGCCACGTTGCCACGCGTGGTCATGTTGGCGAACGCGATCACCGAGGTGAGCTCGACCACGGCAGCAGGTCCCAGCTCGGCGTTCAGCCGATCCACCAGCTCGTCGGTCACGGTCGGCGGCGTCTGACTCGTCGCCTCGGCGTACTCCAGCACGTCCCGCTCCAGCGGCGTGAAGACGCCTGACTCCCGCCACCGCGGGATCTCGCGCGCCTTCTCCACGTCGAGCCCCTTGTTGTGGGCCTCGAAGTAGTTGAAGTCCAGGCACCACGTGCAGCCGACCAGCGACGCGACCGCCATGTGGGCGAACGACTTCAGTCCCTCATCGCAGGTGTCCCACTTCTGCAGCTTGCCGCCGAGACCGAAGCTGGCGAACAGCACCTTGGGGTTGTGCCAGTAGACGCCCACCCCTGTCGGCACCTTGCCCAGCTTCTTCTCGATCATCCACTTGATCAGCGCTCCCTTGAGGCCGGTGATCTCGGCCGGCTGAATGCGGGTCGTGTGCTCCATCTCATCTCCTGCGTCGCGTGGCTGTGCCGACCGGTTGGTAAGTCGTCACCCCATGGAGACACCGACCGGACAGCGGATGTGACATCGAGCGGGAGGAGAGAGTCAGCGCAGGAGGTGATGACAGGGCCGGCGAGGCGGACGGCCTCGAGTGCGCATCAGCGGCGATCTAACACATGTGGGCAACGCGCCCGCGCGTCAGCCGATCTGCTCGAACAGGGACACGATGATCCCTTCGGGCCCACGCACGTAGGCCATCCGCACGCTGTCCTCGTACTCGCCGATGCCGCCGACGAGCCCGTACCCGTCGGCGGCCACCGCATCGACGGCGGCTTCGAGGTCGCCGACCTCGAAGGACACGTTGCGCAGGCCAAGCTCGTTGGCCATCGCTGTGGGCGATCCGGGCACGTGGTCGGGCGTAATGAAGCTCGCGAGCTCCAGCCGGGACCCTCCGCCCGGCGGCCGCAGCATCGCGATCTCACAGCGCGCGCCCGGGATGCCGCAGACGGTCTCCACGAACTCGCCCTCCACGGTTCCGGTGCCCTCGACCTCGAGACCCAGTCGGACGAAGAACGCCGTCGCCGAGTCCAAGTCCGCGACCGTGATGCCGATGTGGTCGAAACGTTGTATGTGTGCCATGAGATCCATCCTCCAATGGCTGTCGTGCCGATGAGTTCCCGCGTCGACGACGGTCGTACTGGGCATGAGCCAATACCTACTGACCGTGCCGCACGACTCCAACGAGGAGCCGACCATGGAGACCATGGACCCGGCCGAGCTCGAGGCGGCCATGGCTGCCACTGGTGCGATCATCGAGGAGCTGACGTCGACCGGCGCCTTCGTCTTCGCGGGCGGTCTGATGCCGCCCTCGAGCGCGATCACCGTCGACAACACCGGCGAGTCGCTGACGACCGTCAACGGCCCATTCGTCGAGGCTCCCGAGTACCTCGGAGGTTTCTGGGTGATCGACGTCGCTGACGAGGAGGCCGCCCTTGGCTGGGCCGCCCGCGCGTCGAAGGCTCTCGGCGGCCGGATCGAGGTCCGGGCCTTCCAGGTGCCGCCGGGCGAGTGAGCTCAGTTCTTGAACGGCCACTCTCGGCCTTCTTTGCAACTACCTACGCCAATGACTGCCCGGTGCGCGGATCGCGATGACTTGATGCGGGGCGCCCCGCCGCGACCGAGCGGGGCGACAGGGGCAGTCAGGCGAGGCCGTCGAAGAGATCAGTCAGCATCGATGCATCGGGCTCGTTCTCGTGCTCAGGCCACGCGATCGCGTACCACTCCCGCCGGACGCGCCGCTCCCACTGCTCGGTGTTGGTCGGGTCGTCAGACATGACGTGCAGTTGGCTCTTGTGCTCGCGAAGGCCGGAGACGATGCGACTGGTGACTCCTCGACAGTCGACGGTAATCCGGATCTGCTCGTCCGGTATGCCGCGCATGTGGTACGTCCGCCTCGGGTCGAACGTGTAGAGCCCGAGCTCAGCCCGCTGGCGGTTCCACCGTTCGAACACCGACTGCGGGACCGCGCCGTGCGCCAGCCGCAGGAACCCAGAACCGTCGTCCGAGCGCAGTCGAGCGAACGCCTCGTCGGTGGCTGCACCGATCGCGATGTGATCCGGATGCCCGAAGATCCCGTCGGGGCCGAACGTCACGACAACAGCGGGTTCCTCCTCCTCGAGGATCCGCGCAACCGCCGCGACAAGGTCGTCGAACGGAACGTCGGCGACGCCGCCGTCCGGTAGACCTAGCCACTCGTGACGGTCAGGGACGCGGCCGATTGCTCGCCACGCGGCTTCATCTTCGGCCCGGCGGATGGACCCGAGCGTCCGTCGTGTGGCCGGGAATCCGTCTCGGATCTCCCCGTGCTCGCCGAACGTGGCGTGCACCAGGACGAAGCGGAAGTCTGGCTCGTCGGCGTGCAGAGCGACGCTGCCGGCCGCTCCGTACGCATCGTCGTCCGGGTGCGCGAAAACGCAGGCAAGGGTCCGGTTGCGAGACATACGCGCAGTATCGGCTCGGGAACCTGCCCGTGCCCGTAGCCTTTGCCGACATCGGCCCAAGAGTTGACGTCCGAGGATCTGCCACACAGACATCTGCCGCAGATAGCGTTCGCTGCGGCCATCCGGAAGTGCAGATCCGAATACTCGCGGCGTTATGACGCAGCGATCATGCGCGTGTTCAGGAGCCGTCGTGGCGCGGTCTCGACTTCCTCCTGGGACACCCCTTCTACGAGGGCCTGCATCCAGGTCGGTCCGAAGGCGAGCATCAGCAGCGTGGATTCAGGGTTGGCCAGGGTCGTGACACCGTGACCCTCAGCGTCACGCTGCTCGGCGTTGAGACCCTGGAAGCAGCCAACGTCGAGGAAGAAGTCGAACGTGCCCAGATCGGCCGCCAACAGGTTCGTCACATCCCCCACGACGTAGTCGGCGCCACTTGTGCTGCGCTTGGCCGTCTCGATCGCGGCCGGTACGTAGTCGATGCCCACAGCCTGCCAGCCCCGCCGCGCCAGCTCAGGGGTGTATTGGCCGCGGCCGCAGCCCAGGTCGAGAGCCCGACCGAGTGGGCTGGAGCGCTCTTCCTCCTCACGATCGAGCAGCGCGGCGATGCTGGCTGCCGCCGCGGTCCCGTAGCGCTCCCAGGGCGTGATGCCGAGGCGGTACATGCGGGCGTAGTTCGTGATGCGGGTTCGCCTCCCTGCGCCATTGCATTGCGAGCGCTGGCCAAGTCGTCACCAGGTCCAGAATCCCACCCATCAAGTAGCGCCCGCTGGCGGAAAGGCGCCGGCCGTTCCCATTGGGGATCGTCGTACGGTTCAGCTGATGCCCCTCTGATGCCTGCCGACATCGCCAATGACTTCAGCCGCGCCCGTCCGGTTCTGGTTAACCCTCCTGCTGCTCAGCCAACGAAGGTGAACCACGTTTCCCTCGGCCCGAGCGGTACTGGTGGCCCGGCGTAGCGGACGACGCCGAGCGCCGTGCGTCCGTCATCCACGTCGAACGCACGGATGCTCACCTCGGCGAACCCAGCAGCGGAGAACGCCTCGCGAACAGGCGTCGCGAAGTCGTCGGCGCCCTCGAGGCTGCGGCCGCGGCTCCACACCAGCGCGGCTCCCGGCGCACAGAGCCGGGGCATGGCGGCCACGGTGGCAGCGACATCGACGTCGCTGACGTTGCCGAGCACGCCCACGAGGAGCACGACATCGGCGGGCACGGTAGCGAGACCGGTATAGGTCTCGGAGCAGCCGGCATCGGCGGCCACCACTTCGATTTCGGAACTGACGTCCGCAGCGGCACTCCTCGCGCGCTCGACCAGCTCCGGCAGCACCTCCACCAGCGTGACCGATACCCGGGCCGCGTCGTCCCGCTCCGCGAGGACGCCGAGGATGTCTCGTCCATCGCCGGCGCACAGGCTCACGATCCGCACCGGTCCGGGTCGCGCGTCGAGCTCGGCACGCAGAACCTCCCGCACAAGCGCGAGGCGACGGGGCAAGCTCGAGCCTGGGTCGTCGTACAGCTCGTGCCAGGCCAGGTAGTCGCGGACACCGCTCACCCGCGCAAGGGTCGCACAAGCCGCCCGCAGGGCCGAGCGCGCCAGGACGGACGGTCTGGGCATCGACGTGGCGCCAACGCCCGGCTCACCCACCCGGCGGTCAAGGCGGTCGGCTGGCACACCCTCGCCAACCCTGCTCATGCCCCTCGGCGACTCACGAGAGAAGTTGAGTGTGAACCGGCACGGCTTCCCCGTGAGGGCATCCGGGTCCCACGGCCGATCGTCGGAGTCCCTCTCCTCTGCTCAGCGACCAGGGCCTGGGGTAAGGCGGCGCAGGCCTACGCCGGCGAGTGACCCTCCCGGAAGCCGGCCGGCCCCTCTACGAGGTCTTCGGCAACATGATCCACTTCATCAGGCACGCTCGGAGACCAGCGGGCGTGTGACGCTGCGGACGCACACCCCGCCAGGTTGCTCAGAGGTAGGAGTCCGGCACTGGGCCGACGATCTCCATCTGACTCCGCTCTGCTATCTCGCTGAGCAGCTCGGGAGTCGCCATGCCGTTGGCCTCAGCGTCTGCGAGTTCCTCGAAGAAGCCGACCATCGCCGCCGGCGAGAAGAGATTGAGCTTCTTTCCGGGTCGGGCGGAAGCGACCTTAAACGTATGAACGGTTCCCCGCGGGACGTAGACGAAGCTTCCCGATGGGCACCTGTGCTGTTCGTCTTCGATGTACATGAGGTACTCGCCCTCGAGGACAAGGAACGCCTCGGCCGAGTCCCGGTGTCGGTGCAGCGGCGGCCCAAAGCCGGGTGGCTCTCCCTTTGTCTTCAACAGGGTGAACTCTTCTGAAGTCTGCTCAGCCGTAGCGAGGACCTCAGCCTGAAAGTTGCCAAGATCCAACAGCCGACCTTGGTCTGGAAGGACGATGAAGGCTCCGCTCATGCCGAAAAGAGTCCACGTATCCGCCTCCGTTGACAACGATCCAGGAGAGCACGAGCCAGATGCGGTGGAATGACGCGCCTGCGAATCCGGCCCGCTGGCAGCTGCGGTCGCTCCAAGCGTACGGAGGCGCAGCAGCCACCTTGTGCGTACGACGTACAGCCGCGAGACCACCTGCGAGAGTTCCAGGATGAGGACTCTGCTGAACGTCTTGTGGCTCGTGCTCGCCGGCTTCTGGCTGTTTCTGGGATACCTGTTGGTTGGAGCGCTGTGGTGCATAACGGTGGTGGGCATCCCGTTCGGGGTCGCGTCCTTCCGGGTGGGCATGTATGCCCTGTGGCCGTTTGGTCGTGAGCTGGTGAAGAAGCCTGGCGCTGGGGTTGGGAGTGGTGTGGGCAACTTCTTCTGGTTCATCTTGTCGGGCATCTGGCTCGCTATCGGCCACGCAATCACAGGTGTGCTGCTCTGCATGACGATCATCGGGATTCCGCTCGGTGTCGCCAACTTCAAGCTAGTTCCCGTCGCGTTGATGCCCTTGGGGCGTGAGATCGTGGCGTCGCGAGACGTGGCGGCTGCGTTCGCCGCAGCAAGAGCCGGCGGATCCTAATAGCGCTTGAGGGTCGTGGACCCACAAGTCCGTTCCATTGCCGCGAGCTGCCGATGCTGGCGGGCCAGTCGCCGTACTTGGCAGCAGGACCTGGGGCGCCGCGCCGCGTCCGCTCACTACCGCGAACAGATGGGTGGCGACCGCGCTGGCCAGTGTGACGTCGTCGCGCCAGGTTGGCGCGGTCATACAGGGTCACCAAGTCCTCGCCGCACCACGCGCCGCCGTAGGGTAGGCGAGGCCACCACCTCGTAGCCGGCCTCGAGGAAGACCTGCACCAACCCGACCGAGGCTTCGTCCCAGATCACGGACTTGCCTGGCGGCGGCTCGATTGGGTAACCCTCCAGGACGCGGGCGCCGACCTGCTGGCCGTACTCGACGGTGGCAGCAGCGAGCTCGTAGGTCAGTCCCGACTGCCGCCAGCCCTTGCGCACGACGAAGCAGGTGACTGACCAGACCCCCTCCAGCTCGGGGTCCATCCGCATCCACGCCTGCTTCCGGCTCCACAGCCTGGGGTAGTTCTCCCGCTGCTCGACCGCCACCCAGCCGACCGCCTCGCCTTCGACGTACCCGATCAGCCCAGACGTCGGTCCGGTGGTGCCGCAGGCGATCTGCTCAAGCAGCGCGGCGTCTCTCTGCTCCTGGGTGGTGTCACGCCAGATCCAGCCCGGCACCTTCAGAGCCTGGCAACGGCACTTGCGGGCGCCCCCCGTGGCGAACACCGCGTCGACGTCCTCGGCCGTTGCTTGGTTGGCGGGGAGCCAGGTGAACTCAGGCATGCTGCGACCCTAGAGCCCACCGGACACCTTGCAGCTGCCGATTATGGATCGGGTCCGAAGCGGCGGAAT